>CAWEKJ010000001.1:0-16090 GCA_963809675.1 uncultured Alphaproteobacteria bacterium
TGGACGACGCGAACAGTTCGCCAAAGGATGAGACGCGATTTTGCAATGACATCGGCGGTCAGCCCGGTTGCGACGCGCGCCGGATGGCAACGAGGCTGTCGAGCAAAGCGCCCGGCCGACTGTGGACGATGTGGTCGCGGCCAAGCGCCGTGAAGTCCTTGAATATGTGTTGCGCACGCGGGCTCGACGCCAACACAAAGCCATCAAAGGATGTCGTATCGTTGTCGAAATCGCTCGCCACTTCGACACGATAGCCGAAGCCTTCAAAGCCGCGCACAATACCGTGGTGGAGCTCCTGAGAATGCGTGGAGACAAAGGCGTAGTCGATCTTTGCCTGTTCGAGCGCGCGCCGGCTGCCGGCCATCATTTCCAACTCAAAGCCTTGGATGTCGACGTGCAGGACGTCGAGGTGAGTGATACCGCGGCTTTCCATAAAGGCATCGACTTCAAACTGGCCCTTGCCGACAAGGGCCTGGATGAATTCGCCGGCATAGCCGTTGATGCCGAAATTGTGCTTGCCGGCGGCGAGATTGTTGGCGTCGGGCTCAACCATTATGTTGGTCGCCAGCGGGCGCAACTTCTTGAGCCACATTGAGTAGTGGCCCCAATAGGCGCCGAGCTCGACCATCAAAGGCGCCTCAGGCATCCGGCGCATTACTTCCTGGAATGCATATTCTTCCAGCGGCTCGTGCACGCCACGATTGACGATGAGCACATGGCTGAAATTTCCATAATAGGCAAAGTTGCCGGCAATTGCCGCGCGATTGCCGTTGTGCAAGACGACTTCGGCACCGTGCACCGTGCCGGCCTCCGGCACCCGTTCAATCAGCAGGTTGATCGGGTCCGAGATAATCTCACGGAAACGACTCAAGAAGCCGTTGGCATTCGCTTTGCTTACCATCCTTGCCTCGAACCGTTGCTGCCCCACACGACGGCAATTGGCACCATAGCAAGCAATCCCTTGGCGAACAGTCCGTCAAAGGGATCGACCCGGTTTTGCGGGGACGGCACAAGCCGCTGAATCAAAATGGCCGGGACAAGCCCGGCCATGACGACAATTCTTTGGTTGGTCAGCCCTGCGGCTGTGGCGCGACTTCGCCCGAGGGCGGCGGCGCCGAACGCGGCTTGCCGGCCGGCGGCACCGCCGAGGAACGCGGCGTGGTCGGCTCGATCACGGATTCGCGCACCGGACGCTTGCCGTTGATCAGGTCCTTGATCTCATCGCCGGTCAGCGTCTCGAATTCAAGCAGACCGCGCGCCAGCACTTCGAGATCAGAGCGCTTGTCGTTGAGGATTTGCGTCGCTTCGGCATTGCCGGCCTCGACCAGCTTGCGCACTTCGGCGTCGATGGTCTGCGCGGTCGCTTCCGAAATGTTCTGCTGGCGCGACACCTGATAGCCGAGGAACACTTCGTCCTGGTTCTCGCCATAAGCCACGGTGCCGAGCTTGTCGGACAGGCCCCAGCGCGTGACCATCAGGCGGGCAAGCTTGGTCGCCTGCTCGATGTCGGAGGCAGCGCCCGAGGTTACCTTTTCGCGGCCGAACACCATTTCCTCGGCGACGCGTCCGCCCATCATGATAGCGAGGCGCGAGGTCATCTGTTCTCTACTCATCGACAGCTTGTCGCGCTCGGGCAATTGCATGACCATGCCGAGCGCCCGGCCGCGCGGAATGATGGTGGCCTTGTGCACCGGATCGGTCGCCTTGACGTTGAGCGCGACGATGGCATGGCCGCCTTCGTGATAAGCGGTGAGCATCTTCTCTTCATCGGTCATCACCAGCGACTTGCGCTCGGCGCCCATCATCACTTTGTCCTTGGCGTCTTCGAACTCGGCTTGCATGACCATGCGCTTGTTGCGGCGCGCCGCCATCAAGGCCGCTTCGTTGACGAGATTCATCAGGTCGGCGCCCGAGAAGCCGGGCGTGCCGCGCGCGATGGTCTTCAGGTTCACGTCGGGCGCCAGCGGCACCTTACGCACGTGCACTTTGAGAATGTTTTCGCGGCCGACCACATCGGGATTGGGTACCACCACCTGGCGGTCGAAGCGGCCGGGGCGCAATAGCGCCGGATCGAGCACGTCGGGCCGGTTGGTGGCCGCGATCAGGATGATGCCCTCATTGGCCTCGAAGCCGTCCATCTCGACCAGCAACTGGTTGAGTGTCTGCTCGCGCTCGTCATTGCCGCCGCCGAGACCGGCGCCGCGATGACGGCCGACCGCGTCGATTTCATCGATGAAGATGATGCAGGGCGCGTTCTTCTTGGCCTGCTCGAACATGTCGCGCACACGGCTCGCGCCGACGCCGACGAACATTTCGACGAAGTCGGAGCCGGAAATGGTGAAGAACGGCACGTTCGCCTCGCCCGCGACCGCGCGCGCAATCAACGTCTTGCCGGTGCCCGGAGGCCCAACGAGCAAGACGCCTCTTGGGATTCGTCCGCCCAGGCGCTGAAATTTTCCGGGATCACGCAGGAATTCGACGATCTCCTGCAAATCCTGCTTGGCCTCGTCGACGCCTGCGACGTCTTCAAACGTGACGCGGCCGTGCGCCTCGGCGAGCAATTTCGCACGCGACTTGCCGAAGCCGAGCGCCTTGCCCCCCGCGCCTTGCATCTGCCGCGACAGGAAGATCCACACGCCGATCAGCGCGATGAAGGGGAGCCATGACACCAGCAGCGAAACGAACCATGGAACATTGTCCTGCTGCGGCCGCGCGGTGATCGAGACGCCCTTGGCATAAAGCTTTTGTACCAGGCCGGGATCGCTTGGCGAATAGGTCTGGAAGCTGGTGCCGTTGGCGAAGGTGCCGTGAATTTCCGGACCCTGGATCACCACGTCGCGCACCCGGCCCTGGTCGACCTCGCTCAGCAACTGAGAGAACGAGATATCCTGCGCGGTCGTGCGCGTGCCCGGATTTTGAAACAGGGTGAAAAGGGCGAGCAGCAGCAGGACGATAATCACCCAGAGGGCAAAATTCCGTAGGTTGGCGTTCATCAGTCGTCCTTACCGCCGCGTCGGGCGCTGCAGCCATCGTTAATGGCCGAAATTCGTGGCGACTTCACGTCGATCCAAGTATCAATGTAGGCACCGTGTGCCGGCATGGAAAGGGTGCGAATCTCACATATTCTAGCGCGATTTCGCTGCCTTTGCTCGACCCGATCGGAGTTTGGTTAAGGTCCTGCCACGCCGCAACGGAGCCCGTTCCACGGCGATTTGGCCGCCCGCCAGCGTGACCATTGCCCCGGCGAGGCTGCGCCGAAACCTCGTAATGGCGTTTCCTTGGGCAGCATCGAGCGCGGCTTTCAACGCCTCCAGCTTAGCCAGTTCGACCGGCCCTTCATCCCCTGCCCGCGTCATCGCACGGCCAAGCAGACGTAGAGCGACCTCGTCGGACAATCGGGCATAACCGGTAGCGTCGAATACGCCGGGCGCCAGTGCCAAATCTGCTTCGGCGTGGTTGACCGCGGCTTCGATCGCCAGGTCGGCGCGCTTGAGGCGTCGCGCCAATAGCGCGAGCCGGCCGGCGTCGAGGCCCTCGCGCGCCAACTCCGGCATCAGGCCGCGCAGCCGCGCCCGGGTGAAGCGCGGATCGCGGTTGGACGGATCGTCGGCGAAGCCGATGTTCGCTACGCGCAAAGTGGCGATGAGACGCGACTTCGAAGTTTCCAGAAGCGGGCGGACCAGCTTGATCTGCCCTGCCCCTTGCCGGGGCAAACTCGACATCCGCGCCATCGCGCCAAGCCCGGTGACGCCGCTGCCGCGGCTCATGCGGATCAGCACGGTTTCGGCCTGGTCGTCCAGCGTATGAGCGGTGAGAATATGCATGGCCTTGGCTTCGCGCGCGGCCTCGGCAAGCAGACGGTAGCGCGCCATGCGCGCCGCTTGTTGCAAGCCGGTCGTCGGCTTCTTGCCGGTCCAGCGCAAGGTGCGATGCGCCAGCCCTAGCTGGCGCGCCAGACGCCCGACCGCCGCCGCTTCGCGTTTGGCTTGCGCGCGTAGCCCATGATCGACGGTGACAGCGATCAGAGCCGGCTTGCTTTCGAGCGATTGGCGCCAGCGCGCCGCCAGCACCATCAGCGCGGTGGAATCCGGTCCGCCGGAAACCGCGAGTACCAGTACCGGAAATTGTTCGAGATCGGAAAAAAAAGCTTTGGCTTCTGCTGCCGAGACCGGGGCATTTTGCGTGGGCATGATCTATCCGGAAACCGGTTGCCGCCCTCGGATCAGGCCCAAGGACATGGTTTTCGGATCATACCTCAGCAATGCGCTTTTTTCTGTTCCTGCGTGACGCCCTTCTTCACCGTCGCCGACGCGCGCGGGAATTTGCGTCCGACCTCGGCCAGCGTGGCGCAGGCGGCTTCCTTCTGATTGAGCGCGGCGAGCGACTGGCCGAGCCGCAATAGCGACTCCGGCGCCTTGCCGGAGTGCTCATATTTGGTCGACACCGTCAGGAAAGATTCTGCCGCGTCGCGGTAGCGCTGGCGCTGGAACATGCTCTCGCCCAGCCAATATTGCGCGTCGGGCACGAGCTTTCCGTCCGGATATTTGCGCAGGAAGTCGCGGAAGCCCTGCTCGGCCAGCGCGTAATCTTTATGCAGCACATAGCCGTAGGCCATGTCGTATTCGTCTTGCGGCGAGGCCGTTGGTGGCAACGTTGCGAGTTGCGTGCCGCCCGCGCCGGTGCTGCGCGCCGGCGGCGGCAATTGCGACGGCGCCATCGGTCCGGCGGTCGCCATAGGAGCGTTCGGCTGCGCGGGCGCACCGCCGGACAGCGTCGAAAGGTCAAGCGGCGCGCCGACATCGCGGCCGCCCGGCGCGCCGATCGGCGGCTCGTTGTCCGCATTCTGCGCCGGCGCGGCGAGCGCGCGTTCGTTGCCGAGCACGCGCGGCGCGCCCGGCGAATTCGGGTGCTGCGCCGGATCGAACACGTCGGAGCGATTGCCCGGCGCGTTGGCCGCCGGCGGCGGGTTGCCCGGTCCTTGCGGCGGCATCGCCCGCGGCACCGCGCCAGGCGGTCCGCCCCGCGAGCCGAGCTGCTGGAAGCGATACTCGGTGTCGTCCTGCATGCGCTTGAGCTGCGCCTGCAATTGTTGGTTCTGATACTGCAATTGCTCAAGCGTGCCGGTGAGCTGGCGCATGGCGTTTTCCATGCGGTCGAGGCGGACTGACAGATCGCCGGGGTCGCCCTGCGCGATTTGACGACCCTCGCCTTGACGCTGATCGCCTTGACCTTGGCCTTGCTGCGCGGGCTGATCGCCACGGCTGAACAGATTGTCGAGGAAACCGGGGCGCTGGTCCTGCGCCGCCGCAGCGCCGGCCAGCAGCAGCACGGGAACCGCGGCGAGCGCCGCGATGCGGATTCGGTGGCGTGAGGGGATCATGATACCAAGCCTGGCAGCGGGCAATGCAGCCAGCATAGAGCGGGCTGCGTCGAAATTGTGACTGACGGCCGGTTCCGGCCATTCAAGCCATGTTTTTCAGCTGTAAAGACGTCGATGCCCGGCGTTAAGCCGGGCATAACGGATTTCAAGCAAGCAGGATCTTCGCGTCTTATGAACTGACGCCGAGCACTGTGACCGCGCGGCGGTTCTGCGACCAGCAGGAAATGTCGTCGCACAGCGCGACCGGCCGCTCCTTGCCATAGGAAATGGTGTGCATGCGGTTGGCCACGACCCCGCGCGAGATCAGATAATCACGCACGGTCTGGGCACGGCGGGCGCCGAGCGCAATGTTGTATTCGCGCGTGCCGCGTTCGTCGGCATGGCCTTCGATTGTGAACTGGCCGTATTGGCTGTAGTTGTTCAGCCACTGTGCCTGTTTGTCGAGCGTCGCGCGCGATTGCGGCGTAAGCTCCGTCGAATCCGTTTCAAAGAACACGCGGTCGCCGACATTGACGACGAAGTCCTGTTGGCTGCCGGGCGTCGCCTGGCCGGCCGCGTTCGCTTGCGCATCTTCGGCCGCGTTCTTGGCGCAGGCCGAGATTGCCAGGGCTGCCGCCATAACGGCCGCAAACCGGGCCGCGCGGATGATGTGCTTCATATTGGTCATTTCCGGTGTCTCCATTTTCACTCACGTACTGACCGGAGCTAGCCTCATCGTCTACCAGCGGGGTGGTTAAGCGAACCTTCCATCAACCTTGATGGAACCTTGTATCAGGCCCGTAAAATTGTGGGAGCCCCGTAAACCTATTCTGATGGTTAAGAGCCGGTGAAAATATGGCGCAGTTAGGACCAGCTACGACAACAGCGGCGACCAAGCCGGATCCGAGGCCAGGCTCGGGGTGGGAACTTTGAGCTGGTTACGGCCGGTGATGTCGATCGTATAAAGCGACGGGCCTTTGCCGGGATCGCTGAAATACATCAATACCCGCCCGTTCGGGGCGAAGGTCGGGCCTTCGTTGTGGAAGCCCTCCGTAAGGATGCGCTCGCCCGAGCCGTCCGGCTTGAGGATGCCGATTGAAAACGCGCCGCGCGCCTGGCCGGTGAAGGCGATGTAGTCGCCGCGCGGCGACCATACCGGCGTGGAATGATGACCTTCACCGAAGCTGATGCGCTGCGCCGGACCGCCGGTGGCCGGCATCACGTAAATCTGCTGGGTGCCGCCGCGGTCGCTCTCGAAGCAGATGCGGCTGTTGTCCGGCGAATAGCACGGCGCGGTGTCGATGGCCGGCGTGTCGGTCAGCCGCGTCGTTTGCTTGGAACGCAAATCCATCACGAACAGATTCGAATTGCTACCCTGTTGCAGGCTCATGATCACGCGCTGGCCGTCCGGCGAAAATCTCGGCGCGAACGTCATGCCGGGAAAATTGCCGACAATCTCGCGCTGGCCGGTCTCGATGTTGAGCAGATAGACGCGCGGATCGCCCTGCCCGTAGGACATGTAGGTGATCTCTTGCGTGGTCGGATTGAAGCGCGGCGTGAGCACAAGGTCGTCGCCACGCGTGAGGTAACGCACGCCGGCGCCGTCCTGATCCATGATGGCGAGGCGTTTCACGCGCCGGTCCTTGGGACCCGGTCTCGTCGACGAACACGATGCGGCTGTCGAAATAGCCCTTCTCGCCGGTGAGCGTCTGGTAGATCGCGTCCGAGATGATGTGCGCGATGCGGCGCCAGTTGTCGGGCGTGGTGAAATACTGCTTGCCGTCGAGCTGCTGGCCCGCGAATACGTCCCACAGGCGAAATTCGGCCTTCAGCCGGCCATCGCCTTGTTTGGTCATGCGGCCGGTGACCAGCGCCTGCGCATTGATCACGCGCCAGTCCGCAAAGCGCGGCACCGCGTCGGAATTGGTGATCTTCTCGGTGAAGGCTTGCGGATTGATCGGCGCGAACAACCCGCTGCGCTGGAGATTGTTGCTGATAACGCCGGTGACGCTGCGCGCGATTTCGGTTTCAGCCGGGGCTCCGGCGAGAAAATCGGGCAGCGCGATCGGCATCGGCTGCACGTTGCCCTGCGTGATGTCGAGGCGCACGACCGCGCCCGCCGGACGCGCCGTCAGCGCGGCAAGTGACGCCGGCACCGGCGCCGACCAGCACCTGGCGGCGGTTCATGAGCAGCCCGCGGCCCGGTAACGCGGATATCGGGTCGACGATCGCTTCGTTCATGGATGAGTACACATGTCCTTAGCTAGCCGCGAAACATGTCGCGGGGATCAAAATTCACTTCGAGATCTTTCCAGGTCTCATAGTGCTCTGGCCTGAGCATATCGAAGGGTTGAGCCTGGAATACCGCGCGCACTGCGCTGTCGCGCGCCGAGTTGTAGAGCGTTCCGGTCCCGCTCGAGAGAACCGTCGGCGGCGCGCTCAACTTGCGGTCTTTGCCGAGTTGGATGCGAATGCGGATCACGAAGTCTTGCGGGTTCTGAATTCCGATTGGTGGATTCCACAGCGATATCAGCCGCGAACGCAGCGCATCGATTTCCGATTGCGACAATCGGGCGGCGTTGCCGGTAGCAGCGCCGAGGCTCGGCGCCGAATTGAGCTGCTCGCCAGTCGCGGCGTTGCGTTGCGGATCGCGCTTGTCGAGTAAGGCCGCGATCTTGTCGGCGTCGAACTTGGGCTGCTGCTTCTGCGGGGGCTTCTTCGGTGGCAGCGGCTCTTCCTTGGCCTGCTGTTTGGAGTCGTCCTGCTTCTTGATTTTCTCGGCGATTGGATCGGGCTTGGTCTGCGGTTGCGGCTCCGGCGTCTTCTCCGCGGTCGGCGTGATCTCCTTTTTTTCGGTCAGTTTGGGTACCGGGGTCTCGATTCGGCTTCGGCTGGTCGATCTTCTCCGCCAACGCCTTGGGGATCTCGGCTTTGGGCGCTGTCTTGGCGCCCTTGGTCATTTCCGAGAAGTCCTTCTCGCTCACCATGTCGACCGGCAGCGCTTCCACCGGCGTCGCTTCCAACGATTTTCCGGTAAACGTCACCACCGCGAATAGCAGGACCGCGGCGTGCAGGCCGGTCGAGATCGCTGAGGCGGTACGCATCTGCATCGTTATTTTTTCGAGCTCTGCTCGAACTCTGTCACGAGGGCGACGCGATGGAAGCCGGCCGACGACAGCCGCCCCATCACCTGCATCATGGTGCCGTAGTCAACTTTCTTATCGCCCCGCACATAGATACGTGCCTCGGTGCCGCCGCGCGCATCGGCCACGGCCTGAAGCTTGGGCAACAAGTCCTCGGTTTTAATTTCGGCATTTTGCAGGAAAACCTGGCCTTTGTCGTTGACCGAGATCGTCAGCGGTTCCTTGTCCTGATCGAGGCTCTTGGCCTGGCTCTGCGGCAGGTCGATCGGCACGCCGACCGTGAGCAGCGGCGCCGACACCATGAAAATGATCAGCAGCACGAGCATCACGTCCACCATCGGCGTGACGTTGATCTCGCTCATCACCTTGCGGCGATGATGCTTCCTGCGTCCGATGACCGGCGTACCGGCATTGGCGGCCATGAGAGCGACCCTTTATCCGCGCTCGTCGATTTGGCGCGACAGGATGGCGGCAAATTCGTCGGCAAAGCCTTCGAGCCGCTGCGCCTGCTTGTTCACCTCGGATGCGAACTTGTTATAGAAAATGGTCGCCGGTATGGCGGCGACAAGGCCGATTGCGGTCGCAAATAGCGCTTCGGCGATGCCGGGCGCCACAACCGCTAACGACGTATTCTTGGAGGCGGCGATCGACTGAAAACTGGTCATGATGCCCCAGACCGTGCCGAAGAGGCCGATGAACGGGCCGGCCGAGCCGACGGTGGCCAGAACCAGCAGCCGCCTTTCCAGCCGCTCGACCTCGCGCGCGATGGTTACCTCCATCACCTTCTCGATGCGCATCTGCAATCCGGCAAACGAACGCGCTTGACCCTCGAAGCTGCGCTTCCATTCGCGCATGGCGGCGACGAACAGCGCCGCCATAGAATGGTTCGGACGCGTCGACAGCGAGCGGTAGAGTTCCTCCAGCGACTGGCCGGACCAGAAGGCCTGCTCGAAACGGTCCATGGCGCGCTTGGTGCGCGTATAGAGCACGGTCTTGTCGATAGCGATCGCCCAGACCCAGACCGAGCAGACCAGCAGTCCGACCATGACCGTCTTGACGATCCAATGGGCGTGCCAGAACAGTGTGAACAGCGAGAGGTCGGAGGAAGTGAGCGGGAGCACCGACTGTGCCACATCGGCAGGATTCATGGGCACGTCCTTTTTCGCGGTCCGGCGTCGTCGGTCAAACCGGGCGGCGCGCAATGCTCGGACCAAATGAGCGCGCCGTCTAATGCCGCTCACGCCCAGCCAAAAACGGATGCTTCGCGAAAACTTATTCGTCCCGCCACCGGCAGGACGATGAAATCCCCGCGAAACTTGGCCAAACTAGGGCGCAGAACGGGTCTTTAGCCCCTTAAACAGCGCTGATTATGGTTAAGAACTGGTTACCGGATCGCAAGCTGTAGCTTCAAACGCAAAGGCCGCCCGCCTGTTGTCAGACGGACGGCCAACTCCCGGGGGCGGGAAAAATTATTGCTGCGGCGGCGCGTCCTGCGCTGGGCGATCGCGGCGGTCGGCCATGAACTGATCGAACTCGGTCTTATCTTTGGCGAAGCGCAATCGCTCGAGGAATTCGCGGAACTCGCGCTGCTCGTCCTCAAGACGCTTCAGGGTCTCGCTGCGATATTCGTCAAAGGCGCGGTTGCCACTCGACGGAGCCTGATTCCAGGGACCGCCGGCCATGCGCGAACGCACCCAATCCATCTTACGTTGCAGGCGTTCCATCTTGTGTTGCCAGCGATCGTGTCCGTGTTCCCAGCGGCCGTAGGTGCCGTGATGTCCGCATCCCATTCTTCCACTCCCTATTGTGAAGGCGAGAACAGCAAGGCCGATTGGCCACCACGCCATGAATCCGAGGATCATCAGCGCGATCCAAGCCGGCCTACCGAACGCATCCAGCTTTGCGGTGACTGGGTCCATTGCAGGAATTGCCATTGTCAGCCTCGTGTGAATGTAAATAACATTTACATTAGTAGGGTCATGACGAACGGATGTCAAGACCCTTCACATAGGAAGCGCAAAAGCCTTTGCGAGCCCGGCCGGCCTCAGCGCCGGGCTGCGGGCGCTGCGGTATTCAGTCCGAGCCCGCGCAAATAAATCAGAACCGCCGCTTCCAGCAATTCTTCCGGCGGCATCGGCAGCACGCGCCTTGCGGCATCGCCGCGCGCGAACAGCGAGGCGATGCCGTGCGTCATCGACCAGATATGCAGCGCCACCATCAGCGCCGGCGGCCGGCCCGGCGTCGACATTTGCGCCACCAACTTTTCCGCTGCCGCGCGCAGGACGGCGAATGCCGTCTCGCTGGCCTCTCGTAATTGCGGATTGGAGTCGAGCGGCACGCCGGCCTCGAACATGGCTGAGTAATAAGCCGGCGCACGCTTGGCGAAAGCGAGATAGGTTTTGCCGAGCCGGTCGAAGGCGCTCATCACATCCGGCTTGCCCTCATCCCAGGCTTTCGCCAGCGCCCCGGCAAATTGCTCGAAGCCGCGCCGCGCCACGTCCGCGAGCAATTCGTCGCGGTCGCGAAAATGCCGGTAGGGCGCGGCCGGGCTAACGCCCGCCGAGCGCGCGGCATCGGCGAAAGTAAAGCCGGCCGGCCCCTTCTCCGCGATCAATTCCAGCGCTGCGCGCACCAAGGCTTCCTTGAGGTTGCCGTGGTGGTAGCCGCGCGGCTCGCTTCGCCTGCCCCATTTCATGTGAAGGTCTTTTTCATGTAAAAGGCATTTACATGAGTCCTAAGGGCGCGTCGATGGCTGGGTTGCGACGGCCCCGCTTGAAAACCAAGAAAGGCAGATGAGTATGGGAAAAACCATATCGATACTTGCGGCCCGACTAATCTTCGGCGCCGTCTTTTTGATGGCCGCCGGCTTCAAATTCATGGGCATGGGAGCGACAGCGGATTTTATCGCCGCGGCCGGCTTCCCGATGCCGCTCGAGCTGGCGTGGCTGGCCGCATTTTTTGAAGTCGCTCTTGTACTGGCATTCTTCACCGGCGCTTTCTTTTCTTACGCTGCCTATCTCGCTGCGGCCTACGTCCTGTTTCTGGGCTTCGCCTTTCATGGGCCGTCGCATTGGAGCGCCAATCAGTCAGAGTTCGGTTTTTTCGTGGATCATTTCACTTTCATCGCAGGCCTTCTGTTCGCCGCAGTGCACGGCCCGGGCGACAAGTGGGCTTGGCGAATTCGCCGCGACGGAATGTGACAGAGACCGGTCAGTTGCGCTTGCGGCGCGCGGCAATCAACGGCAGACGGTCGAACAATGTCGGTCCGCCGGGCTGTGCGCCCTCGATCGACAACAGGCGCATTTTGGTTGCCACGCCGCCGGGGGCCGAGAAGCCGCCGGTCTTGAAACTTGAAGCTTTGCCGCCAGCCGCCAGCACGCGATGGCACGGCATGACGATGGGACAGGGATTTTGCCCGAGCGCCTGTCCGACCTCGCGTGCCAGCAGCTTGTCGCCAAGCCGTTCCGCGATCTCGCCATAGGTCATGGTCTGACCCGGCGGGATGGTGCGAGCAACGGCATAGACCCGGGCGTTGAACTCCGGCGTCTCGGTGTTGTCGATCTCAATATCAGTCAGGTCGCGTGGCTCCCCCCGCAACAAGGCTATGATGCCGTCGATCGCGTGCTGTAACTCGGAGGATGGCGGCGCCTCCTTGGCCGCAGGAAATCGCCGCATGATGCGTGATCTGGTAGCGGCAGCGTCACGCTCGTGAATTTGCACGCCGATCACGCCGCGCCCGGTCCAGGCGATGGCGCAGGGGCCGATAGCGGTTTCAAACAATGCGAAGTTTTGTTCCAAGCTCATGCGGCTAATATAGTACGCCCCGTCAGGCGCCGCCGCCCGATTCCTGCCCGGACTCTTGGTCGGCCTTCATGGCGATGCGCAGCGGCTTCGGGATTGGACGGGCGCGGCCGCCGGACACGAAGGCGACCTGCACGTGCGCCTCGACCAGCAGTTCCTCCCCGCGCATGACCTTTTGATTGAGCATCACCGAAGCGCCGCGCACGTCTTCTGGCGTGGTGACGAGATCGAGCACGTCATCCATGAAAGCCGGTTTGCGGAAATCGATGCCCATATGCCGCACCACGAAGGAAAAACCGGGCGCCTCCTTCTCGGCGGCCTCGAACATGGCGCGGTGGTCGGCGCCGATCAGCCGCAGATAGTTGGTGCGGCCGCGCTCCATGAAGCGCAGGTAGCTGGCGTGATAGACCACGCCGGAAAAATCGGTGTCCTCGTAATAAACGCGCACCTGTTGTCGGTGCTTACCGTCGCGGATTTCGCCGTCGAGGGAGTTCACGGCGTCATTCCTCGTCACCATTAAAAAGTCCAAACTGACTGGCGTCGCGCGCTGGCTCGGTCAACCCTAGATGCTTGAAGGCGTGCGCGGTCAGCAGCCGGCCGCGCGGGGTGCGTTGGATGAAGCCCTTCTGGATCAGAAACGGCTCGATGATGTCCTCAATGGCGTCACGCGGCTCGCTCAAGGCGGCCGCCATGGTGTCGACCCCGACCGGGCCGCCGCCATAGCTGAGCGCGATGGTCGTGAGGTAACGCCGGTCCATGGCATCGAGGCCGGCGGCGTCGACTTCCAGCTCGCCAAGCGCGCGGTCGGCGGTCTTACGATCGATCGATTTGGCGCCGTCGACATGGGCGAAGTCGCGCACCCGGCGCAGCAGGCGCCCGGCTATGCGCGGCGTGCCGCGAGCTCTACGCGCGATCTCGTTGGCGCCGTCGTCGGTCATGCCGATGCCGAGCACGCGGGCGCCGCGATTGACGATCTCTTCAAGCTCGGATTCGGAATAAAAATTCAGCCGCACCGGAATGCCGAAGCGGTCGCGCAGCGGATTGGTGAGGAGCCCGGCGCGCGTGGTTGCGCCGACGAGTGTGAACGGCGCGAGATCGATTTTCACCGAGCGCGCCGCCGGTCCCTCGCCGATGATGAGATCGAGTTGGAAGTCCTCCATCGCCGGATAGAGGATCTCCTCGACCGCCGGATTGAGCCGGTGGATCTCGTCGATGAACAGCACGTCGCGTGGCTCGAGATTGGTGACCAGCGCGGCGAGGTCGCCGGCCTTGGCAATCACGGGACCGGAGGTGGCGCGGAAATTGACGCCTAGCTCACGCGCGACAATCTGCGCCAGCGTGGTTTTGCCCAAGCCGGGCGGGCCGACGAACAGCACATGGTCGAGCGCTTCCTGGCGCGCGCGCGCGGCCTCGATGAACACGCCGAGATTGGCGCGCGCCTTTTCTTGGCCAATGAATTCCGACAGGCGCTGCGGGCGCAAGTTGGCGTCCACATCGCCATCGCGGCGTTCGGCGGTCATCAGACGTCGCGGGGTGGTGCTCATCGCGCCAACTCCCTCAAGCCCTGCCGGATCAGCGTCGCAGTGTCGGCGCCCTCGCCGGCATTGCGCGAGGCAGCCGCGATCGCGGCCGCCGCCTGCGGCTGGCCGTAGCCGAGATTGACCAGCGCGGATACCGCATCCATCACCGGCTTGGGCGCGCGCTTGTCGTCGAGCGCGCCGGCGAGATGCACGGCAGCCGGGTCGATATCGGCGAAGGCCGGCACTCTATCCTTGAGCTCCGTGACGATGCGCTCGGCGACCTTCCGGCCAACGCCTGGCGCGCTGGTGATCGCCGCCTTATCGCGCATGGCCACGGCAGTGGCGAGATCGGCGACCTTGAGCGTCCCGAGCACCGAGAGCGCCACCTTGGCGCCGACGCCCTGCACCGTCTGCAACAGGCGGAACCATTCGCGATCGACGTCGCTGGCGAAGCCGAACAGCTTGATCTGATCCTCGCGCACATAAGTTTCGATCGACAGCGTGGCGGCTTCACCTTGCGCGGGGAGTGCTTGCAGCGTGCGTGGCGAGCAATGCACCTGGTAGCCGACGCCGCCGACGTCGAGGATGATGTGGTCCGCGCCGTAGGTGTCGACGATGCCTTTGAGCTTGCCGATCATGACGCCGCCGCCTTCAGCAGCAAACTCGTGCGATGATGCGCGTGGCAGATTGCGATCGCCAGCGCGTCGGCGGCGTCCTCGCTCTGCGGATCGGCTTTCGGCAACAGCACGCCGATCATCACGCGGATCTGCGCCTTCTCGGCGTGGCCCGACCCGACGATTGATTTCTTCACCAGATTGGGCGCGTATTCGGCGACGGACAATCCCGCACGCGCCGGCACCAGCATGGCGATGCCGCGCGCCTGGCCAAGCTTGAGCGTTGCTGCAGCGTTGGTGTTGACGAAGGTATTTTCGACCGCGGCCTCATGCGGCGAATATTTCTCGATCACCGCGATCAGGCCGTCATGGATCACGACCAGGCGCTCGCCCAAGGTGGCCCGCTCGCTGGTTTCCACCGATCCGCAGGCAACGTGGATCAACCGATTGCCGTCGGATTCAATCAGGCCCCAGCCGGTGCGGCGAAGCCCCGGATCGATGCCGAGAATGCGAATCGGTTGCCGGACCATGACCCGTTGATAACCCCGCCCTCGCGCCCCGCCTAGAGTCCGTTCCGCCATGATGAAAATCTGCCCGCTTTTCGGGCCGAAAGCGGCATAGCGGGCATGCTCAATATAACCAAGGCGGGCTGGGAAACTGCGGCCTCGTTGAACTAGGATCGCCGCGCCATGCCGGGTTTGTCTGCCTCTCCGCGCCGCTCGAAACGCCGGGCCGTCATTATTGGCGGCTCGATGTCGGGGCTGTTTACCGCCGCATTCCTGCGCCAGATCGGCTGGGACGTCGATGTCTATGAACGCTCGCGGGTCGAACTGGTCGGCCGCGGCGCTGGCATTACCGGCCATCCGGAATTATTCGACGCCCTGGAAGCGAGCGGCGCCGGCACCAAGGATCTCGGCATCGAAGTCCCCAAGCGGGTCGCGATCGACCGCGACGGTCGCATCACCGAGGAGCGGCCGCTGCGGCAGATCCTCACCTCATGGGACCGGCTGCAACAAATCCTGCGCGGCACCATCGACCCGGCGCACTATCATCTCGGCCGCAGCTTCAAGCGGGTCGAACAGAACGGTGGCGGCGTGGATGTTCATTTCAGCGACGGCCGAATCGAGCAGGCGGATATCCTGGTCGGCGGCGACGGCCTCCGATCGAGCGTGCGCGCGCAAATGGCGCCCGAGGTGCAGCCGATCTATGCCGGCTATTACATCTGGCGCGGCGCGCCGAACGAGGCCGATCTCGCGCCCGAGACGCTGCGCACCATCTATCCGCTGTTCACTTTCTATTTGCCGCCGCGCCAGGAAGTCATCAGCTACCCGATCGCCGGCTTCGACAACGACCTCACGCCCGGCAGGCGCCGCTTCAATTTCATCTGGTATCGCGTCGCGGATGCCCAGCAGCTTCGCGACATGTGCGTGGACGAGAACGGCGTGCAGCACGAACATTCGGTGCCGCCGCCACTGATCCGCAAGGATATGATCGCGCAGATGCACAAGGATGCTCGCGACATCATGCCGGAGGCCTTGCTCGACGCCGTGATTAAGATCAAGCAACCCTTCATCACGCCGATCTACGATTTCACGTCGCCCAGTATCGTCTATGGCCGCGTCGTCATGGTCGGCGACGCCGCCGCCAATGCCC
>CAWEKJ010000002.1:0-67367 GCA_963809675.1 uncultured Alphaproteobacteria bacterium
GGGCCTGCCGCATGCGCGCGAATTGGCCTACGCCGGCGAACGCCTGACCTCGATCGAGGTCAACGGCACGTTCTACAGCACGCAGACGCCCAAGACTTTTCGCAAATGGGCATCCGAGGTGCCGGACGATTTCGTGTTTTCGCTCAAAGGTCCGCGCTACGCCGTCAATCGCCGAGTGCTGGCGGAGGCCGGAGATTCAATCAAGCGGTTTCTGGATTCCGGTATCACCGAATTGGGCGACCAAACTCGGCCCCCTGCTCTGGCAATTCGCGCCTTACAAGAAATTCGACGAAGCCGACTTCGGCAAATTCCTCGCACTGTTGCCAAAGACCTTCGATGGCCGTGCGCTGCGTCATGTCGTCGAAGTACGGAACGACAGCTTCAAGACCCCCGCCTTCATCGCGTTGCTGCGCAAGTTCGGCACCGCCGTCTGCTATGCCGAGCATGACACCTACACGGAGATCGCCGATATCACCGGCGATTTCGTTTACGCCCGGCTGCAGAAGGGCAATGAGAAACTCAAAGCCGGCTATCCGCCGAAGGCGCTCGATGCCTGGGCCAAGCGCGCCGACGCCTGGGCCAAGGGCGGCGAACCGGCCGACCTGCCGCGCGTCGACAAGGCCAAGGTTGCGAAAACACCGCGCGATGTATTTCTCTACGTCATTCACGAAGCCAAGTTGCGGGCGCCGGCCGCCGCCATGGCATTGATCGAACGAGTAAAATGACGGCTTCGAAAAAAGTGTCCAAAAAATTACCCAAGAAATCGCCCAGGAAAATACCTGCGCTGTTCACCATCGGCTACGAGCAGGCCAAGCCCGCCGCCGTGCTGGGCGAACTCAAGTGCGCCAAAGTCGATTTGTTGATCGATACCCGCGCAGTCGCGGCCTCGCGCCGCCCCGGCTTCTCCAAACGCCAGCTCGCCGCTTCGCTGGATGAGATCGGCATTCCCTATTTGCACTTGCAAAAGCTCGGGACGCCTGCGGAAGGCCGGGCGGCCGCCAAGGCCGGTGACCTCGACACGCTCTGGCGTATTTACGACAAGCACATCAAAACGCGCGACGCGCAGGAGGCGCTCGGCGAGCTGGTGACTCTGATCAAGTCGGGAAAGCGCGTTGCTTTATTGTGCTACTGCCGCGACCCTAACGCTTGCCACCGCAGCCGCATCGTCGCAAATATCAAAAAGCGCACGCCGGTGAAGGCCGAGGATCTGATTCCGCCGTTATTTTGATTATTCGGCGGGCTGCACTTTGACCGGTTGGACTTGGGCGTGCCGCGTCTCGATATTCATGATCAGCGCCACCAAAGCGAGCGTTGAGAGGAACATCACCAGCGCGACGATGGCGTTGGCGCCGAGCACGAGGGCAAACCCGCCACTGTTATGCAGCAGCGAAATCATCGCGATGGCGGCGCCGGCGCTGATGAACAGCGTGAAATAGCGCACGGCATAGACCCGGCCGCGCCAGGCGTCGGCGGTGTAGCGCGCCAGGATGATGTCGTTGACCGTCACCTGGCCGTAAATCGCCGCGACAGCGACGGCGAGCGCGACCATCAACGGAATGCCGGTGGCGTAGGTCGCCCACAGATTTCCCGCGAATCCAAGCGCGGTGACGGCGGCAAAAATGACGTGCGGCGGCACCCATTCGACCAGCCGGCCGACGGTGAGCTGAGCCAGCGCGCCGCATACCAGAACGCCGGTCGCAATGCTGCCGACCAGCACCAGCGGCACCGAGGAAGCAATGCCTTCATCGACGATCTTCGGCAGCGCGATGGTCAGCACGTTGAACACCAGTCCGGCGCTGATCGCGATGATCAGAAAGAGCCCGAACAATGCCGTCATGACCTTGGGCGTCAGCGGCACTGCCGGTTTCGATACGCGCGACTTGATGTGATGCCGATCATCCGGCGTCAGCCAGAGATAGACGACCCCGGTGACGATGCAGAGCGCCGCCGGCGCCAGAAAAGCGGCGCGCCAGCCAAGCCAGGTCGCCAGCGCAGCGCTGACGCCGGCGGCTAGCGAAACGCCAAGATTGCCGCACACACCGTTGAAGGCAAGCGTGCGTCCGCGCGCGCCGGAAGCTTCGATCAGCATCGCCATGCCGACCGGATGGTAGATGGCGGCGAAGATGCCAAGCACGAACATGGCGGCCGCGAGCATGGTCAAATTCGGCGCGAACGCCGTCAGTGCCAGCGACACGCCGCAGCCGAAATAGAACGCCGCCATCATGTTGCGGCGGCTCCAGCGGTCGGCGAGCCAGCCGGCCGGCAGCGAAAAAATACCGAAGGCGAGGAACGCGGCGCTCGAAAGCGCGATCAACTCGCTGTAGGGCCGCTGGTAGATCACCTCCAGCCCGATCACCACGGTTGGGTAGATCAGCAGTACGAAATGGTCGATGGCATGCGCCCAATTGAGGAACGCGATGGAGCGGCGGCGCGCCTGGATTTCGTGGGCGTTATCCAAGTTGTAGATTCCATAATAATCCCGCTTTACGTGCATAAAGTCGCCTTCATGCATGGCGTTGACGCATATAACGCTTGGCTGTCGCTTTGTCCTATCCGGTTTTCGCAGGCCGGCCTCAACTCTTGCGGCGGACACGCTTAAGTTGCATAAATGACCCGTTGCGTTGCTGTCGGGTTGTTTCGGGGCTTTGGGGGCCTCAATGCGTTGCGGGAGGCGCGTGAGCGCGGCGATATCCGTCGCCGTGGCCTTCTTAGTCTGTTGCGTTGGCGTGTCCGCCGGGCCTGCCTGGGCCGGCGACGACGGCGCGCGGTTCCTTTTGTTTTCGGGCGCCGACCTGTGGCGCGACGGCCGCTTCATGCACGGTGGTCTGCTGTGGTCGCCAGGCGGCATCGACCACGACGGCTTCACACTGCGAGCCGTGCTTTCGGGTGGAACCTACCGCTATCGCTCCGGCGCGCTCAACGACGCCTCGGTGACCGGCACCGACGAAGAAGTCCAGCTACTGCCGGGCTGGCGCTTCAAGCGCGATACGCTCGAACTCAAGGTGTTCGCCGGGCTCGACATCAAGAACGATGTTACCGCGCCCCACGATCCGTCCAGCCGACTGCACGGCACATCGGCCGGCATGCGCGCCGCCGTCAATCTGTGGTTCGAGCCCACGCCATCGACCATGATCGCCGCCGACGCCTCGCTGACATCGATCGCCATCGGCTATTCGGCGCGCGCCGCCTATGGCTGGAAGCTCAACGATTGGTTCTATCTCGGCCCGGAGGCGCAAACTTTCGCCTGCATCGGCTACAGCCAAGTGCGGTTCGGCGCCCACATGACCGGATTGAAGACCGGACAATTCGAATGGTCGGCCGCGGCCGGCTGGTCCGGCGATAGCGACCGACGCTCCAGCCTTTATTTACGCCTCGGCGTGTTGACCCGAAAATAAGCGGCCCACAAACTCGCAATTGCCGGCTTGCCTATCCGCCGTTCTGTCCCAATTATGCCGAGCGACTAGAAATTACGCCTGCACGGCGGTAGGACACTTACCCGATGAAGTTCGCCCATTTCTCCCACGTCTGGGGCAAGCCGGGATTGAACCCGCACCAACGGTACGAACAGCTGTGGCGCGAACTTCAACTGTGCGACGAACTGGGTTTCGATTACGGCTTTTGCGTCGAGCACCATTTTCGGCCCGACGAGAGTTGGATTTCATCACCCAGTCTTTATGTCGTCGGCGCCGCGGCCCGCACGCGACGCATGCGCGTCGGCTCGATGGGCTATGTGGTCCCGCTCTATCATCCGCTGCGCCTGGCGGAGGAAATCGCGTTAGTCGATCAGATGACCGGCGGGCGCATGGAGCTTGGCCTGGTACCCGGCATCAACGCCGCGTATTTCAAACCCTTCGGGCTCGACTACAATTTACGAAAATCGCCGACGCTGGAATTCGTCGATTATCTGCGTGCCGCCTACGGAGAAAAACAGCCGTTTTCCTTTCATGGCGATGTCCATCACACCGACGAGGCGATGTTGGCGGTGCAGCCGCTACAGCGGCCCCATCCACCGCTCTGGATGATGAGCCGGGATCCACAGACGCTGGAATTTTGCGCGCACAATAAAATCAACCCCGGATACTTCTTGGTTTATCCGCGCGCCGATGCGGCGCCGCGCTACCGCAAATTTCTCAGCGACTGGGACAAAGCCGGCTGGCCGAAAAAGCCGAAGATCGCCTACTCCACGGTCGTCTATGTCGATGAAACCGACGACAAGGCGCTGGCGGTCGGCCTTGAGCGGGCGCGGCGCGCCTATGAAGGTTTAATGCCGCCAGCGAAACCCGGCGAAACATTCGACGAGCGCGCACGCGAGCACGCCAAGAAATTCATTGGACGCGGCGAGCCGGGAGCCTCCGAGATCATGGCCAATCTGTTCGACGCCGATTACCTGATGAAGCACGAGCTGGTGTTCATCGGCTCCCCCGAAACCGTCGCCAAGAAGATTCAAACGGCAGCGCAAGCCGGGCTGTTCAACGTCTTCATGGGCGAATTCGATTTTTCCGATCTGCCCGAGGCAGACCTCATGCGATCCATCCGGCTTTTCGGCGAACAGGTGATACCGGCCTTGCGCGCCTACGAACCCTTCTAAAGTTTTATTGCGCGTCGCGAAGCTCCGGATGCGCCTTAAGGCGCGCGGTGTTGAGGCGGTGGATGATGAAGCAAACCACCGCGCCAGCCGCGAAGGGCAGCGCCGACCACATATACAGATGCTGGACTGGCAGTCCGATCAACAAGGCGCCGAGCAGCGGCCCGACGATCGAGCCGATGCGCCCGATGCCAAGCTCCCAACCGGAGCCGTTGGCGCGTAGCGACGTCGGATAGATCATGGCGCCGACGACGTTGATGCCGGATTGAATGCCGAGCACGAGGAAGCCGGCAAAAAAAGTCGCGATCAGCACGGCTGTCTGCGACGTCAAGCCGGCAAAACCAATTGAACCGACCACAGGCACCGCGAAGACGAACATGATCGCGATCGCCAGAAAACGGTGCCGTTGCAGCCACCAGCACAACACCAGCGCGCCGATAGTGCCGCCGACTTGCAGACTGGCGCCGGCAAGCGCCACGGTCGTCGGCGGCAGCTTGGCCGCCGTCATCAGCGTCGGCGTCCAGCTCAGCAGATAGAAATAACCCATCAGATTCAAGGCAAACAGCAGCCACAGCAGCGGCGTGATCAGCGCCAACCCGTCGCGGAACAGATAGGCCGGGTTGAAGCCTGGAAACTGCTTCTCGTCTTCGATGATGAACTTGGCGTTGGCCGGCACGACATAATCGGGACGGATGACTTTGATGAGCGCCGTCATCTTGTCGCGATGACTTTCATGCAGCGTCATGTACTTGATCAATTCTGGCATGCCGATCTGCGCGACGAGCGCGATGATGATCGGCGCGATGCCGCCGATGTAGAACAAAATTTGCCAGCCGTGTTGCGGCACTAGCGCGGCGGTCACGAAGCCCGGGATGGCGCCGCCGATCGGCACGCAGCCGACAGCAATGATGGCGAGCGTGGCACGCAGCTTGCGCGGCGCCAACTCGGCGTTGATGGCGACCACGTTGGGGATGACGCCGCCGATGCCGAGGCCCGCGAGCAGCCGCAGCCAGAACATCTGATCGAGATTGGTCGAGAACGAGGCCGCCAACGTGAACACGCCGAACAGCAAATTCGACCAGACAAGGGCGGCCTTGCGGCCGTAGCGGTCGCCCACCCAACCGAACAGTGCCGAACCAAACAGAATGCCGATCAGGCTGGCGCTGAATACCGGACCCAGCGAACCGGGCTTCAAGGCCCATTCTTTGGCAAGGCTGGGCGCGGCGAAAGCGATCGCGGCAATGTCGTAGCCGTCGATCAGAACGATGAAAAGCGACCAGATAATCAATTTGATTTGGAATGAACTCAGCCCGCGCTCGTCGAGCAGACGCGAGACAGGAACGACCGGTTGATCCGCCATGATTGTTTCCCCCTTGGCCGCTTTTTGCGTGGGCCATGCACCCCTTCGCGGATGCTATGTCACAAGCGGACGCATGGAAAGCCAGTGTGCTGCCGTTTACGCGCGATACATGGGCAAGCGCCCATCAACGAAAGCCGGCCTCCATGCGATGACGCATTTTGGCGACGCTGGAGTTTTGTGTTAGTTTTCCGACAAACAGGTACGGAACTATATCCGCCAGAGAATTTGAGTCACGGAGAACGTCGTCATGGCTGCGAACCTCAAGCATGTCAAAGTCGCGCCCAAGGGCATGGGTCTCAACGATTTCGTCGCCCATCAGGAGGGCCTCTTCGCCGCCGAGGGGCTTGACGTCGAGTTTGACTGGAAAACTTTCCGCGGCACGCAATCGAGCTGGAAGGACTTGGAATATTTTCAGCGCCCGCAGGACCGCCCCTATACCGAAGGCAATAAAGACGTGGTGCAAGGCGCTTGCGTGTGGGGCACGATCTGCAACGCCAGCGCCGGCATGGGGCGCGTGGTCTCGGAATGTTACGGAGATTCGCCGTGGGCGATTTTCGTGCGGCCGGATTCTAAAATCCGCAAGCCCGAGGATTTGAAAGATATTCCGATATCGGTCGGCATGCGCGCCGGCAGCCACTTCAACGTCCCCTATCGCCTGGAACAATATCTACCGCTTGAGCACATCAAAACGGTGAACACCGGCGGTTTCGGCGCGCGGCTCAAGGCGCTGCTGGAGGGTGAGGTAGAGGCGGCGAGCCTGTTGCCGCCGCAAATCGCGATGGCCGAACAGCTCGGCTTGCGCAAGGTGATGGAAGACCGCTTCCGGACCTTGTGGTGGGTGCCGGAGTCCCAACCACCGGAGGTAGTCAGCGGCTACATCAACGCACTCGAACGTGCTGAACAAGCACTCGAAGCCGATTTGCCGAAATATCTGCCGCTTTGGAAGCTCGCGGTCCCGCCGGAGTTTGCCGACAGAAATTGGGATTTCAGCACGTTCGGGCGCGGCGAACGTTTCGTCAAACGACCGCTTTCGCAGAAGGACTTCGACGAGGTTTTCAACCAGGTCGCACGCTGGGGCCTCGATCAACACGTCAAGGACCGGAGCATCGAGACGCTGAGTTATCCGGCGGCCTGAGACGTAACGCCCGCGTTTGGCGCGAATTAATCCAGCGTACGGCGGAAGCGCGTGACCGCGACCGTCATGGCAATCAGCATCAGCATAAACATCGCCGCCGTGTCGTATTGCAGATCGGCAAGCGAGGAGCCTTTCAACATGATCGAGCGCACGACGCGCAGGTAATGCGTCAGCGGCAGCGCCTCGCCGATATATTGCGCCCAGACCGGCATGCCGGCGAACGGAAACATGAAGCCGGACAGCAAAATGTTCGGCAGGAAAAACATCAGCGACATCTGCATCGCCTGCAACTGGTTCTGCGCCACCGTCGAGAAGGTGTAGCCAATCGACAAATTCGTGGCGATGAACAGCGTGCTTAAGGCGGCGAGCACGAACAGACTGCCGATGATCGGCACGCCGAACAGAAAGACGCCGATGCCGATGATCAGCGCCGCCTGCACAAAGCCGACGAACACGTAAGGGATGATCTTGCCGAGCATGATTTCGACCGGCGTGATCGGCATCGACAGCAGGTTTTCCATCGTTCCGCGCTCGATCTCGCGCGTCACCGACAGCGCCGTGAAGATCAACATGGTCATGGTGAGAATGGTGCCGACCAGCCCCGGCACGATATTGAGCTGGGTGAGGCCCGCCGGGTTGTAGCGCGCGTGGCTGCGGATCTCGAACGGCATGGCGGGCGTGTCGGGAACATCGCGATCGTGCGTGAGCGCGGTCAGCAACACCTGGTCGAGCGCGCCGAGCGCGGTGCCCGATGCAACCGGATCGGTCGCGTCGGCCGCCACCAGCATGGCTGGCTTGTCGCCGCGGCGGATTTTACGTTCAAAATCGGCGGGGATCTCGATCCCGAATAGGACCTTCCCCGACGCCAGTAATTCGTCGAGCTCGGCTTCGGTGCGCGGCAGTTCAGTAACGCGGAAATAATCGGTATTGCGCAGCGCGGCCAAAATCGAGCGGCCGAGATCGTTATGCTCCTGCAGCAGCACCGCGGTTGGCAGGTTTCGCGGATTAGTATTGATGGCGTAGCCGAACAGCATGAGCTGGACGAGCGGGATCATGATGATCATAGCGAACGACACGCGGTCGCGCTTGAGTTGGATGAATTCCTTCACCAGCATGGCCCAGGTCTTGGACCAGAAGCCGTCGCCGGCGAGGCGCGGCGACGCTTGCGTGGGGATCAGGTGCGTCATTGGAAATTATCCCGCGCCTTGCCCATCAGATCGATGAACACGTCCTCCAGAGACGGCTCGGAGCGCTTCCAGTCGAGGCCCTTGCCCTTGCGGTAAGGCGCGATCGCGACGTCGAGTTTGGTCTCGTCGCGCCCCGATACGTGCAGGCTGGTGCCGAACGGCGCCACCATGTCGACACCCGGCTTGCCGGTCAGTTCGTCGGAAAGTTTGTTGAGCCCCTGGCCTTCCGGGGCGCTCACCACATAGGTGGTCAAATGCGAAGCATCGATCACCTGTGTAACGGTGCCGTGCACCAGCAATTCGCCATAGGCAATGTAAGCGATCTCGTGGCAGCGTTCGGCCTCGTCCATGTAATGCGTCGACACCAGCACCGTGAGGCCGCCAGCGGCGAGAGCATGGATCTCGTTCCAGAATTCGCGCCGCGCCTTGGGATCGACGCCCGCCGTCGGCTCGTCGAGCAGCAATAATTGCGGGCTCGGCAGCGTGCAGGCGCCCAGCGCCAGCCGTTGCTTCCAGCCGCCTGACAGTTCGCCGGCGATCTGCTCCTCGCGGCCACTCAAGCCCAGCCGCTCGATCGCCGCGCGCGTGGCGGCCGCGGGCTTGGCGATGCCGTAAATGCGGGCGATGAACTCCAGGTTCTCGCGCACCGAGAGATCCTGATAGAGGCTGAAACGCTGAGTCATGTAGCCGACTTGGCGCTTTATCTTGTCCGTCTGCGTGAGGATGTCGTAGCCCAGACACGTGCCGTCGCCCTCGTCGGGCGTGAGCAAGCCACACAACATGCGGATGGTGGTGGTCTTGCCCGAGCCGTTGGGGCCGAGGAAACCGTAGATAGTGCCGCGCTTGACCTGCATCGACAGGTCGCGCACCACCGCGCGGCCGTCGAACTTTTTCGTCAGGTGATGGACGTCGATGACGACGTTTTGCGTCCCATTCTGCGCCTCGTTTTGCGCGCTCATTTTGGCGGCTCCGTCGGCAGCGTGACGGTCACGGGCTGGCCGACGCGGAATTTCTCCGGATGCTCGGGCCGCGCTTCGATCAGGTAAACAAGCTTGGCTCGTTCATCGAGGCTGTAAATCACCGGCGGCGTGAATTCGGCGCTGCGCGCGATGAAGCTCACTTTCGCGGTCAGCCCCTGGTCGCAGCCGTCGCAGGAAACCGTGACAGTCTGGCCAAATTTGATGTGGGGCAGCGCCGGTTCCGGCGCGAAAAACCGGAATTTGAGATTTTGCGGCGGCAACAGCGCCACCACCGGCCGCCCGGCCGGCACGGTTTCGCCGCTGCGGTAATAAACCTGCTCGATGGTGCCGTCGGCGGGGCTATAGGCATTGCGGCGCGTGAGCCGGGTCTCCGACCAGGCCAAATTGGCCTTGGCCTGGCGCAAGGCCGCTTCGGCGTCGTCGTATGTCTTTTGGGTGCCAACCGCGGACTTGAGCAGATCCCGGGCGCGGTCGTAGTTCTGTTGCGCATTTTCCATGGCGGTTTTCTTCACCACCAGGTCGGCCTTTTGCAGATCGTCATCGACGGTGAACAGCACCTGGCCTTGCTTGACGTGGTCGCCCTCACGGACTTTTAGCGTCTCGACACGGCCCTGCTCATCGGGGGAAACAAATATCAGCTCGGCCTCGACCCAACCCTGCAACTGACCTTCTTTGCCTTTGTCGCAACCAGCGAGAGCTAGCCCCGCAAGCATCATCACCGGCCAGACGGCAAGTCTCATCGTCATGGCGCGTTCCTCGGCCGGAACAACAGGTCCACATGGGTCTTCATCATCTTGCGGACATCGAGCGGTTCGAAGCGTTCGAACAAGCCGCTCCAGATGACGGCGACCAGGCCCGGCGCGACGACGATTTGCGGGAAATCGGTCAGTGCCGCAGGCACCTCCCCGCGCGCAGCCGCGCGCGCCAGCAGCGCACGCAGCGCGGCAATGACATGCGAGAGCACTTCGCGGTAATAAAACTCGGCGAGCTTGGGAAAGCGGCGGCCTTCCGAAATCATCAACCGGATGACGTCCTTGCGCCGCGTTTCGTAGATCTCGCGCACGAACAATTCGACAATGCTGTCGGCGAGCGCGCCGATCGGCACATCGGCCGCGCCCAGCGCTTCGATGGTGCCGACCAGCGGCGTCAGCATGGCGCGGACCAGTTCCTGGAACAGGCTCTCCTTGTCGCGGAAGTAGAGATAGATGGTGCCCTTGGCGACGCCGGCGCGCTTGGCCACGTCGTCGAGCCGAGCCGCCTCGAAGCCGCGTGACGAGAACTCATCGAGCGCGGCGGCGAGGATCGCTTCGCGGCGGGCGGCGCTGCGCGCTTCGCGCGTCTCGCTGCGCGATCCGGCCCCGGCGCGGTGCGCCAAGTCCGTGCCGCGCCGGCGGCGTGGCGTTTTACGGGCTAATCGCGGATGCGCGGTGGTCATCATGACGCTTAGCAAAGCTTGCCATAACTGACTGACTGGTCAGTCATTATATAGGTCAAACTTAGCGATGCGCAAGCTCTAAAAACTTTAACAGAATCAAATTGTTGGTTGGAGCTTCGAGTTCGTCTGACCGGACTCAATACCCGTTCAGCCCTTGGCGTCGCAAAAAAAGGTGCGGATCACGCATTCCTTGCCGCCGTCTTTGTAGCAGGAGCGTAAAGCGACGTTCTGACTGCGCCCGAGCTTGGGCGCCTTGCCCCAGCCATGCGCGCCGCAGGCATTGCCGAAATCGACTGCAAAGGCGGCACAGCCCCTCTTGGTGACGGTCACCACCCGGCAGGTGTCGTTCTGGCACTTCGCCAGCGCGCTTTTGCGTGCTTCGTCGGGCGTCTGGAAATCATAGGCCTCGCCGAACGCGCCGCAGGCCCCGATCGCCAAGGCGCCGGCGGCGCGCGCGGTATTGACCGCGACCAGCATCAGCGTCGCGGTTGCGAGCAAAAGTGTCGCGGCCACGACCGCGCGCATGACCGGCAAAAAGCTATCCGTCATCGCCCTTCCCTTACCCAGGCACGGGCTCAGATAAGGGCTGAGTCGCGGAAGCGATCAACGATTCGAAGTCTTAAGCCCGTTCGATTTCGGCCTTGACGGCGGAAAACGACTCGGGGGTATCGATATCGGTCAGCGCGGCCTCGCCGGCGACCGGGACTTCGGCGACCGCCTCGGCATAGCTGCCGATCAGGTGGCGGGCGCCGATATCGCCTTGGATCGACATCAAATCGTTGAAGAAACGCCGCGACCACACCACCGGATTGCCGCGCCTGCCGTCGAAGTTCGGCACCACCACCAGCGCGCCGCGTTCCGGATCGAATGACGCGAGCAATTTATCAATCAGAGGGGAATCGACCTGCGGCATATCGCCGAGACAGACGATGGCCCCATCAGCATCCGCCGGTACCGCCGCTATGCCGGCTTTCAGCGAGGTGCCGAGACCGTCGGCATAGCCGGGGTTATGCACAAAACGGACCGGCAAACCGGCCAGGGCCGCTTCGACGCGCTCGCGTTCATGGCCGGTGACGACGATCACCGGACCGGCGCGCGAGGCCAGCGCCTGCTCGGCGGCGATCCGCACCAGCGGCTTGCCGCCGATCTCCGCGATTAGCTTGTTGATCGCCCCCATGCGGGTGGAACGCCCGGCGGCCAGCACGATGGCTGCGACGTGCCGGCCTTTTTCAGGCTGCGGCTCGGTGCGCGGCTGCGGCCGCGTCACGATTTCCATCAGCAATCCGCCGACGCCCATGCCGGTAATGTCTTCGCGCGATACCGGCAGACCGGCGAGCATCCGCATCAACACCCAGTCGAAGCCGTTTTCCTTCGGCGAGCGCGCGCAGCCGGGCGCGCCGATCACCGCTTGACCGCGCGCTTTGCCGATTAGCATGAGATTGCCGGGATCGACCGGCATGCCGAAATGCTCGATCTCGCCGCCGACCGCCTCCACTGCCATCGGGATTACGTCGCGGCGGTCGGCGATCGCCGAAGCGCCGAACACGATCACCAGTTCGGCGCCCGCCTTGAGCACCTCGTCGATCGCTTTCGCGAGCGCGACCTGCTCGTGCGGCACGCGGCGCTCGGCCACGATTGTCGCGCCGGCCGGCGCAATGCGGGCCGTTGTGATCTTAAGCGTCTTTTCGACGACTTTCGGCGACAGGCCGGGCAGCAAAGTCGAAACGATGCCCAGCTTGCGCACCTTGTAGGGCGCGATGCGAATAACCGGTTTGGCTTTGCCGGCGGCCGCCACCGCCTGGTCACGCGCGGCCTCTGCGACCGCAAACGGAATGATTTTGACGGTGGCGATCATCTCGCCTTCCACCACCGGCTTGAACGCCGGTAGCGTTGCGAGTGTCACCGCCTCGTCGATACGGTTGAGCCGGTCGATGGTATCCTTCTCGACCACCAGGATGCCGGCAGTCTCGGCAAAAAGATTGCAGCGGCCGGTAAAGGCACGATCCGTGCGCACACCCTCCCCCGCCACCGCCTTGGCGATCTCGGCGGCGGCCTGGTCCTCGGAAACATCGCCCGGCTCAAGCCGCGACACCACGATTTCCTTGACGCTCGCGGCCTTGAGCGCGGCCACTTCCGGCGGCCCGATCAGCGTGCCTTTTTTTAACACGAGTTCGCCCTGGCGGATCGAATGCACCGCGGTGGCGCCGAGCGCATCGCGGGAGCGACAGGGCCGAACTTCATGCCGCCTCGGCTTTCTCGGATTTCACGCGCAGCCGTTGCGGTGATCTCCCCCATGATGGCGACTGCGATCTCGGCCGGCGACACCGCGCCGATCGGCAACCCGATCGGCGCATGGATGCGCACCAGGTCGGCATCGCTGATCCCGCTTCCTTCAGCCGCGCCAGGCGCTTGGCGTGGGTCTTTTCGCGAACCGAGTGCGCCGATATAGAAACAATCGCGCGCCAGCGCGTGCAAAAGCGCCGGATCGTCGATCTTCGGGATCGTGCGTAAGCGCGACGAACGCCGTGTAGTGATCGACCTTGAGCGGCGGCAACGCCACGTCCGGCCATTCGGCGATCACCTTCACGTCCGGAAAGCGCTCGATCGAGGCAAAGGCCGTGCGCGGATCGACAATGGTCACGTCATAGCCGAGCAATTGACCGACCGGCGCCAGCGTCTGGCTGATGTGCACCGCGCCGGTGATGACGAGCTGCGGCGACGGGACGTGCACGGTGAGAAAGACGCGGCCCTGCGCCGTCTCCTCCATGCCGCTTTTCGCCATGCGCAGGTGCTTTTCGATCACGTCCTTGCAGCGGGTCCTTCGGCGACATCGGCGGCCTTCACCAGCCGTTGCGCGCCGCTCGCCACGTCGGTAACGACCACGACGGCGCGCCGCGCGGCGCGTTCGGCATTGAGCGCGTGGAGAATGTCGAGCTTCACTCAGCTCACCTTCTCGACATAGACGCGGATGGTGCCGCCGCAGGACAGCCCGACATTCCAGGCCTGCTCGTCGGCGACGCCGAATTCCAGCATTTTCGGCTTGCCGCTGTCGATCACGTCGATGGCTTCGGTCACCACCGCGCCCTCGACGCAGCCGCCCGACACGCTGCCAAGAAAATTGCCCTCGTTGTCGATCACCAGATTGGAGCCGACCGGCCGCGGCGCCGAGCCCCAGGTCTCGACCACCGTGGCGAGCGCCACGCCGCGCCCGGCTTTGCGCCAGTCCTCGGCCGCTTTGAGAATGTCTTCATCACGCGACAGCATTTTCGTCCTCCATCAAGCAACGCGCCGAAGCATCGCCTTCGGATCGTAGTCCTTGACCGCCGCGCCCGACAGGGCGCGCACCAGCCCGGTCATCGACTCTAGATTGTGGATCGGCCGCAGTTCGTCAACATGCGGCAGCATGGTCCGCACGCCCTTGGCGCGCGCCTCGAAGCCCTCGAAGCGCAGCAGCGGATTGAGCCAGATCAGCCGGCGGCACGAGCGGTGCAGCCGGTCCATCTCGAACGATAGCGTGTCGTCGGCATCGCGCTCAAGCCCATCGGTGATCAGCAGCACGACCGCGCCTTGCGTCAACACGCGGCGCGACCAGTGCTTGTTGAAATCACGCAGCGACGACGCGATGCGCGTGCCGCCCGACCAGTCGACCACATGCGCACGAACACGCGGCGAGCGCCTCGTCGGGATCGCGGGCCCGGATGGCGCGGGTGACGTTGGTGAGCCTTGTGCCGAACAGGAAGGTCGTCACGCGCTTGCGCTCGTCGGTGACGGCATGCAGGAAATGCAGGAACAGCCGCGTGTACTGGCTCATCGAGCCGGAAATATCCAAGAGCGCTACGATTGGCGGCTCCTTTTCGCGCGGCCCCAGATATTTCAGATCGATCACCGCCCCGCCCGCCTTCATGCTGGCGCGCAGCGTACGGCGAATGTCGATCAGATGGCCGCGCCGGCTCGCCGCCATGCGCCGCGTGCGCAACAGATCGAGTGGCAGCGCGAGGCGCGCGATCGCTTGCTTGGCGGCGGCGATTTCGGCCGCGCTCATCTGCGCGAAATCTTTCTTCTGCAACACTTCTCGATCGGACACGGTTAAACGCGCGTCGATCTCGACCTCGGATTTGTCCTCGCGCTCGTTGAGACCGCCGAACAGCGCCTCTTGCACGCGCTGCGCGCCCGGCGCCGGCGGCTTGGGCGCCGTGGCGGCGACGTCGGGCAGCATCGAGGCGATCAGCTTTTCAATGTAACCGCGCTTGCGGAAGAAAATGCGGAACGCCTGGTCGAACAGGGTCGAATGCTCGTGCCGCTTCACGAAGACGGCGTGCAGCGTCCAGTAGAAATCCTCGCGGTCGCCGACGCGGGCGACGTCCACAGCCGCCAGCGCATCGAGCACGCTGCCCGAGCCGACCGGAATGCCGGCCGCGCGCAGCGCGCGCGCGAAGTAGAGGATGTTTTCGGCAAGACGGCCTTCAACGTGTCGGCCTTGAGCTTCGGCCATGACCACTCACTCCGCCGCGCGCAGCTCCGACTTCACCTCGTCGAGCAGCGTCTTGACCTTGGTGCCGTCGAGCCGGGCGATGTCGTCCTGATATTTGAGCAGCGCGCCGAGCGTGTCCGACACCGTCGCCGGATCGAGCGCGACCACGTCGAGTTCGGTGAGCGCGCCAGCCCAATCCAGCGTCTCGGCGACGCCGGGCTGCTTGAACAGATCTTCCTTGCGCAGGCTTTGCACGAAGGCGACCACCTGCTCCGACAGTTTCTTGGCAATGCCCGGCACCTTGGTGCGCAGGATCTTCAATTCACGCTCGGCATTCGGATAGCCGACCCAGTGATAAAGACAACGGCGCTTGAGCGCGTCATGCACCTCGCGCGTTCGGTTTGACGTGACCAGCACGATCGGCGGCTGCGCCGCCTTCACCGTGCCGAGTTCGGGCACCGTGACCTGGAAATCCGCCAGCACTTCAAGAAGGAACGCCTCGAAGGCTTCGTCGGTGCGGTCGATCTCGTCGATCAGCAGCACCGGCGGCCCTGCCGGATCGGGCTCGAGCGCCTGCAGCAGCGGCCGCTTGATCAAAAACCGCTCGGAGAACACGTCGTGCTCGATGCGCGCTTTGTCGCCCTCGCCTTCCGCTTCCGCCAGCCGGATGGCGATCATCTGCGCGCCGTAATTCCACTCATAGACGGCGGACGAAATATCGAGCCCTTCGTAGCATTGCAGCCGGATCAGCCGCCGCCCGAGCGCCGCCGACAACACCTTGGCGATTTCGGTTTTGCCGACGCCGGCCTCGCCTTCGACGAACAGCGGCCGGCCCATGCGCAGCGCCAGATAAAGCACCGTCGCCAGCGAGCGGTCGGCGATGTAACCGGCCTTGGCCAGCAGGTCGAGCGTGGCCTCGATGGAGGCCGGGAGCGGCTTCATGGACATTCTTCGGTACCCTGGATGATACTTTAACGGAACTCGCGGGCGTCTTACATGTGTGTACGACAGGCCCCACCAGCCAGCCAGGAATCCTCAAAAGGATGGCCCCTATGTCCAAGACCGCCGAATTGACCAAAGACGCCCTGCACATGCCGACAATCGACGCCGGGGTGCGGATCGGCCATGTCCACCTGAAGGTCGCCGACCTGCAGCGGGCGCTCGATTTCTATTGCGGCGTGCTGGGTTTTGAGCTCACCACCAGCCGGCCCGGCGCCGCCTTCATCTCGGCCGGCGGCTACCACCACCACATCGGGCTCAACACCTGGGAGAGCAAAGGCGGCTCGCCGCCTGCCCCCGGCACCACCGGCCTTTACCATACCGCGATTTTGTACCCGACCCGGCGGCTCTTGGCCGACGCGCTGCGCCGGCTGATCCTCGCCAAGATCCCGCTCGAAGGCGCCAGCGACCACGGCGTCTCCGAGGCGCTTTACCTGCGTGATCCGGACGACAACGGCGTCGAGCTTTATTGGGACCGGCCGAAGGACCAATGGCCGAAGCGGCCGGACGGCGGCTTGCAGATGTACACCAACCCGCTCGACCTGCATGATCTGTTGGCGGAACTTGACAAGCCGGCGTAACGAGCCGGCGCGAATCTGAGACGGCGACCTTGCCGAGCGGCTTGGAAAATTTATGGCTGTCGTAAGCCGTTTAGCCATCCCTTTCAGTGCAGTTCCGGTTGCGTCCCCTTGATGATGGGCCTCCATTTCTCGATCTCAGCGCGCTGTCGTTTGGCGAGCGCCTCCGGTATCTGCGCATCACGTGGCGGAATCTCCTGACCGAGATTGGCGAGGCGGTGGATGACCGTCGGATCGGCAAGGGCCTCCACCACGGCCGCGTTGAGCTTGGCGACGATGGCTTTCGGCGTCCCTTCGGGCGCCCAGAGACCGTGCCATGCCGAGATATAGAATCCCGGCAATCCGGCTTCATCCACCGTCGGAATTCCTGGCGCCGCTGCCAAACGGTCCTTGGCTGTGACGGCATAAGCGCGGACCTGGCCGCTTTGAACCAGCGGCAGGGTCAGCGCCGCCTGTTCAAACTTCAGATCAATACGCCCAGCGAGTAAATCCTGCATCGACGCGCCGGACCCCCCACTATAGGGCACAAGCTGGAAACTGGTTCCCGTCACGTTGCGAAAGTGGCGGCCGATGAGGTCCCCGGCGCTGCCCGGACCGTTGGTCGAAGCCGAAGCCTTGTCGGGACTTGCCTTGAGCCACGCGATAAGTCCTTTCAGGTCTGTCGCCGGTACCGCGTTTTTTGAGACGATGAGATACGGATTGCTCGCAAGCAAGGCTATTGGTTCAAAGTCTTTCACGACATCGTACTTGAGCGGATAGATCAGACTGTTCACCGCATGCGTGCCCCAATGGCCGATGCTGAGCGTATAACCATCCGGCGCGGCAGAGGCCACATGGCCGACGCCGATCGAGCCCGCGGCGCCACCGATATTTTTGACAATGATGGGTTCGCCAAGCGAGACTTTCATGCGTTCGGCAATAATGCGGGCAATGACGTCGGTCGGCCCTCCCGCCCCAAACGGTACGATTATGATGATCGGGCGCGACGGATAGGTCTCGGCGCTCGCCGCGCCAGCCGCCATCGCGAGCACACAGGCCGCGGCGACGATCAGCTTCTTCATCACGTGACCTCCTCTTTTTCATCGGTAATTTTGAGTCGACGTTGGCACAGCACTGGGGGGTGCGCCGTCGAAACAGCGTCGAAAAACGTGCTTGCCGAACCTGGAATACGCTATTCTTGCGTGAGCTTAGAGCGAGCGAACGCCGCCGGACATCCGCCGATGCAGCAGCGAGAAACGCATTCCCCGTTACACCTCCTGGCTGCTGGCAAAAGGCTACAACTGCGACTTTTGGGCGATTTTGAGCTACGCCACGGTATCCGTCCGTCACAGCCGCTCCCGAAAAAAGCCCGCGCACTGCTCGCCTATCTTGCGATGCATCCTGGCCGCTCCATCCTCCGGGAACAGCTCGCGACCTTGCTTTGGGGCAACAGCCGGACCGAACAAGCCCGGCGGAGCCTGCGTGAATGCCTGATGGCGGTTCGGGCGGCGCTCGGCCCGACGGCGTCGGCACTCGGCGCTGAAGGCATGGCTGTTCGTCTTGATCCGGAGCAGGTCGAGACCGACGTGCGGCGGTTCGAAGCGCTCAGCCGATCGACAACAGTGGGCGATTTGCAGGCGGCGAGCGAGCTCTATCGTGACGAGTTCCTGTGCGACGTTCAGGTCGCGTCTGAACCGTTCGCCGAATGGACGTCGTTGGAGCGCCGCCGGCTGTCAGCAATCATGTCCGACGTCCTGCATCGTCTGGCGACGGCGCGCGCCGAGAGCGGAAATGGCGAAACAGCCATCGAGGCAGCGCGACGGCTGACGGAGTTCAATTCGCTGCGCGAAGACGGACACCGCCTGCTGATACGGCTCCTCGCGGAGGCTGGACGGCGCAATGCCGCACTGAAACAATATGCTCTCTGCGCTGACCTCTTGCGCCGTGAGCTTGGTGTCGCGCCGGAGCGCGATACGGCCGATCTCGCCGAAGCCATTCGCCGGGGGCGCACGAGCGGCTCACATTTTTCCGACGGCAAAATCAGCGAAGCGCCGGCCATTGTCGCTCCCGTCTTGCCGCCGGGAATATCGAACAAGATATCGATTGCGGTCTTTCCTTTCTCGAACCTCAGCAATGACGCCGGCCAAGACTATTTTGCCGACGGCATTGCCGAAGAACTCACGACAACGCTTGGCCGCGTGCCCTGGCTCTTCGTCATTGGAAGCAGTGCGGCTACACCCTACCGAAAGGACAAAGTCGATATTCGCGGGGCCGGCAGCGAATTGGGAGTCCGCTACGTCCTTCGCGGCAGCGTCCGCAGGAACGACAAGCGTGTACGTATTGTCGCCCAGTTGCTGGATGCAGCAAAGGGCGGTCAATTGTGGGCCGAACGTTTCGATGGCGAGATGGAAGACATCTTCGCGATTCAGGACCAGGTTGCCGCACAGGCGAGCGCGAAAATTGCCCCCGCACTTCAATCGATCGAAATCGAACGCTCGCAACGCAAGCCAACCAAAAACTTAAACGCTTACGATCTCTACCTTCGCGCGTTGCCTCGATTCCGGACGACCTTCGAGGAGAACAAAGAGGCGCTGCACCTGCTCACCAGGGCGATCGCAATCGATCCGCTCTATGGCTCCGCTTATGGCTTGGCCGCACGCTGCTTCCAATTCCAGCGCTTGTTCGGCTGGGTCATCGCTTCCGATCCGCGCTTGCAAGAAGGTGTCCGGCTCGCCCATTTGGCCGCCGAAATCGGCCGGAACGATTCGGAGGCGCTATGGATGGCGGGCATTGCGGTCGCGCAATTAGCCGGCGAAATGGAGTGCGGTCTTGCTTTGATTGAACGTTCGTTGTCGCTCAATCCCAATTCGGCCAGCGCCTGGATATCAAGCTCGTTCGTGCGCGGCGAGATCGGCGACGCGAACGGCGGCGCTTGCGCGATTTCCAACGCGCGCAGCGTCTCAACCCGCTCGATTCCATCCATCACGTCCAACGGCTGGCCGCCGGCTTCGCGCACATGGCCGCCGGCCGCTATCAAGAGGCGGCCGAGCGCCATCGACAAGACGCTTAAGGCGCGGCCGAGCTATACGCCAGCCATGCGCTTGAAAATCTCGGTGTGCGGTCTGCTGGAGCAAAAAGAAGATGCGAGCAAATGGGTGCGTCGCCTGCTCGCCGTCAATCCCGACGCGAGCGTTTCCTGGTTGCACGTCTTTTGGCAATTGCCACTGCGCCATAACCCGGGATTGCTTGGCAAACTCCTTGAGGGCGCGCGGCTCGCCGGCCTGCCGGAAGGGGAGCAAACATCAGGTTGAGCGCCGTCACGCCGTCGCCTTGGCCACCGCGCGGCGCGCCAGCACGCCGACCAGATGCGCGCGGTATTCGGGGCTGGCATGGATATCGCTGTTCATGCCGGTCGCCGGAATGGTCATGCCTTCGAGCGACTTCGCCGCGAAGCGCTTCTTGAGCGCCTCCTCGAACGATTTCACGCGGAACACGCCGTTGCTAGCCGGCGCCGGTCACCGCCACGCGGATATCCGCGCCGCGCTTGGACACGAACACGCCGACCAGCGCAAAGCCCGAGGCCGGGTGCTTGAACTTCTCGTAGGCCGCCTTCTTGGCAATCGGGAAACTGATCTTGGTGATGATCTCGCCGTCTTCCAGCGCGGTCGAGAACATGCCGGTGAAGAAATCGTCGGCCGCGATCCGTCGCTTGTTGGTGATGATGGTGGCGCCGAGCCCGAGGCAGGCCGCCGGATAATCGGCGTTCGGATCGTTGTTGGCGATCGAGCCGCCGATGGTGCCGCGGTTGCGCACCTGCGGGTCGCCGATCGCGCCCGGCACGGCGGCGAGCCCCGGCAACGCCTGCTGCAACACCGCGGCATTGGCGACGTCGGCATGCCGCGTCATGGCGCCGATCACGATCGAGCGGCCTTTCTGCTCGACGCCGGCCATGCCTTCGACCAGCGAGAGATCGATGATCGCGGTCGGGCTCGCCAGCCGCTGCTTCATCACCGGGATCAGCGAGTGACCGCCGGCCAGCAATTTGCCCTCGGGATTGCGCGCCAGAAGGCCTGCCGCCTGGCGCACCGTGGTCGGACGATGGAAAGTGAAAGTTGTACATCGCTTTCTCCTGATTACGCCGCTTGGCGCGGTTTGGCGCCCTGCAGCGCCGACCACACCGCATTGGCGGTGGCCGGCATGGCCAGATTTTCGGTTCCGATGGCGTCGGTAATGGCGTTGATCACCGCGGCGGGCGCGGCGATCGCGCCGGCCTCGCCGCAGCCTTTGATGCCGAGCGGGTTCGACGGCGATTTGGTTTCCGTCAGTCCGACCTGGAACGACGGCAGGTCGTGGGCGTGCGGCATGCTGTAGTCCATGAACGAGCCGCTCACCAACTGGCCTTCTTTGTCGTAGACCGCGCCTTCCAGCAGCGCCTGCCCGATCCCTTGCGCGATGCCGCCGTGCACCTGGCCCTCGACGATCATCGGGTTGATCACGGTGCCGAAGTCGTCGACCGCAGTCCAATTCACGATCTCGGTCTTGCCGGTGTCGATATCGACCTCGACCTCGCAGATGTGGCAGCCGGCCGGGAAGGTGAAATTGGTCGGATCGTAGAACGAAGTTTCCTTCAAGCCCGGCTCCAACTCGGCGCCGGTGAATTTGTGCGCGATATAGGCATTGAGCGAGACGTCACCCCAGGCCGCCGACTTGTCGGTGCCGGCGACGGTGAACTTGCCGTCCTTGAATTCGATGTCGCCTTCCGCCGCTTCCAGCATGAAGGCCGCGACCTTCTTGGCCTTGGCCTCGATCTTGTCGAGCGCCTTCACGATCGCCGACATGCCGACCGCGCCGGAGCGCGAGCCGTAGGTGCCCATGCCGAACTGCACCTTGTCGGTGTCGCCGTGCACGATCGAGACGTTCTCGAACGGAATGCCGAGCCGCTCCGACACGAGTTGCGCGAAGGTGGTCTCGTGCCCCTGCCCGTGCGCGTGGCAGCCGGTGAGCACTTCGACGCTGCCGGTCGGATTGACCCGCACTTCGGCGGATTCCCACAGACCGACGCCGGCGCCGAGCGAGCCGACCGCCTGCGACGGCGCGATGCCGCAGGCTTCGATATAGGTCGAGATAACCGAGGCCGCGCAGCTTGCCGTGGCGCGCCGCCTCGCGCTTGCGCTTGCCGAAGCCCTTCACGTCGGCGATTTCCAGCGCCTTCTTCAGCGAGGCCTGATAGTCGCCGGCGTCATAGGCCATGATCACCGGCGTCTGGTGCGGGAACGACTTGATGAAATTGCGCTTGCGCAGTTCGGTGGGTTCGATGCCCATCTGCCGCGCCGCAACTTCGACCAGCCGCTCGACCACGAAGGTCGCTTCGGGGCGCCCGGCGCCGCGATAGGCGTCGACCGGCGCGGTGTTGGTATAGACCGCGTCCACCTCGCAATAGATCGACGGAATATCGTACTGGCCCGACAGCAGCGTGCCGTAGAGATAGGTCGGCACCGATGACGAGAACGTCGACATGTAAGCGCCAAGATTGGCGATCGTCTTGGCGCGCAACGCCAGAATCTTGCCGTTGGCGTCGAGCGCGAGTTCCGCATGGGTAACGTGATCGCGGCCGTGCGCGTCGGTCAGAAACGATTCCGTGCGATCCGCGACCCATTTCACCGGACGCCGCACCTTGCGCGCGGCCCACAGGCAGACGACCTCTTCCGGGTAGATGAAGATCTTCGAGCCGAAGCCGCCGCCGACGTCGGGCGCGATAACCCGCAATTTGTGCTCCGGCGTGATGCCGACGAATGCGGAAATGACCAGCCGCGCGACATGCGGGTTCTGCGACGTATTCCAGAGCGTGAGATGATCGCTACCGGCATCGTAGTCGGCAATCGCCGCGCGCGGTTCGATCGCATTCGGCACCAGGCGGTTGTTGACGATGTCGAGCTTGGTGACATGCTTGGCGGCGGCAAAGGCCGCGTCCGTCGCCTTGGCGTCGCCAAGATGCCATTGATAGATCGTGTTGCTGGCGATGTCGGGGTGAATCTGCGGCGCGTCTTTGGCCTGCGCCTTGGCCGGATCGACCACGGCGGTGAGCACCTCGTAGTCGACTTTGACTTTCTCGGCAGCGTCGCGGCCCTGCGCCATTGTCTCGGCGATCACCACCGCGACCGCGTCGCCGACGCAATTGACCTTGCCGGACGCGAGCGCCGGATGCGCCGCCATCTTCATCGGCGAGCCGTCCTTGGAATGGATCATCCAGCCGCAGATCAGATTGCCGATCTTGTCGGTGGCGAAATCGGCGCCGGTGAGCACGTCAACCACGCCCGGCATTTTCTTGGCCGCAGCAACGTCGATGCTCTTGATCTTGGCGTGGGCATGCGGCGAGCGCACGAACACGGCGCGGGTCTCGCCCGGCCGCACCACGTCATCGGTGTATTGTCCGTTGCCGGTGATAAATCGGAAGTCTTCCTTGCGGCGCACCGCCGCGCCGATCCCGGTCGCGCTCATGGCGGTCTCCTCCCGTTGAATTTTTTTACGCTACGCTATGTCGCTATTCGGCGGCCTGACGCGGTGCGCCGCCCTTGGCCATGTTCTTGGCCCCCGCGGCGATCGCCTTGACGATGTTGTGGTAGCCGGTGCAGCGGCAGATGTTGCCGTCGAGCTGTTCGCGGATGGTGTGCTCGTCGAGATCGTTGCCGCGGCGGCGCACGATATCGAGCGCCGACATGATCATGCCGGGCGTGCAGTAGCCGCATTGCAGGCCATGATGCTCGCGGAAGGCCTCCTGCATCGGATGCAGCGCGCCGCCCGGCTCGGCCAGTCCCTCGATGGTGGTGATCTTGGCGCCCTCGCACTGGAGCGCGAGCAAGGTGCAGGACTTGGCCGCGATGCCGTCGAGATGAATGACGCAGGCGCCGCATTGCGAGGTGTCGCAGCCCACATGGGTGCCGGTGAGCCGGAGATTTTCGCGCAGGAATTGCACCAGCAAGGTGCGCGCTTCGACGTCGCCGGTGACGGCTTTGCCGTTCACCGTCATGGACACCGCAGGCATGACCGTCCTCCCAAATTCGGGGCCAAAAGCCCTCTTTTCGCCTCGCCCCATCGGGCCGCAGGCGCTTCAGGTTCGAAATCAGGTCGATTTCGGCCCGAATGCGCCTTGGAACAAGAATAAGTCTGAACCCCAGCGCAGGCCGGGTCAAGGGATTCCAAAGCCGGAAACCGCTCAAACCGGGGTGATTGGCCGGCTAGCCTGCCGTCACATTGGCGGCGAAATTCTTGAAAAAGTCGTCAGCGATCTTCTTGGCCGCGCCATTGACCAGACGCTGGCCGAGCTGGGCGAGCTTGCCGCCGATCTGCGCCTCGACGTTGTAGGTAAGCAGCGTGCCGCCGTCCTTTTCCGTCAGCGCGACGGTCGCGCCGCCTTTGGCAAAGCCGGCGACGCCGCCGTCGCCCTCGCCGGAAATCTTGTAGCCGTTGGGCGGGTCGAGATCGGTGAGATGAACCTTGCCTTTGAAGCGCGCCTTCACCGGACCTATTTTGGTGACGGCGACCGCCTGCATTTCGGTATCGGAAATCTTATTGAGCTCCTCGCAGCCGGGGATGCAGGCTTTCAGCACCTCGGCATCGTTGAGTTTGGCAAACACCACCTCGCGGCTCGCCGGAAGCTGCACCTCGCCCGTCATTACCATCGCCATCGCGGTCTCCTCCTCACGCACCGGCCTGCCCGGGCCTTGGGTCAGGACTTAAGCCCTCGCGGCGCCCATGAAAAGAGCTTTGCAGCGGGCGCGGAGCCCTTTAAGGGTGTCGCCTAACGCCACACGACAACAATCAAAATCCACGCTCAGGGAGGCTTTTCATGCCGATGATCGACGCCGATGGCTGTCCGCTCTATGTCGAGGTCGAGGGTAGCGATAGCGCACCGGTTCTGATGCTGTCGAATTCGCTCGGCACCAATCTGCATATGTGGGACGACCAGGCGGCCGAATTCGCCAAGCACTTCCGCCTGGTGCGCTACGACCGCCGCGGCCACGGCAAGTCCGGCACGCCGAAAGGCCCTTACAGCTTCGACCGTTTCGGCCGCGACATTCTCGCGATCATCGACGCGCTCAAGATCAAAAAGATCAACTGGTGCGGCCTGTCGATGGGCGGCATGGACGGCCAATGGCTCGGCGCCAACGCCGCCGACCGCGTCGAGAAGCTCGTCCTCGCCAACACCAATTTCTATTACGCCGACAAGGCGCCATGGGCCGACCGCATCAAGTTCGTGCAGGAAAAAGGTCTCGGCGAACTGGTCGGCCCCAATATGGAGCGCTGGTTCACCAAGGGCTTCCGCGAGCGCGCGCCGCAGGCCATCGCGCGCATGACGGAGATGTTCGTCGCCACCAATCCGGCAGGCTATATCGCCTGCGTCGAAGCGATCCGCGACATGGACTTCCGCGCCAGCAACCCGCGCATCACAACCCCGACCCTCGTCATTGTCGGCAAGCAGGATCCGGCGACGCCGCCTTCCGCCGGCGAAGCGATCGCGCAGCAGATCAAGGGCGCCAAGCTGGCGGCGCTCGATGCCGCGCATATTTCCAATGTCGAGCAGCCGAAAGCGTTCACCGAAGCCGTGCTGAACTTCCTCCGATAGAGGCGAGACCCATGGACGATAAGGAACGCCACGAGCGCGGCATGGCCAAGCGCCGCAAGGTGCTGGGCGCCGAATGGGTCGATCGCGCCAACGCCAAGAAGACGCCGTTCAACGAGGAATTTCAGGACCTCATCACCCGCTATGCCTGGGGCGAGGTCTGGACGCGGCCGCATTACGACGAGCGCACCCGCCGCGTGCTGGTGCTCGGCACCATGATCGCGCTCGGCCAATGGGACGAATTCCGCCTGCACGTGCGGGCGGCGCTGGCCGAGGCGGCTTTTCCGAGACCGACATCAAGGAAGTCATCTTGCAGCAGGCGATCTATTGCGGCGTGCCGGCCGCCAATCACGCCTTCAAGGAAGCCGCCGAGGTGATGGCGGAAATGGCGAAAGCAAAGTAGCCCGTCCTTGCGGACGAGCTACGACAAACCAAAAATCGAAAGAGTTCGAAGGTGCGCGCCGTTAACGGAATGGCGCGATACCAGGGCGCACGGCGCGGCGTGGCGGCCAGTTCGAGCGACACGGCGGGCTTGCCGTTGTCGCGGCTCATAGCTGCGCTCGACCAGGCAAAGCGCGGTAGCGATGGCGGCAAGCATCAGTTGGACGGTCCTGTTCGCGCACCAATTCGGCGTTCTGCGACGACACCGCCGGGCCGACCGACACGATGCTGATCAGCACGACCAGGATCAGGCCGCCTTCGAGAATGTCGGAATCCGCCTTGCCGCCGATGAAGGCGCGGCAGCGGTCGAGAATATGCAGCGCGCAGATGCCGGCCACCGCCAGCTTGAGCGCACCGAAGAAGGCGGCAAGCTTGAGCAGCCCGATCGGCCCGAGGCCGAGCATGCTGCCGATGACGAAAATGAATTGCGAGCGCCAGACATCGTCCAGGCCGTAGGTCGGCGAGGTGAGAATGCGCAATCCGTCGACGCCCCCAGAACAGGGTGAAGTAGAGCGCGATCGCCAGGATCACGACCACGGCCACGGCGGAGAGCTTACGCATGCGTTCCTCCTGAAACAGGACATCAACGCGTAAGCGCTTCAAATGCGAATTTCAAAGGAAACCAAACCTTTACCTTACTTGTTAGCCGCTTAACCAAGCTGCGGATTGGTTCCCGACGCAGAGCAGACAGAAATCGGGTGGGTTTCACGGACCCCGCGACCTAATTCAGGCATTCAGGAAAGAAGGAATTGTCATGGCTTTGACTACAACGTGGCTTAACAGCGCGACATCACGGACGCGCCCGCGGTTAGTCCTGATCGCAGCCTCGCTCGGCGTATTGCTCGCGCAGATCGATACGTCGGTGGTTAATCTCGCGCTGAAAAGCATCGGCGCCGACCTGCACGCCGGCGTCAGCGAAATGCAGTGGGTCATCGATTCCTACAATCTCGTTTACGCCGCCCTATTGTTGACCGGCGGAACGCTCGGCGATCTCTATGGCCGCCGCCGTCTGTTTGTTATCGGGATCGCGCTGTTTGCCGTCGGCACGTTGATCTGCGCGCTGGCGCCGAATGCCGGACTATTGATTTTCGGACGCATTGTCAGCGGGCTCGGCGCGGCCTTCGAGGTGCCGATGTCGCTGGTGCTGCTTGCGGAAGCCTATCCCGACCGCAAGGAGCGCGCCCATGCCATGGGCATCTGGGCAAGCTGCAACGGACTAGCCTTCATTATCGGGCCGACACTGGGCGGCTGGTTGGTCGACAGCATCGGCTGGCGCAGCATCTTCTATGTGATCCTGCCGGTTTGCGCGGCCGCCTTGGCGCTGACGTTTTATGCGGTGCAGGAAAGCGCCGATCCGAAAGGACGCAAGCTCGATCTGCCAGGCCAAGGCTTGGCGATTGCCGGCCTCGGGGCCTTTGCCCTTGCCGCCATTGAAGGAAGCCACTGGGGATGGCGTTCGCCGTTGCTCCTAGGCGTTGCCGTTATCGCGGTCGTCGCGCTTGCTTTGTTCGTCTGGGTCGAAGCGCGCACAGAGGGTCCGCTTTTGCCGCTTGCATTCCTGCGCCTTCCGGTTTTTTCGGCGGCCCTGGCCGTTGCCGGTTTCATGACCTTCGGCATGTACGCATTGCTGTTCATCATGCCGCTCTATTTTCAGACCGTGCGCGGCGCCACTCCGTTCATGGCAGGGCTCGAACTGCTGCCGATGTCGGTGAGTTTCGTCATCGTCTCGCAATTGGGCGGTCATCTGAACAACCGGTTCGGGCCACGCGTTGTTATGACGGCCGGGATGGCGTGCATGGGCATAGGCGCGCTGCTGCTGGCCTTCATCGGCGATACGACCAACCTGGTTCTGATCGAATTGGCACTGGTCGTCGTCGGCATCGGGCTCGGGCTCAATACCGCGCCGGTCAACGGCGTCGCAGTGGCGGCGCTGCCGCCGAAGCGTTCGGGCACGGCGTCCGGCGTGGTCAATACCTCGCGCATGGTCGGTGCCACGCTTGGCGTCGCGATCCTGGGCACCGTCTTTGCCGCCTATGCCGGGCAAGACGCGGCGATGGGGGCAGGCTTTCTGCCCGGTTTGCATGCGGCCATGAGCGGCAGCGGCACGGTCGAATTGTTCGGCGCGGTTATCGCGTTTGCGTTTATTCGGAAGAACTCCCTGCAAGCAAAAGCCTGATCAGCCGCCCCGCCCCTCGCGGAAGGCCTGCGGCGTCATGCCGGTCTGCTTGCGGAAAAATCGCGTGAAGTGCGAGGGGTCGGAAAACGCCAAATCGTAAGAAATCTCATGGATCGGCTGATTGGTGAAAACCAGTTGGCGCTTGGCTTCGGTGAGTACGCGCTGGCGGATCAGATGGCCCGCCGTCACGCCGGTTGCGCGCTTGACATGGTCGTTGAGCCGGTCGGCGGTCATCGCCAGTTTCCCGGCATAAAAACTGATCAGCCGTTCTTTGCGGAAATGCTCGTCGAGCAGCCGGCGCAGTTCGTCGACCCGCGCATCGGCGCGCGTCAGCGTGACCGTCCCGCTGCGCGCGCGGCTGACAGCAAGCCGCACCACCTCGATGGCAATGAGCGCCAGTAGTCCACGCATGGCGAGCCGGTAGCCTTCGCGCGCCAATGACGCTTCTTCATTCAGGTCCGCGCACAACGCAGCAAGACGCCTGGTTTCGGCCGCGCCCGCCAGCGGCACCAGCGGATCGGCCGCCAGTGCCTTGAGGCGCGCCAATGCTTGGCCGGATTGGTCGCCGAGCGCGTCGGTGACGTCCTCGGTGAAACTTACCACCCATCCGTCGGTAACCTGCGGGGTAAAACGAAAACCGTGCGCCGTGGTGGCGGGCACCAGGATCGCGGCCGGCGCAGCAAACGGCACCGTCGCGGTCTCGAAGCTCATTTCGCCGCCGCCTTTCTCGATCAGCAGAATCTGAAACAAATTGCGATGGCGATGCGCGCGGATCGTCCAGTCGTGGATCGATGAGCGCGACGCGATGGTCTCGATATGAATGAAATCGAATGCCGCATCGTCCGGCGGATCGCCGTAGAGATGAAACAGCGGGAGCGTGGACGCAGCCATGGCGCCTCAGCATAAGCGAGGCGTCTCGCCAGGCCAACGTCGTCGCACGCCGCGCAGCGTCAAATGAAAAGCCCCGCCTCAGGGACGGGGCTTCCATTCGCCGTGTTTGCAGTGGGTTAGCGGTTTTGCTGGCCGCCGCCCTGCTGGCCACCCTGCTGCTGCTGACCGGGCTTCTGCTGTCCGGGTTTCTGCTGGTCGCCACCTTGTTGCTGGCCACCCTGTTGCTGCTGGCCTGGCTTCTGGTCTTGATTTTGATTTTGACTCATCCTGGATTCCTTCAACATTGTTTGCCTTGGCTCGAAGCCTGGCTTCGAGACTCTCCGGCCATTAAAATAACGTCTCGTGAATTGTTTCGTTCCGTCGCGCGCGGAACCATGGGCACCGTCGCGAGTTCCCTTCCCAACACAAATGAAGAAAGGCACGCCGCCATGGGACGCTATCTATTGCTTTGGCTGCTGGGAATTCCGCTTCCGATCCTCGTGCTGATCTGGATTTTCGGCGGACTTCACTAGCCTTCATTCCGAAATGGCTGTGTCAAAAGACGCACCACCGTTGAATTCGGCAACATCGCGGAAAATCGGCAAGCCAATCTTCATGTCACGCTCACCAGCCGCCGGTTCGGCGCGATAGGTGCCGAAGAGGCGATCCCACCACGGCAAATTGAATCCGAAATTGCTGTCGGTTTCCGCGCGTTCGGCCGAGTGATGCACCTGGTGCATCTGCGGGGTCACCACGATCCAGCGCGCGACCGGCTCGACCCGCGGCGGCAGCGCCACGTTGCTGTGGTTGAACATCGAGGTGGCGTTCAGCAGCACCTCGAAGATCAGCACGGCAAGCGCCGGCACCCCGAGCACTACCACCGCCGCCATCTTGATCGCGAGCGAGAGCAAAATTTCCAACGGATGGAAACGCACGCCGGTGGTCACGTCGATATCGAGGTCGGCGTGATGCATGCGGTGCAGCCGCCACAGCACGGGTACGTGATGGAAGACGACGTGCTGAGCGTAGATCACCAGATCGAGCGCGATCACCCCGGCGATGATCGCCGCCCAGCCCGGCAATCCCAGCAGCGGAAACAGTCCCCAGCCGCGCGCCGCGGCGATCAGTGCAACGCCGACCGCGGCCGTGGGCACCAGAAGTCGCACCGCCACGATGTCGATCGCCAGAATCCCGAGATTGCCGGGCCAGCGCGGCCGGCGGCCGGCATTAAGCCTTCGGCGCGGGGCGAGCCACTCCCACAGCACCAGACACGCGAAAACCGCGGCGGCGCCGCCGGCCCGAACGGCGATTTCGAGGCTGGGGGACATAAGTTTTACTTGCACCTCAGGTGTGCTGATCCGACTTAATAACACGTCCGGCGGCCAGCGTTGCCGCTCACGCTACGCCCTGTTACTCCTTGTACAATCGAAGCAATGGCCGTCGGCCGGGCGGCCGCGCGAAAGGCTCATGAGCACAACGCATGGAATTCTTCCTCCAGCAGCTCATCAACGGCATCACCCTCGGCTCGATCTACGGCCTGATCGCCATCGGCTACACCATGGTGTTCGGCATCATCGGCATGGTGAACTTCGCGCATGGCGACGTGTTCATGGTCTCGGCCTTCATCGCGCTGATCGCCTTTTTGATCCTGACCACCTGGCTCGGCATCACCTCGATCGCGCTGGCGCTGTTCATCGTGCTGATCGTGGCGATGCTGTTCACCTCGCTGGTCAACTGGGCGATCGAGCGCGTCGCCTACCGGCCGCTGCGCGGCTCGTTCCGCCTGGCGCCGCTGATCTCGGCGATCGGCATGTCGATTTTCCTGTCGAACTTCGTGCAGGTCACCCAAGGTCCGCGCAACAAGCCGATCCCGCCGATGGTGCAGGGTGAATTCGTGCTGCTGAACCAGCAACGATTTCGCGGTCACGCTGTCGTACAAGCAGCTCATCATCTGGGGCGTCACCGCCGTGCTGCTGGTCGGCGTTCTGGTATCTGGTGGCCAAGACCAGGCTCGGCCGCGCGCAGCGCGCCTGCGAGCAGGATCAGAAGATGGCGGCGCTGGTCGGCGTCGACGTCGACCGCACCATCTCGATGACCTTCGTGATCGCCGCCGCGCTCGCCGCCGTCGCCGGCACGCTGTACCTGATGTATTACGGCGTGGTGAGCTTCTCCGACGGCTTCGTGCCCGGCGTGAAGGCGTTCACCGCCGCGGTGCTGGGCGGCATCGGCTCGCTGCCGGGCGCGGTGATCGGCGGCATGCTTGATCGGCCTGATCGAGACCATGTGGTCGGCCTATTTTTCCATCGACTACAAGGACGTCGCGGCCTTCTCGGTGCTGGCGATCACGCTGATCTTCCTGCCGCAGGGCCTGTTCGGCCGGCCGGATGTCGAGAAGGTCTGAGATGACCGAGGGCGCGCCAGCACAAGCGCGTCGATATGGCCCGCGCGCTGCGCGATGCCGGCTTCACCGCCCTGCTCGCCTTCGGCCTGTTCCTGCCGCTGATCGGCTTTCAGACGATCACCGATCATCCGCAACGATCTGATCCTGACCACGCGCTGGCCGATGCTGTTCGCCATCGTCGCCGTGGTCGGCGCCGGCCGGCTGGCTTTTTCGCTCTGATCGCGCCGTGGCTCGAGCAGCGCACGATGCGACGGGCTTCGGCGGCGCCCTCGCCCTGGCGCGCCGCTCGTCGGCAAATGGTTCGTCCCCTTCGCGATCGGCTTTGTCGTCGTCTATCCGGCGCTCATCGTCGCCATCAACGGGCTGGGCGGCGCGGTGAAATGGATCGACAATTTCGGCATCCAGATTCTGATCTATGTGATGCTCGGCTGGGGCCTCAATATCGTGGTCGGCCTCGCCGGCCTGCTCGACCTCGGCTATGTCGCGTTCTACGCGGTCGGCGCCTATTCCTACGCGCTGCTCGCCAAGACCTTCGGCCTTTCGTTCTGGCTGCTGCTGCCGCTCGCCGGCATCCTGTCCTCGTTCTGGGGTATCCTGCTCGGCTTTCCGGTGCTGCGGCTGCGCGGCGACTATCTCGCCATCGTCACGCTGGCATTCGGCGAAATCATTCGCATCGTCATCATCAACTGGGTCGACCTCACCAACGGCTATGCCGGCATCACCGGCATTCCGCGCCCGACGTTTTTCGGCATCCCATTCAACGCCGACGACAACGGCTTCGCCGCCGTGTTCGGGCTGGAATTCTCGCCGCTCTACCGGGTGATCTTTCTCTATTACATCATCCTGGCGCTGGCTTTGCTCACCGCCTTCGTCACCGTGCGGCTGCGCCGCCTGCCGGTCGGCCGCGCCTGGGAAGCGCTGCGCGAGGACGAGATCGCCTGCCGCTCGCTCGGCATCAACACCACCAACACCAAACTCACCGCCTTCGCGATGGGCGCGATGTTCGCCGGCTTCGCCGGCTCGTTCTTCGCCACGCGGCAAGGCTTCATCTCGCCGGAATCCTTCACCTTCCTGGAATCGGCCACCATCCTGTCGATCGTGGTGCTCGGCGGCATGGGCAGTCAGATTGGCGTCGCCATTGCCGCCATCGCCATGATCGGCGGCACCGAGATCATGCGCGAGCTCGATTTCCTCAAGCAGATTTTCGGCCCGACCTTCGACCCGACGCAGTACCGCATGTTGCTGTTCGGCTTCGCCATGGTGCTGATCATGATCTGGCGGCCGCGCGGCCTGATTTCGACGCGCGATCCTTCGGTATTCCTGAAGGAGCGCAAGAGCATCTCCGCCGACTTGATCGGGGAAGGTCACGGCTGATGACGGCCCATTCCGACACTACGTTGCTCCGCGTCGAGCATCTGACCATGCGCTTCGGCGGCCTGGTCGCGGTCGACGATCTGTCGTTCGAGGCGCGGCAGGGCGACATCACCGCGCTGATCGGCCCGAACGGCGCCGGCAAGACCACGGTGTTCAATTGCATCACCGGATTTTACAAGCCGAGCGAGGGCCGCCTCGGGCTCCGCCACGGCGATGCCTCGGTGTGGAACGGAGCTGGAAACGCTGACCGCTAGCGGCAAGCGCCGCCTGTCGCGCGCCGGACGGCACGCTTTACCAGCTCGAGCGCATGCCGGAATATCTGGTCACGCAGCAGGCGCGCGTCGCCCGCACGTTCCAGAATATTCGCCTGTTTCCGGGCATGACGGCGCTCGAAAATCTGCTGGTCGCCCAGCACAACCGGCTGATGCTGGCCTCCGGCTACACGCTGCTCGGCATTCTTGGTTTCCCCTCCTACGGTGTCGCCGAACGCGCGGCGATCGACAAAGCGCGCGACTGGCTCGAGCGCGTCGGACTTTTGGAGCGCGCCGACGATCCGGCCGGCGATCTACCCTATGGCGCGCAACGGCGGCTGGAGATCGCACGCGCCATGTGCACCGATCCGCTGCTGCTGTGCCTCGACGAGCCGGCGGCCGGGCTCAATCCGCGCGAAAGCGCCGAACTCAACGCGTTGCTGCGCGCGATCCGCGACAAACATGCCATCTCCATTCTGTTGATCGAGCACGACATGTCGGTGGTGATGGAAATTTCCGATCACGTGGTCGTGCTCGACTATGGCGTCAAGATCGCTGACGGCGCGCCGGACGTGGTGCGCAACGACCAGAAGGTGATCGCCGCTTATCTCGGCGTCGCCGACGAGGACGTCGCGAAAGTCGAAGCCGAGGTCGGGTTATGACCGCCCTTCTCTCCGTGCGCGGCGTGAAGACCTTCTACGGCCGCGTCATGGCGCTCAAGGGCGTCGACCTCGACGTCAACGACGGCGAGATCGTCACGCTGATCGGCGCCAATGGCGCCGGCAAATCTACGTTGATGATGACGATCTGCGGCAACCCGCGCGCGCGCGAAGGCGCCATAACATTCGCCGGACGCGACATCACGCGCATGCCCACGCACGAGATCGCGCGTCTCAAATTGGCGCAGGCGCCGGAAGGCCGTCGGATTTTTTCACGCATGACGGTGCTGGAAAATCTGCAAATGGGCGCGACCACCGCCGAGCCGGCGACGTTCGGCCATGATCTCGAGCGCGTGCTCGCTTTATTCCCGCGGCTCAAGCAGCGCATCGCCCAGCGCGGCGGCACGCTGTCGGGCGGCGAGCAACAAATGCTGGCAATTGCGCGCGCGCTGATGGCGCGGCCGCGGCTGCTGCTGCTCGACGAGCCCTCGCTCGGCCTGGCGCCGCTGATCGTGCGGCAGATTTTCGATGCCATCAAAACGCTCAACAAGCAAGACGGCCTGACCGTGTTCCTGGTCGAGCAGAACGCCTTCCACGCGCTCAAGCTTGCCCACCGCGGCTATGTCATGGTCAACGGGCTGATCACGCTCAGCGGCACGGGGCGCGAGCTGCTGGCAACGCCCCGAAATCAAATCCGCCTATCTCGAAGGCGGCCGACAGCAGGTCGAACCATGATGAATTTCTCAATCCCCGAGTTTCTCTACGAAGAGGGCTCGTTCGGCGTCTTCGTCCTGGTCACCATCATCTTGGGCGGAGGGGCGGCGGGGCTGGCCGGCAGGGCTATCGCGGCCACCTGGCGGCCGTGGGGACAGGCGGTCGCCTACAGCTTCATTTTGGGGGGCGCGGTGCGCTTCATTCATTTCACCCTGTTCGGCGGCACGTTATTGTCCCTGCACTATTATTTGGTGGACAGCGCGGTTTGCATGGCATTCGCCCTGCTCGGTTTCCGCGCCGCCCGTGCCACGCAAATGGTCACCCAGTATCGCTGGCTCTATGCGCCAAATGGCACTTTGCGCTGGCGCCAAAAGGCGCCGTGACGTAGCATTGGCTTCAAGATCGATAAACCGGTTTCAATCAAGGGGAACATCGATGAAAACGATCACCATGCCCGGCACAGTCTTTGGATTGGCGCTGAGTTTCGCGATTTCGTTGGCGGGCTCCGCCAGCGCGCAAGTCAAGTTCGGCATGGCCGGCCCGATTACCGGACCGAGCGCCGCGACCGGCGCGCAGATGAAGAACGGCGTCGAACAGGCGGTCGCCGACATCAACGCCGCCGGCGGCATTCTCGGCCAGAAGCTCACGGTTGAATTCGGCGATGACGTCTCCGATCCCAAGCAGGGCGTCTCGGTCGCCAACAAGTTCGCCGCCGACGGCGTCAAATTCGTGATCGGCGACTATAATTCCGGCGTCACCATCCCGTCGTCGGAAGTCTACCAGGAAAACGGCATTCTGGAGATCACGCCAGCATCCACCAATCCCACCGTCACCGAACGCAACATGTGGAACATCTTCCGCACCTGCGGGCGCGACGATCAGCAGGGCCTGGTTGCCGGCGGATATATCGTCAAGCACTTCAAGGGCAAGAAGATCGCCGTCGTCCATGACAAGACGACCTACGGCAAGGGCCTCGCCGACGAAACCAAGAAGGCGATCAACAAGGCCGGCATGAAGGAAGTGCTCTACGAAGGCGTCAACACCGGCGAAAAGGACTATTCGGCGCTGGTCTCCAAGATCAAGCAATCGGGCGCCGATCTGGTTTATTTCGGCGGCCTATACACAGAAGGCGGCCTGATCGTGCGGCAGATGCGCGACCAGGGCGTCAAGGCGCCGATGATGGGCGGCGACGGCATCACCTCGGACGAATTCGCCTCGGTCGGCGGCCCGGGCGTCGAAGGCACGCTGATGACGTATGGACCCGACCCGCGCAACAACCCGGCGGCCAAGGAGGCGGTTGCGAAATTCCGCGCCAAGAAATTCGAGCCGGAAGCCTACACGCTCTACAGCTACGCCGGCGTGCAGATCATCAAGCAGGCGGCGGAAGCCGCCAAGTCGCTCGACCCCAAGAAGGTGGCCGAGAAGATGCATTCGGGCATGAAGTTCAAGACCGTGCTCGGCGACATCTCCTACGACAAGAAGGGCGATCTCACCAAACTCGACTACGTCGTGTATCTCTGGAAGAAGGATGCCAGCGGCAAGATCACTTACGCCGAGTGCCCGAACTCGGACTGCAGCAAAATGAAATAGCGCTTCGCGCTTTTACCGGAAGAAAGCCCGCCCCACCGGCGGGCTTTCCTTTTTTGAACTGCTCTCAATCGTCATGGCCGGGCTTGTCCCGGCCATCCACGCGTTTGCTGCTGCTGTGGAAGAAAGACGTGGATGCCCGCGACAAGTGCGGGCATGACGGGGAGAAATTCAGCCGATTTTTCCCAAAACCGGAAACGTCTCCAACAGCCACACGCTCATCGTGTTGATGCTGCCGGTGAGAAAGGCGATGCCGGTGAGCACCAGCAGCGCGCCCATCGCCTGCTCGACGCGGTGGAGATAGTGTTTGAAACGCGCAAGGAACGCCGCGAACGGCTCGATCGCAAAAGCCGCGACGATGAACGGAATGCCGAGGCCCAGCGAATAGACCGCAAGCAGGCCCGCGCCCTTGGTCACCGTCTGTTCGGAGGCCGCCACCGCCAGGATCGCCGCAAGGATCGGCCCGATGCACGGCGTCCAGCCGAACGCGAAAGCCAACCCGATCACATAGGCGCCCCACAAGCCAACGGGCTTGGTCACCGCGACGCGCTTCTCGCGCATCAGAAAGGCGATCGGCGTCAGCCCAAGGAAGTGCAGGCCCATAATTATGATGACGACGCCGGCGACGGTCGCCAGCGGCCCCGAATAAATGCGGATCAGCGAGCCGATCACGCTGGCGCTGGCGCCCAGCGCCACGAATACGGTCGAGAAGCCGAGCACGAACAGCACGGCCGCCAGCACAGTCGCGCGCTTCACCCGCGGCTCGGCCTCGGCGTCCGCCAAGCGCTCCAGCGAGGTGCCCGCCATATAGACGAGATAAGGCGGCACCAAAGGCAGGACGCAAGGAGAGAGAAAGCTCACCAGGCCAGCGATCAGCGCGGCCGGGATGGTGACATCGGCATGCATGGCGCCCTAGATGCGATGCATTAAGCGTTCATGCAAGCGCCCATTGGGACCTTCGCCGGAACGTGATCCGACGTGATAGAATAACGCCCATGACTATCCGCAATTCCATCACCGACATTCCCGGCATCCGCGTCGGCCATGCCCGCGACGCCAAGCTCGGCTCCGGCACCACCGTGGTCGTGTTCGACGCCCCCGCGGTCGCGAGCGTGGACGTGCGCGGCGGTGGGCCGGGCACGCGCGAGACCGCGCTGCTCGACCCGGCGCAGACGGTCGAAGGCATCGATGCCATTGTGCTGTCGGGCGGTTCGGCCTTCGGGCTCGACGCCGCCTCCGGCGTGCAGGCCTACTTGCGCGAGCAGGGCCGCGGCTTCCAGGTCCGCGAGGCGCGCGTGCCGATCGTGCCGGGCGCGATCTTGTTCGACCTGCTCAACGGCGGCGACAAGAACTGGGGCCGCTATCCGCCCTATCGCGAGTTCGGCTACGAGGCGGCGAAAGATCGCCGGCGCCGAATTCGCGCTCGGCAGCGCCGGCGCCGGGCTTGGCGCCACCACCGCCAATCTCAAAGGCGGCGTCGGCTCGGCCTCGGCGCGATGACGCGCGGCGGCATCACGGTCGGCGCGCTGGCGGTGGTCAATGCCGTCGGCACGACGATGGTCGGCGACGGCCCGCATTTCTGGGCGGCGGCGTTCGAGCAGAACGGCGAATTCGGCGGCCGCGGCTGCGCCGACCAAAGTGACGCCCGCCGATCTTGCGATCCGCGCCAAAGGCGGCGCCGCAGCGAAAACACCACGCTTGCCGTGATCGCCACCGACGCGAAGCTCAACAAGGCGCAGTGCAATCGCCTCGCCGTCATGGCGCAGAACGGCCTCGCCCGCGCCATCTATCCGGTGCACACCCCGCTCGATGGCGACGTGGTGTTCGCGGCGGCGACGGCGCCAAGCCGCTGGCCGATCCGTACTATCGGCTGCGCCGAACTCGGCATGCTCGCCGCCAACGTGATGGCGCGCGCCATCGCCCGCGGCGTCTATGAGGCGACCGCCCTGCCCTTCCGGGCAGCTGCCGAGCTGGCGCGACCGTTTCGGCTGAGGTCGCGAACCCGATCCTCTTTGGCGCGTTATCGCATGAGGAGGCCGGTATGCCGTCGAGCGTTATCGCGGATATTGCATACGACCAAAGCGGCGAACGGCTGAGGGTAACTTTTGTAACCGGCCGCATTTACGAATATTTCGACGTTCCCGGCGATGTGGCGGCATCGTTTCGGTCGGCCTTTTCCAAAGGCACGTTCTTTAACGTTTTTATTCGCGATCGCTACGATTTCAGGGAACTTACGCCGACGCGCTGAACCGCTCCGCCCGATACGGCGCCGGATCGCAAAACGGCGCTGCGCCCGTCATCATGTCCGCGATCAAGCGCCCGGTGACGGGGCCGAGCGTGAGCCCCCAATGCGCGTGACCGATCGCGAGCCATAGGCCGCCATGACCGGGCGCGCGCCCGATCACCGGCCGCGAATCCGCAAAGCACGGCCGGCTGCCGAGCCAGGTCTTGTCATCGGCACGCTCGCCGAGAGGAAACAGCTTTCGCGCCTTCGGCATCAGCCGGTCGAATTGCACTGGCGACGGCGCCGCATCGCGCGCCGCGAATTCGGCGCCGGTGGTCAGCCTTATGCCCTGCTCCATTGGCGTGATCAGATAGCCATATTTGGTATCGACCACCGGCCGCGACAGCGCGGCATTGCCGGCGCCACGGAAATGCCGGTGATAGCCGCGCTTCACCGCCATCGGCAGTTTGAGGCCGAGCGGTTCGAGCAAATCGGGCGCCCAGGGCCCGAGCGCGACCACGATCTCCGGCGCGTCGACGCTGCCTTCGTTGGTTTCCACCCGCCAGCGATTACCCGCGCGATGCAATGAGCGGGCGTCGCCGGACAGCGTGACTCCGCCGAGCGCGCGAAACCGCGCGGCATAGGCGCGCGTCACCGCCAGCGGATCGCTGAGGCTTGCCGCCTTCGGCCAATAAACGGCGCTGGTGAAAACGGCATTGAGCGAGGGTTCCAGCGCCTGCGCGCCTTGCGCATCAAGAACCTCGAGCGGCAGGCCAAACTCGACCGCCAGATCGAATTCGCGCCTCAGCGCTGCGAAGGAGCGCGCGCTGCGGTATACTTTGAGCCAGCCGGTCTTGCGCAGAAAACGCGTAGCGCCGGCCTCCTCCATCAGCGTCTCGTGCTCGGCGAGAGCGCGCGCAAACAGCGGCCGGTTGAGCCGCGCGGTCTCGACGATGCGTTCCGGCCGCGACGCGGCGCGGAACGCCATCAGCCAGGGCGCGACCTTGGGCAAAAACGTCAGATGATAATTGGCCTCGCTGGCGCGCTTGAACGCGACCCGCATCAGCGCGCCAAGGCTCGCCGGAAAAGCCGGCGGCAGGATGGTACTGCCCTCGATCACACCGGAATTGCCGTAAGAAGTCTGCTCACCCACACCGGCGCGATCGATCAGCGCGACGCTCAAGCCGCGTTTGGCGAGCTGCAGCGCGACCGAGGTGCCGACAATGCCGGCGCCGAGCACGATAGCGTCCGTGCGTGCCATGAAATCTCCTATTGCTCACATATATGGATCATCGCCATTGAAGGCGCTATCAAGGCTCTCCAGCCCAGCCGGGAGGGGCCAAGTCGGATGTTTCCGACTTGGCAAACAAGGAATGCCGAACTCGGGTAGCCGAGTTCGGATGGGTTTTCCCTTTCATGAAATGGCTTGAGGCGCCAGCGGCCGCGCTCGCTTGGGTTGGCCGCAAGGGCACGCTGGTGGTGGCCGCTTCGCTGTTCGTGGGTCTCGCCGTCCCGGGCCTGGCCGCGCTGTGCCGGCCATTCCTCGGCGAAGCCATTGTCCTGATGCTCAGCCTGGCGTTTCTGCGCGTCGATCCGGCCGATCTGCGCCGTCATTTCACCCAGCCCGGACTGATCGCCGCCGCCAGTCTTTGGACCATGCTGGTAGCGCCCGCCGTGCTCGGCGTGATCTTCCTGGCCTCTGGCCTCGACCGGCAAATGCCGGGGCTCTATTTCATGCTGGTACTGCAGATGTCGGCGCCGGGCCTGACGTCGTCGCCGGCGCTGGCCGCGTTGATGGGGCTCGACGTCGCGCTCACGCTGGCGAGCCTGGTGGTCTGCACCGCGATCACGCCGCTAACCGCAAGCCTGTTCAGCCATTATTTTCTCGGCAGCGCGCTCGCTTCGCCCTTCACGTTCGGCCTCAAGCTGTTCGCGATCATCGCCGGCTCGGCCTTGGCCGCGGCGGCGATCCGCCGCATCGCCGGGCGGGCGTGGGTCGAAGCACAGCGCGAGCGCATCGACGGCTTGAGCGTGCTCGCTATGTTCATGTTCGCGGTCGCCGCCATGGATGGCGTGGCCGACCACTTCCGCGCCGATCCGCTGCTGGTCGTCAAGCTTACCGGCCTTGCGTTTGCGCTGGCGCTCGGGATGATCGCGGTTACCGCGCTGATCTTCCTGCGCGCCGGGCGCGCCCGCGCGCTGGCGATCGGCCTGATCGCGGGCAACCGCAATATCGGATTGATGATGGCGGCCACCGGCTTTCTGGTGCCGGACATCGCCTGGCTCTATTTTGGGCTGGCGCAGTTTCCGATTTATCTGCTGCCGCATTTGCTCAAGCGGCTGGCAACGCGGCTTGCCGCCAAAACTTAACAAGCCAGTGCACGGGGCCGCGCCCGGCGTTGCCCGTTTACGCTCAGCGTGTTAGGCGAAGCCTATTCGGAGACCGTCATGCGCCCGTTACTCATCGCGCCGTCGATTCTCGCGGCCGACTTCGCCAAATTGGGCGACGAGGTGCGCGCGATCGAGGCCGCCGGCGCCGACTGGATCCATGTCGACGTGATGGACGGGCATTTCGTGCCCAATATCACCATCGGCCCCGACGTGGTGAAGGCGTTGCGCCCGATCACCAAAAAAACGCTCGACATCCATCTGATGATCGCGCCTTGCGATCCTTATCTCGAAGCCTTCGCCAAGGCCGGCTCCGACATCATCACCGTGCATGTCGAATCCGGGCCCCACGTGCACCGCTCGCTGCAGGCGATCCGCGCGCTCGGCAAGAAGGCCGGCGTCACGATGAACCCGGCCACGCCGGTGTCGAGCATCGAGCACGTCATCGACCTGGTCGATCTCATCCTGATCATGTCGGTCAATCCCGGCTTCGGCGGGCAATCCTTCATCCCGGCGGCGCTCGATAAACTCAGAGAAGTCCGCACGCTGGTCGGCGCGCGGCCGATCGATATCGAGGTCGACGGCGGCATCACCGCTGAGAACGCAGCCAAGGTCGTGCAGGCCGGCGCCAATGTGCTGGTCGCCGGCTCGGCCGTATTCAAGGGCGGCAATTACAAAGCCAATATTGCGGCGATCCGCAACGCGGCGGCGCTGGCGCGCGGGGAAGCGGCGTGATCCCTCGCTATTCCCGCCCCGACATGGTCGCGATCTGGTCGCCGGAGACGCGCTTCCGCATCTGGTTCGAGATCGAGGCGCACGCCGCCGACGCCATGGCCGAGTTCGGCATCATCCCGAAGGATGCCGCCAAGAAAATCTGGGAAAAGGGCAAAGCCGCCAAATTCGACGTGGCGCGCATCGATACCATCGAGGCCGAGGTCAAGCACGACGTCATCGCCTTCCTGACGCACCTTTCCGAGATTATCGGTCCGGAGGCGCGCTTCATGCATTCCGGCATGACCTCGTCGGACGTGCTCGACACCTGCTTCAACGTGCAGCTCGTGCGCGCCGCCGACATTCTGATTGCCGACGTCGACGCCCTGCTGGCCGCGCTCAAGCGCCGCGCGCTCGAACACAAGATGACACCGACGGTCGGGCGCTCGCACGGCATCCATGCCGAGCCGACCACCTTCGGGCTCAAGCTCGCTTATGCCTATGCCGAATTCGCGCGCGCGCGCGAGCGGCTGGTTACCGCGCGCAAGGAAGTCGCGACCTGCGCGATTTCCGGCGCGGTCGGCACCTTCGCCCAGGTCGATCCGCGCGTCGAAGCCCATGTCGCCAAGGCGATGGGCTTGGCGATCGAGCCGGTCTCGACTCAGATCATCCCGCGCGACCGCCATGCCATGTACTTCGCCACGCTCGGCGTCGTCGCCTCCTCCATCGAGCGGCTCGCGACCGAAATCCGCCATCTGCAGCGCACCGAAGTGCTGGAAGCCGAAGAATTCTTCTCCGAAAAGCAGAAGGGCTCCTCGGCGATGCCGCACAAGCGCAATCCGGTGCTGTCGGAAAACCTCACCGGCCTCGCGCGCCTGGTGCGCGGCTATGCTTTGCCCGCGATGGAAAACGTCGCGCTCTGGCACGAGCGCGATATCTCGCATTCCTCGCGTCGAGCGCATGATCGGGCCCGACGCCACGGTGACGCTCGATTTCGCGCTGGCACGGCTCACCGGCATCATCGACAAACTGCTGGTCTATCCGGACGCCATGCAGAAGAACCTCGATAGGCTCGGCGGGTTGATCCACTCGCAGCGGGTGCTGATCGCGCTCACGCAGAAGGGCGTGCCGCGCGAGGACGCCTACCGGCTGGTGCAGCGCAACGCCATGAAGGTGTGGGAAGGCGAGCACGAATTTCTCGCGCTGCTCAAGGCCGACAAGGACGTCCGTGCCAAATTGAGCGACAAGGAGCTCGAGGCCAATTTCGATCTCGGCTATCACCTCAAGCACGTCGATACCATCTTCAAGCGCGTGTTCGGCGCCGCCTGATCCCGTGACCGTTACCGCTCCGACAATTTTGGTCTTCAACTCCGGCGTCGGCGGACTCACCGTCTACCGCGAGGTCGCCGCCGCGCGGCCGGACGCCGCTTACGTCTATGTGGCGGACGATGCCGGCTTTCCCTATGGCAATCTCACCGAACACGCGTTGATCGCGCGCGTCACCGACATCGTCGGCAAGGCCATCGCGAAGCACACGCCCGATCTCGTAGTGGTGGCCTGCAACACAGCCTCCACGCTGGCGCTCAAGGATTTGCGCGCGCGCTTTACGGTACCCTTTGTCGGCACCGTGCCGGCGATCAAGCCGGCCTGCGCGCAATCGAAGTCGAAGCGCGTTGCGGTGCTGGGCACGCAGGCGACCGTTTCCCGCGAATATACCCGCGCCTTGATCCGCGAATTCGCCGCCGGTTGCGACGTGGCGCTGGTCGGCTCGTCGCATCTCGCGTCTTACGCGGAGGCCGAACTGGCAGGCCGGCCGGTGACCGATGCCGCGATCAAATCCGAAATCGCCGGCTGCTTCGTGGACGCTGGCGGCAGGCGCACCGACACGGTCGTACTGGCCTGCACGCATTACCCGCTACTGACCGAGCGCTTCCGGGCGAATGCGCCCTGGCCGCTCGACTGGCTCGATCCGGCGCCAGCCATCGCCCGCCGCGTCGCCGATCTGCTGCGCGACCGCCCGGCCGGCTCGCCGCCTCCGCCGCGGATTGTGTTCACCTCCGGCCGCGCGCCATCACCGGCGCTCGCCGCCGCGCTGGCGGGATACGGCTTTCAGGGCGTGTAATCATAAAACAGGCCACATGGCCGTTCTTACCCTAAAAGCAGACAAACGCGGGCGCGTTTGGTTTGTCCGTTAAGTGCCAATAGCGGACATGGCATTGCGCCAGTTATGCCCCACGTTGTCGACAGGATTGCACCAAAGCTCGATTGAACTTATAGGCATTGCCGGCGACATGACGATTCGTAATGCCGCTTTGCCCGCGGGTCCAACGGCACGAGCAAAAAGATCTGTCTGGTGAAGCCGCGCGACCATCGGCTGCCGCGCGCGCTTCTTTGTCCGATCACGCCCATCTAGCAAACCAGTTCCCGCTTTTTGGGATCACTGGTTTCCGGGACAGGTCACTGGCACAAGCGATCAACTCTCGGATTGCACACCGGACCATAGTAGTCGGGCGGAACGTAACCCTGAGTGTAAATGGCATGGGTGGGATAATAGTTATAGCTACCGTCGCTATACATCCCTCCGGCAAATGAATAAGCGGGCTCGGCGGGAGCCATAGCGTATCCGTATCCGCCATAGTAGGCACGACGCGCTATTCGTCGGTCAACTCTTCGGTGGACGCCGGCGGCAGCTATACCGTAGCCGTATCCGCTATACCCGCCGTATCCGGTATATCCGCTGTATCCATCTCCGCCATAGTAGGAGCGCCGCGCTGTCCGTCGTTCAACTCTTCGATGGACGCCCGCAACACTCCCAGGCGTCAGAGGGTTCCCGACGCGAGCGCGGGCACTGTCAAATGAGACTGACAACGTGTCTTGCGATAGTTGCAGCGAGACCGGGACTGCGCAAAACAATGCGGTCGTAGCCAACAGGCTGAGGATGCTCAGTTTCTTCATGGATTCCTCCTGATAACGGGCAATCAGGTTTCACTTCTTTGATTGTCGTTATTTTATTTCTAATGGCTGTTACCGCGCCAAGCTATTGCACGTTGGGGCAAGTCAAACATTCAAGACTCTCATAAACACGCGGCTCATTTTCATAAACACGCGACTCATAGAGAACCGATCCCGCTATTTGTCCGCCATGGATCGGAAGCGGATAAACCGTTGCGGGCCAAAATTTACCTTTGTCCGCTTTGAGTCATTAGCGGACATTGCGAACTGATCTCGTGAGATAGAAAGACCGCCTCCACGGCATCAGCCCGATTTAATCCAATCGCGTGGTTAGGGGTCGCGCGCAACGGCGTACAGTTCCGCGGCCCCTTTTAATATTGTTCAGTGAGCAGGCTACAGGTCACCGCGCTTAGTAGTAGCCGTAATCATCACAGACCCACGCATGGCGAAGTCCCCATGGTGTCGCGACCCACTGCCAGCAACTGTCGTAACCGCCAACCCACCACGGACCGCCACCGATGAAGAAGACCCGGCCGTGGCGGTGCACGAACCTGCCGTGGTGGAACGCGCCGTGGTTCCAGTTTGCGCCATTCCAACGAGCACCGGACCAACCGCCAACACGGGCTGTGCCGACAGCAGCGCGGCTGCTAAAGCCGGGGCCACTCATGCGGGCACCGGACCAGCCACCGCTCATATGGGCGCCAGCCACATGACCAGCCCCACCACCACCCATGTGGCCACCGCCGTGCGCGGCGAGAGCCAACGAGGGCAATAACGAAATTGCTAAGGCGGATAGAATCCTACGCATGCGATCCTCCTATGTGTTGTTTAAATAAGAAACACCGAAGCGAGGGAGAATCCAGCGCAGCTGTCACGAAGTCTTGATCGCCAACGGCGAATACAGACGTCAAGAAGTTCCTTGGCGAGCAACTCCTCGATCAATGCCGCTGCGTCTTTTAGTGCGCGCGTGGCCCGAGAAACCCTGCGTACGCACGCCAGCGTCCGATCGCACTTTTCCCTACGAGGGTTATCGGGTGCGCGGCGAGGTCTGGAGCCGACCCGGCGCGGATGGCGATTCAATAAGAAATTCGTACCGAGCACGGCCGCGCACTAATGCTGGGTCGCGTCGTAACAACTCGACTGTCTAAACTCATAACAGTTTGAACGACGAAACTCATTGAGAGTCAGCTAACGTATGTAAACAGGGACGCTGTTGTCTCGCGTCTTGAGACAACAGCGTCGAGGGAGGGGTTACAGGGACGTATGTACCACGGGAGTCCGCTAGTACATTCAAAACCTACGGCTCGACGTTAGATTGTTCTATTGGACCATGGGTCAACCGTCAGGACGACACGCCCCGCACACCTGGCGGTGGATTCTCGCCGAACGGTCATAATACGCCGTCGCGTAGATTTCGCGATCGCACTGCGCACGATAAGGCCAACGATAACTGCTGTGAGTCATTAGCGGACATGGCTGCTAGTCAAGTCGACGTGCGCGCTGCCCCCGATAGCGGACATCGGCGAGCTCCGGCGCCAGCCGTCGCCCGCCGCGTCGCTGATCTGCTGCGCGACTGCCCGGCCGGCTCGCCGCCTCCGCCCTGGCAGGCTATGGGTTTTAGCCGAATAAATGCGGCCAGACTTCGTGCCCACCGCGCCAAATCATGTCGCAGGCGACATAGAAGACGATGGCGAGGCCGACATAGACAATCCAGCGAAGACGGTTGAGCAGCCGTGCGATCAACCCCGCCGCGAAACCCATCAGCACGATCGACAAAGCCAGCCCGAACACCAGCGCGATCAGGTGATCGCGCGCGGCGCCGGCCACCGCCAGCACGTTGTCGAGCGACATTGAAATATCCGCCAGCACGATCTGCCAAGCAGCCTGCGCGAAGGTTTTGCGCGGGGCCTGCGCGGCTTGGGCTTCGCCGCCCGTGGCCCGGCGTGCGCGCAATTCGCGCCACATTTTCCAACACACCCACAGCAGCAGGAGGCCGCCCGCCAGCAGCAGACCGACGATCTGCATCAACTGGACCACGAAGACCGCCAGCAGAATGCGAAGCACGGTCGCCGCCACGATGCCAGCCATGATTACGCGAGAGCGCTGGTCTGGGGCGAGGCCAGCGGCGGCGAGCCCGATGACCACCGCATTGTCGCCGGCCAACACCAGATCGATCATGATGACCTGGAGAAAGGCGGCGATCGAAGCCTGTGAAAGCAGCTCGCTCATAAGGCTTCGATAGCACCGGATGGCCGGTTTGACACCCGCGCCCCTACCCCCTAAAACCCGCGCACCTTGCGGGTTTTAAGGCCTGACAGGGTGTTTCGCGACCCGTGGCAAGATCTTGCGCTTTCGAGGTCATGCCTGTCGGTTCCGGAGTGATCCGGGACAGAGGAGGGCGCGGTTCCTCAAACTTTTATGCAACAATCGAGGACGCGATGACCAAGCGCATGGAATCCAAGTACAAGCTCGACCGCCGGATGGGCCAGAACATCTGGGGCCGACCAAAAAGCCCGGTCAACCGGCGAGAATATGGCCCCGGCCAGCACGGCCAGCGCCGCAAGAGCAAGCTCTCCGACTACGGTGTTCAGCTCAAGGCCAAGCAGAAGTTGCGCGGCTATTACGGCAACATTTCCGAGAAGCAGTTTCGCGGCATCTATGACGAGGCGATTCGCATGAAGGGCGACAGCGGCGCCCACATGATCGGCCTGCTCGAAAGGCGGTTGGACGCCATCGTCTACCGCGCCAAATTCGTCCCCACCGTGTTTGCCGCCCGTCAGTTTGTCAATCACGGCCACGTCAAGGTGAACGGCCGACGCGTGAATATCTCGAGCTACCGCGTCAAGGTCGGCGACATCGTCGAGGTGAAGGAAAAGTCGCGGCAGATGAATCTGGTGCTGGAAGCGCAGGCTTTATCCGAGCGCGATGTGCCGGACTACATCGAGGTCGATGGCGCCAAAATGACCGCCAAGCTCTCGCGCATTCCGGTCATCACCGATGTGCCCTATCCGGTACAGATGGAGCCGCATCTGGTGGTCGAATATTATTCGCGCTGATCCCGAAATCAGGGCCGCATTCTCGGTTTTTTAGATTGAAACGAAGCCCCGCCTCCTCGGCGGGGCTTTTGCATTTGCTATCAACTGTGTGCGGTGCACAATATTTTGTAGTGCGTCTGCCACCTTTTTCTACATCTAGTGGCTTTTCTACGATAATTTTGTGGCGTCCCGAATCGAAGGGGCGTGGCTAGGGAGAATTCGCAATGAAAGGGATCGACAGCGTTAAGGAATGGGTTGGGGCGTTGACGGAACTCGCACTGATGCTTCTCGCATTGGCGATCGTGTTGGCGGTTCTGGTCGGATCCAACCTTCCGTTCTTTGGCGGCGTGACCGCCAACATCATGGCGATGGTCAAGGATCTGGGATCAAACGGCCTCGTCGGCCTCATCGCCCTCGGCATCATCCTGTGGCTGTTCTCTAACCGGAAAATGGCCTGAGCCCGCGTAGGGCCAGCGCTATCAGCTTTGCCGAGGCAACTGGGTGGGGAGCGAAGGCTCCCCACCGCGTCATGATGCATGCGCCACGATGAGGCTCTTCCCATGTGGAAATTCATGGCCACGTCGAAACGGTTTTTGTGGGAATTCGTCGAGCTAGGCTTTGCCGCGGTGCTTGCGGTCATGTTGATCTATCTGATCCTCGGGCAGAGCTCCGGGGTCTTTGTGTTATCGGTCGCCGATAATGTGACGAAATTCGCCAATGGCGTGCCGACCCCAAGCCTGATCGGCCTGGGGCTATTGTTGGCGCTGATCTATTTGATCGGGAAACGCGTACGTTAGCGCAGACGCCGCAAGCTTTAAGCCGAGGCGGCCGCCTTGACCGTGACGCCTTTGTCCTTGAGCGTCTGCTGCAATTCGCCGGCCTGGAACATCTCGCGAATAATATCGCAGCCGCCGACGAACTCGCCCTTCACATAGAGCTGCGGAATGGTCGGCCAGTTTGAATAGGCCTTGATGCCGTTCCGCAGGTCGTCGGAATCCAGCACGTTGAGGCCTTTGTAGCTGACCCCAAGATGGTCGAGGATTTGCACCACTTGGCCGGAAAATCCGCATTGCGGGAATTGCGGGGTGCCTTTCATGAACAGCACCACGTCGTTTGCCTTCACTTCATTGTCGATGAATTGCTCGATGCCCATGGATTCAAGGTCCTGTTGGGCGGCGCGGGGCCGCCGTGATTACCGATATATGTAGCGCAGATTCCACCGCCACCCCAAGTGGGTAGAAACGCTTTCCAAATCAAACCTTTGGCGGGGCATAAAACGTGCCTTCGACCTCGAAAATGTCGTCCTGATTGAGCTTGGCGACCTCCACAATGGTGCGCGGCGGATAAGGGCCGCCGGCCCATAGTTCCTCCTGAACTTTGTTCACGAGCGGCCGTAAGCGGTTCATATCGGTGACAAAAACCGTGAGCCGCACGCAATCGGAAAGGCTCGCGCCTTCCGATAAAGCGATCGTTTTCATGTTCGTAAAAGCGGTCCGAATACGCTCTTCCTCGGTCCCGAGGATGGCGTTGCTCGCCGGGTCGATACCGCGCATGCCGGCGACGAAGACGAAATCGCCGGCGCGCGCGCCCAGGCTCCAGGTGCCGGTCGGCTTGATCGCGCCTTGAGGCGAAAGAGTTTTAACGCCGCGGCGCGAAGCCATCAGGCGTCCGGCGCCGCTGTTTGCAGCGCGAGCGCATGCAGAACGCCGCCCATCTGGTCTTTGAGCGTGTTGTAGACCAGTTGATGCTGTTGCACGCGTGACTTACCCTTGAACGAAGCGGAGATCACAGTGGCAGCATAGTGGTCGCCGTCGCCTGCCAGATCGCGGATTGTCACCCGCGCGTCCGGGATGCCCGCCTTGATCAGCCGCTCAATCTCGCCGGCGTCCATCGCCATGGTGGGCCATTCCTCCGCCCGAAAGCTTAAAGCTCGCCCGCCATGTAGGCCGGCAGCCAGCCCTCGAAACGCTCGCGCAACATCGTGACCAGGATGCGGCGCTCGCCGGAAAGCGTCAATGCGTCGCCGCCGGTTGTCCCAATTGCCCACACCGGCACGCTCGCCGCCTGAGCCCGCTTGAGCACGGCCTCCGTTTGCGCCGCCGGCACGGTGACCAAATAGCGCGCCTGGTCTTCGCCGAACCAATAGGCATGCGCCGGAATGTCGTCGGGCGCGGTTGCAAGGCTGGCGCCGATGCCGGAGGCCATCGCCATCTCGGCCAGCGCGACCGCCAGCCCTCCGTCGGAGAGATCGTGCGCCGCGCTCGCCGTGCCGTCGAGGATCAGCGCGCGGACGAAATCGCCGTTCTCGCGCTCCTCGATCAGATCGACCGGCGGCGGCGCGCCCTCCTCGCGGCCGCACAGCTCGCGCAGATACATCGACTGGCCGAGCCAGCCGGTGGTTTCGCCGACCAGCAGGATCGTTTCGCCGGCGCGCCTGAAGGCAAGCGTCGCCGACTTGCTGAAGTCATCGAGCAGCCCGACGCCGCCGATCGACGGCGTCGGCAGGATCGCACGGCCATTGGTTTCGTTGTAGAGCGACACATTGCCGGACACGACCGGGAACGCCAGTGCCTTGCAGGCTTCGGCGATGCCGCGAATGCAGCCGACGAACTGGCCCATGATTTCCGGCCGTTCCGGGTTGCCGAAATTGAGATTGTCGGTAATGGCGAGCGGCCTGCTGCCTACTGCCGTCAAATTGCGCCAGCATTCCGCCACCGCCTGCTTGCCGCCCTCGAACGGATCGGCCTCGCAATAACGCGGCGTCACATCGGTGGTGAGCGCGAGACCCTTCGGCCCGTTTTCGACCCGCACCACCGCGGCATCGCCGCCCGGCCGCTGCACGGTATTGCCTTGAATGATGTGGTCGTATTGCTCCCAGACCCAGCGCTTCGAGCAGAGGTCCGGCGCGCCGATCAGCTTTTCCAGCGCATCGGCGACGCTCATCGGCGGTTTGACGTCGTCGGCGTCGATCGCGGCGGGCTTGGCAGCGCTGACGAAGGCCCGCTTGTACTCGGGCGCCTGGTCGCCGAGCTCCTTGATCGGAAGGTCCACCATCACGTCGCCCCGGTGACGCACGATGAAGCGTTTGTCGGGCGTGGTTTGGCCGACGATTGCGAAATCGAGCCCCCATTTACGGAAGATCGCCTCGGCCTCCTTTTCTTTCTCCGGCTTGAGCACCATGAGCATGCGCTCCTGGCTCTCCGACAGCATCATTTCATAGGCGCTCATGCCCTCTTCTCGACACGGCACCTTGTCGAGATCGAGCGTGACGCCGAGATCGCCCTTGGCGCCCATTTCCACCGCCGAGCAGGTTAGGCCGGCGGCGCCCATGTCCTGGATGGCGATCACGCAGCCTTTGTGCATGATCTCGAGGCACGCTTCGAGCAGGAGCTTCTCGGAGAATGGATCGCCAACTTGAACGGTCGGGCGCTTGGCGTCGGCATCCTCGCCGAATTCCGCCGAGGCCATCGACGCGCCATGTATGCCGTCGCGCCCGGTCTTGGAGCCGAGATAGACGATCGGCATGCCGACGCCCGAAGCGGCTGCGTAAAAAATCTTGTCTTTTTCGGCGATGCCGACCGCCATGGCGTTGACCAGGTTGTTGCCGTCATAGCGCGAGTGGAAACGCACCGAGCCGCCGACCGTCGGCACGCCGAAGCTGTTGCCATAGCCGCCGATGCCGGCCACCACGCCGGACACCAGAGCCTGCGTCTTCGGATGTTTGGGGTCGCCAAACGACAATGCGTTGAGGCAGGCGATCGGCCGGGCGCCCATGGTGAACACGTCGCGCAGGATGCCGCCGACGCCGGTGGCGGCGCCCTGATAGGGCTCGATGTAGCTCGGGTGGTTGTGGCTCTCCATCTTGAACACGCAGGCGAGCCCGTCGCCGATGTCGATGACACCGGCGTTCTCGCCCGGCCCCTGGATGACATGCGGGCCCTTGGTCGGCAGCGTGCGCAGATGGACCTTGGAGGATTTGTACGAGCAGTGCTCGTTCCACATCGCCGAAAAGATACCGAGTTCGGTCAGCGTCGGCTCGCGCCCGATCAGGTCGAGCACGCGCTGATATTCGTCCGGCTTGAGGCCGTGTTCGGCGACCAGTTGCGGGGTGATGGGGGGTTCGTTTCGGATCAATGTTTCTTTCGTCATGACCGGGCGTGACGCCGATTTTGTCACGCAGCGTTCTCCAAGGCGTCCACCAGCCCCGCGAACAGCCCGCGCCCGTCGGTGACGCCGAGCGCCGTCTCTACATGGTTCTCCGGGTGCGGCATCATGCCGAGCACGTTGCCGCGCTCGTTGACGATGCCTGCGATGGCGTTGATGGCGCCGTTGACGTTCCAGGCCGCCTCAAGCTTGCCCTCGGGCGACGCGTAACGAAACAGTACCCGGCCCTCGTCCTCGATGCGCTTGATGGTGTCGGCGTCGGCGATGTAGTTGCCCTCGCCGTGCGCCACCGGCACGCGGATCACCTGGCCCGCATTGTAGCCGCGCGTGAACGGCGAGCCGGATTGCTCGACCCGCAGATAGACGTCGCGGCAGATAAATTTGAGCCGTGCGTTGCGCATCAGCACGCCCGGCAAGAGCCCTGCTTCGCAGAGAATCTGGAAGCCGTTGCAGACGCCGAGCGTGAGCCCGCCTTTGCCGGCGAAGGCGCGCACCGCGTCCATGATCGGCGAACGCGCCGCGATTGCCCCGCAGCGCAGATAATCGCCGTAGGAGAAGCCGCCGGGGATCACCACCAGATCGGTGCCGGCCGGCAGCGCGGTTTCGGCGTGCCAGACCATTGCCGGTTCATGACCGGAGGTCAGCTTTAGCGTGCGCGCCATGTCGCGCTCGCGGTTGATGCCGGGGAAAACGACGACGGCGGCTTTCATCCAACCACCTCGACTCGGTAATTCTCGATCACGGTATTGGCCAAAAGCTTATCGGCGGCCTGCTTGAGCAGGGCCTCGGCCTTGGCGGGGTCGGAACCCTCAATTTCGATATCGAACACCTTGCCCTGGCGCACGCTGGCGACGCCTGAGACTCCCAACGAGCGCAGTGCGCCTTCGATGGCCTTGCCTTGGGGATCGAGAATGCCGGTTTTCAGAGTGACGGTGACGCGGGCTTTCATGATTCGTAACCTAGAGACGCCGAAGCCCGGCACAAGACCGGGCTTCGGGTAATTCACGGTCAAATCGACCGAAATGCGGCGTTTTAGCTCTTCACGAGCACCGGACCGGCGCCGCGCGGCGGCTCACCCTCGTTCATGATGCCCAGCCGCTTGGCGACCTCGGTATAGGCTTCCAAAAGGCCGCCAAGATCGCGGCGAAAGCGGTCCTTGTCGAGCTTGTTGTTGGTCTTGATGTCCCACAGCCGGCAGCTGTCGGGCGAAATCTCGTCGGCCACGACGATGCGCATCACGTCGTTTTCCCACAGCCGGCCGGTTTCCATCTTGAAATCGACCAGGCGGATGCCAACACCTAGGAAGACGCCGGAAAGGAAGTCGTTGACCCTGATGGCAAGCGCCATGATGTCGTCGATTTCCTGAGGGCTGGCCCAGCCGAAGGCGGTAATGTGCTCTTCCGACACCATCGGGTCGTTGAGCGCAGCGTTCTTGTAGTAAAACTCGATGATCGAGCGCGGCAACTGGGTGCCCTCGTCGATCCCCAAGCGCGTTGCCAGCGTGCCGGCGGCGACGTTACGCACCACCACTTCGAGCGGGATGATCTCGACCTCGCGGATCAACTGCTCACGCATGTTGAGCCGGCGGATGAAATGGGTCGGAACTCCGATATCGTTGAGGTGCTGGAAGATGTATTCGGAGATCCGGTTATTGAGAACGCCTTTGCCCTCAATGACCTCGTGTTTCTTGGCGTTGAAGGCGGTGGCGTCGTCCTTGAAATGCTGGATCAGCGTTCCAGGCTCGGGGCCTTCATAGAGAATCTTCGCCTTGCCTTCATAAATGCGGCGGCGGCGACTCATCGGGGTGTACCGTGGGTTTTGAAAGTCCATCGGATGCCGTGGCTCCTGTTCGTGGCGTCTCGAGATCCGCGGCGGCGGGACCGGACATTTGCAATTGCGCTAAAGCCGTCCGGGCACAAGGTCAAGCTAGCCGATCAATCGAAGCAGCACAATCGCGGGCGGCGCACGTTTTCCACTCCGCATTATCAGGTCATCAACACTGCCGCATGTTGCCTTGACGCTGGCGGAGCGATATGCAAGGCGGCATCAGTTGCATGTGTACGAATGAGGGCGACATGGCGACGACTTTCGACAAGCGCGAAAAAGACTTCGAGAAAAAATTCGCGCACGACGAGGAGCTTCGGTTCAAAGCCGGCGCCCGGCGCAACAAGCTGCTCGGCTTGTGGGCGGCCGAGAAGATGGGGCTTACCGGCGCGCGGGCCGACGCCTACGCCAAGGAGGTCGTGATGGCCGACTTCGAGAAGGCCGGCGACCACGACGTATTTAGCAAAATTCGCAATGACTTAGAGACTAAGAAAGTCGTCGCCTCGGAGCAGGAAATTCGCCGCGTCATGGACGAGTTGATGACGCAGGCGGTCGCCGAGATCAAGGCGAGCGGCTGAGATGGCCGCCTTCACCCTCGCCCGCCGCCTGCACGCAGGCGAAATCGTTCATTGCGGCTGGTGCGCGCTCGGCTCGCCGATTGTCGCCGAGGCCGTGGCGCGCGCAGGCTTTACCGCCGTCGGCATCGACCAGCAGCACGGGCTGTGGGACCTGGCCGCGACCGTCACCGGCATCGGCGCCATTCATGCCGCAGGCTCCGCGCCGATCGTGCGCGTGCCGCACGGCGACTTCGCCATGGTGAGCCGCGCGCTCGACATGGGCGCCGAGGGCGTCATCGCGCCGATGATCAACACCGTCGAGGACGCGCGCAAATTCGTCGCGGTCGCCAAGTTTCCGCCGGTCGGCGAGCGCAGCTGGGGGCCCAACCGCGCCATAATGCTCGGCGATTTCGCCGACCAGAAGGCCTATCTGCGCGACGCCAACGACCGCACCGTCACGTTGGCGATGATCGAAACGGCTGCCTCGATGAGCAACGTCGACGCGATCGCGGCAACGCCCGGTATCGACGTGCTATTTGTCGGGCCGTCCGATCTGTCAATTACGCTGAGCGATGGCGCCATGCTCGATCCGCATTCGAAAGAAGTCGAAGCCAGGCTGGAACAGGTCGTCGCGGCCGCTAAGAAGGCCGGCAAAGTCGCCGGGCTTTATTGCGGCAATGCCGCGCGCGCAGCGGCGATGGCAAAACGCGGCTTCAATTTCCTTGCCGTCGGCAGCGATCTTGGATTCCTGCGCGAGGGCGCAGCGCCCCACGTGAAAACGCTAAAGGGCTGATACTGCCAGCGCATCGAGCACCTGCCCGACATCGCGTTCGACATCCGCCGCCGCCACCTCGATCACCCGATAGCCGTGCGCTTCCAGCCACGCCCGCATCTCGGCGCGCGTGCGCGAGGCCGCCTCGGTTTCCGCCTGCGGCGCAAGTTCGATCACGCTTTTGAGCGGGAACGAGACGAAATCGGCGATGTGCGGGCCGATCGGTACCTGCCGCTTGAAGCCGCGCCCGGCGAAGCGGCGGTCATTGACCAGCGCATGCCACAACGCACGCTCGGCGTCGGTCGGATTACGCCGTAGGAGCCGCGGTAGGCCGCGCAAGGGTGTGCGTTCGGACGGCGCGCGCGCCGCGCCATGTTCGGCCAGCAGCTCGCGCAGCCGCGCGGCGCCCTCGCCGTCGAGCACGCCGCCGCGCGCGGGCCCCTTGCGGCCTTGCGCGATCGCCGTAACCACTCCGTGCAAAGTGCGAATGTCCTGCTGGGTCGGCGCCATGCGCTGGAAAATATTGCGCAGGTTGACGCTCATGACGCCGCGCTTCTCGTCGGGCCGGAAAAATTCGACCTTGTCGAGCTCACGTTCTAGATCGGCGAAGAACGCATCGAGTTGCTGCTTGGCGACCGGCGGTGATCGCTCCGCAGTAGCGAACGGCAGATCGCTGCCCGCCTGCTTGAACCATTCGTAGCCCACGATCACCACCGCCTGGGCCAAATTGAGCGAGGCGAAAGCCGGATTGACCGGCAGTGTGAGGATACGATCGGCGCGTCCGACCTCGTGGTTCTCCAATCCGTTACGCTCGCGGCCGAACACGATGGCGACATTTTCGCCCGCCGCGACCCGCGGCGCCATTTCCGCCGCCGCTTGCGCAGCTCCGATCACCGGCTTGGCCTGGTCGTGATTACGTGCGGTCGCGGCAATTACGAAACTGCAATCGCCGATGGCATCCGCCATGCTGTCATGCAGTGTCGCGGCGTCGAGCACGCGATCGGCGCCGGCCGCCATGACGCGGGCCTTCTCGTTCGGCCAGCCCCGCACCGGCTTGACCAGCCGCAGGCGAGACAGCCCGAAATTGGCCATGGCGCGCGCGGCCGCGCCGATGTTCTCGCCGAGCTGCGGCTCGACCAGAACGACGATCGGCGCCGCCTGTTCGACCCAGCGCTTGGTCTTGTCGGTGCCGGCTCCGGGCATCACGTCCTCCGCAGGCGGTATAGCCGCCTTGCTTGCGGGCGAAAAGAACGGCGAACGCTGAAGGCTTCCGCCGCCCGAATGGGGATGCTATAGGCACGCCCGCTGGCAGCCGTCCGCGCGACTGATCAAAAGGTTTTATCCGAAATGGCGAAGATCAAGGTGGCTAACCCCGTCGTCGAAATGGACGGCGACGAGATGACCCGCATTATTTGGCAGCTCATAAAGGATAAGCTGGTCCACCCCTATCTCGATATCGACCTGCTTTATTACGATCTCAGCGTCCAGAAACGCGACGAAACCAACGACCAGATCACCGTCGACGCCGCCGAGATGACCAAGAAAGTCGGCGTGGCGGTCAAATGCGCCACCATCACGCCAGACGAAGCGCGGGTGAAGGAATTCAATCTCAAGAAAATGTGGCGTTCGCCGAACGGCACCATCCGCAACATCCTCGGCGGCGTGATCTTCCGCGAACCGATCATCTGCAAGAACGTGCCGCGCCTGGTGCCGGGTTGGACCAAGCCGATTATCATCGGCCGCCACGCCTACGGCGATCAATATCGCGCGACTGACATCCGCGTGCCTGCGAATGCAACGCTGACCATGAGCTACGCCGGCGCCGACGGCAAAAAGGTCGAGCACGAGGTGTTCAAATTCCCCGATTCGGGCGTCGCGATGGCGATGTACAATCTCGACGACTCGATCCGCGACTTTGCCCGCGCCTCGATGAACTACGCGGTTCAGCGCGGCTATCCGCTCTATCTCTCGACCAAGAACACCATCCTGAAGGTCTATGACGGCCGCTTCATGGAGCTGTTCCAGCAGGTTTTCGACGCCGAGTTCAAGACCGAATTCGACAAGAAGAAGATCACCTACGAGCACCGTCTGATCGACGACATGGTGGCGGCGGCGCTGAAGTGGTCGGGCGGTTATGTCTGGGCCTGCAAGAACTACGACGGCGACGTGCAGTCCGACATCGTGGCGCAGGGCTTCGGCTCGCTGGGTCTGATGACGTCGGTGTTGTTGACGCCGGACGGCAAGGTCGTGGAATCGGAAGCGGCCCACGGCACGGTGACGCGGCATTACCGCGAGCACCAGAAGGGCCGCGAAACCTCGACCAATTCGATCGCCTCGATCTTCGCCTGGACACGCGGTCTGACGCATCGCGCCAAGCTCGACAGCAATGCGGCGCTGTCGAAGTTTGCGGCCACACTGGAGAAAGTCTGCATCGATACCGTGGAAGCAGGCTTCATGACAAAGGACTTGGCGCTGCTGGTCGGCGCCGATCAGAAGTGGCTGTCCACCACAGGCTTCCTCGATAAGGTCGACGAGAATTTGAAGAAAGCGATGGGCTGACGGATGGAGCCATGGCCGGGCCATCATCGGCAATGCCGGCAAATCTGTCCGAGTTGATCGCCGCACCCGGCGAGGCCGTGGTCATGACGCTGCACGCGCAAGGTGCGCAAATTTACGAGTGCAAAGCAGGCGACAACCGGCAGCTCGGCTGGGCCGCGCGCGAGCCGATCGCGACGCTACTCCATGACGGCAAAATCTACGTGTTTTTGCGAAAGCCGTAGCTCCATCGCGTCGTAAGGCGGTCGGCCGGGATCGGCGCCCTCGCCGATGACGGCAAAGCCAAGGCGCTCGAAATAGGCACGATTACCCGGCAGATTCTTGCGCACGCGCAGCGTCAGCCGTGTGGCGGCTAATGCCCGCGCTTCACGCTCCGCCGCCACGATCAGCGCGCGCCCAACGCCCCGTTTTCGCCAATCGGGCGCCGTCGCCAGCCGCGTCAGATAAAGTGCGTCGCCTTGACGCGCGCAAAACAGGCTGCCGATAAATCGCGCGCCGTCTTGAGCCACCAAAACGAGCCCATCGCGCTGGCGGGCCGCGAGGTCGGCGACAGTTTCCTTGAGCACACCCGAGGGCGGCTCAAACGCGCCGAAGGCGGCATGGATCATCGCCATGATGTCGCCGAGATGGCCGGCGGTCGTCCAACGCGAGACGGTGAACGCTGGCGGTGCACCCACGGCTCAGCCTCCGAGAGCGGCTTCGATCGCCTTGAGCGCGTCCTCGGCCTTGGAACCGTCGGGACCGCCGGCCTGCGCCATGTCGGGCCGGCCGCCGCCGCCTTTGCCGCCTAGTACTTCGGCGCCCTTTTTCACCAGATCGACCGCGTTGAAGCGCGTGGTGAGATCGTCGGTCACGCCGACCACCAGCCCGGCTTTGCCATCGTCGGACAGCCCGACGATGGCGACCACGCCGGAGCCGACTTGCTTCTTGCCCTCGTCGGCGAGGCTGCGCAGGTCCTTGAGCTCGATGCCTGAGACCGCGCGCGCGATCAGCTTGACGCCGTTGACCTCGCGCACGCCGTCGCCGGCGCTCTTAGGCCCGCCGCCACCGCTCATTGCGAGTTTTTTGCGCGCATCGGACAGGTCGCGCTCAAGTTTCTTGCGCTCGTCGAGTAACGCGGCGACTCGCGCCGGCATTTCATCCAGTGAAACCTTGAGTTCGGAAGCGGTCGCCTTGGCGACCTGAATCTGCTTGTCGGTCGATTTGCGCGCCACTTTGCCGGTCAAGCGCTTCCAACCGCCGCACGCCGGCGGCAACGCCGGAGTCGGTCAGACCGTTGATCAGGCCGATATCGCCGGTGCGCTTGACGTGGGTGCCGCCGCACAATTCGACCGACCAGCCGAGCGTGTTGCCGGTCCCCTCGCCCATCGCCACCACGCGCACCTCGTCGCCATATTTCTCGCCGAACAGCGCGCGCGCGCCGGAGGCCCGCGCATCGTCGAGCGCCATCAGCCGCGTGGTCACAGGCGAATTCTGCAGCACGATGTCGTTGGCGATGTCCTCGACGCGCTCGATTTCGTCCGCCGTCATCGGCTTGGGATGCGAGAAGTCGAAGCGCAGCCGGTCGGGCGCGACCAGCGAGCCCTTCTGCGCGACGTGATCGCCGAGCACCTGGCGCAGCGCCTCGTGCAGCAGATGGGTGGCGGAATGGTTCTGCCGGATGCCGGCGCGTCGGTCATGATCGACCACCAGCAGCAGCGGGTCACCCGACTTTGATCGTCGCCCTCCTCGACCTTGACCAGATGAACAAACAGATCGCCGGCTTTCTTCTGAGTGTCGGTGACGGTCAGCCGCACGCCGTCGCGGCGCATTTCGCCGGTATCGCCAACCTGGCCGCCGCTCTCGGCGTAGAACGGCGTCTGGTTCATCACCACCGCGCCGCTCTCGCCTTTTTTGAGTTCAGGTACTTCCTTGCCGTCTTTCACCAGCGCGGCGACCACGCCTTCGGCGCTTTCGGTCTCGTAGCCGAGGAACTCCGTCGCGCCGGTTTTCTCGCGCAGCGGAAACCAAACGGTTTCGGTCGCCGCGTCGCCCGAGCCCGACCATGAGGCGCGCGCCTTGGCGCGCTGGCGCTCCATGGCGTCGGTGAACGAGGCGATATCGACGCCGATGCCGCGCGGCCGCAACGCGTCCTGCGTCAGGTCGAGCGGAAAGCCATAGGTGTCGTAGAGCGTAAACGCGGTCTCGCCGTCGAACATGGCGCCTTTTTTCAAACCGGCGCTCTTTTCGTCGAGGATGGCGAGACCGCGCTCCAGCGTGTTGCGGAAGCGGGTCTCTTCGAGCTTAAGCGTTTCGCCGATCAGCGCCTCGGCGCGGACCAGTTCGGGGTAGGCCTGGCCCATCTCGCGGGTGAGAACCGGGACCAGCTTCCACATCAACGGGTCTTTGGCGCCCAGCAGCTCGGCGTGACGCATGGCGCGGCGCATGATGCGGCGCAGCACATAGCCGCGGCCCTCGTTCGAGGGCAGCACGCCGTCGGCGATCAGAAACGCCGAGGCGCGCAAATGATCGGCGATCACCCGGTGCGAGGCCTTGTGCGGGCCGTCGGACGGCACATTGGTGAGGTCGGCGATGGCGCGGATCAGCGTGGCGAACAGATCGATGGCGTAATTGTCGTGGGTGCCTTGCAGCACCGCCGCCATCCGCTCCAGGCCCATGCCGGTGTCGATCGAGGGCCGCGGCAGATCGATGCGCTGGCCGGGAGCCTGCTGGTCGAACTGCATGAACACGAGATTCCAGATCTCGATAAAGCGGTCGCCTTCCGAGTCGGCCGAGCCCGGCGGGCCGCCGGGAATATGGTCGCCGTGGTCGTAGAAGATTTCCGAGCACGGCCCGCACGGGCCGGTGTCGCCCATCGCCCAGAAATTGTCGGCGCCGGCGATGCGGATGATTTTGCTGTCGGGGACGCCGGCGATCTTCTTCCACAGCTTGAAGGCATCGTCGTCGTCGATATAGACGGTGATCAGCAACTTGTCGGGTGACAGGCCGAATTCCTTGGTGACCAGCTCCCAGGCGAGCGCGATGGCGCGCTCCTTGAAATAGTCGCCGAACGAGAAGTTGCCGAGCATCTCGAAAAACGTGTGATGGCGCGCGGTGTAGCCGACATTGTCGAGGTCGTTGTGCTTGCCGCCGGCGCGCACGCATTTCTGCGCGGTCACGGCGCGGCTATAGGGACGCTTTTCCAGACCGGTAAAGACGTTCTTGAACTGCACCATGCCGGCATTGGTGAACATCAGCGTCGGGTCGTTGCGCGGCACCAGCGCCGAGGACGCCACGACCTGGTGGTCGTTGCGGGCGAAGAAATCCAGGAAGCTTTTGCGGATGTCGTTGACGCCGCTCATCGGAACGCTTGCGTTAGCCCCCTGCCCCTCACGGGGCTAAATCCCCGTCCGGCTTGTCGTTTTCAGGGGCTATTTAACGGCGGGGGTGGCGTAAGTCCAGAAAAGGCGTCTCCAAAACGCACATCGCCCCCGTCCTCGGTGGCGGCCGCTTTACGCAGCCGGGTGCCGACGGGGGCGAATGCTCTACGCATCACCTGAGATACGCATCACGCAATGGTGCGGCGGATATCACGGGGCGCCGCCGCCGCGCCATACAAACATCGACTCCGTTCTTCCCGCGCAAGCGGAATCCGCTCTAACTCATGAGGCCTTGGCCCGGACTCGCATTCCGCCTTCGCGCGATGCGCTTCGGCACTGGATCCGCCGCTCGCGCGCGAGCGTAGGCTGGGTACAGCGGCTGTGTTCAAGCCTCCGCCGCCTCGTCGTCATCCTTGTCGGCGGGCTCGCCGGCAGCGATCGCCTCGGCGATCGGGCCGGCGTTCTGGCGCACCTGCGCCTCGATCTTGGCGGCCATGTCGGGGTTGTCCTTGAGGAACTGCTTGGCGTTCTCGCGGCCCTGCCCGATGCGCGTGCTGTCATAGGAGAACCAGGCGCCGGACTTCTCCACCACGCCCGCTTTGACGCCGAGATCGACCAATTCGCCGACCTTGGAAACGCCCTCGCCGTACATGATGTCGAACTCGACCTGCTTGAACGGCGGCGCCAGCTTGTTCTTGACCACCTTGACGCGGGTCTGGTTACCGACAACCTCGTCGCGCTCCTTGATGGCGCCGATGCGGCGGATATCGAGGCGCACCGAGGCGTAAAACTTCAGCGCATTGCCGCCCGAGGTCGTCTCCGGCGAGCCGTACATCACGCCGATCTTCATGCGGATCTGGTTGATGAAAATCACCATGGTGCGCGATTTCGAGATCGAGGCGGTGAGCTTGCGCAGCGCCTGGCTCATCAGCCGCGCCTGGGAGCCGGGCTGCACATCGCCCATCTCGCCTTCGAGCTCGGAGCGCGGCACCAAAGCCGCGACCGAGTCGACCACCAGCACGTCGACCGCGCCGGAGCGCACCAGCGTGTCGGCGATTTCCAGCGCCTGTTCGCCGGCGTCGGGCTGCGAGATCAACAGATCGTCGACATTGACCCCGAGCTTGCGGGCATAGACCGGATCGAGCGCGTGTTCGGCGTCGACAAAGGCGCAGATGCCGCCGAGCTTCTGGGCTTCGGCAATGGTGTGCAGCGCCAGCGTGGTCTTGCCGGAGGATTCCGGCCCGTAGATTTCCACCACCCGGCCGCGCGGCAGGCCGCCGACGCCAAGGGCAATGTCGAGCCCGAGCGAGCCGGTGGAAATGGTCTCGATATCCATGGATTTGTCGTTCTTGCCGAGCCGCATGATCGAGCCCTTGCCGAACTGGCGCTCGATCTGGCTGAGCGCGGCGGTGAGGGCCTTCGACTTGTCCATGGACGGTCCTTCGACAACACGCAGGGCAGGCTGACTCATGTCGCGCTCCTTATGGCCGGGAAATTCCTCCCCGACAACGCGGCCCGCGCCGTGCTGCCGGAATCGTTTGATGGACAGTAATGTACACTATTTGTTCTCAGTTCGCAATATGTTCTTTTAGGTATTACGGTAGTGGTCCCCTTTCCCATTCGGCCCAATTTGAGTGGCTCTTTTGGTCTAAGGGTGGTCCCTTTTGATAGTTCCCGGAACGGAGGCATTGCTGGACGCGTTAAATCATGGGTCGCTTTGAGAGTGTCCCTCCACCCATCCCCGAATGACATTCCCTAGCGACCCGTCGGGTCGCCTTGTCCCCTTGGCGGCCCGACTTTTGGTGCTGGCCTGTTTTGACCCCCAGTGGCCTGATTTGAATTGGATGGCGGCCTATTTTGGTGGGGAACAAAAGCGAAGCGATTTTGAGCCAATAGCGTTCATCAGTTGGTTTCCAAAATTCCAGAGCCTGTCTGCGGCTTCACGTAGCGCCTTGTTTGGGTCGCCATAGGACCACCACCGGTAGTAGGTAGGTATTGTCCGTATTTAAGCCCGGCGTCCTAATTTGCTGAATCCACTGTCCTAATTTCAGGATATCGGATTCAGGTTTCGCTAAATGCTTGGTCTCTACGCTCATACCGTTCGGGATAGGTCTGAGCCCGGGCGACAATTGAAGCCTCGGCGCGCTCCACGCGCCGGGGTTTTTTTGCGCGCTATTGAGAGCTCCTGGAACGCAAATTCGCAGGCGGCGTTAAACTTGATCGCTTGGGTGCCTAACCCCCAACCCCAGCATTCCTAGCGATGCACGGGCCGCCTTTCTCACGGGGCGGCCCGACCATTTTTTGAGAACGAAATTCTTGACACGCCAGAACTCCAAATTATTTTTGTAGTTATACGGGTGGAAAATGTGCGCGTTTGGGGTGCGCCCATGCCGGGGTACAGGTTTTATTCGATCAAGCAAGACGGTCACATTGCGGCACCCGCTATTGAGCGGGATTGCCCGAACGATGGCGAGGCTTTGAAAGAGGCCCACCAACTGGTGAATGGCCACGACATAGAGGTCTGGCAAGGCTCTCGGATTCTCGCCTACCTCACGCCCGGCGATAAATAAGTTGAGGCCGCTTCAGCTTTTCCCTGCCACGTAAAGGGCGAAGATAGATTCGTTCTCAATTTCAATCGGTGCGGCGTGCATGAAGCGCACCAGCAGACGCCAGCCATAGCGATCGGCATTGCCGACCATCCGTGGTCAATTGGCGAATTGATTGACGCCGCGCTGGCGCAAGTACCGCCACGCTTAGGTCGTCGCCACAAGAAGCCCAGCCTGACCGTAATCGAGGGAGGCAAACTATGAGATTTTTACGGGCAGATGGCGTACAATGCGACATGCACGCGTTCCTCAGAATTATGACAGGAAGCACCACGATATTTGGAATCGTCGTCCACCATTGGCTACTTTGGGTGCTTGCCAGTGCCGTGTACTGGGCGCTGATTGCGATGAGTGAGTTATAAATCGCCGCTGTCCTAATTTCGGATTGCGAGTGTCCGAATTAGGCCGGTACGGGGGGACTTTCTGCTGACTTTTCAAGCTTGCCGGCTAAAACGGCCCGCATTGAAGACGAAAGCAGTCCGTCCGCCTCAACATTTACGGAAAAATTTGTAGGTATCCGGCGCGCGCATCCAGATGAACTCGTGCGTCAGCCCGCCATGCGCTTTGATCCACGCCTTGATGCCCGGGGAATAGGAAGCCCACAGCGTCGCGGTCGCCTGCGGCAGATGCGCCAGGTGAAAGCCGAAACTGGCGGCGGGCGTCACGCAAATCTTGCCGCGCGGGATATGGCCGAGAAGAACCGTGCAGGCCGATTGGCAGGGGCCGACGATGCGGGCGTTGACGCCGCGCTGCGCGAGCCCGGCCCAGCGCGCATCATAAGCCGCGACCGACCCGCCGTGATTGTCGGAAACGTCGACCGTTTCGGCCCCGACAGGCATCGCCGCGGCGAAAAAAACGACGCAAACAAAAACGTACCAAGCGGCTTTCATCGGCGGCGCTCCCGTCTTCGATTGGGCGATGAGGCTGCGAGCCCAAATTGTAGCGATTTTCGCAAATGTCCGGAAGCCGGAATATGCCGGTTGCGCCGCGCGCCGTTACAAAAATTTTACTCGCTTTTTTTCGCGCCCAAGGGCGAAATTGGCGCGCTCGTACGACGAGCTTTTGAGGCAACCAAGGGGGAGAATCGATGCGCAAACTCGTGGCCACTCTCTTTGCTATCGCCGCCATTACTCTGGCCGGCGCGCTGGCCTTCAAGGCCGACGCCCAAACCTCGCGCGGAGCCGCAGCGATCCCGGCGCAGGCGCAAAATTTCACGCCGATTGAAAAGGCCGCCTGCGGCCCGTTCAGGGGCCGTTTTTGCGGACCGTACCATCACTGGGTCTGTGGTCCCTACGGCCGTCACTGCTGGTGCGCGCACTGCTGAGCGCCGACGCAATTCGCGCGCAATCGAAGGCCGCCCCACGGGGCGGCCTTTTTCTTGGTCACGCGATAGAGCGCGCTCGCGGAACCGCCGATCGGACAGGCCGATCAGAAGGGCCAAGCGGTGATCGGGATGGTGACGCCCATCACGGCGCTCACCATGGCGGCCAGTGCGTAAAGCTGGCCGACGATCCAGACCTTCGGGAACGGCGCCGCCGCGCCGTCGGCCGGCCGCGCCAGCGTCACCATGACGACGGGAATGGCGAGCAGCCTTGCGTTTTAGAGCGCAGGCTAGCGGGCGGACGGTGGCGCGGCGCGTAAATTGGCCGTAAAAAGCCGGTGGGAGCAGCACCATGGCCGATACGATTTTAAGTCCTGCCCGCGTCAGCGCGCCGCTCAAGCCCGCTTATATCGGGGCGGCGACAGCCGCCGTCGCGCTGATGATCGCAGCGATCCTGTCGCCCAGTCTCTGGCTGCTCAATTTCGTCCACGTCATGTTCGGCGCGCTGTGGACCGGCATCGACCTGTTCATGGGCTTTGTGATCGGCCCGGTGCTGCGGCACGTCTCGTTCGACACCCGCCGCGCCATGATCGCCGGCATCATTCCGCGCACGCTGATCCTAATGCCGACATTGTCCGCCATCACCTCCACCGCCGGCTGGTTCCTGGCGGTGCGGGTCGGCTTCATCGATCTGCCTTTTCCGCAATTCTGGTGGGTGGCCGCGGCGCTCGCCATCGTCACCGTCCTCACAGTGCAGGGTCTCGGCTATCTGTTGCCGATGAACCTCAAGCTTTATTTCGAGATCCAGAAACCGTCACCCGACCACGACAAGCTACGGCGCTGGATGCGCACTTACGTGCGCGTGGTGGCTGTGCAGGGCACCATGCAGGTCGCCATCATCGTGGTGATGGCGCGCTTCGCCACCGGCTTCTGACGCCCGCGCGAACGTTTGGCGCGCCCTGACGTTGGACCCCGGCGAGCGCCCGCAGGATTCACGAGCGCCTCGCGGGCGACGCCCCTAATTTCTTGTTCGTCCAATGAAATCTGGAGGTCCGGCGCGTGCCGGCCTGCTGCGGAGGTGCCTTGGATTTGCTTCTTTTGCGATGCAATAGGATAATGTTGCGACGCAATAAGTAAAATTGTTTCGAACATCAGCCGCGGGGCCGGGCGCGGCGAAACGGAGTGTCATGCAGAAGATTAGAAAGTGGAGTGCGATCCCGGCCGTGCGTTATGCGTTGATCGCGGGCGTGAGCGTGTTGTGGCTGCTCGGCCTCGCCGATCAGATCCATGACCCGATGCAGGTCGCGAAATACGTCGCCATCTCGCTGCTGATGGTGGCGGTTGCGGTGATTTAGTGGTCTTCCTCGCCCCGCTTGCGGGGAGAGGGTTGGGGTGAGGGGCTGTTTCGACACACCCAGAACGCGGTTACGCCCCCTCACCCGACGCGCTTCGCGCTCCGACCTCTCCCCGCGCGCGGGGAGAGGTGAAGGTCAGCCTAAGTTCAATTCCTTGAAAAAATCATTGCCCTTGTCGTCGATGACGATGAAGGCGGGGAAGTTCTCGACCTCGATCTTCCAGATCGCTTCCATGCCGAGCTCGGGATATTCTTGGCATTCAACTTTCTTGATGCAGTTTTCGGCCAAGTTCGCCGCCGAGCCGCCGATCGAGGCGAGATAGAAGCCGCCATGCTTCTTGCAGGCATCGCGCACCTGCGCCGAGCGGTTGCCTTTCGCCAGAGAAATCATCGAGCCGCCGGCCGCCTGGAACATGTCGATGAACGAATCCATGCGGCCTGCGGTGGTCGGACCGAACGAGCCCGACGCATAGCCGGCCGGCGTCTTGGCGGGGCCGGCGTAATAGACCGGATGGTTCTTGAAATAATCCGGCAGCCCCTTCCCGGCCTCCAGCCGCTCGCGCAATTTGGCATGCGCCAGATCGCGCGCGACGATCAGCGTGCCGGTCAGCGACAGCCGCGTCTTGACCGGATATTGCGAGAGCTGCGCCAGCACGTCCTTCATCGGCCGGTTGAGATCGACCTTGACCACCGCGCCGCCAAGTTTCTCCTGATCGACGTCCGGCAGATATTGCGCCGGATGATGTTCCAGTTCCTCGAGGAACACGCCGTCCTTGGTGATCTTGCCGAGCGCCTGGCGGTCGGCGGCGCAGGACACGCCAAGACCAATGGGCAGCGACGCGCCGTGGCGCGGCAGCCGGATCACGCGCACGTCGTGGCAGAAATATTTGCCGCCGAACTGCGCGCCGACGCCGGTCGATTGCGTCATCGCCAGCACTTCCTTTTCCATCTCGAGATCGCGGAAGGCGTGGCCCGCTTCCGAGCCCTTGGTCGGCAATTCGTCATAATAATGCGTCGAGGCGAGCTTGACCGTCTTCATGGTCAGCTCGGCGGACGTTCCGCCGATGACGATCGCCAGATGATAAGGCGGGCACGCCGCGGTGCCGAGCGTCAGCACCTTCTCCTTCAGGAAAGCCAGCATGCGGTCGTGCGTCAGGATCGACGGCGTCGCCTGGAATAGAAACGCCTTGTTGGCCGAACCGCCGCCTTTGGCGATGAACAGCAATTTGTAGGCGTCTTCACCTTCGGCATAGATGCTCGACCTGCGCCGGCATGTTCGACTTGGTGTTCTTCTCCTCGAACATGGAAATCGGCGCCAGCTGCGAATAGCGCAGATTGCGCTTCAGGTAGGCGTCGCGCGCGCCCTCGGCCAGCGCGCCCTCGTCGGAGCCGGAGGTCCACACCAGGCGGCCCTTCTTGCCCATGATGATGGCGGTGCCGGTGTCCTGGCACATCGGCAGCACGCCGCCGGCGGCGATGTTGGCGTTTTTCAGGAAGTCGTAGGCGACGAACTTGTCGTTGGCCGAAGCCTCCGGGTCGTCGAGGATTTTGCGCAGCTGCTTGAGGTGCGCCGGGCGCAAAAGATGATTGATGTCGGTGAAGGCGGCCTCGGCCAGCGCGCGCAGCGTCTCGTGCGCGACCACCAGCACGTCCTTGCCCATCACCTTCTCGACCGTGACGCCGCCGACCTCGAGCTTGCGGTACGGCGTCTTGTCGGGGCCGAGCGGGAAGAGCGGGGTGTG
>CAWEKJ010000003.1:0-79396 GCA_963809675.1 uncultured Alphaproteobacteria bacterium
AGCATCACGAAGGCGCCCGGCAACACGAACAAAATGCCGGCGGCAAGCCCGCCGCGCACGCCGTGCAGCAGCCAGCCGACATAGGTCGCGAGTTGCGTCGCTTCCGGACCCGGCAGCAGCATGGAGAAATTGAGCGCGTGCAGGAAGCGCGGTTCGTCGATCCACTTTTTCTCGTCGACCAGGATGCGGTGCATCATGGCGATCTGCCCGGCCGGCCCGCCGAAATTGATGCAGCCGATCTTCAGCCAGACCATGAAGGCTTCGGCAAAAGTCGGCCGCGGCGGGAGTGTCGCTTGAGTATTCATGTCACGCGGCTTTCGCGGGCCAGTTATGGTGTTCACCCGTCGCGAAGCGCAGCCAGGCGAACAGGGCATCGTAGACGATGAACCCGTGTCGCAGCAGTCCATGGTCGTCGTCGCCCGCGAGCGCGGATAATCCGAGTGAAACCGCGTGCAGCCCGGCTGCTTCCGGCGCGATATCGGGCCGCGCGGTATCGGCGCCGCGCACGATCAGAGCCAGCCGTGCCAGCGACGGCTCGCTTTCCAGCCCGAACAGTTTGAGCATGGTGTCGAAGGTGCAGCGATCGCCGTCATGGCTTAGTTCGACATCCTTGATGTCGAACGGCATGCCGCCAGCTTCGACCGCCGATTCCTTCACATAGGCGGGATCGACAAACAAAATTTTTGCATTGATGTCGATAAAACGGCGGATCAGCCAGGGGCAGGCGACGCGGTCGATCTTCGGCCGCCGTCTTGTGACCCAGACGCTGGGCCGGCGCGGCGCAAGAGCGTTCGAGGGTTTTGCGATCGACCATCGGCAGTCCTGCATCGCTCCAGGCGAAGCTGCCGCCTTCCAGCATCGCGGCGTTATATCCGGCGCCGCGCAGCTCCGCGGTGATAAACTGGCTCAACTCTTTGCCCGCCTTGCAGGCAACGACGATGGGCCGGGCGCGGTCGAGCGTCGGACCCCAGCGGCCGAATTCGGTCGGCTCCTGCCAAATCGAGGCGGGCAGTACGCCCGGCGTCGATTCATAAATATCGCGCCGCCGTACGTCGATGAGCTGCGGCGCATTCGCAGTGCCGATCAGATGCCAGAGATCTTTCGGCGAGATTGAGTAGCTTGGAGACAGCATGGGTCCCCTCCGTGAACGAAGGAGACGGTGCTTGGGCTCGCAAGCCTTCAAGGAAGCGGGGCGACCGCCGCCAGCCCCACGTCTCTATGGTTATAGGACGTAGCCCTGTCTTTCAAGGCTCATGCGCGTTTTCAACACTCGCCACGGAGCCACGGCTTCGGTAGCTTTCGAGCGGGAGGCGACCCATGCCCAATAAAATCGATCTCAGCGGACGTAATGCGGTCATTACCGGCGGTGCGCAGGGCATCGGCCGGGCCATCGTCGAACGCTTTCTGGAGTCCAGCGCCGCGGTGGCGATCTGGGATCGCGATCTTAATCTCGCGCAGAAGACCGCGGCCGAATTGAAAAGCCACGGCCGCGTGATCGCCATCGCCGTCGACGTCACCAAATATTCCGACGTCGAACGCGCACGCAATGAAACGCTCAAAGCATTCGGCCGCATCGATATCCTGGTCAACAATGCCGGTATCGCCGGGCCCAATGTGAAAACCTGGGATTATCCGTTGGAGGCCTGGCGCGACGTGCTGTCGATCAATCTCGACGGCCCGTTTCATTGCTGCCGCGCGCTCGCGCCCGGCATGATCGCGCAGAATTACGGCCGCATCGTCAACATCGCCTCGGTCGCCGGCAAGGAAGGCAATCCGAACGCGCCGGCCTATTCGGCCTCGAAGGCCGGCGTCATCGCGCTGACCAAATCGCTCGGCAAGGAATTGGCCAGTTACGACATTTCAGTCAACTGTATCACGCCGGCGGCGGCCAAAACCGCGATCTTCGACCAGATGACGCAAGAGCACATCGACTTCATGCTGTCGAAAATCCCGCGAGGGCGCTTCGTCACGGTCGATGAAATCGCCGCGCTCGCCGCGTTCTGTGCCTCGGCCGACTGCTCGTTCACGACGGGTGCTGCCTTTGACATTTCCGGCGGACGGGCGACCTATTGACCGATTCAGCGACGCTTCGCCGACAACGTCTGACCGGCATCGCGCTGATGTGCGGCGCGGTGGCGTCGTTTTCGTGCCTCGACAGCACCGGCAAGTATCTCAATCATCATATGGATACGCTTCAGGCGGTATGGGCGCGCTATTTCTTCGCCTTTGCGCTGAGCTTCATATTTTCCAATCCGCTGCGGCAGCGGGGATTGGTGAAAACGGCGAGACCGTTTCTGCAAATCGGCCGCTCGGCGCTGCTGCTGCTCTCGACTGTCCTCAACCTGTACGCGCTGCGCTGGCTGCAACTCGACGAGGCCCTGTCCATTTTATTCGCGACGCCGTTTCTGGTCGCGCTGCTGAGCGTGCCGATGCTGGGCGAGACGGTCGGCTGGCGTCGCTGGACCGCGATCGCCGTCGGATTCTTCGGCGTGCTGGTGGTGACGCGGCCCGGTTTCGGCGGCATGCATCCGGCGGCGTTCCTGACAATGTTGGGCACCGTTTGCTACGCGTTCTACGTGATCTCGACGCGCGTGCTCTCGCGCACCGACTCGAGCGAGACCACGCAGTTCTACACCAACTTGGTCGGCGCGCTCGCCATGACGGCGGTGCTGCCTTTCGTTTGGTCGAAACCGGACGGCATCCTTGTCTCGGGACTGATGGTGCTGATCGGCGCGCTCGGCGGCGGCGGGCACTATCTGCTTATCCTCGCCCACCGTCGCGCTCCGGCGTCGGCCCTGGCGCCCTTTATCTATACGCAGATGGTTTGGACAACGGCGCTGGGCTTCCTGGTGTTTGGCGACGTGCCGCACCGCTGGACCATCGCAGGCGGGCTGATCGTGGTGTCGTCGGGCCTCTATCTTCTCCACCGTGAAGCCGTCCGCAAAGTCGAACCGTCCGGCCCGGTTGCCTAAGCGTTGCCGGCGGCGCTAAGTTCCTTCCTCCAAAAGCGATTTCGAGGACCATTCATGGCGACAGCAAAAGACCGGGCGCAGGCCAAGCCTGGCTCCGGCTTGAACGACGATATCGGCGAGGCCAAGCGCCTGGCTTTGTACCGCTCGCAGGTGCGCCTGCGCGAAGCGGAACAGCGCGCCTACGATCTGTTCCTGCAAAATCTGGTCAAGGGCACCAGCCATCTCTCGCTCGGACAGGAGGCGATCGCCGCCGGCTTTGCCGAGGCCATGATCAAAGGCGACCTGAGTTTCTGCACCTATCGCGGCCATGCTCATACGCTGGCGCGCGGCGTCCCGGTCGAGAAGGTGCTGGGCGAGCTGATGCAGCGGGACAATGGGTTGATGCGCGGCAAAGGCGGCTCGATGCATCTCACCTCGGAGGAGCATGGCGTGATGGGATCCTACGCCATCATCGGCGCGCATCTTCCGATCGCCTGCGGCGCCGCCTGGCGCGCGCAGTACAAAGGCGACAAGGACGTCTCGGTCTGCTTCTTCGGCGACGGCACCACCAATATCGGCGCGTTCCACGAGGCGCTGAATTTCGCCGCGGTCTGGAAGCTGCCGGTCGTGTTCGTCTGCGAAAACAATCTCTACATGGAATACACGCCGATCGCCGACGTGACGGCGGTCGAGCATCCGGCGGCCGATCGCGCCGGTCTTACGGCCTCGAGCGCATCGTGATCGACGGCAACGACGCCGACATCGTCTATCGCACCGCGCAGAAGGCCTTCGCCAAGGCGCGGGCCGGCGAGGGGCCCTCGCTGATCGAGTGCATGACCTATCGGCACAGCGGCCATTCGCGCGCCGACCCGGCGAAGTATCGCCCCGAAGGCGAGCTCGAAAAGTGGAAGTTGCGCGATCCGATCAAGATTTACCGCGAGCGGCTGAAGCAGTTCGGCGTCAGCGATGCGGCGATTGCGGAAATCGACGCCAGCGTGCTCAAGGAAGTCGACGACGCCACCGAGGCCTGCAAGGCCGCGCCCAATCCGCCGCTCGATATCATCACCACCGATGTCTATGCCGATGGCGGCTGGGCATGGAGAAACTAACATGCCGGAACTGAGCTATCGCGACGCCGTCATTCGCGGCATCGCGCAGGAGATGAGCCGCGATCCCGACGTGGTGTTCCTCGGCGAGGACGTGGCGAAGGCCGGCGGCGTGTTCAAGGCGACCGTCGGGCTCTACGAGCAGTTCGGTCCGTTGCGCGTGCGCGACACGCCGATCTCCGAGCAGGCGATTCTGGGCGCCGCCATGGGCGCGGCGATGACGGGCCTGAAGCCGATCGCCGAGATCATGTTCTCGGATTTCTTCGCGGTCTGCTTCGACTACATCGCCAACGAATTTCCCAAGAGCCGTTACATGTCGAACGGGCAGACCAAATGCCCGCTGGTGGTGCGCACCGGCAATGGCGCGGGCTCGCGCTTCGGCGCGCAACACTCACAGAGCGTCGAGAACTGGTGCATGATGATTCCGGGTCTCAAGGTGGTGGCGCCCTCGACACCGCGCGACGTCATCGGCCTGCTGGCGGCTGCGGTGCGCGATCCCGACCCGGTTATTTTCCTCGAGCACAAGTCGCTCTATGCCACCAAGGGCGAGGTTCCCGACGGCGAGATCGTCGACACGCTCGGCACCGCCAAGATCGTGCGGCCGGGCAAGGACGCCACCATCTGCGCGCTGGCGCTGATGGTTCCGCGCGCGCTGGCCGCCGCCGAGAAGCTGAAGGCGGAACACGGCATCGATTGCGAAGTTGTCGACGTGCGCTCGCTGGTGCCGCTCGACACCCAGACCATCCTCGGCTCGGTCGCCAAGACCCACCGGCTGTTCACGGTCGAGGAAAATCCGCGGTTGTGCGGCTGGGGCGCCGAGATCGTATCGATCGTGGCCGACGAGTCGTTCTACGACCTCGACGGCCCGCCGGTGCGGATCACCACGCCGCATATTCCGCTGCCGGCCGCGGATATTCTGGAAGACGCCGTGCTGCCGACGGCGGATCGGATCGCGGATACCGTGAAGCGTTCACTCGCAGGATAAAAGGCGTCATGTACGAAAATCTTCTCGCCAATGTCCCGACCGATCTGTGGATCGGCGGCAAGTGGCGCAAATCATCGGACAATCAGCGTTTCGACGTGATCGATCCGGCCACCGAGCGCAAGATCGCCTCGGTCGCCAGCGCGTCGGTCGACGACGCCAAGGCCGCGATCGATGCCGCCGATGCCGCCTTTGCCGGCTGGGCCGGCCGCAAGCCGCGCGAGCGCGCCGAGATTCTGCGCAAGGCTTACGAGCTGATCATGCGCGACGCCGAGCGCTTCGCCAAACTGATCACGCTGGAGAACGGCAAGGCGCTGTCCGATTCGCGCGGCGAGGTCGCCTATGCCGCCGAGTTCTTCCGCTGGTACGCCGAGGAAGCCGTGCGCAATATCGGCCATATCTCGATGGCGCCGGCCTCCGGCGCGCGCATCGTGGCGCAGCACAAGCCGGCCGGCATCGCCGTGCTGGTGACGCCGTGGAATTTCCCCGCCGCGATGGCGACGCGCAAGATCGGTCCGGCGCTCGCCGCCGGCTGTCCGGTGGTGCTCAAGCCTGCCTCCGATACGCCGCTCACCATGCTGGCGCTGATGCCGGTGCTGGAAGAGGCGGGCGTTCCCGCCGGCGTCGTCAACGTCGTGCCGTCGCGCCGCTCCGGCCCGGTGGTCAGCGCGATGCTGCACGATCCGCGCGTGCGCGTGTTGTCCTTCACCGGCTCGACCGAAGTCGGCCGCAAGCTGCTGCACGAGGCCGCCGACCAGGTGCTCAAGCCGTCGATGGAACTCGGCGGCAATGCGCCGTTTCTGGTGTTCGAGGATGCCGACATCGACGCCGCGATCGACGGCGCGATGATCGCCAAGATGCGCAACATGGGCGAGGCCTGCACGGCGGCCAACCGTTTTTACGTGCACGAGAAGGTGCACGACGAGTTCGCCAAGAAGCTGACCGCCAAGATGGGCTCGCTCAAGATGGGCAACGGCCTCGACGACGGCATCAATCTCGGGCCGCTGGTCAACAAAGACGGCCGCGACAAGGTGATCGAGCTGGTCGACGACGCGGTCAGCAAGGGCGCCAAGGTTCTGACCGGCGGCAAGACGCCGGACGGCCCCGGCTATTTTTATCCGGCGACCGTGCTCACCAATGTGTCCGACGATTCCAAGATGCTGAACGAGGAAATCTTCGGACCGGTCGCCTCGATCCAGACCTTCAAGACCGAGGACGAGGCGATCAAACGCGCCAACGACACCGAATACGGTCTGGTCGCCTATCTCTATACCAAGGACCTCAGCCGCGGCATGCGCGTCTCCGAGAAACTCGAATTCGGCATGATCGGCCTCAACCGCGGCCTGGTGTCGGACCCGGCGGCGCCATTCGGCGGCGTCAAGCAGTCCGGCCTCGGCCGCGAGGGCGCACAGGAAGGCATGAAGGAATTTCTTGAGACGCAATACGTGTCGGTGGTGTGGTAGAGCGCGCCGGGCACTTTTAGGGGAATCGCGTGGACGTCCTGATGCCGCAGCTCGGCGAGACCGTCGCCGAGGGCAAGATCACGAAATGGTTCAAGGCGGCCGGCGACTCCGTGAAGCCGGGCGAGAACCTGTTCGAGATCGAGACCGACAAGACCTCGATGGAAGTGCCGGCGACCAGCGCCGGCACGCTGACCGATATTCACTTTCAGGTCGGCGAGGTGGCCAAGGTCGGCGCGGTGGTCGCGGTCATTTCCGGCGGCGGCGCGTTCGGCTAGCGCTTCACCTGCGCCGCGAAAGGCTCCGGCCGCGCCGCCGCGCGCTGCCGCTGCGCCTGGCTCCGGTCGCGCAAACCGCGCCCAAGCCGCGCACCGAGCCGCTCGATCCGTTCCGCGAGGTGCGCACGCCCGAACGCAATTACGGTCCTGCAAAAATGCCGGGCGGCGCCTTCACCACCCCACTGGCGCGCCGGCTGGCCGGCGAGCGCGGCATCGACCTGACGCGGGTTTCCGGCTCCGGCCCGCATGGCCGCATCGTCGCCGGCGACGTCGAAAAGGCGGCGCCCGGAGGGCCTGCCATGGCTCCAGGCGCGAGCGCCGCGCAGGTCAAGGCGCTGTACGAGGGCGTCGCCTACGAAGAAGTGCCGCTTGATTCCATGCGCCGCACCATCGCCAGGCGGCTGATCGAAGCCAAGCAGACCATCCCGCATTTCTATTTGACCGCCGACATGGATGCCGGCCGGCTGATCGCCATGCGCGAGGAGGCCAATGCCGCCGCGCCCGCGGCCAAGGACGGCACGCCCGCGTTCAGGCTCTCGCTCAACGATTTCATCATCAAGGCCTGGGCGGCGGCGTTGCAGCGCATTCCCGCCGCCAATGCGGTGTGGGCCGAGGATCGCATCCTGCGTTTCCAGCATTCCGACATCGGCGTCGCAGTCGCGCTTGAAGGCGGGCTGATCACGCCTGTGATCCGCAATGCAGAAAAGAAATCGCTCACCGCGATCTCGGCGGAAATGCGCGACCTCGCCGAGCGCGCCCGCGCGCGCAAGCTCAAACCGAGTGAATATCAGGGCGGCTCAAGCGCCATCTCCAATCTCGGCATGTATGGCGTGCGCGAATTCTCGGCCATCATCAATCCGCCGCACGCGACCATCCTGGCCGTGGGCGCGACGCGTCGTGCGCCGGTCGAAACGGATGACGGCGGCGTCAAGTTCATCAGCCAGATGACCGTCACGGTGTCATGCGATCATCGCGTGGTGGATGGCGCGCTCGGCGCCGAGCTATTGGCGGCGTTCAAGAGCTTCGTCGAAAAGCCGGTCACGGCATTGGTTTAATAGGAGTTGAAAATGGCTGGCGAAAAGCCGGATGTCCTGCTGGTTGGTGCCAAGAAGCCTATGTTGATGAAGGGCTTCGAAGGCAAAGTGACGCTGCATCATTGGCTCGACGCCGCGGACAAACAGGCGTTCGCCAAATCGGTCGGCGGTAAGATCGGCGCCATCGCCATCGCGCACCACACCAAAGTGGACGGCAATTTCCTTCAGCAATTTCCCAACGTCAAGCAGGTGTCGAGCTTCGGGGTCGGCTACGACCATATCGACGCCAAATGGGCGGGCGAACACGGCATTATCGTCACCAACACACCGGGCGTGCTGGATGAAGAAGTCGCCGATACCGCGCTCGGCCTGTTGCTCTGCACGGTGCGCGAATTGTCGCAGGCCGAGCGCTATTTGCGTGCCGGCAAATGGCCGCAAGCGCAATATCCGCTTACCAAAGCCACGCTACGCAACCGCACCGTCGGCATGGTCGGCATGGGCCGCATCGGCAAGGCGATCGCACGGCGGCTGGAAGCCTTCGGCGTGCCGATCGTTTATCACAGCCGTAATCCGCAGCAGGGCGTGAGCTATAAATACTATCCGAAGCTGCTCGACATGGCGCGCGACGTCGACACCTTGATGGTGATCGTGCCGGGCGGGCCGGCGACAGCGAACATGATCAACGCCGAGGTGCTCAAGGCGCTCGGTCCCCAGGGCATTGTCATCAACATGGCGCGCGGTTCGGTGGTTGACGAGCCGGCGCTGATCGAGGCGCTGAAAAACCGCACCATCTATTCCGCCGGCCTCGACGTGTTCGCCAAGGAACCGCATGTGCCGAAAGAATTGATGGAGATGGATCACATCGTCCTGTTCCCGCATCTCGGCTCCTCGACCGAGGTGACGCGGGCAGCGATGGACCAGCTGGTGGTCGACAACATTCTGGCCTGGGCCGCGGGTAAGCCGCCGCTCACGCCGGTTTCGGAAACGCCTTATTCGCCTAAGCGCTCGTGAGCGGCCGCAGCGGCGGGATGGTATAAGTTTGACATGATCCGTCTTGCCGCCATCGCGTTTGCCGGGCTCGCCGTTACCAATGCCGCGATGGCGCAGGCGCCGGCGCTCGGCGAGTCCGCGAAAAAAATGATCGGTAGCTGGGAGTTTTCCAATGCCGACCGCGACAAGAAATGCACCGCGACTTTCAGCGGCGACCGCACCAAAGTAGGCTTCAAGGTCGAATTCGACGCCAATTGTGCCGGTCAGTTCGCGCTGGTGGCGGACATCGTCGGCTGGACTTTCCCCGACAACGACCTGCTGCATCTGCTCGACGCGCAGGGAAAAGTGCTGGTTGAATTCAGTGAAGTGGAAGACGGTATCTATGAGGCGCCGACGCCGGGCGTCGGCGTGCTTTTCCTGCAGAATGCCGCCGCGGCCGCCGGCCCGCCGGAAAAGCCGCCGGAAGAGCTGGCCGGAAATTGGCTGCTCACCCGCGGATCGGGCACGCCGCTCTGCGCCTTCACGCTGGCGTCCACGGCGCAAGGCGACGGCATGGCGCTGACGGTGAAGCCGGGCTGCGCGGCGTCGATCGCGCAACTCAATTTCACCCAGTGGCGTCTGGAAAACGGCGAGCTGATGCTGGTGCCCGCGCGCGGCGCCCCGTGGCGTTTTGAGGAAATTGAAGGCGCGGGTTGGCGCCGGGTACCCGAAGGCGCCAGCCCGATCATGCTTGTGCGGCAGTAGCTTTTCGGCGGCGGGTGCGAATTCTCGTTGCCGCCGCGGTCAAATCCATACAGATCGGACGGCTCGTCCGCTTGAACCAGATCATGGGCGCTGCCTAGCGGACATCTTGCAGATGCCAGCCGAGGTCGCCTAAGGGCACATCTTCGGACACTGACCACGATCAGGCGCAACTTGAAAGGAGCCGCCGGCGCCTGTCAGCGCAGCGTCTTGAGATACGCGATCAGATCGGCGCGCTCGGTCTTGTTCGCAATGCCCGAAAAAGGCATCCGTGTGCCCGAGATGAACGCCTGCGGGTCAGCAAGATAGATGTCGAGGCGGCCATCGTCCCACACAATGTTAGTGCGTAGAAGCGCGCGGCTGTAAGAGAAGTCGCGAAGCACGGCTGCCTTTCGCCCGATGATGCCTATAAGCGAAGGGCCGTACTCGGTGCTGTTTGGCTCAAGTTTGTGACATGCCGCGCACATTTCAAAGAGTACCCGCCCCCTGGCTGCGTCTTGCGCCAGCGCACCAAGGGGAGCCAGGCAGGCGACAATGATGGCCATGGTCGGAAGTGCCAGTGTCCGCGCGGGCATCGGTTTGACCTCACAGGAAACGCGGGCGATCGAGGTAGGACGCGAGATCATCGCCGAGCCGCAGCGCCAGCGCGGCAACTGCCCCGGTCGGGTTGTACCCTGAGTTCTGCGGGAAGACGGACGCGCCGCTGATGAAAAGGTTGTCCGCGTCCCAGCACTGCAGGTGAGGGCTCACCACGCTCGTCGCCCGATCGGCGCCCATGATGGTACCGCCCGTGTTGTGCGTGGTCTGATAGAGCCGAGCGTCGTAAGGCCCGCGCCGGGGTGCCGGTGAGCCGACGATGGTTGCCCCGGTCGCCTTGGCAATATCGTGCGCCTTCTGCGTCACATACGCAGACATCTTCACATCGTTCTGGGGGAAGTCGAAAGTCATGCGCAAGAGCGGGCGGCCGTACGCATCGCGATAGTCGGGATCGAGATCCATGTAATTATTGCGATGCGCGTAGCTGGTACCATGCGCAAGGATGCCGAATGAGCGCGAGTACCACTTGGCGTTTGCGGCCTTCCACTGCGAGCCCCAGCGTGGTGTGCCGGGAGGCAGTGCGCGCGTCGCGATCGGACGCCCGTTCGTTACCGTCGCGGTGATAAAGGCGCCGCCGAAAAATCCGAGGCCGCTGTGATCGAAGTGATCGTTATTGAATTCGTCGATCACCATGCCGTGGGCGCCGGTCGCCATAAACGGGTTGATGTGGCGATCTTCAAAGAACAGACCGACACCAGAAACCGTCTGGTAGCAGTAGTTCTTGCCGACTACGCCCCTGCCTGATGCCGGATTGTAGGGCTGGCCGATGTTGGAAAGCAGCATCAGCCGCGTGTTTGACAGCACATAACTGCCGAGCACGACGGCACCTGCCGGCTGCACGAACTCCTCGCCCGTCAGGCTGTCGATATAGGTGACGCCGGTGACGCGCCTTGCCGTGGCATCGTAGTTGAGACGGAACACCTCGGCATGCGTCCGCAGCTCGAAGTTCGGCTTACCCGTTACCAACGGGAACAGCAGGATGTGCGGGCTGCCCTTGGCGTTGGCCTCGCACACGAAGCGCTCGCAATGGCCGCAGTATTGGCATGCTCCGAGCTTCATGCCATCGGGATTGGTATAGGCGCGGCTGGCGTTCGATGCCGGCAGCGGGAACGGCTGGTAGCCTAGTTTCTCCGCCGCAGCCTTGAAGATCAGGCCTGCTTCGGAGGGCTCCAACGGCGGTAACGGGAACCCCTCGGCGCGCCATGGCTCGAACGGATTGCCGCCTGCGCGCTTTACGCCCTTGACATTCCCCGCGGTCCCGGAAATTCCAAACAGCTTTTCGAACAGTGTGTAGCGCGGTTCGAGTTCTTCGTAAGTGACGCCCCAATCCTGCACGCTCATATCGCTCGGCAGCGCGGCCTTGCCGTAGCGCTGTTCGAGATGCGAGCGCAGCATATAGTCGGTGGTCTGAAAGCGCCAGGTCCAGCCATTCCAATGCGACGCGCCGCCGCCGACGCCGAAGCCCGGAAGGAACGAGACGAGCTGCCGCATCGGCAAAGCCTCTTCGCCGGGCGTGTGCCGCAGCGTGTAGGTCTCGACGTTTTCGCGCTGCGTCAGGCCGCGATACACGGACCAGCGCAAATCATCGCGCTGAGAGGGCAGCTGGCTTTCCGATGCGCTGCGCTGGCCGCCGCGTTCGAGCACGAGTACATCGCGGCCGAGCGGTACCAATTTGCGCGCCAGCAGCCCCGCCGAAAGACCACCACCGACGATAACGACTTCGCGTTCTTTGAGAGTCGTAGTCATAGCAGAACCTTTCAGCTGAGGTCTTGGATGGATTGGGGGATGGTGGCACGCGGATGAGGCTTGCCACGAAAGCGCACCACATCCTGCCCGTAAGCCGAAGGCAGGCCGGGATAGCCGATCATCTTCCACGCCGCCTTGTCGCGATTCCCGCCGTAGATGGGATCGGCGAACGCGCCGCGCTCGAACAGCGGATAGACGAGCCCGTTGAACCACTCCGCGAGGTTCAATGGCCCTTCGGCGACTTTGCCGCCGGCCAGATCCTTCAGGAACTGTTCGCGCTCGGCCGGCTCGAGTTTATCGAGACTCCGGCTGAAGCGCTTCCGGCAGGCCACAGATGCGGCGGCCATGCCGGCCTTGTAGTATTCCATCGGAGTCAGCGGCAGCTGATAGCCGTGCTGCGGCTTGCCTTTCCGGAACGGCCCTTGCAGATAGAGACGATCACCCTGCCCGAATGCGCCCGCCAGTTGGCGGTCGATGAAGGTGGCGATTCCGAGCTCCGAGCCCGACGCAGACAGCTGGTCCTTCGGCCACATGTGATCAACAAGGGTCTCGGTGAACGTGGCTTCTTCAAGGGACAGCGTCTGATAACCGGCGGAGGCGGCCGTCGAGCGTGGAGTCGGCGTGCCTTGCGGCGCATTCCCTGCGGCGGTCGGCATTGATGCAGCAGAGGCGGCGCCTGCATGACCGGACACGACGACGACCGGAAGCGAGACGGCGACGATGCCAGCGTCCCGCAGAAAGCCGCGCCGGTCCGCCAACGGCGCCTTGTCCCTGTCCATGTGCTCTCCTCCTGTTGTGCTCCATTGCTCTTGTGCCGGATCAGAGCCAGTACCACCTTGACGGCATCCGCAGTATTCTGCAAATTCATAATAGTCATTATCATTATGCTAGCGCGGGATAAACAATGATCGAAGAGCTTCGTACTTTCCTCACCGTGTCGGCGGTCGGGTCCATCCAGGGAGCCAGCCGGCATCTTCCGCTCACCCAATCCGCGATCACGCGGCAGATTCAGCGCCTGGAGGAAGAACTCGGCTGCGTACTGCTTGACCGCGCCGTAAAGCCGCCTCGTCTCACCCGCGATGGGGAGGAAGTGCGAGCACGCGGGAAAGCTCTCATCGACGAAGTCGAGGCCTTCAAGGAAAGCTTCGACCCTGTGGCGCAGCCGGAGGGACTGCTGCGTCTTGGCGTTGCGCACGCGGCATTGGACTGGCGGGGCAGCAATGCCATTGCGCACGCGGTCGTCGGGATGACGCGCGTTTATCCGAAAGTAAGTGTTCGCCTCTCGGCAGGTTGGACACCGCGTCTTCTGAGCGATGTCAGCGACGGCGCTCTTGATGCGGCGCTGGTTATAGGCAGATTCGGCGGCGCATGGCCGCCGGGGGCAACAGTTTCGCAAATTGCCGCCGATCAACTGGTTGCGGTCGCCCAACGTTCGCTCTGTGTTGGCAGGGTACCGGCATTCGCCGACCTGTTCGATCGCCCTTGGGTTCTCAACCCCGATGGATGCGGGTACCGTACGCTTCTCGTTTCTCTGGCGGCGTCTATGAAACGAGACATCCGCGTCATTGCCGAGGTGCAGGGAGCAAGCCTTCAGCATGATCTCGTCGCAGCTGGAATAGGTGTGGGTCTCATCCCCGAGAGAATCGCTCGTGCCTGGCAATCGCACAATCGCAGCGGCAAGCGCCTCGTCGTCGTGAAGCCGAAGGGCAGACCGTTCGACATCACGGCGACCTTGATTTCGACAGCGACAACTCAGCGCCTTCGCCAGCCGATCGAGGCCATCAGGTCGGCGTTGACTGATGCCTTCGCACTCGGTTAGACGCGAAATCGCGGCCCGGTAAGTCCGCCTCGGGTCATTCGCGTCGAAACTGCAATGTCCGCGATGGAGTCCCTCCGTTCCAAAGCAAACATTGCTAGATCAGCTTCAGCCCCTTGAAGCTGGCATGTCCGTCTCTGCCGACGATGATGTGGTCGTGCACGGCAATGCCGAGCGGACGCGCGACCTCGATGATCGACTGCGTCATTTGAATATCCGCGTGTGACGGCGTCGGGTCGCCCGATGGGTGATTGTGCACCAGGATCAGCGCGGTGGCGGACAATTCCAGCGCGCGCTTGACCACCTCGCGCGGATAGACCGGCGTGTGATCGACGGTACCGACCTGCTGCACTTCGTCGGCGATCACCTGATTGCGCTTGTCGAGGAATAGCACGCGAAACTGCTCCTTGTCGGCGAACGCCATAGTGGTGCGGCAATAGTCGAGCACGCTCGACCATGACGACAGCACGGGGCGCTTTTTGACCTGGCCGCGTGTCAGCCGGCCGGCGGCGGCTTGCACGATTTTGAGTTCGGTGATGACGGCTTCACCCATGCCCTTGACCTCCGCGAGGCGGGCCGGCGGCGCCGCAATCACTTCGGCGAAGGAGCCGAATTTGGCGATCAGTTCCTTGGCCAGCGGTTTGACGTCGCGCTGCGGAATGGCGCGAAACAGCACCAGTTCGAGCAATTCGTAGTCGCTGACCGCCTCGGCACCGGCCTCGCGGAAGCGGGAGCGCAGCCGTTCCCGGTGCCCATGATAATGCGGCGAAGCCTCGGAAAGGCCAACCTTACGCCCATTGCCGCTGTGCTTTGCCGTCATGAAAACCAGCCCGCGCCGCTGCCCTGCATGAGTGTAGTTCAGACAGTTGCAATCGACGAGGGAGGTTTTCGGCTTGTGCCGGGAAGCAGGCTTAGAGCCGGTACGGCGGCTTATGCAGCCCCGCCGGGGAAAAGGTGAATACCTCGACGCCGTCTTGTCGGTGACGCCCACGGTGTGTTCGAACTGGGCCGACAACGAACGGTCGCGCGTCACCGCTGTCCAGCCATCGGACAGCACCTTCACATGCGGGCGGCCGAGATTGATCATCGGCTCGACGGTGAAGAACATGCCGGGCTTGAGCACGATGCCTTCGCCGGCGCGGCCGACATGCACGATGTTCGGCTCGTCATGGAACAGCCGGCCGAGGCCGTGGCCGCAGAAGTCGCGCACCACGCTCATGTGCTGAGCCTCGACGTAGCCTTGGATTGCGGCGCCGATATCGCCGGAGGTCGAGCCGGGACGGATGGTGGCGATGCCGCGCATCATGGCTTCGTGCGTCACCTCGATCAGCCGTTCGGCGCGGCGCGGGATTTCGCCGATGGCGTACATGCGGCTGGAATTGCCGTGCCAGCCGTCGAGGATCAAAGTCACGTCGATATTGACGATGTCGCCTTCCTTGAGCGGCTTGTCGCCGGGAATGCCGTGGCAGACCACATGGTTGAGCGAGGTGCAGGTCGACTTCTTGTAGCCGCGATACATCAGCGTCGCCGGCAGCGCGCCATGGTCGAGCGAATAGTCCAGCACCAGTTTGTCGATTTTTTCGGTCGGCACGCCGGGCCGCACATGCTCGGTCAGCATGTCGAGGCAGCGCGCGACCAGTTGCCCGGCCTTGCGCATGCCTTCGAAGGCGGCGGGGCCATGAATCTTGATTTGGCCGGTCTTACGGAGGGGCGCGACGGCGGCGTCGACGTAGGTCATAGGCAATAATGTAGGGATTGGCGCGAGGCGCGCAAGCTAAGCCGCAATCTTTCCACCCAACTCGTCCTCGATATGGGCGCGAACGATGTCGTCGAACGTCGCCTCGGCCTTGAAGCCGAGCGTCGGCGCGCGCGTTTGGCGTCGATGCGTTCGGACCAGCCGCTGACGATCCGCATCACCAGTTCGTCCGGCTCGCGGCGGATGCGCGCGGCCACTTTGGCGCCGGCGATGCGCGCCAGCGATTCGATCTGCTCGGCGACCGTGCAGCAGACGCCCGGCATTGCCAGATTGATGCGAGACCCGAGCTGCTCGCGCGTCAAGCTTGCCGCATGAACAAGGAAGCCGACCGCCGAGCGCGGGCTGGCATGGGTATGCCGCACGCTGTCGGCCACCGGCAGCACCGCTTCTTGTCCCGAGAGCGGCTCACGGATGATGCCTGAGAAAAATCCGGACGCTGCTTTGTTCGGCTTGCCCGGCCGAACGCATATGGTTGGCAGGCGAATGCCGACGCCTTCGAGCAAGCCGCGTCGCGTATAGTCGGCGAGCAGCAATTCACTGATCGCTTTTTGCGTTCCGTACGAGGTGAGCGGCGTGAGATGAAACTCGTCCGGTATCGCGTAGGGAAACGGCGCGCCGTAAACCGCGATCGACGAGGTGAAAACGACTTTCGGCTTGTAGCCGCCGCCAACAGCGCGGATCGCCTCCAGCAGCGCGCGCGTGCCGTCGAGATTGACGCGGTAGCCTTTATCGAAATCGGTTTCCGCTTCGCCCGACACCACGCCGGCGAGATGAAAAATCACCTCCGGCCGGTTGGCGATGACTTTCGCCGCTGCCTCGGGCGCGGCCAGATCGGCAGTCGAAGCGTCGACCTGGCCCGCAAAGCCGGCGGGCTTTTCCGGCGCGACCACGTCGGCCAGCGTGAACCGGTCGATGGGCTGCCCGTTGAGGCGTCCATCTTTAACCAACCGCGCGGTCAGCTTGCGGCCGATCATTCCCGCCGCGCCCGTGATCAGAATGTGCATTCACGCTCTCCCTTTACTTTCGTCCGCCGGCTCGAAACGGTCGATGCGGCGCAAGTCGGGGAATAATAGCATCCAAATCCCGGCGATCAGCAACGAGCCGAAACCGCCGATCAGCACCGACGGCACCGCGCCCAGCCAGGCGGCGACCGCGCCGGATTCGAATTCGCCCAGCGTATTCGACGAGCCGACGAACAAATAATTGATCGCGCTGACGCGGCCGCGCTTGTCGTCGGGCGTTTCGATCTGCACCAGCGAAAACCGAATTACGACGCTCATGGCGTCGGACGCGCCGAGCGCGGCCAGCACCAGCAGCGAGAGCGGAAACGAATTCGACAGCGCAAACGCGATGGTCGCCACGCCGTAGATCGCGACCACGGCGAACATCTTGCGCCCGATATGGCGCTCGACTGGGTGATGCGACAGCACGATTGAGGTGATCAAGGCGCCGGCGGCCGGCGCCGAGCGCAGCAGGCCGAGACCGATCGGCCCGACGCTGAGAATGTCGCGGGCAAAGATCGGCAGCAGCGCGGTGACGCCGCCAAGCAGCACCACGAACAGGTCAAGCGTTATGACGCCAAGCAGCCGGCGGCGGGTGCGGATATATTCGAAACCGGCCAGCACCGATGCGAAGGTCGGCGGCTCGCGATCGGGCGGCGCGCGTTCCACCTGCACCAAAGTAACGAAGGTGATCGAGATCGTGAAAAATACCAGGCATACGCTGCCGACCAGCGTCGGGCTCAGCACGTAAATCAGGCCGCCGAGCGCCGGTCCGCAAATCACCGCGATCTGATTGGCGGAAGTCCAGGCCGCCACCGCGCGCGAGATCATCGCCGGCGGCACCAGTACCGGGGCCAGCGCGTGCGCGGTCGGCATTTCAAAGGCGCGCGCGCAGCCCATCAAAAACACCACGCCGAACAAAAGATTGCGGCTGAGATGTCCGCTCGCCAGCGCGGCGATCAAAATCACGGCGGCCAGCGCGTAAGTGCTTTGCGCGCCGCGCACGATCAGGCGGCGGTCGTAACGGTCGGCGGCGTGACCGATCAGCAGCGTGAGCACGACCGCCGGAACGAACTGAATGAGCCCAACGAGGCCGAGATCGAAGGCGCTGTCGGTCAATTCGTAGACCTGCCAGCCGATGGTCACGGCCAGCATCTGATAGCCCATGGTGGAGGCGAGCCGCGCGATCCAGAACAACACGAACGGCCGTTGCTGCAACAGCGTGGGTGACGGAACGTCGAGGCTCATGCCTTGCGCCGTTCAGCGCGCTGAGGCTAAGTTTTTGCTTGCCGTCGGCACGAAATTGTCCGGCGCCAGCCAGCGCTCGAAATTGCGTTTCCGCATCGGCCACTCGCTGTCGAGCATGGAGAACATCGCGGTATCGCGATTGCGCCCTTTGGCGATCATCTGCTGGCGCAGGATACCCTCGTAGACGAAGCCGTAGCGCAGGGCGGCCCGGCGCGAGGCGGCATTGTGCGAATGACATTTCCACTCATAGCGTCGGTAGCCCAGCGTCTCGAACGCATAGCGGGCGAGCAGATATTGCGCCTCGGTGCCGAGCGGTGTGCGTTGCAGGGCTGGCGAATAGACGATGTGCCCGACTTCGACCACGCGCATCGTCGGGCGGATTTCCATCAGCGTCGCGATGCCGACGGCGCGGTCGGTGCGATCGACAATCGCGTAAGCGTAAGGATCATCCAGCGCGGCGCGCTTATCCACCCAGGTCGCAAATTCTACGGCGCCGGCGAATGGCCCGTATTGCGACATATAAGTCCAGATCGCGTCGTGGTCTTTGACCGCGTCCCACAGCGAGGCGGCGTGCTCGGTGGCAAGCTTTTCGACGCGGCCGTAGCGGCCTTCCAGCGTCAGCGGTCCGGGGCGCAACGCGGATCGATCGTCGACCGGCGCGCCGATCGGCTGCCCGGTTTGCGGATGAATGTGGTTGCTCACGGCTTCGGCCGGCGCGCGCGGTCTTCGTGGAAGAAGGTGTTGAGTTCCGCGTTCGATATTACGCCGGCAAAACTGTCGAACATGCCTTCGCCGGCGATGTCGCGCGCCGACTTGATGAAGGCATTCATGGCGACGCGCGCCAGCGTGCCGCCGACGCTGATGCGGCGAACGCCCATCTCGGCGAGCTGTTTGACGGTGAAGCCGAAGGCGCCGCTGTTGAGAAAGTTGATCGGCTTCGGCGCGACCGCCTTGACGGTCGCCTCGATCTGCTCGCGGGTCTTGATGCCGGGCGAGTAGAGGCAATCGGCGCCGGCGTCGGCGAAGGCCTTCAGGCGGCGGATGGTCTCGTCGAGGTCGGGTCGTTCTTGATGAAGCCCTCGGTGCGCGCCGTGAACACGACGTCGCCGCCGGCTTTGTCGATCGCCGCGCGCGCGGCCTTGACGCGGGCGAGCGCGACATCGAAGTCGTAAAGCGGATTGGCGTCGTCGCCGGTGTAGTCTTCGATCGACAGGCCGGCGACGCCGGTCGCGATGCAACGCGTCACGTTCTCGGCCATGCGGCCAATGTCGTCGGCGTAGCCGTTCTCGAAGTCGGCATTGACCGGAAGGTCGCTGGCTGCGGCGATCTCGCCAAAGTGGGCGAGTACCTCGATCGCAGGATTGCTCGCCGTCGGCGAAACCCTGCGAATGGGCGAAACCAGAGCTGGTGGTCGCCAGCGCCTTGAAGCCGAGACCCTGCAGATAGCGCGCGCTGCCGACGTTCCACGGATTGGGAATGACGAAGCAGCCGCTTTGATGCAGCGCGCGAAAGGTGCGACGTTTGTCGGCCGGAGTCATGGCGCTTTATGTAACGTAAATGGACAGCGAAAGCTATTCGCCGCCTAAAGCGATAAATTTGATTTTCCGGTCCCAATCGGGTGAACTATGTGCAAATTGTGCAGCCATTGCCGGGGAGTAACTCTATGCTGAAAACGATCGCGGCCTTCGACCGCATCGGCGAGGAAAATGCCTTCGCGGTGCTCGCCCGCGCCAACGCGCTCGCTGCGCAGGGCCGCGACATCATCAGCCTCGGCATCGGCCAGCCCGATTTCCGCACGCCTGACTTCATCGTCGAGGCCGCGATCAAGGCGCTGCGCGACGGCCATCACGGCTACACCCCGGCCAACGGCATCCCGGCGCTGCGCGAAGCGGTCGCCGCCGATCTGCACAAGCGCTTCAATGTCGAAGTCTCGCCAGACAGCGTGATGATCATGCCGGGCGGCAAGCCGACCATGTTCATGTCGATCCTGATGTTCGGCGAGCCCGGCGTTGACATCATGTATCCAGATCCCGGTTTCCCGATCTATCGCTCGATGATTGAATACACCGGCGCGCGGCCGGTCCCGGTGCCGATCCGCGAGGAGAACGGCTTTGCCTTCTCGGCCGAGGAGACGCTGAAGCTGATCACGCCGCAGACACGGTTGCTCATCATCAACTCGCCGGCCAATCCGACCGGCGGCGTAACGCCGAAATCGGAAGTCGACAAGCTCGTCGCCGGGCTGGAGAAGTTCCCCGACGTCTGTGTGATGTCGGACGAGATCTATGATCACATGGTCTATGACGGCGAGAAGCACGTGTGCCTGTTGTCTTATCCGTCGATTCGCGACCGGCTGATCCTACTCAACGGCTGGTCGAAGACCTACGCGATGACTGGCTGGCGATTGGGTTACGCAGTCTGGCCGGGCAAGCTTTACGATTACGCGCGCAAGCTCGCGGTCAATCTGCACTCCTGCGTTAATGCCTCGGCGCAATATGCGGGGTTGGCGGCGCTCACCGGCCCGCAGGACGAGGTGGACAAGATGGTTGCCGAGTTCGACAAGCGACGGAAAGTCGTGGTCGAGGGCTTGAATAAATTGCCGGGCGTTTCGTGCACGGTGCCGAAGGGCGCGTTCTACGCCTTCCCCAACGTCAAGCGCACCGGTTGGAAGGCCAAGGACCTCGCCTCCGCGCTGCTCAACGACACTGGCGTCGTTACCATCGGCGGCCCGGACTTCGGCATCCTCGGCGAAGGCTACATGCGGTTGTCCTACGCCAATTCGACCGAGAACATCCTAAAGGCGCTTGGGCGGATGGGAGAATTCCTCGCGAGCAGAAAAGCGGCTTAAGCGCGCGCTGACCGCGCTTTCTTTTTCGCGCCTGTCTTGATCGAGTCTCGCGCAATCCGAACCTCGCGCACCGGATAGGGAATCTCGATCCCCTCGCGCTTGAATGCGTCCCACAGCGCCAGCAGTACCTTGCCGCTCACATTGGTGATGCCGTCGACAGGATCACGAATCCAGAAACGCAGGATGAAATTCAACGACGACTCGCCGAACGCCTTGAGATGGCAGACCGGCTGTGGCGACACCAGTACGCGCCCCACCGATTTGGCCGCGTCGACCGCCAGCGCGCACACTTTGTGCGGATCGCTCGCATAAGAGACGCCGAACGGCACATCGAGGCGCACTTCGTCGTTTGAATAAGACCAGTTGATCACCCGCTGAGTGACGAAGTCCTCGTTGGGGATGAGGAACTCGCGGCCGTCGCGCGTGACGATCGACGTGTAGCGCGCGCCCATCGAATCGACCCAGCCGAAATTTTCGCCGACCGAAATCACGTCGCCCGGCTTGATCGATTTGTCGGCAAGCAGGATGATGCCGCTCACCAGATTGGAGATGATCTTCTGCAAGCCGAAGCCAAGCCCGACGCCGACCGCACCGGAGAAAAATGCGAGCGCGGAAAAATCGATGCCTACCGTCGAGAGCACGATGATGATCGCAAAGGTGATCAGCAGCAGGCGGATCAACTTGCCGATCAGCACCTGGATCGACGGTGTGAGATCCGCCGTGCTGCGCACGCGCCGATCCAGGAAGTCGCTGGCCGCGTTTGCCACCCACAGCGTGAGCATCAGGAGCACGGAAGTCTTGAGCACCAACAGCGGCGTGACGCGCAGACCGCCGATCACGATCGCGAACGAATCGAGCGCCGCCATGGTCGGCGCTAGCAGGCCGAGAATACTGAGCGCGGCGATGGTCCAGGCCGAGAACGCCACCAGCCGGTAGACGAACTGGTTGCGAATCAGTCCGGCGACCAGCGCGATCACCACCCAGGCGGTGGCGAGGCTGGCCGCGACGCCGAGCAGATAGGAACGGCCCGTCAGGGTCAGCGAAAGCATCGCCGTCCGCATCAGCACCACCGTCAGCACGAAAATCAGGGTGCCGAGATTGGCCAGCAGCAGTCGCGCGGCCTTTTGCAAGAATGGCGGCCAGCCCAGCGTCAGCGCGTCGAGATCGATGCGCCGGCGGATCAGCGCGGCGGCGACCGTGCCGATCGCGGCCGACAGCAGGATCAGGCCCAACTGGCTCAACAACCGGACCGAGGTGAATTCGTGCCCGATCGTTTGCAACGCGCCGCTGATGGTGCCGGCCATCTGCTGGACGTCGTCCATACCACGCTCTCCGGTCGAGACTCCGGTGGAATTAGCCCGCAATCCGGACCAATATCAGATTGGGCCCGTGCACGGGCCGGCAGTCAGAGGTTATGCACATGTACGACCGGGGTTTGTCCGAAGAACAAAAGATGATGCGGCAGAGCTGCCGCGATTTCGTCGACGAAATGGTGCTGCCTTACATCAAAAAGAATTGGCAGAAAGAATGGTCGATGATCCCGGAAGACCGCCTGCCGTTGAGCATCCTGGAAGGCGCCGACAAAGTCGGCATCCGCGCTCTGGGCGTGCCGGAAGAATACGGCGGCGTCGAACTCGAAAAGGGCACCGAAGTGCGGACCTTCGCGATGATCGCCGAGGAAATCGCGCGCGGCGATTCAGGGCTCGCCGATAAGCTGGTGCAGAACTGGAAAGTGTCGGTGCTGCTGCGGCAGTTCGCTCCCAAGCATCACCAGGAGAAATGGTTCAAGCGATTGGTCGCTGAGCCGCAATTCCTGATGGCGCACTGCCTGACCGAGCCGCGCGGCGCCTCCGACCGCTGGCTGCCCTACAACGTGCCGGAAGCGGCGATGCAGACCAAGGCCGTGAAGACAAATGGCGGCTGGGTGATCAACGGCCGTAAGCAGTTCATCTCTAACGGTTACGACGCCAGTCTTTATGTCGTCTACGCGAACACCAATACCAAAGTGGGCATGTTGCAGGGCACTTCATCGTTTTTGGTGCCGCGCGAGACCAAGGGCTTCTCGGTCGCGCGCTGCAACGAAACGCTCGGCTGCCGTTTTATGAATAACGGCGAGATGGTGTTCGAGGACATGTTCGTGCCCGATGATCAACTGCTTGTGCAGGACAGCGCGCTCGGCTCGGCCGGCGTCTATTTCCGTCCGGGCAAGATCATCCAGGCCGCCAAGAATCTCGGCGTCGGTGTGCGTGCCTTCGAAGCCTCGGCCGAATACGCGCAGAATTACGTGCAGGGCGGCCGCATCCTGATCAAGCATCAGGCGGTCGCGCTGCGGCTGGCCGACATGGCGACCCATATCGAGGCGGTGCGCGCGTTGCTCGACCGCGCCTCGCACGCGGTCGACGACAATGCGCCGGAGGCGGAAACCCTGGTCAACATGGCCAAGCTGTTCGCCTCGGAAGAAATTATGAAGGTCGCCCAGCATGCGGTCGAACTGCATGGCGGCAACGGCGTGATGCTCGACTTCGGCATCGAGAAAGTGCTGCGCGATGCCGTCGTGTTCCTTCACATGGACGCCACGGTGGACATCTCGAAGTTCAAGATCATCAAGAACATGTTCCCGCAGACCGCGGGAAAATACGCCGGGCCGGAAAATTAAACGCGGATGTACGAAGCGCGCTAGCGCAAAGCAAACCGGAAGCCGATCACCACGATCACCAGCCCGATCAATTGCGGGATGCTCGGTACCACGCCAAGCGCAAGATAGCCAATGATCAGCGAGAACACCGGCACCAGCGCCGGGAAAGTCGCCGCGCGTCCGGCGCCGAGCAGAATTACCGCGCGCGCGAACAGATAGATCGGCAGCATGCCGGCGATAAGGCCCTGCACCACGACCTGCAAGATGTTCTCGGACCAGCCCATGCGCAGGATGCCGTCATAGCCGACGAACACCGCGTGCAGCGGCGCGAACACCACGACCGACAGCGCGCCGACCACCGCGACCGCGCGCATGCCGGATACGCGCCAGACGCGCAGCAGGGTGCCGAAGCTCGCCCAGAATAAGCCGGCGGTGGCGAACAGCAGGTCGCCGCCGATGCCGTGGCTGCCGACGGTGGTGAGCGATTCGAAGCCGAACACCAACAGGCCCGCGACGATGGTCGCGCCGCCGCCGATGCGCTGTCCGGTCGCCCGTTCGCCGAGCACCAGGCTGGCGAGAATCATCCCCGACAGCGCGGCGCAAGCCGGTTGAATGGTGGTACCATGCCCGAGCGGCACCAGCATGAAGCCGGTATAGGCGATTATCGATTGCGGCGGGCCGGACAGCACGCTCATCACCAGGCCGCGGCCCCAGCCGATGCCGCCGAGGTCCGCGATGCCGTCGCGCAGGACCAGCGGCATCAGCAGCAGCCCGGACCATAAAAACCGATGCAACGCCAGATCGGCGGGCGCGAAGCCGGCGTTGATGCCGTGCTTGGCCGCGACAAAGCCGGCCGCCCAGCCGAAGGACGCACCGGTGCCGCACAACACCCCGATCAGGATAGAGTGCCTTGCCGCGGCAGGTTGTCCCTTTACGTCCACGGCGATGCTCCCGCGCAGGTGACTTAAGGCCGGCTGATACTCTAGGATCGCCGTTCAAGTCCAATCGCGAAAACAAAACTGTCAATTCACCGGGATGGAAGGCTCATGGCGAAATCACGCAAAGTCATCATTACTTGTGCCGTTACCGGCTCGATCCATACGCCGTCGATGTCGCCGCATTTGCCCGTCACCGCCGAGCAGATCGCCGATAACGCGATCGCCGCGGCCGAGGCGGGGGCGGCCATCGTCCACTTGCATGCGCGCAATCCGCAGGACGGCCGTCCCGATCAGACGCCGGAGGCGTTCGCGCCCTTCCTCAAGGTGATCAAGCAGCGCTCCAATGTGGTGGTGAACATCACCACCGGCGGCGCGCCGACCATGACCGCCGAGGAGCGCGTCAAGCCGGCCGCGACCTTCAAGCCGGAAGTCGCCTCGCTCAACATGGGAACGATGAATTTCGGGCTCTACCCGATGATCCCGCGCTACAAGGGCAAGTTCAAATATGCCTGGGAGGAGCCCTATCTCGAAGGCTCGCGCAAGGGCATGTTCAAGAACACCTTTGCCGACATCGAATACATTCTGAGCACCTGCGCGGAGAACGGCACGCGCTTCGAGATCGAGTGCTACGACATTGGGCATCTTTACACGCTGAAGCATTTCCTCGACCGCGGCGTGATCAAGCCGCCGCTGTTCGTGCAGTCGGTGTTCGGCATCCTCGGCGGCATCGGCGCGCATCCCGAAGACGTCATCATGATGAAGCGCACCGCCGACCGTCTGCTCGGCGACAATTATCACTGGTCGGTGCTGGGCGCCGGCGCCAATCAGATGCGGGTGGCCGCGCAAGCCGCGGCAATGGGCGGCAATGTCCGCGTCGGCATGGAGGACTCGCTCTGGATCGGCGCCGGCAAGCTCGCCGAATCCAACGCCCAGCAAGTGACCAATGTGCGTAAGATTCTCGAAGGCCTTGGCCTCGATATCGCCAATCCCGACGAGGCGCGCGAAATCCTCTCGCTTAAGGGCGGCGATAAAGTCGGATTTTAGTTTGCGATATTAGCGGGGCCGCGCGTTGTTAGTGCGCGCGGCCTGCCAGCGCTGCCCGGTTCTGGATGGCCCAAGCGCCGCCGAACAGCACCGCGGTCCAGAACAGATCGCCCGCCACCGTGTTTTGCAAGAACGGCAGCGCCGCGACGTAGCACTGAGTGAGGCCCGCGACGTCGAGGCTGTAAATACCGCTGAACGCCCAGACCGCGAAATTCGAGATCGCGAAGAAAGCGAGCGAGCAGGGCACCATGACGGCGACCGTTGCCGGGATGCCGCTCCAGCGACGCGTTACCATGCCGACGAGTGCCGGCAGCGAGATCGCCAAGGCGACGATGAGCGAAATCCGCCAATCGTCGGGACCAAGCGCGAAGGCGCTGAGCCCCATGGCGGCGATCGGCACCACGAAGGCGAGCCCGGGGATACGCATCATGCGGCCGGCGAACAGCGCGCTGGCGGCGATCGGCATGAAGCCGGGTGCATGCGGCACCAGCCTTGCCACCACGTCCAAACCGATCAGGAAGGCCACCAGACCCAAATCCATCCAGAGGCCGGTGCGCGCTTTGTTCGTCTGCATCGTTGTCTTGTCCTTGTGACGTCGTCTTGATCATACCATAGCATGTTTTTGGGCCCATTCGCCAATGATTCCGGCCAGCGCATCGAGCCCATCGGTGAGCGCCGCCGGACCCGGCTGCAAGATCAGCGTGGATTTGACCTCGCGCAGCCAGCCTGTAGCGACCGCCGGGACTTGGGCAAAACCCGGCCTGGCCGCGACCTTGGCGGGCACGAATTTCTTGCCGCACCAGGAGCCGATGATGATGTCGGGCCGCGCGCCGATCACCTCGGCGCCCGACACGATGCGGTCCTTGGCGTTCTTGCGCGCGGCAAGCTGCGGGAAAACCTCGATGCCGCCGGCGCATTCGATCAGCTCCGACACCCAGCCGAGGCCGGAGATCATCGGGTCGTCCCATTCCTCGAAATAAACCCGTGGCCGGCGCGGCAGACGCAAAGAGCGCTCGTGCACAGCATCGATACGCTCCGCGAGCGAGCGCGCCAGCGCGTCCGCTTTCTCCGCCGCACCGACCAGCGCGCCGAGCGCACGGATCATGTCGAAAATTCCGGCGACGTCGCGTTGATTGAAGGCATGGACCGCGACATTGGCGCGCACCAGGTCGGCGACGATGTCGGCCTGTAGGTCCGAGAACGTCAGCACCAGATCCGGCTTGAGCGCGAGAATTTTCGGAACGTCCGCCGAAATGAAGGCCGACACCCGCGGCTTTTCCTTGCGCACGCGGGCAGGGCGCACCGCATAGCCGGAGACGCCGACGATGCGATCCTCCTCACCGAGGAGATAGAGCGTCTCGACGGTCTCCTCGGTCAGGCAGACGATTCGTTCAGGTGGGAACATCGTCGCAGCATATCAGGCGGTCAACAACTCCACACCGCCTGTCGCCGCCACCTTGCCGCCGTCCAGCCGCACCACGCGGCTGGCGATCCGCCGAACCTCGGCGGCATCGTGGCTGACATAGATCATCGGCACTTTGGCTTCGTCACGCAGCCGCTCGAAATAGGGCAGGATTTCCTGCTTGCGTGCCGCATCGAGCGAGGCCAGCGGCTCGTCGAGCAGCAGCAGGTGCGGCCGCATCAGCAGCGCGCGACCGACCGCCACGCGCTGGCGCTCGCCGCCCGATAGTTTGCCGGGCCGGCGGTGGAGCAGAGGTCCGATATCGAGCAGTTCGACCGCGTGCGAAAAAGCCGCGAGGTCGGCGGCATGGCCGCCCATCCAGCGGCCGTAGTCGAGATTGTGCCGCACCGACAAATGCGGAAACAGCCGGCCTTCCTGGAACACGTAGCCGATGCGGCGGCGCCAGGCCGGCACGTCAATGCTTGCTGCGCTGTCAAACAGAACGTCGCCATCGAGCACAATGCGTCCGCGGTCGGGCTTGAGCAGCCCCGCAATCATGTTGATGACGCTGGTCTTGCCGGCGCCGGAAGGCCCGAACAGAACCGTCGCGCCGCTCTCGCTCTCGAACTTGGCATTGAGCTTGAACACGCCGAGCTTTTTTTCGATGTCCACGATCAGCATGTCACGACCCGTGCAGGCGCGCGGTCGCGCGGCGCGCCAGCCATTCCGACGCGATCAGTGCGGTGAGCGAGATGATCACGGCGACGATCACCAGCGAGAGCGCGGCGGCGTCGCCCCCCGGCACTTGCGTGAGCGTGTAGATTGCCGCCGAGATGGTCTGCGTCTCGCCCGGGATGTTGGAGACGAAGGTAATCGTCGCGCCGAATTCGCCGAGTGCGCGGGCGAACGCCAGCATCATGCCGGCGATGATACCGGGCAGCGCCAGCGGCAATGTGACCGTGAGGAACAGCCATGTGCGGTTGGCGCCTAAAGTCGCTGCGGCGTCTTCCAGTCGGCGGTCGATTGCCTCGATCGACAGCCTGATCGCGCGCACCATCAGAGGAAACGCCATGATGCCGCAGGCGAGCGCGGCACCGGTCCAACGGAACGAGAACACGATGCCAAGATGATCGGCGAGGAACGCGCCGACCGGCGCCCTGCGGCCGAACGTGATGAGCAGCAAATAGCCGGTGACCACCGGCGGCAGCACCAGTGGCAACAGCACGATCGCGTCGACCAGCGACTTGCCCCAGAAATCCTTGCGCGCCAGCAGCGTGGCGACGGCGATGCCGAAGGGCAGCGCCACCACGGTCGAAACTGCCGCGACGCGCAGCGACAGCGCGACGGCGGTCCAGTCCTGCGGCGATAGTTCGAACACGCGAGCGCTACGAGACCGGCTTGATCAGAAAGCTGAAGCCGTATTTCTCAAACAGCGCCTTGGCCACGCCACCGCGAAGAAAGTTCAGATAGCGTGCGACCGCGCCATTCGTGGTAGCGGCCGTTGCCGCCACCGGATAAGTGACCGGCGGATAGGAGCCATCCGGAAACATCGCCACGATTTTCACCTTCGGTTCGATCTTGGCGTCGGTCTCGTAGACGATGCCGATTGGCGTCTCGCCGCGCGCCACGAAAGCGAGCGTCGCGCGCACGTTCTCGGCTTGAGCGAGCTTGGGTTCGGCCGCTGCCCATGCGCCGAGGCTTTCCAGCGCCGCCTTGGCGTAAAGGCCCGCTGGCACGGCCTTGACGTCCGCGACGGCAATACGTCCATCGCCGGCCAGCTTGGCGATGTCGAAGCCCTTTTCGATCTTGACGTTGCCGAGCTTGGAATTGGCCGGTGCGATCAGCACCAGCCTGTTGCCGAGCAGATTGACCCGGGTGTCCGGCTTGATCAGCTTTTTGTCGGCGACGTAGTCCATCCACTTCAAGTCGGCTGAGATGAACACATCGGCGGGCGCGCCGCTCTCGATCTGTTTGGCGAGCGCGGAAGAGGCGGCATAGCTCGCTACGACCCTGACGCCGGTGGCTTTGGTAAAGGCCGCGTCGGTATCGTCGAGCGCATTTTTCAGCGAGGCGGCGGCGAACACGGTGATCGATTCCTGTGCAACGGCTGGCTGCGCGCCGGCGATGGCGGCGAATAAACCGAGAATGGCTAAAAGGCGTGCGAACATGGCGGTTTTCCTCGGGCGCAAAATGGGCGCCGGTCTGGGTCGATCGGGGTTTTGAGTGACCGCCGGAACCGCCGTTCCGGCTTTCGCAGCGCACGCACGGTGCGCCGCAAGTAGAAAGCGAGCCTAGCAAGTCTCGCGGGCATGGGTAAAGTCCGCTCTTGAGGCAAGGATACGGTCATGGCGGAAGCGGCGCCGATCGAAGGCGAGTTCGATTACATCGTGGTGGGCGCGGGCTCGGCCGGCTGCGTGCTGGCCAACCGGCTGTCGGCCGATCCGGCCAATCGCGTGCTGCTGCTGGAGGCGGGCGGCCGCGACAACTGGGTCTGGTTTCACATTCCGGTCGGCTATTTGTTTGCTATCGGCAATCCACGCGCCGATTGGATGTTGAAAACCGAGCCCGAACCGGGTCTCAACGGGCGCAGTCTGAATTATCCCCGTGGTAAGGTGATTGGCGGCTCCTCCGCCATCAACGGCATGATTTACATGCTCGGCCAGGCCACCGACTACGATCAATGGCGGCAGCTCGGGCTGCCGGGCTGGGCGTGGGACGACGTACGGCCGTATTTCCGCAAACACGTCGATCATTTTCTGGGGTCCGGCCAGCACGCGGCCGGTGGCGAATGGCGGGTCGAGCAGCCGCGCCTGCGCTGGGACATCCTCGATGCCTTCCGCGAAGCCGCGATCCAGTACGGCATTCCGGCGGTGAACGATTTCAATACCGGCGACAACGAAGGCATCTGCTATTTCCACGTCAATCAAAAGCGCGGCCGGCGCTGGTCGGCGGCGCGCGGATTTCTCAAAGCCGGCGCTGCACCGGAAAAATCTCCGGCTCGAAACCGATTGTCTGGCGGAAGAACTCGAGTTCACCGGTAAGCGCGCCATCGGCGTGCGGTGGCGCCAGAACGGCGTGGCGCGAAAAGCGCGCTGTCGCGGCGAAGTCATCCTTGCCGCGGGCTCCATCGGTTCGCCGCATTTGCTGATGTTGTCGGGCGTCGGCCCGGCCGCGCCGCTTACGAAATTCGGTATCCCGGTCGTGCTCGACAAGCCGGGCGTCGGCGCCAACCTGCACGATCATTTGCAGTTGCGGATGATCTACAAGGTATCGGGCATCAAGACCCTGAACGAAACTTACGCGAAGCTGGCCGGCCGTCTCGCCATGGGCGCCGATTACCTGTTGCGCCGGCGCGGGCCGATGACCATGGCGCCATCGCAACTCGGCGCATTTACGCGCTCCGACAAGACGCAAGACCGCGCCAATATCCAGTATCACGTGCAACCGCTCTCGCTCGACAAGTTCGGCGAGCCGCTGCATCCGTTCCCGGCTTTCACCGCCAGCGTCGCCAATATAAGGCCGACCAGCCGCGGTGCCCTGTCGCTCAAATCGGCCGATCCCGCGCAGCCCCCGGCGATCGCGCCAAATTATCTGGCGACGCCGGAAGACCGCCGCGTCGCCGCCAATTCGATCCGCGTCACGCGCAAAATCGTCTCTCAGCCGGCGCTGCGGAAATACTCGCCGGTCGAATATCTGCCGGGCGGCGCAATACGCGACGACGATGAGGCTGCGCTTGAAAAGGCCGCTGGCGATATCGGCACCACTATTTTCCACCCTGTCGGCACCGCCCGCATGGGCCGCGACGACGACGCGCGCGCGGTGGTCGATGCGCGCTTGCGCGTGATCGGCATCGAGCGCCTGCGCGTCATCGATGCCTCGGTGATGCCGTCGATCACGTCCGGTAACACCAATTCGCCGACCATGATGATCGCGGAAAAGGGCGCCGCAATGATTTTGGAAGATCGACCGCGTTGAACGTCAACATGAGGATCGAAGGAGGGGTGTCATGAATCTCGTCGAGCGCGTCAAAAATATTCTGCTGCAACCGAAATCCGAATGGCCTGTCATCGAGCGCGAACCCGGCGACGCCGGCTATCTGTTCACCAATTATGTCTGCATCGTCTCCGCGATCCCGCCGGTGTGCTCGTTCATTGGCATGTCGCTCATCGGCTTCGGACCCTTCCGTGTCGGTATCGTCAGCGGATTGGTTCACGCGATCGTCGTCTATGTGCTGGGTCTGGTCGGCATTTTCGTGATGGCTTACATCATCGACTTCCTTGCCGGCGTCTTCGGCGGGCAGAAGAACCTCGATAACGCCATGAGGGTGTCGGCGTTCGCGCCGACCGCGGCCTGGATTTGCGGCGTCTTCAACATCATTCCGGCTTTGGCCATCCTCGGCATTCTGGGGCTTTACAGCCTTTATCTGCTGCACACCGGCATCGTGGCGCTGATGAAACCGCCGGCCGGCAAGGCCTCATCTATACGATTGCCGTCGTGGTCTGCATCATCGTGCTGTGGATCGTGGTTTTCAGCATCGTCGGCGCGATCTTCGGCGTCGGGATAATGGGAAGATATTGATTACGGCAACGCCTTGAGGTGCCGGATCGGGCGGCCGGGCGCGATCGCCTGCGCCGCCGCGACGATGGCATTGGCGTCGATGCCGTAGTGCCGGTACAGTTCGGCGAGCGAGCCGGTCTGGCCGAAGTGTTCGACGCCGAGCGGCCGCACGCGGTGGCCGGCGACGGCGCCGAGCCAGGCCAGCGTCGCCGGATGGCCGTCGAGCACGCTGACAATGCCGCAATGCGGCGGCACGTCGGCGAGCAGCCGCTCGATATGCGACCGCGCATGAATGAGGCCGCGTTCGCGGGCGCGCTGCGCGGCGGTCCAGCCGGCATTCAGGCGGTCCGCGGACGTCACGGCCAGCAGGCCGACATCGCGGCGGTCTTCCGCCATCAGGCCGACGGCAGCGATCGCTTCCGGCGCCACCGCGCCGGTATAGGCGACGACGATTTGGCAATTCGGTCCCGGTTCGCGCAGCCAGTAGGCGCCGTCGATGATCTGCTGCGCCAGGTCCGGCGTCATTTTGCGCTGGATCTGCTCGATCGGGCGCGTCGACAGACGCAGATAAACCGATCCGCCGGTCTCGTCGCGCAGCCAGTTTCTCTCCGACGTCTCGCCACCGCTCTTTTGAATGTAAGCGAAAGCCCAGCGCAGAATGACCGCGAGTTCATCCACAAAGGCCGGCTCGAACGACGCCAGCCCATCTTGCGCGAGACCGATCAGCGGCTCGGCGATGGATTGGTGCGCGCCGCCTTCGCCGGCTAGCGTAATCCCCGATGGCGTCGCCACCAGAATGAATCGCGCATCCTGGTAGCAGGCGTAATTGAGCGCATCGAGCCCGCGTGCGATGAACGGGTCGTACAGCGTGCCGATCGGCAGCAGGCGCTCGCCGTTGATTGAGTGCGACAGCCCGAGCGCCGACAGCAGGATGAACAGATTCATCTCGGCAATGCCGAGCTCGATATGCTGGCCCTTGGGCGAGAATTCCCAATTGAACGTCGATGGAATGTGCTCGCTCTTGAAGATATCGGCCATCTTCTCGCGCGCGAACAGGCCGCGCCGGTTCACCCAGGGTCCGAGATTGGTCGACACCGTCACGTCGGGCGAGGTGGTGACGACGCGCTGCGCGAAATCGCCATCGCCGCGGCCGATCTCGTTGAGCAGCGCGCCGAAGCCGGTTTGCGTCGCCATCGTCGGCGCAATGGTGACCGGCAGGCTGTCCGGCACGTCGATTTCGGGTGCGCCGAGGCGGCGCGTTGCATCTGCGGCGAACGGCACGCGATCGAGAAATTTCTGCAACTGTTCGGCCGGCAGCGCGAGACCTTCGAAATTGTCCCATTCGTAGCCGGGGCGCACGTTCATGGCGTCGCGGAATGTTTCCATCTGCGCCGGCGTCATCAGGCCGGCGTGATTGTCCTTGTGCCCGGCCATCGGCAGGCCGAAGCCCTTCACCGTGTAGCAGATGAAACAGGTCGGCTTTTCCGGATGCGCGCCGTGAAAGGCGTCGAGCACCGACGGCAGATCGTGGCCGCCGAGATTGTTCATCAGCGCCGCCAGTTCGTCGTCCGAGCGTTTCTCGATTAGCCGGCTGACGTCGCCCTGGTCGCCGATCTCGTCGGTGAGCCGCTTGCGCCAGGCGGCGCCGCCGGCGAACACCAGCGCCGAGTAAAGCTGGTTCGGACAATTATCGATCCAGGCCTTGAGCCTGTCGCCGCCGGGTTCGTTGAACGCGGCCTGCTGCAACGAGCCGTATTTCACGATCACCACGTCCCAGCCGAAATTCTTGAACAGCTGTTCGTAGCGCTCCCACAGGCCTTCGCGCACCACGGCGTCGAGGCTTTGCCGGTTGTAGTCGATGATCCACCAGCAATTGCGCAGGCCCTGTTTCCAGCCTTCGAGCAGCGCTTCGAAAATATTGCCTTCGTCGAGCTCGGCGTCGCCAACCAGCGCCACCATGCGGCCTTCCGGCCGATCGAGACCCCAGCCATGCGCGCGCACGTAATCCTGCACCAGCGAGGAGAACAGCGTCTGCGCCACGCCGAGGCCGACCGAGCCGGTGGAGAAGTCGACGTCGTCGGCGTCCTTGGTGCGCGACGGATAGCTCTGCGCGCCCTTGTAGCCGCGGAAAGTTTCCAGCTTTGCTCGCGTCTGCTTGCCGAGCAGATACTGAATGGCGTGGAAAATCGGCGAGGCGTGCGGCTTCACCGCGACGCGGTCGGCGGGCTTGAGCACGTCGAAATAAAGCGCGGTCATGATGGTGGCGAGCGAGGCCGACGAGGCCTGATGGCCGCCGACCTTCAGCCCGTCGGCATTTTCGCGCAGATGATTGGCGTTGTGGATGGTCCAGCTCGCCAGCCAGAGAACCTTCTTTTCCAGTTCGCGTAGGGCTTCGATGTCGTCGGCCATGACGTGCTTATACAACCCGCGAACGAAGGCGCGCTTGGATCAGCGCACGACGACAGCCTTGGGATTGGCCGGCGCGTCGATCACGTTCTTGCAGGCCGGCGGCAGGTCGGCGAGCGTGAGCGGCTTGGGCGGGACCTTCGGCGGCGGACCGGGCTTCGGATGCAAGACCAAGTCCTTGAACCAGAAGGCCAGTTCCTTGGCGGCGCAGCCGTCGCCGCCCGGCACCGGCGGCTGCTTGCGGCAATTCGGCGAATCGGCCGGACATTTCAGCCGCACATGGATGTGGTCGTCATGGCCGTACCAGGGCCGCACCTTGGCCAGCCAGGGAAAATGCTGCTTGCCCTCGATGCGGCACAACTCCTTCTTGATCGCGGCGTTGACCAGAACGCGCTCGACGTCGGGCTGTTGGGCCGCGGTCTTGATGAATTCCGCGTGCTGCGGCGTCCAGACTTTCGGATTGATGGTCAACTTGTCCGCGGCCACGACGTTGATGGCCGAGATGTCCTCGCGCTCTTTCTTGCTGAGTTCGTGATCCGGCATTGGCATGAACCAGATGTCGACGTCGAGCCCGATCTGATGACTCAAGTGTCCGAACGGCAGCGGGCCGCCGCGCGGCTGCGCCATGTCGCCGACCAGGATGCCCTTCCAGCCGGTGGCCTTGGCGGCGAGCGGCGCGAACTTCTCCAGGAATTTGACCAGTTCCGGATGGCCCCAATTGCGGTTGCGCGACAGCCGCATCACCTGCCAGTTCGGGCCGTCGACCGGCAGTTCGACGCCGCCTTGCAGGCAGCCGCGCGGGTAGTAGCCGATCGCCATCGCATGGCCGAGGCTCGGCAGTTGCACGGCGAGAACAATTGCTTGGCCGGCATCTTGTCTTCGCCGACGGCGGGTTTCTCGGGCGGCATCGGCGCCGCGACGGTGGCGGGAGCTTGCGCAAGGCTGCGGACGGCGAATGCGCCGGCGAAAGCCAGCGACAATCCCAGCACGGCGATGAAACGGGCGTTCATAGCGTTTCCGGTCTAGCGATTCCGCCACTGTCTGTCAGTTTAAATGCGCGCGATGGCTGAAACGAGGCTGCCCATGTCCAGCCATGCGTCATCGCCCGTATTCTTGAAGGCCCCGGGCAGGCCTTTCTTCCCTTTTTCCGTTTCCCCAAAAGGGGAATGGAGCGCACCCGATCTCGGGTTTACCCGAGATCGGGCATGTTTAATGCGCAAGTCGGGTAAACCCGACTTGCGGTCGGCGCCAGAGGGCTGGTGAGACCCTCTTGGCGGGTGTGGTGCGCACCCGCCGCGCGTCTGGCGCGACGCGCGAACCCTCTGGCGAGAGGGTCCGGCGCCGCCCGGGCGCTCCATCCATCAAGCTGGCGCAAATCGCGCAAGCCTGACTGCGATGCGCATTGTCGGCGCACCGCGCCTTGCTCCTCATCGGGCGTCACTCGAGATGACGCCCGCTGCGAACGAGGCGGATGCTAGATAGTCGATGATAGGAATAAAGTCAAGAGGGACCGCGCAGAAAATTCCTAAGGAGCACCATTGGGCTTAAAGAATATCAAGTGTTTTATCTTACGATACGTAAATGATCGAGGAGCTGTTTGGAATGGCGACGGGGTGGCAGCGGGCCATGGCAACTTATTTGGCGAAAAGAGATGGCATCGCGATCAAAAACACGGCAAAGCGCTCAACAGCGCCGGAATCAGCATACGTCTGCAATTCGTCGTTAAGTTTGATTCGGATCCGGCTCCTTTCTGGAAGTCGCGATTTAGCTGCAGCCCAAGGTGTTGAAATACTTTGACGCCAAAATTCAGCCGTTTTGAATGGAAGACTATTTGGTGCGTGTGGCCTCAATCGGAAGAAATCACCGACGAAATGCAGATAGAGCCTCGACGAACTGCAGGCGCGCGTTGAGACGCGCCACCTTATCAAGCGCTCGGTCGCTTTATGAGAATGGCCCGCTGCCATCGCTCCCGTTTCCCGCAATAATGCTTAAGCAAGTAGACCATCTTGAACTGTCCGTGCGCTCGGCTAACTGCTTGAAGAATGAAAATATAGTGTACCTAGGTGATCTTCGTGCAGAAGGAAAGTTACGAATTGCTGCGCACAGCGAACTGTCGACGCAGATGTGGTCGGCGAGTTTCGACGAGGCGCTGGCGGATTCTTGTCCTGCAAGACAGATCACGACGCAAATTGCCGGGCTTGGCGATTCACGTTCGCAGGCCGAGCAACGGCGCGTGTTCGCCAAGCCAACTGCAAATCTTGATGCGTACGACTACGTATTGCGCGCGCGGCGAGCTTACTGCGGCCGGAGCGCGCGGCATTGCGCAGCGCGTGGCTTCGTCAAGCAGGCAATCGAACTCGATGCGAACTACGCCGCGCCTGTGCGGCGCTCGCCGAAGCTTATTACACCGCCGTCGCGCTGGGCTGGCGGAGCAGCCGGCGGATTCCTCAGCCGCGCGAGGAACTGGCGAACAAGGCGCTGAGTCTGACGACTCAACGTGCGCGCGCATGTCCTTCTCGGCCGCATTCACATTTTTCATCACCGCTATGACGAGCGAAGGCGGAACTGGACCGCGCATTGCGATTAATGCGAGCGACGCTAACGGCCTCGCCGCACATTGGCGGCAATTGGCATAGGCTCTACGATGGCGGCATAGTCTCGTTGGCAGTTGGAAGGCCGATTAGCCAATCGTTGCCCGACTTGGGTGCGCTGGATCAACTCGGCATTTGGGCAATGGGGAAGGACCTAGATCACACGGCGGCATGCCGATCCTTATCCTGATCACGCTGATAAGGTCGGCGAATTTTATCACTTAGATTGGTATGATAGTGTCTAGCTAATTCGTATGAGGTGGTTCGAGGTGCTGCGCACAGCGATTCGGACGCAAATCGGTTAGCGAGATCGAGGAAATGCTGGCGCAGTTGGGCCTGCATCTCGGCATGAAGTTGACGGGCTGGCGACCAGAGAACGTTGAGGGGCTTGCAAAGCGATTCAATGACCTAAATGGAGATTAGCCACCCAGTAACCCGCATGAGCGAAGCGATATGCGGGTCTGATGCAGCGGCGAATAAACGCCCGGATGTCGCTTCGCTCATCCGGGCTACGCTTGCTGAAAGTTATCGAAGGCTAGATTATCTAAAGGCATGCCGCGCGGCTTTCATCGTGTCGCTGATTCTGCTATCATTGCTAAAGACGATTTTGGCTTTAAGGAATGACTACATGAGAGTGCAGCCTTTGACAGCGGGCGAACGCGAGCAACTTGCCGCCATTTTGGCCGACGAAAAACAAAATTACAGCTTTGCCTCTGATATTGGCAAAACAAATTGGGGTGCCTTTCCACTCGTTCGCGTGCATCATCGTGTGACGGGCAAGGCGAGCACGTACTACAGGTGGCCTGACTCCCATCCGCGATCTTGGATCAAGCAATTCTCCCATTCAGTTGCAGCGGGAGAATTCATCTAACGGCGTATTGCCATGTCGCTTCTGAGGAAATTGTGGTGGGGGCAATATCCCTTGCCGGTTGCCTTTTGGCTGTTTTACCCATCGGCTTTTTCGCGATGCTCTTTTAGTCGGTGTCGTGCTGCTCATTTCCTACCACCTTCACCTAGGCACTATTGGGTTCGTGGTAGGCTTTTCGCTTCTTTGGTCTTATTGGTTGGTGGCGTCAGTTAGCGTGTGGCGAAGTGCCGGAGTGAACGTTGCATCGCCAATTTGGATCACGAGGGCTTGGGGCGTCGGCGCGAGAGGAATTGTGCTGATTTTCGCTCTTCGTGCATTGTGGAGCTTGGCGAATGGGGGCGCGCTTTCGCTAATGGAACGCATGACGGCGCGCATGGATTTCTAAACGCCGCAGATCGAAAATCTCCGCGGATTGATCCGCCGGATGCTCACACTGGTGTTCATCGAAAGCTTTCTTATGCGCTAGCGATGACCAAGAATCGATGTTCGTTATTATGCCGTCCTTCCTCGCGCGTTCCTAGTCCAAGCCCGCCCTACACATCCACCTTCAGCGCCGCGATAAACGCCTCCTGCGGAATGTCGACCTTGCCGAACTGGCGCATGCGCTTTTTGCCTTCCTTCTGCTTGTCGAGCAGCTTGCGCTTGCGCGTGGCGTCGCCGCCGTAGCATTTGGCGGTGACGTCCTTGCGGAAGGCGCGCACGGTCTCGCGCGCGATGATCTTGCCGCCGATCGCGGCCTGGATCGGCACCACGAACATGTGCGGCGGGATCAGTTCTTTCAGCTTCTCCGCCATGGCGCGGCCGCGCAACTCGGCGCGGGTGCGGTGCACCAGCATGGCCAGCGCGTCGACCGGATCGCCGTTGACCAGCATTTGCAGCTTGACCAGATCGGCTTCCTTGTAGTCGGTCAGGTGATAGTCGAACGAGGCATAGCCGCGCGAAACGGACTTGAGCCGGTCGTAGAAATCGAACACCACCTCGTTGAGCGGCAGATCGTATTTCACCATCGCGCGGTTGCCGACGTAGGTGAGCTCTTTCTGGCTGCCGCGGCGGTCCTGGCAGAGCTTGAGCACGGAACCGAGATATTCGTCCGGCGTCAGAATGGTCGCCTCGATCCACGGCTCTTCCATCGACAAAATCTGCGTCGGGTCCGGCATGTCGACCGGATTGTGAATCTCGATCTCCTTGCCGTTGCGCAATTTCATCTTGTAGATCACCGACGGCGCGGTCGCGATCAGATCGAGATTGAATTCGCGCGACAGCCGCTCCTGGATGATTTCCAGATGCAGCAGGCCGAGGAAGCCGCAGCGAAAGCCAAAGCCGAGCGCGGCCGAGGTTTCCATTTCGTAGGAGAAGCTGGCGTCGTTGAGTCGCAGCTTGCCCATGGCGGCGCGCAAGTCCTCGAACTGGGCGGCGTCGACCGGAAACAGGCCGCAGAACACCACCGGGAATGGCCGGGCGGAAACCGGGCAGCATCTCCGTGACGGGCTTGCGATCATCGGTGATGGTGTCGCCGACGCGGGTGTCGGCGACTTCCTTGATCGAGGCGGTGATGGCGCCGATCTCGCCGGGGCCGAGCTCGTCGACCGGCGTCAGCTTCGGCGTGAACACGCCGGTGCGGTCGACGTCATAGGCGGCGTTGGTGCCCATCATGCGGATGCGCTGGCCCTTTTTCAAAACGCCGTCGACGATGCGCACCAGCACGACCACGCCGAGATAAGCGTCGTACCAGCTATCGACCAGCAGCGCTTTGAGCGTCGCGTCGCGGTCGCCTTTCGGCGGCGGCAGGCGAGTGACGATTGCTTCCAGCACCTCGGGCACGTTCTGACCTGTTTTGGCGGAAATCTCGATCGCGCCGGAGGCGTCGATGCCGATCACGTCCTCGATCTGCTTCTTGACCGCTGCGGGCTCGGCCGCCGGCAGGTCGACCTTGTTGAGCACCGGCACGATCTCGTGGCCGGCGTCGATGGCGTGATAGACATTGGCGAGTGTCTGCGCCTCGACGCCCTGGCTCGCGTCCACCACCAGCAGCGAGCCCTCGACGGCGGCGAGCGAGCGGTTGACCTCATAGGCGAAGTCGACGTGGCCGGGGGTGTCGATCAGATTGAGCACGTAAGTCTTGCCGTCGCGCGCCGTGTAATTGAGCCGCACGGTCTGCGCCTTGATCGTGATGCCGCGCTCGCGCTCGATATCCATCGAGTTCGAGCACCTGTTCCTTCATCTCGCGCAGCTCGAGCCCGCCGGTGAGCTGGATCAGCCGGTCGGCAAGCGTGGACTTGCCGTGGTCGATATGCGCGACGATGGAGAAGTTGCGGATATTCTGGAGCGGGACCGCCGTCATGCGCGGCAGATAACACTCGGGGTGGGGTCCTACAAGCCGAACTCTCTACCGTTCGTTCCCGCGCAAGCGGGAATCCAGTCTATGCTTGCTGCTTCGTGCCTGATGCTTTAGCTGGGTCCCCGCTTCCGCGGGGACGAACGGAGAGAAGTCAATTCGCCTATGCCCCTATTGGCACCGGGTCATCTTATCGACCGCTTGCGTCACGCGCTGATCGATCCGGCGCGGCGTGAGCGCGCGGTGCTGCTTTCGCTCGCGGCTTACGTGGTGCTGTGGACGATCTACGGCACCATCGCCAAGTCGAGCCAGGGCCTGCATCCCGACATGACCGAGTTGATCGCGTGGTCGCGCGATCTGGCCTGGGGCTACAAACACCCGCCGCTGGCGGCGCTGATCGTGCGGCTGTGGTTCAGCGTCTTTCCGGTCGCCGAGTGGTCTTATTACCTGCTGGCGATGCTGATGCCGGCGATCACGCTGTGGATCGTCGTGGCGGCTGTCGGCGGATTACCTCGACATCGAAAAGCGCGTCGTTGGACTGGCGCTGCTGATGTTCATTCCGTTCTTCAATTTCCACGCGCTGAAGTTCAACGTCAACACCGTGCTGATGCCGCTGTGGGCTGTGACCACGTTCTGGTTTCTGCGCTCGTATAAAACGCGCAGCGCGCTTTACGCCGCGCTCGCCGGTTTAGGCGCCGCCGGCTGCATGCTCGGCAAATACTGGTCGGTGTTCCTGCTCGCAGGGTTGGCCATCGCCGCGCTGATCGACAAACGCCGCTCCGTTTATTTCCGCTCCGCCTCGCCCTGGATCACCATCGCTGTCGGCCTCGCCGTGCTGGTGCCGCACTTGCTCTGGCTTTACCGGCACGATTTCGCGCCGTTCGGCTATGCCATGTCCATACACGGCGCCAAGTCGTTCGCCGACACGGCGGTTGGCGCGCTCGGCTATCTCGCCGGCTCGGCCGGTTACGTGGCGATCCCGGTGCTGATTGTCGCTGCACTCATCATTCTCCGTTCGTCCCCGCGAAAACGGGGACCCAGAGCCAATAATTCAGATACTGATGTCTCAGCCCTGGATTCCCGCTTGCGCGGGAATGAACGGGGCATCGAGGCGGCGCGGCCAAGCCGCGCCACTATCGCGGACATGATTTGGCCGGCGGACTGCGAACGCAAGTTCGTCGCGGCGGCATTTTGGGGGCCGTTGCTGCTGCCGGCGGCCGGCGCCTTGGCCAGCGGCACCGAACTCACCTCACTGTGGTCGATGTCGGCCTGGACGCTGCTGCCGGTAGTTTTGCTGTCGCCACCGGCGGTCATCGTTAGGCAAATCGACACCCGTCGTATCCTTACAGGCGCGGTTGTATTGCCGCTGGTCATGCTGATGGCGTCGCCCGTCATTGCCATCATCGCGCAGCGTAACGGTCCGCCGCCCGCAACGGCGCAATCTAATTTGCTGGCGAGCGAGATCGAGCGCCGCTGGCACGCCCTGACGCCGCAGCCTTTGCGGTTTGTCGGTGGCGATGCCGGTCTCGTCAACGGCGTTATTTCCTACGCCGCCGACCGGCCGCGCGCATTGGCCGACCTGCCGCGGCCCGATACCGCCGAACTCGCCCGCAGCGGGCAGGCGATCATGTGTTTTGCCGAGGATGCCAAATGCCGGGCGGCGGGAGCGGCACTTGCCGGTGGCCGAATGATCGAAAACGAGGTCGTGCGCAATTTTCTGCGGTTTCCCGGCAAGCCGCAGCGCTACACGATCTTTATCGTGCCGCCGCGGTAAACCCTGCCGTCATTCCGGACGCCGCGAAGCGGCGATCCGGAATCCAGGGCGACATTTTGCGAGGTTGCTCTGGATTCCGGGTTCGCGCCTCCGGCGCGCCCCGGAATGACAAATGATTAATACCGATAATGATCGGCCTTGAACGGGCCTTCCTTCTTCACCCCGATATAGGCGGCCTGATCGGGGCGCAGTTCGGTGAGCTTCACGCCGATCTTGGCGAGATGCAGCCGCGCGACTTTTTCGTCGAGCGACTTCGGCAGCACATAAACCTTCTTCTCATACTTGCCTTGATTGCCGAACAGCTCGATCTGCGCCAGCGTCTGGTTGGTGAACGACGCCGACATGACAAATGACGGGTGGCCCATCGCATTGCCGAGGTTCACCAGCCGGCCTTCCGACAGCAGAATGATGCGGTGGTTGTCGGGGAAGGTGATTTCGTCGACCTGCGGCTTGATGTTGTTCCACTTCAAGTTTTTCAGATGCGAGATTTGAATCTCGTTGTCGAAATGGCCGATGTTGCAGACGATGGCGCGATCTTTCATCGCGCGCATGTGCTCGATGGTGATGATGTCCTTGTTGCCGGTGGCGGTGACGAAGATGTCGGCGCGCGGCGCGGCGTCTTCCATGGTCACGACCTCGTAGCCTTCCATCGCCGCCTGCAACGCGCAGATCGGATCGACCTCGGACACCATGACGCGGCAGCCGGCCTGGCGCAGCGAGGCGGCCGAGCCCTTGCCGACGTCGCCGAAGCCCGCGACCATCGCGATCTTGCCGGACATCATGACGTCGGTGCCGCGGCGGATGCCGTCGACCAGCGATTCGCGGCAGCCATAGAGATTGTCGAACTTCGACTTGGTGACGCTGTCGTTGACGTTGATCGCGGGGAACAGCAGCTTGCCTTCCTTCTGCATGTCATAGAGCCGGTGCACGCCGGTGGTGGTTTCCTCCGAGACGCCCTTGATGTTCGCGGCCAATCCGGCGAACCAGCCTTTCGGCTTTTCCTTCAGCAGGCGCTTGATCAGCGCGTAGAACACTTCCTCTTCCTCGGAATTGTGCTGATCGAGGAACACGGTGTCGCCCTTCTCGGCGCGCAGGCCTTGATGCACGAACATGGTGGCGTCGCCGCCGTCGTCGAGGATCATGTTGGGCGTGCCGCCGCCGTGCCATTCGAACAGCTTGGCGGTGTAGTCCCAGTAATCCTTCAAGCTCTCGCCTTTGATCGCGAACACCGGAACGCCGGCGGCGGCGACCGCCGCGGCGGCGTGGTCCTGGGTCGAATAGATGTTGCACGACACCCAGCGCACGTCGGCGCCCAGCGCGGTGAGCGTCTCGATCAGCACCGCGGTCTGGATCGTCATGTGCAGCGAGCCGGCGATGCGCGCGCCCTTGAGCGGCTGCTTGGGGCCGTACTCTTCACGCGTCGCCATCAGGCCGGGCATCTCGGTCTCGGCCAGCGAGATTTCCTTGCGGCCGAATTCGGCGAGCGCGATGTCCTTGACGATGTAGTCGCCGGCGGCGGTTTTCAGCTTGGCGGAAGCGGTCATGACGATCCTGTGCAACACGCGTGAAAATGCTGGGTGATTGGCCCGAGCCTATAACAGGCCATCGCCGCGGCCGCAACGCATATATAAGGATTTCTTTATGTAAGATTGGGCGAAAACCCGGCTAGGGCGGTACCGCATAAATTAACCCGCGCCCCGTCTAAGACTTCCGATGCAGCCCGGTCCAAACAATACGCATCACGACATCGACAAGCTTGTCCCGCGATGGGCCCGGATTTTCGAGCCACCACTCTCCGATCGCGTGCAATCCCTCTTTGAGAAATGCTGTCGAGGCGTGCAGGCGCCACTGTGAGCTGCCCGGCATGAATGAGACGAGCAGACGCGAGATGCCGGCGGACGCGCCCGATTGAACCTCGCGCGAAAGCTTTGCGGCGCGTGGATCGCCGCGCGGGACTATCAAAAGCACGCGTGCGGCATCTGGCTGCTGTTCGACAAATTGCAGGAACGCATCGACGCCGCGGCGGAACTTCTCGCGAGGGTCGCTCTCGGTCTCTGCGATCGACTTTCCATGGGCGATCAGGCCATCCCTGATCGATTCAAGCGCCGCCAGGAAGAGCGCCTGTTTAGAAGGAAAGTGGTCATAGAGCACCGGCTTGGTCACCTTCGCGCCCGCGGCAATGCGATCCATCGAGGTCTCGTCATAGCCCCCTGCTGCAAAGGCGTGAACCGCCGCCGCGAGGATCTTGGCGCGTCGTTCTGCTGCACTGAGGCGTTTGCGCACCCTTGACACCATGGCCAGTGTAACTACCTACTTATTGGTAGGTTATCAAGCATGAGGTGATGCCATGCATATCTTCGTTGCAGGCGCCACGGGTGCGGTCGGACGCAGGCTGGTTCCAGCCCTGATCAAAGCCGGGCATGTCGTAACCGGACTGACGCGAACCTCAAAAAAGGCAAGATGGCTCGAGGAACTCGGGGCCAAGCCCATGATATGCGACGCCCTCGATGAAAAAGCCGTCCTTCAAGCCGTTGAAGACGCAAAACCGGATGTAATCGTTCACGAGTTGACTGCCCTCAGCGGATCGTCCAACCTGCGAAAGTTCGGTAAAGCATTTGCCGCCAGCAACGACCTGCGGACCGTTGGAACCGACAATTTGCTGGCGGCGGCGCGTCGCGTGGGCGTCGGGCGCTTCGTTGCACAAAGTTATTGTGGTTGGCCGTACGCGCGAACGGGAGGCCACGTTAAATCGGAAGACGATCCACTTGATCCCAATCCGCCCGAAGAAATGCGGCGGACCCTCGACGCAATCAGATATCTTGAAAAGGCAGTTGTCGGCGCGACACCAATCGAAGGAGTGGTCTTGCGCTACGGTGCCTTCTACGGTGAGGATACAGGTCTTTTCGACAGTGGTTTTCTCGAACAAATTCGCCGGCGCCGCGTGCCGCTGATTGGCGGCGGAACGGCGTGGTGGTCGTTTATAAACATGGCCGATGTAGCGGAAGCAACCGCGCTGGCCGTCGAACGAGGTGCGCCCGGCGTTTATAATATCGTCGACGACGATCCAGCACCGGTGGCCGAATGGCTTCCGGCATTGGCCGAGCTGGCGGGGGCGAAAGCGCCGCTTCATGTGCCCTCTTGGATCGCACGGTTCCTTGCGGGCGAACACCTCGTCGTCATGATGACGAAGTCGCGTGCGGGGTCGAACGCCAAGGCCAAGCGCGAGCTTGGTTGGCATCCTCGTTATTCGTCGTGGCGGCAAGGATTTGCGGAAGTCGTTTGGCACCAGGGGCGGCTGGCCGCATAGGACCGCATCCGCATCGCTATCTCGTGGGTCCGTTTATGAGTCCACGCGCTAGTCTTCTTCGCCGAAGCGCGCCGCGATAAGCGCGCAGAGCGTATCCACGGCCGCGGCCGCGTCTTTGCCGGTGGCTTGAATGGTGATGGTGATGCCGGGCCCCGCGGTGAGCATCATCAAGCCCATGATCGAGGTGCCGCCGACGCTCTCGTGACCGCGCGTGACGGTGATGACGGCATCGAATTGTTCGGCGCACTGCACGAATTTGGCCGAAGCGCGGGCGTGCAGACCCTTCTTGTTGACGATCTCGATGCTGCGGATGACCGGTGCGGAGCCATCCGTCGAGGGATTGCCGTCCGCCGGGGCGTCGCTCATTTCCCGGTGAGGACCCGGCTGGCGATGGTGCAGTATTTGCGCCCGGCTTCCTGGGCGGCGGCAACGGCCTGTTCGAGCGGGCAGGTCTCGCGCACTTTGGCGAGCTTGATCAGCATCGGCAGATTGATGCCGGCCAGGACTTCGACCTTGGGCTGGCTCATCACGGAAATGGCGAGATTGGACGGGGTGCCGCCGAACATGTCGGTCAGGATGGCGACGCCGTCGCCGCTATCGACCCGCTTGACCGCCTCGAGGATATTTTTGCGACATTGTTCAACATCATCGTCGGGGCCGATGGTGACCGCCTCTATCTGCCGCTGGGGCCCCACCACATGCTCCAGCGCTGAGCGAAACTCGATGGCGAGTCGCCCGTGGGTCACTAATACGAGGCCGATCATCCCGAACTCCTCGCGGGCGCTACGTTGCGCCGCACGAATGGGCGCGCATTGAGGCCCATTCGAAAGCCCGTTGCAAGGGCTTGCCTCGCTATATAGGCGCTCTGTTGCACTGCGAAAAGGTGGGGCCAAAGGGGGCTCGGAAGGGTCCGTTTGGAAGGCGGCAATCCTAGGCCCGTTATGGTTAATTTTCTAAACCGGACAGCGGACGCTGGGGGTAGCCCGGTCAGGACTTGAGGTCAATTGTCGGCCGGGGATCGTTGTAGGAAAGCCAACACCATAGGCAAGGCGGGCATTCCGGCTGCGATTGCCAGCCGCGGCAAGGAAATCCCCGCAACGACGGTTCCACCGGCTTTCTCGTCCGGGTTGCGGGCGGCATCCCCGGCCGCCAAATCCACCACCAGGGCAACCACGGCAATGGGTTCGTAGGCAAGATGGCAAATGCCCAATCCGCGGATTTCGATCATGCCGGCCAATGCCAGCGCCGGACGGATCAGAAGCCGGCCGGCGCGGGTTTCAATATGGGCGCGGTCGTCGGCCACCAGCCGCGCGAAGGGCAGCGCACCTTGTGCTGACGCTTGGAGTAGATCCCAGACCAGTTGCGATTTACCGGAGCCTGCCGGTCCGCGGATCAGCGCGGCCTTGTTCCCGACCAACACGGCGGAGGCATGGATCGTTGCTGCCTCGGCCGCCATCACATCGCCGGCAGCCGCACCACGAAGCGGGCGCCGAGCACCCGCGGTTGTTGGCCGGCGGACGCTACACTGTTGCGGTTCTCGACCCGAATGTTGCCGCCGTGGGCTTCGACGATCTGCTTGGAGATCGACAGGCCGAGACCGGAATTCTGGCCGAAGCCTTGGTGCGGACGGTCGGTGTAGAAGCGCTCGAAAATCTTATCCAGGGCTTCCGGACGGATGCCGGGACCGTCATCGTCGACCACGATCTCGATCTCGTTCTTCAGCCGGCGGCAGGTAACGCGCACGTTGCCGCCGGGCGGCGAGAACGAGCGCGCGTTGTCGATCAGATTGCTGACCACTTGGCCGAGCCGCGAGTCGTGCCCCGGCACTTTGAAAGCCGCCAGGTTGCCGCCTTCGAAGGCAAGCGTTACACCGACGTCGTCGGTGCGCAACTCGTTGGCGGCCGTGACCAGCGCCTCGAGCAGTTTGGGGAGATCGATATTGCTGGCTTCCTGACGCTGCAGTTCGGCATCGAGCCGGCTGGCGTCGGAAATATCCGAAATCAGCCGATCGAGTCGCCTGACGTCGTGCTCGATCACCTCGAGCAGCCGGCGACGGCTGTCGTCGGACTTCGCCAGCGGCAGCGTTTCGACCGCCGAGCGCAGTGATGTGAGCGGATTGCGCAATTCATGCGCGACGTCGGCGGCGAAGCTTTCGATCGCCTCGATGCGGGTATAGAGCGCGTTGGTCATTTCACGCAGCGCGCCGGACAGTTCGCCGATTTCGTCGCGCCGGCGGGTAAAATCCGGAATCTCGACACGGCTGCGGATGCGGCGGCGAACGCGCTCGGCGCCGTCGGCGAGCCGGCGCACCGGGCCGGCGATGGTGCCGGCAAGCAGCATCGAGAGCACCACCATGACCGCGGCAGCAACCAGGAATACCTTGACGATGGCGAGCCGCTCGGCTTCCACCATGTCGTCGATGTCGGCGCCTTGGGTCGACAGCATCAGCACGCCGCGCACCGCGCGGAAGCGCTGCACCGGCACCGCGACCGAGACGATCACTTCGCCGCGGTCGTTGATCCGCACCATGCTGGCGTGCAGCCCGTCGAGCGCCTGCTCGACTTCCGGATAGCCCTTGCCGTTCTCCGGTCCGAGTTCCTTGTAGATCGGCAGATCGCCGCGCCCGAACCAGCGACGCATGGCCATGAAGGCGCGCTCAGCCAAGCCGGGATTTTCGGCGTCGGGCGGTGGCAGATCGAAACCGCAACACGTCTCCGCGGCCGTACAGATTGCGACTGTCGAGGATCAGCACGCCGTCACGGTCGTAGATGCGCGCGCGCGTCTTGGTCGGCGACACCAGACGGCGCAGCACCGGCGCGACACGCTCCGGATTGATCGGGAATTCGATGCCGGACTGCGCCTCGTCGGACGGGCCGTAGCTTTCGCCGGCCTGCAGTTCCAGCAACCGTTCGGGATCGATGGTGATGGAGTCGGTTTCGACCGTTGCCGAGGCCGCGATCGCGCCGGCGATGATCTCGCTTTGCACCAGCAAGCTTTGCACGCGCGCGTCGATCAGGCCGGCGCGGAACTGCGAGAGATACATGATGCCGACCACCAGCGCGAACAGGCCGGTCAGATTGAGGAAGACGATGCGGCGGGTAAGGCTGGACGAACTTTGCGAAACGAAAAATGCCCAAGCCGACCGCAGCGGCTGCTGTATCGCGGTGAAGCGCTTGCGATCTGGGCGCGCGACTTCCTCGCCGGGCCTTTCGGCGTCGGCGTTCTGCGCCAGAGTTTCCGCGGTTCGATCGAGCACGTCGTTCAGCCCGGTTGATCGTGGAGATTTTACCGCAAGCCGGGACGCTATGTCAGTCCGCTAGGGCCGCACATCATTAAGAAAACGTCATGTTTCCTTGAAGCGATAGCCGACGCCGTACAGCGTTTCGATCATTTCGAAGTCGTCGTCGACGACTTTGAACTTCTTGCGTAGGCGCTTGATGTGGCTGTCGATGGTGCGGTCGTCGACATAAACCTGGTCGTCATAGGCCGCGTCCATCAGCGCATTGCGGCTTTTCACGACGCCGGGGCGGGTGGCGAGCGCCTGCAGGATAAGGAATTCGGTGACGGTGAGGGTGACCGGATCGTTCTTCCAGGTGCAGGTGTGACGCTCGGGATCCATGCGCAGCTGGCCGCGCTCGAGCGCCTTGGCGTCGGCTTCCTTGGGGGTCGCGGCGGCGTCCTTCGGCGAGACGCGGCGCAAGACCGCCTTCACGCGCTCGACCAGGAGCCGCTGTGAGAATGGTTTGCGGATGAAATCTTCGGCGCCCATCTTGAGCCCGAACAACTCGTCGATCTCCTCGTCCTTGGAGGTGAGGAAGATCACCGGAATGTCGGTCTTCTGGCGCAGCCGCCGCAGCGTCTCCATGCCGTCCATGCGCGGCATCTTGATGTCTAGAATAGCGAGATCGGGCGGCGAGGTTTTGAAACCGTCGAGCGCCGAAGCGCCGTCGGTATACGTCATGATTCGATAGCCCTCGGCCTCAAGGGCGATCGAAACGGAGGTAAGGATATTGCGGTCGTCGTCAACGAGAGCGATGGTTGGCATGAGCCCCTCTTTGGCATCTCTTGGCGTGACGGTTCCGCGCGTTTTGACCCCACAAAGGGGGTCTGAAATGTGGCCTCTTTGCAACAACTATGTGATTCCTCAGCAAATTCAAGGTCGCATGCCGCTGATTCGGGCTCGAGAGCCGATATTGCTAATCTGCGCCCATGACGTCCGACCCTGCCTTTGATGCAAAATTGGCTGCGAAAAAGCTGCTGCGCGAGGCGCGGTCGGGGGCGCTGGCGACATTGATGCTCAACAACGGCGATCCCTATTGTTCGCTGGTCAATGTCGCCACCGATGCGTCCGGCGCGCCGCTCATGCTGTTGTCGACGCTGGCAATTCACACCAAAAACCTGCTGGCCGACAGCCGGGTTTCCCTGATGCTGGATGAGCGCAAAGCCGGCGATCCGTTGCAAGGCGCGCGCGTGATGCTGATGGGGACGGCCGCCAGAACCGACAGAGGTGACGTCCGGACTGCCTATCTTCGGCGTCAAATCGAGGCAGAGCAATTCGTAAACTTCGCTGATTTTTTGTTCTTCAAAATGGATGTTCTGCGCGTCCACCTGGTCGCCGGTTTCGGGCGCATCGTCGATCTCAAGCCTGAGGATATCCTCACCGACGTCTCGGACGCGCAGGCGCTCGTCGAAGCCGAAGGCGACGCCATCGCGCACATGAACGACGACCACGCCGAGGCCTGTCGGCTCTATGCCACCAAATTGCTCGGCGCGCCGGATGGCGACTGGGCTTGCGTCGGCATCGATCCGGAGGGACTCGATTTGCAGCATGGCCGCGCCGCCTTGCGGCTGTTTTTCCCGCAACGCGTTAACGCGCCGGGCCCGCTGCGCGCGGTGCTCAAGCAACTCGCCGACGAGGCGCGGGAACTAGGCCCGGCGCCAAAAATAACCGACCGTCCAACGTAGCGTCATTTTCAATCGAACGGGATTATGGCCGTTGCGCCGGGCGTCCGCCGGGCGAACGGTCGCGTCAACCTCGCGCGAGCGTCTGAGTTCGATCAGATATTTATCATTTTGCGCGAGAACTTCGTAGTTCAGCGCAACTTTCTTCCAGGAACTTGCGAGGTTGAGGAAAAACCGGCGCATTTCCCGGTTTTTGGTCTCCTGCGCCAGCAGCGTGCATTCGGCGGCACTTGTCCAAGCTTCCTGGATGATGTCTGGCATGACCCCTCCCGAAAAGCACCCTACGGAAAAATACGCAGAGCGCGGCAAAGTTCAGGCGGAACCGCGAGTCGTGAACAGTTACGCGTCGTTAGCGTAAAGCGTTCATTGCTCCGATCGCAAACTCGACTTTCGTAATGCAGTCATTTGGCATTTTCCGCTGCGATATTTTGAAAATAAAAATTTTATTTCGGAATCTGACGTGTTGGCTGCGGCGGCCACGGCAAACGATCCCGCTGATGCGTGGTGCGGCGGGCTCCAGAGGAGCAGGCCGGCCACAATTTCCGGGATGGTTAAATCAAGGACCACATGTGCCTGCGACGCGAAATTAACGAATTGATGCAGCGCAATGCGCGCCGGCAACCACGCATGGCATTTGGTCTTGGCTTTAAGAATGTTCCTGACTATGGTCGCGCGCCTTGGAACGAGGGGCTATACTCAGGTCTTAATGCTGCAAAGACCGTCATGGCCCCGTGAGGGGCCGGAAAACGGCCTGCTGTTTGGGAGGAATTCGCGTGCAGGAATTGGGGTTACGGAACGGCGCCTATGGCGCCGACAAGTTCGGGTTCAAAGACCTGGCCGAAGTCCGCTGGAACCTGACCGAACCGTCGCTCTACGAGTACGCCATCGCGGGCCATGAGGCCACGATCGTTGAAGGCGGCGCGCTTTGCGCCGAAACCGGCCACCACACCGGCCGCAGCCCCAAGGATAAGCATACGGTCGTCGATAGCCTCACCGAGAATTCGGTGTGGTGGGACGGCAACCGCAAGATGTCGAAAGAGAATTTCGACAATCTGCTGGCCGATTTTCAAAAACACGCCGAAGGCAAGAAGCTGTTCGCGCAGGATCTCTATGGCGGCGCCGATCCGAAATACCGCATCAAGACCCGCGTGTTCACCGAACTGGCCTGGCATTCGCTGTTCATTCGTCAATTGCTGCTGCGCCCTGCGCGCGCCGAGCTGGCGGGCTTCATCCCCGACCTCACCATCGTCGACATGCCGTCGTTCAAGCCGGACGCCAAGCGTCACGGCGGGCGCGACGGTTCCGACACCATGGTGGCGATCGATTTCACCCGCAAGATCGTGCTGATCTGCGGCAGTTCTTACGCCGGCGAGATGAAGAAGTCGGTGTTCACCACGCTCAACTTCTATCTGCCGGCGCAAAACGTCGTGCCGATGCACTGCTCGGCCAATGTCGGCCCGGACGGCGACTCGGCGCTGTTTTTCGGCCTGTCCGGCACCGGCAAGACCACGCTGTCGGCGGATCCGCACCGCACGCTTATTGGTGATGATGAACACGGATGGGGCCCGGACGGCATCTTCAATTTCGAGGGCGGCTGCTACGCCAAGACCATCAAGCTCACGCGCGAGGCCGAGCCCGAGATTTACGACGCCACCAACCATTTCGGCACCGTGCTGGAAAACGTCGCTTTCGATCCGGTGACGCGCGTTCCCGATTACAACGACGCCTCGAAGACCGAGAACACGCGTTCGGCTTATCCGCTAGACTTCATTGCGAATGCCTCGCGCACCGGCCGTGCCGGCCATCCCAAGAACATCATCTTCCTCACCGCCGATGCTTACGGCGTGATGCCGCCGATCGCCAAGCTGACCGACAATCAGGCGATGTATCATTTCCTCTCGGGTTACACCGCCAAGGTCGCCGGCACCGAGAAAGGGCTGGTTGGCGTGCAGCCGGAATTCTCCACCTGCTTCGGCGCGCCGTTTTTGCCACGCAACCCGTCGGTCTATGCCGATCTGCTGCGCGACTACATCAACAAGCACAAGGTCGATTGCTGGCTGGTCAATTCCGGCTGGACCGGCGGCAAATACGGCGTCGGGCGCCGCATGCCGATCAAGGCGACGCGCACGCTCTTGACCGCCGCGCTCAACGGTTCGCTTAAGGACGCCGACTTCCGCACCGATCCCTATTTCGGCTTCTCGGTGCCGACCTCGGTGCCGGGCGTCGAGCCGCATTTGCTCAATCCGTTCAAGACCTGGAAGGACAAGGCCGAGTTCGACAAGACCGCGCGCGAACTGGTCGGCATGTTCCAGAAGAACTTCGCCAAGTTCGAAAAGCACGTCACGCCCGACATCAAGGCGGCGGCGCCGGAAGTACGCATCGCGGCGGAATAACTAACGCGATCTGTTCATTTGCCGCGGCGATTCAGCGACGCCGCTTTTTGAATTCAAGACCGCTAATTCACGAAGCGAGCTCAAGAGCTCGTTAAACCGCTTTTTTCCAAGAACTATCGCCCATTCCCTTTCCAAATCCTGCATTGCGGCCCATTGCGTTTCAAACACGTCCCAGCCTCGGCGCGTCAGATAAACCAGGCGGCGGTTTCGTCCTTTCTCCGCCCGGCGTTCGACATAGCCGAGCGCCTCTAGCTGTCCCAGCAAATGGTTCATGGCCTGCTTCGTCATGTAGGTCCGGTCGGCAAGATCGGATGGCCGCACCCCGTCGGGAGCCGGGTACACCAGCACACTCAGCAGGGCTTGGTTCAAATCAGTGTGCCCGTGCCGCCTCTGCGCTTCGAGCTGCCGTTGCCGGGTGACCTGATAGCTCATGCGAAGCAGGGCCCCGATATAGGGCGGTTGCCGCGCGTTCTTTGCCTGCTTTGGAGATCTTGACATCTAAGTAAAGCCGTTTTACCTTTTGTAAAGTCACTTTACGCGAGGATTCCGTAGGGGGCAATTCCCATAAATGAAGGAAGGTGCTTTTACGCACAGGCGCAGCAGTTCATTCCACACGGCCGATTGTTACGGCCTCGGGGGAAAGCTAATGAAACGCTCATTTTACGCATTCGCCGCCGCTTCAATTATCGCATCCACCGTCAGCGCAAGCGCCGCGGAATATCCGACGCGTCCGATCACGATTATCGTTCCGTCCGCGGCAGGCGGCCCGACCGATACTTTGACGCGCGTGCTGGCCGACCGCATGCGCGTGACGCTCGGTCAGCCTATCGTTATTGAAAATCAAGGAACCGCGGGAGGCGCGGTTGCGGTTGGACGCGTCGCACGGGCCGCGCCTGACGGATATACGATCAGCGTCGGCCAATGGGGAAATTTTGTCATCAATGGCGCGGTCTATTCGCTTCCCTACGACCTGTTGAATGATTTTGCGCCGGTCGCGCTGCTCGCGAGCAATCCTCAACTCATCGACGCAAAAAAAGAGATGGCAGCGAACAATTTGCAAGAACTGATCGACTGGCTGAAACAGAACCCGGGCAAAGCCTCGCAGGGGACCGCGGGCGCCGGCAGTCCGGCCCATGTCGGCGGCATTTATTTTCAGAAAATGACCGGGACCAACTTTCAATTTGTGCCGTATCGCGGCGGCGCCCCGGCGATGCTGGATTTGATAGCGGGCCGGATTGACCTTCTGTTCGATCAGGCGTCGAATTCCGTCCCACAGGTGCGGGCCGGTAGGATCAAGGCTTATGCCGTGACCGCCAAGACACGGCTGCCGGCAGCGCCCGAGATTCCGACCGTGGATGAAGCTGGACTGCCCGGCTTTTACGTTTCCGTTTGGCACGGCATGTGGGCGCCAAAAGACACGCCGGCGCCGATTATCGCGAAACTCAATGCCGCGGTTGTGGATGCCTTGGCCAATTCGGCTGTGCGTCAACGGCTCGCCGAACTCGGACAGCAAATTCCGCCACGCGAACGACAAACGCCGGAGGCGCTCGGTACCTATCAAAGAGCAGAGGCCAAAAAATGGTGGCCGATTATCAAGGCGGCAAATATCAAGGCCCAATGAAGGCGGTCCGCTTTTCCGATAATTGAAAGGAGAGTGCCGGATGCGAACGTCGAGGCTGGTTATCATCGCGTGCGGCGTCGCGCTGACGGGACCTGCTCTTATTGCACCGTTGAACCCAGCGCGCGCGGCGAGCACATGCAGCGGGCAGTACCAGACGTGCTTCAGTATGTGCGTGCAATACGGTTTCGGCCGGCATCGCGCCGACAGGCCACATCCGCAGTCGCCTGAGGCGTGTCGCAACCATTGCATCGGCTGGAAAAACGGTTGCCTGCATACCGGCTGCTGGAACGGCGATCTCGTTCAACTTTGCGGCCTCGGCAAGCGGTAACATCGTTGCGCGCGCGAAAGCGTTTTTCAATCCATGCGCTTGTGCACGAGCGGACGGATAGGGCGCCGGCGCGATATCGGTTACCGTAGCTCAGTCCTCACCATGATTGGGCCCGGTGTCATGATGATCCGCATGGTCCGTTTCTGCTCTGTGCTGGCGCTGTTTTGCGCGCTCGGCGCCGGACTATGCCATGCCGATTGTTCGACGCTCTACGGGCTCGCCCAACGGCACGCCAACGACATGGCCCGCCGCAATAGCCTCGATCATGCGGGGTTCATGAAGCATCGCGGGCGGCAGGCGTGGATGAAATCCCCGCACCATCGTGCGAACATGATGCTCGGCGGATGCCAGGCCATTGCCTCGGCGGTGTCCAAAAAAGGCCGGCGTTATTGGGTGATGGAAATAGGCGGAGGCGACACCGGCAGCGCCGGCCGAGACCTTTCCGTTGATAGCGGTATCGCACCGTGAGCGTGCAGCCCGACGGAGTAATTATGCCTCGTCCCGTAGTGGCGAGCTATGGCCGGCGGCAACCTCATATATCCGCTTTCCGGCACAGTCTGGCGCCGGTTTTCCGGGGGGAGCTGGCATATGAATATTTTTTTAAGGTCTCTGCCATAGTTTAAATCGCGCTAACGTTGCGCCATTGGCGATGCCCCGCTTGGACGCCGAGCCGGATTTAAGCCATGTCTCAATCCGACGGACCCAATTCCGAAGCGATGTGTCCGCAGTGCCGGGCCGTCATGGTGCACGTCGCGATGACGCCGCATCCCGTTGCCCGCAACATGCAGCGAAATACTTATGTCTGTTTTCCTTGCAACCGGACGCGAACCTACATGCTGCCGGTAGCGCTTGTTGAGGCGCCGCTCGATGACGCCGCCAGCTTGCAACGGGCGTAGCCGATGTCCGAGCGCAGACAAGATCTCCGTGTCACGACGTCCAAACGCGGTTTGATAAAATTTGGCGCGGCGGAGATAGTTTGCAGCGTCAACGACTTGACGCCGCGCGGCGCCGGCCTCAGCGTCGTGAGCACCTTCGGTTTGCCGCGCGTCTTCCAATTGGCGATCGACGGCGAAGCCGACCCTCGGCACTGCAGAGTGATTTGGACGGACGGCAAGAAACTCGGCGTTTCATTCGAGTAGCGCCACGTCGCGCGCTTAGCCGCCCGCGCGCCCCAAAGCCAGGTGGCAATTGATTCAAAATGAAGAGACCGCCGACCGAAGCGCCCTATTCAGGCGCTGACATAATCGCCGGCCGCTGCGACCGGGAGCATGTAGGTCCTGGTCTGATTGCAAGTAAAGCAAACGAAGGTCGTTCGCTGCATGTTATGGGCGGTGGGGTGCCGCATGGCCGTGACATAGATCATGTCATCGCGGCACTTTGGACACGGCGCTTTAGGCTTTTGATCGGCGGTTTGATCTGTGGTCATGGTTCGACACAAGTTGTTCCCCAGTGGCCAAAGGGGATAACGCCGTTCGGTCAATAGCGTTCCGGCCCAAAAAGCGTCCCTAAGAGCGCCGGAAATCCAAGCGCCCGCCGGACCAGCGGCCGTCGATTCTTTGATTGCTCACAACCAACCCGATCCAGGGACGAATGATCGCCGGGTTGGTCAGATTGATATATTTTCCAACCAGCCGTTCCGGTCCGTCGCGCCGCGCATCGATGAGCCCTTTGCGCGCTCCGTTATCCCAATCGAAGCGGAGATAGACGCGCTCGCCGGCTATTTTTACCTCGGCGGCGCCTTGTTTCCATTTATCCTCAGCATCGCCCGGGATCGTCGGATCGGCAGCACCATTCCATCGGCTGGACCAGTGTCCTTCGATCGCGTCGTCCGTGCCGCGGTCGCCCGGAGCAGCCCAAGCTTTTGCGTTGTCGTCGTCGGCCGCCCCGTCAAGCATCGCGCCGGCGGCGAACTCCGTTGCTTCCCGGTCGTTTGGGTCGGGAACGTCCATGACGCCGAAAGGATTTCGGATTGCGCCGCCCGCGTCCGTCGCGCGATTTCGATTTTCCGAGTTCATGCTGCGATCTCCCATTTGGATCGACAGTATGTGTGCCGATTGGCATAGGCCACCCGGTTCCTGGTGGCGCGCCGGCGATTATCGCAACTCCAACTCCCAATATTGGGGAGGGCCTTCGGCTTTGATGACCGGTGCCGGGCATGCTTGCGGTCAAATAAAAAAGGGCGGCCCGCGCGGCCGCCCTTTTGCATTTCGCGTTATAGGCTGTCAGTCCGACTGTGCCAGTTGCTGGCCGATGCGGTCGAAGCGTGCCTTTTGCTCGTTGCTGAGCGAGGCATAGAAGCTGTCGAGCGCGGGCTTCACTGTCTTGGCGGCGTCGACCATCGCTTGCAGCCGGGACTCCATCGCGGTCAACCGGCCGGGCGGGGTGATCGGCGTCTCATCCGGGCAGGCCGCTTGCAGAAGCGAAACCGCCTTGGTGGTGGCGTCCTGCAATTGCTTGAGCCCGTCTTGCTGTGCATCGGTCGGCTTCACCACGTCGTCGATCTTTTCGATCGGCAGGTTGGCGAGGCCGGGCTTGGCGTCGGCGCAGCTCTTGCCGTCCGACGGCAACGCCGCGTTGGCTTCGGCGTTGTTCGCCACATGGGTGGGACCGAGCGAGTTGAAGCGTTCTTTCTGCTCGTCGCTCAGCGATGCGTAGAACTTGTCGAGCGCCGGATGCACGATTTTGACCGCGTCCAGCGTGCCTTGTAGCCGGGCCATCATCGCTTGCAGCCGTCCGGGAGGCGTCAGCGGGAACAGATTTTCCGCCGGACATGACGCTTTGAATGTCGCCGCGGCATCGGACGCAGCCTTGCGCACGTCGCCGAGCAGGGCTTTCTGGTCGCCGTTCAGTCCGACCTTCTTCTCAATATCGGCGAACGGCCAGGCGGTGATGCCGGTACCGGGCTGCGTGCACAACTCCTGCACGGCGGCATAGCTTACGCGGCTCTCGCGCGGGGCGGCGGGACCGGCGGAAGCATAGGCCTCCGGCGGGCCGGCCTGGCCCCAGAACATGCCGTCGATGAAGTCGTCATAGGCGTAGTCCCAATAGCCGTCGTCATAGCCGCCGGGCCAGAACGCATAGTCGAAAATGTCGGAATAGGCGTAGGGCCAGAACACCGGTCCGTACCAGCCCACGAATCTGGCGCGCCAATGATGCCGCCAGGCGCTGCGGGCGGCGAAGTTGGCGCCGCGGGCGTTGGCGCCGTTAGCCGACGCAAAGCGCGAGGCGAAGCGGCCTTGCGCGCCGCTTGCGGCGTGATTGTGCCGGCGGTGACGGCGTTACGGCGCAGTGCGCGGTGCTGTGCGCGGGTCAAGGCGCGAGTCTGGGCGTTTGCATTCGCATTTGAGCGAAGCGCGCGCGTTTGCGCGCGGGTCAATGCGTTTGAGTTCGTCAGCGTACGGGTTCTAAGGTTGCCGTTGACGGTATTGCCGTGCGTTAAGCGTTGCGTGCGCAGAACGGAGCGGTTGATCGACGTGCCCCGATGGACCGTCGCAAAGTTGGCCGAGCGGCCGCTCACGTGTGGCGAGAAGCTTCGCCCAGCATGCGATGTGAAGGTGCGACCGCCACCACCGCCGCCGATCCTGCCGATGGACCGTGCGCCGCCGCCGCCGCCGAAGTGCGCCGCGCCGCCGCCGCCGAAGTGCGCACCGCCACCTCCGATATGTGCGCCACCGCCGCCGCCGATATGTGCGCCACCACCGCCGCCGATATGAGCGCCACCGCCGCCAGCAGCGCGCGGCGCGCCACCGCCTGCCTTAGCCAGCGGCGCGGCATAGGCCGGCATCGCCAAAGCGCCGGCGGTCAAAAGTAGAACCGCCAGTTTTCCCGTTAGATTTCTCATGATCCGTCCTCCACAGATCCCGTGTGCGCGGGCGATCTTTCAACCGCTGAAACGGGCCGGAGTTCAAATCGCCGGCGACTTTCGCAACGGTTGTGATCGAACATGAACGTTCCGCAATGTTGCGCGACGCAATTCAACTCCGCGCGTGAATGACGCGGCGCAACATCGAGGCCCTCATGGATATAAACGCCGCGTAGCCGCGCTACCTGCGGACGCTCGCGATTTCGTGAGCGAGGAGGATTTGGCCGGTTAGCGTGCGTCGCTGGCGCGGCCGCCGTTCAAGCGCTCGATGAGCTCGGCGGTCGGATAGGAATCCGCCGGCAGGCCCAATTTGATCTGCGCCTTTTTGGTCGCAGCGCGGGTCCCGGCGCCGAACTTGCCGTCGACCTCGCCGACACCCTCGTAGCCCTGTTTGATCAGCAGGCGCTGCAAATTCATCATCTGCTCCGACGACAGCGGAACGACTTTCGCCGCGCCGCTGCGGTCGAGTGCCGGCGCGCCGTTCAGCCGGGTGGCGAAATAGGCGACAGTGGTAGAATAAACGTAGGCCGAATTCCAGCCGAGGAAGGCCTTGAAGTTCGGGTAGGCGAGGAACGCCGGACCGTGCCGGCCCATCGGCAGGATCATCGAAGCTTCGAGTTTGTCCGGCGGTAGCGTGCCGTAGGCCGGCTTCACGCCCCAGGCCACCCACTGCGAGCGCGGATGGGTGATGGTGAGATCGGCTTCCTGCCACGGCAGGTTTTCCGGCACGTGCACTTCTTGCAGCCACGGTTCGCCGCGCCGCCAGCCGAGGCTCACCAGAAAGTTGGCGCCGGAGGCCATGGTGTCGGGCACACTCTTGATCAGGTCGCGGCGGCCGTCGCCGTCGAAATCGACCGCGTTCTTGAGATAGTCGGAAGCGGTGAACTGCAACCCGCCGAATTCACCGGCCCAGTCGCCGATCATTTCGTCGACGCGCTGATCGCCGCGCTCGATGATGCGCAGCGCGTCGAACAATTGCGTGCGGAAGAAGTCGGGGCGGCGGCAGTCATACGCGAGCGTCGCCAGCGCGCTGAGGATTTTGTAGTTGCCGAAATTGGCGCCAAAGTCGCTCTCCAGGCCCCAGAAGGCGGTGAGCACCGGCGCCGGCACGCCGTATTTTTTCTCGACCTCGGCGAACAGCTTGGCGTGCTGCTTGATCTTGGCGAGACCGTTGGGGATGCGCGGACCGCCGATCATGCGGTCGGAGAATTGCAGGAAGGTCTGCTGGAATACGGCCTGGCCGTGGTCGCGGCGGATGATGGCGGGATCGAATGTCAAAGACGGCGAGGCGGCGGCGATCACCTTTTGCGAAATACCCTGCGCGGCGGCCTCTTTCTTGAACTGCCCCAGCCAACTCTCGTAGCTTGCGGTGTTGTGACAGGCGGTGGCCGCCAATGCGGGTGCGGCCAGCACGGCGACGAGCGCGGCTGTCGCCAATTTCAATACGATTTTTCCGGCCGTTTTGCGCATCGTCAAAATCCGTCTTTATCGGAGAATTATCGAGCGAATCTGCCTGAGCCCGGGGCCGGGTCAAGGTCCAACAGGCATGAGCGTTAAGGTCGATTCTGGACCGATATTCGGGCAAATGATGGTTTAATGGAGCCGTCCCGCCCAGGCTTCTTTCTGGATAAATGCGAGCAATGCAAGTTCTGGTGATCGGAGCCGGTGTCGTTGGCCTGGCGGTGGCGCGCGCCGCCGCGCGCAAGGGTCATGACGTGGTGGTGGCGGAAGCGGAATCCGGCATCGGCACTATCACGTCCTCGCGCAACAGCGAGGTCATCCATGCCGGCATGTATTATCCGACGGGGACGCTGCGCGCGCTGCACTGCGTGCGCGGCAGGCGCTGGCTCTACGAGTTCTGCGCCTCGCACGGCGTGCCGCACAAAAAATGCGGCAAGCTGATCGTCGCCACCAACCAAGCCGAGCTCGACAAGATCAAGGCGATCGAGGTGCAAGGCGGCATCAATGGCGTCGAGGGTCTGGAGCTGATCGGCGGCAATGCGGCGCGCGCGCTCGAGCCGGAACTGTCCTGCCTCGGCGCGCTGCTGTCGCCGGAAACCGGCATCATCGACGGCCACCGTTACATGCTGGCGCTGCGCGGCGATCTCGAGGACGCCGGCGGCGCCATCGCGCTCAATACGCCGGTGACCGCCGCGCGGCGCAAAGACGGGCAGTGGGAGGTCGATTTCGGCGGGCGCGAGGGCGGCGTATTTTCGAATTCGACGCGATCGCCAATTGCGCCGGCTTGCGCGCGCAGGCCGTGGCGCGGACGATGGACGATTATCCGGCGGCGCGCGTGCCGCGGCTGGTGCTGGGCAAAGGCAGTTATTTCACCTACGCGGGCAAGCCGGTGTTCAAGCGGCTGGTTTATCCGACGCCGATCGTCGGCGCGCTCGGCGTGCATGTGACTCTCGACATGGCCGGCCGCATGCGCTTCGGGCCGGACCTGGAGTGGATCGACCAAGTGAACTACGACGTCGATCCGACGCGCGCGCATTTATTCTACGCCCGCATTCGCACCTATTGGCCGGGCCTGCCGGACGGCGCGCTGTCGCCGGATTACGCCGGCATCCGGCCCAAGCTCAGCGGGCCGGGCGAGCCGCAGGGCGATTTTCTGATCGATACGCCGGCGCAGCACGGCCTGCCGGGATTGGTGCAGATGTTCGGAATTGAATCGCCGGGGCTAACGAGTTCGCTGTCGCTGGGCGAGGCGGTGGCCGGCTATCTCGAAAGCTGAGCGCTGCGGTTTTCGGTGTGGCTGACGGCGGTTTGCCCGGTGAGTGATACCAATGCCGCCTTCGGCGCGCCCGGATTGGGCGGCATGATCTTCACGGCCGCGAGTTTGTCGCGGGTGCTCTGCGGGACGGCACGGTCGCTGCCGATTGGCGCGAATTCCGCGACTTTATTCTTGATCCCGGTGACAGCCACCAGTCCAGTCTTGGTCGCGACGATATCGCCCGGCCGCAGCGTTGGATCGGTGGTCACGTCGACGCGCGCCAGTCCGAATACGTCGCGGCCATTGCAGGTGCTGCCGGCGACCAGTTGCTTGCGATAAAGGAAGGCGGTGTCGAGATCGGCATAGCGGCTGCCGTCGCGGGCCACGGCGTTGTCGATAGCGCCGCCGGAATAAAGCTTGGTCTCGCTTGCCGGACACAACGCATGGCAGGCTTCGGCCGCGCTCACCCCGGCATGCGCCTGTACCGGGAAGTGAAAGCCGTCGCTGATGCGCACGCAGTAGGCGCTGGCCGGGCCGGACTCGGCGCGCGTCGAATCGCGAGTGACACGGCCGGACGGATCGGCATAGGCGCTAACATTGGCGGGTAGCCCGGCCGGTTCTTCGACCGCGTGGCGGAAGCCGCCGAACAGGCGCTCGAAAAAGCCCGCCGAGGCCGGGGCGATCGCGCCGAATGTCACCACTGCGGCGGTGAGAGCGCCGGCCGAGACGCGCAATATTATGCTCTTGCCGCGAGCGGCCATAGCGAGCCCCTGTGGTTGATCGCGCTTCGCCTTGCGAAGGCCCTTGTCAACGTTCGGACAGGCGGAAAGTTGCAGCAGGTTCAGCCCGCTGTTAGCCGGATACCTTGTCAATTTAGGAGGTGTCGGGCAGCATCGCGCACGCTGGCGCTGGAAAATGACAACCGCGCTGGTTTTCTGCGGGGGAAAAGGTGGAATCGTCGGCTGCGATTGAAGTTGCGAAACACACGCTGCTGTCCGGGGGCCTTATTCTGGCCATTGGGACGCTCACCGGCTTGCTGGCTCAGAAGGTCAAGGTTCCCGACGTCGCGCTGTTTCTGATTGTCGGCATGCTGATCGGCCCCGAGGTCACTGGGGCTGGTCAACATCAAGGCCGACTCGGCGCTCAACCAGATCATCTTGCTGTTCGGCGCGAGCTACATTCTGTTCGACGGTGGCGCATCGTTGCGCTTCGAGGTCTTGAAGCAGGTGTGGATCACGATTGTCGTGATCGCGACCGTCGGGGTGTTGATCACCGCTGCGATCACCGGCCTCGCCGCCCATATCGTGCTTGGCCTGCCCTGGATCGTGGCGTTGCTGATGGGCGCGGCGCTGGCCTCGACCGATCCGGCGACCTTGGTGCCGATTTTCCGGCAGGTTAAAATCCGCGACCGGGTGGCGCAAACGGTGATGAGCGAGTCCGCGTTCAACGACGCCATGGGCGCCATCGTCACGTTCGGCGTGCTGGCGGTGGCCATGGGCACCGGAGAATTCTCGTTGTCCGCCTCGTTGTTCGATTTGCTCAAACAGTCGTTCATCGGCATCGTCGCCGGCGGCATCCTCGGTTATCTGGCCGCGCTGTTGATCGCGCATGAACGCTGGTCATTTCTGAAGGAATACGCCCCGGTGGTGACGCTGGTGGCGGTGATCGGCGCCTATTTCGCCGCCGACGGATTGCAGGCCTCGGGCTTCATGGCGGTGTTCGTGTTCGGCATCGTGATCGGCAACAAAGACGCGTTCGGTTTCAAGATGCCGGCGAGCGAGCAGCAAAAGCTCGACGATTATGTGATGACGACCGCCTTCATCATGCGGCTGTTTATTTTCATTCTGCTCGGCGCGCAGGTCGACTTCCGTCTGATGGGCGAGTTCTGGCTGGGCGGCGTCATCGTCGTGGCCTTGTTCATGCTGGTGGCGCGGCCGGTGACGGTTTTCCTTTGCGCGCTGCCCGACCGGCGCGCGAAATGGAGCTTCAACGAGATGCTGTTCATGTGCTGGACGCGAGAGACCGGCGTCATTCCGGCCGCGCTCGCCGGGCTTTTGCTCGGCATGAAAGCGCCGGGCGCACAGGTGATCGCGTCGGTTACGTTCATCGCTATCCTGATGACGATTCTGATCCAGGCACCGACCACGAAGTGGCTCGGAAAACGTCTGGGCCTTTTAGAATAACCAAGGGAGTCGACCATGGCCGCCAATGTGCGTTTCAGCAATCCGAAGACGATGGCCAAGCCGCCGGGCTACACCTATGTGGTCGAGGCGACGGGGCCGAACCGGCTGATCTTCATCGCCGGTCAGCTCGGCCTCGACCTCGACAACAAGCTGGTCGGCGCGCCCGGCGATTTCCGGGCCCAGGCCGAAAAGGCGATCGGCAACTTGAAGCTCGCGCTCGCTGACGCCGGCGCCACCATCAAGGACGTGGTGAAGATCAACAATTACCTGGTCGATATGTCGCACATCCCAATTTTCCGCGAGGTGCGCGACCGCGCCTTCAACATGGCGGCGCCGCCGGCTAGCACGACGGTGGCGATCTCGCAACTGGCGCGGCCGGGCGCGCTGTTCGAGATCGAGGCGATTGCGGTGCTGCCGGCGAAGACGGCGGGCAAGGCGAGCAAAACTAGATCCGCCAGCAAGAAGTCGAAAAAGAAGAGGCGGTAATTATATTCGTTATGCCCGGCACTCGGGTCCGGCCTTCGGCCGACCCGAGCATAAACCTTGTGCCGGGCATCCACGCCTTTCTTGCTTGTCTTATGGAAACAAGACGTGGATGGCCGGGACAAGCCCGGCCATGACAACATCGATGCTAATGCGCCTCGTCCCAGTTGTCGGCGGCGCGGGCGTCGACTTGCAGCGGCACGTGCAGCGATAGCGCCGGGTGCGGCGCGTCTTCCATCACGCGCTTCACAACTGGGAGGGTCTTCGCCACTTCCCCGTTCGGCACTTCGAAGATCAATTCGTCGTGCACCTGCAGCAGCATCTGCGCGCTGAGCTTGTCCTTCGCCAAGGCGCTCTCCATGCGCATCATGGCGCGGCGGATGATGTCGGCGGCCGAGCCCTGCAGGCGCGCATTGATCGCGGCGCGCTCGTTGAACGATCGGATCGATGGATTGAGGCCTTGATGTCCGGGTAGTGGCACTTGCGCCCGAACAGCGTGAGCACGTAGCCGTTGGCGCGGCAGAATTCGCGTGTCTCGTCCATGTAGTCGCGGATGCCGGGGAAGCGCTCGAAATATTTCTTGATGTAGGCGCCGGCTTCCTCGCGCTCGATGCTGAGCTGATTGGCAAGGCCGAAGGCGGAGATGCCGTAGATGATGCCGAAATTGATCGCCTTGGCGCGGCGGCGGATGTCGGGCGGCATGTCCTTGACCGGAACGCCGAACATTTCGGAAGCCGTCATGGCGTGAATGTCGACGCCGTCCTTGAAGGCTTGCCGCAGCGTCGGCACTTCGGCGACTTCGGAGAGCAACCGCAGCTCGATTTGCGAATAGTCGGCCGAAACCAGCTTCATGCCGGGGGCGGCGACGAAGGCTTTGCGGATCTTGCGGCCTTCCTCGGTGCGGATCGGGATGTTCTGCAAATTCGGGTCGGACGACGACAGCCGGCCGGTCGAGGTCGCGGCGAGCGCGTAAGACGTGTGCACGCGGTGGGTCGTCGGATTGACGTAAGTCGGCAGCGCCTCGGTGTAGGTCGAGCGCAGCTTGGAGACCTGCCGCCAGTCGAGGATCTTGCGCGGCAGCGCATGGCCTTGTTCGGCCAGTTCTTCGAGTTCGCGCGCGCCGGTCGACCATTGGCCGGTCTTGGTCTTGGTGCCGCCGGGCAGCGCCATTTTGCCGAACAGAATGTCGCCGAGCTGCTTGGGCGAGCCGGGATTGAGCGGCTCGCCGGCGAGCTCCTTGATTTCTTCTTCGAGCGCGCCCTGTTTCTGCGCGAATTCGCCGGACAGCCGCGACAGCACCTGGCGGTCGATCGAAATGCCGCGCCGCTCCATGCGCGCCAGCACGGACGGCATGGCGCGCTCCAGCGTTTCGTAGACGGTGGTGACGCGCTCGGCGGCGAGCCGCGGCTTGAGCGCGTTCCACAGTCGCAGCGTGACGTCGGCGTCTTCGGCGGCATATTCGGTGGCCTTGTCGATGGCGACGCAGTCGAACGTCACCTGCGATTTGCCGGAACCGGCGACGTGGTGGAAATGGATGGTGTCGTGGTTGAGCCAGCGCTTGGCGAGATCGTCCATGCCGTGGCCGCCTTTGCCGGCATCGAGCACGTAGGAAATCAGCATGGTGTCGTCGTAGCCGGCGATCTGGATGCCGCGCTGCGCGAACACCAGCCAGTCGTATTTCATGTTCTGCGCGATCTTGAGGATGCTTCTGTCCTCGAGCAGCGGCTTGAGCAGATCCAGCGCGTCGCTTTCCGGAATCTGGTCGTGCAGGAGCTTGGCTTCCGGCGCGAACAAGTCGCTGCCGTCTTGTTTTCCTTCACGATGGCCGATCGGCACGTAGCAGGCTTCGTTGGGCGCAACGCTCAGCGAGAAGCCGCACAGATGCGCGGTCATCGGGTCGAGGCTGGTGGTCTCGGTGTCGACCGCGACCACGCCGATGTCATAGGCGCGCGCGATCCATTCTTTCAGGCGCGGCAGCGTGCGCACGCATTCGTATTTGGCGCGATCGATCTTGGTATTGCGCGCGGCCTCGGCGCGCGCCGTGGCGAGCGAGATCGGGGTGAGGGCGCTGTCTGCCTTGCCGCCCGGTTTGGCTTGCGGCGGCGGTGCGAACAGATCGCCGGTTTTTGCTGCCGGCGCGTTTCGCGCGGCGGCGGGCGCGCTCGATGTCAGCTTCACATCCGCCTCGACCTGCGAGGCATCGATCTCGGCCTTCTCGGCGACGCGGCGGGTGATGGTGTTGAACTCCATCGCCTTCAGGAACGCGATGAGATTTTTGTAGTCCGGCTCGTGCACCGCGAGCTGATCGACCGGCACGTCGAGCGGCACGTTGCGGTCGAGCGTGACCAGACGCTTGGAGATGCGCGCGATCTCGGCATTGTCGATCAGGGATTGCCGGCGCTTGTCCTGTTTGATTTCGCCGGCGCGCTTGAGCAGCGTTTCGAGATCGCCGTATTCGCCGATCAATTGTGCCGCGGTCTTGACGCCGATGCCGGGCACGCCCGGCACGTTGTCGGATGAATCGCCGATCAGCGCCTGCACCTCGATCACCTTGTCGGGTCCGACGCCGAATTTCTCGATCACTTCGGCGGCGCCGATGCGCTTGTCCTTCATGGTGTCGTACATGGTGACGCCGTTGCCGACGAGCTGCATCAGGTCCTTGTCGGACGACACGATGGTGGTGGTCGCCTTGGCCTCGCTGGCGAGCCGCGCGTAGGTCGCGATCAGATCGTCGGCTTCGAAGCCCGCCTGCTCCAGGCAGGGAATCTCGAAAGCGTGTACGGCTTCGCGGATCAGCGGGAATTGCGGGATTAGGTCTTCCGGCGCGTCGGGACGGTGCGCCTTGTACTCGGGATAGAATTCGGTGCGGAAGGTTTTCTCGGATTTGTCGAACACGACGGCCAGATGGGTCGGCTTGTCGGCCTTCATCTCGGCCAAGAGCTTCCACAGCATGTTGCAGAAGCCGAGCACGGCGTTGACCTGTAAGCCGTCCGATTTGCGGGTCAGCGGCGGTAGCGCGTGATAGGCGCGGAAGATGTAGCCGGAGCCGTCCACCAGAAACAGGTGGTCGCCCTTTTTGAGCGGCCGCGCCGCCGGATTCGCGACGGCGGGGGCGGCTTTGGTTTTGGTGCTGGCTGGCATGGGCCGAATGTGGCCCCGGACGCGGCGTTAATCAATCTGTCGCGTAACGCGCGCACAGATAATGCAAAGGGCTTACTCTCGCCACTCGGGACGGCCTCTGCTATGAGACCGCCGGCCACCGTGGCCGGGACAACATCGACTTCGACAAGGGCACTCCATGCGCGTTGCCATGATCGGCACCGGCTATGTCGGTCTCGTCTCCGGGGCCTGCTTCGCCGATTTCGGCCACGACGTGACCTGTGTCGACAAGGACACCGGGAAAATCGCCGCGTTGACGCGCGGCGAGGTGCCGATCTACGAGCCGGGGCTCGTCGACCTGGTCGCCGCCAATGCGCGCGCCGGGCGTCTGAAATTCACCAACGATCTGCCCGGCGCGGTCAAAGGCGCCGACGCGGTGTTCATCGCGGTCGGCACGCCGTCGCGGCGCGGCGACGGCCATGCCGACTTGAGTTTCGTCTATGACGCCGCGCGCGAGATCGCCGGCGCGCTCGACGGCTTCACGGTGGTGATCACCAAGTCGACCGTGCCGGTCGGCACCGGCGACGAGGTCGAACGCATCATCCGCGAAGCCAAGCCGAAGGCGGAGTTCGCGGTGGTGTCCAATCCGGAATTCCTGCGCGAAGGCGCCGCCATCCAGGATTTCAAGCATCCCGACCGCGTCGTGGTCGGCAGCGACGATGCGCGCGCGCGCGAGGTGATGACCGAGCTCTATCGGCCGCTTTATCTCAACCGCTCGCCGATTCTGTTCACCGACCGGCGCACCGCCGAGCTGATCAAATACGCGGCCAACGCCTTCCTCGCCACCAAGATCACCTTCATCAACGAGATCGCCGATCTGGCGGAAAAAGTCGGCGCCGACGTGCAGGAGATCGCGCGCGGCATCGGGCTCGACAACCGCATCGGATCGAAATTCCTGCACGCCGGGCCGGGCTTCGGCGGCTCGTGCTTTCCCAAGGACACGGTGGCGCTGCTCAAGACCGGGCTCGATCACGAGGCGCCGCTGCGCATCGTCGAGGCGGTGGTGGCGGTCAACGACGCGCGCAAGCGCGCGATGGCGCGCAAGGTGGCGAGCGCGCTCGGCGGCGAGCTGCGCGGCAAGACGATTGCCGTGCTCGGCCTGACCTTCAAGCCCAACACCGACGACATGCGCGAGGCGCCGTCGATCCCGCTGATTACGGCGCTGCAGGACATGGGCGCCAAGGTGCGCGCCTACGATCCGACCGGCATGGAGCAGGCCAAGCCGCTGTTGGCCAATGTCGCCTTTTGCAAGGACGCCTATGATTGCGCGCAAGGCGCCTCCGCGCTGGTGATCGTGACCGAATGGGAGCAATTCCGCGCGCTCGATTTCGCGCGGCTCAAGAAGGCGATGGAGCGGCCGGTGCTGGTCGACCTGCGCAATATTTACCGGCCCGAGGAAGTCGCGCGCCACGGCTTCGTCTATGAGAGCGTCGGGCGGGCCAGGAAATGAGCAACGTCACCGCTACTAGACGTTGATGGGCCCCGCGCCAGCGCGCGGGGCAGGCAGAAATGTTCACATCGCTGACTGAAATTTTCCCATCCGTTTTCCGGATGACGACGTCACACATGCGAAAATTCGATACACCGCTTCCGATCGACGACGCGTTGCCGCGGCTGACCGCCGCGCTCGCGGCGAACAATGCCGCCGTGCTGGTGGCGCCGCCCGGCGCCGGCAAGACCACGCGCGTGCCGCTGGTGCTGCTCGACGAGCCATGGGCGAAAGACAAGAAGATTCTGGTGCTGGAGCCGCGCCGGCTGGCCGCCCGCGCCGCGGCGGCCCGCATGGCCTCGACGCTGGGCGAGCAGGTCGGCGATACGATCGGTCTGCGCGTGCGTTTCGGTTCGAAAATCTCCAAACGCACGCGCATCGAGGTCATCACCGAAGGCGTGTTCACGCGGCTCGTGCTCGACGATCCCTCGCTCGACGGCGTCGCCGCCGTGCTGTTCGACGAATTTCACGAACGCTCGCTCGATGCCGATCTCGGGCTGGCATTGGCGCGTGACGCGCAGCAGGGCCTGCGCGAGGATCTGAAAATCCTGGTGATGTCGGCGACGCTCGATGGCGCGCGGGTGGCGGCGTTGCTGGGAAATTCGCCGGTGATCGAAAGCAAGGGCCGCGCTTTTCCGGTCGAGACGCGCTATCTCGGCCGCGACCAGCGCGCGCCGATCGAGCGCCAGGTGGCCGACGCCGTGCAGCGCGCGTTGCGCGCCGATACCGGCTCGGTTCTGGTGTTTCTGCCGGGCGCTGCCGAAATCCGCCGCACCGAGACGCTGCTCAAGGAGCGCGTCGGCGATCCGAACGTCGATATCGTGGCGCTGTTCGGCGCGCTCGATGCGCGCGAGCAGGACCGCGCCATTTCGCCGGCGCCGCTCGGGCCGGCGCAAGGTGGTGCTGGCGACTTCGATTGCGGAAACCTCGCTGACCATCGAGGGCGTGCGCGTGGTGATCGACAGCGGTCTGGCGCGCGTGCCGCGCTACGAGCCGGATGTCGGCCTGACACGGCTGGAAACCGTGCGCGTGTCGCGCGCCGCCGCCGATCAGCGCCGCGGCCGCGCCGGACGCACCGAGCCGGGCGTCTGCTACCGGCTGTGGGACGAGCCGCAGACCGGTTCGCTGGAGCCCTATACGCGGCCGGAAATTTTGTCGGCCGATCTGTCGTCCTTCGTGCTCGATCTGGCGCAATGGGGCGCCAGCGATCCCGGCAAGCTGGCGTTCCTCGATCCGCCGCCGCAGGCCGCGCTGAACGAAGCCAAAGACTTGCTGCGCGAGCTCGGCGCCATCGACGCGCAAGGCCGCATCACCGACGAGGGCAAGCAGGCTGCGGCAGCTGCCGCTGCCGCCGCGGCTCGCGCGCATGGTGGTCGATGCCGCGCGCGAAGGCGCCGGCGCGCAGGCGGCGGCGATTGCCGCGGTGCTGACCGAGCGCGGGCTCGGCGGCGACGACGTCGATCTGCGCCATCGGCTCGATCAGTTCCGCCGCGACCGTCGCGCCGCGCCGAGGAGGCACGGGCGATGGTGAAGCGGTGGAGCGAAACGGCGGGCGGGAAAGAAACAGGCAGCGGAGAAAGCGTGGGATCGCTGCTCGCGCTGGCCTATCCCGACCGCATCGCCAAGAGCCGCGGCGGCGGCAATGGCGCGTTCCTGCTGGCCAATGGCCGCGGCGGCACGGTCGATCCGGCGTCGCCGCTGGCGCGCGAGCCGTTTCTGGCGGTGGCCGAGCTGACCGGCGCGGCGGCGGCGAGCCGCATTATCCTGGCCGCGCCGATCACGCTCGCCGAGATCGAGGCGCGCTTCGGCGACAAAATCGAAGACCGCGAGACGGTGACGTTCGACGCTGCGTCCGCATCGCTGCGCGCGCGGCGCAGCCGCCGGCTCGGCGCCCTTGTGCTGGCGGAGCAGATCAAGCCGGTTGAGCCGGACGCCGACAGCGCGCAGGCTGCTGGCCGAAGGTATCGCGGGGCTCGGCATCCGCAAATTGCCATGGAGCAAGCCGCAACTTCAATTGCGCAACCGCGTGCAATTCCTGCGCAAAGCGGAAGGCGATGAGTGGCCCGATCTCTCCGACGAAGCGCTGGCCCGCAGCGCCGCCGAATGGCTGGCGCCGTTCCTCGCCGGCAAGACCGCGCTGTCGCAGATCGGCGCCGATGATCTCGCCGCCGCGCTCGACGCACTGTTACCTTGGGCTTTGCGCAAGCGGCTCGACGCCGAGGCGCCGACGCATTTCACCGCGCCGTCCGGCTCTCGGTGCCGATCGATTACGAGGCCGAGAGGGGCCCGACGGTCTCGATCCGCGTGCAGGAACTTGTTCGGGCTCGCGCGGCATCCTGCGATCGCCGGCGGACGCGTGGCGCTGGTGATCGAGCTGCTGTCGCCGGCGCACCGGCCGGTGCAGGTGACGCGCGATCTGCCGGGCTTCTGGCGTGGCAGCTATAAAGACGTGAAAACCGAGATGCGCGGGCGTTATCCCCGCCATCCCTGGCCCGACGATCCGATGTCGGCGCCGCCGACCCGCCGCGCCAAGCGCCGCAGCGAATAGAATTTTTGCAGTTCTTTTAACCGGTCGGTCACCACGCGTAAAGGCACGGAATGCCGTCAGGCCTCGCGTTAATCCGGTCTTCGGCAAGCGCATGCGACTGTCCGGCGTAACAATCGGGCCTTTGCCATGCGTCAAATCCTGTTCCTCGCCGTGGCCGCGCTTGTCGCCGGCGGCTATCTCGCGCGCTTCGCCGATAAGACGGTGGTGGCGCCGCACGCACGCAGGCGGCGGCGGTACAACCGGTCGAACAGCCGAGCGCAGTCCTCGGCCGGCCAGCACACGATGGAGCTGTCGAGCGGCCGCGACGGCCATTTCCACGTCGACGCCCGCATCGACGGCCGGCACATCGATTTCCTGGTCGATACCGGCGCCTCGCTGGTGGTCCTGCGCGAGACCGACGCCGCGATGATCGGCATCCACCCGATGCGCGCGACTACACGGCGGTGGTCTCCACCGCCAACGGCAAGATCAAGGCCGCGCCGCGCCAAGCTCGAGCGCATCGAGATCGGCGACATCACGGTCTTCGATGTGCCGGCGCTGGTGCTGCCGGACGAGGCGCTGTCGCAGAACCTGCTCGGCGTCGCCTTTCTGTCGCGGTTGCGGCGCTACGAAGTCGCCGACGGCCGCCTGGTGCTCGAGCAGTAGGTCTTTTACCGTCATTTATGCAGGATCGCTTTGCGGGGTCCCGGCGTTGGGGTATGCAGTTCTGCCCGCGCTTTGTTTTGAGGACCTGATGTTTCCGACACCGAAATCCGCACTCACGCCCAATACTTACGCCTATGAATCCTCGCCGCTGGTGAAGCCGACCGGCTTTCGCGAATACGACGCGCGCTGGCTGTTGGAAAAAGAAATCAATTTGATGGGCGTGCAGGCGCTCGGCATGGGGCTCGGCACGCTGATCCGCGAGATGGGCGTGAAGCCCGAGATCGTCACTGGCCACGATTTCCGCGGTTATTCCGCTTCGGTGAAGCTGGCGTTGGTCACCGGCCTGATGGCGGCGGGCTGCAAGGTGCACGACATCGGGCTTTGCGATCACGCCGATGGCCTATTTCGCGCAGTTCGAGCTGGACGTGCCCTGCGTCGCCATGGTCACCGCCTCGCACAACGACAATGGCTGGACCGGCGTGAAGATGGGCGCCAACCGGCCGCTCACCTTCGGGCCGGACGAGATGAAGCGGCTCAAGGAGATCGTGCTGGGCGCGCAAGTTCGATCTCAAGGGCGGCGGCAGCTACGACTTCGTCGAGAATTTCCCCGACCGCTACATCGCCGACCTGACCAAGCGGCCGAAGATCAAGCGCAAGCTCAAAGTGGTTGCCGCCTGCGGCAACGGCACCGCCGGCGCTTTCGCGCCGCGCATCCTGCAAGCGATCGGCTGCGAGGTGGTGCCGCTCGATTGCGAGCTCGATCACACGTTCCCGCGCTACAATCCGAATACCGAAGACATGAAGATGCTGCACGCCATGCGCGACGCGGTGCTGGTCAACAAGGCCGACGTCGCGCTCGGCTTCGACGGCGACGGCGACCGCTGCGGCGTGGTGGATAACGAGGGTGAGGAGATTTTCGCCGACAAAGTCGGCGTCATGCTGGCGCGCGACATGTCGAGCCAGCACAAGCGCGCGACCTTCGTGGTGGACGTGAAATCGACTGGCCTTTTTCTCACCGACCCGGTGCTCAAGGCCAATGGCGTCAAGGTCGACTACTGGAAGACGGGGCACTCCTACATCAAGCGGCGCGTCAACGAACTGGGCGCGCTCGCCGGCTTCGAGAAGTCCGGCCATTTCTTTTTCAACAAGCCCTATGGACGCGGCTATGACGACGGCATGATCTTCGGCGCTTGCCGTTTGCGACATGCTCGACCGCAACCCGGGAAAGACGATGGCCGACTTGCGCAAGGCGCTGCCCAAGACGTGGGGCTCGCCGACCATGTCGCCGCATTGCGACGACGAGAAGAAATACGGCGTAGCCGACGCGGTGGTGACGCATTTCCAGGACGTCATGGCCAAGGGCGACACGGTCGCCGGCCAGACGATCCGCGATCTGGTCACCGTCAACGGCGTGCGCGTCACGGTCGAGGACGGCACCTGGGGCCTGGTGCGCGCATCGTCGAACAAGCCGGAGCTGGTGGTGGTGGTCGAAAGCCCGGTGTCGGAAGCGCGCATGCGCGACATGTTCAAGGCGGTCGACGGCGTGCTGCGCCAGCACCCGGAAGTGGGCGCGTATAATCAGACGATTTAAATCGGCCTCATGGTGAGGAGCGTCGCGAAGCGGCGCGTCTCGAACATCCCAAGTCGGCTATAGCCGACTTGGGCATATTGCTTGCCGATCTCGGGTAAACCCGAGATCGGTGGCCGCCCCATCCTTCGAGACGGCCCTGCGGGCCTCCTCAGGATGAGGCGGATTGGTTACAACATCCCATGCGCATTGCCATTCTCGGCGCCGGACCCGCCGGGCCTTTATCTCGCCTACTTGATCAAGCGCCGCCGCCCGGACGCCGACATCGCCGTGATCGAACAGAATCCGGCCGACGCCACCTTCGGCTTCGGCGTGGTGTTCTCCGACCGCGCGCTGGAATTCCTGCGCGAGGACGATCCGGAAACATTCGCCGCCATCACGCCGCAGATGGAATCCTGGAACGACATCACGCTCGTGCACAAGAACGAGCGCGTCGTCGATCGACGGCATCGGCTTTGCCGCCATCGGCCGGCTGAAGCTGCTGCAACTGCTGCAGGAGCGCGTGCGTTCGATCGGCATCGAGCCGGCAATTCGCGCGCGTGGTGACGTCGCTCGACGAATTCGGCGGCGCCGATCTGGTCGTCGGCGCCGATGGCGCCAATTCGCTGGTGCGGCACACGTTTGCCGATGCCTTCGACCCGGTCGTGAGTTATGGCTCCAACCGGTTCGCCTGGTTCGGTACCCCCAAAGTTTTCGACACGCTGACGCAGACCTTCCGCCATACGCCGATTGGCGATTTCAACGCGCATCATTATCGTTACGCGCCGGGCCGCAGCACATTCATCGTCGAGGTCGATGAGCCGACCTTTGCCCGCGCCGGCTTCGAGCGCATGGAAGAGGCCGACAGCCGTGCGCTGTGCGAAAAGGTCTTCGCCGATGCGCTCGGCGGCAAGCACCTCGTGTCCAACAATTCGATCTGGCGCCGGTTTCCGCATCTGAGCAGCGCGCGTTGGCACTACGGCAAGCATGTGCTGATCGGCGACGCCGCCCACACCGCGCATTTCTCCATCGGCTCCGGTACGCGGCTGGCGATGGAGGACGCCATCGCGCTCGACAAGGCGCTGGCCACCCATGGCGACGACGTGGCGGCCGCTCTGCCGGCTTATGAAGCCGCGCGGCGGCCGATCGTGGACAAAATCGTCACCGGGGCCGACACCAGCGCGAGCTGGTATGAGAATTTCGCCGAATACATGCAGCTCGCGCCGCTGGATTTCGCCATGAGCTATATCCAGCGCTCCGGCCGTATCGATATCGAGCGGTTGCGCAAGCTTTCGCCGCGTTTTGTCGAGCGTTATGAGCGCGAGCGCGGCTAGGGTGCATTGCCAGGCCGCCCGTTTTGGAGGAAAATTGGCCAAACAATAAAGCCGGGGAGATACGCCGATGGAAATCGTCCCGCTGGGCCCAGGATTTGCTGCGGAGCTGCGCGGCATCACGCTTGCCGACATCGCCGTCGACGACGCCGCTTACGCGGCGGCACGCGCGGCGTTCGAGGACCATTCGGTGCTGGTCTTTCGCGGCCAGGACGTGTCGGACGAGGGCCAGCTTGCGTTCTCGCGCCGCTTCGGCCCGCCGGAAGTCACCAAAGTCGGCTCGCTCGGCACCGGCAGCCACTTCGTGATCCTCACCACCATCGGAGCGGACGGCAAGGTAGTGCCGCCGGATCACCGCTACGCGCTCCGCAACAAAGCCAATCAACTTTGGCACACCGATTCATCGTTCAAGAGCGTGCCGGCGCTGACCTCGATACTGTCGGCGCGCACTATTCCGGCACGCGGCGGCGAAACCGAATATGTCTCGACCCGGCTTGCCTTTGAACGACTCGATGCGAACCTGCGCAAGAAACTGGAAAATTCCTTTGCTTGGCACGACTATGCGCATTCGCGCGGTAAAATCACCGCCGACCTTGCGAGCCCGGAGGAACGCGCGGCGTTGCCGCCGCAATGCTGGCGCATGGTGTGGAAAAATCCAGTCAACGGCCGCGGCGCGCTTTATCTCGCCTCGCACGCCTATGCGGTCGAAGGCATGGATCCGGCGGAAGGCAAAAAGCTGATCGAGGAACTGACGGCGGTCGCGACCACGCCGGACGTAAGCTATGTGCACGCGTGGAAAAGCGGCGACGTCGTGATGTGGGATAACCGCGCCACCATGCATCGCGGCCGGCCGTGGCCCGCGCACGAAGCGCGGCTGATGGTGCGCACCACCATCTCCGCCACCGCCGCGGACGGGCTGGAATCCATGCGACCGCCGTCGCGGCAGGCGGCGGAATAAAGGCGGCGTGGATGTGCGATCCTACGAACGGCAGGATTTTATATAGAAAATGAAAGATTTAAGACTCTCGGTCCAAGACACGCGTCGTACCGCGCCATTCTGTGGGCTTATTTGAAGGCGCGTAGGTGCCCGCGGCAATAATCTTGTTGCGGCCGGCACGTTTGGCCTCATAGAGCGCCATGTCCGCCCGCCTGAGAAGTTCATCGATAGAATCTCCGGCTTCCCATTCGGCTACCCCAATGCTGCACGTCACCGCGACCGCATGCTCGCCCGTGAAAATCTTGAGACTTTCCACGCGGCGCCGGAATTCCTGCGCGATGTTAACGGCGTCTGCCAAATCGTTTTGCACCAGCAGTCCAAATTCCTCGCCGCCCAGGCGGCCGGCAGTTCCCGGCAATGGCGCGATCTCGGCGGCGACGCGCTTTAAAACCGCGTCTCCGGTGTCGTGGCCGTGAACATCGTTGATCTGCTTGAAGTGGTCGAGGTCGATCATGATGGCAGACGCGGCATGTCCGCTTTTCGCCCACTCGATCACGTTAGCGGCATTCTCGAAAAATGCGCGGCGATTGGATAGTCCGGTCAGATAGTCGGTGGTTGCATGCCGCACCAGCTCGCATTGCATCGACGTGACACGGTCCGCCGTTCGCAACCGCGCGAGCAGCTCCTCAGCGATTGGAGGTTTGGTAATGAAATCGTCCGCGCCGTTGTCCAGAGCTTGTACGCATTTGGAGTGCTCGTCGTTGGAGGACATCAAAATGATGTAGAGCGGCCGGCGATTTCCGGAAAAAGCGCGCGCCTGGACGCACAGCTCTACTCCCGACATCGATGGTAGCTCGGCACTCGTAATGACGGCGCGGACGGCATCGTCGTGCTGAATGTATGCAAGCGCTTCGGCCCCGTCGGAAAATGATCGCACCTCATGTTTCCAGTGCTGTACAAGATCGGTGACGATCCGGCGCACGGTACGGCTAGGGTCGACCAGTACAATTCGCATGGCTAATTTGCAGGATACGGGGCCGCCGGTGAAACCAGTTAAGCCCTCTAGAAACTAAACCGTGAGGCTCGGTCGGGGTCCCCGGCCCATGCATTTATAGTTACGGAAGTGTTGCAGGCTTTTCGCCATCGCCGCAGAAAAGGGCTCTAAATGCCGGCTATTCGCAGTCCCAGCATCTGGCGCGCGTCGGCCGGCGTGGCGACGTGATCGCCCAGTATTTCGATGATGTTCGCAGCCTTTTCCACCAATGCGGCGTTACTCGGCGTGAGCTTGCCCTTCTCCAGATAGAGATTGTCCTCCAGTCCGACCCGTACGTGGCCGCCGAGCAGAACGGTCTGCGCGGCGATGGGGAACTGATGCAGCGAAATGCCGAACGCAAACCAGACGCAGTTGGCCGGCAGCAGGCTGCGCATGTAGCTGACCGCCTCCGAAGTGGCCGGCTGGCCCCAGGAAATCCCGAGGCAGATTTGGAACAGGCCGGGCGGTTTTACGTGGCCGGTTTCGATCAGCCGTCTGGCGAGCATGAGATGGCCGGCCTCGAATACTTCGAGCTCGGGCGTGACGCCGGCGTCGCGGATCGTCACCGCCATGGCCTCGAGATGGGCTGGTGTGTTGACGAAAACTTGCCCGCCCATGTTCATGCTGCCCATGTCGAGACTGCAGATTTCGGGCGTTAGCTCGACTACATGGCGTACACGTTCGGCCGGCAACGACAGCGTGCTGCCGGGCGCGGGTTTAAGCGGATCGTCAGTGCCGGGAATAAACCGCGCGCCGGGACCGGTGGTGAGGTTGATGAGCACGTCGGTGCCGCTGGCGCGGATGCGGTCCACGACCTCGCGATAGAGCGCCGGATCCATGCTCGGCCGCGTGGTATTCGGATCGCGCACGTGGATGTGGACAATGGCCGCGCCCGCTTTGGCAGCATCGATCGCCGACGCGGCGATCTGCTCCGGCGTTACCGGGACAGCGGGGTTGCGCGACGGCGTATCGGCCGACCCGGTTACCGCGCAAGCGATCATTACCTTACGCTGCATGATATCTGCCGTGTCACTCGATGCGCAGATGCGCGTCGTGGACCACTTTGCCCCACTTCACGATTTCGCTTTTGATGCGCGCACCGAACTCTTCCGGTTTATTTGCTACCGGCACGAAGCCGAGCTTATGCAGATGTGCCGCGACCTCCGGCAGCGCCACCGCCTTGACGATCTCACGGTGCAGCAGATCGATAATCTCCTTCGGCGTGCCCGCCGGCGCCATCACGCCGGTGAGGGTGTCGGCCTCCTGGTCGGAGTAGCCGGCTTCCTGCATGGTCGGGACATCGGGGACTTCCGCGCTGCGCTTGTCCGCGAGCACGGCGAGCGCGCGCAATTTTCCGCTTTGGATATTGCCCAACGCCGGTGGCAGCGCGGTAAAGGCGATTTGTGTGTGGCCGCCGATGGTCGAAGTGATCGCGGGTGCTGCGCCGGGGAAGGGGACGTGCACCATGTCGAGGTCGAATTTTTGCTTGAACAATTCTCCCGACAAATGCGGCGTCGAGCCAATGCCGGGTCCGGCGAAACTATATTTGCCGGGATTGGCTTTGATCAACTCGATCAGCTCTTTGACGGTCTTCACTGGCATCGATGGATTGACCACGATCACATTGGGAGAAAAGGCGACCATGGTAACCGGCGTGAAATCCTTGACCGCGTCGTACGGGACCTTGGCGTACAGACTCATGTTGACCATGAAGCCGGTGCTCACCACGGTGATGGTGTAGCCGTCCGGCGCCGACTTTGCGACTTCGGCGTTGGCGATGTTGCTGCCGGCGCCGGGCTTGTCGTCGACGTAGAATTGCTGGCCGAGCGACGCCGACAGCTTCTCCGCGACGATGCGGGCGATGACATCGGTCGGGCCGCCGGCGGAGAAGCCAACCACAACCCGCACCGGATGATCGGGATAATGTGCCGCCGCGTTCTGCGCGAATGCGCCACTGGCAACGAGCAGACCTATGCAGAAAGCAAGCAAGCGAACCATGGTCGTCATGACGTCCTCACATGAGTTTGCGTCTTACGGCTCAGTCCTTGTCTTCCTTGAATGTCTCGCGGTACGGATGCGCGGGATAGACGCCGAGGATGGTCAACTCCTTGGAGAAGAAGGCGAGCTCCTCGAGCGCGAACACCAGCGCGTGGTCATCCGGGTGCCCCTCGACGTCGGCATAGAATTGCGTGGCGAAGAAATTGCCGCCGACCATATAGCTTTCGAGCTTGGTCATGTTGATACCGTTGGTGGCGAACCCGCCCATCGCCTTGTAGAGCGCCGCCGGCACGTTGCGCACGCGGAACACGAAGGTGGTGATAACCTTGCCTTTGCCCTGCGGCGCCCATTTCTTTTCAGGCGATAGCACAATGAAACGCGTGGTCGAATTGGCTTCATCCTCGACGTTCTCTTTCAGGATGTTGAGGCCGTAGATTTCCGCCGCCAGCCGCGAGGCGATTGCCGCGCGCGTCACATCCTTGCTCTCGGCCACCTCGCGCGCTGAACCGGCGGTGTCGGCGGCGACCACCGGCTTTAGTTTCAGCTCGCGGATGATCTTGCGGCACTGGCCGAGCGCCATCACGTGGCTTTCCACCGACTTGATAGTTTTCAGCGTCGCGCCCTTCGGCGCCATCAACTGATTGCGGATCGGCAAGAACCATTCGGCGATGATGTGCAGCTTCGACGTCGGCATCAGATGATGGATGTCGGCGACACGGCCGGCGACGGAATTCTCGATCGGGATCATGCCGAGATCGACATCGCCGCCGGTGAGCGCGGAGAAGCAATCCTCGAAGGTCGGGCAAGGGACCGGCTCGTGATCCGGATAGGCTTCGCGGCAGGCAAGATGCGAATTCGCCCCCGGTTCGCCTTGGAAAATGATCTTTTTCTTGGCCATCGCCGCCGCCTCCGACCCGTTCCGTTACGCGGACATTCCACCCGGAGTCAACCGAGCAACGCCCGCGCCTTGGCCAACTCCTCGGGCGTGTCGACGCCGAGCGGCACGCTTTTCACCACGGCGACATCGATGCGCATGCCGGCATCAAGCGCGCGCAATTGCTCAAGCCTGTCGCGCTGCTCGTTGGCCGAGGGCGGCAGCTTGACGAAACGCTCCAGCGCCGCGCGGCGGTAGGCGTAAAGCCCGATGTGGTGATAGTGCGGACCCGAACCGGTCGCGTCGGCGCGCGTGAAAGTGGTCCCGCGAAACCGGCCGGGCGAGACGGTGCTGCCGGAAACCTTGACCACGTTTGGATTGGTGCGGTCAGCCGGGTCGGCGATGATCGCAGCGATGGTCGCGATATCGACTTGGGGATCGGACAGAGGCCCAAGCGCGGCGCGGATGTCGGTCGGGTCGATGGTCGGCAGGTCGCCTTGCACATTGACGACGGTGCCGATGCGGCGCTCGGGGTCAAGCGCTGCAAGCGCCTCATAGATGCGGTCGGAGCCGGAGGCGTGGTCGGCCCGCGTCATGATCGCGCGGCCGTTCGCCTTTTCCACCGCGGCCACGACCGCTTCGGAATCGGTCGCCACGACCGTCTCGCCGATTTTCGCGGCCTGCGCGCGGCGCAGCACGTGCACGATCATTGGCTCGCCCGCGATATCCGCCAAGGGCTTGCCGGGTAGACGGCTTGAAGCCATACGGGCGGGGATGAGGATGATGTTAATCATCGGTTTGGCTACCGGCGTTTGCGGGCCGGACCTGAGCGAATGTCGAGTGGGCCGCGGCGCTTATA
>CAWEKJ010000004.1:2500-50255 GCA_963809675.1 uncultured Alphaproteobacteria bacterium
GGTCGCGTTGCGCGGCGCGCTTGGCGGCGGCGCCGACCGGCCCAGCGCTTCGCGCAAAAGCGACCGGCTGCCGACGGCGGAAGAACCGTCCTTCGCCCGCCAGGTGATCCGCGTCTCCACCACGACGCGGGTCGGCAATCATGAGGTCGTGCGGGTGCGCCCGTTCGTACGCATCGCCGGCAATCTATCGCTCACCGTCAGCGATCTCTCCGCCGGGATTCCGCCGTTCAATCCGCAACGCTTGCTCGCCGAATCCGGCTCCGGTAGCGGCACCGCCTCGGCCAACAATGCGCCGGAGGCCGAGCCCGATGCCGAAGTCGCGTTCGTCATGCGCGACCTGGCGGCGGCACTGCCAAAGCTCAAGATCGCCGTGCTGACGCCGAACGACGAGGTCGTAGCGCGCGTGCGTGAAGCCGCCGAGTGGAGCGAGAAGGCCGCGAAAAATATGCCGATCGCGCCGAACATCACCGGCATCAAGCTGGCCTATGCCGGCGAGCCAGCCGCCGATCCTTATGCCGGCTTCGAAGCGCGCATCGTGCCCGAGAACATCACGCTGCTGCCGAAGACGACCACCGAAACCACCGGCGGCAATCCCTTCAACGACCGCGTGATCGTGGTCAAGAAGGGCGACAATGTCGCCGGCATCTTGCGCGATCTTGGCGCCACTCCCGAGGAGATCGGCGCGATCAATAAAGTGCTCGGACCCCGCGGCAAGGACGGCGGTATTAAGGAAGGTCAGAAGCTGCGCGTTCTCATGACCCCGGTGCCCGGCAGCCAGCGCCTGCAGCCGATCCGCGTCATCATCGCCAGCGACACATCGGTCGACGCGGTGGTGGCGCTGTCCGATACCGGAAAATACGTTTCCGTCGACGTCAAGAGTGTCGGCACCGACGTGGCCGATAATTCGGAAGATAGTAACGACGACGATACCGGCGGCGTGACGCTCTATCACAGCGTCTATGAAACCGCGCTGCGCAATCAGATCCCGCGGCCCATTATCGAGGACTTGATCCGCATCTACTCCTACGACGTCGATTTCCAGCGCAAGGTGCAGCCGGGGGATTCCTTCGAGGTGCTCTACGCCGGCGAGGACGAAACGCCGGTCGCCGACAGCCGCAATGACGTGCTGTTCGCAGCCCTCACGGTCGGCGGCGAAGCCAAGAAGTTCTACCGTTTCCAGTCGCCCGATGACGGCATCGTCGATTACTACGACGAGAGCGGAAAGAGTGCGAAGAAATTTCTGGTCCGCAAGCCGGTGATGGCCGGCATCATGCGCTCCGGCTTCGGCATTCGCCGGCATCCGATCCTCGGTTACACCAAGATGCATACCGGCGTTGACTGGGCGGGACCGACCGGCACGCCGGTCTACGCGTCCGGCAACGGCACGATCGAGAAGGCGGGCTGGGAGTCTGGCTACGGCAAATATATCCGCATCCGCCACACCAACGGCTATGAGACCGCTTACGGTCACATGAGCGCCTTCGCCCGCGGCATCGACGAAGGCCAGCGTGTACGGCAAGGCCAGGTGATCGGCTTCGTCGGCTCGACCGGCCTGTCCACCGGATCGCACCTGCACTACGAAATTCTGGTCAATGGCCGCTTCGTCGATCCGATGCGCATTAAGCTGCCGCGCGGCCGCGTTCTGGATGGCGCAATGCTGACGAGCTTCGAGCAGGAGCGCGAACGCCTCGACGGCATCATGGCGCGCAAGCCGGCGCGCGTCGCGTCTAGCGCACCGGCGATACGGTAAGTTTCAATTCAGTTGTCTATCGTTTCGTCATGGCCGGGCTTGTGCCGGGCATGACAGTTTACGATTACGCCGCCTGCGCCAGCTTGCCGTTAAAGGTCAGGCCCTGCTTGCCGGCGGAGACGGCGACTTTCTCACCGTCCTTGATCGCGCCGGCGAGGATCATCTCGGCGAGCGGGTCCTGCACCGCCTTCTGGATCGCCCGCTTGAGCGGCCGCGCGCCATAGGCCGGATCCCAGCCTTTGTCCGCCAGCCACTCGCGCGCGCTGGCGTCGAGCGCGATGGTGATCTTGCGATCCTCCAACAGCTTCTGTAGCCGCATCATCTGGATATCGACGATGCGGGTCATCTCCGATTTCTTCAGCCGGTGGAACAGGATGATCTCGTCGACGCGATTGAGGAATTCCGGCCGGAACGCTGCGCGCACCACGGCCATGACCTGATCGCGCACCGCGTCGGTGTCTTCACCGTCCGGCTGATTGACCAGGAAATCGGCGCCAAGATTTGAAGTCATGACAATGAGCGTATTACGGAAATCCACGGTGTGGCCCTGCCCGTCCGTGAGCCGGCCGTCGTCGAGCACCTGCAGCAGGACGTTGAACACATCCGGATGCGCCTTCTCGATCTCGTCGAACAAGATGACCTGATAGGGCCGGCGCCGCACCGCTTCGGTGAGCGCGCCGCCTTCGTCGTAGCCGACATAGCCCGGAGGCGCGCCGATCAGGCGCGCGACCGAGTGCTTTTCCATGTACTCGGACATGTCGATGCGGATCAGCGCGTTTTCGTCGTCGAACAAATATTCGGCGAGCGCCTTGGTCAGCTCGGTCTTACCGACGCCGGTCGGGCCTAAGAACATAAAAGAACCGATCGGCCGGTTGGGGTCCTGCAAGCCGGCGCGCGCGCGGCGCACCGCGGTCGACACCGCCTGCACCGCTTCCCGCTGGCCGATGACGCGTTTGGCGAGTTCATCCTCCATGCGCAGGAGTTTTTCCTTTTCGCCTTCCAGCATTCGGTCGACCGGCACGCCGGTCCAGCGCGAGACCACCTGCGCGACGTGATCGGCGGTCACGGTCTCCTCGACCATGGCGCCACGTTTGGCGTCGGTCGCTTCGATCGTCTTGAGCTTTTTTTCCAACTCGGGGATGCGGCCATAGGCCAATTCACCCGCGCGCTGGTATTCGCCCTTGCGCTGCGCATTGGCGAGTTCAGCGCGCAGCTGGTCGAGTTCGGTCTTGAGTTTCTGCGCGTCCGACAGTTTTTCCTTTTCCGCTTTCCAGCGGCTGGTGATATCGGCAGATTTTTTCTCGAGGTCCTTGAGCTCGACGTCCAGACGCTTAAGACGGTCTTTGGAGCCGGCATCGCTTTCTTTCTTCAGCGCCTCTTGCTCGATCTTCAGCCGCACAATTTCCCGGTCGATCGAATCGAGTTCTTCGGGCTTGGAATCGACCTGCATTTTGAGCCGCGCCGCCGACTCATCGATCAGGTCGATGGCTTTGTCCGGCAGGAAACGGTCGGTGATATAGCGATGCGACAACATCGCCGCCGCAACGATCGCCGAATCGGCGATGCGCACGCCGTGATGCTGCTCGTATTTGTCTTTCAACCCACGCAAGATCGAGATCGTATCCTCGACCGTCGGTTCCGACACGAACACCGGCTGGAACCGGCGGGCCAACGCAGCATCTTTCTCGACGTGCTTCTTGTACTCATCGAGCGTGGTGGCGCCGATACAATGCAGTTCGCCGCGTGCCAGCGCAGGTTTCAGCAAATTGGAGGCGTCCATAGCGCCGTCGGCCTTGCCGGCGCCGATCAAGGTGTGCATCTCGTCGATGAACAAAATGATGCCGCCGTCCGATGACGTTACCTCGTTCAGCACGGCTTTAAGCCGCTCCTCGAATTCGCCGCGATATTTCGCGCCGGCGATGAGTGCGCCGAGATCGAGCGCGAGAAGCTTCTTGTCGGAAAGGCTCTCCGGCACGTCGCCATTGACGATGCGCAGCGCAAGGCCTTCGACGATTGCGGTCTTGCCGACGCCGGGTTCGCCGATCAGCACCGGATTGTTCTTGGTCCGGCGCGACAGAACTTGAATGGTCCGGCGGATTTCCTCGTCACGGCCGATGACGGGATCGAGCTTACCGTCGCGTGCGGCCTGCGTGAGATCGCGGGAATATTTCTTCAGAGCATCATAGGCGTTTTCGGCCGAAGCCGAATCCGCGGTGCGGCCCTTGCGCAGCGCTTCGATGACCGCGTTGAGGTTCTGCGGCGTGACGCCAGCCTGGCTGAGAATCTTGCCGGCCTCGCTGCCCTTCTCCAGTGCCAGCGCGAGCAGCAGCCGCTCGACGGTGACGAAGCTGTCGCCGGCCTTCTCTCCGGCTTTCTGGGCGACCTCGAAAACCCGGGCCAAGGCTGGATCGAGATAGATTTGCCCGGCGCCGCCCCCGGAAACCTTGGGCCGCTTGGCGAGCGCCGCCTCGACCGCCTTCAGCGCCTGGCGGGAATTGCCGCCGGCGCGGTCGATCAGGCCCGCCGCCAACCCTTCCGGGTCGTCGAGCAGCACTTTCAGCAAATGTTCGGGGGCGAATTGCTGGTGGCCCTCGCGCACGGCCAGCGATTGAGCGGATTCCACGAAACCGCGGGCGCGATCGGTGTACTTCTCGAAATTCATGATCATCAACTCCCTCGGCCCATTATGGCACCGGTCAAAAAGGCAGGTCCCATGAAGGCAACCCGCTTGGATCATTATGTGGGAACTCTTATTGCTGTTTGAAGACCTATCAAAGGGCTGAAAAAACAATGCCAAACGAGGCCGCTGTTATCCGCGCCATCTACCGTTATCCGGTGAAAGGGCTTTCCGCCCAATCGCTGGAGCGAGTTGCACTATCGGCCGGGGCGACCCTGCCGGCCGATCGGCTCTACGCTATCGAAAACGGCCCCAGTGGCTTCGACCCCGCCGCGCCCGCCTATTTCCCCAAGCAGCGCTTCCTGATGCTGATGCGCAACGCGCGGCTTGGCGAGCCTACGCACCGACTACGACGAGGCGAGCCATACTTTGTCGATTCGGTGGGAAGGCCGCGAAGCAGCGCGCGGCGACTTAAGGACAGAGGAAGGGCGGCTGGCGATCGAAGCGTTTTTCCGCCGCTTCATGCCGAAGGAATTGTCCGGTCCGCCCAAGGTGTTGTTTGGCGGCAATCACAGCTTTTCGGACGTGGCGAAAAAAGTGGTTTCCATCATCAATCTTGCCTCGGTGGCGGCGGTCGAGAGCGCCGTCGGCAGCCCCGTCGATCCCGTGCGATTTCGCGGCAACGTCTACGCCGCCGGCTGGCCGGCCTGGCATGAATTCGACCTGCTCGGCCGGGAGCTGGCGATCGGCGGCGCGCGACTCAAAGTGTTCAAGCGCATCCAGCGCTGCGCTGCCACCGAAGTCGATCCCGGCACCGGCATTCGCGACCTGGCTATTCCGCGCACGATAATGGACAAATTCGGCCATGCCGATTGCGGCGTCTATGCCGAGGTGATCGCGAGCGGCGACATCGCCATTGGCGACAAAATAAACGAAACGGCCGGCGGATAGAGCCGGCCGTTTCGCATTGCGCAATATTCTGAGATTCCAGCGGCGTAGGATCAGCCGCCCGGCACGACATAGGCGGCGATGCGCCCGCGCGGATAAACCAACTCGGCAACCGTGTTGTTGTGATTGCCGGAGACGATGATCGGATTGCCGTTGGCATCGATGCCGGTGACCACGCCGACATGGCCGCCGCCGCGGCGCCCCATCACCGCGATGGCACCAACTTGCGGTCCCGACACGCGCGTACCGTAATGCTCATAGCCGATGGCGAGATTGCCGCCGCCTGCATGCCCGGTGCGCTTGAGCACCAGGTCCATAAAGGCGCCACACCACAGCCTGCCGCGGCCGGTCGGGTTGGTGCCGATATATTTGCGCGCCTCGCTGACCAGCGCATCGTTGGTTAAGCCGCCAAAGGCGGAGTTCGAATGCGACTGCGCTCGCTCAAAGGCCGACATTTGGCGGCCATGACGGCGGCGGCCAACAGTGACCTCCGCCAAGGCCGACGGCGCGGCCACCGTTGCGGCAGCGTTAGACGGATAACGCATGTCGCGATCCGCAACGTCCGTTTGCGGCTGCGCCACGGATCGAACGGCGTTCGCGGACGAATGCCGGTGGTGATGGGAGGGTCTGGCGAACGCCGAACCGCTCAACGCAGCAAATGCTACCGTACACAGCAAAATAGTCGCCCGTTTCTGGTTAAGTCTCATCAGGTCTAGTCCCCTTGTAATCAAAGCAATGCACCCGACACAGATAGAATGAGTATCGCGTGCAGGGCCTAAACGCCGTCCAGATGTGGCGAGAACATGGTCACGCAAAGGTCTTTTGTGGTCTGCATAGCTGGTATTGCCAATTAAGACTTATGACCAAGATTTTATACGTAAATATATTTCTAATATACTTATGTCTGATTTATGAATACAGAAAAAATTCGCAGAGATACTTACTGCCATAGTCTTTACGCCATGCCGACAAAGTTAAAGTTGCGGTGCAGCAATTAGGCCGCGATTGAGGATGATGCTCAACATGGCGCTCAGGCCTTGCGGCTGAGCAGAAACACCGCCTGCTCGCCGAACAGGTTCCAGAACCACCACGGCGCGATCAGCCGCAACGGCGAGCCCCAGGCATTGAGCGCCACCGCACGCTCCATTTTGACCCCCGTGGCCTCGCAGAGCTGGCGGAAGTCCTTGATGGTGCAGTGATGGATATTGGGCGTGTCGTACCAGCTGTAGGGCAGGATATCGGTCTGCGGCATGTGCCCGGCGAACAAAAGCTGCAGCCGCACCTGCCAGTGCCCGAAATTCGGAAACGACACCACCGCGCGCCGCCCGATGCGCAGCATGTGCTCGAGCACCACGCGCGGCTGGCGCGTCGCCTGCAGCGTCTGCGACAGGATGACGTAGTCGAAGGCGTCATCCGGATAATCGGCAAGATCTGTGTCGGCGTCGCCCTGGATCACGGCCAAGCCCTTGGCGACGCATTCATTGACGCCCTCGCGCGACAGCTCGATGCCGCGCCCGTCGACGCCGCGGGTCTCGCCGAGCAGCCGCAGCAATTCGCCGTCGCCGCAGCCGACGTCGAGCACCTTGGCGCCGCGCTCGACCATCTCCGCGACCAGCACCAAATCGACGCGCGCGCCGGATGCGTTGCGCCCGATTTCGGGTGCGGTGAGTTGGGGATGGCGCGGGTGTTCATCGTGTCAGCCCTTCGGCGCCAGACCGCGCGCTTTTCCGGCGCCGTCGAGGAAGCCGCGCACGATCGCGAACAATTCCGGCTCATCGAGCAGGAAGGCGTCGTGGCCCTTGTCGGTGACGATCTCAGCGAACGACACGCGCGCTCCGGCAGCATTGAGCGCATGCACGACGGCGCGCGATTCCACCGTCGGGAACAGCCAGTCGCTGGTGAATGAAATCAGGCAAAATCGCGTCTGCGTGCTCTTGAACGCATTCGCCAGCACGCCGTCGTAATCCGCGGTGAGGTCGAAATAGTCCATGGCGCGCGTGAGGTAGAGATAGGAATTGGCGTCGAAGCGCTCCACGAACGAAATGCCCTGATGCCGCAGATAGGATTCAACCTCGAAATCCGCGTCGAACGAAAATGTCGCTTTCTCGCGATCCTGGAATTTACGGCCGAATTTCCGGTGCAGCGCGGCGTCGGACAGATACGTGATGTGCGCGCCCATGCGCGCGACCGCGAGGCCGCGGCGCGGATTGCCGCCGTCCAGAAGATAACGCCCGCCCTGCCATTCCGGATCGGCCATGATCGCCTGCCGGCCGACCTCGTGGAACGCGATGTTCTGCGCCGAATGGCGGGTGGCGCAGGCAATCGGCAGCGCGGAAAACACACGCGCCGGATAGCTCGCGGCCCATTGCAGCACCTGCATGCCGCCCATCGATCCGCCCGCCACCGAGAACAGCGTCTCGATGCCGAGATGGTCGAGCAGCATGGCCTGCGCCCGCACCATGTCGCGGATCGTGACGACGGGAAATTCCAAACCCCAAGGCTTGCCGGTTTTCGGATCGGTCGAAGCAGGTCCAGTCGTGCCCATGCAGGCGCCGACCACGTTCGGGCAGATCACGAAATAGCGCTCGGTGTCGATCGGCTTGCCGGGGCCGACCATGGTTTCCCACCAGCCCGACTTCTGCGTCACCGGATGCAGGCTCGCAACGTGCTGATCGCCGGTGAGCGCGTGGCAGACCAGGATGGCATTGGAGCGCTCTGCATTGAGCGTGCCGTAGGTCTTGTACGCTATCTGGAAGGGGCTGAGTTCAACGCCGGCATCCAGCTTCAGCGGCTTGTCCGGCCCGAAACGCACGACAGCCGAGTTGTGCGGATGGTCCGCCTCGCTCCCGCGGTCGTCGCTTCGCGTCGTTTCGCTTTGCATCGGCTGAACATCAACCATCGCAATCCCGGGCCCTGAAGAAATCCTCACGAAACCAACACCGAGATCGGGCCAATAAAAAACCGGCCTGAACGGGTGTTCGGCCGGGATCGGAATTGTCCCCGGCCTGTTTAGCGAATTGTTTAACGTGGCTGCAAGCCGGCCGGCTCAAATGACCACGGAACACGGGCATAATTAGTCCCCGGCGGCCACTTCGTCAAGCCAGGGTGCCGCACGCAAATGGTAAAGACCGGCCCCGGTCCGCGTTACCAGACGCGCAAAAGCCTTGTGTCGTCTATCCGTGCGTTTAGAACTGTGCCCGGCGCCGTTGGTTATGTGCGAAGACATGGACGCTGGGCCTTCGTCAGCCGAAAGATTGTCCGTGCGCTCGGCAGGGTCACGACAAAAGAGTCACGATCAAAGAGTAAGCGATGAGCAAGTCACCTCAGGCACCCTCGCTGGACGATCTGCGCAAGGAGATCGACCGGATCGACGAAGGGATGCATCAGCTTCTGATGGAGCGCGGCGAGATCATTGACCGGCTGATCGCGGTCAAGCGCAGCGAGGAGACCGGCTCGGCGTTCCGTCCGGCGCGCGAGGCCGAGATGATGCGCCGGCTGGTCAAGCGGCACAAAGGTATCCTGCCGCTCGATACCGCCGAAAGCATCTGGCGCGTCATCATCTCGACCTTTACTTTCGTGCAGTCGCCGTTTTCCGTGCATGCCGACTTGTCGGCGGGGGACGCCTCGATGCGGGATTCCGCCCGCTTTCACTTCGGCTTCACGGTGCCGTTCGTCGCGCATATGGGCGCTTCCGCCGTGGTCGCGGCGGTGTCGGCCTCCAAAGGCGATCTCGGCCTGGTCCCAGCGTTCGCCGTGCCGGCGGCGGGCGCGTGGTGGAGCGCGCTCGAATTCGACGCCGCGCCCAAGGTCATCGCGCGGCTGCCTTTCGTCGAGCGTGCCGACCATCCGGCCGCGCTGCCGGTATTCGTGGTCTCGAAAGTCGCGGCCGACGCAATGGCGACCGATGCCGACGTCTGGAGCGTGCGCGTCGCTGGCTGGGGAGCCGAGACCGCGCAGGCGCTATCGATGCTGGCCGATTTCATCGCCGTGCCCGACCGCGCCTTCGACGGCGCCGCCTTGCTGATTACGTTGCCGAAGGGCACGACGCTTGAGGCGGTCAGCGCGGCTTTGGTTAAGGCCGGCGCGACGGTCCGCTCGACCGCCCTCGTCGGAAGCCACGCAACCCGCTATACGGTTGCCGCTGACAAGACCTGATTACTCGGACCAAGCGAATGACCGCGACCAAACCGCAACCGCGCCCCGGCGTGCTCGACATTGCCCCCTACGTTCCGGGCAAGAGCACCGCCCCGGGCGTCGCCAAAGTGTTCAAGCTGTCCTCCAACGAGACGCCGTTGGGGCCGGGCGAGAGCACCATTGCGGCCTATCGCGCGGCCGCCGAGCACTTGCAGGATTATCCGGACGGCTCGGCCTCGGCTTTGCGTGAAGCGATCGGACAGGTTTTCGGTCTAGATCCGGCGCGCATCGTGTGCGGCGCAGGCTCCGACGATTTGCTCAATCTGATCGCGCGCGCCTTCCTCGCCGATGGCGACGAGGCGATCCACACCACCCACGGCTTTCTGGTTTACCCGATTGCGACGCAAGGCACCGGCGCAAAACCGATTGCCGCACCGGAGACAAATTTCACGGCGGATGTGAACGCCATCCTCAAGCTGGTCACGCCGCGGACCAAAGTGGTGTTCCTGGCCAACCCGAACAATCCGACCGGGACTTACCTGCCGTTCGACGAGGTCAAGCGCCTGCACCGCGCGCTGCCCGGCAACGTGCTGCTGGTGCTGGACGCGGCCTACGCCGAATACGTCCGGCGCAACGATTATGAGTCCGGCATCGAACTGGTCGCCACCACCGACAATGTGGTGATGACCCGCACCTTCTCGAAGATCTATGGGCTGGCCGCGCTGCGGCTCGGCTGGATGTATGGCCCTGCGGCGGCGATCGACGCGATCAACCGTATTCGCGGCCCGTTCAATGTCAACGCGCCGGCCATTGCCGCCGGCATCGCGGCGATCCGCGACAGCGCGCATATCGAGCGCTCGCGCGACCACAATGCGCGTTGGCTGGCATGGCTTACGGAAGAGATCGGCAAACTGGGCCTGCCGGTAACGCCGAGCGTGGCGAATTTCGTGCTCATTCACTTTCCGCAGACCAAGGGCCGTACCGCCAAGGATGCCGACGCGTTCCTGATCAAGCGCGGGCTGATCCTGCGTCAGGTCACCGCTTATAAGCTGCCGAACGCACTGCGCATGACGGTCGGCACCGAGGAAGCCAACCGACTGGTGGTGAAGGCGCTCGCTGAATTTCTAGGGAAAGCAGCGTGAGCAAACCGGCCCCTCCGTTCAACCGCCTGGCGCTGGTCGGCGTCGGACTGATCGGCTCTTCGATCGCGCGCGCCGCACGTGCGCAAGGTGCCGTGCGTTCGATCGTGGCCACGGCGCGTTCCGCCGCCACGCGCAAGCGCGTGGCCGAGCTCGGCATCGCCGATCAGGTGGTCGAAACCAACGCCGCCGCGGTCGAAGGCGCCGATCTCGTGATCGTCTGCATCCCGGTCGGCGCCAGCGGCGCGGTCGCCAAGGAAATCGGCCCGCATCTCGCGGCCGGCGCGACCGTGTCCGATGTCGGTTCGGTGAAGGGCTCGGTGTTGCGCGACATGGCGCCGCATCTGCCCAAAAACGTGCACTTCATCCCGGCGCATCCGGTGGCCGGCACCGAATATTCCGGCCCCGATTCGGGCTTTGCCGAACTGTTCGTGAACCGCTGGTGCATCCTGACACCGCCCGCAGGCGCCGATGCCAAGGCGGTCGAAAAGCTCGCCGCGTTCTGGCGCCTGCTCGGCGCCAATGTGGACACCATGACGGCCGATCATCACGACCTGGTGCTCGCCATCACCAGCCATCTGCCGCATCTGATCGCCTACACTATCGTCGGCACCGCCGACGAGATGCAGACGGTGACGCAGTCGGAGGTGCTCAAGTTCTCGGCCGGCGGCTTCCGCGACTTCACCCGCATCGCCGCCTCCGATCCCACGATGTGGCGCGACGTGTTCCTCGCCAACAAGGACGCGGTGCTGGAAATGCTCGGCCGCTTCAATGAGGATATTTCGGCGCTAACAAAATCAATTCGCAATGGCGACGGCAAAGCGCTGTTCGAGCAATTCACGCGCACCCGTGCCATCCGCAAGGGCATTATCGATATCGGGCAGGATTCGCCGGCTCCGGATTTCGGTCGCCAGCATCCCGACCTCAACCAGCCGCTGCCGAAGCCTTACGCGGCGGAAGAAAATTAAAATAACGCTGGCGCGTTGCCGATCCTGATCGGCCCCAGGAATATCGAACCGTCATCGAAGTGCAGCGGCAGAATGACCGCTGGCTTGCCTTCGAGCGTGGTCTGTTGGCCGAGCAGGTTGATGCCGAGCGAGAGGTTGTTGCCGGCCTGCTGGCGCGCGACCCCGCCGAGCCCGGGCAGTAGGCGGTCGAGCGCGCCGGCGACTTTGTCCATATCCGGCGAGGCTTGCACCGCCTGCGGCGCATTGATCGACGCGAGGAATGGCTCGAGACCGGCGATGGTGACGCGCAACTGGCCCACCAAGCGCCCATTGGCGTTGAGCGATAGGCTGCCACCACCGACCGCGATGGTATCGCCCTGCCGCACGCGCGCTTTGGTAATGTCGATCCGGCCGCCGGCCGCCTGCAATTCGCGGAACCGCGCGGCCCAAGGCTTGGGCGCAAAATTGTCCAAGCCACGCAACTCCGACGTGATATCGGCATCGACCGGTTGTGCCGCCACCGGGTGCAGCTCCGGCGCGGATGCCTGCGTGAGCCGCAGCACGGTTTCGATCACTGGCTTGTTCGTAACGGTGCCTTCGATAATGCGGCCGTGGATTTCGATGCGCTGGGCGCGCAATACGTTCTGCCGGCTGCCGCCGCTGACGCGCTCGACCACCGGCTTGTCGAACACCAGCGATACGCGTTCCGGCGCCGCTGGCGTGCCACGCACGCTCGACTGCGCCAGTTTCCAGTTGACGATGATGTTGGGCGACTTTCCCGGGTCGGCGATCGTCAGCGGGCCGTGGAATTCTGTGATCAGCAAGTTCGGCTGATAGACCTGCGCGACAATCAACATGCCGCCTGCTTTGATTTCGACCGGCGGCTGATTGCTGCGGAACAGTGCGGAGGCTTTGTCGCAGTCCACCTCGAAGCGGAATGGATAACCGCCGAAGGTCTGCGAACCGCAAGCATAGATGCGCCCGGCCTTGGCCTCGCGCGCCCGCCAGCCGTCGAGGGCGATTTCAGCCTTGCCGGCGGCGTAATGCCAAAACCAGCTCCAACCGGCGATCAGCGCCAGCACCAGAAACACCAGGATCGCGTAGCGGCGTCCGGTGCGGCGGCGGGATTGGAAACCTTTTCGTTTGCGAGCCATTAAAATCACTCATCCGGTGAATGCGGCGTTTCTGCGCCTCGCCGCGCGGTCGGCCGTGGACGGGTTGCGCCGGAACTTCCGCCCTGTTACGCGAGCGCAAGTCGCCGGGCCCTGTCAATGTTATGGTTTCTGGGCGTGGTCCCGATACAACCCCGATGAGCAAGAAAAACCATCAAAGTGGCGAGGACCTATGGGTTTTCGCCTACGGATCGTTGATGTGGCGGCCGGGATTTGAGTTCCTGGAGCGGCGTCATGCCCGCCTGGTGGGCGCCCATCGGGCGCTCTGCGTCTATTCCTTCGTGCATCGCGGCACGCCGGAGAAGCCCGGCCTGGTCCTCGGCCTCGACCGCGGCGGCAATTGCCGCGGCATCGCCTATCGGGTGACCGCCGCCAAGCGTGCCGCCACAATCGACTATTTGCGCGGGCGCGAGCAAGTAACCTTGGTCTATCGCGAGGCCTGGCGCACGGTCTGGCTCGATGACGACCCGCAGCGCAGCGCCCACGCGCTTTGCTACATGGTGGATCGCGGCCACCGGCAATATGCCGGCCGCCTCACCCTCGCGCAGCAATTGCACTATGTGCGCCAAGGTCACGGCCGTTCCGGCGCCTGCCGCGATTACGTGCTGGCGGCAGTCAAGGAACTGGCGGTCCACGGTTATCGCGACGACGGCCTGCGCCGGCTGGCCGAGCAGATCAAAGGCATCCACGAGACCGCCGCTCCTTAACTGCTATCTCGACGACGACGCGCGGCCGAATTATCATCGGCGCGGATTTGTTGTTGGGGGGATTTATGAACCGTTTATTTCCGCTTTTCGCGTTGCTCATGCTTGTCGCCGCCGCTCCGTCGCTGGCCTTAGCCGACGCCGAGGGCGACCGCATCAAGTGCTTCTCGCTCGGCAACGAGAATTACAAAGACCCCAAACAGATCGACCCCGGCGTGGCGGCGTGCACGCGCATGATCAATGGCGGAAAATTCAAGGATAAAGCGCTCGCCTCGCTCTATCGCGCGCGCGGCAGTTGGAAACAGAAAAAGGGCGAACTCGACGCTTCGCTCGCCGACTACAACATTTCGATCCGAATCGAACCGGACAACGTCGAGAGCTACGATTATCGCGCCGACGTCTATCAACAGCAGGGCGATTTCGACAAAGCGCTGGTCGACTACGACCACGCCACGCGTATCAACCCTACCTACGCCGCCGCCTATTTCAGCCGCGGGCAAATCTATGAAAAGAAAGGAGACATCGCTAAGGCGCGTCAGGAATACAATTCCGCCATCGCCGTGCCGACCAAGGACCGTATTGCGCAATGGGCGCAGGACAATGCGCGGGCACGGCTGAAGGCACTCGCAGAAAAGGGAGACGACAAGAAATAGCGGAGCGTCAGGCGACCGGCTTGGCTTGCGATTCCGCGATCAGGCGCGCGGTCGCCGCTTCGATGTCGCTTTGCAGACGCTTGAAAAAAACATCTTTGTCGAGTCCGGGCACGACCGGATCCAGGATTTCCACCAACACCGTGCCCGGCAGCCTGCGGATCGAGCGGCGCGGCCAGAATAGCCCCGAATTAAGAGCGATCGGCAGGCATGGCATGCCGGTCGCGGCGTAGAGATGCGCCACGCCCAATTTGTAGCGCGGCTCCGCGTCGGCCGGCCGCCGGGTGCCTTCGGGAAAGATGATCAGCTGCCGGCCTGCGGCCAGTTCTGCTTTCGCGCGCCCGGTCATGGCGATGAGTGCCTGTGAGCCAGCGCTGCGGTCGATCGGTACCATGCGGCCCTTGATCATCAGCCAACCGAAGATCGGGATCCATTCCAGTTCGCGCTTGACGATGAACAGCGGATTGTCAAACAGCGACAGCAGCGCGAAGGTCTCCCATGCCGACTGATGCTTGGCGGCGACGATGAGCGGGCCCGGTGGGATTTTTTCGCGGCCCCGCATTTCATAGTCGATGCCGGCGACGGCGCGCAGTAGCACGAGATTGGTGCGGCCCCATGATTTCGCCACCGCGATGATGGCGCGATAGGGCATGAAGAAAGTCGGTAGCGCAATCAGCAGATAGACAATCGTGTTGAGATAAAACAACACGTTAAAGGCGATGGAGCGAAAGAGAATCACGAGCGGCGCCCCTTCACGCGTTGTCTGAATCGAGATGCATGCGGGCGAGCGCGAACACGTATTTCAGATATTCCGCAAACAGCAGGCGCGCGGTATCAAGATTAGACCACCAGGGCTCGTCTTTCACTTTTGGCGAGATCACCGGAAAGGAAACCAGCGTCACGTCGGGAAGCTGATGCTCAAGTTCGGCCATCGCCCGCGGCATGTGCCAGTTCGAGGTCACCACAATCAACGAATTGAAATTGTGTTCGCGCGCCCAGTGCTTGGCCTCGAGCGCGTTTCCGAAGGTGTTGAGCGCGGAGCGATCGAGATCGATGCAGCAAGAGAAATACTTGGAATAAAGCGGCGTCAGCCGCGCGATCTCGCGCGCCCGGGTGTCGCGATGCACGCCGCTGATCAACAGCCGTTTGCCGCGTTCGGCCGCCAGCAGTTCGATGGCGTCGGGAATGCGCGCGGCCGCCCCGGTCAGCACCACGATGCCGTCGGCCCTGCGGTCGAGAGTCACTTCCTCGGCCGGAATGCTCAGAACGAACCAGCAGAACCCGGCACCCAGCAGCACGGCGCCCGCGGCGCCCGCAGCCATGGTGAAAAAACCGATTACGCGTGCGAAGCTGCCGAGCATGCTAAAGCCGCGTAGTGCCGGACTGACTCAAGATTTCACCTACATTTTTCAGGCGCATGATGATCTTATCCAAAAACCGGTTTCCGCTTTTCGGGATCATGGACTAATCGATCATATCGAGGGTCCGGTTCACGGTATGCCGCGAGGTCATCGCAGTCACCACAGCTATCAGCACCACTTGGCCGAGCACGGCGACATAGCCGGTGATGCCGATCGAAAATGATCCAAACAAGGCCGCGGTCTGCTCGCCGCCAGCGCTGCCAGCAAACCAGCCGCTGATGGCACCGGCCAGCACGAACAGCAGGGCCGCGATGCCGCCGCCAATGGCGCCGCCTTGCAGGCCGAGCAGCAGGAAATGCCGCTGGAAGCGCCCGGCGATGAAGCCGTTCTTGGCGCCAACAAAGTGCAATACCTCGATCACCGGCTTGTTGGTCGCCATCGCGCCGCGAGTCGCGAAGGTGACCGACAGCATGGTGGCGGCGATCACCAAAATCAAAATACCGACGCCGGCGGCGACCGCGGTGCCGGCCATGGCGCGCATGCGGTCGATCCAACCGCGATGATCGTCGAGCGTGGCGCCCGGCACCTGCTCGGCCAATATCCGGCGAAGTTGCGGAAGATCGGGAGCAGCGCCGACTGCGATCTTGACCACGATCAGGCGAGGAACCGGCAGTTCGTCGAGCTTGAGACCGCTGCCAAGCCATGGCTCAAGAAGCTTTGACGATTCCTCTTTCGAATAAGCGCGCACGTCGCCGATGCCGGGAAAGGTACGCGCGGCCGCGACCGCCTTGTCCACCGAGGCGTCAAGGTCACGGCCGGGCGCAGGAATGATCTGAACAGTCACCTCGCGCGCCACGTCCGACTGCCATTCGCTCGCCGCGTTACCGATCAGCAGCACCGCTCCGGTGGTGAGCGAAGCCAGAAACGTCATGATAGCGACGACCGCGATCAACGCGCGGCCGGAAATCGAGTTGCGTGGCACCAGCGGCGTGTCGAAGCGCGGCATCGGGCCACCCGGCATGCGCGGCGTCGCCGTCATCTCGTCGCTGACCATATCCGTCATCGTTACTTTCCTTTGCGCATGATCTTTTCCGAAAGCCGGTTTCACTTTTCGGGATCATGCGCCTCAATCGTAAATATGCAGCCGCCCGTCGTGCAGCACCAGCCGGCGCGCATCGTACTGATCCATCAGCGCAATGTCGTGGGTAGCGATCACCACCGAGGTTCCCGATTTATTGAGCTCGATGAACAGGCGAAGCAAGCGCTGCGCCAGGCTGGGGTCGACGTTGCCGGTCGGCTCGTCGGCGAGAAGCAATTGCGGCCGCGCGATCACCGCGCGCGCGATCGCGGCGCGCTGCTTCTCGCCGCCCGAGAGCACCGGCGGCAACGCCCACATGCGTTCGCCGAGCCCGACCCAATTCAGCAACTCCACCACCTCGTCGCGGTAGCTGTCCTCGGGCCGGCCCATCACCCGAAGCGGCAGGGCGACGTTCTCGTAAGTGGTCATGTGATCGAGCAGGCGGAAATCCTGGAAAACGATGCCGATGCGCCGGCGCAAGGTCGCAACCGCGTCCTTCGACAGCGTGGCAACGTCATGGCCGAACTGGGTGATCAGGCCGCGCGTCGGTTTGAGCGATAGGAACAACAGGCGGAGCAGCGAGGTCTTGCCGGCGCCCGAGGGGCCGGTGAGGAACTGGAACGAATGCGGCTCGATGCGGAACGTGAGGTCACGCAGGACCTCCGGCCCCAGGCCGTAGCGCAAGCCTACATTCTCGAATCGGACCACGCCCCTCTCCGATAAATTGCCTGTGGCGGCGCGTGAAATGACCCTGGCCGGTTAGCCGCGGAGCCTTCCCCAAGGCCGCCGCGGCCCCACTTGCGGCCAAAGAATCCGGCCAAGAACTGCGCTTTTACAGGTTTATCACGGCGCCGCCAGCGCCGCAGCGCACCAAGACGGGCCTATCCCCGGTCTCGCATGGTTTCCAATCCATTAACGCTCGGCTGGTAGGTTTCGAGGCCAAATCGGCTTCAATGACATGCTGATCGTCTGTCCGAACTGCGCATCCTCCTACATGATCGACCCGGCCGCGGTCGGCGCCGCCGGTCGTGCGGTGCGTTGCGCGCGCTGCAAGGCATCCTGGCACGTCGGCGGCCCGAAGGACGAACCCGACATAACCGCTCTCGTCGGCGACGTGATCGCGGAAGCCAAGGGCGAGGCGCCTTCCCCGGCACGCGCCAAAGCGCCGCGGCCCGCCGCGGCCACGCAGCAAGCAGCCGGCGATTCTCGCCCCGAACCTGCCGAGACGACGGCCGCAATCGAGTCCCAAGCGCCGCCGGTCGAGCCGCCTTCCAGCGTACCCGCGTTTACCGAAGCGCGGACGATCGAGCCGGAGCCGGCTGTGATCACGGATGCGCCGTCGCTGGTGCCAGCTATCGAGCACGATCCACTGCCGGAGGCCGCCGATGCCGCGCTTGATTCCGAAGAGGGCGACAGCTTTGACGCCCGCCGCCTTCAAATGCAGATGCGCCGCAAGAAGCCGCGCCGCTCGTCGCGCTGGACAGCGGTCATTCTCGTGCTGGTCGCATTCAACGTGGCGCTGGTCGGCGCGCGCAACGACGTGGTGCGCTCGTTGCCGCAGACTGCGTCTCTGTTCGCGGCGGTCGGTCTGCCGGTCAATCTACGCGGCCTCAAATTCGCCAACGTCAGAATTTCGAAAGAGGCCCAGGATGGAACCAGCACTTTGACGGTGGCGGGCGTCGTCCTAAGCGAGGTCGGCAAGGCGGTTGAAGTGCCGCGGCTGCGTTTCGCCGCGCGCAACGCAACTGGTCAGGAAGTCTATACTTGGACCATGCCTCCGCCGCGCAGCATTCTCGGTCCCGGCGAGCGGCTAGAATTCCGCAGCCAAATCCCCGCGCCACCGGCTGACGCCAGTGACGTGTTGGTCCGCTTTGTTACCGCGCAGGACGCCGTCACCGGAGCGAAATAACCGCAGGATCCAGAAATGGCGAAAATCCTGATCGCCGAGGACGACGACGCGGCCCGCGAACTGGTCGTGCGCGCGCTTAAAGAAGACGGTCACAGCGTGACCATGGCCGCCGACGGCGTGGCGGCGCTCGATGCGATGAACCAAAACGATAGATTCGACCTGCTGCTGACCGACGTGACGATGCCGGTCATGGACGGCATCGCGCTGGCGCTCGCCGCCGGACGAGATCATCCGGACACCGCGATCATGCTGATGACCGGCTATGCCGATCAACGTGAGCGTGCGCACGGGCTAGATGCGCTGGTGCACGATGTGATCGTCAAGCCATTTTCGGTCGATCAGATCAAGGGCGCCGTGCGCGAGGCGCTGGTGGAGCGGCACTAGCCCTCACAAGCGTATTGCGAAAAATCAGAAATCTTTCAGCAGCCGCTCGATATAATCGAGTTCGAGTTGCGGGCGGGAACTCTCGCCGAAACGCTTGCGCAATTCTTCCAGAATGCGGCGGGCGCGCTGGGCGTCGATCTCACCCGGCACCTTCACGGTGACATCGTCGCCATATTCACGCCCACGCATTGGCCGTCCAAGCGGATCGGTATCTTGCTGCGCGCGCTGGCGGCCGTTGCGGCCGGGCTGGCCCGGGCCCTGACCCATGCCCATGCCATTTTGTTGCATCGACTGCGCCATTCCCTGGGCGCCTTTGCGCATGGCCTCAAGCGCGCGGCCTTGGCTGTCGACCGCGCTATCGGCATCGCCCTGGCCGAGCTCGCCCTCCGCCTCGCCCATGGCTTCGCCGGCACTGCCGAGCTGATCCATGTCGCTTTCGCCCTTTTGGTCCTGGCCTTGCTGTTGGCCGGGATTGCCGAGACCGCGCTGCTTTAGTTGATCGAGCAGCTTATTGAGCCGGTCCCGCAAGCCTTGCTGGTCCTGGCGCAGATCGCCCAGTTGCTGCTGACCTTGGCCGCGCTGCTGGCGCTGGCGGTCGCGCCGTTGATCCTGGCCCTGTTTGAAGGTTTTGTCACGCAATTGCTGTTGCTTGCGGATCATGTCGCCCAATTCGTCGAGCGCCGACATCATGTCGTCGTCGCCTTCGTCGTATTGCGCACCCGGCCGCGCCATCTGGAGGTTCTCGAGCATTGATTGCAGTTGTTCAAGCAACTGGCGCGCCGCTTCCTTGTTGCCGGAGCGCGCCAGGTTCTCCAACCGATCCAGCATGCTCTTGAGATCCTGTTGGCTGAGCATGCGGGTATTGCGGTCGAGCGGGCGCGCCAGCTGCTGCGGGTTTTTCTTCATTTCTTCCGCCAGCGCTTGCAGGTACTTGTCCATCGCGGCGCGCAGCTGATCCATCAGCTTTTTCAGCTCTTCGTCATTGGCGCCGCGTTCGAGCGCCTGGCGCAGTTGTTCTTGCGCCTGCCGCAGCGCTTGTTCGGCCTGGCTGACACTGCCGTCCTCAAGTTGCGTCGCCATATCCCACATGCGCGCCACCACTTCGCGCAATTGATCGTCGCTCTTGGCGCTGGCGAGCTCGAAGTAGATCGCGCGCAAGCCGAGGAACACCGCGGTCTCGGGCGTGAATCGTTCCGGCGCGATGGTGAGCGTGTCGAGCGCGGTCAGCACCAGCGGCTTTGCCTCGGCGTCGAGCGCCAGAATGCGGCGCTGCTCGATCAAGGCGCGCGCCACCGGCTTGACGAAGATACGTTGCGGAAGCTGGAACTCGGTCGGCTCGCTGCGGCCTTCGTTGCCGGCCTCGTCGCGCGCCACCAGCGTCATCGACGACTTTGGCGCCGGCCCAGGGATGCTCGGTGAGGTCGCGCGTGGTCTGCGCCGCGCCGCTGCGGGTGCGCGCCTGCGGCAGCGTGAGCGCAAATTCCGGCGGACCGTAGAGCGGATGCGCCGGCTTTTCGTCCGTCGCCGTCGTCGTCCTTGAGCGCGAATTCGGCATGCGCCTCGACCACGCCGTAGTCGTCCTCCATCCGGTAGTCGAGCCGCAGCGAGCCGCGGGCCTGCCGTTCCGGATCCTTGATCAATTCGATGGTCGGTGCGCGGTCGGGGATAGCGGTGAAATTCCAGGCGAGATCGCTGCTGCCGACGCCGTGCAGCACCGCCGCACCGTCACCCTTGATGACGAAGCGGCGTTCTTCGCTGCCTGCCGGCAAAGCCGCGTGCGCCTCGGACGGCGCGTCCTCGACGCCGCCTTTGCGCACGATATCGAAACGCACATGGCCGGTGGAGCGCACCACAAGTTGGCTGCCGGCCGGCACCGAGACCGCGGTCGTTGTCTGCGCGGTTTCGCCGGGGCGCAGGCCCGGCAGCATGACCGGCGGCCGGCCGGTATAGACCGGCGGCGTGACCCAGGCGTCGATACGGAAATTCGCCGGCGCGACCACGCCGCTCCAGTCGAAGGCGGCGGTGACGCGCTTCCAGCGCTCGCCGCCGGCGGCGAAGAAACTTGCGAATGCCAGAATGAGCACCAGCGCGCGCAACGCCATCGGATCGCGCATCGCCAACCGCGGCGACGGCCAGCCGGCCTTGAGCTTGCGCGCCGACATCAGCGCGCGTTCGACATGGGCGCGCCACAGCGCCTGCGCGACCGGATCGTTTTGGTTGGCGGCGATCTCGTCGGCGACTGCGGTGGCCGGGCGGTGGCTCTCGCCGCTGCTGCGGTCGAGCCGGCGCAAGCCGTCGGTGGCGCTCGGCACACGCAGCACGACCAGCGGCAGCGCTGCGACGGCGATAACGACCGCAAAAACGAAAAACACGACGGCGTGCGCGATCGGCGGCAACACCAGCCACAATCCGGCCCAGGAGAATGCTAGGAACAGGCCGAGCGCGGTCGCCAGCGTGGCCAGAGCCGGCCACAACCGCTCCCACAACAGGCTGCCGCGCGCGCGCTGCAGCGCCCGCGCCAGCAAGGCCCGCGTCGGGTTCGCCTGCTGCTTTGGCTGCTCGTCCAAACCGTCCAAAAGCCGCTCCGTCGCTGGGCTAAGGAGAATCTGTTGTGTCGATCAAACTACCACGCAGGCAAATGCCGGGCCATGCGTGCCTTGCTAGGCCTTGAGCCAATCCGGCACACGATCGAGCGCAATTAATTGGTCAACTTCAAGGCGGGGACGCACCACCGCCCATTCCGCGCCCTTGACCAGCACTTCCGGCACCAGTGGCCGGGTATTGTAGGTACCGGCCTGCACCGCCCCGTAGGCGCCCGCCGTCATCACGGCCAGCAGGGCGCCATTTGCAGGCTCCGGCAGATCACGGTTAAGGGCGAGGAAATCGCCGCTTTCGCACACCGGCCCGACCACGTCGGCGCGGATCCGGCGCGCGGACTTCCCCGGCTCGGCGACCGGCCAGATTTGATGTTGAGCATCATAGAGCGTCGGGCGGATCAGGTCGTTCATCGCGGCATCGACCACCACGAAATTCTTCGCCTCGCCTTGCTTCACGAACAGCACGCGCGTCACCAGGATACCGGCATTGCCGACGATCAACCGGCCCGGCTCGAAGATCAGCCGGCAATCAAGATCGCGCGTCGCGCGCTTGACTATCTTGGCGTATTCGTCCGGATGCGGCGGCGGCTCGTTGTCGTCCTGATAGGGAATGCCCAGACCGCCGCCGAGATCGACGTGCGAAATCGTGTGACCGTCGCCGCGCAAGGTACGCACGAATTCGGCTAGCAGCTTGAACGCGCTGTCGAAGGGATCGAGATCGGTGATCTGGCTGCCGATATGCATATCGACACCGGTCACCTTGAGGCCCGGCAATTTCGCCGCCCGGGCATAGACCTCGCGCGCACGGCTGATCGGAATGCCGAACTTATTCTCGGCCTTGCCGGTGGCGATCTTGTGATGGGTCTTGGGGTCGATGTCGGGATTGACGCGCACCGAAATATTGACCGGCCGGCTTTTGGCCAACGCGATCGACGATAGCAATTCGAGCTCCGGCTCGGATTCTACATTGATGCAGAGGATGCCTTCGTCTACCGCTAGCGCCAGTTCGCGCGCAGTCTTGCCAATGCCGGAGAACATGATCTTGCCGGCGGGCACGCCGGCCAGCCGTGCGCGCTTGAGTTCGCCTTCCGACACCACGTCGGCGCCGGTCCCCAACTTGGCTAGGGTCGCGATCACCGCTTGGTTTGAATTCGCCTTCATCGCGTAACAGACCAGCGCGTCGACGTCGGCAAAGGCGCCGGCAAACACCTTGTAATGGCGCTCCAAGGTCGCGGTCGAATAACAATAGAACGGCGTCCCGACCGCTGCGGCGAGCGTGTCGAGGCTGACCGCCTCGGCGTGCAAGACGCCGTCGCGATAAGCGAAGTGGTGCATCACACGCTCAGTTCAAAAGACGTCGAGAGGGATTTGTTTTTTCGGGCCTTTGGCCGCGACCGGCCGGCCGTCGGCTCCGATGCCGGCTTCGCCGTCCTTCGCCTGCCCGCCGATCGGGGTTGCGCTGTTCGTGCTCATCAGTCCGGGCATACTCGGTTGTGGTTCGCCCGCGAGCGAGGCGCCGGGCGGTGGGTCGAGCGGACCCTTGCGGCCGCACGCCGCCAGGCCGAGCGACGCGGCGAGCGTAGCCGTCAGAGCGAGACGGAGAATGAGGCGATTGCGAAAAGGGTTCATGGCGACACCATAGCAAACCGGGCAAACAAGGCCAAACCTGGCTGGAGAAAGTCAGGATTTCTCTTTTTCCAGCTTTCGCAGCCATTTCTTCGCCTGCGCGCGCACGTTTTTGGGCGCCGTACCGCCAAAACTCACCCGGCTCTTCACCGATCGGTCGACCGAGAGCACGCTGAACACGTCCTCGCCGATTCGTGGCTCGATCTCGCGCATGGCGGCCAATGGCAGCCGGTGCAGGGCCACGCCTGCTTCCGCCGCCTTGACGACGATGCGGCCGGTCAAATGATGGGCGTCGCGGAATGGAATTTTCAAGCTCCGCACCAACCAGTCGGCGAGATCGGTGGCGGTAGCGTAGCCTTCGCCAGCCGCCTTTTTCATGCGCGCGGCGTCAGGCTCGAGGTCGGCAACCATGCCGGTCATCGCCGCGATCGACAGCGCGAGCGCAGCCGAGAGCGTCCATCGGGCCCTCTTTGTCCTCTTGCATGTCTTTGGCATAGGCCAGCGGCAGACCCTTCATCACCACCAACAGCGCCGTGAGCGCGCCGATGACGCGGCCGGTCTTGGCGCGCACCAATTCGGCTGCATCCGGGTTGCGCTTCTGCGGCATCATCGAGGAGCCGGTGGTGAATTTGTCCGACAGGTGAACCAGACCGGTGAGTGGCGAGGCCCAGAGAACGATTTCCTCGGCGAGCCGCGACAGATGCACCGCCGCGATCGACGCCGCGGCAAGCGTTTCCATGGCGAAGTCGCGGTCGGATACGGCGTCGAGAGAATTCGCAGAAGGGCGGTCGAAGCCGAGCGCCTTCGCCGTCATGTCACGGTCCAGCGGAAATGAAGTACCGGCGAGCGCGCCTGAGCCAAGCGGAGATTCATTGAGCCGCTTGCGCCCATCGGCAAAACGGCCACGGTCGCGCGCCGCCATCTCGACATAGGCGAGCAAATGATGACCGAAGGTCACCGGCTGCGCGGTCTGCATATGCGTCAGACCCGGCATCACCGTGCCGGCATGCGCCAGCGCCTTGTTGGCCAGCGCGCGCTGGAAGCCGGCAAGCGCCGCGTCGAGCGCGTCGATGGTGTCGCGCATCCATAGCCGGAAATCGGTCGCCACCTGATCGTTGCGCGAGCGCGCGGTGTGCAGCCGCCCGGCCGCCTCGCCTATCAATTCGCCAAGCCGGTCTTCCACGTTCATGTGGATGTCTTCGAGCGCCCGCTTGAACGAAAACTTGCCGGCCTCGATCTCTGACAGAATCGTGTCTAGACCGTGAGCGATCTTTTTCGCATCGTCGGCCGTAATGATGCCTTGCTTGGCCAGCATGTCGGCATGGGCCTTGGACGCGGCGATGTCCTGGCGGTAAAGATGCCAGTCGAAATCGATGGAGGCGTTGATCTCCTCCATGATGGCGCCGGGACCGGACGCAAAGCGCCCGCCCCACATTTTGTTGCTCATGTTACCGCTCGTCTAACCACCGGAATCTCGCCGCTCATGACCGAACGTCCTCCGCACGGCTTCGCCAAAAAGCGCCTGGCCATGATTCTGGCAGGCGGCGTCGCCGGCGTTATCGTCGGGCTGGCGGGGGTATACGGGATTGCAGCCCTGACAGGCAATGCAGGCGGCCTTGCGGCAAGCGACGTAGCTTGCCGGCCGGCGGTCGAATTGGCCAGGAAACTGGGGCCTTTGGCGCGCGGCGAGGTTGCCGCCGTCAACGTCGCCAAGAGCCCGCTTAAGGTCCCGAACCTTGCCTTCCGTGACGCCGGCGGCAAGCCGCTGTCCCTCGAGCATTGGCGCGGACGCACCGTGCTGCTCAATCTGTGGGCCACCTGGTGCGTGCCTTGCCGCAAGGAAATGCCGGCGCTCGACGCACTGGAGCAGCGGCTGGGCGGCCCCAGCTTCGACGTGGTGGCGATCAATATCGACACCCGCGATCCCGACAAGCCGAAAGCGTTCCTGAAAGAAATCGGCGTCGAGAAGCTTGCCTATTACGCCGACCCCGACGCCAAGGCGTTCCAGGATTTGAAGTCGGTCGGCCGCGCCTTCGGCATGCCAACCACCCTGCTGGTCGATCCGCAGGGCTGCGAGATCGGCACCATCGCCGGTCCGGCCGAATGGGCCAGCGACGATGCTGTCAAACTGATCCAGGCAGCCCTCGCAAAATAGTGAACGACGTCTCGGCCAGCTCGGCTTGACTGCTGCCGCCCGCGCGCCTATACTTAACCACATGGTTTACTATAGATGCCAAAGGTCTCGACCATACCTTCGCCGCGCTCGCCGATCCGACGCGGCGGGCCTTGCTGGCGCGCCTGAGCGAAACCGAGGCCGTCTCGGTCAGCGAACTGGCCAAGCCGTTCACGATGTCGCTGCCGGCGGTCATGAAGCATCTCGACGTGCTGTCGGATGCCGGACTGGTCACGCGCAACAAGACTGGCCGCACGGTGTCGTGCCATCTGCGCGCCGAGCCAATGGAAAAGGCCAACGAATGGCTCAACCGCTATCAGCGATTCTGGACCGAACGCCTCGATCAACTCGCCGCATTCCTGGAGGAAGAATCATGTCCACCGCAGCCGCCGTCAAACCAAGCCTCACCATCAAGCGCCGGTTCAACGCCGCCGCCGGCGAAAGTCTTCACCGCATGGACCGACCCGGAAAAAGTAAAGCGACTGGATGGGCCCCGGCGAAGTCAAAGTGCTGGCCACCGAAGGCGACGCACGGACCGGCGGGCGCTACCGCTGGCTAATGCAGGCTCCCGACGGCGAGCACCACGACGTCAGCGGTGTGTACCGCGAAGTGGTTCCGAACGAGAAGCTGGTCTTCACCTGGGCGTGGAAATCGACGCCGGAGCGCGAGTCACTTGTGACGTTGACATTCAAGCCCGACGGCGATGGCACGTTGTTTACGATGGTTCACGAACAGTTCTTCGACGAGACCGCGCGCGACAATCACAATAAAGGCTGGACCAGCGCGATGGACAAGCTCGGCGAATTTCTCAGCGGACAGTAACAGGAGGCGTCGATGGCTCAATCATCAAGCGAACACGGCAATTTCTACTGGAACGAACTGGTTACGCGCGATCCGGAGAAAGCCAAGAAATTCTACGACGCCACCATCGGCTGGACCTTCGATGGCATGCCGATGCCGGAGGGCACCTATTGGGTGGCCAAGATGGGCGACAAGCCGGTCGGCGGACTGTTTACGATTGGCGGGCCCCAGTGGGAAGGTGTTCCCGAACATTGGATGTCTTATCTGGCGGTCGATGATGTCGATGCGCGGGTGAAAAAGGCCACGGCCGCCGGCGCCAAACTCATGCGTCCGGTCTTCGACGTGCCCGGCGTCGGCCGCATCGCCATCCTCACCGAACCGGGCGGCGCCGGCGTCGGCTGGATCACCCCAGAGAAAAAGTAATTGTTGGAGAAAGCCATGCAACACACCATCGTTTCGCGAAGCGAATGGCTGAAGGCGCGCAAGGCACTGCTGGCCAAGGAAAAGGACTTCACCAAGGCGCGCGATGCGCTGAGCAAACAGCGCCGCGAGATGCCGTGGGTGAAAGTCGGCAAGCCTTATGTGTTCGACGGACCGGACGGCAAGGAAACGCTCGCTGATCTGTTCGGCGGCAAGAGCCAGCTTGCTGATCTATCACTTCATGCTCGGGCCCGGCTGGGTACACGGCTGCCCGAGCTGTTCGTATCTGGCCGATCATTTCGACGGTGCCAACATTCACCTCGCCCAGCGCGACGTGACACTGGCCGTTGTGTCGCGCGCGCCGCTCGCCGAGATCGAGGCCTACAAAAAGCGCATGGGCTGGAAATTCAAATGGGTGTCGTCGTTCGGCAGTGACTTCAACCGTGACTTCGGCGTGTCGTTCACCAAGGAAGAGATGGCGGGCGAGGTCGAGTACAATTACGCGAAGGGCAAATTCCCGAGCGAGGAAGCGCCCGGTCTCAGCGCCTTCATCAAGAACGGCGGCGGCGACGTTTTCCACACTTACTCGGCCTATGCGCGCGGACTCGATATCCTCGTCGGCGCCTACAATTTCCTCGACATGGCGCCGAAAGGCCGCGACGAGGACGCCCTGCCCTGGTCCATGGCCTGGGTGCGGCGGCACGACGAATATGAGGCGCCGAAAGCGGCGTCATGCTGCGGCTAAATGCAACCACTGAGAATGGAGGAACGAACATGATCACCGTGAGCGCATTCCGCTGGGTGCCCCCCTTCGCGCGCGGCCTCGTCCGCGATCTTAGGGTGCGGTGGGCACTGCGAAGAAGCAGGCCTATCTCGGCATCAGGCGCGATTGATCGGGCGGAGGACCAGAAGTCGACAGACTACCGTGCGATCCAGCCGTTCGGACAAGTGCCGGCCTATGAGGACGGAGGGGCTGGTGCTGTTCGAATCCGGCGCCATCTTGCTGCACATCGCCGAGCGCTCGGACGTCTTGATGCCGTCCGATGCCAAGAGCCGCGCGCGCACTGACCGCGTGGATATTCGCGGCGATCAATTCGGTGCGAGCCGCATATCCAGAATTTGACCGCGATCGACCTGTTCCACGCCGATCCAGGATTGGGCGAAGCAACGCCGTGCCGGAGCGCTGCAACTTGCGCAGTCGCGGCTCGCCGCATCGGACTGAAGCTTGGCTGGCACGCGACTACCTGGAGGATCGCTTCACCGTCGCCGATCTCCTGATGACTACGGTGCTGCGCATTCCGCGCCACTGCGACCTGGTCGCGCAATATCCGGCGCTGGACGCCTACCGTCTGCGCTGCGAGGCGCCGGCCGGCGTTCAAGCGCGCGCTGGATGCGCAGATGGCCGATTTTGCCGAGATGCCGGCGGTGGCGTAACACCCCGGCCTTTCACCGCGTCGGCACCGGTTTCTCGCCGCGATAGTCGTAGAACCCGCGCTGGGTCTTGCGGCCGAGCCAGCCGGCCTCGACGTATTTCACCAGCAGCGGACAGGGCCGGTATTTCGAATCGGCGAGGCCCTCGTGCAGCACCTGCATGACCGACAGACAGGTGTCGAGACCGATAAAATCGGCGAGTTCAAGCGGCCCCATCGGGTGATGCGCACCGAGCCGCATCGCGGTGTCGATCGCCTCGACGTTACCGACGCCTTCATAGAGCGTGTAGATCGCCTCGTTGATCATCGGCAGCAAAATGCGGTTGACGATGAAGGCCGGGAAATCCTCCGACACCGCGATGGTCTTGCCGAGCTTCCTGACGAAGGCTTTGCTGGTCTCGAAAGTGGCATCGTCGGTGGCGATGCCGCGGATCACTTCGACCAGCTCCATCAACGGCACCGGATTCATGAAATGGATGCCGATGAAGCGCTCCGGCCGATCGGTCGATGAGGCTAGCCGCGTGATCGAAATCGACGAGGTGTTTGTGGCGACGATGGCTTCCGGCTTGAGCGTGGCGCACAGATCCGAGAAAATCTTGCGCTTGAGGTCTTCTTTCTCGGCCGCAGTTTCGATCACGATGTCGCAAGCCGCCATCGCGTCGAATTTTTCCGCCGGTTTGATGCGCGCCACCGCGGCCTTGCGGTCGTCCTCGCTGATCGCCTTCTTGCCGACCTGCTTTGCCATGTTGCCGTTGATGGTCGCCATCCCGGCCTTGATGCGATCGGCCGATACGTCGTTCAACATCACGGAATACCCGGCAAGCGCGCAGACATGGGCGATCCCGTTGCCCATTTGCCCGGCGCCGATCACCCCGACAGTCTGAATATTCAACGCCATGTTGTTGTCCGATCGATGCGAAGACCCGGCTTTTGGCTTCTTTTTCGGTGCAGTTTTACGACGAACCGTCCGATGACACCACCTTTGAGCCGGCTAATTTGAGGGCGTGGTCAACGCTTGATCTTGTCGAGTTCCGCCGCCAGCTCGGGCAACGCTTGGTAAAGATCGGCGACCAGCCCGTAGTCGGCCACCTGAAAGATCGGCGCCTCCTCGTCCTTATTGATAGCAACAATCACTTTGGAGTTTTTCATCCCGGCGAGATGCTGAATTGCGCCGGAAATTCCCACCGCGATATAAAGTTCGGGCGCCACCACCTTGCCGGTCTGGCCGACCTGCCAGTCATTTGGCGCGTAGCCGGCATCGACCGCGGCGCGCGAAGCCCCCATGGCGGCGCCGAGCCTGTCGGCCACCGGCTCGATATATTTGGTGAAATTCTCGCGGCTCTGCATGGCGCGGCCGCCCGAGATGATGATCTTGGCCGAGGTCAGCTCCGGGCGATCCGATTTCGACAGTTCCTCGCCGACAAACGAGGAAAGTCCCGGATCGGCTGCCGCCGCGGCATTCTCCACGCTGGCCGAACCGCCCTCGCCTGCCGCCTGGAAGGTCGAGGTGCGCACGGTGATGACCTTCTTGGCGTCGGTCGATTTCACGGTCTGTATCGCGTTGCCAGCGTAGATCGACCGCTCGAACGTATCGGGTGCGATCACCTTGGTGATTTCAGAAATCTGCATCACGTCGAGCAGCGCCGCTACCCGCGGCATCACGTTCTTGCCGTTCGTCGTTGCTGGCGCGACGATCGCATCGTAGGGGCCGGCAAGCGAGACGATCAGTGCGGCGAGCGGCTCGGCGACGAAGTGTTCGTACGGCGCGGCGTCGGCCAGCAGCACTTTCTTCACGCCGTCGAGCTTGGCGGCGGCGTCGGCAGCCGCCTTGCAATCTTTGCCGGCGACCAGCACGTGCACGTCGCCGCCGATTGCCTTGGCGGCGGTGAGTGCCTTATTGGTGGCATCCTTGAGCGATTTATTGTCGTGCTCGGCGACGAGAAGCGTGGTCATTTAGAGAACCCCCGCTTCATTCTTGAGTTTGCCGACCAGATCGGCCACCGAGGCGACCTTGACGCCGGATTTGCGGCCGGGCGGTTCGCTGGTCTTGATTACCTGCAGTCGCGGTTTGATGTCCACGCCGTAATCCGACGGCGTCTTATCCTCGATCGGCTTTTTCTTCGCCTTCATAATGTTGGGCAGACTGGCGTAGCGCGGCTCGTTCAGGCGCAGATCGGTCGTCACGATCACCGGCGCTTTCAGCTTGACCGTCTGCAGTCCGCCATCGACTTCGCGCGTCACCGTGACGCTGTCGCCTTCGATCGCGATTTTGGAAGCGAATGTGCCCTGCGCCCAGCCCAGCAGCGCCGCCAACATCTGGCCTGTTTGATTACAGTCGTCGTCGATCGCCTGCTTGCCCATAATGACGAGCCCGGGCTTCTCCGCATCGACAATGGCCTTGAGAATTTTCGCTACCGCCAGCGGCTCGACGGCGCCCTCCGCCTTCACCAGTATGCCGCGATCGGCACCCATGGCGAGCGCGGTACGGATGGTTTCCGAAGCTTGCGCCGGTCCGATCGATACCGCCACGATCTCCGTCGCCTTGCCGGCCTCCCTCAGACGGATCGCCTCCTCGACGGCGATTTCGTCGAATGGATTCATCGACATCTTGATGTTGGCAAGTTCGACGCCGGAGCCGTCCGGCTTGACGCGGATCTTGACGTTGAAATCGACCACCCGTTTCACGGGCACTAGAATTTTCATAAATCCCCATCCCAGAGGGCGCTAACAAGAGCGGGCGGAAGCTAATGGCCGCGCCATTGGGATGTCAACGTTTATGCTGCGGCGCACGCAGGGCTTGGCTAGGTAGCCGGGCCTGTCGGCGCCGTTGCTTCCCGGATGCATTCGAATAATTTCACCGTCCGGTAGCGAAGCAACGGGAACAACACCGCACCGGCCGCCAACCCTCCCATATGGGCCATGTAGGCGACCTGATCCTGGGCCTGCACCGAGATCGACCAGAGTTGGGTCAATATCCAGGCGCCCAGAACCCAATAGGCAGCGAGCCTCACCACCGGGCGGAAGATGAACCACAGGATGAACCAGGGCAGAAAAACCAAGACCTTATGACAGGGTTTGAACATCAGATAGGCCGCCAGAATGCCGGCGATCGCGCCGGAAGCGCCGATCAGCGGCGCCGCCGAATGCGGCGCGCTGGCGACGAACGCCAGTCCCGCCACGATGCCGCAGGCGAGATAGAACACAATGAACCGCAGCGGACCCATGGCCTCTTCGACGTCGTCGCCGAATATCCAGAGGAAAAGCAGGTTGCCAAAAATATGGAAAAAATCGGCGTGCAAAAATTGATACGTCACCAGCGTCGCATAAGGCGAGACGCCGGACGAAACACCAGCGGTCCCGGTCAGTGCCGCCGGTATCAGCGCGTACGTGAGGAGCACCGACTGCGTTGCGGGTGATGCAACCGTCTCGGCAATGAACACCACCACGTTGGCGATGATGAGGCACCACGTGACGATCGGCCATTTCGGCAGCGACAAGGGACTGTCGTCCCACAGCGGCATGACCATTGGCGCCCCCTAAAACCAGTCCGGCTAACGGTTTTGCCCCGGTGCCCACAAAATATCCCGCGCGCCTTTGTCGTTGGCGTGGCGTCCGGCAACGAACAAATAATCCGACAGCCGGTTGACGTATTTGAGCGACGGCGCCGATACGCCCTCCCCGGGTTTGTCCTTCAGTTCGACCATGATCCGCTCGGCCCGACGGCAGACGGTGCGCGCGAGATGCATATAGGCCGAGGCAGCGCTGCCGCCCGGCAGGATGAAGGACTTGAGCGGCTGGAGATCGGCATTGAGCCGGTCGATCTCGCCCTCCAACCACTCAACCTGGGCATCGGTGACGGTTAGCGACGCGCCGCCGGGGCCTTTCTCGGCCAGGCACAAGTCGGCCTCGACATCGAACAGGTCGTTTTGGATGCGCCCAAGCGCCTTATCGAGCGTCACGTCGCCCGCGGTATGCAAGCGCACCAGGCCGATTACCGCGTTGACCTCATCGACCGTGCCATAGGCCGCGACCCGCAGATCGTACTTCTTGCGCCGCGCCCCGCTGCCGAGCGACGTGGTGCCGTCGTCGCCGGTGCGGGTATAAATACGATTGAGCACGACCATGGGGACCTCGCCTCGGGCTCCGGATTCGGAGTAGGCTCCATCTTACCCGGGTTTTCGTCTCAAAAAATGGGGGGTGACTGCCATGCGTTTCCTGATGATTGCCGCCGCCGCGACGGTTCTGATGCTGCCCGCCGCGGCGCCTGCCAAGGCCCGCGGCACGGCCATGCATTCGGCCACGGCCGTATCCACCGACCTTTCCGCCAAGAAGCACCATAAGAAACACAAGAAGCCGATGAAGGCGAAAAAGGAAAAGGTGGAATACATGCGCGCGGCGCCGATGAAGTGACGGCGTGACGTGCACAATTGAAAAACCCCGGAAATCGCTCCCGGGGTTTTTTATTCAGCTCTGATCTACAATCGCGGATGTTCGCATTCAGTTGAGCTTGAACACGATCGACGAGGTAATAGTCTGTACCACCGGCTTGAAATTGATACTGGCGAGGGTGGCCGCGCCAGTGTCCGCCAGCGTCTTGTTCTGGTAGCTCGCGTAGCGGTATTCGCTGCGGAAGAAGAAACCCTTCGGCAACAGGTCGAACAAGGTGAAGCCGGTTTCCACGCCGCCGCCGATGAACCAGCCGTCGGTGGTGAAGGATTGGATCGACGTTCCGGTAGGCGTGGTGGACGTCACGTTGAACATCGTCGCGCCGCCGAAGCGCGCGCTGGTGAAGCCGCCGTTCACGTAGGTCAGCGTCTGCGGCGAGATCAGCCAGCCGAGCCGCGGCCCCACGGCCCATGCGGACGTCTGCTTGATGTCGCCGGAGATCGCTTGTCCCAAACCGAAACCGTGGTCCTGCAAGGTGCCTTTGAGCGATGAGAAATTGTAGTCGCCCATCACACCGACGACGAACGCCGGCGCGAACTGCCAGTCGTAACCGGCGCCGATCACACCGAGCCAGCCTTTGCCGCCTTGTGTTTGCGTCACGCAAATCGTGCATATGCCGGTCACCGGGCTGACGCTGTTCTCTCGCGCCGCCCACAGGCCATAGCCGTAGCCGGCGTTGATATAGAAGCCGGTCCAGTTTGTCGCCGGCTCGGGAATCGACGCGTAGGTCGGCGTCGGCATGCCGCCCGGATTGAACTTGTAGACCAGTTGCGTGGTGACGGACTGAACGGTCGGCTTGAAGGTAAAGGTCCCGATGGTTGTGCCGGTCGGCGTGAAGATTTCCGGTATGTCTTTGCTGTTGAAGTATGAGTAGCGGTATTCGGTTCGCCAGAACCAGCCCGGGGACAACGCCATCTCCGTGCCGCCGCCGAGGAACCAGCCGTGCGTGGTGAACGCCTGCGTGGATGTAAAGGCAGACGTGCCCGTGATCGAGCTTACAAGGTCGGTGCCGGAGAAGCGCGCGCTGGTGTAGCCGCCGTTGATGTAGCTCAGCGTGTTCGAGCTGAACAGCCAGCCGGCGCGAACGCCGGCCGCCCACGCCGACGTCTCCTTGATGTTGCCGGTGCGGAAGGGTTCTCCGTCCTGGACGGTGCCTTCAAGGCTCGCAAGATCGAAATCGCCGAACACCCCGCCAACGATCCGCTGCGTGAACTGGTAGTCGTAGCCGAGACCAATCCTGGCCAGCCAGCCTTTGCCGCCCTGCACTTGCGTGACGCAGGTGGTGCATGCCGGGCCGGCGCCGGCGAGAACGGTCTGGTCCGCCGCCCACATTCCATAGCCGATGCCGCCATTGACGTAGAAGCCGGTCCACGGCGTGGCGGCGGCCATCGGCGCCTTATAGACCGGCGCTTTGGCCGGCATATCGGCGGCGAAACCGCTTTGCGCAACACCGAACGCGATAGACGCGGTGAGAAAACCAATTAACTTTGCACGCATCTGCGCCCCTCGTTTTGAAAATCAGAACTACCGGAACGGCCATCCGACTTTAGGCGAAAAAGCCCCATCCGGCAAAAATACAATTCGCGAATTTCCCCAAAAGTCGCCCGTTATAGCGCGAATCCTGTGGGGTGTTGCCCGGGCGCAACGACATGTGCTCACGTACCGTTCATTGACGTAGAAGGATTTCATTCGTCTCCACGGCCTTCTAACGACCCATCGCCCAGATCGTCGCCATGATCACGACGATGGCGACAAATTGCAGCAGCACGCGCAGCCGCATGAGCTTCTGCGAGCGGTTGGGCGAGCCGCCGCGCATCATGTTGATGAGCCCCAGGCAGAGCACGATCGCTACCGCGACGATCGCGGCCGGCACCAGATAATGCGACATGAAATCCGACATGGAACGGGCCTTCTAGCACCGGCGGCCACCCGCAGCCACCGCCTGTAACAACGCCAAAGACCCCCATTCGCCTATAATTCGGACTCGCCTCCCGGTTGTATTTTTAATAACATCCCGCCGAAAAGTATCTGGGGGCGTAGGTATGGCTGTTGCAGTTCGAGGCGGAGCGGCCACCGGTCGCTTGCAGGCCTATAGTGGCGAACCCACCGACAGTCCATCGATCGATCCCTGGACGGCGGAATCCGCGAACACCGGCGTAAGCTTTCCCGCGGGCCTGATCGCAAGTCCCGCCGGCTGCCCGGAACTCGATTGCATCCGCTCCCTGATTGCCGCCGACGTGATCGAGGCGGCCGAACGCAGAGCGGCGAATTTGGGCGTCGGCGCCGACCGCGTCCTCATCGCCGCCGGCGAATTGAGCGAGGAGACTTATCTGCGCTCGTTCGCCGCCGCGTTGGGGTCGGCATTCGAACCGCTCGACGACATTTCGCGCGAATTTTGCCCGCTCAACGATCAACGCCTGATCGAATCCGCCGCCGTCGGCATACTGCCGCTCAGGATCGACAACGAGCTTTATCTCGTGGTCGCTCCGCGCAGCTGCGCATCGCGCCGGATCTGGCAACTGATCGAGGAGAACCCGGCACGCGCGCAATGGTTTCGTTTTACCAGCGCCGAACGTCTCTGCCGCTTTGTATTGCGCCACGACGGCAAGGCCATCGCCGCCCGCGCCGCGGGACACCTCAAAAAAACACGGCCCATGCTTTCGGCCGGTCCGCCGCGCTGGCACATAAATATCGCATCCGTTGCGATCGCCGTCCTGCTGACGATTGCCGCCGCCTTCGCAGCGCCGGCTACTACGGCGCTCGCCGCCGAAGTGGCGTTGGCCGCGATATTCCTTGCATGGCTCGGCCTGCGGCTGAGCTGCGTCTTCGTCAAACGGCTTGTCTGCGATGCATCGTCCGACCTGCCCGACGATGCGCTGCCGGTCTATACCGTCATTGCAGCACTCTATCGCGAAGCGGCGTCGGTCGATGGATTGCTGAGGGCCATCGAGCGTTTGAATTATCCGGCCGAGAAGCTTGACGTCATTATCGCGGTCGAAGCTGACGACCGCGAAACGCGCGCCGCGATCGCAACGCGCAGCGCCCGCATACCGATCACAGTGATCCCGGTTCCGGCGCAGGGCCCGCGCACCAAACCGAAGGCGCTCAACGTCGCGCTGCCGTTCGCGCACGGCACCTTCACCGTGATTTACGACGCCGAAGATCGGCCGGAACCGAACCAGCTGCGCCGCGCCTTGCAAGCGTTCCGCGCCGGCGATGACGATCTTGGCTGCGTGCAGGCGCGGCTGTGCATCGACAATAGCGCGGATAGCTGGCTCACTCGTTTGTTCACAGCCGAATATGCTGGACAGTTCGATGTGTTCCTGCCCGGGCTTGCCGCTTTGCGGCTGCCAGTCCCGCTCGGCGGCTCATCCAATCACTTTCATACCGCGACATTGCGCGAGACCGGTGGGTGGGATCCCTACAACGTCACGGAAGATGCCGATCTCGGCATGCGGCTGGCACGCTTTGGCTGGCGATCGAGCGTGATCGATTCCACGACCTACGAAGAAGCTCCGGCGCGTATCGGACCGTGGCTTCGCCAGCGAACGCGCTGGTTCAAGGGCTGGATGCAAACCTGGCTCGTACACATGCGTCAGCCTTGCCGGCTGTTGCGCGATCTCGGTCCGGCGGGCTTCTTCACTTTCCAATTGATCGTGGGCGGCAGTGCGTTGGCGGCGCTGGTGCATCCGCTGTTTATGGGCGCGCTGATCTATTCGGTGGTAAGTGGCGCCCCGATATGGCGCGGCGACAGCGCGACCGCCGCTATTCTCGGGGCGGTTTACGGCACGACGGTCATCGTCGGCTACCTGGCATCGGCCTTCCTCGGCTGGCTCGGGCTGTTGCGCCGAGGCCTGCGGTCGATGGCCGGGGTGCTATTGCTGACGCCGCTGCACTGGCTGCTGCTCTCGCTAGCGGCCTGGCGCGCGCTATATCAACTGGTGTTGGCGCCCTACGCCTGGGAGAAGACCGAGCACGGCTTGGCGAAGAATTCGCGCCGGGCCGCCAATATGACGCGTTTGCTCGTGGAGCTCGAACGGCACCTCAGCGCACTCAAGGAATCTCGTAATCTGCCGACGCTGGTACCCGATGGCAATCCATATCGGTGGCGACATTCCTACTTCGCTGCCAAGCGCGGCGATGCGAGTGAGCGGCACACGCTCGCCGGCTAATAGGCCTGCAATGCCAATACGCCGCCGGGGCCGATCATCAGGCCCCAGGTTTCGTCGGCGCCGATTTCGACCTCATCGTTTTGTACGGGCTTGCCGGACAGCTTGATCGAATATTTATATTTGCCGGGCGGCAGATCGAGTATCGGTCCGTCCGGTCCCTTGGTACCGGCGCCGGCCGCGACCTTGATCGTCTTGTTGTTGAACGTGATCGCCGCCTCCGCAGTATTAATGTTGCCGAACATGATTTTGGCCTGCCCCGGTTTCGGCATGATGCCGGCCTTGGCTACCGCGTCCAGATTTTTGACCACGAGATCGACGCTGGTAGCGCCGTCCTTGCGGCCGAGCTTAAGCACCGCCGGGCCACCGGGCGACGCATACGTGATGACCGCTTTCTCAGCCGCCACGATGGCGCCCTGCGTTTCCTCTTTCCAGTTGAGCTTGCCGAGCTCGCGGCGATAGAAGCCCAGCACATCGGTGAGACTGAGCGGCACGCTGGCCTTGAGGTCGCGGCGGAACGGCGTCTGACCGCCCACGCTCATTGTGTGGCGTTTGGGAAGCGGGAGGCCGCCGCTCTCCTCCGCAACGAGATCGTCCGCGGTCGCGGGCGCATTGGCGGGCGCCGCGATCACGGATGGCGCATCGGATTTCGCCGCCAATTTCAGGCCAGGACCGTCCGCTGAAACATTGGTCTTGTTGCCCATCCGCATGATCGTGAACGAAACGGCTTTGCCGGCTTTGGCGAAGTTGAGCACGACCATGTTGGCGTTATTGATCACGGATGAACGCGAATCCCAGCCCTGCTCTTTCATGGCCGCGCGGTAGAAATCGGCCACGGCTTTGACGCTGGAGGCGCTGTTGAACTCGAGTTTGCCGTCGGCGCCGTCGAGCTCGACATCCTCCGCGGTATCCGGTACGGGAACCGGCGCTTTGTTTTCCGCGAGCTTGCGCAACGCCGCCTCGGGCGCTTTCGGCGCCGGCGCGGCTTGCGGCGCATTCTGCTGCGGCAACCCGGCATCACGCATCATCTGCTGCATCTGTTTCATGGCGTCATCGACCGGGTCGGCAGCGTTGGGCGGCGTTTCAACTTTGGCAGCCGGTTTCGGAGTGATTTGCTGCACCAGACTTACGATCGTTAAATCGTATTTGTGGCTGAGCTTGAGTACGCCGGTCCCTCCGGCGAGGTGTAGTTGAGCGTGACCGCGTCCGGCTTGACGATCGGCGCCTTGCGTCTCTTCCTTCCAATTGCGCGCGACGAGTTCGCGACGATAGAACGCCAGCACCGTGTCGACTTCGGCCAGCACATGGGCGTACACTTCATGCTCGGTCGAGCCACCGTTGTCGCCGGAGGTTTTGGTCAGCTTTGGTCGCGGCAGGCCGAACACGTCCTTGTCGGCCTCAAGCGTTTGCGCTTCCGCAAACGGCGGAACCTTGATTTCGGCATTGGTCTTGCCGTCTCGCTGCGGCGCAGCGACAAGCACGATCGGCCGCTGCGTTCCGCGAATGAAATAGGCGATGGCGCCGTTCGCCGGTTTCTCTTCAAGCTTCGCGTTCGGCCAGTGCGCCGTCGGCGTCCGTCGCCGACAGCGGCGACCAGCCCATGGCGGCGAGCTCCTTGCGATAGAAATCGAGCGTGCCGTCGACCGTTCCGGCGGTGTTGAGGTTGAGGTAAGGCCGGTTCTCGTCGAACACGATGTCGGTCGCGTCATCAGGAACAGCCAAAGCGAAATTCAGCCTCGTCGGCGAATAATAGACGGTGGTTTGGTCGCTGGTCTTGTTCGTTTTTTCCTACTAGAGATCGTAAAACGACACCGACAATCCCTGCCGTCTCTTTTTGAAAGCAAGGCCAAGGTCGAGTGAACTTCGTCCAAGGGCGCGACGTACGGCTTCCAGCCGTCGGCGCCCAACGTTTTCTTGACCGCCGCCGTCGTGGTCGGAAGATTGCCCGAAACCGAATAGACCACGCTGTCCGATGACGAACGGTCGGGGTCTTCCTGGCGCCTTCGAGGCGCGGCAGGTGTTGAACGTCAACCAGCGCAGCGCCGGTATTGTCGCTGTTGAAAAAACTTCCCTCTGCATCGACTCCAGCATTCCGGACGGCAATTCCTCAAATTTCAATTTGATCCGGCCGCCCTCGGCGCGTTCAAGCTGGAGCGCCGCCAGACGCCGGTCGCCCTGCACGTAATAGGCATAGGCGCCGCTCTTGGTTAGTTCACCCGCGGTGCCGCCGGCCGGCTGATTGCCGTTGAGCTTTTGCGACCACAGCGACCAGCCCAGCGTGCCGAGTTCCTTGCGGTAGAAATCCAGCGTCTTTTCGAGCGGCTCGGTGGTGACGAGAGTCAGTAGCGGCCGGTTCGGATCGAATTCGATATCGGCGGCGTCCTTCGTAAACGGCAGATCGTTCTTGAGCGTCAAGGCGCCGTATTGCACGCTGGTGGCGTTGTTCTGCGCGGGCGCGATCGTGATGAACACGCTCAGCGCCAGCGAACCCTTCTTCAGCGACATCTGCCGCATCTTCTCATCTTGGCTGTAGGCGGTGTGCGGAGCGATGTATTTCTGCCAGCCGACGGCGGCGAGTGCCTTGTCGACGGTCTCGGCGGTCTTGGCGACCGGATCGGGCGAGGTGAAGATCGTGCTGGCCGGGCTGGCGAAAACTTCCTTGGCACCGGACACCCGCGGCAGGCGGCTGGTGTCGAACACGCCGTTGTCCGTTTCCTTGTCGGACTTGGAGCATCCGGCGGCCAGCGCTGCCAAACAGACCATGGCAAATGCAAATCCGCGTGATGTACCGCGCTTGGTCACGAACCGTTTGTCGCCGCCCATGATCAATTCCTCCGCCAACTGGGGTTATAGCCGAAATAATAGCCCGCCGCGCAGCCGCATCCGGCCGGCGCAACGCATGACTTAGTCGTCGCGGTTGGGGATGAGGTTCAAACGAAGACGATATTTATTTTCACATATAGCGCCGCAGTTCGGCGGCGGCGTCCTCGGGCTTACCGCTAAGCTTGAACGGCGCGACGAAGCGGCCATGCTTGTCCATCAGGTAGACCAACGCGGTGTGGTCCATGCTGTAGTCGCCATGCTCGCCGGGCACTTTCTTGGCGTAGACCCGGTAGGCCTTCTCGGCCGCTTCAATCGCCTTGGGATCCCCGGTCGCCCCGCGTAGATGCGGATCGAAGCTCGACAAATAATCCTTCATCGCCGCCGGCGTGTCGCGCTCGGGATCGATGCTGATGAACAGCGCGCCGGTTTTGTCGGCGTCTGATCCCAGCGCGCGCAACACCTCCGACAATTCGAACAGCGTGGTCGGGCAGACATCGGGACAATGCGTGTAGCCGAAGAACACCAAGTACGGACGGCCCTTCATGTCCTGGTCGGTGATCGGCTTGCCGTTCTGATCGATCAGATTGAACGGTCCCCCGATCGCCGAGACGCCGGGACCCGTCCCCTGATAATGGCTGACGAAAAGAATAACGCCGAGGAAAATAACAAGCCCGGCCAAAAAAGCCGAGAAGATCAGCAAGATGTGGGACGTTCGGGCCGTCATCGGCTTCTCGACCTGTTCAGAAGCACGCCGCCCAGCCGCTGCGCACGATCTCGAGGAATACGGCGGTACCGTAATACGCCCAAAGCGTCACTGTCGCCGCCGTAATCGCCCCGAAAAAAAGAGCGAGCAAAAGCAGCGACCGCGATATCTTGGCGGTGGACACAATCGCGGACATTTCGATCTCCGAACAGAGCCCACGATCCAGATAGGACCTATTCCCGGCCGCGGCAACATGGGCAGGTTATACCGGCGGAATTAACCATCCGAATGCAATAAGTCTAAGCAAATCCGACCTTTCCTGGGCTTGCGTTGACTCGCTAACTTAAAGCCGCGATGAATAGGTAGGTTTCCCGAACTCAGCCATTTGCGGGTATGGAGAACGTGATGCGTAGCGCTTTTGCGATAGTTCTGGCGATCTCGATATCGGCAGGCGCCGCTGCCTGGGCGCAAAATGCGCCGGCCCCTGCCGCCGCTCCGGCGCCTGCGCCGGCCGCAACGCCGGCCCCTGCCAACGCACCAGCGCCCGAACAGGCTAAATGCGCCAACCCGAACGCGCTCGGCATCGAGCGCACGGTGCAGATCGACACCACCGGCGGTCCGGGCTTCGGTTTCCAAAACTTCAAAGCCTACGACTTCCTGCGCGACCATGAGGTCGTGCTGACCTTCGACGACGGCCCGTGGCCCGGCAATACCGAGCGCGTCCTCAAGGCGCTGGCCGATCAGTGCACCCGCGCCATCTTCTTCCCGATTGGCAAGCACTCCGGCTGGCATCCCGAAATCCTCAAGCAGGTCGCCGCGGCCGGCCACACCATCGGCTCGCACACCTGGTCGCATAAGGATCTTACGAAGCTGACGCCTGACGAAGCCAAGGCGGAGATCGAAAAGGGCATCGCGGCGGTGAGCATCGCGCTCGGCAACCAGCCGGTGGGGCCGTTCTTCCGCTTCCCGGCGCTGCGCAATCCGCCGGAAATGGTCAAGTATCTCGGCGAGCGCAACATCGGCATCTTCTCCACCGACTGGGACTCGTTCGACTTCAAGATGCGCCGACCGGACCAGGTGATCAAATCTGTGATCAGCAAGCTGGATAAACACGGCAAGGGCATCATTCTGATGCACGATTTCCAGCACGCCACGTCGGAGGCCGTCCCTGAGATCCTCAAGCAGCTCAAGGCGAAAGGCTTCAAGATTGTGCAGGTCGTCGGCAAGACGCCGATCGAGCCGCTGCCGGAATACAAGGAAGCGGTGCTCAAGGAGATGGGCGGCGGGCTGGAAGAAGCACGCCCGATGTCGAGCGTTATCCAGACCATCCAAGGCAACTGACGCCAGGTGTTTAATTCAAGCCGGCCGCGCAAATTCTGCGCGGCCGGTTTTTTATGGCCCGCGCGCGGCGTTATGCAACATGGTCTGAAACGCCTTGAAGACCTTTTCCATCTGTGGCCGCTTGTAGGGAAACAGATCAGGCGGGTCCATCGAATGAACGATCATCCCGGTTCCCACTTCGAACACTAAAAGCTTGCCATCTTGGGTCTCGGCACAATCGATCGGCAGATATTCGAGTCCGGTCCGCTGCGCGATTTCCCTGAAGGCCATCGCGTGTCGAGCGCCGAAGTCTTCATCGAAACTTGTCATGAAACGGGCTTCCTCGGCGCGTTTGGCCGCATCGTTGCGCATATCGGCGTTGAGATAATGGATCATCCAATGCTGCGAGATCGCCATGTGACAGACGAATGGCCGACCATCGATCACGGCGATACGCGCCTTGCGGAATAGCCCGTCGCGGCTGCGGTAGTCCACAAACGGAGCGAGGTAGAAGTCCACGTCCGCCCATTCACGCAGATAAGGCTCGATGCCCGATGCACTGTCCAGTTTCACCAAGCCCATGCCGGCCTGCGACCAAGACGGCCGCGCGATGATCGGAAATCGACCGCCGTCTAGAATAGACTCGATAGCGACGCTGCCGGCGGCGATGCGGGCGAAAGTTTTGCGGTCGATACGCGCATTCTTCGGCATGACGACATGCGGCGCGGATTTCAAAATCTCCCAGGTTCCTGCCCGCGTCAGACGCGCGATGCGGTCGGGCGCATTGATGACCGGGCGCGGCCAGGATTTAACGAGCGCGGCAATCTCACGAAGAACCGGCGCGGTCTCGTCCGATTCGTCGATCGCCACCAAAGCGACGTCGTGCTCCGGCGGCTCAGGCAGGGCGGCGCCCGGCACGACGTACATCATGTCGAGCACGATGCTGGAGCCTTCCAGCATGAATTCCAGCGGCGTGTTGGCCATGAAATCGCCCGGCGCCATAAAGGCCAGCAGCCTGAGCGGGCGAGCCGCGGCGAGCGCCGCCGGCCGCCGGTAAATTCGCTGCAATTTCAACGCAGCCGACAGCAATTCACGGCGATCCTGCGGCCGGCCCTGCAACTGGGCGATGGTCGAAAGATCGAGCAGCGCGGCGGCGTCGCCCGGTTGCGCGGTGACACGTTGAACCAGCTTGTTCCACACCGGCACCAGATCGAGACCATCGAAAGCCATCTGGCACAGCGCCGGCAATCCGATCGGCGTTGCCGGGCATGGCTCGTCGGCAAAAGCCAAATTTGTGTTCGTGAAAGTCACTCAGCGCTCCTTGGATTTAAGCCGCGCAGCTTTTCGACGCCGCCGCGGCGCCGAATTTCAAAACTGCGTTCAGCATGGCGTCGATATCGCGTGGCTCGGTACGGTGATTGACGATGGCCGCGCGGATCGCAAGGCGGCCGTCGATGATGGTGGTAGACGGCGCAGCGATTCCGGATTCTTGCAGATCCGCGACGATCCTGGCATTCATCCGGTCGGCATCCTCGCCGCGATAGCGGAAGCAAACGATGTTGAGCGACACCGGCGCCAGCAGCTCCAGCTCACGCGAGGTCGCGATTTTGATTTCAAGGTAGCGCGCCAATTCGCAGGTTCGCGAGATCATCGCACCCAAGGCATCGGTGCCGTAAACCTTTAGCGTGAACCAGGTCTTGAGCGCCCGAAAGCCGCGCGACAGATCGGGGCCAAAGTCGCAGGGCCATTGCGCGCCGGCCGCGAGCCCGCGCGTCTCGCGCCGCAGATAAGCAGCCGGCGACGCAAACGTGTCGCGATGCATCGTGCCGTCGCGCACCAGGATGAAGCCGGCGTCGTAGGGCACCTGCCCACACTTGTGGAAATCGAGCGCGATCGAGCAGGCCTCCTGGATGCCGGCGAGCCGCGGCGCGATGTCCGGCGCCATGATCGCGAGCGCGCCAATCGCGCCGTCGACGTGGAACCAGATTTTCTCGCGCCGCGCGATCGAAGCCAGCATCGCGAGGTTGTCGATTGCGCCGGCATCGACGGTGCCGGCGCTGCCGACCACGAGGAACGGCGTCAGTCCGGCGATGCGGTCCTGCACGATCGCCAAATTGAGCGCGTCGATGTCGATGTGGCCGAAGCCGTTGGTCGGAATAACATGCAGCGCCTCGATGCCGAGGCCCGAAAGGTCCATCGCCTGCGCGATGCAGCCGTGCGCGGCAACCGACGCATAGGCCACGAGCCGTTTGTCGGATGAGCCTACCCCCTTGCGGCGCACGTCAACGCCCAAGGCGTGGGTGCGCGCGATCAGCACGCCGAGCAAATTCGCCATCGACGTACCGGTCACGAACAGCCCGCTTGCGCTATCCGGAAACTCGAACAGCTGCCGCAGCCAATACGTAATTTGCCTTTCGACCTCGATCGGCATGTGATCGCGGCCGCCGAGATTGGCGTTCAGCCCGGCGGCCAGCATCTCCGCCAGCATACCGGGTACGTTGCCGCCGCCATGCACCCAGCCCATGAAACCCGGATGCGTATTGCCCGTGGCGTAAGGAAGAATGTAGCGCATGAACTCGTCATGCACCGCGGCCAAATCGGCGGGGCCTCTCGGCACAGCCTCGTGGAAGCGGGTGCGCACGCTATCGGGGATCGGCTGCCAGACGGGGCGCTCGCGAATATTTTCGATGTAATCGAGAATATCGTCGAGCATCCGGTGTCCCTGGGCACGGGCGCTTGGCCAGTCCGCAGGGTCCAGATTGCCGCCAGAAATAGAGAAAGGTGGTGTTCCCATCCCGCCGGCAAGTTTTCATTAATAGATTAATAAAATGTATCGTTAACGAAACGCTAATACGCCGGCGTGGCCCCAGGGCGTCGGAGGTTCGAACGGCGATGCTTACGGGACGGCGCGCCGCGAGAAGGCGGTGAAAATCGACGACGCCTCGGTGGCGTGATCGTAGGCGATGCGGCTTGCCACCACGAACAGCGTCATCGCCAGAACAACCTGCAGCGCGCGCTCCGGGACGCGGCTGGCAAAATAGCTGCCGAGGAAAATGCCCGGCAGCGATCCGACCAGCAGCGAGGCGATGATATGCCAATCGACCGAGCCCATCATCCAATGGCCGAGCCCGGCGATCAACGTCAGCGGCACCGCATGCGCGATATCGGAGCCGACGATCTTGGCCATCGGCAATTGTGGATAGAGCAGCACCAAAATGACCACGCCAATCGCGCCAGCGCCGACCGAAGAAATCGTGACCAGCACACCGAGCACCACGCCCACCAGCACGGTGATGCCTGCCGTCCGCTGCGGGGCAAGCTCGCTGACACGCGCGCGGTAAGCCGCAATAATCGGGCCGCCGAACACCAGCACGAACGCGGTCGCGAATAGTGCAACGCTAAGTATCAGCGTGATGAGACCGCGCGCGGCATCGCCGTTGAGATTAAAGTGCGACAACACCGCGAGCGTGATAACGGTCGCCGGAACGCTGCCGCTCGCCAGTAGCCGCACCACGCGCCAGTCGATGCTGCGCGCCAGCCCGTGCACCAGGCTGCCGCCGGTCTTGGTGGCCGCGGCATAGAGCAGATCGGTGCCGACCGCGGTCGCCGGGTGAATGCCGAACAGCAGGATCAGCAGCGGTGTCATCAAGGAGCCGCCGCCGACGCCGGTCATACCGACCAGCAAGCCAACGGCGAATCCCGACAGCGAGTAGAGCGGATCGATCATGGACATGGAACGGCCTGGCCCCAGAGGCGTTTTGCGTTCGTAGAACAAAGCTAAACACATTCCGTGCCGCCGGTCATCTTCACGAAATGGCGAGTTCCAGAATCGATTCCCCGGGAAGCGACAATTCGAGCAAATTTTTGCTGCAAGGATGGTGTCGGACCGACGAATTAATGCCTAGTTCAAATAAAATATTTATTGCTCTGCAACCGGACCGGATCGAAAGTGCCCGACATCGTCACGATCACGATTAATCCCGCCATTGACATTTTCGTCAATGTGCCGCGAGTGCAAGCGACGCCGAAGTTGCGCTGCTCGCCGCCCAAGCGCGAACCCGGCGGCGGCGGCATCAACGTGGCGCGGGTCGCGCACCGGCTGGGCAGCGAGGTGACGGCGATCTATCCGGTCGGCGGCGCCATTGGAAAATTGCTACACCGCCTGGTCGAGCGCGAGGACATTGTCAGCCTGGTGACGCCGTCGCATGTCGAGACGCGGGAGAATTTCACGGCTTACGAGGAATCGACCGGTGAGCAATACCGTTTCGTGTTACCGGGCTCGCGGCTGCACCGTGCCGAATGGGAAGCGGTGCTCGACAGACTGGCCTCGCTGCCGCAACGGCCGAAATTCGTCGTCGCCAGCGGCAGCGTGCCGCCCGGTGTCCCGAACGATTTTTTCGCGCGCGTGGTGCGGCACGCCAAGACGCTCGGCGCCAAGACCGTGATCGACACGTCGGGCGCGGCGCTGGTGGCGGTGCTCGATGAAGGCGTTACGCTCATCAAGCCGAATCTGCTCGAACTGACGGATTTTGTCGGCGCGCCGCTCGACAACGATGCGGACCGCGTCACCGCCTGCCGCCAACTGGCGGCCGATGGGCGCGCCGAGATTGTGGCGCTCACGCTCGGCGATAACGGCGCGCTGCTGGTGACGGCTGAGCGCGCCTGGCGCGCGCTGCCGCTGGCGATCGAGGTTGTGAGCACGGTCGGCGCCGGCGACAGCTTCCTTGGCGGTTTGGTTTCGGCGCTGGCGGGCGGTAAATCGCTGGAGGAGGCCTTCCGCGTGGCGGTCGCCGCAGCCTCCGCGGCCGTGCTTACGTCTGGCACCGGCCTGTGCCAGCCGGAGGACGTCAAACGGCTGTTGCCGGAGGTGACAATCCGCGAGGTTGAGGCGGCTATCTCATAGACGTGCGTTGGTCGCGCGCCTGATCGCGGCAGAAGTTCGCCGCGTATTTCTCCGACAGCTTCTGCATTTCCTCGCCATATCTGTTACGGTCGGTGCCGGTCCATTGGCGCGCCAGATCGCCAAAGGTCACCGGCCGGTGCAAACGGCGCATGGCGTCCTGCACGTCGTTTTGCACCAGACGCGTGCGCTTGGCGACTGGATTGGGAACACGCGTGGTCGAATACATCAGAACATGCTGCAGATGCGCGAGCACGCCGGTGGCGACATCCTTGAAACGCTCGCCTGGCCTGCCGGATACGGTAGCGCCGACACCGGCAAAGTTGTTGTCGCTCGGGACCACTGCGGCAGGCACACCGTCGGGCCGGCGGAACGTGAGATAATTGGTCTCAATCAGCATCTGGAAAAACGCATAATCCCAGCGCACGGCGACGCATTGTTCCGGCGCGCGCGCGACACAGCTCCCGATGCGCTGGTAAAGCTCGGCCACATTGGCAAAGCGCGGATCGATCGTGCGCGGCGGCTGATGCGCGGCGTTACGCTCGGCAACGAAATCCATCAACGTGGCCGGCTGCACGCATTTCGGCACTGGATTGTCGGCGGAAGCTATGATGCGCGGCAACGCGGCGGCCTGAGCGGCGCCCGGCAACAATAGAAACGCAAGCAACAACAATAGTCTGGCCGTCATGTACGCCCGCTTACAAAGTCCGGCGGGCACTTAAACCGAATTTAGTTAATTTTTGCCGATCCGCGCGGCCTGGCAATCGGGCGGCCGGAACCGCAACCCCGGCGCAAATCGGCCGCAATAAGCAGGCGTACTTGGCGGGAAGGACTCTCGGGTACCCGCGCAATGACGGTCACATGGAACTACGACCGCGCTGAAATCATCGCGGATGGAATTGTTCACGCAATCGGTATTGCATTGGGCATTGCCGGCGCGATCATCCTGCTGGTGATCGCATTGCACGCGGCCCATCACGCGGAAATCGCGCCGGTCATCATCTACATCGTCGGTCTGCTGTCGATGCTGGGCCTTTCCGCCGCCTACAATCTTTGGCCGATCTCGCCGCGCAAATGGCTGTTGCGCCGCTTCGACCATTCGTCAATCTACCTCCTGATCGCAGCCACCTACACGCCGTTCATCTGGCACATGAAAAGCGGTTTCGTGCCCACCGCTTTGCTCATTGTCGTCTGGATGACCGCAGCCGCTGGCATCGTGCTCAAGCTCGCCTGGCCGGAGCGGTTCGATGGTCTCTCGATCGTGCTCTATCTGGTGCTCGGCTGGAGCGGCATCCTGGCTTACGGGCAGGTCGCGGAGGCGCTGCAGCCGTTGACACTATGGCTGATTATTATCGGCGGCGCGCTCTACTCCGCCGGCGTGCCGTTTCACCTCTGGGAACGTCTGCGATTTCACACGGTGATCTGGCATAGCTTCGTGCTCACCGCCGCGCTCTGCCACTACACGGCCGTGCTGTCCTGCGTGACGCTGGCGAGTTGATAAGGCGCTATGAGATTGGAGCGGGCGAAGGGAATCGAACCCTCGTATGCAGCTTG
>CAWEKJ010000005.1:0-333830 GCA_963809675.1 uncultured Alphaproteobacteria bacterium
AATCAAGGCGCAGTGAACGCCTGCGAGGTCTACTTGTTGCCGGCGCCGAGGCCGCCCAGCACCTTGGCCCAGAGCGCGACTTCATTCCTGTAGAATTTGTCGAAATAGGCGGCGCCGCGGTGCGCCGGCGGAGGCACGTCGTAGCCGAGGTCGGCAAAGCGCTTGACCACATCGGGGTCGCCGAGCGCCACATCGAGCGCTCTGCTTAGTTTCTCAATGATGGGACGCGGAGTGCCCCTGGGCGCCGACAGCCCGAACCAGACCGTCAGGTTGAACTGCGGCAGGCCCGCTTCCACGGTGGTCGGCACATCCGGGAGCATCGGCGAGCGTTTGTCGCCGGTCACGGCATAGGCTTTGAGCTTTCCCGTTTTGATATGCGGGACGATGTTGACGATCTGGTTGCAGCCGAAATCGACGGTCCCCGCGACCAAATCCAGAGTCGCTTGCGGCGTGCCGCGATAGGAGGCCACCGTCGGGTGGACATTCGCAACCGAATGGAAAACCGAGCAGGCGAGATTGGAGAGCGAGCCGACGCCGGCGTCCGCCTCGGTCACTTTTTTCTCGTTGGCGTGCAGATAGGCGATGAATTCCTTCAGCGTGTTGGCCGGCACGCCGGCGCGCGCGACCAGCACCACCGGCGAAATATTGATCAAGCCGATCTGCTCGAAATCGGTCGAGCGATAGGGCAAATCCTTGTTGAGGAATTCCGCCGCCGCATGAGTGCCCGAACCGGAAATTATCAGCGTATAGCCGTCGGGCTTGGCTTTGGCGACGCGGTTTGAGCCGATGGTGCCGCCGGCGCCGGTGACGTTTTCGACGATGATTTGCCGGCCGAGCGCCTTCGACATCGGACCGACGATCATGCGCGCGGTGGTGTCGGACGGACCGCCCGGTGGAAACGGCGAAACCAGCGTGATGACGCGGTCGGGATATCCTTGCGCCAATGCGCCCGAAACGAGGGCGAACAGCGCCAAGGCGGGCAAAAGAATTTTTCTCAACGCAAATCCTGCCCTGTTGTTCTCGGCCCTTGGACGTGTTTTTCGCTGCGCTATTTATTTTAGGGCGTATATACTTATACGCCGGATTTCAGAGAAATAGACCCCTGCCACGGCGACCACCAACGCGAGAGACATCTCATGCAATTTTCCAAGGAACAATATTTCAAGGAAACTCCCGACAGCCCCGAGAGAATTGGCAAAGTGATCGGAGACGTTTTCTCGGTCTGCGTGTACGTCTGCGTGCTGGTGTTGATGCTGACGCACTTCGCGTGAAGTTTCGCTGGCGACCGGGCGCCGCAACGACTAACCTGCGCTTGAGCGCATGCCTTCTCCCCGCGAAAAACTCGGCCTCATACTCGGTATTGCCGGCGTCGTGCTGTTTGGCGGCACGCTCCCGGCCACCCGGGTCGCGGTCGCAAGTTTCGATCCGCTGTTCCTGTCGGCGGCGCGCGCCACCATTGCCGGCTGCGCCGGATTGTCGTTCCTGCTGATCGCTCGCAAGCCGCTGCCGCCGCGCGAGACTTGGACTGAATTCGCCCTCGCCGGAGTCTGCACCATCATCGGATTTCCCGTGCTGATGGCTTTGGCCATGGTCAGCGTGCCGGCCGCCCATGGCGGCGTCGTGCTCGGCATCGTGCCGCTGGCGACCGCCGCCGCCGCGGCCTTGGTCGCGCATGAACGGCCGAGCGCGGGATTCTGGCTGGCGAGCCTCGCCGGCGCGGCCATTGTCGTCCTGTTCGTGCTGCGCCAAAGCGAAGCCCCGGCGGTCGCGCTCGGTGATTTGTACCTGCTTGGCACCGTCGTCGCCGGCGCCTTCGGCTACACGCTGTCGGGACGGCTGAGCCGCAATTTGCCGGGCTGGGAAGTCATCTCGTGGCAGGTCGTGATGTTCCTGCCGCTGGCGGCGCCGGCGGCCTACCTGCTTTGGCCGCACACGCTGACAGGCATTCCGGCGCCGGCCTGGGCCGGTCTCATCTATGTCGGCTTCGTCAGCCAGTTGTTCGCTTTCTTCGTGTTCAATGCCGCGATGGCGATCGGCGGCGTTGCGCGCGTCGGCCAGCTGATGCTGTTGCAACCCTTCGTGATCGTCGCCCTTGCCGCGCCGGTCAACGGCGAGCCGATCCAGTTCGTGACGATTGCCTACGCCGCCGCGGTGGTGGTGACGGTAATCGTCGGACAACGCATGCGGGTCGAGCGAAGTTGACGCGCCTCGATGGCCTTTTATTCAGTTCGCCGGCTCGACGCCTTTGGCTCTGAGCGTGGCGGCGGCGGAAGGCGCGGAAAGAAACTGGATCAGCGCCTTGGCCGGCTCGGGCTGCTTGGCCGCCGTGCTTAAGCCCGCGGCAAAACCGATTTCGGTTTGAAGCTGTTCGGGAATTTGGCCCACCACGTCGACGCCGGGAACGCCGGGAATACGGGTGGCCACCACCACGACTATGTCGGCCTCGCCGCGCGCCACCACCTCGACGGTATCCTCGGCCGCCATCGGTTTCAGCTTGCTTTGCATCGCGGCCTTGATCCCTAAGCGGTCGAGCAGACTGACGAAATAGACGCCGCTGGCGCCCTTGCCGGGATAAGCGACCGCATTTGCGCCGAGCAGCGTGCGTTTGAAAGCATCGACCGATGAAATATCGGGCTTGGGCGCGCCGCTGCGCACCGCGACCGCCAAGCCAGAATGGCCAATATCGCGGCGCGAGGCGGCGACGAGCTTGCCGCCCCTGATCAGCGCATCGATCACCGGAGGATTGAGCACGGCGACGTCGAAAGCCTCGCCGGCATCGATCTTCTTTTTGAGATCGGCATTGACCTCGAAATGAAGATCGATCTTGTTGCCGGTCGATTTCTCGAATTGTGTGCACAGCTCGCGTACCGCGGCCTTGGCGCCATTGCCGCTCAGCACCTTGAGGTCGGCGGCCTGCGCCGCGCCGGACGCAAGAACGAGCGCGACGGCCAGCGCGGGCGCGAACGGAAATCTCATGGCGGTGATCCTCAGTTCAGTTTGATGTTGGCATCTTTGATGATCGCACTCCACTGCGCCATCTGTGCCTTGAGATAGGCCGTAACCTCTCCAGGCGTGGAGGTAACGATCAGCACATTGATGTCGACGAATTTCTGCTTCACCGTCGGGTCTGATAGCGCCGCGATCACGTCGTCATGGACTTTCTTGACGAACTCCGGCGGCGTTTTGCCGGGCATATACAGGCATTGCCCATCGGACACGTCAAATCCCGGCAATCCGGATTCAGAAACGGTGGGAATGTCCGGCGCAAAGGGCACGCGTGTGGCCGATGTGACGGCGAGCGCGCGGACCGTGCCGCCCTTGATTTGCGACATCACCGACGGCAGCGTGGCGACCATCACGTTGACACGGCCCGACATCAGATCGGTGAGCGCGGGGCCGCCGCCGCGATACGGCACATGGGTCAATTCGATCCCGGCCGTTCGCTTGAACAACTCGCCGCACAAATGCTGGATGGTACCGACGCCGGGTGACGCGTAGGTGATCTTGCCTTTGTTGGTTTTCGCGTAATCGATAAATTCCTTCACCGATTTTACCGGTGAGGAGAGCGGAACCAGCAAAACATTGGTAAAGTTGGTCAGACGGGTGACCGGAGCCAAATCGGTGAGCGGATCGTAACCGATGACCGGATAGATGTAAGGATTGGTCGCGATGAAATTCGTGGCGATGAAGATCGTATAACCGTCCGGAGCCGCCTGCGCTGCGGCTAGCGCCCCGATATTGCCGCCGACGCCGCCTTTGTTCTCGACCACCACCTGCTGGCCCCAGATCTCAGCCAAACGGGCGCCCAGCACGCGGGCGACCGGATCGCTCGCGCCGCCCGGCGGGAACGGCACAATGAAACGCACGTAGCGGTCGGGATAGGCTTGCGCTTTCGCCGCAAAGGGCAGCAACGGCAGCGCGGCAGCACCCGCTGCCAGATGCAGGAATCGACGGCGCAAAAGTCTCATGGCGTTGCCCCCTGAAAGCGCTTGCCGAACCGCCGCTCAATAGCCTGCGCCTGAGCCTAGCAGGCTTGTTTTGTACCCGACAGGCCGGACATAGTGCGGCTTCAAGTCCACGGCCCGAGCCATGTCCACCAAAACCGCATCGCAAAAGACTTCACCGCACCTTTGGGATTTCTGGATCGACCGCGGCGGCACCTTTACCGACGTGGTGGGAAGGCGGCCGGACGGCTCGCTAGTGGCGCATAAGCTGCTGAGCGAGAACCCGGAAGCCTATGCCGACGCCGCCGTGCAGGGCATTCGCGACCTGTTCGGGCTTAAGACCGGCGAGCCGATCCCGCCCGGCCGCGTCGGCGCGGTCAAGATGGGTACCACTGTGGCCACCAATGCGCTGTTGGAGCGCAAGGGCGACCGCACGCTGTTGCTGATCACCAAGGGTTTTCGCGACGGGCTCAAGATCGGCTACCAGGCGCGGCCGAAGATTTTCGCGCGCGCGATTATCAAACCAGACATGCTCTATGAGCGCGTGGCCGAGGTCGACGAGCGCGTGCGCGCCGACGGCACGGTCGAGCGCACGCCGGATCTGGCCGCCGTGCGGCGCGATCTCGAAGCCGCCAAGGCCGACGGCATCGCCGCGGTGGCAATCGTGTTCATGCATGCCTACCGGTTTCCGGAGCACGAACAGCAGGTCGCGGCGCTGGCGCGTGAGATGGGTTTCACGCAGGTGTCGGTCAGCCACGAAGTATCGCCGCTGATCAAGCTGGTTGGGCGCGGCGATACCACGGTGGTGGACGCCTATCTGTCGCCGATCCTGCGGCGCTACGTGGCGCGCGTCGACAAGGACCTCGATTCGAAGCGATCCGCCGCGCGACTGATGTTCATGATGTCGTCGGGCGGGCTGACCGCCGCGGAACTGTTTCAGGGCAAGGACGCGATCCTCTCCGGTCCGGCGGGCGGTGTCGTGGGCATGGCTGAGACCGGCCGGCAGGCCGGCTTCGACCGGCTTATCGGATTCGACATGGGCGGCACATCCACGGACGTTTCCCATTTCGACGGCGAATACGAGCGGGCGTTTGAAACCGAGGTTGCCGGCGTGCGCATGCGCGCGCCGATGATGCTGATCCATACGGTGGCCGCCGGCGGCGGCTCGATCCTGCATTTCGACGGCGCGCGTTTCCGCGTTGGGCCCGACAGTGCCGGCGCCAATCCGGGACCGGCCTGCTACCGCCGCGACGGGCCGCTGGCGGTGACCGACGCCAACGTGATGGTCGGCAAGCTGATCCCGGATTTCTTCCCGAAGATTTTCGGACCTCACCAGGACCAACCGCTCGACGGCGGCGCGGTGCGCCATGGCTTCAATAATCTGGCGCAGAAAATCGGCGGCAAGACGCCGGAGCAGATCGCCGACGGCTTCATCACCATCGCGGTCGAGAACATGGCGAACGCGATCAAGAAGATTTCGGTGCAGCGCGGCTACGACGTGACCGGCTATGCGCTCAACTGTTTCGGCGGGGCCGGCGGACAGCACGCCTGCTTGGTCGCCGACGCGCTCGGCATGACGCGGGTGCTGATCCATCCGTTCTCCTCGCTGCTTTCGGCTTATGGCATGGGGCTCGCCGACATTCGTTCCACACGCCAACAGGCGATCGAGCTTGGTTACGGCGCCAAGGCGCTGGCCGCGCTCAAGCGCGAAGGCGCGCGGCTCGGCCGCGAGGCGAAGGCCGAAGTCGCCGGGCAAGGCGTGCCCGTGGCCAAGATCAAAATCTTCGCACGTGCGCATATTCGTTATGCCGGCACCGATACCGCGCTGGTGGTGCCGGCAGGCACCCTGCCCGCGATGAAGCGCGTCTTCGAGAAGGCGCACAAAGCGCGCTTTGGATTTATCGACCGGACCAAGCAGATCGTCGTCGAAGCCGTTTCCGTGGAGGCGGTCGGCGGCGGCGCCAAGTTCAACGAGAAGGCGGTCGGCGCCAAGCGCGGCAAGCTGCCGAAGCCGGCGCGGCGCACCAAATTTTTCTCGGCCGGCGCCTGGCACAAAGTCAATGTCTACACACGCGGCCAGCTTAAACCCGGCTCTCGCGTCATGGGCGCCGCCATCATTATCGAGCCGCACCAGACCATCGTGGTCGAGCCCGGCTGGCAGGCCGAGTTGACACGCAAGAATCATCTCGTTCTCACGCGCGCGAAAAAGCTCAAGCGCACTCATGCCATCGGCACCCATGCCGATCCGGTAATGCTGGAAGTGTTCAATAATTTGTTCATGTCGATCGCCGAACAGATGGGCGTGTCGTTGCAGAACACCGCCTACTCCGTGAATATCAAGGAGCGGCTCGACTTCTCCTGTGCGGTGTTCGCCCACGATGGCACATTGGTCGCCAATGCACCGCATATGCCGGTGCATCTTGGGTCGATGGACCGCTCGGTCGAGACCATCATTCGCGACAACAAAGGCAGGATCAAACCCGGCGACGTCTATGCCATCAACGCGCCCTATAACGGCGGCACGCATCTGCCCGACATTACGGTGTGCACGCCGGTATTCGATGACAAGAAGAAAAGAATTCTGTTCTGGGTCGCTTCGCGCGGCCATCACGCCGATGTCGGAGGCATTTCGCCGGGATCGATGTCGCCGAACGCCACGACCATCGAGCAGGAAGGCGTTTATATGGACAACTTCAAGCTGGTCGACCGCGGCCGTTTCCGCGAGGCGGCGCTGATGACGGCGCTCACCGGCGCGAAATATCCGGCGCGCAATCCGGTGCAGAACATCAACGACATCAAGGCGCAGATGGCCGCCAACGAAAAGGGCGTCGCCGAGCTGCGCAAGATGGTGGTGCATTTCACGCTGCCCGTCGTGAAGGCCTACATGCAGCACGTGCAGGACAATGCGGCCGAAAGCGTGCGCCGCGTGATCGACCGGCTGCACGACGCGGAATTTTCCTACGCGATGGATCAGGGCACCGTCATCAAGGTCAAGATCACGGTCGACAAGCACAAACGCGAGGCGACCGTCGATTTCACCGGCACCTCGCCGCAACAACCGACCAATTTCAACGCACCCGAGCCGGTGACGCGCGCGGCCGTGCTCTATGTGTTTCGCGTGATGGTGGACGACGACATTCCGATGAACGCCGGATGCCTGCGGCCGATCAACATCGTGGTGCCGCCGAAGTCGATGCTGACGCCGGAATATCCGGCCGCGGTGGTCGCTGGCAACGTCGAAGTGTCGCAGGCGGTGACCAATTGCCTGTTCCTCGCGCTCGGCAGCCTGGCCGCGGCGCAAGGCACCATGAACAATCTCAATTTCGGCAACGCGCGCTATCAATACTACGAGACCATCTGCTCGGGCTCGCCGGCCGGTCCTGGCTTCGACGGCACCGACGCCGTCCACACCCACATGACCAATACGCGGCTGACCGACCCGGAGGTTCTGGAATTCCGCTATCCCGTGGTGCTGGAGGATTTCCATATCCGCGAAGGCTCCGGCGGAGGCGGCCAATGGCACGCCGGCGGCGGCATCCGCCGCACCATCCGCTTCCTGGAAAAGATGGAGTGCACGATTTTATCCGGCCACCGCCGGGTGCGGCCGCCAGGACTGGCCGGGGGCGAGGCCGGCCAGGTCGGCGAGAACTGGGCGCGCCGCCAGGACGGACGAATGGAGCGGCTGCAAGGCTGCGACGAAACCGCGATCGACGCCGGCGAAGCCGTCATCATCCAGAGCCCGACGGCGGGTGGTTACGGCAAACCGATTACACGTTAATTGAAGTAAATTCCGATTATTAAGCATCCGCCCGGCTTGCGCTTGATTTCGCCCCATTCGCGCACGATTCTCAGAGAATGCGCAAAACGATTCCACTCGCGATCCTGCTGACCGCGCTGGCTGTGCCGGCGCTGGCGGATAGCTATCCGGTCGATGGCCAATGGGGCCAGAGCGCAAGCTCGGAGAATGGCGCAATCGATTGCTCCGGCAAGCGCGTCATCACCTTCAACGGCAATCAGCGCCAGGACAGCAATGGCGGCGTGCCGGCCTACCGCAACAAGTCAGTGACGGCAGAAAGTTCGTCGAGCTACCGCGTGGTCGACCAATTCACGTCCGGGCAGATCAGCAATGGCAGCGTCAGCTACACGCTGCGCCAGGTCGACGACGACCATATCGTGATGCAGCAGCAGCAGGGCGGAACGATCAAGTTCCAGCGCTGCAAGTAGATTTTCCGCAGACTTTAATTTCTGGCGATGATCTCGCGCTCGTCGCGATGGACCGGCATTGCCTCGGTGAGCTTGCCGGCCAAACGGCGCAGCGGCATCGACGGCCGGCGGCGCTTCATGGCGGTTCGGCGGCGACGACGCGGACGTGACGGTTCGAGACGAACACCGCCGATGCGGTCGAACGGCTCGCGCAGCACGCCGTCGGCCTCCACGACCAGCATCGGCAGACCGAGCACATTGGCCCAGGCCCGCCAGTCAGCGAAGGCCTCGTCGGCCTCATCCGAGACGAACAGCGGCAGCGCTAGCGAGGGATCCTCGTGTTCCAGCGTGACGGAGACGGCGGCTTGCGCGTCGCCCTCGCCTTCCGTCACCCGGATGGCGACGCCGGCGAAAGCCGAGACCGGCATGTTGAGCGCCATGCGCATGCCGGCGAGCGAACGCCGCACCACCACGCGCTCGCGATAGAGCTCCACATGCCGCACCCGCTCGTCGGCCGCGGCATCGATTGCCGCAAAGCGCGCCGGCAAGCTGAACGGGTCGAGCCGCAGCGCGCGGCTCGACCCGGCGGGCAATCCGCCACTTCGCATTTGACGCCTCGAAACTCTCCCACGCCGGGCTTATTGCTCCGGTCGTGCAGAGACCATGGCGGAAAGGCGTCCGAATCCGCTTAATGTTCGCGGTTAATCGTTTCTGGCGCGGGGTGCTTTGCGCCGCATGATTGACGAGGCGTTGCGAACCATGATTGACGAGACCTTGCCGGGCTTGCACGAAATGTTTGCAATGGCGGTTGAACAAAGCCGGTTTTAGGCCCATCTGAGAGCCGCCTATGCACGCCCCCGCCTCACCTTTATTCGACCAAACTGCCCTCACCGACCGCGCCGAGCGGCTGGTCAAGGCCGCGCGCGCCGCCGGCGCCGACAGCGCCGACGCGGTGGCGGTGCGCGGCATGTCGCTATCGATCGAGGTGCGCGACGGCGCCGTTGAAGAGAGCGAGCGAGCGGAAGGCGACGATCTCGGCTTGCGCGTGCTGGTTGGCAAACGCCAAGCGGTGGTCTCGACCAACGACACGGCGAGCGATGGCAGCGCGGCGCTGGCCGAGCGCGCGGTGGCGATGGCGCGTGCGGCGCCGGAAGACCAATATGCCGGGCTCGCGGACGAGGCGCTGCTCGTGCATGATTTTCCCGATCTCGACTTGATCGATCCGGAACTGCCGAGCGTCGCGCAACTCGAAGCTATGGCGCGGGCGGCCGAACAGGCAGGGCTTGCGGTCAAAGGCGTCGCCAAGTCGGGCGGCGCCTCGGCATCGGCCGGCATCGGTGGCATGGTGCTGGTGACCAGCCACGGATTTCGCGGCGCTTATCTGGGCTCCAGCCACGGCGTCTCGATGACCGCGATTGCCGGGACCGGCACCGGCATGGAGCGCGACTACGATTATTCGAGCGTGCGGCATGCGTCGGATTTGGAATCGCCCGAGAAGATCGGCCGCAGTGCCGGCGCGCGCGCGGTCGAGCGCGTCAATCCGCGCAAGGTAACGACCCGCAAGGTGCCGGTGGTATTTGATCCGCGCGTGGCGGGCTCGTTGGTATCCCATCTCGCCAGCGCGGTGAACGGGGCGTCGATCGCGCGCAAGACCAGCTTCCTGCGCGACAAGATGGGCGAGAAACTTTTCGGCGACGGCATCCGCATCATCGACGATCCGCGCCGCTTGCGCGGCCTGCGCTCGCATCCGTTCGATGGCGAAGGCGTTGCCGGCAAAAAACTGGCGCTGGTCGACGACGGCGTGCTGCGCTCCTGGATTCTCGACTGCGCGACCGCGCGCGAGCTGGGTCTTGCCACCACCGGTCACGCCAGCCGCGGCGTATCCTCGACGCCCTCGCCGGGCGCCAGCAATCTGCATCTGGAAGCGGGCCACGCGAGCCCCGACGAGTTGATCTCCGACATCAAGGACGGCTTTTACGTCACCGACTTGATCGGCATGGGCGTCAATATGGTGACCGGCGATTATAGCCGCGGCGCTTCCGGCTTCTGGATCGAGAACGGCCAGCGCACCTATGCGGTCAGCGAAGTCACCATCGCCGGGCACTTGCTGGATATATTCCGCACCCTGACGCCCGCCAGCGATCTCGAATTCCGTTACGGCATTAATGCGCCGACGGTGCGGCTGGAGGGCCTGACCGTTGCCGGTCAATGATCGCGCAAGTCTACGCGCTCCGCTCGAAACCGTGATGCGCGAGGCCGGCGAACTGGCGCGCGTGACCGTGCGCGGGCCTTTCAAACGATGGACCAAAGGCGACGACAATTCACCGGTGAGCGAGGGCGATATCGCGGTCAACAATTTTCTGCGCACGCGGCTCGACCGATTGGTGCCCGGCGCCGGATGGCTGTCGGAGGAGACCAAAGAGCCGCCCGACCGCGGCCTGCCGCTGACCTGGGTGGTGGACCCGATCGACGGTACCCGCGCATACATCACCGGCCGCGAAGATTGGACCATCTCTGTGGCGCTGGTCGAAAATTCCCGGCCGATCTTGGCCGCGCTTTATGCGCCTGCGACCGATGAAATGTTTCTCGCGGCACAGGGCGCGGGCGCCGCGCTCAATGGCGCAAAAATCGCGGCGAGCGAAGGCGCGGCGCTCGACGGCGCGAAATTCGCCGGGCCGAAACGCTATCTCGACCGACTCGCGGGCATAAAGCCGAAAATCCTGGCACAGCCCAAGGTCTTTTCGCTGGCGCTGCGATTCGCGCGCGTTGCACGCGGCGACCTCGATGCCGCCATGGCCTCGCCCGGCAGCCACGACTGGGACCTCGCCGCCGCCGATCTTCTGGTGCACGAGACCGGCGGCGCGATGACCGATTTTGACGGCCAGCCACTGAGTTATAAGGCCCCGCACGCCGCGCAAGGCGCGCTGATTGCCGCTGGTCCGGCCCGCCATGGCGCGCTGCTCGCGCTGGTGCGCAGCCGCCGCAGCGAGTTTGCATAAATTCGCCGCGTGTAGCTTAATCCGCCTCAATCGCCGTCCAGCGCCGGGGCTTCTTCGGAGGATCAAGCCATGTCCGACAAGGTATCCGGAAAACAATTGCTCCATCTGGTGTTCGGCGGCGAACTCTCCGATCTGCACGGCACGGAATTCAAGGACCTCGACAAGGTCGAGATGGTCGGCGTCTACCCGAATTATGCCACCGCCTACGCCGCCTGGAAGGCGAAGGCACAACAAACCGTCGACAACGCCCACATGCGCTATTTCATCGTCCACCTGCACCGCCTGCTCGACCCCGATGCCGCGGGCCGGGCGGTGTGCTGAGCAGGGGCCGATGCCGTTACTTAAGCGTATCGTGACCTCATCCGCCTTTCAGGAGACCGTCGCCACGGTGGGCGCCGGTTATCTTCGCCTGGTCGGCAGCACCACACGGCACATTATCGAGCCGGCCAATGTTTACGACACGGCTCAGTTGCCCGTCATCATCGGGATGTGGCACGGCCAGCATTTCATCGCGCCGTTCATCAAGCGAAAAAACGATAACCTCCGCGCCAAAGTGCTGATCTCGCGTCACCGCGACGGCGAGATCAACGCGCGCGCCGCCGAAAAACTCGGCATCGGCACCATCCGCGGCTCCGGCGCGCACAACAACGAATTCAATCGCAAGGGCGGCGTCAGCGCCTTCAGCGAAATGCTCGAGGCGCTCAAGGACGGCTACAATGTCGCGCTCACCGCCGACGTGCCGAAGGTTGCGCGCGTCGCCGGGATGGGCATCGTGAAGCTGGCGCAGCATTCGGGACGGCCGATCTACGCGGTGGCGATGGCAACGCAGCACCGCATCGAGCTCAACAGTTGGGATCGCGCCGCGTTCAACCTGCCGTTCGGGCGTCTGGCGCTGGTGGCAAGCAAGCCGATCTTCGTGCTCCGCGACGCCAACGACGCGGCGCTGGAGGCGGCGCGGCGCGAGGTGGAGAACTCGCTCAATGTCGCAACCGCACGCGTCTATGAGATCGTCGACGGCCAGGGGAGCCCGCCGCCGTGAGCGACAGGCTGCCGGCACCGTTGCGCGCCTACCGGCTGTTTTCGGCGGCGATGACGCCGCTGACGCCGCTGTTGCTGGCGCAGCGGCTGCGGCGCGGCAAGGAGCACCGTCTGCGCCTGCCCGAACGGCGCGGCGTCAGCGTGATGGCGCGGCCGCCGGGGCCGCTGGTCTGGCTGCATGGCGCCAGCATCGGCGAATTGATCAGCGTGTTGCCGCTGATCGAGCGGCTGCGCGCCCGCGGGGTCAACGTGCTGGTGACCTCCGGCACCGTCAGTTCGGGCGGCCTCGCGGAGCAACGGCTGCCGCGCGACGTCATCCATCAATTCGTGCCGTTCGACGTGCCGAGGTTCGTGCGCCGTTTCCTCGATCACTGGCAGCCCGATCTGGCGCTGTTCGTGGAATCCGACCTGTGGCCGAACATCATGATCGAGACGTCGCAGCGCGGCGTACCGATGATGCTGATCAATGGCCGGTTATCGGAAAATTCGTTCCGGCGCTGGCGCTATCTGCCTGGCGACCATTGGCGATTTGCTGCGGCGGCTCGATCTCTGCCTGGCGCGCACGCCGGCCGATGCTCAACGATTCGGCGAGCTTGGCGCACCCCACGTGGTCACCACCGGCGACCTGAAGCTCGACGTGCCGGCGCCGCCCGCCGACCGAACCAGACTGGCGGCGCTCAACGCCGCCATCGGCGGCCGTCCGGTGATCGCGGCCGCCTCCACCCATGCCGGCGAGGAGACCGCGGTCGATCGACGCGCATCGGCGGCTGCGCGCCAACTTCCCCGAGCCTGCTGACGATCATCGTGCCGCGCCATCCCGAGCGCGGCCCCGGCGTCGCCGAAATCGCGCGCGCCACCGGGCTGAAAACCAAACTGCGCTCGCGCGGCGAATTGCCCGATGCCACCACCGACGTCTATGTGGCGGATACCATCGGCGAACTCGGCATCATTTATCGGCTGGCGCCGATCGTCTTTGTCGGCGGCTCGCTGGTCCGGCACGGCGGCCAGAACCCGATCGAGCCCGCGAAATTGGGCGCCGCCATCCTGCACGGGCCCCATGTCTGGAATTTCGCCGAGATCTATGCCGCGCTCGACCAGGCGCATGGCGCCGAGAAGGTCGACGACCCCAGCAAGCTGACCGCCGGCTTCGGCGCGCTGCTGGCGCAAGCCGAGGCGCGGGCGCGCGTCGCCGATGCCGCGCGCGCGACGGTCGAGGCGCTCGGCGGCGGTCTCGAGCGCACGCTCAAATCGCTCGACCCTTATTTGATGCAACTTACGCTGCGCCAGCGAGCCGACAATGCGTGAACCGGCATTCTGGTGGCGCGAGGCGGGCCTGGCCGCCGGCCTGCTGGCGCCCGCCGCCGCCTGTTATGGCGCGATCGCCGCGCGGCGGATGGCCAAGGCCGGCGCGCGCGCCGGCGTGCCGGTGTTGTGCGTCGGCAATTTCACGCTCGGCGGCGCCGGCAAGACGCCGACCGCGCTATGGCTCGCGAAAATGCTCAAGGACGCCGGCGAGCGGCCGTTTTGCCTGAGCCGCGGCTATGGCGGCAGCATCGCCGGGCCGAAGCTCGTGGACGCGACACCGATAGCGCCGCGCAAGTCGGCGACGAGGCGCTGCTGCTGGCGCGCGTGGCGCCGACGATCATCGCGCACGACCGCGTGGCCGGGGCCGAGGCCGCACGCGCGGCGCGGCGCCAGCGTCGTCGTGATGGACGATGGCTTGCAGAATCCATCGCTCGCCAAGGATTTCACGCTTGCCGTCGTCGACGGCCGGCGCGGCATCGGCAACGGCCGCGTGTTTCCGGCCGGACCCTTGCGCGCGCCGCTCGCCGCGCAGTTGGCGCGCACCGACGCGCTGCTGGTGATCGGCGACGGCAATCCCGGCATAAAAACGGACTTGCCGGTTTTTCACGGCCGGCTGGTGCCCGATGCCGCCGCCGTCACGGCGCTGAAAACGCGCAAGGTGCTGGCTTTCGCCGGCATCGGCGATCCGGACAAATTTTTCGCAACCGTGCAAGCTGCCGGCATCGCGATCGCGCAACACACGCCGTTTCCCGATCATCACCGCTTCACCGCCGAGGAAGCCGCCGGCCTGATCATGCAGGCCGAGCACGGCGGGCTGGCTTTGCTCACCACCGAAAAGGATCGCGCGCGCATGACCGGCGACCCGGTCCTGGCGGCGCTCGCCGCCAAGGCGCATGTGCTGCCGGTGACACTGGTAGTGGATGAGGAAGAAAAGTTGCGGACGCTGGTGCTGGCGAAACTGCGGCGCTAGCTACTTGGCGGCCTGCGGCCGAAGGCGCTGCATCACCGCCTGCGGCGAGGCATAGGCCTCCTGCCGCTCGACGCTCCAGTATTTGAGTTCCTCGAGCGGGATCGGCACGCCGGTCACCGCGCAGCGCACGAAGGCGCCCGGGCGCACCACGCGGAAATCGCCATCGAGGTATTTGACCTCGGCCTCACCGCTCGTCGGCGAATTGCGATCGTAACGGTTGAGCAAGGCAGTCTCCTGGGTCATCCGTTGCGGGGAATGGTTCAAAGATAAGGCTTTGGCGGCATCCGCGAAACCCCAAAAACCGCGCTTTTCGCCTAAGACCCGAACAGACTGCCCTGCCCGCCCGGACCGCCGCCGCGCGGTTTTGGGACAGGCTTGGACTTTGGCGCGGGCTTTGGTGCGCCCTCGCCGTCGGCGGTGGCGCCGACACGGCCGTCGGAAAATTCGATCTCCAGCCGTGTCCCGCCGGCGACGGCCGCAGCCGCGCGCAACGGATGCCCCTCGCCGTCGCGCACCAGCGCAAAGCCGCGCGCCAGTACGCCGCGATAGGAGAACGCCGCCAGCAATTGTCCGGCGGCGCGCAAACGATCGTCAGCGCCGCGCCAGAGTAATTCTCTCGTGCGCGCTTGCCGCGTTGTTCGAGCGTCACGACGATTTCGCTCGAGCGCGCCAGCCGCAGCTTCAACAGCCGCGGCGTGAGGCGCGCGGCGGCGCGCGTCAGATGCGTACGGTGAAGTTGCGCATTGGCATGAAGCGCACGCGGCAATCGCTTCGCCAAGGTGTCGAGCCGCTGGCGCGGGTCGGCCAGTAATTCATCGCGCGCCGGCAGCGCACGCGAAGCAGCGCGCAATTCGTTGCGCCGCACGCTCGATGCCGCGTTGCCAAGCAGCCGAGCTTGCGCGCGCCGCCAGCGCTGCGATCTGCGCCAGCAGCTCGGCGCGCACCGGCACCGCCATTTCGGCGGCGGCGGTCGGCGTCGGCGCGCGGCGGTCGGAGGCAAAATCGATCAGCGTGATGTCGGTCTCGTGGCCGACGGCGGAAATCAGCGGGATCATGCTCTCGGCCGCCGCCCGCACCACGGCCTCGTCGCTGAACGACAGCAGGTCTTCGAGCGAGCCGCCGCCGCGCGCCACGATGATCAGATCCGGACGCGGCAACGCGCCGCCCTCGGGCAGCGCGTTGAAGCCTTTGATGGCATTCGCGACCTCGGCGGCGGATTGCTCGCCCTGCACGCGCACCGGCCAGACCAGAACGCGGCGTGGAAAGCGGTCGGCCAGGCGATGCAGGATGTCGCGGATCACCGCGCCGGTCGGCGAGGTCACCACGCCGATCACGTTGGGCAAAAACGGAATGAGCTGCTTGCGCGCTTCGTCGAACAGGCCTTCGGCGGCGAGCTTCTTCTTGCGCTCCTCCAGGAGCTTCATCAGCGCGCCGATGCCGGCGGGCTCCAGCGTGTCGATGACGATCTGGTATTTCGACGAGCCGGCAAAGGTCGTGAGCTTGCCGGACACGATCACATCGAGCCCCTCCTCGGGCTTGACCCGCATGCGCGCAAAATTGCCCTTCCAGATCACGCCTTCGAGCACCGCCTTGTCGTCCTTGAGGCGGAAGTAGCAGTGTCCCGAGGGCGAGGCGCCCTTGAAGCCCGACACCTCGCCGCGCACCCGCACGTAGCCGTAGTTATCCTCGACGGTCTTGCGCAGCGCCGCCGACAGCTCGGAGACGGTCCATTCCACGACGTTGTTGAGAACTGCTTCAGGCATCGGGGCCGAATCTCTTGAGGGGCCGAGCCGCCATGCTACACCAAATGGCGAGCATCCCTTAAGGCCCGTCTTTCATGAACATCCTGATCCTCGGTTCCGGCGGCCGCGAGCATGCGCTGGCCTGGAAAATGGCGGCGAGCCCGCTCGCGGACAAGCTTTATTGCGCGCCCGGCAATGCCGGCATCGCGCGCGAGGCGCAATGCGTGGCGCTCGATCTCGCCGACCACAAGGCGGTGATCGCCTTCTGCCAGGCCAACAAGATCGATTTCGTCGTGGTCGGGCCGGAAGTGCCGCTGGTCGCCGGCATCGTCGACGATTTGGAGGCCGCCGGCATCAAGACCTTCGGCCCAAGCAAATGGGCGGCGCGGCTGGAAGGCTCCAAGGGCTTCACCAAGGACCTGTGCAAGGCCAACAAGATTCCGACCGCGGCTTATGAGCGCTTCAAGGGCGCCGCCGCCGCCAAGGACTATGTGCGCAAAAAAGGCGCGCCCATCGTCGTGAAGGCCGACGGGCTGGCGGCCGGCAAGGGCGTGGTGGTGGCGCGAGACTGTCGCGGAAGCGGAAGCCGCCATCGACATGATGTTCGACGGCGGACTCGGACAACCGGCCTGGGAAATCGTGATCGAGGATTGCCTGGTCGGCGAGGAAGCGTCGTTCTTCGCGCTGTGCGACGGCGAGAGCGCGATCGCGTTGGCCTCGGCGCAAGATCACAAGCGCGTCGGCGACGGCGACAAGGGACCGAACACCGGCGGCATGGGCGCCTATTCGCCGGCGCCGATCATGACGCCGGAGATGAACCAGCGCGTGATGGACGAGATCATCCTGCCGACCGTGCGCGCCATGAAGGCGATGGGCGCGCCGTACAAGGGCGTGCTGTTTGCCGGACTGATGATCACCAAAGACGGTCCGCAGCTGATCGAATACAATGTGCGCTTCGGCGATCCCGAGACGCAGGTGCTTATGCTGCGGCTGATGTCGGATCTGGTGCCGGCCTGATCGCGGCGCGCGACGGGCAACTCAAGAATTTCGATTTGCGCTGGTACCCGGACGCGGCGCTCACGGTGGTGATGGCGGCGAAAGGTTATCCCGGGCCATTACAAAAAAGGCACATTGATCGAAGGCCTCGACGACGCGGCACAAATCGAGGGCAGTGGAGATTTTCCACGCCGGCACCATGACCAAAACTGGGGGCGATGACATCTTTGCGAACGGCGGACGCGTGCTCAATGTGTGTGCGCGCGGCAACGACTGTGCGCGAAGCGCAGCAACGCGCTTACGCCGCAGTCGATAAAATAAATTGGCCTGATGGATTCTGCCGTCGCGACATCGGTTGGCAGGCGATCGCGCGCGAAAAATAAAATACTCGTAAAAATAATTTTAGATCAGGAACAGTGACAAGTGTGGCAAATGCGAGTCTATTCCGAGTCGTTATACTAATGACCGATAAAGTTCGGCATGACGTCTATGCAATCGCTGTGGGTCGCAATCGGCGCGACAAGCGTTAGCTAGGGTCGGAGGGACAATACTCCGAACCTAGGAGCTACAAGATGAAGAAACTCGTAATCGGAATTTCACTGGCGCTGGCCGCGACGCCGGCGCTCGCCGCCAATCATCACGCACGCGTCACGACGCAGTCCTACGGTAGCGAAGCCTATGCGCAGTCCTACGGTAGCGAAGCCTATGCCTCCGCCATCGACCGCGACTTCGTCGTCGGTGGACCGGCCGTGATCTCGAACGGCAAAAATCTCGGCTGGGATCCGGATCCGAGGGTCCGTCTTGACCTGCTCCGTCTAGGCGACCCGGCTAACGCGGGCGGCGAACTAATATCAGCCGCTAAATCCAATGTTGCAAAACCCGGCCGCGAGGCCGGGTTTTGTTTTTGTGCCTGGCGCCAAAGCGGTGCATCCGGGACAACAGGACGAACAAACGCAATCGGGCCCTTGTGCCGGACGCCTGCGCCATTACAGTCGCGCCCGACGCAGACGAAAGGCCCCGATGCCCGATCTTGCCGATCTCTTTCCTGGTTTTGCCTCGCACTGGATCGACACTTCCGCCGGCAAGATTTTCGCCCGCACCGGCGGCAGCGGGCCGCCGTTATTGCTACTGCACGGCTACACCGAAACCAATGTGATGTGGCATCGCGTCGCGCCCGTGTTGGCGCAACGCTTCACCCTGACGATCCCCGATTTGCCCGGCTACGGCTGGTCGGGAGTGCCGGAGGCCGACGCCAAGCACGCGCCGTACGACAAGCGCTCGATGGCCAAGGCGATGGTCGAGGTTATGGAAAAACTTGGGGCGGTGCGGTTTCGCATGGCCGGCCACGACCGCGGCGGCCGTGTCGCCTACCGGCTGGCGTTCGATCATCCCGGCCGCATCGAGCGCCTGTCGACGCTCGACATCGTGCCGACCTACGACATGTGGCACACCATGGACAGCAACATGGCCATGAAGGTGTGGCACTGGCCGTTTTTGGCGCAACCTTATCCGTTACCGGAAATGCTGATCTCGAAAGCGCCGGTCGAGTATCTCGAATGGAAACTGGCGAGCTGGGCCAAGGCGAAAAATCTCTCGGCTTTCGATCCGCGCGCGCTGGAACATTATCGCGCGTCGTTTTCCGATCCGCTGCGCATTCACGCGCAGTGCGAGGACTACCGCGCCGGCTACGGCGCCGACCTCGCCAATGACGAGGCCGACCGCGCCGCTGGCAAGACGATTACCTGTCCGTTTCTGGCGCTATGGGGCGGCGCCGGCATCGCCAACGAGACCGGCGGGCCGCTGGCGATTTGGAAAGAATGGGCGCCGCAAGCCATCGGTCAGCCGATCAACTCCGGCCATTTCCTCACCGAGGAAAATCCCGACGCCACAGCCCAGGCGCTGTTGAAGTTCATGACGGCCTAATTTTTCGGAGATTGCCCCGAATGCATCCCGTGTTGCGGCTATACGAAGACGTGCTGTCGAGCGCCGAGACTATCGAATTCCATTTACCGCCGCTGCCGCGTTTTATTTTCGTGGTGCATGGCTCCGCCACCATCGGCGGCGAGACCGTCGAACGAAGGCGCCGCCTGGCAGGGCGAAGGCGCCGCGCTGGTCAAGCCCGGCGCCGGCGGCGTGACCTGCTGGCGCTGGGAGCTGGCGCGCGGCGATCAAGGCTCGACGGTCGCCTGCGCGCCCGGCATGGCCTCGCACGAGAAGCTCACGGCCTATCTCGAAACTCTGCCGAAGGGCGAACTGCTGATGCGCGGCGACAGCGTCGCCTTCCCGCCTGGCGGCGTCGCCTATACTGCACCGGCACCAGGGGCCCGGCATCCGCTGCATGATCGAGGGCGGCATCCGCATCGACACCCACGACCGCTCGACCTCGTATGGCGTGGGCGGCGCCTGGTACGAAACCGGGCCCGACCCGGTGTTCGCGCAGGCCGCGATGGACCGGCCCAGCCGCTTCATCCGGGTGATGATCCTGCCGCGCGCGCTCGCCGGCAAAAGCTCGATCCAGTATTTGAACGAAGACGACAAGGCCAAGCCGAAGACGCAACAATATAAGATTTACGCCGACGCGCCGATCGCGTTCGAGACGCGTAAATAGCGTCGCGCCATGCTGGCCGAAGCCGGGATCGCCCTTCTCAAGCTGCTGCTGGGCCTCGGCGTCTTCGCAGTGCTCGGCTATATCGGCAAACGCCACGACAAACGCATCGCCGGCGTGCTGCTGACATTTCCGATTCTCAACGGCATCGGCATCCTCACCGGCAACGATCCTCTTGCTGTCGCGGACTCGATCTATGCCGTGGTCGTGTTTAACGGACTGCTGCTGTTCCTGATGGTGTGGCTCTGCAACGCGCTGCCGCCACGTGACACGTCACCAAACGCGAAACTGGTGGTCCGGCTGATCGTCTGGACCGCGATCTGGGCCATCGGTGCGCCGCTTGTCATTGTCTGGCGCGATCATTTGCCGGGTGTGCTCGGATTGCTCTTGATCCAGTGCTGCATCGCCGCCACCGCGATTGTTTTGTTCTGGAAGTCCGACCCGCAGGATCTGAACGCCATGTCCGATCCCGCGCCGCCATCGCCGCCACACGTCCGGGCGCTGATCGCGTTCTGGAGTGACCGCAGCGGCCTGTTGCGGCTGGCGCTGTTTGCCGTGTCGTTCGGTATCCTGCTGTTTGCCGCTTATGCCTATGAGGCAAAATGGGTCGGCATGCTGAGCGCCCTGCCGGTGCCGGGCCTGTTCGCGGTCGCGACCCTGTCGGTGATCGAGAAGAAACAATACTTTGAACGCATGCGCGACACCGTGTTGCTCGGGCCGTTCTCGGTCATCGTTTTCAACTGGCTTTACGTCCAGGCCGTGATCCGCCTGCCGGCCGTGCCGTTCGAACGCACGGCCATCGGCATTGTCGCGATGTTGCTGTTGCTGCTTGCCGATGCGATTTTTATTTTCTGGTCGACGCCGCGACTTGTTCGCCTGTTCAACCACGTGTTTGCGGCGCGTCGCGAGTAACCCATGACAGGCATCGATCGCCAGCAGGCTTTTTCCGGCACCAAGGACGCGGCCGGAGCGCTCGCGCTCGATGCCGCGCGACTGCAAGCCTATCTCGCGCAGCACATCGTGGACTTCGCCGGACCGTTGACTGTCAAACAATTCAAGGGCGGACAGTCGAACCCGACCTATCTATTGGAGACGCCGGCGCGGCGTTACGTCTTGCGCCGCAAGCCGCCCGGCAAACTGCTGCCGTCGGCGCACGCGGTCGACCGCGAATACCGCGTGATCCGCGCGCTGCACGCGCAAAATTTCCCGGTGGCCGAGCCGCTGGTCTATTGCGCCGACGACAGCGTCGCCGGCACGCCGTTTTATGTGATGAGTTTCGTCGACGGCCGCGTGTTCTGGGAGCCGCAGATGCCCGGCTCGAATGCAAAAGAGCGCGCCGCGGTCTACGACGCGATGAACGCAACTATCGCGCGGCTGCACAACTTCGATCCCGCCAAGATCGGCCTTTCCGATTTCGGCCGCGGCGAAAATTACGTCGCGCGCCAGGTCGAACGCTGGTCGAAGCAATACCGCGCTTCTGAAACCGAAAAAATCGACGCCATGGAGCGGTTGATCGCGTGGCTGCCCCAGCACATTCCGCCCAGCGGACCGGCGCGGCTGGTGCATGGCGACTACCGGCTCGACAATCTGATCATCACGAAGAACGCAGCCGGACATCCTCGCGGTGCTGGATTGGGAATTGTCCACGCTCGGCGATCCGCTCGCCGACTTCACCTATCATCTGATGGCCTGGCACATGCCGCATTCGGAGAGCGCGGCCGGCACCGCCACCTTGGCCGGGCACGATCTTGCCGCGCTCGGAATTCCGCCGATGGCGGATTATGTCGACGCCTACGTCGCGCGCACCGGGCTCGACCCGCGCCCGGTGCTGCCGGTCTATCTGGCCTATAATTTTTTCCGCATCGCCGCCATTTTGCAAGGCATCATCGGCCGCGTGCGCGACGGCACCGCGACCAGCGAGTTCGCCCCGGCCAAGGCCGAGATGATCCGCCCGCTCGCCGACAAGGCGTGGGAATTTGCCCGGGAAGCCGGCGCGCGCTGACCGTTACGGTCAACAAATCCTTTCCAGGCTCGTCTGAATTTTGCCCCGTCGAATGGCGTAAAATTGAGACCTGCTCGATAGTGTCGCGGCTCATGAGCAAGGAATCCACCACGCGCGTCGGCGGTTTCGGCGTTCACGCCGTGATGCCGAGGATCGCCATCGCGCCGCGAAAGGCGCCGCGAAGACGCGTGGATGAGCGCGAGGACGATGCGTCGGACAAAACCGAGCGCGCCCCGCCGCCGCCCGGCATGGGGACCCTGGTCGACAAGTCGGCCTAGCAGTTTTCTCTCGCCGCCGTCCCCGCGAAAGCGGGGGGCCCATAAACCGCGGCCTATCGATAGTTCACGGAGTATAGGTCCCGGGCCTCGCTTCGCTCGCCCCGGACGACAGGGTTTAGCGTCTCGCCTGGAAAAATTCCTTTAGCAAAGCCGCACATTCGCTCTCATTGATGCCGCCATAGACTTCCGGCCGATGATGGCACGTGGCTTGCGCAAAGAACCGCACGCCGTTTTCCACCGCCCCGCCCTTGGGATCGCCCGCGCCGAAATAAACCCGCCGGATGCGCGCAAAGGCCATCGCCGCGGCGCACATCGCGCAAGGCTCCAGCGTCACGTAGAGATCGCAGTCGGTCAGCCGCTCGCTCTTGAGCGCCGAGGCTGCCTGCCGGATCGCGAGCAGCTCGGCATGCGCGGTCGGATCCTTGTCGCCGAGGGTGCGATTTCCCGCGCGCGCGACAATCTCGCCGCCGCGCACGATGACGCAGCCGACCGGCACCTCGCCGCGTGCTTCCGCGGCGCGGGCCTCGTCGAGGGCTATTTGCATGAACGAGGGCACAGGCATTTCAACACCGTCATGCCCGGCCTTGTGCCCGGCATCCACGCCTTATACACGGTCCGCAAGCAAGGCGTGGATGGCCGGGACATAGGCGAGCGAAGCGACGCGGTCCTTTAGACGGCTATGCCCGGCCATGACAAGAAAGCCAGCATGCCCGACAAGAGCAATCGACAAAACCCCGGCGAACGCATCGCCAAGGTGATGGCCCGCGCCGGACTTGCCTCGCGGCGCGAGGCGGAGGCCTGGATCGCCGCCGGGCGCGTCGCCGTCAATGACGCGGTGATCAACTCGCCCGCGCTCAATGTCACGGCGTCCGACCGCATCGCGGTTGACGGCCAGCCGCTGCCGCGGCGCGAGCGGACGCGGCTGTTCCGCTACCACAAGCCGCGCGGGCTGGTGACGACGCATTCCGATCCGGAGGGACGGCCGACGATTTTCGCCGCGCTGCCGAAGGACCTGCCTCGGCTGATCAGCGTCGGCCGGCTCGACATCAACACCGAGGGCCTGCTGCTACTGACCAATGACGGCGGCTTGGCGCGCGTGCTCGAACTGCCGGCGACCGCCTGGCTGCGGCGCTACCGCGTGCGCGCCAAAGGGCGTGTCATGCAGCCCGCGCTCGACAATTTACGCGCCGGTATCACCGTCGCGGGCGTGCACTATGGACCGATCGAGGCCACGCTCGACCGCGAACAGGGCGCCAATGTCTGGCTCACGATCGGCATTCGCGAGGGCAAAAACCGCGAAGTGCGCAAAGTTCTGGAGACGCTCGACCTGCAGGTGAACCGGCTGATCCGCGTGGCGTTCGGGCCGTTCGAGCTGGGCGACCTCGATGACGGCGAGGTCAAGGAGATCGAGTCGCAGGCGCTGCGCACCGAACTCGGCGAAAAGATCGTGGCCGAGGCCGGTGCCGACTTCGATGCACCGTTGATCGATCATGATGCGCGGCCGGTCCCTTCTCGTCATTCCGGGGCGCGACCGCAAGGTCGCGAACCCGGAATCCAGAGACACGATTCACCGCCGCCCCTGGATTCCGGGGCCCCGCTGCGCGGGTCCCGGAATGACAAAAAGAAACAGCCGCGCCGCGACCGCACCGGCGGGCCGCGGCCCAAGTATCCGAGACAAAAATAATGCGCGTGGTCGGCGGCAGATTGCGCTCGCGCCCGATCGCCGGGCCGAAGTCGGATTCGCTGCGCCCGACCGCCGACCGGCTGCGCGAGTCCTTGTTCAACATCCTCATTCACGCCTATGGCGACCCGGTGACCGGCGCGCGCGTGCTCGATTTGTTTGCCGGCACCGGCGCGCTCGGCATCGAGGCCGATCTCGCGCGGCGCGGCTTACGTGCTGTTCGTCGATGACGGCGTGCAGGCGCGCGCGCTGCTGCGCGACAACACCGAGCAGCTCGGCCTGGGCGGCGTCAGCCGCATTTTCCGGCGCGACGCAACAAAGCTAGGCCCCGCGCATCCGCTCGAACCATTCACGCTCGCCTTCCTCGATCCGCCCTATCGCAAGGAGCCTGGCCGAAAAGGCCTTGGCCGCGGCGCGCGACGGCGGCTGGCTGATGCCCGGCGCACTAGCCGTGGTGGAGGAAGCGGCTGACGCGGACTTCAAGACGCCGGAAGGTTTCGAGGAACTGGAACGGCGCGATTACGACGACACGGAGCTGGTATTTTTGCGCAACGCCTGATCATCACTTCCGGCCGAACAGCCGCTCGATATCGGTGAGCTTCAGCTCCACATAAGTCGGGCGGCCGTGATTGCACTGGCCGGAATTGGGCGTCTCTTCCATCTCGCGCAGCAGCGCGTTCATCTCCTCGGGCTTGAGCCTTCGCCCGGCGCGCACCGAGCCGTGGCAGGCCATGGTGGCCGAGACATGCAGCAGGCGGCGCTCCAACGGCAGATCATCATCCCATTCCGCCATGTGCTCGGCGAGGTCGCGCAGCAGACCCCGCACGTCGACGTCGCCCAGCATCGACGGCGTTTCGCGCACCGCCACCGCGCCCGGCCCGAATGCCTCGATCATCGAGGCCGAAACGCGCCAGTTCGCCGGCGCGCGCGGACGAGCCGCGCGGCATCGGCCTCGTCGAGTTCGACGATCTCCGGAATGAGCAGGATCTGCCGCGCGACACCGGCCTTGCCGATCGCCGCCTTCATGCGCTCGTAGACGATGCGCTCATGCGCGGCGTGCTGGTCGACGATCACCAGCCCGTCGCGGGTCTGCGACACGATGTAGGTCTCGTGCACCTGCGCGCGCGCAGCGCCCAACGGGCGCTCGATCAATTCGACCGCGGGCGCAAAGCTCTCGACGCGGGCGTCCGCAGACGGCTCGCCGACCTCGAAGGCAGCTTGCGCGGCTTCGGCAAAACCGAGCGCGGCGCCGCCGCGCGACAAGGGAGCCGGCCGCGCCGGCGATCGCCGCCAGTCGTAGCGCGCCGCGCCGCGCGGCCGCCAGCGGCCGGAACGCGGCGATGGTGGCGCTGCCGCCGGTCGAGGCGGCGCGCTGGCCTTCGCGCGCCAGCGCCTCTTTCAGCGCGCGCACGATCAGGCCGCGCACCAGGCCGCCGTCGCGGAACCGCACTTCGGTCTTGGCCGGGTGGACGTTGACGTCGACCTCGCGCGCATCGAGCGTCACGAACAGCGCCAGCAACGGATGGCGGTCGCGCGGCAGGTAGTCGGCATAAGCGCCGCGCACCGCGCCGACCAAGAGCTTGTCGCGCACCGGACGGCCATTGACGAACAGATATTGCCCGAGCGAATTGGCGCGCGACAACGTCGGCAATCCGGCAAAGCCTTCGACCCGCACGCCCTCGCGCTCGGCATCGATGGCGATCGCATTGGCGCGGAAATCCGGACCCAGCACGTCGCCGAGCCGCGCGAGTTCGTCATTCGCCGCACCCCAGGTGACCGGCGCACGCTCCTCGCCGGCCAGCGTGAAGGCGACATCCGGCCGGCTCATGGCGAGACGGCGCACCACTTCGCGCACGGCTTCGGCTTCGCTGCGGTCGGTCTTCAAGAATTTCAGCCGCGCCGGCGTGGCATAAAACAGGTCGCGCACCTCGACGCTGGTGCCCTGCCCGAGCGCCGCCGGCTTGACCGCGGATTTTTCGCCGGCATCGACCGTGATGGTCCAGGCATGCGGCTCGGCTTTGTGGCGCGTGGTGATGGTCAGCCGCGCCACCGCGCCGATCGAGGGCAAAGCCTCGCCGCGAAAGCCGAGCGTGTCGATCGCCAGCAGATCGTCGCCTTTGAGCTTCGAGGTGGCGTGGCGGTCGACCGCCAGCGCCAGATCGGCGCGCGTCATGCCCTCGCCGTCGTCGGTGACGCGGATCAGTCTGCGGCCGCCGCCGTCGGTGAGCACGTCGATGCGGCGCGCGCCGGCGTCGAGCGCGTTCTCGACCAGTTCCTTGACCACGCTCGCCGGCCGCTCGACCACCTCGCCGGCGGCGATGCGGTTGACCATGGCCTCGGACAATTGGCGGACGGGCATGAATTGGACCTGATTCGACTTCGCCCGACTTTATCGGCGCAATAGGCCGCCCGCGAGGCAAAGACCGTGCCCGCTATCCCCATGCCGTCGTCCCGCGAAGGCGGACGATGGAAATCAGTCAAAGCTCGGCTTGCGGCTACGCAGGCTTTTGATGCCGGAGCGGTGCTTTTTGCCCTCGATCCGCAGCCGCTTCTGGGCGCGCGGCACTTTGGTGGCGCGGCGCGGAACCGGCTTAACCGCCGCCTGGCGGATCAGATCGAACAGCCGTTCGCGCGCGTCGGCACGATTGCGCTCCTGCTGGCGATGCGATTGCGCGATGATGACGATGACGCCGTCTTTGGTAAGCCGTTTCCCCGCGAGCCGCATCAGCCGCACGGCGACATCGTTGGGCAGCGATGGCGATTGCCGCACGTCGAAGCGCAATTGCACCGCCGACGAGACCTTGTTGACGTTCTGCCCGCCCGGCCCGGACGAACGCACGAAGGATTCCGACAATTCGGTGTCGTCGATCGAGATGGTGTCTGTAACTTGGTGCATCGCGCAGCCGGTTTATCGCGACCTGGTCGGGCTCGTCACGGCCGCCTGCTCACTCGCCGCTCGAACTCAAGCCCTTCGGCCGCCCGGCCACGGTGACCAGCATCCCACCGCCATAGAGGCGCTTGGCCACCCGCTTGGCCTGTTCGAGGGTGACGGCGTCGATCATGGCGCCGCGGCGATCGATATAGTCGATGCCGAGATTGTCGATCTGGATCTGCGTCAACTGGGCGGCGATCTTGGCCGATGAATTCGAGCGAGAGCGCGTAGGCGCCCTTGAGGAACGATTTCGCTTCCGCCAGCTCGACGGCGGTCGGGCCGCTCTCGGCCATGTGCTTGGTCTCGCGCTCGATGATCTCGAGCGCCTCGGCGGTGCGGTCGGCCCGGGTGGCGGTGCTGCCGAACACCACGGCGGCACGCTTGAACCAGATCAAATTGTCGGAGATGCCGTAGGCCAGCCCGCGGTTTTCGCGCACCTCGCGGTAGAGCCGCGAGGAGAAGGTGCCGCCACCCATGATGTGATTGACGATATAGCCGGCGATGAAATCGGGATCGCTGCGGGCGAGACCCGGCCCGCCGAAATCGACCACCGCCTGCGGCACGTCGAGATCGATCACGATGCGCCGGCCGAGGCCTTGCGGCACGGCCTCGGCGACCGGCTTGAGATCGTTCTTGGCCGGCAGGCCGGCGAAGGCGCGGTCGATCAATGCGCCGGCGGCCTTGGCGTCGATGTCGCCGACGATCGAGATGAGCAATTCGTTGCGCGCGAAGGCGCGGCGCACGTAGTCGCGCATGTCGTCGGCCGTGATGCGCGCCACCGTTTCCGGCGTGCCTTTGCTGTCGCGGCCGTAAGGATGGCCGGGGAAAGCCACCTCCCACCAGCGGCGGCTGGCGAGACTGTTCGGGCTGGTGGTATCGCGCTGCAATGCCGACAGCACCTGCCCGCGCACACGTTCGACCGCGGCGGCCTCAAAGCGCGGCGCGCTCAGTGCAAGCCGCAGCAGATCGAACGCTTCGTCGCGATGCTCGTTGAGCGTTTGCAGCGAGCCGTGAAAATTGTCGCGTGCGACCTGGAAATTGAGCTCGATGGCGTTGTTTTCCAGCCGCTCGTGATAGGTCTTGCCGTCGAGATCGCCGGCGCCCTCGTCGAGCAAATCGGCGGCGAGGTTGGCGGTACCCGATTTGTCGGGTTCGTCCTGGGTAGAGCCGCCATGGAAAGTGAAACTAAGCGACACCAGCGGCACGGCCTGCTCGCGCACGAGCCAAGCCACGATGCCGGACGGGCTAACTATTTTTTCGATCCGCATCGCCGAAGCAGCGGGCGCGCCCGCCAGCAGCGCGACGACAGCAAACGCGGCGCAAGCCCAATGCCGCGTCATGATTTCTTCTCCGCCTGTGGGCTCACGCCCTTGACCAGATAACCGGTGACCGAGCGCCGCTTGTCGAGCCACGTGCGGGCAGCTTCCTGGACCTGCTCCGCGGTGACGGCATGGATGCGCTCCGGCCATTGGCGCACGTCATTGACGGTGGCGCCGGTCATCAGCGCGGCGCCATACCAGCGCGCCATGCTGACCTGATTGTCCTGCGCATAGACCGCGTCGGCGATCATGCGGGACTTGGCGCGCTCCAATTCCTCGGCCGTCACGCCGTGCGAAATCACGTCGGCGATGACCGCGTCGGTTTCCGATTCGAGCTGCGGCAGCGTGACGCCCGGACGCGGCGCGCCGAACACACCGAACTTCGACAAGTCGAGCGCGGAGCTGTCGTAGCCGGCGCCGGCCATGACCGCTATGCGCTTGTCCACCACCAGCACGCGGTACAGCCGGCTGTTGGAACCACTGCCCAAGATATGTGCGAGCACCTCGAGCGCTTCCGACTGGCCAGGCTTGGCGGTGGCGAACGACGGCGCCAGATAGGCGCGTTGCAGCAGCGGCTGCTCGACGCGCGGGTCGGCAAGCGTCAGCGAGCGCACCGCCGCAGGCGGCGGCTCCTGCGGACGCTGGCGCGGCAGGATATTGGTATGGCGGGCAACCTTGCCGTAAGTGTCTTCGGCGAATTTCAGCGCCTCGTTCGGCTCGATGTCGCCGGCGATCACCACCACCGCGTTGTTGGGGGCGTAAAAACGCCGGTAAAAGCCGACGGCGTCGTCGCGCGACAATTGCTCCATCTCGTGGCGCCAGCCGATGGTCGGCTTGCCGTAGGGATGATTGAGATACAGCGCAGCATCGATCTGCACACCCAGCCGCGCGCGCGGGTTATTGCCGATGCGCTGGTTTTCCTCCTCCAGGATGACTTCGCGTTCGGGCAGCACGACCTTGTCGGTGAGCTGCAGGCCGGTCATGCGGTCGGCCTCGAAGTCCATCACCGTCTTGAGCCTCTCGGCCGGCACGCGCTGATAGAAGGCGGTGTAGTCGTTCGAGGTAAAGGCGTTCTCCTGGCCGCCGATGGTGGCGACCACGTGCGAGAAGCGACCGATCGGATTTTTCGCCGTGCCCTTGAACATCAGATGTTCGAGGAAGTGCGCCAGCCCGGATTTGCCCGGCGTTTCGTCGGCGGCGCCGACTTTGTACCAGATCATGTGGGTGACGACCGGCGCGCGATGGTCGGGAATGACGACCAGTTCCAATCCATTCGGCAATGTGTAGTCGGCGACCTTGGAGGCCGGCTCGCCGGCAGCGAACACAGGCGTAACGAGGGCCGCCGTGAGCACCGCAGCCGCGATCCAGTCCGGTCTCATTGCCACGTGTCTCAAACCTTGCGTGTGACGAAGTGATACGCCCCACGCGCGAATCTCAGGCGACCCGCCAGAGCCTGAGGCCGGAAGGCAAACTCACTTCGTGGCCGCCTCGACGCGCTGATCAGTTGCATTCCCCGCCTTCGGCGCGGAATTGGCTTTGCCCATGCCATAGGGTTGAGCCGCCGACGGCGTCTGGTAGCCGGATGGCGGTTCGGTCAGCGAGGTGCGCGCCGGCTCGCCGGTGAAGCTGGCCGTGCCTTCCTGCCGCTTGCTCCCGAAGATATCGAACAGGCCGCCGCGATAGCCGAGCTCGGTCGGCGTTAGCCGCTGGCCTTCGGCGCCGGCCGGCACCGACGTCTTGATACGCGGGGCCGGCGTATTCGGGCTGGCGCCCGGGGTCATCTCGGCCGGCGACAGCGGCCGCGACCAAGTGTCGATCTCGGCGCTGGTCACGCCCTTCCTCGCCTGCTTCTCGTATTCCTTGCGGCGCTTGACGTCGGGGTCCTTCGGCCAAGCGGGATTTCTCGCAACCGCGGCGTCGGAGTTTTCCGGCGGCGGCAATGTACGGCTCGGCGGGATAACCAGTGGAGCGCGGTCGCCGTATTCGATTCCGGATTCGCCGTCGCTCTTCAGGCCGAGGCTCGACATGATGCCGCGCAAGATTTTGGTGTCGATCGGAACATCGTCGTCCTCAGCGCGCGCCGGCACGGAAGTCGCCAGCAAGGCGGCGCCAAGCGCCAAGCTTAGTGCGGCCGTCAAAGTCGTGGTCGGGCGTGCTGTCATGCGGAACTGACCTCTACCACTCGAATCCGGACAAATGCGCATCTCCGCCTGGAATATTGCCTCGGATCAGGGCGCTTTTTGGGCGCGCTCCCCGGCCAGAGACTCATACAGCAGGCCTATCACCCCGGCAACGATAGCTACATCGGCTAGGTTAAAAACATACCATTGGAACCGCCAATTGGCCCCGGAAACGTGAAAAAACACGAAGTCGGCGACCCAGCCATAGGCCAGCCGGTCGATGGCGTTGCCGACCGCCCCACCGATAATCAGGCCCAGCGCCAGCGCAGTCAGCCGGTCCTGCGAGCGCGCTAGCCACAGCCATAGCAACAGTACCGCCAGCGCCTTGAAACCGAGCAGGAGCCCGGCGCCGACCGGCCCCTGGGTCTGGAACAGGCCGTAACTGATGCCGGTGTTGCGGGTGAGCACGAAATCGAAAAACGGGCCGAGCCGCAGCGGATGATTGGCGAGGTCGACAACGAACAGCAGATAAAGCTTGCTGGCCTGATCGAGCAGACAGGCGATAGCCGCGACGACGATGCCAAAACGCGTCAGCGGGCCAATAAGATAGCCACGCATTTATTCCGCCGCCTTGCGCATAGCTTCCCATTCGCGCAGCGCCTTGGCATCGCGCGGCGAGACGTCCGGATAGTCCGGATCGGCGCCGATATTGGTGAGAATCTTCCACGAGCGCGCGCACTTGGTGCCTTCGGCGAGATTGGGGGTGACCGCAACGCCGGAAACGTCCGGCAGGCTGAAGGCGCCGTCAGAACTGCCGACGTTGCGCAAGGTCAACGCAGAGGTGATGCAGACCTCGGCCAGATCAACGTCGAGCACGGCCTCGTACAAGTCTTCGTCCGTCACCAGAACAATCGGGTGCGCTTCGAGCGAAGACCCGATGCGTTTTTGCGCGCGCTCGATCTCGATCGCGCCGGTGACGACGCGGCGCACGGTGCGAACCTTGCGCCACTTTTCCGCGAGCTTGTCGTCGCGCCAGGCCGCCGGCAGGTCGGGGAATGTTTCCAGGTGTACCGATTTCACCGCCTCGCCATAGCGCGAGGCCCAGGATTCCTCCGCCGTGAAGCACAGCATCGGCGCCAGCCAGACGACCGTGCAGCGGAACAGATGATCGAGCACGGTGAGGCAGGCCTTGCGCGTGGTCGACGAATAAGGATCGCAATAGAGCACGTCCTTGCGGATGTCGAAGTAGAACGCCGACAGATCCGAGGTCATGAACGCGCTCGAGCGCGGCGAAGATGCGCTTGTAATCGAAATCGGCGTAAGCCTTGCGCACCAGCTCGTCGAGCTCGCTCAGCCGGTGCAGCATCAGCCGCTCCAGCTCCGGCATGGCCTCGAACTTGACGCGCTCGTCCTCGTGGAAATGCGCCAGCGAGCCGAGCATCCAGCGCACGGTGTTGCGCAGCTTGCGGTAGGTCTCGACCGTGGTCTTGAGGATTTCCGGCCCGATGCGCAGGTCGTCGGCATAGTCCGAAGCGCAGACCCACATGCGCAGGATGTCGGCGCCGGACTGCTTGATGACGTCCTGCGGCGCGGTGACGTTGCCGGCCGACTTCGACATCTTGCGGCCCTGTTCGTCGAGCACGAAGCCGTGCGTGAGCACCACGTCGAACGGCGCGCGGCCGCGCGTACCGCAACTTTCCAGCAGCGAGGAATGAAACCAGCCGCGATGCTGGTCGCTGCCTTCGAGATACATCACGGTGTCCTTGCCGCCGTCGACCTTGCGCTTGATGCCGGCGAGCTGCGGGAAATGCACCGGGTCTTCCAGCACGAAGGCGTGCGTCGAGCCGGAGTCGAACCAGACGTCGCAGATGTCGTCGACTTTCTTCCAAGTGTCGTTGGCGAGCTTGCCGAGAAATCGCTCGCGCGCGCCGGCGTCGTACCAGGCGTCGGCGCCCTCCTTCTCGAAGGCCTCGACGATGCGCACGTTCGACCTCGGGGTCTTCGCAGAATGTCGACCGAGCCGTCCGGCTTTTCCTTGATGAAGACGGCGATCGGCACGCCCCAGGCGCGCTGGCGCGAGATCACCCAGTCGGGGCGCGACTCGATCATGCCGGTGATGCGGTTTTCGCCCTGCTCCGGCACCCAGCGCGTGACCTTGATGGCCTGCAGCGCGCGCGCGCGCAAGCGTGTCGCCGGTGCTTCGTCGATGTCCTTATCCATCGCAATGAACCACTGCGGCGTGTTGCGGAAGATGATCGGCTTCTTCGAGCGCCACGAATGCGGATACTGATGCTTGAGGCGGCCGCGCGCGATGATCATCTTGGCGTCGATCAGCGCCTTGATCACCGCCTCGTTGGCGTCGCCCTTCTCGCCTTTGTCGTTGATGACGCGCTTGCCCGTGAAGCCGGGAGCTTGGTCGGTAAAAGCGCCGTTTTCATCGACGGTGTAAGGGATCGACGGATTGATGCCTCGCGCTTCCGAGCGACGCGCGATTGGCGGTCCAGACCTCGAAGTCCTCGCGGCCATGGCCGGGCGCGGTGTGGACAAAGCCTGTGCCAGCATCGTCGGTGACGTGATCGCCAGCGAGCAGCGGAACGTGAAAGTCGTATCCTCTGCCATTAAGCGGATGAGAGCAGTGCATTCACTTCAAAGTCGTCAGCCGGCACATCGGCGACGCGCTCGAATGTCGTCGACCTTGCGCTTGCTTTAAAACATCAGCGGCAAGCTTATCCGCGAGAATGAATGTCTCGCCAACTTCGCCCAATTATCCTGCAGGCGCTGCTGTAACTCGATAAAGTCCGTATTGGATTTTCGGCGAAAAGCAGATCGCGCGATTGCCTGGAAGCGTCCAAGGCGTTGTCGTCCAGATGACCACAGACGACTTTCAACACAGCAGATTCTACGCGCAGTCGCATTCGTTCGCCCGTCCAGATCGTCAGCACGCGCAATCGGAAACTTCACCCACACCGTATCGCTCGTGTAGTCCTCGTACTCGACCTCGGCTTCCGCCAGCGCGGTCTTCTCCACCACGCTCCACATCACCGGCTTGCGAGCCGCGATAGAGCGTGCCGTTGGCGGCGAATTTCATCAGCTCGCGCGCGATCTGCGCCTCGGCGAAGAAATCCATCGTCGTGTAGGGATGCGCCCAGTCGCCCTCGACGCCGAGGCGCTTGAACTCCTCGCGCTGCACTTCGAGCCAATGCTGCGCATAGGCGCGGCATTCCTGGCGGAACGCGATCATCGCCGCCGGGTCGGAGAAATCCGGCTTCTTCTTGTTCTTGGAGCGGTAGTTCTCTTCCTCGATCTTCCATTCGATCGGCAGGCCGTGGCAGTCCCAGCCCGGCACGTAGTTGCTGTCGTAGCCGAGCATCTGCTGGCTGCGCGTCACCACGTCCTTGAGAATCTTGTTGAGCGCGTGGCCGATGTGGATGTTGCCGTTGGCGTAAGGCGGGCCGTCGTGCAGGATGAATTTCTCGCGGCCCTTGGCCGCGGCGCGCAGCTGCTTGTAGAGATCGCCCTGCTCCCAGCGCTTGAGGATTTCCGGCTCGCGCTGCGGCAGCCCGGCGCGCATCGGGAAATCCGTCTGCGGCAGGAACAGCGTCTCGGAATAATCGCGCTTTGTTTCGGACTTCGGCTCGGACATGGGGCGCTTAGTAGCAGGCGGATTCGGCGGCGGAAAGGCTGAGACTTTCTTATCCCTCCCCTGAAAGGGGAGGGTCGGCGCGAAGCGCCGGGGTGGGGTTATGCTTTAAGCGCCCCCGCCCGGCTCGCGCTGCTCGCCACCCTCCCCCGCAAGCGGGGGAGGGATAAGAAATCAAATCTCCCCCAACGCCGGAAACACCTTGCCGGCCCGCTTGAGCGCGTCGCGCGCCTGCGCGCTGTCGGCCGGCATCTGGCGTCTTGAGCGTCTCGACCGAGTTCGAATTTCTGCTCGTGGCGGATCCAGCCGATGAAGGCGACGTCGATCGTCTGGCCGTAGAGGTCGCCGTCGAAGTCGAACAGGAACACTTCCAGCAGCGGCGCGCCGTCGTCGAACATCGGCCGCACGCCGAAGCTGGCGACGCCGTCATGGCGCTTGCCGCCGACGGCGACGCGCACCGCGTAGATGCCGTGCTTGAGGCCGCAGGACGGATCGAGCTTCAGGTTGGCGGTGGGAAAGCCAAGATCGCGCCCGCGCTTGTCGCCGTGGATCACTTCGCCGGAGACGAACCAGGGCGCGCCGAGCAGTTCGGCCGCCTCCACCACCTTGCCCTGGCTGAGCGCCGCGCGCACCGCGCCGGAGGACACCGGGCGGCCCTCGTCCTCGAGCGGCGGCACGATGTCGACCGCAAAGCCGAGCCGCGCGCCCTGCTCCGTCAGATAAGCCGGGCGAGCCCTGCGCGGTTATGGCCGAAATGGAAATCGAAGCCGATCGCCGCGCCGCCGATGCCGAAGCGGCCGACCAGAATGCTGCTCGATGAAATCGGCGGCCGAGGTGGCGGCAAGCTGGGCGTTGAAATTCATCACGATGGCGCCGTCGAGCCCGCTCGCCGCCAGCAGGCGCAGCCGGTCGCGCTCGCTCGAAAGCTGGAACAGCGTGTCCTGGGCCGCAGGAAAAGCCGCGGATGCGGCGCGAAGGTCAAAGCCGCGGCCTTGCGCCCGAAGCGCCTTGCGCGCGCGCGAGGCGGCGCCGATCACGGCGCGGTGGCCGCGATGCACGCCGTCGAAATTGCCGATCGCCACCACAGCGCCGTGCAACGGGCCGATATGGACGCCTTGCGGGCTGTCGCGGGCGATATGGAAGGCTGTCGATCTGCTCATTTTCGCGTCTTACGGCCCTTTGCGCCCGGATACGGTTAGCGCGCGGTTAACAAACTTTCAAATTAACCGGATATTCAAAGCCTGCGGGTAGCTTCCCGCATCTTTTAGGGGGAGCCCAGTACGGGCTTTGTATTATGGCTGTCGATGTTTCGATACCGATTCTGATCGTCGACGATTACAACACGATGATTCGCATCATCCGCAATCTTTTGCGGCAGCTCGGCTTCGAGCAGATCGACGAAGCCAATGACGGCACGATGGCGCTCGCCAAGATGCGCACGCGCAGTTACGGCCTGGTGATCTCCGACTGGAACATGGAGCCGATGACCGGCTACGACCTGTTGCAAGAGGTGCGCGCCGATCCCGAACCTGGCGCAGGTGCCGTTCATCATGGTGACGGCGGAATCCAAGACCGAGAACGTGATCGCGGCCAAGAAGGCCGGCGTGTCGAACTACATCGTCAAGCCGTTCAACGCGCAGACGCTCAAGAGCAAGATCGACGCGGTGTTCGGCGAGAGGCTTTAGTTCTCCACGTCACGCGCGCTAAGCCTTTACCACACCAACTCCCGCATCACGGCTTTCGGCATCGCGCCGGCGGCGGCGAAGGCCGCGTTGAGCGCCGCACTGTCGGGCCGCGCGCGCGTGCCCAGCTCCTCGGCATGAATGCCTGAGGTCACGAACAGAAAATCGACGCCGACGCTGCGCGCACCCGTCAGATCGGTGCGCACCGAATCGCCGATCGCCAGCACGCGGGCGGCCGTTACCTTGCGCCCCGCGACGGTCTCCGCCTTCAGCCAGCGCCATGTCGTAGATCGGCCGGTAGGGCTTGCCGGCATAGAGCACCTCGCCGCCCATGGTGGCGTAAAGATCGGCGATCGCGCCGGCGCAATAGACCAGCTGCGGGCCGCGCTCCACCACCACGTCGGGATTGCCGCAGACCATGAACAGCTTGCGCGCCAGCATGGTCTCAAGCCGCGCGCGATAATCCTCCGGCGTCTCGATGTCGTCATTGTCGAGCCCGGAGCAGACCACGTAGTCCGCGCGCTCCAGCGGCGCGAAGCGCACATCGAGGCCAGTGAAGATCGAGCGGTCGCGTTCGGGGCCGAGGTGGAACAGGCTCTGGTCCGGGCCGCGACTCGATCACGGCGCGGGTGACGTCGCCGGACGACACGATGGCGTCGTAGGTGTCGCGCGGGACGTGCAGCTTTTCGAGCTGGCGCGCCACGACATGGCTCGGGCGCGGCGCATTGGTGATCAGGATCACGGCGGCGCCGCCGGCACGCGCGCGCATCAGCGCGTCGCAGGCGTGCGGGAAAGCTTCGACGCCGTTATGCACCACGCCCCAGACGTCGCTCAGCAGCACGTCGTAACCGGCGGCGAGCGTCGAGAAATGCGGGAGCAAGGGCGGCAAGTCGATCAGCCGGCGGCGCCGGCCGCGGCCAATTCGCTCGCCTCGCCCGCCGGTTTCGGCGCGTCGACGCCGCTAGGCGCGGTTTGCAAGGCTTCGAGTCGCACCGGCCGCGGCGGCGAGAACAGGAAGCCCTGGCCGAAGCGCACGTCGAAGTCGAGCAGGTCGACCACCATGCTTTCGTTTTCGATGCGCTCGGCGATCAGATCGACGCCGGAGCGCGCCAAGAGGTCGGCGAGATCGCCGGGATGGATGTCGCTCTGCGCGCTGGCTGCGGGATTGAGCAGAAGCTTGGCCGGAACCTTGAGGAAACGGAACGAGCGGTCGGCCAATTCCTTGGGCTCCAGGCGCAGGTCGGTGACATGATCCATCGAGAAGCGGAAACCGCGCTCGGACAGCGCCGCCAGGCTTTCGTGCTCAAGCGGCCCGAAGGCGCGATAGGCGCTTTGGGTGAATTCAAGCATCAGCGCGTTGCTGAGCGCCCGGTTGGCGTCCATGAAATCGAGGAATTGGCGGAAGAAGGTCGGATCGCTCAGCGTCGAGGCGCTGACATTGCAGAACAGGCCGACGTCGCGGCTCTTCAATTGCAGGCGGCGCGTCACCTGCACGCAGCGGAACAGCAGGAGATTGTCGATCTTCGGCATCAGGCCGACGTTTTCGGCGTATTCGATGAAATCGCCGGCGGTGACGACGTCGCCGTCCTCGGTGCGCAGACGCGACAGTGCTTCGTAGTAGCGCACCTTGCGCTGCGGCAGCGTGACGATCGGCTGCAGGTAAAGATCGATGCGGTTGGCATCGGCCGCCTTGCCGATCAGACTCGATGATGGCTTCGCGGCTGAGCGAGCGGAAACGGCGGCTGCCGACCGCGTCGCTTTCGCTCAAGGTGAGCGCGCCATCGGCGGCGGCGGCGATCGCGGCATCGTAGCGGGGGGTAGCCCCCGGCACGGCGCCCTGTTGCTGCAAGATGGCTGCGTGGCTGGCGACGGTGTCGGCGATCTGGCGCACCAGGGAGCCCAGTTCGTCGATTTCGGCGGCGATCGGATCGGCCGCGCCGCGCGCTTTGTTGACGGTGTTGTCGACGCGACTTTCGATGGCGCCGAGCCGGCGCGAAATCTCCGCGATCTGGCGGGCCAGGTCGGCGGTGCCGCGCGACAGATCCGCGATCTGATCGCCAAGCATCGCTGCGGTCGCGCGAGGCGGCTGCTGACGCTGTTGTAGATCATCATCACAACAAGCGCCGCCAGCGCCGCCAACGCCGCGGTCCGGCGGATCGAGTTTGAGCGCCAAGATAGAGCAGCGCGCCGATCGAGCCGGCGATGAGCACCATGCAAATCGCAATGAAAATGGCGCTAAGACGACGCATGTGAAGCCAATCCCGGGCAAATTCGGCGCCGTGCAGGCGCGATTCGCAGTGCCAACCCCAATGTCCATGACGCCGCGGGTCCGCGCAACCTCGAACACCTGCTATGATAACGCCAATTCGCCCGTTATTCGCAGGAAGTTGAGTGGTTCTGGAACCCGACACGATGCCGGCATCCCGCGGCGGGCCTCTCCTGGCTTGGATTGCCGGGCGTCCAAAACAGGCCTTCGCCGCGTTCCTCGCGCTGCATGCCGTGGTCTGGACCGCGCTACCGACGGTGCTCTACCCCAATTTGCCGCTCGATCTGATCGAGGCCCTCGTCTACGGCCGCGAATGGCAGCTCGGCTACGACAAACTGCCGCCGCTGCCCTGGTGGCTGGTCGAGATCGCAAACCTGACCATCGGTCATGACTTCGCCTATTACCTGCTGGCGCAGGTGGCGGTGGTGGCGGCCTTCGCCTTCGTCTATGCTGATGGCGCGGCCGCTGATCGGCCCGCTCGGCGCGTTGGCCGCCGTGCTCATCATCGACGGCCTGCATTACCTCAATTACACCTCGGCTAAATTCAATCACGACGTCGTTCAGTTGCCGTTCTGGGCGCTGGCGGGCTTTGCCCTGCACCGCGCGCTGCGCGGCCGGCAGACCACGGACTGGCTGCTGCTCGGCCTGGCGGTCGGCCTGTCGCTGTGGGCGAAATATTTCGTGCTGGTGCTGGCGCTGCCGATGGCCGTGTTCATGCTGATCGACGAAGACGCCCGCAAGAGCCTGGCGACGCCGGGGCCCTACCTGGCGGTCGCGGCGGCGCTCATCACCACGGCGCCGCATCTGGTATGGCTGGTGCAGAACGATTTCCTGCCCTTCGCCTATGCCGAGCACCGCGCGCTGCCTTCGCGCGGGCTGATCGACCATCTCTGGCATCCGGCGCAATTCGCGATCAGCCAATTGTTCTTTTTGATTCCGTCGCTGCTGATCGCGGTGCCGTTGTTCTTTCCGCGCGCGCGCGACGGCGGACCGCCGGTGGCGAATGCCGACGCCTTCGACCGGCGCATCGTGACGTGGCTGGCCTTCGGGCCGATCGCGACGGTGCTGGCGCTCTCGGCCGTCAGCGGCCGCGGCACCGTGGCGATGTGGGGCTATCCGCTCTGGCTGTTCCTGGGCGTCTGGCTGGTGTTGACCGCGCAACGCGTGCTCGATGGCAAATGGCTTGGCCGCTTGGTGGCGATCTGGACAATCGTGTTTTCATGTCTCGCCCTCGCCTTCATCGCCAATTACGCGGTGCTGCCGCAGTTCGATCACCGCTACCGCGCGGTGTTCTTCCCCGGCAACGATCTCGCCCGCGATCTCTCGGACCGCTATCGCGCTGTCACCGGCAAGGCGCCGGTCTATGTGATCGGCACGATGTGGGACGGCGGCAATGTCAGCCACTATGCGCCGAGCCATCCGCGCGTGTTGATCGACGGCAGACCGGCGCGCGCGCCCTGGATTGACCTGACGGATTTGAAAGCGCGTGGCGCGCTGGTGGTGTGGACCGCCGGCGACCTGCACGTCATTCCGCCGGAATTACGGACCGTCGCGGCCGATGCGGCCGTGCAGCCGCCATTCGTGCTCAAGGATCTGCGCGGCGGCAACGTCACCAATGTCGGCTGGGCGATTTTGCTGCCGAGGCCGTCGTTTGCGCAGGCGCCGACCAATTAGAGCACAGAATTATAAAGGTCAGCCGAACCGCCCAATGTCCGTTATCGGGGGCAAAGCGGGCATGAGATCGACATCGCCGAATGTCCGCTTTTGACCCTGAGCGACCATGCGGCCTACACGCAGCGTGCGCGTCTTACCGCCACCAGCCCTGTTGCCCCGGACGATAGTACTGGCCGTCTGGCCGGCGGCCATTGCGAGTTTGGGGGCTCCAATTGCGCTGAAAAAAGAACCCGAAGCCGTCGTCGTTCCGGACGCTGTCGGTCGCAACGAGGGCATCGGTCGAAGGCTCGCGCGTTATGAAGCCACCCTGGGGTTGATTGCTCAACACCACGACAAACTCGGTGCGATAGTTGGTCTCGGCGCTCAGCGGCTCGTCCGAGACGACGATCGAGGATCGCGGCAATGCGGTCGGCCCGATGCGATCGAGCAAATCCTGCGGGATGGTGATGCGGTCGAGCGCGTCCTTGGCATCATCCCCCTCGTCGATCGTGACCGCGGTCCAGCGCAGGCCGGCATCGTTGCGCGCCATCGCCGTGAACACATGCGTGCCGATCGGCTTGTCGGGATTGCGGATCGTGACTGGGACCTCGATGGTCGCATCGAACACGTCGCCGCCGTCCGGCCACGGCTTATGCGTGTTGCGCCGCACGTAAAGCTTCCGCGTCGCGCGGCTGATGAAGATCGACACCGGCTCAAGCGCGAGCTTCGCCTCGTTCGCCGCCTTGGCGATGTCGGCCTTCCTCCTCCCGGCCGCTTTGGCGGCGTCCTTTGCGGCAGCGGCTGCGTCGAGCTTCGGTTTCGCGTCAGTCTTGGCAGTGTCGAGCTGCGTCGCCAGGTCCGCGGCCCTGGCGTCGGCCTTCTGCTTAAGGTCCTCGGCCCGCGCCTTGGCCTCGTCCGTCTTGGCGGCGGCGAGCGCCTTGTCGGCGTGGGCGAGCTCAGCGTCGGCGCGAGTCTTGAGCTTCTCAAGCTTGCGCAGTGACGACGTCAGCGATGCCGTCTCGCGCGGCGCTTTCGCGGCCGCTTTCTTCGCCTCGTCGGCCATCTTGGCGGCCTCGGCCGCCTCGCGGGCGAGCGCCCCGGCCTTGGCCGACGCAGCCGCGATAGTCTCCCGGTTCGGCACGAACAGCGCCGGATGGGAGAACTCGATCGGTTCGGCGTCGTTCGGCGCGATGATCACCCGCATCCCGATCCACGTCTTGTCGAACAGCTTCTCGGCAAAGCCGTAAGGCATCCGTATGCAGCCGTGCGAGGCTGCGTAACCGGGCAGCGGCCCGCCGTGCAGCGCGATGCCGTTCCAGGTGATGCGCTGCATGTTCGGCATCCAGGCATCGTCATACATGCTCGAGTGGTGGTCCTTTTCCTTCTCGATGACGGCGAAGACGCCGGCCGGCGTCTCGCGTCCCGTGATGCCGGTCGACACCGGCGCGCGCAGGATCCAGCCGTCGGCGTCGTAGAAAGTGACCTGCTGTGTCTTGATCGACACGATCGCCATAATCGGTTCGCCTGCCTCGCGCGGAGCCGTCGCCTCGGCGGCGCGCGCGGGCCGCACCTGCCTCGCCGCGGCGTCAGCAGTCAGCGCCGTCAGCGCGACCACCGCCGCGAGCGTCACAATGGCGGGAGGACACCAAAGCCGGATCGTCACGGAGGACCGCGCCGTCGTAAATCGATTTGCCATGCCATGCCCCGGTTGCAACGCGTGTCCGCGCCCGCGTCGATCAAGTGTCAGATCACGATATTTGAATTAACTACCCGTCACCACCATCCACGCCGCCAATTCGTCACTGGGGATTAAGTCTAGACCGGTTCCCAGGTTCCCTTCCATATTGCAGGGCGTACCTACATCAGGCTTGGTCGATCCTTCCACCCGCGATGCGGTCGAACAGTTGCGGCTGTCCGCTGTTGGCACTTAGCGAACATTTCAGCTGCACGGCGCAGCACAAAGTGGGATCACGCCACCGCTTGATGATCTTGCCGAACTTGTCGAACATCTCGCCGATCTGCGCTTCGGTGACGATCAGCGGCGGGCTCATGGCCAGCGTGTCGCCGACCGCGCGGAACATGACGCCGTGCTCGAAGAAACCGAGATCGAGCGCCTCCATGCCGCGTTTTCCCACGCCGTCGGGCTTGCTGGCGAGATCGATGCCGACGGTCATGCCGACGGGCCGGATGTCGAGCACGTTGGGCAGCCCCTTCAGACCCATCGCCGCTTGCGCCCAGAGCGGCTCGAGCTTCTTGGCGCGCTCGAACAGATTCTCGTCGCGATAAAGATCGAGCGTCGCGAGGCCGGCCGCGCAGGCCAGCGGATGCGCCGAATAAGTGTAGCCGTGGAACAGCTCGATGACGTGCTCGGGGCCCTTCATGAAGGCGTCGTAGATGCCCTTTCGAACGATCACGCCGCCCATCGGCACGCTGCCCGAGGTGATGCCCTTGGCGAAGGTGATCATGTCCGGCACCACGCCGTAGCGCTCGGCGGCGAAGGCTGCGCCCATGCGGCCGAAGCCGGTGATGACTTCGTCGAAGATCAGCAGGATGCCATGCTTGTCGCAGATCGCGCGCAGGCGCTGGAGATAGCCCTTGGGCGGCGCCAGCACGCCGGTCGAGGCCGCGACCGGCTCGACGATCACCGCGGCGATGGTGGACGCATCATGGAGCGCGACAAGCCCGTCGAGCGCGTCGGCCAGATGCGCGCCCCACTCCGGCTCGCCGATGGAGAAGGCCTGCTCGGCGCGGTTATAGGTCATCGGCAGATGATCGACGCCGGCCATCAGCGCGCCGAACTGCTTGCGGTTGGCGACGATGCCGCCGACCGCGATGCCGCCGAAGCCGACACCGTGATAGCCGCGCTCGCGGCCGATCAGGCGCACGCGCGAGGCGTTGCCGCGCACGTTGTGAAACGCCAGCGCGATCTTGAGCGCGGTGTCGACCGCCTCCGAGCCGGAATTGCAGAAGAACACATGATCGAGATCGCCGGGCGCCAGCGCGGCGACGCGGCTCGCCAGCTCGAAGGCCTTGGGATGCGAGAACTGGAAGGCCGGCGCGTAGTCGAGCTCGGCCGCCTGGGCCTGGATCGCCTCGACGATCGGCGCGCGGTTATGGCCGGCATTGGTGCACCACAGGCCGGCCGAGCCGTCGATGACCTTGCGGCCGTCGCTGGTGATGTAGTGCATGTCCTTGGCGCCGGCGATCATGCGCGGCCGCGCCTTGAAGGCCCGATTGGCCGTGAACGGCATCCAGAACGGCTCGAGATCGTTGGGGATACCGGGTTTGGGCTGTGCCTGCGCTTGGGCCATGCGGATGATCCTCAATCGTCATGCCCGGCTTTAGGCCGGGCATCCACGCCTTCCTTATCATGACACATAAAGGCGTGGATGGCCGGGACAAGCCCGGCCATGACGGTTTACAGCGCGGCTGTATACTCTGATATGTAGGCCGCCAATGTCCGACAAACCCAAGAAACCAGCAAAAGCTCAAAGCCCGCCTGCCGCGCGGGCTGGCCGACCGCGGGCCGGCCGAGATCGCCGCCACGCGCGGCATGGTCGAGACAATCCGCCTGCAATTCGAGCGCTACGGCTTCGAGCCGGTGGAGACGCCGGCGATCGAATACACCGACGCGCTCGGCAAGTTCCTGCCCGACCAGGACCGGCCGAACGAAGGCGTGTTCTCGTTCCAGGACGACGACGAGCAGTGGCTGTCGCTGCGCTACGATCTGACCGCGCCGCTGGCGCGCTACGTGGCGGAGAATTTCCAGAACCTCGCGCTGCCCTATCGCTCGCTATCGCTACGGCTACGTCTACCGCAACGAGAAGCCGGGCCCGGGCCGCTTCCGCCAGTTCATGCAGTTCGACGCCGACACCGTCGGCGCGCCGACCATGGCCGCCGATGCCGAGATGTGCATGCTGGCGGCGGACACGATGGAGGCGCTGGGCATTCCGCGCGGCAGTTATGTGGTGAAGGTGAATAATAGAAAGGTTCTCGATGGTGTGATGGAATCGATCGGCCTCGCTGGCGACGCCAATGCAGGACAACGTCTCACGGTACTACGCGCAATTGATAAACTCGATCGGCTCGGACCGAGCGGCGTTGAGCAGACTTATTGGGACTTGGCCGGAAAGACGAAAGTGGTGACTTCACGAAAGGCGCAAATCTCAGTCGCCAGCAAGTAGAGCGAATTCTTGGATACGTGATTTCATATGCATCGGCGATCATGAAGTGACCGAGAGTAGAGAACTGGAAGATCTTGTTCCAAGGCCGCAGCTGGATGGGTCCATAATTGAACGACCGTTCTTTAACTCGGTGCTCCTAGCGCACTTGAAGAATGCATTTTCGAACTCGGCGCTCGCACAACAGGGCATCGATGAATTGAGTGCCATGCTTGAGATTACACGTGCTGCCGGCTATCGGCGCACGATCGAATTATCATTCGACGCCGACCGTCGTCCGCGGCCTCGAATATTACACCGGCCCAGTCTACGAAGTTGAACTCACTGATCGAAACCAAGGACGACAAAGGCCGCCCCGTCCGCTTCGGCTCGGTCGGCGGCGGCGGGCGTTACGATGGCCTCGTGTCGCGCTTCCGCGGCGAGCCGGTGCCGGCGACCGGCTTCTCCATCGGCGTGTCGCGGTTGCAGGCGGCGCTGACCGCGCTCGGCAAGCTCGATGCAAAACCATCGGCGGGCCCGGTGCTGGTCACGGTGTTCGGCGCCGAGAACGTGCCGGCGTCGCAGAAGCTCGCCGCCGACCTGCGCAAGGCCGGCATCCGCGCCGAACTTTATCTCGGCAATCCCAAGCACGGCATCGGCCAGCAGCTCAAATACGCCGACAGACGCGGCAGCCCTTGCGCCGTCATCCAGGGGCCCGACGAAAAGGCCAAAGACGAAGTGCAGCTCCGCGACCTGATCGCCGGCGCGGCGCCCAGCGACCTCAAGGACCGCGACGAATATCTCAAGAAGCAGGCCGAGGCGCAGGTCGCGGTGAAGGAAGCCGACCTGGTCGAGGCCGTGCGCGATCTGCTCAAGCGGCACGGCTTAAGCTAGACCCGTCACCCTGAGGCGCTCGGCCGAAGGCCGAGCCTCGAAGGGCGACGGCCAACTCCTTAGAAGCCTTGGCTGTCATCCTTCGAGGCTCGCTTCGCTCGCACCTCAGGATGACGGATCAAGCGACCCTACCGCATCGGCGCGCCGCCCATTTTCTGGATGTCGAGCACGTTCATGGTCATGCCGTTGCTCATGACGATGTCGCCGGGCTTTTGACCCGCGGCGCAGGGGCCAACCCATTTCGCCGCGATCGTCATGTGGGTCTCGCGGCCCGGCGCCGCGCCGGGGACCGGACGCCCGCCTTCATGCGTCGAGGTGACGTCGACGGTATAGGCGGAATTGAAGTCGCCGCTGACCACCGCGTGCGAGGTGCTGGTGGCGGCGCCGAACTTGCAGACCGAGTTGATGGTGATGGTGCCGCCGGTATTCTTCATGTCCTGCTTGGAGCAGTCGCGCTGGGCGGCGCCGCCGAAATTATAGGTCATGAATTTGTCGCTGGCTGCGTCCGTGCACTGTTTCATCGTCTGCACCGGCAGATTGCTGCGGCCCTGGAATTCCATCTTGATTTCCCAAAGGCCGGCCTTGCGCGTCGGCAAGTCGAGCGCCAAAGCGGGGGCAGCGATCAGCAAACAAGCGGCGATCAAAAGAAGGCGTCGCATAACATTCACTCCATCGCGAACAAGATGCGCAATCATAACACGGCGATGGAACGATGAAAGAGCGACGCGCAACCGCCTAACGGGCGGCTCCGTTGACATGCGCCGGACGAATGCTGCGCACGTTGAGCGGATGGCCGAGCACCTGCTCCACCGCATCGAAGCTGTCGAGCAGGGAGAGATTTTCGATCACCTTGCCGTCGCGAAAGCGCAAGAAGTTTGCAACCCGGTAGCTGATCACCCGGCCATCAACCGCCCGCCTCGACGACTGACGGCTGAGCATCGCCACCATGTCGCCATCCACAACGATGCTGTCCGGCACGAAGCTGAAGGTGCGCAGTACCGCCGGTACCTGGTGCTCGATCAAATCGAGCACGGCCGCCTTGCCGCGATGCGTTCCGCAAAACCGCAAATAGTCGACCGGTCCGCTGATCGTCCATTGTATGTCGTCGGCGAAAAAGGGCGCGATTCTGGCAACGTCACGAGCGGCGTAGGCCGCGTAGAACGCATCGACGACAGCGCGCGGCACGGCCTCGGTCATAACGCCACCACATTGGCGCCCGTGCCGATGCGCTCGACCTGCGCGGCGAGTGGATGGCCGAGCACCTGCTCGGCCGCATCGAAGCTGTCGATCAGCGAAAGATTTTCGACCACCTTGTTGTCGCGGAAGCGCAGGAAATGCGCCAGCCGGAAGCTGATGACGCGGCCGTCTTCGGTGCGCTTGCCCCACAGCCGGTTGAGGGTCGCGACCTGGTCGCCGTCAACCAGCATCGTGCTTGGCACGAAGCAGAACACCTGGAAACTTTCCGGCACCAGCCGGCCGATCAAATCGAGCACCGCAGCCTTGCCGTGGCAGGTGCCGCAGAACGGCAGCACGTCGACCGGCCCGCTGATGGTCCATTTCACGTCGTCGTCGAGAAATGGCGCGATCCGGTCGATGTCACGGGCGATATAGGCCGCGAAAAAGGCGTCGACGACGGCGCGCGAGACCGGCTCTGTCATGTCATTGGGCTCTCCATGCCCGCTAGTCAACGCCGGTTGCGTTGAAATTCTCTTACCTGTCCGGCACTTAGCGCATGGCGAGCAGACCGATGAAACACACGCATTCGATGCGATTTGGAACCCGCAAAATTCGTTAACGACGCCAAGCATTTGAGGGCACACGCTGTTAAGGCCATGGGGCAATCGGCGTCGAATCCTTAAAGCTCTCGTGTTAAATGGCCGCCGCAATCAAATGCCAGAAAGACCGATGAACACGAGCGTTACCACCGATTCGAAAGGGCCCGACGCGCGGGCGGAGGCGCTGGTCGCCTCTTACGAGCGCGCCGGCTACGCCCGTATTGCGCCCGCCATCCTGCAGCCGGCCGAGCCATTCCTCGACCTTTCGGGCGAGGACATTCGCCGGCGCATGTATCTGACCACCGCGCCCGGCGGCGGCGAGTTCTGCCTGCGCCCCGACCTCACCATTCCGGTGTCGCGCGACTACCTCGCCTCGCCGCTCGCCGGCAAACCGACGGGCTATTGCTATCTCGGTCCGGTGTTCCGTCACCGCAACGACGGCCCGAGCGAATTCCCGCAGGCCGGCATCGAGTTGTTCGGCCGGTCCGATAAGGCGGCGGCCGACGCCGAGATGCTGTCGCTCGGGTTGGAAGCCACCGCGCATTACGGGCTGACCGCGCCCGATATCCAGATCGGCGACGTCGCGCTGTTCTCCGGCCTGATCGCCGGGCTCGATCTGCCGCCGGCCTGGAAGCGGCGGCTGGTGAAGGATTTCAACCGCAAGACCAATCTGGCGCAGGACCTCGATCGCCTGGTGCTGGGCGGCAACAATTCGCGGCCCGAATATCAGGGCGTGCTGGCGGCGCTCGCCGGCTCCGATCCGAAGGGCGCGCATGCGCTGGTCACTGACTTGCTGTCCATCGCCGGCATCAACGCGGTCGGCGGCCGTTCGGTGGCCGAAATCGCCGAGCGTTTTCTCGAACAGTCCGCGCTCGGCGCCAGCGCGAAATTGCCGCGCGACGTGCGCGGCTTGATCGAACGTTTTCTCGCCATTGCCGGCGATCCCGACGAGGCGGCGGCCGAACTGCGCGCGCTCGCCGGCGACGGCAATATGACACAGGCGCTGGCGCCGGCGATCGATTTGTTCGAAAGCCGCACCGGTTTCCTGGCCGCGCGCGGCATCGACTTGAAGCGCGTGCGCTTCTCCACCGCGTTCGGGCGCGGCTTCGACTATTACACCGGCTTCGTGTTCGAACTGACCGACCCGACGCGCACCGGCGATCCGCTGGTCGCCGGCGGGCGTTACGACGGCCTGTTCACCCGCCTCGGCACGCCCGAGCCGATCGCGGCGGTCGGCTTCGCGGCCTGGATCGAGCGGCTTTCGGTTTATGGAGGCGCGGCATGAGCGCGCCTCTGGTGCTTGGCCGTGCCGGCGAAAGGCCGGCTGCAGGAAAACGCGGAAAGCTTCTTTGCCCGCTCCGGCCTCGACGCTGATCAAGCCGCGCGGCGCGCGCGATTATCGCGGCGCCATCGCCGGGCTCGACGGCGTCGAGGTGGCTTATCTGTCGGCGTCCGAGATCACCTCGCAGCTCGCGGCCGGCGCCGTGCATCTTGGCGTCACCGGCGAGGACCTGGTGCGCGAGATGATTCCCGACGCCGACAACAAAGTGGTGCTGATCGAAGGCTTGGGCTTTGGCTTCGCCAATGTCGTGGTGGCGGTGCCGCAAGCCTGGATCGACGTGCGCACCATGGCCGACGTCGACGACGTCGGCACGTCGTTCCGCCACACCCACGGCCGCAAGATGCGGGTGGCGACCAAATACATCAATCTGACGCGCGATTTCTTCGCCGCCCACGGCATCGTCGATTATCGCATCGTCGAAAGTTCGGGCGCGACCGAAGGCGCGCCGGCCGCGGGCACCGCCGAAATGATCGTCGACATCACCACCAGTGGCGCGACGCTTGCCGCCAACGGGCTGAAAATCATCGAGGACGGCGTGATCCTGCGTTCGCAGGCCAATCTGGTGGCCGCGCGCGATGCCGCTTGGGGCGAGAGCGAGCGCGAGACCGTGCGGGTCATCCTGGATCGCGTGGCCGCGCAGGCGCGCGCCCGCGCCTTCCGCGAAGTACGCGCGCAATTTGCTACTTGCGATGCCAAGCTAATCGATAGCGCCAAGCAGAAATTCGGCGCGGTCGCGCCGTTCGGCGGACCGGCTGTTTCAGGGATGCTGACGCTGCACTGCCCGCCCGATCAGGTTTACGCGCTCACCAGTTTCCTGCGCGAAAACGGCGCCGAAGCGGTGGCGGTGGCCGATCTCGATTACGTGTTTTCGCGCGACAATCCGCTGTACGCGAAGCTCGAGGCGGCGCTGCCCGCCTAAAGCGCGGCGTAGTCGATGGGCTTCGTCCGATCCAATTTGCGCTCGATCTTGGGCAGCGGATATTTCAGGCCGCTGGCGCAGTTGAACAGCACGATCTGATCGGTTTTTTTTACGCGGCCGGACGCCAGGCTCTGCTTGTAGGCGGCATAGGTCGCCGCACCCTCCGGACACAGCAGGAACCCCTCCTCGCGCGCCATTTCGTCGAGCGCGGCCGTGATCGCCTCGTCCTCGACCGCGATGGCAAAGCCGCCGCTCTCGCGCACCGCGCGCAAAATCAGAAAATCGCCGATCGCCTGCGGCACGCGAATGCCCGAGGCGATGGTGTGTGCGTTTTCCCAGCGCGGCGCGTGTTCGGAACCCTCGTCGAAGGCTTTCACCATCGGCGCGCAGCCGGCCGCCTGCACCGCCACCATGCGCGGGCGCTTTTTGCCGATGAAGCCGATCGCTTCCAGTTCGGCAAAGGCCTTCCACATGCCGATCAAACCGGTGCCGCCGCCGGTTGGATAGAAGATCACGTCCGGCACGGTCCAGCCGAGTTGCTCGGCCAGTTCGAGGCCCATCGTCTTCTTGCCCTCGATCCGGTACGGCTCCTTCAACGTCGAGGTGTCGAACCAGCCGACTTTGGCCTTGCCTTCGCCGACGATCTTGCCGCAGTCGTCGATCAAGCCGTTGACGCGATACACGGTCGCGCCTTGCAGCGCGATTTCGCTGACATTCACCTCCGGGGTGTCCTCCGGGCAGAAGATCGTGGTCTTGATGCCGGCATGCGAGGCGTAAGCCGCGAGCGCCGCGCCGGCATTGCCGTTGGTCGGCATCGCCATGTGCTTGATGCCGAGCGCCTTGGCCATCGACACCGCCATCACCAGGCCGCGCGCCTTGAACGAACCGGTCGGCAGCCGGCCTTCGTCCTTCACCAAAATTTCGCCGCCGCCGAGCTTGGCGGAAAGCTTGGGCATGCGAATCAGCGGCGTGATCGTTTCGCCAAGGCTGACGATATTTTTGGGATCGCGCACCGGCAGCAGCTCGCGGTAGCGCCACAAATCGGGCGCGCGCGCGGCGATCTTTTCCTTGCTAAGCGCCTTGGCGATCCCGGCGAGATCGTAACGCACCAGCAGCGGCTTGCCCGCGCGCGAAAGATTGTGGACTTGATCGGCCTCGTGCCGCTCGCCGGTCATCGCGCATTCGAGATGCGTGACGAAACTCGGCCATCGCGCGGTCAGATTGCTATCGTGTTGCATTGAATCCTCAACTCAACGTTTTCACTCATTGGTCTCGGCGCGTCCGGAATACCACGAAATGCGACAGCGCGAAGTTGACCAGGAAGCTGGCGCCGATCGCGAGCAACTTTCCAGCCCAGACCGGGATGAACAGCGCCGCCACCAGCACTGTCGCGGTATTGGCAAGGAAGCCGGCGACCTGCGTCAGCACGAAACCGAAATAGGTCCGCGCGCCCAGCTTACGGCCCGATTCCGCCGCGAAGGTAATCTTCGAATTCATGACATATGAGCCGCTTACCGCCACGGTCCATGCGATCAGTTGCGAGACGATGATCGACAACCCGAAATAGTAATAGGCCGCCGAAAAAAAACCGAAATCGATGGCCGAATTGACCACGCCGACCAAGGCGAAAGTGATCGCCTTGAGGGCGACGGCGCGCTCGTGCCAAGCCAGCGCGAGACGGTCGAAAATGTTCTTGAGGGGTATCGGAATCATCGCCCGTTAATAGCATTTTGACGCAGGCGCGACAGGGCGCGGCCCATGCGCTATAGATCGCGCCGAAACACGCAGGTCAATGCGAAATGGCGGCGAAACCGGCTAAATCCAACACCCGCGCTGCGCGGTCGGCGTCCGCGCCGGGTCTGTCCATCGTGGTGCCGGTGTTCAACGAGGCCAAGGGCCTCGTGGCCCTGCACGAGCGCATCGCGGACGTGGCGCGCCGGCTTAAGAGGAAGCACGGCCTCGCCACCGAAGTCATCTATGTCGACGACGGCAGCACCGATAGCACCAACCAGATCGCCCATTCGCTGACTGCCGAACCGCTCGACATCCAGGTGGTCACGCTGTCGCGCAATTTCGGCAAGGAAGCCGCGCTGCTTGCCGGGCTCGACCACGCCCGGCTCGGCGCGTGTTGTTCATGGATGGCGACGGCCAGCATCCGCCCGATCTGGTCGATACGTTGGTGGCGCGCTGGCTCGATGACGGTTACGACGTGGTCTACACCGCCAAGGCGCACCGCGAGAACGAGTCGTGGCTGCGCCGTACCGGCGTGCATTGGTTCTACGCGCTGGTCAACATGGGCGCGCGTCAGAAGATTCCCGAGGATGCCGGCGACTTCCGACTGCTGTCGCCGCGCGCGGCGGACGCGCTGCGGCAGATGCCCGAGCGCAACCGCTTCTTCAAGGGCCTCGCAAGCTGGATCGGGTTCCGTCAGGCGCGCGTCGACTACGAACCGGCGGCGCGCACGCATGGCGCGACCACTTGGAATGTCTGGACGCTGGTCGGCCTGTCGATCGAAGGTTTGACGTCATTCACGGTGGCGCCGCTGCGCATCGCCAGCCTGCTCGGCCTGATACTCGCCGCTCACCGCGCTGTTTTTCGGCATCAAGATACTGATCGAGACGTTGATCTATGGCCAGGACGTGCCCGGCTATCCCTCGCTGGTGGTCAGCGTGATGGTGATCGGCGGCGTGCAATTGCTGATGATCGGCGTGCTCGGCGAATATGTCGGCAAGCTATTGTCCGAGGTCAAAGCGCGCCCGGTTTATTTCGTCGCCGAACACATCGTGAAAAGCGCGGGCGCCGCCGCCAAGGAAACCCCGCGGTCGGCCTCCTCGCGCGCGGCGGAGTAAGCGCAACGTGGCTCCAGCCCAGCGCCGGATCTGGTTGTGCGCGGACGATTACGGCATTTCCCCTTCGGTCAACGCCGCCATCCGCGAATTGATCGGCGCGGGCGCCTCAACGCGACCTCGGTGATGACGGCGGCGCCGCATCTCGACGCCGGCGAAGCCGCGGCGCTCGCTCGGCTTAATTCCGGCGGGAAGCGCGCCGCGCTTGGTTTACATGTCACACTGACCGCGCCGTTCCAGCCGCTGAGCGAGGGCTTCGCACCGCTCGTCGACGGCCATTTCTTATCGCTCAAGACTACGATGCGCGCGGCGATCACGCGTCGACTCAACCGCGAGCGCGTGGCGCGCGAGGTTACCGCGCAGGTGCAAGCCTTCGTCACCGCGTTCGGCCGGCCACCCGACTTCATCGACGGCCATCAGCACGTGCATCTGTTCCCGCAGGTGCGCGACGCCGTGCTCAAGGTGGCGGCCGAAATGGCGCCTGGCGCCTGGGTCCGGCAATGCGGCCGGCCCCGTTCGGCGCGACGGCTGAAGGGCCGCAAGGAATTGCTGCTCGATATCCTGAGCGTGAGCTTTCGCCGCAAAGCAAGGCGGCTCGGCGTCGCCACCAATCCGGCCTTTGCCGGGGCCTACAATTTTGACGGAAAGCCCGTCTTCGCCACGATATTTCCCACGCTTCCTGGCCGGGCTGCCGGATGGTGGGCTGATTATGTGCCATCCCGGCTTCGTCGACTCCGAACTTAAACGGCTCGATCCGCTCACCGACCAGCGTGAAAGGGAATTCGCTTATTTCAGTTCTGACGATTTTCCGCGAACGCTGGCCGAGCACGGCGCCGGCCTGGCGGTCCCGAACTAAAGAACCTCGACTTTGGCGCCGACCTTCACGCGATCGTAGAGATCGATCACGTCCACATTGCGCAAACGGATGCAGCCGGACGACACGTTGTGGCCGATGGTCCAGGGCTCGTTCGAGCCGTGGATGCGGTAGAGCGTCGAGCCGAGATAGAGAGCGCGCGCGCCGAGCGGATTGGCGGGGCCACCGGCCATGAAATGCGGCAGGTCAGGCTTGCGCTCGAGCATTTCTTTGGGCGGCATCCAATCCGGCCATTCCTTTTTGTTCGAAACCGTGTGCACGCCCGACCAGGTGAAGCCCGGGCGGCCGACGCCGATGCCGTAGCGCATCGCCTTGCCATTGCCCTCGACCAGATAGAGAAAGTAATGCGGCGTATCGATCACGATGCTGCCGGGCGCTTCTTTGCTTTGGTAGTCGACACGCTGGCGCACGAATTGCGGATCGATCTCGGCACCTTGACCCTGTTGCTCCAGCATAGGGTCGACTGGGCTGGTATTGGCATAGACCTGCTGCGCGCCCTGCCGGGGATTGCCATACATCACCTGCTGCGGCGGCGCGGACCGCGTGTGACCGCCGAACAAATATTCGATGAAGCCTCCGCCCAGATTGGCCTGCATCTGCGGTGGCTGCGCCACCAGCACCAAAGGCGGCGTCTGCGGCGTCTGCGCCAAAGCGCCCGAGCCGGTGAAGAGAATAGCCAAAGCTGCCAACAAAGATTTTCGCATCGATGCACTCATGAACACGTTTCGTCGCACCGGGCGCAGTACAAGCGGAAAGCACAACCGATCGGTAAATTGCCGGCGCGCCGCCGCGGTATTCCCGCGTTAGCGTCGCGTTAGAGTTTATTTTACGTAAAAGACGAGGCGTCATGGTAAACGCCGGGTTTAGATTTTATTTTATCCGCAACGCAGCGTTAATCGCCGCTCTGATAGAAATGGATCGTCGAAGATACCTCGGGGGCGTAGCGTGCAGCGCAAGGTTTTTCGCGTCGAGCAGATGTTCGGCGCCCGTATGGCGGCACGACCGGCGCTGGAGCGCAACGTCGGGCAGCAGTCAGACCCCGACGCCGCGATGCAAGGGCTCCGGGCCGAACTCGCGCTCCTGCACGACACCATCGCCCGCAACAGACGCGAACTTTCCGCGTTGATAAACGACGGTGACAACCGGCGGATGACGCGCGCCGCCGGCGAACTTGGCGCCGCGATCGAGGGCATGGAAAAGGCGACGGTGAAAATCCTGAAGTCGACCGAAGTCATCGACGAGAGCGCGCGGGCGCTCACCGCCGCGCTGAAGACCGATTTCGAGCGGGGGCTGACGCAAGACATCCAGGACCAGGTCGTTCATATCTACGAGGCCTGCAATTTCCAGGATCTCGGCGGCCAGCGCATCGGCAATGTGATCGCAACTTTGACCATGATCGAGGACAAAGTGGCCGCCATGCTCGACCGCTGTAAAATAAGACCCGGCGATGCGCCCGTCGTAAAGCCGGCCGCGGAGCAGCGACTGCTTAACGGCCCGCGTCTCGACGGCGCCTCCGGCCATACCAATCAGCGCGACATCGACGTGCTGTTCGGTTAGCTCGGCCGCCTGATCAGAATAAAACAAACCAGCGCCGCGGCAGCGAAGGCGGCGGCGAGCGCAAGCGCCGCCGGGTCGGACGCCCGGTCCACCACGAAAGCCATAACCAAAGGCGCCGCCGCCTGCACCAGCAGGAACGGGCCGGCGAGCCGGCCCATCAGGCGGCCATAACCGGAGGCACCGAACAGCGCGAGCGGCACCGCGCCGCGCGTGATGGTGACCAGGCCATTGGCGCCGCCGAACAGCAGCGCGAAAGCCGCCGCCACCGGCACCGATATGCCGAGCAGCGCCAGCATGATGAAGGCGCACAGCAGAACCGCCAGCGCAAAGCGCGCTACCCACAGCGGATGCAGGTTGCGGCCGAAAGTGAATTCGATCAGCCGCGCGCCGACCTGCGCCGGGCCGAACAGCGCGCCGATCCAAACGACCGTCCCGGCATCGATGCCGGAGCGGGCGAAGATCGCCAGCAGATGCGCCGACAGGCCGGAAGGAACGAAGGCATAGGTCGCAAACGCGCCTGCGACCAGAATGAAGGGCAATCCGTAAGGTGGCAGCACCGCGGCCGGCGCGGGTCCGTCGGCGGGCAGCGGGGCATCGGCTTTGAAGCGCTCGCGCGGCAGCGCGAAGGCGTGCAGTGGCGCCGAGACGAAGGCCAACAGCGCCGCATAAACCAGATATGTGCCGCGCCAGCCAATGGCCTCGAGCAAAAAATGTGTCGCCGGCCAGCTCACGGTCGAGGCGAAGCCGCCCGCGAGCGTCAACGCGGTGATCGGAGAGCGGGCGGCGGCGCCGAACACGCGGCCGAGCGTGGCAAAAGCGGAATCATAAAGGTTCGCCGCCATGGCGATGCCAAGCACGACCCATACCGCGAGATAGGAAACGCGGCCGGCCGTCAGCCCGATCAACACCAGCCCGAGCGCGCCAATCAGCGAGCCCGCGGTCATCACCACATGGCCGCCGAAGCGATCGATCGAGCGACCGACATAGGGCGCGCTTAGACCGGCGGCCAACAGCCCGACCGAGAAGCCGCCCATCGCGAACGACATCGACCAGCCGCGCTCGGCCGCGATCAATGGCACGATCAGCACCGGGGTGTAGAAAATCGTGCCCCATGACAAAATCTGCGTGACGCCGAGAACCGGCACGGCGCGCCAGGGACCGTCGATGAAGTCACGCAGAGCGGGCATAAGCAGGCGGCGCCAGGCGGCCGATGACGGCGCTGATTATTGTTGCTGGATCGGCGGCTGAGTCGGTTTCGGCGCTGATTTAGGCTTCGGCTTGGCCGCGGGCCGGGGCCTGGCGGGCCGCTTGGCGCCTTCCGGCGCGCAGCGGACATAGACCATAGTGCCGTAACGGCTCTGCACTTCGGGATCCATCCAGCGCAAGATCAGCATGCGGCCATCGAAGGCCACCACTTCGCGATCCTGCGCGCTGCCGGGCGGGTCGCCCTGCGGGCCAATAAAAGTTTTGTTGCCCGGCGCGCCTTTCAGGCGCAGCTCCTCCGGCGTCGCTTGGTCGGCAAGATGCATCATCACCCCGCCGGTGGGGCCGAGCGTGATGACGTAAGGCTGCTTGCACTGGCCGGCCGCGGCCGCTTCGATCCGCGGACGATCTTCCTCCTTATGGTAGGCGGCAAGACCCCAACGCCCGACGATGTCCTGCGGCGGGAAAGCCGGGGGCAATAACGGCAAGGCCTCGGGCTGGGGCGCCAAGGGCTGCTGCGGACCGCTGGTGGCGCAGCCCGCCAGACCGAGCGCGAGCAGCGTCAAAACCAGCGCTGCCGACAGAACGGATCGATTTGAGTGGCTCATTCGGGCTCCTGCGCCTCTTTCGGCGGGACTTTGCGGGGCATTGGCGGACAGTGCAAGCAGGTTGCCGCCGATCTATTATAAAAGCCCTGCCCCATTCCGCCAGTTCCATGCCAACCGATATTGTATTCTATCTCGTCGGCTTGCCCGCGGTTTTCCTCATCAGCCTAGGCCACGGTGCATTCGGCTGAGGTTTGGCGATTCTGGGTGTGCCGCTGTTGGCCTTTGCGGTCGATCCTGTGACCGCTACCTTCATGACGGCGCCAATCGTATGGGCCTCCGACCCCTTCACAGTGTGGGCTTTCCCACCCACGCACATGGTCGATGCCCGATCTGAAATGGCTGGTTTCGGGCATGATCGCCGGGCTTTGCCTGGGCGCGGTGTTCGTCGCCGAGGTTGATCCGCGTGTCGTTGTGCTCCACATTTCCATGGTCATTCTTTGGTTTACTGCGCGCTATTTCCTGCTTGCGCGCAATGCGTCCGCAGGTCACAGGCCGGTCAATCCTACTTCGGCGCTGATCTGTGGCGGCTTGAGCGGCTTCTCGACCTTTATTTCGCACGCCGGCAATCCGCCGATCGCTTATTACCTGCTGCCGCGCGGCCTGCCGAAGACGATTTATGCCGGCACCATGATCGCGCTGTTCTTGATCGCCAGTACGGTCAAGCTCGCGCTTTATCTGTGGCTCAGCGGCAGCGATCCGCGCGTGCTGCTGATGGCCGTGGCGTTGATGCCGGTGGTGCCCTTGGGCGTCTGGGCTGGCAAGCGGCTGCATGACCAGATGGACGAACAGCGCTTGTATTTCTGGTGCTACGTGCCGGTGGGCATTGCCGGATTAAGGCTGTTTATCGACAGCGCTATGAAGCTCATCGGCTAGCTGCTTGACACCTTTGCGCCCAGGCCATAAATCCGGGCAGCGTTTTGGCACTCGCCATTATAGAGTGCTAAGAGCTTAGAAAATCGATACTTTCCAGTAAAGCACGCGCACAAGCGCCGACGAGGAAGCCATGGCCAAGACCAAGTTTCGTCCCCTGCACGACCGTATCGTCGTGCGTCGCATCAACGCCGAAGAGAAGACCAAGGGCGGCATCATCATTCCCGACAGTGCCCAGGAGAAGCCGAGCCAGGGCGAGATCATCGCCGTCGGTCCGGGCGGGCGCGATGAATCCGGCAAACTGATCCCGATCGATCTCAAGGTCGGCAACACAGTGCTGTTCGGCAAATGGTCGGGCACCGAGGTCAAGCTCGACGGCGAGGATCTTCTGATCATGAAGGAATCCGACGTCATGGGCGTGATCGTCTGAGCGCGCGACCGAAGTAAAACCCAACGGAGTCATTCAAAATGTCCGCCAAGGAAGTCAAATTTTCCATTGATGCCCGCGACCGTATGTTGCGCGGCGTCGAAATCCTCGCCAATGCGGTGAAGGTCACGCTCGGCCCGAAAGGCCGCAACGTCGTGCTCGACAAATCATACGGCGCCCCGCGCATCACCAAGGACGGCGTCACCGTCGCCAAGGAGATCGAACTCGAGGACAAGTTCGAGAACATGGGCGCGCAGATGGTGCGCGAAGTCGCGCAGAAGACCAATGACAAGGCCGGCGACGGCACCACCACCGCCACCGTGCTCGCCGCCGCCATCGTGCGGGAAGGCGCCAAATCGGTCGCCGCCGGCATGAACCCGATGGATTTGAAGCGCGGCATCGACATCGCGGTCACCGCCGTGGTCAAGGACATCGAGAAGCGCGCCAAGCCGGTCGGCTCCTCGGCTGAGGTCGCCCAAGTCGGCACCATCTCGTCGAACGGCGACGCCACGATCGGCAGCATGATCGCCAAGGCGATGCAGAAGGTCGGCAACGAGGGCGTCATCACGGTCGAAGAAGCCAAGGCGATGGAGACAGACGTCGAGATCGTCGAGGGCATGCAGTTCGACCGCGGCTATATCTCGCCCTACTTCATCACCAACGCCGAGAAGATGATCGCCGAGTTGGAGGATGCCTATATCCTCCTGCACGAGAAGAAGCTCTCCGGCCTGCAGGCCATGCTGCCGCTGCTCGAAGCCGTCGTGCAGACCGGCAAGCCGCTGCTGATCCTCTCGGAAGACGTAGAGGGCGAAGCCATCGCTACCCTCGTCGTCAACAAGCTGCGCGGCGGCCTGAAAGTGGCGGCCGTGAAGGCGCCGGGCTTCGGCGATCGCCGCAAGGCCATGCTGGAAGACATCGCCATTCTCACCGGCGGCCAGTTGATCTCGGAAGATCTCGGCATCAAGCTCGAAAACGTCACCACAGCCATGCTCGGCCGCGCCAAGAAGATCGTCATCGAAAAAGAGAAGACCACGATCGTCAACGGCGCCGGTAAGAAAACCGACATCGAAGCGCGGGTCAACCAGATCAAGGCGCAGATCGAAGAGACCACTTCCGACTACGACAAGGAAAAGCTGCAGGAACGGCTGGCGAAACTTGCCGGCGGCGTCGCGGTGATTCAGCGTCGGCGGGGCGACCGAGATCGAAGTGAAGGAAAAGAAGGACCGCGTCGAGGACGCGCTCAACGCCACCCGCGCCGCGGTCGAGGAAGGCATCGTGCCGGGCGGCGGCGTGGCGCTGCTACGCGCTAAGAAGGCGGTCGGCCGCATCCGCGACGAGAACTCGGATGTGCAAGCCGGCATCAACATCGTGCTTAAAGCGCTTGAGGCCCCGATCCGCCAGATCGCCGAGAATGCCGGCGTGGAAGGCTCGATCGTGGTCGGCAAGATCATGGAGCACAAGTCAGAAACCTACGGCTTCAACGCCCAGGAAGAGAAGTATGTCGACATGGTGGAGGCCGGCATCATCGATCCGGCCAAGGTGGTGCGCACGGCGCTGCAGGATGCAGGCTCCGTCGCCGGCCTGCTGGTGACCACCGAAGCCATGGTCGCCGAACTGCCGAAGGAGCCGGCGGCGGCAATGCCGGGCGGCGGCGGTATGGGCGGAATGGGTGGCATGATGTAAGCCTGCCGACGCATTCTCAAACACGAAGGGCGCGGCCTCGGCCGCGCCTTTTTTCGTTGCGGCGCGCGTCAAGCTCCGGCGATTTTTCCCACCAGCCAATTGGCCGTGCGCAGCAAGCGCGCGTCGTCGCCAGCCGCTCCGACGAGCTGGACGCCGAGCGGCATACCGCCTTCGCCTTTCAGCAGCGGCAGCGATACCGCCGGCAGCCCGGTCAAGGTCCACAGCGTGTTGAAGGCCGGGTTGCCGGTGGCGTTTCCTTTGGGCGCCACGCCCGGCGCCGACGGCGTCAATATGGCGTCATACTGCTTGAGGATTTCGCCGATGCCGGCGGCATAGCGCAGTGCGTTATCGCGCGCCGTGAGATAACGCAGTGCATTGGTTTTGCTGCCCTCGGCGACGAGATCACGCAATTGCTTGCTGGAGACGTCGCCGCCACGCTCGACCAGCGCGCCGAAGTTGTGCGCCATGTCGGTGTACATGATGACGCGCTGATCGTCCCAAGCGGCCCGGTAGTCATCCGGCAGGTCGACCGTCGCGACAGAATCGCCCAGCCGCTTGGCGAGGTCTTCGAACGCCGCGCGGGCCTCGGCATCTGCCCTGTCCCAAACCGGCGTGCGCACGAAGGCAAGCCGCGGCGGCGCCGGCGGCTTCTCGGCCAAAGTTTTGCGAAACTCCGGCGCCGCCATAAGCCGCGTATCCGCGTCGTTGTCGTCGTAACCGGCGAGCGTCTCCAAGATGAGGGCCGTATCGGCCAGCGTGCTTGCGAATACGCCGACATGGTCTAGCGCCTTCGACAAGATCAGCGCGCCGTGGCGCGAGATGGTGCCGTGCGTCGGCTTGACGCCATAGACGCCGCAAAACGACGCCGGACGAATCACCGAGCCGTTGGTCTGCGAGCCGATCGCCAGCGGCACCATGCCAGCGGCCACCGCCGCCGCCGAGCCGGAGGACGAGCCGCCGGGCGTACGTTCGAGATCGTGCGGATTGCGCGTCGCGCCAGCGTGAAAATAAGCGAACTCGGTGGTGACGGTCTTGCCGATGATCACCGCGCCGGCCGCGCGCAGCCGCGCCACCGCCGTGCAATCGCACGCCGGCTGGCGGCCCTTGAGCAGCGGCGAGCCGCATTCGGTCTGGTAGTCGGCGGTGTCGAAGATGTCCTTGATCGCAACCGGGATGCCGTGCAGCGGACCGAGCGGCTCGCCGTTGCGCTGGCGCTCGTCGAGCGCTTTGGCTTGCGCCAGCGCGTGGCCGGGGTCGATGTGGATGAAAGCGTGGACGGTTTTTTCGAGCTCGGAAATGCGGTCGAGACAGGTCTGCGTATAGGCCTCGGCCGAGAGCGCGCCGCGCGCGATTTCAGCCGCGGCTTGCGTGGCGCTGATCGTGGTCTTGTCGGTAACGGCCATATGAACACCACTGACTAAGAAGCGCGCGGTTCCCATTCCTCGGCGCTGGCGCCGGCGAGCGCGCGGACGCGCTCTTCGTCCTTGGCAAACTCGGCGGCGGGCCCCGAATAAACCATGCGTCCGTCGTCAAGCACATAGGCGCGGTCGGCGACCTCGACCGCCGCGCGCACATTTTGCTCAACCAGCAAGACCGAAATCCCTTCCTGGCGGGCGGCGACGACAACTTTGAACACTTCCTGCACGATCAGCGGGGCGAGACCCTGCGAGGGCTCGTCCAGCAACAGAATTTTCGGATTGAGCAACAGCGCGCGCGCGATCGACAACATTTCCTGTTCGCCGCCGGACAGTTGCCGTCCTTTGTTCGATTTGCGCTGCGCCAGACGCGGGAACAATTCGTAGACGCGGGCAATGGTCCACGGGCCGGGACGTTCGAGCGGCACTTTCAGGTTTTCTTCGACCGAGAGGTTCGCAAAAATGCGGCGGCCTTCGGGAACATAGCCGACACCCAGCGCGGCGATGCGAAACGGCGGCCAAGTGGTCGTGGTGTTGCCGAAAACGCGCACCACGCCGTCGCGCGCGTGCGTGAGGCCCATGAGGCTGCGCAGCGTCGTGCTCTTGCCGGCGCCGTTGCGGCCAAGCAAGGTGACGATCTCGCCCTCACGCACTTCGAGTCCGACGCCATGCAAGATATGACTCTTGCCGTAAAAAGTATGAAGGCCCTCGGCCTCGAGCGCGATCCCGCTCATGCCGCTGCCTTCCCGAGATAGGCCGCCTGCACCAACTCGCTGGCGGCGATTTCCTTCGGCGTGCCCTCGGCCAGCATCTTGCCTTCAGCCAGCACCATGATGCGGTCGGCGAGATGGAAGACGACGCGCATGTCATGTTCGATCAGCACGACGGTCAGCTTCTGGTCGCGGTGCAGCTTACGGATCAACTGGGTGATGTCGTAGGTTTCCTGATCGCCCATGCCTGCGGTCGGCTCATCGAGCAGCAGCAGCCGCGGCTTGAGGGCAAGCGCCATCACGATCTCGGTGGCGCGCTGATCGCCGTGCGCGAGTTCGCCGACCAGCCGGTCGGCCTTGCTCGTCAGACTGCCCATTTGCATCAATTCGTCGACGCGCCGGCCGACATCGATTTTCTCGGCCGCGCTGATCCACGGCCGCAGGCAATAGCCGGCCGCGATTTCGGTGGCGGTCCGGATATTCTCGAACACTGTGAGTTCGGGAAATATTTCCGTGATCTGGAACGTTCGCGACATGCCGAGCGCGACGCGCTTGTGCGCGGAAAGACGCGTGACGTCGCGGCCTTGAAACTCGATGCTGCCGGAACTCGGTCCGAAGAAACCGCTGATGAGATTGAAGAACGTGGTCTTTCCGGCGCCATTCGGGCCGATAATGGCGCGCAACTCGCCGGCATCGACGTTAAGCGACACGCCTTGCACGGCGACGAGGCTGCCGAAGCGTTTGGTGGCGTTTTTGACTTCGAGCACGCTCATGTAACTTCTGTCATGCCTCGCGCTTGCGACGAATGAAGCCGAGCAGGCCGCGCGGAAAGAACAGCACGACCAGCACGAACAACATGCCGACGAAAGACATCCAGTTGATGGTGACGCTCGACAGATAATCTTGCAGCACGACGAACACCACCGCGCCCAGCAAAGGCCCCCAGAAGGTGCGCATGCCGCCCATCACCGCCATCATCACGAAATCGCCGGACTGGCTGTAGTGCAGCCCTTTCGGATCGGCAAAATTATTGACCAGCGCGTAGAGCCCGCCGGCGAGAGCGATGAAGAAGCAGGACAACGTGAACGCGATCCAGATGTGGCGTTCGATCGGAATGCCGAGAAAGCGCGCGCGGCGCTCGTTCTCGCGGATGGCGATCATGCCGCGGCCGAACGGCGAGCGCAGGATGATGCCCATGGCCGCGACCGCAAGCGCGAAACAGACCAGCACGAAATAGTAGAAATAGTTGGTGTTCGACAGGATATCGATTTGGAAAAACCCAAAGTCGAGCGGCTGGCGCGAGAATCCGCGCAAGCCGTCATCGCCGCCGGTGAGCGAGCTCCATTGGAACGCGATGTAATAGAACACCTGACCGAACGCGATCGTCACCATCGCGAAATAGACCCCGCGCCGGCGCACGATCAGCGTGCCCAGCAATCCGCCGACAACCCCGCCCAGCAGCATGCCCATGACCAGCGACAACGGCGTGCTGCCGGTCATGAATTTAAGCGCCAGCCCGGTGCCATAGGCGCCGAGGCCGAAATAGGCGGCGTGGCCAAACGACAGCACGCCGGTGAAGCCAAGCAGGAAATTCAAAGACATCGCCGCCAGCCCGAGCACCAAAACGCGCGTCGCCAGAGCGGTGTAGCCGCCAAGCGGGACGATCCAATAAGGCGCAAATATCAGCGCAAGCCAGATCGCCGCAAGCACGGCGAACTTGCGGTTTTGGCCGCCGCTCATGTCGTCATCATGCCTTCTTCGCCGAGCAGGCCGCGCGGCCGGATCAGCAGCACCACCGCCATCAGCACGTAAATGACGGCTTCGCTTGCGGCCGGGAAAAACACCGCGGTCAAGCCCGACGCCACGCCGATCAGCAGGCCGCCAAGCAGCGTGCCGGTGAGCGAGCCGACGCCGCCAACGATGATGGCGATAAAGCTAGGCATCAGAAGGCCGGTGCCCATCGTCGGCTCAAGCCCGAGTTGCCCGGCCGCCAGTACGCCGCTCAAGCCCGCGAGGAAAATGCCGGCGGCAAAATTGAGCGAGCGCAGCACGCGCACGTTGATGCCAAGCGCCGCCACCGTTTCGAGGTCGAGCGTTCCGGCGCGGATTCGCACGCCGATCCGCGTGTAGCGCAGGAACACGAACAGTAACGTCACGGTCACGGCCACGACCGCGACCATAAACAGCCGGTAGCCGGTGATAAAAAAGAAATCGATGCTCAGCGGCTTCGCCAGGAACGCCGGGACCGTCACCGGCTTGCCTTGCGCGCCCCAGATAAACCGGGTGCCGTCCTCGATGATGAACGCCAATCCGAACGTCAGCAGCAGGCTATAGAGCGGGTCGCGGCCGTAGAGCGGCCGGATCAAAATTCGTTCCACGGTGAGGCCGATGAGCGCTGTGAGCGGCGGTGCGATCAGCAGCCCGCCCCAAAATCCGACATAGGGCGTGATGGTGTAGGCGATGTAGCCGCCGAGGACGAGAAAGCCGCCGTGGGCGAAATTGATCACGTTGCTCAAATTGAGGATGAGCGAAAGGCCGAGCGCCATCAGCACGTAGAACGCGCCGATAATGAGCCCGTTCGTGATGTTGAAGAGCAGGAGTTGCGTCATGGCTTTACTTGCAGGATTTCAAACTCCCGCCGGCGCGCGATGCACGTGCATCCAGCGCCGGCGGGAGCGGGATTAGATCAGGCCGGCCATTTCACCTCGCAGCCAGTGTCGGCGACGGACGGCGCGGTCTTGTCACCAGGTACGACCGAGTTGACACGGTAGAGATCTTCGGGGTCGTCCTTGCCTTTGCTCACCGCTTCGCCGACGAAAGCCGACGTCATCAACTGATGGTCGCCCTTGCGGTAGTATACCTTGTTGGGCTGTAGCTTCACTTCGGGCGGCAGCTCGAAGTCACCCAGCGCCTGCGCGAGTTTGACGGCATCAAGCGTCTTCTGCTGGTTGGCGACGAGCGCGAAGGTTTGGACGGACGTGTAGCCGAACCAATGGCGCGCGGTCGGCACCTTGCCGCCGTTGACCTTGCGGATTTCGGCGACGAATTCCGCGACGTGCGGAACGCCCGGCTGCTTCCAGTACCACTCGAACATCCAGATGCCGATGCGCGCTTCGGGCGGCAGCCCGGCGAGCGATTCCAGCTCTTGCTGGGTGCCGGCGACGTGGATCTGCTTGTCGAGACCGAACTGCACGATCTGCTTGAGGCAGTTGATCATGTCGGAACCCTGCACGAGCAGCAGCAGCACGTCCGGGTTGGCCGCTTTCGCCTTGATCAGGTAGGCCGAGAAGTCGGTGGTGCCGAGCGGGGTCAACTCGTTGCCAGTGACCGTGCCGCCGAGCTTTTTCAGGTTGGCGGCGCAGGCGTCATAGAGCGTGTGGCCGAAGGCGTAGTCCGGCGTAATGAAGTGCCACTTCTTGCCGTACTTGCTGTAGAGCAAATCGGAGACCGAGTTCGCTTCCATCCGCGTCGTGTTGCAGACGCGATAGACGTTCCAGTGGCAGTCCTTGCCGGTGATCGAGTCGGTGTGGCCGCCGGAGACGACGTGCAGCACTTTCTTTTCGGCCGTGACTTGCGCGATCGCGGCGGCGATACCGGAGTTCACGTCGCCGATGATGAAATTGACGTTGTCGCGCTCGATCAGCTTGCGCGCCTTTTGCACGCCGGTACCGACGTCGTTCGCGGAGTCTTCAACCAAAAGTTCGATCTGGCGACCCATGACGCCGCCCTTGGCGTTGATTTGCGCAACGGCAAGCTTGGCTCCCATGACTTCGTTACCGGCTGGAGCCGCGTAAACACCGGTCAGCGGATCGACCATTCCCATCTTGATGTTGTCGGCCGCCCAGGTTGGGACCACGAAGGGCGATGCGATCTGCACCACGCCGGCGGCCGCCGCCGTCTTGAGCACCGTGCGGCGATCAAACTTTTGCGGAATTTGCTCGTTTTTCATTGCCTTCCTCCCTCTGCGGCGCTTCGACCGCTTTATTGAAAATTTATAGGAGGCACCCGCGCACGCCGCTCATCGAAAGTCGAGCGAAATCGGACGGAAGCCTGTCTGGCCCTTTTGCCATGCTAGTGTGACTAGCCGATTGGGCGCAAGGCCGCCGGCGCGTCTCCGTTACTCGTTGCGTTAGGCCATTAGTTTGCCGTCATTCGCCGCTCAATTCCGTGCCTCGCCGTCCATTCGATCAACCATTGTTAGTTTCATTTTGCGCCTCGCACCACAGACCGCCGCAATAGGAGACCATCCGTGAGAGGTATTTTCTCGACGCTCGCCGTCGTCTGGCGAATTGCCAGTCCGTATTTCCGTTCGGACGATCGCTGGCCCGGCCGCATTCTGCTGGCGGCGGTCGTCGGCATCGAACTCTCCCTGGTCGCGCTCACGGTGTTGTTCAACGAGTGGAACAGCCGGTTCTACAATGCGCTGCAAGACCGTAACTGGGATGTCTTCGTCTACCAGCTTGGCTATTTCTGCATTCTGGCCAGCTTTTTCGTCGCTTTGAATGTCTATCAGCTCTATCTCAATCAATGGCTGCAGATCCGCTGGCGGCGTTGGCTGACCAACAGCTATCTCGATCATTGGCTGGAGGGCGCCAATCATTATCGCATGCAGCTTTTGGGCGACGCCGCCGACAACCCCGACCAGCGCATCGCAGAAGATATCAGAGATTTCATCCAACTGACGCTGACCATCGGCCTGCAATTGCTCAACGCCTGCGTCACGCTGTTCTCGTTCATGATCATTTTGTGGTCGCTGTCGGCGGTAGCGCCGCTGCATTTGTTCGGGATGAGCTTCAGCATCCCCGGTTATCTGCTATGGGCCGCGCTGATCTACGCGTGCATTGGCACTGCCTTCACCCATCTGATCGGGCGCCCGTTGATTGCGCTCAATTTCCAGCAGCAGCGCTATGAAGCCGATTTTCGTTTCAACCTGGTGCGGGTGCGCGAGAACTCCGAGCAGATCGCCCTGCTCGACGGCGAGGCTGCCGAACGCGACCGGCTGTTGATGCGGTTTAGAAACGTCGTCGCGAACTGGATGGCGATCATGACGCGGCAAAAGAAGCTGACCTTCTTCACCGCCAGTTACGCGCAGGCGGCCGTGGTATTTCCGTTCGTCATGGTGAGTCCGGCCTATTTCGCCAACGTCGTCCAACTCGGCGGACTGATGCAGACCGCGAATGCCTTTGGCCAGGTGCAGGGCGCGCTGTCGGTGTTCGTCACGCTCTACCGCAGTCTTGCCGAATGGCGCGCGGTGATCGAGCGACTGTCGGGCTTCGACAAGTCCGTGGCAGCCGCGCGCGCGCTTGGCGGTGACCCCGCCGGTGATCGATGTGGCGGCCGGCGATGCGGCCGCCGTGGCATTCAACGATCTGGCGGTGCGGCTGCCCAACGGCGTGCCGCTGGTCAATGCCAGCGACATCTCGATCGGCCTGGGCGAGCGCGTGCTGATCAGCGGCCCCTCCGGTTCCGGCAAGTCAACGCTATTCCGCGCGCTGGCCGGCGTCTGGCCGTTCGGCGCCGGCACCATCACGGTGCCGAAAAACGCCCGGCTGATGATCCTGCCGCAGCGCCCTTACTTCCCGATCGCGCCCTTGGCCGCCGCCGTCGCCTATCCGGCGGAGCCCGGCACATTCGATGCTGCCCACATCGCCGAACTCGTCAGCGCGGTCGGCTTGCCGGACTTGGCCTCCCGCATCGAGGAGGAAGCGCATTGGAACCGACTGCTGTCGCTCGGCGAGCAGCAGCGCCTCGGCATCGCCCGCGCGCTGCTGCACGCGCCCGATTATCTGTTCCTGGACGAAGCGACCGCCTCGCTCGACGAGCCGTCGGAAGCGGCGCTTTATCGGCTGTTGAAGCAACGGCTGGCCGCCGCGACCATCGTGTCGATTGGTCACCGCTCGACGCTCGCCGCGTTCCACCAGCGCCGGCTGGCCTTCAACCGCGAGGGCGACCGCTACCAGGTCCGCGAGGCCGATCTGGCGCCGGCGGCATAACGAAAAAAAGGGCGGCGGCTCGTTAAGAGCCGCCGCCAGACAAGGGAGACGGGCTTTAAGTCAGGCTACTTCAAGCTGGACGCCGTGAAGTCGGCCGACAGCTTGGCGATGAAAGCGTTGCCGCACCAATTCGAGCCGGCACCGCTCGGATTGATCGACGAGTGCTGCCATTGCCGCTTGCCGCGTATCGCTGGTGAAGGCGTTGCAGTTCGCCTTGCGAAAGGTCGGTGCCCGAGTAACGCAGATCGAGGGTCAACACCTTCCAGGTGAAGCCGATGCCGACGTTCCAGGTGTTGTAATCGGCGTAGTCGATGCCGTTTGGGGAGGTTGGCGACGCCGTAGAAGGCATCGCTGGTGCCGAGCCACTGACGGCCGAACTCACCCGACACGTACCAGCCGATGTCCTTGGCAATCGCCATGCTGGCCGGCGCGGTATACTTGACGATCAACGACAAATATTCACCCGGAGCGCCGGAGTTTAGGAAGCTCGGCGAATAGTAGAAGGTCGGACCAAACGCAAAATCGCCAGCGTGTAAGTGACCTTGGCATAGGCTTCCCAGAAGCTCAGATCGGCTTTGATGAAGTTGCCGTTCGGAAGCACCTGCGGGCAGAGACCTGCCGTCAGCGAAGCAGGTACCGCCCGGGTAGTAGTAGTACCAAACACCAAAATCGAGCGCGAGCGCGACCGAAGGTCGGACGAACGCCGCCATAAAAATCAATTTCCGCCCGCGCATCGTTCGGGAAGGAGATAGTCTCGAATGAAGTGCCGACATAAAGCTGGATATCCTTCGTGATATTGTAGCGAGGCTCGACATAGGCCGAGACCGAAGGCCTGTGGTTGGACTGCGTGACGCCACGGAAGATGTAATCGTTCATGGCCGCAGCGCCGAAAGCGACATCCCACGGCGACGGCGCGGCTGCGGGAGCCTTGATTGCCTTCACCGGCATGTCGGCTGCGAACGCGGGTGCCGCGGAAAATGCGAGCGCCGCGACTACCGACAAAACAACTTTTTTCATTACCCTGCCCCTTTTTGGTTCGACCGGCTTTCAACCGATCCCGTTTGGCCGTCGCCTTGGCGTACGAATTCCGGCTGCGATCGATCCGTACGCAAAAGCACGTGCCTTACTCGGTGGATTTCATCTTTGACCCCCTCCAACGGCAAGCCGAAAACAGCGGCAATTGCTGCCTTTTTAGGCGTTTGGAGCCTCTATCGACAGAAAGCAGCGGACTGTTGCGGCAAAGTCACAATTCTTGTGTCTGCTTCCGGGTAGTAGCGAACGGGCCGCCGCAGGCCCCGAATCTTTGCCGCCACGCTGTGAATAACTCCAGTCCGGCGTTCCAAACCTTTGTAAGGGCAATAAAAATCTGGCGTCCACCGGCATGCCGGCGAACGCCGAGAATGAAAGCAGAAAAGTCTGATGCGACCACGGTCAGGCCGCCGCCTTCTTACGGTTGGCATCGAGTCGCGCGTCGACCAGCGCCACCTGAGCGTCAATCGCCGGATTGCTGAGACCCTTTTGCCGGGCGATCAATTGCACCAGCTTGTCGGCGCGTTCGATGTTCGGTGCGCCGTTGTTGAGGGCGCGTGCGGCGGAAGCCGGACGCGTCAAGCTCTGCGCGGCGGCGGCATATTTCTCGAACGGCACCAGGTCGTCGGGCGAAGCGCCGAGCTTGACGACCAGATCGTTGACGAAATTATAGACCGACCTCGCCTCTTCGATATTGGAATGCACCGCTTCCTGCGCGGTCCGCATGCCGTCCGGCGTGATGCAGCGATAATTGCCGGCCAGCAGCATTGCCCACTTAGCGAGCGGCACGAAGATCGACTCGTAGACCCTGAGCTTCACCGGTAATTCGATTTTGCCTTCCGGCGCATCGAAGCGCGCGGTTTCGACGTCCTTCTCAAGCTGGCGCACGATTGCGGTATCTTTATCCTCCACGAAGCGCGCGCATTTGAAGTTCGTCGGCAGCGTAACCAGGAGCTCATTGGCTTTGCCGTCGGGCGGACGAATGGCCTGCGGGTCGGGGCTGTTGAGGGTGATCTTGTTGGGATCGACCGAATCCCAAACGCGCGGATCGGTGTAAGCGGCTTCGAGCGCCTTGTGATCGAGTCCGGGGATGCGCTTGATGTAGGGCAACGGCGGCATGTTCATGATCGACATGCAGGGCACCCGCGATTTGCCAACGGCATCGAGCAACTCGCGCACGCCGGGCGAACGGTATTGCGGCTCCTGCATGCAGAGCCCGACGAGATCATAATCCTTTGGATTGACGCCGGCCGCGCCGCCAGCCGTCACCTTACCCGGCAGCTTGCGCGAATCCAACAGGACCGGTTCGCTGCGGCCGCGAACCGGCAGGCGAACCCTGAAGCCCTCGGCGTTGATCAGATCGGCTTCCGCCGGCAGGCAGACGAGATGGATCGAATGGCCGCCGAACAGCAATTTGGAGGCTAGCAGCGATCCGTATGACGCGCCCATCAGAAGGATTTTGTAGGTCCTGGCCTTCGACGACGCCGATTTCTTGGCGGGTTTCTTGGATTTTGCCTTGGCCTTGGATTTGACGGCCTTGGTCTTGCGCGCGGCCTTCTTGACCGGGCGTTTCGCCTTGTTCGGCTTGCGCGCGGAGCCGGCGCGCTTTGATTTCTTTACTTTGGTTTTCAGTTTCTTGTTTCGATTCTTGGCTTTTGCCATCGTAGTCCTCCCAAGCTGTTCCGTCGCTTTATTGCACAGTTTCAACCAAACGTTCCGGAGCAACTCCTGCTCCAATCTCTCCGAGCCCTTCCGGCACCGGCCCGCCGGTCGCCCAATCGAGTAACTCGACCGTATGCACGACCGGGATCGCGGTGCCGGCGGCGATCTGCGTGATGCAGCCGATATTGCCGGCCGCGATCACATCCGGCTTAAGCCGTTCGATAGTGGCGACTTTGCGGTCGCGCAACCTCTCCGCCAGCGCCGGTTGGAGAATGTTATAGGTCCCGGCCGAGCCGCAGCACAGATGGCCGTCCGGCACATCTTTCACCACGAAGCCGCAGTTTAAAAGCAGTTCTTTTGGCGCCTTTGTCACGTTTTGCCCGTGCTGCAGCGAGCAGGCCGAATGATAGGCGACGGTCAGGGTCCGGGGCGCTTCGCCGCCCGCGATGTTCAGCATCATCAGATATTCGGTCACGTCCTTGGCAAGCGATGAAATCCGCGCCGCCTTGGCCGCATAGGCCTGATCGGTGCGCAACATGAACCCGTAATCCTTCACCGTGGTGCCGCAGCCGGAAACTGTCATCAGAATGGCATCAAGCCCCTGGCCTTCGGCTTCGCGCGTCCAGGCGTCGATGTTGTTGCGGGCCTGCGCCAACGCCTGGTCTTCGCGGCCCATGTGATGGACGAGCGAGCCGCAGCAGGCCTCGCCGGCGGCTACCACCACTTCGATGCCGTTACGGTTGAGCAGCCGGATCGCGGCCTCGTTGGTCGAGGGCGCCAGCACCGGATTGATGCAGCCGGACAACAGCGCCACCCGCCCGCGGCGGGCTCCAGTCGCCGGATAGACCTTGCCGGTGCGCTCGACCGGCGGCGCCAGTTTGTGGCGCGGCGTCAGACGCAACATCGCGGCCATCCGCTTCAAGCCGAGCGCATGAAATACCGGCGCGAACGGCCGCGCGACCAGTCCGGCCACCACCGCCATGCGGAACAAGCCGGGATCGGGCAACACGCGCGCCAGCAAACCGCGCAGCACGCGATCGAGCAGCGGCCGTTTGTAGGTTTTCTCGATATGCTCGCGGGCATGATCGACCAGATGCATGTAATTCACGCCGGACGGACAGGTGGTCATGCAGGCCAGGCACGACAGGCAGCGGTCGATATGTTTGACCACCTCGCGCGTCGCCGGCGCTTCGTTTTCGAGCATCTCCTTGATCAGATAGATGCGCCCGCGCGGCGAATCGAGTTCGTCGCCGAGCAGCACATAGGTCGGACAGGTGGCAGTGCAGAAGCCGCAGTGCACGCAGGCGCGCAGGATTTTTTCCGAAGCATAGACCTGCGGATCAAGCAATTGCGCTAGGGAGAAGGTGGTTTGCATTACACGCCCGCCCACATGCGCCCGGGATTGAGCACGCCCTTGGGGTCGAAGCCCTCCTTCACCCGTTTGTTCAGTGCGCGCAAGTCAGTATCCTGCGGTTCGAACACGTCGACCGAGGCGCGTACCGCGGCGGGCGCGCGAACCAGCGTCGCATGCCCACCGACGCCCTTAACCGCGGCGCGGATCGAGGCGGCGTCGGCCTCATCCGCGAACGGCATCGCAACCCACAGCAATCCGCCGGCCCAATCGTAGAACATCTGCGCCGCCGGCGTGACCGCCGCCGCGATCTCGTAGCCTTTGCTGGGCGGGCAGGAAATGCGCCACAGCGGGCGCTGACGCGCCGCATTGGTCGCGAAAGGCTGCACCTGCCGAACGCTCTGCCACAGCGCCCGCGAGTTCTTTTCGTCCAGCAGCGTGACCGGGCCGAACGGCTTCATCAGCGCGGCAAGCGCCTCCTTGCGGTGCTTGACCGAGGGCGCGAAGCCCTCGAGCCGCAGCGCGGTGGCCGCTTGCGGCTTGGGCAGGCCGTCGAAGTAAGACGCCACATGGTCCGGCAGGTGGGCCGCGCCGGAAACGTCGCAGGACGAACCCATTGCTGCCGCCATGGCGGCGCAGGCGCGCGCGTCGTCGAGTCCCTCGACAATCACGGTCGCTTCGGCTTCGGCCTTGGGCAGCACTTTGATGGTGACATCGGTCATCGCCGCCAGCGTGCCCCATGAGCCGGCCAGCACCTTGCACATGTCGTAGCCGGTGACGTTTTTCACCACCCGGCCGCCCGACTTGATGGTCTCGGCGCGGCCGGTCACGCAGGTGACGCCGAGGAAATGGTCGCGCGCGGCGCCGGCCTTGACGCGGCGCGGGCCGGAGAGATTGGTCGCGAGCGCACCGCCGAGCGTGCCCTGCCCGGCCTCGCCGCCCAGCAGCGGGCCGTAATCCATCGGCTCGAAGGCAAGCTGCTGATTGTTGTTGTCGAGCAGCGCCTCGATCTCGGCGAGCGGCGTTCCGGCTTGCGCCGAAAGCACCAGTTCGGCCGGCTCGTACAGCGTGACGCCGGAAAGCCCTGACAGGTCCAAGCGTGAGGTCGGTCTGGCTCGGGCGGCCGATGGCGCGCTTGGTGCCCTGCCCGGCGACTTCCAACGCTTTGTCGTTGCCGAGCGCCCAGCGCACCGCATCCTCGACCTCCTTGGCGTCGCGGGGTTTGAGCGTGTCGGCCATTACGCGTTTACTTCATTCCGCGGCATGCGCCGCCGGTTGGCCGGAAAAAGCCGGCATGATCTCGCGCGCAAAACGCCGAAGCTGCGCCACGCCGCCGGCAATCGTAAGCAATACGTAGCCGACGCCGTTGTTCTGCAGCGTCTCCAGCATCGCGGCAATCTCGTCGGGCGTGCCATAGAGCGCGTTTTCTTCCGTGGCGCCTTGTCTGTCCACGTAAGCCAGCACGTGCGAGCCGGCCTTGCCGCCGGGCGTGCGCGACACCGCAACCGTGCGCTGGGTGTATTCGGCCTGGCGCTGCAACGCCGCTTCCTTGTCGGCTTTGTCCCTGGCGACATAGAGCTGGCGCGCCACCGTAACCTGCATCGGATCGAACGTGAGGCCGTTCGCCTCGCGCTCGGCCTTGAAGATCGCGATGCGCTCGGCCAGCGTTTGCGGGGAAGCGTATTGATCGAGGATCAGATTGAAGCCGCGCGCGGCGGCGCGCTTGATCGAATGTCGGATTGCCGGCGGCAACCCAGAACGGCGGATGCGGGCTTTGCGCCGGCGGCGGCTCGACCACGATGTCGTCGAAATTCCAGAAGCGGCCGTGATGGGAAAACCGTGTGCGCGTGGTCCAGGCCCGCGTCATGACTTCGATGGCTTCCTCGAAACGCGCCTCGGCCTCATCCTGCGCAATAGCGAAGCCCTTGAATTCGTTGTGCCGATAACCTTTGCCGATGCCGAAATCGAATCGGCCAGCGGACACCAGATCGAGCGTTGCCGCCTGTTCGGCCAGCAGCACCGGATTGTGCCAGGGCAGCACCAGCACCGCGGTGCCGAGCCGCAAGGTTTTGGTGCGCATCGCCAGCGCCATCAGCAGCATCAGCGTGGCGGAGACCTGGTTCCAACCGGTGAAATGATGCTCAACAGAGAAACTTGAATGAAATCCGAGGGCTTCGGCTTCGATGTTGAACTCGAGATAGTCGCGAAAACCTTGGCCGGTTTCCGGGCCCAGGTTGCCGCTATCGGCTTTCGGCGAACAAAACAGACCGAATTGCATGCTCAGAACCTCGGAATATCCGGGAACGGCAGCTTGCCGCCGGAAATATGCATGCGGCCCAATTCGGCGCAGCGGTGCAGCACCGGGAACACCTTGCCGGGATTGAGCAGGCCCTTGGGGTCGAACGCACATTTGACCCGTTGTTGAGCATTCAGATCAATCTCGGAAAACATCACCGGCATCAGATCGCGCTTCTCGACGCCGACGCCGTGCTCGCCGGTCAGCACGCCGCCGACCTCGACGCAGAGCTTGAGGATCTCGGCGCCGAACTGTTCGGCGCGGTCGAGTTCCTCGGGCTTGTTGGAATCGTAAAGGATCAGCGGATGCAGATTGCCGTCGCCGGCGTGAAACACATTGGCGACGCGCAGGCCGTATTTTTCCGACAGCTCCCTGGTGCGCGCCAGCACCTGCGGCAGCTTGGCGCGCGGGATGGTGCCGTCCATACAGTAGTAATCCGGCGAGATGCGTCCGACTGCCGGGAACGCCGCCTTGCGCCCGGCCCAGAACAGCAGCCGCTGCGCTTCCGACGTCGAAGCCTCGCATGACACCGCGTGGCATTTGCTGGCGATGATCTCGATGCGCTCGATCAGGTCGTCGACCTCGGCCGGCGGGCCGTCGACCTCGACGATCAGCAGCGCCTCGACTTCGAGCGGATAGCCGGCGTGGACGAATTCCTCCACAGCGTGGATCGCGGGCTTGTCCATCATCTCCATGCCGCCGGGGATGATGCCGGCGCCGATGATCGCGGAAACACAAGAACCCGCATCCTCCGAACTCGGGAAGCCGATCAGCATGGCACGCGCGGTCTCGGGTTTTTTCAGAATGCGCACGGTCACTTCGGTGACCACGCCGAGCAGGCCTTCCGAGCCGGTGATCAGCCCGAGCAGATCGTAGCCTTCCGAGTCGAGGTGCTTGCCGCCGATGCGCAGCACCTCGCCGGTGATCAGCACGATCTCGCAGCCGAGCACGTTGTTGGTGGTCATGCCGTATTTCAGGCAATGCACGCCGCCGGAATTCTCCGCCACATTGCCGCCGATGGTGCAGGCGATTTGCGAGGACGGATCGGGCGCGTAATAAAAACCGGCGTCGGCGACCGCGTTACTCACCGCCAGATTGGTGACGCCCGGCTCCACCACCGCGACGCGGTTATCGAAGTCGATGTCGCGGATGCGGTTGAACTTGGCCATGCCGAGCAGCACGCCGTCGGCGAGCGGCAACGCGCCGCCCGACAGCGAGGTGCCCGCCCCGCGCGGCACCACCTTGATGCCCTCGTCGTGGCAATAGCGCAGCACAGCCGCGACCTGCTCGGTGGTCTCCGGCAGCACCACGACCATGGGCATTTGGTGGTAGGCGGTCAGTCCGTCGGTTTCGAATGGCTTCATCTCGCGCTCGGCAGCGATCACGCCCTCGCCCGGCACGATGGTGCGCAACGCGGCGACGATGCGTTCGCGCCGCGCCAGTACCGCGCTATCCAGCTCGGGCATCTGCACCGACATAGGGTCAAACTCTCGTTTCCAGTCCTGTCACAACGATACCAGCCATTTGACGGTAGACACAAAGGGCTGGCAAAACCGCCGGGAACCGGGGCATGCGGGGAGCATTGATCCGCGAGGGCGACGAAGCTTTAGGCCACAAAGGAAGCAAAACCATGAAAACGACACTGGCGATAGCGACCCTGACCGTAGCCGCGATGGCACAAGCCGCCCATGCGCAGGATGCGGCTGCCGGTGAGCAGTCGTTCAAGAAGTGCGCCGCCTGCCACGCCGTCGGCGAAGGAGCGAAGAACAAAGTCGGTCCCGAACTCAATGGCCTCGATGGCCGCCATTCCGGCACCGCGGCCGGCTATAGCTATTCCGACGCCAACAAGAATTCCGGCATCGTCTGGAGCGAGGCAACGTTCAAGGAATACATCAAGGATCCGCGCGCCAAGATTCCGGGCACCAAGATGATCTTCCCCGGCATCAAGAACGAAAAGGAAGCCGGCGACTTGTGGGCCTATCTCAAGCAATTCGGCGCCGACGGCAAAAAGAAGTGAAGCCGTCATGATCAAGGATATCATTGTCAATCTGGGCTTGGGCGCGCACGACCCCGCCGGCGATTTTGCTATTTCAGTGGCCAATACATTCGATGCCCACCTGCTGGGCGTGGCCTTTGTCTACGATCCGATCATCCCGGGCACGGTGATGGGCGGCATCCCGCCGCAATTCATCGAGTCGCAGCGCGTCGATCACGAAAAAACGGCGCGCACCGCCATCGCCCGCTTCGAGCAGGCAGCCAAGCGCGCCGGCGTTTCCTACGAAAGCCTCAACGTCAGCGCCAGCATTTCCGGCGCCGCCGAACGGCTCGGCCGGTTGGCGCGGCGCTTCGACGTTGCCATCGTCGGCCAGCCCGAGCGCGAAAAGTCCGCGCCCGACGAGGTGGTGGACGAAGGCGTGCTGTTTGAATCCGGGAGACCGGTCATCTTCGTGCCGTACATCCAGAAAGCGGTACTGAAGCTTGACCGCGTTATGGTGTGCTGGGACGGCAGCCGCGCCGCCACCCGCGCCATCGCAGACAGTCTACCGTTTCTGCGCAAGGCCAAGAAGGTTGAGATCGTCATGGTCGCCGGCAAGGCCGGCAAGGAAGATGAAATTCCGGGTGTCGATCTCGGCCAGCACCTCGCCCGTCATGGGCTCGAGGTAGACGTCAAACGCATCACCTCGCCGGATATCGATGTCAGTTCAACGATCCTTTCTTATGCGGCCGATACCAACGCCGACATGATCGTGATGGGCGGCTACGGCCATTCGCGCTTGCGCGAATTCATCCTCGGCGGCGTCACCCGCAGTATTCTCGAGACGATGACGGTGCCGGCGCTAATGTCGCATTAAGCGGTAATCGGCAGTACGCATTGCGCCACCAGGCCGCGGGCGCGCGCGTCGACCACGCCGAGCGCGCGTAGCGCCAGCAGGGTCGCGGTCTGCACCGCTTCACGCGCGGCGGCGGCATCGGCCGGTGACGGCGCCAGCGGTCCGAGCAGACCTTCCATCAGCGCCCCGACAATGGCCGGCGCCGCCACCCGGGCGTCCTGGTCGGGCAGATGGCGGCCTGCGATCGCGGTCTTGATGCGCGCTTCCAATTCGACGGCAAGCGACTGACGGAAATCGAGCCGCATGGCGTCGACCCGGGCGTCGACCGGTTCGCCGATCACCGCCCAGGCCAGCCGCCGCTCGTTAAGCGCGCGGGCGGCGAAAGTTGACGATGCAGGCGGCCAGCGCCGACAGCGGCCCCGGCGCCGCGTCGCCGGCCGCCGCCATGATGGAAAGCTCGCGGCCGGCGATGGCCGCGACCAGTTCGGCGATGAGATCGGTCTTGGACGGGAAGTAGCGGTAGACGGTGCCGGCGGCGATGCCGGCGCGCTCGGCGACCGCCGCGATTTGCACCGCCCCCATGCCGCCCTCGGCGGCGATGGCCGTGGCCGCGGCAAGGATCGTCTCCTCGCGCTCGGCGAGGCGTCGAACCACGTTCTCGGTGCGGCGATATGGCATGCAATGAGTGAACGATGATTCACGACAAAGATGCAAGCGTTCCGCCTCGTCGTCCCGGCCGAGCCAACGGGTCCGAGCGAAGCGTGGCCCGATGAAAGGCTCCGCAGTGCCCGAGCCGGCAGCGAAGAGGCTTTAATTCCGATCCGTGCCGCTCTTGCCCCTACCGCCGGCGAGCGACTTTTCGCGAATGCCGGTGATCGTCGCCGCCACCGAAATCGCTTCCGGGTCGATCTTCAGATGGATGATCGACGGCTTGCCGGTGGCAACGGCTTGGGCGAAGGCGGCGGGAAAGTCGGCGGTCTTCTCCACCAATGCGCCGTAGCCGCCGAACGCCATGGCATAGGCGACGAAATCCGGATTTTTCAGTTCGGTCGCGACGACGCGGCCCGGATAGTCGCGCTCCTGGTGCATGCGGATGGTGCCGTAGAGCCCATTGTCGGCGACCACCACGATCACCGGCAATTTGTATTGCACGGCGGTCGCGAAATCCTGGCCGGTCATCAGGAAATCGCCGTCGCCGGCGATGCACACGACCTTGCGCTCCGGATGCAGCGTCTTCATCGCCACGCGCCGCCGGAAATCCGTAGCCCATGGAGCCGGAGGTCGGCGCGACATGGGTGCGCGTATTTGCGGAAGCGGTAGAAGCGATGGATCCAGCCGGCGAAATTTCCGGCGCCGTTGGTGATGATGTCCTCGGGCGCCAGATTCTCGCGCAGCCACACCAAAATCTCACCGAGATTGACGCCGCCCGGCTGCGGCGTCGCCTTTTCCGACCAGGCGAGATAGTCGGCATGCGCGGTGGCCGCCTCGCCTTTCCAGGCGATCTCGTTCGGCGGCTGCAAGCCTTCCAGCGCCGCGCAGAACGCGGTCGGCGACGCCTGAATGGCAAGAGTCGGGTGATAGACCCGGCCGAGTTCCTCGGCGCCGGGATGCACATGCACCAGCTTCATCTGCGGTTCGGGAATATCGAACAGCGTGTAGCCCTGCGTCGACATTTCGCTCAGGCGGCCGCCGATCAGCAGCACCAGGTCGGCGCCCTTCACGCGCGCCAGCAATTTCGGATTGGGCCCGATGCCCATGTCGCCGGCGTAACAAGGATGCAGCGCGTCGAACAGATAGCCGCGGCGGAATGTCGTGGCGACCGGCAGCGCAAAGCGCTCGGCAAAGCGCCCGAGCGCGGCGCAGGCGGCTTCCGACCAGCGGCTGCCGCCGACCAGCACCACCGGACGCTTGGCCGCCCATAGCAGCTTCTGCAGCCGGCTCATGTCGGTGAGGCCCGGCCAGATTTCCACCGGCTCGAAGGCGGTGGCGTCGGGCACCGCGACGCGCTCGGTGAGCATGTCCTCCGGCAGCGCGATCACCACCGGCCCGGGCCGGCCGTTGCAGGCGGTGTGGAAGGCGCGCGAAACCAGCTCCGGAATGCGCGCGGGGTCGTCGATTTCGGTCGCCCATTTGGCGATCGAGCCGAACACCGCGCGGTAGTCGAGTTCCTGGAACGCCTCGCGCTCGCGCATGTCGCGCCCGACCTGCCCGACGAACATGATCATCGGCGAAGAATCCTGGCGCGCGATATGGATGCCGGCACGAGCATTGGTGGCACCCGGCCCGCGCGTGACAAAGCAGATGCCGGGTCGGCCAGTGGTCTTGCCGACCGCCTCGGCCATCATGGCGGCAGCGCTCTCGTGGCGGCAGACGGTGAGCGCGATCTTGCTGTCATGAAACGCGTCAAGCGCGGCGAGATAGCTTTCGCCCGGCACACAGAACACGTGCTGCACGCCGTGGATCGCCAACTGGTCGATCAGGATTTCGCCGCCAGTGCGGGTGCCGTCATTCGAGCGCATCGCGTCACTCCCCGAGCTCCGGCGCCCTTACGTTTTGGGATGGATCTTCGGCATCGGGATCGGCGGCGAGAACGCCGTCGGCGCCATTAAGCAATTTTTCTGTTCGATAACATTTCCGGCCTTGGCGTTTTCGGCGAGAAAAACCTTCCAATCCGGATCCTGCGCCATCTTGCCGCGCTTGGTCTCGCGATCGGCGGCGCTCTCGTAGACCCAAACATGGGTAAACGTATTGAGTTCGCCGCTTTCGGCCACCGCATAACAAAGCGGCTCGCCCATGTAGCGAAGCTGCACGGGGTAGCCGAGTTTCTTGTAAAGCTCGAGCTGCGCCGGCACACGGCCGGGCAGGCACTTGTAAGTTCGGACATCGAGTAGCACTGCGCTCCTCCCTCGAATTGACCGCTTTTGGCGCGGCGAGGCGCGCACTCTTTCGGGCTCCCGCGGCGCGGTCAATAGACTTAACGCGCCGGGACCTGCATGTCTGACTTGTCGGCGACGCGCGCTTCCGAGCGCTGTTCGGCCGGCTTTTTATAATGCGAAAGATTGCTCGCGCTGTTGACCAGCGCGAGATGCGAAAACGCCTGCGGAAAATTGCCGACCAGACGGCGCGTGCGCGGTTCATATTGCTCGCTCAAGAGCCCGAGGTCGTTGCGCAGCGCCAACAGCCGCTCGAACAGCCGCACCGCGTCGTCGCGGCGACCGAGCATGACATAGGCATCGACCAGCCAGAAGCTGCAGGCCAGGAACATGCCCTCGCCGGCGGTAGGCCGTCGTCGGATTTTCTAGTGTCGTAGCGGCGCACCAGCCCGTCGCTCATCAGACTGCGCTCGATCGCTTCGACCGTGCCGATGATGCGCGGGTCCTCGGGCGGCAGGAATCCGATCACGGGCAGCATCAACAGGCTGGCATCGAGCTCTTTCGAGCCATAGGTCTGCACGAAGCTGCACAGTTCGGCGTCGAAGCCATGCGTGCAGACGTCGTTGTGGATACGGTCGCGAATCTGGCGCCAGCGATCGACCGGTCCCGGCAAATTGATATATCTCGGCGCTTTTGATGGCGCGGTCGAAGGCAAGCCACGCCATCGCCTTGGAATGGGTGAAATGCTGGCGCCCGCCACGCATTTCCCAGAGGCCTTCGTCGCGGTCGGGCCAGATTTTTTCCAGATGCGCGAGCAATTCCCGCTGCAAGTCCCAACCGGTTTCAACGACGCCCAGGCCGCCTTGGCGCGCCTGGTGCGCCGCGTCCATGACCTCGCCGAAGATGTCGAGCTGTAACTGCTTATGCGCGGCATTGCCGATGCGCACCGGCTGCGACTTCTCGTAACCCGGCAACCAAGGCACCTCCCATTCGGTCAGGCGCCGCTCGCCGCGAATGCCGTACATGATCTGGATCTGACTCGGCGCTGCCGGCGACCGCGCGCACCAGCCACTCGCGCCACATCTGGGCTTCCTCGTAGTAGCCGCTGTTCATCAGCGCGAGCAGCGTCAGCGTCGCGTCGCGCAGCCAGCAGAAGCGGTAGTCCCAGTTGCGCGGACCGCCGATGAATTCGGGCAATGACGTCGTGGGCGCCGCCACCATGCCGCCGGTCGGCGCGTAAGTGAGCGCCTTCAGCGTGATCAGCGAGCGCACCACCGCCTCGTCCCAAGGGCATGAGATTTTGTTCTTGCCGGCCCAGCCGGTCCAGAATTTTTCCGTTTTGCTCAAAAGCGCTTCGACATCGGATCGGCTTCGGCACCTCCAGATGCGACAAGGCGTAGGACAGGCTGAAAGAGACCTTTTCGCCGGCGGCGACGGTGAAGTCGCCGACGGTTTTGAAATTTTCGCCGTGCATGCGTACCGGCGAGTGCAGGACCACCATGTCGGGACCGGCAATGGCGCGCATCGTGGTGTCGTCGATGCGCGTCACCCAAGGCACGATCGCGCCATAGCCGAAGCGCAAGATCAGCTCGCTATGGAAATCGACGCGCCCGCGCTCGCCGACCACCAGCCGCAGCAGATGCGAATTGCCTTCGCGCGGCGGCATGAAATCGATCAGCGTCACCGCACCCTCGGCGGTCTCGAAGCGGGTCTCCAGGATCAGCGTGTTCGGCCGGTAGCGCCGCGTAATTTTCGCAGCGCCGTCTTTTGGCGCGATCAGCCAGCGGCCGTGCTCGGGCGTTCCGAGCAGCGCTGCAAAGCAGGCGTCGGAATCGAAACGCGGCCAGCACAGCCAGTCGATCGAGCCGTCGCGCCCGACCAGCGCGGCGCTGCCGAGATCGCCGATCAGCGCGTAGTCCTCGATGCGGGATGCCATGATCGGACCTTAGGATGCAAAATCCACAACGACCTTAATGTCGTCGGGCCGCGGCGCGAAGGCCTCGCGCCAGCGATCGAGCGGCACGCGGCGCGTGATCAGGCGATCGAGCCAGTTCTTGTCGGCTTTGGCCAGCGCCTCGGCGGCGGCGCGGTAATGGCGGCGATTGGCGTTGACCGAACCGAACACCGTATCGTTTTCCAGCACCATTCCGCGGTTGAGATCGCCGATATCGAAATCGATCTTGTGGCCGCCCGAAGAGACGCCGGCGAGGCAAACGACACCGCAGGGCGCCGTGCGCCCCATGGCGTCGAGCACCACCGAGCCGGCGCCGGTGCATTCGATCACGATGTCCGGCATGAGCTTGCCGAGATCGCCGACGTGATAGGTGGCGCCTAATGCGCGTGCGAGCTCGGGCTTTGCGCCGTCCTTCACCCGATCGAGCACATGCATCTCAAGCCCGCGCTGCGCCCCAAGGAGCGCCGCCAGCAGTCCGACCGGGCCTGCGCCGGTGACCAGCGCGACGCGCGGCTGCCAGGCCGCGCTGCGGGCGCCGATACGCTCGACCTGCTCCCAGGCCTTGGCGACCACGCTCGCCGGCTCCAGCAGGACGCCATGGTCCTTGAGCGCCGGATCGACCTTGATCGACGAAATCCGGCTCAATGCGGAATTGCTCGCTGCCATAGCCGTTGCGCTGCTTGATGCCACGCTCTGTGTATTGGCCGTTGCGGCACATGTCCCATTCGCCGACAGCGCAGGCGGGACAGGGCACCGGATCCGGCCGGCGCACAATGCCGACCACCAGGTCGCCACGCGAAACGCCACAGCCACCCGGCGCCTCTTCGACACGGCCGAGCGATTCATGGCCGATGATGAGACGCTCGTGACCGGTCGGCGCCCAGCCGTAATGGCCGTCGATGATCTCGTGGTCGGTGCCGCAAATGCCGAGCGCCAGCGCGCGCACCAGCACGGCGCCGTCGCTCTGCGGCGGCGGCGGAACGTTCTCAAGCTGAATGGAATTGGGCTGGCCGGGCTGGACGGTTAGCGCGCGCATAAAATGAAAGGCCTGAAAATGGTTGAGCGCCCTGTCGTCAACTGCCGAACGCCCGCTAAGGTTCCCGCCGTCAAACTGGATCGGGCTACCAAGCCATGCGAATGTCGACCGACTGCCCCGCCGGCCTCCCCCTTGGCGCGCTACCCAAAACCAATGCATAGCTTCGTTTTCGAGAAGCGCTCCCAGCCGGATTCCCGATGAACGCTGCGCACCGTTCGAAGCTTTCCGCGCGCCAGTTTGCGGTCGGGCTCGCCGGCTACTGCGCCTTCATCAATCTCTATGCCCCGCAATCGATCCTGCCGCTGCTGTCGCGCGAATTCAACGCCAGTGCGGCCGAGATATCCGCCATCATCACGGTCAGCACTTTGGCGGTGGCGGTGACCGCGCCGTTCACCGGCACCGTCGCCGACGTGCTCGGCCGCAAGCGCGTGATCGTCGCCGCAATGTTTTTGCTGGTGATCCCGACCTTGATGGTGGGAATGGCCACCAGCCTGTCGTCGTTGATTTTCTGGCGCGCGGTGCAGGGGCTGATGCTGCCGCCGATCTTTGCCGTCACCATCGCCTATATCGGCGACGAATGGCCGGCCCATGAAGCCACGACCGCCGCCGGCATCTACAGTTCCGGATCGAGCTTCGGCGGATTTAGCGGACGACTGGTGACCGGCCTGCTCGCCGACCTGATCGGCTGGCGCGCGGGCTTCGATGCGCTCGCTTTGATCGCGTTTGCCGGCGCCATTGCGGTCGCGTTTTTGCTGCCGCCCGAGCGCAAGTTCGTGCGCTCCGAAGGCTTGCTGGCGTCGGGGCGGCAGATGCTGGCGCATTTTCAAAACCGCCAACTGCTCGCGACCTATGCGGTCGGCTTCGGCGTGCTGTTCAATTTCATCTGCACGTTCACCTATATCAGCTTTCATCTTGCCGCCGCGCCCTACAATCTTTCCGCCAGCTGGCTCGGCGCGATTTTCGTGGTCTATCTCACCGGCTCCGTGCTCACACCCTTGGCCGGCTGGGCGGTGGGGCGGTTCGGCCGGCGGCGCTTCACGGCGCGGGTGATCGCGCTGTGGATCGCCGGCATCGGCCTGACGCTCGCGTCCTTCGCTGCCGCTGATCATCTTGGGGCTCGCCATCTCCGCCGGCTGCGGGCTGATCTGTCAGGCCATCTCTACCGGTTATGTGACGATCACGGCCAAGGTCGGCCGCTCCTCGGCGGTCGGCCTCTACGTCACGAGCTTCTATATCGGCGGCAGTTTCGGCGCGGCATGCGGCGGCCTCGCCTGGACGCTCGGCGGCTGGCCGGCTTGCGCCACCCTGGTGGCGGCGATGCTGGCGGTCATGGCGGCGATCGTGATCTTCGGCTGGGCCCGGCGCATACCAGCCGCACCGCACCTGCCGCCGATCGAGCCGCCGTGAGCCTCGATTGACCGGCTGCCACCTCAACCGCTAGCGTCGCGACGTTCCCTCAACAGCGCAGCCACCAGCCCATGTCACTCTCCAAAAGCCAAGCCGAATTCCTGCAATCGATCGACACGCCGACGGTCTGCAATCTGCTGGAAATGGTGGCGCCGGAACGGCGCGGCCACGGCTATACCGTGCGGCATTTGTATTGTCCGTTCCCGGATTTGCCGCCGATGGTCGGTTTCGCCAAGACCGTCACCATGCGCGCGCAGGACAAAGTGCCGCTGGGCGAGGCCGGCTATATGAACAAGCGGCTCGACTATCTCGATTACGTCGCCGCCGCGCCGCAGCCGAGCATCGCCGTCATCCAGGATCTCGACGACATCGTCGGATACGGCGCGTTCTGGGGCGAGGTGCAGTCGAACGTGCACAAAGCGCTGGGCTGCCTCGGCACGGTGACCAACGGCTCGGTGCGCGACATCCCGATGATCCCGCCCGGCTTCCAGATGCTGGCGGGCTCGATCTCGCCGTCGCACGCCTATGTGCATGTGGTCGATTTCGGCGTCGCGGTGAATGTCCACGGCATGGCGGTCAACAGCGGCGATCTCATTCACGCCGACCGCCACGGCGCCGTGGTGGTCCCGCTCGACACCATCGATGCCATGCAGGCCGCGGCCGGCAAGCTCGCGGCGAAAGAAGCACGTCATCATCGAGGCGGCGAAATCGAATGCCGGCCTGGCCGCGATCAAGGCGGCGATGAAGGGCTAATTCTCCGCGCTCGGATGCCAGAGCGGCGTGTAGCCGGCCGCCAGCACCGCGACGATCGATGGCGGCGTCAGAACGTCCACGTCGCCGCCGCGCGGACGTGCCCCCGGCGGCCCATAACCTGACGGCGTCCACGGCAACAGATGCTTGCCACGCACTGCAAAGGCCGCGCCGGTATGCGCGATCATCGCGCCGTCGGGAAGCGTGTCAATCGCGCACCGATGCAGGCGTTTGGCCTTGCCGTCGAGCCGCTCGGCGTGCAGCACTTGATCCATCGCCGGCGCCGACGCGCGTTTCTGCTTGCCGGAGAACAGCGCCGCAAAGGCTTCCGCGTCCTTGCGCCGGCATTCGAAGCAGGGCCGGTGGCCGGCCGCGAACGCCGTCACCTCGTCGAGAAAGAACAGCTCGGTGTAATAGCGGCCCCAGACGTCGCGCTGACGGTTCTTGAATTCGAGCACGCAGCAGATCCATTGCCGCGAGGCCCAGCGGCGGCTGGCCAGTTTTCGATCTCGAGTGTGAAATTTGCCGCCGCGATTGCCCATCAACGTCCCGCGCGCGGACGACGCGAACAGTTCGCCAAAGGATGAGACGCGATTTTGCAATGACATCGGCGGTCAGCCCGGTTGCGACGCGCGCCGGATGGCAACGAGGCTGTCGAGCAAAGCGCCCGGCCGACTGTGGACGATGTGGTCGCGGCCAAGCGCCGTGAAGTCCTTGAATATGTGTTGCGCACGCGGGCTCGACGCCAACACAAAGCCATCAAAGGATGTCGTATCGTTGTCGAAATCGCTCGCCACTTCGACACGATAGTGGCCGTCGGGCGCAACATGAGCATCATCATCTTCCTCGAAGACGGCGTTCGTGTTCCAGGCGGCCTATACGGAAATACGGAATATATCCAGTTCTCTCGCGCCAACCCGCATCAATCGTTTGACAAATTCTTGCAAATGTTGGTCGCGCTAGTTCAAAGAGACCACGGCACCAGCATCAGAATCCGAGGCTGGCGCTCCAGAGGAATACGGGAAAGAGACCGAAGAAGCAGATTTGGAACCGAAGGCAGACTGGTCGACCTCAACTATGACAGCGCAGCAATGCGGGTGATCATTAAGGCTGACGAAGCACTCTGGATAAAATCGACGCCGCATGCAAGAATTCGATCCAGGCGAGGGTACCGCGAGCGCAATCTGGGAAGCTAGAATCGAATATTTCCGTATTCTTTTTGGCAAGAAAGCAGATTTCGGCAAGACTGAAGCGCCTTGCGGAGGAGCACGCTGGCGTCCCCGAAGTGCTTTCTTATGCCGCATCAGCCGATGAGGAATTCGAAGAATTTTTGAAAGCTGCAGAAAAGTATGAGGAGGCCGCCCGAGTGACCACGAGTGAAACGTCACGGGCGCATTACTTAGGGCAGGCTGCAGTTCAATATTCAAAATCAGGCGATGTTGCCAAGGCGAGTCAGTTGGTGGCGGATATCAAGACACTTCTTGAGAAAGGTGCGGATGCGGAAGCGGACTTAACTAGAACTTTGAAATTGATTGCTGAACAGCAGAAGGATGAAGAGTTGCAGCTCGTGATGTTAGAGCACGAGGTAGAAGACAACCCGACAGATACACAGAAACGTTTCGCGCTCGCTTACAAATATTCAGAAACCGAAAATCAAGATATGGCGCTGTATCACTACTTAAAAATTCCCGTTCCGCAGAGAGACCCCACTACTTGGAACAATATTGGCGTTTCTTACGGCGATTTCCGACTTCCCGTAAAAGGCGTGAGAGCGTTTAAACGGGCTGCGGATGCCGGCGAGACGCTGGCCATGAGCAATCTCGGCAACAAACTTTTAAACGCGGGCTTTTTCGACGAAGCGAAGGTTGAATGCAAAAAGGCGCTCGCAATTCAGGATTACCATAAAAACGTGGCTACGCTTCTCAATCGACTGAAGGAGGCGCCGGACGAAGACGAGACGAAGCTCAAGGAAGCGCTGGAGAAGGTAAAAGGGAAAGCTGACTTCCTTCGCGATTTAGGTGCGAAGGCACTGTTGCCGACTCCCCAAAAAATCCACTCCAATTGGATGGCCCCAGAAGGAAAGATCGAAGCACGATTGACGGATGGCGCGTTAAAGATTTTTGGATCGTATGAACGTCCTGCAAATTCTTTTGCCGGTATTCTTAGCGGGAATTTGGGCATTCCGATGGCTCCAACTTCCCATAAAATTGAGTACACAGGCCAGATGCGGGGCAAAATGTTCGTTGGCAATGTTTCAAGAACGGGCGATGGCTACGGGGCTGCAGCAAGCCTTCTCTCGAGTATGGGGACAAAAACTCTTATGTATCTTACTGAGGATGAAACTGAATTCCGTGTTATCGAGAACTACCAAAGCCAATCTCCGACTTTTTACGTATTAAAAGCAGTCGCTTAGACTTATATAAACTCGAAAGCCCGCCTGTGAGGCGGGCGTTCTCGTAAATTTAAGGACAGAGCTTACCCCTGCGGCTGCGGCGCGACTTCGCCCGAGGGCGGCGGCGCCGAACGCGGCTTGCCGGCCGGCGGCACCGCGGAGGAACGCGGCGTGGTCGGCTCGATCACGGATTCGCGCACCGGACGCTTGCCGTTGATCAGGTCCTTGATCTCGTCGCCGGTCAGCGTCTCGAATTCGAGCAGACCGCGCGCCAGCACTTCGAGATCGGCGCGCTTGTCGTTGAGGATTTGCGTCGCTTCGGCATTGCCGGCCTCGACCAGCTTGCGCACTTCGGCGTCGATGGTCTGCGCGGTCGCTTCCGAAATGTTCTGCTGGCGCGACACCTGATAGCCGAGGAACACCTCGTCCTGGTTCTCGCCATAGGCCACGGTGCCGAGCTTGTCGGACAGGCCCCAGCGCGTGACCATCAGGCGGGCAAGCTTGGTCGCCTGCTCGATGTCGGAGGCAGCGCCCGAGGTCACCTTCTCGCGGCCGAACACCATTTCCTCGGCGACGCGTCCGCCCATCATGATGGCGAGGCGCGAGGTCATCTGCTCGCGGCTCATCGACAGCTTGTCGCGCTCGGGCAATTGCATGACCATGCCGAGCGCGCGGCCGCGCGGAATGATGGTGGCCTTGTGCACCGGATCGGTCGCCTTGACGTTGAGCGCGACGATGGCATGGCCGCCTTCGTGATAGGCGGTGAGCATCTTCTCTTCGTCGGTCATCACCAGCGACTTGCGCTCGGCGCCCATCATCACTTTGTCCTTGGCGTCTTCGAACTCGGCCTGCATGACCATGCGCTTGTTGCGGCGCGCCGCCATCAAGGCCGCTTCGTTGACGAGATTCATCAGGTCGGCGCCCGAGAAGCCGGGCGTGCCGCGCGCGATGGTCTTCAGGTTCACGTCGGGCGCCAGCGGCACCTTGCGCACGTGCACTTTGAGAATGTTTTCGCGGCCGACCACATCGGGATTCGGCACCACCACCTGGCGGTCGAAGCGGCCGGGGCGCAGCAGCGCCGGATCGAGCACGTCGGGCCGGTTGGTGGCGGCGATCAGGATGATGCCTTCATTGGCCTCGAAGCCGTCCATCTCGACCAGCAACTGGTTGAGCGTCTGCTCGCGCTCGTCATTGCCGCCGCCGAGGCCGGCGCCGCGATGACGGCCGACCGCGTCGATTTCGTCGATGAAGATGATGCAGGGCGCGTTCTTCTTGGCCTGCTCGAACATGTCGCGCACGCGGCTGGCGCCGACGCCGACGAACATTTCGACGAAGTCGGAGCCGGAAATGGTGAAGAACGGCACGTTGGCTTCGCCGGCGACCGCGCGCGCGATCAGCGTCTTGCCGGTGCCCGGAGGCCCGACGAGCAGCACGCCGCGCGGAATGCGTCCGCCCAGGCGCTGGAATTTTCCGGGATCGCGCAGGAATTCGACGATCTCCTGCAAATCCTGCTTGGCCTCGTCGACGCCGGCGACGTCTTCAAACGTGACGCGGCCGTGCGCCTCGGCCAGCAATTTCGCGCGCGACTTGCCGAAGCCGAGCGCCTTGCCGCCCGCGCCTTGCATCTGCCGCGACAGGAATATCCACACGCCGATCAGCGCGATGAAGGGCAGCCATGACACCAGCAGCGAGACGAACCACGGCACATTGTCCTGCTGCGGCCGCGCGGTGATCGAGACGCCCTTGGCATAGAGCTTCTGCACCAGGCCGGGATCGCTCGGCGCATAGGTCTGGAAGCTGGTGCCGTTGGCGAAGGTGCCGTGAATTTCCGGACCCTGGATCACCACGTCGCGCACGCGGCCCTGGTCGACCTCGCTCAGCAACTGCGAGAACGAGATGTCCTGCGCGGTCGTGCGCGTGCCCGGATTTTGGAACAGCGTGAACAGCGCGAGCAGCAGCAGGACGATAATCACCCAGAGGGCGAAATTGCGCAGATTGGCGTTCATCAGGCGTCCTTACCGCCGCGTCGGGCGCTGCGGCCATCGTTAATGGCCGAAATTCGTGGCGACTTCACGTCGATCCAGGATCAATGTAGGCACCGTGGGCCGGCATGGAAAGGGTGCGAATCTCACATATTCTAGCGCGATTTCGCTGCGCTTTGCTCGACCCGATCGGCGCTTGGTTAAGGTCCTGCCACGCCGCAGTGGAGCCCGTTCTACGGCGATTTGGCCGCCCGCCAGCGTGACCATGGCCCCCGCCAGGCTGCGCCGAAACTTCGTAGCGGCGGTCTTTTGGGCGGCATCGAGCGCTACTTTCAGCGCCTCCAGCTTGGCCAGTTCGACCGGCCCTTCATCGCCGGCACGCGTCACCGCGCGGCCGAGCAGCCGCAACGCGATCTCGGCCGGCAGCCGGGCATAGCCCGCCGCGTCGAAGATAGCCGGCGCCAGCGTCAGCTCGGTCTCGGCCCAATCGACCGCGGCCTCGATCGCCGCGTCGGCCCGCTTGAGCCGCCGCGCCAGAAGCGCCAGCCGGCCGGCGTCGAGACCCTCGCGCGCGAGCTCCGGCATGAGGCCGCGCAGCCGCGCCCGGGTGAAGCGCGGATCGCGGTTGGACGGATCGTCGGCGAACGGAATTTTCGCCGCCTGCAGCGTGGCGACCAGCCGCGACTTCGGAATGTCGAGCAGCGGGCGGACGAGCTTGATCTGCCCTGTCCCGTCCCCCGGCAAATTGGCAACCCGCGCCATCGCGCCAAGCCCGGTAACGCCGCTGCCGCGGCTCATGCGGATCAGCACGGTCTCGGCCTGATCGTCGAGCGTATGCGCGGTGAGAATGTGCGTGGCCTTCGCTTTGCGCGCAGCCTCGGCGAGCAACGCGTAGCGCGCCGCGCGCGCCGCCTGCTGCAAGCCGGTCTTCGGCTTGGTCGCCGCTCCAGCGCAAGGTGCGGTGCGCGAGCCCCAGCTTGCGCGCCAGGCGCCCCGCCGCCGCCGCTTCGCGTTTGGCTTGCGCACGCAGGCCGTGATCGATCGTGACAGCGATCAGCGCCGGCTTGTGTTTAAGCGATTGGCGCCAGCGCGCCGCCAGCACCATCAGCGCGGTGGAATCCGGTCCGCCGGAAACCGCGAGCACCAGCGCCGGAAATTGTTCGAGATCGGAAAAAAAAGCTTTGGCTTCTGCTGCCGAGACGGGGGCATTTTGCGTGGGCATGATCTATCCGGAAACCGGTTGCCGCCCTCGGATCAGGCCCAAGGACATGGTTTTCGGATCATACCTCAGCAATGCGCTTTCTTCTGTTCCTGCGTGACGCCCGTCTTCACGCTCGCCGACGCGCGCGGAAATTTGCGTCCGACTTCGGCCAGCGTGGCGCAGGCCGCTTCCTTCTGATTGAGCGCGGCGAGCGACTGGCCGAGCCGCAGCAGCGACTCCGGCGCCTTGCCGGAGTGCTCGTATTTGGTCGACACCGCCAGGAAGGATTCCGCCGCGTCGCGATAGCGCTGGCGCTGGAACATGCTCTCGCCCAGCCAATATTGCGCGTCGGGCACCAGCTTTCCGTCCGGATATTTGCGCAGGAAATCGCGGAAGGCCTGCTCGGCCAGCGCGTAGTCTTTATGCAGCACATAGCCGTAGGCCATGTCGTATTCGTCCTGCGGCGACGCCGTCGGCGGCAGCGTCGCGAGCTGCGTGCCGCCCGCGCCGGCGCTGCGCGCCGGCGGCGGCAATTGCGACGGCGCCATCGGTCCGGCGGTCGCCACCGGAGCGTTCGGCTGCGCGGGCGCACCGCCGGCCAGCGTCGAAAGATCGAGCGGCGCGCCGACATCGCGGCCGCCCGGCGCGCCGATCGGCGGCTCGTTGTCCGCATTCTGCGCCGGCGCGGCGAGCGCGCGTTCGTTGCCGAGCACGCGCGGCGCGCCCGGCGCATTCGGATGCTGCGCCGGATCGAACACGTCGGAGCGATTGCCCGGCGCATTGGCCGCCGGCGGCGGGTTGCCCGGCCCTTGCGGCGGCATCGCCCGCGGCACCGCGCCGGCGGTCCGCCCCGCGAGCCGAGCTGCTGGAAGCGATACTCGGTGTCGTCCTGCATGCGCTTGAGCTGCGTCTGCAATTGCTGATTCTGATACTGCAATTGCTCGAGCGTGCCGGTGAGCTGGCGCAGCGCGTTTTCCATGCGGTCGAGGCGCACCGACAGATCGCCGGGATCGCCCTGCGCGATTTGGCGCCCCTCGCCTTGACGCTGCTCGGCTTGACCTTGCTGCGCGGGCTGCTCGCCACGGCTGAACAGATTGTCGAGGAAGCCGGGGCGCTGGTCCTGCGCCGCCGCAGCGCCGGCCAGCAGCAGCACGGGAAGCGCGGCGAGCGCCGCGATGCGGATTCGGTGTCGTGAGGGGGTCATGATACCAAACCTGGCAGCGGGCAATGCAGCTAGCATAGAGCGGGCTGCGTCGAAATTGTGACTGACGGCCGGTTCCGGCCATTCACGCCATGTTTTTCAGCTGTAAAGACGTCGATGCCCGGCGTCAAGGCCGGGCATGACGGATTTCAAGCAAGCACGATCTTTGCGTCTTACGAACTGACGCCGAGCACCGTGACCGCGCGGCGGTTCTGCGACCAGCAGGAGATGTCGTCGCACACCGCGACCGGCCGCTCCTTGCCGTAGGAGATCGTGCGCATGCGGTTGGCCGCGACCCCGCGCGAGATCAGATAATCGCGCACGGTCTGGGCGCGGCGGGCGCCGAGCGCGATGTTGTATTCGCGCGTGCCGCGCTCGTCGGCATGGCCTTCGATGGTGAACTGGCCGTATTGGCTGTAGTTGTTCAGCCACTGCGCCTGCTTGTCGAGCGTCGCGCGCGATTGCGGCGTAAGCTCGGTCGAATCGGTTTCGAAGAACACGCGGTCGCCGACATTGACCACGAAGTCCTGCTGGCTGCCGGGCGTCGCCTGGCCGGCCGCGTTCGCCTGCGCGTCTTCGGCCGCGTTCTTGGCGCAGGCCGAGATCGCCAGCGCCGCCGCCAGAACGGCCGCAAGCCGGGCCGCGCGGATGATGTGCTTCATATTGGTCATTCCGGTGTCTCCATTTTCACTCACGTACTGACCGGAGCTAGCCTCATCGTCTACCAGCAGGGTGGTTAAGCGAACCTTCCATCAACCTTGATGGAACCTTGCATCAGGCCCGTAAAATTGTCGGAGCCGCGTAAACCTATTCTGATGGTTAAGAGCCGGTGAAAATATGGCGCCGTTAGGACCAGCTACGACAACAGCGGCGACCAGGCCGGATCCGAGGCAAAGCTCGGGGTGGGAACTTTGAGCTCGTTACGGCCGGTGATGTCGATCGTATAAAGCGACGGGCCGTTGCCGGGATCGCTGAAATACATCAACACGCGCCCGTTCGGCGCGAAGGTCGGGCCTTCGTTGTGGAAGCCCTCGGTGAGGATGCGCTCGCCCGAGCCGTCCGGCTTGAGGATGCCGATCGAAAACTGCGCCGCGCGCCTGGCCGGTGAAGGCGATGTAGTCGCCGCGCGGCGACCACACCGGCGTCGAATGATGACCCTCGCCGAAGCTGATGCGCTGCGCCGGGCCGCCGGCGGCCGCCATCACGTAGATCTGCTGCGTGCCGCCGCGGTCGCTCTCGAAGCAGATGCGGCTGCCGTCCGGCGAATAGCACGGCGCGGTGTCGATCGCCGGCGTGTCGGTCAGCCGCGTCGTCTGCTTGGAGCGCAGATCCATCACGAACAGATTGGAATTGCTGCCCTGCTGCAGGCTCATGATCACGCGCTGGCCGTCCGGCGAAAATCGCGGCGCAAACGTCATGCCGGGAAAATTGCCGACGATCTCGCGCTGGCCGGTCTCGATGTTGAGCAGATAGACGCGCGGATCGCCCTGCCCGTAGGACATGTAGGTGATCTCTTGCGTGGTCGGATTGAAGCGCGGCGTGAGCACCAGATCGTCGCCGCGCGTGAGATAGCGCACGCCGGCGCCGTCCTGATCCATGATGGCGAGGCGCTTGACGCGCCGGTCCTTCGGACCGGTCTCGTCGACGAACACGATGCGGCTGTCGAAATAGCCCTTCTCGCCGGTGAGCGTCTCGTAGATCGCGTCCGAGATGATGTGCGCGATGCGCCGCCAGTTGTCGGGCGTGGTGAAATACTGCTTGCCGTCGAGCTGCTGGCCGGCGAACACGTCCCACAGGCGGAATTCGGCCTTCAGCCGTCCGTCGCCTTGCTGGGTGATGCGGCCGGTGACCAGCGCCTGCGCGTTGATGACGCGCCAGTCGGCAAAGCGCGGCACCGCGTCGGAATTGGTGATCTTCTCGGTGAAGGCCTGCGGATTGATCGGCGCGAACAGCCCGCTGCGCTGCGAGATTGTTGGTGATGACGCCGGTGACGTTGCGCGCGATGTCGGTTTCGCCGGCGCTGCCGGCGAGAAAATCGGGCAGCGCGATCGGCATCGGCTGCACGTTGCCCTGCGTGATGTCGAGGCGCACGACCGCGCCCGCCGGCCGCGGCGCCAGCGCGGCAAGCGCACCGGCGCCGGCGCCGACCAGCAAGCGGCGGCGGTCATGAGCAGTCGAGGCCATGCGCGGATATCGGATCGATGATCGATTCGTTCATGGATGGCAATGTCCTTGCTAGCCGCGAACATTTCGCTGGGGATCGAAGGTGAATTCGATTTCTTTCCAGATCTCGTAATGCTCGGGCGCAGCATGGTGTAGGGCTGGCCGACGGAACACCGCGCGCACCGCGCTGTCGCGCGCCGCGTTGTAGACGCGCGCCGCTGCCGCTGGTCAGAACCGTGCGGCGGCGCGCTCAAGCGTGCCGTCGCGCTCGAAGCTGGATGCGGATGCGTGACATGAAGTCTGGTCGGCGTCCTGCGATGCCGACCGGCGGATTCCACAGCGCCATCAGCCGCGCGCGCAGCGCATCGATTTCCGATTGCGACAGCTGGGCGGCGTTGCCGATGGCGGCGCCGAGCGACGGCGTCGAATTGAGCTGCTCGCCGGTCGCGGCGTTGCGCTGCGGATCGCGCTTGTCGAGCAGCGCCGCGATCTTGTCGGCGTCGAACTTGGGCTGCTGCTTCTGCGGCGGCTTCTTCGGCGGCAGCGGCTCGTTCCTTGGCCTGCTGTTCGTGCTCGTCCTGCTTCTTGAGCTTCTCGGCGATCGGATCGGGCTTGGTCTGCGGTTGCGGCTCCGGCGTCTTCTCCGCCGTCGGCTTGATTTCCTTTTTCTCGGTGAGCTTGGGCGCCGGCTCCTCGACCGGCTTCGGCTCGTCGATCTTCTCCACCAACGGCTTGGGCATCTCGGCCTTGGGCGCTGTCTTGACGCCCTTGGTCATTTCGCGAGAAGTCCTTCTCGCTCACCAGATCGACCGGCAGCGATTCGACCGGCGTCGCTTCGAGCGTCTTGCCGGAAAACGACACCAGCGCCCACAGCAGCACCGCCGCGTGCAGGCCGGCCGAGATCGCTGAGGCGGTACGCTCTGCATCGCTATTTCTTCGAGCTCTGCTCGAATTCGGTGACCAAGGCGACCCGATGGAAGCCGGCCGACGACAGCCGCCCCATCACCTTCATCATGGTACCGTAGTCCACTTTCTTGTCGCCGCGCACATAGATGCGCGCCTCGGTGCCGCCGCGCGCCTCGGCCACGGCCTGCAGCTTCGGCACCAGATCGTCGGCGCTAATTTCGGCATTTTGCAGGAAAATCTGGCCCTTGTCGTTGACCGAGATCGTCAGCGGCTCCTTGTCCTGATCGAGGCTCTTGGCCTGGCTCTGCGGCAGGTCGATCGGCACGCCGACCGTGAGCAGCGGCGCCGACACCATGAAGATGATCAGCAGCACCAGCATCACGTCCACCATCGGCGTGACGTTGATCTCGCTCATCACCTTGCGGCGATGATGCTTCCTGCGTCCGATGACCGGCGTACCGGCATTGGCGGCCATGAGAGCGACCCTTTTATCCGCGCTCGTCGATCTGCCGCGACAGGATGGCGGCGAATTCGTCGGCAAAGCCTTCGAGCCGCTGCGCCTGCTTGTTCACCTCGGATGCGAACTTGTTATAGAAAATGGTCGCCGGTATGGCGGCGACAAGGCCGATTGCGGTCGCAAACAGCGCTTCGGCGATGCCGGGCGCCACGACCGCTAACGAGGTGTTCTTCGAGGCGGCGATCGACTGAAAGCTGGTCATGATGCCCCAGACCGTGCCGAACAGGCCGATGAAGGGGCCGGCCGAGCCGACGGTGGCCAGAACCAGCAGCCGCCTTTCCAGCCGCTCGACCTCGCGCGCGATGGTCACCTCCATCACCTTCTCGATGCGCATCTGCAATCCGGCAAACGAACGCGCTTGACCCTCGAAGCTGCGCTTCCATTCGCGCATGGCGGCGACGAACAGCGCCGCCATCGAATGGTTCGGACGCGTCGACAGCGAGCGGTAGAGTTCCTCCAGCGACTGGCCGGACCAGAACGCCTGCTCGAAACGGTCCATGGCGCGCTTGGTGCGCGTATAGAGCACGGTCTTGTCGATAGCGATCGCCCAGACCCAGACCGAGCAGACCAGCAGCCCGACCATGACCGTCTTGACGATCCAATGGGCGTGCCAGAACAGCGTGAACAGCGAGAGGTCGGAGGAGGTGAGCGGGAGCACCGACTGTGCCACATCGGCAGGATTCATGGGCACGTCCTTTTTCGCGGTCCGGCGTCGTCGGTCAAACCGGGCGGCGCGCAATGCTCGGACCAAATGAGCGCGCCGTCTAATGCCGCTCACGCCCAGCCAAAAACGGATGCTTCGCGAAAACTTATTCGTCCCGCCACCGGCAGGACGACGAAATCCCCGCGAAACTTGGCCAAACTAGGGCGCAGAACGGGTCTTTAGCCCCTTAAACAGCGCTGATTATGGTTAAGAACTGGTTACCGGATCTGCAAGCTGTAGCTTCAAACGCAAAGGCCGCCCGCCTGTTGTCAGACGGACGGCCAACTCCCGGGGGGGCGGGAAAAATTATTGCTGCGGCGGCGCGTCCTGCGCCGGGCGATCGCGGCGGTCGGCCATGAACTGATCGAACTCGGTCTTGTCCTTGGCGAAGCGCAGCCGCTCGAGGAATTCGCGGAACTCGCGCTGCTCGTCCTCAAGACGCTTCAGGGTCTCGCTGCGATATTCGTCAAAGGCGCGGTTGCCACTCGACGGAGCCTGATTCCAGGGACCGCCGGCCATGCGCGAACGCACCCAATCCATCTTACGTTGCAGGCGTTCCATCTTGTGTTGCCAGCGATCGTGTCCGTGTTCCCAGCGGCCGTAGGTGCCGTGATGTCCGCATCCCATTCTTCCACTCCCTATTGTGAAGGCGAGAACAGCAAGGCCGATCGGCCACCACGCCATGAATCCGAGGATCATCAGCGCGATCCAAGCCGGCCTACCGAACGCATCGAGCTTTGCGGTGACTGGGTCCATTGCAGGAATTGCCATTGTCAGCCTCGTGTGAATGTAAATAACATTTACATTAGTAGGGTCATGACGAACGGATGTCAAGACCCTTCACATAGGAAGCAGAAAAGCCTTTGCGAGCCCGGCCAGCCTCAGCGCTGGGCCGTGGGCGTTGAGGCATTTAGCCCGAGCCCGCGCAGATAAATCAGAACAGCCGCTTCCAGCAGTTCTTCCGGCGGCATCGGCAGCACGCGCCTCGCGGCATCGCCGCGCGCGAACAGCGAGGCGATGCCGTGCGTCATCGACCAGATATGCAGCGCCACCATCAGCGCCGGCGGCCGGCGCGGCGCCGACATTTGCGCCACCAACTTTTCCGCTGCCGCGCGCAGGACGGCGAATGCCGTCTCGCTGGCCTCTCGTAATTGCGGATCGGAGTCGAGCGGCACGCCGGCCTCGAACATGGCCGAGTAATAAGCCGGCGCACGCTTGGCGAAAGCGAGATAGGTTTTGCCGAGCCGGTCGAAGGCGCTCATCACATCCGGCTTGCCCTCATCCCAGGCTTTCGCCAGCGCCTCGGCAAATTGCTCGAAGCCACGCCGCGCCACGTCGGCGAGCAATTCGTCGCGGTCGCGAAAATGCCGGTAGGGCGCGGCCGGGCTAACGCCCGCCGAGCGCGCGGCATCGGCGAAGGTAAAGCCGGCCGGCCCCTTCTCCGCGATCAATTCCAGCGCGGCGCGCACCAAGGCTTCCTTGAGGTTGCCGTGGTGGTAGCCGCGCGGCGCGCTGCGTCTGCCCCATTTCATGTGAAGGCCTTTTTCATGTAAAAGGCATTTACATGAGTCCTAAGAGCGCGTCGATGGCTGGGTTGCGACGGCCTCCTTGAAAACGAAGAAAGGCAGATGAGTATGGGAAAAACCATATCGATACTTGCGGCCCGACTAATCTTCGGCGCCGTCTTTCTGATGGCCGCCGGCTTCAAGTTCATGGGCATGGGAGCGACAGCGGATTTTATCGCCGCGGCCGGCTTCCCGATGCCGCTCGGGCTGGCGTGGCTGGCCGCATTTTTTGAAGTCGCTCTTGTACTGGCATTCTTCACCGGCGCTTTATTTTCTTACGCTGCCTATCTCGCTGCGGCCTACGTCCTGTTTCTGGGCTTTGCCTTTCATGGGCCGTCGCATTGGAGCGCCAATCAGTCAGAGTTCGGTTTTTTCGTGGATCATTTCACTTTCATCGCAGGCCTTCTGTTCGCCGCGGTGCACGGCCCGGGCGACAAGTGGGCTTGGCGAATTCGCCGCGACGGAATGTGACAGAGACCGGTCAGTTCCGCTTGCGGCGCGCGGCAATCAACGGCAGATGGTCGAACAATGTCGGTCCGCCGGGCTGTGCGCCCTCGATCGACAACAGGCGCATTTTGGTTGCCACGCCGCCGGGGGCCGAGAAGCCGCCGGTCTTGAAACTTGAAGCTTTGCCGCCAGCCGCCAGCACGCGATGGCACGGCATGACGATGGGACAGGGATTTTGCCCGAGCGCCTGCCCGACCTCGCGTGCCAGCAGCTTGTCGCCAAGCCGTTCCGCGATCTCGCCATAGGTCATGGTCTGGCCCGGCGGGATGGTGCGGGCGATGGCGTAGACCCGGGCGTTGAATTCTGGCGTATCCGCGTTGTCGATCTCGATATCGGTCAGGTCGCGTGGCTCCCCCCGCAACAAGGCTACGATGCCGTCGATGGCGTGCTGCAACTCGGAGGATGGCGGCGCCTCCTTGGCCGCAGGAAATCGCCGCATGATGCGTGATCTGGTAGCGGCAGCGTCACGCTCGGGAATCTGCACGCCGATCACGCCGCGCCCGGTCCAGGCGATGGCGCAGGGGCCGATAGCGGTTTCAAACAATGCGAAGTTTTGTTCCAAGCTCATGCGGCTAATGTAGTACGCCCCGTCAGGCGCCGCCGCCCGATTCCTGCCCGGACTCTTGGTCGGCCTTCATGGCGATGCGCAGCGGCTTCGGGATTGGACGGGCGCGGCCGCCGGAGACGAAGGCGACCTGCACATGCGCCTCGACCAGCAGTTCCTCGCCGCGCATCACCTTCTGATTGAGCATCACCGAAGCGCCGCGCACGTCTTCCGGCGTGGTGACGAGATCGAGCACGTCATCCATGAAAGCCGGTTTGCGGAAATCGATGCCCATGTGCCGCACCACGAAGGAAAAACCGGGCGCCTCCTTCTCGGCGGCCTCGAACATGGCGCGGTGGTCGGCGCCGATCAGTCGCAGGTAATTGGTGCGGCCGCGCTCCATGAAGCGCAGGTAGCTGGCGTGATAGACCACGCCGGAAAAATCGGTGTCCTCGTAATAAACGCGCACCTGTTGTCGGTGCTTACCGTTGCGGATTTCGCCGTCGAGGGAGTTCACGGCGTCATTCCTCATCGCCGGTAAACAGGCCAAACTGGCTCGGGTCGCGCACCGGCTCGGCGAGGCCGAGATGCTTGAAGGCGTGCGAGGTGAGCAGCCGGCCGCGCGGCGTGCGCTGGATGAAGCCCTTCTGGATCAGAAACGGCTCGATGATGTCCTCGATGGCGTCGCGCGGCTCCGATCAAGGCGGCCGCCATGGTGTCGACGCCGACCGGCCCGCCGCCGTAACTCAGCGCGATGGTCGTGAGATAACGCCGGTCCATGGCATCGAGGCCGCGGCATCGACTTCCAGTTCGCCAAGCGCGCGGTCGGCAGCTCTTGCGGTCGATCGATCTTGGCGCCGTCGACATGGGCAAAGTCGCGCACGCGGCGCAGCAGCCGCCCGGCGATGCGCGGCGTGCCGCGCGCTCTCCGCGCGATCTCGTTGGCGCCGTCGGCGGTCATGCCGATGCCGAGCACGCGGGCGCCGCGATTGACGATCTGTTCCAGCTCGGCTTCCGAATAAAAATTCAGCCGCACCGGAATGCCGAAGCGATCGCGCAGCGGATTGGTCAGGAGCCCGGCGCGCGTGGTGGCGCCGACGAGCGTGAACGGCGCAAGATCGATCTTGACCGAACGCGCCGCCGGGCCCTCGCCGATGATCAGATCGAGCTGGAAATCCTCCATCGCCGGATAGAGGATTTCCTCGACCGCCGGATTGAGCCGGTGGATCTCGTCGATGAACAGCACGTCGCGCGGCTCGAGATTGGTGACCAGCGCTGCGAGATCGCCGGCCTTGGCGATCACCGGGCCGGAGGTGGCGCGGAAATTGACGCCCAGTTCGCGCGCGACGATCTGCGCCAGCGTGGTTTTGCCCAAGCCGGGCGGGCCGACGAACAGCACATGGTCGAGCGCTTCTTGGCGCGCGCGCGCCGCCTCGATGAACACGCAGAGATTGGCGCGCGCTTTTTCCTGGCCGATGAATTCCGACAGGCGCTGCGGGCGCAAGTTGGCGTCCACATCGTCATCGCGGCGTTCGGCGGTCACCAGACGTCGCGGGGTGGTGCTCATCGCGCCAACTCCCTCAAGCCCTGCCGGATCAGCGTCGCAGTGTCGGCGCCCTCGCCGGCATTGCGCGAGGCAGCCGCGATCGCGGCCGCCGCCTGCGGCTGGCCGTAGCCGAGATTGACCAGCGCGGATACCGCATCCATCACCGGCTTGGGCGCGCGCTTGTCGTCGAGCGCGCCGGCGAGATGCACGGCAGCCGGATCGATATCGGCGAAGGCCGGCACTTTATCCTTGAGCTCCGTGACGATGCGCTCGGCGACCTTCGGGCCGACGCCGGGCGCGCTGGTGATCGCCGCCTTGTCGCGCATGGCAACCGCGGTGGCGAGATCGGCGACCTTCAGCGTGCCGAGCACCGAGAGCGCCACCTTGGCGCCGACGCCCTGCACCGTCTGCAACAGGCGGAACCATTCGCGCTCCATGTCGCTGGCGAAGCCGAACAGCTTGATCTGGTCCTCGCGCACATGCGTTTCGATCGACAGCGTGGCGGCTTCGCCGGTCGCCGGCAGCGCTTGCAGCGTGCGTGGCGAGCAATGCACCTGATAGCCGACGCCGCCGACGTCGAGAATGATGTAATCCGCGCCGTAGGTGTCGACGATGCCCTTGAGCTTGCCGATCATGACGCCGCCGCCTTCAGCAGCAAACTCGTGCGATGATGCGCGTGGCAGATCGCGATCGCCAGCGCGTCGGCGGCGTCCTCGCTCTGCGGATCGGCTTTCGGCAACAGCACGCCGATCATCACGCGGATCTGCGCCTTCTCGGCGTGGCCCGACCCGACGATTGATTTCTTCACCAGATTGGGCGCGTATTCGGCGACGGACAATCCCGCACGCGCCGGCACCAGCATGGCGATGCCGCGCGCCTGGCCAAGCTTGAGCGTTGCCGCAGCGTTGGTGTTGACGAAGGTATTCTCGACCGCGGCCTCATGCGGCGAATATTTCTCGATCACCGCGATCAGGCCGTCATGGATCACGACCAGGCGCTCGCCCAAGGTGGCCCGCTCGCTGGTTTCCACCGAGCCGCAGGCAACGTGGATCAACCGATTGCCGTCGGATTCGATCAGGCCCCAGCCGGTGCGGCGAAGCCCCGGATCGATGCCGAGAATGCGAATCGGTTGCCGGACCATGACCCGTTGATAACCCCGCCCTCGCGCCCCGCCTAGAGTCCGTTCCGCCATGATGAAAATCTGCCCGCTTTTCGGGCCGAAAGCGGCATAGCGGGCATGCTCAATATAACCAAGGCGAACTGGGAAACCGCGGCCTTGTTGAACTAGGATCGCCGCGCCATGCCGGGTTCGTCTGCCTCTCCGCGCCGCTCGAAACGCCGGGCCGTCATTATTGGCGGCTCGATGTCGGGGCTGTTTACCGCCGCGTTCCTGCGCCAGATCGGCTGGGACGTCGATGTCTATGAACGCTCGCGGGTCGAACTGGTCGGCCGCGGCGCCGGCATCACCGGCCATCCGGAATTATTCGACGCCCTGGAAGCGAGCGGCGCCGGCACCAAGGATCTCGGCATCGAAGTCCCCAAGCGGGTCGCGATCGACCGCGACGGTCGCATCACCGAGGAGCGGCCGCTGCGGCAGATCCTCACCTCGTGGGACCGGCTGCAACAAATCCTGCGCGGCACCATCGACCCGGCGCACTACCATCTCGGCCGCAGCTTCGAGCGGGTCGAACAGAACGGTGGCGGCGTGGATGTTCATTTCAGCGACGGCCGAATCGAGCAGGCGGATATCCTGGTCGGCGGCGACGGCATCCGATCGAGCGTGCGCGCGCAAATGGCGCCCGAGGTGCAGCCGATCTATGCCGGCTATTACATCTGGCGCGGCGCGCCGAACGAGGCCGATCTCGCGCCCGAGACGCTGCGCAGCATCTATCCGCTGTTCACTTTCTATTTGCCGCCGCGCCAGGAAGTCATCACCTACCCGATCGCCGGCTTCGACAACGACCTCACGCCCGGCAAGCGCCGCTTCAATTTCATCTGGTACCGCGTCGCGGATGCCCAGCAGCTTCGCGACATGTGCGTGGACGAGAACGGCGTGCAGCACGAACATTCGGTGCCGCCGCCACTGATCCGCAAGGATATGATCGCGCAGATGCACAAGGATGCGCGCGACATCATGCCGGAGGCCTTGCTCGACGCCGTGATTAAGATCAAGCAACCCTTCATCACGCCGATCTACGATTTCACGTCGCCCAGTATCGTCTATGGCCGCGTCGTCATGGTCGGCGACGCCGCCGCCAATGCCCGGCCGCATATGGGCTTCGGCATGGCCAAGGCGGGCACCGACGCGCAGGCTTTGGCGAAGCACTTGCGCGATCACGACGATATCGACACCGCGCTCAAAGCCTACAATGCCGAGCGCCAGCCGCTCGGCAACATTATCGTCATGCACGGCCGCAAGCTCGGCACCCATATGGGCGTCAATCTCAAGACCGAGGAAGACCGCCGTATGCATGCACTCCTGCAAAGCGACGGCGCGATGCTGGACTGGATCGCGGTGCCGAACTTCCTCGACGCTTATAAATGACCGACCTTCCAAAAGCGGATTACGCGCTCATCTTCTGCATCAACGCGTCGGAGACTTCGAAATTGGCGTAGACGTTCTGCACGTCGTCGCTTTCGTCCAGCGATTCGATCAACCTGAGCAGTTTCTCGCCGGTTTCATCGTCGACCGCGACGGTGTTCTGCGGTTTCCATAACAGCGCCGCCTTGCGCGGCTCGCCGAATTTCGTTTCCAGCGCCTTGGCCACGTCGCGCAGGGTTTCCGCGCTGGTGGTGATCTGGTGGCCGTCCTCGTTTGAGGTCACGTCCTCGGCGCCGGCCTCGATCGCGGCGTCCAGCATGGCGTCGGCGCTAGCAGCCTTGGTTTCATATTCAACAACACCAACATGATTGAACATGAACGACACCGCCCCGGTGGTGGCGAGATTGCCGCCGTTCTTGGTGAAGGTCGCGCGCACTTCGCCGGCGGTGCGGTTGTGATTGTCGGTCAGCGCCTCGACGATCACAGCGACGCCACCGGGGCCGTAACCCTCGTAACGGATTTCGTCGTAGTTCTCGGAATCGTTGCCGGACGCCTTCTTGACGGCGCGCTCGATATTGTCCTTCGGCATGTTTTCGGCGCGCGCCGCCAGGATCGCTGCGCGCAGGCGCGGATTAAAAGCCGGATCGGGCAAGCCCATTTTGGCCGACACCGTGATTTCACGCGCAAGCTTGCCGAACACCTTGGAGCGGACTTTGTCCTGCTTCCCCTTGCGGTGCATGATATTTTTGAATTGGGAATGACCAGCCATGACCCCGACTGCAATGTTGACGCCGGCGGCTATATAGGCTGGCTGGACGGGAAAATAAACCGTCGCGTCAGGCCGCCGCGACCGCCACGTTGCGCAGGATGGAGTCGATGCGCTCGCCAACCTTGGCGACGTTGCGGTGGACGCGCGCCTTGTAGCGGCGGACCGCGTCGCGATCGACCATAAAGAATTGGTTTTCCGGATAGCTCCGGCCGAAAATGTCGATCAACATGCTGCGGAACTCGCCCGAAACGATGCCCGGCATCTGCGCCGACGGCTGCTCCGCATAGGCACACCGTTTCGGCCGCGGTTAACGCGCAGAGTAGCGGCTGCAGGCGCGTCGAATAAACATTCTTGTGACACTGGATGACCTGGATGGCGCGGTCGAACGCGTGATCGACCCGCAGCTCGTCGACGATCTGCAATGGCGCATCCAAGGTCGCCGCGTTCATGGGAAACTGGTCGATCAGCCAATCGCCCAGATGCGTGACGTTGCCGCGGCCGCGCCCATACATCAGCACGTCGTCTTGGTAGCGCGCGAACCAAGTGTCGAGCCGCTCGATCAGCCGGTCGAGCGACGGGCGCGGGATCAATTCGCGATATTGCGTGCCGAAAATTCCGATCGACGCCTTGGCGCGCCCGACGACGTCGAGAACTTCGTCGCCGAGCAGCGGCTGGAACATGCCGTTGCCGAGGCCGAGCACCACCAGATCGTATTTGTCGCGCGCCTCATGGAGCGCGCCAAAATATAAATGATGCACGTCCGCCTCGCCCGGCATCAGCGCGTTGATCATCTGGAGGCCAAGCCGGCCGCCGAACATGCCCATATTGCCGTCCGAGATGACCGCAACGCTGCAGGCCGCCGACCGGCTTGAGCCGTTCGGTCGGCGTCAACCGCATCAGCACTTGCCCGCTATCGATCGGCGCGGTGCATTCGATGCGGAAGCCGTAACGATCGAACAGCAGCGCGAGATCGTAGAAGCTGAATGCATTGGCCAAGCCAAGCGCGGCGCGCTCACCGCCCGCTACCAGATCGGTTGCGCGATAGCTTAGGATCACGTCTTGTTTGCAGAAGCGGAGATGGGTGAAAAGATTTTCGGCATCGGCGATCTGCTCGAGCACGCCCAACATGACGACGACGTCCGACTGGGCCGCGGCCTGGGTCGGGAAATCGCCGCCAGCGATATCGCAGGCCTGGCCGCCGTCGCAGGTGATGCGGTCGCGGCCTTGATAGCTGCAGCCGCCGGGAAGCGAGCGCTCCAACGCGCCATCGGCGCTGAGATCGAGTACGCGCGAGCCGGCCGGGATGAATTGGCCGGCGAGTTCCGCCCGTGGGTCGCTCGCGCGCGTGATGCTCGACGCGAAGTCGGGCGTCGTGTCCGGCGCGAGATTGAGGTTGACCTGCAGGTTCATTCCCCGCCGTGCCGAGTCGCGATGCCGGACGCGAGCACAAGCCGGCGAATCACCTGACTTACCGAATCATCGCGGCGAGTCGCGGTCAATAAATATCTAGTCCCAGAACTCCGGCCGCGCTTCTTCCAGGATGCCACCGAGGCGGACCGCGCCGACACGTGCCGCAAGCCCGCTGGTATCGTCGGTTTCGACGGCGATGGCGCACAGCGTGGCGGGTCCAAGGGCCGGCTCGAATTTCGAGCCCGGCAGCTTGCGCAGGAAGCGGTTGAGCGGCTCGTCTTTGTTCATGCCGATCACCGATTCAAAATCGCCGGTCATGCCGACATCGGACACGAAGGCCGTGCGTCCCGGCATGATGCGATGGTCGGCGGTCGGCGAATGCGTGTGCGTGCCGACCATCAGGCTGACGCGGCCGTCGACGAAATAACCCATGGCCTGCTTCTCGCTGGTCGCCTCGCAATGCATGTCGAGGACGATGGCGTCGGCTCCCGTTTTGAGCGCGCAGGCGGCAAGCTCGCGCTCGACCGCGGCGAATGGATCGTCGAGCGGATCCATGAAGATGCGGCCCATGGCGTTGATGACGAGCGCGCGCTTGCCGTTCTTGGTGTCGACCATGGCGGCGCCGCGGCCCGGCGTGCCCTTCGGATAATTGAGCGGGCGGATCAGGCGCGGCGCGCGCTCGATGAACACCAGCGCCTCGCGCTGATCGAAGGCGTGATTGCCGAGCGTGATGGCGTCGGCACCGGCGTCGATCAGCTCATGATAGATCGTCTCGGTGATGCCGAAGCCACCGGCGGCGTTTTCGCCGTTGACGACGACGAGATCGAGCTTCCACTTGGCGATCAGGCCCGGCAGCCGTTCGTTGACAATCGCGCGCCCGGAGCGGCCGATCACGTCGCCGATGAAGAGGATGCGCATCGTGTTCAGGACTTTCTAAAATCAATCACCTCGCGCTCCGTTAGCACGAGATCGAGCCGCTCGTCGCGCTCCGTGGCGGGAACGTGCGGAATTTCCTGCGCGGCGAAGGCGAGACCGATGGCGACGACTTTCTTCCTGGCGCGCAAGGCGCTGATGGTCATGTCGTAGTAACCGGCGCCGTAGCCGATGCGATGGCCGGCGCGGTCGAAGCAGGCGAGCGGCACAATCAGAATATCGGGCGCGACTTCCGGCGCTTCCGGCACCGGCTCGCGAATGCCCCACTGCCCGGCTTTGAATGGATCGCCGAATTTCCAGGCGCGCATGATCAGCGGCTTGCCGCGCCCGCGATCGCCGGCAGCGCGAGCTGCGCGCCGGCGTCCGCCGAGCCTGCGCATCAGCGGGATTGGATTGATCTCGGTCTTCATCGGCGAGAAGCCGGAAACGATGGCGCCCGCCGCGATCCTCATCGGAAACGGCCGCGCGGCGATCGTCTCCGCCGCCGCCTGCGCGTGCGCCGCCGGCAGCGCATCGCGCAGCGCCAGGGCCGCGGTGCGGAGCGCAGCTTTTGCCGATTGATTTTCGGTCAGGTCAGGCATGGATAGAGTGCGGAGCCGCGAAAGCCGTCGGAGGTGATCCCGGGAACCTACATAAGTAGGTGGGCGCCATATGACCGAGCCCACGAGCCCGGCCAGGGACAGCTCCCGATAGGATCGTAAGGCCCCGGGGAATTTTCTCCAGACGCGCCCCACAGCCCCGCGACTCGAATGTAGTGCTTATGGGGGTCCGGCGCCACCATCGCTCAAAAGCGAGATAAAGCGCCCTACCCGATCGCGACGCCGTTGCCGAGGCTCTGGTTGAGCTTGCGGGTGATGCCCTCGATCCGCTCGGCCGCCGAGTTGAAGGCGTTAACCACGGCGTCCGAGGCCGCCTTGGCGCGGTCGGCGCCGACCACGCGGGCATCCTGCAACGCGGTCGCGTCCTCCTCCAGGCGGCGGATCCTGCGGGTCGCTTCCGCCAATTCGTCGGCGACCATCAGCGCCGCCATCACCGTGAGCCGGGTGTCGCCGATCTCGCCGAACTTCTTGCGCAGTTCCTCGATTCGCTGCGTCGAGATCCTGGGCGAGCAATTGAAGATGCTCCTCCTGCCCGTCTTCGCAGGCGAGGCGGAATTGGCGGCCGGCGATGGTGGCGTTGACCGTGGCCATAAATTTACTCGTTTGCATCCAGCACCGACTGGATGCTGGCGATGGCCGCGTCGAGCCGTTGCGCGATCTCGCGGTTGGTGTTTTCGAGCCGGCGCGAGCGCGCAGTCTCGCCGTCGAGCGCGGCAGCGAGCTTGGTACGATCGACGCCGAGCGCGTGGAGCTGGCTCGCCAGCCCCTCTTCGCTGCGGTCGGCTTCATGCCGACGCTCGGCCGCGGCATCGAGCGCGTCGAGCGCAAGCGCCAGACGCTTTACTGCTGTATCGATCGCGCTTTGGTCCGGCATCGCCTTCATCCGCACTCAAAAACTCTAGCGGGGGCAAAGATTTAGGCGAAGAACCTTACGTGCTGCGCGATCCTGCCGTCAACGCTTGGCGTGCGATTTACCCCGATGTTTTCGAGAGCCTGTGCATGGCGGGGCAATGGTTCCGCGGTCACATTGACTCAAGGGCCTCACATGCTATCCAGCCTCGCAAACAGGCCTTTTCCATGAGTGCAAACGCTTCGCCGACGGCCGCCGTGGCGCCCACAGCGCGCCGCGAGCAAGCGGCTCCCGCTCCCGCCGTCGCCCATGACGTAATGGCCAACGCCATCCGCGCGCTGGCGATGGACGCGGTCGAGCAGGCGAAGTCTGGCCATCCCGGCCTGCCGATGGGCGCCGCCGACGTCGCGACCGTCCTGTTCACGCAATTCCTGAAATTCGATCCGGCCGATCCGGCCTGGCCCGACCGCGACCGCTTCGTGCTCTCCGCCGGCCACGGCTCGATGCTGATTTACGCGCTGCTCTATCTGACCGGCTATCCAGGCGATGACGATCGATCAGATCAAGCACTTCCGCCAGCTCGGCTCGATCACCGCCGGCCATCCGGAATACGGCCATCACGCCCGGCGTCGAGACCACCACCGGCCCGCTCGGCCAGGGACTGGCCAACGCGGTCGGCATGGCGATCGCCGAGCGGCATCTGGCGGCGGAATTCGGCGGTATCGTCGATCACAAGACTTATGTGCTCGCCTCCGACGGCGACCTGATGGAAGGCATCAGCCAGGAAGCCATCGCGCTCGCCGGGCATCTGAAGCTCAACCGACTGATCGTGCTGTTCGACGACAACGGCATTTCCATCGACGGCGCGCTGTCGCTCGCCGACAGCGTCGATCAGGTGAAGCGCTTCGAGGCCGCCGGCTGGACCGCCTCGCGCGTCGACGGCCACGACCCGCAAGCGATTGCCGCGGCGCTCGAGAAAGCGCAAACATCCGACAGGCCGGTTTTGATCGCCTGCAAGACCACCATCGGCTTCGGCGCGCCGAGCAAGGCCGGCAAAGCGTCCGCGCACGGCTCGCCGCTCGGCGCCGACGAGATCAAAGGCGCGCGCGAGAAGCTCGGCTGGAGCCACGCGCCATTCGAAATTCCCGCCGATATTCTTTCCGCATGGCGCAAGGCCGGCGAGCGCTCGAAAGCCGCGCACGCCGACTGGAGCAAGCGCCTCGCCGCGCTCGATGCCGGCAAGCGCACCGAGTTCGAACGCCGCATGAAAGGCGACCTGCCGAAGGCGGCTTTCGCGAGCGCTGTCGCTGCGGTGAAGCAGTCGCTCGCCGCCACGCCGAAGGAAATCGCGACCCGCACCGCCTGCGAGTTCGCGCTCGAGAGCCTGATCCCGGCGCTGCCGGAAATGATCGGCGGCTCGGCCGATCTCACCGGCTCCAACAACACGCGCACCAAGTCGATGAAGGCGATGAGCGCCGCCGACTATTCCGGCCGCTTCATCCATTACGGCATGCGCGAGCACGGCATGGCCGCCGCCATGAACGGCATGGCGCTGCACGGCGGCATCATCCCCTACTCCGGCACGTTCCTGGTGTTCTCGGATTATTGCCGGCCGGCGATCCGGCTCGCCGCGCTGATGGGCAAGCGCGTCATCCACATCATGACGCACGACTCGATCGGCCTGGGCGAAGACGGGCCGACGCATCAGCCGGTCGAGCATCTGGCCGCGCTGCGCGCCATTCCCAATCTTCTCGTGTTCCGCCCCTGCGACGCGGTGGAGACCGCCGAATGCTGGCAGCTCGCGCTCGAAGCCAAAAACCGGCCAAGCGTGCTGGCGCTGACGCGGCAAAATCTGCCGCAGCTCAGCCAGAATTTCCTCGACAACAACCGTTGCGCCGCCGGCGCCTACGAAATCGCCGCAGCCGACGGCAAAGCCGAGGTCTCGATCTTCGCCACCGGCTCGGAAGTGGCCATCGCCGTCGACGCGAAAAAGCTGCTGGCCGGCAAGGGCGTCGCGGCCCGCGTCGTGTCGGTGCCCTGCTTCGAATTGCTGCTGGAAGCGCCCGAAGCGGCGCGCCGCGCCGTGATCGGCGACGCCACGGTAAAGTCGGCGTCGAAGCCGCGATCCGCCAGGGCTGGGACGCCATCATCGGCTCCGACGGCGTCTTCGTCGGCATGACAGGTTTCGGCGCCAGCGCGCCCTATAAGGACCTTTATAAGCATTTCGGCATTACAGCCGAAGCGGTCGCCGAGGCGGCCCTGCGCAAGCTTGGGAAGGCGTAAACGAACGACTATATGAGGCCGTGGCCCTGCGCGGCCATGCGACGTTAAGAGCCGGGAGCGACTGTGATGACTGTCCGTGTTGCCATCAACGGGTTCGGCCGCATCGGCCGCAATATTCTGCGCGCCATCGCCGAGGCCGACCGCCACGACATCGACGTCGTCGCGCATCAACGATCTCGGCCCGGTCGAGACCAACGCGCATCTGCTGCGCTACGACTCGGTGCATGGCCGCTTCCCCGGCACGGTGACGGTCAAGGGCGACACCATCAGCGTCGGCAACGGCGCGATCAAAGTCACCGCCGATCAAGGACCCCACCACGCTGCCGTGGAAGGACCTCGGCGTCGACATCGCGCTGGAATGCACCGGCATCTTCACCGCCAAGGACAAGGCCTCGATGCATCTGACCGCCGGCGCCAAGCGCGTGCTGATCTCGGCGCCGGCCGAAGGCGCCGACCTCACCGTCGTCTACGGCGTCAACCACGACAAGCTGACCAAGGACCACAAGGTCGTCTCGAACGCCTCCTGCACCACCAATTGCCTGGCGCCGGTCGCCAAGGTGCTCAACGACGCCGTCGGCATCGACAAGGGCTTCATGACGACGATCCATTCCTACACCGGCGACCAGCCGATGCTCGACACCATGCACAAGGATCTCTACCGCGCACGCGCGGCGGCGCTGAACATGATCCCGACCTCGACCGGCGCCGCCAAGGCGGTCGGCCTCGTGCTGCCGGAACTCAATGGCAAGCTCGACGGCGTGTCAATCCGCGTGCCGACGCCGAACGTCTCGGTGATCGATTTCAAGTTCGTCGCCAAGAAGGCCACCACCAAGGACGAGATCAACGGCGCGGTCAAACGCGCCTCCGAGCAGCAGCTCAAGGGCATCCTCGGCTTCACCATCGAGCCGAATGTCTCGAGCGATTTCAACCACGACCCGCGCTCGTCGATCTTCCACATGGACCAGACCAAGGTCATGGACGGCACGCTGGTGCGCGTGATGTCGTGGTACGACAACGAATGGGGCTTCTCCAACCGCATGGCGGACACCGCCGTGGCGATGGGCAAGTTGATCTGACGCTCCGCGTCTGAGCCAATCCATGAGCGCGTTCCGCACCCTCGACCACGTCGACGTGAAGGGCAAAGCGCGTGCTGGTGCGCGCCGACCTCAACGTGCCGGTGGAGAACGGCGTCGTCAGCGACGCAACGCGCATCGAGCGCATGGCGCCCGCCATCACCGAGATCGCCGACAAGGGCGCCAAGGTGATCCTGCTGTCGCATTTCGGCCGCCCGAAGGGGCGCGACCCGAAGCAGTCGCTCAAGCCGGTCGCCGCCGAGGTGGCGCACATCATCAAGCGGCCGATCAAATTCGTCGACGATTGCATCGGCGAAGCGGCCGAGCGCGCGGTCGCCGCCATGAAGCCCGGCGACATCGTCTGCCTGGAGAACACCCGCTTCCATGCCGGCGAGGAAAAGAACGATCCAACATTCGTCGCGGCGCTGGCCAAGCTCGGCGACATTTTCGTCAATGATGCTTTCTCGGTGTCGCACCGCGCGCACGCCTCGACCGAAGGGCTGGCCACGCGCTTCCGGCCTATGCCGGGCGCACGCTGCAGGCGGAATTGGAAGCCTTCGAGAAGGCGCTCGACAAACCGGCGCGGCCGCTCACCGCCATCGTCGGCGGCGCCAAGATTTCCACCAAGCTCGATCTGCTCGGCAACCTGCTGAAGAAAGTCGACGTGCTGATCATCGGCGGCGCCATGGCGAACACTTTTTTGCTGGCGCTCAATAAGCGCATCGGGAAATCGCTGGTCGAGCGCGACCTGATCGAGACCGCGCAGAAAATCATGGACGAGGCCAAGGCGGCCAAGCGCGAGATCGTGCTGCCGGTCGACGCGGTGGTGGCGGAGAAATTCGAGGCGCACGCGCCCTCGCGCGTCGTCGACGTCGATCACGTCGGCGACAACGACATGATCCTGGATATCGGACCGCGCAGCATCGAGCAGGCGGTCTCGGTGCTGGCGCGTTCCAAGACGCTGGTCTGGAACGGCCCGTTCGGCGCCTTCGAGATGGAACCGTTCGACAACGGCACGGTCGAAGTGGCGGAAGCCGCGGCGGAACTGACCGCGGCCGGCAAACTTGTCTCGGTCGCGGGCGGCGGCGACACGGTGGCGGCGCTCAATGTCGCGGGCGTGACCGACCGCCTGACCTATGTATCCACAGCCGGCGGCGCTTTCCTGGAATGGCTGGAGGGGAAGGCCTTGCCGGGGGTCGAGGTGTTGAGAGTAAGATGAGCGGCGAAAAATTTCGGGAGAGGGCGATGAATCTCGATGAACTGAACAAAGTGGCGCGGGCCATGGTCGCGCCCGGCAAGGGCATCCTGGCGGCCGACGAATCCTCCGGCACCATCAAGAAGCGCTTCGACGCCATCGGCGTGGAATCGACCGAGGACAGCCGCCGCGATTACCGCGAGATGCTGTTCCGCTCGGCCGAGGGCATGAAGCACATCTCCGGCGTCATCCTGTACGACGAGACGATCTGGCAAAAGGCCAAGGACGGCACGCCGCTGGTCGATATCATCAAGAAGGCCGGCGCTATTCCCGGCATCAAGGTGGACGAAGGCACCAAGCCGCTGCCGATGTGCCCGGGCGAAGTCGTCACCGTCGGTCTCGACAAGCTCGCCGACCGGCTGCCGAAATATTACGAGCAGGGCGCACGCTTCGCCAAATGGCGCGCGGTGATCGACATCGGCGCCGGCATTCCGAGCTATGCCTGCATCCGCGCCAATGCCCACGCGCTGGCGCGCTATGCCGCGCTCTGCCAGGCGGCGCAGATTGTTCCGATCGTCGAACCGGAAGTGCTGATGGACGGCGACCACGACATCGAACGCTGCGCAATCGGTCACCGAATTGGTGCTCAAGACACAGTTCGAGGAACTATATTTTAACAAGGTCGCGCTCGAAGGCATCGTGCTCAAGCCCAACATGATCGTGCCGGGCAAAGGCAGCAAGACGCGCGCCACCGTCGAGGATGTCGCCGCACGCACCGTCAAGGTGCTGAAGAATTGCGTGCCGGGCGCGGTGCCCGGCATCGCCTTCCTGTCCGGCGGACAAAGCGACGAGGAGGCGACCGCCAATCTCGACGCCATGAACAGCATCGGCAATCTGCCTTGGGCGCTCACCTTCTCCTATGGCCGCGCGCTGCAGCACGCGCCGCAGACGACCTGGAACGGCAAGACCGAGAACGTCGCCGCCGCGCAGCGCGCGTTTTCACATCGCGCCAAGATGAACGGGCTGGCCGCGCTCGGGCAGTGGAAGGCCGACCTCGAGAAAAAAGCCGCGTAACAACGCGGCCTTTTCCAATCATCAAAAGTCAAACGAAGCGGCTACTCGCAATTCGTTTTGCGGACCGTCTTCGAGCCAAGCAGATCGTCCTTATGAACGGTCTTGGTGCTGCAATCGCCCGAACCGGTGGTCTCCACCGTCGTCGATTTATGCTCGGTGCCGAGCAACCCGCCGCGCTTCTCGACCGTCACGGACCGATCCGGCTGATCGTGCTCGATCACAACCGCGGGATCGCGGCGTTCCTCGATCACGGTTTGCGCGCTGGCGCCGAGTGAGCCGAAGGCCGTAGCCGCCAGCGCAATGACGAGGACATTGAGTTTCATGGTCGCCTCCTGCTAATGGAACCTCGCTAACAACGCGCTGCCCCTCCCGCTGTTCCTTACCTTCCATACTCATTCAAGGACACCAAACGTGATCGATCTTTACACCTGGACGACGCCCAACGGCCGCAAGGCCTCCATCATGCTGGAGGAAATCGGCCTGCCCTACACCGTGCACGCCATCGACATTTCCAAGGACGAACAGTTCGCGCCGGACTTTCTCAAAGTCGCGCCGAACAACCGCATCCCCGCGATCGTCGACCGCGACAACAACATGTCGCTGATGGAGTCGGGCGCGATCCTGATCTATCTCGCCGACAAGACCGGCAAGCTGCTGCCGAAATCGGGCGAAGGCCGCTACAAAGTGATCGAGTGGCTGATGTGGCAGATGGGCGGCCCCGGCCCGATGCTCGGCCAGGTGCATCACTTCGTGAAATACAACAAGGGCAAGGCGCCCTACGCCGAGGAGCGCTATCTCAAGGAAGCGCACCGGCTCTACAAGGTGCTCAACACGCGGCTCGAAGGCCGCGCACTTCGTCGCCGACGACTATTCGATCGCCGACATCGCGATCTGGCCGTGGATCTCGCGCTTCGAGTGGCAGACCATCGACATGAAACAATTCCCCAACGTCAAACGCTGGTACGAGACCATCGCAAAGCGCCCGGCGGTGCAGAAGGGCTACAAGGTGCCCAAGGACATGGGCCCGATCCCGATGCCGTGAGCAAGCGGCGCGACACATCCCACTGTCGTCCCCGCGAAAGCGGGGACCCAGTGCTTCCATAGCGCGCCGCGAGTGCTGGATGCCCCACCTTCGCGGAGCATGGCAGAAAAATTTCTACTTCCCCGCGCCCGGAATGACGATGTTCTCTTCCTTCACCAGCTTCGCCCATTTGGCGATGTCGGCATTGATGTAGTGGCCGAACTGCTCGGGCGTCTGCGGCTCGGGCTCTGCACCAAGCGCGGCCATGTGCTTGATCACGTCCTTTTCGGCCATGATCGCGACCACCGCCTTGTTGAGTTTGGCGACGACCTCCGGCGGCGTGTGCGCCGGCGCCAAGAGGCCGAACCAGCCGGTCGACTCGTAGCCGGGCAAGCCGCTTTCGGCCACCGTCGGAACATTCGGCGAAAATTTCGAACGCTTGGCGCCGGTAGTAGCGAGCGCCTTGAGTTTGCCGCTCTCGACAAAGGCCTGCACCGTGGTCGAGGGCGAGAACATCATATCGATGCGACCGCCGAGCAGATCGGTCACCGCCGGGCCGGTGCCTTTGTAAGGCACGTGCAACATCTCAACATGCGCGTCCTTCTCGAACAGCGCACCCGACAGATGCGACGCAGCCCCGATCCCCGACGATCCGAATGACAGCGCCTGCGGCTTGGCGCTCGCGAGCTTGATCAACTCCGCGACCGAGTTGACCTTGATCTTCGGATTGACCACCAGCAGATAAGGCGGCGCCGCTACCACCGTGATCGGCGCGAAAAATTTATTGACGTCGAAGTCGCCTTCCGGCGCCAGCGCGGCGGAGGCCGCCATCAGCGCGCCGGTCGAGGCCATCAGCAGCGTGTAGCCGTCGGGCTCGGCCTTGACGAAGGCCTTGGTGCCGATGCCGCCGGATGCGCCGGGCTGATTCTCGACCACGACCGGCTGGCCCCATTGCTCGGATAGGCGCTGTGCGATGATGCGGCCGAGCACATCGGTGCCGCCGCCGGGCGCGAACGGCACCACCATCTTGATGGCGCGAGCCGGATAGTCGGCCGCCGTCGCAGGCACGGCGGCCAGACATAGCAGCAGCATCGACAGGCGCTTGAACATGGGCCCTCCTCGGAATTTTTCGCGCATGCGACCGTTTTTCTCCGGCCTTTTCTGCGATGCTAGCCTATGCATTTGCCGCGTCAATTTTCCGCCCGATTGAGCTAGCATGCGGGGGCCATGAGTTCGCGACCCAAACAAACCGAGCCGCGCCCGACGCCACGTCTTTACCTGGTGACGCCGCCGGTCGCGGATGCGCAGGCGTTTTCCAGCGTCCTTGCCGCGGCCATGGCGGCGGGCGATGTCGCCGCCGTGCTGTTGCGCTTTGCCGAAGCTGACGAACGCACGCAGATCAATCGCGCCAAGGCGCTGGGGCCCATCGTTCAGGACAAGGACGCCGCGCTGCTGCTCGGCGGACACGCCGATCTGGTGGCGCGCGCCGGCGCCGACGGCGCACATGCGGCCGGTATCGCCGCGTTCAACGACGCGATCGCGCAGCTCAAACCCGAGCGCATCGTCGGCGCCGGCGGCCTGTCCACGCGTCATGACGCGATGATCGCGGCGGAAGCGGGCGCCGACTACGTCATGTTCGGCGAGCCTGACGGCGGCGGCGACCGGCCGGGCTTCGAGGCGATCGAGGAGCGCATCGCCTGGTGGGCGGAAGTATTCGAGGCGCCTTGCGTCGGCTATGCCGCATCGCTCGGCGAAGTCGCGCCGCTGGTGGCCGCCGGCGCCGATTTCATCGCGCTCGGCGATTGGCTCTGGCGCGACCCGCAGGCGGTCGCTGCGACGGTTGCCGGCGCTGCCGCGCATCTGCGCATCCCGGAGCGCGCGGCATGACGACCAAGTCGCTCATCACCGTCGCCACACTGAGCTTATTCGCAGCAATTGTGCTAGCCGTGCCGGTTCCGGCGGCGCCCACGAAAAAGGCATCGCCGCCAACACGACCAACGCCGCCTGCTGCGACCGACAACGGCAATGTCGACCTCGCCTACGGCGCCTTTCAGCGCGGCCTTTATCTGACCGCGATCGCGGAGGCGACCAAGCGCGCGGAGCAAAACGACGCCGCCGCCATGACGCTGCTGGGCGAAATCTACGCGCAAGGCCTCGGCGTCGGCCGCGACGACAGCAAGGCGTCGCAATGGTACAAGCTCGCCGCCGCGCACGGCGATCGCGACGCCATGTTCGCGCTGGCGATGTTCGATCTCGAAGGCCGCGCAGGACCGCGCGACCACGACGGCGCCGCCCGCCTGCTGGCGGAAGCCGCCAAGCGCGGACACGCACCCGCCGCCTACGATCTCGGGCTGCTGTATCTGCAGGGCCAGCAGTTTCCGCAGGATTTCGCGCGAGCCGCCGAACTGTTCAAGCAAGCAGCCGGCGCCGGAAATTCGGAAGCGCAATACGCGCTTGCCACCATGTACAAAGAAGGCCGCGGCGTTCCGAAGGACTTGAATGAGGCGACGCGCCTGATGGGACTGGCCTCCGTCGCCGGCAACCTTGACGCCATGGTCGAATACGCCATCGCGCAGTTCAACGGCGACGGTATTACGAAAAACGAAACCGCCGCCGCCAATCTGTTCCTGATTTCCGCGCGCCGCGGCAGCCCAATCGCGCAGGACCGGCTGTCGCGCATTCTGATGGCCGGCCGCGGAATGCCGGCCAACCCAACCGAGGCGGTCAAATGGCACATGATCGCCAAGGCGGGCGGCGCCAGCGATCCAGATCTCGACGTCTACGCCGGCCAGCAGACGCCGGCGGTGCGCGACGCCGCGGAAAAAGCCGCCAAGAAGTGGCTGTCGACGCTGCCACCGCGTACTTGACGCCGCGCCCGCGCGCGGGCAGACCCACGCGCCATGCTCCACTCGCCGCTGCTCAACGTCATGATCGCCGCCGCGCGCAAGACCGCGCGCGCGCTCAAGCGCGATTTCGGCGAGTTGGAGAAACTGCAGGTCTCGCTGAAAGGTCCGGCGAATTTCGTGTCGTCCGCCGACCGCCGCGCCGAGGAAACACTGTACCAGGAACTCGGCAAGGCGCGGCCCGGTTACGGCTTTCTCGGCGAGGAAGGGGGTCATCGCGACGGCGCCGACAAGTCGCATCGCTGGATCGTTGACCCGCTCGACGGCACCACCAATTTCCTGCACGGCATTCCGCAATTCGCGATTTCGATCGCGCTCGAACGCGAAGGCGCGGTGGTCGCCGGCCTGATCTACAATCCGGCCAACGAAGAGATGTTCATCGCCGAGAAGGGCAAGGGCGCGTTCATGAACGAGCAGCGCATCCGCGTCGCCGGCCGAAAACGCCTTGCCGAGTCCGTGATCGCCTGCGGACTTCCCCATCATGGCCGCGGCGATCTCGCGCTTGGGCAGCGGGAAACCGGCGCCATGCAGGAGGAGGTCGCGGGGCTGCGCCGCTTCGGCGCCGCCGCGCTCGATCTCGCCTGGGTCGCGGCCGGCCGTCTCGATGGCTATTGGGAGCGCGACATCAAGCCCTGGGACATCGCGGCAGGCCTCATTCTGCTGCGCGAGGCCGGCGGTTTCGTCAGCGATTGCGACGGCGGCGAGGATATGTTCGCCAAGGGCCAGATCGTCGCCGGCAACGACGCCATCCATAAAGAGCTGTTGCGCGTGCTCAAAGCAGCCGCCAAAGCTTAGGCCGCTAACGGCCACCGCAATTTCAACTCATTCCGCCGATTTATGCTGGTGTTCCGGCACAACTGCTTTTTCCTTGGTCTCTGTCTGTGCCATATTGCGGGACGAATCCGGTCCCGGCGTTGGCTGGTCTGATGGCAAAAGAACTCGATCCGCTCAAACTGTCGTCGCCCCGCATCTTTTTGTTGCGGATGCTGGTGTTCGTCGTGCTGGGCGGACTGGTCGCCTTCGTGCTGCACAAGCAGATCGAAACGGCGTTCATGGCCAATCCCGGCCTGAATTCGCTGATCATCGGCGTGCTGATCATCGGCATCGTTCTCACGCTGCGCCAAGTGCTGCGCCTTTATCCGGAAATCGCTTGGGTCAATAATTTCCGCCTCGCCGATCCCGGCCTCGCGGTCGACCGCGCCCCGGTGCTGCTGGCGCCGATGGCGGCGATCCTCGGCAGCCGCGTCGGCCGCATGGCGATGTCGGCGCAATTGATGCGCAGCATTCTGGACTCGATCGCCACCCGCCTGGACGAGGCGCGCGATATCTCGCGCTACATGACCGGCCTTCTGGTCTTCCTCGGCCTGCTTGGCACCTTCTGGGGCCTGATCGAGACAGTAGGCTCGGTCGGCAATGTCATCCAGGGGCTCAAAGCCGGCGGCGACGCCGGCACCATGTTCGACTCGCTGCGCGAGGGCCTCGCCGCGCCGCTCAGCGGCATGGGCATCTCGTTTTCGTCTTCGCTGTTCGGCCTCGCCGGCTCGCTGGTGCTCGGCTTTCTCGACTTGCAATCGAGCCAAGCGCAGAACCGCTTCTACACTGAATTGGAAGACTGGCTCTCCACCACGGTTTACGACCAGGCTTCCGAGCCGATAACCGGCGGCGCCGGCAACGGCGAAATGCGCTCTTCGATCGACCGCCTGCGCGAGGCGATCAACGAGGCCGGCACCAGCAAGGGCGCGTCCACCGCTATGTCCAATCTGGCGGAGGCAATCCAGGGCCTGGTGCACCACATGCGCACCGAGCAGCAGATGATCCGCGACTGGGTCGACAGCCAGGCCTCACAGCAGCGCGAGATCAAGCGCCTGCTGGAAATCATGGTGCGCGAGAAGGTCGACCGCTGACCAAGTGGGATTAAAACATGGCGCTTGCACGAACGCGCCGCGGCGACAGCGGCATGAACTACTGGCCGGGCTTCGTCGACGCGCTGTCGACGCTCGTTCTCGGCATCATCTTCTTGCTGACCGTGTTCGTGGTGGTGCAATTCTATTTGCAGCAGGAAGTCGCCGGCAAGGACACCGCGCTGACCCGCCTCAACGCGCAGATCGCCCAGCTTACCGAGCTGCTGGCGATGGAAAAAACCGGCAAGGCCAATCTCGAAGACCAACTCGCCCAATTGAGCGCCTCGCTCGCCACCGCTCAGAGCGACCGCGACAAGTTCAAGGGCATCGCCGAAGGCGCAGGTGCCGGCGCCACTGCCGCCCAGGGCAAGATTTCCGAACTCTCCGGCGCGCTCGAAGGCGAGAAGAAGATTTCGTCCAAGGCGCTGGCGCAGGTCGAGATCCTTAACCAGCAGATCGCCGCGCTGCGCCGCCAGCTCGCCGCGATCGAAGTGGCGCTCGACGCCTCCGAGCAGAAAGACAAGGAAGCGCAAAACCGCATCGCCGATCTCGGCGCGCGGCTCAACGTGGCGCTGGCGCAGAAGGTGCAGGAGCTGACCAAGTACCGCTCCGACTTCTTCGGCAAGCTGCGCCAAATCCTCGGCAACAGGCCCGACGTGCGCGTGGTCGGCGACCGTTTCGTGCTGCAATCGGAACTGTTCTTCGACACCGGAAAGGCCGACCTCAAGCCGATGCGCGCGCCGAACTCGACAAGGTCGCCGGCGCGCTGGTCGAACTCGAGAAGCAAATCCCGGCCGATATCGCCTGGGTGCTGCGCGTCGACGGCCACACCGACGTCCGCCCGATCACCGGCGGGCAATTCAAGTCGAACTGGGATCTGTCGGCGGCGCGCGCGATTTCGGTGGTGCAATATCTGGTGGCCAAGGGCGTTTCGCCGCAGCGGCTGGTGGCCGCCGGCTTCGGCGAATTCCAGCCGATCGAGATCGGCACCACCGAGGACGCCTACAAGCGCAACCGCCGCATCGAGTTCAAGCTGACCGAACGGTGAGCGCCAAAACCACCTTGCGCCCCTACGCCACCGCCGACGAGGACTCGGCGATCGAGCTGTGGCGGCGCACTTGGACGCAGCATTATCCAGACATCGATTTCGACGCACGCGTCGACTGGTGGCGCGAGCGCTGGCGCAAGGAACTGGTACCGGCGGCGCGCATAATGCTGGCGGAAGCGGACGGCACGCTGATCGGCTTCATCACCGTCGATCTCAAGACGATGTATGTCGACCAGGTCGTGGTCGCGCCCGAGCATTGGGGCTCGGGCGTGGCGCCGGCGCTGCTCGACGAGGCCAAGCGCCTGTCGCCGCGCGGTTTGATTCTGCATGTCAACAAAGACAACGCCCGCGCCATCCGCTTCTACGAGAAGCACGGCTTTGTTTACGTTGGCGAGGACAAGAACCCGTTGTCGGGCAAGCCGGTGAATAGATTGAGGTGGCAGGCTTAATCAACGAGCGCAGGTATTATGGGTCCACCTTCGCGGGGCCGACAGAAAAAATCATCTCATCTCGAATTGCAACTTCGCCAGCCGGGCGTAGAGCCCGCCGGCGCCGGAGAGCGAGGCGTGGGTACCCTCCTCCACGATGCGGCCGCGGTCCAGCACCAGAATGCGGTCGCAGCGCTGCACGGTGGCGAGGCGATGCGCGATCACGATCGTCGTGCGTTTTTCCATCAGCCGCGCCAGTGCCCGCTGCACCAGTGTCTCGCTCTCGGCGTCAAGCGACGACGTCGCCTCGTCGAGCAGAAGCAGCGGCGCCTCGCGCAAAATCGCGCGCGCGATGGCGATGCGTTGGCGCTGGCCGCCCGACAGCGTGACGCCGCGCTCGCCGATCTGGGTCTCGAAGCCTTGCGGCATGCGCGCGACGAATTCCGTGGCAGAGGCGGCCTGCGCCGCCTGCTCGATTTCGGCATCGCTCGCCGCCATCCGGCCGAAGCGGATGTTGTCGCGCACCGAGCCGGCAAATACCACCGCGTCCTGCGGCACTAACGCAATCTGCATGCGCAACTCGGCAGGATCGGCGTCGGTCAGCCGCACACCGTCGAAACTCACCAGGCCGCTCAACGGATCGTAGAACCGCAGGATGAGATGAAACACCGTGCTCTTGCCGGCGCCGGACGGCCCAACCAACGCCAACTTCTCGCCTGGCCGCACATGAAACGAAATTCTGTCGAGCACGGCAGCGTCCGGCCGGCCCGGATAGGCAAACCGCACGTCGCGGAATTCGACCTCGCCGCCCGACGGCTTTACTAGCGCCACCGGCCGCGCCGGCGCCTTGATCTGCGGCTCTATGCCCAAAATCTCGAACAGCCGCTCGGCCGCGCCCGAAGCCTGCGCGATCTCTCCCCAGACCTGGCTGAGTTCGCCCAGGCCGCCGGCGGCAAACACCGCGTAGAGCACGAACTGGCCCAATCGCCCGGCAGTGATGCGGCCGACCATCACGTCCTGCGCGCCGATCCACAGCACCAGGACAACGCTGGCGAATATCAGAAAGATCGCGATCGCGGTCAGCACCGCCCGTGCCTTGGTGGCATCGCGCGCGGCGTCATAGGCCTGCCCGACCGCGGCGCTGTAGCGTCCGACCGCGAGCTTTTCGTTGGTAAATGCCTGGAGCGTGCGCATCGCGCCGATCAATTCGCCGGCATAACCTGACGCATCCGCAAGCGTATCTTGCGCGGCGCGGCCGCGACGCCGCACCGCGCGACCGAAGCCGACCAGCGGCAGCACGATCACCGGAATCGCGGCGAGCACGAACAGCGACAGCCGCGGGCTGGTCACCACCATCATCGCGGCGCCGCCGAAGAACAGCACCGCATTGCGCAGCGCGATCGACACCGAGGCGCCGACCGCCGATTTGATCTGGGTGGTGTCGGCGGTGAGCCGCGACACCATCTCGCCGGTCTTGGCGGCATCGAAGAACGCCGATGACAGCCGGGTGAGATGCGCGAACACGTCGGCTCGCAAATCCGCGACGATGCGTTCGCCGAGCGTGGTGACGAGGTAGTAACGCATGGCGCTGGAGACCGCGAGCACGGCCACCACTGCGATCATCACCGCGAAATAGCTGTCGATCAGCGCCGCCGCCTCGGCCGAGAAGCCGAAGTCGATCATGCGGCGCACCGCGACCGGCACGATCAGCGTGGTGAGCGCGGCGACCACCAGCGAGGCCAGCGCGGCGAGCGCACGGCCGCGATAGCGGCCGATATAGGGCGCCAGTGCCCTAAGCGGCTGAAGCCTCACGCTGCGTTTGTCGGGGCTGGCTGCTCCTGCGCTCGCGGTATCGAGGCCGCGTCCATCACTGGCGAAACTCATGCCCGCAAAGCCCTTTTTACCGCCCCGCCTGTCGCGCGGGACAATGCCCTTTAGGCTCGACGGCGGTCAATCGCAGCGACTTGCCGCGTCCACCGCACTGCTGTATAGACCCGCCAAATTCAGCCCCATTCAGCGTTTTACGGAACCGAGCCATGAAATCCGAGATCCATCCCGATTATCACACCATCAAGATTGTGATGACCGATGGCAGCGAATTCACCACCCGCTCCACCTGGGGCAAGGAAGGCGACGTCATGCATCTCGACGTCGACCCGAAGTCGCATCCGGCCTGGACCGGCGGCCAGCAGCAACTGCTCGACCGCGGCGGCCGGCTGTCGCGTTTCCAGAAGAAGTTCTCGGGCTTCCTGAAAGCCGAGGACAAGAAAGGCGACGACAAGAAGCCCGAAGCCAAGAAGGCCGACAAGAAATAAACAAGGCCCTCACCGGCAACGAAAAACCCCCGCTTATGCGGGGGTTTTCATTTAATCCCGGGGGCCGGCGCGGTCAGATGCTTTCCGCGCCGAACGCCGCCTTCAACAGGCCGAGCTGGCGCTCGACCGGATTGACCGCCGCCCCCTGATTGGGCGCGGCTTGGGTGTGGATGTTGGCGTCGAGCCGGCGCACTTTGCTTTGCAGCTTGTGCGAACGCTCGATCAGCTCGCGCAAGCTCGCCGGCAATAATTCCAGATTGTCCGGATCGTGGAAGTCGGCGGCGGACAGCTTGACCTTGCTCTTTTCTTTTTGAGCCTGCGACAGCGACATCTCGCCTTCCTTGACCGCGCGATGCAACAGGAGCCAGGAGGCGAGCTGCATCAGCCGCGTCGTCAACCGCATGCTTTCGGTGGCGTAGGCGAGCCCGGCGCCGCGCGCGAGCTTCTTGGATTCCTGCCGGCCGGGACCGTCGAGGTAGGTCGCGGTTTCTTCCACCAGCGCCATGCCGTCACGAAACAAATCGGCGAAGGCCTGCGAATTGGCGAGCCGCTCGCCGAACGACACCGGCTGCAATTCGTTATTCGAGTTCTCCAACATCACGCGACGCCTCACCCTTGTGCCGGAGCTGTTATGCGCGCCCCGTGTCAGGATCAGCATCGGCCCACCGGCCCGCCCTGTCCAGACACGGTTGCGCAAACTTTGTGACATAGTTGCCGGACAAGCTTAAGAGCGCAGCCACCATAGCGCCGCTTGTGTACCGTAATGGGACAAAAAAGAGCCGCCGTCGCCGGCGGCTCGAAGTTGATAACAGGGAGGCGTCAAACAGAGTGGACAGGAGCCACTCAATGTCCATGAAGATGGACGCTTAGAGTAATGATCGAGAAAGCTTAACGACACCTTAAAAGTTCGCATCCAATGCCGGATTTTTCCACGGCCGCGCGCGACGCAGCACTGTATTACCGCTTGAAAAATTGATCGGCAGCCGAGCGCGTAGCTTGCTTGCGTTTCTTGTCGGCTTCGAGCCGGGCGATTTCGTCATGCAGAATCTGAACGCGCGCGGCGAGTTCCTCGACCGAGAGCAGGCTCAAGTCCTGTCCGATTTCGTGCGCGATTTTTTTCTTCGGCTTGTCGTCGTCGTCGATTGCTGCCATGGCGCGCCCCCTGGCAGAATTTAACCGCGAGCGGGCCGGTTGTCACATCGCCGTCGCGCGCCTAAACAGACGCCCTTACCCAAAGAACCAGAGGAAACCATGACCGCACTTCCCGCCCGCATGACCGTCATCGGAATCAAGGCCTCCGGTGGGCCCGAAATGCTTGTTCCCGAAGAGCGTGCCGTTCCTACGCCCGGAGCGGGCGAGATTCTCGTGAAGGTCGCGGCCGCTGGCGTCAACCGGCCTGACGTGATGCAACGGCAGGGCCTCTATCCGCCGCCGCCCGGCGCGTCGGATATTCCAGGCCTTGAGATCGCAGGCGAGGTCGTCGCACTCGGATCGAATGTCAAACGCTGGAAAATCGGTGATCGCGTTTTTGCTCTGGTGATCGGCGGCGGCTACGCTGAATATTGTCTCGCGCATGAAAGCCACGCTTTGCCGCTCAGCGGATTGCCAATGGTCGAGGCCGCGGCCATCCCAGAGACTTTCTTCACCGTCTGGCACAACATGGTTGAGCGCGGAGGTCTCAAAAGCGGCGAAACATTTCTGGTCCATGGCGGCTCATCGGGCATCGGCACGACCGCCATCCAGCTCGCCAAGCAACTCGGCGCCCGCGTCATCACCACCGCAGGATCAACGGAAAAATGCGACGCCTGCCGCAAGCTCGGGGCCGACGTCGCAGTCAATTATAAAACCGAGGACTTCGTCGCCATGACCAAGGCGGCCACCGCCGACAAAGGCGCCGACGTTATTCTGGACATGGTGGGCGGCGACTACATCGCGCGCAATTACGAAGCGGCCGCCGTCGAGGGGCGCATCGTGCAGATCGCATTCCAGGGCTCGCCGAAAGCAACGGTGGATTTCCGCCGCCTTATGCTCAAGCGCCTGCATCACACCGGATCGACCTTGCGTGCGCGTTCGGTCGCCGACAAAGGCGCGGTCCGCGCCGCGGTCGAGGACAAGGTGCTGCCGATGCTGACGGCCGGCAAGGTCAAGCCAGTGATCTACAAGACCTTCCCGCTGCGCGAGGCTTCCGCCGCCCACGCGCTGATGGAAACCAGCCTGCATATCGGCAAGATCGTGTTGACGGTCTGACCCGAACGCTCAGGAATCAGCTGCTTCCGCGCGAAACTTGCCGGTTTGCCCGTTAAGCCTATTCACCGCCACAATCTTGGTTAATGGCAAAACGCTTGCCGGAACCCCCGACACCCCGCTACTCATCGCTGGCTGGCCGGCGGGCCGCCCGGCCGGGAGGTCAACGCTTGAATTTCTGGCGAAACGTTCAACTGCTGGCCACCTTGCTCGCGCTCGCCGCGTCGCTGCCGGCGGCACAGCCAGCATATGCGGTCGAAGCGGTGAACGTGCGGCTCGACGCCTCGGCCATCGATCTCACCGCCGCCACCGAATTGCAAAAGACCGACGGCGACCGCATCCAGGTTTCCACCGCGCCCGGACCCGACGGCATCGTGCGCCGCATCGAGGTGCGCGCTCGCGAACACAACAGCAATTGGGCGGTGTTCGCGCTCACTAATAATTCCGATGAGCAGATCGACCGGCTGATCGTCGTGCCGCACTACCGCATGGTCGGCTCCGGCCTGTTTTGGCCCGACCTCGGCCTTTCGCGCATCGCCAGCATCACGCCCAGTTCGGGCGATCGCCCGCTGCGGCAGGAGAATACCACCGCCGATATTTTCCGCGTCACGCTCGATCCCGGCACCGTCATCACTTTCGTCGCCGAATTGCGTACCGACAAGCTGCCGCAGATCTATTTGTGGGAGCCGGACGCCTACAAAGACAAGGTCAATTCCTTCACGCTGTACTACGGCATCGTCATCGGCATCGCCGGCCTGCTGGCGCTGTTCCTCACCATTCTGTTCGTAGTGAAAGGCTCGGTGATGTTCCCGGCCGCCGCCGCGCTCGGCTGGGCGGTGCTCATCTATATCGGCATCGATTTCGGATTCTGGGGCAAGGTATTCGACATGTCCGCCGGCGCCGAGCGCGTCTGGCGCGCCTGCGGCGAAGCTATCCTGTCGGCGACGCTGCTGGTGTTCTTGTTCGCTTATCTCAATCTGTCGCGCTGGCATGTCCGTTACGCCCACATCACTATCGCGTGGCTCGCGGCACTCGCCGCGCTGGTCGCGGTGGCCGTGTTCGATCCCGCCGTCGCCTCCGGCATCGCGCGCATGTCGCTCGCCGGCATCGCCGTGTTCGGGCTGGCGCTGGTCATCTATCTTTCCACCCACGGTTTTGACCGCGCGGTGCTGCTGATCCCGACCTGGCTGCTGCTGGTGGTGTGGACGGGCGCCGCCGGACTAGCGGTCACCGGGCTCGTCACCAACGACATTATTGGGCCCGCGCTGCTCGGCGGCCTGGTGCTGATTGTGATGTTGATCGGCTTCACGGTGATGCAGCACGCCTTCGCCGGCGGCGTCACCCACGGCATCGTTTCCGATGTCGAGCGCCGCGCGCTGGCGCTTACCGGCGCCGGCGATTTGATCTGGGACTGGGATGTCTCCGCCGACAAAGTTTACACCAGCCCGGAAACCGAACATCTGCTCGGCCTCAAGCGCGGCACGCTGGAAGGACCGGCGGCGGCCTGGCTCGACGTGCTGCATCCGCTCGATCGCGACCGCTTCCGCGCCTCGCTCGATAGCGCCGTCGAGCAACGGCGCGGACGCCTCAATCAGGAATTCCGGTTGCGCGCCGCCGACGGCCACTATCTCTCGTTTTCGCTCAAGGCGCGCCCCGTGGTCGGCTCCGACGGCGAAGTGGTGCGCCTAGTCGGCACACTCACCGACGTGACCGATTTCAAAAAGGCCGAAGAGCGGCTGCTGTTCGACGCGGTGCACGACAATCTCACCGGCCTGCCCAACCGCGAATTGTTCATCGACCGCATGGAGGCGGCCTTCGGCTTTGCCCGTTCCGACCCGCAGATCCGGCCCTCGGTACTGGTGATCGATCTCGACCGCTTCAAGCAGGTCAACGATTCGGTCGGCATCGCGATCGGGGATTCGATCCTGCTCACCATCGCGCGACGGCTTGCCCGTCTGCTCAAGCCGCAGGACACGCTGGCGCGCCTATCGGGCGACCAGTTCGCCCTGATCCTGATGTCCGAGAAAGAGCCCGCGCGCATCGTGGCCTTCGCCGAAACGATCCGCCGCACCTTGCGGGCGCCGATCGGCTTCAACGACCGCGAGATCTTTATCACCGCCTCGATCGGACTGGCGCTCGCGGAAAGCCAGCCGCACCGCACCGACGAGGTGCTCAAAGACGCCGAACTCGCGATGTATCACGCCAAGCGGATCGGCGGCGACCGCATCGAAATCTTCAAGCCAGCGATGCGCTCGCGCAAGACCGACCGCCTGACCATGGAATCGGAATTACGCCGCGCCATCGAGCGCGAGGAGATCAAGGTGCTGTACCAGCCGATCGTGCGGCTGGAGGATCGCGCGATCGCCGGCTTCGAGGCGCTGGCGCGCTGGGATCACCCCAAGCTCGGCCGCCTGTCGCCGGCAGAATTCATCACCATCGCCGAGGAAATCGGGCTGATCGTCGATCTCGGCCTGTTCGTGCTCGAGCGGACCGCGCGCCAGCTTGCGATCTGGCAGGCCGCCAGCCGCACGCGCGAGCCGATATTTGCCAGCGTCAACGTGTCGTCGCGGCAGTTGCTGCGCCACGACCTGATCCAGGACCTGCGCAGCGTGCTGTCGCGTTCGGCGCTGGCGCGCGGCACGCTCAAGCTGGAGATCACGGAATCACTGGTGATGGAAAACCCGGAGCACGCCGCGCAAATGCTGACCCGCATTAAGGAGCTCGGCGCCGGACTGTCGCTCGACGATTTCGGCACCGGGCATTCCTCGCTCGCCTATCTGCAGCGGTTTCCGTTCGACACCATCAAGATCGACCAGTCGTTCGTGCGCACCACCGCCAGCGGCAAGCGGCCAGTGATCCTGCGCTCGATCATCGCGCTGGCACACGACCTTGGCATGGAAGTGGTCGCGGAAGGCGCGGAGAGCGATTCCGACGCAGTCGAGCTGTTCCAACTCGGCTGCGAATACGCGCAAGGGTTCGCCTTCGGCGAGCCGATGAGCCCGCAGGCGGCCGGCGGACTGCTGACCAGCGAGCGGCTGGAAGTCGCGCGGTAGAACCGTTATGTCTAGGGCCCGCGCCCGCTCCGGTCCGGAATGGCGATGACATCATTCCCTAAAAACACCGATCGAGCGACGGTCGAAGGATTCGGCCGTGAATGGGCGACCTTCACGCAATCGGCCTCCGATTTCGCCGACGAAGACCGGCGCGCGATGTTCGAGAGCTATTTTTCGATATTTCCCTGGGACGCGCTGCCGCCGCAAAGCATCGGCGCCGATATCGGCTGCGGCAGCGGGCGCTGGGCCATGCTGGTCGCACCGCGCGTCGGCCATTTGCACGCCCTCGACCCCGCCGCGCAAGCGCTGTCGGTGGCGCGCGACAATCTCGCCGGCTGCGGCAATGTCAGCTTTCATCACGCTTCGGTATCTGCGCTGCCGTTCGAGGACGGCGCGCTCGATTTCGCTTATTCGCTCGGCGTGCTGCATCACGTTCCGGACACGGCGCAGGCGATCCGCGATGTCGCGGCCAAGCTCAAACCAGGCGCGCCGTTTTTGGTCTATCTTTATTATGCTCTCGACAACCGCTCGGCTACATATCGGGCACTGTGGAAAATCTCCAACGCGGCGCGACTGATACTGTCACGCGCGCCCTATCCGGTTCAGATCGCCGCATCGTCACTCATTGCCTTGCTGGTCTATTGGCCGCTCGCGCGACTCGCGGCGCTGCTCGAAAAGGCCGGCGCGCTACCGCGCTCATGGCCGCTCGCGTATTACCGCCACCGTGCGTTTTATGTGATGCGCACCGACGCCTTCGACCGGTTCTGCACGCGGCTGGAGCACCGGTTCACGTGCGCACAAATCACCGATATGCTGCGCGCAGCCGGCTTCGACGACATTAAGTTTTCGGAGACGGAGCCGTTCTGGGTCGCGCTTGCGATCAAAAAGTAATTTATTTTTGCGCGTGATCTTATCCGACCTTCCTTCGCCCGCCGCAGCGGGCTTCGCGAAGGCGGAAAACCGGTTCCCATCCCGGATCAAGTCGGGGGCAGGCTTTTTCGGGATCACGCGCTAGGCATGGCCTGAGTCGCTCGACAGCATTCCGGGGTTGACGCCGATCTTGCGCAGCGCCTTTTCGTATTTGTGGTCGGTGTCGGTGCCAAAAATCAATTCCGAATCGGCGGCGCAATGCAGCCAGCCGTTCTGCTGGATTTCGTTTTCGAGTTGGCCGGGCGCCCACCCGGCATAACCGAGCGCGAGGATGGCGCTCGCCGGCCCGTTGCCGCGCGCGATCGCCTTGAGAATGTCGAGCGTGGCGGTGAGGCAGACGCCCTTATCGATCGGCAGCGTCGAGTTCTCGATGAAAAAATCGGCTGAATGCAACACGAAGCCGCGGCCGGTTTCCACCGGACCGCCCTTGAGGACCTTGACGTCCTCCGCCCGCACCGGCAGTTCGATGCGCTCGGCCGCCGGGATCACCTCGAGTTGCACCAGCAGATCGGGGAATTTGATGTTGCCGGCTGGATGGTTGACGATGATGCCCATGGCGCCTTCGCTCGAATGTGCGCAGACGTAGATCACCGCGCGCGAAAACCGCTCGTCGTTCATCGCCGGCATCGCAATCAGCATCTGACCATCGAGATAGCCGCGCGCCGCGGTCTTGCCAGCCGATTTGCGGGGAAGTTTCATGACAAAAGGGTATCCAATCAGTCCGTCTTTGCAACGGCGCAAGCAGGCATAAGTTCGATCACTCCACCGTCATATTCAACCGTGCAATTGTGGCGAAATCGCCGCGCCGAATTGCGGCTAACCTATCCTCACAATGAATTCAGTGGCGAATGCAATGCTTACCGTCTAGATCGGGCGCCATGGAAATGTTGAGCAAGCGAATCGGCGCGACCGTTGCGGGCTGCGGCGTCGCCCTGCTGCTTGGCGCGCCGGCTTACGCTGCCGACGTATCGCCCTGGGTCGACGATCTCAGTTCCGCGATGCGCTTGATCGCCGGCGTTCCCACCAAAGGTGGCGAGAGCCTGCGCGCGGGCGTCGAGATCAAGCTCAAGCCGGGCTGGCATACCTATTGGCGGTATCCAGGCGACTCCGGCGTGCCGCCGCGGTTTGATTTTTCCGGCTCGGACAATGTCGCCACCGCGCAGGCGCTCTACCCCGCGCCGCACGCCATCGTCGACGAGACCGGCACGACCATCGGCTACAAAGGCGGCGTGATCTTTCCGCTGCGCGTCGTCCCGCGCCAAAAAAACAAACCGGCCACGCTGCGTCTCAAGATCGATTATGCCGTGTGCGAAAAATTGTGCGTGCCGGTCGAGGCGCGTACCGAATTGACGCTACCGGGGACGACCGGCGTGTCCGACTCCGCGCTGGTGGCGGCGGAAGCGAGCGTGCCAAAGCCGGCCACCGCCGCCGAGGCTGGATTGATCGCGCAGCGGGCGGGCGGCGTCAAGCAAAAGCCGCTGGTGTTGGTCGATCTCGCTGCTCCGGTGGGCGAGCCGGTCGAACTGTTCGTCGAAGGGCCCAGCGCCGAATGGGCCTTGCCGATTCCGAAACTTGCGCAAGGCGCGCCGCCGGGCCATCAGCATTTCGCTTTCGAACTGGACGGGCTGCCGCCCGGCGTCGATCCGAAAGCGCCGGTCGACCTCACCTTCACCATCGTCAGAGGGGGCCAGGCAACCGAGGTCAAGACTCATCTCGACTAACCGGGTCCAAGGGCGCTATTTTGCACGTCCGGATATTCAACAAAAGCAACGCAAGAGGAACTCATGCCCATCAAAGTCGGCGATAAATTACCCAACGCGACGTTCCGCACGATGACCGCGGAGGGTCCCAAGCCCAAGACCACCGACGAGATTTTCAAGGGCAAGAAAGTCGCCCTGTTCGCGGTGCCCGGCGCCTTCACGCCGACGTGCAACAACAAGCACATGCCGAGCTTCCTGAACAATGTCGACGCCATCAAAGCGAAGGGCGTACAAAGTATCGCAGTGACCGGCGTCAACGATGTGTTCGTTATGGAGGCCTGGAAGAAGTCGACCGGCGCAGACGGCAAGATCGAATTCCTCGCCGACGGCAACGGCGAATTCGCCAAGGCCATCGACATGGCGTTCGACGGCTCCGGCAACGGCTTGGGCACGCGCTCCAAGCGCTATTCGATGCTGGTCGACGACGGCGTGGTGAAGTCGCTCAATATCGAAGACGCCCCCGGCAAATGCGACATCTCCGGCGGCGACGCGCTGCTCAAGCAGCTCTAACTTTCTGTCATTCCGGGACGGCGCGTTAGCGCCGGACCCGGAATCCAGAGTAATGAATTCGGTGCATGTGACTCTGGATTCCGGGCTTGCTGCTTCGCAGCGCCCCGGAATGACAGATTTTATTTCGACTTCATCGCGCCGATCGCACCGGCACGCGCCGCGACCAATCCGTCGCGCGCCAGCTGGTCGGCGCGCTCGTTCATGGCATGGCCGGCGTGGCCTTTCACCCAGTGCCAGCGCACGTCGTGCGTCTTGAGCGCTTCGTCGAGCCGTTTCCACAGATCGACGTTTTTCACCGGCTTCTTGTCGGCGGTGCGCCAGCCGTTTTTCTTCCAGCCGTTGATCCAGCCGGTGATGCCGCCGCGCATATATTCGCTGTCGGTGTAGAGGTCGACCGAGCAACCGCGTTTCAATGCCTCAAGCGCCGAGATCGCCGCCATCAATTCCATGCGGTTGTTGGTGGTGTGCGCCTCGCCGCCGTTCAATTCCTTTTCATGGTCGCCGAAAGTCAGGATTGCGCCCCAGCCGCCCGGGCCCGGATTGCCGGAACAGGCGCCGTCGGTATGGATGGTGACGCGCTGATCCGTCACGCCTCGATCCCATAGTCATTGACACTCGTCACCGACTGGTGGAAGCGCAGCTTGCGGAAATATTCCAGCGGATCCTTCGGCTTGACCAGCGCGCCGTCCGGCACCGCCAGCCAATCCACCAGCCTTGTCAGCAGAAAACGCAGCGCCGCGCCGCGCGCCAGCACGGGCAGCGCCGCGCGTTCCGAGGGCTGCAGCGCGCGCACTTTGGCATAGGACTTGAGCAGCGCGCGGCCCTTGGTGACGTTGTAGGAATGATCCGGCTCGAAGCACCAGGCGTTCAGGCAAATCGCGACGTCAAACGCCAGCGTGTCGGTGCAGGCGAAGTAGAAATCGATCAACCCGGACAATTTGTCGCCCAGGAAGAACACGTTGTCCGGAAACAGATCGGCGTGGATTACGCCCTCGGGCAGGCCGCGCGGCCAGTTTTTTTCAAGCACGTCGAGTTCTTTGACGATTTCGTTGCACAAGCCCGGTCTTATGCTGTCGCCGCGCACACCGGCGTGCTCATAGAGCGGGCGCCAGCTTTCGAGCGACAAGGCGTTCGGCCGCTTTTTCGAAAAATCCTTGCCGGCAAGATGCAGGCCGGCCAGCGCCTCGCCGACCGCCGCGCAATGTCCCGCGTTCGGCCGGCGGATCCATAGGCCGTCGAGAAAGGTGACGACCGCCGCCGGCCGGCCGGCGAGCTTGCCGAGCATGCCGCCCGCTTTGTTTTTCACCGGCTGCGGGCAGGTGATGCCGCGCGCCGCGAGATGCTCCATCAGCGCGAGGAAAAACGGCAGGTCCTTCTCCGCGACACGCTTCTCGTACAGCGTGAGGATGAAATTGCCGGCCGTCGTGTGCACGAGGAAATTTGAATTCTCCACGCCTTCGGCGATGCCCTTGTAAGAGCGCAGTTCGCCGATCTCGTAATGGCTGAGAAACGCGTTGAGATCGTCGGCGGTGACGTCGGTATAGACGGCCATGGCAGGCTCACTCCGCCGCCTGGCTCTCCCGCAGCGGGCGGGGCAGCGGAAAGAACACCCCCTCCTCGGCGGCGGAGATGGTCTCGACGCTCAGGACGTATTTTTGCGCAAACGCGTCCATGATCTCCTCGACCAGCACTTCCGGCGCCGAGGCGCCGGCGGTTATGCCAAGCCGCGCGATGCCGCCAAATACGCTCCAATCGATATCGGCGGCGCGTTGCACCAGCGCAGCGCGCGGACAGCCGGCCCGCTCGGCCACTTCCTTGAGCCGCTGCGAATTCGACGAGTTCGGCGAGCCGACCACGATCATCGCATCGACGATCGGGGACACCCGCTTGACCGCTTCCTGCCGGTTGGTGGTGGCGTAGCAGATGTCTTCCTTATGCGGCCCGACGATGTCCGGGAAGCGCGCCTTGAGCCGATCGACCATAACCGCGGTGTCGTTCACCGACAGCGTGGTCTGCGTCACATAGGCAAGCTTATTGGCGTCGCGCGGCTGAAAATTTTCCACGTCGTCCAAGGTCTGGATCAGCGTGATCGCGCCCGCCGGCAATTGACCGACGGTGCCGACCACTTCCGGATGACCGGCGTGCCCGATCAGAACGATCTGGCGCCCGCGCCGATGATGGATGTCGGCCTCGCGATGCACCTTGGTCACCAGCGGGCAGGTGGCGTCGAGCGTGAGCAGATTGCGGCGCGCCGCGGTTTCGGGAACGCTGCGCGGCACGCCATGCGCCGAAAAGATCACCGGGGCGCCGGTATCGGGCGGCACCTCCTCGAGTTCCTCGACGAAGATAGCGCCTTTGGCGCGCAGGCTATCGACCACGTAGCGGTTGTGTACGATTTCGTGGCGCACATAGACCGGCGGCCCGTAAATTTCCAGCGCGCGCTCGACCGATTCGATGGCGCGCACGACGCCCGCACAAAAACCGCGCGGCGAGCACAGCAGCACGTGCAGCGCAGGCTTTTGCAGGGCGGGCTTTTCGGACGGCTGGGCCATAATGTCCTCGAAATCGCGTCAAATTCTCGCGAATTTCCAAGCCCCGACATGGGGCGCGTCGCCCCGCCCTGTCAAGCCGGGATGGTTGCATGACCCCGACCGAGCCCCTATATTCCGGCCACTTTCCGATCATCACCGATGATCTGGTGCTTCGCCCGACGGGCGGGCGAAGCGTAGAGGAGATATGCTCATGGCGACCGCAGCCCCCTTGATGCCGAAGGCGACCGCCGTCTGGCTCTTGGACAATACCGCGCTGTCGTTCGACCAGATTGCCGAATTCTGCAAGCTGCATCCGCTCGAGATAAAGGCGATCGCCGACGGCGACGCCGCGCAAGGCATCAAGGGCCTCGACCCGATTCAGACCGGCCAGCTCACGCGCGACCAGATCACCGCCGCCGAAGCCGATCACAGCATTTCGCTCAAGCTGACCGAGCAGAAGGCCTCGGTTCCGCAGCCCGACCGCGGCGGCAAGAAAGGCCCGCGCTACACGCCGGTGTCGCGCCGCCAGGACCGGCCGAACGCGATCCTGTGGCTGGTGCGCAATCATCCCGAGCTGAAAGACAGCGCGATCATGCGGCTGGTCGGCACCACCAAATCGACGATCGCCGCGATCCGCGACCGCACCCACTGGAACGCGCAGGCGCTCGCGCCGATGGATCCGGTGACGCTCGGACTTGCGACGCAGACCGACCTCGATTTCGAGGTCAATCGCGCCAACAAGGAAAAGCCGGCGCCGGCCGATACCGGGGCGACTTTGCTGCCGGCCGCCGAAACCACCGCGCGTAAGGAGGCGGAAGTCGCCGCCGCCGCCGCGGAAGCCGAGAACAAGCCGGGCGGCAGCGACCTCAATGTCAGCGCCGTATTCGCCAAGCTCAAGCAGCTCGGCGGCAAGGGCGAGAAGGAAGAAGAGTAATTCACTCCGTTCGTGCCCGCGAAAGCGGGCATCCAGTCCTTTGTTGCTGTTGCCAAGAACAGGGTCCCCGCTTCCGCGGGGACGAACGGGAGACATCAATATCCCCGCTTTCCTTCCACCGCCGCGATATATCGCGCCACGGATTTTTCCAACACTTGTTTCGCGTCCTTGGCGATGACGCGGTCGAAATAATGGCCGTAGAGCGCGTCGAACGAAAAAGGCGCCATCGCAGCAGCAATGCGTTCGACCTGGCGCGCCGACAGCGGAATTAAATTCGGATAGCTGCGCATGAACGACAGCCACTTGCGGTCGGTGGCGACGGTGAGGATGTCGCCGGAACACACGACGCCCCGGCCTTGCGCGCCGTCTTTCGTACGCTCTTGCCAATGCAGCACCGTGCCGCCTTCAAAGTGACCGCCGCAGCGGATCAGCGTGACGCCGTCCCACAGTTTATGCGTTTCGCCGTCCCATAATTTGACCGCCGGGTCCGGCCGCATGATCCAGGCCTTATCGGCGGCGTGCAGATGGATCGGACAGTCGAACGCGTGCGCCCATTCCACCATCGTGGTGTAGAAATGCGGATGCGAGATGGCGATCGCCTTGAGGCCGCCGAGGCCCTTGATCGCGGTCACGGTCGCGGCATCGAGCGTGGCGATGCAATCCCACAGCACGTTGCCGTTTGTCGGTGCGCAGCAAAAGCGCGCGCTGGCCGATGGCGAATGCAGGCTGCGATCCGATGCCGATGACGCCCGGCTCGTATTCGCGCATGCGTTCATATGGCTCTGCGTCAGCGCTTGCAACGTCGTCCAGGTCTGCCCACGCGGCGGCACATATTGCCGCTCCTCCTCGCAAACGACGCATTGCGCCGGCGGTTTTTCGCTTTCCGCGTATTGCATGCCGCAGGCGGTGCAGATGAAGAACGGCATTTTACCTCACATGCCCACCAGCGCGCGCTTGACGTACCAGTCGTCGAATTTCGACAGCGGCTCGAACAGCCGCACGAAACCCTTGGCGGTGAGCAGATTGAAGAGGCTCTGGCGGTTCGGTTCGACGAAGTTATGTTCGACCGTCATGATCTTGACGTCGTAGCTGTCAAAGTCGAAAGCTTGCAAGATCGGCAGCTCCGAGCCCTCGGTGTCGACGGACATGTAGTCGATTTCTCTCGGCGCGTTGTGGCTTTTGAGCAAATCGTTCAACGAAATCGTCTCCACCGTGTAGGTGGCGCCTTTGACGCGGCCTTCTTTGTTGAAATCTTTGTCGACCAGCTCGCTGAGCGTCGACAACTCGCCGATCTCGGTTTCCTTGAAGTCGAGTTGCGCGCCGCTTTGCGACCAGACGCAGCGGGTGTCGATCGCGGCCTTGCGGTTGGTCTTCAAGGCGGCGTGCCAGCCCTTGGCCGGCTCGGCCAGCAAGCCTTGCCAGCCGAAATGATGCTCCAGAACATACGTGTTGCTCAGATCGATGCCGTTGGTCGCGCCGAACTCGACGAAATAGCCGTCGCGTTTTCCCTTCAGCAAAAAGACGGCCAGCAAATCCTGAAACAACTGCGCGTGCGAGTTCATCGCGTTGATCGCGCAGTAGTTCACGAACAGCCCGGCGGCCTCTTTTGGATTGGCCCGAACGTATTGCCCGATGGACCCGCGCAGCGCGAGCAGCGCGTCGAACGCGACGACGACAGGATGCGGGGACGGCGGGTTCATCGGTAAGCTCCGGCGGCGACTTTCATCGCTAGCAAGACGTAGCGGCTCGACACAAGGTTTATGCGCGGGCCGGCCGAAGCCCGAACCGGGGTGCCGCCCGCAATCGAGAGCGGACGTGCGAAGGCGCCCGTGTTCTTTGCGGCGCGGGTACGCCAGCCTTCGCTCCTGGAGCTTCGGCTGGCAAGCCGTCAGCCGCGAAGGCTGCCCGCCGAAGCCTTGCGCGAAGGCGGGCGTGCGACATCGCCCCTGTTCTTTAGCGGCGCGGGTACGCCGTAGTCCCCGCCTTCGCCCTTCGCCCCCGCAAAATGCGAGGGGAATGGAGCGCCAAGCGGCGCACCAGTCTTTAGTCGTGCCGCATTCCCTTGCGGAAACGCGGGCGCCTCTCGGCGCTCCATGGCGGCGTTCTTACTCCGGCGCCGGGCCGCGCTTTCGGGGTCCGTTTCGTCTTACCTCCGGCTCGAAGCTCGCGGCGCCTTTCGGGTCAACCGCTCCTTTCGAGCCTCGGGCAAGCCTCAACGGCCCGCCGTCAGCCAGCTCCTGGCAGGGGACCCTAGTGTCCCCGGGCGGAGCCCCGGCGCCGCCCGAGTGCGCGAGGAGCGTACCCTCACGCCCGCGGGCGCCGCACCTGCCCCACTCCGAGAACGCCCTAGAAGCGCCCCTCATTGGGCAGGTGTAGGAATATAAGCATAGGATTATAGTCCTGTCAAGCGATGTTATTGACCCATGTAACGTTATGCGTTATAATGCCTTATGATCGTCAGTTTCGGCGATGGCGAGACCGAGAAAATATGGAATGGCGAGCGCAGCCGCCGGCTTCCATTCGACATCCAAGCAGTCGCGTTGCGCAAGCTGCGTCTCATCGAAGCAGCGGGAAAAGTGGACGATCTGCGGGTACCGCCCGGAAACCGTTTGGAGAAGCTGACCGGCAAGCGCGCCGGACAATGGAGCATCCGTATCAACGACCAGTGGCGCATCGTGTTCCGCTGGGCCGAAGGAGGAGCCGAAAATGTCGCGATCGTCGACTATCACTGAGCAATTGCCGAATCCAACTCCCGGCGAAATTTTGCTCGAAGAGTTCTTGAAACCAATGGCTTTGTCGCAGACGGCGCTGGCGCGCGCGGTCGGCGTACCGCCGCGGCGAATCAACGAGATCGTGCTCGGCAAGCGCGCCGTCACCGCCGACACCGATCTGCGGCTGGGACGCTATTTCGGTTTGAGCGAGGGATTCTTTCTACGGCTGCAAGCGGCCTACGATTTGATGGCGCGGCGGCGGCAGATTGGCGAAAAGCTGAAAGCGATCAAGCCGAGGGCGGCGTGACCTTGTAGCGTCGGTTACCCGACCCCCTTCTCCTTCAACGCCACGCCGATGAGCAGCCCGGCATGGAACGCTTTCATAAAGGCGCCCCCGGGTGAAACTCGTCGAGCGCCACGTTGGTCCTCGCCCCGCCAAACCACGAATAGCCGCGATCACACTCTCCTCCGGCGGCTTGATGTGGCGGAACGAAAACAGCAGCGCGATGTCGTAAACAATTTTTAGCGTTCCGCAGAGAATGAGCGGCAGGCCGAGAAACGATGTCGTCAGCAGCGCGCCGGACAACGCGGGGCTGAGCGACGACGCAAGACTCCGCGGCACCGCCGTGACGCTCGCCGCCGCCGGACGCTCCGGCGGCGTCACCACCGCCATGACGTAAGAACTGCGCGTCGGCACATCCATCTGCGACAGCGCGGCGCGCACCAGCAGCAGGCCGAGCACGATCGTGAAGGTCTGCCGACAGCGCCGCCAGGATAAGACAGATGCTCGACGGGATGTGCGTGAACACCATGGTGTTCACGAGACCAATGTGTTTGGCGATATAGGCGGCCATCGGATAGGAGAACGCGGCGAGCAGGCTGGCCCAGAAGAAGAACAGGCTGGCAGCGGAGAGCGACATATGAAAGCGCTCGAACAGCCAGACCGCCATCAGCGACTGCACGCAAAATCCGCCGGCAAAGGCATCGAGGCTGAACAGCGCCGCGAGCTTGTAGACGACGCCGCGCGATTCCTTCAGCGGCGCGGCCGGCGGCCGCTGCTCGGCATGGGCGTGCGGCAGGCAGCGAATAGATCGCGGCGCTGCCGAGCCCCAGAACGGCATAGGCGTAAAACATCGCCCGGAACGCGCCGAGCCGCGTGAAGCCGGCATCGGCCAGGAAATCCGGCGCGGCCGCGGCGAGCGCGCCAACCGCCATCGACAGCGCGCCGATCAGGCTGTAGCGCGCGAAGGTGCGCGTGCGCTCGTGGTCGGCGAACGCCGGCGGTCAGCATGGCGTGCTCGAGCGGAATCAGCACGCCGATGTCGCCGGTCGAGGGATTGATGGTGCCGAAAAACGCCACCGCGATCAGAAAGCCGACGGCCTCGAACTGCGGAAACGCCAGGCCGGTGCAGGTCATCAAAGCCGCGCCGGCGATCAGCAGGTTCTTCAGGTCGTAGCGCGGCGCCAGAAACCCGACGGCGAGCGTGAACAGCGCGGTTCCCAGCAGCGCGGCGGCGGCGACCAGGCCGATTTGCGCGGCGTTAAATCCGATCGCGGCCAAATAGGCCGGCAGCACGATGATGGCAAAACCATCGCCGAATCCGCGCAAGGCGCGCGCCGCGTAGAGGAGAAGAATGTCGGAAAATTTCCGCTTGGCATCCATGCGCAATCACCTCGAACGGTCGAGCGTTGCGCAGTGCTTGGACGACAAAACCGTCTACCGGGGAGACTGCGTGTCCCCATGTTCGATCAAGACTAGCGAGCCGCGGCAATTGTCACAAGTTCGTTGATGCATCAATGCGCTCCCGCACAATTTTCGTCATGGCCGGGCTTGTCCCGGCCATCCACGTCTTCCTTTCAAATAAGCGTCTCGTACAGATCTTTCCAATCAGGATTCATTGCGTGCAGCAGCCGCACCTTCCATGCACGCGGCCAATGCTTGATCGTTTTCTCGCGCTGGATGGCATCGCGGATGTCGTCGAAGCGCTCGTAGTACACAAGACGCTTGAGGCCGTATCTTTTCGTAAAGCCCTTGACCTGCCCTTCGCGATGCTCATACGCGCGTCTTTGAAGATGGCTCGTCACGCCAGCATACAGAATGCCGTTGGGTTTATTCGTCACGAAGTAGACCCAGCCGCCAGCCATACTTTAATTAATGCAAGGCGTGGATGGCCGGGACAAGCCCGGCCATGACGGGTAACTATCCCCCCACCCCCTTCTCCTTCAGCGCCACGCCGATTTCGTCGAGCACCTTCGGGTCCTCGATCGTTGCCGGCATGGTCCAGGGCTCGTTGTCGGCCATCTTCTTGATGGTGCCGCGCAGGATTTTTCCCGAGCGCGTCTTCGGCAACCGCGCCACCGTGATCGCCAGCTTGAACGCCGCCACCGGACCTACTTTGTCGCGCACCAGCGCGACGATCTCCTTCTCGATCTCGGCGGGCGCGCGGGCAACGCCGGCCTTGAGCACGATGAAGCCGCACGGCACTTCGCCCTTGAGCTCGTCCTTGATGCCGAGCACGGCGCATTCGGCGACATCCGGGTGGCCGGCCAGCACCTCCTCCATGCCGCCGGTCGACAGCCTGTGGCCGGCGACGTTGATGATGTCGTCGGTGCGGCCCATCACCCAGACATAACCGTCGTCGTCGATGTAGCCGGCGTCGGCGGTTTTGTAGTAGCCGGGAAATTCCGCGAAATAGCTCTCGACGCAACGCGCGTCCTGCTGCCACAGCGTCGGCAGCGCCGCCGGCGGCAGCGGCAGCTTGACCACCAGCGAGCCGACGGTGCCGCGCGGGACGGGCTTCGAGGCTTCGTCCACCACTTCCATGGCGTAACCCGGCATCGGCACCGCCGCCGAGCCGTGCTTGACCGGCAGCGCGCCGAGCCCCACCGGATTGCCGGCAGATGCACCAGCCGGTTTCGGTCTGCCACCAGTGGTCGATCACCGGCTTTTTCAGTTTGTCTTCCGCCCAGGCCACCGTCGGCGGATCGGCGCGCTCGCCGGCCAGAAACAGCGTGCGAAATTTCGACAGGTCGTAGGTCGCCATCAACTTGGCGTCGGGGTCTTCCTTCTTGATGGCGCGAAACGCGGTCGGCGCGGTGAACAGCGCCACCACGCCGTGGTCGGCGCAAACGCGCCAGAACGCGCCGGCGTCGGGCGTGCCGACCGGCTTGCCCTCGTACATCACGGAGGTGCAGCCATGGAACAGCGGCGCGTAGACGATGTAGGAGTGGCCGACCACCCAGCCGATGTCGGAAGCGCACCACCAGATCTCGCCCGGCTTGACGCCGTACAGATTTTCCATCGACCACTTGAGCGCGACCAGATGGCCACCATTGTCGCGCACCACGCCTTTCGGAATTCCCGTCGTGCCCGAGGTGTAAAGAATATAAAGCGGGTCGGTGGCGGCGACCGGGACGCATTCGGATGTCTTGGCGTAATTGACCGCGTGCTCCCACACTTTGCGCCAGTCGTGGTCGCGGCCCTCGACCATCGTGGCCGCGGCTTGCGGGCGCTGAAGAATGAGGCAGGCTTCCGGCTTGTGCTTGGCGAGCCTGATGGCCTCATCCAGCAAAGGTTTGTACGGCACCACACGCGCGCCCTCGATGCCGCAGCTCGCCGACAAAATCAGCTTGGGCTTGCAGTCGTCTATGCGGGTGGCGAGCTCTTTCGGCGCGAAGCCGCCGAACACGACGGAATGAATGGCGCCGATGCGCGCGCAGGCCAGCATGCCGAACACGGCTTCCGGCACCATCGGCATATAGAGGATGACGACGTCGCCTTGTCTGACTCCGAAGTCGCGCAGCATGGCGCCGAGCAGCTGCACCTCCGACAGCATCCGGCCGTAAGTGAAAGTCTGCTTGGTGTTAGTGACGGGGGAATCGTAGATCAGCGCCGGCTGGTCGTTGCGGGTGGCGATGTGGCGGTCGAGCGCGTTGTAGCAGGTGTTGACGACGCCGCCAGCAAACCAGCGGCCGTAGAGGCCTTGCGCCTTGTCGAACACCTTTTTCGGTTTTTCGATCCAGTCGATGGCATCGGCCGCCTCGCCCCAGAAACCTTCAGGGTCGCGCTGCCAGCGCGCGTAGACGTCGTGGTAACGGCTGGTGCCGGCATCCATGTCGCGTTTCCTTCAACCTGTATCCGTCATCCTGAGGTGCGAGCGCAGCGAGCCTCGAAGGATGCACGGCCAAGGTTTTCTAAGTATTGGCCGTCGCCCTTCGAGGCCCGCCTTTCGGCGGGCACCTCAGGGTGACGGATCGGGTTTTGATTGTGTCCTGCCCGGCATGCGCAAACAAGACTCGCGAAGCGGCGGCCCATCGCGTAGTCAGTTGTCATCGCCCGCGAAAGCGGGCGATCCAGCACTGGATGCTCCGCCTTCGCGGGGCATGACAGCCGGAAGATCCCGTGACCATCATCACCGACCCGCTGTTCTATGCGCTCGCCATTCCGGCGGTGGTGGCGCTCGGGCTATCGAAAGGTGGCTTTGCCGGCGTCGGCCAGGTGGCGACGCCGCTGCTGGCGCTCTACATGCCGCCGCTCGAAGCCGCTGCCATCATGCTACCGATCACCATCGTGCAGGACGCGGCCGCGCTGTGGGTCTACCGCAAGGAATATAGCGGGCGCATCCTCACCATCATGACGCCGGGCGCGATCGTCGGCGTCGCCATGGGCGGACTGCTGGCGGCCTATATTTCCAACGACGCGGTGCGCGTCTGCATCGCGCTCTTCACCATCAGCTATGTGCTGTGGACCTGGATCGGCCCGGCGCAGATCGCGCGCGAAGCCGGCAGTCCGGCGGTGGCGAGCGGCGTGTTCTGGGGCGCGGTGTCGGGCTTCACCTCGACCATCGGCCAGGCCGGCGCGCCGCCTTACACCGTCTACGTGCTGGCGCTGCGGCTGTCGAAGATGATGTTCGTCGGCACCACGGCCTATTTCTTCGCCGGCGTGAACTGGATGAAGGTCGTGCCCTATCTCGCGCTCGGCCAGTTCTCGGCCAAGGGCTTCGCCACCTCGCTGGCGCTGCTGCCGCTGGCGGTCGTCACCAACCTGCTCGGCTTCTGGCTGGTGCGGATCACGCCGCAGGAGACGTTCTACCGGGTCATGTACGCGCTGATGTTCGTGATCTCGTTCGAACTGCTGCGCGAGGGCGTGCTGGGACTCATGCGCGGCTGACAAGGCCGCGGCCCTTGGCTACGCTTGAGCCGAGGAAAAGGCCCAATGGCGAAAACGCCCTACGACAAGACCCAGTACGATTTGGATCTCGACCGCAATCCGGCCAATTACCAGCCGCTGACGCCGCTCGGCTTTCTCGAGCGCGCGGCCGCCGTGTTCCCGGACGCACACCGCCATCATCCACGGCCCGCTGCGGCGCTCTTACGCGGAATTCTACGCGCGCTCGCGGCGGCTGGCGTCGGCGCTGAGCGAAGCGCGGCATCAAGCGCGGCGACACGGTGTCGGCGATGCTGGCCAATACGCCGGCGATGCTGGAATGCCACTACGGCGTGCCGATGACGCAAGGCGTGCTCAACACGCTCAACACGCGGCTCGACGCAGCCGTCATCGCGTTCTCGCTCGACCACGCCGAGGCCAAGGTCGTCATTATCGACCGCGAATTTTCCAAGGTGATGAAGGAGGCGCTGGCGCTCTGCAAAGGTGAAGCCGCTGGTGATCGACTACGACGATCCGGAATATTCCGGCGGCGGCGAGCGCATCGGCGACGATCGAGTACGAAGCCTTCGTCGCCGAGCGGCGATCCCGATTACGCCTGGGCGATGCCGGACGACGAGTGGGACGCCATCGCGCTCAATTACACCTCGGGCACCACCGGCGATCCGAAAGGCGTGGTCTATCACCATCGCGGCGCCTATCTGCTCGGCACCGGCAACATCGTCACCTGCAACATGCGCAAGCATCCGGTCTATCTGTGGACGCTGCCGATGTTTCACTGCAACGGCTGGTGCTTCCCGTGGTCGATCTCGGTGGTGGCCGGCACGCATGTCTGCCTGCGCGCGGTGCGTGCGCCGGCGATGTATGACGCGATTGCCGATCACAAGGTCACGCATCTGTGCGGCGCGCCGATCGTGATGGCGACGCTGCTCAACGCGCCGGCGAGCGAAAAGAAGCCGCTGCCGCATGTGGTGGAATTTTTCACCGCCGCGGCGCCGCCGCCGGAAGCCGTGCTCGCCGCCATGAAACAAGCGGGCTTTAACGTCACGCATCTTTACGGCCTGACCGAATGCTACGGCCCGGCGGTGGTCAACGACTGGCACTCCGCATGGGACGCGCTGCCGCTGGCCGAACAGGCGGCGAAGAAATCGCGCCAGGGCGTGCGCTACGGCGCGCTCGAGGCGCTCGACGTGCGCGACCCCGAGAGCATGACGCCGGTTGCGCGCGACGGCGAGGCGCTCGGCGAAGTGATGATGCGCGGCAACGTGGTGATGAAGGGATATCTCAAGAACAAGGCCTCGACCGAGCAGGCCTTCGAGGGCGGCTGGTTTCACACCGGCGACATCGGCGTCATGCACGCCGACGGCTATATCCAGCTCAAGGACCGCTCCAAGGACATCATCATTTCCGGCGGCGAGAATATTTCGTCGATCGAGGTCGAGGACGCGCTCTACAAGCATCCGGCGGTAATGGCGGTGGCCGTCGTCGCCAAGCCCGACGACAAATGGGGCGAGACGCCCTGCGCCTTCGTCGAACTCAAGCCGGGCAGCCAAGGCTACCGCCGACGAACTGATGCAATGGTGCCGCAAGCACCTCGCCGGCTACAAATGCCCGCGCTACGTCGTGTTCGCGGAAATTCCGAAGACCTCGACGGGCAAGATTCAGAAATTCAAATTGAGAGAGATAGCGAAGGGGGTGTGAATCTCCGCTGCCATTCCGGGCGCGCGCCAAGCGCACGAACCCGGAATCCAGAAGTATTCTTACGCGTCTTGGACTCCGTTCTTCACACAGTTCGGAATAACAGGTGAGATGCCGCACGATGTCGAAAATGATCCGAGAAGAATATTTATCCTTGAGGCATCGCTTTCAACCGACGAACATTAAGCTCATTATCATTGCCGAGTCCCCTCCAGTGTCGGGACTCTATTTCTACAATCCGCGTGGTCGTTCGAGTGAACCTCTCTTCGCGGCGCTGATGCGGCAGCTCCACTACTCTCCAGGGACGAAGGAAGATGGTCTGCACGAATTTCAGCGCCGTGGTTGGCTTTTAGTTGATGCCACATATGAGCCGGTGAACACGGCGGAAGCAAACCGTGACAACGTAATTGCCCGAGACTATCCCCAACTTGTCAACGATCTTAAAAGCCTGATTGCTGATCGTCCCACTCCATTGATTCTTATCAAGGCAAACGTCTGCCGGATATTAGGGCCCAAGCTGGAGGCGGAGGGCTTCAACGTGCTCAATCGTGGTCGCGCTATCTATTTCCCAAGCACCGGACGACAGAAAGAGTTTCAAAAACAATTTGCTGAAATCCTAAGGTCAATCGAAATTTAAGAGCAAAGACGTGGATGGCCGGGTCAAGCCCGGCCATGACGCCCTCGGCGCCCTCCTCAGGATGAGGGCGGATTATCTCACGCCGCATAATATTTCTAAACGAGATCGCCGAGTTGCGGCGCTGACGCGCCGGGTCGGTGATGACAGTTGAGAGGCTGCGCGCTCTTACGACTTCGCCTGCACCACCGCCAAGGTGCAGGTGCGGCTCTGCTGCTGGCCCTCGGGCATGGTCCAGGCTTGCGTGCCGGTGAGCGTGCCGCCTTTGCCGGTGAGCGTGCCGCCGTAATTGCCCTGGTAGCTCGAGCGGCCGCCATTCCAACTCGACACCAGTTGAATGCTTGCCGTCGTCTCCGACGGTGCCGGTCGCGATCTCGTTGCCGACCACAAACGTGCCCTGACGATTGAAGATCGGGCGCGCGGCGACCGCGGTCTTGCCGGTGATCATGATGTCGAACGGCGCGCGCAACATGAATTGTGAGGTGTTGAGTTTCTCGCAGACGATCATGCCGCGATAGGCGCCGTCAAAGGTCTCCGCGGCCGCCAGACCGGGCGCCGAGACGAATGCGGCAAGGGTCAAACCGATAACGCCGACTGCTGTGCGTGACATGCGCGCCTCCTGTGTCCTGCGGCGAGCATATTCCTTGCACCAATGATATTCGACGCGCCGGTGCATAAATTCGTCGTTAAATTTTAACGGCGGAAAAACATCGGGGCCCGCAAGGGGCCCCGTCATCATCGTCCGTAACCGTTCGACCGCCGGTTCAGCGATCTTCACCCGGCCGTCCAAGCGGCTGGAACATCCGGCTGTTGTCGTAACGCTGCTCGAACGTGGGCCGGTTGCCGAATTGCAGCGTGGTGTTGCCCTGCCGGAGCGTGGTCTGGCCGTCGCCGGAGCCCGTGAGCCGCGAGTCGGGATCGGTGTAGCGCGCGCTGCCGTCGGCGTTGGTGTTGCTCTGGGTGTCCATGGTGAAGGCGTGCGCGGCGGGAGCGGCCAGCACCGCCAACCCGAAGGCGGCGGCAAACACGCCCAAGCGATAATGCGGCAGGTGCTTCATGACAGCCCTCACGGATGTTCTGAACGGCGAACCAGCCAGAACAATATGGCCGCACGGCGGCAAATAGGCAAACCGACCGCGCCCCAATACCTGCTGGCGCGGTTTTTGCTTCATATTTTGCGACCTTTGCGCCAGCCGCGGTGACGATTCGTTAGCCGGTACGGATCATACTTAGATCGAACGTTTTGTGGCGTTCAACGTTGAGGGTTTGCACTGCCAGGGACAAACCGATGGAGACGTTCCCTTGCCGACAGCCTTGCCGCCTCGACGCCGCACACCCGAAGAACGCCCGCTCGCGCGCACCGTTTTCGACGTCCTGTTCAACACCGCTTTGGTGGTGAGCGCGTTGATCCTGACGTTCATCGTGCTGGTGCGCGAGGAGCAATACGCCTTCGGACATCAGCAGCGCCCGGCTCAGATGATCGAGCAACTGGCGGAGCAAACCCAACTGGATGTGACCGGCGAGAGCGCGGTCATTCCACCTTTAAATTGAGCTTGCGCACCAGGGCGCCCCACTTGGTCTCTTCCGCGTCGATGTCGGCGGCATATTCGGCCGGCGTCGAGGTCAGCGGATCGCCGCCCTCGGCGTGAATGCGTTGCTTGACCTCGCCGTCATCGGCGAGCTTGCGCAATTCGGCGCTCAGCTGCTCGACGATTTCCTTCGGCGTGCCGGCCGGCGCCAGCAAACCGTAATGCAATACCGCCTCGAAATGCGGCAGTCCGGACTCGTCGAAGGTCGGCACCTCCGGCAAAAGTGAAAACCGCTTCTTGCTGGTGACCGCGATGGCGCGCAGCTTGCCGGCCTGGATATTGCCGAGCGCCGGCGGCAGCACGCCGAAGGCCACCGGCACATGGCCGCCGAGCAGATCGGTCATCACCGGCGCGGTGCCCTTGTAGGGAATGATGGCGACGTCGATGCCGGCCACCGATTTGAAAAGTTCCGCGCACATGTAGCCGCCGGTGCCAAGCGCCGAGGTACCGACATTGAGCTTGCCCGGCTGCTGCTTGGCGAGCGCGATAAAGTCGGCGATCGATTTGGCCGGAAACGACGGATTGGCGAGCAGCGCCACCGGCATCGAGGCGACCAGGCCCACGGGCGCGAAATCCTTGCGCGGATCGTAGCCGGCATGGGTGTAAAGGCTGGGATTGATCGAGATCGTGCCGGTATGGCCGAGCAGCAGGGTATAGCCGTCGGGCGCGGCATGGGCGACGAAGCGGGTGCCGAGCGTGCCGCCGGCGCCGCCGCGGTTGTCGACGATCACCTGCTGATTGAAGGCGTCCGACAGTTTGGCGGCCACCACGCGCGCCATCGCGTCCACGCCGCCGCCCGGCGGATAGGGCACCACGAGCGTGATGACGCGGTTGGGATAATCGGCGGCGCTCGCAGCCGCCGCTACGAGCATCAATGAGGCGAACGCCAGAGCAACGAATCCAATCTTGGCAGACAGGCGCATGATCCTCCTCGGGGCGATAAGTTTTGCCGGCACTATAGAGCATTCTTAAATGCAAAGGCGCCACTTCCCGGCGGTGAGCCGGCGGTGGCGCCTTTAAAACTTATGCCGATCGATCAGTGGACGCTGGCGTGTCCGTCGTGCCGCAACCGTTCGATCTCGTCTTTCACTTGTAATTTTTTACGCTTGAGTTCTACGATTCTCAGGTCGTCGACCGCGGGATGGGTCTGGCAGTCGTTAATTTCCTGTTCGAGTGCCTGATGCTTTTTTTCGAGTTCCGCGAGGTGCGATTGCATCGACATCAATCGTGTCTCCTCAATCAGTTGGCATCCAAGAAGCACATAAGTGTAGCGCAGACTCAACTCAAGAGCGACGGTATACCCGCTGAGAAGGCCGGGCAATTGGAACCAAAGTCCTTGATTGGTCGGGATTTTATCGGCGCTTGAAGGCTGCTGTGGAAAACGCGATAATTGTCGGGCTTTGCCGGCCCGGTGGCCTGCCGTAAAGCAAACCAGCGGTGGCGATGACCAAGGACGAAGAACGCGAGTTGCGGGAGCGGTTGGCGCGCCTGCATCAGGAACATCGCGACCTCGACGCCGCGATCGCCGCCTTGGCCACGTCGCCCGGCTCCGACCTGATCCAGGTGCAGCGCCTGAAAAAGCGGAAGCTGGTGCTGCGCGACAAGATCCGCGCCGTCGAAGACCAGCTCACGCCGGATATTATTGCCTAACGCGCCGGGCCTAACGGGGGAAATCAAATGACAAGTTTTGACCTGCAAAAGCGGGTGGCGTTGATCACCGGCGGCAACGGCGGCATCGGGCTCGGCATGGCCAAGGGCCTCGCCGCGGCCGGCGCCGCGGTCGCCATCGCCGGGCGCAACAAGACCAAGGCGCAAACGGCATTGTCCGAATTGCGCGCGACAGGCGCGCAGGCGGAGTTCGTGGAACTCGACGTCACGCAGGAGAAATCCTGCAAACAGGCGATAGCGCAGACGGTCCAGCAATTTGGGCGGCTCGACATTCTGGTCAACAACGCCGGCACCACGGTGCGCAAGCAACCGCAGGATCTCACCTCCGAGGATTGGCATCTGGTGATGAACACCAATCTCACCAGCGCGTTTTTCTGCTCGCAGGCCGTCTATCCGCACCTGGTCAAAGCCGGCGGCGGCAAGATCATCAATATCGGATCGATGATGTCGCTCTTCGGCGCGTCCTACGCCACGCCCTATGCGGCCAGCAAAGGCGCCATCGTCCAGATGACGCGGTCGATGGCGATTGCCTGGGCCAAGGACAACATCCAGGTCAACGCCATCTTGCCGGGCTGGATCGACACCGATCTGACGCGCAAGGCGCGCGAGCAAGTCGCAGGCCTTAACGACAAGGTCATGACGCGCACGCCGGCGCAACGCTGGGGTAGCCCGGATGATTTTGCCGGCATCGCGGTGTTCCTCGCCGCGCCTGCGTCTAATTTCGTGACCGGCGCGGCGATCCCGGTCGACGGCGGCTATTCGGTGATGGCTTAAACGCGCAATCGCCGTTGTGCCGCGTCCGCTTCACGTCCGATTAACCTCGAAAGCAGGCATTCGCTAGCGCGATGAAGATGTTCGCTAAGTGCCAAGAGCGATCATGGTTAAGTCCGTGAATTGACGTGCCGTGATTGGAGGCATGCTCTTGCGGTGCTGAGGTAGGTATTCGTGCCATTTGCGCCACACGGGATTAAAAATTACGCGAACTGCCTGGTGCCGTTTCTGATTTAATTGGTCTGCACAACCTGGTGTGATAAAGGACGTGGGAGAGGGAGAGTCGGGGGATATCTGGTGCACAGCATTAGAGGAGAACTCGATGCGAAAACGTTCACTGATTTTACTTGCTGCCGCGGCAATTGGTCTGGCTGCAAGTCAAGCATCTGCGGCTGACCTGCCGAGGAAGGCTCCCGCCTACTTACCGCCGCCGCTGCCGCCGGTTACTTGGACCGGATGCTACATCGGCGGAAATATCGGCGGCGCATTTGGCCATGCCAGTCTAAGTGGCGTCGGTGGAACCGCCTCTGGAGACGGTTCTGGTTTTGCCGGCGGCGGCCAGATTGGCTGCGACTACCAATTTAGCGGCGGATGGGTCGTCGGCCTCCGCAATATGTTCGATGGCACCAGCAACAGAAACAGCGCAACAATCGGAAGTGGTCCGCTCGCCGGTGGCGTCGTCAACTTCAATAATCAATGGTTCGACACGCTGACGGCGCGCCTCGGGTACTGCGTTTCAACCTGCCTGGTTGCTCTACTTACAGGGCGGTGCTGCCTGGGGTCATGCCACTACGGACATCACCGCCGTTGGAGAGACCTCCAACAGCAAAACAGGCTGGACGGTTGGTGGCGGGGTTGAATGGATGTTCGCGCCACACTGGTCCGCATTTCTGGAAGGTAACTATATGGACTTCGGGTCGCGCGACGGAGCCGCTTTCACTCCAGTCGGAACTGTGTGTGCGGCGGGATGCGCCTTCAACGCCAAAGCAACCGAGACGACTGTTCTGGTTGGTGTGAACTATCGATTCTTCTAAGCGACTTCGAGCGGCTGCGCTCCACAGCACAGCTGAGAAAATTCAAACCCCCGGGCAGCTTGCCCGGGGGTTTTTGCCGCCGAGTGCAGCGCTGGCGGACAGCCCGAGCAATTGGTCTGGCGTCGCATCGCCGGGCTGCATTCCAGAAGGATGCAGGCGGCGGCATAGCCGTCTTTATAGCGCGACCTTGCCGAGAAAATCACCAATTTCAGCGTGCAGGCACTCGACCGTTGAGTTGACCGCCTGCGAAGCCACCAACATCGTCTGCACCGAGACACGCGTCTGCGTTGCCGCTCCGGCCACCTTGCCGAGCGTCGTCGCAGGCCATCGCTCCCTTGCGCGGCTGTCGGCGACATTCAAGGAAATCTGACTGGTACTGGAGTCTTACCGAAGTCTTCCAAGTCGGCAATTTGTCGAATTGCGAATCTTCGTGGCCGCCATTGAAACGGGCCGGATGCTGATCGGGTCCAATGTCCGCACTGGGTCATTGGCGGACGTCGCGACAGGTCCACGCAATATTCGTTTGACAATCGATAGCGGGCAGGCGGGCGCTACCCTCGCCGCTCCTTCTTGCGCGCATACATCGCCTTATCGGCGGCATCGATCATTTGCGCCGGCGTGGCGGCGGCCGACAGCGGCACCCAGCCTGCGCTGGCGCCGACCGAAAGCCGCGCCTCGCCATGGGTAACGGCGACCGCCGCGATCAGATTTTCCAAATCGCGCGCTTTGGCGGCGGCCTGGGCCTGCGCCAGATTCCACAACAGCACGCCAAACTCGTCGCCGCCGAGCCGCGCCACCACGTCGGAGGCGCGCACATGGGAGGCAAGCTCGGCCGCCACCGCCTTGAGCAACCCATCGCCGGCGGCGTGGCCGTGGCGGTCATTGACCGCCTTGAAGCGGTCGAGGTCGATGAACAGCAGCGCCGCCTCGCCTTTGTAGCGTTGCATATAGGCCAGCGAGCGCTTGAGTTCGCGCTCGAAGCCGCGGCGGTTGAGGATGTCGAGCAGCGGATCGACGTCGGCGCGCGCTTCGAGGTCGGCGATGGTCCGCCGCGCCCGAGCGATGTCGGATTTGAGCCGTTCGATCTCGGCCAGCAGCAAAGTCGCCTGTCCCGTAGGCGGCGTCGCGCTCATAACGGGATCGTATTCACCGTACGATTTTCGATCTCGCCGCGGACACGGGCGTAGAGCCGGGGATTGCGCGCCGACAGGATCTGCAGCGCGGCCAGCACCGCGTTGGAAGGCTCCAGCACCGTCATCACCGGCGTCGAGCTCGGCGCGCGCAGCGACGACCAGACGTCCTCGGGGAAATCCTTGACGCTGGCCGGCACGGTGATCACCGGCGCAGCCGACAGCGCCGACAAGACCGGCCCCGCGCCGTTCGAGCGGCCGATGAAAGCGATCACCACCGTGTCCGGCACTTCCTGCAACATGCGATAGAGCATCGCGGCGCCCCTGACCGGCTCCTTGTGAATGGAGCAGGTCACCACTTCCATCATGTCCGCCAAGATCGCCGAGCGCCTTGGTGAAGGCTTCGGGATTGTCCTTCTCCGAGCCGCGCCACAGGATGATGCGCTGGCGCGGCACCTGGAAATGGCCGGTGATGTCCGCGACGCGCCGGTATTTCGCGGCCACGTCGTCGAGCGCGCCGCCGTCGCGATAGACCTGCTTGTCGATGTAGGAGCCGCTCTTCGAGCACGCGCCAGGAATCGTTGTCGATCACGTCGGCGAGCAGCAGCGTTGCCCTTGCTGTCGTAGCCGAACTCGACCTTGAGATCGACCAGCGTGCCGCCTTCAAGCTGCCAGGCCTTCTCGAGCACCAGAAAGGCCTGCCGCGCGATGCGCCGCATCTCCGGAAAGAGTTTCGCCTCGTCGTCGCGGGAAAACACCTCCGACACCGGCAGCACGAGAAACGGTTCCTGCCCCTGCAGCGGCTTCGCCGGATTGAACAGCTTGATCTGCTTGCCATCGTCCGTGAACTGCATGAGCGGATCGTCGGCGACCAGCGGTTTGCCTTTCCAGTTCTTATCCTTGGTCTTGAGATAGAACTCGACGATCAACTGCGGAAACAGCTGGCCCTTGGCGAAGTGCGGATTGCGCTTCAAATAAGACCCGTGCGCTTCGCGCCGCGTCACCACCTCGTAGGGCAACATTTCGCAATTGGGCGCGACGAACGATGTTTCGCTGTCCTGCTCGACGAAGCCGACCGGCAGGCCGCAGGCTTTCAGCAGACGAAATACGTTGGATGTGGTGGCGTTGGCCAGCCGCCCTTTGTCCGGAATGATGTCGTGCTTTGCGCCGTCGCCGGCGGTGATGTCGTCTTTGGAAATCACGGCGACCAAGTCGGAGCCGTCTTTGATTTTAAAGACTTTTTTGGTCTTGCCCTCGGTCACGAGGGCGCCGAGCGAATGCTTTGTAGTCATCTGGACGTTCACGGTCGAGGTTCCCAATACACTGTGATTCACTAGAAACGACAAGGTTTACACTAAACTTCCCGGGATGAAGAGGGCAAATTGCGGCTGTGCGTTATTTTCCACGGCCCCGTGGCCGCCCCGTCCGGCCCGGGCGCTAGCGCAAAACCGGCGCGGTGGTGTCGCGGTTGTAGTAGATTGTCGCCAGCAACAAAGTGACGAAGTAGGTCCAGCCGACGAACGGCACGAAGCGCACGACCAGCGCCTTATAGAGCGTGCGCCTGGCATCCTTGCCGAGGTCATCGGTAATCGCCGCGACGGTCGAGGGCAGCACCATCGCCCGCATCACGCGTTCCAGCTCGAGCGCGGCAAGGCCATAGCGCTCCGATTTCAGCGCCCTGGCCGTGCCCTCGGTCGCCGCCGCCAGCGTGCGGTCGTTCCTGAGCTGCTCGAACAACGCCACATGCCGCTCGACGCCGAGGACTCCGAGCACAATGGTGAGCAGCACGTCCTCCGCGGTGTCGCCGGCCAGCGGCTCGATCTGCGGCAGCGGCTGCTTGATCGCGGCCTCGACCTCGGCCTCGGTAGGCGCCAGCCGGATCGCCAGCGGCTGCATGGTGAGCGCCAGGTCGAGATCGCGTGTCGGCACCACCAGCAGCCAGTCGTCTTCGCTGACCCGGCTGTTGAAGACGGCGGCGAGATCGCGCGCCAGCGAAACCTGCTCGACGCGGAAACGGCCCACGGCGGCGGCACCGCGCGTGACGCCGTCGGCCACCGTGAGGCGCAGCAGATTGTCGGCGCGTACCGCGAGCCGGCCGACGTCGCGGCGCGCCTCCTGGGCGGCCTGGCTTATCGAAGTTGCCGTAAAAGTTTGCGCGGCGGCAAGCCGCGGCGCCAAAACCGAGGCGGCGAGCGCGCTGGTCAGACGCAACAGGTTCCGCCGCCCCATAGCCGGCGTCACCCGCTTTTGGCCGGCCTGCGCTGCAATCATCGTTGAAGCCTTCCGAAAGCCGGCTGACCGGACACCGGATAGGCCCGCCGGATGGCGTATTATGGACTCTTCAGCCCTTTTCTGCTATCGCCGCCCGACTCAGAAGGCCCCCTATTACAGGGCTTTCGACCCCAACCCGGCCCTTAAACAACCAAGGAGCATGCGTGCAAGTTCTGGTTCGCGACAACAATGTCGACCAAGCCCTCAAGGCGCTCAAGAAGAAGATGCAGCGCGAGGGCATCTTCCGCGAGATGAAGCTTCGCGGCCATTACGAAAAACCCTCCGAAAAGAAAGCGCGTGAGAAAGCGGAAGCGGTCCGCCGCGCCCGCAAGCTAGCGCGCAAGAAGATGCAGCGCGAAGGCCTGCTGCCGATGAAGCCCCGCGTCGTTCCCGGTGCCGGCCCCGGCGGTCATGGCGGTCCCGGTGGCGGCGGCGCTGGTGGCGGCCGCGGCCGTGGCGGTCCGCCGCGTTTCTAAGCCTTCAAGCTTTCATGAATTAAATTCGAGCGCGGGCCTTAAAACGCCCGCGCTTTTGTTCTTCCAGGGAGGCAAGGATTCAGCCTCCTAAGCGGACACGCGCTGCGCGGCCGGTATAGGATTTTCATTCGGGAGCAGTGACGCGCGATCGTCCGCCGCTGGTTCGGGCTCAGCGTCAATCTGGCGTCGCCGCGCCTTAAGACTCCGGCGATACCGTTGCAGCGGCCGCTCAACAATCAAATAGCTGGCTGTCGCCATGGCGAAGGCAAAAATCAGAACGATCGGGACGGTCTGGTACCAGGGAAGCCGATCTCTGAAGAAGACGGCCGCGGGATAATGCCACAGATACATGCCGTAAGAGATGATGCCAATACCAACAAGAGGCCGCGCCGACAGCATCAAGCTCACCCATGAATTTTGCGACGAGGCCGCGATCAACAAACCCACGGCGGCCATCTCGGCCAGACTCGTCATCCACACCAAAGTCGACGGTGAACGCCAAAAGCCGAGCGAGATGCAGACAACGAGCACGGCGCATGCGACAACGCCAACAGCGTTGGCGGTCTTTTCCGAGATTTGACCTATACGCGGGAGACATATTGCGAGAAGCGCGCCGCAAATCATTCCGCTCATGCGGGTGTCAAAGCGAAAATACGTTGCGACCCAACCTGAGCCTTCGTATTCAAATATACGCCATGCCGTGGCGATCAAATAGATGCCGAAGAGGCTGGCGATGCGCCAACGTAGTTCGATGCGGGTGAGCAGTAAGACAGCGAACGGCCAGATGAGATAAAAATGCTCTTCGACCGAGAGCGACCACGTGTGCTGCAATGCGATCGGATAAAGCCAAATGGCTCGCCCATAGTCGGACAGATAGAATCCCGCCAGCGCGGCGTCGCGGATATGCGACCAGAGACCGTATTGCGGCCAGATCATGGGCGCAATTACCAGATAAGCGGCCAGCAACAACAGCAGCGGCGGAGCGAGCCGAAGCAAGCGACGCAGATAAAATTTCGGCAGGTCGATCTGACCCGCTGCATCAAATTCATCGACGAGGAGTCGGGTAATCAAGAAGCCGCTTAGAACGAAGAAAAGATCGACACCGAAATAACCTCCGTCGAATCCGGGGACGTGGCAATGATCTGCGATGACCAATGCTATCGCGACCGCTCGTAATCCATCCAATGCTGGATTGTACCGAAGCGATGATTCCGACGAGTGCCCGCTTTGGGGGGAGAACACCATAGCGTTCACAGCGTAAATCCTACACGAAAATAAGTAATGTACGATATTCGTTAGTAGAGTTTCTTCGTTAACAGAGTTTGAAAAAATGCCGCTACTACTGCGCCTGACACGTTTGCCAATAGCCGAGCAGGCGCTCGGCCGATTCGGCCGACATGTGAGCGTAGTGCTCTTCCATCTCGCCGAGTTTTTCCTCGCGATCCTCGCTAATGCCGGGAAGATTATTCAGCACGGCGTGCGCGACCATCCATGCCAGCCCAATGGCCTTGCACATTACCATCGCGCCGAACGGCTCGGTGTCGCAGATCAGCCGCGAGACGAGTGCGATCGGGACACCGCTCAGGATCGACATCGCGGCGACCAATTCAGCGATGCGATAGCCGTCGGCGAATTGCAAGACCTTGGAGCGGGTCTGTTCTGTGTCCTGGCTGAACGTATGCACCAGACGCTGCGCCGCGGCATATTCCTTCTGAGAAATTGTTTGACTACCGGCCTGATCGGCAAGTTGGGCGAGCACCCGATTGATCGCCTCGCGATCGGCGGGCGCCGACGTCGCCAACATTCGCTGCCGCGCTTGCTCGGTGGCGTAGCTCAGGAGGCGCTTGAATAATCGCCGCGAGACATCGGAACGCCGGCTCATAGCGTAGGTCAGCTCATCGTCGCCGCTGGCGCGCATGACCAGCATCGACATGCCAGTCCTCGAGAAGCGCGCGCCGGCATTGGAGGCAACCTTGGTAACGACCTGCTGGTTGCCGCGATCGATCAGGACATCGGTGACCGCCTGGCTGAGTTGCGCGCGCTCGGCGACCTTGCTCAAATGCGACTGGCCTTTGGTCCTTGCGACCTCGACTAGATTCTGATCGGTCAACCGCGGCGACCGCGCCAGCACTGGCCCGGCGATGGCGATATCGTCATCCGAGGCAAGGCGACGAACGACGTTGAGTGGCGCATAAGCGACCGGCGCCAGATCCCAGCTCAGCTCGGCCCGCGCGCGTCGTTCGACATGGTCGACTAAGCGAAGGATGACATCATCGAAGACCGACGATATTTCCTCGGTGATGCTGTCCCTGCTGCCTAGAAAAAGCGCGGTGACCTTTTTCAATATCGAATTGTGCTGTTCGATCGAATTGCTATTCAGCGCCAATTCGAGTTCGTCGATAATCTGTAAAGACTGAGACATTCCTTGCCCCCTCGGCGGGAATTCTTCCGCCGCCTTGAATAAAATTCGATTTGGCCCCGTCAAATGGCAATGAACAACCATACGTTGAAAAAATTAATACTGCTTTAATGCTCATGGCTGGGCGACGAAGACCGCCAGGCACCGCGGGATAAAGAAGGCAGTAAGTGGGCGTCAGCGGTCGCCAGCCGGATTCTTTTTGAATCCCTGGAGGTGCTCCGAAGCGATTTGTTGAATCAATTCTTCAATATACCGGAGTCGCGCCTCAGCCTCGCCGGCGCGTTCCTCCCACTGTCTGATCTCGGTCTCGAGTTGGTTGATCCGGTCTTCGGCGCTTTGCTGCCGCCGCATCTTCTTCGGTGCAAATTTGAGCACCTCATTGGGCACATCGCTGGTGTTTTGAGCGGCTGCTGCCGACTTTGCGCTTTGCTGGGTATCGCTCCCCGCTCGCTGCGCCTCCTGCAGCCGCGAAGCAGGATCGGGGTCGACAATTAACCACGGAGCAGCTGCCATCGGACCTCCAGGAGACTCCTGACAAACTCACAACTTGGATGATCTAAAAATGGTTCCAAAGCGAAACGGGGGGAGGCGTGGAAGGCGGACATAGCGCTGATGCCGGCCGATGCCTGCTTTTGGGAGGAGAGCGGACACAAAGCGGACGTGCCGTAGGGCGTGCTCCATCCGTGCAGCGCCTAGGGCAATTCCGCGAGAAATTGCTTCACGACTTTCGCCGCGCCGTAATCGTCGAGATTGACGTGGCCGCCTTGCGGGAAGCGCACCATGCGTTTGGGCTCGCGCGCCAGCGCGAACAGCCGTTCGGCAAAACGGATCGGCACGATGGTGTCGCGCTCGCCATGCAGCACCAACAGCGGCGCCGAGACGCGGCCAATGCGCGCGTCGGAACGGAACGTGTCTTTCATCAGCCAGCGCACCGGCGCGAACCAATAATGCGCGGCGCCGACCTCGACCGTCGACGAATAAGGCGCATCGAGAATCAGCGCGCCAATTTCATGCTCGGAGGCCAGCGCCACCGCGACGCCGGTGCCAAGCGACTCGCCGAACAGCACGATGCGCTTGGCCGGCGCAAGCGCGCGTACGAAGTCGTAGGCGGCGCGCGCGTCGAGGATCAGCCCGGCCTCGGTGGGGGTGCCGGTCGAGCCGCCAAAGCCGCGATAGGCGAGCGCCAGCAGGCCGGTGCCGTCGGCGGTCAACCAGGTGAAGCGGTTGACGCGCGCGCTTAGGCCTTCGGCATTACCCTGGAAATAGATCACAACCGGCTTGTCGCCTTGCGCCGGCACATACCAAGCGATCAGCTTTTCGCCATCCGAACTTGTGAGCATGACTTCATGGGCCCGCGGCAGCCCAGCTTGGGCCGGGGCCACGCGCGTCGCGTCGGGGAAATACAGCAACGCGCGCTGAAACACATACATCAGTGCGAGCAATCCGCCGTAGCCGATCACGGCGAGTATCAGCAGCCATTTGAGCGTGGTCATCCGCTTCTCATAACACACGCGTGACCGCGCGCGATTGCCGGGCTAATCGAGCGGAAATGCCATGGTGCTGAGGAGCGCCAGTTCGGCTTGGCGGCTGTCGAGCCGCGTATGCTGCACGACAATGGGCGCGCTTGAAACGATGACGCTGGAAAAATCGGTGTTGACCGGGATCGGCGCCGGGTCCTTGAACTCGTTGAAGCGCAAATGGCGCGTACGTTTGGCTGCGACGTTGAAAATGTAAGGTCCTGCCGGCTCCCGGTCGGCGAAATAGATCATGATCTCGACTTTCGCGTCGGCCTCGGAAGCATTGAGGATGCACACGGTTTCATGGCTGGTGAGCTCGCGGCTTTGGCCGGTCGAGGCCGGCGGAATGTAGCCTTCGGCGATCGCCCAGGCGTAACGGCCGATTTGTTTCGTCATGGCGTGGCTCCGTTGCCGCTTTTGCCGACGAAGCCGCCAACGCGGCCAGTATGACGTTCGTGCGCGATATTCTTCGCCGGACCGTAAGGATGACCGCCGAAACCATGTCGCATCATGGCGATGGCGCGCGCGGCATCGCGCTTGCCGTCGCGCGAGGCGACAAGCTGCACGACCGATTGGGTGATCACCGGGATCGGAACTTCCATGTGCAACGCGTCGTCGACCAGCCAGTTCACTTCGCCGGTGTCGTCGACATAGGCCGGTATTTTTTCGAGCCCGCCTTGCTTGCGGTACATCGTCTCCATCAGATCGACCAGCCAGGAGCGAATGACCGAACCATGCCGCCAGCAGGCCAGCACGTCGGCAATCGGCAGCGGCTCGCGGTAGTTCTCGAGCAGGCTGACGCCCTCGCCGATCGCCTGCAACATTCCGAACTCGATGCCGTTGTGCACCAGTTTGGTGAAATGACCGGCGCCGGGACCGCCGGCGCGGACGTAACCGCCCTCGACCGAGAGCTTACGCAGGATCGGCTCGACCATGGCGACGGCAGCGTCCTCGCCGCCGACCATGAAGCAGGCGCCGTCGAGCGCGCCGCCCGGTCCGCCGGATGTGCCGGCGTCGATGAAATGAATGCCTTTCTCTTTCAGCCGCGCGTGACGGCGGATGGAATCGCCCCAGTAGGAATTGCCGCCATCGGCGATGATGTCGCCGGGCTGCAAATTGTCGATGAGCTCGGCCAGCACCGCGTCGACCGGAGGCCCGGCCGGCACGTACATGACGATGAAGCGCGGCGGCGCCAGCAGCGCGACGAATTGCTTGGCATCGGTCGCCGCTTTCAGGCCCTTGCCCGTCAAGTCGCTGGAGACCGCGTGCGTGTCCATGCCGGCCACGCCGTAGCCGTGGTGAAGCGCGTTGACGGCAAGGTCGGCGCCCATTTTGCCGAGGCCGATGATGCCGAAGCTGCGAATCGGATCCATGCCGAAAATCCTCAAAAAATATGGATGTGTCCCCGTGGAACAACGCGCCGAGGAGGGCATGGTTGCATGAAGGCGGGGCTTCTGGCCGGACCTGGAAAAATGATAGCAAAGCGTCCATGAGCCCTGCGCCCGCCATCCGGCCTGCTTTGCCTGCCGACGACGACGCCATCTGGCGCATTCTGGAGCCGGTGTTCCGGGCCGGCGAGACCTATCCGCAGCCGCGCGACATCAGCCGCGCCGATGCGTTGGCCTATTGGCGCGCACCGGGTAACGAGGTGCTGGTCGCAGAGCAAGCAGGCGCCATCGTCGGCACCTATTATTTGCGCGCCAATAACAAAGGCGGCGGCGCGCATGTGGCGAATTGCGGCTACGTGGTCGCACCGGCGATGACCGGGCGCGGCGTGGCGCGGACGATGTGCATGGATTCGCTGGAACGGGCGCGGACGCGCGGGTTTCGCGCCATGCAGTTCAATTTCGTCATTGCCTCCAACGAACGCGCGGTGCGGTTGTGGCAAGCTTGCGGGTTTGAGATCGTCGGCCGGGTGCCGGGGGCGTTCCGGCATCCCATGCTTGGCGATGTGGACGCCTATGTCATGCAGCGGACTTTGTAGCCCGGGTTCCGGGGCTCGCTTACTCGAATTATTAAGCAAAAATCGCCGAAGCGGCTGAAATATCGACAGATTTAATGAAACTATTTTTAGAGATGTGCGTTTAAATCGTGGGGTCGATGCGTAATCCTGCGCGTGAAAACCGGCGGGCTGCAGTTTTGCGTAGATTCGGGGTTGGGAATGGACAAGCCGATCGGTTTTCTGGAAAGCGAATTCGAACGCGCCCTCACCGCGCGCGGCGGCGGTGGCGCCGAGAACGTGGTGACGATCGGCGAACCGGTGCGGGCGCACGCGGCGCTCCGCGAGCGCGATCGCCGGTTCCGCGAATTGCTCGATGCCCTGCCCGCCGCCGTCTATACGACCGATGCCGCCGGACGGATCACCTATTACAACGAGTCGGCTGTCGAACTTTGGGGCCACCGGCCCATGCTCGGCTCGAGCGAATGGTGCGGCTCCTGGAAGCTGTTTTGGTCGGACGGCACGCCGCTGCGGCACGACGAGTGCCCGATGGCGGTCGCGCTGAAAGAAGACCGGATCGTGCGCGGCATGGAAGCCGCCGCGAGCGCCCCGACGGCACGCGCGTGCCGTTCATTCCCTATCCGACGCCGTTGCACGACGAAAACGGACAACTGATCGGTGCGGTCAACATGCTGGTCGACATCACCGAGCGCAAACGCATTGAGGAGCAGCAGGCGCTACTGGTGCGCGAGCTGCATCATCGCGTCAAGAACACGCTTGCCACGGTGCAGGCGATCATGGGCTCGACCGCGCGCTCGTCCGACACCATCGAGGATTTCAAGAACGCGCTGATCGGGCGCATCGGCTCGTTGGCCAAGACCCATTTGCTGCTGACCGAAGAGGGCCACGCCACCACTTTCGCCGACATTCTGCACAGTGAACTCGACGCCTTCGACGACGGCAGCGACCAGCGCATTCGGCTGAACGGGCCGGGCATCGACGTGCCGTCGCGGCTGGCGGTGTCGCTCGGCATGGCGGTCCATGAGCTCACCACCAATGCGGCGAAATACGGCGCGCTGTCGGTCTACGGTGGCAAGGTGGACGTCACCTGGACCATCGTGATCGACGCAAAGCGCCGCAGCCTTAATATCGATTGGGTGGAAAGTGGCGGGCCGCCGGTGAAGCCGTCGAGGCGCGAGGGCTTCGGCTCGCGGCTGTTGGAATTTGTGCTACCCGGGCAGATCCAGGCCAAGACCAAGATCGATTATCGGCCCGAAGGCGTGCGCGTGCAGCTTACAGTGCCGATGCCGGCGGAGGCAGCGAGCTAATCGCCCCGGCCGCCTGAGCATCGTTTCAGGGAGATGAAGGCCATGGCCCATTCACACATTCTGCTCGGCGCCGGCACGAATCCGGCGTATCCGTCGATCCGCCGTATCGGCTTGGACGATCTCAGGGACGCGCTCGGCAAAGGCATTGCCGATTTCTACGCGATGCCCACGCACGCCATGTTCCTGTGCATCGTCTATCCGGTCGTCGGCCTGTTGGCGGCGAGGCTCGCGTTCGGCTATTCGATCCTGCCGCTGCTCTATCCACTGGCGAGCGGATTTGTCCTGCTCGGGCCGGTGGCGGCGCTCGGACTTTACGAGTTGAGCCGGCGCAGGGAGGCCGGTCTTCCTGTTTCGGCGGCGCATGCCCTCGACGTGGTGAAGTCGTCGTCGATCAGCGCTATCTTGGCATTGGGATTTTTGCTGTTCGCGATTTTTCTGATCTGGGTGGCGATCGCAAACGCGATCTACATCGCCAATTTCGGTTACGCGCCACCGGCGTCGATCCACAAATTCGCGGAGGATTTGTTGACTACGCGCGCCGGCTGGACCCTCATTGTCGTGGGCAACGGCATCGGTTTTCTGTTCGCCGTTCTCGTGCTCACGATCAGCGTGGTATCGTTTCCGATGCTGCTGGACCGCGACGTCGGCGCGGCGGTCGCGCTGCTGACGTCGATTCGCGCGGTGGCCACAAATCCGCGGACCATGGCGATGTGGGGGTTGATCGTGGCGACGCTGCTGCTGGCCGGATCGCTGCCGCTTTTTCTTGGGCTGCCGATCGTCATGCCCATCCTCGGCCATGCGACCTGGCACCTCTATCGCAAGGTGGTCGAACCAGAAGGGGGCCCGCCGCCGACACAGCACGAGGAGCCAAAACAAAAGCGTTTTGCGGCCGATTTTCCGGCGGTGCTGTTTCCGTGGGCGAGATAGCGCCGCGCATAAAACTTTCGTAAAAAACCGCGCCGGCTTGGCGCGCGCCAATTATCTTTAACTGTTTGCAAATGGCCGTCGGCTAATCGGTCATCACGGGCGACGCGATTCCACGCGGGACAAATGGATCCTGCCGGAGACGTGTCATGACAATTGCTCCAGTTACTTCCACCTCCGTTAGCGTTCCGCCGCCGGCCGACCCGATGCTTCAGGCTTTCGGGCAACTGACCAGCGCGATCCAATCCGGCAACCTCTCGGCCGCGCAGAGCGCCTATTCGACGCTGAGCCAGGCGGCCAGCAGCAATCCGAACAGCCCATTGGCGCAGGCGCTCAGCCAGATCGGCAATGCCTTGCAATCCGGCAATCTGAGCCAGGCGCAGCAGGCCCTGACGACGCTGCAACAGCAGATGCAGGCCGCCAAGGGCGCACATCACCATCACGGCGGCCACCATCATAGGGCGGCGGATGCCGATCAATCGCAATCCGCCACATCAACGACGAGCACCGACCCGACAACGTCGACATCGTCCACAAGTCTGGTCGACCTGACGGCCTGAGCGGCCGTGTTCGACACCATCATCCTGCTGACCGGGCCGGTCGAGGCAGGCCCTTTGACCGGCGTGCTGCGCGGCCACAATGCGCGGCTGGACGTTCGCGCGGCCAAATCGCTGGCGGACCTGGAGGCGCTCGCACCGGATCTGCTGCGGCGCGCACGTTTGATCGGCTTCGTCACCGACGTGGTGGTGCCGGCACGCATTCTCAACGCGCTGGGGTTTGGCGCCTATAATTTTCACCCCGGACCGCCGCAATATCCGGGCTGGGTGCCCGCGCATTTCGCGATCTACGACCGCGCCGGCACTTTCGGCGCGACCGCGCATCGGATGATCGAGCGCGTCGATGCCGGACCGATCGTCGGCGTCGAATTATTCGATATTCCGCCGCGCACAGACGTGTTGCGTCTGCAGGAAATGGCCTTTGTCCAACTGGCGCGGCTGTTCTGGCGGCTGGCGCCTAAGCTGGCGGCGCAGCGCGAGCCCCTCGCCGAGCTGCCGGTCAAATGGACCGGCACCAAGAGCACTCGGGCGATGTACGCCGCGATGTGCGAGATCCCGGCCGATATTTCAAAAGAGGAACTTGAACGGCGGATCGCGGTGTTCGGCGGCGGCCATTACGGCATCAGCCTGACCGTCACGCTGCACGGCCGCGTGTTCCGCTACGCCGCGCCGGAGGCCGAGAACAAAATCGACGCGCCGGGCCTTGTGCCGGCGGAAGAAGAATTCTGGCCTGATCGACGCCTCGGCCTCGATCACAGCGCCTTGACGATGCTCTCGGTCATCTTCTTGGCGTCGCCGAGCAGCATCATGGTGTTGTCGCGGTAGAACAGCGGATTGTCGATGCCGGCATAGCCGGACGCCAGCGAGCGCTTGATGAACATCACCGTGCCCGCCTTCCACACTTGCAGCACCGGCATGCCGTAGATCGGCGAGGTCTTGTCTTCCTCGGCCGCCGGATTGGTCACGTCGTTGGCGCCGATGACGAAGGCGACGTCGGCCTGGGCGAATTCGGAATTGATGTCTTCCAGCTCGAACACTTCGTCGTAGGGCACGTTGGCTTCGGCCAGCAGCACGTTCATGTGGCCGGGCATGCGGCCCGCCACCGGATGGATGGCGTATTTGACCTCGACGCCTTCCTTCTTGAGCCGGTCGGCCATTTCACGCAGCGCATGTTGCGCCTGCGCCACCGCCATGCCGTAGCCCGGCACGATGATGACCTTCTGCGCGTTCTTCATGATGTAGGCGGCGTCCTCGGCCGAGCCGAGCTTGACCGGCCGCTGCTCGGCGCGCGCCGCCCGCCGGTCCCGCCACCTCGCCGCCGAAGCCGCCAAGGATGACCGAGATGAACGAGCGGTTCATGGCGTGGCACATGATGTAGGACAGGATCGCGCCCGAGGAGCCGACCAGCGCGCCGGTGATGATCAGCGCGGAATTGCCGAGCGTGAAGCCGATGCCGGCGGCGGCCCAGCCCGAATAGGAATTGAGCATCGAGATCACCACCGGCATGTCGGCGCCGCCGATCGGGATGATGATCAGGACGCCGAGCGTCAGCGAAATCGCGACGATCAGCCAGAAGTCCATCGGGCTCTGCGAGACGAAGAAGCCGTAGATGAAGAAGATCAGCGCCAGCGCCAGCGCGATGTTGATGATATGGCGGCCGGGCAGCATGATCGGCTTGCCGCTCATGCGGGCGGACAATTTCAGGAAGGCGATCACCGAGCCGGTGAAGGTGATGGCGCCGATGGCGACGCCGAGCGACATTTCGATCAGGCTTTGCGCGTGAATGTGACCTTCGCTGCCGATGTCGAACGCCGCCGGCGCGTAGAACGCGCCCGCCGCCACCAGCACCGCCGCCATGCCGACCAGCGAGTGGAAGGCGGCGACCAGTTCCGGCATCGAGGTCATCGGCACGCGGCGCGCGATGACCGCGCCGATGCCGCCGCCGAGCGCGATGCCGCCGATCACCAGCGCCCAGGCGAGGCCACCCGCCGGCGGATGCGAACCGAGCGTGGTCAGCACCGCGATGGTCATGCCGATCATGCCGAGCAGATTGCCGCGCCGGCTCGAATCCGGGCTCGACAGGCCGCGCAGCGCCTGGATGAACAGGACGCCGGCGACCAGATAGAGCAGCGCGACGAGATTGGGGCTCATTCAGCGCTCCCCACACCGTCATGGCCGCGCTTGTACGCGGGCGATCCAGCCTTTACGGCCTGGTATCAAGAAAGGCGCTGGATGGCCCGGCACAAGGCCGGGCATGACGACGACATTTTGCGAAGAAGGTTCATTGCCGTCGTCACTTCTTTTTCTTCTGGTACATCGCCAGCATGCGCTGGGTGACCAGGAAGCCGCCGAAGATATTGACCGAGGCGAACACCAGCGCGACGAAGCCGAGCGCGCGCGCCAGGATCGTGCCGTTGTCGTCGGCGATCAGCGCGACGCCGACCGCGAGCAGCGCGCCGACCACGATCACCGAGGAGATCGCGTTGGTCACCGACATCAGCGGCGTGTGCAGCGCCGGCGTCACCGACCAGACCACGTAGTAGCCGACGAACACCGCGAGCACGAAGATCGACAGCCGGAACACGAAGGGATCGACCGCGTTGGCGAGTGTGTTCCATGGCGCTTCTCCTTCAGGCCGCCGTCTTCGGCTTGAAATTCGGATGCACGATGGCACCGTCGCGGGTCAGCAGCGTGCCTTTGACGATTTCGTCGTCCCAGTTGACCGCGAGCTTCTTTTCTTTCTTGTCGATCAGCGTTTCGACGAAGGTCAGCAGATTCTTGGCATAGAGCGCCGAGGCCGAGGCCGCGAGGCGGCCCGGCACGTTGAGATGACCGACGATCTTGACGCCGCCGACTTGCGCGACTTCGCCCGGCTTCGCGCCTTCGACATTGCCGCCGCGCTCGACCGCGAGATCGACGATCACCGAACCGGGCCGCATCGAGGCTACCATTTCCTTGGTGATCAGCCGCGGCGCCGGACGGCCCGGAATGAGCGCGGTGGTGATGACGATATCCTGCTTCTTGATGTGCTCGGCGACCAGCGCCGCCTGCTTGGCCTGGTACTCCTTCGACATTTCCTTGGCATAGCCGCCGGCCGTCTGCGCGTTCTTGAATTCCTCGTCCTCGACCGCGAGGAATTTCGCGCCGAGGCTTTCGACCTGCTCCTTGGTGGCGGGCCGCACGTCGGTCGCGGTGACGATGGCGCCGAGGCGGCGCGCGGTGGCGATCGCCTGAAGACCGGCGACGCCGACGCCCATGATGAACACTTTCGCCGCCGGCACGGTGCCGGCCGCCGTCATCATCATCGGCAGCGCGCGGCCATATTCCTCCGCCGCGTCGATCACCGCGCGATAGCCGGCGAGATTGGCCTGGCTCGACAGCACGTCCATCGACTGCGCGCGGGTGATGCGCGGCATCAATTCCATGGCAAAGGCAACGAGCCCGGCATCGGCCATCTGCTTGAGCGCGGCTTCGTTGCCGTAAGGATCCATGATGGCGACGACCAGCGCGCCTTTTTTGTAGTCCTTGAGTTCGTTCGGCGCCGGACGGCGCACCTTGAGCACCACATCGGCGTCCTTGGTGACATTCTCGCCGACGGTCGCGCCCGCCGCCTCAAACTCGGCGTCGGGAATGCCGGACGCGATGCCGGCGCCGCGCGCGACCATGACATCGGCGCCTAGTGCCTTGAATTTTTTGACGGTTTCAGGAGTGGCGGCGACGCGCGGTTCCCCGGCATCGGACTCGCGTGCTACAGCAATTCGCATTCGCGTCTCCCGGTGTCGCGGGTATTAGTGCGAAAGCCCGGCGAACGCGAAGATCAGGAAACAGAACACGAAGCAGACATAACTCGGCGACTTCGAGCCGCTCAGCAGACTTGCGACCGCGCCGATGATCGCCAACAGGAAGACCGGTATCGCCATAAACCAGTGCCCCATCACGCCGCCGGTGGTCAGGCCAAACAGCAGGCTGATCACATGAAGGATGCCCACGAAGGTGAAGAAAATGAAGCGCTCGTAGGTGTCTTCATGCGCGGGATAGTCGTTCCCGGTCGCGGTGGCGTATTCGACGGTGCCGTGGTCGGCCATGGGGGAAGGTCTCCGAATGTCCTGGCGGCAGAGGGGTTAGCGCAATTGAGGCCCAAGGGCAACGCCCGCGGGACCTCAGCCGGTGGACGGTTTCAAGCCCACTCTCTCAAGCGCGGCGGTCTGCCGCGCCGCCACCTCACGCACCGAGAAGCGCTCGATCGCCTCGTTGAACAATCGATAGAAATTGAGTTCCGCCGCCAGATGCAGGAACACCGCGCCGAGCCCGATGGCGGCGCGGTCCATGAACACGAATTCGCGCGGCACCGTCACCGAGCCGAGCTTTTTCAGCGCCTGGTGCACCCGGAACGCTTCCTTGCGCCCGTATTGCGACGGCTTGACGCCGTCCGCGATGCTGCGCACCCGGTCGTCGAGCAGCGGGCCGTAGATGAAACGGGCCCAGATATTGAGCGCGTCGATCAGCTCGCGCGACAGCCGCTTGAAGCCCCAGGTCTCGTAGGCATGCACCACCAGCGCGTCGTCGCCCTTGAGCAGGCCGCGATAGAGATCGACCACGCCGCCGACGAAGCTCGGCGGGAAAATGCGGATGCAGCCATAGTCGAGCAGATTGATGCCGGCGGGCTTGCCCTTTGGCGTCATCGAACACCGTGTAGTTGCCGAGATGCGGGTCGCCGTGGATGACGCCGAAGCGGCTGAACGGAAACCACCAGGCGGTGAACATGGCGGTGGCGAGCCGGTTGCGCACGGCGAGCGAAGTCGTCCTTGTGATCGAGCAGCTTGCGGCCGGTCATCCAATCCATCGTGAGCAGGCGGCCGGTGGAGAGCTCCGGCCAGACTTTGGGCACGCGGATGGCGTCCTCGCCCTTGAGCATGTCGCGGTAGAGCGCGACGTGGCGCGCCTCGCGGACATAGTCGAGCTCCTCGCGCAGGCGCGCGGCGATCTCGACCGCGATCTCGCTGGCGTCGATCGCCGGGTCGAAGCGTTTGCGCAGCGACATCAGCAGATTCAACTGACCCAGGTCGGCTTCGACCGCCGACTGCATGTCCGGATATTGCAGCTTGCAGGCAAGCCGCGCGCCGTCGAGCGCGGTGGCGCGATGCACCTGGCCGAGCGAGGCGGCCGCCGCCGGATGATGCTCGAATTCTTTGAACTTGCTTTGCCAGCCGGGCCCAAGCTCGGCGTTCATGCGGCGCTTGACGAAGGCCCAGCCCATCGGCGGCGCCTGGCTCTGCAGCTTGATCAGCTCGTTGGCGTATTCCGGCGGCAGCGCGTCGGGAATGGTGGCGAGCAGTTGCGCCACCTTCATGATCGGGCCTTTCAGCCCGCCGAGCGCGGCGGCCAGCGCCAGCGCATTGCCGGCCCGGCCGCCGGTCGCGCCGATCAGACGCTGCCCGGCGATGCGCGCGGCGACGCCGCCGACCTTGGTGCCGACATTGGCGTAGCGCTTGGCACGGGCGGAGAAGCGGTTCTTTTCGCGGTCGGTGGGCATGAACCTCGGGGTACCAGTCTGCTACGAATATAGGAAGGAGCCGCCGATGAAACGACCCGCCAGACTGCGAAACCTCGCTGCCATCTCGGTTCTAGCGACGCTGCTCGCCGCGAGCGGAAGCGCCTCGGCCGCTATCTTGTCATTCGGATGCATGGGGAAACTCGGCGACCAGCTGATCGTGTTCAATCGCGACGGGCTTTACATTGCCGATGCGAAAACACTCGCCGGCAAACGGACGAAATTCACGGCGGATACCGTGGACGACGCGATCAGCGCGCTCAAGAAAGCCAAGGAAAGCGTCACCGAGTTCGGATCGGACGGCGTCGGCGATCTCGACGAAACCCCAATTCAGTTCTCGCTCACCGGCGACGACAAGAAGACACAAAAGGCCGTCTTCACCCACGCATCGTCGAAGCGACTGTCGCACAAGCACAGGATGATCTGCGGGCGCGACGAAGATACGGATCTCTACCGCAGTATCTACCGCTACGAGCGTGACGGCACGCCCGCCCGTGATATCAAGATGCAGTGCTTCTACTATCAGCTCTCGACCCGCGCCGGGCGCAAGGGCTGCGGCGACGACTAGCGCGCTTCGAGCGCTTCCAGTTCGTCGATCAGGCCGGCAATCACGCTCAAGCCGCCGTCCCAGAATTTCGGATCGCGGGCGTCGAGCCCGAACGGCGCCAGCAATTCGGTATGATGCTTGGTGCCGCCGGCGGCGAGCATTTCGAGATAACGCTCGGCAAAGCCGGACGCCGATTTCTCGTAGACCGCATAGAGCGAGTTCACCAGGCAGTCGCCGAACGCATAGGCGTAGACGTAGAACGGCGAATGGATGAAGTGCGGGATGTAGCTCCAGAACGTCTCGTAGCCGGCTTTAAGCTCGATCGCGGGCCCAAGGCTCTCGGCCTGCACCGACATCCAGAGTTCGCAGATCTTGTCGGCGGTGAGTTCGCCGTTGCGGCGCTCCAGATGCACCTTGCGCTCGAACGAGTAGAACGCGATCTGCCGCACCACGGTGTTGATCATGTCCTCGACCTTGGCGGCGAGCATGGCCTTGCGCTGTTTCTTGTCGGTGGTCTGCGCCAGAAGCTTCTTGAAGGTGAGCATCTCGCCGAACACCGACGCGGTTTCGGCCAGCGTCAGCGGCGTCGGCGCCATCAGCGCGCCATTGGGCGCCGCCAGCACCTGGTGCACGCCGTGGCCGAGTTCGTGCGCCAGCGTCATCACGTCGCGCGGCTTGCCCTGATAATTGAGCAGCACGTAAGGATGCGCCGACGGCACGGTCGGATGCGAGAAGGCGCCCGGCTGCTTGCCGGGGCGCACGCCGGCGTCGATCCAGCGGCGCTCGAAAAAGCGATCGGCGATTTGCGCCATTTCCGGCGAGAACGCGCCGTAGGCGGTGAGCACCGTTGAGCGCGCCTCGTTCCAGGGAATCGCGCGCTGGGCGACCTTGGGCAGCGGCGCGTTGCGGTCCCAATAAGGCAAGGACTTCTTGCCGAACCATTTCGCCTTGAGCGCATAGTAGCGGTGCGACAGTCTCGGATAGGCCGCACGCACGGCGGCGACCAGCGCCTCGACGACCTCAGGCTCGACGCGGTTTGACAGATGGCGCGCGTCGGCCACGTCCTTGAAGCCGCGCCAGCGGTCGGAGATTTCCTTGTCCTTGGCAAGCGTGTTGGTGACAAGCGTGAACGGCCGCAGGTTTTCCTTGAAGGTCTTAGCCAGCGCGAGCGCCGCCGCCTTGCGTTTCTTGCCGTCGGCGTCCTGCAGCCGATTGAGCGCCAGCTCGATGCTCAAGGATTCGCCGCCGATCCTGAAACGAAGTCCGGCGATGCTCTCATCATATTGCCGGTTCCAGGCCGAATAGCCGGTGACCGATTTTTCGTGGAACAGTTCCTCGACCCGATCTTCGAGCTGATAGGGCTTCTCTTTGCGAACGTCGTCGATCCAGGGCCGGTAATGGCCGAGCGCCGGATCGCGCATGGCGGCTTCCAGTTCGGCATCGTCGATGCGGTTGAGCTCGAGGGTAAAAAACAACAGGTGCAGCGAGGCGGCAGTGATGCGCTCCTGCACGTCGCCATAGAACTTCGCATACACCGGATCGGTGCTGTCACCGGCATAGACCAGCGAGGCATAGGAGATCAGCCGGCCGAGCGTGTCGTCCAAGGCCTCGTAGCGCTTGACCGCCGCGGCCAGCGCCTGGCCGGCGCCCTGCCCGGCGGCAAACCCCGCCAGACGGCCCTTGAAGTCGGTCTCGAATGCCACGCATTGATTGGTGGCGTTCTCCAGATCCCATTTGAGCTCGGGGCTATCGAGACCGGGATAGAGGTCGTTCAGGTTCCACTCGGGCAGCACGCCCAATTTGGTCGTCCTGGCGGGCTTCTTGCGGGACGCGGCTTTAGCCATGGCGGGGAAGGTCTTTTGGCGGGTCCGAATTGGCAATCATCTAGGCGGTGGCAGGCCGATTTAATAGCCCATTAAGCCAGAACGGCGACATTGCACCAAATCGGCACACAGCCGACGCGTTGCGAGGTCGCCATGTCCGAAACCGTGCTCATTGTCGACGACGAACCGGTCCAGCGCCGCCTGCTCGAGGCCATGGTCCAGCGCTTCGGCTATCAGGCAATGGTCGCCGACGGGGGCGATGCCGCCATGGCGCTGCTCGGCGGGGCGCAGCGCATCGACTGCGTGGTGCTTGATCTTGTGATGCCCGACCTCGACGGGCTCGGCGTGCTGGCGCGCATGCGCGAGGCAGGCCTCGACATTCCGGTGATCGTGCAGACCGCCCATGGCGGCATCGACAACGTGGTGTCGGTGATGCGCGCGGGCGCGGCCGACTTCGTGGTCAAGCCGGCGAGCCCGGAGCGCTTGCAAGTCTCGCTGCGCAATGCGCTGGCGACCAAGGCGCTGGCGGGCGAATTGCAGCGCATCAAGCGCAAGCGCGACGGCACGCTCTCCATCGCCGACATCATTACGCGCTCGCCGGCAATGCAACCGGTTATGAAAGCGGCGGAGAAAGCGTCTGCCTCAACAATTCCCGTATTGATCGAGGGCGAATCCGGCGTCGGCAAGGAGCTGATCGCGCGCGCCATCCACGGCAGCGGCGCGCGCCGCGCCAAGCCGTTCGTGGCGGTCAATTGCGGCGCCATGCCGGAGAACCTGGTCGAGTCGATTTTGTTCGGTCACGAGAAAGGCGCCTTCACCGGCGCCACCGACAAGCACACCGGCAAATTCATCGAAGCCGATGGCGGCACGCTGTTCCTCGACGAGGTCGGCGAATTGCCGCCTGCCGCGCAAGTCAAGCTGCTGCGCGCGCTGCAAGAGGGCGAGGTCGAACCGGTCGGCGGACGACGCAGCGTGAAGGTCGATGTCCGCATCATCTCCGCCACCAACCGCGATCTGATCGCCGACGTAAAAGCCGGGCGCTTCCGTGAGGACCTGTTCTATCGCCTGCACGTGTTTCCAATTTCGGTGCCGCCGCTGCGGCAGCGGACCGAGGATATCCCCGAACTGGCGCGCCATTTCCTGGCGCGCATCGCGGCCGAGGAAGGCAAACGCGTGCGCGGCATCGACGCCGAGGCGATGGCCTTGCTCGCGGCCCATCGTTGGCCGGGCAATGTGCGCCAACTTGAAAATGCGATTTTCCGTGCGGTCGTGCTGACCGACGGCGAGCAAATCGGCGTGCATGAATTCCCGCAGGTCGCCGCCCAGATCGGCTCCGACGCGATCGCCGCGCAACCGATGATCGACTCCTCGCCCGCGATCGCCGCCGCCTGGCCGGACGTGCGCGAGGCCAGTCAGAACGCGGCGGCATTAACCATGCACACGCTGCGGCTGACCGACGCGCAAGGCGAGGTACGCCCGCTCGAAGACATCGAACGCGAAGTAATCCGCTTCGCCATCGCGCATTATCGCGAACAGATGTCGGAGGTCGCGCGGCGGCTGAAGATCGGCCGGTCGACGCTTTATCGCAAGCTTGAAGGCCTGGACCTCGACGGCGCGCCGCAAGAGGCCTCTAAAAAGGAAAACGTCACGGCGTGAATTAGTAAGCGGCGAGCCTTAACCATGCGCGGCCCGCGCGTTAGCCGTGATCGCAGTTAACCTTATCGGTCGGATTAAATTCATTCGGCGCATCGCGCGTTCAGCCGCATAATGGCAATGCAGGTTCGTGTTTGGCGCGCCAAGGTCGTCGTCGGTGGAATAAAATTGCGTGAGTGCAATGCGTAGCAATCGATTCGAAATTCTGCTTGCCGGCATGGTGCTGGCGCTGACCATTTTCGCGCCGACCCGCATGTTCGCGGCGCCCGAGCCGGTCGAATCGGCCGTGCCGCCCCCGACGGCGTCCGACGAGCAAACGCCACAGACCCGCGATGCGCAGATCGCGGATCAATTGCGCGCCATTATTTCTTCCGGGCAGCTCGAACGGCGCATCGATCGTGGGCCGGAACGAAAGGCGGTGGAAGCCTTCTACGCCGCGCGCAATTACGCGCCGCTGTGGCTCAGCGAGGGCCAGATCAACGCGCGCGCCAAATCGGTAATCGCGCACCTGAAAAACGCCGCCGCCGACGGGCTCGACCCGGCCGAATACCCGGTGCCGGATTTCAGCGCCGCCGCCGACGCCGGGGCGGCGGCTGATAACGACATCAAGCTCACCAACTCGGTGCTGACTTACGCGCGCCATTTGGCGGTCGGCCGTGTCGCGCCGACCCGGGTGCTGGCGGAGGTCGATTACGGCAATCACACACCGGACCCGGCCGATATCCTGCGCAAGGTCGCCGAAGGCGGCGACGCCGGCACCGCGCTCGAAAGCTACAATCCGCCGCACGACGGGTTCCGCGTGCTCAAGGCCAAGCTCGCCGAGTTGCGCGCCCACGCCGCTCAGGCGGGCAACGTCGTTCCCAACCAACCGGCCATCGGGTCGCGCGCCAGGAATTCGCGCGCGCCAAAGGCGCTTGCTGCCGTCAGCGAGAAGCCCGGCTACGATATCGATCGCGTGCTGGCCAACATGGAACGCTGGCGCTGGCTGCCACGCGATCTCGGCAAAACCTACGTGATGGTCAATATCCCCGACTTTACGCTCAAGGTCGTCCACGACCACCAGGAGCAGTGGCACACCAAGATCGTCGCCGGCAAGCCGCAGACGCCGACGCCGCTGTTGACCGCTTCGATGGATACCATCCTGGTCAATCCGTCATGGCACGTGCCGCAATCGATCATCCAGAACGAACTGCTGCCGCGTTACGGCCGCGACCCGAATATCTTCACCCGCATGGGTCTCAAGGTGAAGCGCCGACCCGACGGCACGCTCGCCGTGACGCAACCGCCCGGCGCCGCCAACGCGCTCGGACGCATCAAGTTCAACTTCCCCAACAAGTTCCAGGTTTACCTGCACGACACGCCGCAGAAGCAATTATTCGCCGCCGACAAGCGCGCCTTCAGCCACGGCTGCATGCGGGTGGAAGATCCGACCAAATTCGGCGAGGTGATGCTGCATCTGGCGATGAACGGCCCGACGCCGAACTCGCAACAGCTCATCGGTCTGTTCGGGCGCGAAGAGCGCACTTTCAAGCTCACCGACCGGCCGATGGTTCACCTCACCTACCAGACCGCCTTCGTGGACGCCGGCCGGCTGATGCTGCGCGACGACATCTACGGCTTCGACGCCCGCATCAATGCCATCATGCACAGCGATGAGCGCCGCATCGCCGACGTGACGCCGCCGCAGGACCCCAAGCGCGATCAGGCGACCGCCAAAGCCAACCAGGAAATTCTAAGCCGGGTCGAGCGCGGCGAGATGGCTAATGCGTTCGAACTGCTCAATCATCTGGACCGCGAGCCCGCCCGTTCACAGCCGAAACGCGCGATGACCGGCGCCCGGCCCCGGCCCGTCGCGGCGGCCGTTCCCGAGTTCCATCCCCAAGTCCAGACATCGTCCCCACCCTGGCCATTTTTCGCCATTTTCGGCCGTTAGGGATCGAGCGTCGGGGGGCGACCCGCTAAGCGCACATTAACCCTTCCCGATAAGACTGCATGATTGTCGCTGTCGGGGCCCGCTAGCTCCGGGGGAGCGGCGGTGGGACAGCGTAACTCACGGAATATCGCATTGTCGGTTGGCGCGTGGCGCGAGCTTCCTCCCGTTTTGTCGGCGGCACGCGCAAGCGTGCGACTTTGCGCGCGCCTTGGCGTCGCGAGCCTGCTGCTGCTGGGCGCCAATAATTCGCTGCAAAACGCGGTCGCCGAAGGCGACACCCGCACGCTCACGTTCCACCACGTCCATACCGACGAAACCATCACCATCACCTTCAAGCGCAACGGCCGCTACGACGAGGCCGCGCTGAAGAAGCTCGACTGGTTCATGCGCGATTGGCGACGCGAACAAGAAACCCACATGGACCCGCATCTGTTCGATCTGCTGTGGGAGACATATCGCGAGCTTGGCGCCACGGCGCCGATCCAGGTGATCTGCGGATATCCGTTCGCCCGATACCAATGCAATGTTGCGCGCGCGCTCGACCGGCGTCGCGCAGAACAGCCAGCACATCAACGGCAACGCAATCGACTTCTATATTCCCGGCGTGCCGCTCGCCGCGGTCAGGGCCGAAGGACTTCGGCTGCAGCGCGGCGGCGTCGGGTTCTACCCGACCTCGGGCTCGCCGTTCGTGCACATGGACACCGGCACCATCCGCCACTGGCCGCGCATCCCGCGCGAGGAATTGGTCAAGATTTTCCCGGACGGGCGCACCGTGCACATTCCGGCTGACGGCCAGCCGCTGCCCGGCTACGCGCTGGCGCTCGCCGATGTCGAGCGGCACGGCGCCATGCCCTCGGGGACCTCGCTTGAAGCCGCGCGCGAGGCCGGCGTGATCACCGCCGGCCAGGAACGCAACGTCGCGCAGCCCAAGCGCAGCCTGCTGGCCAGGATTTTCGGTACCAAGGACGAGGATGAGGCAAGCGAGCAGCCGGCGCCCAAGCAGCCGCGCGCTCCTATGGCCGTCGCCCGCCTGATCCCACCCAAGCAAGTCGCTGTCGAGCACATCGTGCCGCTGCCGGCGACGCGGCCGAAACCGGTTGAAGTCGCAACCGCAATGCCGCGGCCACGGCCGGCCCAGCAGCCGATCGTGACGGCGTCGGTGGGCAACACATTCGACAACCGCGGCTATTGGCACGGCGCGGTCGAGTCCGGCCCGGCGCTGCCGCCGGCGATCGCAGCCGGCACCTCCTATGAGACGGCCTCGCTCGACGCCGCGACCACGGGCAGTGCGGCGGGCGATAGCCTCGCCTATGCCGCCGCCTCGGATACGCCGCTTACCGCGCGCGCCCGCCCGATGGGCTCGCGCCTACCGCAAATGCCGGCGGAAGCACGCGTGATCCCGACTTCATCCAACACCAGCGTGGTAGTGAAGCCGCCGCTGGCGTCACCTTTGGCCATGGGTGGCGGACAGCGCACCGACAGTCCCTGGCTGCGCGCCGCCATGCTGACGCCGAGCGTGCGCGGCTTTATGACCGCGACGCGGGTCGGCGCGGTCGATCCGCGCTGGCAGCGCAATCTGCTGGTTAAGCCGGCACAGTCGGTGATGATGACGTTCTCGGCCGATCCGCATCTCGGTATGGTGACCGACCGCTTCACCGGCGACGCCGTGGTGTTCCTCGCCACGGCGACGTTCGCGCCGCAGACGACCGCGGCGCTGCGTTAGTCCACTCCGAACTCAACCGATGCCGTCCCCGCGAAGGCGGACACCCGTAAGCCGTGCACTTTCGATAGTCCGCGGGCTATGGGCTCCGGCCGCGCTCGCTAGCATTCGCTTGGCCGGACGACAGAAATTACTGCAACATCCCCAAGGCGTGCATGTAGGTCTCGAGCACGGCCTGCTGCTCGCGGCGCTCGTCGGTGTCCTGCTTGCGCAAGCTGACGATGGTGCGCAGCGCCTTGACGTCGAAGCCGTTGCCCTTGGCCTCGGCATAGACGTCGCGGATATCGTCGGAGGTCGCCTTCTTTTCCTCCTCAAGCCGCTCGATGCGCTCGACAATAGCCTTGAGCTGGTCCTTGGCGAAGCGGGTTCCAGACTGATCTTTTTCGGCGGCGGCTGTGGCAGGCATCGAACTCTCCTGAATGACTAAGGCGGTTTTCCCACTTGTCATAAGGAGAATTTCGGGTCGGGTTCGTCCTATCAACGAGAAGCCCCCGACATTCACATCAGTCCACAAAGCTTAGTGCTTGGGGCTGGACTTTTCGAATGCCGCCTTCTGCTCGGGCGAGGCTTCTTTCTGGTGCTTTTTGCGCCATTCCTCATAAGGCATGCCGTAGACAATCTCGCGACTCTGGTCCTTGCTCATGGCCACGCCCTTTTCGTCGGCGGCATCCTTCATCCAGTTCGACAGGCAATTGCGGCAGAAGCCGGCGAGATTCATCATGTCGATGTTCTGCACGTCGGTGCGCGAACGCAGATGCTCGACCAGTCGCCGGTAGACGGCCGCTTCCAGTTCGATGCGGGTCTTGTCGTCCATGGCGTGAATCCTTTGTCCTTATCGCTCAAACATAGTGCGGCGGGGCGGCCCTTGCCATAGCGGCAAGTTCGGCGGGCTTTCCGGGGCAGGAATCGCTATGGTGCGCCGATGACGACGCCAGCGCGCGCGCTGCTGCAATCGCTGTTCCGTACCGCGGTCGCCGCCGCGCATCCGGCTGGCTGCTTGCCACCGCTGCTGCCGCAGCCGCCGAAAGGCCGTCTCATTCTGCTTGCCGCCGGCAAGGCCGCCGGTTCAATGGCCGAAGTCGCGGAAGGCCGTTACCTCGATCAACTAAAACTTGATCCTGAACGCCTCTGTGGAATTGCGGTGGCTCGTCACGGCTACGGCAGGCCGTTGCGGATCGTGACCATGATCGAGGCCGGGCATCCGGTTCCCGACGCAGCCGGGCTGGAAGCAGCCGACCGAGCGCTCAAGCTGGCCGATGGTGCGGGCTCAGACGATCTTGTGCTGGTGCTGATGTCGGGCGGCGCGTCGGCCAACTGGATCGCGCCGGCAGCTGGCTTGTCGTTCGCCGACAAGCAAGCCGTGACGCGCGCGCTGCTGCGTTCGGGCGCGGTGATCGGCGAGATCAACACCGTGCGCAAACATCTCTCGCGCATCAAAGGCGGCCGGCTGGCGCGCCGCGCCTATCCGGCAAAGCTTGTGACGATCGCAATCTCCGACGTGCCGGGCGACGATCCATCGGCGATCGGCTCCGGTCCGACCGTGCCCGATCCGACGACACTCGCCGAGGCACGCGCCATCGTCGCCAAATACAAACTCGATCTTCCGGCCAGCGTGACCGCCGCGCTCGCCGAGGCCGACAATGAAACGCCGAAGCCGGGCGATCCGATATTCGCCGGCAGCCGATTCTCGCTGGCGGCACGGCCGGCCGATTCATTGCGCGCGGCTGAGGCTGCCGTGCGCACCGCCGGCTACGAATGCGTCTCGCTCGGCGCCAATGTCGAAGGCGAGGCGCGTGACGTGGCGGCGGCTCACGCCAAGCTCGCTCGCGACCTGCGCGCGAAAGGCACAGCGCGCGGTGATCGTCTCAGGTGGCGAACTCACCGTCACCATCCGCGGCAAGGGCCGCGGCGGACCCAACCAGGAATACGCCTTGGCGCTGGCGCATGGGCTTGGCCCACATGCCGGCGGTGGCGGCCTTGGCCGGCGACACCGACGGCACCGACGGCGGCGCAGGCAGCGCAAGCGACCCCGCCGGCGCGGTGCTTGACGGCGAAACCGTGGCGCGCGCCAAGGCGCTCGGCCTCGATCCCGCCGCGTTTCTTGCCGACAACAATTCAACCGGTTTCTTCGCTGCCCTTGGAGATTTGCTCATGCCCGGACCCACTTTCACCAACGTGAACGACTTCCGCGCCATCGTCGTTGACAGGCCGTGACGGATCACGCGACAACCGCCACGAATCAAAAGCCGACGACAGCTTGACCGCATTGCCCCGCCATCCCGCCACGCACTACATCATCGGCACGGTTGCGCTCGCAGCCGCGCTGCTGGCCGTATCGGCGCATCCGGCAAAGGCCGATTTCCGGCTGTGCAACAACACCGGCAGCCGGGTCGGCGTTTCGCTCGGCTATAAGGACGCCGAAGGCTGGACCACCGAAGGCTGGTGGAACGTGTCGGCGCGATCGTGCGAAACTCTGCTACGCGGCGCGCTGGTTGCGCGCTACTATTACATCTACGCGGTCGATTATGACCGCGGCGGCGAATGGTCCGGTCACGCCTTCATGTGCTCACGCGAGAAAGAATTCACCATTCGCGGCACCGAGAACTGCCTGGCGCGCGGCTATGACCAGACCGGCTTCTTCGAGGTCGACACCGGCGAGCAGCGCTCCTGGACGGTGCAACTGACCGACAGCGCCGAGCAGAAGCCGACACGGCCCCTGCCCCCGCGCACGCCGTCCGCCACGCAGCGGCCGCCCAGCCCCGCGCCGACGACAGCGCCGGCCGAAGGCGGCAAAAAATGAGACTTTGGAAATGAGACGATTGCGCCGCGCCAAGATCGTCGCCACGCTCGGACCGGCCTCCTCCGACGCCGCCATGATCGCGCGGCTGTTCGCGGCCGGCGCCGACGTGTTCCGCATCAATATGAGCCACACCAGCCAGGATCGCATGCGCGAACTGGTCGCGATGATCCGCGGCGTCGAGAAAGAGACCGAACGGCCGATCGGCATCCTGGTCGACTTGCAGGGGCCCAAGCTGCGGCTCGGCACATTCGCCGGCGGATCGGTGACGGTGACGAACGGCGACACCTTCGTGCTCGATTCCGATCAGACCGCGGGCGATGCCACGCGCGTCTTTTTGCCGCATCCGGAGATTTTCGCCGGCGTCGAAAAGGGCCACACGCTGCTGATCGACGACGGCAAGGTGCGGCTCACCGTCACGCAAGCCGAGCCCAAACGCATGACCACGCGCGTCGAGGTCGGCGGCAAATTGTCCGACCGCAAGGGCGTGAGCCTGCCGGACTCGACCATTCCGTTCTCCGCCTTGGCCGAGAAGGACCGCTCCGATCTCGAGGCCGCGCTCAATGCCGGCATCGACTGGGTGGCGCTGTCGTTCATCCAGCGGCCGGAGGACATCGCGGAGGCCAAGAAAATCACCCGCGGCCGCGCCGCGGTGATGGCCAAGATCGAGAAGCCGCAGGCGGTGCACCGGCTCGCCGAGATCATGGATCTGGCCGATGCGCTGATGGTGGCGCGCGGCGATCTCGGCGTCGAAATGCCGCTGGAAAAAGTGCCCGGCGTGCAGAAGCAGATGACGCGCGCCGGCCGCAACGCCGGCAAGCCGGTGGTGGTCGCGACGCAAATGCTGGAATCGATGATCAACTCGCCGGTGCCGACGCGCGCCGAAGTCTCCGACGTCGCCACCGCCATTTTCGAGGGCGCCGACGCGGTCATGCTGTCGGCCGAATCCGCGGCCGGCAAGTATCCGGTGGAAGCGGTCGCGACCATGAACCGGATCGCCGAGGAAATCGAAAACGATCCGCTCTATCGCGGCATTATCGACGCGCAACGCGCCGAGCCGGAGGCAACCGGCGCCGACGCCATCGCCGACGCCGCGCGCCACATCGCCGACACGCTCGATCTGGCCGCGGTGATTTGCTGGACCTCGTCGGGCTCGACCGGCCTGCGCGTGGCGCGCGAGCGGCCGCGGCCGCCGATCGTGGCGCTGTCGCCCAATATCGCGACCGGGCGGCGGCTGGCGGTGGTGTGGGGCGTGCATTGCGTGATCACCGACGACGCCCACGACCAGGACGACATGGTCGATCGCGCCTGCCGCATCGCCTTCAAGGAAGGCTTCGCCAAAGCGGGTCAGCGCGTCATCGTCGTCGCCGGCGTGCCGCTCGGCACGCCGGGCGCGACCAACATGTTGCGCATTGCCTATGTGGGCGAGGACACGGCGGGGGATTAAATATCCCGGCCCTCGACTTTTTCCTGCAGCGTTTTCACCAATTCAGGAATGCGTTGCAGCCGTGGATAGACCGCGAGCGCGCGGCGATAGACTTCCAACGCCTGCTTGTCGTCGCCGATGTCCTGCATGATCAAGCCGAGGCCCGACAGCGCGCCGAAATGGCGCGGCTCGCGGCGCAGCACTTCGCGAATATCGGCGAGCGCACGACCATAGTCTTTTTTCATGTAATAGATGGTGGCGCGCCGGTTCCAGGCTTCGACGTAGTTCGGTTTTATTTTGATGACGCCGTCGAGCAGCTTGATCGCGAGATCGAGATCCTTTTGCTCGATCGCGGTCTGTATGCGCGACATCAGCAGCGTGGTGGTGTCGCTATGCGAGGCGGACCACAGCGCCCAGATGCGTTCCTCGACCGCCTTGGCGGTGACGTCATCGGGCGCAACCTTGAGTGCCCCGAACAGAAAATCGAGATTGTGAGCGGGATCGCCTGCCTTGACGTGCGGCAGCTTTTTCGGCGGCTGCAGCCACTCGCCCTGCGCAGCACCCGCGGGCGCGGCAAAGGCCGTAGCCATAAAAGCTGCAAACAAAGCGATGAGGAATCGCGTGCGCATGGGCGGAGACTAATCTCTCCGCCGGGTAAGGCAAATATGCGGCGACGAGAAGGAAGCGCTCAGCCTTGGCGGGCCTTAAAGCGGCGGTTGGTCTTGTTAATGATGTAGACGCGGCCCTTACGCCGCACGATGCGGTTGTTGCGGTGGCGACCGCGCAGGGATTTCAGGGAATTACGGACTTTCATGACGATCTCTGGGTTCTTGGGTTGGCGGGTTCATAGCAGCCTACCCGCCGCTGTCAACGCGCGGAACAACCGGTGGTTTGCTGGCCGCGGGTCTGGCGCTATTGATGTTGGCGAGCGCCATCGTCGACTATCGCTATTTGATTATTCCCAATGAGCTGGCCGCCGCCGCGCTCGCCTTGATCAACGCAGGCACCGCCGACGCCCCGTCGATCGTTGGCAGTATCGCAGCCACGGCGCCGCGTGGAACCATAACGCTGTCGTTTTTCTAAGCTTGCGCTGGCTTGACGGATGGCTGCGCCGGCGCGGTGATGTTCGCGTTCTGAGGGGGATGGTGGGCGCGACAGGGATCGAACCTGTGACCCCCTCCATGTCAAGGAGGTGCTCTTCCGCTGAGCTACGCGCCCTTTAATGGATTTGGTCTTATCGGCTCCAAACTGGCGAGGCAAGGCTGGCGGGGTTGCCGCCGGCAGGCCCTCAAGCCGCCGCCAGCATCTTGGTCACTTCGTTGACCAGGTCGCGCAGATGGATGGGCTTCGAGAGCACTTTGGCATGCTTGGGCGCGGTGGAATCTGCATTGAGCGCGACCGCGGCAAAACCGGTGATGAACATGATCTTGATGTCGGGATCGAGTTCGGCGGCTCTGCGGGCGAGTTCGATGCCGTCCATTTCGGGCATCACGATATCGGTGAGCAGAAGCTCGAATGGCTCTTCGCGCAGGCGCTGATAGGCCGACAGGCCGTTGTCATAGGAGGTCACGTCGAATCCGGCGTTCTGCAGCGCCTTGACCAAAAAGCGCCGCATATCGGTGTCGTCTTCCGCCAGGAGGATTTTCGACATAATACCTGAACGCCCCATCCCGGCCGCCCTGAGGACGGCTCCAACCGCCCCATAAGACTTATGCCAGGTAAATAACGGGTGAACCTAAAGCATGGCTTGGCTTTATGGCCCGGCGCATAGACAATAGAACGTTATTATGGGCTGGTTGGGCCCGTCCCACCACAGTACGGCATGCCGGAATGGCCATCTTTTCTCATGAGTGAAATCCGCGACGAGCTCGACCCACCATTCGAGATCCTGGAGCCGGCCGAGCGCAAGGGGCCGGTGCTGTTCAATTCGCCGCACAGTGGCTCGACTTACCCGCGCGAGTTCCTGGCCACGTCACGGCTCGATATCGCCACCCTGCGCCGCTCGGAGGACAGCTTCGTCGACGATCTGATCGCCGGCGTGGTCAAGCACGGTTATCCGCTGATGCGCGCCCATTTCCCGCGCTGTTTCGTGGACGTCAATCGCGAGCCCTATGAACTCGATCCGCGCATGTTCGAGGGCCGGCTGCCCTCCTTCGCCAATACCCGATCAATGCGGGTGGCCGGTGGCCTCGGCACCGTGGCGCGGGTGGTCGGCGACGCCCAGGAAATCTACGACCAGCGCATCCCGGTGGACGATGCGCTGCACCGTATCGAGAGCCTGTACAAGCCCTATCATCGCGCGCTGCGGCGGCTTTTCAGCAACCTGCACCGGGACTTCGGCGCGGCCATGCTGATCGATTGCCATTCCATGCCCTCCACCGCCGGCCACAAGGACGAACGGCCGCGACCCGAATTCGTGCTCGGCGACCGCTACGGCACCAGCTGCGTCGGCGTGGTGGCCGAAACCGTGGAAAAGACGCTGCGGACGTTGGGCTACAACGTCAGCCGCAATAAGCCCTATGCTGGCGGCTTCATCACCGAGCATTACGGCAATCCGGCCGCGGGCCTGCACGCCATCCAACTCGAGATCAACCGCGGGCTCTATATGGACGAGCGCCGTTACGCGCGCTCCAGCACCTTCGGCACCCTGGCAGCCGACTTAGAGACGCTGGCGAGGCGCCTGGGCGAGATTCCCCTGGAAGAACTGCGCCCGTACCGGGCGGCGGCCGAGTAGCCAAAAAAAGGGCCGCTCTACGTGAGAGCGGCCCAAGTCTAGGGAGGAAACGCCCAAGGAGGGCAACGATAGCTCTCGCTACCGCATTGCAATAAACTACACCGCGACGCACAAAAATCAAGGTTATGGCTCCCATTTCCCATGCTTTTTACGCATAGCTGAGGACCGGAATCTGGATTTTTGATTTGGTTATGCGAAAACGCTAGGCGTGTTGATTCTTGCGCCGCAACAGGAAGCCCTGAGTTCCAAGCTCAAGGCCCGAACCGAGGCGCGGTTGCCGCGCGGGCAAGTCTCCGATAGGTCGAGGCGGCAGCAGGGCGGGCGGCATGACGGCCATTGATTTCAGCAGTTTCGTCGATCAACTCGCCAGCGTTTCGGGCGAAACCATCCTGCCGTTTTTCCGAACGGCGCTGGCGGTCGACAATAAAAAGGCTCGCGGTTTCGACCCGGTCACCGCCGCCGACCGCGCCGCCGAACAGGCTATGCGCGCGCTCATCGTCAAGAATTTCCCCACCCACGGCGTGATCGGCGAGGAATATGGCGCGGAGCGCACCGACGCTGAATATGTCTGGGTGCTCGATCCGATCGACGGCACCAAATCCTTCATCACCGGCATGCTGGCCTGGGGCACCCTCATCGGGCTGATGCGGTTTGGCGAGCCGGTGTTCGGGATGATGAATCAGCCGTTCACACGTGAGAAATTTTCCGGCGACGGCGGCGCCGCGCATTATCGCGGACCGGCGGGAAATCGCGAGTTGCACGTCCGCCCCTGCGAAAGTCCTGGCCGACGCCCTGCTGTTCACCACCAGCCCGCTGCTGATGAACAAATCCGACCGCGCTGATTTCGTGCGCGTCGAAAACGCCGTGAAGCTGTCGCGTTACGGCGGCGACTGCTACGCCTATTGCATGCTGGCGGCGGGCCAGATCGATCTCATCATCGAAACCGAAGTGCAGCCTTACGACATCGTGCCGCTGATCCCGGTCATTACCGGCGCCGGCGGGGTCGTCACCACCTGGGAGAACGGCCCGGCACAGGGCGGCGGCCGCATCGTGGCAGCCGGCGACAAGCGCGTGCATCAAGCCGCGCTGGAGATGCTCAAAGGCTAGGACGCGCTCATAGACGCCTACAATCTTTGTTTTCATCGCAATTGAACGATGGCCGGCGCTAACCTAACTTCGCCGGCGAGTTGCTCGATCGGGGCGACTGAATTTTAGCTGAGGCGACTGTGGCGCAAAACAAAAAGCCCCGCGCGTTGAAGCGCAGCATGCGTTTAATCGGCGTGCTATTACTGACCTTGTCCGCCATCACACCGGCGTCGTCTGTGTTCGTGATTGTGCCCGGCGTGATCACGCAGGCCGGCACCGGCGCGTTCCTCAGCATGTTTGCCGGCGCGCTTATGGCCGTACCGATCGCCTATGTTTATGCCGAGCTATCCTCCGCCTTCCCGATCGCGGGCGGCGAATATTGCATGGTCGGCCGCACGGTCGGCCAAGGCTCCGGCTTTGCGGTCCTGGGCCTCACGGTCGCGGGCAATATGCTGGCGCCGGCCGTGCTGGCGCTCGGCGCCAGCGATTATGTCGCCGTTGTCGTCCCGGGACTCAATCAAACCGCCGTCGCCATCGCGATCATCGCGGTGACGACACTGTTCGGTGTCTTGCATGTCCGCACCAATGCATGGGTTACAGGGATTTTTCTGCTGCTTGAGCTGCTGGCGCTGGCCGTACTTGCAGTTCTTGGCTTTTCAAACGTCAATCGTTCGCTGTGGGACATTGTTGCAAATCCAGTCGTGTTAAGCGGTTCCGAATTGCAGGTGACACCATTGGCGATGATGGGGCTGGCGATGACGGTCGCGATTTTTGCCTATAACGGCTACGGCGCCGCGATCTATTTCGCGGAAGAGACGCACGAGGCGCCGCGCGTGATCGCACGAACCGTCCTCTGGGCGCTGGTCATCACGGTGCTCACAGAGCTTGTGCCCGTGACCGCGGTTCTCATGGGCGCACCCGACATCAAGACGCTGCTGGCCTCGCAAAGCGCCATTCGGCGATTTCGTGGCCGAAACCGGCAGCCGTGTCCTCAGCATCGCCATCAGCTTGAGCGTAGCGCTGGCCATTCTCAACGCCGTGCTGGCGACCGTTATGCAGAATGCGCGTTTTTTCTACAGCACGGGCCGCGATGTAGCCTGGCACCCGCGTGTCAACGACGCCTTGCTGGTCACGCACGACCGCTTACATTCGCCCTGGATCGCGACGCTCGCAGCCGGCGTATTTTCGGTAGCCGCGTGCTTTCTGGGGCTGCAGTGGCTATTGGTCGTAACGGGCACGTCAATTGGCATAGTCTACGCGGCGCTGTGTGTCGCCGCGATCGCGGGCCGCCGTTCCGGCGCGACCGATCATGCGGCCTATCATATGCCGCTCTATCCGCTCTGGCCGGTGCTGGGATTGCTGTCGCTCGCCTATGTTTTTTACGCCAGCGCGTTGGATCCGGTCGTCGGCCGGCAAAGCCTGATCACCAATGCGGCAATCGCCGGGCTGTCACTCATCTATTACGTCTTCGTGCATCGTCGAAAAGGCGGCTGGACCATTCGCGACCCGGAAGAAGATCGAACGCGTTCCTAATACCGCGGCGTGCCGGGCACGAAGGCGTCAAATGCCGCCCAGAACTGTCCACGATAGTGCTCCTGCTCCTGCAGGATTTCGTGCCTGCTGCCGGCGACGATGAGATGCCGCCCGGCCAGCAGATTCATTCCGAAGATTTCGATCGCGGGCGTCGAAACCACCTCGTCGCGGCCGGCCGCGACCAGCAGGATCGGCTGGCGGATCTGCCCGGCGTAGCCCGGCGCGGCAAATCGTTTCATCGCACGCAGCGCGGCATCTGCCCAGGCGACCGTCGGCGCGCCGACGCCGAGTTCCGGCGCTTCTTCCAGCACCGCCGCATTGCGTGCGTAGCGCACCGGGTCGGAGGAGAGCACGTTGCCGATGAAATCCTCGGCGCCGACCGGTTTGGCGTCGCCGGTCGGCACATAGCCGGAGCCGCGTCCCACAATCCGCATGAAGCGCGCCAGCGGCCCCGCCATGGCGGCGAGGCGGCCCGGCCGCAGCGCGATCATCGGCGCCGAGAGCACCATGCGCTCGAACGACCGGCTGCCATCGTGGCAGGCACGAATGGCGATCGCGGCGCCCATGGAATGGCCCAGCGCGAAGATCGGCGGCGGACAATCGGGCAGCACCACCTGCTCCATGATCGCTTCGAGGTCGGTGGCATATTCGGAGAAATTCCGCACATGGCCCTTGTGGCGGTCGGCGAGCGCCCGGTCCGACAGGCCCTGCCCGCGCCAATCGAATGTCGCCACCGCGAAGCCGCGCGCGCGCAAATCGCGCACCGTCTCGAAATATTTTTCGATGTACTCGCCGCGACCCTGCAGCACAACCACCGTACCCTTGCGCCCGGCCGGCGGCGCAAAACGCGCAAAGCGCAACGCAACCCCGTCCGGGGTTTTGATGCTGCCGGCCACCACATCGTCGGGCACCGGATTGGCGGGAATAGAGACGAGTTTCATTGGCGCCGAATATGTGCCGGTGCGGCGAGGGTTCCGCGCCTTATAGTGCATGATCCCGAAAAGTGGGAACCGGTTTCCGGAAAGATCATGCGCGAAAAACGGCGTCGCCAGTCGGCCTCAGCGCGCGCCGCTCAAAGACTAAAGAAACAAATATATCAAATACTTGTGTGCTGTCACACCGCCCTCTTGCGAGGCCCAAAACACGTTCCCATATCAATTTCGCGCAGGCCATTCCGGCTGCGCTCGGGTTTCGGTTCGGCCATACGGCGGACCGCCCGCATGTCGCTCAACTCAAGGAGGATATGCCATGCGTACGTTTGATCTTGCTCCCCTTTATCGTTCCACCGTCGGCTTTGATCGGCTGTTTTCGATGCTGGACGGATTTGAGTCCGCCCCGGGCTACCCGCCCTACAACATCGAGCGCACGGCTGAGAACGATTACCGTGTCACCGTCGCGGTCGCCGGCTTCGGCGAGAGCGAGCTTTCGATCGAAGCGAAAGAAAACACGCTGACGATCAAGGGCTCCAAACAGGCCAAGGAAGAGCAAAACGACGAAGTGCTCTATCAGGGCATCGCCGCGCGCGCATTCGAGCGCGTCTTCCAGCTCGCCGACCATGTCCAGGTCAAAAGCGCGAGCCTCGAAAACGGATTGCTGCACGTCGATCTCGTGCGCGAAATCCCCGAGGCCAAGAAGCCGCGCCAGATCCCGATCGCCAACGGCAGCGCCAAGCCGCAGACGGTCGAGACCAAAGCCGCGGCCTGACCTGCGGCATCGGTCTTAAAACGGCAGCGCCCCGGAAACCCGGGGCGCTTTGTTTTTGGCGGGAAGGCGTGATCGGTTGGCGGCAGCAGGTTCCGGCCGCATCGCCCCCGATGGCGGGTTAACGGTTAATCCGCCTTATGGTTTGGCAACTCGCGCGACGAAACGGCATTGCGCCGGCGCACAGCACGTGGTCCCCTTCTTGCTTGGTAACGGCCGCCGCAATAAAGCGGAGGGTACGATCAAGTCCGGCGTGGACCAGCCTTGTGTGGCAGGGCAAAATTTGGCATGGTCCAATAGGACAGTATTGCTGTCCTATTGGTGTTTGCCACCATCACGGCCGGAAAAGATGCGTAAGCGAAAAGGCAGCGCAAGGTTTGTCGAACGCCGGAGCGCCAAGCGTTCCGGCGACGCCGACCTGTTGCGCGCGGCCACTCTGGATCCCGGCACGCCGGCCCCGCAAGGCCTGTACGATCCCTCGCTCGACAAGGACGCTTGCGGCGTCGGTTTCATCGCCGACATCAAAGGCCGCAAGTCGCATCTGATTGTCGAAGACGGCTTGCGCATCCTCTGCAACCTCGAACATCGCGGCGCGACCGGCGCCGACCCGCGCATGGGCGACGGCGCCGGCATCTTGGTGCAAATCCCGCACAAATTTTTCGCCAAGGAAGCGAGCCGAATTGGTTTCAAATTGCCGAAGCCGGGCGAATACGCGGTCGGCCAGTTGTTCATGCCGAAAGAACCCAACTGGCGGCAGATCATCCGCGACATCTATGCGGAAGTGATCGCGCGCGAGGGACTTTCACTGCTTGGCTGGCGCGAGGTGCCGACCGACAATTCGACGCTCGGTGAATCGGTCAAGCCGACCGAGCCGGAACACCTGCAAGTGTTCATCGGCCGCGGCAAGAAGAAATTCTCCGAGGACGAATTCGAGCGCCGGCTCTACATTCTGCGCAAGTCGATTTCGAACGCAATCTACCGCCGGCGCGAACGGCGGGTGAGCAGTTATTATCCGGTGTCGGTTTCCTGCCGCACGGTGATTTACAAGGGCATGTTCCTGGCCGACCAGCTCGGCACCTATTATCCCGATCTGCACGATCCGGATTTCGAGAGCGCGCTCGCGCTGGTGCACCAGCGCTTTTCGACCAACACCTTCCCGACCTGGTCGCTGGCGCATCCGTACCGCTACATCGCGCACAACGGCGAGATCAACACGCTGCGCGGCAACGTCAACTGGATGGCGGCGCGGCAAGCATCGGTGTCATCGCCGCTGTTCGGGGCCGACATTAACAAGCTGTGGCCGATTTCATATGAAGGCCAGTCCGACACCGCCTGCTTCGACAACGCGCTCGAATTCCTCACGCAGGGCGGTTACTCGCTCGCCCACGCCATGATGATGATGATTCCCGAAGCCTGGGCCGGTAATCCGCTCATGGACGAGGAGCGGCGCGCTTTCTATGAATACAATGCCGCGCTGATGGAGCCATGGGACGGCCCGGCCGCGATCGCCTTCACCAACGGCCGCCAGATCGGCGCCACGCTCGACCGCAACGGATTGCGTCCCGCGCGCTACCTGCTCACCCGCGACGACCGCATCATCATGGCGTCGGAAACCGGCGTGCTGCCGATTCCAGAAAAGGACATCGTCAAGAAGTGGCGGCTGCAGCCCGGCAAAATGCTGCTGGTCGATCTTGACGAAGGCCGGCTCATCCCGGACGACGAATTAAAGTCGACGCTCGCGAACAGCCACCCCTACAAGGAGTGGCTTGGACGCACGCAGATCGTGCTCGAGGATCTGCCCGGCACTGCCAACGAGGCGCCGATCTCGAACCTGCCGCTCCTCGATCGCCAGCAGGCCTTCGGCTACACCCAGGAAGACTTGAAGTTCCTGATGACGCCGATGGCCTCGACCGGCGAGGAAGCGGTCGGCTCCATGGGCAACGACACGCCGATTTCGGCGCTGTCGGACAAGCCGAAATCGCTGTTCACCTATTTCAAGCAGAACTTCGCGCAGGTGACCAACCCGCCGATCGACCCGATCCGCGAAGAGCTGGTGATGAGCCTGGTTTCCATCATCGGACCGCGACCCAATTTGTTCGACCTGGAAGGCATGTCGCGCGCCAAGCGCCTGGAAGTGCGCCAGCCGATTCTCACCAATGCTGACCTCGAAAAAATCCGCTCGATCTCGGAGATGAGCGGCGATCACTTCAAGTCGTACACTTTCGACATCACCTTTCCGGCCGAGCACGGCGCCGACGGCATGGCCTGGGCCCTCGACGCGCTGTGCGAGCGCGCCGAGGAGGAAGTGCGCGCCGGCTGCAACATCATCATCCTGTCCGACCGCAAGGGCGGCGCGGACCGCATTCAAATCCCCGTGCTGCTCGCCTGCGCGGCGGTCCATCATCACCTGATCCGCAAAGGCCTGCGCACCGCGGTCGGCCTGGTGTTAGAGACCGGCGAGCCGCGCGAGGTGCATCATTTCGCGTGTTTGGCCGGCTACGGCGCGGAAGCGATCAATCCCTATCTCGCATTCGAGACATTGGTCGCCATGAAGGACGATCTGCCGCAGAAGCTCGACGAGAAGGAGATCGTCAAGCGCTACATCAAGTCGATCGACAAAGGCCTGCTCAAAGTGATGTCCAAGATGGGCATCTCGACCTATCAGTCCTATTGCGGCGCGCAGATTTTCGATGCCGTCGGCCTGCGCCAGGATTTCGTTGACAAATATTTCACCGGCACCCACACACGCATCGAAGGCGTCGGCCTGGCCGAAATCGCCGAAGAAACCGTCCGCCGCCATCGCGATGCCTTCGGCGATTCGCCGATTTACGCTTCGATGCTCGACGTCGGCGGCGACTACGCCGTGCGCGTGCGCGGTGAGGACCATGTCTGGACCGCGGAAACGGTTGCGCGGCTGCAGCACGCTGTACGCGGCAATTCACAGGACCACTATCGCGCCTTCGCCCAGATCGTGAACGAGCAGAACCAGCGGCTGCTCACCATTCGCGGGCTGTTCCGGGTCAAGCCGGCGGAGGATGACGGCCGCAAGCCCGTGCCGCTTGACGAGGTCGAGCCCGCCAAGAACATTGTGCGGCGCTTCTCGACGGGTGCCATGTCATTCGGCTCGATTTCGCGTGAGGCGCACACCACGCTCGCCATCGCCATGAATCGGATCGGCGGCAAATCGAACACCGGCGAGGGCGGCGAGGAGAGCGACCGCTTCAAGCCGCTGCCGAACGGCGACAGCATGCGCTCGGCCATCAAACAGGTGGCCTCGGGGCGGTTTGGCGTCACGGCGGAATATCTCGTCAACTCGGACGTGATGCAGATCAAGATGGCGCAGGGCGCCAAGCCCGGCGAAGGCGGTCAGTTGCCCGGGCACAAGGTCGATAAAACGATCGCCAAGGTGCGCCATTCGACGCCCGGCGTCGCTCTAATCTCGCCGCCGCCACACCATGACATCTATTCGATCGAAGACCTGGCGCAGCTCATTTTCGACTTAAAGAACGCCAATCCGACCGGCGATGTGTCCGTGAAACTGGTCTCGGAAGTCGGCGTCGGCACGGTCGCCGCCGGCGTTTCGAAGGCGCGCGCCGATCACGTCACCATCGCCGGCTTTGAGGGCGGCACCGGCGCCTCGCCGCTAACCTCGATCAAGCATGCCGGCAGCCCCTGGGAGATCGGCCTCGCCGAGACCCATCAGACGCTGGTGATCAACCGGCTGCGCGGGCGCATCGCCGTGCAGGTCGACGGCGGTATTCGCACCGGGCGCGACGTGGTGGTGGGCGCACTGCTCGGCGCCGATGAGTTCGGCTTCGCGACCGCGCCGTTGATCGCTGCCGGCTGCATCATGATGCGCAAGTGCCATCTCAACACCTGTCCGGTCGGGGTCGCGACCCAGGACCCGGTGCTGCGCAAGCGCTTCAAGGGCCAGCCGGAACACGTGATCAATTATTTCTTCTTCGTCGCCGACGAGGTGCGTGAGCTGATGGCGGCGTTGGGCTATCGGACTTTCAATGAGATGGTCGGCCAGATGCAGATGCTCGACCAGCGCCAATTGGTCGAGCACTGGAAGGCCAAGGGCCTCGATTTCTCCAAGCTGTTCAACAAGCCGAAGGCGGCGAAGGACACCAATATCTACAATTGCGAGAAGCAGGATCACAAGATCCACGACATTCTCGACCGCAAGCTGATCGCCGAATCGCAAGCCGCGCTCGACCGCGGCGCGCCGGTGCGGTTGCAGACCCCGATCAGGAACACCAACCGCACGGCCGGCGGCATGCTGTCCGGCGAGGTGGCAACGCGCTACGGCCATGCCGGCCTGCCCGACGGCACTATTCACGTGCGTTTCACCGGCACCGCCGGACAAAGTTTCGGCGCCTGGCTGGCGCGCGGCATCACCTTCGAACTCGAGGGCGACGCCAACGACTATGTCGGCAAGGGTCTGTCGGGCGGGCGCATCATCATCCGGCCGCCGGCGGACTCAGGCATCGTGCCGGAGGAATCGATCATCGTCGGCAATACGGTGCTGTATGGCGCGACCGAAGGAGAATGCTATTTCCGCGGCGTGGCGGGCGAGCGCTTTGCCGTGCGTAACTCTGGCGCCGTCGCAGTGATCGAAGGCGCCGGCGACCATTGCTGCGAATACATGACCGGCGGCGTCGTCGTGGTGCTGGGCGCAACGGGACGCAATTTCGCCGCCGGAATGTCGGGCGGCATCGCCTACGTGATCGACGAGGACGGCACCTTCAAATCCCGCTGCAATATGGCGATGGTCGAGTTGGAGCCGGTGCCGGAAGAAGAAGAGATAGACGAAAAGGAATTCGGCAACGAGCTTGAATCGCACGGCCGCGTCGACGTCATGGCGGACTTGGACAGCAACGATGCCGAGCGGTTGCGCACGCTGATCGCCAACCACGCGCGCTATACCGGTTCCAAGCGCGCCGCCGAGATTCTCGCCGACTGGGAACGCTATCGTCCGTTGTTCCGCAAAGTGATGCCGGTCGAATATCGCCGCGCGCTTGCCGAGATGGCAAAAGAGAAGGCCGCCACGATGCAGGCCGCGGAATAGATATGGGTAAGGTCACCGGCTTTCTGGAGATCGAACGCAACGACCGCGACTACGTCCCAGTCGCGGAGCGCATCAGGCACTGGCACGAATTCGTGCTGCCGCTGCCGGAAAAGGAAGTCCGCGAGCAGGCGGCGCGCTGCATGGACTGCGGCGTGCCCTATTGCCACGGCACCAGCCGCATCACCGGCGCGCCTACCGGCTGCCCGGTCAACAACCAGATTCCGGACTGGAACGACCTGGTCTATCGCGGTAACTGGGACGAAGCGGCGCGCAACCTGCATTCGACCAATAATTTTCCGGAATTCACCGGCCGCGTCTGCCCGGCGCCGTGTGAGGCGTCCTGCACGCTCAACATCGACGACAATCCGGTCACGATCAAAACCATCGAATGCGAGATTGCCGACCGCGCCATCGCGCAGGGGCTGAAACCCGAATTGCCGGCGCACAAGACCGGCAAGAAGGTGGCCGTCGTCGGCTCCGGCCCGGCGGGATTGGCTTGCGCGCAACAACTCGCGCGCGCCGGACACGAGGTGCATGTCTACGAACGCTGGGCCAAGGCCGGCGGGTTGCTGCGTTACGGGATTCCCGACTTCAAGATGGAAAAAATCCACGTCGATCGCCGCGTCGAACAGATGCAGGCGGAAGGCGTGCGGTTTCATTACGGCGCCGATGTCGGCGTCAATTTACCCGCCGAGAAGCTGATCAAGGAACATGACGCCGTGGTGCTCACCGGCGGCGCCGAGAAGCCGCGCGACCTGCCGGTGCCCGGGCGCGATCTCAAGGGCATCCATTTCGCCATGGAGTTCCTGCCGCAGCAGAACCGGCGCGTGAGCAACGAGCCGCAAGGCGACGCCGCGCCGATCCTCGCCACCGGCAAGAAAGTCGTGGTGATCGGCGGCGGCGATACCGGCTCCGACTGTATCGGCACCTCGATCCGCCAGGGCGCAACGTCGGTGACGAATTTCGAGATCATGCCGCAACCGCCCGAGCACGAAAACAAGATGCTGGTCTGGCCGGACTGGCCGTTGAAGCTGCGCATCTCGTCCAGTCACGAGGAAGGGGTGGAGCGCGAATTCGCCGTGTTGACGCAAAAATTCTCCGGCGAGAATGGCCGGGTCAAGAAGCTGCATTGCGTCCACGCCGACGCCAAGTTCACGCCCGTGCCGGGCAGCGAGTTCGAGATCGAGGCCGATCTGGTGCTGCTCGCCATGGGCTTCGTGCATCCGGTGCACGAGGGCATGATCAAGACGCTTGGCGTGGCGCTCGATGCCCGCGGCAATGTCAGCGCCGACACTGTGCAATATGCTACCTCGGTGCCAAAGGTGTTCGCCGCCGGCGACATGCGGCGCGGCCAATCGCTGGTGGTGTGGGCGATCCGTGAAGGGCGCCAAGCCGCGCACGCAGTCGACAAATTCCTGACGGGATCGACGGCGCTGCCGCGCTAAATGTTTATTTCGCGCGTGATCTTGTCCGACCTTCCTTCGCCTGCCGATCCGGCCTTCGCAGCCAAAGCGGCTGCTTCGGCGGAGTAGGCAGCGGGCTTCGCGAAGGCGGGAAATCGGTTTCCATCCCGATCAAGTCGAGGACATGCTTTTCGGGGTCACGCGCTAACGCAGCCAGCCGAACCCGCCCGATCGGCGGAGCGGCGCTGGCGGACGTGGCACGCCGCGCTGCGGTTTCGGCTTGACCTCAAGTTTTGGCTTAGCGCCCGTGGTCTGGCTGGTCTTTCCAGCGGCGCCACGCTTGGGCTCGCCCGAGGGCTTTCCAGCGGCGGCAGGCAGTTCGGTGCGCGCAAGTGCATCGGCCGGCGCGGGCGTGGCAGCCACCGGTGGGGCGTTCTTGCCATCACTGCCGACCGGCCATGCGAAATCGTCGGCGCGTCCGGGCGGGGCCGCAACCGGCTCGCCTTTAACCAGCACGCGGGCGGCCGTGGCGTCGTTATGCACCGGCTGACTGCCGGAGCCACCAAGGAGTTCTTCGGAATTTGCCGGCGTCACGGTCAGCGGCACCACCGGTCCGGCCACCGGCCGTACTGTCGACTTGGCGTCTGCCGGCAGCGGCGCGATCGGGCCGGACGGGAGCGCCACCGGAACACGATTGCTCATGTAACGGCGTAATTCGCGCTCGACGTAATGCGCGAGTTTGCGCGCGCCGGCCTTGGTGAAAAACACACCGTCGCCCGACCGCAGCCGCCGGTTCTGGCCTTCATAGTCCGGCCCGTAGGTGGTGAACTTACCGCCCTCGTCGACGAAGCCGTCCCACACGTCGACATAGACGGCGCCGGCACGCTCGGCCCGCGCGCGATAGAGGTCGTTGAGATAGACGGCGTCGGCAGTGGACTTGGTGCCTTTGATCGCCGGCAAGCCGACCCAGAATACCGGCACGCCCTTGCTCTTGAGCGCGGCGATCGTGTCGTCGATGCGCTTCGAATAAATCTCGGCCCATTGGTCGCTGCGAAATTCTATCGTGCCGTTGGCTTTTTTGCCTTGCTGCGGTTCGGGCGCGATGATCGGCGACTGTTCGGCATCGTCAGCCGGCTTTTTATCGTCGGCGGCTTGATCGGACTTGCTCTTATCCTGCGCGTCTTTTTTCTGTTCGTCTTTCTTTTGGTCGTCTTGCGCTTTCTTTTCTTTCGCAAGTTCGCGCGCGCTGATGTTCTGGCGATCGGTGACGCCGAGCATCATCACCACGTAATTAGGTTTCTCTTGCGCGAGGATATCGCGCGCCACGTGCCACCAATCGAGATCGCTCTTGGTCTCGTAGCGTAACAGGCCGGAATGAATCTTGTTCTTGCGGATGATGGCGATTTCGGGCGAATCCGAAAACGCATCTTCGAGGCCATAAGCGAGCCAATCGGCCATGGCGTCGCCCATCACCAGAATCGAACTGGTCGGCGTAACGGGCTCGGCCTTTGGATCCGGTTTGCGTGGGGCCGGCGCGCGCGAATTGTCGACTTGCACCGGCGCCGGCTCGGTCTCGTAATATTCGCGGGTCGGCGGGCCGAATATTCCGAAGAAACCGCCGGAACGCGGCCGCTGACGCACCGAGGGATAATAATAGTCGCGCGACTGGGCTTGCGCGGGTGCCGTCTGGGCGATTTCGATCATGGCGACGCTGGCACAGTCGGCCACGGCCAAAATGGCCGCGCCGATGAGCCAATGCGAAAGCCGAGTCTTACTGAACATACCGATCGCCCAAACCTTAATCCGGAAATCCTCAGCCTACCAAGCCCTTAATCTATAAGGGAAAAGGCCAGCCGCAAATGGCCTCGCCTGCGCAGCATGGTCAATAACGCGCAAAAAATGTCAACTCGAAGGTCGGCGTGGCGATTAACCCTGAGACTAGCGCGTGCGCAACTGGTCGAGGATGACCGCCGAGGCAAAGCCGTCGGGAACTTGTCCGATCCTGGTCTGGAAATCGCGGATCGCGGCCCGTGTCCTGGCGCCGAGCTGGCCGTCGGGCTCGCCGACGTCGTAGCCGCGGCGTACCAGCAATTGTTGCAACTCCAGCCGCTCGTCGCGCGAGAGCACACGCTCGTAACGCGGCCAGGCTTGCGCGAACGCCTCACCGCCGCGCAGCCGGTCGGAAAGATGGCCGATCGCCAACGCATAGGCTTCGGCCGGATTGTATCGCATGATGGCGCGGAAATTCGGCAGCATCAGGAAACCGGGGCCCTGCACGCCGGCCGGGATCAGCAGGAACGCGTTTTCGTCCGGACGCGGAAACGACTTGCCGTGAGGCCGCGCCAGCCCGGTGCGCTCCCAGTCGCGGATCGTCATCATCCGGGCGTGGTCGGCGAGCATGAAATTGAAATTCGCCGGCACCACCACTTCGTAGCCCCAGGTCTGCCCCGGCAACCCAGCCGTCCTTCTTCAGGTTATTGGCGGTCGAAGCAATGAGATCGGGCACCGAGTCGATCACGTCGCGGCGGCCATCGCGGTCGAAATCCACGGCATATCTCTTGAACGCCGTCGGCATGAACTGCGTCGGCCCAAAGGCGCCCGCCCATGAGCCGACAAAGCGCTCGGGCTTGACGTCGCCGCGCTGAAGAATTTCCAGCGCGGACAGAAACTCCTCGCGGAAATAGTTCTGCCGGCGGCCGATGCAGGCGAGCGTGGCGGTGGAGCGGACCACCGGCCGCTCGCCGCCGAGCGTGCCGTAATTGGTCTCGACGCCCCAGATCGCGGCGATGACGTAGCGATCGACGCCGTAGGCTTTTTCCACCGCATCGAAGATCGCGCGATACCTTTCCAGCAGCGCGCGGCCCTGCCGGATGCGTTCCTCGTTCACCAGCAGGTCGAGATAGTCCCAGAACGATTTGGTGAATTCCGGCTGGCCATCGAGCAGATCCATGATTCGCAGGTCGGGCGTGAGCCGCGTGGTATAGGCGCTGAAGGTCTCACGCGAGACGCCGCGCCGCGCGGCCGCCGGCCATAGCCGCTCGAGGCAGTCGTGGAAATTCGCCGCCGCCAAGCGGATCGCGTCGGCGCTCATCCGGGGATCGCCGGAGGCTCCCGACTGGCCGCTCCATTCCGGCGCGACTGCCGATGGCACGACCGCGACCCGCGGGATCGTGCCGGTCGCGTCGGGATAGCGGTTGTTGCGCGGCTGCGCGATGGCTGCGCCGCTGGCGACCGCCATCAACGCGCCGGCTAAGAGATAGCGCTGGATCAATCGCATCCCGCCCCGGTCCCCGCTTTTCGCCCGTCGCTGCCCCTTATGGGTGCATCGATATCGTTTCGACGGCGTTAATAGACTAGCATTCGGAACCTACCTGGACCCAACGCCGCCATCATGCTTTGTGCTCGCCTTAAACGAATCAACGCCCAAACACCCATCATAAGTCCCGCATGACCCGCATCCGCAAAGCCATATTCCCGGTCGCCGGCCTCGGCACCCGCTTTCTGCCGGCGACCAAGGCCATGCCGAAGGAAATGCTGCCGGTGGTGGACCGGCCGCTGATCCAGCACGTGGTGGACGAAGCACGCCAGGCCGGCATCGAGCATTTCATCTTCGTCACCGGCCGCAACAAGGCTGTTATCGAGGACCATTTCGACCGCCAGTTCGAACTTGAGCTGACGCTGGTCGAGCGCGGCAAGAAAGCGGATCTGGCTTTATTGTCGCAGGATTTGCCAGAGCCGGGCACCTTCAGTTTCACCCGCCAGCAGTCGCCGCTGGGCCTCGGCCATGCGATCTGGTGCGCCCGCGAACTGGTCGGCAACGAGCCGTTCGCGCTGCTTTTGCCCGACGTGCTGGTGCAGAACTCGCCCAGCTGCCTCGCCCAGATGATCGACGCCGCCCAAGGCCTCGACACCAACGCCAATATCGTCGCAGTCGAGGAAGTGCCGGCCGACCGCATTCACATGTATGGCGTGGTCGGCGTCGGCCAACCCAAGGGCAAGGCCTTCGCGATCACCAAAATGGTCGAAAAGCCGAAGGCAGCCGAGGCGCCGTCCAATCTCAGCATCACCGGCCGCTACATTCTGCAACCGCAAATTTTCGAGCTTATCGAAAAACAGGCAGCCGGCACCGGCGGCGAAATCCAGCTCACCGACGCCATGGTGGCGCTGGCGCGCACGCAGCCCTTCTACGGCCTCAAATTCGAGGGCCGCAGCTTCGACTGTGGCTCCAAGATCGGATTTCTCGCCGCCAATGTGGCCTATGCGCTCGAGCGTCCGGATATCGCGCCGGAATTTCGCGGCGAGCTGCGCCGATTGCTCGGCGAGAAATAGCGCTTCGGATCACCGCTGGAAGCGGATGCCGAGCAGGAAGATGCTCGCCGTGTAGTCGACACCGGTGACATTCGAGCGCAGCCATTCTTCGCGGAACTCGCCCTTGATCTGGACCGAGCGATTGAGCTTATAGGTAAGCCCTGCTCCCGCCGAGAAGCGCTTGTCCTGCCGATCGAGGCCGACATAGTCGTCGACCCCGAATCCGGCCTTGAGGGTGCCGATCAGCCAGCGCCGGAACGCGTGATCGACCTGCAATCCGATGTCGCGAGAGAGTTCACCTGAGACGCCGGGTATAACCGTCTCCGAGACCGCGGACGTGCCGGTGAGCTTCACCGTGGTCAGCGCATTGGCGGTCCAGATCAGCGAAGCATTGCCGATCAGACCGCTAATCTGGTCGAGACGCGGATCTTCGATACGTGCGTCTGCCGTAGCCGACGCCGACGTCGCCGGTCAGCAAGTTCGTCAGCTTGAAGGTCGAACCGACTAGACCGGTAAGACCTTTGGAATCGCGCTGATAGCCGAAGAAGTCGGTATTGAGATCGTGCACGCGGCTGTCGGCGCCGACCTCGACATAGGGCTTGACGCCCGGCGACAGTTCATAGCCGGCGCGCAACGTTCCGCCATATTGGTTGTAATCTGCGGTCGTCATTGCTCGCGGTCGTGCCGTCGGTGAACTGACGAATTCTGATAGACGGTGCGCTCGACGTCGCCCTTGATCGACAGATCGAGCCGATTGAATTGATGACCAAGGCCTGCGCTGCCTCCGACGGTGGTGAAGACCGGAAGCTTGGCGAGGTCGGCCTGCAGATTCGGACTGCCGGGGTTGTCGGTCGAGACCAGCAAATGGCCGTTGAGATCGATGCGCGTGTCGTGGGTCACATCGACGCGACCGTCCACCTTACCGTTGAAATAGGGCCGGCTCAGCGTTGGCGTTTCGTCGGGACTGTAACCGGTATAGCTGCCGCGCAGATCGGCCTTGAGCTCGTGCCGCGACCAGTTCGACTGCGCCAGCAATTCCGGCGCGACGGTGTAGAGCGAAGCGCCTGGGCCGCCGGGCGAGCGCCCGGGATTGCTGTCGTGGCCGACGATCAGCTCGATCGCCGGATAGAGCGTGAAGGCGCCGGCACGCACGCCGAGCGGCGCGTAGGGATCTTCGGGCTCGGCATGCGCCTTGCGTTTCTTCGGGGGCTTACGGATCGGGCCGAGTTCGACCGGCGGCACGCCGGGCGCCTGGGCGAAAGCGCCGCCGGCGGAGTCGGCGGGCAGCTTCTGATAGGGCGAAACGGCAGTCGGCACCGGCAATCCGGGCGCGACCACTTGAGCGTTCTGTTGCGCGTTCGCCGGCGATTTGGCTTTTACGTTGGCCTTGGCTTTCTTGCGGCTGTTGGTGGAATCGAAACCGGTAATGCCGGCGCCCGACGCCGGCGCCGCAAAGTTTGCCGGCGGCCCGAGTTGCACCAGCGACGGCCGGCTGAATTGCTGGAAGCGCGGCGGATTGCGCGGATCGGTTTGCAGCTTCGGCGTCAGCGGATCGGTGACCGCAGCCGACTGCGCCATGGCATCGGCGCCCCAGATCGCCACGCAGACAACCGCGAGCAGGCGTGCGCTCCGCGGCATGACCGGACATGGGGGACGTAAGCACGGCACGGCTGTCGCTGCCCTCCTTGCCCACGGCTAAACGCCGGGCGGGCGCGCTTCTTCAAAAAGCGCGCTCGCCCGCGGTTCGCGGGCTTTGGTTAACGGAAGTTAAAACCGTATGGTTAACGAGGCGTTGAGGGGCTTTTAGCCTTGGTTTTCGGCCCTTAAATCCAGCCCTTGAGCTCGCGCAGGACGACGTCGCGGATCACCGCCATGCCGTCCGGGGAATCATTGAGGCACGGGATGGCCGCGAAATTCTTGCCGCCCGCATGCTTGAAGATCTCCGCGTTCTCCATGGCAATTTCTTCCAGCGTCTCAAGGCAGTCGGCGGCAAAGCCAGGCGTGATGACCGCGACGCTTTTCACGCCGCGTTCGGCGAGCGATTTTACGGTGGCGTCGGTATAGGGCTTGATCCATTCGGTCGGACCGAAGCGCGACTGGAAGGTCAGCATCAACTGTTCGTCGTCGAGCTTGAGCTTCTTGCGCAGGAGTTCGGTGGTCGCGACACAGTGGCGGTAATAAGGATCGCCCTTGGTGACATACGCTTCCGGAATGCCGTGAAACGACGCGACGATCACCTCCGGCTTGAACTTAAGTTTCGCGAGTTCGGCGTTGAGCGAACCGGCCAGCGCGTCGATATAGACGGGCTCGGCATAATACGGCGCCGCGAAGCGCAACGTCGGCTGGTAACGCATCTTCTCCACGACGCGAAATACTTCGTCGCAGACCGTGGCGGTGGTCGCCGCGGCGTATTGCGGATAAAGCGGCACGATCAGAATGCGTTCGCAATCCTGCGCCGCGAGCGCGTCGAGCCGCGAGCGGATCGACGGATTGCCATAGCGCATCGCCCAGTCGATACGGATGCGCTTGTCGACTTTCTCCAACATTTCCTCAAGCTTGTCGGACTGCGAACGCGTGATGGTCTTGAGCGGCGATTCATTGCGCTCTTTGTTCCATATCTTGTCGTAGTCGCGGCCCTTGCGGCCGGGGCGTATGGTCAGAATGACGAGATTAAGCACCAGCCACCATTTGAGGCGATTTTCCTCGATGACGCGGCGATCGGAGAGAAATTCCTTCAAATAGCGGCGCATCGACCAGTAATCGGTGGCATCTGGCGTGCCGAGATTGACCAGCAGCACGCCGATGCGTCCGCCCGATGTTGAACCAATGTTCAACATCATGTTTTGCGCTCGTCGGCGATCACCTTGCCGTCGTTGGGCAGCGTGCCGGGGTGCGACCAGCCTGACCGCGCCCTTGAGCTTGGTGACCGATTGCAGCGTGGCGGCAACCGCGGCCTCAAGCGCGGCATCGGGCGCGGCGCATTCAGCCATCAGCGTCATGGTGTCCTGCTCGCGCTCGCGGCCGACCACGAGGCGCAAACGCGAAAGCTGGCTATGGCGCGCGGCCACTTCGGCGATCTGTCTTGGGATGCACGAACATGCCCTTGACCTTGGCGGTCTGGTCGGCGCGACCCATCCAGCCCTTGATGCGCGCGTTGGTGCGCCCGCACGGCGAGACGCCCGGCATCAGCGCGGACAGTCGCCGGTGCCGAGCCGGATCATCGGATAATCGGGATTGAACGAGGTAACCACCACCTCGCCGACCTCTCCTTCCGCAACCGGATCGCCGGTGCCGGGACGCACGATTTCGACGATGACCGATTCATTCACGATCATGCCCTCGCGCGCGGACGATCTCGTAGGCGATCACGCCCAGCTCGGCGACGGCATAGCATTGCAGCACCGCGACGCCGCGAGTGCCGAGTTCGTCGCGCAGGGAAGCCGGCAGCGCCGCGCCCGACACCAGCGCGCGCTTGATCGATGCGGCGTTCTTGCCGGTCTTCTCTGCGGTATCGAGCAGGATTTTCATGAAATCCGGCGTACCGACATAGCCCACCGGCCGGTAGTGCTCGATCGCGTCAAGCTGTTGCTCGGTATTGCCGACGCCGCCCGGAATGACCGCGCAGCCGAGCGCGTGCGCGCCCTCCTCCATGATGTAGGCACCGGGCGTGAGATGATAGGAAAAGGAATTGTGCACGATATCGCCGGCGCGAAAGCCGGCGGCGAACAGCGCGCGCGCGCAATTTCCGAAATCCTCGCCGTGACCCTGCGGTTCAAACAGCGCGCCGGGCGACATTTGCAGCCTTTTGGCGTCGCCCGGCGGCGTGACATTGAAGCCGCCGAACGGCGGGTTTTCCTTCTGCAAAGCGGCAATATCCGACTTGCGCAGCACCGGCAGCCGCGCCAACGCGGCGCGCGAAGTCACTGACCTTGGATCGATGCCCGCGAGATGTTTGGCCCAGCCGGGCGCGGCCGTGGCGCGCGCGAGAGTTTGAGGCAGCGCCGCGAATTGCTCGCGCTCGCGCGCCGCCGGGTCGCGGATTTCCAGGGCGTCGTAGTGATCGGGCATGTTTCCTGTGCTAAGCCTTTAAATGCCCCTCTAAGAGCCTTTGCAGCGTTTTCTAATTGACTATGGCTATTCGCCAAAACAGGTTGCGTCGTTCGAGAGAAGCACCCGGCTTTATCACGATTTAGGTTGGCAGAATGACAGCTTCGACGAGGATGTTTTGGCGATCTTCAATAACTTTAACATACGCGTCGCCTTGGTCCCTATTACCCGGACCTGGGGGACTTGGGACCATTTCGTCACAACTTCCTGGGTTGGCCGGTATATGGGCGTCAAGTGAGGACCAAATACGAACCACTCACTTTCGGCATGATCGAAGATGCTATTGTAAAAGGCGTTTAGGATTTCGACTGAGCTTTGTTGCTATGCCAGCCAGCGCTTGCGCCGGCGGTAGTGCTTGCCATCGCGGAAGGATTTGCGGCGGCCTCCGGAAATGCCGAGATAGAATTCCTTGACGTCCTCGTTTTCGGCCAGCGATTTGGCGTCGCCGTCCATCACGACGCGGCCGTTCTCGAGAATATAGCCGTAGCGCGCAAAGCGCAGCGCCATGTGGGTGTTCTGCTCGGCCAGCAGGAACGAGACGCCTTCCTTGTCGTTGAGGTTTTTGACGATCTCGAAAATTTCCTCGACGATCTGCGGCGCCAACCCCATCGACGGCTCGTCGAGCAAGATCATTTTCGGACGCGACATCAGCGCGCGGCCGACGGCGCACATTTGTTGTTCACCGCCCGACGTGTAGCCGGCGATCGCATCGCGCCGCTCGGCCAGCTTCGGGAAATAGGAATAGACTAGCTCGATATCTTTCTTGACCGCCGCCCTGCCATCGCGCCTGGTAAAGGCGCCGGTAAGCAGATTTTCCTCGATAGTGAGATGCGCGAAGCACTGGCGGCCTTCCATCACCTGAATGCAGCCGCGGCGCACCAACTCATTGGGCGAAAGATCTTGCACCTCGTCGCCCTCGAACACGATCGAGCCTTTGGTGACGTCGCCACGTTCGGCATGCAGCAGATTTGAGATTGCTTTCAGCGTGGTGCTTTTGCCCGCGCCATTTGCGCCGAGCAACGCCACGATGCCGCCCTTTGGCACGTCGAGCGATACGCCTTTGAGCACCAGGATGACGTGATCGTAGATCACTTCGATATTGTTGACCGAAAGAATGTTCTCCGCCGTGGCGGAGGCCGTGGTTTCGGTCTGCGTTGCCGCCGACATGATCGCTCCAGACAAAAACCTCTCCCCGCCGGCGCGGCGGGGAGAGGGATTTTTCACTTAAGCTTACGACGACTTGTCGCAAGCCTCGGTGCGCTTCGGCCAAGGCTGATTCTTGGTCACGTAGTCCTTGGCCGCTTCATCGATCAGCGGGTTGACCTTGTCCTTCATGGGTGAGATCCAATCGGAGACCTTCACCCATTTGGCGCCATCCCACTGCTGCATGTAAGCGGAGTTGTGACCGTTGTGGTCATCGCAGGTCACCTGCATCGGAGCAGCGAAACCAGGCAAGCCGATCGACTTCCAGTGATCCGCCGAGATGCTCAGCGACTCAAGGCCGCGGCGCATTTCATCGCCGGTGATGGTCTTCTTGCCGGTGATTTTCTGCGCGTTGCGAGCTGCTTCGACGATGACAGCAGCGTTCATCACGCCGCGGTTATAGAAGTTCTCGCCGACCTTGTCCTTTTGTGTCTGGCTGTTCTTCCCGATCACGTACTTCTCGATGTCCTTGATCGCCGGGAAGCTGTCGCCGACGGCGTTAAAGTTAAGCGACAGATAGCCTTTGCCGCCGGCACCGGCCGGACGCGCATCGTCCTCACTGCCGGCCCACCACACGCCGATGAAGTGGTCTTCCGGATAGCCGGTCTTGGCGGCTTCCTGAATCGCCGTCGGGTTCATGGCGCCCCAACCCCACATGATCATGTAGTCCGGCTTGTCGCGACGAACATTAAGCCAGATCCCGGATTGGTTCTGCATTTCGGCAGGCGGCACCGGATATTCCTTCACGTTGAAGCCATAGTCCTTAGCAAGCGAATGCAACAGCGGCAGCGGCTCACGGCCGTAGCCGCCGTCGAAAAAGATGTAGCCGATCGTCTTGCCCTTGAGCTTGTCGAGCCCGCCTTCCTTTCCGCCAATGTAGCGGATGATGATGGACAGACCGTCCCAATAGGTTGACGGCGGGTTGAAGATCCACGGGAAGTCCGTGCCGACCGCCGAAGCGGACAGGCCGTAGGCCATCGACAGCACCGGAATATGATCGACCGCCGCCTTCGGAATCAGCGCCAGCGTGATGCCGGTCGAGTAAGGCGTAATCACCGCCGGATGCTTGCTCTTGAGCGCCTCGTAACATTCGACGCCCTTTTCGTTTTTGTAACCGGTTTCGCATTCTTCGACGACGATCTTTGCCCCGCCGATGCCGCCGTCACGGGCGTTGAGCATGTTGAGATAGTCGTGCATGCCGTTGGCGATCGGAATTCCCGAATTAGCGAACGGACCGGTTCGGTAGGTGAACAGCGGTATAAAGACGGAATCTTCGGCTTGGGCCATCGAAACCATGACGGAAGTGCCCACCAGGCTCGCGACGGCTGCGCCGAGTACGGCGTATTTCAAGCGCATTGTGTTTCTCCCTCATCTGCCGGTGCTTGCATGCCCCGGCGTTTCCATCCGTCCCCTCACTCGAGGGGTGTATCCCCGCCCCCGCGCTTTCGCCCGGGATAGAGGCATTGGCTCAAGTGTGCACCTTCAATAGGGGAAAGGCCACACCCTGAGTTTCTGCTTTCCGATCTGCCAGAGCCGCGCGAGACCGCTTGGTTCGGCAATCAGAAATAAAATAATGAGAATTCCCAGCGTCATGAAGTTGATGTGTTCAAGCGTAGCCGAGGTCATCGGCAGGTCCAGCGCGGCCCTGATCATGCGCAGCACGATAGGCAGGCCGAAGATCAGTGCGGCGCCGAAGAATGAACCGGTCAGGCTGCCGAGACCGCCGATGATGACCATGAACAGTACTAGGAACGACTGGTTGATGCTGAAGCTTTCGGACTCGGCGTTGCCGAGCCACAGGAAAACCAGCATGGCGCCCGCAACGCCGCAGTAGAATGACGATACCGCGAAGGCAAGCAGTTTGGTCGGATAGAGCTTGATGCCGATCAGCTCGGCAGCGATGTCCATATCGCGCACGGCCATCCAAGTGCGGCCAATACGACCGCGCAGCAAGTTCGAGGCGAGCAACGTCATGACCGCAACGATCGTGAGCACGATGATGTAGCGCGTGATCGGCGTTGCATTCGGTCCGGTGACTGGGATTCCGAACAGTGTCCGCGCCGGCACTTCAATCGAGGCCGAAACATTGTAGTTGTAGAGCCACGGGATGCGGATGAAGCACCAGGATAGGAAAAACTGCGACGCCAATGTCGCGACCGCCAGATAGAACCCCTTGATCCGCAGGCTCGGCAGTCCGAACAGGAGGCCGGCCGCCGCCGCCAGAAACCCGGAGCAAACAACCAGGATGATAATGTTGATGCCGGGGAAATAGGTCGAAAGCTTGTAGCAGGTGAATGCGCCGACCCCCATGAAGCCGCCGGTGCCGAGCGACAACAGCCCGGTGTAGCCGGTGAGCAAATTCAGCCCGATCGCGGCGAGCGAAAAGATCAGAATCGGAGTGAGGATCGAATTGATCACAAAACCCGAAGCAAACAGCGGGACCAGGACAAAGGCCCCTGCCAAGATGAGACCAATGCCAATCTGATCTTGCCTGATCGGGAACAACGCCTGGTCGGCTTGGTAACTCGTCTTGTATTGGCCCGCTTCGCGATAAAACATATTGTCCTCAGATCCGATCGATGATGCGTTCACCGAACAGGCCTTGCGGCCGGAATAGCAAAAAGACCAGCGCGATCACGTAAGCAAGCCAAGATTCGATCCCGCTACCGAACAAGGGGCCCCAGTAGAATTCGCCGATCTTCTCGCCGACACCGATGATGACGCCGCCGATGATGGCGCCGGGAATCGAGGTGAAGCCGCCCAGGATGAGCACCGGCAACGCCTTCAGCGCGATGATCTCCAGCGCGAACGACACATTCGAGCGCGCGCCCCACATGATGCCTGTCGCCAGTGCCACGATGCCGGCGGCGAACCACACGGTCACCCAGATATATTCGAGCGAGATTCCGACCGAGAGGGCAGCGCGGTGGCTGTCGGCGACCGCCCGCAGCGCGCGTCCGATCCGCGTCTTCTGAAAGAACACCGCTAGGCTCGCCACCATGAGCGAAGCGATGATCGCCGCCGCGATGTCGATCTTCTGCATCTGCACGAAGCCGCCCAGCATCTTGATGTTATAGGAGCCGGTTGGCAGCAGAAGCTGGTCGGTAATCATCAACTTGGGGTCGCCGCCAAAGATCATTTCTCCGAAGCCGATGAGGAAGTAAGTGAGACCGAAGGTCGCCATGAACAGGATGATTTCCGCCTGGTTGACCAGCGGCCGCAGCACGAGCCGTTCGACGGCAAGCGCCAGCACGAACATGACTCCAACGGTCATGGCCAGCGCGAGAAAAGCCGGCACGCCGTGCGCGTATAAGCCGACCAAAGTAAGCGCGGAGAACACCACCATGATACCTTGCGCGAAATTAAATACGCCGGAGGCCTTGAAGATCAGCACGAAGCCGAGTGCGATCAGCGCATAGAGCACGCCCGCGACCAGGCCTTCCCACAGCGTCTGCACGAGCAGATCGGGCGCTGAGCCCATCTGCACGAAGGGGTCGATGAAGATTTGATAGAGGAGGTGCATGCATTCTCCTCAGTGCGCTACGCCGAGATAAGCGTCGATCACGCCTTGATCGTCCTTGATTTCGTCGGGCGTGCCGTCGGCGATCTTGATGCCATGGTCGAGCACCACCACACGATCCGACAGATCCATCACCACGCCCATGTCGTGCTCGATCAGCGCGATGGTGGTGCCGTAGTGGTCGTTCACGTCGAGAATGAAGCGCGACATATCCTCTTTCTCTTCGAGATTCATGCCGGCCATCGGCTCGTCGAGCAGGAGCAAATCCGGCTCCATGGCGAGCGCGCGGCCCAGTTCGACGCGTTTCTGCAGGCCATAGGGCAGCCGCCCCACCGGCGTGCGCCGGATTTCCTGAATCTTGAGGAAATCGATGATCTGTTCGACCCGGTGGCGATGCTCGACTTCCTCGGTCATGGCGGGCCCAAACCGTAGCAATTGCCAGAAGAAATTCTTGTGCATCTTGAGCGTGCGGCCGGCCATGATGTTGTCGAGCACGGTCATGCCGCGAAACAGCGCCACGTTCTGGAAGGTGCGCGCGATGCCGCCATAGGCGGCGTCGTGCGGGCGCATCTTGGCGCGCGTTTCGCCCTTGAAATTGATGCGGCCCTGCTGCGGTTGGTAGAAACCGTTGATGATGTTGAGCATCGAGGTCTTGCCGGCGCCGTTCGGCCCGATGATGGCGCGGATTTCGCCCTTGCGGATGTCGAAGGAGACATCGCTCACCGCCTTCACGCCGCCGAACGTCAGCGAGACGTTCTCCACCGACAAGAGGACGTCACCGACCGCAACATCGGGGCCGCTCGGCGCTCTCATGCCGCTTTCCCCATGGTGCCAGGCACCGGCTCGGTCTTCATGTCGCGGATTTTCACCCGCGCGCTGATCGTGCCCTTGCGGCCATCTTCGAAGGTCACTTCGGTCGAGATGTCGGCCTCTTTCGAGCCGTCATAGAGCGCCTTGACCAGCGGGCCGTAGCGATCGGCGATGAAGCCGCGGCGCACTTTCTGGGTGCGCGTGAGCTCGCCGTCGTCGGCGTCGAGCTCCTTGTGCAGGATCAGAAAGCGCTTGATCTGCGCGCCCGCCATCATCTTGTCCTGGGCGAGCGAACGATTGACTTCCGCGACGTGCTTCTCGACATGTCGTAGACCAGCGGATGGCCGGCGAGTTCCTGATAGGAGCCGTAGACAACATTGTTGCGCTCGGCCCAGCTTCCCACCGCGGTGAGATCGATATTGATCATCACGGCGACGAAATCGCGCTTGTCGCCATAGGCGACCACCTCGCGGATGTTCGGAAAGAATTTGAGCTTGTTCTCGATGTATTTCGGCGGAAACAGCGTGCCGTCGGTGAGCCTGCCGACATCCTTGGAGCGGTCGATGATCTTGAGATGACCGGTCTTCTCGTCGAAGTAGCCGGCATCGCCGGTCTTCACATAACCGTCCGGCGTCATCACCTCGGCGGTCTTGGCGTCGTCCTTGAAATAGCCGGAGAACATGCCCGGCGATTTGAACTGCACCTCGCCGTCTTCGGCGATGCGGATATCGACGTTCGGAATCGCCGGCCCCACGGTATCGGAATAGATTTCACCGTCGGGCTGCGCGGTGACATAGAGGAACGCCTCGGTCTGGCCGTAGAGCTGCTTCAAATTAAGACCGATCGAGCGATAGAAATTGAACAGGTCCGGGCCGATCGCCTCGCCCGCGGTGTAGGCGACACGCACGCGCGAAAAGCCGAGCACGTTCTTGAGCGGACCATAAACCAGGACGTTTCCGATCCAATAGAGCAGACGCCCGGTCAGCGGCACCGGCTCGCCGTTGAGGATGCGTTCGCCGTAGCGGCGCGCAATGCCGATGAAATAGTGAAACAGCTTGCGCTTGAGGAAGCCGGCATCCTCCATGCGGATCATGACGCGCGTAAGCAGCATTTCGAGCGTGCGCGGCGGCGCGAAATAAAAGCTCGGCCCGATCTCGCGCAGATCGGACATCGCGGTGTCGGCGTTTTCCGGGCAGGCCATGGCAGAATCCGGCGACCAGGCCCTGCGCGTAGTTGAGATAATGATCGCCGACCCAGGCGAGCGGCAGATAGGCGAGCGCCACGTCTTTCTCGGTCAATTTGTCGAATACGACCGTGTCGGTCGCCGCCTTGATCGAACGCGCGCAGGTCAACACCACGCCCTTGGACGCACCGGTCGTGCCGGAGGTGTAGAGGATGATCGAGGGATCTTCGCCCTTGCCGGCGGCGATCTCGGCATCGAGCCAAGCGCCGACAGAAGGATCACCGGCGAGCGCCTTGCGCCCGTCCGCGATGATGTCGTCCATCGATGTCAGGTGGCTGTGATCGTAGTCGCGAAGCCCGCGCGTTTCGTCGTAGACCATGTGCTCAAGCTTGGGCAGACGTTCGATGACCGACTGAATCTTATCGATCTGTTCCTGATCCTCGACCGCGGCGAAGCGCACCTCGGCATGGGCGAGCACGAAAGCGAGTTCGTCAGCCACGGCGTCGGCATAGACCGGCACAGGCACGGCACCGAGCACTTGGGCCGCCATCACCGACCAATAGAGCTTCGGCCTGTTCGCCCCGACGATGGCGATGGTCTCGCCGCGCTTGAGGCCGAGCCGGTGCAGGCCGACCGCGTAGGCGCGTACGATTTCGAGTACCTGGCTCCAGGTCCAAGTTTGCCAGATGCCGAGATCTTTTTGCCGCATCGCTGGCCGCGCGCCATACAAATCAGCGTTGCGAATCAATAGCTTAGGAAATGTGTCCGCCGAAGCGGCGGCGATCGGCGCCACAGCCTGTTCCTCCCTTTCGGCCGCGCTCATGCCCGGCGCGGCTTTCCCACCCCTCGCCGCCCTTACGGGCGATCTTGTTATCTCGATATGAAAACACCGCCAGAGGGCGGTCAAGCCTCAGAGGCTGAGGAAAATGCTCGTAAAGCCGGCTAAATTATTCAGCGGCCTTGAGAAACGGCGCCGAGCCGGCGTCAAATTGCTCGCGCAACGCCTTTTCCTCGGCCTTCGCGGCGGCCAAATGCCGCTGCTTGACGTGGCCAAAACCCCTGATTTTTTCCGGCAGAGCAGCCAGCGCAACGGCAAGATGATGATTGTCGGGCGTCAGACGTTCGGCGACGTCCGCCAGTAGATCGTAGTACTCCGCAATCAACCGCCGCTCCGTTCTCCGTTCGGCGGTGTAGCCGAACGGATCGAACGGCGTGCCGCGCAGGAACTTGAATTTCGCCAGCACGCGAAAGACGTCGAGCATCCACGGCCCGAACGACATCTTCTTCGGCTCGCCGGTAACTTTGTCGCGGCGCGCCAGCAGCGGCGGCGCCAGATGGAATTCGAAGCGCAGATTGTCGCCCTCGAAGCCGGACTTCACGCGTTCGACAAATGACGTGTCGGTATAAAGTCGCGCGACTTCGTATTCATCCTTGTAGGCCATCAGCTTGAACAGATAGCGCGCCACGGCCTCCGACAACGCGGTCTGGCCAGGCGCTTTGATCGCTTCGGCGTTCCTCATCTTTTCGACCAGCGCCCGATAGCGCCGCGCGTAACGCGCACTCTGATAGGCGGTGAGGAATGTCTCACGGCGGTCCACGGTTTCCGCGAACGACTGCGACAGCTTGAGCGAATCGTTGGCCAGCTCTGGCGCCGGCTTCACCAATGCCTCAAGCGCGGCCGGATCGACCACCGCGCGGCGGCCATAGCGGAACGCAGCGACGTTCATCGCCACCGCCTCGCCGTTCATCTCGATGGCGCGCTCGATCGCTTCCGCCGACAACGGCAACGCGCCGGCCTGATAGGCGTAGCCGAGCATGAACATGTTGCCGCCAATCGAATTGCCAAGCAGCGCTGTCGCCAGCCGGCTGGCGTCGACGAAATGGCTCTGCCCCGGACCTGCAGCCGTTGTGATGGCACGCTTGAGTCGCTCGGTCGGCAGCGAAAAGTCGGCATTACGCGTGAAATCGCCGGGCAGGAATTCCGCGGTATTGACGACGACCCGGGTATGGCCCGCCTTGATCGCGCCGAGCACTTTTTTGGTTCCGGCCACCACGCTGTCGCCGCCAAGCACGAGATCGGCGCCGCCGGCGGCGACACGAATGGCGTGAATTTCATCTGGTGTATTGGCGATGCGGATGTGGCTGTAGACCGCGCCGCCCTTCTGCGCGAGGCCGGCCATGTCGATGACGCCGGCGCCCTTGCCTTCCAGATGCGCGGCCATGCCGACGATGGCGCCGATGGTGACGATGCCGGTGCCGCCGATGCCGGTGACGATGATGCTGTAGGGATGGTTGGTCAGCGGCAGGCTGGGGCTTGGCAACGCCGGCCAGTTCGCCGGCTCGGCGACGCCTTCGCCCTTCTTCAGCTTCGCGCCATGCACGGTAACGAAGGACGGGCAGAAGCCGTTGACGCAGGAATAATCCTTGTTGCAGCTCGACTGATCGATGGTGCGCTTGCGGCCCCATTCGGTCATCAGCGGCTGCACCGAGACGCAGTTCGATTTCACGCCGCAATCGCCGCAGCCTTCGCAGACCAGATCGTTGATCACCACGCGCTTGTCGGGATCCGGGAAGGTGCCGCGTTTGCGGCGGCGGCGCTTCTCGGCGGCGCAGGTCTGATCGTAAATCAGGACGCTGACGCCCGGCACCGTGGTCAAGTCGCGTTGCAGCGCGTCGAGCTCGTCGCGGTGATGCACGGTCAGACCGCGCGGCCACTCGGTATCCTTGGGATATTTCCACGGCTCGTCGCTGACCACGATGACGCGGCTGGCGCCTTCGGCGGCGACTTGTCGGGCGATCTGCGGCACGTTGAGGCCGCCTTCATTGGCCTGCCCGCCGGTCATCGCCACGGCGTCGTTGAACAAAATTTTGTAGGTCATCTTCACGCCGGAGGCGATCGCCGCGCGGATCGCCAGGTAGCCGGAGTGGTTGTAGGTGCCGTCGCCCAGATTCTGGAACACGTGCTCGCGCGTGGAAAACGGCGCCTCGCCGATCCAGTTGGCGCCCTCGCCGCCCATCTGGGTGTAGCCCAGCGTCTTGCGCTCCATCCATTGCGACATGAAATGGCAGCCGATGCCGGCATAGGCGCGGCTGCCTTCCGGCACGCGGGTCGAGGTGTTGTGCGGGCAGCCCGAGCAGAAATAGGGAATGCGCTGGGCGACATCGGATGTTTCGGCCAGCGCGCGTTGCGCGGCTTTCAGCCGCGCGACATTAGCCGCCAATTCGTCGCTCGCGCCAAAGCGCAACAGCCGTCTCGCCGATGGCGATCGCGACGTCGTTAGGATCGAGCGCGCCCTTGACCGGGAACAGCCACTTGCCCTGCTCGTCCTTCTTGCCGATGCAGACCGGCTGGTCGGCGGTGCCGTACAATTCCTCGCGCACCTGCACTTCGATCAGCGAGCGCTTCTCCTCGACCACGATGATGAGGTCGAGGCCTTGCGCAAAGTCCAGAAGCTCCTGGCGGCCGATCGGCCACACGCAAGCGATCTTGAACAGGCGCAGGCCGATGTCGTTGCATTTCACCTCGTCGATGCCGAGCTCGTCGAGCGCCTGGCGCACGTCGAGATAGGCCTTGCCGGTGGTGATGACGCCGATCTTTGGATTGCGGCCGCCGGAGGTGATGATCTTGTTGAGCTTGTTGGCGCGCACGAAGGCCAGCATGGCGTCGCGCTTGAAATCGTGCAGGCGCGCTTCCTGGCCCAGGATGGTGTCGGCGAGACGGATATTGAGGCCGCCTTCGGGCATGTGGAAATCGGTCGGCGTGACGAGGTTGATGCGGTCGAGACCGGCATCGACGACGCCGGTCGACTCGACCGTCTCGTGCATGCATTTGAGCGCGGTCCAGGTGCCGGTGTAGCGCGACATCGCCCAGCCATAGAGCGCGTAGTCGATGATCTCCTGCACGCCGCCCGGATTGAGGATCGGCATCATCACGTCGACGAAGTGAAATTCGGACTGATGCGCGGTGGTGGAGGATTCCGCGGTGTGGTCGTCGCCCATCAAGGCGAGCACGCCGCCGTTCTTCGACGTACCGGCGAGATTGGCGTGGCGGAACACGTCGCCCGAACGGTCGACGCCCGGCCCTTTGCCGTACCAAAGGCCGAACACGCCATCGAACTTACCCTCGCCGCGCAATTCAGCCTGCTGGGTGCCCCAAAGCGCGGTGGCGGCAAGTTCCTCGTTGAGGCCGGGTTGGAACTTGACGTCGGCGGCGGAGAGCTGACGGCCGGCGCGCATGAATTGCTGGTCGAGGCCGCCGAGCGGCGAGCCGCGATAGCCGGTGAGAAAACCTGCGGTGTTGAGGCCGGCGGCGCGGTCGCGCGCCTTTTGCATCAGGCAGGCGCGGATCAGCGCCTGATAGCCGGTCACGAAGACACGGGCTTGGGCCAGATCGTATTTATCGTCGAGGCTGACCGGGTGGAGCGTCATCGGTGACCTTGGGCGAACGCGGAAGCTTCAAGGCGGGCCGCCCGCGATACTCATATAGTCTGCGGCAGCCGGACGCAAAGTAGCTGAAATGCCAATAAAATCTGACACCTCAAGGGCCCCGGGTCAATTTCGTTGTCAGGCCGCGTTGGAGAAGGAAATTTCCACTGGGCGCTCTTACGCGCACTTTGGCGCAATGCAGCAGACAGAGCAGCCCCACGCGGGCATGGGTGGTCAAATGATCGGCGGCCTGTAAAAGGGAACGCCAGCCGGGTCCCTCCTTAATGTTGCAATCTTCCTCGATCGAGAGCCGAGCGTCCTGGGTCGTCGCCTCGGTCGCGCTGTTCATCATGATGATGGCGTTCGGCGCCGCCTGGATCACGGCGGTGGCGCTCAAGGACATCGCGGCCGAAGTCGGCGGCACGCGCTCGATCCCGGCGCTCGCCAGCGCGCTGGCGTGGCTCGGCTCCGGCGTCGGCGGCATCATCATGGGCCGCATCGCCGACCGCGTCGGCACGCGTTGGACCGTACTGTTCGGCGCGCTGATGATCGCCCTCGGCCTTGCGATCTCGACCTTCGGCCCGCCCTGGCCGCTGTGGATCGGACACGGGCTGTTCATCGGCCTGATCGGGCTCGGCGGCATCAATGCGCCAATGTACATCTATGTCAGCCGCTGGTTCGACCGCCGGCGCGGCTCGGCACTGGCGCTGATCTCGAGCGGCAGCTATCTCGCCGGCGCGATGTGGCCGCCGGTGTTCGAGCGCGCCATCGCCGCTTTCGGCTGGCGGCAGACGATGCTGTGGTACGCGCTCGCGGAGATTGTCATCATCGTTCCGCTGGCCGCGATTTATTTCCGCCATCCGCCGGAAGTGGTTCATCCCGCAACCGTGCTGGATAGCGCCGGCAGAAAAGCGCGCGTGCTCGGCTGGCCGCCCAATTTGGTGTTCGCATTAATGTGCGGCGCTGCGGTGCTGTGCTGCATTCCGATGGCGATGCCGCAGGGCCATCTGGTCGCGTTTTGCAGCGATCTCGGCATCAGTCGCTCGATGGGCGCGCTTGATGCTGTCGGTGCTGCTCGGCACGGCGTTCCTCAGCCGGCAGGTCTGGGGCGCGATCTCCGACCGCATCGGCGGGCTCGCCACCGTGCTGATCGGATCGGTCTGGCAAGCCTCCGCCATGAGCGCGTTCCTGGTGACGCAGAACGAAGCCGGGCTGTTCACCGTGGCTGCCGCCTTCGGACTCGGCTTTTCCGGCATCATTCCGGCTTACGTGCTGGCGTTGCGCGAATTGTTTCCAGCCTCGGAGGCGTCATGGCGGATTCCGACGTTGCTGTTGTTCAGCGGCGTCGGCATGGCGTCAGGCGGCTGGCTCGCCGGCCTGTTATACGACCATTTCGGCTATTACGCGCCCGCCTTCGCCACCGGCGTCGGCTCGAACATTCTCAATCTGATGGTGGTCGGACTGCTGGTTGCGCGGCAGCGCTATCGCGCTGTCTATGCGTGATTGGGCGGGCTGATCCATTTCACGCCGGCCAAAATAGTGACCGCGATAACCGCCGGGAATAGCGCGAGCCAGGTGCCGGCTGCCATGAGCGCCGCGGCGGCGGCCCAGGCGATCGAGGAAAAGGCTTCCGCGAAGGTCGCGATGCGCGACGAGGTCTGGCGGCGGCGGAACTGGCTGCGCCGCGCCTGCGTGCGGAAGCAAAGCTGAACCAGCGTGGCGGAGGCCGCCGCGATCAGCACGCCCAAGCACGCGACCAATGCCGCCCACACCGAGGCGAAGGCCAGCGCAAAGATGAACGGCGCAAACACCATGGCGATCGCGCCCATGACGGCTTCAATCTTGGCCCACAGAATGCGGCGCGCAGTGATCGGCGCGGTGGCGACCAGATCCGGCGCGTCCTCGCCCGAGATCGACAGCCAGGCCAGCCCGCCGCCGAGTTGGCCGGCGGCCATCACCACCACCGGAACCAGCACGACGATGGCGCTGGCGCCGCCCTGAAAACTCTTCCAGAGCAGCAGCGCGGGCGGCAGCAGATAGAGAATCTGCATCAGCGTCTGCGACATCAGCCAGGGATCGCGCCGCAGCAGCGTCCATTCCTTGTGCCGCAGCGCGCGGGCAGCGGGGCGGCGGCGAAAGCCGAGCTGCCAGCGGCGCTGGCGGACCACGCTGTTCGAGACGCCGGCGGCGGCCACAACATGGTCGCCGAAATTGCCCGCGAAGATCGCAATGGAAAGTCCGAGCAACGCCAAGCTCGCCGCCATCACCGCGGCAAGCGCCGCCGAATCACCCAATACGGCGCGCGCCGGCCAGTACAGCGCGCTGCTGATTTCGGGCGCGCGCGCAATCAGCCAATCCGATTGCAGCACCGAAAAGCGCGACAAATTGCCATAGCTGAGGATGGCTGCGACCTGAAGGCCGATAACGAAAGCAGCGCCGATCACCGCCGCCACGATTTGCGCAACGAGCCGCGTGCTTTTAGCGCCGATAGCGCGGAATAGCGCGATGGTGAGCGCGACGGCGAGCGCTGCGGCCAAGGTGCCCATCGCCGCGACCACACCATAGGCGGCAAGCCAGCGCGGCCCACCGAGAACGGCCAGCACGTTGATAAACGGCGCCGCCAGAAACACCGCGATCAGCGCCACCGAGCCGGCAATGCGGGCAATGCGCACCGAGAAAACCTTGCGCGGATTTACCGGCGAGGTGAGGATGAGATCGAGGTCCGAGCGCGCATAAAACGCACGCGTGACCGACTCCATCGCCTGCGACAGCAGCAGCGACCATGACAATAATAGGGTGCCGGTGACGACGACCAACGTCGCCTTATCCGGCATGATGCCGGCATCGGCGTAGCGACCGACCATCGACCAGGCCAGCAAATGCATGAATGCGGCAAATATGATCAGCGCGATGGCGACTGTGCGCGCGCGGCTGCGGCGGCCCGCGGTCATCATCGACAACCAGTCACGCCAGCCCAGCCGAAGCTCGTGGCCGGCGAACCACGTCAATGTATCGGGACGGCTCACTCGGCCGCGACCTGTTCGGCGACCAAGGTAAGGAACGTGTCTTCCAGGCTTGAGGCGGCGGCGCCCGTCTGTTTGCGTAACTCGTCGAGCGTGCCTTCCGCGATCAGGCGCCCGCTGGCGATGATGCCGATGCGGTCGGCCATGCGTTCGGCGACTTCGAGGATGTGCGTGGTCATGATGACGGTGCCGCCGGCGCGTACGCGCTCCCGCAGCACGTTCTTGACCTGGCGGGCCGAGCCGGCATCGAGCCCGGTCAGCGGCTCGTCGAGGATGATGAGCCTGGGATCGTGCACCAAAGCGCCGGCCAGCGCGACTTTCTGCCGCATGCCCCTGGAAAATCCTTCACAGCGCTCATGCGCGTGCGGCTCAAGCCCGAGCCAGCCGAGCAACTCGCGCGCGCGCGCTTCCGCTTCGCCGACGTCGATGCGCCAAAGTCCAGCGACGAATTCGAGATATTCGAACGGCGTAAGCTTGTCGTAGATCATCGGCTCGTCGGACAGCCACGCCGTGATCTGCTTGGCGGCTTCCGGACGCCCAAGCGCGTCGATGCCTTCGACGCAAATCGTGCCGGCATCGGGCCGCAGCAAGCCGACCACCATGCGCAGCGTCGTCGTCTTGCCGGCGCCATTGGGGCCGACCAGCGCGTAGAACTCACCGCCATAGACAGTGAGATCGAGCGCATCGACCGCGGGCCGATCGAAGCGTTTGGTCAGCTTGCGGAGCGCAAGCGCGATCGGGCGATTGAGGTGGTCCGCCATGGCCGCTCTCTACAGACAAGTGGTTTCGGCGGCGTAAACCGCATGACTGCAATGGCGCCGACAAGGCAGCGTTTTGGTTAAGCGCGTGGAAACCATATGCCCGGCCGCTTACGGGCCTTAGTGCGGCGCTTCACACCAGTTCCGCCACATCGTGCGAAAGGCGGCCTCCATCTTGTGGGCAAAGCCGTTGCCATCGCCCAGAGACGAAGCCATGACGCGTTGGCGCAACGAGCGGCGCAAGTCGCGCAGTCGTTCCGGATCGGCCGCAAGCGCCAATGCGATGCCGACGTAGCCGTCGACAGAACCGGCGATCAAGTCCGGTAACCCGGCTTGTCCCAGCAGACTGGCGCCCACGCGCGCGGCATGGCGCTCACCCCGCAGCGTCACCACCGGTATGCCCATCCACAGCGCCTCGCAGGTCGTGGTGGTTCCGTTATAGGGAAATGGATCGAGCGCAATATCGATTTGCTCATAAAGCGCCAAATGCGACGTACTGCTGGGTAGCCACGCCACCAGTTGGATGCGGTCGGCCGCGATGCCACGCTCGCCCAGGCGCGCCAACAAATAATTGCGGGCGGCCTCGTCGGCGAATGGTTTGCCCTTCAGCAGCAGACGCGTGTCCGGCAACCGGGTGAGCAACCGCGCCCAAACATTGAAGGTGGACGCCGAGACCTTGCATGGATTGTTGAACGACCCAAACGTAATGACGCCGGTCTTCAAGCAGGGCGGCGGTGCCGGTTCCGGCGCGGCCTTCGATCCGCTATAGCAAAGAAAGCCATCGGCGAGCCGAAATAGCGTCTCGCTCGCAAAGTCGTCGGCGGGCCCGACAGGATCGGTCACGTCATCGACGAGGCGGTAGTCGATGGCCCGCAAGCCGGTCGTGTTGGGATAGCCGAGCCACGTCACCTGCACCGGCGCGGGCTTGCGGGCGAATACACGAAGCCGGTTATGCGCGGTATGCCCGGCAAGATCGACGAGGATATCGATGCCGTCGGCGCGAATCCGTTCCGCCAACGCATCGTCCGGCATTCCAACGGTCGAATACCAGTGATCGGCAAGGCCGCTAAGATGGGCGGTCACCGCGTCCGGCCGGATCACATCGGCATAGCAAAACACTTCGACGGCTTGCCGGTTGCGGCCCTCAAACAACGGCGTCAGGAAATACGCGATCGAATGGGCGCGGAAGTCCGGCGAAACATAGCCGATCTTGAGACGCCGTTCCGGATCGCGGTCATTGGCATACGCCCTCGGCCGGGTAGCGGGCGCGCCGTAGCGTTCATCCCATTCGCGATGCGCGGCTGATAGTCGATCGGGGGTCTGGCTGTCGTCGTAATTCAGGCAGACCAGCCTATTGGAAAATGTCGCCGCGTCATCAGGCTTGAGCGCGATCGCTTGGGCGTAGGCGGTTGCCGCCTCGTCGAGCCTGCCCTGGCTCATCAGCACAATGCCGAGATTGGCGTAAGCTTCGGCGTAATCCGCCTTGAGGCCGATGGCGCGACGATACGCGGATGCAGCTTCGCCCAGCCTTTCGCGATCCTTCAGCGCGTTGCCAAGATTGTAATGCACCTCGGCCGAGTCTGGCTTGATCGCTATCGCTTGCGCGTGGACAGCGATTGATTCGTCGAGCCTGCCAAGCTCTGCAAGCGTATTGCCCAGATTGGAATGGGCCTCGGCCAAGTTCGGATTGAGGCGAAGCGCCTGGCGATAACAGCGGGCCGCGTGGTCGAGTTCGCCTTGAGCTTTACGGACATTGCCGAGATTGTAGTGCGCCTCGGCGTAATCCGGCCTGAGGGCAAGCGCCTGACTAAAAGCCGCGGCGGCCTCGTCGTACTTGCGTTGCTCCATCAGCACGACGCCGCGATTCGAATGGGCCACACTGAGATTGGCGGCGGCCTGCGCATGACTGGGCTTAATGCGAAGCGCTTGCGCGTAGGCCGCGATGGCCTCGTCGGTTTTGCCCTGCACCATGAGGGCATTGCCGAGATTATAATGCGCCTCGGGATAGTCCGGCTTGATGCGAAGCGCCAGCGTGTAAGCGGCAATCGCCTCGCCGACTTCGCCCATCTGCCGCAAGGCGACGCCGAGATTGAACGCGGCATCGGCATGATCAGGCTGCGCGGCGAGCACGCGCCGATAATCGGCTTCAGCCGCGGCCAGCTGTCCGGCCTGGTGGTGATGAACCGCCGACGCGAACAAAACTGTGACGCCGACTGCTGGCGCGGCGGGTTGGTCCTTGTCGGCGCGACGCTGCTGGCGGTTCATCGCTGATCTGCGCCCGAATCGGTGGCGCAGACGATAGTTCATGCGAGGCGAACACGCGAGGCAACTACGTGGACGCCCCCGAACAAGCAGCGGTTTTATGGCTGACGCCAGCTAGCCAACCCCGTATTTCTCGAACAAATCGCGCGCGAATTTCAGCCCTAGGCCGGGTGCCGTCGGCACGGTCATCTCGCCCTTTTCCGGCATCGGCGGATTGTCGAACAGGCGCCAGGTCCACGGCATGTATTCGACCACCAGTCCGTTCGGCGCGGCGGCAATCAGATGCACATGGATTTCCGGCAGCAGGTGACTGGCCACCGGCTTGTTGAACGCTTCCGCCATGCCGGCGATTTTCATCCATTGCGTCACGCCGCCGGCGCGCAGCAAATCGATCATGACGATGTCGACCGAATGATGCATCATCGTCTGCCGGTGCGGCTCGATGCCGTAGAGATATTCGCCGGCGCAAATTGGCGTCGCCAAAGCGCGGGCTATCTCGGCTAGGCCCTGATAGTCGTCGCACCGGGTGGGATCCTCCAGCCAGCCGAGGCGCAGGTCTTCGATCTGGCGGCCAATCGAAATCGCCTCGGGCACGCTCCAGCGTTGATTGATGTCGACCATCAAGTTGGTGTCGGGACCGACGGCGGCACGGACTAGACGAATTCGTTCGATCTCCTGCGCGGCGTTAAGGCCCTCCACGCCCATCTGGGTTTTGACCTGGCTGTAGCCTTTCTCGACCAGCGCGGCCGCGGCGCGCTCGAGCTTGCCGGTCGGCGTGGTCCGCACCAGCGCGCCACTGGCATAGGCCGGCACGCGGTCGCGCAAGCCGCCAAGCAGCCGCGCCAGGGACACATCGAAGGCCTTGCCGCGGATATCCCACAGCGCGATATCGATCGCCGAGATGGCTAAGGCTGCGATGCCGCCAGGACCGCACGGCGCCGACGCCACCCGCAGCTTGGCCGTCACCTGCTCGGTGCGCAGCGGGTCGTCGCCATTGATGAGGTCGCCGAATTCATGAAGCGCGGTCATGAGCGTGCGCACGATCTTGCCGCCGAACGTGGTGATGCCGATGCCCTCGATACCATCGTCGGTCTGAATCCGCACGGTGAGGAATTCGCGCAACATGCCGGGCATTGGCGGCGCGCCGACCAGCGGTTCTTCCAATGGCAGACGGACGAGATTGATTTTGACCTGTTGAATTTTCATGATGGCCGTGCGCGTTGCGGGTGGGAAACAAGGCGCCATACCGGATATTTGTTGGCACGCTCGATAAAGCCTATCATGGATGAAAGGCGGCTCCATAGCCGCCCCTTACAATGAAAAAGCATAAGACAAATGGGAGGGCACGAATGTTAGGCAAAAACATAACGCGGCCGGTAACCCGGCGGCAGGCAGTCGCGACCATGGCCGGCGGCGCCGGCTTTTTGGCGGCGCCTTCGATCGTACGCGCGCAATCGCCGCTCACGGTGAGTTTCGTCCAGCAGCGCGGCCTGCTCTATCTGCCCGTCGACGAGATGGTGACCGGCGGCATCCTGCAACAGGAAGCCACCAAGCTCGGGCTCGGCAAGGTCGAGGCGACGGCCAAAACGCTGAGCGGTCCCGCGCCGGTAATCGACGCCTTGCTGTCGGGGTCGGCCGATTACGGCACCGCTGCGCTGCCGTCCTTGCTGACGCTTTGGGACAAGACCCACGGCACGCCGAACGAAGTCAAAGCGGTCGGCACCGTGTCGAACGGGGCGATGGTGCTCTACACCATCAATCCGAACGTCAAGACGATCGCCGATTTCACCGAGAAGGACCGCATCGCGGTGCCGTCGGTGCGGATCTCGTTTAATTCGATGATGCTGGAAATGGCGGCGGAGAAATTGTGGAACGATCCGCATCGCCTTGATCACTTGACCGTCGGCCTCAGTCACCCCGACGCGGTCGCAGCGCTGTCCGCCGGTTACGGCTCGGCAACCATCACCGCCCATATCGGCGTGCAGCCCTTCACCGACCGCGGCCTCAAACTGCCGGGCGCGCACGTCATCGCGGACAGCCGCCAGGTCTTCGGCGGCCCGTTGACGCAAATCACGCTGCTGGCGAGCAAGCAAACCAAAGAGCGGAATCCGACGCTGTTCAAGGCGGTCGCCAACGCGCTCGATGAATCGATCAAGGTCGCCAACGCCGACAAACGCGCCGCAGCGATCCTCTGGAAGAAGGCGCAGAACGCATCCGAAAGCGTCGACGAGCTGGTGCACCTGCTCAGCGATCCCGGCTTCGAATTTACCTCGCAGCCGCACCGCATCGCCTACTTCGCGGCGTTTCTCAACCGCATCGGCAGCCTGAAGACTAAGGTCACCGACTGGAAAGAACTGTTCTGGGAGACCGCCTATAACCAGAAGGGCGACTAATGCCAAAATAATCTGCTATTCAATCGTTGCCAAATGGGCTCGGAGTGCGCGCGCGTGCAGCATTTGAGAACGCTTGCTCGATGGGGGATGTTGGCCGGGATTTTCCTGGCCGCCAGCTATATATGCCAGGTCGCCTTCGGTGGCGTGACTCAACTGGCAAATGGGATGCCGCTGGGTATCGATCTGCTTTTGTTTGACCCGCTCGACTGGTTCAGCATGAAGGTGATGGTGCCGATCTGCGCCATCATTGTGGCGCTGGAGTTTTTGCTGGTCGGCTGGCGCGAGAGTTCTTTCCGGAGACTGTTTTACGCGCCGGACCCATCCGCGCGGGCGGACTGGGCCTTCCTTCTATTGCTGGTAACGGGGCTCTATGGCGCGTTGATTGCGCTCAGCGGTTTTGCGCTCTTCCATTACACTGAATCTGTTGTGTTCGGCTGGAAGGGCTTGACGCTGTTCGAGACTTGGCCGCTGTGGGCCGTCGTGGCAGCGCTTTATCTTTGGCGCAGCTTTTTCTCGTACTGGCTGCACCGACTTGAACACACACGCTGGTTATGGCCCCTGCACAAGACCCATCACGCGGCGCGCGAATTCACTACTCTTAATTTCCTGCGCAGTCATCCGCTTGAACTCGCGTGGCAGACGTTCGTCAATGCGATCTTCCTGTCCGCGTTCGGCTTTACAGCCGAGTCGATCACGCTTTTTCAAGTGATCGTGAATACGCACCAATTCATCAATCATTCGAATGCCTACGGACTGGCGCCGTTGGAGAAGCTCGGCATCGTTACGCCCGCCGGCCACCGCGTTCATCATGGCATCGAAGAGCGGTTTTATAACTGCAACTTTGGCACGGAGTTAAATGTATGGGATCGTCTGTTCGGCACCTATCAGCCGCCGCCGAAAGATCCGCGCCAGATAATGCTTGGCGTCGACGAAAAGCGCGTCGCCTATAACATCGACAATATCGCGCAAGCGCTGTGGCAGCAGGCGCTTGATTGGCTCGCAACGATCAACACCGAGTGCGTTCGCCGTTTGCGGAACAGTTAGGAGAACACCGGCGTTCAGGCCTTCGGCACCAGCTTGAACATTTCCTGCGCCGTAGATCTTGCGCGCGTCGGCGAGCAGCGGCTGCACCGCGTCGACGAAGGCGGCGTGTTCCTTCGCGTTCAGTTCGACGATCTCGCAGCCGGCGTCTTCGATCGCCTGGCGTGAGGTCTCATTTTCCTCGACGGCCAATTTTCGCTGGAAGGCGACCGATTCCGTCACCGCCTGCTGCATCGCGCGCTTGAGATCGTCGGGCCAGGCGTCGAACGAGGCGCGGTGCAGGAAAATCGGCCGCGAAATGTAGAAGTGCGAGGTCAGCGTGTGGAACTTGTGAAACTTGTGCACGCCATAGGTGACGGTATTGGCGAGCGGATTTTCCTGCGCGTCGAGCGTGCCGGCCTTGATCATGGCGATGGCTTCGGTGAGATCCATGCGCATCGCGACCGCGCCGAGCAATTCGAAGGTGCGTTTTTGAATCTCGCTCGGCAGCACGCGGATTTTCATGTCTTTCAGGTCGGCTGGCAGATGCACGGGCCGCAGCCGGTTCGAGATGTGGCGGAAGCCGTTCTCGAACCAGCCGAGAATGCGGTAGCCGATGCGCTCCTCGGTCTTGCGCGCGAGATGCTGCCCGAGCGCGCCGTCCATGGCGGCGCGGGCCTGCGCATTGTTGGCGAACAGAAACGGCAGATCGACGAAGCCCAGTTCCGGCACGCGGTCGGTCAGATAACTCGACGACTGGTAGCCGAGCGTCATCTCGCCGTTCTCGACCAGCGTGAGGATGTCCTCGGCCTTGTGGCCGTGGTCCATGATGTTCCAGATGTAGTCGATGGCGATGCGGTCGCCGAACTGGCCCTCCAATTTGTCGCCGATGAATTTCAGCGCCTTGCTGAAACCGGTAGTGGGCGGACCGTAGCCGGCCATGCGGATGGAAATGGGCTTGCTCATAGCGAGTTCTCTATACCGGCGGGCCGATCTGGCCAAGCGCGGCGGGTGTGGTAGTCTCCGCATAAATCGGAGGAAGCCCCCATGAACAAGCACGCCAAGCTGGCCAGCGTACCCAACACGCGGGGGGACATTTCACCGGCGGAAATGCAGGCGCGGGTCGATCTCGCCGCCGTCTACCGGCTGCTCGCTCATTACGGCTGGGACGACGTGATCTACAACCATTCCTCCATGCGGGTGCCGGGCGAGCCGCGCATGTTCCTGATGAAGAAACATGAACTCCTTTACACGGAAGTCACCGCGTCCAATCTGGTGAAGGTGAACATGGACGAGGACCTCGACGAGAAGTCGGGCGTCAATCGGCCGGGCTTCACGCTGCATGGCGGCGTACTGGGCGCGCGCGCGGACGTGAATTGCGCGGTGCACGTTCACACCAATAACGGCATGGCGATCGGCGCACTGCCGCACGGCTTGCGCATGATCTCGCAACACGCCATCCGCTTCTACCAGCGCATCGGCTATCACAAGTATGAAGGCATCACCGAGGATTTCGCCGAGCGCGAGCGCATCAATGCCGATCTCGGCAAGAACCGCGCGATGATCCTCAACCATCACGGGCTGCTCACGGTCGGCAAGACCGCGCGCGAAAGTTTCGTGCTGATGAAGGCGCTGCTCGACGCCGTCGACATCCAGTTGAAGCTGGAAGCGACCAAAGGCGACCTGGTCGAGATTCCGCCGGCGATCTGCGCCAAGACCGCGGAGCAGTACGAGCACCACGATTCAGGCCGCGGCAGCGCCGACTGGGCGGCATATCTACGTGTCCTCGACGGCATCGATCCGAGTTATCGGGACTAAACCGCTATCTATATGAATACCGTAAGGAGCCGGTCGTGATGTTTTTACGTGCGTTGTGTCGTACCGCCCTGCCTGCAATCCTCATCGCTGCCGCCGCGCCGGCCAATGCACAGCAATACCCGGACCGGCCGATCCACGTGATCAGCCCCTACCCGGCCGGCAGCGCGTCGGACACCGTGACCCGTGTGGTCATGGACCAGGTTTCGCAATTGATCGGCCAGTCCGTCGTCATCGACCTGAAGCCCGGCGCCGGCGGCGCCACCGGATTTGCGAGTGTGGCAAGGTCCGACCCGGACGGCTACACGCTCACGACCAGTTCGTCGTCGATGGCGACCGAGAGCGTGCTGCATAGCAAGCTGCCGTACGACCCGAACAAGGATTTCGTCCATGTGGTTCTGCTCGGCACCTCTCCGAACATCCTGGTGGCGTCGGTCAAGAGCGGCTTCAAGACCATCGAGGATCTGGTCAAGGCCGCCAAGGCAAAGCCCGGTACGCTGACATTTGCCTCGGCCGGCATCGGCTCCTCCTCGCACATGGCGGCCGAGCGTTTCCGGCTGGCCGCGAACATCGACGTGCGCCATGTGCCGTTCAAGGAGGGCGGCCTGGTGCAGGTGATGAACGGCAATATCGATTTCTATTTCATTCCGCTGGCGGCGGCGGCGACCGCGCTGCACAGCGACAAGCTCACAATCCTCGCCGTCAGCTCCCCCAAGCGCGTGGCGGTTATTCCCAACACGCCGACTGTCGTCGAAGCCGGCTATCCGGGCGCGATTTTCCGTTTCTGGAACGGCATCTCGGCGCCGGCCAAGACGCCGCCCGCCGTCGTCAAGAAACTGCACGACGTGACCGAGCAGGCCCTGAAGATGCCCGCCGTGCAAGAGAAGCTGGCCAAGCTCGGCGTCGAGCCGGCGCAGATCAGTTCTGCGGACTTCACGAAGTTCTTCAAGGAAGATTTCGACGCGACGGTCGAACTCGCCAAGAAGGCCAATATCAAAGCGGTCGACTGAGCTTTCGGCATTCTTCATCGTTGGAACCTTCGCAATGACCATCATTCCGCCACGCATCGGCCCCCAGCCGTGGGATGTCGTGCGAACCAAGCTCGACCAGTCGCTGCCCTTCGCCAATATGCGCGACACGCCCTATTACCGCGACGCGGTGTGGGAGCAGTTCTCCAAGGCCGAATACGACCGCCGCTATCGCGCGTTGCGGGCGAAAATGCGCGAGCACAAACTCGACGCGCTAATCGTCCCCGGCGGCCCGAGTCATTGGAGCTTTGGCGGCGGGATGCTGTGGCTGACCGGGCATTGGGAATGGCACGCGCTGTCCAGCTACGTTCTGGTGCCGCTCGAGGGCGAGCCAACCATGATCTATTCCATGGGCGGCACGCACGCCGAAGCGGTGCGCCGGCAGGTCGAGGTCGCGGTCAAGGATGTCCGCCATAGCCGCAACGGCCGCTATGCCGACATCATGGTCGAGCGCATCCGCGAACTGAAACTCGAGCGCGGCCGTATCGGCCTCATGGAGATCGATCCGCGGCACGGCGACTATCTTCCGGTCAATCAATACAATGTTCTGCGCGAAAATCTCCCCGATGCGGAGCTGATATTCACCAAAGGCTTTCTGCACGAGCTGCTCTCGATCCACAGCGCCGAGGAGCTCGATTGCGTCCGCAAGGCCGGGCTACTGTGCCAAACGCGCGATGGAAGCGATGGTCGCGCGGGCGCGGCCGGGAGTGAAGGAATACGAGCTGCGCGCCGCGGCGGGCGCGGCCATCCTCGAGGGCGGCGGCGATATCGACTTTCTGATCATCGGTTCGACGCCGATGGCGAACCCGACGATGATTTTCGGCAATCCGCGTCCTTCGGCCCGCGTGCTGCAAAAGGGCGACATCATCAACATGGAGCTGGCCGCCGGCTATCGCGGCTACACCGCGCAGATCGGCTCACCGATCTGCGTCGGCGAGCCCACAGAGATGGTGAAAAACTTCTGGAACGACATCACGCTGCCCGGCTATCGGCGCATCATCGCCGAGATCGCGCCGGGAAAACCGGTCGAGGCCATGCGCACCGCCAGCAAATTCTTCCGCGACAACGGCTACCAATCGCGGCCGACCCAGATGCCACGGCATCGACCTCGTCACCGACAAGCCGCACGTCGTGGCCGAGCACGTCGCCGCCGAGAAATTCGAGGAAGTGTTGCAAGCCCGGCATGGTGATCATGGCGGAGCCCAATCCGATCACGGCGGACGGGCTGTTCGGTATTTTCCTCGGGCACACATTCATCGTCACCAAGACCGGCCACGAGGTCGTTGACGACTTTCCGCTGGAGATCGCGGTCGCGAAAGGCTGACGGCTACGGCTCGTTCCTTCGCCCCTCGCCCGGGCCCCACTGCCAGAAGTCGCGGCCTTCCTCGCGCATGAAGCGCGCCAGCACCATCATGTGCACTTCGCAGGCGCCGTCGACCAGCCGCGCCGCGCGCGAGGCGCGGTAGATCCATTCTACCGGCGTGTCCTTGGAAAAGCCGCGCGCGCCCTGCAGCTGGATCGCGACGTCGGCCGCCTTGTGCAGCGTGTCGGCGACCTGCACTTTCGCCATCGAGACTTCCTTGCGGGCGCGGCCGCCCTGATCGAGCATCCAGGCCGCGTGCATGGTGAGCAGCCGGCCGATCTGGATCTGCTGCGCGACCTCGCCCAATTTGATCTGCACGCTCTCGCGGTCGCCGAGCTTGACGCCGAAGCCTTCGCGCTCGTTCACATAAGCCTGCGCGATCGTCATGCAGCGTTTGGCCCAGCCGAGCCAGCGCATGCAATGCGTGAGCCGCGCCGGCCCAAGCCGGATTTGGCACAATTTGAGACCGTCACCCTCGCCCATCAGCACGTTTTCCGCCGGCACTTCGAGGCCGTCGAATTCCAGTTCGCAGTGGCCGCCGTGCTCTTCCGGCCCCATGATCTCGATGCGGCGCTTGATGCGCCAGCCGGGCTGGTCCTTGTGGAACAGAAATGCCGTGAGCCCGCGCCGCTTGTCGTCGCTGGTGCGCGCCAGCAGGATGAAGTGGGCTGCGCCGTCGGCGCCGGTGATGAACCATTTGCGGCCGGTGATGACGTATTTGCCGCCCTTCTTCTCGGCCTTGGTGCGGATCATCGAGGGATCGGAGCCGCCGCCGGGCGCCGGCTCGGTCATCGCGAACGACGAGCGCACTTTTCCCTCGACGATCGGCTTGAGCCATTTCTCTTTCTGCTCCGGCGTGCCGACCAGCTTGAGCACGTTCATGTTGCCGTCGTCGGGCGCCATGCAATTGATCGCCAGCGGGCCGAACAGGCTACGCGCGGCTTCCTCGTAGATCGCGGCCCAGGCCACTATCGGCAAGTCCATGCCACCATATTCCTTGGGCGATTGCGGCGCCCACAGGCCGGCCTTCTTCGCCTTGGCGCGCACCACGGCGAGCCGGTCTTCCGGAATGTTCTCGTGCTCGGAGAAATTTTTCCGGTCGGCTTCGAGCGGCAGCACCTCTTTCTCGATGAAGGCGCGCACGCGCAGGCGGAGGTCCTCGATGTCGGGAGAGAGCGTGAAGTCCATGTCGTCCCTAGCCTTTGATCTGCACGACCTGGCCGCCATCGACGACGATGGTCGAGCCGGTGATGTAGCTGCCGGCGTCGGAGACGAGCAACAACAAGCGCGCCGTCGAGATCGCCCGCGTTGCCGAAGCGGCCCATCGGAATGTCGCGCTTGAGCTGCTCGCCCGCCTCGCTCATCAGATATTTGTCGTTGATCTCGGTGACGAACCAGCCTGGTGCGATGGCGTTGACGCGCACGCCCTTGAAGGCAAGTTCGACCGCCAGCGCCTTGGTGATCTGCACCACACCGGCCTTGGCGGTGGCGTAAGCGGCGACGCCCTTGGCGACGCCGAAGCCCAAGACCGAGGCGATGTTGACGATCGAGCCCTGCTGCTTGGCCGCCAGCATGCGGCGCGCGGCTTCCTGCGCGTTGGCAAACACCGCGTCGAGATTGACGCCAAGCACCTTGCGCCATTCCTCCGCCGACACCTCGATGGCGCGCCGGGGCGACTGCGCGATGCCGGCATTGTTGACCAGGATGGTGACGGTGCCGAAGGCCTTCTCGGCGGCGTCGAAGGCGCGCACCATGGCGATGGCATCGGTGACGTCGGCTTCGATGGCGACTGCCTTGCCGCCTTTGCCTTCGATCTCGGCTTTGAGCGCCGCAAGCCGGTCGGCCCGCCGCGCCACCAGCGCGACCGATGCGCCGTTATCGGCCAGCGCCTTGGCAAACTGGATGCCGAGACCGCTGGAGGCGCCGGTCACCAGCGCCACGCGCCCTTTCAAGGTGAACATCTCGGCGGCTTTCATGGGAAACTCTTATACCGTAGCCTGCGGGTTTGGGCAGGGGGATGATGTGAAACGGCTTTGGCGGGCGACCCTCAATAGCTGGAACGGCCTGTTTGCGGCGGCGCAATCCGAGCAGGCGTTTCGCGAGGAACTGGTTGTGCTGACGATTGGCGTGCCGCTCGCCTTTTTCCTGACCGCGGATGCCGGCAGGCGCATCGCGCTGATCGGCACGCTGGTCGTGATCCTGATCGTCGAATTGCTCAACACCGCGATCGAAAAGCTCAGCGACCGCGTCAGCCGCGACCACGACCTGGCCTTGAAGCGCGTCAAGGACATGGGCTCGGCCGCCATTTTGCTGTCGCTGCTGCTGGCCGGGATGGTCTGGCTCTGGATCGCGGTCGAGCGATTTTGGCCGGCTTTGAACGCGCGTCAGCGCCCATAAAGCGCGTGCGGCAGCGCGGTCGCCAAGCCGGGCACAAACCACAGCACCACCAGCGCGAACAGCTGGATCAGCACGAACGGGATAATGCCGACGTAGATGTGCCGCGTGGTGATTTCGGGCGGCGCCACGCCGCGCAGATAGAACAGCGTCGGCCCGAGCGGCGGGTGCATGTAGGAGGTCTGCAGATTCATCGCCATCATGATGCCGAGCCAGACCGGATCGACGCCGGGCATCGCGAGCAGCGCCGGCGCCACGATCGGCACCACCACGAAGATGATCTCGAAGGCGTCCATCACGAAGCCGAGCAGGAACATCGCCAGCATCACCGCCAGCACCGCGCCGTTGACGCCGCCCGGCAGATTCGAGAGCGCGCGATGCACCATGTCGTCGCCGCCGAGCGCGCGGAACACCAGGCTGAACATCGTGGCGCCGATCAGAATGAGAAAGATCATGGCGACGATCTGCGTGGTCTTCTCCACCACCGGCCCCATCAGGCCGCGCAGACCGGCCTTGGCTGCAGCGAGCAAAATGGCGCCGACAGCGCCGACCGAAGCAGCTTCCGTCGGCGTCGCGACGCCGCCGAGGATCGAGCCGAGCACCGCCAGAATCAGCAGCACCGGCGCGACCAGGACCTGGATGAGTTTGCGCGCTAGCGCGAAGCCGTGCGGCGCGTTGGGATCGGCCGGCATCGCCGGCGCGGCTTTCGGGCGCAGGATCGCGACCACGATCAGGTAAAGCAGATAAAGCGCGACCAGCGCCGAAGCCCGGCAGCAGCGCGCCGGCGAACAGGTCGCTGACATTGACCGAGCGCGGCGCGAAAATTCCTTTCGACAGTTGCGCCGCCTGAAAGGCATTGCCGAGCTGGTCGCCGAGCAGCACCAGCACGGTGGCGGGCGGGAAAATCTGCGCCAGCGTGGCGGTGGCAGCGACCGTGCCGGCGGCGAGCCGCGGGTCGTAGCCGAAGCGCAGCATGCTCGGCAGCACGATCAGGCCCATGGTCACGGTGGTGGCGCCGACGACGCCTTTCGCCGCCGCCAGCAGCGTGCCGACGATCACCACCGAAATGCCCAAGCCGCCGCGCAGCGTGCCGAACAGCCGGCCCATGGTCTCGAGCAATTCCTCGGCGACGCGGGAGCGCTCCAGCATCACGCCCATGAAGATGAACAGCGGGATCGCCAGCAGCGTTTCGTTGGTCATGACGCCGAAAATGCGTTGCGGTAACGCTCCTAGAATGCCCAATCCCATGGCCCCGAGGATGTGTCCGAGGATGGCGAACATCAGCGACACACCGGCCAGCGTCAGCGCCACCGGATAGCCGGCCATCAGCGCGGCGATGACCGCGGCGACCATTAGGATGGCGAGGATTTCGGCGAATGGCACTAATCCCTCCCCTGAAAGGGGAGGGTCGGCGAGCGCAGCGAGCCGGGGTGGGGTGACACGGCCATCAAGCGCCCGCACCCGGCCGGCTTCGCCGGACGCCCTCCCCGGCAAGCGGGGGAGGGATAAGAAGACGGAAAGCGCGGATCGCCTGTGCCACGCCTTGCAGCGCCATCAGCGCCGCGAACAGCGGGATCAGCGTCTTGAGCACGAACACCAGCGGCAGGCCGCTCGATTCCTGCGAGCGTTCCAGTACCGCCCAGGAGCGCGCGGCATAAGGCACGCCGAGCCAGATCAGCACCAGCGCGAACGGCAACAGCAGCAGCACGCTGCCGGCGAGATCGATCATCGCCTTCGCGCGCGGCGAGGCCTCGGCATAGAACACGTCGACCCGCACATGGCCGCCCGCGCGCAGCGTCCAGGCGGCTGCCAACATGAACAGCGTGGCGTGGGCGTAGATCACCGTTTCGGTGAGCCAGATCGAGCCGAGCCCGAACAAATAGCGCGCGACCACCAGGCCGAATTGCAGCAGCACGACGACAAGTACCAGCCATGCCACCGCGCGCCCGATCGTGGTCGTCAGGCGGTCGATACAGTCGGCCCACGCGGTCATCTTGGCCGTCATATGCATAAAACTCATGGCGCTCTCTTGGCGCCAATGATGGCACAAAGGCGGGTGTTTTGCTTATAGTACGGCCATGTCCGGACACGATCACGACCATCATCATCACGACCACGACCATTCCGAGCTCACGGAAACCGAACTGCGCGTGCGCGCGCTGGAAACCGTGCTGACCGAAAAGGGCTATGTCGTTCCGGCCGCGCTCGATCTCTTGATCGAGACCTATGAGAAAAAAGTGGGCCCGCGCAATGGCGCCCGCGTGGTGGCCAAGGCCTGGACCGATCCGGCCTACCGCACCCGGCTTTTGAAGGATGCGACGCCCGCGATCGGCGAGATCGGTTATGCCGGCCGCCAGGGCGAGCACATCGTCGCGGTCGAAAATACACCGAAGCGGCACAACATGGTCGTCTGCACGCTGTGTTCTTGTTACCCTTGGCCAGTGCTCGGCCTACCGCCAGTTTGGTACAAGTCGGCGCCCTATCGTTCGCGCGCTGTCGCCGATCCGCGCGGCGTTCTCGCCGACTTCGGCGTCACGCTGCCGAAGGACACCGACATCCGGGTGTGGGATTCGACCGCCGAGATTCGTTATCTCGTGCTGCCCATGCGGCCGGCCGGCACCGACGGCTGGAGCGAGGAGAAACTCGCCGATCTGGTGACGCGCGATTCCATGATCGGCACTGGACTGCCCAAGCGACCAGGGGATCTGAAATGAACGGCGGACAGGACCTCGGCGGCACCGACGGTCATGGGCCGGTCATGCCGGAGCCGAACGAGCCGGTGTTTCATGCCGAATGGGAGAAGCGCGCGTTCGCGCTCACGCTCGCGATGGGCATGCCGGGCGGCTGGAACATCGACATGGGGCGCTTCGTCCGCGAGAACCGCCCGCCCGGCGAATATCTGGCGATGAGCTATTACCAGATCTGGTTCGCCGCGCTCGAACAGATGTCCAAGGAACGCGGACTGATGGCGGACGACGAGATCGCCGCCGGCCACAGCCTGCGTCCGCCGAAATCGGTCAAGCGTATCCTGTCGCCGGCCGACGTAGCGAAGACACTGCACCGCGGCGGCCCGACCGAACGCGACACCAATATGCCGGCCGCCTTCAGGCCCGGCGACGCGGTGCGAATGAAAAACATCAACCCTCCCACCCACACGCGGCTGCCGCGTTACGTGCGTGGACATGCCGGCGTGATCGAGCGCGTGATCGGCTGTCACGTGTTTCCGGACAGCAACGCCACCGGCGCAGGCGAAAATCCGCAATGGCTTTACACTGTTCGCTTCGACGGCCGCGAATTGTGGGGCGCCGATGGCGACCCCAGCGTCACCGTTTCGGTCGATGCATGGGAGCCATACTTGCTGTCTGCGGGATAGCCTCAGACCCGCACCTGCGCCTATACTTTTGCCATGGCCCACGATGACGGCGACCGCCATCACCACGATCACGGCTCGGACCTGTCCGAGATGCAATTGCGCACGCGCGCGCTGGAAACGATCCTGCTCGAAAAGGGCTATATCGATCCGGCGTCGATCGACGTGCTAATCGAGACCTATGAAAAGAAGATCGGCCCGCGCAACGGCGCGCAAGTCGTCGCGAAGGCCTGGGTCGATCCGACATTCCGCCAGTGGTTGTTTGAGGATGGCACGGCGGCGATCGGCTCGCTCGGCTTCGGTGGGCGCTCCGGCAATCACCTGGTGGCGCTGGAAAACACACCGGCGGTTCACAATATGACGGTCTGCACGCTGTGCTCCTGCTATCCGTGGGCGGTGCTCGGGCTGCCGCCGCTCTGGTATAAATCGGCGCCCTATCGCTCGCGCGCCGTCGCCGATCCGCGCGGCGTGCTGGCCGATTTCGGCGTCACGCTGCCGAAGGACACCGAAATCCGCGTGTGGGATTCCACCGCCGAATTGCGCTATCTGGTGGTGCCGATGCGGCCCGCCGGCACCGATGGCTGGAGCGAGGAAAAGCTCGCGAAGCTGGTCACCCGCGACAGCATGATCGGCACCGGATTTCCGAAAAACCCGGGGGACGCGTCATGAATGGCGCCGCGGACATGGGCGGCATGCACGGCTTCGGTCCGGTCGTACCGGAGCCGAACGAGCCGGTGTTTCACGCCGACTGGGAAAAGACGTCGTTTGCCCTCAACATGGTGACCGGCGTCGCCAAACTCTGGAATCTGGATGCCTTCCGTTTCAAGCGCGAGAGCATCCCGCCCGCGCAATATCTCAATCTCAGCTACTACGGACTGTGGACCGTCACGCTCGAGCACATGATGCTCGAATACGGCATCGCCACGCCGGAAGAACTCGCGGCCGGGCATGCGCTCGCGCCGGTGAAAAAGGCGGCGCGAACGGTCACGGCGGCGGACATGACCGACATGGTCCGCTGCGGCTCTCCGTACAATCGGCCGGTGCCGGCGCCGGCACTGTTTAAAGCCGGCGACAAAGTGCGCGCCAAGAACATGCATCCGAAAACGCATACGCGTCTGCCGCGCTATGCGCGCGGCCACGCCGGCGAGGTGGTGCGCATCGTCGGCTGCCACGTGTTCCCCGACGCCAATGCCAGCAATGCCGGCGAGGATCCGCATTGGCTCTATACCGTGCGGTTCGACGGGCGCGAATTGTGGGGTGCAGATTCCGACCCAACGGTGCGGGTCTGTATCGAGGCCTGGGAGCCCTATCTGGAGCCGCTATGATCGACCGCGCCGCAGCAGTCCGCGCCACGCAAGAAGTGCCGAGCATCCCGCGCGATGCCGACGGGCCGGTGTTCCGTGAACCGTGGGAGGCGCAGGCCTTCGCCATGGCACTGGCGCTGCATGAGCGCGGCCTGTTCACATGGGGCGAATGGGCGGCGGCGCTCGCCGCCGAGATCAAGCGCGCGCAAGGCGCGGGCGATCCCGACACCGGCGAGACTTATTACGCGCACTGGCTCAATGCGCTGGAGAAGCTGGTGGCCGAGAAAGGTGTAACGACCGAGGCCAACCTGCACCGCTATCGCGACGCCTGGGACCACGCCTGCGACCGCACGCCGCACGGCCAGCCGATCGAGTTGCAGCCGGGCGATTTCCGTTAGACGCCCACCAGACGCTCGCTCACCATGTAGCCGGTGAGCAGCGCGACGCCGAATACGACGATCAGGACGGCGGCTGCGGTCTCAACGCCGCGCAACAAGATCATGCCGCTGCCGGGCTTGCCCTTGGCCAGCCGGCCGGCAAAGCCACGCGCGGCGACCGCCAGCGTGGCGACGGCCGCGACCGTGATCGCGGTGCCGAGCCCCATCACAAAGGTCGAGGCGACGCCGATCCAGAACAGCCCCTGCGCCAGCGCGAACACCAGCACGATGATAGCGCCCGAGCACGGCCGCAAACCGACCGCGACGATGGCCGACAGCCCACGCCGCAGCCAATGGCGGCCGGTGAGTTCGCTCGGCTCCGGCGCATGGGCGTGGCCCCAGGCGTGCGCCTCGTCGCCGTGATCGTGGTCATCATCATGCGCGTGGTCGTGGTTGTGTTCGTGCGCATGGTCGTGGTGATGGTGGTGCGCATGATCGTGATGGTCGTGCGCGGACGGACGCAGCAGCCGCAACAAGGCGCGGCCTTTCACCCACAGCAGCCGCAGGCCGATCAGCACGATCAGCGCGTAGCTCACGATCTCGACCATCCGCACCGTGTTGCCCATTGCATGGGCGGTGGCATTGAGCAGCACCGCGGCGATGCCGACGATGGCGATCGCGGTGAAGGCTTGCAGAATAGCGGAGGCGAACGACAGCGCGATGCCGCGCCGCCAGGTTTCGTCATTGGCGACCAGATAAGACGAGATCACCGCCTTGCCGTGGCCGGGGCCGGCTGCGTGGAAAATGCCGTACAAAAACGAGATGCCCATCAGCGTATAGGCGGCGCTGCCGTCGGACTTGGCGGCGCGGATCGTGCCCGACAGCATGCGGTAGAACTCGGCCTGCTTGGCGAACACCCAGCCGGTGATACCGCCGATCTCGGGCGGCGGCGCGCCGCGCGCCGCGCCGAATGGCTGCGCAAGCGCAGCATCGGCCGCACAAACCACCAGCAGCATGCCAAGGATGAACAGCGCGCAATGTGCCTGAGTGGAGCGGCGGCTGGACGTCATTGGAACAATTCCCCGTACGCGCACGCCGCCCCCGCGAACTCATTCAACTTTATGGACAATGCACCAGGATCTTATTCGCGAACTGCGCGCCCCAAGCCATCGTGGTGTTGGTCTGGTCTGCGGGAATATCGCTCAGCGCTTTGCCTTCGGCGTAGGTCATTTCGCGCGGCTTCACCACGTCGGCCTTGCAGCGCGGCGCGCCGGCGAGCTTGACCGGATTGTCCTTGGCCCATTCGAAATCGACGAAGATGGTCGCATCGTAGATTTCGATCTTGAGCTCCTTGGCCTTCACCGGCGTCTTGAACGGTAGCGTGAAGTGCAGCGTGAGGATCGCATCGGTGTAGTCGAGCCAATAATCCGGCAGCGGATCGCCCATCTCGACCTTGGCGCCGTCGGCGGTGGCATAGGTGAAATAATCATATTCCTTCAGCGACTCGACATTGATCTTGGCGAGCGGCGCCAACTCCTCGCGGGTGAACTTGCCTTTCTCCTTGACGTCGAGGCCTTGCGTGGCGAAGGCGGAAAACATGTCGTCGAAGGCCCAGGCATGGCGCACGCCGGTGATCTTGCCATCCGGCGCATAGATCAGCTCGGTGTGCATCGTCACCCAGACGTGCGGGTGTGCGCGCGCAACGCTTGTGAAGGCTTGCGCGACGAAGACGAGAGCGGCAAGTGTGGTAAGAACGGCGCGGAACATGCAGCCCGCACCATATCACGGACTGCGGCGGAATGGGGGCGTATAACAGTGTTGCAGTTACGCGCAATTTATTCACACGCCGGCCGCGCCGCCATCGGCGCGCGGATCGTGGCCGCCTTCGAGTGTGCCGTCCGGATGCAAGATGATCGCGCCGGCGTGTCCCATGGTGTCGGAATAGCCATCGCTCAGTACCTCGATATCGTGTCCGGCCGCCATCAGCCGGTCGACCAGATTGCCGTCGAACCGCGATTCCAGCCGCAGGTTGGTGTGGGTCGAGCCCCAGGTGCGGCCGAGCAGCCAGCGCGGCGCGTCGAGCGCCTTGTCGAGCGGCTGGCGGAACGTGACGTGGCGCGTGAACACGCGCGGCCTGCGTCTGCGGCTGGCCGTCGCCGCCCATGGTGCCGTAGGCCATGACGCGGCCGTCCTTGAGCGCGGCGAGCGCCGGGTTGAGCGTGTGGAACGGGCGGCGGCCGGGCGCCAGCGCGTTGAGCGCCTTGGGGTCGAGCGAGAAACTGGCGCCGCGGTTTTGCATCAGGATACCGGTCGCCGGCAGCACGCAGCCGGAGCCGAATTCCCAATAGAGCGACTGGATGTAGGACACCACCAGGCCGGAGGCGTCGGCCGCGCCCATCCAGATGGTGTCGCCTTCGCCGTAAGGCTGCGGCCAGCGCGCGGCTTTTTTGCGATCGATCTTCTCAGCCTCGGCATCGAGAAATTTCGGCGACAGGAAATGATTGAGGTTGCCGTCGATCCGGTCGGGATCGGTGACGAAACGATCGCGCACGCGGAAGGCGCGCTTGGTCGCTTCGACCAGGCCGTGGATGTGCTCGAAACTCTCGGCTTGCGCGACGCGCAGGCGATCGAACAGCGCGAGGATCATCAGCGACGCCAGGCCTTGCGTCGGCGGCGGCGTATTGTAGAGCGTGCCGGCTGCGACCGGGACGCTGAGCGGCTCGGCGATCCTGGCCTCGAATTTTTCCAGATCGGCGCGCGTCACCGGGCTGCCGATGCGTTCCAGATCGGCGGCGATCTCGCGGCCGACATCGCCGCGGTAGAAATCCTCAAGCCCGGCCTGTGCGAGTTGGTCGAGCGTGGCGGCGAAGGCGGTCTGCTTGAGCCGGGCGCCCGCCTCCGGCGCTTTGCCGTCGATCAGGAAGGCTTGCCTGAAGCCAACCGCGTCCTTCATCTCCGGCAGTTTTTCCGCCGTCAGCCGCGCCTGGCTGCGCGTCACGACGTAGCCTTCGCGCGCGTGCTTGATCGCGGACACCAGCAGCACGTCGAGCGGCAATTTGCCGCGATTGCGCCTTGGCAGCTTCGAGCGCCAGCATCCAGGCCGCCACCGCGCCCGGCACGGTGAGCGCGGCGAGCGGCCCGCGCGACGGGATTTCGTGGTGGCCGGCATCGCGATAATGCTGGATCGTCGCTTTCGCGCCGGCGCGGCCCGCGCCCATGATGGCGCGCACGCGGCCCGTCGGCTCGCGGATCAGCCAGAAGCCGTCGCCGCCGATATGGTTCATGTGCGGATAGACCGCGGCGATGCTCGCGGCCATGGCGATCATCGCCTCGATGGCGTTGCCGCCTTCGGCCAGGATCGCGCGGCCGTCCTCGACGGCGGCGGCATGCGGCGCGCAGACGACGCCGCGGCGATGTCCGGCGGTGTGAAGGTTCATGCGCTCATGTAGCCTTAATCGCCGCGAACGCGAAACCCGCGCCGACGGCGATCAAGGCCACGCCGATCGCCACGCGCCAGAATTTCGCGCCCGGCAGCAGCTTTTCGGCGGTCACCAGCACGGTCAGGCCCGCGACCCAGCGCAGGTCCATAACGGCAACGGCAAACAGCAGCACCATCAGCGCCGCGCAGCAGCCCATGCAGAACAGGCCGTGGCGCAGGCCCATGATCATGGCGCCCAGCGCACCGTCACGCCATTCGCTCAGGATGAAGCCGTCGGGCGAGCGGCAATAATGGAGACAGCGCTCCTTCAGCGGGCTGAACTGGTAGAGGCCGGCGGCGAGAAACAGCGCGGCCGAGAACGCGTATGACGCCGACTGCATCATGGTCGTCAGCAATTCGGTCTTTTGCAGCAGCCATTGCAGCGCGGTCGCGATCAATCGAAAATCCGGCCCAGGCGATGACATAGCCGGCCAGAAAGATCGCGGTCGGCACATAAGGCGCGGCGCGCTCGCGGCGGCGGCGGTTGATGGTGGCGAAGGCCGTCACCATGGGGCGCGCGCCTGGCACCATCATGGCCGCCATCATCGCCGACCACATCACGAACAGCAGCGACGCGTCGGCCGGCGTCCAGGACGGCTCCATGCCGTTCATCGACATGTTCATGTCGCGCCACATGGCCACTTCCATGGCGTCCATCGACTTGCGCCTGATGCACGGTGAAAGCCCAGGCCAGCGCCGCGACGAGCGCCAGCAGGCCCGCGACGATGATGCGATCGCGGCGCATCGGCACACCGTCCGCAGCCGCGCCGCGCGTCATTGGGCTTTCAGCGATTGGCGCCAGGAGAAGGCTTTCGGCCCGCGCAGGTCGAACGCGATGTGCTTGGAGGAGCGCTCCGACCAGTCCCAATTGCGGCCGAACGCGCCGGTCACCACGTTGCGCTTGGCCTGACCGACGGTGAGGAAGCCGGGCACGACCTCGGGGCGCGGCGCGTTGTAGATGCGGCAGGTGTCGCCCTCCGGCACCATGAATTTGCGGAACGGGCCGCCGAGACCTTCGACCATGCCCGGCACCTGCACGCTCCAATTCTCGGCGTCGTGCGTGACTTTCATCGGCACGAATTCGACGCCGTCGAGGCTCAGCGTGAGATCGCGCCAGGCCGCGAAGGCGCCGCCGGCATAGCCGGTGAAGATTTTCTCCAACGCCACGCGCTCGGCCGCATTGGCGCGGTCGTCGATCAGGAAACCGAACTCGCGGTTCTTCTCGAAGACGTTGCCTTCCCAATGGATGATCAGGACGACGGCGAGGTCCTTGGTGATTTTCAAGTCGCCGTAATTGCCGTCGCGGATCAGCCAGGTCAGCACGCCCTCGCAATAGCCGAGCGTCGGATCGGAGCCGAAATTGCACGGGCAACCGATGGCGCAATTGCACAGGTCCCACCAGTCGCCGGTGAGACGCCAGTCGGGCGTGTTGGGATCGGGCTCGGCCATGAGCGGAAAGCTAACAGCCATAGCCCAGCTTGTCAGCGACAGCCTCTTGTCCCCAGGAAAAACCTAGCCCGCCGTGAAGTTGCTTGTCCGCTATCTCCCCACAAGCGGACAATCAACGTTGCGGGTTGAGCGTTCGCTTTGGGCCAACATGAGGAAAGTGGCCAATTGTACCGATTTTTGGCATTCTTGCCTTATTGAGATTCACACGCCTCATCACACGATTAGAAATATGGTGGAAATAATAGTCCTCATAGCTGTGATCGGCACGATCCCATTCTGTCTTTACGTACTCACGCTACTTTATCCGGCTGCTGCACCAGCAATGAGTAAGCATCCGAGTATTCTCTTAACCGCGATTATCGCGGGTGCATTTATCCTGAGTTTTGCCTTTCACGAGATTGTTGTAGCGCCGTGCCGCGCAACGACTGGATTGCACACCGTGACTGACAATTTGGGCAGGTTCTACCAGACCGAATATAGAGATAGTGGTGATTGGTGCCTCTGGGTCAGGCAAACATTCTAATTTATGGAAGGAGCGGGGAACGTGATCAGCTACAAGGACTATTCAATTGAGCCGTTTGAACGCGAGCCTGGGAGATGGCGCGCGACGATTAAGCGTTTAGACGGCAAAAAGATCAAAGCAGTTGGGAGCGACACGCCTTTTCCATCTGTCACGACATCTGCTGATTGCTTGTCCGAACAAACTGCGATTGAACTTGCTCGAAAGGGAATCGACGGTGGCGGAATGAGCCTCGCATGACGCGGAGGTCCGGGTATTCATAGTAAAAAGATGGACAACGGTCGCCGATTTCCTCGGAGGTCGTGCTGTACGAAGCTGGCTGCCGAGGCGATCAGACTTGCCGTTGCATTTCATTGGCAACGTGTCGCGGATAGATCCTAGTTATTGGATGGCTCAAAAACGCTTCAAGGCGCTTCGCTTCCTCGGAATCCCTGAAGTCATGCTCGGCCAGCCACTTCTCGACGGCCTGCCGGCAATCTGCATAGAGTTGCTCGCAAACATCGCAGCCGCAAAGGGCCGGAAAGCCTCCGTTACGGATGAAATCCAGAAGGCCCGGCTGCGACTTTGCCCAGTGGTGAAAATGGCTCAAATTACGCTCCCTAACTATCTTCTTTCGTTGCCTCGACCGATGGATGATCACTCGGTCTGATCATAGCCGAAACGCTACATTGCAGCCGCACAAAATTGCGCTCGCTGATTTGGCCGTTGAGCAGTTCGGCCGATAGCGCCGCCTTGAACTCCTCGGTCTCCCGGCCAGTTCGCTGACCACCAGACGCTCGCCGACACCGCCGGGGCCGCCACCGAACCATCAGCCTAATCGGGGTTTTGTCTGGTCCCCTTCGGCGCTGGTTCTTCTCTTTGGGGTCGGGTACCACCCTCCGGCAGAATTCCGAACAATCGATGTCCGCCTGGGGTCATTTGCGGACATCCTTTGATGTAAAGGCGATGTCCGCTTTAACTTCGATAGCGGCCGCTATCGAGCAAATCTCATGCGCATGCGTTTTAGGCCGCCACGTCCGTTAGCCCGCGCTTTTTCAGCAGCGCATCGACCGCCGGCAGCCGGCCGCGGAAGGCTTTGTAGGCTTCCGCCGGATCGCGCAGATTGCCGGCGCTGTAGATGAAGTCGCGCAAGCGTTTTGCGGTGGCCGGATCGAAAGCGTTGCCGGTCTCCTGGAACGCCTCGAACGCGTCGGCGTCGAGCACTTCCGACCACATGTATGAGTAGTAGCCGGCCGCATAACCGCCGCCGGAGAACAGATGCTGGAAATGCGGCAGGCGGTGCCGCATGACAATCTCCGCCGGCATCGTGATACGTTCGAGATTGTCGCGCTCGAACTGGCTGACGTCGAGCTTGGCGCTGCCGGGCAGCGCGTGGATGTCGAGATCGAGCAGCGCACAGGCGGTGTACTCGACGGTGGCGAAGCCCTGATTGAAGGTGCGCGTCGCCAGCAGCCGGTCGAGCAGCGCTTTCGGCATCGGCTCGGAAGTCGCAGCATGGCGCGCGTACTTCTGCAAAATCTCCGGCACCTCGAGCCAATGCTCATAGAGCTGCGAGGGCAGTTCGACGAAATCGCTCGACACGCCGGTGCCGGCCAGCAGCGGATAGGTCACGTTCGACAACAGGCCGTGCAGGCCGTGGCCGAATTCGTGAAACAGCGTGCGGGCATCGTCGAACGATAGCAGCGCCGGCTCGCCGGCGGCAGGCTTGGAGAAATTGCAGACGTTGAGAATGACCGGGCGAACGTCGCCGATCAGTTTTTCCTGATCGCGCAGCGAGGTCATCCAGGCGCCGCTGTGCTTCGACGCGCGCGCGAAATAATCGCCGATGAACAGGCCGACATGGGCGCCGCTTTTGTCCTTCACGTCCCAGGCGCGGGCGTCCGGGTGATAGAGCGGCACGGCCGCGGGCGTGAAGCTGAGGCCGAACAGCCGGCGCGCGGTCTCGAAGGCGGCCTCGATCATCTTGTCGAGCTGGAAGTACGGCTTGATCTCGGCTTCGTCGAGGTCGAACTTCGCCTTGCGCAGCTTCTCGGTGTAGTAGCGCCAGTCGTGCGGCGCCAGCGCGAAGTTGCCGCCCTCCTGCGCGATCATCGCCTGCAAGGCGTCGCGCTCGGCCTTCGCCTTGGCGCGGCCGCGGCCCCAGACCTCGTCGAGCAGTTTGCGCGCTGCCGCCGGCGTCTTGGCCATCTGATCGTCGAGCCGGTAGTCGGCGAAAGTTTCAAAGCCGAGCAGCTTGGCCCGCTCGGCGCGCAAGGCGACCATCTCGGCGATCAGCGCGCGGTTGTCGGTGGTGCCGCCGTTCTCGCCGCGCTTGATCCAGGCCTGGAACACCTTTTCGCGCAGGTCGCGGCGCGACGAGAACTGCAAGAAACTCTCGCACGAGGAACGCGCCAGCGTAACGGCGTATTGGCCTGGCTGCGCCGCGTTCTTCGGCGGCGGCACGCGCCGCGGCGCGGGCGAAGTCGGGCAAGCCGGCGAGGTCGCCTTCCTCCAGCATCAGCGCGTAGGCTTTCTCGTCGGCCAGCACGTTCTGGCCGAATTGGGTGCCGAGGCTCGCCAGCCGCTCGTTGATGGCCGCCAGCCGGTCCTGGGCCGGCTTGTCGAGCGCGCCGCCGGCCCGCACGAAGCGGGTGTGATAGCGGTCGAGCACGCGGGCCTGCTCGGGGGGCAGACCGAGCGAATCACGCTGGCGGTGAAGCTCGGCGATGCGGGCGTAAAGCGCCCGGTTGAGATAGAGTGTGTTGCTATGGCGCGCCAGGAGCGGCGAAATATCCCGCTCGACCGCCTCGATGGCGTCGGAGGTGTCGGCCCCGGCCAGCACGAAGAACACATTTGAGACACGTTCGAGGTCGCGCCCGCACCGCTCCAGCGCCTCGATGGTGTTGCCGAAGCTCGGCGCCGCCGGGCTCGCCGGCGATGGCGTCGATCTCGGCGCGGTGGCGGGCGAGAGCGCGGTCGAAGGCGGGCCGGAAATGCTCGGGCGCGATGGCGCCGAGCGGCGGCAAACCGAATGGGCCGGTCCAGTCGGCAAGAAGCGGATTTTTGGTATCGGAGTCTGCGGTCATCGGCGGGCTTTTCTTTCAGCATCTCTCGCGGCTTTTCGCGCGGCTTATCTAGGCTTTATGGACTTGATCCGCCAGCCGGATTCGTAGAGATTGCCGCCGTCCGCAAGGAGTTCGTCATGGCCCAAGGCCGCCGCATCGTCTGGCTCAACGTCGTCACCGTCATCAGCGCCGCCATCCTGATCGGTGCCGAGGTGTTCGGCGCGGCTTTCGCCGGCTCGTGGGCGATCGCGACGCTCGCCGACTTCGGCAGCGTCGGCCAGCGCATCCTCGACGGCGTGTTTGTGCTGTGCGGCATCGCCATCATGGTGCAGTTCGTGCGCGCCGCGCACCGCATCGAGCCGTTCACCGCACGCAACTGAGTGCCTGCGTGGTCACGCCGCGTCGCTGACCGGATCAAGCCCGAGCACCAACCGACCACTGAACAAATGCTGGCGCTTGGCCGGCAGCGGATGAAATTGCGCGCCGTGCAGGTCGCGTAAAAGTCTTTCGAGTCCGTTCTTGCGGTAGAAGCCCGGACCACCGGCGGCTTCGAGCGCCTTCTCGGCGGTGGCGATGACGCTGTCGGCGGCGATGGTCTTGCGCGCCAGCATCTTGTCGCTCAGTTCGACGGTGGCTTCGAAATTGAGGTCGTCGGCAAGCCGCACCATGTCGTTCACCGCGAGTTGGGCGGTCGTAAGCAGGTTCTTCAGTTCGCCCAGCTGGAACGGTGCGACCGGGTCGCCTTTGCGCTTGGCGGCAAAGTCGCGGGCAATCGCCACGATCGACTCGGCCGCACCGACATAGACCGACATGATCAGCGGCATGGCGCAGGCAATGATGACATTCCAGGCGGGGTGGAAGCGCCCGCGCGGACGACGCAAGGCGATCGCCTCGTCCGGCACCATGACCTTGTCGAGCACGACGGTCTGCGAGCCGGTCGCCCGCATACCGAGCGTCTGCCAGTCGTCGGCCAGCGAGATACCCTTGGACGACAATGGCACGCCGAAATGCAGCACCTGCCAGCCTTCCTTCGGATCCTGATAAGGCGCCGAGGTCACCAGCACCGCGCCCTTGGGCGAGCCGCTGGCGAAGGGCTTGCGTCCGCTGAACAGGAAGCCGCCGTCGGTGCGTGTCATCGACCCGCTCGAACTCGAGCCAGTCGTTCGCCCCGGTGCTGATCAGCACGGCTTGGCCGGCGGCCACCCGCTCCAGCACCTTGAGGCCGGGCCGGCCATGCTGGTGATTGTACAGGTTGGCAGCGACGATGTGGCTATGCATCGACAGCGCGAGCGCGGTCGACGGACAGTAGTGTGCAAGCTGGCGCAGAAACGCGCACATGGCGCTGTGGCTCGCGCCGCCGCCGCCGATCTCGGCCGGGATCAGCGCCGAGAACACCTTGCGTTCCTTGAGTAGGTCGTAATGCTCGGCAACGAACACATCGCCGCTGTCCCGCTCCGCCGCACCGGCCTGAAACCGCGGCCCCAGCTCTTCGCTAAGTGCCTGTAATTCTATATTTTTCTTCATGATCTGTTCCTTTCCAGGGGTCATGGCCAACGTTTTTGGGCGGATTGACCATGGGCGCAACTTCAATATTTGCAGTATAAAAATGGTCCGCTTGGCGGAGCACTCCGATGGCGAGGAGGAATGGATACGGCCAGTTTTGCCCGGTGGCGCAGGCTGCGGAAGTATTGGCCGAGCGCTGGACGCCATTGGTCGTGCGCGAGCTGCTTTGCGGCAGCGTGCGCTTCAATGATCTGCAACGCGGTGTACCGCGTATGTCGTCTTCGCTGCTGTCGAGCCGGCTGAAAGAGTTGCAGCGTGCCGGAGTTCTTGAACGCCGGCGCGGCGCGGCCGGCTTCGAATACCACCTTACCCCGGCCGGCAAGGAGCTCTTCCCCCTGGTCGAAATCATGGGTCAGTGGGCGCAGCGCTGGTTGCGCCATGATCTGACCGCGGCCGGTAATCTCGATCCCGACCTGCTGATGTGGGATATCCGCCGCAATGTTACGGCGCATTCACCGGGCGGCACCCGCCGTTTCGCGGCCGAATTCCAATTTTCAGGGGTGTCGCGCAGCCATAGCCGCTACTGGCTGGTGTTCGAAAAGGAGCATGTCGATCTTTGCTTCAAGGACCAGGGCTTCGAGGTCGATCTCATTATTCGCTCCTCGCTACGCACCTTGACCGAGGTTTGGCTCGGTCACGTCACCATTAAAGAGGCGATGCAGGAGGGGCGGCTGAGCTTCGACGGCGCGCCGCGTGACATCGCGGCCTTCCGTTCCTGGTTCTCACTCAGCATGTTCGCTCCGGCGGGCCGCGCGCCGGCTGGACAGAGCGAGCTGGCGTCGCGCTGAGTGCGTCGCGCGATCGGCCGAAACGAAAAGTTAAGAAAGTTTTTCGCGCGCGGAATTATTTCCCTTGCATCGCGCGAAAAATTTGTTATTTCAACGGTGCCCAAATTCGCACGTGCCTGTGGCCGTGTGTCGATCGGTAGGTAGCGGGACAAGAGGCCCGCCAGCCGCCTGGAGAGAGAAGCCAAAGCTCTCCAAGAAATCTGATCGGCAGCCGGAGGCGAAACCGGCAAACCCTGCTCTCAGCAGGGGACGCGGCTTGAAGCAACGACGATCGGGCTTCCTTGGTCTCTGCCGGTCTCCACCACCGGCGCGGGTCACCGAAGAGGCTTGTTCATCTTTGCCGGCCGTGCGGACGGGGCGAACCCCCATCCAATCCAAGGCAGCTTGAGCGGTTGAAGAGCGGAAACGCTTGCGCGTCCCCATCGCGCGCGGCGGCATGCTTGGAAAACCGCGTCATCAGGGGCCCCGAAAAGGCCCCCTAGCCGTGGGGAATAGCGCCATGACTGAGCGCATCCGCGAGTTTCTGCGCAAGCGTAACGACGAAGGGCCGTGCCTTGTCGTCGACCTCGACGTCGTCAAGGACAACTACAATGCCTTCGCCAAGGCGTTGCCCGACACGCGCGTGTTCTACGCCGTGAAGGCCAACCCTGCGCCCGAAGTGCTCCGCCTGTTGGCCAAGCTCGGCTCCTGCTTCGACACCGCCTCGATCGCCGAGATCGAGCTGGTGCTGGCCGCGGGCGCCACGCCCGACCGCGTTTCATACGGCAACACCATCAAGAAGGAGCGCGATATCGCGCGCGCCTTCGCGCTTGGCGTCCGCCTCTACGCGGTCGACTGCAAGGCCGAGGTCGAAAAGATCGCCCGCGCGGCGCCCGGCTCGAAGGTGTTCTGCCGCATCCTGTCGGACTGCGTCGGGGCCGACTGGCCGCTGTCGCGCAAGTTCGGCTGCGAGCCCGGAATGGCCGTGGACGTGCTCGAGCACGCCCTTAAATCGGGCCTCGAGCCGCATGGCGTGTCGTTCCATGTCGGCTCCCAGCAGCGCAACCAGCATGCCTGGGACCGCGCGCTGGCCTCGGCGGCGGCCGTGTTCAAGGAATGCGGCGAGCGCGGCATGAACCTCGCGATGGTCAATTTGGGCGGCGGTTTCCCGACCAAGTACCTCAAGAATGTGCCGTCGGTGAAAACCTACGGCACCGCCATCTTCAAGGCGCTGCGCAAGCACTTCGGCAACCGCATCCCGGAAACCATCATCGAGCCGGGCCGCGGCATGGTCGGCAATGCCGGCACCATCGAGGCCGAGGTCGTGCTCGTCTCCAAGAAGAGCGAGGAAGACGACGTGCGCTGGGTCTATCTCGACATCGGCAAGTTCGGCGGCCTGGCCGAGACCATGGACGAGTTGATCCGCTACCCGATCCGCACGCCGCGCGATGCCGACGCCATGGGCCCATGCGTCGTCGCCGGACCGACCTGCGACTCGGCCGACGTGCTGTACGAGAAGCAGCCCTATCCGCTGCCGGTAAGCCTGGAGATCGGCGACAAAGTGCTGATCGAAGGCACCGGCGCTTACACGGCGACCTACTCGTCGGTGGCCTTCAACGGCTTCTCGCCGCTCAAGACCTACCACATCTGACAAAGCCGGGAGGCGGGCTCGCCCGCCTCCCCTTCCCCTCAATCGACGGGATGCGTCCACCCGGCGCACGCTTGTGCGCGCGACCGGACGCCTGGCGCAAGCGCTCCAAGCCCGCGCCGCTTAAGCAAAAAAGCCAGATTCTCGTGGACGCCGTACCGGAATCTCCGGCACCGCCCTTCCGTTTGCACGCAGCGGCGGATATCACCCAAAGGCCGCTGGAGGCTTCGAAAAATGCCCAAATGGCCGGTTCATGCCCACATCGACGGGCCTATCGTGCTGATCGGCTTCGGCTCGATCGGCAAAGGCACCTTGCCGCTGATCGAACGCCATTTCAAATTCGACAAGAAGCGTTTGGTCGTCATCGACCCCGATGACAAAGACCGCAAGCTCTTGGACGACCGCGGCATCCGCTTCATCCATCAGGCTGTTACTAAAGACAATTATCGGCATTTGCTGACGCCGCTACTAACCAACAACGGCGGCCAGGGTTTTTGCGTCAATGTTTCGGTCGACACCTCCTCGCTCGACATCATGGTACTTTGTCGCGAGATCGGCGCGCTTTATATCGACACCGTGGTCGAGCCGTGGATCGGCTTCTACTTCGATCCCAAGCTCGGGCCGGAAGCGCGCTCGAACTACGCGTTGCGCGAGACCATTTTGGCCGAGCGCCGCCGCAAGCCGGGCGGCCCGACCGCGGTGTCCTGCTGCGGCGCCAACCCCGGCATGGTGTCCTGGTTCGTCAAGCAGGCGCTCATCAATGTCGCCAAGGACACCGGCCTCAAATTCAAAATTCCAAAGACGCGCGAGGAATGGTGCCGGCTGGCCAAGAAAGCTGGCGTCAAGGGCATCCATATTGCCGAACGCGACACCCAGCGCGCCAAACAGCCAAAGCCGGCGGACGTGTTCGTCAACACCTGGTCGGTCGAGGGCTTCATTTCCGAGGGCATGCAGCCGGCGGAACTGGGTTGGGGCACGCATGAGAAATGGATGCCGGGCAACGGCCGCAGGCACAAGACCGGCTGCGGCGCCGCCATCTATATGTTGCAGCCCGGCGCCGAGACGCGGGTGCGGTCATGGACGCCGACGGCCAAGGCGCAATACGGCTTCCTGGTCACGCACAACGAGTCGATCTCGATCGCCGACTTCTTCACGCTGCGCCGGGGCCGCAAGACGATCTACCGGCCGACCTGTCACTATGCCTATCACCCCTGCAACGATGCGGTGCTCTCGCTGCATGAACTGTTCGGCCAAGCCGGAAAACACCAGCAGGACGTCCACATTTTAGACGAGAATGAGATCGCCGACGGCATCGACGAGCTTGGCGTGCTGCTCTATGGCCACAAGAAAAATGCCTATTGGTACGGCTCGCAGCTCTCGATCGACGAGACTCGCGCGGTCGCGCCCTATCAGAACGCCACCGGCCTACAGGTGACCTCCGCGGTACTGGCCGGCATGGTGTGGGCGCTGGAAAACCCCAAGGCTGGCATCGTCGAGGCCGACGAGATGGATTACCGGCGTTGCCTCGAAGTGCAGATGCCGTATCTCGGTCCGGTGATCGGCGCCTACACCGACTGGACGCCGCTCGACGGACGGCCCGGCCTGTTCCCCGACGACATCGACAAGCGCGATCCTTGGCAGTTCAAGAACGTACTCGTCCGCTGAACGACTTCAGGCGCACACCACCGCAAAAAATTAGCGCTGCCGCAATCCTCCAACGGTGGATGCGCACGTGTCGGCGCTCGATAAATTGTTGACTCTCGGCGCGGTTGGATTATTCCGGTGATTGCCCTTTTTCGCACGTGCCTGTGGCCGTGTGTCGATCGGTGGGCATCCGGACAAGAGGCCGGACAGCCGCCTAAGAAAACGATCTCGTTTTCTTGCTCATGCGACCCGCCTTCGCCAACTGGCTATGGCGGATTACCGCCCGCCATAGCGTAGCGACGGCGGGCTCATGCGATCGGCAGCCGGAGGCGAAACCGGCGATCCCCGCGCTCAACGGGGTACGCGGCTTAAAGCAACGACGGATCGGGCTTTTTTGGTAACCGGCGTGAATGCCGGAGTCCGAAGAGGCTTGTCCATCTTGCCAGGCGCGGAGCGGGGCGCATCCCCCGATCCAGACCATGGCAGCAGACGGCTGCAAGCAGCCGGACGCAGCGGCGTATCTCGCTGTTCCGGCAAAGCAGGCAGCTATTGGCGCTATGACCTGAGGGGTTCAACAGAGATGACAGATCGCATCCGCGAGTTCCTTAAGAACCGCAAAGAGGAAGGGCCTTGCCTGGTGCTCGACCTCGACATCGTGCGCGACAACTACAGTGCCTTCGCCAGGACGCTGCCGGATACCAAGGTGTACTACGCGGTCAAAGCCAATCCGCATCCGGAAATTCTGAGCCTGCTCAACCGGCTCGGCTCTTCCTTCGACGTGGCCTCGTTGCCGGAAACCAAGCAAGTGCTCGCCACCGGCTGCACGCCGGACCGCATTTCCTACGGCAACACCATCAAGAAAGAGAGCGAGATCGCAGCCGCCTTCAGGCTCGGCGTCACGCTCTTTGCGGTCGACTGCGAGGCGGAAGTCGACAAGGTTGCGCGCGCCGCGCCCGGCAGCCGCGTGATCTGCCGCATTCACTGCGACGGCACTGGCGCCGAGTGGCCACTGTCGCGCAAGTTCGGTTGCGAACCGGAATTCGCCGCCGACATCCTGGAACGCGCGCACAAACAGGGCCTGATCGCCCACGGCCTCTCGTTCCATGTCGGCTCCCAGCAGCACAATGTGGAAGCCTGGGACCGCGCCTTGGCTTCGACTGCGGCGGTGTTCCGCGCCTGCGCCGAACGCGGCATCATGCTTTCAACCGTCAATCTCGGCGGCGGCTTTCCGGCCAAATATGTGCGCAAAACGCCGAAGCTGGATTCCTACGGCAAAGCCATCTTTCGCGCGCTGCGGCGCCATTTCGGCAACCGCATCCCGGAAACGATCATCGAGCCGGGCCGCGGCATGGTCGGGAATGCTGGCGTGATCGAAGCCGAGGTGGTGCTAATCGCCAAGCGTAGCCCTGAGGACGATACCCGCTGGGTCTATCTCGACATCGGCAAGTTTCACGGTCTCGCTGAGACGATCGGGGAATCGATTCGCTATCCGATCCGCACGCGCAGAGACCGCGACGAAACCGGGCCCTGCATCGTGGCCGGGCCGACCTGCGACTCGGTGGACGTGCTGTATGAGAAGACGCCCTACCCGCTGCCGGTGACGCTTGCGATCGGGGACAAGGTGTTGATCGAGGCGACCGGCGCCTATACCTCGACCTACTCCTCCGTGGGCTTCAACGGCTACCCGCCGTTGAAATCCTATGTGATCGCGCCGACGGAGCCCGCGCTCGCCGCCTAGTTGACTAACTCAGTCACCGAATCAAAACGGGCGGCCGATGTGGCCGCCCGTTTCGTTTCTGGTGCCGGCTGATCGTCCTATTTCGGCGGCTCAGGCGGCTTCTCGCCCGGCTTCGGAGCCGGTCTGGGTGGGGCTGCCGGTCTAGCGGCAGGCGGTGGCGGTGCCGGTCGCGCAGCCGGCGGCGGGGCGTGCGCCGCTGGCGGCGGCGGGGCATGGACCACCGGCGGCGGAGGCGCATGAACCACCGGCGGCGGAGGTGGCGGTGGAGCATGCACCGCGGGTGGCGGTGGTGGCGCCGGAGCATGCACCGCGGGCGGCGGTGGTGGCGCATGCGCCGCTGGCGGAGGCGGCGCGACTGGATGCTGTTGCGGCGCGGGCTGCACAACGGCCGGCTGCTTTGGTGCCGTCTGTGCCGGCAGCGTTTGCCGCTCGACCGGATGCGCAGCCGGCGCATTGCCGCCTGCGGGTGCATTGCCGCCGCCTGGCGGATGGACGTCGTGGCGCTCCGGCGTTTGCGGTGCGCCCGACGGCTGCTTCGGCGCCACAGCCGGGCTCGCCGGTTGCAATGCCGGGTTCACCGCTGGTGACGGGCCGGTATGCGGCGGCGCGCCAGAGGGCGGCTGCTGCGGAGCGACGCCGCCTTGCGCGGCGCGCGGCGGATGGCTGCCAAGCTGGCCACTTTCACCTTTGCCGAGCGGCTTGGGCGCGGTCACCGCCGCGTCCACTTTGATCACCGCGTTGGTGCGCTGCACGGAGATCGGGTTGAGGTGAGGCGCGCGGCCGCCGGGACCGCCTTGGCGCTTGCGCAAATCCTCGGGCCGCACTTGCACGGCGCCTGACACGCCTTGCGTCGAGCCAAGCACGCGCGGACGCACCCGATAAGTCGGCAACGAGGCATGCGTCACCCGCGCCACGAAGGCAGGCGAGATGCCGGGATTGACAGCGATACGCGCGCCGCGCGTGACAAGCGTGCGGTTGACGATGCGCGTGCTGCGGAGAAAGAACGCGCGCCTTTCCCGCGGCACGTAATAGCTGCGCAGCCGCGGCGCCGTGATGTAGCGATCGGGCACGAACACCCAGTAAGTTGGCTCGTCCTCATAGGCCTCGACATCCACGCCGTCGGGTGGCAACGGCGCCCAACCGACGGTGTCTTCGCCGTAACGCCAATCGACCCAGGCCGGCGCCCATTCGTCGCCCGGCACCCAGAACCAGCCGGTGCTGCGATCGAATGCCCAGCGGCCGTAGTGATAGGTAACCCAGCCAAAGTCTTCCTCGGTGTCGTCGGAAACCCAGTACCAGCCCCAATCGTCGGTATAGACCCAATGGCCGTTTTCGTAGGGTCGCCAGTCGCGCGGCAATCCGGTCGGCACCCAAACCTCGCCGTAACGCGGATCCCGACGCCATTCGCCATATTGATCGAGCGCCGCCTGGAATTCGGCCGAGACCTGCGCATAGGCAGGCGTTGGGCCGACGGCGACCGGCACCGAAATACCGGCGACGGCAAGCACAACGATAGTCGCCGCGCCGAGCAAAAGGCGGCGGACGATGGATTGAGCGATCATTTTTGAGTCCCCATGAACAAATGACAGCGAGAAACGGTCGACAGACTGGATAGTTCCATACTTTAGGGCGGCCAAGCTGAACGGCAGCCGAATTGATTGGGCGCAATAGCGCCGCAATTAAAACGACAAAGCGCCGGCTTCGCCCGCCTCGGTGCCGTAAGCCAGCGTTTGGCCAGACACGGCCCAGCCGAGCGCGCTCACCGGGGATAGGCCCGCCTCTTTCACCAGGATCAGCGCGCCGTCATCGATCCGTACCAGCGTCACCACGCCGTCGGCGTAGCCCACCGCCACCACCAGTTGCCGCGGATGGCAGGCGATAACCGACACGCGCGCCTTCGATTGCGCCATGAGTTTCGGCTGACGGCCCATCGGACCGTTTTTGCCGTCGAACGGCCACAGGATGAGCTGTTCGGAACCGGACGTGGCGAGGAATTCACCGTCCGCGGTCCAGCCGAGCGAGCGCACGCGCGCCGAATAGCCCGACATGCGCATGTGCTGGCCGTCGGACAGCCGCCAGCCGTGCAGCATCGGCTCCTGCATGGTGGTGACGATGAAGCGGCCGTCCGGACTAAAGGCGGCGCTCAGATGCGAGCCTTTCCATTCGAGCTTCTCGGGCTTGGCGCCGGCGGCGTTGGGAAACCAGAGCGTCGCGCCGTTGTAGTGCGCGATGGCAAGACGAAATCCTTTGGGCGCGAAGGCGAGCCCCGCCACCGTCGAAGGCGCCTCGAATTGCCGCCGCTCGCCTTTGCCGGTGAGCACGTGCGCGACCTTGCCCGCCGACCAGGCGACCGCGCCGTCCGGCCCGAGCGCGAGCTGATCGATCCAGCGTTTTTTGTCGTCGGTGGCGACAACGCGAAAAGCGCCCGTGGCATCGGTTGAAACCAGATTACCATCGTCGCCGCCCGTGACGATGCGATTGCCGTCGCTGGCGCTCGCCAGAATGCCGCCGGCATGGACGGCGACACGCTTTTCCGCACCCTCGCCCGCGAACAGCACGACTTCCTCGCCCAGCACGAACACCGGCGTGGCGCCGAGAAAATGCACGCCGACGATTCCGCCGCCGGCCGATACGGGCCGGACGCGATCGGCAAGTGAGGGAAGCGGGACGGAGGTGGAGGTCATGCAGAATTTGCGGCAGTTAAGTTCTTATCCCTCCCCCGAAGGGGGAGGGTGGCCGCGAGCGACAGCGAGCGGTCGGGTGGGGGCATATCGCAACGGCGCACCGAGGTGAACCCCACCCGGCTCGCTTCGCTCGCCACCCTCCCCTTTCAGGGGAGGGATTAAGCCACGCAAGCTTCGAAACCCTTGCGGATTTTTTCTTCCGGCAAATGACGGCCGATGAAGACGATGCGGCTGTCGCGCGTCTCGTCGTCGCGCCACTTCCGCTGATGATCGCCGTCCAGGATCATGTGCACGCCCTGGAACACGAAGCGCTCGGGATCGTCCTTGAAATTGAGAATGCCCTTGCAGCGCAAAATGTCCTTGCCCTCGGTCGCGACCAGATCCTGCACCCAGGGGAAAAATTTGTCGGGATTGAGCGGCTTGTCCGTTTTGATCGAGACCGATTGCATGTCCTCGTCGTGATAGTGCTTGAGGCCGCCGTGGTGATGATGGTCGTGACCATGATCGTGGCCGTGATGATGATCGTGATCGTGCCCATGTTCATCTTCATCTGCGGCTTCGAGGAATGCCGGTTCGATGTCGAGGATGCGGTCGAGATCGAAGGCGTTGCGGCCGAGCACCTCGGCGATATCGATCTTGGCGCGCTCGGTGCGGTGCAGCCGCGCATAAGGATTGATGCCGCGGATGCGCGCCTCGATTTCGGCGAGTTCGGCCGGCGTCACCAGGTCGGTCTTGTTGAGCAGGATGACGTCGGCAAAGGCGATCTGGTTCTTGGCCTCGGGCGCGTCCTTGAGCCGGTCCTTGAGCCACTTGGCGTCGGCGACCGTGACCACGGCGTCCAGCTTGGTCTTGGCGCCGACCTGCTCGTCCATGAAAAACGTCTGCGCCACCGGCGCGGGGTCGGCCAGGCCAGTGGTCTCGACGATGATGGCGTCGAACTTGCCCTTGCGCCGCATCAGCCCGTCGATGATGCGCACCAGGTCGCCGCGCACGGTGCAGCAGATGCAGCCGTTGTTCATCTCGAACACTTCTTCGTCGGCGTTGACCACCAGCTCGTTGTCGATGCCGATCTCGCCGAATTCGTTGACGATGACGGCGAATTTCTGGCCGTGCGGCTCGGACAGAATGCGGTTCAAAAGCGTGGTCTTGCCGGCGCCGAGATAGCCGGTGAGCACGGTGACGGGGATTTTGGCGGGGGCGGTTTCGATCGGCATTAAATTGGGGCTCCAGGAGGGAACATATAGGGGGTCTTGGGCACTACCGCAAAAATCCGCAAACCCCATTTGGCGTGGAGGGCCGGGACTTGCTGGATCTTAGGCTAACCTGCACAGGCTTAGCGACACCCCAGGAGAATCCATGGGTCTGATCAAGCATATGGCGGCGGCGATACGGAGCCTGGTGAGATTTCCTCTGTTTCAGCTCGCTGTCGTGGTCGCCTTAATTCTTTGGCTGCAAGCCGCCGATGACAAATCGGCGTTCGGCCAAATCTTCATCGGCCTGGACAAGCTCGTCGACGCGACCGTGCAATTGTTTGCTGCCGTGTTCAACGTGAAGTCCTTCACAAAATCATGGCTCACATCGGGCTTCTGGATTGGCTACGTCTATCTAGCCTGCTTGCTTATCCTGTTCCTTGCGCGGGTCGCGATCGGGGCCGCCGTCGATCTCGTCGGGCGGAATAATGCGTTTTGGCTGAGAAACGCCATTGCGCGGGAACGTGGTGTTGCGGCTTATCGGGCGTGGGTACCGTTCGAGAGAATTAGGCCGCGCGACATTCCGCAGGAAAAGTGGGAAGAAGAATTTGCGTGGCCCGCTAATAATAAACCGCCATATCCGTCGCTCGCGCGGCGAATTCTTCTCGGGCTAATAAGTAATGTCATCGTCGTCGTGATCGCTGCCGTGCTGCTACAAGTCTTTACTCCCTTTCCGGTCCTGACTTGGATTGGACAACTGGCAAAAATGTTGTTCGGCTGATTTGACTTCCCCTCATGCTGTACGCCGCTTTCACTGCCCTCGGGATTGCCGTGCTGCTCGGCAGCGTGCTGGCGGTTCTGCATTTGCGCCAAGGCGCCGCGCCCCCGCCGTGGCCGCTCTGGGCCTTGCACGGGCTCATCGCCCTTGCCGGCCTCGGGTTGCTCGGGCTCGCGCTGCGCGGCCCGCCGCGCGGGCTCGATCAAGGCACCGGCCCGTTCGGCACAATCGCCGCCGCGCTGATCGCGCTGGCGGCACTGGTCGGGCTTGCGCAACTTGCCGCGCGTTTGCGCAAAAAGCGGCTGTCGGGAGTGCTGATCGGCATCCACGCCACGCTCGCGATCGGCGGCTTCGTCATTCTGCTGGTGTACGTCCTCGTGGGATGATCCACCCATAAGGGGAACCTGGCGGCGCAACGCTATCATTGCCGGGCTTGACCCGATCGTAACGAGGTAATTTCACGCGCTCTCCCCTTCGCCCTTTGCGCCGACTATCGTACGATCGACGACCTGGGGAAAGCTGCGATGAAATTCAAAATCAAAATAGCCGCAGCGCTGATCGCCGCGCTGCCGGTATTTGCCACCGCGGATGACGCCGCGGCGCAAAGCGCCTACCCCGACCACCCGGTTCACATGCTGGTCGGCTATCCGCCCGGCGGGCCGGTTGACATCATCGCGCGGGTCATCGGCGACAGGCTGACCGCGATCTGGGGCCAGTCGGCAGTCGTCGAAAACATTTCCGGCGCGGCCGGCAATATCGCGGGCGATCGCGTCGCCAAGGCCCCGCCCGACGGCTACACGCTCTTGGTGGCGACCAACGCGCAGCTCGCCGTCAATCCAAGCCTCTACAAAATGTCGTTCGACGTGGCCAAAGACCTGATGCCGATCTCGCTCGCCGTCTACTCGCCCAACATTCTGGTCGTGCCCAACGACGTGCCGGTGAGGACCGTGCAGGAACTGGTCGACTATGTGCGCCAGCATCCGGGCAAGCTAACGTATGCGTCGGCCGGCGTCGGAACGACGCAGCACCTCGCCGGCGAGCTGTTCAAGTCGATGGCGCATCTCGATATCCAGCACGTGCCTTATCGCGGCGCCTCCCCGGTTATCACCGACCTCTTGGGCGGACGCATCACTATGTACTTCGGCGCTATCGCACCTTTGATCCCGCTGGTGCGCGAAGGCAGAGTGCGCGCGCTCGCCGTCACCTCGGCCAAGCGGTTTCCGGCGGCGCCCGATCTGCCGACCATGATCGAGGCCGGCTATCCCGGCTTTGTCTCGATTCTCTCGATCGGCCTGATGGCGCCGGCCAAAACCTCGGCCGCGATCGTCGACAAAATTCACCGCGACATGGTGAAAGCTTTGTCCACCCCGGAGGTGCGCAAGCGGCTGGCCGACATCGGGATGGAAGTGATCAGCAACTCACCCGCGGAATTCGCCGCCGCCATCACGGCGGAAACACCGCAATGGGCGAAAGTTATCAAGGACGCCGGCATCACCGCGGGCAATTAGCCCGATTGGATAGGCGGATGCAGCCGTTCAAGACGGCGTGGCCGGCGGGTCAGAGACTAGACAAGCACAAGCGGATGCACGCGCGTCGGACAGCCTTCAGCCCTGCACCACCGTGACATGGGTGCCGACCGGGACACGATTATAAAGATCGATGATGTCCTGATTGAACAGGCGGATGCAGCCCGAGGACACGGCCTGGCCGATGGTCTCCGGCTCGGTGGTGCCGTGCAGGCGGAAAAACGTGTCGTGGCCGTCGCGATAAAGATAGAGCGCGCGGGCGCCGAGCGGGTTTTCCGGGCCGCCGTTCATGCCGCCGGCGTAAGGCTTATAGCGCGGCATCGCCGCGATCATGTTCGCGGTCGGCGTCCAATGCGGCCACTTTTCCTTGCGGCCGATCACCGCCGATCCACGGAAATTCGTGCCCTCGGTGCGGCCGACGCCGACGCCATAACGCAGCGCCTTGCCGCCCGCCTCAACCAGATAAAGCCTGCGTTCGGGCACATTGACGACAATGCTGCCGGGACGCTCCCGGCCTTTCCAAGCGACCTCCTGCCGCAACAGGCTGGGGTCAATGGTGGTGACGTCGATCGGCGGGGTGGTGAAGCCGCCGTCATGGACTGCGCCATAGTCCAAGCCGGCGCAGCCGGCCAGCAACAGCGGCAGACCGGCTAAGACCGCGCGGCGGCTCAGCGCGTGGGTGGGGATAGCAAGATCGTCTTTGGCCGGGCGCATGTTATGGATCCGCATTGTGCGTAGCGTAGCATCTCGTCTTCATGCAACAGGGCGTTGACAGAGTGTTGTGGGGGCTTGCAAGGTCGCAGCATAGCAAAATCGTGGAACTTTCGAGGGTGCGGGGGGTTCAATCCTCTGGGGCCGGGTACAGGTACAATCATGAAAATCGCGCAAATCGCGCCTCTAATGGAGAGCGTTCCCCCCCGGCTTTATGGCGGCACTGAGCGGATCGTCTCCCACCTGACGGAAGAACTCGTGGCGCTCGGCCATGACGTGACCCTGTTTGCGAGCGGCGACTCAATGACATCGGCGACGCTCGCGCCCTGTGTACCGCAAGCACTGCGGCTCGATCCAAACGTTCGCGACATAATCCCTTATTACATGCTGATGCTCGACCGCGTCCGCCAAAGGGCGGCTGATTTCGATATCCTGCATTTCCATATCGATCAGTTTCATTTCCCCTTGTTCCGGCCGATCGCGGGCCGCACCGTCACCACGCTACACGGCCGCCAGGACCTGCCCGATCTCCACCCGCTCTATGTCGGCTTCGACGACATGCCGCTGGTCTCGATCTCGAACGCGCAACGCCGCCCGATGCCGAGCGCGAATTTTGCGGCGACCATTCATCACGGCATCCCGGCGGGCTTGCATCGCCCCAGCACGCAGGCGCGCGGCGGCTACCTGGCATTCCTCGGCCGCATCTCGCCGGAGAAGCGTCCCGACCGCGCTATTATGATGGCGCGCGCCGCCGGCATTCCGCTCAAGATCGCGGCCAAGGTGGACCGCGCCGACGAGGTCTATTTCCGCACCCAGATCGAACCGCTGCTCGAGGGCCCGGGCGTGGAGTTCATCGGCGAGATCAACGATGAGCAGAAGACGCAATTCCTGGGCGATGCGCAGGCGCTGTTGTTTCCCATCGACTGGCCGGAGCCTTTCGGGCTGTCCATGATCGAGGCCATGGCCTGCGGAACGCCGGTATTGGCTTTCCGCTGCGGCTCGGTGCCGGAGGTCGTCGAGGACGGCCTCACCGGCATGATTGTCGACACCATGGAAGAGGCGATCGCAGCTTTGCCGCGCGTCATCGCGCTCGATCGGAAAAAAATACGCCGGCGTTTCGAGCAACGCTTTTCCGCCGCGCGCATGGCGAAGGATTATGTGGCGGTCTATCGCGCGTTGCTGACAGCCCAGTCCAAAGCCGGCGATGAAGAACAGGAAGATCAGCCGCAATTGATTGGCGACGCAGCCCCGGGGCTTCAAGTTGCTTAAGCAGAATCCGGCCGCAACGCCGGCCGAGGAGGTTCCGGAAACTCCTTTCTATATCCCCGGAACTGGATCCTCCACCCGGCCTCGCCGCACCCTCAAGCAGGGCGATTGCTTCGCCGTTCTCGACAGCTACGCCGACATCGGGGCAACGCCCGGGGGAACCGACGGCATTTACTTTTGCGACACGCGCTATCTTTCTCATCTTGAGATGCTGCTCAATGGCAGGCAGCCGCTGCTGCTGGGCTCAAACGTGCGTGACGACAACTCCATCCTCATTGTCGATTTAACCAACCCCGATATCTATCTCGATCAGAAACTCGTGCAGCCGAAAGACGTATTACACGTCGTGCGCACGGTTTTTCTGCTGAATGGCGCTGCCTATCAGCGCTTTCGCATGCAGAACCATGGCGACAGCCCGTTCGACGTCCGGCTTTCGCTCGCGTTCGCCAGCGATTTCGCCGATCTGTTCGAGGTCAGGGGCCTGCACCGCGACCACCGTGGCACCGCGACGGTGGACGTCGGCGAGGCCGAGGTCGCGTTGAACTACCAGGGTCTCGACGGCGTGACACGGCGCACGACGATGCTGTTCGATCCGGCGCCGGCGCAACTTTCCAGCAACATCGCTTCCTATGTCTTCAAATTGCAGCCCAATGAATGCCTGTCGGTTTACGTGACGGTGAAATGCGACCGCGGCGTCGCGGAAAATGCCACCCTGCCGTTTCGCAAGGCCCTGCGCGCCGCGTTCAGTCAGCGCCAGGCCGCAACGCGCGGCATCACCACGATCACCACGTCGAACGAGATTTTCAACGAAGTGGCGTGCCGCTCGATGGCCGACCTTGCGATGTTGACGACCGAGACGCCGCAGGGCCCCTATCCTTACGCCGGCATCCCCTGGTATTCGACCACATTCGGCCGCGACGGCATCATCACGGCGATGCAGATGCTGTGGTGCGACTCCCGTATCGCCAAGGGCGTGCTACGGCGACTGGCCGCCTTTCAAGCCACCAAATTCGATCCGATTGCCGACGCCGAACCTGGAAAAGTCCCGCACGAAATGCGCGGCGGCGAAATGGCGGCGCTGCACGAAGTCCCGTTCGGTCTCTATTACGGCAGCGCGGATGCGACACCGTTATTCGTGTTGCTGGCCGGGCTTTACGCCGAACATACCGGCGACGTCGAGACGCTGCGCGAGCTCTGGCCCAACGTCGAAACGGCGCTGGGCTGGATCGATGGGCCGGGCGACCCCGACCGTGACGGTTTCGTCGAATACCGCCGCGCCGACGAAAAAGGTCTCGTCAACCAAGGCTGGAAGGACTCCCAGGACGCGATCTTCCACGCCGATGGCGTTCTTGCGCAAGGACCGATCGCACTGTGCGAAGTGCAGGGCTATGTCTATGCGGCCAAGCGCCTGGCCGCGCGCACGGCGCGCCGGCTCGGCATGGCCGCGCGCGGTGACGCGCTTGATGCCCAGGCCGGCAGGCTTGCCGAACGATTCGAGGCGGCATTCTGGTGCGAAGACATCGGCACCTATGCGATCGCGCTCGACGGCCAGAAGCGTCCGTGCCGCGTGCGGACATCGAACGCCGGGCAGGTGTTGTTCAGCGGCATTGCCACACCGGAGCACGCCGAAACCGTGATGCGCGATCTGATGAGCCCGTCGTTTTTTTCCGGCTGGGGAATCCGAACGGTGGCGCGCGATCAACCGCGTTACAATCCGATGTCGTATCACAATGGCTCGGTTTGGCCGCACGACAATTCGCTGATCGCAGCCGGCTTTGCGCGCTATGGGCACAAGGATGCGATCGACCGTCTGTTCAAGGGCCTGTTCGACGCCGCGACCTACATGGAATCTGCGCCGGCTACCCGAACTTTATTGCGGCTTCCAGCGCGGACGCGAACGCGGACCGACGCTCTATCCGGTTGCCTGCTCGCCGCAGGCTTGGGCCGCAGGCACGCCGCTCCTGCTTTTGCAGTCTTCGCTCGGTCTCGAATTCAACCGCGACAACAACGAAATCCTATTGCGCAAGCCGCGGCTACCGTCGTTCCTCAATGAGGTGACCTTGCACAATCTGCGTCTTGGTCAATCGGTCGTCGATTTGATGCTGCGGCGGCATGGCAACGACGTGTCGCTGCAGGTGTTGCGCAACGAAGGGCAGATCAGAGTGGCCGCGGTCTATACATGACGGTTGCCACGCTCGCTTCGCCCGTCCGTGCTAGGCTCCTCGCTATGTTCGATTCCGAAGAAAAACCCCTGCCCGCGGTCGGTTCCTATTGGATCGACGAGGCCGACTATCCGGCGGTCATGCGACTGTTCGACGACGGCCACACGATGCCGCGAACGTGGAAGGAATGGCTGAAGATCGCCGAGGAGATGGAGAAAGGTCTCAAGGCTTATGGGCATGTGGTCGAACGCGTGCGCATCGAACCAGTCGCGTTCGCCACATGGTGCGCCGCACATGGTACGACCCCCGGACGGCAGGGACGAAAGCTTTTCGTCGCTGCCGTTGTACGGGAGAAGTACGGTGAGCAGGATTGAGCCGCGTTATTCCGTTATTCAATCGTGATGGCGATAACGGACATGGTGGACATGTCTGTAATGGCGGTAATATGGGTGCTCTTCCGCGTAGTAGCGTTGATCGACTCCGAATACGCCTTCCACGCCGCCAATAGCGCCACCAACAGCGGTGCCAACCACCGCTCCGACCGGGCCGGCGATGCGGTCGCCCTCATGGAACCCGTGCACGGCGCCTCCGGGAACCCCTTGTGCCTGTGCGGCAAGCGGCATAGCGAGCGCAGCGATACACGCGCCGCCGATGAATAATGTCATTTTCATGAGGTCACTTCCATGTGTGTTAGGGGGCTGATGTGTTAGGGGGCTGATACGCATCTGATCGGGCGATTTAGATCGCCAGACCGTCCTATACCAACACACGTAGGCTCGCTGAGTTCCCCGACGAAAGACCCAGTCTTATCGCATGGCTGACCGCGCTACTTGCGCGATTTTTTGCGCCGTTCGGGCAATTCCCGGATCACGACCGCGCGATTTTGATAAATGCCGCGATCGCCGCACTTGGTACAATGCACCGAGAACTCCTCGGGCAGCGCCTTGAGCTTGTGAACGTAAATCGGCGCTCCGCATTTCCGGCAAGTGATTTCACCGCGCTGGTACACGGCCTTTTTCGGACGCTTCATGAGATCTAATGACATGGCGGTCCATTTCGGGGTTGCAGGTCGAGCTTGGTGTGACAGAAAATCGCTGTACGAGAGTTAATGACGCAGCGACAATTTCATGAAATTCGCTTGGCTGTGCTGGCACCGCGAGCAGGCTGTAAAGTTTTACCATGGCGCACAGAAAGTTTTGCGGGTCATCATGCACGCCGCGAAACCTTAGTGCGGCAATTCCTGGCGCGCCTGGCAGGTTTGCCAATAATTCAGCAGCCGCTCCGCCGAGGGAACCGACAGCCGGACATATTGTTCTGCCATCCCGCCGAGCTTTTCCTCGCGGTCGTCGCCCATGCCGGGCAACGTGTTGAGCACCGCGTGCGCGATCGACCAATCGAGCCCAATAGCCCGGCAAACCGCCATGGCGCCGAACGGCTCGGTGTCGCTGATCAGCCGCGAGACCAGCGCAATCGGAATGCCGCTCAGGATCGACAACGCGGCGACCAGTTCCGCGATGCGGTTGCCGTCGGCGAATTGCAGCACCTTGGAGCGCGTGTGCTCGGTATCCTGACTGAACGAATGCACTAGACGCTGCGCGGCGGCGAACTCCTTCGGCGAAACGGTCTTGCTGCCCGCCTGATTGGCGAGCTGCGTAAGCACGCGGTTGATGGCGTCGCGATCGGCCGGGCCAGCCTGCGCCAGCATGCGCTCGCGCGCTTCCTCGGTGGCGTGGCTCAGCAGACGCTTGAATAGAGATGGCGATATATCGGGACGCCGGCTCATCGCCTGAGTCAGCTCGTTGTCGCCGCTGGCACGCATGACCATCATCGACATGCCGGTCTTCGAGAGGCGGGCGCCCGGATTGACCGCTACTTTGGTGACGACCTCGCTATTGCCTCGGTCGACCAACACGTCCGTGATTACCGAGCTAAGCCGCGAACGCTCGGCAATCTTGCTCAGATGCGACTGGCCTTTGCTCTCAGCGATCTCGACCAGGTTCTCGTCGGTCAGCCGCGGCGACTGCGACAGCACCGGGCCGGCGACGGCGATGTCGTCGTCGGCGGCGAGTCGGCGGATGACATGGTTCGGCGCATTGGCGATCGGCGCCAGATCCCAGCTCAGTTCGACCCGCGCCCGGCTTTCGACATGGTTGACCAAGCGAACGATGACATCGTCGAACACGGAGGAGATTTCGTCGTTGATGCGGTCGCGGCCGGCCAGGAACAGACCGGTGACGCTCTTGAGAATCGCGGTGTGGCGCTCGGAGGAGCCGCTTTTGAGCGCGGCTTCGAGCTCGTCAATGATCTGCAACGCTGGAGACATCTTCTCTTCTATTCCGGCAGAAATTCTTCCTGCCGCTTTGGCCACGCAATTGATCGGTGCTTACAATTTGCGGTCTGTAGGACTTACCCGGAAAATCTTAAGGTTCACTGATCGACGAATAGCTGCGGAAATCCAGCACTAAGTGGGGCCTTGCTATGTGATATGTTATATTGTTACATATTGGCACTGAATGAACAGAGGCTTGGCCGACATGAGGATCGCCGCCGCCGGGATTGCCGCCGTTTTGGCCTATGCGGCGCTGATTCTCGCCCCTGACGCCCGCTCAGCCGACGGCAAGATCGCCGTGGTGGCGGCGGAGAATTTCTACGGCGATATCGCGCGGCAAATCGGCGGCGACCGGGTCGCAGTTGTCAGCATTATGAACAATCCGGACCAGGATCCGCATCTGTTCGAGACCACGCCGGGCATCGTGCGTCAGATCGCGGGTGCGCAACTGGCTATCGTCAATGGCGCCGATTACGACCCGTGGATGGAAAAGCTGCTGGCGGCAGCGCCGCGGCCTAACCGCAAAGTCATTATTGCCGCCGATCTGATGCACAAAAAGTCCGGCGACAATCCGCATCTCTGGTACGACCCTGCCACCATGCCGGCGGTCGCAAAGGCGATCGCCGCAGCACTCAGGGCCGCCGATGCCACGCACGGCAAGGACTACGCGGCGCGGCTTGCGGCGTTTCTCGGCTCGCTCAAACTGCTCGACGGCAAGATCGCCGCCATCCGCGGCAAATATGCTGGCGTCTCCGTCACCGCCAGCGAACCGGTGTTCGGCTACATGGCGCAAGCGCTCGGCTTGAAAATGCGCAACGAGTCATTCCAACTTTCGATCATGAATGACACCGAGCCGAGCGCGCGCGACGTCGCCAGCTTCGAGCAAGACCTGAAAGACCAAAAGGTCCGCGCCATGTTCTACAACAAGCAGGCGTCGAATAAGATCGTGCAGCATTTGGTCGATCTGGCACGCACCGCCAAGATTCCGGTGGTCGGCGTGACCGAAACCGCGCCGCCGGATATCAGCTACCAGGATTGGATGCTCGGCGAACTCGGCGATGCCGAAAAGGCGCTGGCGGGGCCGTCTTCGTGAGTGTCGTCGAACTCGACCACGCAACCATCGGGATCGGGGGTCGCGCGGTGCTGGCCGACGTCAGCTTTGCCATCGGGCCGGGCGAGTTCATCGGCGTGCTCGGGCCCAATGGCGCCGGCAAAACCACGCTGATGCGCGCCATACTCGGGCTGCTGCCGCCGAACGCCGGACAAGTGCGTGTGTTCGGCCGCCCGCCGCAGCGCGGCGACCGCGCCATAGGCTATCTGCCGCAGGTGCGTACCGTGCTGCCGGATTTGCGGGTGCGCGGGCTCGATTTCATTGGCAGTTCGCTGCACGGCGAGCGCTGGGGCCTGCCGTCGCTCAGCCGCCGCGACAAAAGCATGATCGAAGAAACGCTCGACTCGGTTGGCGCGCGCGATCTGGCGCGGCGCCCTTTGTCCGACATGTCCGGCGGCGAGCGGCAGCGGCTGCTGCTGGCGCAGGCATTGATCGGGGAACCAAAACTGCTACTGCTCGACGAGCCATTGATCAGTCTCGATGCGCGCCACCAGGAAGTCGCGATCGGCGTGGTGCGCGAGGTGTGCCGTGAGCGCAAGATCACGGTGCTGTTCAGCGCGCACGAACTCAACCAATTGCTCGGCACGCTCGATCGGGTGCTCTATCTCGGCAACGGCCAGGCGGTACTCGGCACCGTCGAGGAAGTCGTCACCGCGCCGGTGCTGTCGCGCTTGTTCGGCACCGAGATCAGCGTTGTGCGCGCCGACGGGCATATCTTCGTGATGTCACGCGGCCGCGACGTCGAGCGCGTCGAGCACGTACATGACCACGGCCACGATCACGGCGGCCACGAGCACCATCATCACTGACATGTTCCAGTATGAATTCATGAATAATGCTTTCGCCGCCGCCGGCATCGTGGCGGTGGTGTCGGGCATTGTCGGCTATTTCCTGGTGATGCGCGGGCAGACTTTCGCCGGCCACGCGCTCTCGCATATTGGATTTGCCGGAGCGACCGGCGCAGGCTTGATCGGACTGGCGCCGTTGTGGGGCCTGCTCGGTTTCACGCTGGCCGCCGGTATCGCCATGGGCGCGCTGAGCGAGCGTATCAGCAACCGCGACGTGGCGATCGGCGTGGTGCTGTCGCTGGCGCTCGGCTTCGGGCTGCTGTTCCTGCATTACTACACGTCGTTCGCAACACAGGCGACCGCAATCCTATTCGGCAACGTGCTGGGCGTCGATCACAGAATGATTGTGACGCTGGCAGTGCTCAGCGTCATCACGCTGGTCGCGCTGGCGTCGATCATGCGGCCGCTGATGTTTGCGAGCTTGCAGCCGGAACTGGCGGAGGCCAAGGGCGTGCCGCTGCGTCTCGTATCGACCGCGTTCCTGGCGATTGTCGCGCTGGCGGTGTCGGAGTGTGCGCAGATCGTCGGTGTCTTGCTGGTGTTCACGCTGATGGTCGGCCCGCCGGCCGCCGCGCAACGCCTTACCACCGGTCTGTGGAGCGGACTGGCGCTGTCCGCGGCGTTCGCTTTGGGCGAAGCCTGGCTCGGCATCGCGCTCGCCTATCACACCGACTGGCCGGTGAGCTTTTGCATCGCCGTGCTTAGCACGTTGGGCTATTTCGCGGCGCTGGCCGCGTCAGCGAGACGATCGCGGGCCGGCCGTGCTAACGAGGCGACATGAGTCGCAAGATCATTTATGTGATGATCGCCATCCCTGCGCTTTGCCTGCTCACCGCGGCGCCGGTCTTCGCCGGGCCGATGAAGTGCAGCGGCGAGCAGAAGACTTGCATCACTGTTTGCCAGAAAGCCATCAACCCGGCTTTGCAAGCGCAATGCATCGCCGATTGCCGCAACCGGCTAAACTTTTGCCGGCAAACCGGCTGCTGGGATAACGGCACTAACCGTTACTGCGGCCTGATGCGGCAATAGCGCGCTAGTTCACCACCAGCCCAAGCTGCTTGATGAGCGCCGCCCACCGTCCTTCCTCGCGCGCGATATTGGCGGCGTATTCTTCCGGCGTGCTGGCGACCGGGCCGCCGCCATCGGCGATGATGCGCTGCTTGATGTCCTCGGACGTCACGATCTTGCGCAGCTCCTTGTTGAGCCGCGCGATGATCGCCGGTGGCGTTCCGGCCGGCGCGACCAGCCCGTAATACTGCACGATGTCGAGACCCGGCAGACCGGATTCGGCGGTCGTCGGTACGTCCGGGATCGCCGCAAGGCGTTGCGGCGCCGCCACCGCGATGGCGTTGAGCTTGCCTGCTTTGATGTTGCCGATCGCCGGCGGCAGCGTGTTGAACGCCAGCATGACATGACCGCCGAGCAGATCGTTGGTGAGCGGTCCGGTGCCCTTATAGGTAACGATGGTGACATCGGTTTTCGTCATGCCCTTGAATTGCTCGGCACCGAAATAATTCAGCGTCGGCGACGGTGGCGTGCCGACCGTGAGCGTGCCCGGCTGCTTCTTGGCGAGCGCGATGATGTCGGACATGGACTTCACCGGCACCGATGGATTGGACATAATCACGATCGGGATCGAAGCGATCAGCCCGATCGGCGAGAAATCCTTGGCGAGATCATAGCCGGCGTTCGACGGCAGGCTGGCGCCGGTCACCAGCATCAATATCGTGTAGCCGTCCGGCGTGGCCTTGGCGCCGTCGCGCACACCGATTACCGAGCCGGCGCCGGGGCGGTTGACCACGATGACCTGTTGGCCAAGCGCGTCGGTGAGTTTTTGCGCGATGACGCGGCCGACAGTGTCGACGCCACCACCGGGAGGATACGGCACGATCAGCTGGACCAGGCGATTGGGGTAGTCCTCGGCCGCTGCCGGCTTAAGCTGCAAACCAAATAGCGCCGCCGCGACGCTCGAGAAAATCACCAGGCTTTTGATCGGCGTCTTTTTATTATTGGCGCGAAGCATTCCGTCCTCCCTTTTTTTCATCCCTTGACCTTAGTCTGACAGGTCTCTTCTTGTTTTGAAACCGGCCCGCGATCACGGCTTTGCCAGCGCCATTGCGATCGCCGCCGCGATAAACGGCAGCGGCACCGACACCGCGGCGCGCAGCCAGACCAGGCGCGGTGGCATCATCGGTACTTCCCAGATCACCAGCCGGTGGATCGCGTAGAGCGCCCAGGCGGTCGAATAGGCGATCACCTGCGGCGCCCCGGCCCCGCCCTTGAGCGCAGCGGCGCCGATGGAAAATCCGACCACCGGCCCGCCCGGCGTCAGCGCGCCACCGAGCGTGGCGATTAGGACGCCGATCAAACCGGAGCCCGGACCGATCCACGAGGCGACCAAAGCTTTCGGCAGCACCTCGGCGATGAAGCCGGAGCCGACCACACCGGCGCCAATGCGCGGCAGCAAGCGGACAAACTCCCACAGGCCTTCGCGCGTGCCGTCATTCAGCAGCACGCGCCCGCGCATGGCGGCCAGGAATGCCAACACGCCGACCACCAGCCACAACAGGATGTTGACGGCGAGTATCATGGCTTGATTTCCAATCGCGCGAGGCCGGCGCGCACGACGATGCGCGCCAGCAGCCCGGCGATGATCGGCAGCGGCAGCGCTTCCACGATGCGCCAGATCACGAAGTCGGCGCCGAAGAACGGCAATTCCCACACCAAGGCGCGCGTATAGCCGATCAGCGTCCACGAGGTGATGAAGGCGACCACCGCGCCGGCATCGGCGCCCATGGTCAAAAAAGCACCCGCCACCGGATAAATCGTTATCGGTCCGCCCGGCAGCAAAAAGCCAAAAAAAGCCGCGACAAATAAGCCGGTGAAACCCGATTCATGACCGACCCAGCGCGCTACGAGTTCGCGCGGCAGCAGTAGCGTCACAAAGGCGCCGATCAGACAGCCGGCCATCACCTTGGGCAGCATCGCGCCGAACAGCGCGAGGTCGCTGCCGAGAATAGCGAGGAAATGCTCGCGCCCGTCGCGCGCATAGATCGCCGCGGCGGCGGCCAATGCGAGTGCGGCGATAGCCGCGGTCGACCAGTCGAACGCGCGCCGGCGGCGGCGCGGCGGAGATGTTGAGTCTGAAGACAATAGAGAATCGCCGGCTGCGGTTAAGGGACCGCATCCTGCGCGGCCACCGCTTACCATTCAAGTCAGCCCGCCGTTGACCATGCGCTTCGCCGCCGGTAACGTTCGCGGCGATGGGGATGGGGTCCCCCGATAACCGCCCGTCAGGGGCTGATAACTCCTACCGCGTTCTTTGTTTGCGCATATCCGCTCTCGGGATCATGCGCTCAAGGCGGTAGGACTCTATCCGCCACAGGGCGGTTTCTTATTGCCCTGGAAACCCGAAGAAAGGTTGGCCATGGGCTATCTCATCGTATTTCTCGGCGGCGGTCTCGGCGCGACGCTGCGCCACGGCTTCAACTTGGCTTTCGCGCGGCTGTTAGGCACCGCGTTTCCCTACGCGACTTTGTTTGAAAACGTCAGCGGCTCGATTGTCATGGGCGTGCTGGTCGCCTTGTTCGCCTTTAGAGGTGGCGTTCCGCAACACTGGCAGCTTTTCCTCACCACTGGAATTCTCGGCGGCTACACGACGTTTTCGACGTTCTCGCTCGACACCGCATTGCTCTATGAACGCGGCGAGATCGGCACGGCCGCCGCCTACGTGCTGCTGTCGGTGGCATTGTCGATCGGCGGACTATTTGCTGGCTTGGCGCTGGTGCGGAATTTTACTTGAGCGTCAGTCCATCGGCCTTAAGCCCAGCCGATCGAGCAGCGCCATATCGCGGTCGCGCGCGGGATTGGGTGTGGTGAGCAGCTTCGGTCCGTAAAAGATCGAGTTGGCGCCGGCGAGGAAACACAAAGCCTGGGTCTCCTCGCTCATGTCTTCGCGGCCGGCCGAGAGCCGCACCACCGAGGCCGGCATGCAAATGCGCGCCACAGCAATCGTACGAACGAAATCGAGCGGATCGAGCTTTTGCGCGGCTTCGAGCGGCGTGCCCTCAACCCGCACCAGCATATTGATCGGCACGCTCTCGGGATGCGCCGGCAGGCTGGCCAGCGTCGCGATCATGCCGACGCGGTCATCGAGCTGCTCGCCCATGCCGACGATGCCGCCGCAGCAGACATGGATGCCGGCCGCGCGCACATGTTCGAGCGTGTCGAGCCGGTCTTCATAAGCGCGCGTGGTGATGATGGCGCCGTAATATTCCGGCGAGGTGTCCAGGTTGTGGTTGTAGTAGTCGAGGCCGGATCGCTTGAGCCGTTGCGCCTGTTCGCCCGTCAGCATGCCGAGCGTGGCGCAAGTCTCCAGGCCGAGCGCCTTGACGCCCTCCACCATGGCGCAGACTTGGTCGAGTTCGCGGTCCTTGGGCGAACGCCAGGCCGCGCCCATGCAGAAGCGCGAAGCACCGCCGGCTTTGGCGGCCCGCGCTTCGCCGAGCACCGCGTCGAGGCTCATCAGTTTCTCGGCTTTCACGCCGGTGTCGTAGCGCGCGGCCTGCGGACAATAGGCGCAATCCTCGGGGCAGCCGCCGGTCTTGATCGACAACAAAGTCGAGATCTGCACTTCGGCAGGATCGAAATTCTCGCGATGAGCCTTCGCCGCGCGAAACATCAATTCCGGAAACGGCAGATCGAACAAGGCGCGCACCTCGGCGCGCGTCCAGTCGTGACGCAGCGGGGCCAAACCGGGGAGCTGTGACACGGCATGGACAAGCGACATCTTTAACCTTTAAGGCCTGCTTCAGGCCGGGTTTATAGCAATAAGGCCGGCAAATTCGTCATGATTCCATCGGATTGTAGCGCCAGACCGTGCCATGATAAACATAGCAAAAGCCAAATGCCGGGTGTCGCCATGAAAAGATTGATCGCTGTCTCAGCCGCGCTTGCCGCATTCGCAACGCTGGCCGAGCCCGCTTACGCGCAACAGACGAAGGAAAAAACTCCGCTGCAGCTCGAGGACCAACAGAAGAAGGAAGATCAAGCGCGCATCGAGAAGCAATATAACGCCACCCTCAAAAAGACGAGTAAGACGGACGATGCACCCGCGGTCACCGATCCATGGCAAAATATGCGCGGGACCGACAATTCCAAGACCAAACGCTAGCGGCCGGCTCGCATGAACCGGCAGGCCATTGGACGAATTATTTCGGTGCTGGCGGGCGCCGCCGTCCTGTTCGGATTGCAGCAAGGCCTCGATGTACAATTCTATTTCGCCTTTCCGGCCGCCATGGCGGTGTATCTCGCGCTCAAGGTCGCGCTCGGTTTGCTGTGGGGCACCGGCGACAAGGCGACCTGACCGCAGTCAACATGCTGGGTTGACCACCGCCTGCGTTCTCACCACCAATGCCGGCGGTAACCCCAATAGGGCCGGTGGTAATAATAAGGACCGGGACCGTAATAATAAGCCGGCGGCGGCGGATAGTAGGCCGGCTCGTCGACCGGTACATAGCCGGCGTTGGGATCGGCGGGCGCATTGGAGCCATAAACCGGCCGTCGCACCGATCCGGTAACTTGGCCGCTGGCGGCAGCCTGGCGCGGAACGCGGCCGCTCATGTCGAGCGCGGTCTCGATCGCGAAGCCCTTCTTGTCCTGCCAGGTCACCTCGCACCAGCCTTCCGAGCATTCGCCGGCATCGATCAGACTGCCGCCGGGTATCTTGGTGACGACGTCGCTTTTGGTGCCGGGCGCGGCACGCAGGTTCACGGTCGAACCGACGTAAGCGGGTTTCGCCAGAGCGGGCATGGCGGAAAACACCAGCACGCCGAGGCCGAATAAAATGTGCGCATGTTTCATAACGCTGCTCTTTCATTCATGGCCGCGGCACGCCTGGCGCCGCGAACGCGTAGAATAGCAGTCCTTAAAAGCGGCGGGAAAGGGGCGGAACCGGCGGCTTTAATGCGACCGTAACACCGCCGGCGCGGCTTGCCTGCGCCGCCGGCGCCGTGAGACAAGCGCGTTATGACAGACCCCGCGCCCGACACCCCGCCCGACCGCCTGTGCAACGATCCGCGCAGCCCTTATTTCAACGCCGAGGCGCTGGCGCGCGACGTCGGCATCCGGTTCAAGGGCGCCGAGAAGACCAATGTCGAGGAATATTGCGTGAGCGAAGGCTGGATTCGCGTTCCCGCCGGCAAGGCGCTCGACCGCCACGGCAATCCGCTGACCATCAAGCTCACCGGCAAGGTCGAGCCTTATTACAAGACCGGCAAACCGGACTGAGCGATACGCGCGATGGCGCCAATGATCACGTTATGACCGACGAGGCTTCCCGCGAGGATATCGCGCGCATCGAGGCGCGCATCGAGGAATTGGCCGAGGCGATCGAGCGCTGCCGCAAATTTTCGGTTGCCGCCAAGATCGCGATTGGCGCCGGCGCCATCTGGATCGGGCTCTCGATGCTGGCGCTGGTTTCGTACACACCCGAGACGACCCTCGCCGCGCTGGCGGCCATGATCATCGGCGTCGTGCTGCTCGGCTCCAACAAGACCACATGGAATCAGACCGAAGCTGCGATGCGGGCCAGCGAAGCGATGCGCGCGGACTTGATCGGGCAGCTTGAACTGCGCGTAGTCGATGAGGGCGTGAAGCGGCTGCATTAAGCGCGCAGGCGCGCCATCGCCACTGTTCCAAGCGGGCGCGTTTACGCGCCCCTATTATTTAAGCGGCGCGGGGTGCGCCGTAATTCCCTTCAAGCCCTCGGCAAAAAGCCGAGGGAATGGAGCGCCGCGTGGCGCAACCATCAGTCCGACGCCTTGCGGCGTGGCGTCCTTTGCGAAGGACGCTCGCCACGCGGCGCTCCACGGCGGCGATTTCTGTCCCCGGGGCCGTAACTTCCGGGCGCGGACGGAGCCCTGCTGGGCTCCCGATCCGGGCAGCTTTCGCCGCCCTTCGTCCGCGCCGCGTCCAGCCATTCAAGGCAGTCCCTCGTAGTGGGGACGGACGGCGACCCGAGGCCTCCCGGGGACGGGGTTACGAGCCCCGCCCGCAGGCGCCGCAGCCTCCCCCGCCCTCGTTTGCGTCTCATGAGAACGCCCTCGGTGTGGGGAGGATGCGTAGGAATATAATCCTAGATCGGCACATTGTCAAGTCCGTCGGGTGAGAAAACGCGTGGCTAAACTTATCTCGGCCTCATGCTGAGGAGCGCTCCGAAGGAGCGCGCCTCGAAGCCCGTGGCCGCCTCGTCCTTCGAGACGCATCGCTCCGCGATGCTCCTCAGGATGAGGCGGAGAAAGGCTGAGGGCCAAGAACTGCTCCTTCGCCGCGCTGAATTTAAATTCCAGAATCTTGCCGAACGGATCGGACGTAGGATTAGTCGGAATGATATTGGCCACCGCGTCACGAAGACGAAGGTGCGGCGTCTCACGCCAAAATATCGAGCGCCAGCGCGACGGAGCGGTGCAAGAATTCGTCGGCCGCGACCATCTGATTGTCCTGCACCACGATCTTGTGCGCCGGCGAAATGGCCGCGACGAATTCATGGGTGTGCCAGTGACCGATCATCGGCAAAGTCGGCAACGCCGAAGGATCGGGCTTCGGATAGACCGACACATAGAAATAAGGCTCGTCGTAATAGTTGTCGCCCGGCGAAAGCCCGGCGCCGAGGTAACGATCGGCATCGACGCCGCGCTTGGGCAACATGGTCAAGGCGGCGAGATCGAAATGGTGCGGCCAGCAGCACACCGGCGACGTGACGCCGTGCATCATTTGCTTTCGGACGCGGCCGATCGACAAATTCGCATTGGCGTACCAGGCCGCAAGCTCAGACAAGCCATCCGCCGAACCGGCGGCGTCATAAGAAGCGCCGCGCGCGAGCGCGTGCGCGGGCATGTCGTAGGGCGACGGCGCATCGAGCGCCGCCGGATCGAGGCCGCGCGCAGCGAGTTCGCCACCCAGCCATTGCCTGACCTGCGCGTCGGTGCGCCCGTTGATGGAAAGAGATGGGTCGCGCGCCGGCGCATCGTCGCCGTGCAAGGCGAGCGTGAGATCGGCGATTTTCAGACTGAGCCGCGTGCCATTGCTCGATGGATGCGTGGTGAAGCCATCGAGCGCATCGTCCCAACCCAAACTGGTGTGGCCATCGTCGGGCTGGGGAGCGAACATAGGCCCGCGCCATCCGCGCCAGCCATTGCGCCGCATAATGGGCTTGCAGACGGGCCTCGCGCAGCGCGCCTTGATCGACGCCGCGCAGGTGACGCCATTCGGCGTTGTTCATTTGTTGCCCCCTGCCCCTCCCCGTCATCCTGAGGCGCGAGCCAACGGGTCCGCGCAAGGCGCGGCCCGACGACAGGCTCCGCGGGCCAGCACAAGTCGGCTTTAGCCGACTTGGGCCAGTAACATTGTCGATCTCGGGTAAACCCGAGATCGGTGGCGGCCACCTCAGGGTGACGGATTACTCGGCCGCTTCCATCCTGGCCCCCGCCTTTTCCACTTTGGCGGCGCAGAATTTGAATTCCGGGATCTTACCGAACGGATCGAGCGCGGGATTGGTCAGGATATTGGCCGCCGCTTCGACGAAGGCGAACGGAATGAACACCACGCCATCGGGGATGGCGTCGTCCTGGCGCGAATTGAGCTCGACGGTGCCGCGGCGCGTGGTGACGCGCAGCATGTCGCCGGGCTTGAGCCCCAGTTTTTCGAGCGTGCCGCGCGACACCGCCGCGATCGCGGCCGGCTCGAGGTTGTCGAGCACAGTGGCGCGCCGCGTCATGGCGCCGGTGTGCCAATGCTCAAGCTGGCGGCCGGTGGTGAGGATGAACGGATAGTCGTGATCCGGCGTCTCGTTCGGCGGCTGGAGTTTCGCCGCCACCAGCTTGCCGAAGCCGCCGGGACGCGGGAAGCCCTTGTCGAACACCACGTCGTGGCCCGGCTGGTCGATAGCGTCGCTCGGATAGGTGACGGCGCTCTCGCGCTCGACGCGCTCCCACGGGATGTTGTCGAGCGAGGGCATCAGCGAGGCCATTTCGGTATAGACCTCGCTTGGGTGCTGGTAATTCCACTTCAGGCCGATGCGGCGCGCGATTTCCTGGGTGATCCACCAGTCCGGCTTCGCCTCGCCCGGCAGCGGCAGCGCCTGGCGGCCCATCTGCACCTGGCGATTGGTGTTGGTGACGGTGCCGTCCTTCTCCGGCCAGGCGGAAGCCGGCAGCACCACGTCGGCATAAACCGCGGTCTCGGTGAGGAACAGATCCTGCACGACGAGATGCTCGAGATGCGCGAGCGCTTGGCGCGCATGATTCAAATCGGGGTCCGACATCGCCGGATTTTCGCCGAGCACATACATGCCCTTGATCACGTTGTCGTGGATCGCGGTCATGATCTCGACCACGGTGAGGCCCTTCTTTGGATCGAGCTTGGCGTCCCATAACATTCTCGACCTTGCCCCGGGCTTCCGGATTTTCAACCGAAACGTAGTCGGGGAAGAACATCGGGACGAGGCCGGCGTCGGAGGCGCCCTGCACGTTGTTCTGGCCGCGCAGCGGATGCAGGCCGGTGCCGGGCCGGCCGATCTGGCCGGTGATCAGCGATAGCGCGATCAGGCAGCGCGCATTGTCGGTGCCGTGGGTGTGCTGCGACACGCCCATGCCCCAGAAAATAATGGCGGAATGCGCGCGCGCATACGTGCGGGCGACTTCGCGCAGCGTGTCGGCGGGGACGCCGCAGATCGGCTCCATTTCCTCCGGCGTGAAGTCCTTGATGCTCTCGGCGAACGGGCCGAAGCCTTCGACATAAGTCTGCACGTATTGCTGGTCGTAAAGCTTTTCGGTGACGATGACGTTGAGCATGGCGTTGAGCATCGCCACATCGGCACCGTTCCTGAACTGCATCATCTTCCAGGCGTGACGCTTGAGTGCCTGCCCGCGCGGATCCATCACGATCAGCTTGGCGCCGCGTTTTGCGGCCTGCTTGAAGAAGGTGGCGGCCACGGGGTGGTTCTCGGTCGGGTTGGCGCCGATCACGATGATGACGTCGGAATTCTTGCATTCGTTGAACGAGGCCGACACCGCGCCGGAGCCGACGCCTTCGAGCAGCGCCGCCACCGACGAGGCGTGGCACAGCCGCGTGCAATGATCGACGTTGTTGGTGCCGAAGCCGGCGCGCACCAGCTTCTGGAACAGGTAGGCTTCTTCGTTCGAGCACTTGGCCGAGCCGAAGCCGGCCAGCGCCTGCGAGCCGTCGCGGTCGCGGATTTTCTTCAAGCCGGACGCGGCGCGATCGAGCGCCTCCTCCCACGTGGCTTCGCGGAAATGCGTCCACGGATTGGACGGGTCGATCTCTTCGTGCGGCACTTTCGGCACGCCGTCCTTGCGGATCATCGGCTTGGTCAGGCGCTGCGGATTGCTGATGTAGTCGAAGCCGAAGCGGCCTTTCACGCACAGACGCTGCTGGTTCGACGGGCCGTCGCGGCCGGATACGTAAAGCAGCTTGTCGTTCTTGATGTGATAGGTGAGCTGGCAGCCGACGCCGCAATAGGGGCACACGCTGTGCGCTTCGCGGTCGGGGAATTCGGTGCGCTCGTTCCTGGCGTTGACCAGCGTCGAGGGCATCAGCGCGCCGGTCGGACAGGCCTGCACACATTCGCCGCAGGCGACGCAGGTCGAGTTGCCCATCGGATCGTCGAAATCGAACACGATTTTCTCGGCGTGGCCGCGTCCCGCCATACCGATGACGTCGTTGACCTGCACTTCGCGGCAGGCGCGGACGCAGAGATTGCACTGAATGCAGGCGTCGAGATTGACCGCCATGGCGACATGGCTGCGGTCGGGCGCGGGCATCTTTTCGCGCTCGGGAAAACGGGCGACGTCGATGCCCATTTTGTCGGCCCAGCCCCAGAACTTGGATTGCGGGTCATGCGAGGTCGCGCGTTCCGGTTGGTCGGTGACCAAAAGCTCGAGCACCATCTTGCGCGCGGTCTTGGCGCGGTCGGACGACGGCCTTTACCTTCATGCCTTCGGCCGGCTTGCGGATGCAGCTCGCGGCCAGCACGCGCTCGCCCTCGATTTCGACCATGCAGGCGCGGCAATTGCCGTCGGCGCGGTAGCCCGGCTCCGGCGAATAACAAAGGTGGGGAATTTCGGTGCCCTGGCGCTTGGCGACTTGCCAGATGGTTTCGCCCTCGAGCGCGGTGACTTCCTTACCGTCGAGGATGAATTTTACCGATTTGCCTGCGCCGTTGCCTGTGCTCATTGCTTTAGCCTTCCGTCACCAGGTTCCCAGCGGTTTCGATAGTTCTTCGGGAAAATACTTTAGCACGCAGAGAAGCGGATTCGGCGCCGCCTGGCCGAGGCCGCAGATCGAGGCATCGCGCATCGCGGTCGAAAGTTCGGTCAGGAGCGCGGGGTCCCACGGGCCCTGCGCCATCAGCTTGGCCGCTTTTTCGGTGCCCACCCGGCAGGGCGTGCACTGGCCGCAACTTTCGTCCTCAAAGAACCGCAGCAGATTGAGCGCGACTGCCTTCATATCGTCCTTGTCGGACAAGATGACAACCGCGTGGGAACCGACGAAGCAGCCGTACTTTTCCAGAGTTCCGAAGTCGAGCGGCTCGTCCGCCATCGACGCCGGCAGGATGCCGCCGGAGGCGCCGCCCGGCAGATAGCCCTTGAAAACATGACCCTCGGTCATGCCCCCGCAGAATTCCTCGATCAGCTCGCGCGCGGTGACGCCGGCCGGCGCCAGCACGACGCCCGGCTTCTTCACGCGGCCCGACACCGAGAAGCTGCGGAAGCCTTTGCGCTCATGACGTCCTTGCGAGGTCATCCAGTCAGCGCCCTTCTCGACGATGTCGCGCACCCAGTAGAGCGTCTCGACGTTCTGCTCCAGCGTCGGGCGGCCGAACAGGCCGACCTGCGCGACGTAAGGCGGACGATGGCGCGGCAGGCCGCGCTTGCCCTCGATCGACTCGATCATCGCCAACTCTTCGCCGCAGATGTATGCGCCGGCCCCGCGGCGCAGATGCAATTTGGTGTGCGCGCTAAGACCAGCCTCCTCGACCTTTTCCATCTCCTCGGCCAGCATCAGCCGCAGTTCGGGATATTCGTCGCGGATATAAATGTAAGTTTCCGGCGCCTCGACCACCCACGCGGCAATCAGCATGCCTTCGATGAAGCGGTGCGGATCGCGCTCGAGATAGTAACGGTCCTTGAAGGTGCCGGGCTCGCCTTCGTCGGCATTGACCGCGAACATGCGGGGAGCCGGCTCCGCGCGCACCAGCGACCATTTCCGTCCGGTGGGAAATCCAGCGCCGCCAAGGCCACGCAGGCCGGCGTCGCTGACGATCTTGATCAAGTCGTCGCGCGTGCGTTTGTCCTGCCAGACAATCCTTGAGCAGCGTGTAGCCGCCGGCTTTCTGATAAGCGGCGAAATCGGCACCGGGCTTCCAGGCATGCGGCATGCTTGTTCGCCTTCACGTCGGCGGCGATCGCCTCTGGCGTCGCCTTGAAGGTCTGCAAGTGACCCACCGCGCACACCGGCGCGCGGTCGCAGGCGCCCATGCAAGGCGCGCGCACGACGCGCACGTCTTTTCCCAATTTGCCTGGCAACGCGGCCAGTAATTTTTCCGCGCCGGCCATGGCGCAGGACAACGAGTCACACACCCGTACGGTAACCGCGGGCGGCGGCGGGCCGTCCTTCACAACGTCGAAATGCGAATAGAAAGTCGCGACCTCATACACTTCGGTCAGCGCCATCTTCATCTCAAACGCCAGCGCGGTCAGGTGCGCGGCGGACAGATGACCGTAGTGGTCCTGGATCAGATGGAGATGCTCGATCAGCAAATCGCGCCGGCGCGGCTTGTCGGTGAGCAAGGCCTGCACCTCGGCGAGCGCCGCCGGGTCGACTTGACGGCCTTTGGGCGTGCGCGGCGGCCGGCGCCGGCCCTTCGGCGGGGGCACCTTCACGTCCTGGCCTGCAACGCTCATCTTTTCCTCCGGAGGTGAGAAAAGCCCTTTTGAATCAAGGCAAACAAGGCCTCTCCATCGATGACTTAATAGATTTTATCTATTATAACACTATCGATCCAAGTAAAATCCAATGATGACCAAAATGGCAGCCCACCGCACAGCTTCGCCTCCTATCGAGAATTCCAACCAAGAGTCCGCAAGAGAACGCCCGTGATCGATAAGCTCGAATTTCTGTTGGCTTTGGCGCGCGAAAAGCATTTCGGACGCGCCGCCGAGACTTGCGGCGTGACCCAGCCGACTTTATCGGCCGGCGTGAAGCAAATCGAAGACACTTTCGGCGTGCTGCTGGTTAACCGCGGCTCCCGCTTTCAGGGCTTCACGCCGGAGGGCGAGCGCGTGCTCGACTGGGCGCGCCGCATCGTCGGCGATGCCCGCGCCATGCGCGAGGAAGTTCATGCCCTCAAGCACGGCCTGGTCGGGCGGCTGCGGCTCGCCGCTATCCCGACCGCGCTCGCAATGGTGGAGACGCTCACCACGCCCTATCGGGCACGCCACCCGGACGTTCAGTTTACCGTCTATTCGCGCACCTCGATCGAAATCCTGGCGCACCTGGAAAATCTCGAGATCGACGCCGGCCTCACCTATCTCGACAACGAGCCGCTCGGCCGCGTCACAGCCGTGCCGCTGTATCGCGAACGCTACCGGCTGCTGGTCGCCGCTGACGCGCCGCTGGGAAACCGCGACACGGTCACCTGGGCGGAGGTCGCCAAAGTGCCGTTGTGCCTGCTCACACCGGATATGCAGAACCGCCGCATCATCGAGCGGCTGCTGCGCGATACCGGGGTCGAGCCGAACATCACGCTCGAATCCGATTCGATGATTTTGTTGTATTCGCACGTGCGCACCGGCCGCTGGGCCAGCGTGATGCCGTCGCGGCTGGCCGCGACCCTCGGCCTCACCGATGTGCTGCGCTCGATACCGATTATTGGGCCGGCCGAATCGGCGCACACGATTGGCCTGGTGGCGCCGGCACGCGAACCGATGACGCCGCTGACCGCGGCGCTGGTCGCGGAAGCGCGACGCGTGGCGGCGTCACTGGACGACTGATCGCAAGCATTCGACCTGTGCCTTAGCCGTTAGTCGTAGCCGCGGCGGCATTGTTGAACGCAGCAGTTTAGAATACGCCCAAAAACATACTAATCTGACGCATTGTTTTTGGTCACTATAGTTTCTCGCTATTGCGAAATGTGATTTTCCTATCACACGATAGGAACACGTTTATTGATTCAATAAATGCCCATCCGCACTGTGCGATCAGCAAACTCTGGGGTTAATGCGTCTGTCCGCAGTCTGTCAAACAAGAACGGACAACAGGGGATCCAAGGAGGGACCAAGATGAGCTTGTTATCGTTTCTCGATCGCAGTCACACGATTGCAAAACCCGGCTACAGCCGGTGGATGGTGCCACCGGCTGCGCTATGCGTGCACCTGTGCATCGGCCAGGCCTATGCGTACAGCGTGTTCAATCTGCCGATGACGAAGTTGATCGGCATTACGCAATCGGCGCCGGGCGACTGGAAGCTCACCCAACTTGGCTGGATCTTCTCGATCGCGATCTTTTTCCTTGGCGTCTCCTCGGCCGTGTTCGGCCGCTGGGTCGAGGAAGGCGGACCGCGCCGCGCCATGTTCACCGCCGCGCTGTGCTGGGCTGGCGGTTTCTTCATTTCGGCCATCGGTGTTTACGCCCACATGCTGTGGCTGATCTACATCGGCTACGGCTTCATTGGCGGCTGTGCGCTCGGCATCGGCTACATCTCGCCGGTCTCGACGCTGATCAAGTGGTTCCCGGATCGTCCAGGCATGGCCACAGGCATGGCCATCATGGGCTTCGGCGGCGGCGCCTTTATCGCAGCCCCGTTGTCGGTATGGCTGATGAGCAAGTTCAACACCGCGACACATATCGGCGTCGGCGAGACCTTCATCGTGCTTGGCGTCGTCTACTTCTTCTTCATGATCGTCGGCTCGATCATTGTGCGCGTGCCGGCTCCGGGCTGGAAGCCGCAAGGTTACGTTGCGCCGACGCAATCGGTGGGGCTGATCACCCGAAGTGACGTCTTCGTTTACGACGCATTGAAGACGCCGCAGTTCTGGCTGATCTGGTGGATTCTCTGCCTGAACGTGACCGCCGGCATCGGCGTGCTCGGCCAGGCCTCCGCGATGAGCCAGGAAATGTTCCCCGGCCATATCACGCCGGTGGCGGCCGCGGGCTTCGTCGGCCTGATGAGCCTGTTCAACATGGGCGGCCGCTTCTTCTGGGCCTCCACGTCGGACTATATCGGCCGGCGCAACACCTACTTCGTGTTCATGGTGCTCGGCTTTTTCCTGTACTGCGCCGTGCCCTATACCGGCTCGATCGGCAGCGTGGTCGGATTCGTCTGCGCCTTCCTGGTGATCATCAGCATGTACGGCGGCGGCTTCTCGACCGTACCGGCATATCTGCGTGATATGTTCGGCACGCGTTATGTCGGCGCCATTCATGGACTGCTGCTGACGGCCTGGTCGATGGCCGGCATCTTCGGTCCGGTGCTGGTGAACTACATCCGCCAGTACAACGTCGAACACGGCGTGCCGAAGGCGCAAGCCTACAACACCACCATGTACATCATGGCGGGGTTGCTGGTGATCGGCTTCATCTGCAACTTCTTGGTCAAGGCGGTCGACGCGCGCTTCCACATGAAGGCGAACGACGCCCGCGGTAACGAGCCGGGAGCCGCTCCAGCCGGCGCTCGGGCATAGGGAGGATTGAACATGGCAACTGCAAACCAACAACAGGGCACCACGACGCTTCAACTGGTGCTCGCCTGGGGCTTCGTCGGCATCCCGCTCGCTCTGGGCGTGATTCAGACACTCATCAACTCGATGAAGTTGTTCCAGTAACCTGAAAACGCTGCATGGGCGCCGCTTCCTCCGGGAAGCGGCGCCTTTTGCTTTCTGCCGGACAGATCGAGGCGCGGGCCGGGGCCCTCCTCAGATCGCCGCTTCGAGGATGCCGGCGACCTCGTCGGGCATATCGAGCATGGCGTCATGGCCGCACGGCAAAGTGTGCGCGACCCAGGCCGGATCCGACTTCACCCGCTCGTAAAACGGCTTGAACGGGCTCTCGCGCGGCAGCACCGTCGAATGCACGTAGACACGTTTGCGAATCGTATTGTGCTTGCCGGTAAGCCGGAGCCGCTCGGTAAAACATCCCAGCGGGAACGGCGTCGCCAGCGCATCGACCCGCGCGGCGTCGTTGGCATTGACATTGAAGAATGCGGCCGGTGGCGCCGGCACTGCCAGCCCGCCGGTTTCACCGGCATTGGCGATGAAGGCCTGCGTGTTTTTGGCGATATTGATATCGAATAGCGACTGACCGTCCTGCGGCAGGAAAGCGTCGAGATAGACCAGCGCCGAGACCAGTTCCGGCCGCCGGTCGGCGACACCGGTAATCACCATGCCGCCATAGGAATGGCCGGCCAGCACCACGTCGCGCAATTCTTCGTAGTGAAAGACGGCAAGAACATCCGCGATATGCGCCGAGAGGTTGATCGTTCCGCTGAGCAGATGCGAGCGCTCGCCCTGCCCGGTCAAGGTCGGCGTGAACACCCGATGGCCTCGCGCGCGCAACCGGTCGGCCACGCGCGCGTAACACCATCCGCCACTCCAAGCTCCGTGCACCAAAACGAAGGTTGCGGAAGCCTGTTGCGCCAATTAGGCCACCTTTTCCGTCATGTGCCGGAACATGGCCTTCTTGGCTTCATCGTCGAACTCGGTCTTGAACTTATGCTTGTCCTTGATCGCATTGGCGCGCGCCGCCGCCGGACGGGCGGAGATTTCATCGACCAGCCGCTTCAGATTTGGGAACTTGGCCCAGTAGTTCTCGCCGAGCGCGTTCGGAATGAGCCTCGCCCAGCCCCAGACCGCCATGTCGACGATGGTGTAGGTGTCGCCGAGAACGTATTTGTGCTTGGCGAGGCGCGCATCGAGAATGGCGTAGTGCCGCTGCGTCTCGTACATGTAGCGATTGATGGCGTATTCGTTTTTTTCCGGCGCGTAATTGCGGAAATGCACCGACTGGCCGGAGAACGGCCCGACGCCCGAGGCGACGAACATCAGCCACGACAGCAATTCGCCGCGCGCCTTCGGCGTGTTGCCGGGCAGGAATTTTCCGGTCTTCTCGGCGAGATAAAGCAGGATCGCGTTTGAATCGAACACGGTCGCGTCGCCGTCGACGATCGCCGGCACCTTGGCGTTCGGATTGATCGCCAGATAGTCCGGCTTGTGTTGATCGCCCTTGCGAGTATCGACCGGAACCGGCTCATAGGGCAGGCCGCACTCTTCGAGCATCAGCGCCACCTTCATCGGGTTCGGCGCGCCGCTGTAGTAGAACTTGATCATTGTTCGCTCCGTTTAGCCTTTTCGTCATGCCCGGCTTTATGCCGGGCATCCACGTCTTGGCTACAATGAAAGACGTGGATGGCCGGGACAAGCCCGGCCATGACAGCCGTCCTAGAACAGTCCGACAATCTGCCCGTCGGCGCCGACGTCGATCGAATCGGCCGACGGCACCCTGGGCAGGCCCGGCATGGTCATGATCTCGCCGCAGATCGCCACCACGAACTCGGCGCCGGCGGACAGCCGCACCTCGCGCACCGGAATCGAGAACCCGGTCGGCGCGCCCTTGGCGTCGGGGTTGGTCGAGAACGAGTATTGCGTCTTGGCAACGCAAATCGGCAGCTTGCCGTAACCCATCTCTTCCCAAGTCTTGAGCTGATCCTTCACCGACTTGTCGGCGGTGGCATCGTCGGCGCGGTAGATTTCCTTGGCGATGGTGCGGATTTTGTCGAACAGCGGCATCTCGTCCGGGTAGAGGAATTTGAGCTTGCCTTTGCCGTCGTCGATGGTCTTGACCACCGCCTTGGCAACATCGGCGGCGCCCTCGCCGCCCATCGCCCAATGATCGGCCATTATCGCCTGGACGCCGAGCGCCTTGCATTTTTCCTCAACCAGCTTGATCTCGGCATCGGTATCGGCCGAGAAGCGATTGATCGAAATCACCGCCGGCAGGCCGAATTTCTTCACGTTCTCGACGTGACGCTGCAGGTTGGTCATGCCGGCTTCCAGCGCCTTGAGGTCTTCCTTCTTGAGATCGTCCTTCTTGACGCCGCCGTGCATCTTGAGCGCGCGGATGGTGGCGACCAGCACCACGCAGTCGGGTGACAGGCCGGCCTTGCGGCACTTGATGTCGAGAAATTTCTCCATCCCCAAGTCGGCGCCAAAGCCGGCTTCGGTCACCACGTAGTCGGCGAGCTTGAGCGCAGTCGTGGTCGCAACCACCGAGTTGCAGCCATGCGCGATGTTGGCGAAGGGACCGCCGTGGATAAAGGCGGGCGTGCCTTCCAGCGTTTGCACCAGGTTCGGCGCCAGCGCCTCCTTGAGCAGCGCGGTCATGGCGCCGTGGCCCTTGAGATCCTTGGCACGGATCGGTTTGCGCTCGCGCGTATAGGCGACGATGATATTGCCGAGACGCTCTTTCAGGTCATCGAGATTCTTGGCAAGGCAGAAGATCGCCATCACCTCGGACGCGACCGTGATGTCGAAGCCGGCCTCGCGTGGATAGCCGTTGGCGACGCCGCCGAGCGAGCAGACGATCTCGCGCAGCGCGCGGTCGTTCATGTCCATGACGCGGCGCCAAGTGACGCGGCGCGAGTCGATGCCCAGCGCGTTGCCCCAATAGATGTGGTTGTCGATCAGCGCCGAGAGCAAGTTGTGCGCCGAGGTGATGGCGTGGAAATCGCCGGTGAAATGGAGATTGATGTCCTCCATCGGAATGACCTGGGCATAGCCGCCGCCGGCGGCGCCGCCCTTCATGCCGAACGAAGGCCCGAGCGACGGCTCGCGCAGGCACAGCATCGCCTTCTTGCCGATGTGGTTGAGCGCATCGGTGAGGCCGACGGTGGTGGTGGTCTTGCCCTCCCCCGCCGTGGTCGGCGAGATCGCCGTGACCAGGATCAGCTTGCCATTCTTCTTGTCCTTGAGCGACTTGACGTAATCCATCGATACCTTGGCCTTGTAGTGGCCATACGGGTCGAGGTTCTCGGGCGTGATGCCGAGCTTTTCCTTCGCCAGTTCGATGATGTTGCGCTTCTTGGCGGCCTGCGAAATTTCAATGTCGGATTTCGGCTTCTGATGCTGCGAGGCGGGCATGGGTGCTTTTCCGTTTAATGCTGGGGCGGTGAATCGGCGATTGGGAAGTTTTGCTTGGGCGAGAACTTGGGCGGGAATCAGGTGAGCCGCGTACCCGTTGCGAGCTTGGCGGTCGTGATAAATTCGGACGCGTCGATTTTCTTGCCGCCGTCGGGCTGCACGCGGGTGACCTTGAAGCGCCCATCGGCGCAAACCACGGTGAAGCCATCCGCTTCGACCGCGACGATTTCTCCCAACTTGCCGGCGATGCCCTTGGGGTCCTTGGCCGGCAGCGGCTTGGCGTCGAAGATTTTCAGCGTCTTGCCGTCGAGCGTCGACCAGGCGCCGGGCGCGGGATTGCAGCCGCGGATCAGCCGGTCGATCTGCTCCCACGGCTTGCCCCAGTCGATCTTGGCGTTGCCGGGACCGCAGCGGCCTTCGTAGGTGGCCTTGCTCTCGTCCTGCTTGATGCGCGGCGCCTTGCCGGCTTTCACCAGATCGACGCCTTCGAGCATGGCCTCGACGCCCATCGGGAACAGACGATCGAAATAGACGGTGCCGAGCGTATCGGTGCCGCTGATCGGCGTTTTCTTCTGGATGAGGACGTCGCCGGTATCGAGCCCGTTGTCGGGCCAGAAGATCGACAGACCGGTTTCCTTCTCGCCCTTGATGATCGGCCAGTTGATCGCACTGGCGCCGCGATAAGCGGGCAGCAATGATGGATGGTACTGGATCGAACCGTGGGTCGGCGCGTTGAGGAATTCCTCCGGCACGAACAGCGTGACGAACGCCATGACTTGCAGATCGGGCTTGAGCGCCTTGAATTCCGCCAGCACTTCCGGCGTTTTGTATGAGGCCGGCTGATAGACCGGCAGCTTGGCGGCGATGGCGGCTTCTTTCAGCGGATCGGCCTTGGCGCCTTCCTTCTCCGGCGCCACATAAACCGCGACGACCTCGTCGCCGCGCTTGAGCAGCGCCTCCAGCACGGCCTTGCCGAACGCCTGCTGGCCGTGAACCACAATACGCATTGCAAAACTCCTCTTACGCCGCCCATGCCTGCAAAAGCGGGCATCCAGCGACCACGATTTCTGGGTCCCCGCGTGCGCGAGGACGAGCGGCTTATATCAAGCCGCCTTTTCTTCCTTCTTCGGCGCGCTCAGTGCGCCGGAGTTCTTGATCTCTGCGATATCCTTGGCCGCGAAGCCGAGGAAGTCCGTCAGAATCTCGTCGGTGTGCTCGCCGAGCAGCGGCGAGCGCTTCACTTCCGAAATCGAATCCGACAGTTTGATCGGATTGCCGACCGACAGATATTTGCCACGGGTCGGATGGTCGACCTCGACCACCGTGCCGGTTTTGCGCAGCGATTGTTCTTCGGCGATTTCCTTCATCGACAGGATCGGACCGACCGGGATGTCGACCGCGTTGCACAGCTCCATGACCTCGAACTTGGTCTTGGTCATGGTCCAGTCTTCGATGCGGCGGAAAATCGCCTTCAATTTTGGCAACCGCGCGCGCGGCGTGGCGTATTCCGGATCGGTCTTCCAGGTCGGCTCGCCGATCAGATCGCAGATCGGCCCCCAGACCGGCGCCTGGGTGATGAAGTAGATGTAGGCGTCCGGGTCATCCTCCCAACCTTTGCACTTGAGGATCCAGCCAGGCTGGCCGCCGCCCGAGTCGTTGCCGGCGCGCGGCGTGGCATCGCGGAACGGAATACCCTCGCCGTATTGGCTGTATTCGGTGAGCGGGCCGGCCTTGAGCCGCTGCTGATCGCGCAGCTTGACGCGGCAGAGATTGAGCACGCCGTCCTGCATGGCGGTGAGCACCCTCTGCCCGCGGCCGGTGCGGTTGCGCTGATAGAGCGCGGAGACGATGCCGAGCGCGAGATGCAAGCCGGTTCCCGAGTCACCGATTTGCGCGCCGGTGACCAGCGGCGGACCTTCGCGGAAGCCGGTCGTGGAGGCGGCGCCGCCGGCGCATTGCGCGACGTTTTCATAGACCTTGCAGTCCTCGTAAGGGCCCGGGCCGAAGCCCTTGATCGAAGCAACAATCATGCGCGGATTAAGCTTGTTGATGCGCTCCCAGGTGAGTCCCATGCGGTCGAGCGCGCCCGGCGCGAAATTCTCCACCAGTACGTCGCATTTCTTCACCAGCGCTTCCAGCACGCGCATGCCCTGCGGGTTTTTGGAGTCGATGGTAATCGAACGCTTGTTGTGGTTGAGCATGGTGAAATAGAGCGAGTCGGCGCCCTTCACGTCGACCAATTGACCACGCGTGATGTCGCCGACACCCGGACGCTCGACTTTGATCACGTCGGCGCCGAACCAGGCGAGCAATTGCGTGCAGGTCGGGCCCGATTGCACATGCGTGAAATCGAGAACGCGGACGCCTGAAAGCGCCTTGCCATCCTGGCCATAAGGCTTCCTGCTGGGCTTTGGCAAGCGACCGAAACCGCCGTTGGTCTTTTTGGCACTTGCAAGCTTTACGACTTTACGGGCCGGTTTGCGGGCCGCGGCGCGGCTCTTCTGCTTTTGACGTTTTTTCTGTGTTGCCATTTGCGTTTCCTCCCACTTATCCAATCGTTATGCCGACGCGCGTTGCGTCACTTTTTACGAAGTTTGCTTTGCGGATTGAGGTTGCCGATGCGGCCGCTCTCGCTGCCAGCCGCGGGATCAAGCACCGCGTTGATCAGCGTCGGTTTGCCCGAATTCATGGCCTCGTTCACGGCGCGTTTGAGATCGTCCGGGGACGTCGCGTTGACGCCCACGCCGCCGAAGCCCTCCATCATCTTGTCGTAGCGCGCGCCCTTCACGAACACGGTTGGCGCCGGGTCCGAACTGACTTTGTTGACGTCGGTGCCGCGATAAATGCCGTCATTGTTAAAGATGACGATGCAGATCGGCAGGTTATAGCGGCAGATCGTTTCGACCTCCATGCCGGAGAAGCCGAAGGCCGAGTCGCCTTCGACCGCGAGCACCGGCTTGCCGGTCTCGATGGCCGCCGCGATGGCATAGCCCATGCCGATACCCATGATGCCCCAGGTGCCGACATCGAGACGCTTGCGCGGCTGATACATGTCGATGATGCCGCGCGCGAGATCGAGCGTGTTGGCGCCTTCGTTGACCAGGATGGCGTCCGGCCGCTCCTTGACGATGGTACGCAGCACGCCGAGTGCGCCGTGGTAATCCATCGGCACGTTGTTGTTCATCAGCCGCGGCGCCATTTTGGCGACGTTCTCTTCTCTTTTCGCTTTGACGGCGCCGACCCAATCGGCCGGCGGAGCGGGCCAGTTGCCGCCCATGCCCTGGAGAAGCGCCGAGACGCACGAGCCGATATCGCCGACCACAGGTGCTGCGATCTCGACGTTTGAGTCCATCTCCTTGGGCTCGATATCGATCTGGATGAACTTCTTCGGCGCCTCGCCCCAGGCTTTGCCCTTGCCGTGCGACAGCAGCCAGTTGAGACGCGCGCCGATCAGCATCACGACGTCGCTGTCCTTCAGCACGGTCGAGCGGGCAGCGCCTGCGCACTGCGGGTGCGTGTCGGGCAGCAGACCCTTGCCCATGCTCATCGGCAGGAACGGAACGCCGCTCTTCTCGACCAGAGTACGGATATCGTCGTCGGCTTGTGCGTAGGCTGCGCCCTTGCCGAGAATGATCAGGGGACGCTTGGCGCTTTTCAGCACGTCGAGCGCACGCTTGACGGCAGCGGGCGCGGGAATCTGCGCCGGCGCAGCGTCGATCACCTTGACGAGCGACTTTTGCCCGGCTTCCGCGTCCATCACCTGACCGAACAGTTTGGCTGGGAGATCGAGATAAACGCCACCCGGACGGCCTGAGACGGCGGCGCGGATCGCACGCGCCAGACCGATGCCGATATCCTGCGCATGCAGCACGCGGAATGCCGCCTTACAGAGCGGCTTGGCGATGGCGAGTTGGTCCATTTCTTCGTAGTCGCCCTGCTGCAGGTCGACGATCTCGCGCTCGGACGAGCCCGAAATCAGGATCATGGGAAAACAGTTGGTCGTGGCGTGGGCGAGCGCCGTCAGACCGTTGAGAAAGCCGGGCGCCGACACCGTGAGGCAGACACCGGGTTTCTTCGTCAGGAACCCGGCGATCGAGGCCGCATAACCGGCGTTCTGCTCATGACGGAAAGAGAGGATACGAATCCCTGAGGCCTGCGCCATGCGGCCAAAATCCGTGATCGGAATGCCGGGCACGCCGTAGATGGTGTTGAGACCATTGAGCTTGAGCGCATCGATGATGAGATGAAATCCATCGGTCTGTTCCCGCTCCGCTTCGGCCGCAGTTGACGCGCTTTTTTCTTTCACTGCTACGTCAGCCATGAGAATCCTCCCTTAAATCTTTTCCGTCGCCTCAGTCCAGGTAATCGGCATAGCGCTCGACGTGCTCGGCAAGGCCGAGCGCGTGATCGCGCACCAGTTCTTCCGCGCGGTCGGTCGCACGCGCTTCAAGTGCTTCGATGATGTTCATGTGATCACGGATCGAGCGATCCACCCGATCCTTTTCCACGATGGTCTTGCGGCGGATCATCCGCATGTGGGTGAACAGGTTTTCCGCCATGTCGATCAGCACCGCGTTGCGGCTCAGCCGGATGATCGACTGGTGAAACTCGATATTGACCTCGGAATATTCGTCGAGATGGGCGCGCAGCGCGCCGTTCTTGAAAGTCGCGAACATATCGCGCAGACCAGCGATTTCCTCGTTGCTCGCCCTCTCGGTGATCAGTCGCGCCGCCATGCTTTCCAGCGCCGCCCAGACAGTGATCATCTCGATCACTTCGCGCTTGGTCTTGCGCACCACATAGATGCCGCGGCGCGGCACCGAGCGCACGAAGCCCTCGCTCTCCAGCTGCGCCATAGCCTCGCGCACCGGCGTGCGGCTGATGCCGAAGTCCTGCGCCAGCTTGCGCTCGTCGAGCCGAATGTCCTCACGGCTGCGGTACACGTCCATCGCAACGATGGCGTTCTTCAAGGCCGTGTAGGCTTTGTGCTTAAAGCTTATTTCGGTGTCGAACGGCTGCAACAAAGGGCTGTGTGCAGCCAATCCTCGAGCCGGAATGGCTTGCCGCCGGGTACGCACACGACTGGGACTGGCATCACTCATGACTGGTATACAATATGCCACACGAGTGGGCACACGCAACCGCAATTTAATCCGATGAAACCCGCCCGCGGTTTTGGACCGCGGACGGGAATTGCATCGATCAGCTCTTCGCCATCTGGCGGGCGCGCATCGGCTTGAGCACGAATAGCGCCAAAGCCACCACGACGATGTTCATCAGGGCGGTGACCACGAATACCGCGTGCCAACTGCCGTAGTGTGTCTTCATCACATTGGCGATCGGCACGAGGAATGCCGAGGTGCCCTTCGCCGTATAGAGCAGGCTGAGATTGACCGTCGCGAATTTCGCTCCAAAAGTATCGGTACAGGTGGAGGGAAACAGGCTGAAGATCTCGCCCCAGGTCAGGAAGATCAGCGCGGCGAACACCACGAAAAACCAAGGCGTGGCGCCGAGCGTTCCCAGCAACCAATAGGCACACAGCACCCAAGCCAAACGCGATGGCCATCGTGTATTCACGGCCAATGTTGTCGGATACCCAGCCAAACAGCGGACGCGCTCCGCCGTTGCATATGCCATCGACAATGAGCGCGACGGTCAGCGTCGAAGCCGTGCCGAACAGGATCACGTTTCCGACATTGAAGTCCTTCGCGATCGGAGCAATCTGCGCGGTCGCCATCAAGCCACTAGCCGAGACCATCACGAACATGATGTAGAGCAGCCAGAAAACCGGCGACACCAGCACTTCCTTCGGCGAGAAGCTGCGCTTCGTCATGGCTACTTTTGCCGCGGGAGCGAATGCCAATTCCCCCGGCAGCGGCGCGCGGATGAACCATGCCAGAACGAATACGACGGCGCCCTGCACAATACCGAACCAGAGGAACGCAGCCTCATAGCCGTACGTGCCAATGACGTAGCGGATCGGAATGACGGTCAGCACAGCGCCGGCACCGTAACCCGCGGCGGTAAGGCCGACCGCAAGTCCGCGCCGGTCAGGGAACCATTTCACCGCCTGCCCGACGCGAGGTCGCGTAGACCGCGCCGCCGCCGGTTCCGCCGATGACCGCGCCGAGATAAAGCAGTTCCAGCGAGTTTGCGTATGAGTTGATCACCCAGCCGATGCCAACCATGATGCCGCCGAACGCGATCACGATCTTCGGTCCGATCACGTCGGCGATCCAGCCTTCGATCGGCGTGAGCCACGTCTCAAGAGCGATGAAGACGGCGAAGGCCACCTGAATCGATGCGATCGACCAGCCGTGCGCCTTGTTGATCGGATTGACGAATAGCGTCCAACCATATTGCAGGTTGGCGATCATGATCATGCAGATGATGCAGAAGATAAGGTTGAGCCAGCGAGTCGATTCCGACACGCGCGCTGCAGCAACCGATCCTGTAGCCGTAGTCATCGTTTCCTCCCCAAGTTATCCGTCGAGAACCGAAGACGCCCCGCTTTTCCGCGCGGCAATGCCTCGTTTGTTCGTCGTTGGTCTGTTTTGCCAACTTCAGAACTCAAGTAGTGTTTGGAATTGTACCTCATCCAAACCAACGTTGGAAACCAGGAAAAAGGTAAATTCGGGCATTTACTTTGTGTTCCCTGCGGGAATCTCTGCCGCCGGAATCCAGCGTTGCGGCGCAACAAGCAAGCATATGTTTTCCGCGGACCCGCATTGCTTTGTGGTTTTACAAGGCGAGTGCATATTCTCCATTCAAGGTTGCACGCGGCTCGACCAAGAGCGCCGCATTCGCCGGCATGATCCATCCCCAATTTTTTGGAAGAACGGCTATGTATTTTCCGGAAGAGCACTAGTCCGAAAACACTGCATTTACGCGGCAAATATTGAGCCCTGAACCACGACAAATTGGCTTAAGCCCGTTTTATGAGCTACATACGGCGCAGCTCATCGATCGCGTGCAGGCACCGAAATTGAGTGATTTCATTCCTCCCTACCCGCCGCGCCTGACCAAGCGCCCGTCGCCATGGCGGCGGGTGATGCTGGCGCGCCGGAACTTTCTGGCGATGTGGGAAGAAGACACTTTCGCGCTCGATTTTTCCACGCTGCCGGTTTTCATGCGCCAGACATTTCTATGCAACAGCCCGGATTCCGTTCAGTTCGCCTTCAGCCTCAAAAACGCGAGCTTTGAACGCAAAGCGCCGCAAATGCGCTATGCGCTGGAACCGCTGCTCGGCGACGGACTGTTCATCAGCGACGGAGAAACCTGGCGCAAGCGCCGGCGCATGGTCTCACCCATTGTGCACGTGTCGCGGCTCGCGAAATTTGCGCCGATCATGGTGGAGGCGGCGCAAGAGGTGGAAGACCGTTGGCGGAAATCCGAAGGCGCGATGGTCGACGTGCTGATCGAGTCGGCCACACTGACCGCCGAGATCATTTGCCGCACGCTGTTCGGACGCAAGCTCGGACACGATTACGCCCGGCAGATCGTCGACGGCTTTAGCGAATATCAACGCGTTATCGGGCAGACCGACCTGATTTCGCTGCTTGGATTGCCGGATTGGGTGCCACGCTGGCAAGGCCGTGCGATCCGCAAATCGGTCAAATCCATTCATAAAGTGCTCGGCCAAGTGATCGAGGACTACCGCACGCAATCGTCGTCCGAAGACACTTCGGTCATCGGCCAGTTACTCAACGCGCGCGACGAGAACGGCGCGCCGCTTGACGAAGAAGCGCTGCGCAACGAAATCGCAGTGTTGTTTATGGCCGGGCATGAAACGACCGCCAATTCGCTGACCTGGCTCTGGTACATGCTGTCGCAAGCACCCGACGTCGAAGCCAAGCTGCATGCCGAGCTCGACAGCGTGCTCGGCGGCCGGCCGCCGACCTTGGCCGACGTGCCGAAGCTGGTCTACACCCGCGCCATATTCGACGAGACGTTGCGGCTGTATCCGCCGGTGCCGATTTTGCCGCGCGAGGCGCATGCGGCAGGAATACTACCGGAATATGCGAATCCCAAAAGGTTCACTGGTTTTCGTGGTGCCGTGGCTGTTGCACCGGCACAAGAAGCTCTGGGACAAACCGGATCACTTTATTCCGGAGCGGTTTCTGCCGGAGAATTCCGGTTCGATCTCGAAATTCGCCTATATCCCGTTCAGTATCGGCCCGCGCATTTGCGCCGGCATGTCGTTCGGACTGACGGAGGCTATTCTTTGCCTCGCGACGTTGGCGCAAAAATTCAAGCTGCGTCTCAAGCCCGGCTATGTCGTCAACCCGGTTTGCCGGCTGACGCTGCGCCCGCGAAGGCGGCATGCCGATGACGATAGCGGCACGAACGGAGTTCGGCACGACCACGCGGAGCTCAGCGACGGTGCCGACCGGTTGTCCCGTGCATCATAATTGATGCAAACGGCAACGCGCTGAAGTCGCCGTTCGAAGCCAGCGACCCAGCGTTGCCATTTGGCTCCCGTCCATGACCAGCGGACAAACGCTGTTGCGGTTGGAAAGTCTGTTAGCGCCATTCAAAGTAATTCCACAAACTTTAAAGCCGATGTCGGGTTAACAATAATAGCCACCTCAGTTGGCGGCCTCTTTCGTTGGCAGCTCACCGCCCCGGCAATCGTCGATGTTGAATTGGTGAAGACGCGAGTGTTTGCAAAAGTCGGAAGGTGGGAATCTGGATCCCAAGAACCCCACGACCGCAAACGAAGTTTGGCCGCATCAAGCCCGCGATTGGGTTCGTTCTGCCAAAACGACCACGCTATCAGGTTTCTATTCCTATCTTTCCAGTGCTGTTGATGCAATCCCATCACTATGATTTCCGGTTTTACGGTGGCAGTTATATACTCACGCCGAAATTGACCATGTGTCTCTCGATATTCAGCTCATCGGGAGACAAGCCGAGCGCAAGCCCAACCAGTTGCGGCAAATGCAATACCGGCACATCGAGCTTTTGCCCGAGGTCGCTCTCGATTTCCTTCTGAAAGCTGTCTAGCACTGTGTGACACAGCGGACACGGCGTGACCATTGTCTTCGCGCCGTTCTCCTTAGCAGACAGAATATGTTGGCCGGTCAGTTTGATCGCGATGCGCTCGTCATGTGCCGCCGTGTGGAAGCCGCAGCATTCCGTGCGGCCGCTGTAATCGATCGGCTCGCAGCCGAGAAGCGTCGCAAGCCGTTCCAATGCCATGTTGTTTCGCGAATCGACGAAACCATAACGGCCCGGCGGTCGCGTGATGTGACAGCCGTAAAACGCCGCCACCGTCAACCCTGTAAGCGGCTTCACGACGAGATCGCGCAACTTGTCCTCACCGATATCCTCGTAAAGCACCCAAAGAAAATGGCTTATTCTGGTTGTGCGGTGATATTCTAACCGTTCTTCACGCAATTGCTCGTTGACCAAATCCAATAATTGGGAATCGTTGCACACCGCCGCATGCGCATCGAGCAGATTGAGCGTACAAGTGTTGCAGATAGTCATCAGCGGCAGGCTCTCGCGCTCGGCGAGCGCGAGGATACGGACATTGAGCGTGTAGAACTTTACCGGATCGATCGCTCGCAGTTCGCGCGCACCGGTGCAGGTCGCCGACTCGAGCGGCACGAGTTCGATGCCGAGTTTGGCCGCAACGCGATGGGTCGCTTCGTTCAGCTCAGCGCAGGTGCTGCGGGCCGAGCAGCCGGGATAATAAGCAAACTTCATGACAAACGTCCGGCCTTGTTGAGGATGCGGCTGGCCGCGCGGGCTGCCGGCGTCTTGAGGCCCAAGAGCGTGCGAAGCGGATTTATTTTACCGCGCACGAGCAGTCGAATGAGCCGCGGGATAACGGCCAGCACGCGCAAGCCCTGTATTCGTAAAATCAATTCGCCCGGATCGATGCGCCCGCGTCGCGCCACCACCGCGCGGAATGCAAGCGGATGGCGCGCCATCTGCGGCACCAATTGCGCCGCCTTCGCCTTCAGCGGCTCGATGATGTCGCTGACGATCGGGATATGTGCCGGGCAAACCTCTTCGCACTTGTAGCAGGACACGCAATTAAAAATACCGGAGCGCGCCAGCGCACGCGCAACTTGCCGCTGATCCTGCCGCGGATCGAGCGCCGTTTGCCCCAGTTGCACGAGCGGCGCGGGCCCGGCGAAATCGGTAAGCGAGCCGAGCCGGATCACGGGACAGGCCGAGTAACATGACATGCAACTTATGCAGTCGATTGCCTTCGAGGCATTCTTGATCGCCTTGTGCGACAGCGGCTCAGGAAAGCCGGGATAAGGTTCGGTGCGCGTGAGCCAAGGCTCGAAGGATGCGACCTTCTTCTCATAAGGCGTGCGATCGACCACCAGATCGCGGATCACCGGTAAATTGCGCAACGGCTCGATCGTCATTTCCGGCTCAACAGCCTCCCAGCAGGCGAGAACCTCGCGCCCGTTCATGCGCACGGCACAGGTGCCGCACATCTTGGAGCCGCAGAACCAACGGAACGCGAGATCGGGTGCATCTTTCAGCGCAATCGCGTTGAGCGCATCGAGAACGCGCATGGCCTTCTGATAGGGAACCCGGAATTCCTGCAAACGGCCGTTGTCGCTGCGGCGGACTTTGACCACGACCGGGTCGCCGATGGGGATGCGCGCGTTGCGCGCACGCAGGCTGTCGGCATGCTCGACCTGACCGAGCCGCCGTGCATCAATCGCATCCGAGGCCTGCAAAACGTCGCTCACCACGGCACCTCGAGATTGTTGGCGCGCTCGAAATCGGGACGGAAGAGCGTCAGGTTGTAATCACGCTTCTCGAAACGATAGCCGTTGCCGGCCTTGTGAAGCAGGTTCGCCGTGAGCCAGTTTTCGTTGTCGGTTTCCGGGAAATCGCGGCGCATGAATGGCCCGCGGCTTTCCTCGCGCTGTAACGACGAGACCATAACAAGCTCGGCGGCATCGATCATGTTCAGGCTATCGATGGCGTCGAGCCAATCGTAATTGACCGCCCGAACCGGCGTCTTCGCGCGCAGCCGCGGCACCAACTCGCGGCGGATACGCGAAAATTCATCGAGACCCTCGTTGAGGCTGCGCGCGTCCTTCTCGACGCCGGCCTTTTCCCACATGACAGAACGCACGGTTTCCTTCAGCTCGCCCGGTGCACATGATGCTTCGCCCGACCCGACGCCAATCAGGAGATTCTCAAGTCTTTCCCGCTCCTGCTCGACCTGCTCTTCCGGCAGTACAGGCTCGCGCAAATTGGCAAGATTGTCGGCGACACCGTCTGCGACCACCTTGCCGTCGTAGGTGACGAGCGCAATCAACCCGTTGCAGTGGCCGCCGACGCCGCCAGCGACGTAAAGCCCAGGCACTGACGACGACATTGTCGCCGTATCGACATCGATACCGCCCTGCCGGTAGTGCGCGGTCACCGCCGTCTCAATCAGCGACTTCGGAAAATCCATGCCGAGTTGCTGATAGACCTTGGCGTAACTGGTATAGGCCTCCACTTCTCCCGGCGCGCATTGATCGAAGCCGGCGTAGTAGCCGCCAGTATAGCGCGCCTTGCCGGCGTGCACCTGCTTTGCCAGCGACTTGAGCTGGACCGTGTACGGCCCAAATGCGAGTGGATCGTCCTTCTGCTGGTCGAAGAATTCCTCCCCCTCGGAATTGACCATGCGTGCCGATTTTTCCGAACCGAGCATCGGATTTGGATAAATCTGCATGCGCTGCCAAGTCGGCGGATAGGCCACATCGTTGGTGTGCCACCACTGCATTTCGAGGTTGACCATGCTGGCGCCAGCGCGCCACGCCATGGCGATGCCGTCAGCCGACATCTCGCGCGTGCCGGTCGAACGCGCATGCAAGCGATCGGAATAACCGGTCGCGAGAATGGTCGCCTGTGCCAGAACGACGACATATTCGCCGGTGAGAATCTGCAAGCCAAACACGCCAGCGACCGATCCGTCCGCGTTGTGCAAGAGCGCGGTGGCGACCGTTTCCTCGATGGTCTCAATACCGGCCTTGATGACCTGTTTGCGCCGCACATCCATGAACGGCACACCGGAGTTACCTTGCACGTTGGCGGCGATGCTACGGATTTTTCCCGGGCTGACGACCATGTTGCCGTCGTCGTCGCGCCGGAAATAAAGCCCGGCTTCCTCAAGCTCCGGATAATAGACGCTCGCGATCCACGCGCCGCAGCGCTTCGCCCATTCCTGGTCGATCAGAAACTGGTTGTGGTACTTGATAAGAAATTCGGCGGTGTTGCGCGCCTGCTCCTCAGTATTGCCAAGCAAACGCCCCGACAGAACGAGGTTGCCGGCAAACAGCGACGCGCCGCTTTTGCCCACCAGGCCTTTGCAGACGATGACGGTCTTGATGCCCTTGCGATGCAGATTGAGCGCGGCATAACAGCCGGCCGCCCCCCCGCCCACGATGACAACCTGCGTCTTGAGAACTCGCATGCGAAAACAATGCGCCACACCGCCCGTGGGGCGGTTTATGCGGCCCTTTCGATCGACTTGGTGGCCCTGAAAGACACGTAAACACAGGGGTTCTGACCTGGCCACCGGGGTTTTTGCACCACACTGTGCCCGTTTGCTGCAAAAATATCGTACGGTTGCCGCCTAAGAATGTGACCTGTGTGCGTGATCGTCGATGGGAGTGAGTTGTGAGTCGGGCGCCCATGAAATGGGATGATTTGCGGGTATTCCTCGAAGTGGCCCGCCAAGGTAGCGTGCACGCCGCGGCAAAGCGGCTGCATCTCGATCACTCGACCGTCTGCCGCCGCGTCGGCAAACTCGAGGCGCTCCTCGCGGTGAAATTGCTTAACCGCACGCGCAAGGGCGTGACCGTGCGTACGGATGCGCACGAACTGCTCAAGCACATCGAGAACATGGATGTGCATGCCAACGCGCTGGACGACGCCATCGTGCGCGGCAGCGCGGGCGCAAGCCAGTTGGTGCGCGTTGCCACTATGGAGGGGCTTGCGAGCCAGTACGTCGCCCGCCGCTTGCAAGTGCTTGCGCAGTTCGACGCGAGCGTGCGACTGGAGCTCGTCAGCATTCCGCAAACGGTGGACTTGTCGCGCAAGGAAGCCGACGTATTCCTGAGTTTCTTCAATCCGCGCACGGCGGGGCTGACCAGCAAGCGTACGGCGTCGGTGGCCATGCATCTTTACTGCACGCCCTCCTACATGCGCCGGCGTGGCACGCCGCACACGCTTGCAGACCTCGCCGGCCACGATTTCATCGGCTACATTGAGGAATTGCTGGCAATTGACGCCGTGCGCTGGCTCGACGATCTCGTCCAACACCCCCGCATGGTATTTCACAGCAACAGCATTCTCGCGCAGTGCAATGCCGCGATCGGCGGTCTCGGCATCGTGATGCTGCCGACATTCGTCGCGGAAGGCGTTGCCGGCTTGCAGCGGTTGTTCCCGGATACGTCCGTGCAGCGCGACGTGTGGTTGTCGGTACGAACTGAGCAGACGCATTTGCCGCGCATCAAGGCGGTGACCAAGTTCCTCACGCATATCTTCGAACAAGACCGCGCCTTCCTGCTCGGACAAACCGCCGCGCTAGATCACGCAGCCGAGTAACATTCAGGCTTCAACGCCGAGATGGCGGTGCATCAGGTCCGGGTCCTGACGCAGCTCGTCCGGCGTACCGTCAAAGACGACGTGGCCGTTGTTGAGCACGTAGCAGCGGTGCGCGAGGCCGAGCGCAGCCTCGACATTCTGCTCGACGATGACAATCGTCTGCCCGGCTTCCGCGATTCTTCGGCAAACGCCGATCAGGTCTTGCACTATGATCGGTGCCAGGCCTTCGAATGGCTCGTCAAGCAGGATCATCTTCGGCTCGCGCACGAGCGCGCGCGCAATCGCCAGCATCTGCTGCTCGCCGCCGGACAATTCGCGCCCGCGGTTGTGCTTGCGCTCGGCAAGACGCGGGAACATCTCGTAAGCACGCTCGAGCGGCCACGGCTTTTCCGCGGTCAACTTCGCCAACACGATGTTCTCCTCGACGGTCAGCCCACCGAAGATGCGCCGTTCCTCCGGCACAAGTTGGACGCCGCGTTGCGCGATCTCATAGGGCGGCAACGACTGCATGGCCGCGCCCGCAAAGCGGATCGTGCCGGATTTCGGGGCCAGCACGCCCATCACCGTGTTGAGCGTGGTGCTCTTGCCAGCACCGTTGCGTCCGAGTAGCGCGACGACTTCGTGCTGCTCCACGTGCAACGACACGTCGAACAGCGCGTGCGCCTCGCCGTAATAGGTATTGATCTTGTCGACCTCGAGCAGGCTCATTTCTGCACCGGATTGCCAAGATACGCGGCACGCACTTCGGGGTTTGCCTTGATAGCGTCGGGTGTGCCGTCGGCGATCTTGCGGCCGTTGAACAAGACCGTGATGCGGTCGGCAAGGCCGAACACCACATCCATGTCGTGCTCGACGATCACGATGGTAACACCGGCGGCAATTCGCTTGAGCAAGCGGATCGTGTCCTGCCGCTCGGACGCGCTCATACCGGCGGTCGGCTCGTCGAGCAACAGCGTGCTTGGCTTGGTCGCCAGCGCGAGACCGATTTCGAGCCGGCGTTTTTCGCCGTAAGCGAGTTCTCGCGCAGGCGCATGCGCACGATCGGAAAGATGAACGGCGGCGAGCGATTGCGCGACTAGCCGGTTCAGCTCTGCGGAATCGCTGACATCGCGCAGCATCGACGGATGAAATTTTCCATAGATGCGCGCGATCGCCGGGATACGCACGTTGTCCCAAACCGTAAGACCCGGAAAGAGCTGGTTGATCTGGAAGCTCTTGACGAGGCCGCGCTGGCAGATCGCCGTGCTGGTGGCATTGGTGATGCGGTCGCCACGAAAGAGCATTTCGCCGCTGGTCGGCGGAATCGTCCCCGCAAGCATGTTAAAGAACGTAGTCTTGCCGGCGCCGTTCGGACCAATGAGCGCTCGGATTTCACCCTCGACGACCTCGAATGACACCTTGTCGACCGCGGTCAGGCCGCCGTAACGCTTGGTCAAATCCTTGGCTTCGAGGATGACTTTGCCTGTCAGCGGCGCACGTGTACGCGGCGTATCGTCGGCGGCGACAGTCGTCGTAGTCGGCGCCGGCAAGGTTTGCGGAGCTTTGCCTCTGACACGCTTCCACAGTAGTGCGATGCCGCCGCAAATGCCGCGCCGGAACAGCGTGACGATCAGGACAAAGATGATGCCGAGCACCATCTTCCAAATCGGACCAACGATGGGCAATTGCTGCAGCGCCGTGCGCAGATAAATCCAGATCAGCGCGCCAACGGTCGGGCCGACCAGCGTGCCGGCGCCGCCCATGATGGTCTGCACCACAAGTTGCCCGGATGTTTCGAGATAGAATCCATCCGGCGGCATATAGCCCTGGAACAGGCCGAACAGGCTCCCGGCAACGCCCGCGTAAGCCGCGGCGATGACGAACGCGGCGAGCTTGTATTTCTGGATGTCGTGGCCGAGCGTACGCGCGCGTTCGCCGTTTTCGCGAATCGACAGCAGCACGGCGCCGAACGACGAGTTGACGATCCGCCGCGCCAGCCAGAAGCCGAGCAGGAACAGGATAGCGATGACCCAATACATTCCCTCCGGCGTATGCAATTCCACAAACCAGGTGCCGATACCGATATGAGTCGCGGGCACACCCGAGAGGCCGTTCTCCCCGCCGGTGAATTGCTTGAGCGGAGAGATGTCGAGGAAATAAAACATCTCGCCGAAGGCCAGTGTCAGCATCGCGAAATAGATGCCGGAGCGGCGCAGCGACAGCGCGCCGATGATGACACCGAGGATGGCGGCAAAGATCGTGCCGATGAGAAGTGCGACCATTGCATTGTCGGTGAACCCGGTGGTCAGCAGATAGGCGGTCATGAAGCCGCCGGAGCCGAAGAAAGCAGCCTGCCCGAACGACAGAAGTCCCGTGAAGCCGAACAGAATGTCGAAACCGAGCCCGAAGATGCCCCAGATCAAAATGCGGTCCGCCATGTCGGCGGTGCCGCCGATCAGCGCGAAAGCCGACGGAAAAACCAGCAGTGCGACAATAGTGGCCGCTTCCGGCAACCATCGGCCAAAGGGCGCGCGTGCCGACAGTTTCTCGACGATCATTGGCGACCCTGGACGCCGAATAGACCCTGCGGCCTGAAGATCAGCACGATCGCCATGGCGGCAAATAGCATCACTTCGGAGTAGGCAGGCTGCACCATCGCGGTGAGGCTGATGATCTCGCCTGCGATCAGGCCGCCGACCAGCGCTCCCCAGAACGAGCCGACACCGCCGATGACGACTACGACGAACGATTGCACTAGCACCAGCGCGCCCATGTCGGGCACGACAGTAACGATCGGAGCGTTAATCACGCCGGCAAAGCCGGCAGCCATGCTCCCGAGGCCGAATACGACGAGAAACGTACGCGTGACGTTGATGCCGAGAATGCTGACCATAAGCTGGTCTTCAATGCCGGCGCGCACAATCAGACCGAGCCGCGTGCGGTAAAGCACGAAGTACAGAACGATAAGCGTCGCCGCAACGATACCGAGCACCTCGATGCGATAGGTCGGGTAGTAGAGAAAGCCGAGATTGACCGCGCCGCCGCCCCAACTGGGCACCGGCAACCGTTGCGAAATGCCGCCGAACCAGGCGCGCATGGCCTCAACAAGAATAATACCGAGGCCGAAGGTCGCGAGGATCTGATCCTCATGCGGTCTTCGATAATAGTAGCGGATCAATCCTCGCTCGACGGCAACGCCCAGCAGCAGGAGCGCCGCGGCGCCTGCTGTGACAGCGAGGATGAACGAATGCGTCTGATTGTACGCGACGTAACCGGCATAGGCGCCGACCATATAGAAGGCGCCGTGGGCAAAATTGATTACCCCCAGCGCCCCAAAAATGATCGTCAGTCCCATCGCCACGAGCACGAGCAGCGCGCCGAGCGTAAGCCCATTGAACAGCTGCGCCCAAAGCAAGGACCAGTTCATCGCATGGCTCTCCGGTGCGGCGCCAGCGTGCCTTCAGTACGACGGCAACTTGCACCCGACCGAGTCGCAGGGCGGCACGACTTCCTGACCCGGCGTCAATCCGACAACCTTGTAAATATCGTCGGGGTTACGCACTTCGCTCGGCTTCTTGCCGACGACGACGGGAACGGCGCGAACCTGCTGGTGATCGCACGCGCGGTAGTAAACTTCGCCGAGCGGCATCTGCAGCTTGTGCTCGGCTTCCAGCGCCTTGATGACGGAGATCGGATTAAACGTCTTGGCGCGCTCCACCGCATCGGCCCAGACCATGAGCTGGGTATATGCAATGTGCGCGGTCCAGCGTGGCTTGTACTTGTACTTGGCCTCGAAGGTGTCGACGAAAATCTTTGCAATCGGGTCGGTTTCCGCGAGCGTCCACCAGAAGTCGAGCGTACCATAGACGCCCTGCATGATTTCTGGACCGACTTCCTTGCCCTGGAACGAGGACAGGTTCGGCACGATCATTTTCATCTTGTCGAGCACGCCGAATTGCTTGGCCTGCTTAGTGGAGGCGACCGAGTCGTTGCCGAAGGCGACGTTGACGAATACGTCGGCGCCACTGTTGGCGATGTTGAGAAGATGCGAGCTGTAGTCAGCAGTGCCGACTGGACACAGCTGCTGGCCTACCGTCGTCCAACCCAATGCTTCAGTAAACTTCGACGTCGAATCGAACACCGAGTGGCCATAAGCGTAGTCGGGTACGAGATAGACAGCCTTGCGTTTCGTTCCAAGCTCCTTTGCCAGCACCGGCGCGAGCGCTTTCGCGGCCATGTATGCACTCGGCTGTGAGCGGAAAGCGTAGCGCTGGCAGTCCTTACCGGTCGTCTCGTTGGCGCCGCTGGCGCCGACCATGTTGAGAACGCGGTAACGCTGAGCAACCTTCTCGAGTGCGATCGCGGTCGCGCTGCTCGAGCAGCCCGAGATCATGATCGCCTTGTTGTTGGTGATGAAGTTGCTGGCAGCCTGCACCGCCGGTCCCGGCTGCGTCTGTGTATCGGCAACTTTATATTCAATCTTCTTGCCGAGCACGCCCTTGCCGGACAGCGTCGAAATCTTCGAAACGAGGCCACCGCCATTGTTGAGATGGCCGATCGCGAGCTCGTAGCCCTTTTGCAGATCGCCGCCCTCGGCGGAATAGGCGCCGGTCAGCGGAAGGGTCAGCCCTACAAAAACGCTGTCGCCTTGCACGCCGGCGGGATAATTTCCGATGGTCTCTTCGGCGGCGAAGCTGCGTGAGATGTTCAAGAGCGGAAACGCGCCGACGGCCGCCGCTTGTTTCAACAGGCTGCGCCGATTTAAGCCTTTGCGACTTTCTTTACTCATTGATTCCTCCCATGAATTGTTCGAAAAGCCCCTCATTGGACATGACGCCAGGGCCCTTTATGACAAAAGTATCAAGGGGCGGAGGATAAGATCAATCCTCCGTGGCCCCGCGGCCGGCGCCAAATTCGCAGCAGGTGGTGCAGTAATATACGCCATACGCTTTTCGCTCCATCGAGTGACGCCACGTACGAACAAAGAGCAAGGCCCTCCCAGCCGGTCACTGGCGGCGGGCTAGTGACGGCGAATATCTGCCCGACGATCCTCAAGAGGGCAATTACGCCAGCGAGTATCAGCCAAACTTTCGTCCAACGGAACCGTCTTCGTTGTCTTCTTGCCATGAGCGTCCTTCGCTCGCGGCGGCTATTTGGGCTGCTTGGACCGTTGACGCTTGCGTAATCGCACACCTGGGCCGCCGCCGTTCTCTTCGATGAATTCAATACCCGCACTTTCTAGTGCACGCCGGACTGCCGAGTTATTGGCTGCCGTCATTGACGTTTCCGACTCGCTAAGTTCAGCACGACGTATCGTGGCGACGCCTACTGCAGTTTCGTTTGCTAGATCCTCAGCACTCCAACGTAACAACGCGCGAGCCGCCCTAATTTGAGCGCTAGTTAGTGACTTTGGTGCGCTTGACATTTTCATATCATATGATATGTTTGATATCAATAGTCGAGGGCCGGCTTACTGACGCTTTCTAACAGCATTGGAGTTCGCCATGAGTCTGGAATTTGCCTCTATCCACTACCGCACCATCCGCGACCGCATCCGGGCGCAGGACCCCCAGATCGACGAGCAGACCCTCGCCGATACCGTTGAAGGCCTCACGGACGTCCACGAAATCCTCGCCGCCATTCTGCGGGCGGCCCTGGCCGACGAGGCCCTGGCAAGCGGCCTCAAATGCCGGATCGCAGAGATGGAGGATCGGCTTGCCCGGTTGAAGGACCGGGCGTCAAAGCGCCGTCAGATCGCCAAGGACGTGATGGTCGACCTGGACCTGACCAAACTTACGGCCCCCGATTTTACTGCCTCTATCAGGGCAGGAATGCCGGCTTTGGTGGTGCTCAATGAGGATGCCGTCCCTAAGACCTATTGGGAGCCGGGTGAGCCCCGGCTGAGGCGCCAAATCCTGGCGAACGATCTCAAAGGGGGCGCTGAGGTTGCCGGCGCCACCCTCTCCAATCCCGAACCGGTTCTAAGCGTGAGGACACGGTGATGGGCTTCTCAGCAAAACAGGTACAGGCGCTCAAGCGTAATCCCGACCACCGCCATATCCGCACCCGAGAGGCCAACGGACGGGAGTTGACCTATCTCCAGGGCTGGTACGCCATCACGGAAGCCAACCGGATCTTCGGGTTTGACGGCTGGAGCCGGGAGACGATTGAGTCCCGGTGCGTCCTTTCCCGTGAGAACCGCGGCACATTTCTCGCCGTCTATGTCGCCCGTGTCCGTCTTACGGTGCAGGCAGACGGCACAACCGTCATCCGCGAAGGCCATGGCACCGGTGAAGGCCGAGGTACTTCGCCGGGCGAGGTGCACGACATCGCCCTCAAGGCAGCCGAGACCGACGCCACCAAGCGGGCGCTGGCCACCTTCGGCAGGCCGTTTGGTCTTGAGCTCTATCGGGGCGGCAAGGCCACAGCACAACAGAAGCCCCTGCCACTACCGTCACCGCCTATCCCGGTTGCTACCGATGCGCGTACCGATTTTCATCCCGATGATACGACGCCGATCCCAAGACCATCCCACTACTATGGCCGTCGACAAGATATGCTGGGTGAACACTTCCGAAATGAACGACGGAAAGCCGAAGGGACGTTTCCATCGACATCGCCGGCTCCGCCGCTTGCGCCGAAGGCGCCTGATCTCATCCCCGGTCGCATCGACAAGAGCGTTCTCACTATCGCCGAGCCTAAACGACTGCGTGATAAGGCCCATCTAAGGTTTGTTTCCTCGCAGCCTTGCCTGGTCTGCGGCCGGCAACCGTCTGATCCGCATCACCTGCGATTTGCCCAGCCCAGAGCCTTGGGCCTCAAAGTCAGCGACGAGTTCACGGTACCGCTCTGCCGAGGCCATCATCGGCAGCTGCATCAGGCCGGCAATGAGGTGGCCTGGTGGGGAAATCTCAAGATCAAACCGCTGGAAGTAGCCACAGAACTTTGGGATCAGACTCGCCCAAAATCTGCCGCGGTAGACATCCATCCTAATGAAGACGCCGCCAAGGCCCCGGCGGAAAACTGATGGCGGCGCAGATTACAGCAAATCGGCAACGGACAGAGCAAAGACGCCAAGCCGCGCCGAACGGCATGGTGCTTCTCGCATCGGCGAAACGAACCCATTTTCCAAGCGCTCCTCGATGACATCCCTCAAGCAGATTGAAGCCAATCGCCGCAACGCGCTGAAAAGCACCGGACCAAGGACGCAAGAAGGCAAAGAACATTCTCGCCGCAATGCATTGCGCCACGGCCTCACGGCCGAAACCGTAATTGCTGCGCTCGAGGATTGCGAAGATTACGAAGCTTTCGAAGCCGCCGTGATTTCCGACTATGACGCTGAGTTGGCCGTGGAGCGCGAGTTGGTACTTCGACTGGCGAGCGTCCTCTGGCGACTTCGCCGCGCAACCGGCATTGAAACTGCTCTTTTCGAATCGGTTAGCGAGGGCTCCTGCCAGAACGGCGCGCAACCTTCAAATACCTCTGAAGTCGGGATAACAGATATCTCGGAGCGCCATTCTCTATTCTTACGACCGGCACAGCAACCAAATGCCGCAGTGGGAGCGCAATTCGACTCCGATTCAAAATCGAATATTGCCGACTGCTTCTTGCGCCTGGCAAATTGGCCGACTTTCGCCCTCGACCGCCTCAGCCGTTACGAGCATTTGCTCTGGCGGCAAACTCGCCAGATTGTGATTACGCTCGAGTCGTTGAGACGCTGCAAGCCTCAGTCCCGCCGCTCAAGCTTTCCATTTACGTTCCGACGGCGCGAGCCGGACGTCTCGTCCGAGAAGCTCAGGTGACCACTCGCGAGGTCAACGCTGACTGCCCAATCGCCGCAGTGGCGGTTCTGAACGGACGACAGCCGTCCGATCCGCATCATCTGCAATTTGCGCAGCCCAGAGCCCTGCGGCTCAAAGTCAGCGACGAATTTACTGTTCCGCTGTGCCGAAGCCATCATCGAAAGCTCCGCCAATTTGGCAATGAGAAGTCCTGGTGGGCGAATTTGGGATTGGGCCAATGGAGACTGCCAAGCACGTGTGGGAAAAAAGCCATCCATTGGCCGACGCTACCGGCACAGAATCTATCAATGGCGGAACGTCGGACAGCTACGATGGCGCAAGAGAAGGTCAATCGGATTCTGATGTCAAATAATCGGACGACCTGTCGCCAGCCGAATATCCGCTGTCGATGCGACGGCCTCGATGTTGAATCGGTTTTTTGCGCTTGCCGGATTTATTGTTTTCCTGAACGGGAGGCGGCGGCGATGGCAGGAGCGAATACGCTGCGGATTCACACTGGTCAATGCCAATGGAGCGACGGAAATCATTTACTTTTTCGTCTGCGATAAACACAGCGAAAAATCCGATATATGGATTCGTATTAGACTTAACGCACGCCATCCAGTCGCCTGGTTGTGGCCCGCTCGTCTTACGCAGTTCCGACACCAGCGCCCCCTTGGTCATCGGCGCCGGCGTACCTTCGCTAATGATCTTGCGATAATCAGCGGGTGCCGCAATTCGGGCGGCAATTTGCGCATCGGAGGTGATGGCGGCGCAAGCGGCAGTCGACGCGGCAATCAAAATAGCAGGCAAGAAACTCTTTGTGCTGCAATTCGGCGCTGAAAAACCAACATGATGAAAGGAAGTCAGTCGGCAAACCACAGCTCCAAAATCTTTTAGGAATTTTATTTGCGGCCCATTGACTTCTTCTGCCACCGTCACTCTCCAGAATGTCCCGGCTGGCCTTGTGCTTCGGACAAGATCTTCTTCTGCATACAAGCTTTCAACGCACTGTTCCAATCCGCCAAAGCGATCCCGAACCGCCGACGCACACGGTCTCCTGCTAATCGGCTGTTCTTCGGCCGAGCCGCCGCCGTAGGATATTCCGAACTTGAAATCGGGTGAATCTTCGGTCGGTTACGGCCGACCTTTGCGGGCTGTGCGTAATCCAAAATGGCCTCGGCGAAGCCAAACCAGCTGGCCGCGCCCGCGGCCGTTACGTTGAAAATGCCCGACGAAAAATTTCCCCGATTTCGCTCGGCCGCCGCCTGCCGTGCGATCGAAGCGCTGGCTTCGGCGATTTCGCGGGCCCAAGTCGGCGCACCAATTTGATCGACCACGATGCGCAACTCGTCACGCTCGCGCGCCAGCCGCAGGACCGTGTTTAAGAAGTTGTGCCCGCGCGCGCCATAGAGCCAGCTCGTCCGCAGGATCAGGTGATCTCCCCCACATTGTTCAATGGCGCGCTCGCCTGCGAGTTTGCTGCGTCCATAGGCATTGATGGGATGCGGAGTATCATCCTCCGTATACGGAACAGCTTTGGTCCCATCGAATACATAGTCCGTGGAATAGTGAATTAGCAGGGCGCCCAGTTTGCGCACTTCCTCGGCGATCACGCCGACCGCGGTGCCATTTATCATTGTCGCCAGCGCCTCTTCATCCTCCGCTTTATCGACGGTGGTATAGGCGGCGGCATTGATTACAATGTCCGGACACGTCTCACGTATGATACGAGGCAGATCCTGCGGACATGACAAATCGCAGGCTTTGCGATCCATCGCAATTACCTCCCCCAAAGCCACAAGGTTGCGCCGCAGTTCCCAACCAATTTGGCCGTCAGCACCAGTGACCAGCAGCCTCACGGGAAGACCTCGGCGGCGGCAAGCGGAGGCGCCGCCCGATCCTTGGCGGATAATATCGGCTCACGATCCGTGGGCCATGCGATTCCGATGCGAGGGTCATTCCAAAAGACAGCGCACGCTGATGCTGGGGCGCGTAATAATCCGTGACCTTGTACAACACGTCGGCCGTTTCGCTCAAAACCAAAAAGCCGTGAGCCAAACCTTCGGGAATCCAAACCTGTTTCCTATTTCCCGCCGAAAGCTTCACACCGCTCCATTTTCCGAACGTCGGCGAACTCCGGCGCAGATCCACAACGACATCGAAAATCTCGCCTTGAACGGCGCGCACCAGCTTTCCTTGCGGCTGTTCGATTTGATAGTGCAGACCGCGTAGAACACCTCTTACCGAATGCGATTGGTTGTCTTGAACAAACCGGGTCTTCGGACCCGCAATATGTTCAAATTCCTTTTGATTGATGCTTTCGAAAAAGAAGCCGCGTTCATCTTCAAAAACGGCCGGCTCAAGGATCAGCACATCGGGTATTTCGGTCGGCGTCACTTTCACCGCTGGCGCTCCTCTTCTACCAAGCGATGTAGGTACATGCCGTAGGTCGTTTTGATCATCGATTTGGCAACGCGTTCGACTTCATGAATGTCGATCCAACGTTTGCCAAATGCGATCTCTTCCGGACAAGCGACCTTCAACCCCTGCCGATGTTCTATTGTTGCAATGAATTGGCTGGCCTCGAGCATCGATTCGTGCGTGCCGGTATCGAACCAGGCATGGCCGCGCCCCAGGATTTCCACGTTGAGCCGTCCGGCCTTGAGATAAGCTTGATGGACGTCCGTGATTTCCAGTTCGTTGCGCGCCGATGGTCTCACAGACCGGGCGATATCAACCACGCCATTGTCGAAGAAATAAAGACCGGTGACGGCATAATTTGATCTCGGCTTCGCCGGTTTTTCTTCGACCGATAGCGCGCGCCGGCTTTTATCGAATTCAATCACGCCATAGCGTTCCGGATCGTTGACGCGATAAGCAAAGACCGTTGCCCCAGTATCCCGGTCGGACGCCTTCTCCAGCGCGGCCGGCAGCCCGTGCCCGTAAAACAAGTTATCGCCGAGGATAAGCGTCACATTGTCATCGCCGATGAAGTCGGCACCGATAATGAGCGCCTGCGCCAACCCGTCGGGCGAGACTTGAACGGCATAAGTGAAACGCATTCCCCACTGGCTGCCGTCGCGGAGCAGCTGTTCGAAGCGCGAAAGATCCTGCGGCGTGGATATGATCAAAACGTCGCGAATATCCGACAGCATCAATGTCGAGAGCGGATAGTAGATCATCGGTTTGTCGAAGATCGGCAATAATTGCTTGGACATAGCAAGTGTTGCGGGATGAAGTCTCGTGCCCGAGCCGCCGGCGAGGATAATGCCTTTTCGCGCTTTTTTCCGCATAGCAAATGGATACCTATTCAAAGCCAAAACTTACAAGGCAATAATAAAGCGCCAGATCATCGATTGGAATAATTCTTTTGCACCCAATCACGATAAGAGCCGTTCACCACGCGTTCGACCCATTCGGTGTTGTCTAGATACCAGCGAACGGTCTTGCGGAGTCCAGTTTCGAATGTCTCGGCAGGTTTCCATCCGAGTTCACGTTCGATTTTGCTAGCATCCATCGCATAGCGCCGGTCGTGGCCGGGACGATCGCCGACAAATTCGATTTGTTGCCGGTACGATCCGCCACCGGTACGCGGCTTTTCGGCATCGAGAATATCACACAGCGTATGCACGACATCGACATTGGTTTTTTCTGTTCGTCCGCCGATATTGTACGTCTCGCCTATGCGTCCACGGTCAAGGACGGCACGAATAGCGGCGCAATGATCTGTTACGTAAAGCCAATCCCGTCGTTGCTGACCATCGCCGTATAACGGCAATGGCTGGTTCGTCAGCGCATGATGGATTGTTAGAGGAATGAGTTTTTCTGGAAACTGGTAGGGTCCGTAGTTGTTGGAGCAGTTAGTGACGACAATCGGGAGTCCATAGGTGTGGTGCCACGCGCGGACCAGATGATCCGATGCCGCTTTTGATGCTGAATAGGGACTATTGGGCAGATATTGATTTGATTCAGTAAAGGCCGGCGCGTGACTTTCGAGCGAGCCAAAGACCTCGTCGGTCGACACGTGGAGGAAGCGAAACGCTCCCTGCTCGGGACGCACCGAGCGTCTGCAAATGTGCGCGCACAGTTTCCAGCAGACGGTAGGTCCCGACTATATTGGTGGAGATGAAATCGGCAGGCCCATGAATCGAACGGTCGACATGTGATTCGGCGGCAAAATTTACGATCGCGGCGGGACGATGCTCCCTCAGCAGTTTTGCTACGAGCTCGACATCGCCAATGTCACCCTCAACGAAAATATGGTGCGGGTTTCCAGCGGCGTCCGCGAGATTGTCACGATTTCCGGCATAAGTGAGCTTATCCAGATTGACGACGGTCCCGAGCCCGAGCGAAAGCCACTCGAGGACGAAATTAGCGCCGATGAAACCAGCGCCACCCGTAACGAGCACGGTCACGTTACCGGCCATTGTCGTCTTAGCGTTACTTCTGGATGCAATTGTTGCCATATCAGATTCTTTTGATAGTCGCCGTCACGACCAGCCCAATGTCGCCGAGCACAGTCTGCAGGTAAAAGCCGGCTTGCTTATAGAGCATTTCCCGCCTGAACGTCGGGATTCGTTGCCCACAGTTGACACTTACTAAGGTATCGTCGCAATGATTCAGGCGGAGTATGTCGCAAATTCCCGACCAACCTAACGATCGCGAGCACACCGAATCTTGGGCGCGCCCGAAACGACCAGCCGCGTTTCTCGATCGCGACGGCGTGCTCAACGTCGACCGCGGCTACGCCCATAAGCCCGAGGACATTGAGATGATTCCGGGCGCCACGGCGGCGGTGCGTTTGCTAAACGAGGCCGACTATTACGTCTTTGTCGTAACCAATCAGAGCGGCGTCGCGCGTGGGCTTTATTCCGAGGCCGAGATCGATCAAGTTCACAGACATATCCAAGACATCTTAAGGACAGAAGGCGCACATATCGACGCCTACTACTATTGCCCTCACCATCCGGATGGGTCGGTCAAGGAATTCGCCATCCAATGCCGTTGCCGAAAGCCGGAACCAGGTATGCTCGAACAGGCGGCGAGCGGTTGGCCGATCGACCTCGGCCGCAGTTTCCTTATTGGCGATCGGGATCAGGATTTGGCCGCGGCCGCTGCATTCAATATTCGCGGCATTAAATTTGATGCGCAGGCCGGATCGCTAGTGGATTTAGTTCGCAAGGAACTTGAGTCGCGCTAATTCGCGCCAGAACAATTTAAGTCCGCCCAAAATAGCCGAGGTTACCTCTCTCCTTAAATCTGCGATCGCGTCCGCCAAAAGTTTAAAAATAATGCGCACAAGCTTTATTATAGCTATCAAGCGTCAGAACCGCGGTTACGACAAACCCATTGGATTACTTGACTTTCTGAGGGCGATAGCGCACCCCGGGAATTATTTTCACGTGCTTGGATGCGGCTCTGATCGTAAGTCGCATCCCATCAACTAAAGCGCCAGAATAGCAATTGATTGGGGAATAGAATGGGTCGACTGCTAGAGATCGTAACGCCCCTTCACAAGGCGACTAAACGAGACTACTTGGCGCGCATGGTGGACGACAAGGTCCATTGCATGGTCAAGGCGAAGGAGTATGAATTCGATTACTGGGACGGCGATCGCCGCTACGGCTACGGCGGCTATAAGTTCATCGAGGGCCGTTGGGCGCCGGTAGCGAAGGCGCTGATCGACATCTACAGCCTCAAGAACGGATCGAGGGTTCTCGATGTCGGATGCGGCAAGGCCTTTCTGCTCTACGAAATGAAAAAAATTCTACCCGACCTTCAAGTCGCCGGGTTCGATATTTCCAAGCACGGTCTTTCGGAAGCCCGCGACAACATCAAGCCTTTTCTATTCAATCATAAAGCACAGGAACGTTATCCCTTTGGCGACAGACATTTCGATCTTGTGATTTCGCTCGGAACGCTGCACAACCTTCGCTTATATGATTTGCAGACTGCGGTGCGGGAAATCGAACGCGTCGGCATTAACAAATACATCATGGTCGAAGGCTACCGGAACGAGCTTGAGCAATTCAATCTCGAGTGCTGGGCACTGACCGCCGAATCCGTTTTACACACCTCGGAATGGATCTGGCTATATAATCACTTCGGCTACACTGGCGATTACGAATTTATCTATTTCGAATAGCAGAGCGGCAATATGAAAATCAAGAAAGCCAAGGCCGCGATTCTCACTCAATCGCGCAAGCCGCTGACCTTCGATGATATCGAATTTCCCGAAGCCCTCGGCGTCGGCCAGGTTCTGGTCAGGATTTTCTACACGACGATCTGTGGTGCGCAGCTCAATGAGATCGCTGCAGCCAAAGGTCCCGACAAATTTCTGCCGCATCTCCTCGGCCACGAAGCCTCCGGCGAGGTCGTCGAAACTGGCCCAGGTGTCAGCAACGTAAAAGCAGGCGACACGGTGGTGCTACACTGGCGGCCGAGCCGCGGCATCCAGGGTCCGCCGCCGAGCTACAAGTGGCGCGGAGAGAAGCTTAATGCCGGGTGGGTGACGACGTTCAATGAATACGCCGTGATTTCAGAAAATCGGATGACGCCGATTTCGGCTGACTACGACCTTAAGGTCGCGCCGCTGCTCGGCTGCGCCGTAACCACTGCGGCCGGCGTGATCAACAATGATGCAAAGGTAAAGATCGGCGAGTCGGTCGTTATTTTCGGCGTCGGCGGCGTCGGTTTAAATGTCGTGCAGTTTGCCTACCTCGCCGGCGCGTATCCGATCGTTGCGATTGATCTGATCGAGAGCAAACTCGCGATGGCGAAGACGCGCGGAGCAACGCATTGCCTCAACAGCAAGGATATCAAAGACGTGCCGGCGGCGATCCGGGAAATCGTCGGCGCTCACGGCCCAGACAAGGTGGTCGAGACTACTGGCGTCAAGTCGGTGATCGAGCAGGCCTATGACCTCACACACGCGGACGGCACCTGTGTGCTAGTCGGCGTGCCGAACGAAAAGGTGACGATCTATACGTTGCCTATCCATTTCAACAAGGTTTTGACCGGCTCGCACGGTGGCGACGCGGCGCCCCACATCGATATTCCGCGCCTGATCCGGTTGACAAAGGCTGGTCGACTATCATTCGACGGTATCATTACCCACGAATTCCCTCTCAATAAAATCAATGAAGCGCTAGACTTGGTTCGAAGCGGCGCGGCGGGACGCGTGCTACTCAACGTCGCGGCTGATGAGTTATCTCGCGGATCCGGCAGATCCGGATCAACAATAAGCCGCGAACACAGAGGGAGAGATTGTGCGGGGAACTTCCCTCAATTACGAATATGTTCTGCAGCGGGCGCTTGCGTCGTCCGAGACGGGCAACCCACGCATTCTCGATTACGGCTCGGGCAGGGGCAGTTGATCGCTCTAGCGCTGCAGAGAAACGTCGATATCTACGGAACGATGTTCCGGGAATTGAAACGAGCGACCGCGTCACAAGTGATCGAAGATGGCCACATACCATTTGCCGTCCACTCTTGCGATCGTGGTCGTTTGACGTAACTCAAGTTTTTGGACAGATCGCCCGAACTCGGAGTTCCAAAGGCAGCCCGTTCTTGGCCTCCGACGCATCTTCATCACGATTATTCTGGGCACACCTGGACTTCATATTCCGCGTTGTTCTGATGGTCACCGGAACAGAATCGGTTTGGTTCGAATTGTGACACGGTGCCGGCTACTTTGTCTCGGCTGTTGCTTTATTGAAACGGAGGGACGACCGAACATGTCGTCAACAAGACCATGCGTTCCGGGTAATCCATGATCTCGCGGTGTGGCGCGGTAATGTACCGAGACGTGCCAGTTTGTAGTTGGACACGGGCTAACGATTACAGTTCGAATTCTTTCTGCAGCTATTCAGACTGAACGATTACCATCCTTTGTTTATCCGCGTTCAAGCCGAGTGAAGCGAAAATTCCGCGTTACGTGCGAGCCATGAATCGCAAGTGGGGCCGCGGGAATTCATTTGATTTTGAAGGGGTGAAGGATCTTACAATTACCGCTGCTTCCGTAAATTGAGAGAACAACCCTTTGTCACACCGCTCGAAAATCTCCCCGGACGCTAATGATGAAGAATATGTTGACCTGGCGAAGATGGAAGCACCTTTTGCCGTTGCGATAGCTGGATTTACGGACTATGTCGTATTCTCGCGGGGCTGGTGCTGAGGATCTAAAAATGAATTTGACGTGAAGTTGCAATTCTCGTGAAGCAAGCGCGCCGCGGTTAAGTTTTTCGCGCCGCCGCGATGATTGAACCAATAATCGCATGGATATCTGGCACCGCAATCCCGTATGCACTCACGCAGCCGCGACGAATTCGAGCGTCGTGTGATGCGCGACCTGATCCTTCCGGCAAGCCGGCTTCGCGCGTCGTGTTTTCCGTGACCAGCGCCGGATCCGCGCCCAGCCGCTTCGCCAGATAGCGGCCGATATCGGCATAGGACAAGATCACGTGGACCGGTGAGCTGAAATAGTCCGCGGGCGCCGTCTTTCAGTAGAGCGGCGATGCCGCGGATACCATCGCGGTTTCGGCCGGCGCCATCGTCATGTCGCGAAAACAGCGGATTGGTTTGCCGACCGTGAGTGCGTCGATCCAGGCGCGGATCAATGGCATGTCGGGCGACACCACCTTGGACAGCCGAAGGATCGCCGCCGGCCCCGTCTCCATGCGGCCGCGGAACGCGGCCTCGGCGGCGGCCTTTTGCCGACCATATTCTGTCACTGGATTCGGCGCTGCATCGGCGACGACATTTGCCACCGTGCCGTCGAACACCTGATTGGTCGAAAGATACAGGACCGGAATGTCGCGGGCGAGCAAGCGATCGGCCAGTGCGACCGTTTGCGTCACATTTATATACGAGGAGCCCCGCGGATCGGCGTCACAGGCGGTAATTCGGGCAACCGCCGCGAAGATGCAAGCAGCCGTCGTACCAGCCGGCGGCTCCCACGTATCAAGCGGCAATGCCAGGTCGAGAAACGGCCGATCAGCGGCCAGGCGTTCACGGCGCCGCGTGGTGGCAGCGGCCGCAATCCCGCGAGATTTCAGAAATTGGTGGGTAGCCGCGCCAATTTCGGAGTCACCACCAACGAGTAACCACATGCATGACTCGGTCTGTGAGCGGCACGCCGCGATTTCCGCGAGACAAAAGATTTAACCGTAAACCTACGCCAGCCGATCGTTTTTCTTAAGAGCGTGGCTGACATTGGCCGCGATCTGGTTCGGCAGCAGTCCGTAAATGTCGAACAAGTCTTCCTGTAGCCCGTAGTTATGGGGGAATTCATCCGGCAGGCCGAGGCGTTTGATCGGCGGACTTACAGTGCCAAGCGACTCGACCATCACGTCTGTTACCGCACTGCCGAAGCCGCCGATGCGAACACCCTCCTCCACCGTAAAAACATATCGAGCCTCGCTGGCGAAATCGAGCAGCGTCGCAGCGTCGATGGGCTTGATGGTATGGAAATGAACGACCGAGGCGTCGATGCCATCCTTGGCGAGAATTTCAGCGGCGGCCAGCGAGTTGGTAGTCATGACGCCGGTCGACATCAGAACGACCGAACGCTTGGAGTGGGCTCGACGCATCGGAATGGCTTTTCCAAACGTAAAACCGAGTTCGTCGCGGCTGACCACCGGGTCGCCGCCTTTGGCTAGTCGAATATAGATCGGATGCGGCCAGTCGAGCGTGGCGTTCATCAGCCGCACCATCTCCTTGGCATCGCAGACCGCGGTTACCGCCATATTCGGGAGCGCACGCATGATCGAGATATCCTCGATAGCGAGATGCGTCGGCCCGAGCGGGGCATAGACCAGGCCACCGCCATTGGCGATCAACCGCACCGGCAGGTCGTGGAGGCAAAGATCAACCGCAACCTGCTCGTAACAACGCCGCGTAATGAAGGTCGCAATCGTGTTGACATAAGGGATATAGCCTTCAAAGGCGAGGCCCGCCGCCATCCCGATCACGTTGGCTTCGGTGATGCCTTCCATGTAGTAGCGGTCAGGCATATCCCGCTTCATCTCGGCGAGCAGACCGGGGCTAAGATCAGAACCAATGAACAGCGCGCGCCTGTCGCGCTTCGCCAGATCGTAGACCATGTTGAGGCAAGTCTGACGCATCGTTTATTCCAAGGCGCCATACAGTCGCGCGAGCATGTCTTTGCCGATCTTCGATTTGTGATGCCAGTTGGCGTCATTCTCGGCAAAGGCGATACCTTTACCTTTTACAGTGTGGCAGATGACGGCGGTCGGGCGATCTTGCACCAGCGGCAGACTGCGGAACACACTGCGCAACGCGTTGACATCATGGCCATCGATCTCGACCGTGGCGAAGTTGAACGCACGCCATTTGTCGAGTAGCGGCTCGAGGTCTTGAATTTCGCTCGTCGGGCCGGCGGATTGGACCTTATTGTAATCGACGACTGCTGTGAGGTTCGACAGCCGATGCTTGCCGGCGCATAGGGCCGCTTCCCAGACCGAGCCCTCGTTGATTTCGCCGTCCCCGATTACTACGATCACGCGGCTGTCGCGCTTTTGAATGCGCGCCGCCAGCGCCATTCCGACGCCGATCGACAGACCGTGCCCGAGCGCGCCGGTCGAGGCCTCGACGCCGGGCACCTTGCCGGCTTCCGGATGACCGCCAAGAATCGAATCACGGCGGCAAAAAGTGTCGAGCGTGTCGAGTGGAATAAACCCCTTGTCAGCTAGCAAGACATAGAGCGCGATGCAGCCATGCCCCTTGCTCAAGATCATACGGTCGCGACCGCTCCATTTCGGCTCACTGGGGCGATAACGCAGGATGTCGTCGTAGAGCACCCGCATAATCTCGATCAGCGACATTGACGAACCGACATGGCCACGGCCGCCACCTTCGAGCGCACGCACCACGAGTTTGCGCAAATATTTCGAGCGCTCATCCAGCGGCGCGGTCGCGAACTTTGACCCCTGCGCGAGCTCCGTGCTGCTGGCCATGGATTAGCCCTCCACCTTTTGGGGTAGCGCCACAAGGAAATCGACGGCATACGCAAGTTGCGCCGCCTTGGCTTGCGCCCAGCTTTCGGTGGCGCCGGCCGAAACTCGGCGCTGCCAGCGGTCGGGGATGAATTCGTTGAGAAGGATCAGCACCCAACGCAGGCCGAACAATGGAAGATACGCGTCCAGCCGCGTCGCGAACGAGCGGTCGGTCCCATAGAGCCGTTCGGCCCGCTGGCGAAATCGTCGCCGCTGTTGCGCGTTCAATACCTTGCCGGGATGCAGCAAAACATCGGCTATCAGTTTTGCCGGATCGTCCCAACCAAAATATTCAAAATCAACGAAAGCCAAAGAGTCATCCTTGCGGCGCAAGCTGTTGTGAAACCCAAAGTCAGATGCCGCCAAGCTGCGCCATTCCTGCGGCAGTTCGCCTGCAAAATCAAGGCCGGCAGCTTGCGTCTTCGACCTCGCTTTGTTGCGCTCATATTCGAGCGACGGAGCAAAGGTTTTTTCCAAGAAAAGCAGAAGATCCGACTCTTTCGTCCGCTGAAGCCGCGCAAACCGCCCAGCAATTTGTCGTTCGATCTCTAGGCCTGATAGACACGCCTCAGCTGCAAGAGGCTGCTCCTGGGCAGCCGGCACGATCCGCAATGCGTGAATCTCCGCCAAAAAGTCGGCCGCCGTATCGATATCGGAATCCGCAATGTCGGTGATCGCGGTACCGTCGATCCAAGTTAACAACGCAAAGCCATGCGTTTTGTCGACGCCGACCACGCGCGGAACGGCCGTGACACCGTTGCATTCCATCAACTTCAAAGCACCGACTTCAGTGCCGAGCCGATCGCGCGGATCGCTTGCGCGTGACGGGTACTGCTTAAGCGCATATTCACCGGCATCGCATTGCACGCGGTAAATGCGGCTGTTGCGGCCGCCTTTGGGCAGACGCTCGATCTTTGCCGGCATCCCAGCGAGCACGCGCGCTACCTCGTGTGCCTGAGCAAGCTGAGGATCAGGCCCGCGCACGGAATATGTACTCCTCAATGTCACGCCATCTCGGGCAGACAACATACGGCGCCGACTCGGAAACGGTAGTAATTGTCCCGAATAAAATTCGCTCGACCCCGGACGGGAAGGCCGGATCGATCAAAACTTCTTCAAGATCGTCGATAAATTCTGTACAGCGGAGCCGCGCGATGCGCTCAAGCTTGTCCTGCCGCGTGTCCTCAAAGAAGATGTTTTTAACGGGAATGCCGTAACCGCTCTCGCGAAAAAACCCGTGCGCAGCCATCCAGTCCCGCGCCGCATCGCGAAGATTGATCCGTTCAGGATCATGATGTCCGTGTTTTGTTTTATGACTGACGATATGGACCGCAATATTTTCGCGACGGCAGCGCCGCAAGAATACATCCACGCCGTCGAACAGTTGGGCGTCCACAATGCCTTTGCTGTAAACCTGTCCTTGCAATTGCTGCCAGGATTGCTCGCCGTCAGGCAGCAGGCGAATTGCGTCGCGGATTTCCTTCTTGCCACCGGAAAAATCAGCGCTAATCAGACCCTGCTGCACCGCTGCCGAACGAAAGACCGAATCGTACGTAATGATCGTGTTGTCAAAATCGAGACCAACACGTCGTTCGGTAGCCATGGCATTGCCCTAGCGTCGTTTAAGCGTTCGCGGCGGGCGCCGCGGTTGCCAGTCTCACCCTATCTTCCGTAAAACGCCGTCCGGCCAGAGTAATCGGGCTTTCTTTGATGATGTCATCGATCTTGGACGAAGACTCGGCCATTCCACGCATAACCACAGCAACGCTGGAAAAAAGCTGATTGTGCACGGGCTGAGAGACACTATGCCTGCGCAAATTGCAAACAAAACAGACCGCAATCAAAAGCCCGGCCGCGATAGCCGCGAGTGGGGTCCAGATCGCGTTCTTTAGTGCCAATGCTAGCGTCTCTCGCATGACTCGCAATGCCATCCCGACTGACCGCGCGCCAGGAACAAAATGGACTTGGTCCATTGTCCAAGCGGGATCGAAAAACGCCGAAATCTCTCGAAACAGATCGTCTCTAAGTCGCACGTCAAGGCTGAATTCCTCTCCATTAAACTTGAATACCAGCAGATGCTTGTCCGGCCTCAGCATCGGCATAATCATGTCTATTAATCGTCCGGAGCGCGCCATGTCAGATTCTCTGAGGATCAACAGGCAACAATCGAATACCCCCATCAACGGCCTGTATTCATCCTTGGTAAATTCGAGGAAAGCTTCAAGGTTGATCGAATCGACGGACCTTGAACTGCTTTTGAGCCACTCACTGAAAGTGTCCGGCTCATGGGAAATGAATAGAAGTCGACCGCTGTTGCAGTGACGCTGCGTAATAGTGCCAATCATTTTAAAATCCGGCCACCGCGGATGCCAACGCCGCACATAGGGCTGACGGCCGAAGATGACGGCCCGCAGACCATAAACCCAGTCGTGGAAGCGCGGGACTGTAGAATTCCGCGGCGGTCTGGGTTCGCCCTTCATCCGCGCGACAGCCCACCGGTGGGCCGATATTGCGCCCAACCAATATGGATGATTGCGGTGCGGTTGCGGCGGCGGCAATGAACGCTCAATCTCATTGATATACGCCGCCGTTTCCGTGATCGCTGAATCCAAATTCGATGGAAGAGCCGCGCTATGAAATATCACCGCTGAATGTGCATTTTGGCGATGGATCGCCGTCGTCCATTCGGCGAGGCTTGCTTTTAAGGCGTTCCGATCAAAGGCGCCCAAGCGCACAAATTTTTCCTCGTGATGAACTCTTTGCATCTCGACAACCATATATTCATCGGAATCAGTCATCACCTGCACATTCCCAGACGGACACATTTCTGGAATAAACGAATAGTCGCAGGACGAGCCAATGTCGAAATTCGTAACTTCCGGCCGGATGCAAATCATGTGCATCAAGTAAAAGCGTCCGACTAAAGTGTTTTCACCGACGTGCCAAAATAGTCGATTCGAGTGCTCGCTACGGCATAGGGGAAAGTTGACCATGTTGGCGAGCGTCATGGGATGAAGAAATTTTATCGCCCAGCGCATCAGTTGGCGCGCATTAAATACGATTGCCGGCTCGCCGGCATCAAAAGTGTCAAAGAATGACTCAGATGCGTGTTCTTCGGTCACCTGAAAATTGCCGGCAACTACGCCGCTATAGCCGGCCTGTACTCTGGCCAGCACGTTGGCGAGCGAACCGTCGGCCATGATATAGTCCGAGATCAGGAAGAAGAAGCAGGTATCGGCCATTTTGGCACCAGCCGCTCGCACGGCGCGCGCGTAGGCTAGCGTGATGGTCGTTGAATAGTTGTCGCCGGTAATAAGATCATCGATAATGCTAAACTCAACCTCGCAGATCTCGCGCAAATAATGAATGGCCGGGTGATCGGATAAGATGTCGGCGCCATCCGTATTCGTGAGAAAAACAAATTTGCTGGGAAGCGCTTTGGCGACCGCCGGCAGATTGCCCGGGGCCAACAAAGTCGGCAAGCTGATCTGAAGAAATTGGCGCAATAAACGGAGTGCCCCAAAGCGGAACCAAAAACTGGGCTGCCTGGGCTGGCCCGCGATGCTTCGTTCCAATTTGAGGGTCCGAGGCGCCGGAAGCAATTGAAAGGGCGGGTCTCGAGACCTCGGTCATCGCAATTTTAGCGCCTGCATTCGCTTGATATTGTAATAGCGATCGTTCGTCATCGAATCCGGCACTTTACCTAAATCGAATGCTTGCTTGAGGTCAACGATCGCGTCGGACACGGTACGCGTGGCGGAAAAGCCGACGTCCTTTTTTATTTTTTCCGATGATACGTGATACGAGCGGTTGTCGTCGGACGGCGTAACGACGATATCGACCTCCTTGCCAATCTCGTCGCGCACCATATCGGCGATGTCGCGGACTTTAAGGTTGTGATAGCCGGCATTCCAGATCTTGCCATTGATCGTCTCGTCGGGCGCTTCCAATAGTTGCAGGTAAAGATCGGTCATATCCTCGACGTGTAGATTCGGCCGCAACTGCTCGCCCCCGAACACGGTAATGCGGCCGTTGTTAATCGCGTGGTTCGTTAAAATATTGACGGTCAGATCAAGACGCAGTCGCGGTGCGTAGCCGCAAACTGTCGCTGGCCGCAACGTGACTGTCACGAACCCTGGCTCCCGCTCCTGCTCGAGCACGTCCTCACACATCGCTTTGTATTTTGAGTAGTCCGTGAGTGGCTCCAGGGGCAATTCCTCGGTCACGTTAACGTCGCTCTTGATGCCATAAACCGACGACGATGAGGCATAGATAAAGCGCTTAACGCCGGCGTCTTTCGATGCCCTGACCAACGGACGGAAGCAATCATAGTTGATCGAGCGACCGAGATCTGGATTGAGATCGAAAGACGGATCGTTTGAAATGCAAGCCAAATGGATAACCGCACTACATCCGGCAAGCGCACGTTTTACATCGGCAGCGTTGCGAAGGTCCCCCTTGATCTCAGTAATCCGCGGATTCGACTTCAGATTGGCGAACACATCGCCATAAAGATACAGATCGAGCACGGCGACTTCGTAACCGGCCGCAAGCAGCTTCGGCACCAGGCTGGAACCCACATAGCCGGCCCCGCCGGTCACCATCACTTTTTTGATTTGTTTCGCCATTCGTCACATTCCGAGTATTAGGGTTGTAAAAGTCAGGACTTATTACCCCAACCCATGTCAATGTCGAGGATTGCATGACAAAGCGCCAAATGAGCAATCTCGACAAAGCCGTACTCTTTCGAGTCCACAAAAAAATTGACGTCGCCGGCGTTGCGCAACTCGTTGTCGGCAGTGAACCCTGAGAAGGTTACGACTTTGAAGTTCATTGAGTGCCCCTTCCGTACCGCATTCAGAATATTGGACGATCGGCCTGAACTACTGATTGCGATCAGCAGGTCACCATCGCGACCGTGGAACTCGATCTGCTTGGCAAAAATCTGATCGTAGCCGAAATCGTTCCCTAGGCAGGTCAGCGCCGACGCATCGTTGAAGGCCGTCGCACGCAAGCCGCCGTTTTTGGAAAAATCGATTGCCAGATGGCTGGCGATGCCGGCACTCCCGCCATTGCCGATGAACATAATTTTATTACCGCGATCATGAGCCGCGTGCGCTTCGTCGCGAACCAATGCGCAGCCTTCGTCGAGAGGCATTTTGCGTTGCGCACGATCGGTCGCTACCGCGTTGCGCAGCAAACCTTCAAGCGTCTTGAAGTATTTGTCCAGACCGCGACCGAAGTCGATGGCCATCTTGTCGAGCATTTTTCTGCATCCGCTTATTTGAGCAAGCCAGTAATGCTCCTAATAAGATTGGTCTTCTCAATCGATCGCCGATGGCCGACGATTTCGACCTTGAGTGCGCCGACGACATTGCCGATAAAGCCGATACGGTGGATTGAGCCGCCAGCGGCCACGAGCGGCGCGGTCACCGACAGAAAAGCATCGCCGGCGCCAACAGTATCTATGATGTTCTTAGCGAAAGCTGGAATCGTATGAACGACGCCGCCGCGCTCAAATGTGACGCAACCGTGCTTACCTTGGGTCACAATAATTTTCGAGCAATCGATATGCTCGTCGACAATTTGGCGCGCGATGTCGCCGCCATTGGATAATCGATCGCCAACAGCAAGGCGCGCTTCCGGCATGTCGATGCAAACATAGTCTGCGCGGTTATATCGCGTGATCAGATTATAACCGAGATTTGCGCTGTTGCTTTGCGTGTTGACGGCCAAGAAACGAGAGTTCTTTGTGAGCGCATGAACCGAAGAATTCACTGATTAAACCATGGCCAAAATCGGCGGCTATAACGACGTCGTATTCCGGCGCCATTTCCGTGATCGCGTCGTCAATTGCTCCTTGGACATCTTCGGGTAGCGGCTCGTCGTTCATTAAATAAACTTCGAACAGCTTACGCATATAAGATGGGTCGACGAAACGGCGCTTGAGCGTCGTTGGCGCGCCGGCACGGGTGAATGCCCGCAATCCCACATTCGGCCGAAGACTCTCTTTGACCAGGGCTTCATGACGCTCGGAATCCCCGAGGCAGGTCACAACGTCGACCTGTTTACAGAACGACGCGACGTGATTGGCGGCGGCGAAGACACCACCAGCAAACAATTCGCGATCCTGATAGCGGGTCGCGATCAAGTTTTCCTTCGGAGGCTTGTGCATCGGCAAAACGTACTGGTATTCGTCGATGATCGCGTCGCCGACCAGCAGAACACGGTAGTCACTGACACGGTCGATCAATTCCAACAGACTCATTAAGGCCGTCGTCCTGACGCATCGTGTCGAGATGTTCGCGGATATGGGGTTCAAAAACGTTCAAGTGGCGATTGATCAGTTCGGTCGAACTGAACATCACCTCGTCGGTAAAATGGACGCGGCCGCCATGGGCTTCGCATGCGTCGCGCTCAAGCTTTATCTTGCCAGTGATGTCGCCTTCGGGATTCTGGTAGTCCTGACCTTTGACATAAATGCTCGGACGGATGCGATGAATTGCGTTCACGGCATCGGCGGCGTCATTAATTGCAACCCAATCAACGTACTCAAGCGTCGCCAGCATTTCGGCGCGCAACTCCGCGTTAAACAACGGCCGGCCCGGCCCCTTGTTAACGAAATGATCGGCAGTGACAGTGACTACCAACACATCACCGAGCTTGCGCGCGGCCTCCAGATGACGGACGTGACCAAGATGTAAAAGGTCGAATGTGCCGTGAGCCTGAACCACGATCTTGCCGCTCGCTCGGAGCCGCTCGGTGACTTGAGCAACCTCATCGAGTGTCCGCACTTTGTCGCGCGGACCCTTGGGAGCATTGGCGGCCGCAATCGTGCGGCTTAGCTTTGCTACGTTGGCCTCCACAGATCGGCCCCCTTGCTATTGTTTCCATCGCCCAGAAAGCGGAACCAGTCGGAGGTCGCCTCGGCAATACGCGAAGCAGTCCATACCGGAGCGTCACGCCAATAATCAATATTATCCTGCATAACGCGAACACCGTCGGCAAAACTTACTTTCGGTTCCCAGCCAAGCTCTTTGCGAATTTTCGAAATATCGGCCCATGTGCAATCCGGTTCGCCCGGACGTTTCGGAATATGCACGCAAGGAGGCGACCCCAAAAGCCGGACAAGTTCATTCACGCTAACGGGCTTGCCACTGCCGACATTGTAGATTTTGCCGACCTCACCACTCGCGGCAACTGCGAGCATTGCGTCAACGACGTCCTCCACAAAAGTGAAGTCGCGCGTCTGCTCGCCGTCACCGACGACGGTCAATGGCTGACCGGCCAATAATTGTGCGAGGAAGACGCCGAACACGGCGCCATAGGTACCGCTGGTTCGCGCCCGCGGACCATAAACGTTAAAGAAACGAACCGATACCGCCGGAAGCTGGTAAACTTGCGCCCAGTGCATGACCATCTGCTCGCCAAGATACTTGGTCAGTGCATAGGGATAGCGGCAGTCGGCCGGTGCGGTTTCGGGCGTCGGAAAAGTGGTGGGAATTCCGTAGCAGGAAGAGGATGCAACATAGAGGAGCCGCTTAACGCCGTGGCGACGCGCAGCCTCAAGCACCGCGAAGGTGCCATCGACGTTTGTACGAAAATAAGCCTCAGGCTGCTGGATCGACGGAACGATATCGGCCCGGGCGGCAAGATGAAAGATCCGTTCAGCACCCGCGCATGCCGCATCAACTGCGCGCGCATCGGCAATATCGGCCTCAACGATTTCGAGTCGAGGTTCGCCGTTGTGCTGCTGTAAGTTGCTACGCCGCCCGACAACAAAATTGTCGAGCACACGAACTCGCCGGCCCTCAGCGAGCAGGCGGTCAACGAGGTGGCTCCCGATAAACCCGGCCCCACCGGACACTAGGTCAAGCACAGCGACCTCTTTCGAGATTGGCCCAGCAATCTGGTTGCCGGACAAGCCGCCCCCGGCCCGATTCTTCGCAAATTCATAGTATTAGTACGCTGGGTTGCATAGCAATAAGGGCGCCGGTGGAAGCGTAAAATGCTGGTAATTTCCTTTAGTTCCAGCAGCTTTACACGCGCGCGAAGATCGCCCCGAGGTCGCCAGACTTTCGGTGGAAACCCCTCAAAAGCCGCCTATCGCGAAGGGAATCGCGACAACTGTCAGATTAGGGTTAAATTCAAGCGGTGAATACTTCCGGCGTTTGTAATTCAAGCGCTGCGGCCTAACGCAGGGGCTGGATCGCCAAAACAGCGGTCGGCTTTGGCATCATGAGTTTCGTAGCCGGCGCCGAGCCACAAAGACTCGCCCCCCGCGAACGCAACTTTCATAGTGGACGACAGCGGCCTTTCCAGAACAAAATGTGCAATGGCACCGACGACAGAGACCGAGACTGAAATTCAAGGCCAAAGCAGACACAGGTCAGTCTGTCGAGAAATAGAAGGGCTACTTAAAAACGTGCAAACTGACGGACCCGCGCACACGCGCGCAATAATTTCGATCCAAGCACTTCGCGGTCTGGCCGCTCTTGCGGTTGCGATAATTCATTTTGAGACTGTCTATCTAATTTTAATCGGTCACGCCAACGGTCCTTTCATTCTCTTTTCGTTTTCTAGCGGCGTCGATGTCTTTTTCGTAATTTCCGGTTTCATTATGGTCTTATCGTCGGAGCAGTTTTTTGCCGCCCCAAATGGACCGCGCGAGTTCTTAACAAGGCGGCTCGCTCGTATTGTTCCGCTTTACTGGGTGACTAGCGCAGTTGCCATATTTCTCATGAGCCTGCCTACGGATTGGGACAGCGTAATCAAATCTGCCCTTTTCATTCCCTATCGAAAATCGAACGGCGCAATCGTGCCTATACACGGCGTTGGCTGGACTTTGAATTATGAGATGTTCTTTTATGCATTGTTTTCCGTCGCAATCTTCTGGCCTCGGAGAATCGCAATACTTCTTCTATGTACGGCCCTCACCAGTATCGTCATTATGGGACGCTGGTTATCTCCAACTCTCGTGCCGCTAATCTACTGGTCTAACCCGATCATTCTTGAATTTGCGATCGGAATTTTGATAGCGATGGCCTATGCGCGCAATGTCGAAATCCCCATGCTTCTACGCCTCTGCCTTGTGCCATTGGCGCTGGCATCTTTGTGGTTTTCATCCGGATATATGGCGCCATCTGGGAACCGCGTATTATTCTGGGGCGTTCCGGCCGCAATTTTAGTCGCGTGTGCGGTACTTGGGGCGCGAAAAAAACGCAGTCGCTGGATTGCTGCGCCGATCAACCTACTCGGCGACGCTTCGTACTCGCTCTACCTGACCCATCCGCTTATCGGAGCTGTTGTTATTGTGCTGTGGCCGCGCGGTCTCAATCATTACGAAATTAACGTCGTTCTTCCCGCGGCCTGCATACTGAGTCAAGCCGCTGCAATTGCGATCTTTCTGCTGTTCGAGAGACCAACGACGCGTTGGCTAAAGCAACTGTCCACCCGATACCATGCGTTGTCTTCACCTGGCGTCGCCGCTGGTGAATGACGTTTTCTCGGAAATTGGCCCGATACCGAGCCGCCAACTAGCCTTGGCACGACCGGAGTGGTGATGGCGTGGAATTTGGAGCAGAGCGATCCCTTGCCAATCTCTCGCCCGACCCATAAAACAGTTGCGCCAAACGCATAGGACATCTAAAGCGTGAGTATTCCGCCGGCAACAAAAGAACCGCAGTATTCGCTTCTCTTCGACGTTAAGAAGAAACACGGGATTACGCGACTCGGCCTTATGGTCAACGAGTCCTGGAACCAGGACCCGAAACGGACCCTCTTTACATTGGCGCGCTACAAATTCGTGTCTCGCATGCTAAGCGGGCGGGAACGCGTTCTTGAGGTTGGCTGCGCTGATGCGTTCGGTACTCGACTTGTACAGCAGGCAGTCGGCAAAGTTACCGCGGTCGACTTCGATCCTCTGTTTATCGATGACGTCAAAGAGCGAACGAACCTGCATTGGCCGATTGATGTGTTCGTTCATAACATGCTGAATGGTCCAGTGCAGGGTGAATTTGACGCAGCCTATGCTCTCGATGTGTTAGAACATATTCAACCAGCTGACGAAGACCGGTTTATCAAGAACACGATAGCCTCGCTGACGCCAACGGGCGTGGTTATCTTTGGAATGCCATCTCTGGAATCGCAGACCTACGCATCACCGCAAAGCAAGGCCGGTCACGTCAATTGCAAATCCGGCGACGCGTTCAAGCAAACGCTCGAGCGATACTTCCACTCGGTATTTGTATTTTCGATGAATGACGAGGTTGTTCATACCGGCTTTTACCCGATGGCTCACTACCTGTTCGGTGTTGCATGTCATCGTCGTGATGACTGATTAATTCAGGTGCTGCGGCCATGATTGAACGCGCCCCGGACGCGAGCGGTGCAGCATCAGCCCTCTCGGTGGTGCTACCAAACTACAATCATGCACGTTATCTCCCGCGTGCGCTTGATGCCTTGCTGGCGCAGGAATATGCGGCAAAAGAGATTATCGTGGTGGATGATTGTTCCACCGATGATAGCCGCGACGTTGTCAAAACCTATATAAAAAAATATCCGTCTGTCAGATTGATCGAGCACGTTAAAAACTTAGGCGCCATTGATGCTCTGTCTCACGGATTCAATGAAGCCCGCGGACAATTTCTTTACTTTGGCGCTGCCGACGATTTTGTGATGCCAGGTTTTTTTGCCCTCGCAATCAAGATGCTACAAACGAATTCAAGCGCGGGTATGTTTTGTGGCGAAGTCCTTCTGGCCGACGGAATTTCCGGGCGGGCGATGGGCGTCCGACCGCCGGTACGGCCGCGTTTTTCCGCCGGCTTTGTCGGTCCTGCGAATGTCACAAAACTGCTCCGTCGGAATGACAATTTTATCGCGACCGGGGCTGCGGTATTGCGGCGTGACGCCATAGCTTGGGCCGGTGGTTTCGACGAACAGCTGTCATCGTTCGCGGATGGCTATCTCGTCCGAAAGGTCGCATTGACCTACGGCTTCTGCTTTGCGCCCATCGCGGTAGTGACGTGGTGCGTCTTTCCAGACAGCGCCTCGCGTAAGACGGCAACCGAGATTGATCGCGCGCGGCTAGTGCTTGGCAAGATCAAAGTGCGGATGGCGTCAGATCCGGTCTATCCGCCCTGGTATCGCGATGTTTTCGTGAGGCGGTGGCACTTTTCGGCATCGCGGCTGGCGGTCAAATCAAACCCGATTAACCGCGAATTGCTGATGGGTCTGGGCACACAGAACGCAGTCGATCGCGCGTTTTTCGGCGGCGTTTTGAAACTATTCAGTGGGCAAGCCGGTCGTTTTTTTATATTAGCTTGGCTCTGGCTACGTTTCCGACCGTTCTCGCTCGTCGACTTGGGACTAACGGCATTTGCGAGAATTGGAACACCCTCCGCCCACGATGTAGTTTCTGCAAAAACGATCCGCGCGAACGATGAATAGGTTTGACAGCGAAGTAAGCATCAAAACAAAGCAAGACATTCGCTATGAATAATCTTCAAAACTACGCGAACATATTCGACGGCATAGAACCGTGGGCTGGCCAGGTGCCCAGAGGTTATTTGGTAGACTTCCTCGGCACGCTTACCGACGTGAATTTTCGTACAATGTTCGGCGTCAATCCGGCCGATGCCGTGGGCAGTTACCAGGAAACGCGCCTTCCCCGGATTGAAGACGGTGAAGGCTGGTTTGAGGCCGTCAACTGGATTGTTGCCGCGCGTGAAGCACGCAATAGCTATACGATGGCCACGCTTGGCGCATGCTATGGCGCGCAGGCGGTCGGAAGCTACCGCGCGCTCCAACTTCTCAACCCGATGCCGTGCAAACTCGTTGCGCTCGAGCCTGAACCGGAAAACTACGAATGGACGCGTCGCCATATGCGCGACAACGGCATCGATCCCGATAAACAATGGCTGGTCAAGGCAGCAATTAGCGCTACCAATGACCCCGTATTGTTTCCCGTCGGATCTCCGGGTACCGGCGCACAGAATTGCGTTTCCACGAACGAGGAAAATTCGCGCAAAATATATGCCAATGAAATTATAGCGGCCGGCCGCGCCAACGAGACCTTGCATAATCTTATGACGAACAACAGCACCGGGATCATGAAGGATCTTGTGCCAGGTCAGAATTTTCCGGCTGAAATAAAAATGGTGAGCGCCGTCACGCTGGCGGACATTCTTAGTCCGTTTGACGTGCTGGACTACCTAGAATCCGATATCCAGCAATCTGAAATTCTTGTGTTCCCGCCTTATATGGATGTTGTGAAGCGGAAGGTTCGACGTGTCCATATCGGAACCCATGGCAGAGACGTGCATAGCGCTTTACTGGGTCTCTTCCAGAAAGAGGGTTGGGACATCGTCTTCGATTTTGCGCCTAATTCCGGTTTTAAGAGCGCGCTCGGCAATTTTACGACCAATGACGGCGTTCTGACCATGCGAAATCCAGAGCTATGAGCAAAGCCGATGTGGCGACGCCGGGGGCATGGCAAAACGACAACCGCAACTTTGCGACTACCATCAATCGAGACTTGCTAGCCGCGTTTCACGCGTGGCCGCTATGGATCATGCTCGGCTGGAACGATATCCGCCAACGCTACCGGCGATCGACGCTGGGTCCGTTCTGGATCACGCTCAGCATGGCGGTTTTTATCACATTGCTCGGCGTCATCTACAGCAAGATTTTCAAAATCGAAATTCGCACCTACCTGCCCTACCTCACGCTAGGCTACATCATTTGGGGCTTTATTTCTCAGACCACCAACGAAAGCTCAAACGCTTTTCAGGAGGGCGAGCGCATCATTCGGCAAATCAAGCTGCCTTATTCTATTTTCGTGCTTCGCGTGGTGTGGCGAAACTTTATTGTATTTTTACACACAATCGTCATCTTCGTACCCATTGCAATCGTCTTTGATGTCCGGCTCGGCTTCGTAAGCCTGTTGGCGCTACCAGGCCTTGCGCTTATCTATATCAATCAAGTCTGGGTGACGTTGACACTTGCCATAGTGTGCACTCGCTATCGCGACGTTCAACAGATCGTAACCACGGCCGTACAAATCATGCTTTTTGTTACACCCATCATGTGGCCGATCACCGCACTTGGCGATGCCCCGATCATAGCTTACCTCAATCCACTTTATCACATGATCGATTTGGTGCGGGCACCGATGCTCGGACATGCACCGTCCCCACTTTCATGGCTCGTGGTGATCGGCTGTGCGATGGGTGGGTGGATCGTAGCAATTTTGCTGTTGCACCGCGCCGCCCGTCGCTTAGTTTTTTGGCTCTAACCGCACTACCGAGATTACGACGTGGCCTCAATCGTCCTCAAAAACCTATCGGTCCAAATCCCGATCTACGACGTTGGTAGCGCGTCATTACGAAGGACGCTTCTGAGCAAAACCGTCGGCGGCCGCTTTGCCAAGGCCGGCTCTCACCTCTTAGTCGACGCCCTTATCGATATCAGTTTAGAAGTGCATGACGGTGATCGCGTCGCGCTTGTCGGAAACAACGGCTCCGGCAAAAGCACCCTGTTGCGTGTTTTATCGGACGTATATCCACCGACCAGTGGAACTATAAGGGTTGTGGGTGATGTGTCTCCAATGTTTGATGCTACCCTCGGCATGAACATGGACGCAACGGGGATTGAAAACATTTGGATATGCGGAAGCATTTGGGGGCTGTCGAAGACCCAAATCAAGAATAGCCTGAATGATATCGCCGACTTTACCGAACTCGGCGATTATCTCAACGTGCCAGTGAGAACCTACTCAACCGGTATGATGTTGCGGCTCGCATTCGCGATCGCGACGGTACGTGATCCCGAAATTCTTCTGCTGGATGAAATAGTCGGAGTTGGCGACGCTTCATTTTTTGAAAAGGCATTCAATCGTTTGCAAGGTGTTATTCGCCGATCGCAAATTCTGTTTCTTGCATCGCATGCGGATGGAATTCTCCGAGAAGTTTGTAACAAGGCCATTTGGCTTGAGCACGGCAAACTGATTCAATACGGTGAATTCGAGGAAGTCGTTGCGGCCTATCGAGGCAAAGGCAACCTTCAGCAATAAATCCTACGACGGGAGACAGGTTAAATTGAGATCAATCGAGAACCTGGCCGCCCCTCTTTTCATCAAGACAATGATTTTTTCATTAAGGAATGATTGGCCGGCTCATCAACTTGCTGTCCGATAACATCAAAGTTACGCAGAGTCCGCGACAAGGTATCGGGGCCGGCGTAGCACCTCTTGAAAGATCCGAAACACGTAAGTCCCAATGATGCCCAAACCAAACATCATGGCACCTAGGGTGAAGGTGATAAGCAATGAGACGAGGGTCAAACCCGGCGGAGCCTCTGTGCCTAAGAGGAGATAGGAGGCCAGTAATATAATAACCAGCAGAGAAGTCCCAACCATGATCAAACCGCCTCCTATAGTTAGCGAACGGTGTGGCAAATCTGTGTAACTGATGAGCGAGTCGACGGCGAGGTTAAGGCGCTTACGGAATGAATAGGCACTGCTCCTCAGTGCGCGCTCCTCATGAGGTACTGATATTGTGGCGTAACGAAACCCAGTGAAAAACATCAAGGGGCCGTAAAGGACGTTTCGCTCCGGAAACTCCTTCAATACGTTGAGAAAGCGACGAGTGAATACGCGAAACGTACCGATGTTTGGCGGAACCTGCGTAAGCGTAATTGCGGAAAACACTCGATGAAATAGCCGTGACGTAATCCATACTAAGAACCTCTCTTTTACTTCTTTCTTGGTGCTATAAACAATCTCGATCCCATCGCGGAACTCACTTAGAAAGAGCGGAATGTCTTCCGGGCGATCTTGGAGATCGGTGTCCATCAGAACTATGTATTCTCCGCGGGCTCGGTCGATACCAGCCGCGATCGCCGGATGCTGCCCGAAGTTTCGGCTGAGACGAAGCGCTTTCACATGTGGATCAACGGATGCTAATCGCAAAATAACGTTCCAAGCATCATCCGGGCTGCCGTCGTCGATCAAAAGCAACTCATAATCAAAAGGGGCAAGTGTTTCGTGCAAGCGTCCGCACAGTTCCGGGAGGAAGACCGCCGTACGATAGACCGGCAGGATCACCGAAATAAAAAACATCGTCTCCCTCCACCACATTATGAGGATGTTCGGCGTTCAATACCTTCAAAGATCGATCAGCTGTCGCCTTGAGGAGAGGCACCGGGGAAGTAAGCCACAGTCCTGCCCAACTCAGCGGCCAAACAAACAGAAATATTCTGTCTCGTTTTTCCTATGCCGCTCTACCGAACTCGGATCCCTGCCCAGTCGAAGATGGCATGTATAGGTCGTACCATTCCTGAAACACCACCAATGCGTAGACTTTGTTAACCTGAGTGTAATCGCTTTCCCCGGTGTACATGCGATCAACCAGCGCCTGCACCGCCTCCACCCGAAAGATTCCATGGCGGTTCAAGCGGGGGGGACTAAGCGTATCGCGGACGTAGTCCTGTAAGTTTCGCAGGAACCATTGCGTGATCGGCATCAAAAAGCCTTCCTTCGGTCGATGCACCATTTCGGCCGGAAAGTATCGTAGCGCGGCGCGCTTGAGCAGGTATTTGGTGACATCATCTTTGATCTTGAACTGCGCCGGCAATCTGGCAACGTATTCGACTAACGGCGTATCCAAGAAGGCGGTTCGTACTTCAAGGGAATGAGCCATCGAAAGACGATCCGCCAAGGTGAGGAGCTGATCCGGAAAGACCGTTCGGTATTCGGCCTCGAGCACACGGTTCAAGGGATCGCTCGCGGTCAGTCCGCGATAAGTGTCGCGCCACAAGGTGTCCGTACGGACGCCGACCAGCCGTTCAGCCACGTCGGGAGAGTACAGGTCCCACCGCTCTTGCTCATTGAAGGTCATTAATTGTGACCGCCAGCGCCAATCCTCTTGACCGGCCAGTATTGCGACGCGGTCGGGCTGATTTCCAAACGACCCCAGAAGTCGGGCGTCTCCAGTACGTAAATATTCCGGATAGTTATGGATCGGATAGGCAAGGCGGTGGCTGAGATAACTGCCGAACAATTCATCGGCGCCGTCTCCGGAAACCGCTACTTTCACATGCTGACGGGTTAGTTGGGATAAAAAATAACTAGAAAGAGCAGCAGCGAATGGCTCGTCGAAAGAGCGAAGGATGCGCGGGAGCATCGTCGGAAGATCGTCGAATGAGACCTCGTGTTCATAGTGATCCGTTTGATAACGCTCGGCCACCCACCGCGCCCATCGGCGATCTTCTTCTTTGCCGGATGTGGTCGCCCGGTCGCCATAGATGAGAGTGAATGTTTGCAGGCTCGACCGACTGAGTTCGGCGGCGACCGCGGTAGTCAAGCTGGAATCGATGCCGCCGCTTAAAAAGAATCCAACCGGGACGTCTCCCATTAACCGACGCCGGACCGATTGCTTGAATAGTTCGAGGAAACGATCGATTGACTCTTCTTCGTCATATGTCTGGCCGACGGCATTATCTGAGAAATCTGGAGACCAATAGCGGCGTACTTCCGGCCTTCGTCCTGCAGCGACGACAAGCAGATGGGCTGGAGGTAAACAATAAATCCCCTCGTAAATCGTCAGCGGGCAAGGAACGTGCTTGAGCGCCAAATAATGGTGCAGAGATCTCGAAAATTAATGCGTCTCTGAAAGCCCGGCAAACTGAGAAGTGCTTTGATTTCGGAGGCGTACCATGACGCAACCCTGGTGTTCGGTATAATAAATCGGTTTTTCACCAGCCCGGTCGCGAGCCAGTACTCCCAGTCGTTGTTCGCCGTCCCAGAGCGCGATAGCGAACATGCCCTCTAGCTGTCGGGCAAATTCAACTCCATGCTCCTCATAGAGATGAGGAAGCAACTCGGTATCGCAGGACGTCAGCAACCGGTGACCGCGCGTCAGCAAGCGCGGCCGTTCATCAAGATAATTATACAATTCGCCGTTTAGGGCCGCCCAGACACGTCCCCCGTTCATTGGACATTGGCTGACGGCCGCCGGCAAGATCGACGATGCTCAGGCGACGGGCGCCGAGAGTGAAGTGCTCGCCGCCAACGAGATGGCCGTCGTCCGGCCCGCGATGGATTAGCGTATCGAGCATGCGTCGGACAGTTGCCAATTCGCCTGCTCCGAAGACCCAGCGATGCCGCACATAGTCACCTTCTTACCGGAAGGTAACTGCCCGCACGCGCTACCTCAAACGCTGGTGATCGAGGCATAAACGAGCGTGGTGAGAAATTTGGCTCGACTGAGCGCTCGGTTACCACGCCGTCCGCAAACCTCGAACTCAGCGACTGGCTTATAGATGAATTTGTTCTCGAGTTTCTCAATGTTATTGAACTCGAATATCTGTGCTTGTTCATGCAAGGACCCAGGAAGCGTTTTGACATAGCGGAGTGGCACGCGCGAAACGAATCCAAGTTGTTTGGCTGATATTTAAAAACGTAAACCAACTGGTCACGGTCAAAGCTTCACCAACGTGGCTCTAATCGAAACCCGTTAAAAGAGCCCCCACCGCGAAACTTCTGAAGATCCTCGATCGCACGTCGCCCTCAAGGACACACCGATCACGATCCTGGTTAAATGAAAAAGTAGAGTTAGGTCCGCAGAAGAGACCCGCCAGAGATTGTCCCCGCGAAATTCGCATCCGCTCCAAGAGCTTCTAGATAGGTCGCAGCAGCATAGACTTTCGTAAATCAAATTGTAGAAAAGTCCTCCATAGACAAATGGCAAGAGAACCAGCTGTGTCCACAAGGCGATCGAGATACCTTCTGCACCACTACGAAGCTACCCGGGAATTGAGGGGGAGCGAGAGAGGCCAGAGGCTGATGTCAAAATCTTATCAGGATGGCTGTACGCCAAACCGCTCGGCTCGATATAGAGCAGCAGACTTAGCATCGCCATCTCCGGAAGCAGTGACCAAGCGCAGGATGCGTGACAGACGAGAGCCGGAAGCAGAGGGAGAGGACACCGCACCAGACAACCGGGTTTCGGGGGTGGGAGAGCAGAGATACCCGCGAGGACTTGCCCTCCCCAAGCCAGCTGGTCATATGCCCAGAAAATCCAGTTATTAGGCGACAGCTTGCGATAGGAATTCCACCAGTAACACCATTGCCGATTGACCAAAGCGTATTCTAACCCCTCTCCTCGCAAATAACCGGAATTCAACTTATACAATCCGGATGCGAAAAAGATGAGAGCTAAATCAATTTGAAGGACCAGGAGCGCAAGCGGAATCAATTTGGGCGCCAAATGGGAGCAGAACTCCAGTAGAAATACAGCCATCGCAAGCCAGGAGATCATGAACCCGGGCGCTCCAAGTCCTCGGAGAAGCGTTTTCCAGCGGATTCGCAGGCAGTAGTATCGACATATCAGCAAATTCACAATACGGCCCAAGGCGATAACCAACCCGTCACGAGGCACACTGAGCAGGCGAACCAGAGCGCCATGCATACGGGATAAAGGATCGGATTATGCAGAACATCAAATAAGGCGCACAATTCCCCATATCCGCCCCAGCGCTCGCTGAGGAAAAATCGTTTGCCCTGAGAAATCGTCGCAAGAAGCGTACCGAGAAGCAGTAGTCCGTAGGCGCAGCGTAAAAAATCCAGCGCGGCCTGCGAAATCGAGGGCAACCAATAGTCGGAGACCAAGGGTAATTCCTCCTCCAGCGGTCCGGACACGCAAGGGCCCCACCAAGCCGGATTAAGAAATTAGCACCGCCGGCGCCGCTGGGGCAAGAAGCGCAGAAGTGTTGTGGCTGCACGGGGAACAGCACACCAGAAGCCGTTGTTGATCGTATCCATTCGTTGCGACGCTATCCGCTTCCACCGCACAAACATCTCGCCCTATGCCAGTCGATCATACAAACCGATATCCGCGGCACAGAAACCGGTACCAATTGCGTTCATAGGAGCAAGTGACAGTCCGAGTAATCTTCAGGACAATC
>CAWEKJ010000006.1:0-611657 GCA_963809675.1 uncultured Alphaproteobacteria bacterium
TTGCAAGAGCCTTGCTCACACTTGTTGTAGCCACCGTACTGTCGGCGGGAACCGCCGCAGCGCAAACCGAAATAAAATTCGGCCATGTCGGCGAGCCCGGCTCGCTGTTTGACCTCTCAGCGCAGGAATTTGCCAAGCGCGCCAACGCCAAGCTCGGCAACAAGGCCAAGGTGACGGTGTACGGCTCAAGCCAGCTCGGCGGCGACGGCGAACTGATGAAGAAGCTCAAGCTCGGCACCGTCGACCTGGCGTTGCCCTCAACCGTGATGTCGTCACAGGTGCCGGCATTCGGCGTGTTCGAGATGCCTTACCTTGTGAAAAATCGCGAGCAGATGGCGAAAATCCGCGACCAAGTCGTCGTTCCGATGCTGGAGCCGATCGCCGAAAAATCCGGCTATCACATCATAGGCGTCTGGGAGAACGGCTTCCGTCAGATCACCAACAGCAAGCACCCGATCAAGGTGCCGAGCGACCTTCAGGGCATCAAGCTGCGCGTGCCGGGCGGCACCTGGCGCGTCAAAATGTTCAAGGCTTATGGCGCAAATCCAAGCCCGCTGGCATTTTCCGAAGTATTCGTCGCGCTGCAAACCGGCGTGATGGACGGCGAGGAAAACCCGCTGGCGCAGATTTATCCGGCGCGCTTCTACGAAGTGCAGAAATATTTATCGATGACCGGACACGTCTACACGCCCGCCTATGTCACCGCCGGCGCAAGCTGGTCGCGTCTGCCGGCCGACGTGCAGAAAATCCTCGCCGACACGGCCATCGAAATGCAGCCGGAAGTCTACAAGATCGCCGCCGGCCTCGACGAAAGCCTGTTCAAGAAGCTCAAGGACGCCGGCATGCAGATCAACGACGCCGACAAGGACGCGTTCATCAAGGCCAGCAAGCCGATCTACGAAGAATTCGCCAAGGAAGTGCCCGGCGGCAAGGAACTGATCGACAAGTCGCTGGCACTCGGGAAATAATTCCGCAAGCCGTTTTGAGGGGGCCGCCGCGGGGCGGCCCTTAACTTTGGGAGCAGCTTCTTGATTTTCGACCGCATGCGCGCGGGTCTTGAGCGCCTGCTTGAAGCCATCGTGGTGATTTTGGTGACCGCGTTGACCTTGCTGGTCATCGCCGGTTTCTGCTTCCGCTATGTCGGCCATTCACTGTCCTGGTACGACGAGGTCGCCTCCGTCGGCCTGGTTTGGCTTACCTATTATGGCTCGGCGCTGGCGGCCTTGCGCGGTGCGCACATCGGCGTTCCCGGATTCGTCAATGCCATGCCGCCGAAAATCCGGCTGATCGCCACGCTGTTCGCCGAAGCCGTCGTCTTTGTTTTTTTCATCATGCTGACATGGACCGGCATCGAGGTTCTCGTCGTCCTCGGTAGCGACAATTTGGTCAGTCTCGAGTGGATGCCGCAGCGCTTCACCGCGTCGGCGGTCCCGATCGGCGCGGCCTTATTCATCCTCGCCGAAGCGCTGCGGATGCCCAAGCTGTTGCGCGACGCGCGCGGCGCCGGCTTTATCGACACCGAGGCGATCGAGGCCATGTCGCATGGCGCGCCGGACTTGGGCGCCGGCGCGGAGCCGCGCCGATGACGATCACCCTGATGCTGGTCGGCATGATCGGGCTGGCGGTGCTCAACGTGCCGATCGCGGTGGCGCTCGGCTTCGTCGCCATGGTGGCGATCGTCTTCATCCAGGGGCCGCATATGCTGCCCAATCTGGCGCTGGAGATGTACGACGGCGCATCGAGCTTCCCGCTGCTGGCGATCCCGCTGTTCATCCTTTCGGGCGCGATCATGAACGCATCGTCGATTTCGCGGCGGCTCATTGCGTTTGCGACCGCGGTGGTCGGCTGGATCCGTGGCGGCTTGTCGATGGTGGCTATCGGCACGTCGGTGTTTTTCGCGGAGATTTCCGGCTCGGCGGTCGCCGACGTCGCCGCGCTCGGCACCATTCTCATTCCGGCGATGAAGAACCGCGGCTATTCCAAGGAAGTCGCGGCGGCGACGATGTCATCGGCGGCGAGCCTCGCCATCATCATTCCGCCATCCATTCCGATGGTGCTTTACGCCGTGATGGCGCAGACCTCGGTGGTCAAGCTGTTCGTCGCCGGCATCATTCCCGGCCTGATCGGCGCCTTGGCCATGGCTGCTGCTGCCTATTATCATGCTGTCAAATACAACTTTCCGCGCGAGCAAGCTTTCCGCCTCTCCGAGGTCTGGCGCACCTTCAAGGAAGCGCTCTGGGCCTTTATCCTGCCCATTGCCATTCTCGGCAGCATTTTCGGCGGCATCGTCACGGCGACCGAAGGCGCCGGCATGGCGGTGGTCGCGGCCATCGTCGTCGGCGGCCTGATCTACCGCGATCTCGATTTCCGCGAGTTGAAGAAAGCCTGCGTCGATGGCGGCATCCAGACCGCGGTGGTCATGCTGTTGGTCGCGTCTTCGGCCCTGATCGGCACGTTCCTGACCGAGGCGCAATTGCCGCAGGCTCTCGGACACGCCATCACGAATATCACCGACAACAAATACGTGGTGCTGCTGCTGCTCAACATCGCCTTTCTGATCCTCGGCATGTTCCTGCACTCGGCGGCGGCGATCATCCTCGTCATCCCGATCGTGATGCCGATGATCAACGCGGTCGGCATCGATCCGATTCACTTCGGTCTGGTGGTGACGCTCAATCTCGCCATCGGACAACAGACGCCGCCGGTCGCCAGCGTGTTGATGACCGCCTGCGCCATCGCCAAGGCGGATATTTGGGAAACCACGAAGGACAACATTCCCTATCTGGCGGCGCTGGTGTTCGTGTTGCTGCTGTGCACTTACGTGCCGTGGATTCCGCTGTTCCTGGTCCACGTGTTCTACGGCGGCTAGCGGGCGATCTCCGAGCGCACGATCCGGGCGCCTTCGACCATCGCGCACATTTTACCGTAGGCCACCTCGCGTGGCAGATATTTCATGCCGCAATCGGGGGCGACGACGATGCGTTCGGCGGCCACATAAGGCAGCGCCTTGCGGATGCGCGCGGCAACGATATCGGGCGTCTCGATCGTTATGTCGGACAAGTCGATGACGCCGAGGATAATGGCCTTCGACGGCAGCTTTTCGAGCACTTTGAGATCGAGCTTGGGCTGCGCCGCCTCGATCGACACCTGCGCAGCCTTCGAGCCTTCGAGCTCCGGCAGGAACGAGTAGCCGGCCGGTTTCTCGTGCACGACCGCGGCATAGCCGAAGCACAGGTGCACCGCGACCGTGCCGCTGACGCCGTCGAGCGCGCGATCCAGCGCCTTCAGGCCATAATCGCGCGCCTTCTCTGGATGCTGCTGCATCCAAGGTTCGTCGATCTGCACCACGTCGGCACCGGCGGCGAACAGATCCTTGATCTCTTCGTTGACCGCGGCGGCGTAATCGAGCGCCATCTCTTCTTCGCTTCGGTAAAACTCGTTCTGCGCCTGCTTCGACATGGTGAAGGGACCGGGCACGGTCATCTTCACCGGCTTTTCCGTATTGGCGCGCAGGAACTGCATGTCGCGCAGCTGCACCGGATATTTGCGCCGAATCTTTGCCGTCACGCGCGGTACCGGGATCGGCTTGCCGCTGCGGTTCATGGTGGTGCCGGGATTTTCGGTGTCGACGCCTTCAAGCGCGGTGGCGAAGCGGTTGGAATAGCTTTCACGCCGCTGTTCGCCGTCGGTGACGATGTCGAGGCCGGCGCGCTCCTGGTCGCGGATGGCTAGCAGTGTCGCCTCGTCCTGCTTGGCTTCAAGCTCCTTCGGATCGGCGCGCCAGAGGTCGTCCATGCGCACGCGCGGCACCATTTTCGACAGCCGCGCGCGGTCGATCAGCCATTCCGGCTGCGGATAGGAGCCGACGAGGCAGGTGGGCAACAAATTGGCGGGCATCCGTCCGTCCGCTATTTGGCGAGTTCGGCGCGCACGATATTGGCGCCTTCGACCATCGCGCACATTTTCCCGTAGGCGACTTCACGCGGCAGATATTTCAGTCCGCAATCGGGCGCGACGACGATCCGCTCCGCCGGCACGTGCGGCAAAGCGCGGCGGATGCGTGCGGCGACCGTCTCCGGTTTCTCGATCGCCATATCGGACAGATCGAGCGTGCCGAGAATGATGGTCTTGCCCGGCAGCTTGTCCAGCACGGCGCAATCGAGCTTGGATTGCGCGGTCTCGATCGATACCTGCTTGATCGGCGACCGGCCAACTCGGGCAGGAACGAATAGCCTTCCGGGCGCACATGGATGATCGCCGCATAGCCGAAACAGATATGCACCGCCGTCGTCCCGGTCACGCCGTCGAGCGCGGCATTCAAGCCGGCAAGACCGAATTTGCGCGCCTTCTCCGGCCGCGCCTGCATGTAGGGCTCGTCGATCTGCACGACGTCGGCGCCGGCGGCGAACAGGTCTTTGATCTCGGCATTCACCGCCGCCGCGTAGTCGAGCACCATCTCCTGCTCGTCCTTGTAAAAATCGTTCTGCGCCTGTTGCGACATGGTGAACGGACCGGGCACGGTGATCTTGATCATGCGATCGGTGTTGGCGCGCAGAAACTCGACGTCGCGCACTTCGACCGGATATTTGCGGCGCACCTTGCCGGTGACGCGCGGCACCGGATTGGGATGGCCGGATCGATCGAGCGCCGTTCCGGGGTTATCGATGTCGACACCTTCGAGCGCTGTGGCGAAACGGTTGGAATAGCTTTCGCGGCGCTGCTCGCCGTCGGTGATGATGTCGAGGCCGGCGCGTTCCTGGTCGCGGATGGCGAGCAGCGTAGCGTCGTCCTGCGCCTGATCCAGAAATTCCGGCGCGACGCGCCACAGCTCCTTGGCGCGCACACGCGGCGGAAACCGGCCGGCGAGTTTTTGACGATCGATCAGCCAATCCGGCTGCGCGTAGGAGCCGACCAGCGATGTGGGAAGAAGTTTGGCGGCCATCCGCCTATTATGGCTGCGCGCCCGCCGTTAAGCCAGCCGCCGCGACGCTCATCGCCAGCACGCGCGCGACGTGGGCGGCTTCCCGTCCGCTGCCGTCGTGGATCTGATGCCGGCACGAGGTGCCGTCGGCCACGATCAGCGTATCCTCGGCGCTCCTTCGCACCGCCGGCAGCAACGACAATTCGCCCATCTTGAGCGAGACGTCGATGGTGGCGGCGTCGTAGCCGAAGACGCCCGCCATGCCGCAACAGCTCGACTCGATCGTCTCGACGCTCAACTCCGGAATCAGCCTGAGTACGCTCTCGACCGCGCCCATGGCGTCGAACGCCTTCTGGTGGCAATGGCCGTGCAGCAGCGCTTTCTTAGGGACCGCGCCGAGCGGCAATTTCAAGCGGCCTTCGGCCTGCTCGCGGGCAAGAAATTCCTCCAGCAACAACGCCTGCCCTGCCAGCGCATCGACCGCTTCGCCTTTCATCAGCGCCGGCACCTCGTCACGGAAACTGAACAGACAGCTCGGCTCCAGCCCGATGACCGGAACGCCGCGCGTGACATAAGGCGCGAGCGCAGCCAGCGTCCGCTCCATCTCGCGTCTGGCCTCGTCGACCTGCCCGACCGCGAGAAAGGTGCGGCCGCAGCACAGCGGGCGCGCATCGCCATCCTGCGGCATCACCGCGTGCACGCGATAGCCGCCGGCGACCAGCACGCTCATCGCCGCGTCGAGATTTTCGCGCTCGAAATAGCGATTGAAGGTGTCGGCGAACAGCACGACTTCGCGCGCCGGCTCGGCAGCCGCGGTGTTGTAAGCCCAGTCGGACCGGTCGCGGTAAATGTCCGTCCGCCATTTCGGCAGGCTGCGCCGCGCCGAGAACTGGACGAAAATTTCGGACGCCCGCCGCGCCAGCGGGAGACGATCGCGGAGATTGAAAAGCCACGGCCATTTTGCAGCATAAGGCGCATAGCGCGGCAGCCAGCCAACCAGCCGGTCGTGCAACGAAATGCCATGCTTTGGCGGCGCGCGCCGCCTGCACCTCGATCTTCATGCGCGCCATGTCGACGCCGGTCGGACATTCGCGCCGGCAGGCCTTGCAGGAGACGCACAGCTTGAGCGTCTCGGCCATCTCGTCGGAGGCGAGCGCGTCGGGTCCGAGTTGGCCGGTGATCGCGAGCCGCAGCGAATTGGCGCGCCCGCGCGTCACGTCGCGCTCGTCGCGGGTGACGCGATAGCTCGGGCACATGGCGCCGCCGGCGAGCTTGCGGCAGGCGCCGTTGTTGTTGCACATCTCGACCGCGCCCTGAAAACCGCCGCCCGAGCCCGGAAATGCCGACCAATCGAGATGGGTCTTGAACTCCTCGCCGTGATAGCCGGGCGCGTAGCGGAACAGACTGCGATCGTCGAATTTCGGCGGCCGCACCACTTTGCCGGGATTGTAGAGACCCTGCGGATCGAAGCGGTCCTTCACCTCTTCGAACGCGCGCGTCAGGCGCGAACCGAACATCGGCTCGTTGAATTCCGAGCGCACCAACCCGTCACCGTGCTCGCCGGAATGCGAGCCTTTGTATTCGCGCACCATGGCGAAAGCCTCCTCGGCGATTTCGCGCATGGCATGCACGTCTTTTTCCTGCCGCAGATTCAGGATCGGCCGCACGTGCAGGCAGCCGGAACCAGCATGGGCGTACCAGGTGCCGCGCGTGCCATGCTTGTCGAAGATCGCAGTCAGGCGCGACGTGTAATCGGCAAGATGGTTGAGCGGAACCGCGCAATCCTCGACAAAGGAAACTGGTTTGCCCTCCTGCTTCATCGACATCATGATGTTGAGGCCGGATGTGCGCACATCCGTGATCGCTACTTGCAGGCCGGCGTTGAGCACTTCGATAACGCCGCCCCACTTGTCGCCGTTCTTGTCCCAGCCAATCCCCAGATCGCCGATCAGATCCTTGAGCCGCCGCAACCGGCGCAGGTTCTCTTCGTGATCTTCCTCGCCGAATTCGACCAGCAAAATGGCGGCCGGCGTCTCGCGCACGAACTTGTCCAGCGTCGGTCGGAAAATCGGGATCTCGCGCGCCAGCTCGATCATGGTGCGGTCGATCAGTTCCACCGCGATCGGCAGCAGGGGCACGATGTGCTGGGCGGCATCCATCGCTTCGCGGAAGCTGCCGAAATGCACGGCGCCGACCGCGCGTCGGCCGAGCAGCGGTGACAGTTTCAATTCGATGCGCGTCGAAAAGCCGAGCGTGCCCTCGGAGCCGACCAGCACATGCGCCAGATTGATGTCGTTCTTGCCGCGCACCAGCGCGTCGAGATTGTAGCCGCCGACGCGGCGCTGCACCTTGGGGAAGCGCGCGGCGACCTCGTCGGCTTCGCGCGCGCCGATGGCGAGCAGGTCCCTGGCGAGCGGGCTTAAGGGAGCAGCCACGTCGTCGATGTTGCCGCCGATACGACCGAATTGCGCTAGCGTGCCGTCGGCCAGCACGGCCTCGATCGCATTCACGTTGTCGCGCATGGTGCCGTAGCGCATCGAGCGACCGCCGCAGGAATTATTGCCGGCCATGCCGCCGATGGTGGCGCGCGAGGAGGTCGAAATATCGACCGGAAACCACAAGCCATGCGGCTTGAGCTGCCGGTTCAGGTCGTCGAGCACGATGCCCGGCTCAACCGTGCAACGCGCGCCCTTGAGATCGAGATCGAGAATGCGGGTCAGATATTTGGAACAGTCTACGACAAGCGATTCGCCGACCGCCTGCCCGGCCTGCGAGGTCCCGCCGCCGCGCGCCAGCACGCTGACGCCTTCGCTACGGGCAATTCCTATCGCGCGTTCAGCTTCTTCTATCGTGCGCGGGGCGACCACGCCGACCGGCATGATCTGATAATGCGAGGCGTCGGTGGCGTACCGGCCGCGACTGAAGCGGTCGAACAGCACATCCCCGCTCAATTCGGCCTTCAGCCGGCGTTCCAGGCCGGGCATCACGACGGCCACGGCGATTTACCTTTTTGGGCCTCGTTTAGCCTATGCATGAAGAGCTTGTTTGCGTTGCGGAAAAACACTTGACCGCAATGTTACATTCATAGTTCAACGCCACAAGCGCCGCTCCCCGATGGGGGACGCAGGCGTGGTTAAGCCACGAAAATCCATGAAAAGCTGCGGTTTAGGAGCGAATGCCAATGGCTAAGAATTCCTCGCGTGCGGTGGGGCGGCACTTTCTTCACATTCCGGGGCCGACGCCTCTTCCCGATCGCGTGTTGCGGGCGATGGACACTCCCATCATCGACCATCGCGGTCCGGAATTCGCCAAGCTCGCCAAAGGCTGCCTTGAAGGCATCAAGACCATCTTCAAGACGACCAACCCGGTGATCATCTACACCGGCACCGGCACCGGCGCCTGGGAAGGCGCGCTGGTCAATACGCTGTCGCCGGGCGACAAGGTGGTGATGGTCGAGACCGGCCAGTTCGCATCGCTCTGGAAAAAGATGGCCGAGAAGCTCGGCCTGCAAGCCGAATTCATCAAGACCGACTGGCGCACCGGCGCCGACCCGAAGGTGGTCGAAGCGCGCCTGCGCGAAGACAAGAACCACGAGATCAAGGCGATCTGTGTCCTGCATAACGAGACCTCGACCGGATGTCTGTCGCCGATCGCGGATATCCGCAAGGCGATCGACGCCGCCAACCATCCGGCGCTGTTTTTCGTCGATACCATTTCCTCGCTGGCTTCGACCGACTACCGGCACGACGAATGGGGCGTCGACGTCACCGTCGGCGGCGCGCAGAAGGGCCTGATGCTGCCGCCCGGCATGTCGTTCAACGCGCTGAGCAAGAAAGCGCTCGAGGCCAATAAGACCGCCAAGCTGCCGAAATCGTTCTGGGCGTGGGACGAGATGATCGCCATGAACAAGATCGGCTTCTTCCCCTACACGCCGGCGACGCAGATGCTGCAAGGCATGGCGGTGTCGATCGAGATGCTGCACGAGGAAGGGCTCGACAACGTATTCGCGCGCCACCATCGCCTGGCGGAAGCAACCCGCCGCGCGGTGAAAACCTGGGGCTTCGAGACCGTCTGCCGCGATCCCAAATATTATTCGCCGACGCTGACCGCCGTGATCCTGCCCGAAGGCCATGACGCCGACGCGTTCCGCGCGCTGGCGCTCGAGCACTTCAATATTTCCTATGGCTCGAGCTTCGGCGCCTTGGCCGGCCGGTATTTCCGCATCGGCCATCTTGGCGACACCAACGACACCATGATGATGGGCGCATTGGCGGCGACCGAAATGGCGCTCTCACTCGCCGGCGTGCCGCACAAGAAAGGCGGCGTGCAGGCGGCGATGGATTATCTGGTGTCGGCGCATGGTAGCAGCGCCAAGCAGGCGGCGGAGTAATCCTCGATACTTAAATAGTCTTGTTATGGCCGGCCTTTGAGCCGGCCATTTCATTTCGTAAAACGCGTTCTATAAATTCCGTCATCGCCTTCAGCGTCCCCTCACCCGCCTCGCGCTGCGGCGAGTGCCTGGCGCCGGGCAGCCGTGCGACTTCGACCGGGCAGTAACATTCCTGTTCGGCGATCTCGATCTGCCTGACCGTGCCGTATTGATCATCCTCGCCCTGCACGATCAGCACCGGCACGCGGATATAGGCGAGGAATTCGGTGATGTCCCAGTTGCGGAATTCGGGATCGAGCCAGGCGCCGTTCCAGCCCTTGAAGGCATTGTCGACGTCGGCATGCCAGCGCGCCAGCCGCGCGCGCAAATCGCCGGTCTCGTAAGCCTTCTTGGCCTCGACGATGGAAGCGATGCCGGAATCTTCGGTGAAAAAATGCGGCGCGATCAACGTCAGGCCGCAAACGCGGTGATCCTGATGGCTGCCGGCATAGATCGCGGCGATCGATGCGCCGTCGCTATGGCCGATCAGCAGGCCGCGCTTGAAACCGATGCCGTCCAGCAATCGCGGCAAAGTTTCGCGCGCCTCGTTGTGCATGTAAGAAAGCGGACGCGGCAGCGCGACCGGGCTCGACTGGCCGTAGCCGGCGCGCGAATAGACGAAGACGCCGCAGCCAGTCGCCTTCTGTAGCATTTCGGGAAAATCGCCCCACAGGCCGACGCAGCCGAGGCCCTCATGCAGCAGCACCAGCGTGGGCGCGGCATCCGGCCGCGGCCCGATCATGCGGTACTCGAGTTTCTGCGCACCGACATCGAGAACGCCGGAGTCATTTAGATCTATCATTCGCGCTACCCAACTCCGTCACCCTGAGGTGCGAGCGAAGCGAGCCTCGGAGGGCGACGGCCGTTCATCCTTCGAGGGCCGCTCCGCGGCCACCTCAGGATGACGGATCAAGGTTGTCCTTCCGCCCGCAATTTGAAGCGCTGGATCTTGCCGGTCGCCGTCTTCGGCAGTTCTTTGCGGAATTCGATCCAGCGCGGGTATTTGAACGGCGCGAGCTTCGCCTTGACGTGCTCTTGCAGCGCCCGCACCAGCGTGTCACTGGCCTTGTCCGGCGATTTGAGCACGACAAAAGCCTTCGGCTTGATCAGTTTCTGCTCGTCGCCCCAGCCGACCACCGCGGCTTCCAGTACGTCGGGATGCGAGGACAGCGCGGCCTCGACCTCGAAGGGCGAGACATACATGCCCGACACTTTCAGCATGTCGTCGGCGCGGCCGCAGCAGATGTAATAGCCGTCGGCATCCTCGATATATTTGTCGCCCGAGCGCGTCCATTCGCCCTGGAAGGTCGAGCGCGACTTCTCGCGGTTGTTCCAATACATGATCGCGACTGGTCGGCCCGCGCGCATACATCTCGCCCATCTCGCCCTGCTTCACCGGCTGGCCGTCCTCGCCGATGAGCTTGATCTCGTAGCCCGGCACCGGCTTGCCGGTGGTGCCGTATTTGGTCGCGCCCGGCACGTTGGTCAGATAAATGTGCAGCATCTCGGTGGTGCCGAGGCCGTCGGAAATCTCGACGCCGTAGCGTTCTTTCCATTTGCGCGCGATTTCCTCCGGCAGCGCCTCGCCGGCGGAAATGCAGCGGCGGATTTTGACTTCCGATTTCTGCGGCGCGTTCGGACTGTGCCAGGAACGCCGCGTAGAAAGTCGGCACCGCGAAAAACACCGTGACCGGATATTTGCGCAGCAGCGCGGCGACGCCGTCCGGCGTCGGCCGGTCGCCCAGCAGCACCGTGGTGGCGCCGACCGACAAAGGAAACGTCATGGCGTTGCCGAGGCCGTAGGCGAAAAACAATTTCGCCACCGAATAGCAGACGTCGCTTTCCTTGAGGCCGGCGACCGGCGTGCCGTAGAGATCGGCGGTCAGCTTCAGGCTGGCGTGCACGTGCACGGCGCCTTTCGGCTTGCCGGTCGAGCCCGAGGTGTAGAGCCAGAACGCCATGTCGTCGCAGGTTGTCGGCGCGGTATAGGGATCCGGCTTGGCGGCGCTGAGCAAATCCTCGAAGCGCTTATGGCCAAATTCTTTGGAGATTTGCGCGTTGTCGCCGGAGACGACGACATGCGCGAGATCGGGGTTTTCGCCGATAACTTTTTCGAATTTCGGATATAACGCTTCCGACACCACCAGACATTTCGCCCGGCTGTCGGCCAGCATGAAGCGGTAGTCGTCCTCGGTCAGCAGCGTATTGACCGGCACGGCGATGACGCCGGCCTTGAGGCAGCCGAGAAACGCGGTCGGCCAGTCGATCGTGTCGGTCAGCGCCAGCAGCACGCGCTCTTCGCGCTGGATGCCGAGCGAGCGCAACACCGCGCCGAAGCGCGCGACGCGGTCGGCGAGCTGGCCATAGGTGAGCGTGCCACGCGCGTCGATATAGGCCGGCTTGTTGGCTCTGCCGGCGTCGAGATTGCTTTGCAGCACGTCGGCGGCGAAGTTGTAGTCGCGTGGGATCGCGCCCACGGGATTTGCGCTTTGCGGACCCGATGCCTGTAGCTCCGCGACTGCCATTTGCGTTTCCTCCCCCGACAGTGCGTATTATGCCCGCCAAAGCATGGCCTGCAAAGCGAAGCATAATTCCAGGGAGACCGCATGATCTTCAGCCGGGACCGCATTCTGACCACCCATGTCGGCAGCTTGCCGCGCAACGAGAAACTGTCGGACCTGCTGGTGCGCCAGGAAGCCGGCGAAAAATTCGATGCCGCCGAAATGGCCGCCGAAATGGACAAGGCGGTCAGTCACGTCGTGGAGAAGCAGGCTTCCGCCGGCATCGATATCGGCAATGACGGCGAGCAGCAACGCGTCGGCTTCCAGACCTATGTGCCGCAGCGCATGGCCGGCTTTGCCGGCGTGTCGAAGCGCCGGCGCGGGCGCGAATTCGAGGAATTTCCCGAACTGATCGAGCAGCTCAAGCGGCGCTTTCCGCATGTCAGCAAGCAGCAGAACGCGCCGGAATGTCAGAGCGAGCTGAAATATCTCGATCTCAAGCCGATCGAGGACGAGATCGCGCGCTTCAAAAAAATCTCAGGCGAGAAATTCGCCGAGCAATTCATGACGGCGCCCTCGCCCGGTATTATTTCGTCGACCATGCTCGATGCGTTCTACGGCAGCCAGGATAAATATCTGAGCGCGATTTCGCGCGAGATGAAGAACGAATACCAGGCGATTCACAAAGCCGGCCTGCTGCTGCAGATCGACGCGCCCGACCTCGCCATGGACCGCACCATGCTGTACCGCGATCTTGACGACGTCGGGCTTCGTCAAGGCGGTCGAGCGCCATGTGCAGGCGATCAACGACGGCATCGCCGGCATTCCGCGCGACCGCGTGCGGCTGCATGTCTGCTACGGCAACTGGGAAGGCCCGCATATCCACGACATTCCGCTCGGCACGATTTTGCCGGCGCTTTATCAGGCCAAGGTCGGCGCGCTGTCGATCGAGTTTTCCAACCCGCGTCACGCCCATGAATACGCCGCGTTAAAAAAACATCCGCTGCCGAAGGACATGCTGCTGATCCCAGGCGTTGTGGAGACCACCAGCAATTTCGTCGAGCACCCCGAAGTCGTGGCACGCCGCATCGAGGACGCGGTCGCGGCGGTCGGCGAGCGCGAACGCGTGATCGCGTCGACCGATTGCGGATTCGGCACTTTCACGAACCGCGAATGGGTGATCGAACCGGCGGTCTGGCTCAAGCTGCGATCGATCCGCCAGGGCGCCGACATCGCCTCGGCGCGGCTGTGGGGCAAGAAGGTGGCGTAAGTTTTTATCCCTCCCCCGCTTGCGGGGGAGGGCGGCCGCGAGCAACGCGAGCGGCGGGTGGGGGGAATTTTTCGTCGCACTCAAACCCCACCCGGCTCGCTCCGCTCGCCACCCTCCCCTTTCAGGGGAGGGATTAAGAAAGCCAAAGCTCCGCCGTCCCTGTTCTTTGATCGGCGCGGGACACGCCGTCTTCCCTTTTTCCTTTCCCCAACGGGGAATGGAGCGCCGGGAGGGCGCCAGAGGGCTGGTGAGACCCTCTTGGCGGGTGTGGTGCGCACCCGCCGCGCGTCTGGCGAGACGCGCGAGTCCTCTGGCGAGAGGACCCGGCGCCCCCCGGGCGCTCCATCCATCAAACTTGCGCAATCTGCGCAGGCTTGACTGCGGTGCGCATTGTCGGCGCACCGGTCTCGCTTGGCCTCCGGAACGCGTCATGACGGCGCTCCGGCGGTTCAGCAGACGATATGGAATATAATCCTAGTGCGGGCAATGTCAAGGGCCGGTCGCGACACGGTGTTTCTGCTGCGCGACCGGCCTATAATCCGGCCAACCCGCCCGCTATAAAGTTGGCCAGTCAATTCGAGTAAGGAGAGGACGCCATGGACGAGAGAACGCGCGAGCCGATCAAGATCACGGCCGAAGACATCAACCCGCGCTACAATTGGGGCCGGCATCTGCCGGTGCTCGGCACCATGGGCGTCGATTTCGAGGAGCGCGTCGACTACCGGCGCCTGCACCGCTACCGCCTGGCGCGCGCGCAGGCCGCGCTCGAAGCCATCCGATCTCGGCGCGCTGCTGCTGTTCGATGACAACAACGTCCGCTACGTCACCTCGACCAAGATCGGTGAGTGGTCGCGCGACAAGCTATCGCGCTGGACGCTGCTGATCCGCGGTCAGGAACCGGTGCTGTGGGACTTCGGCTCGGCCGCCGTCCATCACAAGCTCTATTCGCCCTGGCTCCAGCCGGAAAACTGCAAGGCCGGCCTGGTCGGTCTGCGCGGCACCGTCGATCCGGCCTTCGGGCTGATGAAGCGCCACGCCGAGGAAATGGCTTCGATGCTGAAAGCCGCCGGCGTCGCCAAGATGCCGGTCGGCGTCGACATCATCGAGCCGCCGATGATGTTCGAACTGGAGAAAGCCGGCCTGAAGATCAAGGACGGCCAGCAGGTCATGCTGAGCGCGCGCGAGGTGAAGTCGGCCGACGAGATCGCGCTGTTGAACCGCGCCGCGGCCATGGTCGACGGCGCCTATGACGTGGTCAACGAAATGCTGCGTCCGGGCATCCGCGAGAACGACATCGTCGCCGAGGTCAACAAGTTCCTCTACACGCACGGCTCCGACGACGTCGAGGCGGTCAACGCCATTTCCGGCGAACGCTGCTCTCCGCACCCGCACAATTTCACCGACCGCATGATCCGCCCCGGCGATCAGGCGTTCTTCGACATCCTGCAAGCCTTCATGGGCTACCGGACCTGCTACTACCGCACCTTCAACGTCGTGCGCGCCACGCCGGCGCAGCACGACGCCTACAAGAAGGCGCGCGAGTGGCTCGACAACGCCATCGCCCGCATCAAGCCGGGCGCCTCGACCGCGCATATCTGCGACGTGTTTCCGAAGGCGGACGAGTTCGGCTTCCCGGATGAAATGTCGGCCTTCGGTCTGCAATTCGCGCACGGCCTCGGCCTCAATCTGCATGAGCGGCCGATCATCTCGCGCGTGGTGTCGATGGATCACCCGACCGAGATCAAGGAAGGCATGGTGTTCGCGATCGAGACCTATTGCCCGGCGACCGACGGCTTCTCGGCCGCGCGCATCGAGGAAGAGGTCGTGGTCACCGACAAAGGCTGCCGCCTGATCTCGCTGTTCCCGGCCGAGGAGTTGCCGATCTCGGCAAAATACTGAGGCGCCTTACCTCTCCCCGCTTGCGGGGAGAGGTAATGCACGGCAACGCCGCCGCCCAAATTACCCGCCCGCTTTCGGTGCCACCCCGCCCGGCTGCATCAGCGCCGCCGGTAGCGCGACGCTCATGGAATCCACCATCGAGGTCGGCATCAGAATGGTCGCGCCGCGCTCCTTGGTGGTCTCATAAATGATGTTCATGGCGCGCAGATGCAGCGCCGCGGCATTGCTGCCGTAGGTGTTGGCCGCCTCGACGAATTTGGCGGCGATCGCGGCCTCGGCGGAACCGAGAATGACGCGTGCTTCCTTCTCGCGCTCGGCCTGCGCCTGGCGCGACATGGCGTCCTGCAACGCCACCGGAATGGCGACGTCGCGGATTTCCACCGAGTTCACGGAGATGCCCCAGTCGGCGGTCTTGCGCGCGATTTCGGTGCGCAGCACTTCATCGGCCACCTTGCGCTCGGACAAGAGCGCCGTCAGCAAAGATGAGCCGATCATTTCGCGCAAAGACGTCTGCGCCACGCGGTCGATGGCCGAGCGGTAGTCGGTGATGTTGAGCGCCGCGGCCTGGGCGTCGTGCACGTGCCAGAAGATGACGGCATCGACGTTGACCGGGACGGTATCGCGGGTGAGCGCGCTCTCGGCATTGAACGCCGTGGTCTGGATACGCTCGTCGATCACCGCGGTGATGGCATCGACGATCGGAATGATCAGGAAAAGACCCGGCCCTTTCACGCTCGACAGCTTGCCGAGGCGCAGGATCACGAAGCGTTCCCAGTTGTTCGCCATCTTGAGCGAATACAGCGTAATGACGGCGAGAATACCCAAACCGATGCCGGGCAGAGGAAGCCGCCCCACGAACAGAAAGGCGCCAATGGCTGCGAGAATGAAGGCAACGAGCGTGGCAATCCGATTCATGACGACGACTCCATGTTGCAACGACGACGGAACGGTGCCGCGGTTCGCGGCGCTGCCGCTTGGTTTGGAGATACTATCCGAATGCCAAACGACAAGGCAGCCGCGGCAGCGCCGGCCGGAAGATCAGTTTCCGTCATTCGCCCCGCGCAGCACCAGCAAACGCTGTTCGAGCGCGCGCTTGAGCTGATAATCGGGATGACCGAAGGCCTTATCGCGCGTGGCGTTGAACGCGCGCTGCTCGGCCCGCAAGCGGGCAACACCTCTGCGATCGAGCTTGGCGAGCGCGGCCTTGTAAGCGTCGTCGATCTGGCGGTCGAGCCGGGAGAGGTCGGGATCGGAGCAGATCGCTTTTTCGACCGCGCGCCGGGCTGTGCCGCAATCGAAGGTCGGCAACAGGCGTTCGGAGACATTGTCGCGCCGGTCGAGTTCCTGGCGGACGGCGGCGAGATTTTCGGCGGCGGAGTCGGACTGCGGATTGACGCGCAACGCCTGCTCGTAATTGGCGATGGCGCGCTCCAGGTCGCCCTTCCTGCGGAATGCGGCACCGCGGTTGTTGTAGGCCTTATAGAAGCCGGGGTTTAGCTTGAGCGCGCGGTCGTAGTCGGCGATGGCGCGGTCGAGTTCGCCCTTGAACTGGTAAGAGTCGCCACGGTTGGTCAGGAAGTTCGCCTGCGGCGCCAGCCGGATCGCTTCGTTGTAATCGGCGATGGCGTGGTCATAGTCGCCGTTGTCGGCGTAAGACAGGCCGCGGTTATCGAAATATTCCGGCACCAGCGGATCGAGCTTGATCGCTTCGCTCTCGTCGGCCAGCGCCTGGTCGTTGCGGCCAAGCTTCTTGTAGGCCGCGCCGCGGTTGGTGAAAGCGCGCGAACGCCGAGGATCGAGCCTGATCGATTCGTCGTAGTCCTTGATCGCGGCCTCGTAGTCGCCCTTGAAGTAATGCGCTACGCCGCGGTCCATGAAGGCCAGCGAAAATTTCGGATCGAGCCGCACCGCTTCGTTGTAATCGGCGATGGCGCGGTCGTATTGGCGGTTGTTGTTGAACACGTTGCCGCGGTTGTCGAAGGCCTGCGCGTCGTTGGGGTCGAGCCGCACCGCCTCGTTGGCGTCGGCCAGCGCTCGGTCGAGCCGGCCGGCGTCGCGGAAGGCATTGGAGCGCTCGCGGAAAGCACGCGCGTTTTTCGGGTCGAGCGCGATGGCGCGGTCGAAGTCCGCGAAGGCGGCCTTTATCTTGTTCATGTACCAATTGGCTCGGCCGCGATTGACGAAGGCCATAGCTGGCGGCGCGTCCTTGGCATCCGCGATCACGGCGGTGCAGGCGGCGACGCGCTGCTCGGCTGAGAACGCGCTGTCGTCGTCGGCGGCGCAGATGTCGCTATTGGCGCTGGATTGCGCCAGAACCGGCGCGGCGAAGACGGCGGCGAAACAGACGGCAAGCAAAGGCATCGAGCGGCGCATGGCGGCCCCCTGCGGCATAAGAGTTCGCGGCAGTCAAACGCGCCGCTTAACTTGGTCGCGGCCGGACGCAAAAAGGTTCACGCCCGCGCCGCGGCCTTGTCCTTCAAATGCGGGAAACGTTCGCTCACCAGCGAGCCGGGATAATAAGTCGGCTTGAAAGCCGGATGCGCGCGGATGTTGTCGAACCAAGTGACGACGCGCGGCAGGTCCTGCCACTGACCGGCCTTGCCGAGATCGTCCATGCGCACCAGCGCCGGCATCACCGCCACGTCGGCGAGCGTGATTTTTTGGCCGAGCAGCCAAGGCCCGCCGCTCTTTTCGATCTCGGCGTCCATGCGCTCATAGGCGCGGCGCAGGCGGGCGAGCGCTGCGTCCATCTCGGCCTGTGGGAAAGCCGGTCTGCCCCATCGCCATCATGAATTCGCGGCGCAGCGGTTTGCTCTCGGCCATGGCGACGAAAGCCGCGCGGCTCATCTTCTGGAAGCTCGGCAGGAAGGCCAAGTTGAAGGTCGGCACCCGCACGGCGGCGGCCGGCATCTCGTCGATGAAATGCATCAGCGCGCGCATGCGGGCACGCTCGACCGGGGATTCCGGCGTAAAACTGGCCTGCGGCGCAACCTCGTCGAGATATTCGGTGATGACGGTCGAGTCGATCACGATGGCGCCGTCGTGGTCGAGCGTGGGCACGACCCCATTGGGGTTGAGCTTGAGATAGTCGGGCTTGAGCTGGTCGCCTTCGAGCAGATTTAGCTTAATTTCGTCGAACGGAATCTTTTTCCCATTGAACACAAAGCGAACCCGCTGACTGCAGGTCGATTGTGGCGCGTTGTAGAGCTTGAAGGTCATTCTCCGCTCCGGTCTCTCACATGGCGGGATGATGGTTACGCTATATTAGCTATGCAAATCTGGAGGGAAATTTACGGCCATTTTACTTGTGATATGCGCCCCGGACCGATTGAGTGGATCTCGTGCGCAGCCGCTGTTTTCCTCCCTTTAGGCTTAGATAGCGGCGTGAATCCTCCACCTTATGCACACAGGGCCCCGCAAGGGGCCCTTTTTTTATCTTCCGCCTCATCCTTCGAGGAGCATCGCTTCGCGATGCATCCGCAGGATGAGGCGGCCATCGATCTCGGGTTTACCCGAGATCGGCAGATAATATGCCCAAGTCGGCTATAGCCGACTTGGATGTCGAGACGCGCTGCTACGCAGCGCTCCTCACCATGAGGCCGAGATTCACTCCAATCCCGTCGGCACGTTCTTGTTTTCCGGCGTCAGCTTCATGCCGGCGGCAAGAGCCATGGTTTCGGCCAGCGCGGCGAAATCCTTGGCGAGATACTCCTCGGGATTCTTCTGTAACTGCGCGGCGCCGAAATGACCTTGCAGCACTTCGCGGGTGGCCGCGGTCACCGGCATCGGCACGTCCCATTCGCGGCCGAGCTCGAGACCGAGATCGAGATCCTTGCGCAGCAGCTCGGGCGTGAAGGTCGTGGTCCAGTCGAGGTTGACCAGCGCCGGCGTCTTGTACTTGGTGAACATCGAGCCCATGACGCCGTTGTTCATGAAGGCGAGGAAGGCGTGACGCGGCACGCCCATCTTATTCGCGAGCAGCGTGATCTCGATCAGGTTCTCGATCACGACGCCGAGCATGACGTTGTGCGCGATCTTGCAGATGCGCGCGAGTTCGCCGTCGCCGACATAAGACACGCCCTGCGGCGCGAACACCTCGATCAGCGGCATCGCGATCTTGGCATCGGCCTCGGGGCCGGAGACCACCGACGACAATTTGCCGGCCTTGATCACCTTGGCGTTGCCGGACACCGGCGCCGCCAGGAAGCTCACGCCCTTTTCGGTCAGACGCTTGCGGATGGCGGCGGACTCCTCGACCGAGATCGACGAACAATCGACCAGCATTTTCGGCTTCTTAGGCCCGCTCAGCAGACCGTCTTTGCCAAACACGATTTGCTCGACGTCCTTGCCGGTGGAGACGATGGCGAACACCACGTCGCAGCCCGCCAGCTCGACCGGCTTGTCGACCAGTCTGCCGCCCTTGGCGGCGAGCGGCTCGGCCTTGGCGCGGGTGCGGTTCCAGATCGTCACGTCGTGACCGGCCTTGAGCAAGCGCTCCGCCATGGGCGTGCCCATGCGTCCGGCGCCGATCCAGCCGATCTTCTGTGCATTGTTCGACATCACGAAACTCCCGTTGAAACCGCGCCACGACACCCGCGCGCCACGCCGGGCGTTTAGCCGTTCTGGCACCAATCCGCCAGTGCTTGTGATCGCGGTTGAATGCGCACTATCCTGCCCATGATGCAGGATGCCGTCACCATCGCAGTCACCGGCGCGCCGGAACGGCCGGAGAGCACCGGCAGCGACCGGCTGCGCCCGATCGCGCGCAATGTATTTCCGTTTGTCGTGGTGGGCCTGATCTGGGAGATCGTCGCCTGGGCGGGCGTGTTCCCGCACCGGCTGTTTCCGCCGCTCGAGGAAGTGGCGCTCACGTTCGTGCGGCTCACGATCTCCGGCGTGCTGTTGCATCACACCGTCGAGACCGTGCTGCGCCTGCTTTCGGGCTTCGCGCTCGCCGCCGTTTTCGGCGTTACCATCGGCGTGCTGATGGGCCGCTCGCGGCGGGCCGAGGACATTTTGCTGCCGCTGGTGAGCATCTTCGCGCCGATTCCCGGGCTCGCTTATGCGCCGCTGTTTTTGCTGTGGTTTGGCCTCGGAAACTTCTCCGCCATATTGCTCGTCGGCTTCGTTTCCTCGTTCGCGATCATCTTCAACAGCTGGACCGGCGTCAAAGCCGTGAAGGAAATCTGGGTGCGCTCGGCACAATCGATGGGCGCCGACGACCGCCGGCTGTTCAGCCACGTCATCTTGCCCGGCGCGCTGCCCTATATCCTGACCGGGCTGCGGCTCGGCCTGGCGCAGGCTTGGCGCATTTTGGTGGCGGTGGAAATGCTCGCCGCCGTGCCCTGGGGCCTCGGCTGGCTGATCTTCGGCGCGCGCAAGTTTCTCAACACCGACGTCATGCTGGCCGGCATCGTGGTGATCGCCATCATCGGTCTGGCGCTGGAAAAACTGGTTTTTCAGAAGATCGAGAATTACACGGTCGTGCGCTGGGGGATGATCACCTCATGACCGACAACAAACAACGCAACCGCTCGCTGATCCGCGGCGCCCTCTCGCTGGCCGCGACCGCGGCGCTCTATGAAACGGTGGCGCGCAGCGGCTTTTTTCCGGCGGTGTTGTTGCCGACGATCCCGACCGTCGCGCAGACGCTGTTTGCGACCATCGCCGACGGCAGCATGATCGAGCACGCGGCGTTCACGCTGTACCGGGTGTTGTTCGGCTTCGCGCTGGCCATCGTGGTCGGACTGCCGCTCGGCATCCTGATGGCGCGCTTCCAGCGCGTCGAAAGCTTCTTCTTGCCGCTGATCAGCGCGCTGATGCCGATCCCCTCCTTCGCGCTGGTGCCGCTGTTCATGCTGTGGTTCGGCATCGGCAATCTGACCACGATTCTTATCGTGTTTTACGCGGCGACGTTCCCGATGGTGTTCAACACCTGGTCGGGCGTGCGCTCGGTCAATCCGCTCTGGCTGCGCGCGGCCGGCGCCATGGGCGCCGACGAAAATTCGCTGTTCTGGAAGGTAATCATTCCGGGCGCGTCGCCCTTCATCATTACCGGTATGCGGCAGGCGTTTTTGCGCTCGTGGATCGCGGTGGTCGGCGCCGAGATGATCGCGGCCTCGGATTGGGGGCTGGGCTGGGTGATTTTCGATGCCAAGGAATTCCTCAACGCCGACATCATGCTGGCCGCGCTCATCGTCATCGGCGGCATCGGCTTTGCCTTCGAACGTCTGGTGTTCGGCTCGATCGAGCGCGCCACCGTGCAGCGCTGGGGCATGTCCCGCGTGGCGAAGGGCTAGCGCGTGATCCCGAAAAGTGGGAACCGGTTTCCCGCCTTCGCGAAGCCCGCTTCGGCGGGCGAAGCAAGGTCGGGCAAGATTACGCGCAAAGCAAAATGACTCACTCGGGCTTGGCGCCGGTTTCCTTGATGACGCCGACGTATTTGGCGCTCTCGGCCTTGGCGAAGGCGGCGAACTGCGCGACCGACATGATGCGGATTTCGGCGCCGAGATCGGCGAATTTTTTCTTGATCTCATCGCTGGCAAGAATCTTGTTGATCTCGGTATTGAGCCGCTTCACCACCGCGTCGGGCGTGCCATGCGGCGCGAACACTCCGCCCCACAAAGTGAAATCGAAATTCTTGATGCCGGAAGCTTCCGCCACCGTCGGCACGTTGGGCGCCGACGGCGCGCGCGCGGCCGACGACACCGCCAGCAGTTTCAGCGAGCCCGCCTTCACCAGCGGCGTCACCGCCGGAAAGCCGGGGAAATACATATCGACATGCGCGCCGACCAGATCGTTGAGCGCGGGGCCGGCGCCCTTGTAGGGCACGTGCGTCATGTTGGCTTTGGTGCGCAGCTTGAGCAGTTCGCCGGCAAAATGACCGGGCGTGCCGGTGCCGGCGGAGGCGAAGGTCGACGGTTTGCCCGATTTCAAAAAGACGAGGTAATCGGCCATCGTCGAATAAGGCGCGTTGGCCGGGACCACCAGCGCCAGCGGAACGACCGCCGCCAGTGCGATCGGTTGCAGATCCTTGTCGGCGTCGAAGCCGACGTCTTTCATCCAATGCTGGTTGATCGAGATTTCCCCGGTCTGCCCCAGCAGGAGCGTGTAGCCGTCGGGCGTCGCGGTCGCGACCGTGCGTGCGCCGATGTTGCCGCTGGCGCCGGCGCGATTTTCAACCACGATGCTCTGCCCGAGCGCTGCGCCGAGCTTGTCGGACAAAATCCGCGCCACCACGTCGCCGGTGCCGCCGGCCGAATAAGCAACGATCATGTGAATGGGACGGTTCGGATAGTCTTGCGCGAAGCCCGGCCCAGCGCAAAGCGCGGAGGATAACGATAATGCTAAGACAGCCAGGCGCACCGCGCTAAGCGTTTTCATGCTGATCCTCCCCTGCCGATGCCCGGACCGGTCCTGCGCGGCCGCCCGGCTTTTTTTATCGCGCTAAGCACTAGTATAGTATCGTCCGCGACCGCAACGGGATAGGCCATGGCCCATATCGAAATTCGCGACGTCACGCTGGTCTACGACACGCCCGGCGGCAAAGTGCCGGGGGTCAAGGACGTCAGCCTCGATATAGACGCCTCGGAATTCCTTTGCATCGTCGGCCCGTCCGGCTGCGGCAAATCCACGCTGCTCAACATGATCGCCGGATTCCTGATGCCGGCCGCGGGCGAGATCCGTATCGGCGGCAAGATGGTGACCGGCCACGGCATGGACCGCGGCGTAGTGTTCCAGGATTTCGCCCAGCTGTTTCCGTGGCGCACCGCACTCGGCAATGTCTCGTTCGGGCTGGAAATGAAGGGCGTTCCCAAGGAGGAACGCGAGAAAATCGCGCGCGAACAATTGCGCCTGGTGAAATTGGAGAAATTCACCGCCTCGTTCCCGCACCATTTGTCCGGCGGCATGCAGCAGCGGGTCGCCATCGCCCGCGCGCTGGCGTACAATCCGGCTGTGCTGCTGATGGACGAGCCATTCGCGGCGCTCGACGCGCTGACGCGCGACGACATGCAGCGGCTGCTCGCTGACGTGTGGCGGGAAACCCGCAAAACGGTGATCTACGTGACGCACAATGTCGCGGAGGCGGTTTATCTGGCGGACCGGGTGGTGGTGATGAGCCCACATCCCGGCACGGTGCAGGCCGTGATCAAGATTGAGCTGCCGCGCCCGCGCGACCCGCTGAGCGTCGAATTTCTCGAATGCCAGAAGCAATTGCTGCAACATCTCGGCCACGACATGAACGCCGGCGAAACGGCGAAGGCCAACGGCAAGGCGAAACTCCAGGGAGGATCAACATGACCATTCTGCAAAAGGGCATTACCCGCCGCGACGCGCTGGCCGCGACCGGCGCAAGCGTGCTGGCCGCAGGACTAGGCACTCGCCAATCGCTGGCGGCGCTGGAAACGGTGCGGCAGGGCTATCAAACCAACATGTGGGGCATGCCGACTTATTACCTGCTGCGCTCCGGGCTGTTGGAAAAGCACGGCGTTAAATTCGAGGAATTCGCAGTGCCGTCGGGCAACCTCACCATGCAGCAGATGGTGGCGCGGCAGGTCGATCTGGGCACCTATGCCGGACCTTCGCTGGCGCTCGGCCACGACAAAGGCGGCATGGTCGCCATCGTCATGATCGAATATGTCGGCAAGACCGCGCGCGTGATGGCGCGCAAGGACTTCGGCCTCACCAAGGTCGAGCAATTGAAAGGGCTCAAGGTCGCCAACCAGACCGGCTCCTCCACCGGCAACATCTTTGTCGATCAGATCGCGCCCAAGGCGGGGCTGCACAAGGGCGACTATCAGGAAATCCGCATGAACGTCGACGACATGGTGGCCGCGATGGCGGCCAAGACCGTCGATGCCATGTGCAATGTCGAACCCTATAACGCGATCGCGGAAGCCGACGGACTGGCCGTAACGATTTCGGAGTTCGATAAGTTCGACCGGCTGCCGGTTTTCATGGCGGCGACGCCCGATTTCATCGAGAAGAGCCCGCAGACCGTGGTCGCCTATCTCAAGGCCTGGCTCGAAGTGGCGAAGGATTTCAAGAGCCAGCCGGCCAAGGTGGCGGACGTGATCTACTCGTTCTACACCTCGAAGGGCTACACGCTGTCGAAGGACACGTTCGCCAAGGCGCTGGCGCGCGTCGAGGTGCAACCGGGCTGGCCGGGCGATCTCAAGCCCTATATGCAGGCGCAGGCGGAAATCCTGCTCAAGGAAAAGAAAATCAAGGCGATCCCCGACTGGGACAAGGTGCTGCGCACCGACTTCCTCAAACAGGCGAGCGCCTGATCTACATTCGACAACACGAGGCCGGCGCATCGCGCGCCGGCCTTGCCACGACAAAGCCAGGAGACGTGAATGTCCGCCGCGAGTAATCCGCCGACCCAGACCGGGGAACCCATCACCTGGAATTTCAAGCTGCTCGCCCAGAACGACCTCGGCGGTTTCGGCGGCATGGGCGAAGGCATGGCGGTGCAGATCGCCAAGGACGGCCGCCGCATCATCTGGCTGGCGCATGAAAGCGCACCGAAGAATTTTACCGGCGTCGACGTCTCCGATCCGCGCAATCCGAAGGTGGTGGTGCAGACCGACTTGCCGCACGCCCAGGTGCGCTCGAACTCGCTGGAAATGTCCGGCGATATCCTGGCGGTCGCCTATCAGACTCAGAAAACCGGAATGAAACCGGCGGGCTTTGAACTGTTCGACTGCTCGGTGCCGGAGAAGCCGAAATCGATCTCGTTCTTCGATTGCTCGGGCGCGACCTCGCGCGGCGTGCACCAATTGTGGTTCTGCGACGGCGAATACGTGCACATGGCGTCGGGCGCGCCCGACTTCAAGCCGAGCAATCCGACCGACGACCAGTTCTACCGCTGCATCGACGTGCGCAATCCGTCGAAGCCGGTCGAGGTCGGCCGCTGGTGGATGCCCGGCACCAGCGCCACCGATAACGTCGCGCCGCCGCCGCGCCACCCGCTCGACAAGGGCTATCGCGCGCACAACACCAACGTCTATCCGGACCGGCCGGACCGGCTCTATCTCTGCTACATCGACGGCGGCATGTTCGTGATGGACATCAAGGACAAAGCCAATCCGAAGATGATCTCGCACTGGACCAATTCACCGCCCTATACCGGCTTCATGCACACGGCGGTGCCGCTGTTCGATCGAAATCTGATGCTGGTCACCGACGAGTCGACCGAGAACAACGCCAAGGACTGGCCGAAACTGATCTGGGTGCTCGACATGCGCGACGAGACGCATCCGATCTCGATCGCCACCTGCCCGCTGCCGCCGGTCGACGCCTATGCCAATCGCGGCGGCCGTTTCGGCGCGCACAACATCCATGAAAACACGCCGGTGCCGACCGCCTGGAAGTCCGACCAGATCGTGCTCGGCACTTTCTTCAACGGCGGCATGCGCGCCTTTGACATTTCCAATCCGTACCAGCCGAAGGAAGTCGCCGCCTTCGTGCCGCCAGCGCCGAAAGGCTCGACGCTCGGCGCGATTCAGCTCAACGACGTCTACGTGGACGAGCGCCAGATCGTCTACACCATGGACCGCTTTAGCGGCGGCCTTTACACGCTGGAGATGGATTTCTGATCCTCCCTCGCCCCGCACAGTCGGGCGAGGTAAAGTAAGCGGATGAACGAGCTCTTTCCCTCCCCGGCGGCGGGCCTATTCGGCCGCCGGCTCAAGCGCGCGCGCGGCCATCGCGTTCCCGTGACGGTGATCACGGGCTTTCTCGGCGCCGGCAAGACCACGCTGCTGCGGCGGTTTCTGGGAACGCCGGAGGGCCAAGGCACCGCGGTGGTGGTCAATGAGTTCGGCGCCACCGGCATCGACGACGCGCTGGTGCGCTCCAGCGCCGACGAGACCGTGCTGCTCGGCAATGGCTGCCTGTGCTGCATCGCGCGCAGCGATCTGCAACAGGCGCTGCGCCGCATGGTGATCGAGCGCGAGCGCGGCGAACTGCCGGATTTCAAGCGCATCGTGATCGAGACCTCGGGGCTCGCCGATCCGAGCCCGATTTTGCAGACCTTCGCCACCGACCGCGCGCTCGGCGAAGTGTTCCATATCGAGGCGGTGGTGACCGTGGTCGACGCCGAGAATGGTGGCGAGACGCTGTCCTGGTCGGCCGAAGCGCGCAAGCAGGTAATCCTGGCCGACCGGCTGGTGGTGACCAAGACCGACATCGCCGGCGAAGGCGCGGCGAGCACGCTCGCTGCGAAATTGCGCGCGCTCAATGCGGGCGCGGAAATTCTCGAAGCGGTCAACGGCGTGCTCGATCCCAGCCGGTTGACCGAACCGGCCGGCGATCAGCGCAACACGTTTGTGGCCGAGGCCGTGCATAGCGACGGCATCGGCTCATTCGTGCTCACCGAAAGCAGGCCGATGCCGTGGCCGGCTTTCGCCAAGGCGATGGACACGCTGATTGCGTTGCGCGGGCCGGATCTGCTGCGGGTGAAAGGCTTCCTCGCCGTCGGAGGCTGCCAGGGCCCGGTGGTGGTGCAATTCGTGCAGCATCTGGCTCATCCGCCGGTGGAATTGACGACGTGGCCGGACGGCAATCGCCAGAGCCGCGTGGTGTTCATCACCAAGAATATTTCGGAGCGCCACGTGCGCGACCTGTTTGAGGCGGTAAAGGCGCTGGCGCCGTCACCCTGAGGTGCGAGCGAAGCGAGCCTCGAAGGGCGGCGGCCGGGCTGTCATCCTTCGAGGGCCGCTACGCGGCCACCTCAGGATGACGAGACAGGCTACTCCCGGTCCCGCCCGCGATCTCCGCCTGCCAGGGCGCGACCTTGCGCTCGACGAAGCCGATCAGCCAATTCAAGCCGATCGCCATCACCATCAGTATGATGATCGGCACGAACATGGTGGCGGTATCGAAATTATTGGCGGAATTGATGATCACCGCGCCGAGGCCCGAGATCGTCGTGAAGAATTCCGCGATCACCATGCCCACCACGGCGCGGCCGACGGCGAGGCGGATGCCGGCCATGATGTAGGGCAGCGTGGCCGGCAGGATAATGCGGCGCAAAATCACGAGGTCCGGCGCCACGAACGACTTGCCGACCTCGATCAGCGTCTTGGGCACCGCGACCACGCCGAGCCAGGTATTGATGCAGATCGGGAACAGCGACATCAGGAACACCACCGCGACCTTGACCGCAAAGCCCAGCCCCAGCCACAGGATCAACAGCGGCACCAGCGCGACCAGCGGCATGGCGTAGCCGGCGGTGATGTAGATGCCGAACGCCGCCTCGGCGGTGCGGAAGCGGCCGATCACCAGGCCAACCGGCACTCCGATCACGATGGCGAGGCCGTAGCCGAGCAGGAACGAACGCAGGCTGTCATAGAGCGCCGAGGTCAATTGCCCGGTGCTCAACAATTCCCAGAATGCGACCGCGATCGCGCTTGGATACGAGCCGAACACCGGATTGATATCGCGGCCGAAGATTTCCCACAGGGCCAGCAGACAGACGATCGAGATGAGCGTGATCGCCCCGCGCGGAATCTGCCGCCGTTCGAGCACGTCCATCTCGGGCGCTTGGGCGGCGGCCTTGCTGTGTTTGTCGGCAATATCGGCCATTAGTGCACCGTTGCCGTATCGTGCAGCATGCACCAGATCTTGTAGCGGGTCTCGGCAAACTCGGGCAGGCCGCGCACGATGCTCAAGTCGGCGCGCGGACGCGTCAGCGGAACGTCGATGATCTCCTGCACCTGGCCGAGGTTCATCACCACGATACGGTCGGCAATCAGCACGGCTTCATCGAGGTCGTGGGTGACGAACAGGATGGTTTTCCTGGTGCGGGCGTGGATTTCCAACAGTTCGGCCTGCAAGGACTCGCGCGTCTGCGCGTCGAGCGCGCCGAATGGCTCGTCCATCAACAGCACGGACGGGTCGATGGCGAGCGCACGCGCGATGCCGACGCGCTGCTTCATGCCGCCGGAGAGTTGATGCGGGCGGCGGTTTTCCGAATCGGCGAGGCCGACCAGCTCAAGATATTTTTCCGCCGTATCGCGCAGCGGCTGCCCACGCATGCCTTTCATCTCCAGCCCGAACATGACGTTCTGCATGGCGGACAGCCACGGCAGCAGCTCGGCGTGCTGGAACACCATGCCGCGGTCATGACCGCAGCCATGCACCTCGCGGCCATCCACCGTGACGCGGCCGCCATTGGCCGGATCGAGTCCCATGGCGACGCGCAACGCCGTGGTCTTGCCGCAGCCCGACGGCCCGATCAGCGCGACGATCTCGCCGTCGCGCACGGAGAAGCTGACGCGATCGAGCGCCCGCACGTGATGCAGCTCGCCGTCCACGCGCAAGGAGAAGCGCTTGGATACGTCGACGAAACTCACCTCGCCCATGCGGGTCTCCGATTATTTTCCGACAAGCTTCAGCGCCTTTTCGCGATATTCAGGCGCGGTGACGGTTTTCATGTCGAGCGGCTTGGTGAGCTTGCCGGCCTTCACCATCTGCTCCTGGATCCATTGGATCTTCTCGGCCGGCAGCGGCAGCGTCGGATCGACCGCCTTATGCGCGACCGCGTCGTCGTAAACGAAAGCCGGGCGCGGATCGCCGGGCTTGGCGTGAATGATGTCACGCGTCAGTGCAATGGCGGCGTCCCGGTTGGCCAGCGCGAAGCGCAACGCGTTCATTTCGGCGGCGAGGAATTTCACCGCGTCGTCACCGCGTTCGGCCAGTTTCTTGGCGGTCGAAATTAGGCAGACGCGCAGGAAATTCGGCACCGCGTCGCGCCCGGCGATCAACAAGTGCACGTTTTTCGGCGCGATCGGCTGATATTCGTTCGATATCACCGCGGCATCGACCACGCCGCCGATCAACGCCTGGTAGCGGTCGCGGTCGCCGCCGACGGCGGCCAGCTTCACGTCCTTGTCCGACACGCCGTATTTTTCCAGCGCCGAGCGCGCCAGCATGTCGGGCATGGAATTCGGCGCCGAGACGGCGATCGATTTTCCTTTCAGGTCGGCGACCTTGGCGATGTTGTCCTTGGCGTAGATGCCGTGCGGCACCACGACCCAATGGCAGCCGAGGATCCTGGTGTCGGCGCCCTTGGAGTCGGCGGCGAACACGCCCTGCGGCCCGCCCTCGAAGCTGTCGAGTTCGCCGGCGATCAGCGCCTTAAGCGCGATCTGGTCGTCCTTGAATTGCGAAATTTCGAGCTTGAGGCCTTGCTTGGCGGCGAAATCGCGCGTCGACACCATCATGAAGATGCCGGCGTCGGCTTTGGCGTTGATCAGGCCGTGGCGCCACACTTTGTCTTGCGCCGCGGCGGGAACCGCGACGACACAAGTCAGTGCAGCGACAAGCGCGGCGTACCAAATTTTGACGATAGTCATGGCGCGGTTCCTCCCTCTGAGGCCTTTTGGCAGGCCTGTTCCGCGTTTGACGACTTTAACATCATTTTGATGTGCAAGTCCGTTCCCAAGGCCAGTGTGCGGGACTAGGCTTGGCCCTGCAAGCGCCGGTCCGCGCATGATCCCGAAAACTGAGGAACCGCTTTTCGGATAAAATCATACGCAAACGATAAAGGCGCGCTCGCGGAAAGCCGCGACGGGCGATCGGCCGTAAGCCATTGTCTTATTCTCAGGGAGCGTCCCATGAGCCAGAAGTTCAACCTCACCATCAATGGCAAAGCGCACACGGTCGATGCCGATCCCGACATGCCGCTGCTTTACGCTTTGCGTAACGACGTCGGCCTCAACAATCCGCATTTCGGCTGTGGGCTGGCGCAATGTGGCGCCTGCACCGTGCAGCTCGACGGCCAGGCGATCCGCTCCTGCGTCACGCCGCTCTCTGCGGTCGGTGACGGCAAGATCGTCACGCTGGCCGGTCTCGGCACGCCTGAGAAGCCGCATCCGGTCCAGGCCGCTTATGTCGAGGAGCAAGTGCCGCAATGCGGCTACTGCATCAACGGCTGGATCATGACCGCCGCCGCTTTCCTCGCGACCAAGAAAAAGCCGACCGAAGCCGAGATCAAGGATGCGCTCTCCGGCCTGAAGTGCCGCTGCGGCACGCACATCAGCATTCTCAAGGCGGTCAAGCGCGCCGCCGAGATGATGGGTTGAGGGAGGGTACCATGACAAAATTCGAAAAGACCTCGTCGTTCTCCCGCCGCTCGGTGCTGCTTGGCGGCGGCGCGCTGGTGGTCTCGGTCGGCGCGGCCGTCTCGCTCGACACCATGATGTCGATCCAGCAGGCTTACGCACAGGGCGCCAAGCCGCCGCTGACGCCCGATCAGTTGTCGTCCTACATCGCCGTCAATGCCGACGGCAGCGTCGCCGCCTATTTCGGCAAGATGGACATGGGCCATGGCCTGCACGTCGCCATCGGCCAGATCGTTGCGGAAGAACTCGACGTTCCGTTCAAGAGCGTCAAGGTCATCATGGGCGACACTGCCAATTCGGTGAACCAGGGCGGCGCCTCCGGTTCTACCGGCATCCAGCTCGGCGGCAAGCAAATGCGCATGGCCTCGGCGGAAGCGCGCCGCGTGCTGGTCGAGATGGCGGCGGGTCTGTTGTCCGTTCCCGCCGAAAAACTTGCCGTCAATGACGGTGTGGTCAGCGCCAGCGACGATAAATCCAAACACATTTCCTACGCGCAAATGCTCGGCGGCAAATATTTCAATGTCCAGCTCGACTGGAACAAGCAATACGGCAACGCGCTCTACGCGCCCGGCAAGGCGCAGCCGAAAAAGCCGAGCGAGCACAAAATCGTCGGTCAGCCGATCAAGCGCGGGGACGTCGCGCCCAAGGTGTTCGCGCAGGAGAACTTCGTCACCGACATCAAAGTACCGGGCATGGTGCATGCCCGCATGATCCGTCCGGCGGTTGCCGGCAGCGTGCCGGTGAAGGTGGACGAGAGTTCGATCCAGAATATTCCCGGCGCCAAAGTGGTCTGGGACAAAGGCTTCCTCGGCGTCGTTGCCGACCGGGAATGGGATGCCATCCAGGCGGCTGAAAAGCTGAAAGTGGAATGGTCGGTAGTAGAGCCGCCGTTCCCGGATCAAGCGAGCCTTTACGATCACATCCGCAAGGCGCCGGTGCGTGCGGCGAAAATCGAGAAGCAGAACGGCAACGTGGATGAGGCGTTCGTCGCCGCGGCCAAGGTGATCGAGGCCGACTACGAATGGCCATTCCAGTCGCATGCCAGCATGGGACCGGCCTGCGCGCTGGTCGAAATCAAGGACGGCCAAGAAGGCGCTCAAGTCACTTGCTGGAGCGGGACGCAGAAATCGCACTTCGTGCGGCAAGGGCTTGCTGAAACGCTTCAGGTGCCAGTCGACAAGGTACGGGTGATCTGGACGGCGGGGCCAGGTTCCTACGGCCGCAATGACGCGGACGACGCAGCCATGGACGCGGCCGTGCTGGCCAAGGCGGTCGGCAAGCCGGTGCGGCTGCAATACATGCGCGACCAGGGCACCGGCTGGGACCCGAAGGGCCCCGCCTCCACGCACAAGGCGCGCGCGGCGCTCGACGCTCAAGGCAAGGTCATCGCCTACGAGTTCTCAAGCAAGGGTTTCTCGCGCGTCGACGTGAACACCAATGGCAGCAAGCCTTATGACACGCTGAGCGGGCAGACGATGGGCGTGGCGCTGAAATCGGGCGACGGGTTCGGCGTGCCGGCGGAATCCTACGCCTTCGACAACAAGAAGCTGTCGTGGGAGACGATCCCGCCGCTGCTCGATCGTTCGTCGCCGCTGCGCACATCGCATCTGCGCGATCCGGTCGGACCGCAGATTCATTTCGCCAGCGAGTCCTTCATCGACGAGGTGGCGGCGGCGGTGAACGCCGATGCGATCGAGTTCCGCCTGCGGCACATCAAGGAGCCGCGCGACGTCGCCGTCATCAAGGCGGCGGCGGAGAAGGCGAACTGGGACACGCGGCCTTCGCCGCGCAAGGACCAGACCGGCAACAAAGTGTCGGGCCGCGGCATCGCTTACGCGCAACGCAACGGCACGCGGGTGGCGGTGATTGCCGAAGTCGATGTCGACCGTTCGACCGGCAAGATATTCGCCCGCAAATTCACGGTCGCGCACGATTGCGGTCAGATCATCAACCCGGACGGGCTGGTGAAATGCATCGAGGGCAACATCGTGCAGGGCGTCAGCCGCACGCTGTGGGAGGAAGTGACCTTCGACAACAAGGCGGTGACCAGCGTGGATTGGATCAGCTATCCGATCCTCGACATCACCGAAACGCCGGGTGAGGTCAACGTCGTGCTGATCAACCATCCGGAAATCCCGCCATCCGGCGCCGGCGAGCCATCGATCCGCCCGGTGGCAGCCGCGATCGCCAACGCCATCTTCGACGCCACCGGCGTGCGCATCAGGCGCGTGCCGTTCTCGCCGGAGCGGGTGAAGGCGGCGCTGAGCTGAACAATCAGGCCGGCGCGAGACGGGAGATACTGTCTCGCGCCGCCTTGATGATCTCCGGCACCGCCGCGTCATTGCCGGGCGCCATGATGTGGACGCCTGCGACCTGCGGGATGCCAGCCAATTCGTGCACCAGTTCGAGACAGATGCGGCGGCCTTCGGCCGCAGGGTCGCTCGCGGCATCCATGCGCACTACCAGCGCGTCCGGAATGATGGCGCCAAACAATTTTTCCTTGATCCAGCGTGCCGACTTGGCCGAGCGCAGCGGCGCGATGCCGACGATCAGCGACATCTTGGCGGTTAAGCCGCGCTCGGCCAGCCGCGCGACGTAGCGGTGGACCACGCCGGCGTCCATGCAGAACTGCGTCTGAACGAATTGCGCACCTGCGGCAATCTTAGCTGCAAGTCCGGTCGGCGCCCAGCCGGGCTTCGGGTCGACTGGATTGTCGGCGCCGCCGAGAAAGAAATCGACGTTGCCGGAGACCTTGCGGCCCGACGGCAATTCGCCGGTGTCGCGCAGGCGGCGCGCGGTTTCCAAGAGCTGGCGCGGGTCGAGATCGAACACCGGCTTGGCGTCGGGTTGATCGCCCGCGCTCGGATCGTCGCCGCGCAGCATCAGCAGATTGCGCACGCCGGAGGCGGCCGCGCTGAGCAAATCGCTTTGCAAAGCGATGCGGTTGCGATCGCGGCAGGTGAGCTGGAGGATCGGCTCGATGCCGGCTTCGACCAGCATCGCCGCCGCGGTCACCGCGCCGAGATGCGGGCGCGCGCCGGCGCCGTCGGTGATGTTCACCGCGTCGGCCAGGCCCTTGAGCGGTAGCGCCTTGGCGAGAAACTCGTTGCGATCGGCCGTGACCGGCGGCGTGACTTCGGCCGTGATCACAAAACGCTTGGCGCGCAGTTTGTCTTGCAGTGTCGTAGCCATAGGCCCAGTCTCAAAATTAAGTAGACCTTGTAACCACAAGAATGAGACATTTGCCAGGAATGGCGCGAATGCCGCGCGGCTATACAGGCACCTAATGTTTCAACCGGCGAAATCCCTCGACGACGCGCTCGCGGCCGTGACCGACGGCTGCATGGTTGTCGTGCCGCGCGAAGTCTCGGGCGTGCCGATGGAGGCGACGCGCGCGCTGATCCGCCGCGGCGTCAAGCGGCTGCATCTGGTGGCGCTGCCGACCTCGAGTTTGCAGGCGGATTTGCTGATCGGCGCCGGCTGTATCGCGACCCTGGAAACCAGCGCGGTGAGCCTGGGCGAGTTCGGCCCGGCGCCGCGTTTTACCGCCGCTGTGACCTCAGGCGCGATCAAGATGCTGGATGCCACCTGTCCGGCGCTGCACGCGGCGTTGCAGGCGGCGGAGAAAGGCGTGCCGTTCATGCCGCTGCGCGGGCTGATCGGCTCGGACGTTTTGAAATACCGCGACGATTGGAAGGTGATCGACAGCCCGTTCGGCAATAGCGATCCGATCGTCTTGCTGCCGGCGATCAAGCCGGACGTGGCGCTGCTGCACGCGCCGATGGCCGACCGCTTCGGCAATGTCTGGATCGGACGACAGCGCGAACTCGCGACCATGGCGCACGCGGCGGTGAAGACCATCGCGACGGTCGAAAAGATTCACGACGGCAATCTGCTCGACGATCCGGTGCTCGCCGCCGGCACGCTGCCCGGCTTCTACGTCGAGAGCATCGCGGTGGCCGAGCACGGCGCCTGGCCGCTCGGATTGCCGGATCACTACGCCGCCGACGCCGATCATCTCGCCGAATACGCCCGTATGGCGGCGACGCCGGAAGGCTTCGCGGCCTATTGCGAGAAGTATGTCTATGCCAAACGCGCCGCCTGAGTACCGACCATCTCACGCCGTCATGCCCGGCTTTATGCCGGGCATCCACGCCTTCCATTGCGTTAGCCAAGAAAGGGCGTGGATGGCCGGGACAAGCCCGGCCATGACAAAAAATAAATTCCGCGACGAGGAACTTGCTCGCCGACGTGATCGCGCGGCTGATCGGCGACGTGCGGCATGTCGCGGTCGGCAATGCATCGCCGATCCCGGCGGCCGCCGCGCTGCTGGCGCGCGAGCGCGGTAACGGCCGGCCTTACGTGTCGCTGCTGCAAAGCCGCAAGCATAATTTCTTCACCGACGGCGCGCGCGAATTGTTCGACTGCGCCGGCCAAGGCCGTATCGATGTGTTTTTTCTCTCAGGCGGCCAGATCGACGGCGCGGGCAACGTCAATCTGGTGTCGACCGGCGACTACGAACATCCGAAAGTGCGCTTCCCCGGCTCGTTCGGCTCGGCCTATCTCTATTACGTGGTGCCGAAGGTGATCCTGTTCCGGATCGAGCATTCGCGCCGCACGCTGGTCCCCAAGGTCGACTTCATCAGCGCGCCGGGCGCCAACGAGAAAAACGTCTATCGCCCGGGCGGCCCGATCGCGCTGGTCACCAACCGCTGCCTGTTCTCGTTCGCCAACGGCCGCTTCACGTTGTCCAGCGTGCATCCCGGCCACACGGTCGAGGAAGTGGTCGAGAACACCGGCTTCGACTTCGACAGACCCGCGGATGTGCCGGAGACGCCGGCGCCCACGCCCGCCACGCTCAAGCTGATGCGCGAGACGGTGGCGCCGCAGCTGGCCGAGGTCTATCCGCAGTTCGCGGCCCAGGTGTTCGGCGTCGGCCAAACCGCTTTCGCGGGCTGAAAAGCACGCCCTTCCAGTCACTTCACGCCTAAGCTAGGGTGCCGCCGCAATGAAAAGCACTGCAAGAAAAAGAGGAAACGTTCAGTGAAAACTGTTGAAGCTGCGGTGATCGGAGTGGGTTGGGTCGGCGGCACGCGCGCGGAGACGCTGTCGCGCACGGCGCTGGTCGACAAGCTGCATCTGTGCGACATCAAGCCGGACCGGCTCGCCGAGGTGAAGGCGCTGTGCAAGCCGGCGACCACCACGCTCGACTACAACGACATCATCAAGAATCCGAATATCTCGGTGGTCTATATTTCGACCACGCCGGAAACAAATCACTATCCGATCTGCCGCGACTGCCTGAAATCCGGCAAGAATGTAATGCTCGAAAAACCGATTGCGCTCGAATTGTGGGAAGCCGACGAGCTCATTCAACTGGCCAAGCGCAACAATCTGAAATTCACCATCGGCTATTCGCAGCGCTTCAACACCAAGATCGCCTTACGCCAAGAAAAAGATCGCCGACGGCACGCTCGGCAATGTCGTCTCGGTGCTGGTCAGCCGCAATCTGTCGCGCAGCCTCGGCAAGAAGATCGCCGGCCGCGTGCGGCTTTCTCCCGTCGTCATGGAATCGACCCACGACCTCGACTTCGTATTCTGGCTGTTGGAGCCGGCCAAACCCGTGCGCGTCTACAGCCAGGGCGCTTTTGGCTACATGAAGCCGGTGAACGGCTCGCACGACGTGATGTTCACCACCGTCACCATGGATAATGGCGTGGTGGTGATGATCGGCGGCGGCTGGAATTTCCCGGTGAGCTATCCGAACTACTGTTCGACCTGGATCGAGATCACCGGCACCGAAGGCGCGCTGGTGCTCGACGATACCCAGCGCGACAACTGGCTCAATACCATGAGCAACGGCCAGGTGTTCCCGATGTCGACCATGCCGGGCGAACAGGTCGGCGAGGTGTTCGCCGGCGGCATGGGGCCGGAGACCATTCACTTCCTGGAAGCCTGCATCCGCGACACACCCGTCATGGTCACACCGGAGAGCGCGCGCCGGGTGATGGAAACCTACAGCGCGGCGGACTTGTCGGCCGACCGCAATGAGCCGGTCGACCTGCCGCTCACGAATGAAACGATTTCGGCCATCGCGGAATTCAAGGAAAAGAACCGGTCGGGAGCCAATCCAGGATGAAGAAGTCTGCCAAGGGCGTCGGCCTCGCCATCATCGGCGGCGGGCGCGTCGGCCTGTTCCGCGGAGAGGTGGCAGCACGCCATCCGGCAGTCGAATGGATCGGGCTCGCCGAAAAGAATCCCAACCGCGCCGGCGAAGTGGGCCCTAGGATCAGCGCCGACTTCGTCACGCAAAGCCACGTCGAATTACTCAAGCGCCCGGAAGTGACCGCCGCGATCATCTGCACCGACGAGCATTTGCACGTCGATCCGATCATGGCGGCGGTCGAGCGCGGCATTCCGATGCTGATCGAAAAGCCGCTGGCGACCAATCTGGCGCAATCGGCGAAAGTGCTCAAAGCCATCCAGGACGCCAAGCTCGATGCCGTGGTCGGCTATACGCAGCGCTTTCGCCGCCGCTGGCTGGCGGCCAAGGAGAAATGCCGCACCGGTGCGCTCGGCGACGTGACAATGGTCACGTCACGCGCCTTCATGAATCGCCTCGTCGCCATCGACAATTACAAGCGCACCGACGATCCCTCGACGATCTCGCCGATGGTGATTTCCGGCACGCACGCGCTCGACATCTGCATGTGGTGCCTGGAGCCGAAGCAGCCGGTCGAATGCTACGCGCGCTCGATCGACAAGGTGCTGGGCCCGCTCTACCAGGGCATCGACGCCACCGCCGGCATGATCATGTTCGGCGACGGCACGGTCTATCATCTCAACATGTCCTGGGCATTGCCGGTGACTTGGCCGGCGGCGGTCTACTCGCTCGAAGTCGGCATCGTCGGCACCACCGGCGTGCTCACCATCGACGACACCCACCGCGACATCGTGCTGGCGGTGTCAAAGGGACAATCGGAAGGCTACAACCCCGATTCTTCGCGGCTTGTCGATTTCATGGGCAGCTATCCGCCCGGCGACATGGCGCTCGGGGAATTGCGCGGGCCAATGGCGGAGGAGACCGATAGCTGGCTCAATCGCGTCGCACTCGGCCTGCCGACCGCGGCGGCGACGGTGGAAGAAGCCCACCGCAACCTAATGCTGACCAAGGCCCTGGATTTATCGGCCAAACGCAAGCAGCCGGTGAAGCTGCCGCTCGATCCAGATGACGTAAAGGCGGCGGCTTAGTTTAAACCGGCCTGTCGCCGATAATGGTGCAGCGACGCATCACGCGCTTGAAGCGCGCCTCGTCGAAACCAGTGGCGCGATGCAGCGTGCAGCGGTTGTCCCACACCATGCATTCGCGCGGCTGCCAGGTGTGCGAGTAAATATTTTCCGGCGGCGTGGTCAGCACGTTGAGCTCTTCGATCAGCGCGCGGCCTTCGTCGTAGTCCATGCCTTCGATCGATTCGGCGTGGTCGCCGAGGAAGATCGCCTTCTGGCCGGTCTCGGGATGCGTACGCACGATCGGATGTGCGACCGGCGGCACTTTGGCCGACTGCTCGGCGGTCAGCGGATCCTCGCCGTGGCGACGCTTGCGCGAAAAAGTGAAATTGTGGATCGCGCGCTTGCCGTCGATCTTTTTCTTGATATCTGCGGGAAGCTGCTCGTAGCCCGCAACCATGTCGGCGAACTGCGTTTGGCCGCCGTCGCCTTTGGGCGGCACGATTTCAGAATACATCATGGTGGCCTGCCCGGTGCGCTCCTTCCAGGAGCCATCGGTGTGCCAGTACAGCGTGCCGCGGTCAGGGTGCTTGCCGCTCGGATTGCCGTCCTTGTCGAGGTTGGACAGCATGTAGATTTCCGGGTGCTCCTTATAGCCATGATACTGGCTGAGCACGTGCACCTGCACGTCCCCGAAATTCTTCGCGAACGCGACTTGCGTCGCCGGCGGCAGATCGACATCGCGAAACAGGATCAGTTTGTAGTCGAGAAAGGCTTCATAAACCTTGGCGAACAGCGCTGGCGACACCGCCTGCTCGAGCGTGATGCCGGTGATCTCGCAGCCAAGCATCGGATGCAGCGGTTTGACCTGAAACGGCCAATCGCGGACGGCGTGTTGGGTCTTAAACTGAGCTTGTACCATGACCACCTCCCGGCAGGGTTCGGCCGACCGGGAGTATGCCAGCGCCAACGCGCGCTTTCTAGCGGCCCAGCGCGCGCAAGTTTAAGAAGCGGGGCACAATCTGCGTGATTCAGGCGGCCGATCGGCCGAACCGCGTCTCGCGAGGGCGTTTGCCTTGGAATTCGATGAATTGCCGGGCCGTCGCGAGCTTCAGACGGGAGAAAGTACTGCGGCATTGTTCGATCTCGCCGGGTGAAATGCCGCGCGCGCCGGCGCGCATTCGCAGGATCGCTCTGGCCGTCGGCCAGGACATTTCGATCGCCTTGAGCATGACCAGGACGGTTTCCGGCCGGTCATGAGTCATCGCCCGATCGACGGCCTCGATTGAAAGACAGCAAAGAACCGCGAGAGCTGCCGTGGTCTCTTCGAATTGGTTCGCTGCCGCAAAACCCGCCAGCTCGTTTTCGCCGAGCTGGCCGGCAGAATGCAGCGATTCGATATGGGCGCGTGCGGACTTGTAGTCTCGCGAGAGAGTACTGGCGTTGTCCAGAATCATAGTCGCGGCTTCGGCAACGGCGGACTGGATCGTTTGCGCCATCGCCGGATTGACAGCCTCGAGCTTGGTCTGCACGGCATGAGAGGCCCGAACCAGAAGCCTCAACAGATGCTCACGAGGGATATCCGGCCGCAGGGCAACGCGCGTGGCGAGCTCGTCGTCTCCGTCCGACCGGCTAACCAGCGTCCTGAAGCCACTATCGGAAAACCGGGCCGCCGGATTGGCGGCCGTCGAGAGCACCACAGGCTTATCACCGCGTTCGACCAGGACATCGGTGACTGCTTCATCGAGCGAACTGCGCTTCGAGATCGCGAGCAGGTGACTGTTGGCTCTTGGTTCGCGCCATCGCTATGAGGGTTTCATTGTCGAGTTGCCGGGATTGTTCAAGCACCGGGCCGGCAACGTCGATCGCTTCGTCGGAGGCCAAGGTCCGGCTGATCATTGATGGCGTGTGCGGCACCTTTGCCAACCGGTTCGCCAGCGTGGCGCGCGCCGACACTTCGATCACCGCGGCGATGCGGACAAAGACATCGTCGAAAAGTTCGATTTGATTGGTGGAATATCCGGCCAATCCGTCTACGAAAACATCGGTAATGCGGCTGAGTATCTGGGCGCGTCGTTCAGCTGTGCCGTGGGCGACAGCATCATCGAGTTCTTCAATCAATGTGACAATACTCATGTAGGCTGTCCGGACTGTTCAATCTCGCTAAAATTCAATGCCCAGTTCAGCCTTCGCGGGCCAATGTCGGACACTCCCGCATATGGAAATTCTCTCGGCCGGAGAAAAAATTACACTAAAAATATGGGTGGCCTCTTAAGACAAAAGGCCATAGCAGAACAAATCTGAAAAGGGTTTATTAATTAAAATTCAAGGCATATGGGCCGCGGCGTTCGTCGGGACCCCCTATTGGCTATCCATGTTCATGGGTTCGCGCTTATGCGCTCGCGTAGGGACTTGATCGACAGTTCCGCAGCCAATTTGTCGAGCTGCGTCAGCAGCTCAGGCGGCAGCATGAGGCCGTTGCTCAACCGGTCGGCGCGGCGCTTGGCGCGCTGATCGCCGGGCAACCGCACGGTTTCGCCCGGCAGCGTCTTGGAGCCGCGCAGTTCGCGGCTATGGCGATCGACTTCCGATTTGAACTGTTCGATCGGCTGAAAGCGCGCCGGATCGAGCGCCAGCACGAACTGTCCGGTATTGGTGACCTGATCGGGCGCAGCGTTGAAGTCGACGCAGTCGCGGCCGAACAGCGCGCCATTGAGCGTACCGGCCAGCAGGCCGATGATCAGCGCCAGCCCCGCCCCCTTGTAGCCTGCCATCGGCAGCAGCAGCGCCTCGATGCTTTTTTGCGGATCGGTGACCGGCTCGCCGGTTTTCGGATCGATCATCCAGTCGTCATGTAGCGGGCGCTTGAGCAATTTGTGGTTCTTGATGGTACCGTAAGACACGATCGAGGTCGCAATATCGAGCACGATCGGCGGCTCGTCGCCGGCCGGAATCGCGATCGCCAGCGGATTGGTGCCGAGCAACGGCTCGGCGCCGCCGGCAAGCGGCATGTGGTTGGCGTTGGCGACCGCCGCATAGATGCCGATCATGTCGGCCTTGAGCGGCAGCGCGGCGTAGACGCCGGCGGCGCCGGCATGACCCGACATGCGGCAGCCGGCCCAGGCGACGCCGCATTCGCGCGCCATTTCGATGGCCATTTCCGCGGTCCGCGCCACGACCAGATGCCCCATGCCGTTGTCGCCGTCGATCAGCGCGGTCGCCGGCGCGGTGCGTTTGACCGTGATGTTGGGGCGGGCGTTGGTCGAGCCCAGTTTCAAGCGCTGCACATATTGCGGCAGGCGAAACACGCCGTGCGCGTCGGCGCCGATGAGATCGGCTTCCAGCATCAGCTCGGCGATCTTGGCGGCATCGGCCGCCGGCACGCCGGCTTTCATCATGGCGTCGACGATCAGACCGGTGACGGCCGCGGTCGGGATGCGGCCGGTTTTGCTGGCCGCCTGCACGTTCATGACGGCTTCCCTGCGAATAATTTTCTCGGCGTGGCCGCCGAGGATGGCCGACTTGTCGGCGTCGGGAATTTTCAATCCGCGCACGTGAGCGACGCAATCCATCATCGCCATGTCGTAGGGATAATCGCTGCCCAGCATCACGCGCTCGCTGCCGACCAGGCCGATCATCGCTTCCAGCGTTTTGTCGGAGTGCAGGATGGTGTCGTACATGAACCGCTTGGCGACGTTCTTCGGCTGCGTGGGCACATTCTTCTTCGGCTCGGGCCGCACCTTCCAGCCGTGCTCCCAGCGCGCCGCCTGATAGGGCGTGAAGCCGCCGCCATGGGCCAGCATGAATTTCAGTTTCGGATAACGGTCGAGCACGCCGCCGAACAGCAGGCAGGCCGCGGCGATGGTGGTGTCGAGCGGATTGCCGATCAGATTTTGCAGATAATAGGATTTGAGCCGATCGGCGCCGGCGACGTTGTTGGGATGAATGAACATGAAGGCGTCGAGCTCGTCGCGCCGTCGCCCACAGCGGCTCGAAGCTCGGATCGTCCAGGTTCTTGCCCATGATGTTGGAGGCAAACATCGAGCCCTTGAGGCCGAGCTTGGTCATGGCGCGCTTGAGCTCGTCGGCGGCGCGTTGCGGATCCTGCATCGGCAGTGTGGCGATACCTGAGAAGCGATCCGGATGCGCGGCGATGTGTTTCGCCATCTGGTCGTTCTGGATCGCTGCGAGCACGGCTGCTAGCGCCGGTTCCTGATTGTACAGATAGGTCTGCGGCGTGGCCGAGAGCACGTGCACGTCGACCCCGGTCGCGTCCATGTCCCGCAGCCGGCGCGGAATGTCGAAGCCGCCGGTCGGGAACGGCCGGTACACCGTGCCGCCGACGTCGAGCGCCGCGTTCTCGCCATCGATCGGCGTAATGGTTACCTTCACCCCGGCGTTGGTGAGCAGAGCGGCGGTTTCTTGGGTCAGAATGTGGGTATGGGTATCGATCGTGCGACCTTGAGCCATTTCGTCCCCTGAAATCATGTTTTTGCGGCGGGTGGGAAGCGTCTGAGTGCCGCACCCGCACGACCGGCGCAAGCCCCTGTTGCAACCCGAACTTTGGGTTATAAACAAGGCCCCTCACCTCTCGGAAGCCCAATGGATTCAACCACAAATCAACATGGAACGCGCGAGGTCCGGCTCGAGGACGACGCGCTGGTGCGCGGGTACGGCCGCTTCGTGGACGACGCCCGCTTTCCCAACCAGGCGTTTGCGGTATTCGTGCGCTCGCCGCACGCCTTTGCCCGCATTGTCTCGGTCGATACCGCTGCGGCGCGCGCTTCGAAAGGCGTGCTGGCGGTGCTCACCGCCGCCGATATGAATGAAGCCGGTCTCAAGACCGCAGGCCGTCACCCGCCTATCAAGGGGCGCGGCGGGAAGGATCTGATCCAGCCGTTCCGGCCAACGCTCGCCGGCGAACGTGTCCTCTATGTCGGCGAGGCCGTCGCGATGGTCGTCGCGGAGACAGTCGGTCAGGCGCAGGACGGCGCCGATCTCGTTACCGTGGAATACGAGGAACAACCGGCCGTCGTCGCTCCGCGCGACGCGCTCAAGCCGGACGCGCCGCAGCTTCATCCTGAAGCGCCGGGCAACGTTGCCATCGACTGGCCGGGCATGGTCGACAGCGCCGAGAACGAGCGCGACGTCGACGCGATCATCAAGGGCGCGGCGCACGTCGCACGCGTCACTGTGGTCAATCAGCGGCTGATCGTTGCCTCGATGGAAACGCGCGGCGCCAATGCCTCCTACGACCCAAAGACCGACAGCTATTCGCTGCGCGCGTGCTCGCAGAGCGCGGGTACCGTGCGCAACCAGACCGCGCCGGTGCTCGGTGTCCCGAATGAAAAATTGCGCGTGACAACCGAAGACGTCGGCGGAGCCTTCGGCATGAAGACGCCGGTCTATCCGGAATACCCGGCGCTGTGCGTCGCCGCCAAGAAAATCGGGCGGCCGGTGGCGTGGATGTCCACCCGCTCGGAAGCCTTCATCACCGATACGCCGGGCCGCGACACGGTAACCGAAGCCGAACTCGCTCTCGACGAGAACGGAAAATTTATCGCCCTGCGCATGAAGCACCTATGTGGCCAGGGCGCCTATGTCTCGCCCGCGGGCATCGGCATCAACACCAATAATCCGGCGCGCTGCTTGCCCGGCATGTACCGCATTCCGAAGATCGATTTCTCCTCGCGATGCATCTTCACCAATACCGCGCCGATGGGCCCTTATCGCGGCGCCGGCCGCCCGGAAGCCAATTACGCGCTCGACCGCGCCGTGGAGGAAGCCGCGCGCATCACCGGCATCGACACTGCGCGCCTGCGCAAGAAGAACCTGATTCCGAAATCCGCGATGCCCTACAAGACCGCAGTCACCACCACCTATGACAGCGGCGATTTCCCGGGCGCCTTCGCCAGGGCGATCGAGCTTTCCGAGTACGACGGATTCAACAAGCGCAAGCGTGAGTCGGCCAAGCGCAAAAAGTACCGCGGTATCGGCATTTCCTGCATGCTCGAGCATGCCGGCGCATTGCCGACCGAAGGCGCCATGCTGCAATTTCCTGGCGGCGACACGCTGGTGATGGCGCTAAACGTACAATCGACGGGGCAGGCGCACGCAACCGTCTTCGGCCGCGTGCTGGCGGAAAAGCTCGGCATCGATCGCAAGCACATTGTGCACAAGCACGGCGACTCGGCGTTCGAGATTCCGGGCTTTGCCTCGGTCGGCTCACGCTCGGCGATGGCGGCGAGCCACGCCATCGTGCACACCACCGATGTCATGCTCACGAAGGGCAAGAAGGTCGCAGCGGCGTTGCTCGAAGCATCGGAAGGCGACATCCAATATGGCGGCGGGAATTTCTCGGTGGTCGGCACCGACCGCAAGATCTCGCTGTTCGAGACCGCCGCGCGCGCCAAGGAGATGAACGAGAGCCTCGACACCAAGGAAAAGGCCGAGACACCGTTGACGTTTCCGAACGGCGTGCACATCGCCGAAGTGGAGATCGATCCCGATACCGGGCATCTCGACCTCGTGCGCTATACCGCCGTCGACGATTGCGGGACTATGCTCAACCCGCTGGTGGTCGAGGGCCAGGTGCAGGGCAGCCTCGCTAACGGTCTCGGCCAGGCGCTGACCGAACAGGCCGTTTACGACCAGGGCGGCCAGCTTGTCACCGGCTCGTTCATGGATTACGCGATGCCACGCGCGCACGACATGCCGATCGAATTCCGCGAGGCGGCGCATTGCGTGCCGGCGACGACCAACCCGCTCGGCGTCAAGGGCACCGGTGAAGCCGGCACCACGGCGGCGATTGCCGCAGTGATGAATGCGATCTCGCACGCGATCCCGAACGGTGCCGCCGATCACATGGACATGCCGGCCACGCCCGCCAAGATATGGGAAGCGTGCCAGAAGGCGATGGCAAAGTAACTCAGGCCTGCGAAATGAACTTCGTGTTCATGTAGGCCTGCAGGCCTTCAATGCCGCCTTCCGAGCCATAGCCGGATTCCTTGATGCCGCCGAACGGCGTCTCCGGCGTCGAGATCGCGACGGAATTGACGCCCACCATGCCGGACTGGATGGCATCGCCGATGGCGGCCGCCTGTACGCCCGACGAGGTGAAGGCATAGGCCGCCAGCCCGAACGGTAGCGAATTGGCGCGCTCGACCACTTCATCGAAGGTCTTGAACGGCACGATTGGCGCGACCGGACCGAACGGCTCCTCGGTCATGATCTTGGAATCGTCCGGCACGTCGGTGATCACGGTCGGCTGGAAGAAGAAGCCCTGGTTGCCGTGACGCGAGCCGCCGGTTGCGACCTTGCCGCCGCGGCTCTTGGCGTCGTTGACGAAGCTCTCCATGGCGTCGAGGCGTCGCGCATTGGCGAGCGGGCCCATGGTGGTGCCCTTCTCCAGCCCGTCGCCGAGCTTGATGCCCTTGGCGTATTCGGTGAAGCGGGCGACGAATTTGTTGTACGACGCCTCCTGCACATAGAAGCGCGTCGGCGAGATGCAGACTTGTCCGGCGTTGCGATACTTGAACGCGGCAATGGTGTCGGCGGCCTTCTCCGCGTCGGCATCGGCGAACACCACCACCGGCGAATGTCCGCCAAGTTCCATGGTGGCCTTCTTCATGCCCTTGGCGGCCAGACCGGCGAGATGCTTGCCGACCGGAATTGAGCCGGTGAAGGAGATCTTCTTCACGGCCGTCGCCGGAATGAGGTGCTCCGACACGTTGGCCGGCACGCCGAACACCAGATTGAGCACGCCCGCCGGCAGACCGGCGTCGGCGAAGCATTTCACCAGCTCGACGGCGCCGGCCGGTGTTTCCTCCGAGGCCTTGAGGATGAGCGAGCAGCCGGCGGCGAGCGCGCCGGCGACCTTCCTGACCGGCGTAAGCGTCGGAAAATTCCACGGCGTGAACGCCGCCACCACGCCGACGGGTTCTTGAAGCACAAGTTGCCGCACGCCCTTCTGGCGTCCCGGCACCACGCGGCCGTAAGAGCGGCGGCCTTCCTCGGCATACCAGTCGATGATGTCGGCCGAGGTCAGCACCTCGGCGCGCGACTCGGCGTAGCCCTTGCCTTGCTCCTGGGTCTGCACCGTAGAGACGTGCTCGTGGCGTTCGCGCAGCAACTCTGCGGCCTTGCGCATGATCTTGGCGCGGTCGTAGGCCGACGTCGCCTTCCAAACGGCGAAGCCCTTCTCGGCGGCGGCGAGCGCGGCGTCGAGATCGGCGGTCGAGGCGTGCGGCAGATGTCCGAGCGCCTTGCCGGTCGCCGGGTTGATCACGTCTTCGCCCTTGCGGCCTTCGCCGTTGAGCCATTGGCCGTCGATGAAAAGCTTGAGCTCGGTGTACATTGGCAGCCTCACTCCTGTACGGGAAAATTATTGGCGGTGGCTTAGCACTTTCGCGCCCGCGGGGCTACGACCCCAGATAAGCGCCCCCGCTGACATGGATGGTCTGCCCCGTCACGTAGCGGCCACCAGGCCCGCAGAGAAAGCGGATCATGGCGGCGACGTCGTCGGGCTTGCCGCGCTCGCCGGTGATGGTGCCGTGGGTGAGATGATGCGCCGGATTGGGCGAGGAGCCTGGCCGCGTGGTGTCGATCGCACCCGGCACCACGCAATTGGCGGTGATGTGGTCGGCGGCGAGATCGTGCGCAAGCGCGCGGGTGAAGCCGAGCAGCGCGGTTTTTGCGGTCATCACGTGGGCGCGGCCTTTCGAGCCGATATGCGCGCTCATGCCACCGACATTGATGATGGTGCCGCCGCCGGCTTTTTTCATCGCCGGCAGGCAGGCATGCACGCCATGAAACGCCGAGTCGAGCGTGGCGCTCATCACTTCGCGCCAATCGGCGTAGCTCATCTTGTCGATCGGCTGCTCGCGGCGCAGCGACGCGTTGTTGACCAGGATATCGATGCGGCCGAAGCGCTTGAGCGCGGCCTGCGCCATCGCCTCGACCGCGGCGGGATCGGCGACATCAGCAAGCGCGGCCATGGCCTTGCCGCCGGCCGCTTCGATCTCGCGCACGACGCCGTCGGCTTCCGCCTGGTTCGAACGCACGTTGACCACCACCGACGCACCGGCTTGCGCCAATTGCAGCGCGATGGCGCGGCCGATATTGCGCCCGGCGCCGGTGACGACAGCGACTTTGCCGGCGAGTTCTTTGTCTTCAGCCATTCAATTACCCCCGTAACGGCGCCAGATCGATTTTGCCATCATACAGCTTCGCCAGCAGTTTAAGCGCGGCGGCGCTGCGCTTGTCATCCCAGCCGCCGTGGCGCGCATTGAGCGCGAATTTCTCCTCGATGTCGGCGCGCGTCAGCGGCTCATTAGCACCTCCTCGAAAGTGAGGTTGCCGTTCTTCAATCACGCTGCCGTCATTGAGCACGGCGCGGATATGGCCGGTAAAACCGTTCGGATAAGGATTATCCGGGTCGATCACGTAGCGCACCTTGGCGGCGAGCGCGAGCACGGCGGGATCGCGCACCGCCTCCGGCGTGAAGTCGCTTAAGCCCGACCCCGCCCTTCACAAAGCCGGTGGCCAAGATAAAGGGCGTGGCGAATTTCGCGGCATAGCCGTTGGGCGGGCGCTGCTTGGCCGCCAGCGGCTCCCATAGCCGATGCACGGTGCCTTCCGCCACCTCGCAGACCATTTCCTTGATGTCGTCCGCTTTGATGCCGCGCGCGGCCAGCCGCTTGGCGCAATCGATGTACGGGTGCGCCATGGTGCCGCACGGATAGGGCTTGAACGCGAGGGTCTCGGTCACCCAGCGTCTCGCCGAAATCGCCGAGCGCGGCGTAGTCGCCTTGCGCGGTGTGGGCGAAGCCATGAAACAGCCCGTGCACGCCCTCGAACACCGTGCGCGGTCCGGAAAAGCCGCCACGCGCCAGCAGCGCCGCGCGGATGCCCGACTGCGCCGCCCAGCCGGGATGCATGCGCTTGGTCCAGGTGCCCTCGGCCAGATATTCGATGATGCCGGAGGCGAAGCTGCCGGCGATGCCGAGCGCATCGACGAGCTGTTTGGCGTTGAGCCCCAACGCAGCCCCGACGCCGGCGGCGGCGCCCATCACGCCGAAGATCGCGGTCGGATGAAAGCCCGCTTTGTGCACCGCCTTCGGCACCACGGTCGAGAGCCGGCACATCACCTCGGTGCCGACCGCGATGCCGAGCAACGCCGCAGGCGCCGTCCGCCTTGTGGCGTTCGCAAGCCGCCAGCACCGCCGGCACCACCACCGCACCGGCATGCACCGGCCCGCCCTCGAAGGTGTCGTCGAAATCCTCGCCATGGGCCGCGGTGCCGTTGACGAACGCGGCACCGGCCGAGCTCAGCGTGCGGGCATGGCCGATCGCGGTGCACGGCCCGTCGTCGTCGAGGCCGGCGAGCGCGGCCTTGACGTAATCCTCATTGCGCGCGGTGACACAAAGCCCAACCACGTCCACCAGCAGGTCCTCGCATTTGGCGCGGACGGCGAGCGGCAGCTTTTTGGCGTCGAGCGCAACGATGCGCGCGGCGAGTTGTTCGGCGACGGAAACTTTGGGAAGATTACCGGCCACGGCTTTTTCCATTGCGCATGATCTTATCCGACCTTCCTTCGCCCGCCGAAGCGGGCTTCGCGAAGGCGGGAAACCGGTTCCCACTTTTCGGGATCATGCGCTTACCCAACCGCGACGTTACGGCGCGCGTTGCCGCGGCCGCGCAAACTGTTGGCCAGCGCCACGATGGTGAACGTGAGCACCAGCATCAGCAGGCCGAGCACGGAGATGGCGGCGAGGTCGCCGCTTTCATTGAGATCGTAAATCAGCACCGACAGCACCTTGGTTTGCGAGGTGAACAGCATGATCGCAGCCGACAATTCGCGGATGACGCCGACAAAGATGAAGCACCAGGTGGCGATCACGCTGGTGCGCAGCAGCGGCGCGGTGATCTGCCAGAGCGCGCGCAGGCGCGTGGCGCCCAGGATGCGACTGGCGTCTTCGAGCTCCGGATGGACGGAGCGGAACGCGGATTGCAATTGCTGATAGGCAGCCGGCATCGCCAGCGTCACGAAGGCAATCAGCAGAATCCACAAGGTGCCGTAGAGCACGAAAGGCGGTCGCGTGTAGGTGAAGAACAACCCGACACCGAGCACGATGCCGGGAATGGCGACCGGCGCGGTCGCCAGAAATCCAAGTACGCGATAGCCGGTGACCGCCTGGCGTGCGTTCACATAGGCGATCACCAGTGCCAAGACGGTACCGGCGGTCGCGGCCAGCGCGCCGAGGATAAACGTATTGCGCAGCGCAAGTTGCGTGGCCGACAATTCGAAGAAAACGAAATGCACGTTCTGCAAGGTGAAATTGTGGAGCGAGACCAGATGCGAAGCGATCTTGGAAAACGATGCATTTAAGAGCGCGAAATAAGGCAGGAAAACCGGGCACATCAGCACCAGCATCGCCACCGCCAACAGCACCCAGCGCCAGAGGCCCAGCCGCACGATGCGCGGCTCGCTGTTCTTGCCGCCGACCACCGAATAGCCGCGGCGGCCGAGCACCATGTGCTCGGCGCGCAGCAGGATGACGGTGAGCACCAGCAGCGGCAGCGAGGCGGCGGCGGCGAGTTCCGGCTTGGGCGGGAACTGGAACAGGCTCCAGATCTTGGTCGTCATGGTGTGGAAGCCGGCCGGCATCGCCAAGATCGCCGGCGAGCCGAACAGCGTCATCGCCTGCAGGAACGCCACCAGCGCGCCGGCCAACACCGCCGGCAGCGCCAGCGGAATGGTGATACGGCGCGCGGTGTCCCAGGTACTGCCGCCGAGAATGGCGGAGGCGTCTTCCAGATCGCCGGGCGTGCGGTCGAGCGCGTTGGCGACCAGCACGAAGACATAGGGAAACGTGTAGCAGCTGATGACGAACACCAATCCAGCGAAGCTGTAGATATTGAGCAGATGCGCGTCCGGCGGCGCGCCGGTGATCTCGCGATAAAGCTGATTGAGCAGCCCGCTATTGGGCGCAGCCAGCAGCTCCCAGGCGATGGCGCCGAGGAACGGCGGCGTAACGAACGACGCCGTGACCAGCAGGCGCACGGTGCGGCGCAGAGGCATGTCGGTGCGCGCCACCAGCCAGCCCATGGGCGCCGCCACCACGCAGCAGATCAGCGCCGACAGCGTCGCTATAGTGAACGTCGTCAGCAGCGGGTCGAGAAAATCGGCGTCCGTCAGCAGCCGGTGGAAGTTATTGAAGGTGAAGGCGCCGTTCTTGTCGGTAAAAGCGTAATAGACCAGCCACGACAGCGGCATCACGATCAGCACACACAGGATCAATGCGAACGCCAGCAGCAACGGCTTCGAGATATCGATCCCGAATTTCCGCTGCGCCGGCGTCTGCGTTGCTGGAATAGCGACTGTCATCACACTTTGAAAATTTCCGCGTACCGCTTCTTGACCGCATCTGCCTGCGCATAGACGCCTTCCGGATCCTCCTTCATCAGCTTGATGTCGGCGAGCTTGCGGACGCCGGGCTTTTCCACGGCCTGGCCGTGCGGCGAATACTGGCGGGCCAAATCGACGATCATCTGTTGAGCCTCGCGCGAGTGCATCCAGTTCTGGAACAAGCGCGCCGCGTTCGGATTCGGCGCCGCCTTGAAGACCGCACTTGGACCGGTGGCGAGCGGCGTGCCCTCCTCCGGATAGATGATGTCGACCGGCTGGCCCGCCTCCTTGTAGCGGATGACAAGGTAGCCGGCGCCGTCCACCATGACCGCGCGTTCGCCGAGCGATAATCTCTTCGGCGTATCGGTCGCGGACTGGACCTGCATGACATTCTGCTTAGCCAGCTTCTCGAAATAGTCCCAGCCCAGATCGCGCGCGATCTCGAACGTCGCGTTCATGATCGTGCCGCTATAGGCCGGATGCGCCTTGACCAGTTTGCCCTTCCATTTCGGATCGAGCAGGTCCTTGAAGCTCTTCGGCGCGTCTTCTTTCTTCACAAGGTTCGTATTGTAGGCGAGCGGAGAGATCAGAATTCGCGTCGTTATATGCAGTCCCTCCGGATCGTAGTAACGCTTGTCATAATACTTCGCGACCTCTTCGGGGATGTAGGGCGCGAGCCAGCCGTTGCTTTTCCAGATGATGCAATGCGCCTGGTCCGCGGTGTTGACGACATCGACGGCGTGGATGTTGGAGGAATACTCCTGACCGATACGGGTAAAAACGCGCTCGGCACCGGACCGCTCCACGCGCACGCTGATGCCAGTAAATTTCGCTTCAAACGCCTTGCCGAGGCGTTCCGCGAATTGCAGGTCCATCGCCGTGTAGAATGAAAGCTTGCCTTCCTTTTTCGCCGCCTCGATCAAGGCCGGCGTTATTGCTTCCGCCGCCGGCGCCGCGGCGACCCGCACGGCGAAGGCGCTGAGGCCCAGCGCGCCGGCGCCTTTGAGCACGTCGCGTTTCGAATACCGTTTGGTCATAAAGCACTCCCGTTGCTTCCCCTGGCCCGCGCGCGGACGAAAGAAAGGTTGCCTTAGACGTGGAACAGTTTGACGTAGTGCGCCTTGATCTCTTCGCCCAGCTTCAGAACCGCCGCCGGATCGTCCTTCATCAATTTGATCTGGCTGAGCGGCGTACGGCCGGGCTTGTCCTTGGCTTGCGGATGCGCCGAACGCAGGCCGCCGATGTCGATGCAAAGCTGCTGGCATTCGGGCGTGAAGCAGAAGCTCTCGAACAGACGCGCTGCGTTCGGATTGGGCGCCGCCTTGAATACGCCGTTCGGCCCCACGATCAGCGGCGTGCCTTCGGTGGCATAGACCGGTTCGACCGGCTGGCCGCGTTCCTTTTCAGCGAAGATCAGGTATTCGACGCCGTCGGCCATCACCGCACGTTCGCCGAGCGCGATTTTCTTCGGCGGATCAGCGGCGGATTGCACCTGCAGGACGTTCTGCTGGGCGAGCTTCTCGAAGTAGCCCCAGCCGAGGTCGCGAGAGGTCTGATAGGTTGCGGTCATGATAGTGCCGCTGTAGCCGGGATGCGCCTTGACGATCTTGCCCTTCCATTGTGGGAGGAGCAGATCGGCGAAGCTCTTAGGCGCTTCTTCCTTTTTCACCAGATTGGTGTTGTAGGCGATGATGCAGAGGAAGACGCGGAAGCTGGCATAGGTTCCGTCCACGTCCTTATGTTGGGGCGGATAGAATTTCGCTACGTCTTCCGGAACGTAGGGCGCCAGCATGCCCTGATTCTTCCAATACACCAGCAGCGAAGCGTCCGACGAATTGACCACGTCGACAGCATGTACATTGGCGGAGTATTCCTGGCTGATGCGCTGCAGCAGGCGCTCGGCGCCGCTGCGCTCGACCCTGCAGGCCACGCCGGGATATTTGGCCTCGAACGCCTTGCCGATCTGTTCTGAAAGCTTCAGGTCGATCGAGGTGTACCAGACCACCTTGCCTTCTTTCTTGGCGGCTTCGATCAGCGCCGGCGTGACGGGCTCAGCCGGCGGCGCGGCCGAGAGCACGCGGGTCGAAAACGCGGCGCCGGCGGCGAGCGCGCCCGAACCTATCACCACGTCGCGGCGTGAGATTTTTGAACCCTTCATCGCGTATCCTCCAAAGCTTGGCCAAACGGCCTTCTTGTTATTTCGCCCCCGCGAAAGTCTTCTTGTTAGTTCATAAGCGCCCGGCATTTTTCGGGCGGCAAGACCAGCCAGACGGCGCTGCCCTGCGCGATGCTCACAGCCGCGGCAGTCACGGCGCGCAACTGCGTGCCATCCTTGACCTCAACCATATAGTCCCGGCTGCCGCCGAGAAAGACCTGCCGCGTCACCTTGGCCGGCACCGTATTTTCCGAGCCCTGCGGCTGGGTGGCGGAAATCTTGATGTCGTGCGGACGGATCGAGACCGCCGTCTGCGCACCGGCGGCAATCTTCTCGCCGACGCAGCGCAGCGGCACGCCGGCAAAATCGGCATGGGTCGCGTCCAGGCCCTTGGCCTTGATGACGTTGCTGGAGCCGATGAAACGCGCGACGAATTCGGAACGCGGCCGTTCGTAGATGTCTTCCGGTGAGCCCGACTGCTCGATCTTGCCGGCGTTCATCACGCAAATGAGGTCCGCGGTCGTCATCGCCTCCGACTGATCGTGCGTGACGTAAACCGTGGTGTAGCGAAATGCATCGTGCAGGCGGCGCACCTCGAAGCGCATCTCCTCGCGCAGATTGGCGTCGAGATTGGACAGCGGCTCGTCGAGCAGCAGCGTCTCCGGCTCCACGATCAGCGCGCGGGCGAGCGCCACGCGCTGCTGCTGGCCGCCGGACAGCTCGCCCGGATAACGTTCCGCCAATGGCGCGAGCTTCGTGGTGGCGAGGATGTCGTTGAGTTTCTTGGCGATGGCGTCGCGATCCAGTTTGCGCAGCTTGAGGCCGTAGACGATGTTCTCGGCCACCGTCATGTGCGGCCACAGCGCGTAGCTCTGGAAGATCATCGACATGTTGCGCCGCTCGGGCGGCAGCGAATGCGCGGGCGAGGAGATCAGTTTGTCGCCGACGCGGATTTCGCCGGCGCTCGGCTCGACGAAGCCCGCGATCAGCCGCAGCGTCGTCGTCTTGCCGCAGCCCGAGGGGCCGAGCAGGCACACCAGATGGCCGGACTCGATGGCGAGCGAAATATCGTCGACGACCGCGACGTCGCCATATCGCTTGGTCAGGCCCCGCAACTCAACCGACGCCACGCGAATCCTCCCGTTTTTCTAAGACCCTCCCCGTTCGCGGGGAGTGAGGTTTCTTATGAGCCGGTGAAAGCCGGCTTGCGCTTTTCCATGAACGCCGTGCGGCCTTCTTTGTAGTCGTTGCTGGCGAAGCACTCGGCCACCAGGTCCGCGCAACGCTTGAGATTGCGCGCGCTTTCGTCCTTGACGGTTTCACCAACAATGTATTTGACGGAATTCACGGTCAGCGGCGCGTTGCCGCCGATGGTGGCGGCATAGTCCTGCACGTATTTCTCGAGCTCGGCTTCCGGCAAGACGCGGTTGACCAGGCCCATCTGCAACGCCTCGGCGGCGGTGAACTGGCGCGCGGTGAAGAAAATTTCCTTGGCGAAAGACGGACCGACCACGTCGACCAACTTCTTGATGCCCTTGAAGCCGTAGCCAAGCCCCAGCTTGGCGGCCGGCACGCCGAATTTCGAATTGTCCGAGCAGATGCGCAGATCGCAGCACAGCGCCAAGCCCACGCCGCCGCCGATGCAATAGCCGCGGATCATGGCGATGGTCGGCTTGGGGAAGTCGTAGACCGCGCTGTTGGCCTTATCGACCGCGACGTTGTAGCGGTCGATCGCCTCCTTGCTGGAGCGTTCGCTCTCGAACTTGGAAATATCGGCGCCCGACACGAAGGCCTTGCCGCCGGCGCCGGTCACCACCACGACACGAATCGTCTTGTCGGCGGCAAAATCGGCGAGTATGCCCTGCGCGGCCTCCCACATATCGAGCGACACCGCATTGTGCCGCTCCGGATTATTGAAGATCATATAGCCGACGCCACCCTCTTTGCGGGACAGCATTTTGTCGGTTTGTGACATTGCCTGCTCCTTAAACTGCTTTTGCCTCGTGCAGCGCCTTGATTTCATCGCCGCCGAAACCGAATTCCATGAGAATCTCGTCGGTATGTTCGCCGAGATTCGGCGGCCGCGCCGCGATCTTGCTCGGCGTGCGCGACAGTTTGAACGGTTGGCCGACGAGACCGAGCCGGCTGCCATCGGAACGCGCGGATTCCTGCGCCATGCCGAGATGCTTGACCTGCGGATCGGCGAATACCTGATCGATCGAATAGATCGGACCGCAAGGCACGCCGACTTTGTTGAAGATTTCGACCCACTCCGCGCTCGATTTCGTCGGCGGTCGCTTTGTCGATTTCGGCGTTGAGCGCGTCGCGATTTTGCAGCCGCAGTTTGCCGGTCTTGTAGTCGGACGACGCGATCCACTCCGGATGGCCGACCGCGTTGCAGAAACGCTCCCAAATCACCGCGCCGGCGACCGCAATATTCAGATATCCGTCTTTGGTCTTGAACACGCCGGTCGGAATCGAGGTCGGATGATTGTTGCCGGCCTGCTTCGACACCAGCCCTTCGGTCAGAAAGCGCGACGGCCTGGAAGTCGAGCATGAAGATCTGCGCCTGTAGCAGCGAGGTCGATACCCACTGACCTTCGCCGGAGACTTCGCGTTCGAGCAGCGCCGTCATGATGCCGAGCGCGCAGAACAATCCCGCCGTGAGATCCGCGATCGGAAGCCCGACGCGCATCGGACCGCCGCCCGGCGCTCCGGTGATGGACATCAGCCCGCCCATGCCTTGCGCGATCTGGTCGAAGCCCGGACGCTTGGCGTAAGGCCCGTCCTGGCCGAAACCGGAGATGCTGCCGAGGATGATGCGCTTGTTGATCTTGCGCAGGCTGTCGTAGTCGATACCGAGACGGTCCTTCACGTCGGGGCGAAAATTTTCCACCACCACGTCGGCTTTCTCGACCAGCCGCTTGAATGCCGCGAGACCTTGCGGCGATTTCAGATCGAGCGTCATGCTGCGTTTGTTGCGCTGAAGGTTCTGGAAGTCCGAGCCTTCGCGCGGGCCGCCGGGTCCCTCGCCGTCGACGAGATGCGGCGGCGTTTCGATCTTGATGATATTGGCGCCCCAATCGGCGAGCTGGCGCACGCAGGTCGGCCCCGAGCGCACGCGCGTGAGATCGAGGACGGTGAAGCGGGAAAGGGCCTGGGAGGCCCTGGGAAACGGCATTCAACGGCTCCGGGTAGCTTGCAACGGGCTGAATTTGAGTTTTCGGGCCCGACATTCCCCGATCTAAAGCGCCTTGTCCATCAGATGAAATGGGGTGGTTCGGCCACTTTATTCATCATTTGGCGGAATAGTCGCGAAAGGCTGCCTTGAAAAGACCACCACCACCTGTCATATGACCGCCAACGGATGAACACCCGATCTCGGGTTTGCGGGCTGCGTGCACGAAACTCCCTAAAAACGAATTTCGCCCCGCCTCTTCCGTTTCTCAACCTGACGACAACCCTGGCCACGCGGGATGTCTTTGAACCCCGCGATTCCGCCGTTCGCATCAGCGAGCCGGCCGGCTCGCCTTATTAAGAAAGAGACTCTTTGACTTCATTCAACGATTTCGGCCTCGTAGAGCCGATCGTCCGCGCGCTTGCGGAAGAAAAATACCTCACTCCCACGCCGATCCAAGCCCAGACCATTCCGATCGCCATGCAAGGCCGCGATGTCATCGGCATTGCGCAGACCGGAACCGGCAAGACCGCGGCGTTCGCGCTGCCGATCATCAATCACCTGCACACCAAGCGGCTGCGGCCCGATAAAAAAGCCTGCCGCGTTCTGGTGCTCTCGCCCACACGTGAACTGTCCGGCCAGATCGCCGACAGCTTCCGCGCCTATGGCCGCCACATCCGCCCGCTCGCCATCGCACTCGCCATCGGCGGCGTGCCGATCAACAAACAGGTTCGCTCGCTGGCGCACGGCGTCGAAGTGCTGGTGGCGACACCCGGCCGCCTGATCGATCTCGTCAACCAGCGCGCGCTGCGCCTCGACCAGGTCGAAGTGCTGGTGCTCGACGAAGCCGACCGCATGCTCGACATGGGCTTCATCCACGACATCAAACGGATCGTCGCCATGCTGCGCAAGGAACGGCAGACGCTGTTCTTCTCCGCCACCATGCCGCAGGAAATCACCCGGCTCGCCGACGCGATGCTGCGCGATCCTTCCCGCGTGGCGGTAACGCCGGCGGCGTCCACCGTCGAGAAGGTCGAACAACGCGTCATCCTGACCGACAGAGCATCGAAGCCGGCGCTGCTGGCCGAGTTGCTCAAGAGCGAGCCGGTCGACCGCGTTCTCGTGTTCACCCGCACCAAGCACGGCGCCGACAAGGTCGTGCGCGCCCTGCAAAAATCCGGCTTCAGCGCCGAGGCGATCCACGGCAACAAGTCGCAGAACCAGCGCGAGCGCGTGCTCGCCGCCTTCCGCGACGGCAAGCTGCGCACCTTGATCGCCACCGACATTGCCGCCCGCGGCATCGACGTCGACGGCGTCAGCCACGTGTTCAATTACGATCTGCCGAACATCCCCGAATCCTACGTCCACCGCATCGGCCGCACCGCGCGCGCCGGCGCCGCCGGCGTGGCGATTTCGTTCTGCGATTACGAAGAAGCGCCGTTCCTGCGCGATATCGAACGGCTGATCCGCATGTCGATCCCCTCGACCGACCGCCGCACCGGACAGCGGCCCGCCCATAACCCGGACCAGAAAAATGCCGGCAACCGGCACAATGGCCGGCCGCAACGCAACAATCGCCAGCAGCGCGGACACGGTGGCGGCAATGGCCATCACGGCAATAACGGCCACCGCTCCCACAATGGCCACAACGGCCACCAAAACCGTCCGAGCCAGAATGGCCACCAGGCCGGCCCGGCCCAGGCCCCCAGGCAAGAAGCCGCCTCAGGGGAGCCAAACAGCATCGGAAATGTTACATTCCTCCAGCGCCCGAATGAGCCGCGTCGCAACGCCGGCCACCGCGGGCAGCGCTAGGGAGAGGACTGGATGGCGAAGGAAGAACTGCTGGAGTTCGACGGCACGGTGACCGAGGTTCTGCCGGATGGCAATTTCCGGGTGAAGCTCGATAACGAGCACGAGGTGCTGGCCTATACCGCCGGGAAGATGCGGAAATTCCGCATCCGCACCGGCGTCGGCGACCGCGTGATCGTGGAAATGTCGCCTTATGACTTGCAGCGCGGGCGCATCAGCTTCCGCCACAAGGGCGACGCACCGACCCCAGGGCCGCAGCAACGCCGGCCGAACTTCCGGCGGCGTTAGAACTTATTACAGGCTGGGGGCACGTTTCGATCGCTGGAGTGCGGCGTGCCATGAAAGTTTCTTCGATTTCGCGTCTCGCGCTGGCGATTGTTCTCGCCGGCGCTCTCGGTTCCGCTGCCGCGCAAGAGAAGCGCACAGAGCGAGCCGCTCAAGAACAGCCGAGCCACGCCGAGCAGCACGAAGACCGGCAAAGGCGTGCTGCGTCTGCTGCCGGCCGATGCCGTCACCGAGCATTCCATCGACACGCCGCACGGCAAGCTCGCCTATACGGCGACCGCCGGAACACTGGCGTTCTACGATCAATCCGGCGACCAGAGCGCGGCGGTGTTCTACACCGCCTATGTGGCGAAGGGCGCGCCCGCAAACCGGCCGCTGACCTTTGTGTTCAACGGCGGCCCCGGCGCGGCGTCCGCCTTTCTGCATCTCGGCCTGGTCGGCCCGCGCATTCTCGATCTCGGGCCCGGACGGCCGCGACGCCGCGACCGCGCAGCTTGCGCGACAATCCCGACACCTGGCTCAGCTTCACCGATCTGGTGCTGATCGATCCGATCGGCACCGGCTGGAGCCGCACGGTCAAGCCGGACGACGGCAAGCATTTCTGGAATATCCGCGCCGACGCCGATTCATTCGCCAAGGCGATCTCGCTCTACGTCGCCAAGAACAACCGCGGGGCTTCGCCGAAATATCTGTTCGGCGAAAGCTATGGCGGCTTCCGCGCCGCCAAGGTGGCGCGCGCGCTGCAACGCGAGCAGGGCATCGTCACCTCCGGCATCGTGATGCTGTCGCCGATGCTGGAAGGCTGGCTCACTTTCGGCGACGACGAATCGGCGCTGCGCGCGGCCCTGCAATTGCCGTCGCTGGCGGCGGCCGAGCTCGAGCGCAAGAATGCTTTCAGCCCGGCGGCGCTGGCCGACGGCGGAAAAATTCGCCATGACCGATTATCTGATGACCATGGCCGGCGCGCCGCCGCAGGGCGACGCCGGCAAGGCGTTCTACGGCCGCGTGGCGCAAATGACCGGTCTGCCGGTCGACGTGGTGACGCAGGCGCGCGGCTTCGTCGCGGACGCCTTCGTGAAAAGCCTGCGCCCGGACGGCAAGATCGTCAGCCGCTATGATGCAAATTTCGCAGTCGATGATCCTTATCCGGAAAATCGCTCGGCGCACGGGCCCGACCCGATCCTCGACGGCGTGTCGCGTGCTTACGGCGGCGCCATGGCCGCTTACGCGCGCAACGAGCTCGGCTTCAAGACCGAGATGACCTATGCGCTGTTGTCGATCAGACGTGACCGGCCATTGGGACTGGCAAGGCGGCCGGCTACAAGCCAGCGCAGAAGACGATCTGCGCACTCTGCTCGCCTTCGGCCCGACCTTCCGCCTGCTGATCGCGCACGGATATTCGGACATGATCACGCCCTACGGCATGACGCGTTACGTGCTCGATCATTTGCCGCAAACGGTCACGCCCGGACGCGCGCAGCTCAAGCTCTATCGCGGCGGGCATATGCTTTATCTCGACGCGGATTCGCGCAAGGCTTTCAGCGCCGACGCAGCGGCGTTTTACCGGGGCGCGGAATGATCTGACCGTCACCCTGAGGTGCTCGGCGCGAAGCGACGAGCCTCGAAGGGCGACGGCCGATGGTTTTGTGCCGTCATCCTTCGAGGCTCCCCCGGCTCAAGGCCGGGGTCGCACCTCAGGATGACGGGGAGAATTCCAGCACATCAAAGCCGGCGAGCCGGTCCACCACATAAATCAGCCCGCGCGCGTCGAGCATGACGTCGTTGCTCTGCGGCGCGGCGCGCCCGCCGACCGGCTCCGGAATGAAATAGCCAACCTCGCGCGGTGCCATCGGGTCGGCCACGTCGATGATGCGCAAGCCGCCGCCGAACCATACCGCGTACACCAGCGTGCCGGTCATGCGTTCGTGGAACTGATGCGCGCCGAAGCGCGCGCCCGGCGTGCGGGCAAACGGCGAATCGAACTCGCTGACTTCGAACAGCGACAGCGGCTTGACGTTGGCATAATCGCTGATGTCGAAGATGCAGATGCCGGCATGCGGCCGGCCACGGCGGGCTTCTTCCTCATTGGCGCTCTGCGCCTGGTCTTCTTCGTCGATGGTGAGCGCGATGCGCTTGCCGCCGATCTTGCCGGGCACCGGCATCGCGGTGTGGGTCGGCTCCGGAAATGGCGGGTGGTAATTGTAGGCGGCAACGGTTTTCGGCTTGCTCAGGTCGGCCACGTCGACGATGCGGAAGCCGCCGTGCCAGCAGCTCGCGAACATTTCATTGCCGAAGCGCAGCGCGTGATGCAGCCGATGCCGCTTGCCGGACCAGTTCGGCTTTTCGCCGGCGGCGATATTCTGCCCCGGCATCCACCAGCGCGACACTTCCTGCGGGTTTTTTGGGTCGCGCAAATCGTAGGTGACCAGGATATTGCCGATGAACCCGTCCATCTCGGTGGAAATGTAGGCATAGCGCTCGTCCATGTCGAAACGATGCACGCCGATGCCGCCGGTCAGCTGGTGATGGATCAGCTTGGGCTTTGACGGGTCGGCGACGTCGTAAATGCGAAAGCCGCCATTGCGATAAGGCTGCTTTTCGGCGGCCTCGATCTCGACAATGTCGGCTTCGCTGACGTTGAGCTTCTGCGCCAGTTCGGCGCGCGTCGGCTCGCGCCCGAGTGCCTCGCGAAGTTCGCGGCGCACGCCAGGCATCTGCTCCGCGCGCCGGCCGATCGGCGTCGGATTGCGCTCGTGATTGACCACCATCAGATCGCCGGCGACGCGCACCTTATGGCTGTGCGAGGTGGGATCGTCGAGCATGACGCGTCGCCACCAGGCGCGGCTTTGCCGGGTCCGCGATGTCGACGATCGAGGTACCGAGATTCTGCTTGTTCGGGATATGCCCGACATAAGCGTAAGAGCCGGCGACGGTGACCTGGCCGGCGCCGGGCAAATCGAGATGGCCCAGCCGCCGCACATTGCGCGCGAGCGCGCCGTTCGGATTGGTCATTGGACTATTTATCCACCGTGGCGCCGGAGGCCTTCACGATCGCCGTCCATTTCGGGATTTCCGCCGCGATGTAGGCGGCGAATTCCTTCGGCGTGTCGCCGACGATGTCGACGCCGAGCCGGCCAAGCGACTCCTGTACACCCGGATCGTGCAACGCCTTGACCGCCGCATCATGCAGCTTGGCGATGATCTCCGGCGGCGTGCCGGCGGGCGCGACCAGGCCATGCCAGGTGCTGGCCTCGAAACCCTTCAGGCCGGCTTCGTCCATGGTCGGCAGATCCGGCAGAATCGACGTGCGCTTGAGCGTCGTCACGGCCAGCGCGCGTACTTTGCCGCCTTTGATGTGTCCGACCACCGACGCGGCGGTGGCAAACATCATCTGGTCGTGGCCGCCGATCACGTCCTGCAACGCCGGCGCCGCGCCTTTGTAGGCCACGTGCACGATATCGACATGCGCCTCGGTCTTGAACAATTCGCCGGCGAGATGCGCGGCGGCGCCGTAACCGGACGAGGCGAAATTGATCTTGCCCGGTTGCGCCTTGCAAAGCGCGATCAGTTCTTTCAGCGAATGCGCCGGAACATCCGGATTGACCACCAGGATATTGGCCTGGGTGCCGATCAGCGTGATCGGCACGAAATCTTTTTCGGGGCTATAGGTGAGCGTCTTGTACAGGCTCTCATTGGTGGCGAGGATGCTGTTGTTGCCCATCAGCAGCGTGTAGCCGTCGCCCGCCGCATGCGCGACCGCATCGGCCGCGATGTTGCCGCCGGCGCCGGGCTTGTTTTCGATCACGAACGGGACGCCGAGCAGTTCCTCCATCTTCTTGCCGACGATGCGCGCGAGCACGTCGCTCGGGCCGCCGGGCGGTGAAGGCGACCACCAGCACCACCGGCCGGCTTGGATACTCCACGGCGTGCGCCGGCGCGGCGAGAGCAAGCAGCGCGGCAAAGCCGCCAAGTAGCGTGGCGCGACGCGCGCGGTTCACGAGGAGTTTCATGACAATGCAGTCTCCGGCTTGACGTAGCGCCCCAAGGAATCATGGCGGTCCCGAGAGGAGTTCGAACCTCCGACCTTCGGTTTAGGAAACCGCTGCTCTATCCTGCTGAGCTACGGGACCGCAAAGCGAGCTTTTCAATGGCTTAGACCAATTTCGCGGCCTTCGGGTTTTCGGCGGTTGTTGTCGGTGACAAGTCCAACTCAAACCGAAGGGCTACCAAACATGGGCATTCCAACTTTTACCGGCATGGACCGTGTCGCGCAATGGCCGACGCGCGGCGTCAGCGTCACCGTTAGCGATCACGACATTGCAATTCGCCGCGCTCGAACGGACAGAGGCGGTGGCGGTGGTTCCGACCTGCTTGAAATCGCGCGCTCCAAGGCCCGGCTATCGCGCCTGACTTTTTGATGCCCCTGCATTTCGGCTATTATCAAGTCCGACTCGGCGGTGAGGAAACATGACAATGTGCGGAAAACAAGCACGCCGAATCTACATCGAGACGGTCACTGCCCGAGGACGAACGGACGCGTCGACGCCTAAGCCGGAATAGCGAAGCCGCGGCGATCCTCGACCGCTTGGCGGCCACGTTGACGCGGATCTATGGTCGGAGGCCGACAATCCGGCCCCCTCGCAACCACCTACGACCGGTGACCAAGACAGCCGGCCAACTCAACCAGCCGATCACGGCCCTCGTAAACGCAGGACTGCCCTATAACCCCATGCTCGCACGAAGCTTACCCAGAGCCGCGTTTGTGTATGAAGACGGTACCATTCTCGGATCATCTTATCGGAAAGATGTTTAGGGCCACTACGGGTCCCAATGATGCTAACGCTGCCAGCAGCGGTTCCTACAAGAGACGGCCGAACTTCAATGACGCGGAGTCCAAATGGGCGACGATCACGAAAGATCATGTTGTCGATCGGGGCCGTAATCTCGGTGATGCTTGCAGTAATAGATCGAGCACCGTCTCGGCTGTAAACGAGTGCGCACATAATGAATTGACCGCTAGGAGAAGCGTATATCTGGTGGTCCCCGACCTGTCCTAGATTGACCGAGAGATGAGGCTTTCTGGCATGGTCGCTTCCAAGTTGAAGGATGCCAAACGATGGTAACGAGCGCAGCAATTGCTCATCGAAAAACTTCAGCGCATCTGGCGACAGTACAACGTCGTCTTCAATAATCGCAGCATATTCGTGCTGGCCCCCGGCGATCTCCCGAATGACGGCGAGATGACTAAGCGCACAACCCACCTCCTCGGGCTTCAACAAACCACGGTAATCGATTCCACCTTTTGGAGCCGCTCTCATGAGGGTTTCGGTGCTCATGCTGCTCCCGTCAACTGCATTGAAAAAGCGAAACGAAACCCCAAGACCCCCTAATTGCTGCCTCATGAACGCGCGGCGGTCTTTGCTTCGTTCAAGGCTGATGATGTGAAGCGGAATCATGGCCTACCGTCGCAATCTTATTGGCTCGATTTCTAGAGATTATTTCGTGCCCGCGAGCGGTGAAGATGTATGTCGAACTGCCCCGACTAACATTGCGATCGTCCCGGCATAGAAGCTGGCAAACATTTTAATGTTGAATGTTTCGATTGTTAATCCAAGCATGAAATACCCAAAAACGAATAGCACGCCCAAATGAGCTGCTCGTTGTACAAATCTGTCAGCCGACGCGGCTGCGTTTACAAACAGAATTGCTGGGACGAGATAAACAGCCAGAATCGATACCAGCCCAAGAAGGCCGAGTCGTACTGTATTTGCGAGAATCTCGTTGTGTAACTGCGATAACGCGGCTTGGAGGGCAGAAGGAGTCATCCATCCCCGGCGGGCCAAACTTCGAAGCGCGTCCGATACGCCGTCTGGGCCGACGCCAGCGATTGGGTTCTCGCGAACGAGTTCGATCCCAGCATTCCACATTTGTAGGCGGAATCCTGCGGATGTCTCAAGATCACCACTAGCTATTTTTGCGATTTCATTCTGTGTCACCGCCATCCGATCGTGAATCTCAGGTGAGAGCCAGTAACTCGCAAGCCCTAGAGCGATGATGGCCAGCGCTGCAACCAGCGTGCCATACTTCACAGAGACTCTGTGGCGAATCAGGATTATGGCGAGGACTGGAATGGCCATCCAAACGCCGCGTTCACTCGAATGCACCCCACAATATATGCCCACGACCAAAGCGCTCGCTTTCAGTACTACAACAGGAACAGGATCGTGCCGTGTCCAATTGATCGTGCCTACCGAAAGACAACCAAGAATAAGCGTCGCGCCACCGAACTGAGCCGGATCGACGAAATATGTTCCTTGTACCTGCCAGTAAATGGACGGATAAAATATACTCGTCAACAAAGCGGCGAATGTGCCGAGGGGAAAGCCATATTCAATAGCTCTCGCCACCGAGAGCGGGAAATCGCGCAGCATCAAATACATTGGTATTGCAAAAAAGAACCGCGATGGGCTATCCAATGACGCGAGATGAAAACTCCTATGGAACGCCTGACTCATCAACGTAGCCACCATAGGAGAGGCCATTGAAAGTGCGAAAAAAATATCAGGGCGGCTCCAGTGAATGACGCGCTGAATCAAATAGCAAAAAGAGACCACTACCAGAAGCACAAAACAGACGCTCATCCCATTGCGCACCGACAAAAGAAGAAGCGGCTGCAATAGGAGAATGATACCGACAGCGCCGTTGGTAAGTTTGTCCACCGCAGCCTTTTCCGTCATTCTGACGATGCCCTAACTGGTATTTTCTTGTCGGCCAACCAGCGTCCATTCATCGGAAAGAATGCGCGGCTCCGCAACGACCATCATCTACAAGCCCCTTGCCCTCTCGCGGAGTTACACCGGCGACGTTGCTTTTGCCGATCCGGGGAAGAATATGCTTTTCGCCGATCCGCTTTATCTTGCGCGCGGTCGAAGCCGTCAGATTCCGATTGACGTGCTTTTTGATGTAAGTTTGCCAAGTCGCGGCGACCATTTCGGCACGGTCCAAACCAAGTGCGATCTTCATGCGCTGCTGTACGCGGTTGGCTTGCGGATTGGTGCCGTTCGCTACGTCTTGAAGCGTCTTCGTTGCGATCTTCCGCGCCTTGTCGATTGATAGCGTCGGACATTTTCCAAGGATGAAGCGTGACAGGCGCATTCGGTGACAAGCCAGTGGCAAATTTCTTTCGGAAACGACGGAAAAGTTCAGTTTGGCGAGAATGCAAGTAAGGCCCGAAAACATTGAATAGTGCAAGTTTATTAATGATATCGGCGATTCCGGCGGCGATCTGGACCCTAGTTTTAGGAAACCGCTGCTCTATCCTGCTGAGCTACGGGACCGTTGCGCCGCGATTTAGCACAGCTTCGCGCGCCGCGCACGGGCAGCGCTGGATGCTTGCGCATGATCTTCTCCGAAAACCGGTTCCCACTTTTCGGGATCATGCGCTATTGCGGTTTGAGGCCCGACAGCGCGACTACGTCTTTCCACCTGCCCCGCTCCTTGGCGGCGAACGCGATGGCCTCTTCCGGCGTGCTGGAAAGCACGCGCGCGCCGGCAGTCAGAAAGCGTTTCTGGATCGCGATATCGGCGGCGATCTGCTTCATGGTCGCCGACAGCTTGTCGACGATCGGACGCGGCGTAGCGGCAGGAAATACGAAAGTGGTCCAGGAGGTGACGACGAAATCCTTCATGCCGGCCTCTGCCATGGTCGGCACGTTCGGCAAAGTCGGCCAGCGCTGGGCCGAGGTCACCGCCAGCGCGCGCATTTTTCCCGACTCGATGAGCCCGATGTAAGAGGCGAGATTGTCGAGCGCGAAATCGACCGCGCCCGACAGCATGGCCGGGATGGTCTGCGCCGCGCCCCGAAACGGGACATGGACCGCATCGAGGCCCGCGCGTTTGTCGAACAGCACGCCGGACAGATGCGGCGAGGTGCCGATGCCGGGACTGCCGAAGCTGACATGGCCCTTTTGCTTCGCCCAGACGATAAACTCGGCCAGCGTCTTGGCCGGCACGTGCTCGGAAGCGACGACGAAGACATTGGGCAATTCCCACGTCATCGATGCCGGGATCAAGTCCTTTGCGGCATCGTACGGCATGCTCGCGTACAGGAACGGGCTGATCGCCAGGTTAGCGATGGTGGCCGCGCCGATGGTGTAGCCGTCCGGCGCGCTGCTGGAGACGGTGCCGATGCCGATATTGCCGCCGGCACCCGGACGATTTTCGATCACAAAGGGCTGGCCGTAAATCTGGTTGAGCCGGTCGGCCAGGATGCGCGCCAGCACATCGGTCGATCCGCCGGCCGGATAGGGCACGATGATTTTCACGGCGCGGTCGGGCCACGCGGATTGCGCGCGTGCGCCGGTCGCGATCAACAGGCTCGCGGCGGCGGCGCTTTTCAGAAATACGCGACGATTGGATGACCTGCGCTGCGAAGACATTGATCCCTCCCCGGTGGTCACAATGGCGGCTATGATCCACCGGCATTGTAGCGAATTCCAGCTACCGGCCGCCATCATGAAACGCCGCCCACGCCGCATTCTTTCGATCGCCTCGGTCTTGGCCGCAGTCGCGTTCCTGACATGCGATGCGGCAGCGCAGGAACCTTGCAAGCTCACCGGCATCGGCACCGCCGACGTCGCCGCCGTGCGTGACGGACGAACACTATTGCTCAAAGACGGCCGGGAACTGCGGCTGGCCGGCATCGAAGTTACCGACGACAGCCGCGCGGCGCTGCAAGCGCTGGCCGCGGGACAGACGCTGCGGCTGGAACGGCTGGGCGCCGAGCGCGACCGCTACGGCCGCGTGGTCGCGTTCGCCTTTGTCGGCGACGCCACGCAGTCCGTGCAGCAATCGCTGCTGGACCAGGGCCGTGCGCGGGTATCGGCGCGCGTGGGCGACCAAGCCTGCGCCGACGGGCTTTTGAGCGCCGAACGGGCGGCGCGCGCGGCCGGTCGCGGGCTTTGGGCCGATCCAAATTTCGCCCCTTTGTCGGCGGAAAATCTCTCCCGGCTACAAACTGTGCGGGGTCAGTTCGCGCTGGTCGAAGGCAAGGTATTGTCGGTGCGCGAGAGCGGGGCCACTATATATGTGAACTTCGGACGGCGTTGGACGCGGGATTTCACCGTGACCATCCTGCGGCGTCTTGGGAAAGCCTTCACCACCGCCGGCGTAGAACCGAAAAAGCTCGAAGGCCGCCGCATTCGGGTGCGCGGCTGGGTCGAGCAGCGCGGCGGTCCGATCATCGCGGCCGAGACCCCCGAGCAGATCGAAGTTTTGGACTGAGCATGCGGGTTATGGCGGGATCATCGATCACGGCGAAGCGATTGCGCGGCTTGTTTCGCACCTTGGCGCTCGCCGTGCTGTTGGCGGGCTGCGCCAGCATACCGGACAACAAACAGGTTTCGCTGCCCGTTCCGCAGGCCGCCGAGCAGGCCGATTCGCAGCCGGCGGAAACGCGCGAGCATCTGCGCATCCTGGCGTCCTATGGCGGCATTTACGAAAATACCCGGCTACAGGCCGAGATTGGAAAAACCGTCGACCGGCTGGTGGCGGCGTCGGAACGGCCGAACCTGAAATACAAAGTGACGATCCTCAACTCGCCCGCGATCAACGCCTTCGCCTTGCCGAACGGCCATCTCTACGTCACGCGCGGACTGATCGCGCTCGCCAACGACAAAGCCGAGCTCGCCTCGGTACTGGCGCACGAGATGGGTCACGTGATCGCGAACCATGCCGAAATCCGCGAAAACCAGGCGCGGCAGGCCGCGCTCATCGGCCACGTCGTCAGCGACGTGCTCAGCGATCCGCAGATGGGCGCGCTGGCGCTCGCCAAATCGAAGCTAACGCTGGCGGCGTTCTCGCGGGCGCAGGAATTCGAGGCCGACGGCATCGGCGTCGGCATTTCAGCGCGCGCCGGCTTCGATCCGTTCGGCGCCTCGCGCTTTCTCACCGATATGCAGCGCAATGCCGATCTCAAGCCGGCCGGCGGCGAGGCGCGCGCGCCCGACTTTCTCGTCACCCATCCGGCGACGCCCGAGCGGGTCAAGAACGCGCTCGCCAATGCGCGCCAGTTCAGCGGGCCCGGCACGGGCGAACGCGACCGCGACCAGTATCTCGGCGCGCTCGATGGCCTGGCCTATGGCGAGGACCCGAGCGAGGGCTTCGTGCGCGGGCGTCGTTTCCTGCATCCCAAGCTCGGCTTCACCTTCCTGGCGCCGCCGGGATTTACGCTCGACAATACCGCGCAGGCGGTGCTCGGCCTCAAGGACGGCAACGAAGCGATGCGGCTCGACGTGGTCAGCGTGCCGGCTGAGCAGACATTGCCCGCTTATTTGAAATCGGGATGGATGGAGAAGGTCGACGGCTCAAGCGTCGAGGAATTCAAAATCAACGGATTCGCGGCAGCAACCGCGACCGCCAAAGGCGACGAATGGTCGTTCCGCTTGTTCGCCGTGCGTTTCGGCAGCGACGTCTATCGCTTTATCTTCGCGGCAAAAAACAAGACCGCCGCGGTCGACCGCTCGTTCCGGGAATCGATCTCGACTTTCCGCCGCATGAGCTTGCAGGAAAGCGAGCAAGTTCATCCGCTGCGTCTCAAGATCGTCACGGTCGGCGCCAACGACACGGTGGAATCGCTGGCACGCCGCATGGCGACCGCCGACCATCCGCTCGAGCGCTTCCGCGTGCTCAACGGGCTCGGCCCGCAGGACGCGGTGAAGCCGGGTGACGAAGGTGAAGATCGTGGTGGACTGATAGGGCTCTTTCGCCGGCCAGCGCGAGAGCCTATTGTTTCTCCGTCATCCTGAGGTGCGAGCGAAGCGAGCCTCGAAGGATGAAGGGCTCCGGCCATCACCCTTCGAGGCTCGGAGCTTTGCGCCGAGCACCTCAGGGTGACGGACACTCACCGCTCCCCCGCCTCGTAATTGATCGTGAATTCCGGCGGCACATCCGGACCCCAGAGATAGAACGAATCCTCCGGCTTGTGGTCGGCCGCCGGCCAGAGATTCTCCTTCGGGATGTAATCGATATCGCAGGAATATTCCGAGAAGCTGCCCCACGGATCGCGCACGTAGTGGAAATAATTCGAGCCGAGCACGTGGCGCCCCAGGCCCCAGCCCTTGGTCCAGCCTTTGTCGTGCATGCGCATGGCGCCGAGCCCGATGTCGTTGATGCTCGACACGTCCCAGCTGCAATGATGGAAACCGGGCGCGGTCGATTTCACCAGCGCCAGCAGATGGTGATCGCTGCCGTGGATGCCGTGCATGAACGCCACCAGATCGGAAGCGCGGTCGGACAGGCGCAGGCCGAGCGTGCGCTCGTAGAACTTGATCGAGGCATCGACGTCGGCGGTAAAGATCAGCACATGCGACAGCCGGCGCGGCCGCACCGGCGGCGCGCTCTGGCGGATGGTGGCGCCGGCTTGGCCCGCCGGCGCGGGCGTCCATTGGCTGTCGGATTTGCCCGCGGGCGACACCTTGGGCCCGACCTTCACCTCGATCAGAACGTTTTCGTGATTGCGGAACCAGAAGCCGTTGCTCTCGAAGCCGGGCGGCGGATCGATCAACGCGACGCCGCTGCCCTCGATGCGGGCTTTCAGCCGCGGCAGATCCTCGGCGTAGCAGCCGAACGAGAGATGATGCAGCGCCTTGGTCTTGCCCTCCACCACCGAGCCCCAGCGGTGCTCATGACCGAAGGTCTTGATCGCCAGCGTGTTGCCGTCGCGCGCGATGTCGAGGCCGAAATTGCCGTAGAATTCCTGCGCGACATTGGCGTCGGGCACCGCCAGCACGAACTGGTCGAGCGAATGCACGCCGAGGGCGTCGGTTTCCTTGGTCGGCGCGACATAGCCGCGAATGGCGGTCATCGATATCTCCGGTGCGTTTCAATGGGGCGTTTGGGTTCTATCTAAACTCGCCAGGCCGAACGAGCAACCCGCGGCGTCCGCCAATAGCGCTAGGCGCCGCCTGTCCTGCTCACAGGCACGGCATGAACGCAGTTCCGCCAATCGGCGAGCGGTTGCACGGCACCCTGCGTGCCGGTGGCGCGCGACATCAGCACCGCCTCCCCGGCGCCTTCCGCTTGCCAGAACGTACGGAATTTCTGCCACGACCAGCCATTCGGCCGGTCGAGCGCCGCCGGGGCCCAACTCTTCCCACCGTCGGTTGAAATCTCGACCGCGGCCACGCCACCATCAGCCCACGCCCAACCCCAGATTTCGACAGCCTGCCTGCCGATTTGCGCACCCGGCGCGGGGCTGACGATCACCGACTCCGGCGCGATCTGCCAGACCGGCCGCGTGCCGCCGTCGACGGCGTCATTGTAGAGCCGCGTGGTGAAAGGCCCCTCCGCGCGGCGGTCCGCGAGATGCAGCCGCGACAGCCATTTGACCGAATTGGTCCCGTAAAATCCCGGCACCAGCAGGCGCAGCGGAAATCCGTGCTCGGCGTCGAGCGGCTCGCCGTTGATCTCGTAGGCCAGCAAAACATCGCCTTGCTCGAGCCGGTCGAGCGGGCAATCTTTCAAATAAGCGTCTGAACGGACGCCGTCGTATTCGCCGGAATCGAGCCCATACGACCAGAGAAAACGCGCCTCGGGCAACACGCCGAGGCTGTCGAGCAATGTTTTCAAATCCACGCCGCCCCAAACGACATTGCCGACGCGGCGCGTGGCGATCTTGGGGTTCGACGGATAGCCGGCGCATTGATGAAAGGCCTCGACCTGTTTCTTCGGCATTTGCCGGATCTGGTCGAAGCTGAACGTCGCGCGCTCGCGCACCAGGCCGGTGACGCTCAGCGCCCACGTCTTGACGTCGATGCGTGGAACACCAACATGCGCGAGCACGAACAGGTCGCGCTGAGCGGTACTCCTGCTCAGCATTTGATGCGGCAACAACGGCACGCGGCGGAATGTGCGCGGCGGGTCCATCGTGACCGTCGTCTGCGCGCTTCGTTCTTTGCCAGTAACTTCGCCGGCAACTTCCGCCATGAACTTATCCAAACAAGATCGTCGTTGCGCCTGTTCTACCAAAGGCCCGGCGTTCCAGCCGGCCCGGCGTCGCTGACGACTCACTTAAAAGCCGTTCACGGCCGCAGATACACGTAACCCATCGACTGAAGTTCGGCGAGACGCACCACGCCGCCGCGGTCGGCTTCGATGAAGCCGGGCAGCAGGTCCTTGAGCGTAATCTTCTGCGCCTTCATGGTATTGCCGCAGGCATGGAGCGCGAGCCCGCTCCTGGCAAAATCGCCGACGCGGTGGCTGACATCTGGCGACGCCGATGCCGATTGGAACGCCTTCAGCGCCGGCCCGTGCACCACCAGCGCGATGGTCACTTTGTCCGGACCGCCCATGCCGTCGTAGTGATTGCGGATATTTCCCAGCACGAAGAGGACTTTGTCAAGATCGGAGAGATGATAGACGACCTTGGCCTTGTCCGGACTGGCTTGCGCGGACGCCGGTGCGTCATTCGCGCGTGCCGTGGCGGTCGCGATCAGACCGCCGAGGCCGGCCAGTGTCGCGGTCAAGACATTGCGGCGATGCATGGGAACTCTCCATTCGTGTGCCGATGCCGGGTGTAATCACTTGTGCCGCATCGCGGCCAGTTCCTTGCGGTCGGCGACGAGCGCACTGCATTCATCGAGCTTGGCGCGATCAAGCCGAAAGACGCGATCGTCGGCGCCGCCGCTCAAATCTAGGCCTTCCTCTTCGGGCTTATTGTCATGCCAGATGCGGATGCTGTCGAGATGGAGGAGCGTCGATTTGTCGGCATGGGCCAATTCAATCGAAATGCCGGCAGCGTCGCAATCGATGTCGCAACCGAGTTCCATCTTGCTGGCGGAAACCTGCGACGCAGTGGGCTGACTGCAGCCCCCGCTGGAATCAAAGTCACCGGGCCGGTCGCGAAAATTGAGCCCCAGCCGGAACGAGTAGTTGAGTGCGTTATCTTCCGGAGTAATCTCGGCCGTGATCAACAGTTTCATAACGCTAACTTTTTGCAGCCGATGCCGGGCAAGATGCGCAGCGTCGTAGCGCCGCACGAAACAGGCGTAGGATTTGCCCTGCGGGGCGAAGTTTTCGACAAACATCCGCTTAGCAAACTGATCATTGGCGCCAGCAGCGCAGGCGCCGCTGGCCGCCGTGGCCAGCATCGCAAGTGCCGCAAGGCCCGCGAGCGAATTGCACTTCATGATGATCTCTCGAATTTTTCACGGACCATTTGAACTGCCGACGCGGGAGTCGCGACTAACAGCCGGGCCGCACTGCTTATGTCGGTACGCGGCAACAACTGGTTCAAAGCGACGAACGCTTAATATTAGCATCTGTCGCCTTGGCCCGGAACACGGCAAGCTGTGAAATCGATGAGGACGGCGGACGCCGGAGGGCTTAAAAATGGGCAAAAAGCGGTTGACCGTTATTTTGACCTGCCTGTGGGCAGCCTTTGCCATTGCGGCGGTAACGTCGGCCGCCGTGGCACAGGGCCTCGCGGCTGACATGCCATGCGGCGGAACGACGGCCGACGGCTGGATTGCCGCCTGTACGGCCATGATCGAATCCAGCACCCTGCACGGCCGGCCGCTGGCCGGCGTCTATTCGCAACGCGGCTATGCCTTCACGCTCAAGCGCAATCTCGCCCAGGCCAAGAAGGACCTCGACGAAGCGATCAAGATCGATCCGCAATTCGCGCAAGCCTTCGTCAACCGCGCTAATTTCTGGACGGTCATGCACAAACCCGATCAAGCTCTGGCCGACAGCGAAACGGCGATCCGCCTCGCCCCCGAACTGCCGCTCACCTATTACGTCCACGGCAGCGCGTCCTTGAACCTCGGCCGGTACGATCGCGCCGTCACCGACTACAGCAAGGCGCTGAGCCTCTCGCCGGAACTTGGCATAGATCTCTACGGTTTACGTGGACTGGCCTATCACCGCATGGGCGACGAAGACCACGCCATCGCCGACTATGATGCACTGCTCAAGTTGGAGCCGAGCAATGTCGGCGTCCTGCTCAACCGCGGTGATGCACTGCGCAATAAGAAGGAATTGTCGCGCGCCGCCGCCGATTACAGCGAGGCGATCCGGCTAGCGCCAAATAATCCCGGTGGATGGAAGGGACGCGGATTCGTGCGTGTGATGACCCAAGACCCCAAAGGCGCGGTTGCCGATTTCACCGAGGCGATCCGGCGCAGTCCCAACGACCGTAACCTCTATCTCCAGCGTGGAGCCGCCTGGGCTTTCCTCAACGAGAACGCCAAGGCGTTAGCGGACTACGACGCCGCGATCGGGATCGATCCGAACTATCCGCTGGCCTACGTCGATCGCGCTGACGCGCTAAACGCCCTTGGCGAACATGCGGCGGCTAAGGCATCGCTCAAGAAAGCATTGGATCTGGCGCCCGGCTTTCCGCCCGCGCTCGACGTCATGAAGAAGATCGGTGCTGACGATGAAATATTGCCAACGCGCACGAGACATTGACCACGACGCTTGAATCAAAAAGCCCGGCATCGCTGCCGGGCTTTTCGTTATTGGTTGATACCGCGATGGACGAAGCCGTCAGGCCGCCTCTTCCTCGGTGGCGGGCTCGGCGTCCGCCTCGTCGGCGGGCTTCGGTCCACGCCTAGGGCCCTTGGCGAGCGCCCCTTCGATCTCCTTGATCGCTTCGGTCTCGGTGATGCGCTGCACCGCCGCGATCTCACGCGACAGCCGGTCGAGGGCGGCTTCGTAGAGCTGCCGCTCGGAGTAAGACTGCTCCGGCTGGGTGTCCGACCGGTACAGGTCGCGCACCACCTCGGCGATGGCGACGATGTCGCCGGAATTGATCTTGGCTTCGTATTCCTGCGCCCGGCGCGACCACATGGTGCGCTTGATGCGCGCCCGGCCCTTGAGCGTCTCGAGCGCGCGCTTGACCAGCGGGGCTTCCGCCAGCTTGCGCATGCCGACCGATACGATCTTGGCAGTCGGAACCCGCAACGTCATCTTGTCCTTGATGAAGTTGATGACGAACAGCTCGAGCTTGGCGCCGGCGATCTCTTGCTCCTCGATGGCCAGAATCTGGCCGACCCCGTGGGCCGGATAGACAATGAACTCGTTGGTCTTGAAGCCTTGTCGTTGAGTGGTCTTTTTGTTGGTAGGCATTCCGGGCAAAACTCCTTCACCGGGGCCTTTGCGGGCGCCGGCAATCTTGGCTGCGGGGGCCCCGGCGCGGACAGCGCCGCGCGAGGCATGCGAGGTCCGCCGCGTTTCGGCAGACTTTTTGGGTCGCCGGCTCATGCCGGTGGAACCTTTCTTAGCTTTTTGACGCGGTTTTCCTGCCACTGCGCACGCGTGGATTACACGCCCTCTTTTCAAGACCCTTGGGTGCAGCCGCGAAAAATAAGGCTCCCGAGAGGGGGAGCGCATCCGTAGCGGCGTTTTTCATCTTCATCGGATTTGCTATATATAGCACATTTTTGGCCAAAATCAAAGCCTTATGGCGCTGCAAAAGCGCAATTCAGAGGTATCCAGCCTGCAATTTTGTCATATCGGTTAACGCTGGCACCGGTCTGGGCCGTCGCAGCGGCCCCCAAAGGTTACCGGCTAAGGGCTGGCGCGGCTCAGTCGCCGGAGCCGGGCTTGGGCGAAAAGAATTTCTTGAACTTGTCCGGCACGCCCTCGAATTCCTTGGAGTCGGCCGGCGGCTCCTTTTTGACCGTGATATTCGGCCAGATCTTGGCGTATTCGGCGTTCACTTCCAGCCACTGCTCCAGGCCCGGTTCGGTATCCGGCTTGATCGCCTCAACCGGGCATTCCGGTTCGCAGACGCCGCAATCGATGCACTCATCCGGGTGGATGACCAGCATATTTTCGCCTTCGTAGAAGCAGTCCACCGGACACACCTCCACGCAGTCCATGAGTTTGCACTTAATGCAGCTTTCGTTGACGACGTAAGTCATTCCGGCTCCGAAACTCAGCGATTATCAGCGCTGCCTATCGTAACGCTATTTAGGCCGCAAGCCACGCCCAAGAAAGCAACGAGGGCGCAAATACTTACCGGGAATTGCCGTCCTCTGGCACGGCCTTGGCCCCGGAACTCCTTGTCAAATCACGGTAAAGCCCGCGCGCGGCGGGCGCATTCCCGCGTTTTTCGCAAAAGCCCTCGACCCTGATCACCCTGACCGCGCGGTCGAGCGCCAGCGTTACCACGTCGCCGGCACGCACCGGATGGCCTGGCGCGGTCACGCGTTGGCCGTTGAGCCGGACATGACCGGCTTTCATGAGTCCGGTCGCGTCGCTGCGCGTGCGCACCACGCGCGCGTGCCAGAGCCATTTGTCGATGCGTTGGCGGTCCAAATCCTAAGATTCTTTAGAGCTCCGCTCGAGCTGCTGTTTCAGCGCGGCAAGCTTGGCGAATGGCGAATTGGGATCGGCCTGTTTGTTGCGATTTTCCGATCCGCCAAAGGGCTTGGCGTAATACTGCTCGCGCTCGGCGCGTTCGACACGATCGCCTTTGTCGCGGCGCGGCGGGCGGTCGCGGCGTTGCGCACCATCCTTGCGCTCGGAACGCTGGCCTTGGCGATCCATCCGTTGCTGACGGTCGTGGCGGTCCTGACGCTGCTGGCGGTCGGGACCGTTTCGTTCGCGGCTGGGGACCGAAGATTTTTCAACGGCTTCCGCCGCGGTGGGCGTCGTCGCAACTTCGCCAGTTGCCGGCGTCGCGGCGACGGCTTGGCCGGATTGTGCCGGTTCTTGCACAGTCGGTTTTTGCGCCCGTTGCGGGCGGCGCGGACGATGGGGCCGCTTCTCGTGCCGGCCGGCTGGACGCCAGACTTCGATCATCGCCGGTTCGGAAACCGCGAGCGCAATCGGAGTTTCGCTGGTGGTCTGCTCGAGGTTTGCAGAACCGGTGCCGGCAGCCACCGGGGCAACGGTTTGTTGTTCCGGTTCGGCTGGCGCTGCGACAACGGACGGAGTTTCTATCGGGGCCGGCTCGCCGGTCGGCGGCAACTCGACTTGCGGCGGCTCAAGAGAGAGAAGTGCATCGGCGGCAGGCGCCGCCACCTCGGCCGTCGGCGCAACACCGGCAGCCGCGGGATCGGCCGCCGCTTCAGCCGGCGGCGCAACCAGCGCTGCCGGTTTCGGCTTGCGGTCCATGCGATAGCCAAGCGAGCGCAAGATGGACGCGAAATCTTCGCCCGAGGCGCCGGTGAGCGAGGTCATCGCGCCGGTCACGGTAAAGCCGCGGCCGTCGAACACGCCTTCCGGCTTCGGACCGGGCGAGGTTTCGCGCCAGGACAATATCGGGCGGATCAGATCGGCGAGCCGCTCCAAAATGTCGACACGCACCGCGCGCTCGCCGCAGATACGATAGCCGGCAGTGCGATACAGCGGCTTCGGCGTCTCCTTGTCGACCGGAATCGAGGTGCGCCCCGACGCCGCGAGATGCAGCAGTTCGGCAACGCCCTTGGCGTCAGGGCTCTCGTGCTTGAGCGCCCAGAGTTGCGTCGCCAGCGAGCGCGGCGCGGGTTTGAGCAAAATCGGCAGATAGATGTGATAGGCACCGAAGCGTACGCCGTATTTGCGCAGCGTGGCGCGCGACGGCTGGTCGAGGCCCTTGACCTCCTCGGCCACTTTCTGGCGTTCCAGCACGCCGAGCGATTCCACCACTTGAAACGCTATACCGCGCGCCATGCCGGTGACGTCATCGGCGGCGGTGAGCGAGAACAGCGGCGCCAGCACTTTTTCGATATGGGTCTTGAGCCAGAGATCGAGCCGCGTCTGCACCAGCTCCTTCGCCGGCCCGGTCAGATGATCGTCGGCGACGATGCGCACGCGCGGCCGCAATACGTCGTCGCCGGCGATGAGCTTGCCGACCACGTCGCCGGACCAGCGCAACGCGCCGTCATTCGCCAGCACGAGCTGGTCGTTCGAAGCCTGCGACAATTTGGTGGCGCGCGCCTCGATCTCGCCGGCCAAAGCCTTTTGCGCGGCGGTGTTGAGCGCCTTGGCATCGGAGCCGGCGCCGGAGGCATCGGGCGCGAACATGAATCCGTCGAGCCGGCCAATGACATGGCCTTCAATAGTGACTTCGCCGGTTTTTCCGATTTCGGTTTCCAACATCGTGTTCTCTCGCAGCCGCCGCATCAGCACGCTGGTGCGGCGGTCCACGAAGCGTTCGGCCAGTCTTTCATGCAGCGCATCGGACAGTTTGTCTTCGACCGCGCGGGTGACGCCCTGCCACTGCTCCGGGTCGGCCAGCCAATCCGGGCGGTTGGCGACGTAAGTCCAGGTCCTGACATGCGCGATCCGGTTGGAGAGGGTGTCGATGTCGCCGTCGGTCCGGTCGGCTTGCGCCACTTGTTGACCGAACCAATCGGCCGGGATGTTACCCTCCCGCATCAGAAATCCATAGAGGGTGACCGCCAGTTCGGCATGGGTGGCGGGCGCGATCTTGCGGTAATCGGGAACTTGGCAGGCGTCCCACAACCGCTCGACCGCCAGCGGCTTTACCGCCATCGCGCGCACGTCTTCGTCGCGCGCGGCATGTTCCAAAACGAGAATGTCTTCCGCGGTCGGTGCGCGGGTGAGCCCCGGTTCGCTCGGCGAGGCCGAAAGCGAGGCCTGCAAGGCGCCGATCGATGCGAAATCGAGATCGGAATTGCGCCATTGCAACAGGCGGATCGGCTCGAAGTTGTGGCTCTCCAACGCCTGCACGAGTTCCGGCTCGAACGGATCGCAGCGGCCGGTGGTGCCGAACGTGCCGTCGCGGGTGGCGCGACCGGCGCGGCCGGCGATCTGCGCCAGTTCGGCGGGATTGAGCTTGCGGAATTGATAGCCGTCGAATTTGCGGTCGGCTGCGAAGGCCACGTGATCGACGTCGAGATTGAGGCCCATGCCGATGGCGTCGGTGGCGACCAGGTAATCCACGTCGCCGGATTGATAGAGCGCGACCTGCGCGTTTCTCGTGCGCGGCGAGAGCGCGCCCAGCACCACCGCGGCGCCACCGCGCTGACGGCGGATCAATTCGGCGATGGCGTAAACCTCCTCGGCTGAAAATGCGACAATGGCCGAGCGCGGCGGCAATCGCGTGAGCTTTTTCTCGCCGGCGTAAGTGAGCGTCGACAGCCGCGGCCGGCTGACGATATGGGCGCCCGGCAGTAATTTCTCCACCATCGGCCGCACGGTGGCGGCGCCGAGCACCAGCGTCTCCTCGCGCGCGCGCATGTTGAGCATGCGGTCGGTGAACACATGGCCGCGTACAAAATCGGCGCCGAGCTGCACTTCGTCGATGGCGAGGAATGCCACGTCGAGGTCGCGCGGCATGGCTTCGACGGTGGCCACCCAGAAGCGCGGATTCGGCGGCTTGATCTTTTCTTCGCCGGTGATCAGCGCCACTGCATCGGCGCCGACGCGGTCGACCACCTTGTTGTAGACCTCGCGCGCCAGAAGCCGCAGCGGCAGCCCGATCATGCCGGAGGAATGGGCCAGCATGCGCTCGATGGCGAGGTGGGTCTTGCCGGTATTGGTCGGGCCCAGCACGGCGGTGACGCCGGCGCCGCGGGCGCGTGCGACTCGATTCGGCTGAGGAGAAAAGGAGATCGGCATTACGCGTCCACAAGGCCGGACATGAGGGAGGAAGGCTTTCTGTATCACAATGCGACGACAGCGCGCGCCGCGGTTAAGCATTAGAACGAGTTTGGAACGAACCGCGCCCGAATCACTGACTCAGGCGCTGTGCGGCTTCGTTCACGGCGACATCTGGCAAGGCCGCCGCTCAGGGCCACAAGATGGGGTAGCTCGGCCCGATTCAAAGGGCCGTTAGGGCTCTCTAAACGTTAACACCGCGTGAGAAACGACCGAGCATAAAGAGTCAAGCTGGATTCCGTCACTGCGTCTTTAGGCCGTTGGCGGGGATGCGGGTCGGGAGCGCAGTCGAGACAAATTCCGTGGCTTCCATCACCACCCGGCCGAGCGGCGTTGGTCCTTGCGCGCGAAACGGCACCAGCACACGCGTGCCGGCGATCGGCGCTAGCCACACTTCCATGTCGCGCAGCTTGGATACGTAGCGGATGGCCGCGCGCGAGGGGATGAAGCCGGCGATCGGCGAGAAATAGACCGCGCAGACCAGCACCGGTCCGGCATAGCCCTTGTTGGCCTTGACATGATCGATGCGCTTGAAGGTGAGTTGCAGGTCGTAGCGCAGCCGGCCGTCGAAGACTGCGGTGGTGCGGTTGCAGGCTTCCTGAGACAGCGGGTCGCCGGTGCCGGGCGTGCGCAGCAGCGAGGCGGTCATCGGGTCGAGGATGCCTTTGCGGTGCTCATCGGTGATCGGTACGCGTTCGGGATCGGTGTCAAGCGGCGGCTCAAGCCTGGATTCCTTGACGACGCCGTTGTTGACCGTGAGGTGAACCTCGTCGGATTTTTTGCTGGTGGTGATGACGGAAGCGTAGATCGAGGACACCGGCTGGCCCGCCTGCAATGTGCCAATCGCGGAGCTGTTGCCCTGGCCGCTGCTGAAGGCGCGCAACAGGCCGCTGGTGCCGCCGCTCGCCACCGCCGTGTAATGGGTGTCGGTGATGTCGACGGTCCACGTGCCTTTGCCGATCGGGATGCCGGCGATCGTCATCGAATAGCGCGCTTCGAGTTTGCCCTGCGCGCGCGCAGCGGCAGGCGCCGCGGCGCTGACCGCGGCGGCAAGCATCAACATGAGACGGAAATCGCGGCGCAGTGCCAGCACGAAGTCTACTCTCTTTCGCACCGGGAAGATGGCTTCGCTCGGTGATGCCCGACGCCGGTAATATAGCCGGCGGTTTTGACCGGCTTGCAAGGGGCGCGGCGATCCATCCGCCGACAGCCCCACAGGAAAAGTGCCCAAACCGTCGGGGGATCGATGCGTCTTAACTCGTCGTCGAATAAGTCGAATGTTTGATCGCCGGCGGTTCCCAGCGCCCGACGAGAGACCCTCCATTCCGCGTCTCAAAGACGGTTAAAAACCCATGGAGTGGCGCGGCTTGACGCTTCCTAGCCCGCTCTTTATACGTCCGGCCGACTTCCACGATCAACGAGCTGGCTGGCGCTGCTCAAGCGCCGGTGTATTACGAGGGATAAGCCATGGCATGGCGTTGCGATCTGACCGGCAAAGGGCCGCTATCCGGGCACAAAGTGAGTCACTCCAATATCAAGACTAAGCGCCGATTCATGCCGAACCTGCGTAATGTTACGTTGATTTCCGACGCACTCGGCCGCCAGTTTCGGGTGCGGGTGTCGGCCAACGCACTGCGGACCGTTGATCATCGCGGCGGGCTCGATGCCTTCTTGCTCAAGGCCAAGGACGCTGAGCTGGCGCCCAAGATGCTCGACGTCAAGCGGCAGATCGTGAAGAAAAAGGCCGTGGCCGACGCCGAGCCGGCTGCCTGAAAGCGATCCGGGATTCTGCGCTGAGTTAGCGCCGCCGCAAGGCGGCGTTCGTTTTTTGGCGCGCCTATTCGCCCACCAGCGCGAATTGTAGCAGCAGGTTGCGCTGGATGAACGAAAAATTATCGTCCGACACCAACGTGATGATGGTTTCATTGGCAGCGTTACGGTGCACGGCGATGCCTTCCATGTTGTCGATCTGGTAGGCGAAGTCGGCGACGATCAACACCTTGCCGTCAACCAGCGTGTCCAGCTTGATAAGGCCAAGCGGGATGCGGCGGATGCGCATGCGGATATCGCGCAACCGCGAATAGCTGCGCTCGAGCAACAACAGATCCGCCGGCGGCAGAATGGTGCAATCGCTGACGTCGAAGTCGTCGCTGCGCTTGACCGCAAAGCGTGCGACGTGGTCGCCCTTGAGCAGATATGAGCGGTGATTGCCCTGCGCGTCGAGACTGCGCTCGGTGACCGCGATCAATTCGCCGGCGAGTGGCGAGTCCGGCGGCGGCACCGCCAGGCACTCGAGGCTTTTGTTGAACGTGAAGGTCTTGAAGTCATCCGGCACCTTGATCGGTTCGCCGCGCGCAAGCAAACCGTCGCGGCGATAATTGAAGCGCACGATTTTCTCGACGCGCTCAATGCCGACATAGAGCATACCCTCGGCCTCCGCGAGCGACTCGGCATCGAACCAGCCGCGCGCGGCCAGCGGCTTGCCGTCGCTCCCCAGCATCGGCGCCATCTCGGCGTCGGCGATGCCGGTCGGCTTGCCGTCCTCGTAGACGATGCGCGCGCGCAGCCACGAACCGTTGTCGGTCAGCGCCAGGAAGTGGCTACCATCCGGCTCCATACGGAGCGCAGAAATTCCGCCGAACGCCGGATCATTCGAGGTGAGCGCGAGACCGCCGCGGAATTCCAGCGCGCCGAAGCGCGACTGCGCCGGATCGCGGTTGTCGAACGACGTGATCTGCGTGGCGCGCACATCGATGCGCGTCAGCGCACGGCTGGTGCGCAGCGCCTGGGCCAGCGCATAGGAGCCGGCGCAGATCAGCAGCGACGGCGAGCAGGATTCCGGCAGCGCGCCAGCGCTGCGGCGCGTTCACGCCACGCGCCTGCGCCGCACCGGCCCGCGCCGTGTCTCGTTGGAAGCGTGCTCCTCGAACAGCTCGGCCAGTTTCTCGGTCATTGCGCCACCCAGTTCCTCGGCATCGACAATGGTGACGGCGCGGCGATAGTAGCGCGTCACGTCGTGACCGATGCCGATGGCAATCAGCTCGACCGGCGAGCGGGTCTCGATTTCCTCGATCACCCAGCGCAGATGGCGTTCGAGGTAATTGCCGGGATTGACCGACAGCGTGGAATCGTCGACCGGCGCGCCGTCGGAAATCATCATCAGGATTTTGCGCTGCTCGGTGCGGCCAAGCAGGCGCTTATGCGCCCAGTCGAGCGCCTCGCCGTCGATGTTTTCCTTGAGCAGGCCCTCGCGCATCATCAGGCCGAGATTCTTGCGCGCGCGTCGCCACGGCGCGTCGGCCGATTTGTAGATGATGTGGCGCAGATCGTTGAGCCGGCCGGGATTGGCCGGCTTGCCGGCGGTGAGCCATTGCTCGCGCGCCTGGCCGCCCTTCCAGGCGCGGGTGGTGAAGCCGAGGATCTCGACCTTGACGCCGCAGCGCTCCAGCGTGCGCGCGAGGATGTCGGCACAGGTCGCGGCGACCGTGATCGGACGCCCGCGCATGGAACCGGAATTGTCCAAGAGCAGCGTCACCACGGTGTCGCGGAACTGCATGTCCTTCTCGGCCTTGAACGAGAGCGGATGCATCGGGTCGATGACGATGCGCGACAGCCGGGCTGGATCGAGCTGGCCTTCCTCAAGGTCGAATTCCCAGGAACGGTTTTGCTGCGCCATCAGCCGACGTTGCAGGCGATTGGCGAGACGAGCGACCACGCCCTGCAAATTCGAAAGCTGCTTGTCGAGATAACCGCGCAGGCGGTCCAATTCCTCCGCCTCGCACAATTCCTCGGCGGCGATGGTTTCGTCGAATTTCATGGTAAAGGCGCGATAGTCCGGACCGCGCGGCTCGTTCTGACCGAACTGGCGCGGCCGCTGCGGCTCGCCTGGAGTTTCAGCGTCGCCCATGTCGGTGTCATCTGCCATGTCGGCGGTCGGCGCGTCGACCGCTTCGGCAGCGGCATCGGGCATGTCGTCGGCGGACACTTCCGTGTCCTCCGCGCTCATGCGCTGCATATCGTCGCTTTCGGCGGAATCGCCGTCCTCGCCGGAATCCTGCTTGCGGCGGTCCTCCTCGCCTTCTTCGTCCTCATCCTCGGAATCGCGGCTACGGTCGTCGCCCATTTCGAGCGCGTCGAGCAGATCGTGCACCGCGTCACCAAACTGGCGCTGATCTTCGACCACGTTTTCCAGCCGGTCGAGATCACGCCCGGCGCGGTCCTCGATCAGCGGACGCCACAGATCGACCAGCTTTTTGGCGGCCTGCGGCGGCGGCAGGCCGGTCAGACGCTCGCGCACCAGCAGCGCCAGCGCGTCCTCGATCGGCGCGTCGGCGCGCTCGGTGATGTCGTCGAATTTCCCGCGATGGAATTTCTCTTCCAGCATGGCGGACAGATTCAAGGCGACGCCGTCCATCCGGCGTGCGCCGATCGCCTCGACACGCGCCTGCTCGACCGCCTCGAACACCGCGCGGCCCTGCTGGCCGGCTGGCTGTAACCGGCGATGCACCGCCGGATCGTGGCAGGCAATTCTGCAGCGCAATCGAATCGGCATGACCGCGCACGATCGCAGCCTCAGCCTTGCTCAATTTGCGCGGCGGCTCCGGCAGGCGAACTTTGCCACCCATCAGGCCGGGGCGCTCGGCGGCGAACGACACTTCGAGATCGGGCTTGCGCGCGATCGCGCGCAGACAGCCAGTGACCGCCCGTTTGAACGGTTCGGTCGGCAAGTCCTTGGCCGACGGCTTGGTCTTGATGTTGGACGCCATAATCTTTTCTCCCTCGCCCCACGGGGAGAGGTCTAATTTACGAAAGCGCCACGTTCACCGAACTCTCCGGCAATTCGACGCCGAAGCAGCGCTGATAGAATTCGGCCACGATTGGCCGCTCCAGCTCGTCGCATTTGTTCAGGAAGGTGAGCCGGAAGGCGAACCCGATATCGTTGAAGATTTCGGAATTCTCCGCCCAGATGATCACCGTGCGCGGGCTCATCACGGTCGAAATGTCGCCGTTCATGAAGGCGTTACGCGTCAAGTCGGCGACGCGCACCATCTTGTTGACGATGTCGCGGCCCTGCTCGGTACGATAATGCTTGGCCTTGGCCAGCACGATCTCGACTTCGTTGTCATGCGGCAGATAGTTGAGCGTGGTGACGATCGACCAGCGGTCCATCTGGCCCTGGTTGATCTGCTGGGTACCATGATAGAGGCCCGACGTGTCGCCCAAGCCCACGGTATTGGCGGTCGCGAACATCCTGAATGCGGGGTGCGGCGTGATGACCTTGTTCTGATCGAGCAGCGTGAGCTTGCCCGCCACTTCCAGCACGCGCTGGATCACGAACATCACGTCCGGACGGCCGGCGTCGTATTCGTCGAAGCAGAGCGCGACATTGTTCTTGAGCGCCCACGGCAGAATGCCGTCGCGGAATTCGGTGATCTGCTGATTGTCCTTGATGACGATGGCGTCCTTGCCGATCAGATCGATACGGCTGATGTGGCTGTCGAGATTGACGCGCACGCAGGGCCAATTGAGCCGCGCCGCGACTTGCTCGATATGCGTCGACTTGCCGGTGCCGTGATAGCCGGTGATCATGACGCGGCGGTTCTTGGCAAAGCCGGCGAGAATGGCGAGCGTGGTCGGCCGGTCGAAGCGGTAATCGGGGTCGAGCTCGGGCACGTGTTCGTCGGGCTTGGAATAGGCCGGCACTTCCATGTCACTGTCGATACCGAATTGCTGGCGGATCGACACCTTCATGTCAGGCATTCCAGCCACTTCTTGAGTTGCAGCAGTCAAAGATACCTCCGTGGCTTCGCGATACCCCGAAGCCTGTTCACGCCCCGACTCGTCTGGTCCGGCTGATTAGGCGGTCAACTTAGCAGACCAAAGGCCGGCAAAAAACCCAGGCCCCGCGAATTGCACTATCAATAATATCAATGAGATAGGTATGATTGTGCCTGACGGAAAGGCGGGGCTGGGCTGCGTAGGCGCCCGTTCAGCCGAACCCGACCGATTTCAAATAATTGTACGACTTGATAACCTCGATCAGCCGGTCCTCGGTCGACCGGTCGCCCCCATTGGCGTCGGGGTGGTGACGTTTCACCAGTTCCTTGAACCGCGTCTTGACCTGCTTCGGCGTGGCGCCGACCTCGAGCCCGAGCGCGCTCGAGCGCCTTGCGCTCGGCATTGCGGATCGGACGCTGCTTCCTCGCGCTTCTGCTGCTCGTTGCGCAGACCTTCGCCGAACAGCCCGAACGTATCGGTGCCGGTGCCGCGCAGATTGGGCCGCGACCCGCGCTTGCCGGTGCCCATCTTCCAGGTCGGGCGATGGCCGGTGAGCGCGTCCTTCTGATAGGCCAGCACGGCGTCGTCTTTCATGCCGGCGAAAAAATTATACGACTGATTGTATTCGCGCGTGTGCGCGAGGCAGAAGTGCCAATAGTCCTTGTCGTTCTGCTTGCCCTTGGGCGCGCGGTTGGTGGCGATGTCCTTGCAGCCCGCCCATTCGCAAGGCGGGCCGCCGGTTTTCTTGCGGCGGTCCTTGTCCGGTTTGACGCGGACTTTATCGAAAAGCGGTGAGTCGAATTTCATGACCGGACACTATGCGCCTTTGCTGACGATCCCTTCAAGACTTGACAACGATACGATGGCAACGATTCGCCGCCATTGACCCGCACGCCGCCGTCTCTTAACTCCAGCAGCATGCGAACCGCCGACACCATAACGAAGAAGTTGACCGAGGCTTTTGCGCCCCAAAGCCTCAAGGTGGAGGATGAATCGCACCGGCACGAGGGCCATGCCGGGCACCGCAAAGGCGGGCAAACCCACTTCAGGGTCTATATCGTGGCTGACGCCTTCAAAGGAAAGACCCGGATCGAGCGCCACCGCATGATTAATGCGGCACTTTCCGGGGAACTTGCCGGCGGCGTCCACGCGCTCGCCATTCATGCCGCGGCGCCCGGCGAGGGCGGAGTCTAGCTACTCCGCCTTGATGCCGGCGGACTGAATGACCTCGCGCCACATTTTGCGGTCCTGCCGGATCTGCTGAGCGAACTGTTCCGGCGTATTGCCGAGCAGGCGCGCGCCGGTCTTGGCGAAGCGAGCCTGCACTTCCGGCCGGCGCAACGCTTCGGCGATCTCCTTGTGCAGCCGCGCCACGATCGCCGGCGGCGTGCCGGCGGGTGCCACCACGCCGAACCAGGACGAGGCCTCAAAGCCGGGAACGCCGGCCTCGGTGGCGGTCGGCAAATCCGGCAGCAGCGGCATGCGCGTTTTGGCGGCGACCGCGAGCGCACGCAGGCGTCCGGCCGCGATATGCGGCAACACCGTCGGTGGATTATCGACGACGCCGTCGATCTGTCCGCCGATCAGATCGGTGATCGCAGGCGCTGCGCCTTTATAGGGAATGTGAGTCAGCTTGATGCCGGCGGTGTGCATGAACAACGCGAGACCGAGATGGCCGGTGGTACCGATGCCGGGCGAACCGAAATTCAGCTTGCCCGGATTGGCACGCGCCAGCGCGATCAGTTCGGCAAGAGTTTTGGCCTCCACTTTCGGATTGACCACGACCATCATCGGCATGACGGCGACATTCGATACCGGCACAAAGGCTTGCTCGGCATCGAACGGCATCTTGGCGTACAGAAACTGATTGGCCGTGAGGATGCCGGCCGAGGTCATCAGCAATGTGTAGCCATCGGGCGCGGACTTGGCGACGACGTCGGCGCCGACATTGCCGCCTGCGCCGGCGCGATTCTCAACGATCACCGGCTGACCCAGCGTCTTGGAGATTTCATCGGCGACGGCGCGCGCCAGCACGTCGGCGAGGCCGCCGGCGGGAAACGGCGCGATCAGATGGATCGGACGATCGGGGTAAGTTTGCGCCTGTGATGTTGTGACGGCGAAAGACAATGCGGCGCCGAGCGCAAGCGCGTGCAGATATTGCATTTTCGACGTTGCCATCGGCACTCTCTCCCTTGTTTTTCAGCCCGCCTTGGCCTCTGCCTTGCGCGCAAGCGGCTGGATGCGCAGCGCGGTGATGCGATTGCGCTCGCGGCGCAATACCCTGAAACGAAAACCGTGGAAGGTGAAGCTCTGACCGACTTCCGGGATCGAGCGTGCCTCATGGATCACCAGGCCGGCGATGGTGGTGGCTTCCTCGATCGGGCAGATTCCAATCCATGACGCGGTTGAGATCGCGGATGGTCACCGCGCCATCGACATTGATCGAGCCGTCCGGCTGTTTGCGCACGCCCGGCATGGCGACGTCGTGTTCGTCGGTGATGTCGCCGACGATCTCCTCCAGAATATCCTCAAGCGTGACCAGGCCCTCGACCTCGCCGTATTCGTCCACCACCAGCGCGAACGGCGTCTTGCGGCGGCGGAAGGCCTTGAGCTGCTCCGATACCGGCCGCATGTCGGGCACGAACCAGGGCGGCGTCATCAGCCCGGCGATGTCGACCTTGGAAGCGTCGCCGTCCACTGCGTGCAGCGCGCGCAACAGATCCTTGACGTGCAGAATGCCGACGATGTTTTCCGGATTGCCGCGCCACAGCGGCAGCCGCGTCACCGGCGAGGCGATCACCGCGTTGACGATTTCCGCCGGCGAATCGTCGGCGTTCAAGGTGATCATGGCGGTGCGGTGGATCATCACGTCGGACACCACAAGCTCGCGCAGATCAAGCACGCCGCCGAACATGTCGCGGTCGAGCGTTTCGACGTCGCCCTCGCGGTGCAGCAGATCGACGGCGCCGCGCAATTCCTCGCGCGCCGACAGCACCTCCTGATCTTCGCCGACGGTCATGCCGACATGCTTGAGCAGCCAGCGCACCAGCGCCTCGATCGCCATCAGCACCGGGCCGAGAATCTTGACGATCCAGTTCATCGGCCGCGCGACCGCCAGCGCGATGCGGTCGGGCGCGTTGAACGCCGCGGTCTTCGGCAAGATTTCGGAAAACACGACCACCAATATGGTCATCGACCACGGTGGCATAGACCACACCGGCGGCGCCGAACCAGGTCAGCAGCACGCCGGTCGCCAGCGCCGAGGCGGCGATGTTGACCGCGTTGTTGCCGAACAGCAGCGCGCCGAGCAGCCGCTCGCGCTGCTCGAGCAGACGATTGACGATTGCCGCGCGCTTGCTGCCCTGCTTTTCCAGCCGCGCCATGCTGGCGCGCGAGGAAGCCGTGAGCGCGGTCTCGCTGCCGGCGAAGAACGCCGACAGCAGCAGGCAGATCAGCACGATAACGAGAGAGAGCCAGTCGTTCGCGTTCATTTTTGGTTGAGCTTGTCGACCAGGAAGGCGCGCACCTCGGCGGCATTGACGTCGTTCTCGACGAAGGCCTGGCCGATGCCGCGCACCAGAATAAAGGTGAGCTTGCCGCGCTTCACTTTTTTGTCCTGCGCGATCAGATCCATCAGCGTATCGATGCCGGGCACGCCGCCGGGCACATCCTTCAATTGGGTAGGCAGTCCGACCGCAGCCAAGATGAGAACGCGCTCGCGCGGCATCAGTTTCACCGATCAGGCCCTTGCGGGCGGAGAATTCGAACGCCAGCACCATACCGAGCGCGACCGCCTCGCCGTGCAGCAGCCGCCCGGAAAATCCGGCGCCGGCTTCCAGCGCGTGGCCGAAGGTGTGGCCGAGATTGAGCAGCGCGCGTTCGCCGGTTTCGCGCTCGTCGCGCGCGACGATGCCGGCTTTACCGCGACAGCAGACCGCGATGGCGTGCTCGCGCGCGGCACCGCCGGAGAATACTTCCTGCCAGTTGGCTTCCAGCCAGGAGAAGAACGCGGCGTCGCCGAGCAACCCGAATTTGGCGACCTCGGCATAGCCGGCGCGGAAGTCGCGCTTCGGCAGTGTGTCGAGCAGCGCGGTGTCGGCGACCACCAAAATCGGCTGATGGAAAGCACCGATCAGATTCTTGCCGTGGCGGGAATTGATACCGGTCTTGCCGCCGACCGAGCTATCGACCTGCGCCAAGCAGCGTCGTCGGCACCTGCACGAAGTCGAGGCCGCGCCGCACGCTGGCCGCGGCATAGCCGGCGAGATCGCCGATCACGCCGCCGCCGAGCGCGATCACCAGATCGCCGCGTTCGATGCGCGCCGCGACGATCGCCTCGCACACGGTTTCGAAGGTGGCGTAATTCTTGGAGCCCTCGCCTTCCGGCACAACGATGGCGGAGCTCTCGATGCCGGCGAGTTTCAGCGCGCGCTCGGCAGCCGGCAGATGATGCTTGGCGACGGTGGCGTCGGTGACGATCGCGACCTTGGCGGCGGGCCGTAGCGCCTTGATGCGCTCGCCGAGCGAGGCGATCAGCCCGCGGCCGATGACGATGTCGTAGGCGCGCGTCGCCCAGCGCGACCTGCACCACGATCGGTTCGCCCGAACGCAGCGGCGCGGTCATGGCTTGTCCTCCGCGACCGCCGGCATGCCGAGATGCTTCGGCAAGCCGGCGAGGATTTCGTCGACGATGATGTCGTGCGGCTCGTCGCGCGACTGCACCGTGATATCCGACAGCGCATAGACCGGCTCGCGCAACGGCAGCAGATCATTGATCTTGTCGACCAGCGGGCGGTCGTTGCGCCGCTTGGTGCGCTTCACCAGCACGTCGAGGTCGGCCTTCAGCCAGACCGAGATGCCTTTGATGTGGATAAGGTCGCGCGTCGCCTGATCCATGATCGCGCCGCCGCCGGTCGCCAGCACCTGCGGTCCGCTGTCGAGCAGGCGCGCGATCACGCGCTTCTCGCCGGCGCGGAAATAGCCCTCGCCGTGCTTGGCGAAGATTTCCGGGATGCTCATGCCGGCGGCGCTTTCGATCTCGGCGTCGGCGTCGACAAACGGAATCCCCAGCCGGGCGGCGAGTCTGCGGCCGACCGACGACTTGCCGGCGCCCATCATGCCGACCAGCACGATGGAACGGCTCCCAAGCGCACGCGCGATCACGGATTCCAGCCCGTTTTCCGCCGTCTTTTGAATGGCACTGTTCGCCATGCTAGAGTTCCAAATCGACACCACGGTTCCATATACCAGAATCGAGACAGCCGCGCGGGCGGCTCTTAACCCTGGTTAAGGAACCGGCCGTACACAATGATTTCGCCCGTCTGGCGCGGGCCTCTGCCGGACCTCGATCGATGCCAAGCCTGTTCAGATTTCTGGTTTTCGCCGGCCTGATCGGCGGGCTCGGCTATGTCGCTGTGTTCGCGCTCGCCAATTTCGTGCAATCCCATCCGCGCGAGATCGTCGTGACGGTCCCGTCCGACAAATTCCTCAAGAACCACTAGCGCAGCGCTTGGCGATGGCCCGCCGGCGACAAGCACCCGACGAAACCCTGATCGAGTTGTTCCTCGACATGCTGGCGGCCGAACGCGGTGCCAGCAAGAATACGCTCGATGCTTATCGCAACGATCTCGCCGATCTGACGGCGCATCTACGCGCCGCCGGCAAAGACATCTCCGCCGCCGATACCGACGATTTGCGCGGATTTCTCGTCAAGCATCGCCGAGCGCGGCTTCAAGGCCTCGTCGCTGGCGCGGCGGCTGTCGGCGGTGCGGCAGCTCTATCGTTTCTCTACGCGGAAGGAAAACGCGCCGACGATCCGGCCGCGGTGCTGGAAGGACCCAAGCGTGGGCGCTCGCTGCCGAAGGTTCTGTCGATCACCGAAGTCGACGGCTTGCTGGCGCAAGCGCGCAAAGACATGGAAGACGACAAGGCGCCGCCGGCCGCCCGCTTGCGCGCGGCGCGGCTGCTGTGCCTGCTCGAAGTCGTTTATGCGACCGGCCTGCGCGTGTCCGAACTGGTGGCGTTGCCGGCGGCGAGCGCACGGCGCGATCAACGCATGCTCGTCGTGCGCGGCAAAGGCGGCAAGGAGCGGCTGGTGCCGCTCAACCAGGCCGCCAAACGCGCCATGGCGGATTATCTCAAGCTGCGCGCCGAGACGGAGCGTGACACGCAATCGAAATGGCTGTTCCCCTCGTTCGGCGAGCAGGGCCATCTCACCCGTCAGCATTTCGCGCGCGAATTGAAGACGCTTGGCGCCGCAAGCGGGATCGCGCCGCAACGCCTCAGCCCGCACGTGCTCCGCCACGCCTTCGCCAGTCATCTGCTGCACAACGGTGCCGACCTTCGCGTGGTGCAGACTTTGCTCGGCCACGCCGACATCTCGACCACGCAAATTTACACCCATGTGCTGGAAGAAAGGCTCAAGGCACTGGTGCGCGACCTGCACCCGCTCACCGACGGCTAGCTAAAATTCGAGATAAAAGCGAAATTAACCCGATTGCTTGACTTAGAGGCTTCTCCAACGTCACCTCGCCCGATCACACGCAGAGCCCAGACCCTATGCGCACTTATCTCGATTTCGAAAAACCGGTGGCCGAACTGGAGGCCAAGGTCGAGGAATTGCGCGCCATGGGCGAGAGCGATAGCGCGGTCGCCGTCGGCGACGAGATCAGCCGGCTCGAGGTGAAGGCCGCGCTCGCGCTCAAGGAGCTCTATGCCGAACTCACGCCGTGGCAGAAGACGCAAGTGGCGCGTCATCCGCAGCGGCCGCATTGCCTCGACTACGTCGCGGGCCTGATCGAAAATTTCATGCCGCTCGCCGGCGACCGCAAATTCGGCGACGACGCGGCCATCGTCGGCGGCTTCGGCCGCTTCCGCGGCGACAGCGTCTGCGTCATCGGTCACGAGAAAGGCTCTGATACCGAGAGCCGCATCAGGCACAATTTCGGCATGGCCAAGCCCGAAGGCTACCGCAAGGCGGCGCGGCTGATGGAGATGGCCGACCGTTTCGGCATTCCGGTGATCGCGCTGGTCGACACCGCCGGCGCCTATCCCGGCATCGGCGCGGAAGAGCGCGGCCAGGCGGAAGCCATCGCGCGCTCGACTGAGGCGTGCCTGTCGCTTGGCGTGCCTAATGTCGCGGTTATCCTGGGCGAAGGCGGCTCCGGCGGCGCCATCGCCATCGCCACCGCCAATCGCGTGCTGATGCTCGAGCACGCCATCTATTCGGTGATCTCGCCGGAAGGCGCCGCCTCGATCCTGTGGCGCGACACCACCAAAGCACAGGAAGCGGCGACCAACATGAAGATCACCGCGCAGGACATGGTGCGCTTCGGCGTGATCGACACCGTGGTGCCCGAGCCGAACGGCGGCGCGCACCGCGATTCCGCCGCCACCATCGCCGTCACCGGCGATGCGATCGCCAATGCGCTGGCCGAGTTGCGGCTGCTCGACCGCGATGCCGTGCGCCGGCAGCGGCGCGAGAAGTTCCTCGCCATGGGCCGCCTGCCGGCCTAGTGGGCATTAACGCGCAGCGGCCTGAATCCGCAGCGCTTTTTCCGATTTACCTCTGGTTCACCATAGGCTTACCGGCTACGGACAACGCCGCGGTTTGCCTTGCAGATGCCACATCTTAAGGATAACGATATCTCAATGAAGGCCCGCCCCTTCGGGGAGTACCGCGTTTGAACCGACACCTTCTACGCGCTCTGCTCGCGTCGGCGGCTATTGCCGCGGCGCTTGCCGTTGCCGGCTGCGATCCGGAGGGCATGACCCCGACCGGCCGCTCGCAAGCTCCCCTTTCCGAAAAGACGCTCGCCGACATCGAGGCGAAGCACATGGACAAGGATTCGCCGATCCTGGTCCGCCTCTTCAAGGAAGAGTCCGAGATGGAAGTCTGGAAGAAAAACCGCGACGGCGAATTCGCGCTGCTGAAAACCTATCCGGTTTGCCGCTGGTCGGGCGATCTTGGGCCCAAGATTAAAGAAGGCGACCGCCAGGCGCCCGAGGGCTTCTATACGATCACGCCCGGGCTGATGAATCCGAATTCCAATTACTACCTTGCCTTCAACACCGGCTATCCAAACGCCTTCGACCGCGCCTGGAACCGTACCGGCTCCGAGCTGATGGTGCATGGCGACTGTTCCTCGCGCGGCTGCTACGCCATGACCGACGAGCAGATGCAGGAAATCTACGCGCTGGCGCGCGAGTCGTTCTTCGGCGGGCAGAAGGATTTCCAGTTCGAGGCGTTTCCGTTCCGCATGACGGCGCTGAACATGGCCAAGCACCGCAACAATCCGAACTTCGCGTTCTGGAAAATGATCAAGGAAGGCTACGATCATTTCGAGGCGACGCACCAGGAACCGAAGGTCGCGGTCTGTGAGAAGCGCTATGTGTTCGACGCGGCTCAGCCTGCGGATGCTTCCAAGCCGCTCAAGTTCGATGCGCGCGGCAAATGCCCGGCGTTCCAGATCGACCCGACCATCGCCGACGCGGTGCTCGATCATCGCCGGCACGAGCAAGTCGAGATGGCCAACTTTATCGCCCGCGACGTCGCCGTGGTGCCGTCGCGTGCCGGCATCGACGGCGGCATGAACCCGGTGTTCGAGGCCAAGCTCGGCACCCATACCGAATTCGATAATAACGGCCGCACTTATATGGTCGCCGGCAACAGTCAGGCGCCCGGCGCATTGCCGCGCACGCCAATCGCGCGGACGACGACCGCGGAGGCCCGGCAGGACGCCCAGCCGCAGGCTACCGAGCCGCTGGTGATGGCAAGCGTGCCGATGCCCCAGCCGGCGCCGCAGACGAAGATTGGCGAAGCGCCGCCCGAACAGTCGAAATCGATTGGCGGCCTGATTGGCAATCTGTTCGGCGGTTCGCCGGCGGAAGCCCGCCCAGGCGAGCCGGTTGAGAACCAGGCAGTCGCCTTGCGCGGCAGCAGCGAGACCCCCGCAAAGCCCAAACGCGTGACGACGGTCCGCACGGCCGCCGCGCCGCAGCCCAAGCCCCAGGAAGCCGTGCTTGCCAAGCCGAAGGCGGTGGCCAAAAATGCACCGGCCGCCACGCCACAGGTCCGCAAGGAAACCAAGAAGGCCCCCGAGCCCGAAATGCGCACCGCATTTTCCGCGCCGCAGCCGAGCAACAGCGGTGTGCTGCCGGGCGCGCAGCCGGTGGTTCCGGCCGGCACGTTCGAAAACCGCTGGACCGCGCTGCGCTGACGGGCGCTGCTCGCGCGCAATGACCCATGCGCGCTTACGTTTACGTCCTCGGCACTTTCACCAAAACGCGTCATCTGACCTACGTGGGTTGGACCCACGACGTCACGCGCCGGCTGGCGCAGCATAATGCCGGCACCGGCGCTCGCGCCACGCGCGGACACATCTGGGTGTTGATGCATTCGGAGCCTTGCAAGAGCAAGCGCGCGGCCATGAGCCGTGAGTGGCACTTGAAGCGCGACCGGAAATTTCGCAAGAAACTGGCGCAGTCGCTCAGGACCGAAAGCGCCCGATGAGCATTTTCCAAGAACGCAAGATCGACTGCCACACTCACGTCTTCGATCCGGTCAATTTTCCCTACGGCAAAGACATCGAATACAAGCCGTCCGGCCAGGAAGTCGGCGATGCCGCGCAGCTTCGCCAGGTCATGAAGACCTATGGCGTAAGCCATTCGCTGCTGGTGCAGCCGAATTCCGGCTACGGTAGCGACAATTCGTATCTACTCGATACCATCGCGCGCAGCGAGGGGCGCCTCAAAGGCATCGCCATCATCGACTTCGACGCCGATACGGCGACGCTGCGCGACTTGAAAACGCAGGGCGTCGTCGGGGCGGCGTTCAACCCGACGTTCCATGGCATCGACTATTACGACCGCTCGGTCGGCCTGATCGATCGGCTCGCGCAGCGCGACATGTTCCTGCAAATCCAAAGCGAAGACGACCAACTCACGCGCTTCGTTCCCTGGATCGAAGCCATGCCGATCCAGGTGCTGATCGACCATTGCGGACGGCCGACGCCGGAGACAAGGGCTCGACCAGCCGGGATTCAAGGCGTTGCTGCGGCTCGCGCGCACCGGTCGCGTCAATGTCAAGTTGTCCGGCTATTCGAAATTTTCACGGCAGGGCTACCCATTCGAAGACACGTGGCCGTTCGTCGGCGCCATCGTTGAGGCGTTCACCCTCGACCATTGTATGTGGGCTTCGGATTGGCCGTATTTGCGCGCACCGCAGCGGCAGGATTACGGGCCGCTGGTCGAATTGGTCGAGATGCTGTTTCCAGATGCCGCCGAGCGTGAGACGTTGTTCTGGAAAACACCGCAGCGGCTGTTTGGATTTGGGACCTAGAAACACGCCAACATCAATTTCTGGAGGCTGCATGCCTGCTTACTGGATTGGCGAACACGACATAACGGACGCAGAAAAATTCGCCGATTATCTGCGCCAGGCAATCCCGATTATCGAGCGTTTTGGCGGCCGTTATCTTACGCGCGCCGGTAGCCATGACGTTCTGGAAGGCCACTGGCAACCCAACCGTGTCGCGGTCATCGAATTTCCCGACATGGCGACGCTCAAGGCGTTCTACCGCGCGGCCGAATATCAGCCGCTGATCGCGTTACGTCAGGAATCAGCGAAAGACATGATCATAGCCGCCGACGGAGTTTGATAAAGTTCGCGCTACGCGAACTTGCCGTGGCAGTGCTTGAACTTCTTGCCGGAGCCGCAGGGGCACGCCTCGTTGCGGCCGACTTTGCCCCAGCTCGTCGGATCTTTCGGATTGCGCGCGGTCTGCGCGCCATTGCCGTTGCCGGCCAGCATCGGCGCCAGCGCCGGCGCCATTTCGTCCTCGCCGGTCGCCGGGTCGACCTTGTGCGCTTCCATGTAAGGAAGCTTGCTCGGCTCTTCGGCCGGCGGCTGCTGCACGATTTCGACGCGCATCAGCTGGCCGGTGACCGCCTCGCGCAGCCGCGCCATCATCGCTTCGAACAGGCTGAAGGCTTCCGCCTTGTATTCGTTGAGCGGATCGCGCTGGCCGTAGCCGCGCAGGCCGATCACCTGACGCAGATGCTCCAGCATCACCAGATGCTCGCGCCAGAGATGGTCGAGCGTCTGCAGCAGGATCGACTTCTCGACATAGCGCATGACGTCGGGGCCCCATTTGGCCACCTTGCTCGCCATGTGCTCGTCGGCGCGGCGCACGACGCGCTCGCGCACTTCCTCGTCGGCAATGCCTTCTTCCTTGGCCCAGTCCTTGACCGGCAGATCGAGGGTCAGCACCTCGCGCAGCGCCGTGTCGAGACCGGCGACGTCCCACTGCTCGGCATAGGCGTTGGCCGGAATGTGCTTGGCGACCAGATCCTCGATCACCGAATGGCGCATGTCGGCGATGGTTTCGTCGACCGCTTCGTCGCGCATCAGATCGAGCCGCTCCTCGAAGATCACCTTGCGCTGGTCGTTCATCACGTTGTCGAACTTGAGCAGGTTCTTGCGGATGTCGAAGTTGCGCGCCTCGACCTTCTGCTGCGCCTTTTCCAGCGCCTTGTTGATCCAGGGATGGATGATCGCCTCGTTCTCCTTGAGCCCCAGCTTCTGCAACATGCCGTCGAGCTTGTCGGAGCCGAAGATGCGCATCAGGTCGTCTTCCAGCGACAGGAAGAACTTGGAATGGCCGGGGTCGCCCTGGCGGCCGGAGCGGCCGCGCAACTGGTTGTCGATGCGCCGGCTCTCGTGCCGCTCGGTGCCGAGCACGTAGAGGCCGCCGGCGGCGAGCGCCTTTTCCTTCAGCCGCGCCACCTGCTCGCGGATCTCGTCGGCGCGCGGATCTTTTCTCGCGCGCGCGCGGATCCTCGATGTCGGCGATCTCCTGGCGGATGCGCATGTCGGCATTGCCGCCGAGCTGAATGTCGGTGCCGCGGCCGGCCATGTTGGTGGCGATGGTGATGGCGCCGGGCACGCCGGCCTGCGAGACGATGATAGGCTTCCTGCTCGTGGTAGCGGGCGTTGAGGATGGCGAACACCTTGGTCTTGGTGGCGCCGTCGTCGCCGGAATAAAGCGCGGCGAAGGCATTCGGATCGGAGAAGTCGTGCGCCTCCCAGCCGGCCTCGCGCAGCATTTCGGCGAGCTGCTCGGATTTTTCGATCGAGGTGGTGCCGACCAGCACCGGCTGGCCGCGCAGCTTGCAGTCCTCGATCAGCGTAATGATCGAGCGGTATTTTTCCTTTGCCGTGCGATAGACCTCGTCGTCGTCGTCGATGCGCACCAGCGGCATGTTGGTCGGCACTTCGAGCACTTCGAGATTATAGATGTCGAAGAACTCGTCGGCCTCGGTGAGCGCCGTGCCGGTCATGCCGGCGAGCTTCTCGTACATGCGGAAATAGTTCTGGAAGGTGATCGAGGCGAGCGTCTGGTTTTCCGGCTGGATCGGCTGATGCTCCTTGGCCTCGAGCGCCTGATGCAGTCCTTCCGAATAGCGCCGGCCCGGCATCATGCGGCCGGTGAACTCGTCGATGATGACGACCTCGCCGTTGCGCACGATGTAGTCCTTGTCGCGCTGGAACAGCTTGTGCGCGCGCAGCGCCTGATTGACGTGATGGACGACGGAGACGTTCTCGACGTCGTAGAGCGATTCGCCCTTGAGCTCGTTGGCCGCGCGCAGGCGCTGCTCGAGCTTTTCCATGCCGGCTTCGGTCAGCGTCACCGTGCGCTGCTTCTCGTCGACCTCGTAGTCGGCCTTGTCGAGCGCCGGAATGTAGCTGTCGATGGTGTTGTAGAATTCGGAGCGGTCGTCGAGCGGGCCGGAAATGATCAGCGGCGTGCGCGCTTCGTCGACCAGGATCGAGTCGACTTCGTCGACGATGGCGTAGATGTGCCCGCGCTGGACCATGTCCTCCAGCCGGTACTTCATGTTGTCGCGCAGATAGTCGAAGCCGAGCTCGTTGTTGGTGCCGTAGGTGACGTCGCAGTCGTAGGCTTTCTTGCGCTGCTCGTCGTCGAGCCCGTGCACGATGACGCCGACGGTGAGGCCGAGGAAGGTGTAAATCTGCCCCATCCATTCGGCGTCGCGCTTGGCGAGGTAGTCGTTGACGGTGACCACGTGCACGCCGCGCGTCGGATATGGCGTTGAGATAGACCGCGAGCGTCGCGACCAGCGTCTTGCCTTCGCCGGTTTTCATTTCGGCGATCTTGCCTTCGTGCAGGATCATGCCGCCGATCAACTGCACGTCGAAATGGCGCTGGCCGATGGTGCGCTTGGCCGCCTCGCGCACGGTGGCGAAGGCCGGCACCAGGATGTCGTCGAGCGATTTGCCCGTCGGCGACCTGTTTCTTGAAGTCTTCGGTGCGCGCCCGCAGCGCCTCGTCGGAGAGCGCTTCGAGTTCTTTCTCCAGCGCGTTGATCGCGTCCACCCGCGGCTGATAGCTGCGGATCCGCCGTTCATTGGCGGAGCCGAACAGCTTGCGGGCAACGGCGCCGATCATGCGGACAGCTCCTCAGTTATCGCCGGGCGCTTTCTAGCACGCCGCCACGGCCGGATTTAGCTTCCGGCACTCCGGAAATGCGGCACTTTTCGGGCAAATTCGACGCGAACACGCCTGCAAAGCTTAACCAGCCGAGGTCATCGGAGAGATAGGAGGGGGTCGGTTTATTGTCAATTGGCGGCTTGCCACGGCCTTAACCGCTATCCTGCCCCATCGGCGTGTCGCGCTCACGCGGACGTTAAGGCGCAAGCGGCAATCCGCCATTGCAAAGCCCTGGTTGTTGGGCGACAAGTCCGCCGCATTCTGCAAATTGGCGGACCCATTTCCAAGGACAGCTCTATGACGATTTCTCATCTCATCGGTCTCAAAATCTCGCCCATCCGCGCCGCCGTGATCGCTGCCGCTCTGCTGATGCTGGCGGGCGGCCCGGCTACCGCGCAGGACAAGGACCCGGTCGTCGCCAAGGTCAACGGCACCGAAATTCACCAGAGCGACCTCGCGGTCGCCGAGGAAGAAGCCGGCCAACTTCCGCCGATGTCGCCGGACGCCAAGAAGGATTACCTGGTGCAGTTCATCTCCGACATGATCCTGGTGTCGAAGGCGGCCGAGGCCAAGAAGATGGGCGATACGCCGGAATTCAAGCGCAAGATCGCGCTTCACCCGCGAGAAGCTGCTGATGGAGCAACTGCTGACCGATACCGGCAAGGCAGCGCTCACCGACGACGCGATGCACAAGGTCTATGACGAAGCCGTCAAGCAGATGGGCCAGGAGCAAGAGGTGCACGCCCGCCATATCCTGATCCGCGCCGCCGCCGGCGACGACAAGGCGAGCAAGGACGCCGAGGACAAGATCAAGGCGGTGATCGTGCGCCTGAAGAAGCGGCGAGGATTTCGAGAAGGTCGCCAAGGAAGTCACCGAGGATCCCTCGGGCAAGGCCAATGGCGGCGACCTCGGCTATTTCAGCAAGGAGCAGATGGTGCCGGAATTCTCCGACACCGCTTTCAAGCTGGACAAGGGCCAGATTTCCGAACCGGTGAAGACGCAGTTCGGCTGGCATGTGATCAAGGTCGAGGACAAGCGGTCAAAGCCGATGCCGAAGTTCGAAGAGGTCAAGCCGCAGATCGAGCAATACGTGACGCGCAAGGCGCAGGCCGAATTGGTGACCACGCTGCGCGCCAGCGCCAAGATCGAGAAGATGTACAAGACCGAGCCGCCGGCGGCTCCGGCTGCCCGCGCCGGACAAGAAGTAGAACCGATCGTACTTATCAAATGAATGCGTCATGCCCGGCCTTGTGCCGGGCATTGTCGTCTTGCATACATTGCTCATGTCTCACGCGATCTCCCCCCTTGCCCCGCACCACGTGCCGGACATGCCGGCGATCGCCGGCGTGCGGCTCGCCACCGCGGAAGCCGGCATCCGCTATGCCGGACGCACCGACGTGCTGCTGGCACTGTTCGATCCCGGCACCACCACGGCCGGCGTGTTCACCAAATCGAAATGCCCGTCGGCGCCGGTCGAATGGTGCCGCGCTAAACTCAAAGCCGGGAAAGCGCGCGCGCTGGTGGTCAATTCCGGCAACGCCAATGCCTTCACCGGCAAGAGCGGCCGCAGCGCAACCAAGCTCACCGCCGATATCGCCGCCAGGGCTGCCGGCTGCAAGGCATCGGAAATTTTCCTCGCCTCTACCGGCGTGATCGGCGAGCCGCTCGATGCAGCGAAGTTCGCACCGGTCATGGACGGCCTTAGCCAGCGCGCGCAGGCCGGCGATTTCCTCGCCGCCGCCAAGGCGATCATGACCACCGACACGTTTCCCAAGGTGGCGACCGCGACCGCCAAGATCGGCAAGACCAAGGTCACCATCAACGGCATCGCCAAGGGCGCCGGCATGATCGCGCCCGATATGGCGACGATGCTCTCTTTCGTCTTCACCGATGCGGCGATCTCCGCGCCGGCCTTGCAGGCGCTGCTCAAGGAAGGCGTCTCCGACACCTTCAACGCGGTGACCATCGACGGCGATACTTCGACGTCCGACACGTTGATGATTTTCGCCACCGGCCAAGCCGATAATCCGCACATCGTGCGCGCCGCCGATTCGCGCCTGAAGGATTTCAAGCGCGCGCTGCACGCTGTGCTGGCCGATCTGTCCGAGCAGGTCGCGCGCGACGGCGAAGGCGCCCGCAAGCTGGTGGAGATCGTGGTGGAAGGCGCGGTGTCGAAGGCCTCGGCGCGGCGCATCGCCATGTCGATCGCCAATTCGCCGCTGGTCAAGACCGCGATCGCCGGCGAGGACGCCAATTGGGGCCGCGTGGTGATGGCGGTCGGCAAGGCCGGCGAGCCGGCCGATCGCGACAAATTGTCGATCTGGTTCGGCGGCATCCGGGTCGCGCACAAGGGTGCGCGCGATCCCGGCTATGACGAAGCGCGGGTAAGCGCGGCGATGAAGAAGCCGGAAATCAGCTTGAAAGTCGCGCTCGGACTGGGCAAGGGCCGCGACCGTGTGCTGACCTGCGACCTCACCAAGGAATATATCGCCATCAACGGCGACTATCGTAGCTGAACCCGTCTTGCGCATTGTTGCGGCAAGCAAGCCTCGTTACGAAAGAGCATTCCACCGAAAACACCGGCTCGGTGGATTGCCACCAGATTTTCGTTGAGCGGAATAGAGAGTCCGGCAGACCGATGTTAGAGTGGTATAACAGCTCGTTATCCCACTCTTTTTCATGCCGGCGGTAACGAGAGATCAAGAGCGACTATCGCTCGTAACCTTCCATTTACCGTCACGGCAGGAGTTCCCGCCGCCGGTCGCACCGTCTTAACCATGGACCGTCTAGCGTAGAGGTCGCAGGGCTGTGAGCAAAATCGTCCTTGTTGCCGCCTGCGCGCTCGTCGATGCCGACGGCCGCGTGCTCATCGCGACAGCGTCCCGCCGGCAAGCCGATGGCGGGCTTGTGGGAGTTTCCCGGCGGCAAGGTCGAAGATGGCGAAGCGCCGGAACAATGTCTGATCCGGGAGTTGCAGGAGGAACTGGGCATCGTCGTCAATGAGGCCTGTCTTGCGCCGCTTACTTTCGCAAGCCACGCCTATCCCGACTTTCATCTCCTGATGCCGCTCTATGTTTGCCGGCGCTGGGAGGGGCAAGTCACCGCAACCGAGGGGCAAAAGATCGCCTGGGTGAAACCGAACCGGCTGCGCGATTACGAAATGCCTCCGGCGGATGTGCCGCTGATCTCGCACTTGATGGCGCTGTTGTGAGTAACGAGTAAAGAGGACACGTGCATGAGTGGATCCCTGACGATGCGCAGAATGCGCGATTTCCTCGGTGACGACAGCGGCGCGACAGCCATCGAATATGCGCTGATCGCCTCCGGCATCGCCGGCGCCATCATCATCGTCGTGTTCTCTTTGGGCACGTCGGTGCAGAACATGTACATCAGCGTCTCCAACGCCCTGAACTGACAGACGCGGAATCAGGGCTTCGACTTCTCGCCGGCCGAGATTTCCCGCGTACCGAGCGCATCGGCAAGCCGCTGCGACGGCCGAGCCGGGCTTGAGCGGCTTCTGCTGGCTCTCATGCGGCGCCCATCCCGACAGCCACGCAATCTCGAAAGTCGCGCGCAGGCGCCCATCGACGTCGGCGAAGCGTTCGGCATAAATCTCCGCCATCCGAAATAAAGTCGCCCGCTTGAGCGGCGTGCGGCGGCGCTCGGCGAGCACGTTGGTCGCGCCCATGCGGCGCAGATCGCGCATCAAATCCAGCACCGTCTTGTAGCGCACGGTCAGACGGTCGGAATCGACCACCGGCAGCGCGAAGCCGGCCCGTTGCAGCAGCCCGCCGAGCTCGCGCACATCGGCGAACGGCGCGACGCGCGGCGAAGCTCCGCCCTCGATTTCACTTTCGGCTTGCGCGAAGGCCTCGCGCAATTCGGCCAAGCTGTCACCGCCGATCAGCGCCGCCAGCAACAGGCCATCCGGCTTGAGCGCGCGACGGATCTGGACCAGCGTGCCGGGCAGATCGTTGACAAATTGCAGCGCCAGCGCCGACACCACAAGGTCGAGCGAGCCGCTGGCAAACGGCAGCGCCTCCTCGTCGACGACAACGTCAGCAATAGTCCCAACCTTGCCGCTTTCGGCGAGCACGCGCCGCACTGCATCTGTCGGCGTGCCGAGATCGGCGGCGCAATCGAACTGGCGCAGCACCACGGCGAGCCGTTCGCCCAACTCGCCGGCGACCCGGTCGAGCAGGAAAGTCGCGGGTCCGAGCGCCCGCGCGCGCTGCTGGCGCAGGCGCAGCAAACCGCGGTCGAAGATGGTTGGGCCTGCCGACATCTGCTACATTTGCAGCATGAACGAGCTTATCTCGGCAAGTGAGGCGAAGCGACCCTCGCGACTCGCACAAATGCGGGGCGGATTGCGCGCCGCGCTGCGCGTCGCGTTCGACGTGGCGCTGCCGCCGCTGTGCCCGTCCTGCCGGGCGCCGCTCGGCGAAGGCGCGGGCCTATGCGCCGCCTGCTGGTCGAAATTGTCGCTGATCGAGCCGCCTTATTGCGCGCGGCTCGGCATTCCGTTCGCTTACGATCCCGGCCCCGGCCTGCTGTCGATGGAGGCGATTGCCAATCCGCCGGCCTATGACCGGGCGCGCGCCGCAGTGCGCTATGACGATACCGCCCGCGCGCTGGTGGTGTCATTCAAATACAGCGACCGGCTCGATCTGGCGCCCATGATGGGGCGCTGGATGGCGCGCGCCGGCCGCGAACTGCTGAGCGATGCCGACGCGCTGCTGCCGGTGCCACTGCATTGGCGCAGACTGTGGGCGCGGCGCTTCAATCAATCGGCGGCGCTGGCGGGCGCCATTTCGGACAGATGCGGCGTGCCGGTGATGCATGACGCGCTCAAGCGCGTGCGCGCCACCCCGCAGCAGGTCGGGCTGTCCAAGAACGAACGCGCCGACAATGTGCAAGGCGCCTTCCGCGTGCCGGCGGAGCAAAAAGCCAATGTGGCCGGCCGCCGGCTGGTGTTGATCGACGACGTCCTGACTTCGGGCGCCACCGCCGACACCTGTGCCCGCGCTTTGCTACGTGCCGGCGCCGCCCATGTCGACGTGCTGGTGTTCGCCCGGGTTGTCGCGCCGCTGCGCAGTCCCATATAACCTCAAGACCATGCCGCTTATCGAAATTTACACCACGCGCTATTGCCCCTATTGCGTCGCCGCCAAAGCCCTGCTGAAACGCAAGGGCGCGGTCTATACTGAGATCGACGTGAGCGGCGATTGGGAGCAACGCGAGACGATGATCAAGCGGGCCGACGGAATGATGACGGTGCCGCAGATTTTCATCGGCGCCACGCATGTCGGCGGCAGCGACGAACTGCATGCGCTTGAGCGCGCCGGCAAGCTCGACCCGCTGCTGGCCGGCGACGGGGCTTCGGCATGACCAACACTTTCAAGGCCGCGATGATCCAGATGCGGTCGGGCCTGACGCCCGCCGCCAATCTCGACGCCGCAGCGCGCATGATCGGCGAAGCAAAGTCGGCCGGGGCCGATTACGTGCAGACGCCGGAGATGACCAACATCATGGAGGTCAAGCGCGACCGGCTGCTCGCCACCATCGTCGAAGAAGAGGCCGACACCTTCCTCGCGACCTTGCGCGAACTAGCGCGCAAGCTCGGAATTTTTATTCATGCCGGCTCGCTGGCAATCAAGCTCACGAACGATCGGGCGGCCAACCGCGCTTTCCTAATCGATCCCAGAGGCGACATCGCCGCGCGTTACGACAAGATTCATATGTTCGACGTCGATCTCGCTGGCGGCGAGAGCTATCGCGAGTCGCGCACCTACCGGGCAGGCGAACAGGCGGTGCTGAGCGATCTGCCATGGGGCCGGCTCGGACTGACGATCTGCTACGACCTGCGTTTCCCGGCGCTTTACCGCGCGCTAGCGGAAGCCGGCGCCACCATGCTGGCGATCCCGTCGGCTTTCACCCAGCAGACCGGCGAGGCGCACTGGCATGTGCTCAACCGCGCCCGCGCCATCGAGAACGGCTGCTTCGTGTTCGCCGCCGCGCAAGCCGGCAAACACGAGAATGGCCGCGAAACTTTCGGCCATTCACTGATCGTTGACCCATGGGGCCGTATCCTGGCGGAAGGCGGCATCGAGCCGGGGGTGGTGATGGCCGAAATCGATCTGGCGGAAGTGGGTAAGGCGCGCGCGCGCATTCCCTCGCTGCAACATGGCCGGCGTTTCGAATTGGTCGAACCGCTGGCCGAGCCGGCGCACCTGCACATGGTGCGGGGTGCCGAATGATCCGCTACGCGCTCGCCTGCGCCAAAGGCCACGAATTCGAAAGCTGGTTTGCGGATTCAAGCGCCTACGACAAGCAGGCCAAGCGCGGACTGGTAGCCTGCCCGCATTGCGGCTCAACCAAAGTCGAGAAAGCAATCATGGCGCCGCGATTGGCCAGCGCGCGTAAACGCGATCGGGTGGTGCCCAACGGGCAACCTGCCACGCCGGCGACCGAAAAAGCGCAAGAGAAGGCGCCGGTCGCGATGATCTCGCCGCAGGAACAGGAACTGCGCGGCAAGCTCAAGGAATTGCGCGACCATCTCACCAAGAATGCCGACCACGTTGGGACGAAATTCCCCGAGGAAGCGCGCAAGATGCATTACGGCGAGACCGAGCACCGCTCGATCTATGGCGAGGCCTCGCCTGAGGACGCCAAGGCGCTGGCCGAGGAAGGCATCGAATTTCATCCGCTGCCGATTTTGCCGGACGAGAGAAATTAGGCCGCGGCAAACCATGACAGCAAAGAAGCATTAGCGGATTGGCCGCAGACATTGCCTGCTGCATATTGGCGCTAGGACATCATCAACATATGACCGAACATAAAGGGCTGCCCGTCCTGGGATTCGCGACCCATCAAAACTGGGGTGCGTGGCTCGATCGGAACGGGAAGACATCTCCGGGACTCTGGCTCAAGCTTGCCAAGAAAGGTACCGGCGTCAGCAGCGTCAGCAAAACTGAGGCAATTGAAGTTGCCATTGCTCACGGCTGGATTGATGGCCAATTGGACAAATATGACGAACGTTTTTGGCTCATTCGCTTCACCCGAAGAGGCAGCAAAAGTGGATGGTCGCGGATAAATCGTGCAACTGCGATCAAACTGATCAAGCAGGGGCGAATGAAGTCGCCGGGTCTGCGAGAGGTCGACCTTGCAAAGTCGGATGGCCGCTGGGATGCCGCCTACCCTTCGCAAAGCAAAGCTTTCGTGCCGAAAGATCTTGCGGCGGCTTTAAAAGCTGAGCCAGCGGCCAAGACCTTCTTCGCGACCCTAACGGGCGCGAACCGTTACGCCGTGCTCTATCGCATCAATACTGCAAAGACCGCCAAAACTCGGGCCGCTCGGATCGTGAAGTTCGTGGAAATGCTGGCGCGGGAAGAAACGATCCACGGCTCGAAAAAATGAAGCCGGGTCAACGCAGACGTTGACCAACTGTTGCTCGCCAATCTTCACTTATGAGAATGCAGCCTAATCCGCCAAAATCAATAACACGACACCCGCGACCACCAGCACGATGCCTAAACCTTCGCGCATGGTCGTCGGCTGCTTGAAGACGAAACGTGTCACGCCCTGCGCGAACAGCACCTCGACCAGCGCCAAAGTGCGGACATTGGCGGCGGTGGCGATGGCGAAGGCCAGAAACCAGAATTCCGACGCCACCGCGCCCATAAACCCGGCGAACAGCGACGGCCGCCAGGCGCGCGCGATGTCGTGCAGCACTTTTGGATCGCGCAGCGCCAGATAAAGCGACAGCAATGCGGCTTGCAGCACCAGGCCGACCGCAGCAGTGAAGGTCGCGGCCAGCACGAATTCCGGGTGATGCAACGACAGGATGGCGCCCCGATAGGTGATGGCCGCGAGCGCGAACATGCAGCCGGAACCAAGGCCGATCAGCGTCGAGCGCGTGGTGCCGACGCCGCCGGCGCCGGGCTTGAGCGAGATCACGATCACGCCGGCGGTCGCGATCAGAATGGCGGCGGCGGCGAGCGGCGCGACCCGGTCGCCCAGAAAGATCAAGCCGAAGAGTGCGACCTGCACAGGCTCGGTCTTGATATAGGCGTAGGCGACCACGAACGAGCGCTCGCCCATGGCGGCAAGCATGAGCGCGGTGGCGGCGATCTGCGTTCCGGCGCCGGCGATCACCCATGGCCAGAATGCGGGCGGGATATGCGGCAGGCCTTCGCCGGTCGCCAGCATGACGCCGACCAGCAGGATCAGCGCGAAGGGAAAACCGAATAGAAAGCGCACATGGGTGGCGCCGACCGTACCGAGCGTCGCGGTCAGCTCGCGCTGCATGGCGTTGCGCGCGGTCTGCGCCGCCGCGGCAATCAGCGTGAAGACGGCCCAGAGCATTGCGTTGCAATCAGGCGGCTGCCAATTCGGCGGCAGCGGGAAATTCGCTCACCTTGCCGCTTTCGTTATCGACCAGCAAGAACAGGTCGAAATAGCGGATGGTCGGCGCGCTGCCGCAACGCTTGATCACCGATTGCTTCCATTCTTCGTTGTGCGCCTTCTTCGCGGCCTCGACCGAGGGCCAGACATAGACGCCGGCGCCGGTCTTGCCGTTGAGCTCGAGCAGGAAGTGCTTGCGCAGCAATTCCTTGTTGGCCTGCCATTTCGGAATGACGTTGCGCGCCTCCTCGGCCACCTGCGCGCGGCTCCAGCCCTTCGGCGAATTGAACTCGACCAGTTCGAGGATCATGGCGTTCTTCCTTTTATGTTTTTCGCTCGGCGACCAGCATGTAATTGACATCCATATCGGACGACAACTGCCAGCGATCGGCGAGCAAGTTGTAGATCACGCCACGTTCGCCGATCACATCGAGGCCGGCGCGCTCGAACGCAAGCTCGAGCTCGTTCGGGGTGACGAATTTGTCCCATTGATGGGTGCCGCGCGGCAGCCAGCGCAACACATATTCGGCGCCGACAATCGCCAACGCGAAACTCTTGAGCGTGCGGTTGAGCGTCGCCGCGATCATCAGCCCGCCTGGCTTGACCATCGACGCGCAGGTCGCGACGAACGACTTAACATCGGCGACGTGCTCGACCACCTCCATCGCCAGCACCACGTCGAATCGCTCATTGGCGGCGGCGAGCTCTTCGGCGGTGGTGGCGCGATAGTCGACCGCGACGCCGCTTTGCTCGGCATGCGCGCTCGCCACGGCGATATTTTCCGCCGACGGATCGGCGCCGACTATCTGCGCGCCCAGGCGCGCCAGCGGCTCCGACAGAATGCCGCCGCCGCAGCCGATATCGAGCATGCGCAAGTCTTTCAGGCAGTCGAGCTTCTTGGGCTCGCGCGCAAAGCGCTTGGCTGCTTTGTCGCGAATATAAGCCAGCCGGACCGGATTGAACTTGTGCAGCGCCGCCATCGGCCCGCGCGTATTCCACCAATCGTTGGCATGGCGAGAGAAGCGCTCGACTTCGGCGTGGTCGACCGACGATGCACGGGGCTTCGCCATCAGCGAGCCGTCACGTGATTGCGGAAATCGAGCGGCGCGCCGATGGTGTGGAGCGACTCTATGACGTCACTATCTCCCGTGCCGTGGATTGTGATGTCACCGTAGCTCAACAAACGGCCAAAGACGGACTGGTCGACGTCGACGCTCGCAACTTTATCCATATTGAGTTCGACCGTATGCCGCCTGATAAAACCTTTCTTGTAAACGATGCGCCGGTTGGTCACGTCGATCTCGGTCGTCCAGCGCTTGAACCAGGCCGACAGCAGCGTCACACCCGCCCCCAGCGCGAAGGCGCCTGAGACGAACAGCCAGCTATATCTAGTGACGCTGGTTTGCGCGGCGGCCAGCCCGCTTAACGCCGCCAATGCGAGCAGCATCATGATCATGGACGGCAGATAGATGACCCAATGAATCTTGCCCCGATAGAGCACGGTTTCGCCAGGCTGCAGAATTCGTTCGATATAACGCATCGTCGACACCCAAAAAGATTAACGCGGATAAGCCTTTAAGTTGCAGTCCCGGCACCCCGCCGGTATGTATACGCGCCTTTTGGGGCCGGCACAGCCGGCCGTTTGTTAGCGCCTTTTGGCGCGTCCGGGAACGACAGGTTTTCTAAAGTCATGGCTCGCCTGGTGATGAAATTCGGTGGAACGTCGGTCGCCGATCTCGATCGCATCCGCAACGTGGCGCGCCACGTCAAGCGCGAGGTCGACGCCGGCTATGACGTGGCCGTCGTGGTCTCCGCCATGGCCGGCACCACCAACAAGCTGGTCGAGTGGGCGCGGCAAGCGGCCCCGCTGCACGATGCACGCGAATACGACGCGGTGGTGGCGTCGGGTGAACAGGTCACCGCCGGACTGCTCGCGATCGTGCTGGAAGGCATGGGTATCAATGCACGCTCCTGGCAGGGCTGGCAATTGCCGATCCTGACCGACAACGCGCATGCCTCAGCGCGCATTATCGGCGTCAACGGCGATGAATTGATCAAGCGATTCAAGGAGCATCGCCAAGTCGCCGTGATCGCCGGCTTCCAGGGCATGCACAAGGAAACTGGCCGCATCACCACGCTCGGCCGCGGCGGCTCGGATACTTCCGCGGTGGCGATCGCGGCCGCGATCGGCGCCGAGCGCTGCGACATCTATACCGACGTCGACGGCGTCTACACCACCGATCCACGCGTGGTGTCCAAGGCGCACCGCATGAACAAGATCGCCTACGAGGAAATGCTCGAACTCGCCTCGCTCGGCGCCAAGGTCATGCAGGTGCGGTCGGTCGAGCTCGGCATGGTGCGCAACGTGCCGATCTTCGTGCGATCGAGCTTCGAGAAGCCGGAAGATATCGATCCGCGCAAGCCGCCATCCGGTACACTCATTTGCGACGAGGGAGACATCGTGGAACAGCAAGTCGTCACCGGCATCGCCTTTTCCAAGGATGAGGCGCAAATTTCCGTCCGGCACGTGCCGGACAAGCCCGGCGTCGCAGCCGCGATCTTCGGCCCGCTCGCCGATGCCAATCTCAACGTCGACATGATCGTGCAGAATGTCTCGGCCGACGGCTCCACCACCGACCTCACCTTCACGGTGCCGTCGGCGGACTACGAGCGGGCGCGCGCCACCATCGAGAAGGCCAAGAAAGCGATCGGCTATGAGCGGCTTGACGGCGCGACCGACGTCGCCAAAGTGTCGGTGATTGGCATCGGCATGCGCAGCCATGCCGGCGTCGCCGCGCAGGCGTTCAAGGCGCTGTCCGAGCAGAAGATCAACATCCTCGCCATCACCACCTCGGAGATCAAGTTCTCGGTGCTGATCAACGCCGCCAAGACCGACCTGGCGGTGCGCACGCTGCATACGCTGTACGGGTTGGATAAGGCCTAGTCGCAACGCCTGCGCTGCACCGCAGCGCATTTCCGGTAAATAAACCGGAGCCGCCGCTTTGGCTTGCCCCTTGCATGGACCATTGGCTATAGCCTCACAGAAAGCCGCCGTGGGTGCCGGACCTGCGGTCGCTATTCGTACATGATTGGGCCGTAAACGGGGCTGGGGCGGAAGCCGCAGTCTAAAGGACCTCAAGAATGCGTGGCGCGCTTGGCGGTCCGCGCGTGTTGTTGCGCCGGCTTCGCGAAGTGATGGCGGAGCCGGTCAGCGCGCAGGATCGTCTCGACAAGGTTGTGGTGCTGATCGCCGCCAACATGGTGGCGGAGGTGTGCTCTGTCTACGTCTTGCGCGTAGACGGAACGCTCGAGCTATACGCCACCGAAGGCTTGAAGCGCGAAGCCGTCCACGAAACCGTGCTGAAAGCCGACGAGGGCCTGGTCGGCCTGGTCGCCAGCGAGGCCAATCCGATCAATCTGTCGGACGCGCAGGCGCACCCGGCCTTCTCGTTCCGGCCGGAGACGGGCGAAGAAATCTACCACTCGTTCCTCGGCGTGCCGGTACTGCGCGCCGGCAATACGCTCGGCGTACTGGTGGTGCAGAACCGCGCGCGCCGCACTTATACCGAGGAGGAAGAAGAGGCGCTGCAAACCACGGCGATGGTGCTCGCCGAGATGATCGCCTCGGGCGAACTGTCTTCGATCGCCCGGCCGGGCGCCGAGCCTGCCGCGCGCCATGCCATGCACGTCACCGGTGCTGCGCTGGCGGACGGCATCGCGCTCGGCCATGTGGTGCTGCACGAGCCGCGCGTGGTCGTCACCAATGTGATTGCCGACGACGTGCCGAAAGAACTCAAGCGGCTGGACGCAGGCCATCGCCACATTCCGCGCCGACCTCGACCGCTTGCTCGAACATGGCGAGGTGGCCGATGGCGGCGAGCATCGCGAAGTGCTCGAAGCCTATCGCATGTTCGGTTACGACCAGGGCTGGCTGCATAAGATGCGCGAGGCGGTGATGACCGGCCTCACGGCCGAGGCCGGCGTCGAACGCGTACAGTCCGACACCCGCGCGCGCATGTTGCGCGCCTCCGATCCCTATCTGCGCGACCGCCTGCACGACCTCGACGATCTCGCCAACCGGTTGATGCGCGTGCTGATGGGCCAGGATCATGCACCGAGCAAGGAACATCTGCCGGAAAACGCCATCGTGGTGGCGCGTTCGATGGGTCCGGCCGCGCTGCTCGACTACGACCGCAAAAGGCTTCGCGGCCTGGTGCTGGAGGAAGGCGGGCCCACGTCGCATGTCTCGATCGTCGCGCGCGCGCTCGGCATTCCGACGGTTGGCGAAATCGCCAACGCCACCGGCCTGGTCGAGCAAGGCGACGCCATCATCGTCGACGGCACCACCGGCGAGGTGCACATGCGCCCGCCGGCCGATATCGAAAGCGCCTATGGCGAGCGGGTGAAACTGCGCGCCCGCCGCCAGGCGCAATATCGCGCGCTGCGCGACCGCGCTTGTGTCACCAAAGACGGCCATAAGATCGCGCTGATGATCAACGCCGGCCTGCCAATCGATCTGCCGCACCTCGACGAGACCGGGGCCGCCGGCATCGGCCTGTTCCGCACCGAATTGCAGTTCATGGTGTCCGACCACGTTGCCGCGCACCGGCGACCAGCTCGGGCTTTATCGCACCGTGCTCGATGCCGCGGGCAAACGGCCGGTGACTTTCCGGACGCTCGACATCGGCGGCGACAAGGTGCTGCCCTATATGCGCAATGTCCAGGAGGAGAATCCGGCGCTCGGCTGGCGCGCCATCAGGCTCGGCCTCGACCGGCCCGGACTGTTGCGCAGTCAGGTGCGCGCCATGCTGCGCGCCGCCGGCGGACGCGAATTGCGGCTGATGTTCCCGATGATTTCCATGGTGGAGGAATTCGACAAGGCCAAAGCTCTTGTCGAGGTTGAACTTACCCATCTGCGTCGCCACGGCCACGCGCTGCCCGAGCGGGTACAGATCGGCACCATGCTGGAAGTGCCCGCGCTGCTCTACCAACTCGATGAATTGCTCGAGCGGGTCGATTTCCTATCGGTCGGCTCCAACGACCTGATGCAATTCCTCTATGCCGCCGACCGGGGCAATACCCACGTGGCGCATCGCTTCGACCCGCTGTCGACGCCGGTGCTTGCGCGCGCTCAAGGACGTCGCCGACAAAGGCAAGAAGCACGGCAAACCGGTGGCGCTGTGCGGCGAGCTCGCCTCGCAGCCGATCGGCGCGCTGGCGCTGGCGATTATCGGCTACCGCTCGCTGTCGTTGTCACCATCAGCGGTCGGCCCCGTCAAGGCGCTGCTGCTCGATCTCGATTGCCGCAAGGGCGAGAGTGCGATCCTGCCGTTCCTGGAGCAAACCGGTGGGCAGCGTGTCGATCCGCCACAAGCTCGAGGGTTTCGCCGCGGCCGAGGGCTTGCAGCTTTGATTGCGTTGCCCCAGCACCGGCTCGATGCCCTGCTCACCCGCCATTCCTTGGTGGAAAGCGAGCTCGCGACCAATCTGAGCCGCGACGACTACGTCAAGCTGTCTCGCGAATTCTCCGAACTCGGGCCGGTGATCGAGGCGATCAAGGCTTATCGTGCCGTTACCTCCGAACTCGCCGATCTCGAAGCGCTGGCATCCGACACCGCGATCGACGCGGAGATGCGCAAGCTCGCCGACGCCGAGAAGCCGGCGCTGCAAGCACGTCGGGACGAAGCTGGAACAGCAAATCCGCCTCGCGTTGATTCCGAAAGACGCGATGGACGACCACGATGCCATCCTTGAAATCCGCGCCGGCACCGGCGGCGACGAGGCCGCGCTGTTCGCCGGCGATCTGTTCCGCATGTACGAGCGCTACGCCGCCCAGCAGGGCTGGAAGACGGAAGTGCTTTCGATCAGCGAAGGCAGCAAAGGCGGCTTCAAGGAGATCGTCGCCGAAGTCCATGGCCGCGGCGTGTTCGCCAAGCTCAAATTCGAATCCGGCGTGCACCGCGTGCAGCGCGTGCCCGATACAGAAGCTTCCGGCCGCATCCATACCTCGGCCGCTACCGTCGCGGTGTTGCCCGAGGTGGAAGACGTCGATATCAAGATCAACGACGACGACCTGAAGATCGACACCATGCGGGCGCAGGGCGCCGGCGGCCAGCACGTCAACAAGACCGAATCCGCCATCCGCATCACCCATCTGCCGAGCGGCATGATCGTGTTCGTGCAGGAAGAACGCTCGCAGCATAAAAACAAAGCCAAGGCGCTGAAGATGCTGCGCGCCAAGCTTTATGACGCCCAGCGCAGCAAACTCGACGCCGAACGTGCGGCCGAACGGCGCGGGCAGATCGGGTCGGGCGACCGCTCGGAACGCATCCGCACCTATAATTTTCCGCAAGGCCGCGTCACCGATCACCGCATCAATCTGACGCTGCACAAGCTGCCGCAGGTGATGGAAGGCGAGGCTTTGCACGAGGTCATCGACGCGCTGGTGACCGAACATCAGGCCGAACTGCTGGCGGCCGAAGGCGCGACGTGATGCTTGCGACCACGCGAACCATCGCCGCGGCGCGCCGCGCGTTGACCGAAGCATTGCGCCAGGCGGGCATCGACTCCGCCGACGCCGATGCGCGCCTGCTGATCGCGCATGCGCTCGGCATCGATCGCGCCGAGCTGATTGCGAACGGCGAGCGCGCGCTGAGCGCCGATCGAGACCAAAGCGATCGACGCGCTGGTGGTGCGCCGGCTCAAGCGCGAGCCGGTATCACGCATCTTCGGCCAGAAAGAATTCTGGACGTTGACGCTGACAATCACATCTGACGTGCTGGTGCCACGGCCGGAAACCGAAACTTTGGTCGAGGCCGCGCTCGATGCACTGCAACCCCTGAAGTTGGAGAAGCTGCGCATTCTCGACATCGGCACCGGCTCCGGCGCGCTGCTGCTGGCGCTGCTGCGCGAATTTCCAAACGCATTCGGCACCGGCACCGATATCAGCGCGGCCGCGCTGGATGTCGCGCGCGCCAATGCCGCGCGCAACGATCTTGCCAGCCGCTGTACTTTCATCGCCTGCGACATCGCCGACGGCGTGCCTGGCCCGTTCGATCTGATCGTGTCGAATCCGCCTTATGTGGCGCGCGGCGATATCGCCACACTCGCGCCGGAGGTGCGCGACTACGACCCGATACTTGCGCTTGACGGCGGCACCGACGGCCTGGATGGTTATCGCGCCATCGCCGGGCCAAGCCCGCGGCCTGCTGGCGCCGGGCGGCCGTTTGATCGTGGAACTGGGCGCGGGCCAGGAGCCGGAGGTTCGTGCGCTGTTTACCAAAGCAGGCTGGAAGATCACCGCAGCGCACGACGATTTGGCCGGTATTCCGCGTGCGCTGAGCGCGACCGCCGCACCATAACCAGGCCGCAGATCACCATTGCAGACGAAAAAAACCTCTTGGAATGTGGCGTGGAAACGACTAGCTTCGCCTTAACGGAATCGACCCGTACGGGTTGCATCGCCAGGAACCCCGGAGCACGAGGCTCTGTGTGGCGGCGGCGCAAGTCCGAGGACGAGCCGGCTTTTAATACGACGGCAAAAGAGACGGGTTCGGACGCTTCACCGGTTGGGCGCATCAGACTTTTGAACATTGGCGGTGCGCGTAACGAGAAGGTTGGCAACGCCGCGACAGGATCGCGGCTATGAGGTTGCTGCGGCAATCGCGATAAGATCGCAAACGATCTAGCACTCGTGCGGGCAGTGCGGACCAAGGCCGCGCCGCGGAATTCGTTTGGACTGGTTTGAAGGTTCGGCAACGGTTGGCGGCGCGTGTGCCGCGGTGGAGCAGATGGACAAATGATGAGAAACGGTCAGAAGCGCATGCGGGGACGCAACAATAATAATAATAACCACCGCAAAAGCCAGAATCCGCTGACGCGGGTCTACGAGTTGAACGGACCCGATGTGAAAATCCGCGGCACCGCCTCGCACATCGCGGAAAAATACATCCAGCTCGCGCGCGACTCGCAGAGCTCGGGCGACCCGGTGGCGGCCGAAAACTACTACCAGCACGCCGAGCATTATTTCCGCCTGATCGCCGCCGCGCAGGAGCAGTTCCGCCAGCAGAACCCCTATTACAACAATCAGCAGCCGCAGCAGGGCCAGGGCGCCCCGCAAGGCGCGGCCGACGACAACTTCGATGACGGCGACGACGACGGCCAGCCTTACATGGGCCAGAACGAGCCGGGCTTCGCGCCGCAGCCGCAAGCGCCGCAACACGTGCCGCAGGCGCAGCCTTATCTGCCGCGCGACGCGCAGCCGTTTCCGCCGCGCGATCAGCAGCAGCACCGCCCGCAACATCAGCCGCAACAGCAGCCCAATGCGCCGCAGCCCAACCAAGGCGGCCACGCCGGCGGCCAAGACACCGGCGGCCTGCCCGCGTTCATCACCGGCGGCGGTGGCCAGCCGCAGCAGAACACCGGACAGAATAACAATCAGGGCTACGGCCAGAACGGCCACGATCAGCAAGGCGATCGCCAGGATCGCTTCGGGCATCGCCGGCGGCGGCGTCATCGCGGCGGCGGCTACCGCCCGGATCGGCCAGATAATTTCGGCAACGGCAATCCGCAGGGCGCGGCGCCGGCCCCAGCCGATGGCGGCGGCGACGAGCCACCGCGGCAGCCGGAATAATTCAACTCCGCTCATTCCCGCGTAAGCGGGAATCCAGATCCTTCGTCATAAAAAACGGGTAGCTGTTTACTGGGTCCCCGCTTTCGCGGGGATGAGCGGATAGATTGTTCTCGCCGCGCCACCCGGCGACGGCGCCAGTGCCGGCTCTAGCGACGGCACCAATTTGCGTTTGACGCGACGCGCCGGAATCGCGCGATAGACCTGCTTGGTCGCTTCCACCATGTGCACGCCGGCGAACGGCGCCGACAACGTCGCGCCGGTGCGCTCCCACGCCACGGCCGAACGCAGGAACCAGCCGCGCGCGATCGGCGGCACATAAAGCGCCTCGCTCCATCCGGTCGGCGTGAACCAGGTCTCGCGCAAGAGCTGATTGATCTGAGAGCGCGAATAGGGCCGGCCATGACCGAATGGCGTGGTGTCCATGCGCGCCCACAGTCCGCGCCGGTTCGGCACCACCACCAGCAGCCGCCCGCCGGCGGCCAGCACGCGCCACGCTTCGCGCAGCAACACCGCGGGATCGTTCGTCATCTCCAGCGCGTGCACCATGATCACGCGGTCGACCGCGTTGTCGGGCAGCGGCAGTTCGTTTTCGTCCACCAGCGCCGACAGCGCCGGCCGCGTGGTCGGCCATTTCACCACGCCCTGCCCGGCCGGCATGAAGGCCAAGACAGCGTTCGGCCTCCTCGCGGAACAGGCCGAGATAGGGCGTGGCATAACCGACGCCCAGCACGCGTTGCCCTGCGGTATCCTTCCACAGGCCGCGGATGCCGCGGCCGACGAAGCGGCGAGCAACCACGCCCAGACGCTGGCCGTAGAAATTACGCAGGTCCACGACATCGATCGACATGAGCTAAAACTATCATGAAAAGATGGGGCCCGCCGCCCGACACGCGAAAGCAAGGGGTGCGAGACTGTTCATGCGCATGCTACGGTTAACGACCTGCCCTTATCGACGAGGTCGACCATGCCCGCGGAAACCCGCCTGTTTTTATGCCTGAAGGACAATTACGGGGTGCTGGTGCATGACACCGAGAGCGGCGCCACCGCCTCCATCGACGCGCCCGAAGCGGCGCCGATCGAGGCCGCGCTGACGGCCACCGGCTGGAAGCTCAGCGACATTCTGGTCACCCACCATCACAACGACCACACCGGCGGCATCGTGGCGCTGAAGGAAAAATACAAATGCCGCGTGGTCGCGCCGGCGGCCGAAGCCGAGACGATCCCCGCGGTCGACCAGACCGTGCGCGAGGGCGACAAGGTGACGGTCGGCAAGTTGTCGGCCAGCGTGATCGAGACGCCGGGCCACACCAACGGCCACATTTCCTACTGGTTCCACGCCGACAAGCTCGCCTTCGTCGGCGACACGCTGTTTTCCATCGGCTGCGGCCGCGTGATCGAGGGCACGCCCGGGATGATGTGGCGCTCGCTGGTGAAACTGCGCGATCTGCCGAACGACACCGAGATTTATTGCGGCCATGAATACACCGCCGCCAATGTCCGCTTCGCGCGCACCATCGAGCCCGATAATGCCAGCATTGGCGGCGCGCGAGGCGGAGGTGACACGGCAGATCGCGCAGCGCGAGCCGACGATTCCCGTCACCATCGGCGACGAGAAGCTGGCCAATCCGTTCCTGCGCGCCGATGTTCCGGAAGTCGCTGCCGGCATCGGCATGGCCGGCAAGCCTGCGGCGCAGGTGTTCGCGGAGATCCGCGCGCGGAAGAACAAGTTTTAGGAAGCGGTTAAAGCCGTTTTTTCCGGCGAGCCGGACGGAGCGGCTGCTTGTCGATTCGCCGCCTCAAATCATTGGCGACGACACCGGCGATAACGACCGCGGACAATGCCGCCGCCAGGTACTTTCGTTTGTTCTTATTGTTCGTTGCCTTGGCGGCTTGGCGCACAAGTTGCTTGTAGCGCTTGGTTGCGGCAACAAGCATTTTGTTGGATTGGCTGAGCACCGCGCGTTCCGCGGTCTGCGCCAATGACTGTGGTTGGATCGCTGTCGCGGCCCGTCTAGACGATGTTTTCCGGCGTTTGGCCATGTTTCGCTCCTAAAGAATTGGTTTGAGTATTGGTCCTGCCGACGGGCAAACCTCGCGACCTTCACTCCGTACCGTGCTTTGCCTTTCGCGGCGCACGTTTGTTCTGAGGCCTTTTCCGCGGCTGCAATTTGGGCGCAGGCAAGAACTTGAGTGCGCTTGACAAGTTTGAGGGGCAGCGCTTCGGAGATAGCCTGCGGCACGTTTTTGGCCTGCTTTTTTAGATATTTTTTGGTTTGGGCGGAGTTTTTAACGGCCGTTCCCGCGAGCGATCCAAGTTCGAACGCAAGCGACGTCGCCAGTTTTGGGTTGTCTTGAACGAACGACCAAAACATCTCGACGATTGACGCGGTATTTGCTTTTTTTCGGCTCATCAAAAGGTCTCGTCGGCCCCGTGGACATGGATCAATACCCGTGGAACCAATCAGTTCCATGGAATAGGCTGACTCGTGGCTGCAATCAGAGGAAACCCCGTGCCGAATAAACTCGACCAAGCGCGCGAACAGCTCGCGCGCGCCAACCGCATGATCGCCCATGAGGGCGTGCTCGACGCCTTCGGCCATGTCACCATGCGCCATCCGACCGATCCGGGCCGCTATCTGATGTCGGTCTCGCGCGCGCCGGAACTGGTGCAGCCCGACGACATCCTGGAGTTCACGCTCGATTCCAAGCCGGTCAAGCCGACCGATATCACGGCTTTACGGCGAGCGCGTCATCCACGGCGACATCTATCAGGCGCGGCCGGACGTGAACGCGGTGTGCCACCATCACGCGGCGTCGATCCTGCCGTTTTGTGTTTCCGGCGTCGAGCTCAAGCCGGTTTATCATCTCGGCGCCACCTTGGGCTCCAAGGTGCCGTTCTGGGACAGCCGCGACGACTTCGGCGACACCACGCTGATCGTGGCCAAGCCCGAGGAAGGCGCCTCGCTGGCGCGCGCGCTCGACGAGCACTGGATCGTGCTGATGCGCCGGCACGGCGCCACCGTCGCCGGCAAGACGCTGGAGGAACTGGTGTTCCGCACCATCTACACCGCGCGCAACGCGGCGCTGCAAATTCAGGCGCACGTACTCGGCAATGTGTCGCCGCTCACCGCCACCGAGACCGAACTCGCCGGCGAATACAATCTGCGCGTCAGCCCGATCTCGCGCGCCTGGGAATATTGGTCGGTGCGGCTCGACAAAGCCGAGGGCACCTATCGCGCGCGCAAGGCGAACAAGAAATCCCCGGGTAAACGGAAAACGAAAGCCAGGCGATGACCGGTTCAAGCAGCGTGCGTGGCATGATCGCGGTCGACAAGATCGGCTGCAAGATTCTGTTTCTCAATCCGCAAACCTATGAGACGGAAACCGTTCTCGACGGCTTCCAGAAGACGGTGCACGAATTGCTGGTGATTCCGGAAACCGGGCTGGCCTATGTGCCGATCTTCGGCGACGGCATCCACGGCCGCAATCCAAACCCCGGCCATGTGCTGCACGTCATCGACCTCATCAAGCGCAAGGTCGCCGACACCATCGATCTTTCGCCCTACAGCGCGCCGCATACCGTGCGGCTCGGCGCCGACGGTCTGATCTACATCACCTGCGAAAACAGCGCGAAGGTCGCGGTGATCGATCCGAAAACCCACAAGATGATCGACGCCATCGATTCCGGCTCGACCAACGGCCACCGGCTCTGCATCCCAAATGACGGCAAGCGCCTCTACACCGACAACGAGGAAGACGCGACGGTTTCCGTCATCGACCTGCCGAATCGCAAACTGCTCGGCAAGATCAAGACCCCGCAGGCGCTGGCCGGCATCGCGGTGTCCGGCGACGGCCGCACCGTGGTCGCGGTCAGCGACGAGCAGCCGGTGGTGTTCCTGATCGACACGGCCAAGGGCAGCGTCACGCGCGAAGTGCGGCTCGAGGGCGTGCCGAAAGCAGCCCAGATCGCGCGCTATTCGGCCGACGACAAACTCGTCGTCGTCTCAAGCCTCAACAGCAACATGGTGACCATCGCCGACGCCTCATTCGGCGCGCAGACCGCGATCGAAGTCGGCAGCCAGCCGATGGACTTTGCGTTTCGCGGCGATGAGCTGTTCGTCGGCTGCCAGGGCGACGGCTCGATGCACGTCATCGACATTCCGACACGGCGGCACAAGCAGAGCTTCCAGGCCGGATCGGGCTGCGAGTCGGTGGGATTTTTTTAGGTCTTAGCGGTCGGCGCTCACCCGCGCACCCTGCCCTTCGCGGCATTGGCGCGCCCGGTGTAACGGCCGCCTTTGCTCGCGATCCGCTCGCGGGCACGCGCCTTCACCTGAGCCACCTGCTGCGCAGACAAAGCCTGGACCGCTGCTTTGGTGGCCGAACTGCCCATGCAGGCGTCCCAGTAATCATCGAAACCGGTGAAGCTCCGTTCAACGTCGATCACTTTGGTCTCGACCTGGTCGAGGCCGCTCGACCACAACGCCTTCAGCGCATCCATGCGGGAAATTTCCGCGCTCGGTGGCGGCGGCACCGGCTGGCCGATCGCCGCGAGTTCAGCCCAGATGGCATCGGCCGGGAAGCCGCCGCCGGGAATATCCCACACATAGGCCGCAACGGTGCCGCCGGGGCGTGTCACGCGGATCATTTCGCCAAGGCCTTTCGTCGGTTCCGGCACAAAGAACAGCACGAGCGCCATGGTGGCGGCATCGACGCTGTTATCCGTATAAGGCAGCGCCATCGCGTCACCGGTCGCCAGTTCGACCGGCAATGATGCGAGGCGCGTCTTCGCATAAGCGAGCTGGCCGGGCGATGGATCGATGCCGAATACGCGCTTCGGCGCGCAGCGCTCGACGATGAGCTGCGTGAACGCACCGTTGCCGCAGCCGATATCAGCCCAGGTCAGGCTTTTGGCGGGCGTCACCCAATCGAGAAACACCTCGCCGGCGATCTGGCTCCACACTCCCATCATCCGCTCATAGGCGGCGCCGTCGTTGAACCTGATTTGCGGATCCATCAGTTCACCTCACGTAAAATACTGCCCGCCATTGGCGCGAAAGCGTCGAGCCGGTGATCAGCCCGGCGTCGTCTGAGGCGAGGAACACCACGCAGCGCGCGATTTCCTCCGGCTCGCCCAGGCGGCCGATCGGAATCTGCGGCAGGATGATCTTCTCCAGCACGTCCTTCGGCACCGCCTGCACCATTTCGGTGTTGATGTAGCCCGGGCAGATCGCATTCACCGTGATGCCGGCGCGCGCGCCTTCCTGCGCCAGCGCCTTGGTGAAGCCGATCTCGCCGGCCTTGGCGGCGGAATAGTTGGCCTGGCCCATCTGGCCCTTCTGGCCGTTGATCGAGGAAATGTTGACGATGCGGCCGAATTTGCGCTCGCGCATGCCCTCGATCACCTGCCGCGTCATGTTGAACAGCGAGCCGAGATTGGTGTTGATCACCGCGTTCCATTGCTCGGGCTTCATGCGGTGAAGCATGGCGTCGCGGGTGATGCCGGCATTGTTGATCAGCACCTCGACCGGGACCAAGTTCGGCCACGACCTTTTTCACGCCGTCGGCGCAGGCGTCAAAGGACGACACGTCCCATTTGAATACCGGGATGCCGGTCTCGGTTTTGAATTTCACCGCCGCTTCGTCGTTGCCCGCGTAATTGGCGGCGACTTTGTAACCGGCGGTCTTCAACGCCTTGGCGATGGCGGCCCCGATACCGCGGGTGCCGCCGGTGACCAACGCAACGCGTGACATGCCCCACTCCTCCCAGAAGCACTTTTAGAAGTCATGGCCGGGTCAAGCCGGCCATGACGCAGATCAATGTCTACCTCTCCACGCACATGGCAATGCCCATGCCGCCGCCGATGCACAGCGTCGCGAGGCCCTTCTTGGCGTTGCGCTTCTGCATTTCGAACAGCAGCGTGGTCAGCACGCGCGCGCCGGAGGCGCCGATCGGATGGCCGATGGCGATGGCGCCGCCATTGACGTTGACCTTGGAGGTGTCCCAACCGAGATCCTTGTTGACCGCGCAGGCCTGCGCCGCGAACGCCTCATTGGCTTCGATCAGGTCGAGGTCTTCTTTTTTCCAGCCGGCCTTCTTGAGCGCCGCGCGTGACGCAGGAATCGGCCCTGTGCCCATGATCGAGGGATCGACGCCGGCCTGCGCCCACGACACGATGCGCGCCAGCGGCGTCTTGCCGAGCTTGGCGGCCTCGGACGCCTTCATCAGCACCACGGCGGCGGCGCCGTCATTGATGCCGGAGGCGCTGGCCGCGGTCACCGTGCCTTCCTTGTCGAAGGCCGGGCGCAGCTTGGAAAGCGATTCGAGCGTGACGCCTGCTTCGGATATTCATCGGCGTTCACCACCACGTCGCCCTTGCGCGACTTGATGGTGACGGCGACGATCTCGTCCTTGAACTTGCCGGCTTTCTGCGCGGCCTCCGCCTTGTTCTGCGAGGCGACGGCGAATTCGTCCTGTTGCGCGCGGGTGATCTGATATTGCTTGGCGACGTTCTCGGCGGTGGTGCCCATGTGATAGCCGTTGAAGGCGTCCCACAATCCGTCCTTGATCATGGTGTCGACCATCTCGAACGCGCCCATCTTCACGCCATTGCGCAGATGCTGGGCGTGCGGCGCCATGCTCATCGACTCCTGGCCGCCGGCCACCACGATCTCGCTGTCGCCGTTCATGATCGCCTGATAGCCGAGCGCGACCGCGCGCAAGCCGGAACCGCATAGCTGGTTCACGCCCCAGGCGGGGCTCTCGACCGGAATGCCGGCGGCGATCGAGGCCTGCCGCGCCGGGTTCTGGCCCTGACCGGCGGTCAGGATTTGACCCATGATCACTTCGGAAACGCGGCCGCCTTCGACGCCGGCGCGTTCCAACGCCGCATGAATCGCGGCTTTGCCGAGCTCATGGGCCGGCAGATTGGCGAAGGCCCCGTTAAACGAGCCAACCGGCGTGCGGGCGGCGCTGACAATGACGATGTCGTCCTTCATCCGAAACTCCTCATGCGGTCGCTTGGCGCGAAGACGGTTATTTGGCGCTGCCGCATCCTCGGGCTACCCGGCTTGCCCTGTCAACAACGGCCAACTGCGAATATCCGCGAGAATTGGCCCTTTTTGACCAGTTTCGCAAGGGTTGCCGCACTGCCCCCTTGGCCTGCCGCGCCGCCACAAAACGGTGGCCCACGCAAGCAGAAACCGGTTATGCTTGGCTCTGGGCAGGGGGAACGTGATCAACATGGCAGACGAAAAAGAGCCGATCACAATCAAGAAATACGCCAACCGGCGGCTCTACAACACCGGGACCAGCGCTTACGTAACGCTCGAAGACCTCGCCGTGATGGTCAAGGGCGGAGAAAATTTCGTGGTATTCGACGCCAAGAGCGGCGAGGACATTACACGCTCGGTGCTGGCGCAGATCATTTTCGAGCAGGAGAACAAGGAAGGGCAAAGCCTGCTGCCGATCGCATTCCTGCGGCAATTGATCCGCTTCTACGGCGACAGCATGCAGATGATGGTGCCGCGCTTCCTCGAGCAATCCATGCAATCACTCACCAGCCAGCAGGGAAAATTCCGCGAGCAGATGACGCAGGCCTTCGGCGTCGGCGGCTTCGGCCCGCTTGAGGATCAAGTGCGGCGCAACATGGAGATGTTCGAGAAGACCTTCGCCATGTTCGCGCCGCCGTTCGCGCGTGGCGGCCAGGCCAAGCCCGCCGCCGACAAGCCACAAGGCTCGGGCAACGAGATGGACGATCTCAAGCGCCAGCTCGACGAGATGCAAAAGCGGCTCGATAAGCTCGGCGGCAAGGAATAGCTCCGCACAATAACCGTCATCCTGAGGTGCTCGGCCACCGATCTCGGGTTTACCCGAGATCGGCATTTCAGGTGAGCAAGTCGGCTGAGGCCGACTTGCGGTGGCGCGCTTCGCGCGCACCTCAGGGTGACGGACTAAGATTTTCGTGCGGTGTTCCGAATTATGCGCTCGCGGCGCGATCCTTGAGCCACGGCCTTGCATCGCTGGCGAGCCCGATCAACGCGCCTTGCAGGCAATCGCAGCCCCACGCCGACACCAACTGCGCGGCTTGCTCGTCCTGTACCCATTCGGCGACGGTCTTGAGGCCGAGCCGGTGCGACAAATCTATGAGTGCGTGAACAAAAGCGCGGTCGTCGTCCGACTTGACGATGTTCTGCACGAAAGCACCGTCGATCTTGACGATGTCGACGCCGAGCTTACGCAGGTTGCGGAACGAGGTATTGCCGGCGCCGAAATCGTCGATGGCGATGCGGCAGCCGAGATCCTTGACCCGGGTAACAAAACCACGCGCCTCGTCCACGTCCTGGATCGTGGCAGTTTCGGTGATTTCAATGATCAACCGCTCAGCAGCGCTGGCATGGACACGCAAGAGAGCGACGAGGCCCGCCCACCAATCGGGATCGACGGTTGAAGCCGGCGAGACGTTGACGCTGGCCGTGAGATCCGGCGCGGCGGCGAGTTCCGCCACCACCAGCTCGAGCACGCGATAGTCCAGCATGCGGATCAGTCCGACGCGCTCGGCCACCGGGATGATCTCATTGGCATGGGCGAGACGCCCATCCGGGCGGTGCACGCGCATGAGGCATTCGTAGAACGCCACTTTGCGGCTTTTCGCTTCGACCACCGGTTCGTAGGCGAGCACGATGCGCCGTTCGTTGAGCGCGGCCACGATCTCGTCGGTCGCGCGCACGCTGTCGCGGCGGAGCGCGTCGCGCTCGACGTTCGGCCGATAGGCGGCAAACGAGCCGTGCCGCTTGGCGCGCGCGGCATGCAGTGCGTCCTGCGCGCGGCTGAGGATTTCCGGCACGGTCCGGGCGTGACGCGGCGCCGTCACGCCGCCGATAGTTACCGTCGCAGCCACCGGGCCGGCAGCGGTCGCGACGGTTTCGTCGCGCACGCCGGCCAGCAGCCGGTCGGCGGCGACCGCCAATTCTTCCGCCGTGCAATCGGTCAGCAGCACGCCGAACTTGTTGCCCGAGAAACGGCCGAGATAATCCTTGCCGCGCAGGCGCGCGCGGATGCGCTTGGCGACCTGCGCGATCACTTCCTCGGCGGCGTCGAAGCCATAGGCGTCGTTGAGATTGCCGAGATGATCGATGGCGACCAGCAGGAAACCGCACGAGGCGCGGGAGCGTATCGCCTCGCCAAACTTCTCGCCGAGCACCTCGGTGAGATGCAGGCGGTTCATTTCCCCGGTCAGTGGATCGAATTTGGCGAGCCGCAGCAACTCGGCTTCGCGCGCGTGGCGCGCATTGATGGCGCGCACCGTTCCGAGCGCGCGCAGCGGTTTACCGTCGGCGCCGGCGAACCAGCGCCCGGTGTCTTCCAGCCAGATTTTCTCGTCGTCATGCCGGAATACGTATTGCACCTGATAGGGAACGCCTTCGCCGGCGTCGCTTTGCGCGGCTTGATTGACGACGTCGTGGCGGCTTTGACCGTCTTTGGCATCGACCTTTTGCGCAAAGCTGCGGCCGCTGGCGATGTCGCGCGCCGAGCAGCGAAGCGGCATTGCCGCTCCAGAGCAGCGCATCGGTATCGAGCCGCCATTCATAGGCGGCCTCGCCGATCGACCTGAGAACCTCCGCGGCGTCGGGGACACCGGCCGGTTGTTCGATTCGGGTCACGCTCGCCCCTTTTTGGGAACGCCCCGCTATGTCGGGCGTTGTCTGTGAAATAGGTTCGGCGCTGAATCTACGGGCAATCCTTAAATAATTCGAGAAGCGCCCGGATTAACTGGTTTGTGCGCCAGTTGCGGCCCGCGGCACGGCCCTTGCCAATAGCAAGGATAGACAAGTCGGCACTTGTCCCAAATTGAGACAGTTCAATGCGTCTGGGCGTCATCAGCAAAGCGGCTTCGCGGCAGTCGGGGCCGGCGCCGGTGAAGCAGACCGCGGCCAGTCACGCACTGGTCGCTGTGGCGCCCCCGATTGCCGTGCCGGGCCCGCCGGCCACTTGTCATCAGGCGCCTTCCTCGCCCAATTGCTTGCGATGAAGGACCAGCACCCGCAGACCCGCGAGCGCCGGCGCGCCGAACCGCATGAAGCGCTGGCCGCTTACCGTGCTGCCGCCGCGTTGACGGGGCGCTAATAGCCGAGCGCGCAGCCGTCTTTGCGCGGATCGGAGCCGGCGATCAGCACGCCGCGATCCCAATCGATCTTGATGGTTTGCGCGCCGCCCCAGGGCGTCGGCGCGAACACGACGTTATGGCCGCGGGCTTTGAGACCCTCGATGGTCGCCGCCGGCGTGCCGTGCTCGACAATGGTCTGTTCGCCTTCGAAGAAGAACCGCGGCGCGTCGATCGCCTGCTGCACGTCCATGCCGTAGTCGACCATGTTGTTGACGATCTGCACGTGACCCATCGGCTGGTAATGCGCGCCCATGACGCCAAAGCTCATGTCGCAGCGGCCGGCCCGCATCGCGAGCGCCGGGATGATGGTGTGCATCGGCCGTTTATCGGGGCCGAAGGTGTTGGGATGATCCGCCTGAAGCGTGAAACATGAACCGCGATTGTTGAGCAGGATGCCGGTCTTCTCGGTGCAGATGCCGATGCCAAAATGGGAATAGAGCGAGTTGATGAACGACACCGCCATGCGATCGCGATCGACCACGGTGAGATAGACCGTATTGCCGCCGGGCGCGGGCGCACTGGGAAGCTTGGTGCGCTTGTTCATGTCGATCTTGTCGGCAAGCGTCTTGGCAAAGCCTTTGTCGAGCAGATCGGCAACCGGGATACGCATATGCGCCGCGTCGGCGATGTGGGTATCGCGCACGGCATAACCTAGCCGCGCAGCTTCCAGCACCAGATGGAATCGCTCGGGGCCATTGGGATCGAGCGCCTTGACATCGAAGTTTTCCAGGATGTTGAGCATCATCAGGGCGGTGAGCCCCTGCCCGTTCGGCGGAATCTCGACAAGGTCGAGCCCGCGATAATTGGTCGAGATCGGCGCGACGGCTTCGCCGCGATGGCGCGCGAAGTCCTCGGCGTCAAGATACGAGCCGCGCGCGCCCAAGGTCGCCGCCATATCGTCGGCGATCTCGCCTTCGTAGAAGGCGCGCGCGCCGGTGGCGGCGATGTTTTTCAGCGTCTTGGCCAGCGCCGGAAAGCGGATCACGTCGCCTTCCTTTGGCGCTGCACCGTTGAAGAGATAATGTTTCGCCGCACCGGGATCGGCGGCGAGCTTGCCGATATATCTTTGCCAATCCCACGCTACGCGCGCGGCGACCGGGAAGCCCCCCTCGGCGTATTTGATCGCAGCGCTCAGCGCACGATCAAGCCCGAAGCGGCCATGCGCTTTGAGAATTGCCTCCCAGGCATCGAGCGCGCCCGGCACGGTTACGGCGTGGATCGAGTTGCCGATTTCACGCATGCCCTTGTCACGCAACGCGCCATCGGACGCTTTCGCCGCGGCGCGGCCGGAGCCGTTATAGCCCCATACCGGCTTGCCCGGCTGCGACACCAGGCAATAACAATCGCCACCGATGCCGGTCATATGCGGCTCGACTACGCACAACACCGCCACCGCGGCCACCGCGGCATCCGCCGCGCTGCCGCCGGCGCGCAACGTGTCGACGGCGGCCAGGGTCGCGAGCGGATGCGAGGACGCCGCCATACCTTCACAGGCAATCACGGGCGAACGGCCGGGCAATTGGAAATCGCGGGGCATATCAGGCTGGATGTGTCGCGCTCGGCGCAGGATCGAGCTTCGGCTCATGTCGGGGTTCGATCGCCGGCGCCGCTGGCGCCGTTTCAGGCTCGATCACCAACTCGCGCCGCCGTGCCCGCGTGCGCAGCGAAACGCCGATGCCGCCGGCAGCCTCGACAAATGCGATCATCAGCATCAGAAAAAATGTCGCGGTCGCGGCTTGAGCAACCCAGACGAATTCGGCGGTCATTCCGAATAACAGCAGCAAGGCGAGCGCGTGATCGACCAAGGAGCGCGTGCCGATGCGCGCGAATTTGATCACTTCCACGATCAGGATCAGCGCGGTGACGGCAACCAAGATGTCGCCGACCGACATCGTCCACTCAGCACCCGACATCAATCGCAAGTGAGTGACCGGCGCGCTCCAGCTCACGCCCGGCATCAGAAATGCGATGATGTTGTAGATCGCGAACGGGATGACGAGGAGCGGCGCGCCGACGAGATACATGCGTAACTCTCTGCCGCCCGGAGCAGGCCTCGCTCAGGCTTCGGTCTTGGCCTTCAACACCTGGCGGCCTTTGTACATGCCGGTCTTCAGGTCGATGTGGTGCGGGCGGCGCAATTCGCCGGAATCCTTGTCCTCGACATAAGTCGGCCGCTTGAGCGCGTCGGCCGAGCGGCGCATGCCGCGGCGCGACGGCGAGGTTTTTCTTTTCGGCACAGCCATGGGAAGCGAGCTCCTGAACGTCGCAATGTCGGTATGAAGCCGGGCTTATAGAGGATGGCTCCCGCCAAGGCTAGGGGGTGCGGATGCAGGCCGCGGCGCCGGATGACCGCTCGGAACGGCCGACATAAAGCCCGGCCAACCGGCGCAATCCCGGCCCTGGCGCATGCGTATTGCGGGTTACGGGATTGGGCAGCGCGGCGGCCAGCAACGCCGCCTGATAGCGGGAAAGCTCGCGCGCCGGTTTACCAAAGGCGTAACGGCTGCCGGCCTCGGCGCCGAATTCGCCGTTCGGACCCCATTCGGCGATATTGAGGTAAATTTCCAGAATGCGCCGCTTCGACAGCACCAGGTCGATCCAGAGCGCCAGCGGGAATTCCAGCGCCTTGCGCACCCAGCTACGGCCCGGCCACAGAAACAGGTTCTTGGCGACCTGCTGCGTGATGGTTGAGCCGCCGCGCAGATCGTCGAGATCGTCGGCATCGGCGAGTGCGTCGCGGATTTCCGCAAAATCGACGCCGTGATGGCTGCAAAAGCGGCCGTCCTCGGCGACGATCACCGCGAGCGGTAACGCCGGCGCGATGCGCGACAGCGGCGCATATTGGCGCTGCATCCGCGCGCCGGAAACCAAGCGCCACAGCATCACAGTGGAGAACGGCTCGACCACGGCATAGAACGGCGTGATGCGCGTACGGCGCCAATAGCAGCGCCAGCACGACCACCATCACCGCGCGCAACGGTCGCGGCACCCGCGGCATCCGCAGGATATCGTGGACGACGCTAAGCCGCTTGCCGGGCCGAACCATGGCCAAAGACTAACCCATCCCGGTCGTCATTGCCGAAGATGCGGCTCTTTTGCCGCGCATGAGCTTGTCCGGAAGCCGCTACCCACTTTCCGAGATCACGCGCGAAGGCTAACAATGGCTACCATGGATGCCGTTGCCCCAAAAGACTTTACAAATCGGCTCGGCGCGGTCGCCGCCGATACCGAGGCCTTGCTCGAGCGCCTGCTGGCCGCCGCGTCGGCGCCGGGCGAAATCGCGCGGCCGCCCCGCCTGCTGGCCGCCATGCGTCATGCCACGCTTGGCGGCGGAAAAAGGCTGCGGCCGTTCCTGGTGGTGGAATGCGCCGCGCTGTTCGGCGTCGCACGCGCGGGCGCGCTGCTCGCCGGCGCCGCGCTCGAATGCGTCCATTGCTATTCGCTGGTGCACGACGACCTGCCGTCCATGGACGACGACGACCTGCGACGCGGCCGCCCGACCGTGCACAAGGCGTTCGATGAAGCGACGGCGATTCTGGCCGGCGACGCGCTGCTCACGTTCGCCTTCGACGTGATGGCGCGCGAGGAGGTGCATCCCGATGCAAGCGTGCGCATCGCCCTGGTGTCGGAGCTGGCGCGCGCTGCCGGCCTCGGCGGGATGGCTGGCGGGCAGATGCTCGACCTCGCCGCTGAAGGCCGTTTCGAGGACGCCCATGCGCTCGGCCAGCAGGATGTCCTCACTTTGCAGGCGATGAAGACCGGCGCGCTGATCCGTTACGCCTGCCGCGCCGGCGCGATTCTCGGACAAGCCGATGCGACCGCGCGCGACGGCGTCGATCGCTATGGCGCCGCGATCGGCCAGGCGTTCCAGATCGCCGACGACCTGCTCGACGTCGAAGGCAGTACCGAAACCCTCGGCAAGGCCGCCGGCAAGGATGCCGCCGCCGGCAAGGCAACGCTGGTCGACCTGCTCGGCATCAAAGGCGCCCGCGCCCGGCTTGGAGCCCTGGTCGGCGAAGCCGATGCCGCGCTGGCGCCGTTCGGCGCGAAAGCCGATACTCTACGCGCCACCGCCCGCTTCATCGCCGAGCGAAGGACTTAAGAAGGAGCAACCGATGGCCCGCAAGATTACCGCTCGGCCGGTGATGCCGCTCCGCCTCGCGCGGTTGCATGCGCGGCTGCTGATTTCCATTGCCGTCGGCATGGCGGTAACGCTCGGCTTGGCGATGTCCGATTGGAGCATGGCAACCAAGCTGCTGCTCGGGTGGGACATCGGCGTCGTGCTGTACCTCGTGTTGGTCTATCAGTTGATGATGACCTGCGGCATCGACGAGATTCGCCGCCGCGCCGCCGAGGATGACGAGGGCGCGGTCGCCCTGCTGATTCTCACCGGTCTCTCCGCGCTGGCCATCATGGGCGCGATCGTCGCCGAGCTCGGCATCGCCAAGGTCGCCGGTCAGCCAAGGAGCGGATACGGCATCGCGATCGCGATGATTACCATCCTCGTGTCGTGGGCGTTCGTCCACACCATCTTCGCGCTGCATTACGCCCACGAATATTACGGGGAGCGCGGCGATCACGCGATCGGCGGCCTGACGTTTCCCGGCCGGCAACAACCCGACTATTGGGACTTTCTCTATTTCTCGCTCGTCATCGCGATGACCTCGCAGGTCTCCGACGTAGTAATCACCAGCAAAGTGATCCGCCGCATCGTGACGGTGCACGGCGCACTGGCGTTCTTTTTCAATGTCGCCGTGTTCGCCTTGACCGTGAACATCATTTCCAACTTGATCTGAACCTGACGGTCGCAAACCCATGACCGCGATCATGGAAACGCTGCTGTTCATGCTGGCGATGCTGGCGGCGGTCGCCGTTGCCGCCAAGCGGCTGAACATCGCGCCGTCGATCCTGCTGGTGATCGCCGGCATCGTCATGGCGCTGATCCCCGGCCTGCCGAAAGTGACGCTGGCGCCCGAGGTCGTGCTGCTGGTGATCCTGCCGCCGCTGATCTATTCGGCCGGCGTCTCCATGAGCTGGCGCGACTTCCGCTTCAATCTGCGGCCGATCGCGCTGCTCGCCTTCGGCTGCGTGGTGTTCACCACCTGCGCCGTGGCGGCGGCGGCGCACTATCTGCTGGATTTCGACTGGGCGGTCGGCTTCCTGCTCGGCGCCATCATTTCGCCGACCGACGTGGTGGCGCCGCTGGCCATCGCCCGCAAGCTCGGATTGCCGCGGCGCCTCGTGGTGGTGCTGGAAGGCGAAGGTCTCGCCAACGACGCTACCGCGCTGGTGCTTTATCGCTTCGCGGTCGTCGCCGTCAGTACCGGCACGTTCTCGCTTGAACGGGCCTCCGGCATCTTTGTGCTGATCGTCGTCGGCGAGATCATCTACGGTCTCGCGGTCGGCTGGCTGAGCCTGCGGCTGCGGCAGTGGGCGCGCGAACCGCACGTCGAGATCACGCTGTCGCTGATGACGCCCTATCTCGCGTTCTGGGTGCCGGCGCATCTTGGCGGCTCCGGCGTGCTGGCCACCGTCGCCTGCGGGCTTTACGTGAGCTGGGTCGGACCGCGCCTGATCCCGTCCGCCACGCGGCTGCAAGGAATTTTTTTCTGGGATCTGATCGTCTATCTGATCGAAGGTCTGGTGTTCCTGGTCACCGGCCTGCAAGCGCGCACGTTGATCGAGCAGAGCCACGCCTTCAGCATCCGCGAATTGCTGATCGCAACCGCGTGGACCACGCTGATCGCGGTGGCGGCGCGTTTCATCTGGGTTTTCCCTGCTACTTACATACCGCGCTGGCTCAACCCGCGCCTCGCCAAGCGCGATCCGTCGCCGCCCTGGCAAACGCCGTTTTTCCTGGCCTTTACCGGCGTACGCGGCGTCGACTCGCTCGCGGTCGCGCTCGCCATTCCCTACACGGTGCTCAGCGGGGCGCCGTTTCCACACCGCGATCTGATCCTGTTCGTAACTTTCGGCGTCATCATCGTGACGCTGATCGGCCAAGGCGCGATGCTGCCGTCGGTGGTGCGCTGGCTCGGCCTGTACCGCGAAGGCAAGGCGGAACGCAGGCGCGAAATTGCGGCCGAACTAAAAGCGCGGCAAGCGGCGTTGAAAGAAGTCCGGCAACGGCTGGATAAAATTATCAAAGAGCACGATCTGCCGGACGACGCGATCGAGCACCTGCGAACCCGCAATCAAAGCCGCTTGCAGATACTGCCCACCAACTTGACCGAGGGCCTCGATCACATGCGGCAAACCGCCAAAATCAAGGCCGAGCTGATCGAAGCCGAACGCGATTTTATTTATCAGCTGTTGCGCGACGGCAAGATCACCGACGAAGCGCGAAGGCGCATCGAATACGAATTGGATCTGGAAGAAGCCGGCGTCGCCAATCGCGCGAGCGATGGCGGCGGGTGGATGTAGCGCGCGGCGTTACTTCGCTACTTTATTGTAAATCCACGCAATGACGTAGCCGGCGCAAAAGCCGTCGATGACAGCCCAGAGCGCGCCGATGATCGCGCCGGGAATCGAGGCGCCATAGCCGAGATAGAACGAGGCAATCGTTTCGACGAAGGCATTGCCCCAGTTGAACATCGCGAAGATGCCGGCGAAAAATACACCAAATGCCCATACGAGGCCGACGGCGATGCCGAGCGCGAGCGGCTGAAGTTTCATAGCGCTCTCCAAATTGCGGTGTGAATGTTCCTCATATGTAGGAACGGAACCGAAGAACCCAAAGCTCCGCCGTCCCTATTCTTGACGCGGGACACGCCTGCTTTCCCTTTTTCCGTCTCCCCAACGGGGAATGGAGCGCCGGGAGGCGCCAGGGCGGCTGGTGAGACCGCCCTTGGCGGGTTTGGCGCAAACCCGCCGCGCGTCTGGCGAGACGCACGACCGCCGCTTTGGCGCGCCCCATGACGGAGGGGGCTGCGCCTCCCGGCGCTCCACTTCAGCGGCATGCGCATTGTCGGCGCACCGCGCCTTGTTCCTCATCGGGCATCACTCGAGATGACGCCCTCTGCGAACAAGGCGAAACCTCATTATTCCGAAATAGGAATAAAGTCAAGATGAAATATTCGGTAGTGTCTCAGTTTGAATAAGGCATCGCCGCACGGAAAGGCATACGCCTGAAAATCAAGATGGGGCCAAGAGTGGGCACTGCATCAGTTTGAAAGTTACTAAATAGCTGGCATCTTAAATTGAGCCGCCACAATCTCGATTTGGTCGCCAGTTTGCATCTCGATCGAAAGGCGATAGCCGCCTCCATCTATTGGAATCGGGACCTTTGCTGGAATTGACGGACGCACTGCGCCCCCAAGGCAATTTCCTTGGTAATCGCAGGTCCGATAGGCCCGTGGCAACAATCTGCTTGGTTTCGTCTCTATCGCCAAACGGTATAAATGCGAGACGCGCGGTTCCTGCTTTCCAGTCCACCGAAACCGATAAAAACGTCCAATCATGCATCATTTCGCCCTGCCGTGAATCGTAACATTATCCCATCATGCCCAAAGAGACTCCAAGACCAGAAGCGCCCCGCCGACGCCCGTACAATCGGCAATTATGATCGCGCGGATCACGACGAGGGAGATCGAGGAAGCTACGTCGCCTAAGAGGGCCGAGGTTTCAAACTGATGCAGTGCCGAGTCTTCGATTTACTCCGCCGCGCGCTGGCCGCGTGCCGAAGCGCCGCTCGATGTAATCGGTCACCATCTGCTTGAAATCGGTGGTCAGCGTCGCCCCGCGCAGGGTCGCGACCTTCTTGCCGTCGACGAACACCGGCGCGGTCGGCTGCTCGCCGGTGCCGGGCAGCGAGATGCCGATATCGGCGTGCTTGCTCTCGCCCGGCCCGTTGACGATGCAGCCCATGACCGCGACGTTGAGCGTCTCGACGCCGGGGTAGCGCTTCTTCCATTCGGGCATCGAGGTGCGGATGAAGCCCTGGATGTCGGAGGCCAGCTCCTGGAAGGTGGTCGAGGTGGTGCGCCCGCAGCCGGGGCAGGCTGCGACCAGCGGCACAAAGGTCCGAAGGCCCATAGTCTGAAGCAGTTCCTGCGCGACTTGGACCTCCAGCGTGCGATCGCCATTGGGTTCCGGCGTGAGCGACACACGCACCGTGTCGCCGATGCCCTGCTGCAGCAGCACGCCCATGGCGGCCGATGAGGCGACGATGCCCTTGGAGCCCATGCCGGCTTCGGTCAGCCCGAGATGCAGCGCGTAGTCGGAGCGGCGCGCCAACTCGATATAGACCGCGATCAGATCCTGCACCGCCGAGACCTTGGCGGAGAGGATGATGCGGTTCTTCGGCAGGCCGATGGCCTCGGCGCGCGCCGCCGACAGCAGCGCCGACTGCACCATGGCTTCGTGCGTCACCTGGCGCGCCTCGCGCGGTTTGGCCGACTTGGCGTTCTCGTCCATCAGTCTGGTGAGCAGTTCCTGATCGAGCGAGCCCCAGTTGACGCCGATGCGCACCGGCTTGCCGTATTTCAGCGCCATCTCGACGATCTGGGTGAATTGCGGATCGCGCTTGTTCTTGAAGCCGACATTGCCGGGATTGATGCGGTATTTGTCGAGCGCCTCGGCGCAGCCGGGATGATCGGCCAGCAATTTATGCCCGATGTAATGGAAGTCGCCGACGATCGGCACGCTCGCGCCGAGTTGCGCGACGCGTTCCTTGATGCGCGGCACCGCCGCTGCCGCCTCGTCGCGGTCGACCGTAATGCGCACCAGCTCCGAGCCGGCGCGCGCCAGCGCCGCCACCTGGCGCGCGGTCGATTCCACGTCCGCCGTGTCGGTGTTGGTCATCGACTGCACGACGATTGGCGCGCCGCCGCCGACGATCACGCCGCCGACGTTCACGGCCACCGATTTATGACGTTCCTGAGTGCTCATCGTCATGCGGCCTATATAATAGGATCAATGCGCCCGGTTCACTAGTACCAGCCCACCAGCGACCAACGCCACCGCCGCGGCGAAGGCCGGGGTCAGCGGCTCGCCCAGCACCAGATGGCCGGCGGCAACGCCGAACAGCGGCGTCAAAAACGTGAAGGCCGAAAGCCGATTGGCCGAGAAACGCGCGATCAACGCAAACCAGATCACGAAGGTGATGCTCACCACCCAAATGGTCTGATAGGCGAGCGAGCCGAGCGCGAGCGCGGAGGGCGCGTGCGTAATCCGCTCGCCGGCGACATAGGCCGCAGCGGCCATAATCGGCGCCGAGACCACGAGCTGATAGAGCATCACTTTTTCCGCCGAAACGCGGGTCAAGGGGCTGGCCTTGATAATCAGCGTGGTCGCCGCCCAGAACAGCGCTGCGGCAACCATCATCAGGTCGCCGATGGCCTGTCGCGGATCGAGCGCCGGCGTCGGCAGACCGAATGCGACCAGCATGCCGGTAAATGACAGCGCGAGGCCGAGCCATTGCGCCAGGCGGAACGCGTCGGCCGGCAGGAAAATGCGCGAGCCCAGCACCACGAAGAACGGAGCGAGGTAAATGAACAGCACCGCGCGCGTCGCGGTCGTATAGACCAGGCCCTGATAGATCAGGATGAATTCGATGGCGAACAGCACGCCGGCGGCAACGCCGGCCAGCAGCGTGCCGTCGCGTTTGAACAGAGCGAAGCCGCGCAGCTTGCACCAGCCGGCGACGATCAGCGCCGCGACAATCGAGCGAACGGTCGCTTGCATCAGCGGCGGAATATCGTGGATTGCGAGCTTGGTGGCGACCTGATTGAAGCCCCAGGATAGGCACAGCACCACCACGATTGCCGCGGCGGCCGCATCGAGCGGGCGGGTGACGCTATTGGACGCGGGCGTTGACACCATCAATTACACTGTCACGCCGCCTTGCAGTGCGCGCAGACGCCGGAGATTTCGATCACCGGCGTCCTCGGGGTAAAGCCGGCGGCGCGCGAGGCGGTCTTGATGGTGTCGGCGACCGCGGCGGAGGCGGCCTCGCCCACGATGCCGCACTTTTCACAAATCAGGAACACCACCGGATCGCCGCTGTCGTGATTTTGCACGCAGGCGATGAACGCGTTGCGGCTTTCGATGCGGTGGACCAGACCCTGCTCGCGCAGGAAATCGAGCGCGCGGTAAATCGTGATCGGCGCCGGGCGCGCGCCGCGCACCGCCAGCCGATCGATCAGACTCGTAGGCGCCGAGTGGCGCATGGCTTGCCAATAGCGCTTCCAGCACGCGGCGGCGGATCGGCGTCAGGCGCTCGGCGCGCGCGGCGCAAATCGCCTCGGCGTGCGTGATGGCGTCGCTCGCGCAGCGATCATGGTCGTGACCGGGCGCCGGGAAAATTGCGTGGGCTGAGGATTTTCTGGACAAGGAGTGGTTGGCCTTTGTTGGTCCAAGTCTAACGCCATAACGCCCGAGTCGCGAAAAGATGAGCGGCCGCCCGGCCCTTGATATATATTGCACTGCAACAAAAATAAGAGCAGGTTCCCGCCACCATTCCCAGACCTGCAAAACCGGCCATTTGGCGGCCATATCCGACGAGGACTGCGATGCTGAAAGGTAAAACCGCTTTGGTCACCGGTTCCACTTCGGGGATCGGGCTCGCCACCGCCCGCGCGCTCGCCGCCGACGGCGCCAACATCATGCTCAACGGCTTCGGCGACGCAGCCGCGATCGAGAAGGAACGCGCCGGCTTGGAGAAGGATTTCGGCATCAAGGCGCTCTATTCGCCGGCCGACATGAGCAAGCCGGCCGAGATTTCCGCAATGATCCGCGAGACCGAGAAGAACCTCGGCTCGCTCGACGTGCTGGTGAACAATGCCGGCATCCAGCACGTGGCGAACATCGAGGATTTCCCGATCGAGAAATGGGACGCCATCATCGCCATCAACCTGTCGTCGTCGTTCCACACCATCCGCGCCGCGGTGCCCGGCATGAAGAAGCGGAACTGGGGCCGCATCATCAACATCGCTTCGGCGCATGGGCTGGTCGCCAGCGGGCAGAAGGTTGCTTACGTCGCCGCCAAGCACGGCCTGGTCGGCCTGACCAAGGTGGTGGCGATCGAAACCGCCAATGCCGGCATCACCTGCAACGCGATTTGCCCCGGCTGGGTGCTCACATCGCTGGTAAAGAAGCAGATCGACGACCGCGCCAAGGCGTCCGGCGGCAGCGTGAAAGACCAAGAAATCGCGCTGCTGTCGGAGAAACAGCCGATGCATCAATTCACCAAGCCGGAGAGCATCGGCGCGTTGGCGGTATTCCTCGCGAGCGACGCCGCGGCCACCATCACCGGCTCGGCCTATTCGATCGACGGCGGCTGGGTCGCGCAATAATGATCGAATTTCTCGCGCGTGCTTTTGGCGGCGACAAATCGGCGCCGCCGAAGGGCAAGAAGCGTATCAATCTGGCATTGCAAGGCGGCGGCGCGCTGGGCGCCTTTACCTGGGGCGTGCTCGATCATTTGCTTGACGATGGCCGGCTTGAGATCGAAGGCATCTCCGGCGCCTCGGCCGGGGCGGTCAACGCAATCATGCTGGCGGATGGGCTGGCGCGCGGCGGGCCGGCCGAAGCGCGCAAGCGGCTCGCCGATTTCTGGCGCGCAGCGAGCCTCGGCGGCAATCTGCCGGACCTGCAACGCCGCGCGGTCGACCGCCTGTTCTCGTTCGTACCGCTCGAAGGCACGCCGACGGGCATCTGGTTTCAAGCGATGTCCCGTTATCTTTCGCCCTACGACGTCAATCCGCTCAACATCAACCCGCTCAAGGACCTGATCGAACGCTTCGTCGATTTCGACGCGGTGCGCGCCAGCGCCGGCCTGCGGCTTTTCGTCTCCGCCACCAACGTGGTCACCGGCCAATTGCGCGTGTTCGCGCGCGAGGAAATGACCGCCGACATGATCGTCGCCTCGGCGTGCCTGCCGAATTTGTTTCGCGCGGTCGAAATCGACGGCGTGCCCTATTGGGACGGCGGCTATGTCGGCAATCCAGCGCTTTACCCGCTGATCGGAGCCACGACGACCGAGAGCCTTTTACTCGTGCAGATCAATCCGCTCAAGCGCAAGGAGGTGCCGAAGACTAACCCAGAGATTTTGGCGCGGGTCAACGAGATCACGTTCAATTCGTCGCTGATGGCGGAGCTGCGCGGGCTTTCCTTCGTCGGGCAGTTGATCGACGAAGGCAAATTGCCGCGCGGAACGAAGCCGGGCGAGTACCGGCGGATCAATTTCCATCGGATCGCGCTCGAGAGTTCGGCCCAAACGCTCGACGCCGGCATCAGGCTCAACACCGATTACGACTTCTTCGAGATGCTGCGAAATAACGGGCGCCGTGCCGCGCGCCGATTCCTCGACGCGCATTACGACGATATCGGCGTGACGAGCAGCCTGGATTTCAAGGCGGAGACATATTCCGAGCACGGGTGATAGAGTCGTATCTATGATCCTGCTCACCGCCGAGATCGGCACGACGCATCTCGACGTCATGGTCGCCGACATCACCACGCTCGACGTGGACGCCATCGTCAACGCCGCCAACTCATCGCTTTTGGGCGGCGGCGGCGTCGACGGCGCCATTCATCGCGCCGCCGGGACCGGAACTTGCTGGCGGAATGCCGCGCGCTCGGGGGCTGCGAGACCGGCTCGGCCAAAATCACGCGCGGTCACCGGCTCAAGGCCAGGCACGTCATCCACGCGGTCGGGCCGGTGTGGCAGGGCGGCACGGCCGGGGAAGAAGCGCTGCTGGCGGGCTGTTATCGCAGCGCGCTCGGCCTCGCAGCCGCCAAGGCGCTGCGTTCGATTGCCTTTCCGGCGATCTCCACCGGCGTCTACCGGTTTCCGGCCGATCGGGCCGCACGTATCGCGGTCGGCACGGTGGCGTCCGAAATCGCGGCGCGGCCGCGCGGCATCGCGCGCGTGGTGTTCTGTTGCTTTGCGCCGGAAAGCGCGGAGCATCACTGCGACGCATTTGCCGAGTTGGGGTTGGCATAGATCGCCCTCATGGTGAGGAGCCGCGCGCAGCACGGCGTCTCGAACCATGTGGCCGCCCCATCCTTCGAGACGCGCCCTTTGGGCGCTCCCCAGGATGAAGCGGATAGAAGCCTCGGTATACGGGTCCCCCGCCGTCGCGGGGACGACAAAGGGAGTTAACCCTTCGGCTCGACATCGAGCCGGCAGATCCAGTCTTTCGCGCCGGCGTTCGCCGCCGGATAGATTTTCAAAACTTCGGGATCGTGGCCGGGGATAATGTGCTGGCGCGAACTCGCGAGCTTCTGCAGCGTCTTGTAACCCTCGAGCGTGTCGCCGACGGAATAGGTGATCGGGAACACGCGGCCTTCGTCGATGTGCGAATAGAGATGGCAGCAGTCGGACGCCAGCACGACGTAACCGCGCTTGGTCTTGACCCGCACGCACTGCAGTCCCTTGGAGTGGCCGCCGATCTTGTGCACGGTGATGCCGGGCGCCAGCTCATCGGCGCCATCATGGAATTCGCAACGATAGGCGAACACCTTGCTCACCATGGCGTGCACGTCGCGCTCGCTGAACGGGATGCGCAGCATCTGGTGGCACATGCAGCGGCCGGTGGCGTAGGCCATTTCCGTGTCTTGGATATGGTAGCGGGCCCTGGGAAATAGATCGTAGTTGCCGGCGTGATCCCAGTGCATGTGGGTGGCGATGACGTGCTCGACCTTGGCGGGATCGACGCCGAGCACTTTTAGGCCCTCGCCCACCGGGTGGGTGATTTTGCGGGCGCGCTCTTTTGCCGCGGCCTCGTCGAAGCCGGTATCGACCACGAAGGTGCCGTGCTGACCTTTGATCACCCAGACGTAATAGGAGATCGAGGTCATCTCGTCGTGCGGATCGCCGAAGATGTAATTCTCCGAGCGCATGCGCGCATGCTCGGCATAGCAGACGGCATAGATCTCGTGGATATCGTCGCTCATGATTTCTTCCCACCGACGGTGACACCGGCGCGGCGCTCGGTCATTTTAACAATGCTGGTAAAATCGCTGTCGCCGCCGTACTCGGTGTTGGTCGCTTCCCACCGGTCGAGAACGGCGCTCATTACTTCACTGGGAACGCCCAATCCCTTCGCTTCCTCGGCGCATAGCCGCACATCCTTGAGCATCAGCGCGGTGGCGAAGCCATAATCGAAGGTTCGCGGCAGGATCGTTTTCGGAAACTTGTCGGTGCTCGCGGTGCTGCGGCCGGAGCCGGCATTGATGACGTCGATCATGACCGCCGGATCGAGCCCGGCCTTGACGCCCATCGCGACCGCTTCCGAGGTCGCGGCCATGGCGGTGGCGGACAGGAAATTATTGGCGAGCTTCATGGTCTGCGCCATGCCGGGTTTGTCGCCGATGACGAACACTTTGCCGAGGACCGAAAGCGCGTCCTTCACAACGTCGATGTCGGGTTGCGGGCCCGATACCATCACCGCCAACGTGCCTTTGTTGGCGCCGCCGACGCCGCCGCTGACCGGCGAATCGATCTGCACGATATTCTTCTTGGCCAATTCCGCGGCAATCTCCGCCGCCACGCGCGAACCGGTGGTGGAAAGATCGATGTAACGTTTTACCTTTTTGCCGTGAATGACGCCGCCTTCGCCGGTCGCTACTTTCTGCGAGATCTGCAGCGACGGCAGACTGGACATCACCGTCTCCGCGCGGTCGGCGACATCTTGCGGCGACGAGGCGAGCTTGGCGCCCAGCGCCACCAGCGGCGCGACCGCGTCGTTGCGCGTGTCGTAGACGATGAGCTTGTGGCCGGCCTCGATCAGCCGGCGCGCCATCGGCTGCCCCATATTGCCTAAACCGATAAAGCCGATGTCCATGTGCGAAATTCCTGAATTGCCATTGCCAATGTGAGACCGCGACTTTGCCCGACCATCGCCACGGCGTCACCCGCCAGTGGCGGCCGCTCGAACACTCAATTTCAGAGCCTTGCGAATATCATAAGCTTGCTTATAATAAGCAAGACCTCAGACATGGAGTTGCGTCTTGCCGACCGTTCAGCGCGAAATCGCCTTTACAATCATGGACGTAGCCAGATTGCTGAAAACCCTCGCCGATCAGCGGGCACGGCAATACGGCATGACCCGGGCGCAATGGGCGGTGCTTTTTCGTCTCGACCGCTCCGAAGGTCTCAAGCAATCGGAACTGGCCGAGCTGCTCGATTTGCAGCCCATCACGCTGACCCGGCTGCTCGATCGGCTCGCCGATAATGATTTGATCGAACGCCGCGCCGATCCGAACGATCGGCGCGCCAACCGGTTATTCCTGACACCGGCGGCGCGGCCGCTGCTCGAGCGACTGACTTTGCTGGGCGAAGACATGATGGAGACGGTGCTCGCCGGCCTCGATGTCAAATCGGGCGAACGCATGCTGCGCGACCTCGGGCTTCTCAAGGAGAACCTGCGCGCGGCGATCAATCGCAATACGGCGCCGCAGGACGCCGCCGTGGGTGAAGCGTCATGAGTGAAAAGCCTCTCAAAATCGTTCCGGCTCCCGAAGCCAAGACGGCGCCGGCGGATGCACCGGCCACCGAGAAATCCGGCCGCTTCGCAGGGCTCGATCGCAAACCCCTGCGCATGATCCTGCTGGTCGGTCTTCCCGCCCTCGCCGTGTTGATCGGCCTTGTGTTCTATCTTTCTGGCGGGCGCTATATCTCCACCGACAATGCCTATGTCGGCGCGCAGAAGGTGCTGATCACGCCGGATATTTCCGGCAAAGTCATCCATGTCGCCGTCCGCGAAGGCCAGCATGTCTCGCCTGGCGACGAGTTGTTGACGCTGGACAACGAGCCCTTCCGTCTCGCGCTCGATCAGGCGAAGGCCAAGCTCAACACCGCACACAGCGATTATGACAAGCTCAAGACCAATCTCAAATCGCTCGTCACGCTGGCCGACCTCGCGCAGAAGAATGTCGAGCTCAAGCAGCGCGATGTCGACCGCAAGAGCAAGCTGTTTAACACGCAGGCCGGTTCGGCGGCCGATGTCGACACCGCCATGGGCGCCATGGTCACGGCTCAGTTGCAGGCCCAATTGGCCGTCCAGCAACGCGACAGCACGCTCAATCAGCTGCTCGGCAATCCCGACCTGCCGCTCGAACAATTCCCTGAATATGCCCAGGCCAAGGCCGCGCTCGACCAGGCGCAACGCGATCTCGATCACACCGTTCTGCGCGCGCCGATCTCGGGCACCGCGACCCAGGTCGACAATATCCAGCTCGGCCGCTTCGTCATGGCCGGCGGGCCGATCTTGAGCATCATCGACGACCAGGCGCCCTGGGTCGACGCCAATCCGAAGGAAACCGACATCACTTATCTGCGCGTCGGCCAGAAGGCGACGCTCGATATCGACAGTTTCCCCGACCACACCTTCTGCGGCACCGTGATCGCTGTGAGCCCCGGCACCGGCTCGCAGTTCTCCATATTGCCGCCGCAGAACGCCACCGGAAACTGGGTCAAGGTGGTGCAGCGCGTTCCGGTGCGCATTGCCTTCTGCAAGGATGAGAATACCCGTCTGCTGCGCTCCGGCATGAGCGTGATCGTGGATATCGACACCGGCCACAGCCGGATTCCGTTCATGTCGTCGGCGATCAAGGACAATGCGCGATGAGCCCGGCGCGCGTGGCGTCGATGTCGCCGAAGCTGCGGCGCATGCTGATTACGGTCTGCGCCATGACCGCCACCATCATGCAGGCGCTCGATACCACCATCGCCAACGTCGCGCTGCCCTATATGCAGGGCTCGCTGTCGGCCTCGCTCGACCAGATCAACTGGGTGCTGACGTCCTACATCGTGGCCGCCGCCATCATGACGGCGCCGATCGGCTGGCTCGCCGACCGCTTCGGCCGCAAGAAGCTTTTCATCATCTGCGTCGCCGGATTCACCGTTGCGTCGTTCCTGTGCGCGCTGGCGCAAAACATCGAGGAAATGGTGCTGTTCCGCCTGTTGCAGGGCATGGCGGGCGCGGCGCTGGTGCCGCTGTCGCAATCGGTTCTGCTCGACGCCTACACGCTCGAGGAACGCGGCTCGGCGATGGCGGTCTGGGGCATCGGCGTGATGCTCGGCCCGATAATGGGCCCGACGCTCGGCGCATGGCTCACCGACAATTATTCCTGGCACTGGGTATTCCTGATCAACCTGCCGATCGGCGTCGTGACCGCTATCGGCATGATGCTGTTCATGGACGAGACCAAGCGCCACGAGCATTTGCGCTTCGACTGGTTCGGCTTTCTGGCGCTCGCGGTCGGCATCGGCGCGCTGCAATTGCTGCTCGATCGCGGCGAGCAGGTCGGCTGGTTCGGCGCCAGCGAGATCTGGGTCGAGATGATCGTATCGGTAGTCGGCTTCTATTATTTCTTCGCCCATTCGCTGACCACGCCGGAGCCGTTCGTGCGCTTCGACCTTTTCAAGGACCGCAATTTCGTCAGCGGCTGCGTGTTCATGGTGGTGATCGGCGTGGTGCTGTTCGGCACCATGGCGCTGGTAACGCCGTTCATGCAGAATTTACTCGGCTTCCCGATCCAGACCGCCGGCTTGCTGCTCGGCACGCGCGGCGTCGGCACGCTGCTGACCATGATGGCGGCGCCGCGGCTGATGAAGATTTTGGAGACGCGCTATCTCATTCTGGCCGGCCTGCTGCTGACCGGCGGCACGCTGTATTACATGACCGGATTTTCGCTCGACGTGACGCAGGAGACGATCGTCGTCACCAGCATCATCCAGGGCATCGGCTTGGGCCTCTTGTTCGTGCCGATCACGACGGCGGCGTTTCTGACCCTGCCCGGGCATCTGCGCAACAGCGGCACGTCGATCCTGACGCTGGTGCGCAACATCGGCTCGTCGATCGGCATTTCGATGGTGATCGCCAATTTGACCGACAAGACCATCGAGATGCACGCCCGTATCGTCGAAGGGGTGACGCCGTTCAACGACGCGCTGCAAATGCCCGACGTGGCGATGAACCTCAATATCAACACCGATACCGGCCGCGCCATGCTCGACGCGATCGTCACCCAGCAGGCGTCGATGATCGCCTATCTCAACGATTTCAAGCTGCTGATGATATTGACGCTGGCGATGGTCCCGCTGGTGCTGATCATCCGCGCCGCAGGTAAAGCGCCCGCCACGGGCAAGCCGGAGCACGCGGTTATCGACTGACCGACGGAGTGGCCCTTGCGGCGGCAAGGGCGAGATGCAAAACATGGCGTTGCCTTAACTATATAGCGCCATGCGGATGACATCTCACCCTGTGCCGGCTGCCCGCGCAGCCGATCCATCCTTCATCGACCTGTTTACACCAAAGCTGATCACGGTTTTCCGCGAGGGCTATGGCTGGCGCGATTTGCGCGCCGACGCAATCGCGGGGTTGACTGTCGCCGTGGTTGCGCTGCCGCTGTCGATGGCCATTGCCATCGCTTCCGGCGTATCGCCCGAGCGCGGACTTTACACGGCGATTGCCGGCGGCTTGATCGTGTCGCTGATGGGCGGCAGCCGCTTCCAGGTCGGCGGGCCGGCCGGAGCTTTCATCGGCTTGGTCGCCAGCGTCGTCGAACGACACGGCTATGACGGCTTGGCGCTCGCAACGGTGATCGCCGGCTTGATTTTGATCACGGTCGCACTGCTGCGCCTGGGCACCTACATCAAATATATTCCGTTTCCGGTGACGGTCGGATTCACGGCCGGTATCGCCGTCATTATCGCGGCAAGCCAGATCAAGGAGCTGTTCGGCCTGACGATCGCGCACGAGCCATCGGAGCTCGCGCCGAAGCTCGTGGCCATACGCGATGCATTGCCGACAATTCATTTGCCGACGGTCGGCATAACTTTGCTGTCGGTCGCGACCATCCTGCTGGTGCGCCGCTTGCGTCCGAACTGGCCGGCATTTCTGATCGCGGTTGCGCTCGCGGCCCTGGTATGCGTGTCGCTGCATCTCGACGTCGCGACGGTCGCTTCGCGCTTCGGCGCGGTGCCCAATACGATGCCGACGCCTTCCTTGCCGCTGTTCAGCGTCGACAAATTGCAGGCAGCGCTGCCGGACGGCGTCGCCATCGCGCTTCTCGCCGCCATCGAATCGCTGCTGTCGGCCGTGGTCGCCGACGGCATGACCGGCCGCCGTCACCGCTCGAATTGCGAACTCGGCGCGCAAGGGATCGCCAATATCGTTTCGATTGTTTTCGGCGGCATCTGCGTCACCGGCCTTGTGGCGCGAACCGCAACCAATGTGCGCGCCGGAGCGCGCGGGCCGGTCTCCGGCCTGTTCCACTCCTTCTATGTGCTGGCATTTCTGATCGTGGCGGCGCCGCTGGTCGGTTTCGTCCCGCTCGCAGCGCTCGGCGCGGTATTGGCGGTGGTCGCCTGGAACATGGCCGAGAAGGAGGAGTTCTGGTCGCTGCTGCGCTCTTCGCGCGGCGACGCCGCCGTGCTGCTGGCGACCTTCCTGCTGACGATTTTCGTCAATCTCATCACCGGTATCGCGGTCGGCGTGGTGCTGGGCGCGTTATTGTTTCTGCATCGCATGGCGGAGGCGGTCGAAGTTGATGGTGCGGGGCTCGGCATCGAGGACGTCGCCGACGATACCGTCGACAAGACCCGTTACGACGCCGGACAGGCGACCAACCGCGACGTCATGGTCTATCGGATCAGCGGCGCATTTTTCTTCGGCGCGACCGCGCGCGTGCTGACGGTGCTCGACCGCGTCGGCGCGCTGCCGCGCGTGTTCGTGATCGATTTCTCCGAAGTGCCGCTGATCGACTTCAGCGCCGCGCATTCGCTTGTTACTTTCGTCAATAAACTCAAGCGCTCGGGCACCGATGTTGTTTTTGCCGCGGCGCGGCCCAGCGTGCGGCACATGCTCAACCGGGCCGGGCTGAAACCGCCGCTCGTGCACTACGCCGCCAACGCGAAGGCGGCTGCGAAAGCCAGCTAGAAAAAGCTCTGCGGATCGATGTCCACTTCCAGCCGCACGTTGCCGCGCGGCTTGGGCGCGGCGCTAAGCCACTGCCGCAAATAGGCCGATAGATCGAAGGCGCGCGGCGCTTTCACCAGCACGCGAAAACGATGACGGCCGCGCACGACTGCGATCGGCGCTTCGGCGGGACCCAGAACGCGCACGTGTTCGTCCTTCGGCGTCGTGGCGACCAGCGAGCGCCCGTAGCTTTCCGCCGCATGCCGATCATTGGCGGTGATCACCAGGCTGGCGAGCCGCCCGAACGGCGGATAATGCGTGCGCTCGCGCAGGTCGATCTCGCTCGAATAAAACGCTTCGCGATCGCCCAGGATCAGCGCTTTCATCACCGGATGCTCGGGCTGATGCGTCTGCAGGAAGCCCAACGCCCCGCCCTTCCTCGCGGCCGGCGCGGCCGACCACCTGATGCAGCAACTGGAACGTGCGCTCGGCCGCGCGCGGATCGCCGTTACCGAGCCCCAAGTCAGCGTCGACAATGCCGACCAGATTGAGCTTGGGGAAATGATGGCCTTTGGCCACCAGTTGCGTGCCGATGACGATGTCGAAGCGGCCTTGCGCCACATCGTCGAGTTCCTGGCGCAAGCGCTCCATCGATTCCACCAGATCGCTTGAGAGCACCAGGATGCGGGCGCCCGGGAACAGTTCGGCGGCTTCGTGTTCCAGCCGCTCAACACCGGGGCCGATCGGCGCAAAGCTTTCGGTGGCATGGCATTGTGGACATTCCGCCGGCGGCGGCATGGAGAAGCCGCAATGGTGGCAGACCAGCCGTCGCTTGAAGCGATGGTCGACCAGCCAGGCGTCGCAATTCGGGCATTGCAGGCGGAAGCCGCAGGCCCGGCACAAAGTGAGCGGCGCATAGCCGCGGCGGTTGAGGAACAGCAGCGCCTGCTCTTTGCGTTCGAGCGCGATCTGCACCGCCTCGGCCAGCCGCGGCGCGATGAATTTGCCGCGCGGCGGGCCCTCGCGCCGCATGTCGATGGCCTCGATCGTCGGCAGATGCGCGCCGCCGAAACGCTCGGGCAGATGAATGCGCTTGTAGCGCCCGCGCCGCGCATTGACTTCCGATTCGACCGACGGCGTCGCCGAGGCCAGCACCACCGGAATTTTTGCGACGTTGCCGCGTACCACCGCCATGTCGCGGGCGTGATAATGCGCGCCGTCTTCCTGCTTGTAGGCGGGGTCGTGTTCTTCATCCACGACGATAAGTCCGAGATCAGCGTAGGGCAAAAACAGCGCCGAGCGCGCGCCGACCACCACCGACACCTCATTCGCCGCCACCGCGGCCCAGGTGCGCGCGCGCGTGCGCGGCGAGAGCTGCGAATGCCATTCCGCCGGGCGCGCGCCGAAGCGCGCGGTGAAGCGGTCGAGCGATTGCGAGGTAAGCGCGATTTCCGGCATCAGGATCAGCGTCTGCCGCTTGTGCCGGATATTTTCCGCCACCGCCTCGAAGTAGACTTCGGTTTTTCCCGAGCCGGTGACGCCATCGAGCAAAGTCACCGTGTAGCCGCCCTGATCGACGGTGGTGCGCAGCGCGTCGGCGGCGGCCAACTGACCGAGCGAGAATTCAGGCTTGCGGAAATCCGGATCGGGCGGCCGCGTCACCGGCTCCGGCGGCAACACCAACGTCGCCAGCGTGCCCTCGTCGATCAGTCCGTCGATCACGCCGGCGCTGACGCCCGCCTCGCGCGCGGCGTCGCCTTTGGCGCGCGTAAGCCCATCGGCAAACAGCGCAAGCACGCGCGCGCGCGCCGGCGTCATGCGCGCCGGCGGCGGCCCGGCCAGCCGCACCGCGACGCGCTCGCGCGCGGGCCCGAGATGCTCGCCCATGCGCAACGCCATGCGCAGCACCGTTCCGCGCGGGCTGAGCGTGTAGTCGGCAACCCAATCGACGAATTTCCGTAATTCGGTTTTCAACGGCGGCACGTCGTGCTTGCCGACCACGTCTTTCATGCGGTTATGCAGGCGCGGATTGGGACTTGGGTTATCCGCCCAAACCACGCCCATGGTTTCGCCGCGTGCGCCGAGCGGCACGGCCACAAGGTCGCCGATGTCGAGCGCAAGCCCGTCCGGCACCCGGTAGGAATAGGTCTGGTCCAGCGCCACCGGCACCAGAACGTCGATAAAACGTGCAGCCATGGCTTATTCTTACTTGCGCATGATCTTGTCCGAAAACCGGTTCCCACTTTTCGGGATCACGCGCTTGGTCTGGCCGATTCCGGGCGCTTAAGGAAGGGTGAAGAAAGCGGTGACATTCTGCCCGCCATGAGCACGCTTGTTGCCGCCCCCGACGTCGCCGCCGAAATCGCCCGCTGGCTCGGCTATCTCGGCAACGAACGCCGCATGTCGGATAAGACGCTGGAGGCCTATCGGCGCGACGCCGGCCAGTTCCTGGGTTTTCTCGCCGGCCATCTGGGCGGCGCGCCATCGCTCAAGCAATTGGCCAAGATTTCACCCGCCGACGTGCGCGCCTTCATGGCGGCGCGCCGTAGCGACGGCCTGAGCAGCCGTTCGCTGATGCGGGTGCTGGCCGGCGCGCGCTCGTTCGCGCGCTTTCTGGAACGCAACGGCAAAGGCAAAGTCGGCGCCTTGTCCGCCGTGCGCGCGCCGAAAGTCGGCAAGACGCTGCCGAAGCCTTTGACCATCGCCGCCGCCAAGCGGATATCGGACACCGATTTACGCGAAGGCGAGACCCGCGCGCCGTGGATCGTGGCGCGCGACGCCGCGGTGCTGGCTTTGCTGTACGGCTCGGGCCTGCGCATATCGGAAGCGCTTTCGCTCAAGCGCAAGGATGCCGGCACGAGCGACGCCATCACCGTCACGGGCAAAGGCAACAAAACGCGCATGGTGCCAGTGCTGCCACAGGTCGCCAAATCGATTGCCGGCTATATCGCGCTTTGCCCGCTCGATCTGCCGGGCGAGGGCCCGCTATTCGTCGGCGCGCGCGGCGGGCCGCTGTCGCCGCGCGTCGTACAACTGGCGATGGCGCGGCTGCGCGGCGCGCTCGGCCTGCCCGACACGGCGACGCCGCACGCGTTGCGGCATTCGTTCGCCACTCATCTGCTGGCGCGCGGCGGCGATCTGCGCGCGATCCAGGAACTGCTCGGGCACGCCTCGCTGTCGACCACCCAAATTTATACGGCGGTCGATTCCGAGCGCTTATTGGAAGTTTACGCCAGCGCTCACCCGCGCGCGTAACACAATCGCCGTAATCCGCACTTAGAGCCCTTGCGCGCGACGGGACTTTACTATCATCGTTGCAGTAGTGTTTTTATTTGCCGGAGGGGGCGATGAGCGCACACGAGAATATGGAACATGCCGAGCACGCCGAACACGCGGCGCATGGCGGCAACAAAAAAATCGCGTTGCTGATCGCGGTGCTGGCGCTGTTCCTGGCATTTTCCGAAACGCTGGGCAAAAGCGCGCAGACCACCGCCATTACCCTGAACGTCACGTCCAACGACCTGTGGGCCTTCTTTCAGGCCAAAACCATTCGCATGACCGTGCTGACCACGGCTGCGGAGCAAATGCAGATCGAGGCCGATCGCGCCACCGATGCCGACCTCAAGGGGCGGCTGACCAAGACCATCGACACCTGGAAGAAGACGGCCGCGCGCTATGACGACGATCCGGTGAGCCATGAAGGCCGTAAGCAGCTCTCCCAGCGCGCCAAAGAAGCCGAGGAAAAGCGCGAACACGTCCTGGCGCGCTATCACAATTATGAGTTTGCCTCGGCCGCGTTCCAGATCGGCATCGTACTGGCTTCGGCGCAGGTCATCACCGGCATGGCCATTCTGGGTGTGTTCTCCGGGCTGCTCGGCGTCATTGGCTTGGTTTTCACGGGCATCGGCCTGTGGACACCGGAACTCGTACATTTGTTAGTGCACTGATTACGCCGGGCGGCCGCGATAGACGCGGCGCCGCAGCCGCATCAGCCGACGCAGGAATTTGCCGGCGCGCTGCGGTTTGAGCAGCCACGTCAACTGACGCATGCGATCGCGCACCGGCTCGGTGATGTTATGCGCCCATTCGCGCAGGTCGAGGACCCATTCATACATCCGTTTGAACCAGGCCATCTGCAACAGCTTGTCGCGCGTCACGTCGAAGATGAAAGCGGTGATGCCGAGGCCGACAAGTTTCACGAATAGAATGACGCCGGCCGCGCCGAGCCAATTGCGTGTCGCCAGAAAATACACTTCGAGAAATTTCAGCGGCAGCATAGCGATGAACGGAATGATGAAAACGAGCAGCGTCGCCCAGGGCGGCAGGCTCTCGATCAGCCGCGCCAGCCTGCTCTTGAACGTGTCCCAAGGAATGAGATTGACGACACGCGCCACCAGCGGCTGAAGATGATCCCACAGCCACGCTTCCAGCAGGAACAGCAGCGCGAGAATGACCCAAAGCGGGCGGAGCCAGCGGCGCATAATCGGATAATAGCCCCTTCCGCCGACGCAATTAAGGCGGGGTTACGTCCTTACCCGGCCGCCGTCGACGTTCAGCGTCTGCCCGGTCATGAAGGCGGCATCGTCGCTGGTGAGAAACGACACCGCGCCGACCAGATCGTCCGGCACCTCGGGGCGCTTGATCGCCTGCATCTGGGCTATTGCGGCGAATTCCTCCTCCATGCTTTGGAAACCGGGGCGCGGCGCGCGCACCAGTGTCCCGGGCGAACGGGTCAGACCCGGAGCGATGGCGTTGACGGTGATGCCGTCAGCCGCGAGATCGGTCGCCAGCGCGCGGGTGAAGCCGACGATGCCGCCTTTGCTCGCCACATAATGCGCAAAGCCGGTGACCACCGAGCCGAGCGTCGATGACGCCATGTTGACGACGCGGCCCCATTTGCGCGCGCGCATGCCGGGCACGAAGGCAGCGGTGACCAGAAACGTGCCGTCGAGATTGATCGAAAGCACCTTGCGCCAGTCGGCGAAGGTCATGTCGGAAAATTCTTTTTGCGGGAAAATGCCGGCACAATTGATCACGATGTCGGCGTGGCTGAATTTCTGGCGTTGACCTCCTTGGCCATGGCAGCGACGGACGTTTCCGACGACACGTCACATTTCACCGCGATGGCCTGACGTCCGGCGGCTTCCACCATTTTCACGGTCGCGCCGCCGTCGATGACATCGGCAATTGCGATGTGCACGCCGTCCTCGGCCAGCCGTTTGGCGAAGGCCTGCCCGATGCCGCCGGCCGCGCCGGTGATGACGGCGACTTTGTCTTTGTGACCTTTGGCCATTTCGCTCCCCTATTCTTTTAATCCCTCCCCTGAAAGGGGAGGGTCGGCGAGTGAAGCGAGCCGGGGTGGGGTTGTCTCTCGTAGGATTACCCCACCCGGCCGCTCGCACGCTCGCGGCCACCCTCCCCTTTCAGGGGAGGGATAAAGAAAGTCACATATGAATTGCGCGCTTGGCGACCGCCATGGCCGCTTCCTTGACCGCCTCGGGCAGCGTCGGATGCGCGTGGCAGGTGCGGGCGATGTCCTCGGCGGAAGCGCCGAATTCCATGGCGATGACGGCTTCGGCGATCATGTTGCCGGCGTCGGCGCAGACGAGGTGCACGCCGAGCACGCGGTCGGTCTTGGCATCGGCCAGAATTTTCACGAAGCCTTCGGTGGTCTGGTTGACCTTGGCGCGGCCGTTGGCGGTCATCGGAAACTTGCCGACATGTGTAGGCGACGCCGGCGGCTTTCAGTTCTTCTTCCGATTTTCCGACGGTGGCGATTTCCGGATAGGTGTAGACCACGTTCGGGATGGCGTCGTAGTTCACATGGCCGGCCTGCCCGACCAGAATTTCGGCGACCGCGACGCCTTCGTCTTCGGCTTTATGCGCCAGCATCGGCCCGGCGATGACGTCGCCGATCGCCCAGACGCCGGGCACGCTGGTCGCGTAATAATGATCGACCTCGACGCGGCCGCGCTCGTCCAGCTTGACGCCGAGTTCCTTGAGGCCGAGCCCGTCGGTGTACGGCACGCGGCCGATGGCAACCAGCACCACGTCGGCCTCGATGGTTTCAGCCGCGCCGCCTTTGGCCGGTTCGATGGTGGCCTTCAGCCTCTTGCCCGATGCGTCCACGGCGGTGACTTTCGACGACAGCTTGAAGGTCATGCCCTGCTTTTCGAACAGACGCTGCGCCTGGCGGCGCACCTCGCCGTCCATGCCGGGCAATACGCCGTCGACGAATTCGACGACGGTTACTTTCGAACCAAGACGCCGCCACACCGAGCCAAGCTCAAGCCCGATCACGCCGGCGCCGACAACGAGCAAATGCTCCGGCACCTTGTCGAGCACCAGCGCGCCGGTCGACGACACGATGCGCTTCTCGTCGATCTCGATGCCTTTGAGCTTGGCCACGTCGGAGCCGGTGGCGATCACGATGGATTTGGTATCGAGCGTCTGGGTCTTGCCGTCGGCGCCTTTGACCTCGACCTTGCCGGCCGCGGCGATGCGGCCGGCGCCATGAAAGGCATCGATCTTATTTTTCTTGAGCAGAAACTCGACGCCCTTGACGTTGCCGTCGACGCCCTGATCCTTGAACGCCATCATCGCTTTCAGGTCGAGCTTGGGTTCGGAAACGCCGATACCCATTTTGCCGAAGCTGTGGCCGGCTTCCTCGAACAATTCGGACGCGTGCAGCAGCGCCTTCGACGGGATGCAGCCGACGTTGAGGCAGGTGCCGCCGAAGGTCGCGCTCTTCTCGACCACCGCGGTTTTCAGGCCCAACTGCGCGGCGCGAATGGCGCAGACATAGCCGCCGGGACCGGTGCCGATGACGATGAGGTCGTAGGGCATGACTCACAAAACTCCGCTTTCTCAATCCCTCCCCCTACAAGGGGGAGGGCGGCGAGCCGCGAAAGCGGCGAGCGGGTGGGGTCGACTGTTAGCGTGCGAAAACCCCACCCCGCCTCGCTTCGCTCGGCGACCCTCCCCTTTCAGGGGAGGGATCAGAAATTACAAATCCAGCACGAGCCGCGCCGGGTCCTCCAGGCATTCCTTCACCCGCACCAGGAATGTGACCGCCTGCTGGCCGTCGACGATGCGGTGGTCGTAGGACAGCGCCAGATACATCATCGGACGGATCTCGATCTTGCCGCCATGAACCACAGGCCGCTCCTGGATCTTGTGCATGCCGAGAATGCCGGACTGCGGCGCGTTCAGGATCGGTGTCGACATCAGCGAGCCGTAAACGCCGCCGTTGGAGATGGTGAAGGTGCCGCCCTGCATCTCGTCGATCTTGAGCTGGCCGTCGCGCGCACGCTTGCCCATTTCGGAGATCGTCTTCTCGATGCCGGCGAGCGACAGACGATCGGCATCGCGCAGCACCGGCACCACCAGGCCGCGCTCGGTGCCGACCGCAACGCCGATGTGATAATAATTCTTGTAGACCATATCGGTGCCGTCGATCTCGGCGTTGACGGCGGGAATTTCCTTCAAGGCCTGGATGCAGGCGCGCACGAAGAAGCCCATGAAGCCGAGCTTCACGCCGTGCTTCTTCTCGAACAGATCCTTGTATTGATTGCGCAAGCCCATCACCGCGCTCATGTCGACCTCGTTGAAGGTCGTGAGCATGGCGGCGGTGTTCTGCGCGTCCTTCAGGCGGCGCGCAATGGTCTGGCGCAGCCGCGTCATATGCACGCGTTCTTCGCGCGCGGCATCGTCGGCCGGCGACGGCGCGCGCATCTGCACCGAAGCGGCGGTGGCCGCGACCGGCGTCGGCTGCGCCGCGGCGCGCTCGATCGCCGCCATCATGTCGCCTTTGGTGACTTGGCCGTGCAGCCCTGAGCCCTCGACCTTGGCCGGGTCCATTCCACTTTCCGCCGCCATTTTGCGGACCGACGGAGGAAGCGGCATTTCACGGAGTTGCGGACTCTCGGGGCCGGCGCCGATCGGCTTGGTCTTTGCAGTTTTCTCGTCGGGTGCGCCGGTCGCACTGGCGGCCGGCTTGGTGGCGGTGGCGGGTGTGGTCGAGGGCTTGGCCGCCGCGCCGGCGCCTTCCTTGATCTGACCGAGCAGCGCGCCGACACCGACGGTGTCGCCGTTCTTGGCTGCGATGTCGCCCAAAAACCCCGGCGGCGGGCGCCGGCACTTCCAGCGTGACCTTGTCGGTTTCGAGCTCCACCAGCGGCTCGTCGACCGCGACCGCGTCGCCCGGCTGCTTGAACCATTTGCCGACGGTCGCTTCGGTGACCGATTCGCCGAGGGTGGGGACGCGGATGTCAGCCATGGTCGTCACGCCTTATTCTTCAATCGTCATCCTGAGGTACGAGCGAAGCGAGCCTCGAAGGATGACAGCCCGTACGGTGGCCGTCCATCCTTCGAGGGCGACCTTCGGTCGCCACCTCAGGATGACGGATAACTACCCCAACGCTTCGTCGAGGAACTGCTTGAGTTGCGCCAGATGCTTTCGACATCTGCCCGACCGCGGTCGAGGCCGACGCCGGACGCCCGGCATAGCGCATGGTGCGATGCTTGGCGCCGATCTGGTTGAGCACCCATTGCAGGAACACGTCGACGAAGAACCAGGCGCCCATGTTGCGCGGCTCTTCCTGGCACCACACCATCTCGGCCTGCTTGAAGCGCGACAGCTCGGCCACCAGCGCCTTGGACGGGAACGGATAGAGCTGCTCGATGCGCAGCAGATAGATGTCGTCGATGCCGCGCTTCTCGCGCTCCTCGTAAAGGTCGTAATAGACCTTGCCGGTGCACATGATGACGCGGCGGATCTTGTCGTCGGCAACCAGCTTGATCTTTTCGTTCGGCAGGAACTGCGCGTCGTCCCACAGCAGCCGGTGGAACGTGGTGCCGGTCGCCAATTCGTCGAGCTTCGAGACCGCGCGCTTGTGGCGCAGCAGGCTTTTTGGCGTCATCAAAATCAATGGCTTGCGGATTTCGCGCTTCAACTGCCGGCGCAGGATGTGGAAATAGTTGGCCGGCGTCGAGCAGTTCGCCACCTGCATGTTGTCTTCCGCGCACATTTGCAGGAAGCGCTCGAGCCGAGCGCTAGGAATGCTCGGGTCCCTGCCCTTCGTAGCCGTGCGGCAGCAGGCAGACGAGGCCCGACATGCGCAGCCATTTGCGCTCGCCCGACGAGATGAACTGGTCGAACAGCACCTGCGCGCCATTGGCGAAGTCGCCGAATTGCGCTTCCCACAATGTCAGCGCGTTCGGCTCGGCGGTGGAATAGCCGTACTCGTAGCCGAGCACGGCTTCCTCCGACAGCATCGAGTTGAGCACCTCGAAGCGCGCCCTGTTCTCCGCCCAAATGGTTGAACGGCGTGTGGCGTTCCTCGGTTTCCTGATCGAACAACACCGAATGGCGCTGCGAGAAGGTGCCGCGTTCCGAATCCTGGCCGGAGAGGCGAACCCGGTGGCCTTCCTTGAGCAGCGTGCAGAACGCGAGTGCCTCGGCGGTCGACCAGTCGATGCCCTCGCCGGTCTCAATCGCCTTGGCGCGGTTATCGAGGAAGCGCTGGATGGTCTTGTGAACGTTGAAGCCCGGCGGGACGCTCGTGATCTTCTTGCCGATTTCGCGCAGCTCTTCCGCAGCGACTCCGGTATTGCCACGGCGCGGGTCTTCGAGTTCGCGGGCCGACTTCAGGCCCGACCAGCGGCCGTCGAGCCAGTCGGCCTTGTTCGGCTTGTAGCCCGACGCGATCTCGAATTCGGCTTCAAGATGCGCACGCCAGCCGGCCTTCATTTTCTCGACTTCGGCTTCGGTGACAATGCCTTCGCCGATCAAGCGCTTGCCGTAGATTTCCAGCGTGGTCGGATGCGCGCGAATCTTCTTGTACATCAGCGGCTGGGTGAACGATGGCTCGTCGCCTTCGTTGTGGCCGAAACGCCGGTAGCAGAACATGTCGATGACGACCGGCCGCTGGAATTTCATCCGGTATTCGGTCGCGACCTTGGCCGCGTAGACCACCGCTTCCGGATCGTCGCCGTTGACGTGGAAGATCAGCGCCTCGATCATCTTGGCGACATCGGAGGGATAAGGCGACGAGCGCGAATAACGTGGATAGGTCGTGAAGCCGATCTGGTTGTTGACGATGAAATGCAAGCTGCCGCCGGTGCGGTAGCCCTTCAGGTCCGACAGGCCGAAACACTCCGCCACCACGCCCTGGCCGGCGAACGCGGCGTCGCCGTGCATCAGCAGCGGCAGCACCATGGTGCGTTCTTCCGGCGTCGCGCCGTGCTGATCCTGCTTGGCGCGCGCCTTGCCGAGCGTCACCGGATCGACGATTTCCAGATGCGAGGGATTGGCGGTCAGCGACAGATGCACCTTGTTGCCGTCGAACTCGCGGTCCGACGAGGCGCCGAGGTGATATTTCACGTCGCCGGAGCCTTCGGTTTCGTCCGGCGTCGACGAGCCGCCCTTGAATTCGTGAAACAGCGCGCGGTGCGGCTTGGCCATCACCTGCGTGAGCACGTTGAGCCGCCCGCGGTGCGGCATGCCGAGCACGATTTCCTGCACGCCGAGATTGCCGCCGCGCTTGATGATCTGCTCGAGCGCCGGGATCAGCGATTCGGCCCCGTCGAGGCCGAAACGCTTGGTGCCGGTATATTTGACATCGAGGAATTTCTCGAAGCCCTCGGCTTCCACCAGCTTGTTGAGAATGGCGCGCTTGCCTTCGCGGGTGAAGCTGATCTCCTTGTCGCGCCCTTCGATGCGCGCCTGGATCCAGCTCTTTTGCGCGGCGTTGGAGATGTGCATGAACTCGATGCCGATGGTCTGGCAGTAAGTCCGGCGCAAGATGGCGACGATTTCACGCATCGACGCGAATTCGAGCCCGAGCACCTTGTCGAGGAAAATCTTGCGGTCGAGATCGGCTTCTTCAAAGCCGTAGCTGCGCGGATCGAGTTCTTCTTCGTTTTTCTCCGGCTCGAGCCCAAGTGGATCGAGCTTGGCGTGGAAATGACCGCGAACGCGGTAGGCGCGGACCAGCATCAGCGCGTGGATCGAATCGCGCGTCGACTGCTGCACCTCGGTCCCAGATAGCTCGACGTCTTTGGCTTGCGCCTTGGCCAGAATCTTTTCGCCGATTTTCTTTTCGGTCTCGGCCCATTGGCCGTCGAGCGCGGCCACCAGGTCGCCGTCCGGACGCGGTGGCCAATTCGGCTTCTTCCACGAGGCGCCGCGCGCGCTTTTGACGACGTCCGATTTCTCGTCCTTCAGCGCCTTGAAAAACTCTCGCCACTCGGCGTCGACCGCCGCCGGATCGTTCTCGTATTTGGCCTAGAGGTCTTCGATGTAGCTGGCGTTGCCGCCGTAGAGGAAGGATGTGTGGGCGAAGGCGGCGTTGGCATCTTGGCGAGACATGCTGAGCAATCCTTGCGCGGCTTGTGGGCGCGTTGCTAACGGCAACGGCCCGTAGGACCGGCATCCGACGGCAGACGTGTGGTTTTAACTCTATTTATGACGCGCGTAAGTCTGTGAAAGACCTAAGAACTGAATCAGGACTTCAGTACTTCTACCAGTGTTTTCCCGATTCGGGCTGGCGAGGGTGATACCCTGATTCCGGCCGATTCCATTGCTGCAATTTTGGACTCGGCGTCGCCCTTGCCGCCGGAAATGATCGCCCCGGCGTGGCCCATGCGCCGTCCCGGAGGGGCCGTGCGCCCGGCAATAAAGCCGACCATGGGCTTCTTGCGGCCGCGCTTGGCCTCGTCCTTGAGGAACTGCGCGGCATCTTCCTCGGCCGAACCGCCGATTTCGCCGATCATCACGATCGACTCGGTTTTCGGATCGGCCAGGAACATCTCCAGTACCGCAATGAATTCGGTGCCCTTGACCGGGTCGCCGCCGATGCCGACCGCGGTGGTCTGGCCCAGATTCTCGCGGCTGGTCTGGAACACGGCCTCATAAGTGAGCGTGCCGGAGCGCGAGACGATGCCCACTTTGCCCGGCTTGAAGATGTTGCCCGGCATGATGCCGATTTTGCATTCGCCCGCGGTCATCACGCCGGGGCAGTTCGGCCCGATCAGCCGCGACTTCGAGCCCGACAGCGCGCGCTTGACCTTGACCATATCCATCACCGGAATGCCTTCGGTGATGCAGACGATCAGCGAGATCTCGGCCTGGATCGCTTCGCAGATTGCGTCGGCAGCGCCGGGCGGCGGCACGTAGATCACGCTGGCGTCGCAACCGGTCTTTTCGCGGGCTTCGAAAACGGTGTCGAATACCGGCAGATTGAGATGGCTCGAGCCGCCTTTGCCGGGCGAGGTACCGCCGACCATCTTGGTGCCGTAGTCGAGCGCGGCCTGCGAATGGAACGTGCCATTCTTGCCGGTGAAGCCCTGACAGATGACTTTGGTGTTCTTGTCGATGAGGATGGCCATCAGGCGGCCCCCTTCACGGCTTTGACGATCTTTTGCGCGGCGTCGTCGAGATCGTCGGCCGACGTCACGTCGAGCTTGGACTCGGCGATGATCTTCTTGCCGAGGTCGACATTGGTGCCTTCCAGGCGAACCACCAGCGGCAATTTCAGGCCGACTTCTTTCACCGCCGCCACCACGCCCTCGGCAATCACGTCGCATTTCATGATGCCGCCGAAGATATTGACCAGAATGCCCTTCACGTTGGGGTCCGAGGTGATGATCTTGAACGCCGCGGTGACTTTTTCCTTGGTGGCGCTGCCGCCGACGTCGAGGAAGTTCGCCGGCGCCATGCCGTAGAGCCTGATGATGTCCATGGTCGCCATCGCGAGACCCGCGCCGTTGACCATGCAGCCGATCGAACCGTCGAGCGCGATGTAGTTGAGGTCGTATTTCGACGCCTCGGTTTCTTTTTCGTCTTCCTCGCTGAGATCGCGCAACGCGACGATGTCGGGATGGCGGTAGAGCGCGTTGCCGTCGAAATCGACCTTGGCGTCGAGACAGACGATCTTGTTGTCCTTGGTCACCACCAGCGGATTGATTTCCAGCATGCTCATGTCCTTCGCGATGAAGGCGGCATAGAGCTTGGGCAGAATGGCCTCGATCTGCTTGGCGAGATCGCCGGTGAGGTTGAGCGTCTTGGCGACGCGGCGGCCGTGATGCGGCATGATGCCGGTGGCCGGATCGACCGAGAAAGTAATGATCTTTTCGGGGTTCTTGTGGGCGACTTCCTCGATGTCCATGCCGCCTTCGGTAGAAATCACGAATGCGACGCGCGAGGTTTCTCGATCGATCAACGCAGACAGATAGAATTCGCGGTCGATGGCCGAGCCTTCCTCGATATAGAGGCGGTTGACCTTCTTGCCGTGCGGGCCGGTCTGATGGGTGACCAGCGTCGAGCCGAGGATGCGCGTGGATTCTTTTTTCACGTCATCGATGGACTTTACCACCTTGACGCCGCCGGCCTTGCCGCGACCGCCGGCGTGAATCTGCGCCTTCACCACCCAGACCGGGCCACCGAGTTCCTTGGCGCCCTTGAGCGCCTCGTCGACGGAAAAGGCCGGCACGCCGCGCGGCACCGGCACGCCGAATTCGCGCAACACCGCTTTGGCCTGATATTCGTGGATGTTCATGGAATACTCCGGGCCGCGGCCAGATTGTGCTAGTTGCCGAGGTTGGGCGCTATCTTCATGCAGGCTTCGACCAGGCCCTGCACCGAGGCCACCGACTTCTCAAATGCGGCGCGCTCGGCGCCGGAGAACTCGACTTCGACAATGCGCTCGACCCCCTTGGCGCCGATCACCACCGGCACGCCGACATAGAGGTCCTTCACGCCGTATTCGCCGTTGAGCCAGGCAGCACAGGGCAGCACGCGCTTCTTGTCGAGCAAGTAGCTCTCCGCCATCGCGATGGCCGACGCTGCCGGCGCATAGAAGGCCGAGCCGGTCTTAAGCAGGTTGACGATCTCGGCGCCGCCATTGGCGGTGCGCTTGACGATTTCGTCGACGCGCGCCTGCGTGGTCCAGCCCATCTTCACCAGATCGGGCACCGGAATGCCCGCAACCGCCGAGTAACGGACCAGCGGCACCATGGTGTCGCCGTGACCGCCGAGCACAAACGCGGTGACGTCTTCAACCGAAACGTTGAACTCGTCGGCGAGGAAATAACGGAAGCGCGCCGAGTCGAGCACGCCGGCCATGCCGCAGACCTTCTGTTGCGGCAGCCCGCAGGATTTCTGCAGCGCCCACACCATGGCGTCGAGCGGATTGGTAATGCAGATCACGAAGGCATTGGGTGCGTATTTCTTGATACCGGAACCGACCTGCCCCATCACCTTCAGATTGATATCCAGCAGATCGTCGCGGCTCATGCCGGGCTTGCGCGGCACGCCGGCGGTGACGATGCAGACGTCGACGCCTTCGATCGCCTCGTAGGAATTGGCGCCGACGATCTTGGCGTCGAAATCGTTGACCGGCGAGGATTCGGCGATGTCGAGCGCCTTGCCCTGCGGGATGCCTTCCATGACGTCGAACATCACGACGTCGCCGAGCTGTTTGAGGCCGATGAGGTGGGCGAGCGTGCCGCCGATCTGACCGGCGCCGATCAACGCAATCTTGTTACGCGCCATGATGGGAAAACTCTCGACTGAGGTTGAGCCGGACGCGTGGTGGTTATCCGGTCCGGCTGACAACGACAAGACACCGAAAGACACGGCTCGTTCCGCATCTTGTATACATTATACCAGCAGACGCGTCGCCGCCTGTCCAGAGGCGTTTTTCGTTTTTGCATTGCCGTGGACTTCCGCGTCGGCACGGCGCCAAGATCGCCACGGGACTTCCGGATTTAATTCATGAGCAAATTGCGATTTTCAGCGCGCGGGATTTGGCGCGCGCTCGGGCCGGGACTTGTCACCGGTGGGGCTGACGACGACCCGAGCGGCATCGCGACCTATTCGCAGGCCGGCGCACAGTTCGGCTTTTCGCTGTTGTGGACCGTGTTCCTGACGCTGCCTTTCATGGCGGCGATTCAGATCGTCAGCGCGGTGATCGGCTGGGATACGCGGCGCGGGCTTGCGGCCAATATCGCGCGCGTGCTGCCGGCCTGGGCGCTATATCCGCTGGTGGCATTACTATTGATCGCCAACACCATCAACATCGCAGCCGATCTGGCAGCCATGGGCGAAGCGTTGCGGCTGGTGGTCGGCGGCTCGGCGCTTGCCTTTGCAATTTTGTTCGGGATCGCATGCCTCGTCACCGAAATATTGGTCCCCTATCACCGCTATGCCCGCTATCTGAAGCTGATGACTCTGGTGCTGCTGTTCTATGTCGCAGCGGTCTTTAGCGTGCACATTCCCTGGGGCGAGGTGGTGCGCGCAACGGTCTTGCCGACCGTCAGCTTCGATCGCGAGATGCTGTTGATGGTGGTGGCGATCTTCGGCACGACCATCAGCCCTTATCTGTTTTTCTGGCAGGCCTCGCAGGAAGCGGAAGAATCGAGGATGAGCCACCGCTACATGTATGCGGCGCATCCGGACCTGAAGAAAAATTCATTCAGGAGCATCTCGGTCGATACCTGGACCGGTATGTTCTTTTCCAATCTGATTGCCTTCTGCATCATCGTGACCACGGCGGCGACGCTGCACAGTCATGGCATCACGCACATCGATACCGCGGCGCAGGCCGCCGAGGCCTTGCGGCCGGTCGGCGGACCATTGGCGTTCGCGCTGTTTGCCGCCGGCATTATCGGCACCGGTCTGCTGGCGGTGCCGGTGCTGGCCGGATCGGCGGCCTACGCGGTTGCCGAGGTATTCAAATTGCGCGGCAGCCTGGAACTGCCGGCCAGCCGCGCCATCGGATTTTATGCCATCGTCGCGGCGGCAACCTTGGGCGGCTCGGCGTTGCTCGCCACCAATATCGACCCGATCGCAATGCTGTTCTGGACCGCGGTCATCAACGGCGTCGTCGCGGTGCCGATCATGATCGCGACCATGCTGGTGGTCTCCAGCAAGCTCAAAGGGCGTTCGGTGGCACTGCCGCGCTGGTTGTTGATCCTGGGCTGGCTCGCCGCGGCGCTGATGGGGCTCGCGGTCGCATTGTTGATCTGGTCGAGCGTCAGCTAACGCTCAGCGCTTGCGGATAGCCGGGTCCTGCATCATCTCCAACTGGATCTGCTGGATTTCGGCCAGCCGCTCCCACTGCCGGGTGAGGATGTGGTCGATCTTTTCATGCAGGTGCCTGATTTCCAGTTCGGCCTTGAGATTGACCCGGAAGTCGTTCTCCGACCGCAGGCGGTCTTTAGCCTCCTGGCGCTTCTGGCTCATCATGATGATCGGCGCCTGGATGGCCGCCAGACATGACAGGACAAGATTGAGCAGTATGTAAGGATAGGGATCGAACCGTTCCTGCTCAAGCGTGATGGCGTTGAATGCCATCCAGACCGCCAAGACCACGAAAAAAATAATAATGAAGGTCCAACTGCCGCCGAAGCTTGCCAGATGATCGGACAGCCGTTCGCCCACCGTGCGGTGGCCGACCCACTCGGCTTCGATGTTCTCCGCCAGCGTTTCATGATCGGCGAGACTCTGCACCACATCCTGTTCAAGCTTGGTGAGTTCACCGCGTTCCTGACCGAGCAACCCGGAAACATAGCGTGAGCGGAAGCGGTCGAGGTCCTCGGCGCAGATATGCCCCTCGGCCGGAAGATCGGGATGATCGGCCTTGATGCGATCGATCAGATTGGGCCGCACGACATCGAGCTGGGTGACATCGCGGGCCGGTTTTTCCTTGTTGCAGATGACGCATCGAAACCGGGTGGGCCGCACCCGCTTCGGACGGGACGGCGTGCCGTGCTCGGCGGTGTCACCATTGCCCGCAAGGTCAGACGCAGTATCCGGCGGGAGTGGTTGGTCGGCCATCTCCGGCTCCTTGTTGATGCTGATCATCGGCCGGATATCGCCCGCGGCGGCGCAATTGGCAACGAAAAACCGCGTCAGGTTTCCACGATCAAGCCGGCATCGACGGCGTTATCCGGCCGCGAGCCGTGCGGCAGGCCGAGATAGGACTGCGAGCGCATCTCGATCAGGCGTGAGGCGGTGCGCTTGAATTCCTGCGCCTCGTAGCCCTCGGTCGCGGTGTAAAGACGGTCCGGCTGCGCCTGCGCCGAGGCCAACAGCTTCACCGCATGATCGTAGAGCGTATCGATCAGAATGATGAAGCGCTTGGCCTCGTTGCGCCGGGCCTGATCCATCACCGGGATGTGGTCCAGAACGATGGTGTGGAATTCGTGCGCCAGTCTTGAGGTAGTCGGGAGCCGCCAAAGGCTGCGCGCACAAATCGTCGAACGAAAACCGCGCCACCCCCATCGCCGCTTGCGGCACCCGCACTTTGTGGCCCTTGACCATCAACTCCTGCGGCGCGCCGGCATGCTCGCCGGCCAGACGCCGCCAGGCCTCGTCGAGCGCGGCATCGGCCTTGGCATCGGCCGGCACATACCAGGCCGGCATGCCGGTGAGCTTCTCCAGCCGGAAATCGATCCGCGCCTCCAGCCGCACGACCTCGCAATGCCGCTCGAGCAAAGCGAGGAACGGCAGAAACAGCGCGCGATTGAGCCCGTCTTTGTACAGCTCATCGGGCGCCAGGTTCGATGTCGCCACCACGACGATGCCGAGTTCGAACAGCCGCGTGAACAGCCGGCTGAGGATCATGGCGTCGGCGATGTCGGTCACGTGAAATTCGTCGAAACACAGCAGCCAGGTTTCCTCGGCAATGGCGGCGGCGGCGCGCTGGATCGGGTCCTGCCCCGCGCCGTTCTTGATGTCCTGCCGGTAGACGTGGACGCGCTCGTGAACGTCGGTCATGAATTCGTGGAAATGGACGCGGCGCTTGCGTTTCACCGCGCTGGTCGTCGAAGAACAAGTCCATCAGCATGGTCTTGCCGCGGCCGACCTCGCCGTAGATGTAAAGCCCTTTCAGCGGCGCGCCGGCCTGCTCGCGGCTGCCGAACAGCCAACCGAGCGAGGACGATTTGCGCGCCAGCCGATGGCGGTCGATGCGCCGTTCGAGCGCGGTCAGTTGCTCCGCGAGCACGGCCTGGCCGGAATCGGCCTCGATTTTTCCGGCGGCAATGAGCGCCGCGTAACGCGTGCTGAAGGTTTCGGACATGAAACGAATTGCGGCCCCGGGCGCGGCGAGACGGCAGAGGTAGGGTGATCCGCGCCGCCTGTAAATCAGCTATTTGGCGCGGAAACTCACCAATTTTGCGGGAAATGCCGCGGTAATTGCTGCAACTCGTGCTGCGGACTTACTGCGGTAACATGCTGACAGCTATGCATTTTTTGCAGCAAAGGTCCGCGCTGGGCCGGGATTCTGTCGTCTTTTTGCTGCATTGCACCATATAACCGTCAGCAGGCGAATCCTTCGCAAGCAGGAGACCGGACATGCACGAGCCTTTGCCCGACGGCGGCGCTATCCGCAAATTGTGGATCGGCGAAACCGACGCCTATCGCGACCACCTGCTGCGCCTTGACCGCGACAGCCGCTACCGGCGGTTTTCCGGCACGGTGTCGGACGAATTCGTCGCGCGTCACGCCGCGACCGCCAACGGCCTCGGCGTCGTGGTGCACGGCTTCTTCGTCGACGGCCTGCTGCGCGGCGCCGCCGAGTTGCGGCGCAATGGCCCGTTGCTCGCTCATAAGGCGGAAGCCGCCTTCAGCATCGAGCAGCCGTGGCAGAGTCACGGCGTCGGAACCGAATTGCTCGAGCGCACGCTGCTCTCCGCGCGCAACCGCGGTTTCAAATTGCTGCGCATGGATTGCCTCGCTGAAAACCGGCGCATGCAGCAGCTCGCCCGCAAGTTCGACGCCGAACTGTCGTTCGACTTCGGCAGCGTGATCGGCAAAGTCGATCCGCCGCGCTCGACGCTGCTCTCGCTGATGCGCGAGGCCGCCGCCGACAATCACAGCATCGCCGCCGCGATGTTCGAGGTGCAGTCGCGCCTGTTTAGGCCGGCGTAGCCGAACTTCGCGCGCCGAGCGGATAACTCGCCTCGACCACGTAAGGCCCGCCGCCGACCGAATCACGCGAGGAAAACAGCACGAAACGCGAGACGTGGAATGGCGCGGTGCGGAAGTAGCCGCGCCCCGACAGATAATCGGCGACCGCGAAGCTGGAGGCGTCGCGCAGCCGCGCCAGCGTCACATGAGGAATGTATTTGCGCCCTTCCGGCTCCAATCCGATGCGCCGCATCAGCCGTTCCTGCTCGGCCTGCACGTCGAGCAAAGGCTGCACCGGCGACACCGCCGCCACCACCGCGCGCGGCTTGCGGCCGCCGAACGGCATCAGCCCTTCCATGTAAAGATCGAACGCGCCGCGCTTGACGCGGCCGAGCATCAAGGCAACCTCCTGGGCGACCAGGTCGTCGACGTCGCCGATGAAGCGCAGCGTCAGATGATAATTTTGCGGGTCGATCCAGCGCGCGCCCGGCAATCCGCCGCGCAGCATGCCGAGCGCCTGCCCAACGTCGGCGGGGATTTCGACACCGGTGAAGAGACGCGGCATGGCGACTTCCGGTTCACGATGCGCGCGCTGCACGGGCAACGGCTATTAACTGCTCGACCCGCGGCAGGATACGCGCCACGATCACGTCGACGCCGGCGGCGGTCGGGTGCAGGCCATCGGCCTGATTGAGTTTGGCGTCGGTGGCCACCCCCTCGAGGAAGAATGGATAAAAGACGACCCGGTGCGTCGAAGCAAGCGCCGGATATATGGCATCGAAGGCTTGCACATAATCGGCGCCCATGTTGCGCGGCGCCCGCATGCCGGCGAGCAGGACGAAAATGTGCCGGTCGCGGAGTTTTGTCAGGATGCCGTCGAGCGCGGCCTTGGTCACGCTCGGGTCGATGCCCCGCAAAGCGTCATTGGCGCCGAGTTCAACGATCACCGCCGACGTTCCATCGGGAACCGACCAGTCCAGACGGCCGAGCCCACCGGACGCGGTATCGCCCGACACCCCGGCATTGGCGACGGTTGCGGCAATGCCCTTGGCTTTCAGCGCCTGCGCGAGCCTTTCCGGAAACGCCGCGTCCGCCGGCAGCCCCAATCCGGCGCTCAGCGAATCCCCCAGCACGACGATTTTTACCGGCCGCTCGTCGGCCGCCCGTGCACCGCCTGCCGGCAGGCACACCAGCACGGCTAAAACCAACGCCGCAAGGCATTGGACCCGGTCGGATTTTGTCCCATATGTGCGGGGTCGTGAGCGGTGAAATCCCATGAAAGCTTCGTCCCAGGCGGGGCCGGCCATTGCGCTGGCAGGCGTCAATCTGTCGCTCGGGCAAGGGGTGGCCCGCGTCCATATTCTCAAAGACATCGACCTGAATATAGGCAGCGGCGAGGCAATCGGCCTGGTCGGGCCTTCGGGATCGGGCAAATCCACGCTGCTGATGGTGATGGCGGGGCTGGAGCGGACCGACACCGGCACGGTGGCGGTGGCTGGCAAGAGTTTGAACATGCTCGATGAGGACGCGCTGGCGCGCTTCCGCGGGCGCAACGTCGGAATCGTATTCCAGTCGTTCCACCTGATCCCGACCATGACCGCACTGGAAAACGTCGCGGTGCCGCTCGAACTAGCCGGCATCGCGGACGCCAATGCGCGCGCGCGCGCCGAACTCGCCGGCGTCGGCTTGAGCGAACGGCTGCATCATTATCCTGCCGAACTTTCCGGCGGCGAGCAGCAACGCGTGGCGGTCGCCCGCGCGCTGGCGCCCAATCCGGCCATCCTGGTGGCCGACGAGCCGACCGGAAACTTCGACGAAGACACCGGCAAGCAGATCATCGATCTGCTGTTCGCCGGCCACATCAAGCGCGGCGCCACGCTGGTTTTGGTCACCCATGATGCAGCGCTCGCCACCCGCTGCGGGCGCATCGTGCGGCTGCGCTCCGGCCGCGTCGACAAACTCTCTTATACCTCCCCCTCTAAGGGGGAGGTCGGCGAACGAAGTTCGCCGGGTGGGGGTCGCCTTGAGACGTGACCCCACCCGACCCGCCGTCGCTTACGCGACGCCGGGCCACCCTCCCCTTTCAGGGGAGGGAAAAGGGAGGCTGCTGCCGCTACGTTTCGCGCTGCGCGAACTGCGCGGCGGGTTGCGCGGCTTCTACGTGTTCATCACGTGTATCGCGCTCGGCTGCATGGCGATCGCCGGCGTCGGCTCGCTGGCCGCCAGCTTGGCGGATGGGTTGGCGCGCCAGGGCCAGGTCATCTTGGGCGGCGATCTGGCGTTTACGCTGATCCAGCGCGAGCTTTCACCGAACGAGCGGGCGTTCCTGGAGAATCACGGCAAAGTTTCGAGCGCCGCGACCATGCGCGCCATGGCGCGCGAACCCGACGGCAAAGCCACGCTGGTCGAATTGAAAGCGGTCGACGGCGCCTATCCGCTTTACGGCCAGGCCGTGCTCGATCCGCCCGGCCGCGCTCGAGCGACGCACTGGCGCAGCGCGATGGCGCGTTCGGCGCCGCGGCCGATCCAGTGCTGCTGACACGACTCGGCATCAAGCCGGGTGCACGGCTGACCGTCGGCAACGCCACATTCGAAATCCGCGCCGCGCTGACAAGCGAGCCGGACAAGCTCGCTGGCGGCATCGGCTTCGGGCCGCGACTTCTGGTGAGCCAGGAGGCGTTGCGCGCCACCGGCCTGCTGCAGCCCGGCAGTCTGGTGCGCTGGCATTATCGGCTGCGCCTGCCGCAGAAGCGACGCCACCGATGCCGCCGCCAAGGCGGTGACCGCGCAGGCGCGCGCGCATTTCCCCGAAGCCGGCTGGGACATCCGCAATCGCAGCAATGCCTCGCCGCAACTCGAGCGCAACGTCGAGCGCTTCACGCAATTTCTCACCATCGTCGGCCTGACTGCGCTCTTGGTTGGCGGCGTCGGCGTCGGCAACGCGGTGAAAAGTCATCTCGACCGCCGGCGCGAAATCATTGCCACCATGAAGGCGCTCGGCGCCAGCGGGCGGCGCGTGTTCGCGATCTACCTCACCCAGGTGCTGCTGCTGGCAGCGATAGGCGGCGCGATCGGCATGGCGCTCGGCGCGATTTTGCCGTTCTTGGTTACATGGATCTTCGGCGCGATCATTCCGCTGCCGATCGACCGGCCGTGCATCCGGCCGAGCTGGTGTTGGCGCTGGTCTATGGATTGATGACGGCGCTGGCGTTTGCGCTCTGGCCGCTCGGACGCGCCCATGACGTGCCGGTCGGCGCGTTGTTCCGCGACGCCGTGGCGCCGCAGCCGGCGTGGCCGCGCAAGATTTATATCGCGCTAACGGCAAGCGCGGTGCTGGCTTTGGCCGCGCTCGCGGTGCTGCTGGCTTACGACCGACGCGTCGCGATCGTCTATGTCGGCGTCGCGGCTGGCGTTTTCGTGTTGCTTCGGCTGGTCGCCGGGCTGCTGATGTTTGCCGCCCGCCACGCGCCGCGCGCGCGCTCGACCGTGTTGCGCATGGCGGTCGCCAATATCTACCGCCCCGGCGCATTGACGCCAACCATCGTGCTGTCGCTCGGCTTAGGGATCGCGCTGCTGGTCACCGTGATCGAAATCGACGGCAATCTACAACGGCAGTTCGCGGCGGAATTGCCGGCCAAGGCGCCATCGTTCTATTTCCTCGACATTCCGGCCGACCAGGCCGGGCGCTTCGGCAAACTTCGTGCGCGCGCAGGCGCCGGCGGCAAAACTGGAAGAAGTGCCGATGCTGCGCGGACGCATCGTCTCCGCCAACGGCATCCCGGCCGAAAACCTGAAGCCGAAACCGGAAGCCGCCTGGGTGCTGCAAAGCGATCGCGGCATCACTTATGCCGGCGACATCCCGTCCGGCTCGCGGCTGGTCGAGGGCAAATGGTGGGGCGCGGATTATGACGGTCCGCCGCTGCTGTCGTTCGAGAAAAAGATCGCCGACGGGCTCGGCCTCAAGCTTGGCGATCCGGTCACCGTCAATGTGCTCGGCCGCAACATCACCACCCGCATCGCCAATATGCGCACCGTCGACTGGGAGAGCCTCGGCATCAATTTCGTCATGGTATTTTCGCCGCACGCCTTCGACGGCGCACCGCATACCCATCTCGCAAGTCTCACTTTCCCGAACGGCGGCACGCCGGCGCAGGAAGGCGCCATCGTGCGCGCGGTCGCCGATGCGTTTCCCATGGTCACCGCGGTCCGCGTGAAGGACGCGCTCGACGCGATCGGCGCCATCGTCACGAATTTGGTGCTGGCTATCCGCGGCGCCAGCGCGCTCACGCTGCTGGTCGCGGCTTTGGTGCTGGGCGGCGCGCTCGCCGCCGGCCACCGTCACCGGGTCTATGACGCGGTGATCCTCAAGACGCTGGGCGCGACCCGCTTCCGGCTGCTCGCCGCCTATACCATCGAGTATCTGCTGCTCGGGGCCGCCACCGCGGTGTTCGGCGTGCTGAGCGGATCGCTGGCCGGCTGGCTGATCGTGACCGAGCTGATGCACTTGCCGTTTGCCTGGCTGCCGCTGCCGGCGCTGGCCGCCACCTTCGGCGCGGTGGCGGTGACGGTGACGCTGGGGCTCACCGGCACCTTCAGCGCGCTGGGCCAAAAACCGGCTCCCGGTATTGAGAAACCTATAGATTTCTGCGCACATTCTGCCGGGCGGGCATTTTCGCCTATAATGGCGGCACCGGGTCGTTAACGATCCGCAATGATGCTGGTCATCTTCGAGCCATATCTGGCGTTGACGCTCGACACACCCTAGATTCAAGCCACGAGCGCGACGGCTGCCGCCGGCGCGCGGACAAAGAGAGGAAACTTCGATGTCGGACTATGACCGTAACGTAGCTGCCCGCGGCATCGGCACCGCGCGTGCTGCCGAGATCGATGTGGGCCTGCGCGCCTACATGATCCGCATCTACAATTACATGGCCTCCGGCGTTGCTCTGACCGGTGTCGTCGCCTGGCTCACTTACAATGCCGCTGTCGTAACCGACACGACCGGCCGGATCACTTCGGCCTGACGCCGTTCGGACACGCCGTGTTCGGTGGACCGCTGACGATCGTGCTGTTCCTCGGCACGCTCGGCATTGTGTTCTTCCTGAGCTTCCGCATCAACAGGCTGCAGGCCGGCACGGCGCTCATCCTGTTCATGCTCTATGCCGGCTTGCTCGGGCTGATGCTGTCGTCGGTGTTCCTGCAATATACCGGCGCCTCGATCACCCGCACCTTCTTCATCTCGGCGGCGTCGTTCGGCGCGTTGAGCCTCTACGGCTACACCACGCAACGCGATCTCTCGCCGATCGGTTCGTTCCTGGTGATGGGCCTGTTCGGGCTGATCCTGGCGATGGTCGTCAACATCTTCCTGAAGAGCACCGGGCTCGACTTCGCCATCTCGGCGATCGGCGTCTTGATCTTCGCCGGGCTGACCGCCTGGGACACCCAGAAGATCAAGGAGATGTATAGCGCCAACGACGATGGCACCGTCTCCGGCCGCAAGGCCGTGATGGGCGCGCTGACGCTCTATCTCGACTTCATCAACCTGTTCCTGTTCCTGCTGCGCTTCATGGGCGACCGGCGCTAAGCGCCAGCGGCATACCAGAACACAGCGCCCCGGCCTAGTGCCGGGGCGTTTTCTTTTGCGCTATGCTGATCGATGCCGGGTTTCAAATGATGGGAGTGACCATGTCGAATATTTCAATTCGACCGGCCCGGCCAAGCGACATACCGACGATCACGCGCATCTACACGCACGCCGTGATGCACGGCACGGCATCGTTTGAGCTCGAACCGCCGGATGAAACGGAAATGATCCGGCGCATGCGCGCCATTTTCGACGGGAAATTTCCGTACATCGTTGCCGAAATTGATGGTGTCGTCGCCGGCTATGCCTATGCTTCGCTCTATCGCACGCGCCCGGCCTACCGTTTCACCGTCGAGAACTCGGTCTATGTCGCGCCCGATATGCAGCGCCGCGGCATCGGCAAGGTTCTGCTGCAGGCGCTGATCGACGCCTGCACGGCGCTCGGTTTCCGGCAAATGATCGCGGTGATCGGAGATTCAAATCAGGCGGCATCGATCGGGGTACACAGGGCGTGCGGCTTCACCGACGCCGGCAACTTGCGCAGTATCGGCTGGAAATTCGGCCGTTGGCTCGACACGCCTTTAATGCAGCTCGCTTTGGGGCCGGGGGCGGCGAGTCCACCGCGAGAGACCGAAACAAAACCCGGCCAAGACGGTTCGTCCGGCAATAACCTGCACTGACGAGCTAAACCACCACAGCCAGCGAGCGATCGATCGATCGCAGCACGCGGTCGAGTTCATGCCCGCGCCGTACGATCAAGCCGGTCGCCGAGATCACGCTGTAGGCGCCCTGCCGGCGCGACAGCTTGGGATTTTTTTCGATGCGATAGAGCGCGACTTCCGATGAGCGGCGGAACACAGAAAACACGGCGCGGTCTTTCAGGAAGTCGATGGCGTAATCGCGCCATTCGCCGGCGGCGACCTTGCGGCCATAGAGATCGAGAATGCGGTTGAGCTCGCGTCGGCTGAAGGTGACTTGATTCGGGGGGGCGGTCGGGTGTCGCGCCGGGGTTCCGCCCCCGGGGGACTGGCTGGGATCGATTTCGCCGGAACCGAACGTCATACGGCGCCTCCTTTTGTCAGAGCCAATGATTGCGCCGGGCAGCGGCCACGGCAAGAGCCTCAATTTGGCAATAAATGCCGCAAAACGTACAAAAGAGGCGATGTTCGATCACGAAGACGTTAAAAGCCCCCACAATAACGCCCTATTTCCGTCAATCGCCGGTCACGCTGGATTGGGATAACGCCAGCGTTGCCTCAAAGGCCCGGTCCGGTTCGATCTCCGGATTCCTCAGCCCCCCAGCCCCCCGGGGGTCAGCCGACCGGGCCAAGTTGAGTTTCGCGTAAAAGTTCGAGTTGAGTACGCGTACGGTTCAATCCCCTAAGTACTCGGGTCGGCTAGTCGCCGGCCCGATTTTTTTATTTTGTCGGGGTGTGGACTTAGCGCAGGCTGGCGGTCGCGGCGCCCAGCATCAAGCCCGGCTTGGCGGCGCCACCGCTTTGCACGAGCACGGTAACGCGATCGATATCCTGCAGCGAAAAATCCGCATTCGGCAGATTGGCCACCGGCACGCTGAAAGTTTCCGCCTTGCCGCTCCAGTCGCCGAGCTTCACCCAGCGGCGCACTACGTTGTAGTACGCCAGCGTGTGGCCGCGGTTCTCGCCGCGGCCGATTTCGACCTGCGCCTTGCCGGTGATCGGGCAAAGCCAGACCTCGCCGCTTTGACTCGCGTCCTTGGCGGCTGGAACATTTACCGACACCTTGCCGTCGGCAATCGTTAGCGTCACCGGCAGCGCCAGCGGCGCAGCACTTTGGCGCGTCTGCGCGATCGCCTGTTCGATTGCCGCCTTGTCGCTGCCCAGCACATGCACGATGCCATTGACCACGACCTGCGGCGTGTAGACCTCGCGATCGCCGCGGGTGTCGGCATAGGCGCGCTCACGGTCCGAATGGCCGTGCTGCGCCAGCGTGTCCTTCCAGCCAAGATAATCCCAATAGTCGACCGGCAGACTCATGATCACCAGCGACGGATCGCGCGACAGCTCGCCCATTAGCTTGTCGGCCGGCGGGCAGGACGAGCAGCCTTGGCTGGTGAAGAGTTCGACGACCGCGCGCGTTTCTCCGGCGTTGGCGGATGGCGGCGTCATCGAAGCAGTGCAAATTGCTGCGGCCGCAAAGGCGATGTGGCGATAGTTCATACGGAATCCCACGATCCCCCTGCCCGGCGCGGCACCATATAGAACCCCTCGCCGATCACCCGCCACTCACTTCGCGGTGAGTGGATCTGGCCGCCATAGCGCGGTTAACTGGCCAAATGGCGCAGCACGTATTGCAGAATTCCGCCGTTCTTGAAGTAGTCGAGCTCGTCCGCCGTATCGATGCGGCAGATCAGCGGGACACGCTTGAGCGTGCCATTACCGGCAACGATCTCGGCGATCAGCCGCTGTCCCGGCTTGAGTTCGCCGTGCAGGCCCCGGATCGTGACCTGCTCATCGCCCTTCATGCCGAGCGACTGCCAGGACGTACCTTCCTCGAATACCAGCGGCATCACGCCCATGCCGATCAAATTGGAGCGGTGGATGCGCTCGAACGACTGGGTGATGACAGCGCGGACCCCGAGCAGTACGGTGCCCTTGGCGGCCCAGTCGCGCGACGAGCCGGTGCCGTATTCCTTGCCGGCGAAGATAACCAGCGGAACGTTGTCGGCCTTATACTTCATGGCCGCGTCGTACATCGTCATGCGCTGCTTCGACGGATAGTGAATGGTGACGCCGCCTTCGACACCCGGCACCATCTGGTTCTTGATGCGGATGTTGGCGAAGGTGCCGCGCATCATGACCTGATGATTGCCGCGGCGCGTGCCGTATTGGTTGAAATCCTTCGGGCGAACCTGGTGATCGCGCAGGTACTCGCCGGCCGGGCTTGCTTCCTTGATCGATCCCGCCGGCGAGATGTGGTCGGTGGTGATCGAGTCGAGGAATAGCCCGAGCACGCGGGCGTCGACGATGTCCTCGATCGGGCGCTGGCGCTTTTCCATGCCCTCGAAGTACGGCGGGTTCTGCACGTAGGTCGAGCGATCGTCCCACGCGTAAGTCAGCCCGCCCTTGACGGAGATCTTGCGCCAATTGGCGTCGCCCTTGAAGACGTCGGCATATTTCTTGGTGAAGATCTGCCGGGTGATATTCTTGCCGACGAATTCGCCGATTTCCTTGTTCGACGGCCAGATGTCCTTCAGAAAAACCTTCTTGCCTTTCTGGTCGGTGCCGAGCGGCTCCTTCGCCAGGTCGACATTCATCGAGCCGGCGATCGAGTAGGCGACCACCAGCGGCGGCGAGGCGAGATAGTTGGCGCGCACGTCGGCATTGACGCGGCCTTCGAAGTTGCGGTTGCCCGAGAGCACCGCGGCGGCGACCAGATCGCCGTCGTTGATCGCCTTGGAATTCTCCGGCGGCAGCGGGCCGGAATTGCCGATGCAGGTGGTGCAGCCGAAGCCGACCAGATTGAAGCCGAGCTTGTCGAGATCCTTTTGCAGGCCGGACTTGTCGAGATATTCGCCGACCACTTGCGAGCCGGGCGCCAGCGAAGTTTTCACCCACGGCTTGGCGGTCAAGCCTTTGGCCGCGGCTTTGCGCGCCAGCAGGCCGGCGCCGATCATCACGTTCGGATTCGACGTATTGGTGCAGGAAGTGATCGCCGCGATCACCACGTCGCCGTGGCCGATATCGTAATTCTTGCCTTCGACCTTGACGCGTTTCTTCGCCTCGGAACTCTTGTTGAATTCCTTGTCCATCGAATTGGCGAAGCCGGACTTCACTTCCTTCAGCGCGACGCGGTCCTGCGGACGCTTGGGACCGGCCAGCGACGGTTCGACCGAAGCGAGATCGAGCTTGAGGATGTCGGTGAACATCGGATCGGGCGTGGTCTTGACGCGGAACATGCCCTGCGCCTTGGCATAGGCCAGCGTCAGCGCGATCACGTCCGCCGGACGGCCGGTATCCTTCATGTAACGGATGGTGTCGTCGTCGATCGGCGAGAAGCCGCAGGTAGCGCCGTATTCCGGCGACATGTTGCCGAGCGTGGCGCGGTCCGCAATCGTGAGATGCGTGAGGCCGGGCCCGAAGAATTCGACGAACTTGCCGACCACGCCGCGCTTGCGCAGCATTTCGGTGACGGTCAGCACAAGGTCGGTAGCGGTGACGCCTTCCTTGAGCTTGCCGGCGAACTTGAAGCCGATCACTTCCGGCAATGTCATCGACAGCGGCTGGCCGAGCATGGCGGCTTCCGCCTCGATGCCGCCGACGCCCCAGCCGAGCACCGACAGGCCGTTGACCATCGTGGTGTGCGAGTCGGTGCCGACCACGGTGTCGGGATAGGCGAGGTCCATGGTCGCCGGCTTGCCGTCGACCTTCACCTTGTCCTTCTTGCTCCAGACCACGCGCGACAGATATTCGAGATTGACCTGGTGGCAGATGCCGGTGCCGGGCGGCACGACGCTGAAATTGTCGAATGAGCGCTGCGCCCATTTCAGGAATTTGTAGCGTTCCTGGTTCTGCCGGTATTCCTCCTCGACGTTCTTCTTGAACGCGCCGTTGTTGCCGAAGAAGGTCACCGCCACCGAATGATCGATCACCAGATCGACCGGCACCTGTGGATTGATTTTCTTGGGGTCGCCGCCGAGCGCCTCCATGGCGTCGCGCATGGCGGCGAGATCGACCACCGCCGGCACGCCGGTGAAATCCTGCATCAAGCACGCGCGCCGGGCGGAATGCGAACTCACGGTTCGAGGTTTTGGTCTTGAGCCACTCGGCGACCGCCTTGATGTCGTCCTTGGTCACCGTGCGCCCGTCTTCGTTGCGCAGCAGGTTTTCCAGCAGCACCTTCATCGAGAACGGCAGGCGGGAAATGCCCTTCAGGCCGTTTCTCTCGGCGGTCGGAAGGCTGAAATAGGCGTAAGTTTTGCTACCGACCTCAAGGGTCTTGCAGCATCGAAAACTGTCGAGCGAAGTCATGTCGGTGTTTCCATTCCCGGCCGGGACACCGGCGCTGGTTCGGTCTAAGCTCTTAGCAAGACAGGAGTTTTCTCGCCGGGGAGACTTGCGCCCGAATTCCATTAAGTTTGATGCCGTAGGTGCGGGTTTATAGGGTCTTTTTGCGCCGGACGCCACATTAACGAGGGAACTTCTCTAAAAATGCGCAAGAAACGCGAGATTTACCGGGGCCTGCATGGCGGATTTGCGCGCCGCACGCAGGGCTGCGGCGCGGCTGATGCAACTCACGGGCGACAACCTGGCTTGCAGCCGGGGCGGGCGCGAGGTGTTCGCGGACATCAATTTCAGCCTGTCCGGCGGCGAAGCCTTGCTGGTGACCGGGCGCAATGGCGCCGGCAAATCCTCACTCTTGCGCGTGATCGCGGGCCTGGTGCGGTTGGTGGCCGGCCACCTCACCCTCGCGGGCGGCGACGGCGAGGCCAGCATCGCCGAACAGGCGCATTACCTCGGCCACCAGGACGCGGTGAAGCCGTCGCTGTCGGTGCGCGAAAACCTGGGGTTCTGGACGCGCTATCTCGACACGGCGGCGGCACGATCGAGTCCGCGCTGGAAGCGGTCGACCTCGCCCCGCTGGCCGGCCTGCCGGCGGCCTATCTGTCGGCCGGCCAGCGGCGGCGGCTGTCGATCGCGCGGCTCGTTGCCGTCAAGCGGCCGACTCTGGCTGCTCGACGAGCCGACCTCGGCGCTCGATGCGCCGTCGCAAGCAACGGCTGGCCGATTTGATGCGCGGCCACCTCGCCGGCGGCGGCATGATCGTGGCCGCGGCGCATGGACCGATCGGTCTCGAACGCGCGCGCGAACTGAAGCTCGGTCCTGAACCAATGAACGCGCTTTTCGCCCTCATCGTCCGCGACATGCGGCTCGTCCGTTCGCGTCGGCGGCGGCGCGCTGATGGGCGCGCTGTTCTTCCTGATCGTCGTGGTGATGATGCCGTTCGCGCTCGGTCCCGACCTCGCGCTGCTGGCGCGCATCGGCCCGGCGATCCTGTGGCTCGGCGCATTGCTGGCCAGCCTGCTCGCGCTCGACCGGCTGTTCGCAATCGACTACGACGACGGCTCGCTCGATCTGTTGATGATGGGCCGCATGCCGCTCGAACTGGCGGTGGCGGCGAAAGCGATCGCACATTGGCTGACCACCGCGCTGCCGCTGGTGGTGATCTCGCCGGTGCTCGGGATGATGCTCAACATCGAATTGCGCGCCACCGGCACGCTGGCGCTGACTTTGCTCGCCGGCACGCCGGCGCTCACCTTCATCGGCTTGATCGGCGCGGCGCTTTCCGTGACGCTGCGACGCGGCGGTCTGCTGTTGGCGGTCTTGGTATTGCCGTTGACGATCCCGGTGCTGATCTTCGGCGTCGCAGCGGCAAATGCCGCCATTGCCGGGCCCGCGCCCTTCGGCCCAGCTTTCACCATTCTTTGTGCGCTATCCTTGGGCTCGCTGGTGCTCGGGCCCGTTCGCCGCGGCCGCAGCGCTGCGGCATGGACTGGAATAGCAATGGCTGTCATCGACCTCGCCAACCCGACGCGCTTTCTGAACATCGTCAACCGCGTGCTGCCGTGGCTCGCGGCGGCGACGGTTCTGCTGTTCGCGTTCGGGCTGGCGCGCGCCATGAACGCGCCCGACGACTATCAGCAGGGCGCCACGGTCAAGATCATGTTCCTGCACGTGCCGGCGGCCTGGCTCGGCATGATGGGCTGGGGACTGATGAGCGCCGCCGCGCTCGGCACGCTGGTTTGGCGGCATCCGCTCGCCGACGTCGCGGGCAAGGCCGCCGCGCCGATCGGCGCCGCGTTTACATTCTTGTGCCTGATCACCGGCTCGCTCTGGGGCCGCCCGACCTGGGGCACCTATTGGGTGTGGGACGCGCGGCTCACCTCGGTGCTGGTGCTGTTCCTGCTCTATCTCGGCGTGCTGGCGCTCTATTGGACCGCCGAGGATCCCGGCCGCGGCTCGCGCGCGGCGGCGATCCTGACGCTGGTCGGCGCGGTCAACATTCCGATCATCAAATTCTCGGTCGACTGGTGGAACACGCTGCATCAGCCGGCCTCGATCTTGCGCATGGGCGGCTCGGCCATCGATCCATCGATCCTGTGGCCGCTGCTGATCATGGCGGCTGCGTTCACGCTGCTGTTCGCGACGCTGTTTCTCGCCGCCATGCGCAACGAAATTTTGCGCCGGCGCGTGCGCGCGATGCGGCTCATACAAGCGCAAGAGGCCCGCGCGTGAATCTGGGCCCGCACGCCGATTTCATCGTCGCCGCCTATGCGGTGACGGTATTCGTGGTCGCCGCGCTGGTCGCCTGGGTCGTGCTCGATTATTCGGCGCAGCGCCGCATCCTCGGCGATCTCGAGCAAAGCGGGCGTGACGCGGCGCTCGCAACGCAAGGGCGATCAATGAGCACGGCCGCTGACGAAAACACCGGCAAGAAACGGCGCAATATCCTGGTGCTGCTGCCGCTGATCGCATTTCTCGCGCTGGCCGCGCTGTTCCTCTACCGGCTCGGCGCCGGCGATCCGTCCCGCCTGCCGTCGGCGCTGATCGGCCGCCCGGCGCCCAAGACCGACCTGCCGCCGCTGGCCGGCCTCGAACGTAACGGCAAGGCGGTGCCGGGCCTGAGCAATGCCAGCTTCATGGGCGCGGTGACTGTCGTGAATGTGTGGGCATCGTGGTGCGTGCCCTGCCACGACGAGGTGCCGTTCCTGGAGCAATTGTCGAAGGACAAGCGCATCCAATTGGTCGGCATCAATTACAAGGACAAGGCCGACAACGCGCGTCGCTTTCTCAACCGCTACGGCAATCCGTTCGCGGCCGCCGGCGTCGACGAAAACGGCCGCGCCTCGATCGACTGGGGCGTCTATGGCGTGCCGGAGACCTATGTGGTCGGACGCGACGGCGCGATTGCCTACAAGCTGGTCGGGCCGATCACGGCCGAGAATCTCGTCAGGATGATTGAGCCGGAAATCGCCAAGGCGGCGCTGAAGAACTAATCGCTCATTCCCGCGAAAGCGGGAATCCAGTTCTTAGCTGGGTCCCCGCTTTCGCGGGGACGAACGGATGAAGCTACGACTTCTTCTCCACGCTGTATTTATTGATCAGCGGCACTTGCAGCGCGCCGAACAAAAACGTCAGCGGCACCACGCCGAACAATTTGAAGCTGACCCAGAAATCGGTCGTCTGCGGTGCGCCAGACGATCTCGTTCAATACCGCCAGCGCCAGGAAAAACAGCGCCCAGCGCCAGGTCAGCTTGCGCCAGCCTTCGTCGGTGAGATGAAACATCTGGTCGAACACCACGCCGAGCAATGACTTGCCGACGGCGAGCCCGCCCAGCAGCGTGCCGCCGAACAACAGATAGATGATGGTCGGCTTGAGCTTGATGAACAGATCGTCGTGCAGAACCAGCGTCAAGCCGCCGAATACCAGCACGATCACGGCGGTGACCACCGGCATGATCGCGATGTGCCGCGTCAACACGTAGGACACCGCAAGCGCGATCAGCACCGCCACCATGAAGGCAGCCGGTCGCGGCGAAAATTCCAAACTTTGCATTGGCGGCGAAGAACAGCACCAGCGGCCCGATGTCGAGCACCAGCTTGAGAATGGGATTGAGTTGTTTTTTGTCCACCATTGTCTTCCCTAGCTCGTCATGGCCGGGCTCGTCCCGGCCATCCACGCCTTTTTTCGTTGCACCACTTAAAGACGTGGATGCCCGGCACAAGGCCGGGCATGACGGATTGTGATCTACTCCAGCCCAACTATGGCGCGCGCGAAATCCCGTGCAGTGAACGGCGCGAGGTCGTCCACACCCTCACCGACACCGATGAAATGCACCGGCAGGCCGAATCTGGACGCGATGGCTACCAGTATGCCGCCGCGCGCGGTGCCATCGAGCTTGGTCATCACCAGTCCCGTCACACCGGCGATCTTGCCGAAGATGTCCACCTGACTGAGCGCGTTCTGCCCGACAGTGGCGTCAAGCACCAGCAGAACCGCGTGCGGCGCGGCCGGCTCGACCTTGCGCATCACGCGCACCATTTTTTCCAGTTCGCTCATCAGCTCGGCGCGATTCTGCAAGCGGCCGGCGGTATCGACCAGCACGATGTCGGTGTTTGCCGTCTTGGCGGCGCTGAGCGCATCGAACGCCAGGCCGGCCGCGTCGGCGCCCGGCTCGCGCGCCATGACGGTGGCGCCGGTGCGCTCGCCCCAGATCTTGAGCTGATCGATGGCCGCGGCGCGGAACGTGTCGCCCGCCACCAGCATGACGCTCTTGCCCTCGGCGCGGAATTTGGCGGCGAGCTTGCCGATGGTGGTGGTCTTGCCGGAGCCGTTGACGCCGGCAACCAGAATGACGAACGGCCGTGCCGTCACTTCCAGCGGCTTGGCGACCGGGACCAGCACTTTCTCGATCTCGCCGGCGAGCACCGCCTTCACCTCGTCGGGCGCGATCGCCTTGTCGAAGCGGCCTTCGCCCAGCGCCGCAGCCATGCGGCCCGCGAACTCCGGGCCAAGATCGGCGCGGATCAGTTCGTGCTCAAGCTCTTCGATCGCCGCGGCATCGAGCTTGCGCTTCGTCACCAGATCGACGATCGCGCCGCCGAGCGACGACGACGTGCGCTTGAGGCCGCCACTCAAGCGTTTCCACCAACTTTCTGGGGTGCTGTCGTTCATGTCGCGCCCGTGATAGCCGTTTCGGCATGACACCGGAAGAGATGCTGGCGCGGCTGCTTTACCGTGACGGACTGATGCTGGTGATCGACAAGCCGGCCGGCCTGTCGGTGCATCGCGGGCCGAAAGGCGGCAACAGCCTGGAGGACTATTTCGACGTGCTGCGCTTCGGCCTGCCACGCATGCCGGCGCTGGCGCACCGGCTCGACAAGGACACCTCGGGCTGCCTGGTGCTGGGCCGCCACCGCAAGGCGCTGGCATTGTTGGGCAAGCTGTTCAAACAAGGCAAGATCGGCAAGACCTATTGGGCGGTGGTCGAGGGCGCGCCTGACGCCGACGAAGGCCGCATCGACATTGCGCTCGGCAAGCTCGACGAAGACCGCGGCTGGTGGATGAAGGCCGATGCCGAAGGCAAGCCGTCGTCGACGACCTGGAAGGTGATGGGGCGCGGCGACGGCCTGACGTGGCTGGCGCTCGAGCCGCTGACCGGACGCACGCATCAATTGCGAGTGCATTGTGCCGAGATGGGTTGGCCGGTTCTCGGCGACAATATCTACGGCCGCGCGCCGCGTAATTCAGTTTCCTTGGGCGGCCCGCCTTTGCATCTGCATTCGCGCGAGATCGTGGTGCCGATATCCAAGAACAAGCCGCCGGTCGCGGTCACCGCGCCGGTGCCCACGCACATGCGCGAAGCGCTGATGATGTGTAGATGGCAGGCAGAATGATATTCGTCATGGCCGGGCTTGTCCCGGCCATCCACGCCCTACTTCTCTTGATGCAAGAAAGGCGTGGATGCCCGGCATAAAGCCGGGCATGACGACTCAGTACAACTGCGCCTTGATCCGTTCCGGCGCGTCGCGGTCGTAAGCCTCGCCACCGAGCTTGCCGTGACTCAATTCCGCGAGGATGGTGCCGGTCGAAGGCAGACTCTTGCGGTCGATCTTGGTCTTCTCGTCCCACAGCCTGGAGCGCACGATGGCTTTCGAGCAGTGGAAGTAAACCGTCTCGATGTGAACGATCAGCACGCTGCGCGGCAGCTTGCCGTTGACCGTGAAGCTTTGCATCAGCTCGGGATCGATCGAGATCGACGCGCGGCCGTTGACGCGCAAGGTCTCACCGACGCCGGGAATGAGAAACAGCAAACCGATACGCGGGTCGCGCACGATATTGCGGAAGCCGTCGAGCCGGTTGTTGCCCGGGCGGTCGGGGATGGCGAGCGTTTTGTCGTCGAGAACGCGCACAAAGCCGGGCGCGTCGCCTTTTGGCGAGCAATCGAAACCTTCGGGTCCGCCGGTCGCGATCGCCACGAACGGCGCCGCCTCGATCAGCTTACGATAGCCGTCGCTGAGGTGGTCGATTTCCTTGGCGATCGAATTGGGGTTCTTCGCGCCATAGAGCGCATCGAGCTGCTCCAGGCTCGTCACCAGATGTTCGCCGGCCGCCATGTGGACTCCCTGATTAAGCCGCCAGCAATTGCCGGCCATCGTGTCCCGTCATCGTCAGATCGAGGAATGTACCGGGTTCTACGGCGCTGGCTAGCCGCACCGCCGTGAACTGCTCGGTGCGGCCGATGCCACCGCGCTCGGTCAGGACCTGCCGCCGGTGGCCTACTTGCGCATCGAGATGCGCGCACAATGCCGCCTCGCCCTTTTCGCGCAGGCGCGCGGCGCGCTCCTTGATCACGCGCGCGGTCGAGCTGCGGCATGCGCGCGGCCGGCGTGCCGGGCCGCGGCGAGAACGGAAACACGTGCAATTGCGTCAGCCCGCATTCGTCGACCAGATCGAGCGAGCGCTTGAACATCGCCTCGGTCTCGGTCGGGAAACCGGCGATGATGTCGGCGCCGAAGACCACGTCGGGCCGCAGCCGGCGCACGTGGTCGCAGAACGCAATCGCATCGGCACGCGTGTGCCGCCGCTTCATGCGCTTGAGAATGAGATCGTCGCCGGCCTGCAACGACAGATGCAGATGCGGCATCAGCCGCGATTCATTGGCAAAGGCATCGAGCAGATCGTCGTCGGCTTCCACCGAATCGATCGACGACAGCCGCAGCCGCGCCAGTTCGGGCACGTCGCGCAAGATTCGCTTGACCAGCGCGCCCAAGCGCGGCTCGCCCAGGTCAACGCCGTAGGCGGTGATATCGACGCCGGTGAGCACCAGTTCGCGATAACCGCGCGCGGCCAGCCGCCGCGCCTGCGCAACCGCTTCGTCCATCGGCAGCGAACGCGAATTGCCGCGCCCGAACGGAATGATGCAGAAGGTGCAGCGATGATCGCAACCGTTCTGCACCTGCAGGAAGGCGCGGGTGTGGCCCTCGATGCTGTCGACCGCATGCGCGGTGTGACGCGTCACCGCCATGATGTCGCCGACGGCGATGCGCCGATCATCCGCCCACGAACGCGCGTCGAGCTTTTCGGCGTTGCCGAGAACGCGATCGACCTCGGGCATGTTTGCGAAAGTATCCGGCTCGGTCTGCGCGGCGCAGCCGGTGACCACGATGCGCGCGTCCGGGCGCTCGCGTCTGATGCGGCGGATGTTCTGGCGCGCCTGCCGCACCGCTTCCGCCGTCACCGCGCAGGTATTCACCACCACCGCGTCGATCAGCCCGCCCGCGCCGGCGGCGCGCCGGATCACTTCCTGCTCGGTAATGTTGAGCCGGCAGCCGAAGGTGACGACGTCGAGGCTCATGGCCCCCTCCCGTTCCCTGCCCCGCGTGCGGGGGAGGGTTGGGTGGGGGCGAACAGCGCCGGATCGAAACGGCCCTCGCGTTCGAACTGGACAGGACCGGTCATCAGCACGTGATCGTCGCTGGTGCGCCAGTCGATGGTGAGATCGCCGCCCGGCAGCGTCACCTTCACCTTGCGGTTGGTGCGCTTGAGCCGCGCGGCGGCAACCGCGGCCGCGCAAGCCGCCGAACCGCAGGCCTTGGTGAGGCCGGCGCCGCGCTCCCAGGTGCGGATGATGATGGCGTCGCGCGAGACGATATGGGCGAGCGTGATGTTGGCGCGCTCCGGAAAAATCGGATGATTTTCCAGCAGCGGGCCGAAGCGATCGAGATCATGGGCATTCACATCGTCGACCCAGAAGATGGCGTGCGGGTTGCCCATGCTCACCACCGCCGGCGAATGCAGCACCGGTTTGTCGATCGGCCCGATCTGCAATTCGATGGCGCGGGTGTCGCGGAATTCTTCCGCTAGCGGAATCTCGTTCCACTTGAAGCGCGGCGGACCCATGTCGACCGTGAACAGCCCGTCGGCGCCCTTCCAGCAATTGAGAATGCCGGCGGTGGTCTCGAAGGTGAGCGCGGTCTTGCCGTTCTGCTTCGACACGATGTCGGCGACGCAGCGCATGCCGTTGCCGCAGGCGCCGGCTTCCGAGCCGTCATTGTTGTAGATGCGGATGAAGGCTTCGGTGCCGGGCGTGCGCGGCGGATAGAGCGCCATCAACTGGTCGTAAGGCGCGCCCTGCGGCGCCGCCGCGGCGCGCGCTTCCGCAGGCTCGATCGCGCCGCCGCCCTTTTCGCCGCCTTGGCGCGCAGATCGACCACGACGATCTCGTTGCCGACACCGTTCATCTTCACGAAGGCTAGGTTGGCGAGCGCGCCCAATGTTTCGCCTGTTCAGTCGGCAGCCGCCCAAGCCCCTGCCCGGGTTTCGCCCGGTTTATATGGCGAATAAACGCTGATTGGCCAGAGCCATATGATAAGATGCGCGAAACGCCGCGAATTGCCGGGATCGCCGCGCTCTAAACGACGGAGAACCCAGATGCCGTGCTTACGTTTTGCGGCGCCGATCGTGCTGGCGTTCGCGCTCGCCGCCGCCCCGGCCATGGCGCAACCCCGGCCGTCGGCGGGCGCGCCCTCGCCGCTACAGCCGGGCGACGCCTTCGGCGAGGACGTGACGATGCCGGAGCGCACGATCGTCTACCTGAAAGGTCACAGTAAGTGGGACGGCGCCTTCGACACGTTGGTCGACGCCTTCAAGTCGCTCAACGAATATCTCGACAAGCAGGGCATCAAGCCGTCGGGCCCGGCCATGACGATCTATACCCAGACCGACGACAAGGGTTTCTCGTTCGAAGCCGCGGTGCCGATCGCGGCGGCGCCGGCTGATCCGCCGAAAGGCGACATCGCCATCGGCCAGGCGCCTTCCGGCAGGGCGCTCAAATTCGTCCATCGCGGCTCCTATGACGCCATGGATTCGACCTACGAGGCGATCACCAACTATCTCGACGACAAACATCTCGATGCCAAGGATCTGTTCATCGAGGAATATGCTACCGATCCGGTGAGAACTAATGTCGACAATCTGGTGATCAACGTCTTCGTGCCGGTAAAATGAGGTTGCCGATGTTGCGTATTTTGTCCGCAGTCCTTGTGATCGCCGCCTCGGCGCTGGCGCCGTTGCCGGCGCAAGCCGCCGAGAAGATCGACAAGCTGGTGACGGTCACCGGCGAGGCGACGGTTGCGGCCGCGCCCGACGCCGCGCAGATCCGCATCGGCGTCTCCAGCCAGGGCAAGACCGCGCGCGCCGCCAGCGACGCCAACGTCAAGGATATGACCGTGGTGCTGGCGGCGATCAAGGAAAGCGGCGTCGCCGACCGGGATATCCAGACCACGTCGCTGTCGCTGCAGCCGCAATACGATCCGAACAAAACCGGAGCCGCGCGCCTGATCGGCTTCCAGGCCAACAACCAGGTCACGGTCAAGATTCGCGACATTGGCCAATTGCCCAACATTCTCGACCGCGCCATCTCGGCCGGCGCCAATGAGATGTCGGGCATCGAATTCGTCGTCTCGGAGCAGAGCAAGTTGCTCGACAAGGCGCGCGCCGAGGCCATCGCCGACGCCCGTCGCAAGGCCGAGCTCTACGCCAACGCCGCCGGCATGAAAGTCGGCCGCGTTATGACGATCTCGGAAGAAGGCACAGTTCCGCCGCCGCGCACGTTCCAGGCGGTCCGCGCGGGCGCCGCCGCAATCGCTCCCGGCGAGCAGACGCTGCGCGCCGTAGTCACGGTGAGCTACGAATTGACGTCGTAGCCGCCCGAGATCTTGAATAAAGGCGCGAGCAAAGGCCCTGTGCCATGCCCTGCCGGGAAAGCATTTGCATCGCGGCGATTCTGCTGTCGGCGGCACTTTGCGCGCCGAATTCCCCGGTTGCGGCGGACGAAGTCGTTACATTTCCCAGCGCGCGTTATCTGATCGGCTCGCTCCAGCTTCGTCTGGCGAGCGAGCGTGGCGAGCCGGTCGTTCGCGCACCGGCCGAGATGATCCAGGGCTATCTGTCGAAGCCTCCTGGCGACGGGCCGTTCCCTGCCATCGTTCATTTACATGGTTGCGGCGGCCTGACGGCGGAGCGGCGCGCGCACGACGCCGAACAGTTCACGCGATGGGGCTATGTCATCCTGGAAGTCGACAGCTTCGCCACGCGCGGCATCAAGGAAGCTTGCGGCGCTAGCAAGCTTCCCGCGCGGCAAGCGGATGCATTAGGCGCGCTGATCTATCTGTCGAAGCTTCCGTTCATCGATCCCAGGCGAATTGCGGTGGTTGGATATTCGCAAGGCGGCACGGCGGCGCTCGTCATCGCCTCAGCCCAACCGGCCGACATTTTCGAAATACTCCCCGGACTGCAATATAAGGCAGCGGTCGCTTACTATCCGTCGTGCAGTGCCGCCGCAGACGAACTTGCGATCCCTACGATCGTTATCATCGGCGAACTTGACGATTGGTCATTGGCGTCGGAATGCAGGCGCATGATGATGCGGCGGGACGGCAAGGGCGCGCCGATCAAGCTGACCGTGCTTCCCGAGGCGTATCATTCGTTCGACAGCCCAAGCGCCGGCTACGGAATCCAGTATTTCGGCCATTGGCTGCGCTATAACTCCGTGGCAAGCGGGCGCGCTGCTGCCGCGACGCACGATTTTTTGGCGGCACAATTGGCCCCATAACGGCCGCCTTGACTTGGCCATACCCCAACCCTAGGTTCCGCCCGCTCTTGCTAAAGACGTGAAATATCAACTCTGCCGCCCGGTCCATTGAGAGGCCGGAGGCCACCGCCCGACAGCGCAATGCGCCCTCGGGCGTAAAGGTGTTTTTGCATAGGCCCCCCGAAGGGACGGCCGTTCTTAAAGGGCTAAAAGTTGTTCGATTCATTGTCGGAAAAACTTGGCGGCATTCTCGACCGCCTCACCCGCCGCGGCGCGCTCAGCGAAGCCGACGTCGATGCGGCGTTGCGCGAAGTACGCCGCGCGCTGCTCGAGGCCGACGTCGCGCTCGACGTGGCGCGCGCCTTCACCGACAACATCAAGAAGCAGGCCATCGGCGTCGAGGTGATGAAGTCGGTCACGCCCGGCCAGATGGTCGTGAAGATCGTGCACGACCAGCTGGTCGCGACGCTCGGCGGCGACGGCCAAAGCGGGAATCAAGGCATCGATCTCAACGCCGCGCCGCCGGTCGCCATCATGATGGTCGGCCTGCAAGGCTCCGGCAAAACCACCACCACCGCGAAGGTCGCCCGCCGCCTCGCCGACCGGCAAAAGAAAAAAGTGCTGATGGCCTCGCTCGACGTGCGCCGCCCGGCGGCGATGGAACAGCTCGCCGTGCTCGGCCGCGAAGCGCAGATCGACACGCTGCCGGTGGTCGCCGGCCAGATGCCGCCGCAGATCGCGCATGCGCGCGATCCAGGCGGCCAGGCTCGGCGGCTACGACGTGGTGCTGCTCGACACCGCCGGCCGCACCACGCTCGACGACGAGATGATGAACGAGGCGGCCGAGGTCAAGCGCGCCGCCAATCCGCACGAAGTGCTGCTGGTCGCCGACGCGCTGACCGGCCAGGACGCGGTCAATCTGGCGCGCGCCTTCGACGAGCGCGTCGGCCTGACCGGCATCGTGCTCACCCGCGTCGATGGCGACGGCCGCGGCGGCGCGGCGCTGTCGATGCGCGCGGTCACCAACAAGCCGATCAAGCTGATCGGCACCGGCGAGAAACTCGACGCGCTGGAGGAATTCGACGCCGGCCGCATCGCCGGCCGCATTCTCGGCATGGGCGACATCGTGTCGCTGGTCGAGAAAGCCGCCGCCAATATCGACGCCGAAAAGGCGATGCGCGCCGCCGAGAAGATGCGCAAGGGCCAGTTCGATCTCGCCGACATGCGCGAGCAGCTCAATCAGATGGCGGCCATGGGCGGCATGTCCGGCCTGCTCGGCATGATGCCGGGCGTGGCCAAGATGAAAAACCAGATCGCCAATGCCGGGCTCGACGACAAATTGCTCAAGCGCCAGATGGCGATCATCGACTCGATGACGCCGCGCGAGCGCCGCAACCCGGATTTGCTCAAGGCCAGCCGCAAGAAGCGCATCGCCGCCGGCTCCGGCACCACGCCGGAAGCGATCAACAAGCTTCTGAAGATGCATCGCGGCATGGCCGACATGATGAAGGCCATGGGCTAAGGGCAAACGCGGCCCGATGGCCGGCATCGCGCAGGCCATGGGCTTTGGCTCCGCCATGCCGACGCCGGAGCAGATGACTGAACTGGCGAAGAAAGTGCCGGGCGGAATGCCCCCGACGATGCCGAAATTGCCGCCGAATATTCCGGGCAAATTCCCAGACTTGCCCGGGCTCGGCAGCGGAAAGTTTCCTGGATTGCCGGGCAAATTCCGACTTGCCCGGTCTCGGAAAAAAGAAGTGATCAAATTTCAAAAATCAAAGTGCAAAAAATCAACCTCTAAGAAAGGAACCTGAAATGTCTCTCGTCATTCGCATGGCCCGCGCCGGAACCAAGAAGCGGCCGGTCTATCACATCGTCGTCGCCGACTCGCGTCGCCCGCGCGACGGCCGCTTCATCGAGCGGCTCGGCCATTTCAATCCGCTGCTGCCCAAGGAAAAGAGCGAGCGGCTCAAGCTCGATCTCGAAAAGGTGCAGGCCTGGATGAAGAAGGGCGCGCAACCGTCCGACCGCGTGACGCGCTTCCTCGATGCCGCCGGCATTTTGAAGCGCGAGAAGCGCAACAATCCGGAAAAGGCGATCCCGCGCAAGGAACGCAAAGCCAAGGCCGAAGAAGCCACCAAGGCCAAGGAAGCCGGCGACGCCGCTGCCAAGACCGCGGCGACCGCCAAGGCCAACGAGAAGGCAGCCGCGGACAAGGCCAAGGCAGCGGAAAAGCCAGCCGACGCGCCGGCGGCGAGCTAACGCTCGCCGCATCGCGCCGTGGCCCATCGCATCCGCGTTGCCCGTATCGGCGCCGCGCACGGCATTCGCGGCGAGGTGAAGCTGTGGTCGTTCACCGAAGATCCGCTCGCCGTCGCGAATTACGGCCCGCTGGAAACCGAAGACGGCGCGCGTCGCTTCGAAATCGAAGCGGCGCGGCCGGCCAAGGATCATCTGGTGGCGCGGCTCAAAGGCATCGCCGACCGCAACGCGGCAGAAATGTTGCGTAATACGGATTTGTTCGTGCCGCGCGACCGCTTGCCGCCGATCGAGGATGCCGACACGTTCTATCACGCCGACCTGGTCGGCCTGACGGCGGTGGGGGAAGACGGCGCGGTGCTGGGCACGATCACCGCGATCCATAATTTCGGCGCCGGCGACCTGATCGAGATTGCGCCCGCCGCCGGCGGCGAACCGCTGCTGCTGCCGTTCACCGATGCGACGGTGCCGACCATCGACCTGAAAGCCGACGCGTTGTCGTCGTGCCGCCGAAGGTCGTTTCCGTTCTGCCGGAAGGCGAAGGGTAAAGATCATGTGGCGCGCGAAACAAACTCCGTTCATTCCCGCGCAAGCGGGAATCCAGAGCGGAACCCTTGGCTCCTGGGTCCCCGCTTTCGCGGGGACGAGCGGGAGGCAATAGCATGTGGCGCGCGACCATCCTCACGATTTTCCCCGACATGTTTCCCGGCCCGCTGGCATCGAGCCTCGCCGGCAAGGCTCTGGCATCGCGCATATCTGGTCGCTCGACGTCCATGACATCCGCGACGCCGCGACCGACAAGCATCGCACCGTCGACGACACGCCGGCCGGCGGCGGACCCGGCATGGTGATGAAGGCCGACGTGCTGGCGCGCGCGCTCGATACCGTTCCGCACGACACGCGCCCGCGCCTGCTGATGAGCCCGCGCGGCAAGCCGCTGACGCAAGCGCGCGTGGCGCAGCTCGCCGCCGGCCTCGGCGTCGTCATCGTCTGCGCCCGCTTCGAGGGCGTCGACGAACGACTGATCGCGGCGCGCAAACTTGAGGAAGTCTCGCTCGGCGACTTCGTGCTGTCGGGCGGCGAACCGGCAGCGCTCGCGCTGCTCGATGCCTGCGTGCGGCTGTTGCCCGGCGTCATGGGCAAGGAAGCCTCGGCTGCCGAGGAGAGTTTCACCGACGGCCTGCTGGAATATCCGCAATACACCCGGCCCCCGGCGTTCGAGGGCGTGCCGATCCCGGAGGTACTGCACGTCCGGCGACCACGCCAAGGTCGCGGCCTGGCGCCGCGCCGAGGCCGAACGGCTCACCCGGGAGCGCCGGCCCGACCTCTGGGCGGCTTATTTGGCGCGGAAAAAGCCCTAAATTCGTCATTTTGACCTATCGGACATTATGTCCTATAAGGTCGCCCAACCCATTCAGACCAGACAAGACCGCGCGCCGGTTGCTGGCGCTGCCGACGGAGAGTTAGCCATGAACCTCATTCAACAGCTCGAAAAAGAGCAGGTCGAGAAGCTCTCGGCCGGCAAGGACATTCCCGATTTCGCGCCGGGCGACACCGTGCTGGTCAACGTCAAAGTGGTCGAAGGCGACAAGAGCCGCATCCAGGCCTACGAGGGCGTGTGCATCGGCCGTTCCGGCGGCGGACTGAACGAGAGCTTTACCGTGCGAAAGATTTCGTACGGCGAAGGCGTCGAGCGCGTGTTTCCGCTGTACTCGCCGATGATCAACTCGATCAAGGTGGTGCGCCGCGGCAAGGTGCGCCGCGCCAAGCTCTATTACCTGCGCGGCTTGCGCGGCAAAAAGGCGCGCATCGAGGCACAGGCGACCGGCGGGCCAGAAGCGGCCGAGACCGCGCCTAAGGCCGCTGAATAACGCACGCGGCTTAAGCCCGACATCCGCGAGGACCGGCCATGCAGCACGGTTCAGCTTTCACGATCCCCGAGACGCTCGCCGAGGCCGCGCAATCCGACACGGCTGCGCTGATCGTCTACGATATGCAAGTTGGCATTCTGCGCCAGCTCGCACATGCGCCGGCCGTGCTTCCGAACGTACTGAGGGTGCTCGAACTCGCGCGCGCTGCCCGGTTGCGGATATTTTTCATGCGCCACATGTCACTGCCCAAACGCCTCGCCGGCGCGTTCCAGCTCCGGCAGATGATGGCGTGGCAAAGAAAAACCGACATTAAGGATGTCGAGCCATGGTTCCTGCGCGACAGTCCCGGTTTCGCACTGGCGCCTGAATTGAAGGTCCGCGACGACGAGGCCGTGCTCGACAAGATCACCATGTCGGCTTTCGAGGGTACGCCGCTGGCCATCGCCTTGCGCGACTGCGGGCTGAAGAGCTTCATCATCTGCGGCGTGGCGACCGAGATCGGCATCGAGCCGACGGTGCGCCAAGGCGCCGATCTCGGCTTTATCCCGATCGTGGTCGAGGATGCCTGTGGCGCCGGCCACGCCGAAGCCGCCGAGCGCGCCCTCGCCAATATCAAGTTCATGGGCGACGCCATGGTATGCAAAGTCGACGATCTGGCGGCCGCCTGGAAATGAGCCGCGATTGACGGGTTTCGGGTACGGTCGCGATTCATTGTCGAAGCCGCCGCAAGTGGCTATATAAGCGCCATGGTTTTCAAAGCTCAGCAGATCATCCTTGCCGATCACGCCCGGCTACCGTGGCGGTTCTTCGGCCGGCTGACGGCGGTACAAGCGGGACTTTGAGCGGCTCGCGGCGATGCGACGCCGGCGAAATAATTTCCAAGTCACCTTCCATCTGAGCAAGGCCATCGAGTTATGAAACCGCGCACGCTCTACGACAAAATCTGGGACGACCATCTGGTGGACGAGCAGCCGGATGGCACCTGTCTGATCTATATCGACCGGCACCTGGTCCATGAGGTGACCTCGCCGCAGGCCTTCGAAGGCTTACGCAACGCCGGCCGCAAGGTGCACGCGCCCGACAAGACGCTGGCCGTGGTCGACCACAACGTGCCGACCTCCGACCGCAATTTGCCCAATCCCGATCCGGAATCGACCGAGCAGATCGCGGTCATGGCGCAGAACGCCAAGGATTTCGGCATCGAATATTTCAACGAGTTCGACAAGCGCCAGGGCATCGTCCACATCATCGGGCCCGAGCAGGGCTTCACGCTGCCCGGCACCACCATCGTGTGCGGCGACAGCCATACCGCGACGCACGGCGCCTTTGGCGCGCTCGCCTACGGCATCGGCACGTCCGAAGTCGAGCACGTGCTGGCGACGCAGACGCTGATCCAGAAAAAATCCAAAAACATGCGCGCGGTGGTCGACGGCCAATTACCGCCGGGCGTTACCGCCAAGGACATCATCCTCGCCATCATCGGCGAGATCGGCACCGCCGGCGGCACCGGCTACGCGCTGGAATATGCCGGCGAAGCGATCCGCGCCGTTTCGATGGAAGGCCGCATGACGATCTGCAACATGTCGGTGGAAGGCGGCGCCAAGGCCGGCTTCATCGCGCCAGACGAGAAGGCCTATGCCTATCTCAAGGACAAGCCGAAAGCGCCCAAGGGCAAAGCCTGGGACGAGGCCATGCGCTATTGGGAAACGCTTTCTTCCGACGACGGCGCGCATTTCGACCGCGAGATCAGGCTCGACGCCGCCAAGCTGCCGCCGCTCGTCACCTGGGGCACCAGCCCCGAGCAGGTGGTCTCGATCACCGGGCGCGTGCCGGTGGCGGCCGAAATTCAAGACGAAAAGAAGCGCATCGCCGCCGAGCGTTCGCTCGGCTACATGGGGCTCAGCGGCGGCGAGAAGATCACCGACATCAAGCTCGACCGCGTGTTCATCGGCTCGTGCACCAACGCGCGCATCGAGGATTTGCGCGACGTCGCGCGCATCGCCGCCGGCAAGACGGTGAACGCCAATGTCTACGCAATGATCGTTCCTGGCTCGGGGCTGGTGAAGGAACAGGCTGAAGCCGAAGGTCTCGACAAGATTTTCAAGGCCGCCGGCTTCGACTGGCGCGAGCCGGGCTGCTCGATGTGCCTCGCCATGAATCCGGACAAGCTCAAGCCGGGCGAGCGCTGCGCCTCGACCTCAAACCGCAACTTCGAAGGCCGCCAGGGCTACAAGGGCCGCACGCATCTGGTGTCGCCCGCGATGGCGGCGGCCGCGGCGATCGCCGGCCACTTCGTCGACGTGCGGGAGTGGAAGTAGAAACCGCCCGCCATTCAAGAATCAAAAAGGCCCACCAAACTTGGCGGGCCTTTTTCGTTTCACGTGTAACACCGTCACCAGCAGCGCCAGGCGCGCCGCAGGTACCAGTGTCCGTGCCGCCAGACACGCACGCGCGCCCAGCCGCAAGCAGGCTCGGCGTAGTAGGGCTCGGCATAATAGGGATAGCCGCCCCAGCCCCAACCGGAGCCAAAGCCAAGGGCGAAGCCGGGTCCGAAGCCGCCCCAGCCGCCACCCCATCCACCGTGCCAGTGGCCGCCGCCGCCATGCCAATGGCCGCCGCCGCCATGAAAATGCTGCGCCGCGGCTGGGCCTGGCGTCATGGCGAAAGCGCCGGCAACCAGGGCCGCGATTGCGAAGAATTTCACGAGTTTCGACATGGACGCACCTCCAATGCCCCCAAGACAATGAACGATAATCTAGGAAGTTCCCTGCGCGCTGGCTATCGCCACCAGCATTGCATTTGCGGCACGATCACCGGTCCGCTGACCCGGTATTCCCTGGCCAACCAGGAACGGCAATACCGCTTGGAGTAGCGGCCGGGCCTATGGCGCGGATGAACGGTGATGCGGGGGCGCACCGACTGGGCGGCGAATTCGTGGGTATAGCTGGAGACTTCCGCCGGAACCGGGGTCAAGAACCCGGCCGAAATGGCGAGTGTCAGCGCCAGAAGACCAAAGATCTTAGATTTTCTCGGCATATTTCCAGTCCCGCCCATCACGCCACGGTCGCCCATTCCAGCCTGGTCGTCAACGACTTGGTGGCCGCAGCGTACTGCCCTAGAACGTTGGTATGAAAGGCCAATTTGACGATCCTTTGGCTTGGCGCGGAGCGCCGGCGCCCTCCTTGGCCGACATCGAAGCCCTGGCGGCGGATGCTTACGCCCGCCTGCCCGAGCATTTTCGCAGCCAGTGCGAAAATCTCGTCATCCAAGTGGCTGATTTCCCGACCGAGGACGTCATGACCAGCATGAACGCCGAGACCGAATTCGACCTGCTCGGCCTGTTCCAGGGCGTTGGTCTGCCGTTTCTTTCCGCCAGCGCTCCAGAACAGTTGCCCAACCTGATCTGGCTCTACCGCCGGCCGATCCTCGACTACTGGGCCGAGCATGAGGAAAGTTTGGGCGCGATCGTGACCCACGTGCTGGTGCACGAGATCGGGCACCATCTCGGGCTCAGCGACGACGACATGACAGCCATCGAAGCGGCGGCCGACTGACGCCTTCCGTTACAGCCCACTTCGCGTTACACCCTTCGCCCTCGGATCGAATTTAGAAAACGGACCATGGACAAATTCACCACTCTGGAAGGCGTCGCGGCGCCCTTGAAGCTGATCAATGTCGACACCGACATGGTCATCCCCAAGCAATACCTGAAAACCATCAAGCGCACCGGCTTGGGCAAGGGCCTGTTCTCCGAGCAGCGCTACAAAGACGACGGCAGCGAAAACCCCGACTTCGTGCTCAACAAGCCGGCCTATCGCAAAGCTAAAATCTTGGTCGCCGGCGACAATTTCGGCTGCGGCTCGAGCCGCGAGCATGCGCCCTGGGCGCTGATGGATTTCGGCATCCGCTGCGTGATCTCGACGTCCTTCGGCGATATTTTCTACAACAACTGTTTCAAGAACGGCGTGCTGCCGATCCGCGTCTCGCCTGAGGATCTGGAGAAATTGTTCGACGACGCCGAGCGCGGCGCCAATGCCACGCTCTCGATCGATCTCGAAAAACAGGAAATCCGCGGGCCGGACGGCGGCGTGGTCAAGTTCGAAATCGATGCCTTCCGCAAGCACTGCATGCTCAACGGCCTCGACGATATCGGGTTGACGCACCAGAAGAAGAGCAAGATCGCGAGCTACGAGGACAAGGCCAAGGCGGCGCGCCCGTGGGCGTGAAGCTCGCAAGCGTCGCGGCGCTGTGCGCGCTAGCCGCCGTGCCGGCACTTGCGCAGAAATCTACCGAAGACGGCTTAAAGGATTGCGAGAAGCTCGCCACGATCAAGTTCAAACAGGAAAATCCGGCGTTCAAGAAATTCGCGATCGCACGCGCGGACGTCGAAGAGGATAAGTTCGTCGACAAAGTCGGCACGCAATTCGTCTCAACCGTTTATCACGGCAGGGCGATGTACCAATCCAGCGGCGAGCCCGCCGATGTCCGCTTCATCTGCCTGCATGGCGGCCTCGGCAAAGGGGCGGTGTTCGTCTACACGATGCCGCGCTGATGCGAACGACAACGCGATGATCGAAGCGCCCCGAAAGTGATCCGGACCTGGCTCGATAGGCTTTACCTTTTCGCCGGTTATGCCGCGGGCGCGTTTCTTGTTCTGATCTTCGGCATCATGATGTTCATGTCGATCGGCCGCCAGTTCGGGCTCAATATCCCGGCCGGCGACGACATCGCATCATGGTGCATGGCGGCGATGTCATTTCTCGGCCTCGCCCACACCTTCAAGAAGGGAGAAATCATCCGCGTCGGCATTTTGCTCGAGCAACTCACGGGCAGAAAACGCTGGACGCTGGAAGTGCTGGCGCTCGGCATCGCGACGGCCTTTACGCTGTATTTCTCCTGGTACGCCGTCTCCATGACCTACGACTCATGGCGCTTTCACGACATGGCGCAGGGTGTGTTGGCGGTTCCACTGTGGTTTCCCCAGCTCGGCTTTACCGGCGGCCTGGTCATTCTGGCGATCGCACTGATCGACGAGATGGTCCACGTTCTCAAGGGTAACAAGCCGACTTACGAAAAAGAGCCGCCGGCGTCGCCCGATGAATTTGTCGAGCGCATCGCTTCGGGCGGAGGCGGTTGATGTTGGCGGACCTCAGCCTGGTCAACCTGTCGATTATTCTGCTGACCCTCCTGCTCGTTATCCTCGGCAGCGGCGTCTGGATCGCGGTCGGGCTCGGGCTGATTGGCCTCGTCGCCATGGTGCTGACGACGTCGGTTCCTGTCGGAGCCGTATTGGCGACGACGGTGTGGGCGGCAAGCGCCTCATGGTCTCTGGCGGCGCTGCCACTGTTCATCTGGATGGGCGAGATTTTGTTTCGCACGCGGCTATCGGAAGAAATGTTTCGCGGTCTGTCGCCGTGGCTGCAATGGCTGCCGGGACGGCTGATCCACGTCAACGTGATCGGCTGCGGAATTTTCGCCGCCGTGTCGGGCTCCTCCGCCGCGACTTGCGCGACCATCGGCAAGATCGCGCTGCCGGAACTCGAGAAGCGCGGCTACGACAAGGATATGAGCCTCGGTTCGCTGGCTGGCTCCGGGACGCTCGGGCTGCTGATCCCGCCGTCGATCCCGATGGTGGTTTATGCGGTCACCGCCAACGTGTCGGTGCTGCAGGTTTTTCTCGGCGGCTTCCTGCCGGGCCTGCTCGTGATGGCGCTTTATTCCGGCTACATCATTGCCTGGTCGCTCTGGAATCCCGATAAAGTTCCACGGCGCGACCCGCCGATGCCGTTTTTTAAAAAGCTCAGCGAGTTGACCAAACTCATTCCGTGCCTGCTGTTAATCTTGGGGGTTTTCCTGTCGCTGGTACTGGGGTTGGCGACGGCGACCGAGTGCGCGGCGTGGGGTGTCTCCGGCGCGCTGCTGCTGGCGTGGTGGAGCGGCACGCTCAACCGCAAGAGTTTCTTCGAAAGCGTGATGAGCGCGACGCGGCTGACCTGCATGATCATGCTGATCCTGGCCGGCGCCGCCTATTGCACCGCGGCGATGGCCTATACCGGCATTCCGGCGGCGCTCGCCGAATGGGTCAAGGGCCAGCATCTCACGCCCGGCATGCTCGCCGTGTATCTGAGCATCATGTACATCATCCTCGGTTGCCTGATCGACGGCATCTCGATGATCGTGCTGACGATGGTGATCGTGCTGCCGATGATCAAGCAGGCCGGCCTCGATCTGGTCTGGTTCGGGGTTTATCTCGTCATCCACGTCGAGATGGCGCAGATCACCCCGCCGGTCGGGTTCAACCTGTTCGTGCTGCAAAACATGAGCGGGCGCGACACCTTCACCGTCGCGCGCGCGGCATTTCCATTTTTTCTGCTGCTGATTGTCGCGGTCTTCATCATCACGGAGTTTCCGGAAATCGTGCTGGTGCTGCCCCATCTCGCCTTTCCGCAAGGCTAGACGTGGTGTTAGGCTTGGAACCGATCCGGTTATGTTGCCATAGCTAGCAGAGCAAAGAGGCGTCCCATGAAGAAGTCCCACGCATTCCTCGCGGCGGCGGTCACGGCATTTGCGCTGGCGGTGACACCTGCCTTTGCGCAAATCAAATGGAACCTGCCGGCGGCCTATCCCGCGGACAACCCGCATAGCGAGAACCTCGGACTATTTGCCAAGGATGTCGCCGCCGCGACCGGCGGCAAGCTGCAGATTACCGTCCATCCCGCGGCCTCGTTGTTCAAGGCGCCCGAAATCAAGCGCGCGGTGCAGACCGGACAGGTCCAGATCGGCGAGGTGCTGCTCTCGATTCACGAGAACGAGGATCCGATGTTCGGCATCGACGTCGTTCCGTTCCTGGCGACAAGTTATCCGGAAGCAAAAAAGCTTTGGGACGCTTCCAAGCTGGCGATCCAAAAGAAGCTCGCCGCGCAGGGCTTGTTGCTGCTGTTCGCGGTGCCGTGGGCGCCGCAGGGCATCTACGTCAACAAGGATATCAATAAGATCGGCGACATGAAGGGCCTCAAGTGGCGGGCTTACAATGTCGGTACCGCCCGCATCGGCGAATTGGTCGGCGCGCAAGCAGTCACGGTGCAGGCGGCGGAATTACCGCAAGCGCTGGCGACCGGCGTGGTCAATTCCTTCATCTCTTCGGGCGCGACCGGATACGACAGCAAAGTCTGGGAATCTCTCGACCACTTCTATGACACGCAAGCCTGGATTCCAAAGAACGTTACCTTCGTCAACAAGGCGGCGTTCGACGCGCTAGATAAGCCAACGCAGGACGCCTTGCTCAAGGCGGCGGCGACGGCGGAAACGCGCGGCTGGAAAATGTGGCAGGATAAGAGCCAGTGGTATCTCGACCAGCTCAAGGCCAAGGGCATGAAGGTTTTGCCGCCGAGCCCGGAGCTCAAAGCGGGCTTTAAAAAAATCGGCGATCAGCTCACTGCCGATTGGCTGAAAAAAGCCGGTGCCGAAGGCGAAGCGGTGGTCGCGGCCTATAAGAAATAAACGGCTTCGTGATCAGGGCTGCGATCGGGCGCGATGAAAGAAACCTGCAATCGACGACTTCGCGGCATCTTGAGCGAGCGGAAAGCCGTTGTTTTGCCGGGCGCGGCAAACGCGCTCACTGCGCGCGTCATTGAGGATATCGGCTTCAAGGCGATTTATGTCACCGGCGCCGGCATCACCAACACCTATCTCGGCGTGCCGGATATCGGCCTGATCACGCTGACCGAATTAGCCAGCCATGTCGGCGCAATTCGCGAGGTTGTCGCGCTGCCTTTGATCGTCGACGCCGACACTGGTTTTGGCAATCCGATCAATGTCGGCCACACGATCCAGGTGCTCGAGCGCAGCGGCGCCAACGCCATTCAGCTCGAGGACCAGGAATTTCCCAAGCGCTGTGGACATTTCTCCGGCAAGAGCATCATCGGCCGCGCCGACATGGTGCGGAAAATCCGCGCCGCCGTGGATGCCCGAATCGACCCCGATCTTGTCGTCATCGCCCGCACCGACGCCATCGCCGTTAACGGCTTCGAGGACGCGATGGAGCGCGCGGCCGCCTATATCGAAGCCGGTGCGGATATGACATTTGTCGAAGCGCCGCGCACACGAGAACAGATTGCTGAAATCCCCAAGCGTCTGGCCGCCCCGCAATTCATCAACATTGTCGCCGGCGGCTTGACGCCGATGATCGGCCTCGATGAGCTGGAGACCATGGGGTTCGCCATGGTGCTCTACGCCAACGCGGCGCTGCAGGCTTCGATCGCCGGAATGCAGAAGGTTCTCGGTCACCTCCAGGCGCGCGGATCGCTTGACGGCATTTCCGAACACCTCGCCAGTTTCGAGGAGCGGCAGCGGCTGGTTTCCAAACCGCGCTTCGACGCGCTCGAGAAAAAATACGCGGCACCAGATTAGCTTGCTGGAAAGTACTCATGTCAGGCTCAAGCGACAATCCGCACACACGCGCGATCGCTCAATTCATCTCTCAGATCAAATATGAAGATATTCCGGACGAAGTCATTGGACGTATCAAGCTGTTGATTCTAGATTCGTTCGGCTGTGCGCTCTACGGCAGCGATCTCGAATGGAGCCGGATTTTACGTACGACGCTCGCCGGGCTCGACGCGACCAAAGCCTGTCGGGTGTGGGGAACGACTGAGCTTTTGTCGGCGCCGCATGCCGCGCTGGTCAACGGCACGCTCATTCAGAGCTTCGAGCTCGACGATGTTCATCGCCAGGGCGTACTGCATGTCGGCGCGGTGACCTTGCCACCGCTCCTTGCCGTGGCAGAACTACGGCCCGGCCTCAGCGGCCGCGATTTCCTGCGGTCGGCTGTCGCGGGCTACGAAATAGGCCCGCGCGTCGGCAAATGCATGGGCCAGCAGCATATCGGGCAAGGCTGGCACTCCGGCGCTACCGTCGGGGTGTTTTCCGCAGTGTCCGGCGCGGCCACGGCATTGCATCTGTCCGCGGAGCAGTCGGTGCATGCGCTCGGCATCGCCGGCACTCAATCGTCAGGGCTAATGGCCGCACAATATGGCGCGATGGTCAAGCGTATGCATGCCGGACGCGCAGCGCAAAGCGGGCTTTATGGCGCGCTGCTGGCGGAAGCCGGCTTCACGGGGATCGTCGACGTTTTCGAATCGCCTTATGGCGGTTTTTGTTCGACGTTCTCGCGCTCGAATGACCGGTTCAATCTCGACGAGTTGTCGTGGCAGCTCGGCAGACAGTGGGAAACGATGCGGATTTCGCTGAAATTCTATTCTTGCGTCGGCAGCAACCACACCACGCTCGATGCCATCCGCAACATGCAGAAAAAGACGCCATTCGGAGCCGATGATATCGCCTCGATCGTGGTGCATGGCTCGCATGTGACGGTCGAACATGTCGGCTGGCCGTACAAGCCGCAGGGCCTCACGTCGGCGCAGTTGAACTTGTCGTTCTGCGTTGCGACGCTGTTGCTCGAAGGCGACGTGTTCGTCGATCAGTTTACCGACGCGGTGGTCAACGACCGCAAGCGGATCGAATTATCAAAAAGAGTTAGCGTGGTGCATGACCCGTCGATCACCGCACAGGGTTCGAACTACCGGCACAAGGTGCGAGTCGAGGTCCATCTGAAAAACGGCGTCAAGCTTGAGCAAACCGTCGAGACGCCACGCGGCAGCGAAAGCAATTTCGCCTCAGAAGCCGACATCGTGCAGAAGTTCAAGAAGCTGGCGACGCACACGGTCAGGGCGGCCCAGGCGGACACAATCGTCAACCTGGTGCTCGGCGCCGAAAAGCTCGCGCGCGCCGAGCAGGTTGCTCAGGCTTTGGCGAGTCACGTTTAGCGGTTAAAGCCCGCGGCCTACTTCTCTTTTTTCATATTTGCCGCCAGCTCGCTGAGACGCTTGCGCTCGGTCGTGGTGAATTTGACAAAATCCGCAATCGACCCGCCCGCCGGCTCGATGCCGTTCGGCGTCAGCTTACCCTTCACCTCATCGGTCTTGAGCGCCGCTTGCAACTCGGCATTCATGCGCTGGATGATCGGCTCCGGCGTGCCGCGCGGCGCATAGAGACCCGCCCAATGGCCGATCTGCACGGTCGGGAAGCCCTGCTCCGCCGTGGTCGTGATGGACGGATAGGCGCTGATGCGCTTTTCGTACGTGGTTGCGATTGCCTTAAGCATGCCGGCCTTGATCTGAGGCAGCACGACGATACTCGCTTCGGATGTCGCCGAGACGCTGTTCGACAAGACGCCATTCACGCCGTCGCCGCCGCTTTTGTACGGGACGATGACGAGAGAGATGCCGGTCGCTTCCTTGATCATCTGGCCAACGAATTCGGGGGTGCTGCCATTGCCGGCCGTGGCCCAGGTGATGCCCTTGCCGCCTTGCGCTTTCGCCCAGGCGACGAACTCGGTCATGTTACTGGCAGGCACACTCGGATTGACGACGATGGTCGACGGCGCGACCGCGATCATCCCGACCGGCACCAGATCGGAGTCGGCGTAGGGCAAATCTTTCAATATCAAGCTGTTGGTTATGGTGCTCGCCGCGCCAACCAGAAAGGTGTAGCCATCGGGCGGCGAATGAGCGACGTAGGCCGTGCCGATCACCGCGCCGGCGCCGGGGCGATTTTCAATCACGACCGTCTGCCCCAGCCGCTTGCCGACGCCGGCAGCCGCGATCCTCGCTATCAGATCATTGGCGCCGCCCGGCCCAAAGCCCACGATGAAACGGATCGGATGATCGGGCCACTCCGCGCGCGCCGTCGGCGCGGCGACGGCGCTAACCAGAATGCAGGCGGCGAATATAATGAACTTTTTTATCATTGTTTTCTCCTTCGGTAGCGAGCCTCGTTCCAAGCGTCCTATCTCCCTGCAATCGTATCCGCGATCGCCACCGTGCGTCGCGCCATGTCGGCATGCAGGCGCTCGACCATGCGGCCGTCGATCGACACCACGCCTTTGCCTTTGTTCTCCGGCAAATCGAAAGCAGTGATAGTCTTGCGCGCCAGCGCGACATCGTCCGCCGACGGCGAAAAGGCCTTATTGCAAGGCTCTATTTGGTTGGGATGAATGAGCGTCTTGCCGTCGAAGCCGAGCTCAACGCCCTGCCGACACTCCGCCAGGAAACCATCGGCATTGCCGATGTCGTTATAGACGCCGTCGAGGATGTCGATGCCGTAGATGCGTGCCGCCGCGACGCAGGTGGAAAGCCACGCCAGCATCGGCGTCCGGCCGGGCACCATGCGCGCGCGGGTGTCTTTGGCGAGATCGTTGGTACCCATCACAAAACCGGACAGCCGCGATTCCGAATCCTTGGCCTCGGCGGCGATCGGCAGAATGTTGAAGACGGCGAGCGGCGTCTCGATCATCGCCCAGATTCTTATTTTGCGATCGCTGTGCATGTCGAGCAGCCGGCGGCCGATCAACTCGAGCGTCTCCGGATTCGATACTTTCGGCACCAGAATGGCGTCAGGCGCGGCATCGGCGGCCGCCGACAGGTCATCTGCATGCCAGGGTGTGTCGACGCCGTTGATGCGGATGAAAACCTCGCGTTTGCCGAATCCGCCAGCTTTCACGACGTCGGCGACCTGCTGGCGCGCCGCCTCCTTGGCGTCGGGCGCGACTGAATCTTCGAGGTCGAGGATCACGCCGTCGGCGGCAAGGGTTTTTGCCTTTTCCAGCGCGCGGGCGTTGGAGCCGGGCATGTAAAGCACGCTGCGGCGCGGACGAATGGTCATGCCGCCAACTCTATCGGCCATCGGGAAACTATCAAGCGGCGCCGGCTATTTCGCAGCTGCGGCTACCGGCTTGAGAATGCGATAGAGCTGGAAGCGGTCGCCGTCGGCGATAAGCTTTAAGCGCGTGGGATCTGGATTGGGCGCCTCGTCCTCGGTGAACAGCACGTAGAGATAATCGAACTTCGTCCAGTTCAACCAGAATGCTGGCGTATTGGGCACCGGATGGTCGGCCGCGACGACGAGCTGAGCGACCGAAGGCGGCGTACCGTCTTTGGTGTCGGCGTAATCGCGGAATTCGGGACGCATATGCAATATCTGCTTGCCGGACACGGTGAACACGGTCGTAACCAGCGCCGAACGCTCGATCGTGGCGATGCAGGCGGCATGCACCAGGCCTAAGTCGCGCACGTCCTCGCCGAGCGAGCGGTCGGCATAGGCGACAAAGACCTTCGAGCCCGGCGCGATGCGGCGCACCGAGGAGCGGAACTCGCTGGTCGTATCCGACAATTGCGACCAGTTGAGATCGATCTCGATCAGCCGCGCCGATATCAAGACGATCAGCACGACCATAAAGGCGCGCCGCACCAGGCGGCGGCGCAGCTCAAGATCGCCGCAGGCAAACAGCATGAAGATGACGCCGATCGGAACGCGCTGGTCGGTCATGTAGGTGTCGAACATGATTCGCGGCAGCGTGAGATACACGACAGCGCCGACGATAAGCAGCGTCAAGACCAGCGGGTGAAAGCGCAGCACGCGATGACGAACCGCCCAGACGATGCTGGCAACCATCGCCGCGATGAGCGCAAAGGCGGCGATGTCGGAATAGTCGCTGATGGCGTACATCACGCCGGCGATCTTGCCGCTCTGTTCCCAATAGGTGCCACTGACGAGCTGCATGGTCGGGCTGGCATAGAGCAACGGTGCCGCAGCGAGGAACGGCAGCCCACTGGCGACGAAATCGGCAATGCGGCCGGGCCAAGGTTCGCGCCGGCGTTCCCACATTCGCAAAATCTCGAACGAGAGCACGCCAATGCCGTAAATCCCGAGCGCCGAGAGATGGCAGAAGAACAGCGTGACGACGCATATTGTCGACAGCGCTACGCGCAGCGGCCAGGGGCGCTCGCGCAAGGCGATCCAACCGGCCAGCGCCCACAACGCGACGCCGATGCCGAAAATATAATTCATCAGGCCGACGAGGAAGACGTAATTGTAAAGCAGCGGAAAAGCCAACAGCGGGAACACCGACCAGCGGCCGATCAATGCCCTGTTCAACGCCAAGACACCCGAAACAATGAGCGCGAACATGCCGACGATGAATACCTGGCCGGCCAAGTAGATATTCATGAAACGCGCCAGCAAAGGCACAATGAGGTCCATGGTCAGGTTGGGAATGACCTGCCAGTCGATTTCGTAGTATTGAGCGAGTTGCGGGTTTTTCGACAGCGTCGCAATCACATGCATACGCGCCAGGTGGTTGACGTAATCCGACAACGGTGGCAGCGGATGCGTCCAGATCGGTATCGAAATGAGCAGGGTGAACGCCGCGAACAGCACGGCGATTTGCGGCGCCGAGAATCCATGCGCGCGGGATCGCGATCCCGGCAGGTTCGTGATAATGGGCTTGTTCGGCTGAAGCATGCGCTCTCTAGTTTGCGTGTCCTTCAGTCGTCGATTGCACCTGAATGAGCAATGAACATGGCGCGGCTTCAGCGGCGGGAATGTGACGGACCGGCAGATCGAACGCGCGAAAAGTCACGGCTTTCCGGGGATTCTGGCACGGCGCCTGCTTGATATCATGGGCCGGCGATGACACAGCTTTCATACTCTTAAGGTTGGCGATGAACTTTCCGCAGCGTTTAATCGATGGCTACAACGCGTTCGCCAACGGCCGGCTGCGCACCGAGCAAGACCGCTACCGCGAACTGGCCCAATCCGGCCAATCCCCCGAAGTAATGGTGATCGGTTGCTGTGATTCGCGCTGCGCGCCAGAGGTCATCTTCAACGCACGGCCCGGCGAGCTGTTCGTGGTGCGCAACATTGCCAATCTGGTGCCGCCTTATGCGCCGGACGCACAGGCACACGGCGTTTCGGCAGCGCTGGAATTCGGCGTCGTCGCGCTGAAGGTGAAGCACATCGTCGTGCTCGGCCATGCGCAGTGCGGCGGCGTGAAGGCCTTTGCCGAAGACACCGCTCCGCTGACGCCGAGCGACTTCATCGGAAAATGGATGTCGTTGATGGCACCGGCGGCGGAAAAAGTCGGGCCCCGCGGCGGCCGCCCGGTAGACGAATACTTGACCCTGCTTGAACAAGCCAATGTCGCGCTCAGCCTCGACAACCTGATGACGTTTCCACGGTTGCGCACGCTGGTCGAACGCGGCGACGTTATGCTGCACGGCGCCTATTTTGGCGTCGCCGTCGGCGATCTATCGCTGCTCGACCGCGCCAGCGGGAGGTTCCGGCGTGTAGTACCGGAAGGAACTGCGCTCGCCGCACCAAGATTTTAATCGTCTCTCGGCCTTATGCTGAGGAGCGCTCAGGATGAGGCGGATCAAGCCGCCTTGCGCTTGGCTTGGATCAGCTTGCGGTTGATCAGACACTCGGCGATCTGAATCGCATTGAGCGCGGCGCCTTTTCGCAAATTATCCGAGACCACCCATAGCTGCAGCCCATTATCGACGGTCGGGTCGGTGCGGATGCGGCTGATATAGGTGGCGTCCTCGCCGGCACATTCATAAGGCGTCACGTAGCCGCCGGGCTCATGCTTGTCGATCACCAGGCAGCCGGGCGCGTTGCGTAAAATCGTACGCGCTTCCTCGACGCTGATCGGCTTTTCGAATTCGACGTTGACCGCCTCGGAATGACCGATGAACACCGGCACGCGGACACATGTCGCCGTGAGCTTGATTTTGGGATCAAGAATTTTCTTGGTCTCCATCATCATCTTCCACTCTTCCTTGGTGTAGCCGTCCTCCATGAACACGTCGATTTCCGGAATCACGTTGAAAGCGATGCGCTTGGGAAACTTCTTGGTCTCGACCTCGCCGAGCGTGAACACCGCCTTAGTCTGCGAAAATAATTCGTCCATCGCGTCCTTACCGGCGCCCGACACCGATTGATAGGTCGCCACCACCACGCGCTTGATGGTGGCCTTGTCGTGCAGCGGCTTAAGCGCGACCACGAGCTGCGCGGTCGAGCAATTCGGATTGGCGATGATGTTCTTCTTGGTGAAGCCGGCGACCGCGTCGGCGTTTACCTCCGGCACGATCAGCGGCACATCGGGGTCCATGCGCCAGGCCGACGAATTGTCGATCACCACCGCCCCCTGTGCTGCGATCTTCGGCGACCACTCCTTCGACACCGCGCCGCCCGCCGACATCAGGCAGATGTCGACGTCGGAAAAATCGAAATGGTCGAGGGCCTTCACCTTCAGCGTCTTGTCGCCGAACGAACACTCCTGGCCCATACTCTTGCGCGAGGCGAGCGCGACCACTTCGTCGGCAGGGAAAGCCCGCTCCGCCAGAATGTTGAGCATTTCGCGCCCAACATTGCCGGTGGCACCAACCACGGCGACCTTGTAACCCATTGTTAACTCTCCGAAATAATTTCACCTCGGGATTGAGCCCAAGGGGAACCGGTTGGCAGCGCTTCTAAGCGAGAACTGACGTCAAGACAACGGCAGCTTGCTTGAGGACCAAGGGCATGCATCCCGCCCTGCATTCGTGGCGCGAAGAATTGCCTGCCGCCTTTGTGCGTGCACTCGCATATCTGGGTGGCGGCGCGGTGCTTTCCATGGTTGCCGCACAGATTTTTCAGTCCACGCCGGTCATCACCGCCGCAACTGCGATCCATCCGCAGCCGGGATGGACCGAGATCGAGCGGCCGTTCCCGGCTTTCGCGCTGTCCATTCCGGAAGCCGCCGACGTGCCGTCGAGCTACGTCATTCGACGCCATGCCGAAGGCGGCGGCCGCAAGGACATTCTCACGCTAGGCGCCGCCGACAGCGCCGCGCCTTATTTACAGGTCGAGATCTACCGGCCGGGCAGTGAGTTGCGCCGCTTCGCGGGTCCGAAAGCCGAGATCGCCGCTGGGGCCGCAACACTCGGACCGGTCGCGTTGGCCCAAGCGGAAGAAGCACTGGCAAGTAAATTCGGCCCGCTGTCGATCGTCGCCTTTGAAACCTCGAAGGGCACGCTACGCCACTGCCTGGGCTTCGTGCGCGCCTATGACGATCCGATGCTGCAGTTGTCCGGCTGGTTCTGCCAGGGCGGCGCCGATTTCATCGATCGCTCGACGCTGGCTTGCGCGCTCGACCGGCTGACGCTGCTTTCCGCCGGCAGCGAGCCGAAGGTCGGCGCGCTGTTTGCGCAAGCCGAACTCAACCGCAGCTACTGCGGCCAACACGATCCGATTTTGGCGGCGACGCCCAAATATAAACTGTTATGGAAGGCGATCGCGGGCCGTCCAGAGTCGCGGCGCGGCGGCCGCTAGCCAAATATCACGCGATAATTTTTCACGCTGCAACGCGAAACGATTTCGTATGCGCTAGCCGTCATTGCGATTGACCGGCGCCTTAATTCGTATGATCATATTCAAATAATAATATCTAAAGCCGCGGCGATGGCCGGCTGTAGAAAAGCCTCTGGGGAGAGGAAACGATGATCACACGACGTCACCTGCTTGAGACGGCGGGCGTAGCGCTGGCCGCGTCCGGATTGCCGAAATTTTCGCAAGCCGCCGCGGCCGGCGCGGGCACCACCCCTGGTATCCCTGCGGGCGTCGGTAGTTACGTCACCATGGGCACGTTGCCGGGCAAGAAACCACTGATCCAACTTGCCGACCGCCCGCCTAATTACGAATCGCCGATCGAATATCTGCGCACGCCGATCACGCCAAACGATCAGTTCTTCGTGCGCTATCATCTGGCCGATATCCCGGAAGTCAAAGCCGAGGGCTACAAAATTTCGGTCGGCGGCGATGGCGCCAACGGCCAGGCCGAACTCACGCTCGACGACCTGAAGAAGTTTCCGGCGATCGAAGTGGTCGCGGTCAATCAATGCTCGGGCAATCGGCGCGGCCTGTCCAAACCGCACGTTGCCGGTGTCGAGTGGGGCTATGGCGCCATGGGTTGCGCGCGCTGGAAAGGCGCGCGGCTAAAGGACGTGCTCGACAAGGTCGGTCTCAAAAAAGAAGCGATCGAAATTTCCTTCAACGGCGCAGACGGACCGGTAGTCGACAAGACGCCGGACTTCGTCAAAAGCCTTCCGGTCTGGAAGGCGATCGATGAGTCGACGCTCATCGCCTATGAAATGAACGGCGCGCCGCTGCCGCACTTCAACGGCTTCCCGGCGCGTTTGATCGTGCCGGGCTGGACCGGCACCTATTGGATGAAGCATCTCATCACGGTCACCGCTCTGACCAAGCCGCTGCGCAATTTCTGGATGACGCCGGCCTACCGCATCCCGGTCGGCAAATTCCCGGTGGTGGCGCGCTTCATCTCGCAGGAAGAATCGGCGTCACACGCCGATAACCGAGATGGTGGTCAACTCACTTATCACCAGCCATCGCGACGGCGCCAAAGTGAACGCCGGCAAGGTCGCGGTCAGCGGCATGGCCTGGGACGGCGGCTACGGCATCCGCACGGTCGAAGTCTCGACCGACGGCGGCAAGCGCTGGTCCGGAGCCACATTGGGCGAGGATCTCGGCCGTTACGCCCTGCGGCCGTGGAGTTTCAATCTGTCAGCCAAGCGCGGCGCGAACACGGTGATGGTCAACGCCACCAACAAGATCGGCCAGGGCCAAGTTTCCGAGCTGATCTTCAACGGCGCCGGCTACCACAACAACGTGATGCAAAACATCACGCTGACGGCTTGAGGGAGAAGACCATGCGGACATTTATCATTGCCAGCGTCGCCGCGCTGATCGCGCTTCCCGCCGCCGCCGAGCAACAGATCACGTTGAAGAAGGCGGATGGCGTCGACAAGGTCGAGGCCAATTGCCAAGCGTGCCACACGCTGGCCTATATCCCGATGAACTCACCGTTCCTCAACGCGGCGGGCTGGACCGGCGAGGTCGGCAAGATGATCAAGGCCTATGGCGCGCCGATCGACGATGCCGACGCTAAGGCGATCGCGGATTATCTCGCCAAAAACTACGGAACATGACCGAATAAATTTGCCATCAACGGGCAAAATCGGCCTCGCCGCCGTGGCGGGGCCGGTTTCTTAATGATTTGCGACAACAATTGCCTGTGATTTGACCTGTCGCGCTGAACCGAAGCCCGCTAGTATGCGTTGCAATAGTGGGGTCTAAACGAGGAATCCATGCGCCTTAAAGCCGTTGCCAGCACGTTCGCCGTCCTTGCCGCCGTCGCGCTATTGGCGATGCCGGCCGGCGCCGCGCCCCAGAAAAAGCGCGTCGTCACCGCGGCCGGGCATACGGTGTTCGTGAGCCGGGACGAAGACGGCCGCAGTCGCACCAAGATCATCATTCAGAAACGGTCCTACCTCGATCCGGGCACCGAAACATTCCCCGGCGAAAACACCGGCAACGATTACGTCCAAATGCCGACGCATCATGCGGCGGGCGTGCTCGACAATACCGCGTTCGGCAGCAACCAGCTGCCGCTGCCTGGTCCCTTCACCCTGCCGAGCAAGAATAATCCCTGGCTACAGTTCTAGGCGGCGCGCGCTGCTTGAAATAGAAAACGCGGCCTCCCGGCCGCGTTTTTTGTGACTCCAACCCGGAATGACCGTCAGGCGAGCGCTTCGAGTTCGCTGAGAATCGCCGAGCCCATTTCCGTCGTTGAGACGATCGTCGCGCCCTCCGACTTGATGTCGGCGGTGCGCAGACCCTTGGCCAATGTGGCGGCGATCGCCTGGTCGATCATGTCGGCTTGTTTGCCGAGATTGAACGAATAGCGCAATGCCATGCCGAACGATGCGATCATCGCGATCGGGTTGGCGACGCCCTTGCCGGCAATGTCGGGTGCCGAGCCATGCACCGGCTCGTAAAGCGCCTTGCGCCTTTTGGTTTTCGGATCGACCTCGCCCAATGACGCCGACGGCAGCATGCCGAGCGAGCCGGTCAATGTCGCCGCGATATCGGACAGCATGTCGCCGAATAAGTTGTCGGTGACGATGACGTCGAACTGTTTCGGCCAGCGCACCAACTGCATGCCGCCGGCATCTGCCAGCATATGCTCGAGCTGCACGTCTTTGAATTCGCGCGCGTGCAGCGCCGTCGTCACTTCATTCCAGAGCACGCCCGACTTCATGACGTTGCGCTTTTCCATCGAAGTCACTTTGTTGCGACGCTTGCGCGCGAGCTCGAACGCCACGCGGTCGATGCGCTCGATCTCGTAGGTGTCGTAGACCTGGGTGTCGATGGCGCGCTTCTGGCCGTTGCCGAGATCGGTGATGGTCTTCGGCTCGCCGAAGTAAACGCCGCCGGTCAACTCGCGCAGGATGATGATGTCGAGGCCTTCGACCACCTCGCGCTTGAGCGACGATGAATCGGCAAGCGCCGGATAGACGATAGCCGGGCGCACATTGGCGTAGAGGTCGAGATCCTTGCGCAGACGCAGCAGACCCGCTTCCGGCCGCACGTCATAGGGCACCTTGTCCCATTTCGGCCCGCCGACCGAACCGAAAATCACGGCGTCAGCCGCCTTGGCTTTCGCCATAGTCTCGTCGGTGATCGCGACGCCGTGCGCGTCGTAACAGCAGCCGCCTGCGAGCGCCTCCTCGAAGACGAATTTGTCGGGCCCCTGTTTGTTGAAGAAATCGATGACGCGCTTGGCCTCGGCCATCACTTCCGGGCCGATGCCGTCGCCAGGGATCAAGAGGAGATTATGGGTCGCCATACACCTTTACCTCGCAAGAACTGTCGCGAGGATTGCTAAAGGCTCATGGCACGCTTGGCAACTGGGCGCCCCGGGCCGACACTGGGCCTTCGCAAACCGAGGCACCATGGCGCCGGAACACAGAGCGAAAGTCGTGATCGTGGGGGCGGGCTTCGGCGGGCTCGAAGCCGCCAAGGCGCTGCGCCGCGCGCCGGCCGACGTCACGGTGATCGACCGGCAGAACCATCATTGCTTCCAGCCGCTGCTCTATCAGGTGGCGACTGCCGCGCTGTCGCCGGCCGACATAGCCTGGCCGATCCGCCATATTCTGCGCACCCAGCGCAACGCCACGGTGCTGATGGAGGAGGTCAGCGGCGTCGACATGCAGCAGAAGAAACTGCACACCAATTTCGGCGCGGTGTCTTACGACTATCTGGTGATCGCGACCGGCGCGATGCATTCCTATTTCGGGCATGACGACTGGGCGGATTACGCGCCCGGGCTCAAGCGCATTGAGGACGCCACGCGCATCCGACGCAGCATCCTGATCGCATTCGAACGGGCCGAAGTGACGCCAGATGTCGCCGAACAGCGCCGCTTGCTCACGTTTGTGATCATTGGCGGCGGCGCCACCGGCGTCGAAATGGCCGGCGCCATCGCCGAGATCGCGCGGCAGACGCTGGCCGCCGATTTCCGCCGCATCGACCCACGTTCGGCCCGTATCGTTCTGATCGAAGCGGGGCCGCGCGTGCTGCCCACCTTCCCGCCCGCACAATCGGGCTACGTGCACGCGGCGCTGACGCGTAGCGGCGTTGAGATCCAGACCGCGACAAGTGTAACGCAGTGCGATGCACATGGCGTCGATACCGATGGCGGCCGCATCGACGCCGGCACCGTCATCTGGGCCGCCGGCGTGGTCGCTTCGCCGGCCAGCCGCTGGCTTGACGCGGAGGCCGATCGCGCTGGAAGGGTGAAGGTCGGCACCGATCTGTCGCTGCCTGGGCAACCGGATATTTTCGTCGTTGGCGACACTGCGGCGGTGACCGACGCCAAGGGCAACCCTGTGCCCGGCATCGCGCCGGCAGCCAAGCAGATGGGGCAATACGTGGGCAAGCTGATCGCGGCGCGGATCGCCGGTCGTAGCGCGCCCGCGCCGTTCCGTTACATGCACCTCGGCGAACTGGCGACCGTCGGACGCCGTGCCGCAGTGGTGAAACTCGGCCGCTTGCAGCTGCACGGCTTCATCGGCTGGGTGTTCTGGAGCGTGGCGCACATCTATTTCCTGATCGGATTGCGCAACCGATTTGTCGTCGCCTTCATCTGGCTCTGGGATTATCTGACGTTCCAGCGCGGCGCGCGGCTGATCACCAACCCTGACGATCCGAAGAAGTAGCCAGCGATCTGGGCGCGAACCCGGGTTGGCACAACACTTGGGCTTTCGGCGCCGCTAAAACGCCGAACCGGGAGGCGGCCATGAATCGTATCTTTGCGACAGTATTCTGCGCTTTTGTGCTGGCGCTGCCGGGCTTTCAAGCCGGCGCCGCCGAGCTCGATCCGAAGGCCGTCGTCCATCAGCTGCCGGACCAGATCAAACCCGGCGAGCCCGGCCGGCGCTCAAGAAGTAACGCTAGAGCCCGGAGAACCAGTTGTAGCCCTGGTTTTCCCAGTACCCGCCTTTGTCGGTATTGGTGACTTCCATCGCCACCACGTATTTCGGATTCTTGAAGCCTAGTTTGGTGGGAATACGGATTTTCATCGGGAAACCGTAGGCGCGCGGCAATATCTTGTGGTCGAATTTAAACGACATCTGCGTCTGCGGATGCAGCGCGGTCGGCATGTCGACGGTGTTGGTGTAGCCCTCGGCGCATTTGAACCAGACATATTTGGCGCGGGTATCGGCGCCGATGCGCCTGAGGAATTCCGACAGCGTCGCACCTTGCCAGGAGCCGATGGCACTCCAGCCCTCGACGCAGACATGGCGCGTGACCTGCGAGACTTCGGGCAACGCGTACAGTTCAGCCAGCGTCCATGGCTTTTTGTTCTCGACCATGCCGGCAATTTCGAGCTTATAGGCGTCTCCATCCACCTCCGGCGCCTCGTCCTCGTCGTAATAACCGTTGAACGGGAACGGCCGGGTGATGGCGCTATCGGGGAATGTCGGCGCCAGTTTGGTGCGGCTGAACAGCGCGGCCTGCGCGCCATCGTTGAAAGCGGAAATCTTGCGCAATACGCCTTCGGCGGTGTCGCCATCGATGATGTCGCAGCCGGTGAGAAATGCGAGCGCACCGAGGCTGGCCGCGCCGCGCAGGAAGCCGCGCCGCGCCGGATCCGGCATCAGCTTGGCGGCGTCCTTGATCAGCAGCTTGGGATCGACGCCGGGAATGATTTTGCGTTGGCGCATGTCACTTTCCTTTGAGCATGATCTTATCCGAAAGCCGATTTCCTACTTTTCGGGATCATGCTCTTCCTCACTTGCCAGTGACCATGGCGCGCAGGCTCTTCGGCACCAGCAGCGCCAGCACCACATGCACGACCAGGAAGCCGACGATCGCCGCCATGGCGAAGAAATGCACGTAGCGCGCAAAATCGTAGCCACCGAACAGCGTGGTCAATTCCTGGAACTGCACCGGCTTCCAGATCGAGAGGCCCGACAGCACGATCACGATGCCGCACAGAATGACGCCGGCGTAGAGCACCTTTTGTACGGCGTTGTAATGCGAGAGATCGTCATGCGCGAGCCTGAACGTGAGCGCGGCTTTGGCGTCGGCGAATACTTCGGACGGATAAATTGGCAGCAGCTTGCGGCGAAAGCGGCCGGTGGCGACGCCGAGCGTCACATAGACAATTCCGTTGATCACCACCACCCACATCGCGGCGAAGTGCCAGAGCAGCGCGCCGGCGAGCCAGTTGCCGAGCGCGATCTGGCGCGGGAAGGTGAAATTGAACAATGGCGAGGCGTCGTAGATTTGCCAGCCCGAGCCGATCATGACCAGGATCGCAATCGCGTTGATCCAATGGCAGACGCGCACCCACACCGGGTGGATGGTGGCGTCGGCGGGCATCGTGGTCATGGTCTCGGCGGTCATGCCTTGTCATCCTGAACGGTATTGGACTCAGTGAATATACGATGCGGCCCGGCCCGCGGATGCAGAAATCCGGCGCGAGCGGCAAGATTATTTCTACATGCTGATCTTCACTCTGTAGCTCCCATCGCGCGCAAATGAGGATGTGGCGTGGCCGGGCCCGCGAATGCACGAGCCCGACCGCGCCGGACTTACTTGCCCATCTTGTCCTTGGACATATCATCCTTGGACATGCCTGTCCTTTTTCATCGAATCCTTCGACATGTGGTCTTTGGCCATGCTGTCGTCCTTCTTCATCGAGTCCTTGGACATGCTGTCCTTGGTCATCGAGTCTTTCTTCATATCGTCGGCGAAAGCCGCCGGCGCCAGTGGCATCATGGCCAACCCGGCCGCGATCAGCCCCGAAAGCAGAATGCTCTTTTTCATCCCGTGTCCTTCCTGAGAATTGAACTTGCAATCATTCCGCTATCACAGGGCTTAAACACGTCCTCATCAGTTTCCCGTTGCTGCAACCTAGCGTTTGGCTCACGGGTTTGTGAGAATGGCTAAGCCGGACAAGATCGGACGAAGGAGCTTCGCTTGAGCCAATCGCCTGCGCCGAAGACCAATTCCGGAAATTTTTTCGAGGATTTCCGGCTCGGCCAGCAAATCCGCCATGCCACGCCGCGCACCGTCACGCTCGGCGACGTGGCGCTTTATAACGGCCTGTTCGGGCCACGCTTTGCGGTGCAGTCGTCCGATGTTTTCGCGGCCAAGATCGGCTATCCGCGCTCGCCGCTCGACGATCTGCTGGTATTCCACATGGTGTTCGGCAAGACCGTGCCGGATGTCTCGCTCAATGCGGTCGCCAATCTCGGCTATGCCGATTGCCGTTTTTTGAAGCCGGTCTATCCCGGCGACACGCTCAACGCGGCATCGGAGGTGATCGGGCTGAAGGAGAATTCCAACAAGAAGACCGGCATTGTCTATGTGCGCTCGCGCGGCTTCAACCAGCACGGCGACGTTGTGCTCGACTATGCGCGCTGGGTGATGGTGCGCAAGCGCGACGAGGCGGCCGCAGTGCCGGCCGAAAAAGTGCCCGAGTTGCCGAAGAGCGTCGAGCCTTCCCAACTCGGCGCCGCCTGCCCGCCGATCGATGCCAAAGCTTACGACAATGTGCTGGCGGGAAGCCCGCACCGCTTCGGCGACTACAAGGCCGGCGAGAAGATCGACCACGTCGCCGGCATTACCGTGGAAGACGCCGAACACATGATCGCGACGCGGCTCTATCAGAACACAGCGCGCATTCACTTCGACCACTTCACCGAGAGCAAAGGCCGCTTCGGCAAGCGGCTGATTTATGGCGGGCATGCGATTTCACTGGCGCGCTCGCTGAGCTTCAATGGCTTCGGCAACGCATTCCATGTGGCGGCGATCAATGGCGGCCGGCACGTCGCGCCGTTGTTCGCAGGCTGCACGGTGTTCGCCTGGTCCGAGGTGCTGGCGAGCGTAGATATTCCCGGCCGCAACGATGTCGGTGCGCTGCGCCTGCGCACCATCGCCACCAAGGACCGCCCGTGCGCGGATTTTCCCTACAAGACCGGCGACGACTACGACCCGGCGGTGATCCTCGATCTCGATTATTGGGTGCTGCTGCCGAAGTGACGCGCCTATGAACAAGTCTTGGCACTGTTAAATTCGCCTGGGATAACCGGATATGACTCATCAAATGGGAGCGGAGTAACATGAGCAACGCGACAGGCTTGATGCATACGCTTCACGATACCGAACAACGCCTTCTCGCTGAACTCCGTGACTTGCGCCGCGGTCACCGCAAGCAGCAAAAGAAATCCACGAGGACCGAACCTCGACTGACCTTGGGGCAGAGAATCGCGGACGATGTTGCCGCCACGATGGGCTCGTGGAAGTTCATCATCATCCAGTCGCTGATTCTTCTGGTCTGGATCGTCCTCAACATCACCGCGTTCGTGCAGCAATGGGATCCCTATCCATTTATCTTGCTCAACTTGGCGCTATCGTTTCAGGCCGCCTATGCGGCGCCGTTCATCATGATGAGCCAGAACCGGCAGCAGGATATCGACCGCAGGGCGGCCGAGCACGACTACCAGATCAACGTCAAGGCCGAGCTCGAGATCGAATTGCTGCACCAGAAAGTCGACGAGCTGCGCGAGAAAGAAGTTTTAAGTCTTACCGAGTCGGTGAAACAGCTCACCGCCCTGTTGGGCAGGGCAAACATCACGCCGGGTTCCGCCGCTTAAAGGTTCATTCCACGCTCGCCCGCAAGTGATCGACGAGCTGCCGCGCATAAGGCGGCAGCGTGTCGATATCGCGCACGCAGATCGATAATTCGCGCAAGGCCCAGGCGTCGGTGAGCCGAACCGATGAGATCGCCATGTTGCGTTCGGTCCGCTTCACGGTGGTCTCCGGCACGATGCCGACGCCGACATTGCATTCGACCAGGCGGCAGATGGCGTCGAAGCTGCGCAACTGCACGCGCAGGCGCAACGGCCGGCCGACACGATTCGCCTTGTCGGCCAGAAATCTTTGAATCGCGCTGGCGCGGTCGAGGCCGACCATGTCGTAGTCGAGCACCTCGGCGAAGCCGATGCGCGAGCGGCCGGCGAGCGGATGGTTCTTCGCCACCACCAGCACGAAGCGGTCGCTGCGGAACGGAAACGTATGCAGGCCGCCGTAATCGACAGTGCCGGCGACGATGCCGATATCGGCCGCGCCTTCCGCCATCAGCCCGACGATCTCGTCGGACAGGCGCTCCTCGAGATCGACGCTGATATCGGGATAAGCCATCAGGAACGAGCTCAGCGTCTCGGGCAGAAACTCGGTAAGCGCATTGGTATTGGAAAGCACCCGCACCTGGCCGGCGAGCCCGCGCGCGTAAGGGGTTAGGTCTTCCTGCATGCGCTCGCTTTGCGCCAGGATGCCGCGCGCGTGCTGAAGCAATGTGCGCCCGGCCTGGGTCGGCACCACGCCTTGGCGGCCGCGCACCAGTAATTCGGTGCCGAACGCCAGTTCCATCTTGCGGATTCGGGTTGAGGCGGCGGCCAGCGCCAGGTTTGCCCGCAACGCGCCATGGGTAATGCTGCCCGCCTCGACGATGTGGCGGAACAGATTGAGGTCGGTGAAATCGAACCGCATGGGGCCATACCCTTCTTATTTGGCGAAGGCAGGCTACACAAAACACATATTGCAGCATGTAATTTAAAGGTTCAAGCTTCGCAATTCATGAAGTAGCCGGTTCTGGCGGCGCAGGCAAGCGACGCGTGCCAGGCATTCTGGAGACTGACGATGGCCGAGCTTGACGCGGGTTCTGCGGCACGGCCGCTACGGCCCCGCCCGCTCTCCCCGCACCTGCAAATCTACAAGCCGATGCTGACGATGATGATGTCGATCGTGCATCGCATCACCGGCGCCGCGCTATATTTCGGCATGCTGCTGATCGCCTGGTGGCTGATCGCGGCAGCCTCCGGTCCGAACGCTTACGGCAACTTCGAATGGTTCATGGGTAGCCTGATCGGGCGGCTGATGTTGTTCGGTTATACTTGGGCGCTGCTGCATCACATGCTGGGCGGCATCCGTCACCTGATCTGGGACACCGGGCACGGCCTGGAGCCAGCCGAGCGCGAGATACTGACCATCGCCACGCTGGTCGGTTCGATCTCGCTCACGCTTATTCTCTGGGTTGTCGGCTATCTCGCCATGGGAGGCCCGCGATGAGCGAGCGCCCAAGGAAATGCGCACCGCGATGCGCCGCGTTCGCGGGCTGGGCGCTGCCCATTCCGGCACCGGACATTTCTGGCATCAACGCGTGACATCGGTGGCGGGGATTCCGCTGTCGCTGGCGCTGGTGATCATCATCGTCGGCCTGCTTGGCCGCAGCCACGCGGCGGTCGTGCAGATTCTCGGCTCGCCGCTGGTTGCCATCATCATGCTGCTGTTCATCATCAACACCGCCTATCACATGTGGATCGGCATGCAGGAAATCATCCTCGACTATGTGCACGAGGATAAATTGAAGCTACTCAGCTTGATGGCGAACACCTTCTTCGTTTTCGTCGTCGGGTTTGCGTCCGCGTTCGCGATTCTCAAGCTGTCGTTCGGGGTCTGACCATGGCCAAGAACGAGAACGGAAAAGACCAACGGCAAATCGAACGGCGCGACATCGGCAGCCGGTCCTGCCGTCAACGGCAAGGCCTATCCGATCGAGGATCACAGCTACGACGTGGTCGTGATCGGCGCCGGCGGCTCCGGCCTGCGCGCCGTGGTCGGCTGCAGCGAAGCCGGCCTGCGCACCGCCTGCATCACCAAAGTGTTCCCGACCCGCTCGCACACCGTGGCGGCGCAAGGCGGCATCGCCGCGGCGCTCGGCAACATGGGCGAGGACGATTGGCGCTGGCACATGTACGACACCGTCAAGGGCGCCGACTGGCTCGGCGACCAGGACGCCATCGAATATCTCTGCCGCAACGCGCCGGAGGCGGTTTACGAACTCGAGCACTGGGGCCTGCCATTCTCGCGCCGCGAGGAAGACGGCAAGATCTATCAGCGCCCGTTCGGCGGCATGACGACGCATTACGGCAAGGGCACCGCGCAGCGTACCTGCGCCGCCGCCGACCGCACCGGCCACGCCATGCTGCACACCATGTACGGCCAGGCGCTCAAGCACGCGGCCGAGTTCTACATCGAATATTTCGCCATCGACCTGATCATGGACGACGAGGGCCGTTGCCGCGGCGTGGTCGCGCTCAACATGGATGACGGCACCATCCATCGTTTCAGCGCCAACATGACCATCCTCGCCACCGGCGGCTATGGCCGCACCTATTTCTCCTGCACCTCGGCGCATATCTGCACCGGCGACGGCAACGCCATGGTGCTGCGCGCCGGCCTGCCGTTGCAGGACATGGAATTCGTGCAATTCCACCCGACCGGCATTTATCCGGCCGGCTGCCTGATCACCGAAGGTTCGCGCGGCGAAGGCGGCTATCTGGTCAATTCGGAAGGCGAGCGCTTCATGGAGCGCTACGCGCCGTCGGCCAAGGACCTTGCCTCGCGCGACGTGGTGTCACGCGCCATGACCATCGAAATCCGCGAAGGCCGCGGCGTCGGCAAGGAAAAGGACCACCTGTTCCTGCATCTCGACCATCTCGATCCCAAGGTGCTGCATGAGCGGCTACCCGGCATCAGCGAGACCGCGCGCATCTTCGCCAATGTCGACGTGACGCGCGAACCGATCCCGGTGCTGCCGACCGTGCATTACAACATGGGCGGCATCGCCACGAATTATCACGGCGAGGCGCTGACCAAGAAGAACGGCGACGCCGACACGGTGATCCCCGGCCTGATGGCGCTGGGCGAAGCGGCCTGCGTGTCGGTGCACGGCGCCAACCGGCTTGGCTCGAATTCGCTGATCGATCTGGTGGTGTTCGGGCGCGCCGCCGCCCATCGCTGCGCCGAGTTGCTGTCACCCGGCGACAAGCAGCCCGAGCTGCCGAAGGATTCCGCCGACCTGTCGCTGACGCGGCTCGACAAGTTCCGCAATGCCGCGGGCGGCACGCCGACCGCGCAATTGCGGCTCAATATGCAGAAGGTGATGCAGGAAGATTGCGCCGTGTTCCGCACCGGCGAGGTGCTGGAGCAAGGTCACAAGCGCATTCACGATGTGTTCACCGGCATGGCCGACGTGCACGTCAGCGACCGTTCGCTGATCTGGAATTCCGACCTGATCGAGACGCTTGAGCTCGACAATCTGATCGCACAGGCGGTTGTCACCATGGACTCGGCGGAAAATCGCACCGAAAGCCGTGGCGCGCACGCGCGCGAGGACTTCCCCGATCGCGACGACAAAGAATGGATGAAGCACACGCTGGCCTGGATGGACGACATGGGCAAAGTGAAGATCGATTACCGCCCGGTGCACGCCTACACGCTCACCAACGACATCGCCTATATCGAACCGAAAGCGCGCGTTTACTGACGCGAAGGACTATTTCGCCATGGTCGAATTCACGCTGCCGAAAAACTCCAAGATCACGCAAGGGCAAACCTGGCCGCACGCGCCCGCCGCCAAGCGCGAGACCGAGTTCCGCATCTATCGCTGGAATCCGGACGACAGCGAAAATCCGCGCATCGACACTTATTATGTCGACCGCGACGACTGCGGGCCGATGGTTCTCGACGCGCTGATCTGGATCAAGAACAACATCGATCCGACGCTGACCTTCCGCCGCTCCTGCCGCGAGGGCGTGTGCGGCTCCTGCGCCATGAATATCGACGGCACCAATACGCTGGCCTGCACCATGGCGATCGACCACGAAAAGGCGCCGGTGAAGATTTATCCGCTACCGCATCAGCCGGTGGTGAAGGATCTGGTGCCCGACCTGAAGAATTTCTACGCGCAATACGCCTCGATCGAGCCCTGGCTCAAGACGGTATCGCCGACGCCCGAAAAGGAATGGAAGCAGAGCCACGAGGACCGCGCCAAGCTCGACGGCATGTACGAATGCATTCTGTGCGCGTGCTGCTCGACCTCGTGCCCGAGCTATTGGTGGAATTCGGACCGCTATCTCGGGCCGGCGGCGCTGCTGCAGGCCAACCGCTGGGTCAGCGACAGCCGCGACGAGGCGACCGGCGACCGGCTCGACAATCTCGAGGATCCGTTCCGGCTCTATCGCTGCCACACCATCATGAATTGCTCGAAGGCCTGCCCGAAAGGCCTCAACCCGGCAAAGGAAATCGCCGAGTTGAAGAAGGCGATGGTGGATCGGCAGGTCTGACAGGCCTGGCGTCATGCTCGATCATATCGGCTTTCCCGTTTCCGATTACGCGCGATCAAAATCCTTTTATCTGAAGGCGCTCGCCCCGCTCGGCTATACGTTGGTGATGGAAGTCGAACAGAAAGTAGAGAAGGACTTTTCGGCCGGCGGATTTGGCAGGGATAGAAAACCGGAATTCTGGATCGGCGGCGAAGGCAAACTCAACCGCGCAATTCATATCGCAGTCGTGGCCAATGATCGCGCCGCCGTCGACGCGTTCTACCGCGCTGCCTTGGCCGCCGGCGGTGAGGACAATGGCGCGCCCGGCCTGCGCCCACATTATCATCCGAATTATTACGCTGCCTTCGTGTTCGATCCCGACGGCCACAACATCGAGGCTGTCTGCCACGCGTCGGCGTGACCGCGGCCCAAACGAAGCCATGCTATTCTTGCCACCATGGACGAGCCCGCGCTCAACTTTACCGGCGTCACGCTGTCACCGCAGAAAGAGACGGTGCGCGTGTTCTACAAGGAGATGTGGGACCACGCCGACAAAAGCCTGATCCCGGCGATCTTCCATCCCGATTTTACCTTTCGCGGCTCGCTCGGCCCAACGCTCACCGGCCACGCGCAGTTCGCCGGCTACGTCGATGAGGTGACCGGCGCGCTCGGCCAATACACCACCGACATCCTGGCGCTGATCGAGGAAGGCAACCGCGTCAGCGGCAAAATGCGATTTCACGGATTTCACCGAAAGGAGCTGTTTGGCGTGCCGCCGAGCGGCCGTCACGTATGGTGGACCGGCATGCCGATCTTCACCTTCGAGGGCGCCAAGGTGCGCGATCTGTATGTGCTCGGCGATATTCACGGGCTGATCGAACGGCTCAAACGCGGCTAACTGCACTTCTTGGCGAAGCAAAGTTTCTCCAGCTCGGGGAACGGCTTATAGGCGGCCTTGGCGCACTGTCCCTGGTCGGCCTCGATCAGTTGGTTGAGATGCCCGCCAAAGAAGTAAGCGATGCGCTCTTTGTTGCCGGCATAAGTGCGGTTCAAGTCGCGCGCGTTGTAGCGGACGCAAGCCGTATAGCGCTGATCGGAGCCGACCGGCGTGAGCGCCGGATCGGAAATAAACGCGTCGTGCACGTTGGTCGGATCGTCGAGCGTCCCTTGCAAGGTATCCAGAATTTCCCGCTTGAAACCGGTCGGCGGGATATTCGGTTCCACCAGCGACGTTTTGTCGCTGCCGCAGGCGGCGAGCACCGACCCAATCATCAACACCAGACACAAACGGGCTCTGACGTTGCTCATCGGACGCCTCAATCGAGTTTGAGCTTCTTGCGCCGCTGCGCCAACGTGCGCAGCCGCAACGCATTGAGCTTGATGAAGCCCTCGGCATCGCGGTGATCGTAGGCCACTGCGCCTTCCTCGAAAGTCACCAGATCCTGATCGTAGAGCGAATATTTGCTCTCGCGCCCAACCACGGCGACGTTGCCCTTGTAGAGCTTGAGCTTGACGCGGCCGGTGACGAATTCTTGCGATTTGTCGATGGCCGCTTGCAGCATTTCGCGTTCCGGCGCGAACCAGAAGCCGTAATAGACCAGCTCGGCGTATTTCGGCATCAGTTCGTCTTTGAGATGCGCGGCGCCGCGGTCGAGCGTGATCTGCTCGATGCCGCGATGGGCGGCAAGCAAGATCGTGCCGCCCGGCGTCTCGTACATGCCGCGCGACTTCATGCCGACGAAACGGTTTTCCACCAGATCGAGCCGGCCGATGCCGTTGGCGCGGCCGAGTTCGTTGAGTCTGGCGAGCAGCGATGCCGGCGACAGTTTCTTGCCGTCGATCGCGACGGCGTCGCCGCGCTCGAAATCAACACTGATCGTGGTCGGCTTGTCCGGCGCTTTCTCCGGATCGACGGTGCGCGAATAGACGTAGTCCGGCACTTCCTGCGCCGGGTCTTCCAGCACTTTGCCTTCGGAGGATGCGTGCAGCAGATTGGCGTCGACCGAGAACGGCGCGTCGCCGCGTTTGTCCTTGGCGATCGGAATCTGGTGCTTCTCGGCAAATTCGATCAATTTGCTGCGCGAGGTCAAATCCCATTCCCGCCACGGCGCGATCACGGTCACGTCCGGCTTGAGCGCATAATAAGCGAGCTCGAAGCGCACCTGGTCGTTGCCCTTGCCGGTGGCGCCATGGGCGACGGCGTCGGCGCCGACTTTCTCGGCGATCTCGATCTGCTTCTTGGCGATCAGCGGCCGCGCGATCGAGGTGCCGAGCAGATATTGCCCCTCGTAGAGCGCGTTGGCCCGGAACATCGGGAACACGTAGTCGCGCACGAATTCCTCGCGCAGGTCTTCGACGAAAATATTTTCCGGCTTGATGCCGAGCAGCAACGCCTTCTTGCGCGCCGGCTCGAGCTCCTCGCCCTGGCCGAGATCGGCGGTGAAGGTGACGACCTCGCAGCCATAGGTGGTTTGCAGCCACTTCAGGATGATCGAGGTGTCGAGCCCGCCCGAATAGGCGAGCACGACTTTCTTGGGTGTAGCCTTTGCCATGCGCTGCCGGTCTTTTCGCCTGACCGTCCTTAAATCCTTGAAAGCGCGGGGACTATAGGGGGAATGCCGGGGCGCGCAAAGCGTCCCCCTATCCGGTCACATCCTCATAGACATCCATGTCGGCGCTGCCCGCCAAGATAGCGCGCCAGCCTTGCAGAAAGGTGCGCACCATCGGGTCGCTTGCCACTTTTTGGCGATTGAGTTCGAGCGCGGCGTGCGCCGCGTATTCGATCTCGACCAGGAGCTGGGCCGGGTCATCGACATTCTGCAGCACGCGAAAGTCCGTGCCGCCGAGCGTACGATAGAACGGCGCGGCACTGCGAACGAGGGCGAGCACTTGCTCTGGGTCGCCCAACGCCCGCATCTTGATTTGCAACACACGCTTGAGATTATTCTCCGGCATGACAATCAGAGCTCCGATTTGCGCTTGCCGAATAATCCGGCGATGAGCCGATAGCCGGGCATAGCAATACGTTCTATCGCTCCCTCGACCGCCTCGTCGCTGAGCCGCGTGCGCGGCCAGCGGTAGATCAAGCCGTGCACGATCCAGATGATCAGAAACGTGAACACGCCGGCAAACACCGTGTCGGACAAGAAATGCGCGCCCGCCACGATGCGCAGCGCCGCCATTGCCGGTTCCCAGGGCCAGCGCCGCGCCATAGGCGAGCGCGCGCCAGTGCGGCGGCACCAGCGCGGCCGGCGCCAGCGTCCAGAACGCTCCCGACACGTCGCCGGACACGAACGAGCAGTTTTTCGGGCAATCGCCGCGCGGATCCCACCAGGCCACGAAATGCTGGTCGCCGCCGAATTGCGTGACGTCGATCGGGCGCGGCCGGCCCCAATGATCCTTCAGCAAAACGTTGACGAGCAAACCGGGCGCCAAAGCGAGCGTCGCGATCAGGAACACGACCGCGCGGCCCGGTATCAAGAGTTTGTGCTTCGGTAGAATCAATTTGAAGACCAGCGCCGCCAACACCGGCACGACGATGCATCGTTCCAACCCAAAGCCCGAGGTCACGCGCCGTCGTCACCGGCTCATAGACGCGCAGGCCGAAATCATTGGTCCCGCTAGTGATGGCGTAAAACGGCGCGGAAATCATCAGATCGAGATGCGGAAACAGCCCGAATATCAAGCCGGTAACGGCAGCGATGACGAGTGCAATGATCAGTCCGGCGCGGTTCATGCTCGTTCAGCGCGCCGTTCGCGCCAACGGCCGGCATTGCGGCCGGCGATCGTCCAATAGATGAGGCCGAACACCACGCCGGCGGCAGCCGCAATCTCGGCCTCGCGCGAGATCGGCGGCGGCGGGCGGTCGATCGATTCCTCGTAAGTCGTCAAGCCCGCGCTGTAATAGCCAAGCAGCAAAATGGCGGCACCGGCCGCCGCTTGAATCACCAGCGAGCGGATCGAAAATGCTTCCGCCAGGATGACAGCGATCAACATAGGCAGGAAGCCGACGAAAACCGTGACGCCCGAGGCAAAGGCCGCGGTTCCCCAGAAGAATACGTGCTCGACCGGATCGGCACCGATCATGTGCAGTTCGGTACCGAGCAGCGCTATCGCCGCGGCGATACCGCTGGCGACCGTCGCCATGAACAAAGCGAACAGGATGACGATGATGCGACCGAGCAGCGCCACGCGTTAATCCGTCATCGCCATGGCGCGCAGCGCCATGCGCTCGCGGGCGGAAAGCTTCTCGGTCGCGCTCTTGAGCTGACCGCAGGCCGCCAGAATATCGCGGCCACGCGGCGTGCGCACCGGCGAGGCGTAGCCGGCGTCGAACACCACAGCCGAGAATTTCTCGATCTGCTCCCAGTCGGAGCATTCGTATTGCGTGCCGGGCCAGGGATTGAACGGAATGAGATTGATCTTGGCCGGGATGCCCTTGAGCAGCCGCACCAGCGCCTTAGCATCTTCGATCGAGTCGTTGACGCCCTTGAGCATGACGTATTCGAAGGTAATGCGCTTGGCATTGGATGCGCCGGGATAGTTGCGGCAGGCTTCGAGCAGTTCGGCAATCGGATATTTGCGGTTGAGCGGCACCAATTCGTTGCGCAGCTCGTCGCGCACCGCGTGCAGCGACACCGCCAGCATGCAGCCGATCTCGGCGCCGGCGCGTTCGATGTTCGGCACCACGCCCGAAGTGGATAGCGTGATGCGGCGCTTGGAAATCGCGATGCCTTCGCCGTCGGCGACGATCAACAGCGCGTCGCGCACGGCGTCGAGATTATAGAGCGGCTCGCCCATGCCCATCATCACGACGTTGGTGATGCAGCGGTCGCCCGATGGAATAACGCCATCGGCCGGCCGCGTGCCGCCCGGCCAGTCTCCCAGGCGATCGCGCGCCACCATCACCTGGCCGGCGATTTCGCCGGCGGTGAGATTGCGCACCAGACGCTGCGTGCCGGTGTGGCAGAACGTGCAGGTCAGCGTGCAGCCGACCTGGCTCGACACGCATAACGTGCCGCGCTCGCTGTCGGGGATGTAAACGCATTCGACTTCGTGCGGGCGCTCGCCTTGCATTTCGCCCGGCAGCCGCAGCAGCCATTTGCGCGTGCCGTCGACCGAGACCTGCTCGGCCACGATTTCGGGCCGCGCCAGCGTGAATCGCTGCGCCAAGCGCTCGCGCAAATCCTTCGACATGCTGGTCATGGCGTCGAACGATGTCAGACCGCGAAAATAGATCCAGTGCCAAAGCTGCTGCACGCGCATCTTGCGCTGCGCTTCCGGCACGCCGATCTCGCCCAGTGCGTCGGCAAGTTCCGCGCGCGACAATCCGATCAGCGACGGCTTCTCGGGCGCGACGTAGCGCTCGAGCGGCGTCTTCTCGACGAAGGGCGCCGAGGCCGATGCGATTTCTACTATCGATGTCATAAAAATTCTTCTGAATGCACAATCTAACCGATCGAGATTACCGGGTCTCGCCATTGCATGGCGGCGCGGTGATGACCCTGCGGGTCACTTGCACTCTTCCGCCACCTTGTCGAGCGCCTGATCGAGGCCTTTCAGCGAGTAGGTATCGGTGGTCTTGGTGCCGCGCCCGGACACGCTTTTGATCACCAGATCGCCGCCCTTGCGCATGGCGCCGACCATCTGCGCTTCTTCGGCGGCGTTCTTGACCCAGGCGCCGTCGTTCTGGGTGTACATCACGTAGTTGGCCGAGCCGACCGAGGCGGTGGCGTCGACGCCGGTCTTCTGCGGATAGCCGACAATCATCGACACTTCGTTTTTCACTTTCTCGGCCGGACGGGTCGAGACGAAGGCATAGGACGGATCGCGCTTGCGGCCGGCCGGCTCGGATCGCGCCGACGCCGGTTTGGCCAGCGCGAAGCAGACCTTCTTGCCGCCGGGCGTCGCCTTGTAGGCGCCCCAGTCGCCGAACTGTCCGAGCAGCACCGCCTGCTCGGTGGGATCGGACTTGGGCGGCTTCTTCTGGGCTGGTTGGGCGGGCTTAGCTTGCGCCGGTTTGGCCGGCTTGGCTGGTTGGTTCTGCGCATAGGCGGCCGCGCAAAAAGCGACGGCTGCCGCGGTCAGCAATACAATCGCGGGGCTTTGCCAAAGCGTCTTCGTCATCGGGCTCTACCGGTTGAAGTGAACGACGGCGTTCATGCCGCCCCCTAAGGAACAACGGGATATTAGCCCATTACGGGCGAATATCGGCAAGGAGAAGGCGGCAATCCGCCGCCCCCGCAACTATAGGCCGAAAGCGAACGGCGCCAAACCGGCCCGGCGGCGTGCTAAACAGCCGCCATGAAAGCCCTGCTCTGCACCCATTACGGCACGCCCGACGACCTCGAACTGGCCGACATCGCCGATCCCACGCCCGGCCCGGGCGAAGCGGTGGTGCGCGTCGAGGCGGCGGCGCTCAATTTCTTCGACACGCTGATCATCGCCGGTAAATACCAGACCAAGCCGGCGATGCCGTTTTCTCCGGCGGCGGAATTTGCCGGCATCGTTGAAAATCTCGGCGCCGGCGTCAGCGGCTTCAAACCCGGCGACCGCGTGCTGGGCTATTCCGGCTACGGCGCTGCGCGCGAGCGCATCGCAATCGACGCCGGCCGGCTGGTCAAGCTTCCGGACGGCCTCGACTTCGATCGCGCCGCCGGCTTGTGCGTCACTTACGGCACCACGCTGCACGCGCTCAAGGATCGCGCCCGGCTCAAGAGCGGCGAGACGCTGGCGGTGCTCGGCGCCTCCGGCGGCATCGGTCTCGCTGGCGTCGAGCTCGGCAAGCTGATGGGCGCGCGCGTCATCGCCTGCGCATCTTCGGCGGAGAAGATCGCGTTCGCGCGCAAGCACGGCGCCGACGACGGCATCGATTACGGCAAGGACGATCTCAAGGAAGCGCTGCGGCGCGTGACGCAAGGCCGCGGCGCCGATGTGATCTACGATCCGGTCGGCGGCGCTTACGCGGAAGCCGCGCTGCGCTCGATCGCGTGGCTGGGACGCTATCTCGTGGTCGGCTTCGCCGCCGGTGAAATTCCGAAGCTGCCGCTCAATCTCGTGCTGCTCAAAGGCTGCGACGTACTCGGCGTGTTCTGGGGCTCATGGATCGAGCGCGATCCCGCCGGTCACCGCGCCAATACCGAACAATTGCTGGCATGGGCAGCGCAGGGAAAATTGTCGTCGCATGTGCACGCGGTCTATCCGCTCGCGCGAAGCGCCGGCCGCGCTCAAGGCGATCGCCGCGCGCCAGGTGATGGGCAAGGTAATTTTGCGGCCGTAGCGTCAGCCCGCCAATTTATCCATCGCTTCGGCGAGTTTGACATCCAGCCCGGTCACGCCACCGGCGTCGTGGGTGGACAGCGTCACCTCGACGGTCTTGTAGACGTTGAACCATTCGGGATGGTGGTTCATCTCTTCCGCGACCTCCGCCACGGCGGTCATAAATGCGAAAGCTTCCTTGAAGTTCTTGAAGGTGAATTTGCGGGTGATGGCGTCGCGCCCGGATACCTCCGACCAATGGGTGAGCTTACCCAAAGCGGTCTTGCGGGCATCGCCTGTCAGTTTTCCGGTCATTTTCAACCCCTTGTCGCGTTCACCACGATAACGATGTCGACGTGAAAAGGCTCCATCCAGCGGTTGCGTTGCAGCATTTGGTAGCTATATTCCGCTCGAATCCGCGGGCCTAAAGCCCGCGATTCGTTTTTCTCAAGACGGATACCGGCACAACCAATGAATCTTCGCAACGTCGCCATCATTGCTCACGTCGACCACGGCAAAACCACGCTGGTCGACCGGCTGTTGCAGCAATCCGGCGCCTATCGCGAGAACCAGCGCGTGGTCGAACGCGCCATGGATTCCAACGACCTCGAGCGCGAGCGCGGCATCACCATCCTGGCCAAGGCGGCTTCGGTGGTCTGGAAAGACACCCGCATCAATATCGTCGATACTCCCGGCCACGCCGACTTCGGCGGCGAGGTCGAGCGCATTCTCAACATGGTCGACGGCGCGCTGGTGCTGGTGGACGCGGCCGAGGGCCCGCTGCCGCAAACCAAGTTCGTCGTCTCCAAGGCGCTCAAGATGGGTCTCAAGCCCATCGTCGTCATCAACAAAGTGGACCGTTCCGACGCGCGCGCCGACCGAAGTGGTGAACGAGGTGTTCGACCTGTTCGCCGCGCTCGACGCCACCGACGAGCAACTCGATTTTCCGATTCTCTACGGCTCGGCCAAGCAGGGCTGGATGGCGACCAAGCTCGATGGATCGCACGACGACGGCATGCAGCCGCTGTTCGATCTCATCCTCAGCCACGTCAAGCCGCCGGTGGTGGAACAAGGGCCGTTCCGTCTGCTCGGCACCATTCTCGAAGCCAATCCCTATCTCGGCCGCATCGTCACCGGCCGCATCACGTCCGGATCGGCGAAACCCAATCAAAGCGTCAAGGTGCTCGACCACGACGGCAAGCTGATCGAGACCGGCCGCATCACCAAGCTGCTGGCTTTCCGCGGCATCGAACGCGTGCCGGTGGACGAGGCGAATGCCGGCGACATCGTCGCCATCGCCGGACTGCCGGAGGCGACCGTCGCGATGACGATCTGCGATCCGTCCGTCGAAACGCCGCTGCCGGCGCAGCCGATCGATCCGCCGACGCTGGCGATGACGTTCCGCGTCAACGATTCCCCGCTCGCCGGCACCGAAGGCAGCAAGGTCACCGGCCGCATGATCCGCGACCGGCTGCTGCGCGAGGCGGAAGGCAATGTGGCGCTGCGCGTGCGCGAGTCGCGACGACAAGGACGCCATGGAAGTCGCCGGACGCGGCGAATTGCAGCTCGGCATCCTGATCGAGACCATGCGACGCGAAGGTTTCGAGCTCTCGGTTTCGCGGCCGAAGGTCTTGCTGCGCCAAAGCGGCAGCCGGCGAATTGGAAGAGCCGATCGAGGAAGTCGTGATCGACGTCGACGAGATTCACTCCGGCATCGTGGTGCAGAAGATGTCGGAGCGCAAAGCCGAGATGATCGAGATGAAGCCGTCCGGCGGCGGACGCGTGCGCATGGTGTTCTATGCACCGACCCGCGGCCTGATCGGCTACCAGGGCGAATTGCTCACCGATACGCGCGGCACCGCGATCATGAACCGGCTGTTTCACGGCTACGCGCCGCACAAGGGGCCGATCCAGGGCCGCCGCAACGGCGTGCTGATCTCCAACGATCAGGGCGACGCGGTCGCCTATGCGCTGTGGAATCTGGAAGACCGCGGCCCGATGATGATCGAGCCGGGCTGGAAGGTTTATCGCGGCATGATCGTCGGCGAGCACACCCGCGACAACGACCTGGTCATCAACGTGCTCAAGGGCAAGCAGCTCACCAACATCCGCACCACGTCGAAAGACGAAGCCGTCCGCCTGACGCCTCCAATCCGGATGACGCTGGAAAAGGCGCTCGCCTATATCGAGGACGACGAGTTGGTCGAGGTGACGCCGAAGTCGATCCGCCTGCGCAAGAAGCTGCTCGACGAAACCGATCGCAAGCGGGAAGACCGGGCGAAAACCGCGGCCGCCGAGACGGTCTGACCTCCGGCCGGCCAACGGTTCCAAGAGAGTCCCAAAGTGTCCTATCTTGGGACGAATCGAATCCGAAAATCGAATCACCTGCCGCTCGGGCTGGCCGCCAAAGCGCATCGCGAATGCCGCGAAGCGGCCGCGGTTCGCGCATCACCCTGCGTTATCGGCCAGGTTTTGCAGCCACCACAGCGTGGTTAGCGCCGCCCTGTGGCCAGTAATCCACACCGTTTACCGATCGTTAACGATAGGGCTTGAAGGCCGCAGGGTTCGTTGCTTCTATTCGGCAATGACGACGACCCTCATAGAGATTCGCCGTGCGAAGGCCTCCGATGCGGTCGACGTCGCCGCGACTCACGACGAGGCTTGGCGGACCGCCTATCAGGGCATCATCCCGGGCAACGAACTCGACAAGCTGATCAACCGGCGCGGACCGGATTGGTGGGATAGCGCCATCCGCAAGGGCAGCCGCATCACCATCCTGCAATTCGGCGAGCAGATCGCCGGCTACGCCAATTACGGGCGCAACCGGGCGCGCAGCCTGTTCTATGACGGCGAAGTCTACGAGCTTTATCTGCGGCCCGAGTTCCAAGGGCTCGGTTTCGGCCGCCGCCTGTTCTCCGCCGCGCGCAAGGATCTCATGCAGAGCGGCTTGAAGAGCCTGGTGGTCTGGGCGCTGTCCGACAACGAGTCGGCGGTGGAATTCTATCGCGCGCTCGGCGGCCGCGCCGTCGCCCGCTCCTCGGAACGCTTCGGCGCCAAGACGCTCGATAAGGTCGCCTACGCCTGGCAGTGAGGCGGTTTCTAAAATTTTAAGTCTTAGAACTTCGGCGCCGGCAGGCCGTTCTGCGCGCAGGTGGCGCGCAATGTATTGAGCAGCAGGCAGGCGATGGTCATCGGCCCGACGCCACCCGGCACCGGCGTCAGCGCGCCGGCCACTTTCGCGGCCTCGGCAAAAGCGACGTCGCCGACGATCAATGGCTTGCCGTCTTCGCCGGCGACCCGGTTGATGCCGACGTCGATCACGGTCGCGCCCGGCTTGATCCAGTCGCCACGCACCATCTCAGGTCTGCCGATCGCGGCGATCAGCATGTCCGCGCGTCGGCACACCGCCGGCAGATCCTGGGTCTTGGAATGGGCCATGGTGACCGTGGCATTCTCCGCCAGCAGCAATTGCGCCACCGGTTTGCCGACGATATTGGAGCGGCCGATCACCACCGCCTCCATGCCGGCGAGCGAAGGATGCACGGTTTTGGCCAGCATCACGCAAGCCATCGGCGTGCACGGCACCAGGCCCGCCAGGCCGCTGGCAGCCGCCGACATTAAACGGATGGAATCCGTCCACGTCTTTGGCCGGATCGATCGACCCGATGACCTTTTGCGCATCGATCTGCTTCGGCAGCGGCAATTGCACCAGGATGCCGTTGACCGCCGGATCGGCGTTGAGCTGCGCGATCAGCGCGAGCAGTTCCGCCTCGGTCGCGCCCGCCGGCAGCTTGTGGTCGAAGGCGCGCATGCCGGCTTGCGCCACCGCCTTGGACTTGGTGCGCACATAAACTTCACTGGCGGGATTTGTGCCGACCAGCACGACGGCGAGACCGGGCACGATGCCGCGATCGCGCAGCAAGCGATGCACGGCATCGCTCACCTTGCCGCGCAGGTCCGCAGCGATGGTTTTGCCGTCGATGATGCGTGCGGTCATGGATTAGTCCTAGCGCGCCGCGTAAATCCTCTCCAGCGCCGCGATCAGCGCCAGCCTCGGCCAAGCCACTTAAATAAAGAGCTTTGCGATGTTGGGAATTATTACGCTTTGAATGAATAAAATGAGCAGAATTAGAATGACGGGCGAAACGTCGATCCCGCCGAGATTCGGGAGTAAATTCCGAATTGGCCGTAGTAGGGGGTCGGTGATCCGATACAAAAATTCGCCAACCGCGTGAACTATAGGGCTGCGCGGATTCACGACGTTGAAAGCGATCAGCCAGCTCATAACTGCCATGGCAATCAGCACATAGATGTAAAGCGTCAACAAATACGAGATGAAGGACAAAAGTTCGAGCATAACGTTCTCGGGCGCTGTGGACGCTTGATCGTTTACCCTTCTCGTTTCAGTCCCGCAAGTTTGCCAACCAGTGAACGGTTTGCCCACCAAGCCCGCATCCTTGACAGCCCGGACCCCGGGTCCTAAATGGCGGCCAATCGCCTGAAATTACGTGCAACGGCTGCGCTGTCGTTGCCTTTGGCGGGGCCATAGCTCAGCTGGGAGAGCGCGTCGTTCGCAATGACGAGGTCGGCGGTTCGATCCCGCCTGGCTCCACCAGCCTTCGCTCCTTCGGAGCTTCGGCTGGCAAGCCGCCCGAGTACGAAGGCTGCCCGCCGAAGCTTTAGCGAAGGCGGGCCTTTTATTTGACGCCTAATGATCCCCCGATTCGCCGCGCACGTCGACGGTCGCCGCTGCCAGCGGGATGACGATCTCGCAACGCACGCCGGAACGCTCGAACGCGAGCCGCGCGCTGCCGCCGAGTTCGGCCGCGATGCCGCCTTCGATCAGCTTGGAGCCGAAGCCGCGCTGCTGCGGCTCGGAAACCACCGGCCCCTTTTGCTCGACCCAATCGATCCGCAGCAGTTGGTGGCCATCGCCGTCACCGGCCAGTTGCCAGCGGATTTCGATGCGGCCGCCGGGCAGCGACAGCGCGCCGTATTTCGCCGCATTGGTGATAAGTTCGTGGAACGTCATCGCCAAAGTGAGCACCGCGCGCGGCCGCAGCACGATATCTTCGCCGCGCAGCACGATGCGCTCCGGTCCCGTGCCGGCATAGGGCGCGATGCTGGCCGACAATATCTCGCGCAGCTCGGCGCTCTCCCAATGATGCCGGGTAAGCTGGTCGTGCGCCTTGGAGAGCGCGATCAGACGCCCCTCGAAGCTTTCACGAAAATCTTGCGGCGTCGGCGCGCCGCGCGCGGTTTGCGACGCCAGCGATTGCACGGTCGCCAGCGTGTTCTTCACGCGGTGATTCAGCTCATCGATCAGCAGTTTCTGGCGCTGCTCGGACGCCTTGTGTTCGGTTATGTCCTGCACGACGCGGACCAGATAGAGCAATTGCCCGTCGGCGGCGCGCACCGGCGACGAGCGCACCGACATCCAGATCACGCGGCCATCCTTGCGGATGAAGCGCTTCTCCACTGAATAGAAGTCCAATTCGCCGCTGACCTGCTTGCGAAAACCTTCGCGGTCCGCGTCGGCGTCGTCGGGGTGGGTATGGGTGAACATCCTGTTGGATTGCAGATGCTCGCGGCTAAAGCCGGTGATGGCGCAAATAGCCTCATTGACGCGCAGGAAGCGCCCGTCGGGCGCGACTTCCGAAATGCCGATGGCGGCGTGCTCGTAAGTTGCCGCCAGGCGCTGCTCCTGCTCGAGCGTCAGGCGGCGCGAAAGCTCGAGCGCGGCGTCGGTATGCTTACGCTCGGTGATGTCGAGAAAACAATTGACTGCGCCGACCATCTCGCCTTTGGCGTTACGCAGCGGATCGATGTTGAGCGACACGATGACGCGCCGGCCGTCCATGCGCTCGACGATGCGCTCGACATTACGCGCCGGTTTTCCGGTCGCCAGCACCTCGGCCAATTCCGACCGCTGCAACGGATTGCCGTCGATATCGAAGAAGCGCGCGCTGGCGGTGAATTGTTCGTGCGTTTCGCCAGGCTGCGGGATATGGCCCCAGATTTCCGCCGCGTGGCGATTGTATTGGAGGATGGCGCCCTTGGCGTCGCAAATAAAGGTGGCGACCGGCAGCATGTCGAGAATGCCCTCCGAGGCGCGCAACATGGCGCCCAACGCCCCGGGGGGCCGCCGCGCGGCGGGCGGCCCGTTGTCATTCGAATCAAGCATCCGCTAAGCCTCCGAACGGCGGCTGTCGGCTCCCCCTCAATTCCCTACGCCCATCGATCAATGCAGCGCCGCTTTTGTCAATGGGACGCCGGTCCATCGATCGCCGGCATTGAAAACACGGGGCTTACGGCACGGCGGCCGGCCGAATTGCCGGCTTGCGGCCGATCCAGTGATCGATGAAGGCGGCGAGCCAGTTGCGCGAGGCATGGTCGTGTACCGCGCGGTCGGCGATGTGCTCGTGACGCTGCTTCGTCCCGGGCAATTCCATGCGGTGCGCGCCGCGCACCAGCCAACGATACATCATGGCGTGCGTGACTTCGGGGTGGAATTGCAGCGCGTAGCCGGTGCCGGAACGAAACGCCTGCACCGAAAAGGCATCGCCCTCGGCCAGCAGTTCGCTCCCGGCCGGCAGGTCGAAGCCCTCGCGATGCCATTGATAGACGTGATCGGGCCAATCGGCGCAAACTTTTCGTCCGGCGGCCGTCGGACGGATCGGATAGTAGCCGACCTCGGCATGGCCGTGCGGGTGCGGATAGACACGGCCGCCGAGATGGCGCGCCATCATCTGCGCGCCGAGGCAGATGCCGAGAAAAGGCTTCCGGTCGCGCAGCGGCACGCCGATCCAGTCGGTCTCGCGGTGCAGGAAGTCTTCGTTGTCATTGGCGCTTTGCGGGCCGCCGAAGATCGCGGCGCCGGCGTGCTCGTCCATCGTCTCCGGCAGTGGATCGCCGTAGCGCGGCCGTCTTATGTCGAGCGGATAGCCGAGCTTGCTCAGCACCTGGCCGACGCGGCCGGGCGAGGAATGCTCCTGGTGCAAGATGAGAAGGACCGGCTTCAACATGGTGATTTGCTAGTTGTGCCGAGTACTAACCGCTTTGCCGGGGTTTGCAACATTGGCCGGGGGAATGGCTATGTCCGTTGCGCGGACCTGCGCCGGCTCTGGCGGCGATCCACGACCGCCAGCAGCAGACGGCGCGGAACGACCCGGATCAGCAGGGCGATCAGCCTATTGATTAAGGCCCGGGATGATTACCCGCTCGCCCCGCATCAGCCCGCGATAGCCCGCTTCCGCCACCGTCTCCGCCGGCTGGCTGAGAAAACCGGGCGCCAGCGAGCCTGTCACGCCGGCGCGCTCCGCGAATTCGGTCGGCACCGGACCCGGGCAAAGCACGCTCACCCGTACGCCCCGCCGCTTGAGTTCGCTGTGCAGCGCCTCGCTGAACGACAGCACATAGGCCTTGGTCGCGTAATAGACCGTCATCCCCGGACCGGGCAGGAAGCCGGCCATCGATCCGACATTGAGAATGCCGCCGCGATGTCGCGCCAGGCTGTCGACGAAGCCGAGCGACAAATCGGTGAGCGCGCGGATGTTGACGTCGATCATCGCCAGTTGCTCACCGCGATCGAGCGACGCGACAGACCCAACCAAGCCGAAGCCGGCATTGTTGACGATGAACTGCGGCTCGGCCCCTTGCGCCGCCAGCGCGTCGCCGATCGAGCGGACGGCGTCGCCGCGCCGCAAGTCGGCGACGATCACCAGCGGCTTGACGCCTCCGGCCACCCCGATTTCATCGGCCAGCGCATGCAAGCGATCGTCGCGCCGCGCCACCAGCGCCAGCGCATGGCCGTTGCGCGCGAACACGCGCGCCAGCTCAGCGCCAATACCGGAAGAGGCGCCGGTGATCACAGTGACGGGCCGCGGGTTCGCCATGTCTAAAGTGTCAAACGGCTTGCCTCAAACAAGGCTCGGCCGTCCGTTGCGCGCTATTCGAGATATTTGCTCGGCGGGAATTCGCGCGAGAAAATCGGTTGCTCGACGGCCGTCTTCGGATCGGTGGTCCAGAACTGACTGACCTGAGGATATTTCTTGATGATGGTGTTGGTGAGCTTGCCGTTCACGCGCGCCACCTTGCGGATATAGATGTCGAGTATCGGCGTGCCGTATTGGTCGAGCCGCACCGGGCCGATGGGGCCGTGGGTGAGGCGCACCTCGTGCATCGCCTTGAGGAACGCCGCCGCGTCGTCCGTCTTGCCCTTTGTCGTCTTGAGCGCCTCCTCGATGATGAGCAGCGCGGTGTACGGGCCCGCGGTGTAGAAGCCGGGGTCGTGCTTGTAGGCGGCGTTGATGCCGGCGACGAATTTCTTGTTGTCCGGCGTGTCGAGGCCCGCGGCGTACCAGCCGCCGGTGTAGACGCCGACCGCCTCCTCGCCCATCACCTTGAGGATGCCCTCGTCGGTCATGGTGGTGTTGCCGAGCACCGCCATTTTGCCCTTGAGGCCGAATTCGGCGAACGCCTTGAGGAAGCGCAGAGGGTTGGAGCCGGCAAAGCCGGTGTAGATCGCGTCGACGTCCGGCTTGATCTGCGCCAGATAGACGCCATATTCCGGCGCGTTGAGCGGCGGCCACAGCTTCTGCACGATCTTGCCGCCGGCGCCTTCGAAGCCGAGTTGGAAGCCGCCCGCGCCCTCGTGGCCGTAGGTGAAGTCTTCCGCGACGATGCAGATCTTCTTGAATTTCAATTCCTTCGCGGCGTAGTCGCCGAGCGGATAGGTCACCTGCGGCGCGGTGCCGAAGGCGTGCAGCACGTAAGGATGCGGCTGGCGCGCTTTCAGGTCGACGGTCGCCGCCGACGTCGTCGTGATCAGCGGCACTTTGGTATCGCGCACGTAGCTGTCCATCGCCAGCGCTTCGTTGGTGGCGAGCGGCCCGATCGACACCTGCACCTTCGAGCGCTCGACCAGCTCCTGCAGCTTGGTCTTGGCGAGCGCGGGCTGGCCGGCGGTGTCCTGCGTGATCAGTTCGACCTTGCGGCCGGCGATCATGCCGTTGCGCTCCTTGAGGAACAGGGCCGCGCCCTCTTCCTGCTGCTTGCCACCGGCCGCGAGCGGGCCGGTGAGGACCGTGAGGAAACCGATTTTAAGCGGCTCCGCCGATTGCGCGAACACGCGCGGCGCGGGAAGAATGCTGATCGCCGCACCGGCCTTCAGCAGCGTGCGGCGCGACAATCCAAATTTGTTGTTTCTTACCGACATCCCCATTCCCTCCCTTTTTATGCGGCGTTTCCCTTATCACCGGGAAATCGACCGCTCGCAACCGGCGAGCAACGGCACCAACTTAGACCGCGGTCGGGCGCGCCAGAATACCGGCAGCGGGTTGTCGAGAAAATACATGCGGATCACGATGCCGTAGAGCCAAGATATGGCCGGCATCGCTTTCGACTAGCACAGCTTGATTTTAATAGGAAGCACTGGCGGGCAGGACGCCCGGCTACTCGATCGCCTTGCCGCTGCGGGCGCTGTCTTCCAGGAGATGGATGTTGTTCAGCACGTATTTATTGCTGGGGTCTTGGCGCTGGGCGACGGTCAACTTCTCGCGCGCGCGCTTGTAGTCGCCGCGCAACATGTAGGAGTAGCCCTGGTTGTTCAGGATTTCGGTGGTCGGCCCGACGATGCCGATGGCCTGGGTATAAGCACGATCGGCGAGATCGAAGCGGCGCAGGCGGTCATAGGACGCGGCCAGACCGAGCCAGGCTTCGGCGTCGCGCGGGCGCAGTTCGGCGGCATGACGGAAATATTTCTCGGCCAATCCGAAATTATTGGCGCGGTACTGCTTCTTGCCGAGGTTCAAGGCGTCGTACGGATCGCTGCCGAGCAGTCCGGCTTCGTTGACTGGCGCGCCAAACGGCGGCGCTTGGGTGGACGGGTCATCATTCGACGGCGCGGCGGCAAATGCCTCCGTGGCGTCGGTTTTGCTCTCGAAAGGATTGGAGAATTTTCCGGAGGCGCTACAGCCCGCCAGCCACAAGGCGGCTACGCCAAGAACAAGGGCTCGGGCAATTCGAATACGCATGACAAAACCTGACGGAAACGCCCGCAACTGGGACAGTGGTTAAAGTAGGAGAGGTTAGTTAAGAAATGCTTCACCCTGTGCTTTGGCGCTGGAATTCAGAGCACGTGATTGATATGCAGACGCACGAAGACCGGCAGCAAGATGACCACGAATAGCACCGGGAAGATGCAGACCATCATCGGTATCGTCAGCTTGGCGGGCAAGCGCGTAGGCCTTTTCCTCGGCGCGCGAGAGCCGCTTGTGCCGCATGTCGTCGCTATAGACCCGCAGCGCGTCGGTAATGCTGGAGCCGAGATCGATCGACTGGTTGATCAGGGTCGCGAATGCTTGCGCTTCGTCAAGCGCCAGCCGGTCGCCGAATCGCTCGAGCGCGTCCTTGAGCGGACGGCCGGCGCGGGTTTCAAGACAGGTCATGTGGATATTGGCTGACAGCGAGGGATAGCTATCGCCGAGCTCGCGGCCGACGCGCTCCAGCGCCGCCTCCATCGACAGCCCGGAATCCGCGCACACCACTAGCAGGTCCATGAAATCCGGAAAGCCGGAGCGGTGCTCGATCTTGCGCGCCGCGATGCGCCGGTCGATGTAGATGCTGGGGCCGACATAGCCGGCGATGCCACCGACAATCACCATCAGCCAGAAGAACGTGCCGCCGTGCGAGGTGAACATCGGCAGCAGCACGAACAACGCGGCGGCGAGGCCGACGGCAAGCGCGGTCCGCGCAAGGAAGAAGAAGGCGACACCGCGGGTATCGTAGATGCCGGCCTGGATCAGCCGCCGGCGCAGCGCCTTCATGTTCGCGTCTTCGGTCCCGGAATAATGCTTGGTGGTGTATTCGAGAAGCCGGGTTACCGCCTTCAGGCTGGAGTAGCGCAACGAGCGCTTGGGGTTGGATTCCATCTCCCAGTCGTCCGCGATGCGCGACGTGCGCTTCTTGACGGCGCCGCGCACGCGCACGAACGCCATCACCGAGAACGCCATGGTGCCGGCGGCGAGAAACACCAGCAGCGCCATCAGCATGGTGGCGCCGTCGTGCGACAGATTGGCGAATGTGTTCATCGGTCAGATCCTGAAATTGACCAGGCGGTACATGATGAAGTTGCCGATGCCCATCCAGCAGCCGGCCAGCACCAGCGCGATCTTGGTCATGTCTTCGTTCCAGACGCTGGCGTAAAAATTCGGCACCAGGAAATTGATCACCACGAACATGCCGATCGGCAGCGACGACAAAATCAGCGCCGAGGCGCGGCCCTCCGCCGCCAGCGCGCGGATCTTGCGCCGCATCTTGAAACGCTCGCGGATCACCGACGAGAGATTTTCCAGGATCTCGCCCAGATTGCCGCCGGTCGAGCCTTGGATCGCCACCGCGGTGACAAACAGCGGAAGATCGTCGGTGCCGACGCGGAAATACAGCGTGCGCATCGCGGATTCGAGGTCGGCGCCGTAGGTGATCTCGTCGGTCACGGTGCCGAACTCGCTGCCGATCGGGTCGGGCAGTTCGCGCGCCACCATATTGATGGCAATTGGAACCGGATGGCCGGCGCGCAAGGAACGCACGATGATGTCGATGGCGTCGGGGAATTGCGCGCTGAATTTCTTCTGCCGCCGCTTGCGCAGATACCGCAGTACCATGAACGGCAGCACGACACCGCAAAACAGCGCGGCGATGCCGGCATGGGCCAGCTTGCCGTCAAACATCATGGCGCCGGTAAAGGCCGCGATCATTCCGGCCACGATGATGAGCATCATCCGGCCGAATCCGACCGTCAGCCCCGACTGCAACACAAGCTGATTGAGATTGACCAGCGGCAATCGGTAGTCGCCGCTGCTGGTGAGCCCGCGCTCCCGCCGCAACTGCACCAGCACGCTGGCGCGGTCGGTCTTGTCGTCCATCACCCTGAGACGGCGGTTGATGTTCGTGCGGTATGATGCCTTGTTGTAGAACAACAGGTAGCCCGCTTCCGCGAACATCGCCGCCGAGACGCCGATCAGGAGATAGATCAAATAAACCGGGTTGAAGTCGAACATGTGTCTTATTAAAGCGGCTGCGAGGGATCGAAGAAATTACCGGGCAGTTTGACGCCCTGGTTGACCAGCTGAGTGAGGAAGCGCGGGCGCACACCGGTGGCCGTAAAATGGCCCTGCACGACGCCGTCGGCGCCGGTTCCGGTGCGCACATATTTGAAAATTTCCTGCATCTGGACGATATCGCCTTCCAGCCCGGTGATCTCGGCGATCGACGTCACTTTGCGCTTGCCGTCGGACTGGCGCGAGAGCTGCACGACCAACTGAATGGCGCCGGCGATCTGACCGCGGATCGAGGCGATGGTCATCGGCAGGCCGGCCATGCCGATCATCTGCTCCAGGCGCGAGATGGCGTCGCGCGGCGTATTGGCGTGGATGGTGGCCATCGAGCCTTCATGACCGGTGTTCATGGCCTGCAACATGTCGAAGGCTTCTTCGCCGCGGCACTCGCCGAGGATGATGCGATCGGGCCGCATGCGCAGCGCGTTCTTGACCAATTCGCGCTGACGAATTTCACCCTTGCCTTCAATATTGGGCGGCCGCGTTTCCATACGGCCGACATGCGGTTGCTGGAGCTGGAGTTCGGCGGCGTCTTCGATGGTGATCAGGCGCTCTTTTTCCGAGATAAAGGCAGACAGCGCGTTGAGCATCGTGGTCTTACCGGAGCCGGTGCCGCCGGAAATGATGGTGGTGATGCGCGCCTTCACCGCCGCCCCCAGCAACTCGGCCATCTGCGGGCGCAACGCGCCGACCTCGACCAGCTTGCCGAGGTGGAGCGGCTTCTTGGAGAACTTGCGGATGGACACCAAAGGTCCGTCAACGCCAATCGGCCGCACCGCCACGTTGACGCGCGAGCCGTCCTGCAAGCGCGCGTCGCAAAGCGGATGGGACTCGTCGACGCGCCGGCCGACCGCGGAAACGATTTTATTGATGATGCGCAGCAGATGATGCTCGTCCTTGAAGCGCACCGACAGCCGCTCGAGTATGCCGTGACGCTCCACATAGACGCATTCGTGGCCGTTGATCAGGATGTCGGCAATGCTCGGATCCTTGAGCAGCGGCTCCAGCGGACCGAGACCCGTCATCTCGTCGAGAATTTCCGAGACGAAGTCGGACAGCTCCTGCGTATTGAGCGCCAGCCGCTCGGCCAGCACATATTGCGATACCAGTTGCTGGACGTGCCGGCGGATTTCATCTTCCGGCAGCTTTTCCAGCGCGGAAAGATTGGTTTCCTCGATCAGCCGGCGATGCAGACGGACCTTGGCGTCGAGCAGCTTATCGCTGAGCAGTGGGTTGGCGGCCTGCGGCTGCAAGGACGGCGACTGTTCCGGCGGCATTTCCGGCAGTCTTGGCGCAGCCGTGCTGCCAGGCGCAAGCGGCGCAGGTTCTTCGATCGCCGCCGGATCGGACGCGGCAGCACGTCGGGCTGTGAAACGGCCGGCCATCGCTTGGTCCTTCTTACTGCGCGACGGAAAGTTTAAATTTCTTCATCGGCGACGCGGCTTTGCCTTCCGTCTCCGATTTTTTAGCCGCGCTATCCAGCACCAACTTCTTGAGCTGCGCGGTGACCTTGTTACCCGGCTTGACCTCGTCGAGCGGCACGCCGCGATCGATCGCTTCGCGTACCAGCGCGTAGTCATTGGGGATAGCCCCGGCGAGCGCGTCGCCGAGCGTCTGTTTGAGATCGTTAAGGCGCAAACCGGACGAGAACATGCGTTGCTCGAAGCGGTTGACGATGACCTGCGGATGGGGCCCTTCGCCCAACCGCTCCTTGATCGCCGCCACCAATTGCTTGGCGTGACGCAGACTGGGCACCGTGGTTTCGCTGACGATGTATAATTTGTTCGAGCCGAGCAGCACGCTGTCGGTCCATGAGAACCAGGTGCGCGGCATGTCGAACACGACATAATCGAAATTGGTGGAGACCAAATCGAGCAAGCGCGTCACCACGTCGGGATCGAATGAGCGCATTTCCGCCGGCTGGTTCGGCGCGGCGACCACGGCGAGGCCGGAGGCGTGATACGAGAGCATGACCTCAAGCAATTGCCGGTCGAGACGATCCGGCCGCGGCTCGATTTCCGCCAGATTCAGGCGCGGCTCGAGATCGAGATAGTCGGCCACCGTGCCGTGCTGAAAATTGAGGTCGACCAGACAGGTCGATGGTTTTGCGCGTGGGCCGCCGCTGTTGAGCATAAGCATTGCGGTCTGCACCGCTAGCGTGGTCACGCCGGCGCCGCCGACAGCCGGAAGAAACGTGCAAATCTGCGCTTCGATCGGCTCGGCGCCGCCGGACGAAGTTTTGCCGACGCGCGCGCAGGCCCGCACCAGATCTATTGCAGCTACCGGCTTGACCAGGAAGTCGGCTATCCGCATTTGCAACAACGTACGGGCGACATTCTCATCGAAGCCCTGCGTAACCGCGATCACCGGAGGCCAGGCGCGCACGCGCGTCATCAACCTCGCCAGCGCCTGCATCTCCTCGGCGCGCCCGGCATCGAGATCGACCACCACGACCGCGGCGCCATCGAGGTCGAGCGTATCGCCCTGCTCGGCCACGCGCCCCGTGACCATGGCGAGGTCAATCGCGCTGCTAGCGCCGAATGTGGCGCGCACAGAACGATCGAACTCGGCGTCGGCGGTAAGCACCACGACACGGGTACGATTTGAGCTTGGACTGGGGCTGCGGCCTAGACGCATAGCGCTGACGATCCCGTTTATTTCACTGCCGCCGCCGGCGAAGCAACCGTCGGGCCGACCGGCGACGTGTTGTTCTGATTGTTCGAACCCTGCTGGTAGCTGGAGGATGTGCCCGTGCCCTGAGGCGGAATTACCTTATTGGTGCGATAGCGCTCGACCGCGCTTTCCATCTTCGCGCCGTTGTAGGCGATGTTGCGGTCGGCACTGTCGCGCGGCCAGGGATCGACCATCTGGGTGACCTTGTTGGTGGCAACCGAATTACCGCCATTGAGCGAAATGGTTTCACGGCGGTCGAGATATTCGGAGCAACCCGCGAGCGCGGTGAGCACCCCGGCGAGCGCGAGCCCACGCAGCATGTTACTGGATGGCCGCATCGGATATTCTCCCGAGATCGAGCATGTGCCCGGTGAATGGACGATCGCCGGCGGCGGCAACACGAGCCGTGGCGGGTGTGAGTGCGAGCGCCTGCGCCCGCGTAACTTCATTCTTGCCCAGCAGAAAGAAGTCCGGATCATTGGCCGGCAACGTATCGTCGGCCGGCGTCCTGACCACGTCGCCCGGCCGCGTCGGGCGTACCAGATGCGGCGTGACGATGATGGCGAGATCGGTCTGGTTCTGCTGATAGGACTTGCTGGAGAACAACGTGCCCAACACCGGAACGCTGCCAAGCCAGGGCAATTGATCGATCTGGTTCTTGTTATCGGTCGACAACAGGCCGCCGAGCATGAAGCTCTGGCCGTCGCGCAATTCAAGCGTAGTCGAAGCGCGCCGCACGGTCAGTGCCGGCACCGAGACGCCATTCGACACCGAAACCGTATGAGTGGTATCGATCTGACTCACCTCCGGCTCGATTTTCAAGTTGATCAAGCCGCGTCCGAGCACAGTCGGCGTAAACGCAAGACCGATACCGTATTTCTTGTAGTCGACGGTGACCGACCCAAAGCTGCCCGATACCGGAATTGGATACTCACCGCCGGCCAGGAAGCTCGCGGTATCGCCTGACAGCGCGACCAGATTGGGTTCGGCCAGGCTGCGAGCGAGTCCCTTCTGCTCAAGAGCATTGATCGCCACGTCGGCGGATATGCCACCCTTCGACAGGTTGGCGATCAAAAAACCGAACGGAGACGCGCCGGAGAGAACGCCAGCGGCCGACACGGCCGCTGCCGACGTGATCGGAAGGCCGCCCGCTGCAACGCCATTGCCAACATTTATATTGGGGTTGCCGAAGGTGTTCCACTGCACGCCCAATTCACGACCGGCGGTGCGCGAGATCTCGATGAAGCGCACTTCCAGCAGGACCTGTTGCGGAGCCATCACCGACACCGAATTGATGATTTCCGGTCCGAACTGGCGCGCGATGGTGACCGCCTGGTCGAGAGTGACGGCATCGACCACCTCGCCCGACAGCATGATGCGTCCGTTGACCGAGGAGGCTTCAAGATGCGAACCGGCGAAGCGGCGCTTGAGCTCGTTGGTCAACCGGGTGATGTCGTAGGAAACCTCGACGTCGAAGATGCCGATCAACTTCTTGCCTTCGGCATAAACCGACACGCGGGTCGTGCCGATCTTCTTGCCGAGGATCGACAAGGTGTGATCGGTGAGCGGATTGACGTCGGCGACCTCCGGATCGCCCACCATAACGTCAACGAAGCTGGTGCCGGTGCGGACATCCTGCGACTTGCCGACAGTGACCGTTACCATGGCGGTATGGGTATTGCCGCTGATCTGGATGACGCGGTCCTGCGCCGACGCATCGCCGACCATCAATAGAAACGCCGCCGCCAGCGCGACCGCCAAGGCGATTGCCAGATCGCGCAGCCAGCAGCCGCGCTTGATGGCCCTGTCCGAGCGCCGCCAGGCGAAGCCCGCGACAAATTCATTTTTGTTATTCACGACACACTCCCCCGTCCTTAATTGACCCCGAAAATTACCGGATATCTACGTTCTGACCGGCCGTCGTCATATCCCCACGACTGCCTTCGACCGGCACGGTGTAATCCTGTTTCGCCGTAGCGCGCGTGACCACCACCGTCGCGGTCTCGACTTTGTCGGTACTGATGGGTTCGTTACCGCCCAAATCGTTGAGCGTGATTTTGCGCGTCTTCATTTCGGCGGTGTCGCCGGCTTTGCGCAGCAGCAACGACAGATTGCCGACCGACGACGCCAGCCAAACTTTTTGTGCCTCGATTGTATTCACTTCGAGCGTGACCGATTTCGCCACGGCGGCCTTGGCGGCGCGTTCGTCGGCGATCTGGTCGACCGCCAGCACGCGCGTGTTCTGCAACACGACTTCGGTGGTAGCCGAACCCTTATCGATCTGGCGCGTGAGCACTACATCGACGCGATCACCGGGCAGCACGAAGCCACCGACGCCCTCCACATCATTGACGCGGATGGTCACCGCCTTCATGCCCGGCTTCACCAGCGCCGATAGTGTCGCGCGCTGGCCGGGGCCGGTGATCTTAAGCGATAGCACCGGCTCGTTCGGCTCGATCGCGGTGAGAACGACACGGCGGCCGCCATGCAATATATCGCTGATCTTGGTGAAGGCGCCGGCCGGCGTCGATTTCACCGGCCACGGCACTTCTTCCAGCATCGACGCGGTGAGCTCGCTGCCGAAGCGCAGCGGCTGCTTGGCGACGACGACGGTCTGCATCGCCACTTGTTTTTTGTTCGCCTCGAAATTCTTCGCCTGCATGGTGGCCTGGTTGTTGAGCCAGACCTGCGCGATGAATACCGCGAGCAGGCCGAACACGACGGCGAAAGCGATCATGACGATGGTGCTGGCACGCAAGGTTTTTTGTCCCGTTTGACGCGATCCGAAATTTGATCGTCACGAGACTAAAAGAGACAAAGTATTCAATTGCTAATTTCGTCAACGCAATTGGAGCTATGCTGAAGTGCGAGTGAATTACTATTGTTTACGATTCGTGTTCGACGTGGATAAGTTTAGAGTAACCCTTCGCGTCATTAACAATACTGCGTGGTAGTCCCAGTCCAGACGTAACGATTGATTGAGCCTAACGATCGGTTGCGGGGCGCGAAAAGCCAGCAAATACAACGCGTACGATATCGCGGGGTTTCGGCCCACCAATGGACGGAACAAAGCTAGGCCAATATAGGGTTACCGAAATGACGTTACCGGCGTTGCCCGTGCCGTGCGGTTGCGGCAACATGCGCGCGAGGCCACAACAATCGCCGCATCCGCAACGGGCGCGACTTCATTCTGCCTGGGAGAGACTGTCGATGTCAAAACCGCGCATTAGCTACATCGATCCAGCGACGGTCAAAGACCCCGCCATGGTCGCAGAGTTCGAGCGCTGCGCGCGCGAGGGAACGCCGCGGCCCGAAAGCCAGGCAGTCCGCGCCCATGTACCGGCAACCTTCTGGTCTTTCGCCAAGACCTGGCACGACGTGTTCAAGAACGGGGTCGCCGATCACAAGATCAAGGAGCTGTGCCGCATCTATGTGTCACGCTCGGTGCTGTGCGAGTTCTGCGGCAACCAGCGCTCGATCAAGGCGGCCAAGGCCGGCCTGAAGGAAGACGACTACTCCGATTTGATCAATTTCGAAAGTTCGACGCATTACGACGAGCGGCAAAAAGCCGCACTTGCCTATGCCGAAGCGATTACCTGGGACCTGCCCGCCGGCGACGCGTTGTGGTCGCGGCTGCATAAGCATTTCAGCGAGCCGGAACTGGTCGAGATCGGCTATTTTGTCGCCATCACCATGGGTCAGCAACGCTGGTTGCGCACCTTGAACATCGAACACCACCAGATTCTCGCAGGCACTGACGGCTCGATGGCGCCCGGCTTCGAAACCGAAGATGCGCTCAAGCGCTCGAAGCAGGCCGAGGATTACTGGGCCAAGATCAACGCCAAACCTTCAACGCAGGCCGCCGAGTGACAAATCAAGCAACGGTGGCATCCGCTATTGGTCCATCCGCCTCGCAAACTGCGAGCGAACCGCGCATTCGCGTCAGGGGCTTGGCCAAGCGCTACGGCACGCTCGAAGTGTTCCGTAATATCGATTTCGACGTGGCCGAGCGCGAGATCGTCGGCGATCGTCGGGCCATCGGGCTGCGGCAAGACCACTCTGCTTCGATGCATCGACGGGCTGTTGCCGCACGACGCCGGCGAAATCTGGGTCGGGAATGAGCGCGTCGAAGAGCCGATCGCCGGCGTCGCCATGGTGTTCCAGCATTTCGGCCTGTTTCCGTGGAAGACGGTGTTCGACAACGTCGCCTACGGCCTGCGCATGGCCGGCGCGCCGAAGGCCGAGATCGAGCGCAAGGTGCCGGAGTTCATCAAACTGGTCGGCCTGACCGGCTTCGAGACCGCGTTCCCCTATCAGATGTCCGGCGGCATGCAGCAACGCTGCGGGCTGGCGCGCGCGCTGGCGGTCGAGCCGAACGTGCTGCTGATGGACGAGCCGTTCGCGGCGGTCGACGCGCAGACCCGCGAAATCCTGCAATTCGAATTGCTGCGCATCTGGGAAGAACGGCCGACCGCGATGGTCTTCGTCACCCATTCGATCGAGGAAGCGGTGCTGCTCGGCCATCGGGTGATCGTGCTCAAGGGCAGACCCTCGAGCATCCACGAGACGATCACCATCGATTTGCCGAATCCGCGCACGCGCGCAACGCTGCGCGAGCCGCGCTTTGCCGAATTGCGCGAGCAAGTCTGGGGCACGCTGATGCGGGAGGCGCGCGAAGCCGAATTCGTTCTCGAACGCTAAAAAACAAAAGTTACAAACGAATAGGGAGGATTCAATGATCCGCAGGACCTTAAGTCTGATGGCTGGCGCCTTGCTGGCAGCGTTGCTGCTGGGTGCCAACCCAGCCGCCGCGCAAGGCAAGAAGCTCGTGATCGCCTTGCCCGGCATTCCGCCGATCTTTTCGGTCACGATCGCCTACGTCGCCGAGAAGCAGGGCTTCTTCAAGAAGCATGGCGCCAACGTGGAAATCCGCCCGTTCGACAACGGCACCGCCGCCGCGCGCGCGGTCGTCGCCGGCGACGTCGATATGGCGTGGTCGCCGACGCCGCCCGTCATCAACCAGGTTTCCAACGCCGACGTGCCGCTGGTCGCGCTCTACGGCATGCCGAACCCGGATTGGGTCATCGGCACCACCGAAACCGGCAAGACCTGCAAGGATCTGGCCGGCCAGGATGTCGGCGTCGACTCGATCAACGGCGCCCGTTCTGTAGCGTTGCGCTCGATGCTCACCGGCGGCTGTCCCGGCGTGAAAATCGAGGACGTGAAGCAGGTCGCGCTCGGCTCCGGCCCCGGCCCCGCTTTGCTCGCCGGCCGGCTGCATTACGCCGTGCTGCATCTCGACGACCTCGCCGAGATTCAAGCGCAGGGCAAGAAGCTCAACATTCTGCTGGCGATGAAGAACACCAATCCGACCAGCCACTATCTGATGCTGGTGGCGCGCAAGGACAAGCTAAAGGCCGACCGTGACGCCTACGTGCGGGCGCTCGCCGGCATGATCGAAGCCGCCCATTTCATGCAGGATCCGAAAAATGCCGACGCGGTCGCCGAGGTCGCAACCAACACCGGCCACAGCAAGGAAGTGAACAAGGAAGCGCTGAAATCCTTCCTCGCCATCGACTTCTGGGCGGCGAAGGACGACGGCCTGCCGCGCAACAAGATCGAAGCCATCGCCAAGCTGATGAAGAAGATCGGTGCCATCAAGCCCGACAAGGAGCCGGTGACTTTCGAGAACCTGATCGATGGCAGCGTCTGGAAAGACGCCAACGCGATGGTGAAATGATAACAGCGGCGATCCGGCGCAACGCGCCGTTCTGGATCAGCATTGCCGCCGGCATCGCGCTCTGGGAGATCGCGGGCCGCAGCACCAGCGCGGCCTTCATGGTGCCGTTTTCGGAAACGATGGCGCGGCTCTGGCAATTGGTCTCGACGGGCGAATTCATCGCGCAATTCCTCGACTCGGCAACACTGTTCCTGACCGGCTTTGTGCTCGCGCTTATCGTCGGCATTCCGCTCGGCGTGCTGCTGGCGCGCGTGCGAATGCTGCGCATCGGCGTCGAACCCTACATCATGACCCTCTACGCCACGCCGATGGTGGCGCTGATCCCGTTCATCCTGTCGATGATGGGCTTCGGCTTTGCGCCCAAGGTGCTGGTGGTGTTTTTGTTCGCGGTTTTCCCGGTGCTCTACAACACCGTGGAAGGCGCGCGCAGCATCAAGCCCGAAATGATCGAGGTGGCGAAGTCGTTCCGCTCGAGCGAATGGGCGCTGTGGCGCGAGGTGATGCTGCCTTACACCCTGCCCTACACCATGACCGGCGTGCGCCAGGCTATCGGCCGCGCGCTGGTCGGCATGATTGCGGCGGAATTTTTCCTGTCCGCGACCGGCCTCGGCCAGCTCATCATGGGCGCATCGCAGAATTTCGACACCGGCGGCGTGTTCGCCTCGATCTTCATCATCGGTCTTATCGGCGTGGGCTTGATGCGCCTCGGCCTGAAGATCGAGCAGCATTTCGCGCGCTGGAGACAGTAGCGCATGATCCCGAAAAGTGGGAACCGGTTTTCGGAGAAGATCATGCGCCGAGGAAGCAAGTGATGACTGAGCAAGCCATCGGCGTTTCCGCCCCGCTCGCCGCGTCCAAGGCGCCGGCGCGTCGGCAGCCGCCTGCTCGGCACGTTCTTGCCGCGGCTAATCTGCGGGCTGGTCATTCTGCTGGTATGGGAATTCGTGGTCCGCGCCTTGGCGCCCGCTTATGTCGCCAAGCCGACCGCCGTCGTGATGGCAATCCCGCGCGTCATCACCGATCCCGCCTTTCTCAAAGCGACCGCCGCCACGCTGGCCGCCGTGGCCGAGGGCCTCGCTTTCGCGCTGGTCTTCGGCACGATCATCGGCCTGCTGATGGGACGCATGCCGATGTTCGAGCGCGCCATCCGGCACTACGTCAACGGCTTCTACGCCGTGCCGATGATCGTCGTGCTGCCGCTGTTCTCGCTGTGGTTCGGCTATTCGCCCGCAACGCGGATCGCCACCATCATCTTCGCCGCGATTTTCTCCATTATCGTCAATGTCGCCGACGGCGCGCGCTCGGTGCCGCGCGAATATCTCGAGGTCGCGCGCTCGTTCCGCTCGGGCCGGCTGCGCATGCTGGCCGAGATCGTGCTGCCGGCATCGATGCCCTATCTGCTGGCCGGTTTCCGACTCGCCGCCGGCCGCGCGCTGATCGGCGCGACAGTGTCCGAGTTTTTCCTCTCGATCGGCGGGCTCGGCTACTACATTCTCTACAACTCGCGCTCCTATCATCACAACGAAGCCTTCGTCGGCGTGCTATTGCTCGCCGGCTTCGGGGTCGGCTTCGAGCTGGCGGTGAACTGGTGCACGCGGCATTTCATGCCGTGGTACAGACGCGAAACAAACTAGCGTTAAGGACTCAACACATGTCTTCCGACACTTTGCTCAAGGCCGCGATCGCGCATTGGGGCCCGCGCTTTGTCGCCAATGGCGTGGTGCTGACCGACTTCGAGGAAGTCACCGGCGCGATGGTGTCCTATGATGATTGGTGCCGGGCCTGGTCGGCGCGCGCCGCGCATCACGAACACCTCGGCCGCGAGGCGCTGGCACAAAAGCATTTCCTTACCGCCGGCGAATGTCTGCAACGCGCCGGCGTCTATTATCATTTTGCTTCGTTCCTGTTCGTGCAGGATCAGGCGCAGATGAAAGCCGCGCACAAGAAGCAGATCGAATGCCGCCAGGCCGCGCTGCCCCATTTAAGGCCGCCCGGCGAACGGGTCGAAATTCCCTATCAAGGCAAGACCTTAGCCGGCATCTTGCGCAAACCCGCCGGCGCCGAAAAGCCGCCGGTGGTGGCGATGGCGGTCGGGCTCGATTCGACCAAGGAAGAAACCGACGCCTACGAAGCGCCATTCCTCGCGCGCGGCATTGCGACGCTGGTGTTCGAAGGCCCCGGCCAGGGCGAGGCGCAGTACGATTTTCCCATTCGCGGCGACTACGAAGTCCCGGTCAAAGCCGTGCTCGACTACATCGGCACGCGGCGCGACCTCGATAACGCGCGCATCGGCATGTGGGGCGTCAGCCTCGGCGGCTACTACGCGCCGCGCGCCGCCGCGTTCGACAAACGCATCAAGGCCTGCATCGCGCTCGGCGGCCCGTTCAACTGGGGCGCCACCTGGGACAACCTGCCGGAATTGACGCGCGAAGCGTTCCGCGTGCGCAGCCATTGCAAGACGCAGGAGGACGCGCGCAAGAACGCGATGACGCTGTCGCTCGAAAGCGTCGCGCACAACATCACCTGCCCAATATTCATCGTGAATGGCCGGCTCGATCGCATTGTGCCAGCCACCGATGCCGAACGCCTGGCGCGGGAAGTGAAAGGCCCGGTCGAGTTGATGATGATCGAGGATGGCAACCACATCGCCACCAACCGCGCCTACCGCTGGCGCTCGCAGAGCGCGGACTGGATGGCTGAGCAGTTGAAGAGCTGATCCGTCATCCTGAGGTGGCCGCCGAAGGCGGCCCTCGAAGGATGAACGGCCGTCACCCTTCGAGGCTCGCTGCGCTCGCACCTCAGGGTGACGGCGAAATTGTTGCGAAGCCTCGCGGAAAATGATGCATTCGATCGATCCCGCTTTTTGTCACCACCACCATCTCTCCAGTTTGCACCCCGGCCTTGCCATCGCGCGTCACGACATTGGGCTGGATCACGACCGTCTGCCCGTCGCGGAACGGTTCTTGCGGTACCGGCCCCGCCGGACGGCTCTTGCAGCCGAGGATCGGCGGCAGATATCCGCCGCCATAGCCGTGCAGCAGATCGTCGATGATGGTGAAACCTGCGTCCTCGATCACGCCTGAGGCCTCGATCACTTGCGCCGGCGTGGCACCGGCTTTCAGCACTTTGGCAATCGCATCGAAAGCCGCATCGGCGGTGGCATGAAGATCGCGATAAAGTTGGGTCGGCTCGCCCACGGCGAGGCTGCGCAGCACCTGGCCCGGATGATCCCAGAACGCCGCGCTGATTTCCGCCACCACCACGTCGCCCTTCTGCACGCGCCGCGTTGTCGGGAACTGACGTGGCACGCCGAGATCGGGCACGCTCATCGACGTGGTGCCGATGTAGTGGATGACATTGGTCGCGCCCTGCGAAATATAGGCGCGCTCGACCAAGTCGCCGAGTTCGCGCTCGTTCATGTCGATTCTCAAGCCGTCGCGCAGCGCCGCCATGCCGAGATCGCTGAAGTGCGCACCGATGCGCAGCCAGTCGAGTTCTTCCGCCGACTTCACCTGGCGGAGCTTGATATAGCCCCGGTTGAGATTGGCGATATTCGGAAAGCGCGCCGCCAGCACGACGTGCTGCTCCGCGCTGAGCGGCCCGACATATCCTATGCGCTCCGACGCAGAAGCTCGCGTTTCCAACACGGCCAGCGCGGCCTTGATGCCGGACTCACCGCCCCAGGCCACGTCGGCCTTGTCGGCGACGAGGCCAGCCTGCGGCACATGATTGACGTATTGCACGAACAGCGCGTCGCGCTCGCTCGGGCTGAAGACGCCGACTGCCTCGGCGGTCACCGGCCATTGCGTCAGCCACTGCACCGCCGAGCCGAAACGGGCGGCGCCGCAGAAAATCAGATGATCGCAATCGTGCTCGATGAGCAGCGCTTCCATCGCCGCGCGGCGTCGCGCCATCTCGCCATCGGAAAAGCGCGGAACCTCGGCTTCGACGATGCGTGCAATATCTGGGGGAAGCGTCACGCGGGCTTCTTCGGCAGCGCCACGATCATATCGAGCTCGATGCGCGCGCCCGGCGACGACAACTGATTGATGCACACCGTGGTACTGGCCGGCCGCCAATCGCCGAAATATCTGGCCATGGTGGCATGCATGGCGTCGGCCTCGCGGAAATCGGTGAGATATTTCGTCACTTTCACCACGTCGCGCCAGCTCGCGCCGCTATGGTCGAGGATCGACTTGATCGCCTCCATCGCCCGCGTGGTCTGCTCCTCGATCGAATGCGGATGCACGTGCTCTGCATCGACATGCGGATGCTTATGATAGAGCGGCGACGGCGTCGCGCCCGACAGAAACATCAGGTCGCAGGCGCCGACGATGTGGACCGCCGGCGCGTAAGGCATGGTGTGCGCCTCTTGCGGCTTGGGATGCACCGGCTCGAGCTTGAAGCCGCGCTGGGGCTCGGTTCTCGCATTCATGCGGGTCTCCTCCGAAAATGTCCGACAATTTGGGACCGAAACGCGCTCCAGCGCAACGGTTGATCGCTGGCTAAGAAACGCTAACGTGCGCCGCGACAAGTCCTTAGGAGAGCAAGAATGCCCTCGACGATCCTCGATTCCGCAGTGTTCCGCGACATTTTCACCACGTCGGCAATGCGCGGGGTATGGTCCGACGAAAATCGCGTGCAGAAATATCTCGATTTCGAGGCGGCGCTAGCGCGCGCGCAAGCCAAGCTCGGCATCATCCCGAAGAACGCCGCCGCAGAAATCGTCCGCCACTGCTCCGCCGACAAGATCGACATGGCGCTGCTCAAGAGCGCGACCGAGAAGATCGGCTATCCGGTGCTTCCGGTGGTTCAGCAGCTCGTCAAGCTGTGCAAGGGCGGGCTCGGTGAATGGAGCCACTGGGGCGCCACCACCCAGGACATCACCGACACCGCCACCATCATGCAAATCCGCGAGGCATTCGACATCGTCGAAAAGGAAATCAACGGGATTTCCGACGCGCTCGCCAAATTGGCGAAAAAATATCGCAATACCCCGATGGCCGGCCGCAGCAATCTGCAGCAGGCGGTGCCGATCACGTTCGGCTACAAGATGGCGACTTTGCTCGGCGCCTTCGAGCGCCACAAGCAGCGCCTCAAGGAACTCCGCCCCCGAGTGCTCGTCGGCGAATTCGGCGGCGCCGCCGGCACGCTATCCTCGCTCGGCAAAGATGGGCTGAAAGTGCAAGTCGAGCTCTGCAAGGAGCTCAAGCTCGGCCAGCCCGATATTTCCTGGCACACCGTGCGCGACCGCATCGCCGAGGTCGGCTGCTTCCTCGGGCTGGTCACCGGCACCTGCGGCAAGATCGCCTTCGACGTGAAACTGCTGATGCAGACCGAGGTGGAGGAAGTCTACGAGCCGTTCCACGAGGGCCGTGGCTCGTCATCGACCATGCCGCAGAAGCGCAACCCGATTTCATCGGTCTACATCACCGCGCAGACCGCGATGGTGAAGCAACTCGCTGCGACGCTCTTGGAAGCCATGGTCGAGGACCACGAGCGTGCCACCGGCCCGTGGGAAATCGAGTGGATCGCGCTGCCGGAAATCTTCATGCTGTCGGCCGGCGCGCTGGCGCAGACGCGCTTCCTGGTCGAAGGCTTGCAAGTGAACGAAAAGAAAATGCGCGAGAATCTCGATATTACCAACGGGCTGATCATGTCGGAAGCGGTGATGATGGGGCTTGGCGCGGCGATGGGCCGCAACAGAGCGCACGACGTCGTCTACGACATCTGCCGCGAGGTGGTGAAGACCGGCCGCCCGCTGATCGACCTGCTGGAAGAGGACAAGGAGATCCGCAAGCACGCCAGCCGCAAGCAATTGGAGAAGATGGTCGATCCGGCGAACTATCTCGGCGTCGCCGGCGAGATGGTCGACCGCGTATTGAAGATGCGGAAGAAATAACTCGGCCTCAGGATGAGGCGGAAACGTCCGGCATCGTCCGCCAGATCGCAAGGGCGACAAGAAGCGTCGCCACGCCGATCATCAGGAAAAGCGCCGGCACGGTGACGCCGTATTTCTGCATGATCGCAACGGCGATCGTCGCACCGGTCATGAACGCCGCATTGAGCACATTGACCGCCGCGACCGTGCGTGCGCGGTAATCGGCGCCGGCCCAGGCCTGCACCGCGGCGAAGGCCGGCACGATGAACAATCCGCCGGCGATAGCAAGCCCGACGAGATCGACGGCGGCGCGGATGCCAAGCATCGATGCGAACACTTCGCCCAGCGCACGCGGTTCCACCGCCGGCGCCACGCCATAGGTCGCCAGACCGAGATCGAGCGCGAAAACGCCGAGCAGCAAGCAGCCCGCGAGCGTCGTGCCGAGCACAATGCGCCCGCGCGCGATCGCCGCCGCCAAGCCCGAGCCGGCCCCGACCGCGATCGAGAACAGCGCGAGATAGGCGGTGACGGTATCTTCGTTGCCGCCGATCAGCGTCTTGATCAGCGGCGGTAACAACGACAACACGACGATTCCAACCAGCCAGAACCAGCTGGTCACCATCGCGCCCCACCACAGCCGCGGGTCGGCGCGCAGATAGCGGATCATGGCCGCGCTCGAAGCGGCGATATTGATCGCGATCTTGAGCCGCGGCGCGCCTTCGCCGGTCGGCGGAATAAATAGCGCCGCAATCCAGCAAGCGAACGCAAATCCGATCACCAGCGCGGCAAATCCCGCGACATCGCCGCCGCCGCGCGCCGCCAAGCCGCCGACGATGGTGCCGCTCAGGATGGCGACGAAGGTGGCGCCCTCCACCAGCGCGTTGCCGGCCGGCAACTCCGCGCGCGCCAGATGGTCGGGCAGGATGCCGTATTTGATCGGGCCAAACAAAGCGGCGATCACGCCGAAGCCAGCAAGCGCACAAAACAGCACAACAACCGATTGCTGGGCAAAACCAATAACCGCCAGACTGGCGACAAAAATCTCGGCGAATTTCAGCCACTGCGCCACCCGCGCCTTGTCGTATCGGTCGGCCAGTTCGCCGCCGAGCGCGGACAAAAAGAAATACGGCGCGATGAAAATCGCGCTCGCCAGCGTGATCAGCGCCCCGGCGGCGGCGCTCCCGCCGAACAGAATCAAAAAGACCAGCGTGGTTTTGAGAAAATTATCATTGAATGCCGCGAAGAACTGGCACCAGAACAGCGGCGCGAAACGTCTCGACAGCATCAGGAGCGGTGGCATCGCCCCATTATTGCAAAGTTCCGGCGTCGACGGGCGCCGCCCTGCAATAAAAAGGGCGGCCTCCTGGCCGCCCAAGTGATTGCTCAGACAGAGCCAAATCTAGAGACGGAATTTTCCGCCATTGGCCGAATCGATGGCAATTGCGGCAAGGCTCAAGGCAACGGCGATGACGGCCGTCACGGTAAACAGTGCTGTCCACATGGCTAGGCTCCTCGTTGACGCAAGCGCGCGCGGGAAGTCTGGCGGGTGCAACGCGTGAGGCCGGCGTTGGTTCCTGGGTTCCTTAGGCCGGATGCGGAGTTTTGGTGAGTAATTGGCGTGCGGAACGCGTAAAATTATGCGCGATAATGCGAAAATTGGTGCCGACGGAGGGATTTGAACCCCCGACCACCCGCTTACGAAGCGGATGCTCTACCGCTGAGCTACGTCGGCTGGAAGCGGCACTGTTATCGGCGCTGGCCCGGAATGGCAATACATCGGACGCCTTGCAGAGGCGTCTAACGGAACAACTGCATGAAACGCTGCCAGGGGACCGGCGGCGGCGTTGTTGGCTCCGGCACCGGATCGCTCTCCAATGCGGAATCCGGCCCCGGATCGTCGGGTGCATGCACCAGCGGAATCACCGGCTCGGTTGGCTTTGCTTGGACCGCCGGCTTCGCCGATTTACGGGGCGGCCGGGCCGAGGATGGCTTGGCCTCGATTTCGGGCGCCGCTTGTGCTTTCGGCATCGGGGGGGCGGCCTCGATCACCGGACGCGTGACGCCGATCTCCGCCAGCGGCACCCTCCAGGCAAAACCATCGAGCCGCCCGTTCGGCGATACCGGCATCCAGCGCTCTGACACCACGCCGTCCGCGGTCCACGCCGGATCGCCGGAAGCGCGCATGGCGCGCGCCATCCATTCGCGCACGCGGCCTTCATCGCCGTGCTCGCTCTCTTCGATGTCGGCCATCAGGGTCGCGACGCGCCGTGTCGGCGCCGAGAGATATGGCGCCAGCGCTGCCCGCGCGACGCTGAATTCGCGGGCATCGAGCGCGGCGCGCGCCACCGCCAGCGCGCCTTCGAGTTGTCCCGGCACCAGGCCCGCGAGCTTCTGCATGCGGGCGAGACGCTCGCGCGCGCTGTCGCCGAGCCGCAAGTTCGCGTAAGATTCGGCGATATCCGGATGCGGATTGATCGCCCAAGCCTTTTCCAGGATTTTGCGCGCCTTGCGCGGCTCGCCCGATTCCGCCAACCGCCGTCCGGCCAATGCCGCCGCCGGAACCAGATCGGGTGCGAGTTTGACCGCTTCCAGTACCGCCACGCGCGCGGTATCGCGGTCGATCTCTTCCAGCGCCAGCGCGCGGGCGGTGAGCAGCACGGCGCGCCGGCGGCGATAGTCGGCCTTCTCCAGCGCAGCCTTCACGTGATCGAGCGCGTCGAGCGCGCCGGACCAGTCGGCGGCGGCGCAGCGATAGTCGAGCACCGCCTGTCCGGCCCAGGCCGGTGCCGGCGATGCCTTGCCAGCTTCCTCGGCGGCCAGCCGCGCCGCCTGTGGATCGTCGCGCCGCTGCGCCTCAATATAAAGCCCGCGCAAGCCCAGCAGCTTGGTGTCGTCGCGCTTGGTCATCTCACGAAACGCACGCTCGGCGGCGCCGCGGTCGCCGGCCATTTGCGCCGATTGCGCGGTGAGCAGCAGCGCCAGCGGATCGCCCGGCGACAGCCGTTCCGCATCGTCGGCGGCCCTGCGCGCGATGCGCAGATCGCCGGCGCCGACGGCGATCAATCCGCGCGTAATGGCGAGATAACCCTTGACGGCGCGGCGGTGGCGGAAAAATAGCGAGACCTGTTCGGGCGAGCGCAGAATGCCGCGCATGATCGCCCACAACAGCATGAACACGATCGCCAGTGTCACGAGAGCGAACGCGGCCACCATCACCGAGGTTTCGATCCGGTAGCCGATCCACGTGATGACGATGTCGCCGGGCCGGTCGGCGAACCAAACGACGCCGGTGGCGAGCACCGCGGCTGCCAGCAGAAAGGTGACGACCCGGATCATTGCGCCCCCGCCTTGGGCCCGGATGGACCAAGCGCGCGTGCGGTGTCGGCGGCGTAGCGGAGCGCCGCCGCCAGCGCGGCCTGGCGCAATTTCGCCTTGGCGATCCAAACTTGCGCCGGGGCGCGGGCCGCATCGGTCAGCTGGCCGAGATCGGTGAGCGCGGCCGGGATGTCGGCTTTGGCGGCATCGATCTCGATGCGTGCCAGCACCGACGACGCATCGTCGCCGGGCGGCGCGTCCACCGGACGGATCCGCACGAGTTTACCGGCATTGGCTTCCAGCCGTTCGAGGAAACCGCCATCCGGCGCCTGCGCGCCGGAAATCTTGAGCATGGCCGGCAGTAGCGCGCGCAACTCCTGGGCCAGCGCTTGCGCGGTCGGGATACCGGCCGCAGCGAAAGACGAGAGCGGCGCCAAATCCTTGGCGTCGGCGCCGAGCGACCTGGCCTGCGCGAGTTCGGCAGTAAACGGCGCGCCACTCAGCACGGCATCACGCAACACCGCGGCACTCAAGGCCAGCCGCGCCGCGCTATCAGCGTTCGCTGTCTTGGCAATGTCGTCGTGCGCCACCTTGGCGGATTGTTCGAGCGCCGCCAGGCGCTTTTGCAAGTTGTCGAGCTCGACCGGCGAAATTCCGGTCGCGCCGTTTTTCGCGGCGTCCTGCGCGCTCGCCCGCAACTCGGTCACGGCCCTCGCCGCCGCGTCGGCGCGCTCGCGCGCCTGGCTCGCATTGGCGGTAATATCATCGGCCCGGCGATTGAGCGCGGTGAGCGCGATGCCGAGCGCCTTCAAGGCGTTGTCGGCGGCAGCGAGCCGTTCGGCCACGCCGGTGTCGGCCGCCGGCAATTTGGCGATCGTCTCCTCGATCTTGCTTACGCGCTGGGTCAGCGCGTCGATCGTTTTCGTATCGACCGGGGTTTGCTCGCCATTCATGGTCACGTAACGGACCGGAACCAGCCCGGTCAGCCATAGCGCCAAGAGGACCAGCGTCATGGCCACCGCCCCCGTGGCACCCGCGACATATGTCGCCGTATTGATACGACCGCCGAACTGGCTGCCGGTCTCGCCGGACGCAGATTCGGACGCGGCTTGCGGCGGTTCCGGCACGGATGAAGGCGGGTCGGCCTGCGGTGAAGGCTCCGCCTGATGCGCCAGCGGCACTTCGGTCGCGGTGAGGTCGATGGTCGGCGCTGCGCGCTTCTTGCGGCGCGCACCAGCAGCCGCGTCTTGTTGCGCGTTTTGGGGCGTTTCCGGCGTTGTGCGCTTATCGGCCATGTGAGTCTCTAACGAATCGGCCCACCCGCCCGCAGGAAATAACGCAAATGGCGTGAGCACGCCAATCAAGCCTAAGCCAGCTCCAGCAGTGCGATCAGCGCGGCCTCCTCCGGCCGTGGCGCGATGACGACGCGGGCTGCGCCGGCCGCTGACAACGGCTCGGCAATCGGCGCCGACAGGCAAAGATGACGCGCGGCCAGCGCTTGTTCGGCGACGCCCGCTTGGGCCGCGCCGGCCAGGTAATTCTCGGCGCTGCGCCGGGAAAAATGCAAAACCGCGTCGACCTTGCCGGCCTTGAGCGCAGCCGTCAGTTCCGGCGAAAACGGCACGGTGACCGCGCGATAGACGATGGCCATCTCAGCCGCGATGCCGCGCGCAACCAACGCCGCGATCAGATCGGCGGCGCGGTTCTCGCCGGCAAGATAAAGCAAGGGCGCTGCCGCGTCGGCGCGCCGCGCGGCGATGAGCCGCACCAGATCGCGCACATCGCCGCCTGCCGAGGTGACGTTTAAAAATCCTGCCTGGCGCGCAGCGTCGGCGCTTCGTTGGCCGACCGCGAACAGCGGCAGCTTGATCAGTTTCTCGCGCGCGGGATGGCCGGCGATGGCGCCTGGCGCATTGGCGCTGGTGATGATGATGCCGCCCCAGCCGCCGGAGAAATCCGTTGTCACCGGCTCGACGCGCAACAGCGGCGCCACCAACACCATCGTGGCCGCGGGCGCGCAACGCGGCGGCGGTGCGTTCGCTATCGGCTAAAGGGCGGGTGACGACGACACGCATGGTTATTTTATCCTGCGCATGATCTTCCGAAAACCGATTCTCACTTTTCGGGGTCATGCGCTAGTCAAAGAATCCGGGCCCGGCATATTGACGCAACGCGCGGCCGGCGTCGGCGCCGATGGTGATCGCATTGTCGCGTCCGCCAGCCACCGCGGTTTCATGCGCGGCGCTACCGTCCGGCTTGGCGATCAGCCCGCGGAATTGCAGCACGCCGCCCGACAAAGTAGCGTGACCGGCGATCGGCGTTTTACAGGAGCCGTCGAGCTCCGCGAGGAAGGCGCGCTCGCAGGCAACCGCGGTCGACGGTATCAGCATGATCGATGCGCGCCAGCAGTTCGCGCGTGCGCGTATCGTCCTGGCGCGTTTCGATGCCGATGGCGCCCTGCCCGGCCGCCGGGACAAATTCCTCCGCACTCATGATCTTGGTCGCACGCTCCGCCAGTCCGAGACGCTTCAATCCGGCAAGCGCGAGAATCGTCGCATCGACTTCACCGTCATCGAGCTTGCGCAGCCGCGTCTCCACATTGCCGCGCAGCGGGACGATGCGAAGATCAGGCCGTGCGCGCTTGGCGATTGCTTGGCGGCGCGGAGCAGTGGTGCCGAGTGTCGCGCCTTGCGGTAGTTCGGCGATGCTTCCCGCCTTCCGGCTGATGAACACATCGCGCGCGTCCTCGCGCTCGAGGCAGGCCGCCAGCATCAATCCGGCCGGCAACACAGTCGGCATGTCCTTGGCCGAATGCACAGCGAGATCGATGCGGCCGTCTAGCAGCGCCTCCTCGATCTCCTTGGTGAACAGGCCTTTGCCGCCCTCCTCGGCCAGCGACCGGTCCTGGATGGCGTCACCGGTGGTGCGAATAACAATGAGTTCGAACGCCTCCTCGCCCAGCCCCAGCGCCGCTACGAGCCGCGCACGCACGCTGCGCGCCTGCACCAGCGCCAGCGGGCTGCCGCGCGTACCGATGCGCAAGGGGCCGGATTGCGTCATATTACCTCTCGATGTTAGGGCACCTTTTAGCGCATGATCTCGAAAAGTGGGTACCGGTTTTCGGAAAAGATCATGCGCAAGCAAGAAGGCCGTCCTTGCAAAAGGGAAGGCCGGAGGAAGAAATGATCGTTCTCGGCATCGAGACGACTTGCGACGAGACCGCCGCCGCGGTGGTCGAGCGTTCCGAGGACGGACGCGGCAAGATTCTGTCCAATGTCATCCTGTCGCAGGTCAGCGAGCACGCCGCGTTCGGCGGCGTGGTGCCCGAGATCGCCGCCCGCGCCCATGTCGAGGCGCTCGATCTCATCATCGGCAAGGCGATGAGCCAGGCCGATCGCAGCTACGACACGATCGACGGCATCGCCGCCGCCGCCGGCCCCGGGCTGATCGGCGGCGTGATCGTCGGGCTGACGACGGCGAAAGCGATCGCGCTGGTTAAGAATAAGCCGCTGATCGCGGTCAATCATCTCGAAGCGCACGCGCTCACGGCGCGACTTACCGACGCCACGCCGTTTCCATATTGCCTGTTTCTCGCATCGGGCGGCCACACCCAGATCGTCGCTGTGCGCGGCGTCGGCGACTACGTGCGGCTCGGCACCACGCAGGACGACGCGATCGGCGAGGCTTTCGACAAGACCGCGAAACTCCTTGGGCTCGGCTATCCCGGTGGCCCGCAGGTGGAGAAAGAAGCCGAGCGCGGCGACGCCGCCCGCTTCGCGTTGCCGCGACCGATGCATGGGCGCAAGGACGCAGATTTCTCGCTCTCCGGCTTAAAGACCGCGCTGCGGATGGAAGCCGAAAAAATCGCGCCGCTATCGGACCAAGACGTGGCCGACCTCTGCGCCGGATTCCAGCAGGCGGTGGTGGAAGTGGTGCTCGACCGGCTGCGTGCCGGCTTGCGTCTGTTCCGCGCCAAATTCGGCGCGCCCACCGCGCTGGTCGCCGCCGGCGGCGTCGCCGCCAACCAGGCGATCCGCAAGGTGCTGCATCGTCTGGCTTTCGAGGTCGACACCGTGCTGGTGGCGCCGCCGCTTGAGCTATGCACCGATAACGGCGCGATGATCGCCTGGGCCGGCTGCGAACGGCTGGCGCTCGGCCTCACCGATACGCTCGACGTCGCGCCGCGCGCGCGCTGGCCGCTGGACGAGATCGCCGCGGCGCAGGGCAAGTTGCAGCGCACGGCAGCATACAAATGAGCGAGCGCGCATGAGCATTCAGAACATATCTGTGCTCGGTGGCGGCGCCTGGGGAACTGCGTTGGCGCTCACTTGCGCGCGCGCCGGCCGCAGCGTGACGCTGTGGGAGCACGAGCCCGGCAACGCCGAACACCTCGAAACCGAACGCGAGAGCAAATTCCTGCCCGGCGTGCGTCTCGACGACGGCATCAAGTTCACGCGCGAGCTGGGCGGGCGGCCCGCGCCGACGCGATCCTGCTGGTGGTGCCGGCGCAGGCCATGCGCGCGGTCTGCATTGCGCTGGCGAAGGTTTTGAGCGGACGCACGCCGCTGATCGCCTGCGCCAAAGGCATCGAGCACGGCACGCATAAGTTCATGACCGAAATCATCGCCGAATGCGCGCCAAAAACAGTGCCGGCGATTTTGTCGGGGCCGAGTTTTGCCGCCGATGTGGCGCGCGGCAAACCAACCGCCGTGACGCTGGCCGCCGCCGACGGGACGATCGCACAAGCGCTGGCGGAGGCAATCGCATCGGCGAGCTTCCGTCCTTATCATTCGACCGACGTGCGCGGCGTCGAGATCGGCGGCGCCGCCAAGAACGTGCTGGCGATCGCAGCCGGCATCGTCACCGGACGGGGGCTTGGGGCGAGCGCCGCCGCGGCGCTGACAACGCGCGGCTTTGCTGAATTGGTGCGTTTCGGCAAGGCCTATGGCGCCAAGCCTGAGACCATGACCGGCCTATCCGGACTGGGCGATTTGATCCTGACTTGCTCGAGCCCGCAATCGCGCAATTTTTCCTTCGGCGTCGCGCTGGGTAAAAATGAAAAGCCCGGCGACAAACTGGCCGAGGGCGCTTTCACCGCGCCGGTGCTCTTGGAAATGGCGCGTGAGAAAAACATCGAAATGCCGATCGCGGCCGCGGTCGCGGCATTGCTGGCGAAAAAGCTGACCGTGGATGAAGCCATCGGCTCGCTGCTCACGCGGCCGATCAAATCGGAAGAATGACATGGCCTATTGGCTGATGAAATCCGAACCCGGCGCCTGGTCGTGGGATCAGCAAAGGAAAAGCGGCACCAAGGGCGAAGCCTGGACGGGCGTGCGAAACCACACCGCCAAGCTCAACCTGATGAAAATGAAGAAGGGCGACCGCGCGTTCTTCTATCATTCCAACGTCGGCAAAGAGATCGTCGGCGTCGTCGAGATCATCCGCGAGCATCATCCCGATCCGACCGCGAAGGCGGGCGAGCCGTGGGTCGTCGTCGACGTGATGGCCGCTGAGCCGCTGCCGAAGCCTGTGACGCTCGACGCGATCAAGGCAGAGCCGAAACTCAAAGACATGGCGCTGCTCAAGCAGTCGCGGCTTTCGGTGCAGCCGGTTACCGGCGACGAGTGGAAAATTGTGTGCAAGATGGGCGGGCTATAGTGGGAGGCGCGCATGACGTTCGCGGGCATCAACTACTGGGCGGTGCTGGTGGCGGGCGCCGTCGGCTTTGCTTTCGGCGGCGTCTGGTACCGCCTGCTGGCTGAGCCCTGGAAGGCCGCGCACGGCTTCACCAGAGAGCAAATCCGCGCCCATCACGGCAGCGCCGCGGCGCCGTTGCCGCTCGTCATCGCGCTCGTCGCCGACCTGATCATGGCCTGGATGCTGGCCGGCCTCATGGGACATCTTGGCGCGGTCACGTTGGCGAATGGCGTGATCTCCGCCGCCTTCCTCTGGTTTGGCTTCGTCATTACAACGCTGGTCGTCAACAACACCTTCGGCATGCGCAGTCCGAAGCTGATCGCCATTGACGGCGGCCATTGGCTGGCGGTTTTGCTGCTGATGGGCGCCATCATTGGCGCTTGGGGAGTCTAAAAACACCCGAAACCCCAACCAAAGTGGGGCTCTCCGCGCCTTGTCGGTCGCGCGCGCGCCGTCGCATAATGGCGCCAACCAGAAACGAAGGGATGCCCACGGCGTTTAACGGGGGCGGGAGGAAGTTCCGATGTCCGACAAGATCTATGACGTTCCGTCAGCCTGGCAGAAGCGCGCCTTTGCCGACTCGGCGAAGTACGAGGAGATGTACGCGCGCTCGATCAAGGACCCCAACGGCTTCTGGGCCGAGCAGGCCAAGCGCATCGACTGGATCAAGCCGTTCAGCAAGGTCAAGAACACCTCCTATACCGGCAACGTCTCGATCAAATGGTTCGAGGACGGCTCGCTCAACGCCGCCTATAATTGCGTCGACCGCCACCTCGCCAAGCGCGGCAACCAGACCGCCATCATCTGGGAAGGCGACGATCCCAAGGACGACAAAAAGATCACCTATCGGCAACTGCATGCCGATGTCTGCCGGTTTGCCAACGTGCTGAAAGCGCGCGGCGTCAAGAAGGGCGACCGCGTCACCATCTACATGCCGATGATTCCGGAAGCGGCGGTATCCATTCTCGCCTGCGCGCGCATCGGCGCGGTGCATTCGGTGATCTTCGGCGGCTTCTCGCCCGATTCAATCGCCGGACGCATCGAGGATTGCAAATCGACCGTCGTCGTCACCGCCGACGAGGGCCTGCGCGGCGGCCGCAAGATTCCGCTCAAGACCAATGTCGATGTCGCCTGCGAAAAAGTCGGCGGCGTGACTTCCGTCATCGTAGTCAAGCGCACCAACGCCGCCGTCGCCATGAAAGCGGGCCGCGACGTCTATTACGACGACATCGCCAAGACCGTGCCGGCCGATTGTCCGTGCGAGGAGATGAATGCGGAGGATCCGCTGTTCATTCTCTATACCTCCGGCTCGACCGGCAAGCCGAAAGGCGTTCTGCACACGACGGCCGGCTATCTGCTCTATACGGCAATGACCCACCAATACGTGTTCGACTATCACGACGGCGACATCTACTGGTGCACCGCCGACGTCGGCTGGGTCACCGGGCACAGCTACATCATTTATGGCCCGCTTTGTAACGGCGCCGTCACCATGATGTTCGAGGGCGTGCCTAATTATCCAACCACGTCGCGATTCTGGGAAGTATGCGACAAACACAAGGTCAACATCATCTACACCGCGCCGACCGCGATCCGCGCGCTGATGCAAGGCGGCGACGGGCCGGTGAAGAAAACCTCGCGCCAGTCGCTGCGGCTGCTGGGCTCGGTCGGCGAGCCGATCAATCCGGAAGCCTGGGAGTGGTACTATCACGTGGTCGGCGACGACCGCTGTCCGGTCGTCGATACCTGGTGGCAGACCGAGACCGGCGGCATCATGATCACGCCGTTGCCGGGCGCCACCAAGCTCAAACCGGGCTCGGCCACGCGGCCGTTTTTCGGCGTCATCCCGCAGATCGTCGATGCCGATGGCAAGGTGCTGGAAGGCGCCTGCTCGGGTAATCTCTGCATTGCCGATAGCTGGCCGGGACAAATGCGCACGGTCTATGGCGACCATGATCGCTTCATTCAGACTTATTTCTCCGCGTACAAAGGCAAGTATTTCACGGGCGACGGCTGCCGCCGCGACGAAGACGGCTATTACTGGATCACCGGCCGCGTCGATGACGTGATCAACGTCGCCGGACATCGCCTTGGCACCGCCGAAGTGGAAAGCGCGCTGGTCGCGCATCCAAAAGTTTCGGAAGCCGCCGTCGTCGGCTATCCGCACGACATCAAGGGCCAGGGCATCTACGCCTACGTCACGCTGATGGCCGGCGAGCAGCCGAGCGACGACCTGCGCAAGGAACTGGTCGGCTGGGTGCGCAAGGAGATCGGCCCGATTGCCTCGCCCGATCTCATCCAATTCTCGCCCGGGCTTCCGAAGACGCGCTCCGGCAAGATCATGCGGCGCATCTTGCGCAAGATCGCCGAGGATGAATCCGGCAATCTCGGCGACGTGTCGACACTGGCCGATCCGGCCGTGGTCGACGATCTGGTCAATAACCGGCAGAACAAGCGGGCGGCGAAGGCAGGGGCGTAAGCCCCCGTTTCTCAAACGTCGGCCAGAGATTGCGCGGCGTCATTGGTCAAGCAGGCGATTTGCGTGCGATGGCGCGGAAGGGAGTCTAGCGCCGCGTCCCCGCCTTAACCACCGATTTTAGTAGTCATTTACGCTATTTCGATGTTTCGCCCGAGTTGCGCGCGACCCGCATTAATATCGTGCCATCAAAGGTCGCGGGCGTGGCAATGACGGTTGTGCTGAAGCGGACGGCGCTTTTTATCGTGATCGTGCTGGGCGCGATGTTGCTGGCGGCTGCCGCCGCGCGTGCCGCCACCCGGGAGGTCGTTGCGATCGCCGGCTTCAGGCCCGGAACCATCGTGGTCAAGACCCATGAGCGCCGGCTATATTATGTGCTCGACGGCAATCGCGCGCTGCGATTTCCGGTCGGCGTCGGCAAGGCCGGAATGACCTGGACCGGGCTCGCGCGGGTCGAAGGAAAATTCGTGCGGCCGGCCTGGTCACCACCGGCAATGATCCGCCGCGAAAATCCGCGTCTACCTAAAGTCATCCCAGGCGGTGCCGCCAATAATCCGATGGGCGAAGCAGCTCTCACTTTGCGCGGCGGCGAATACGCCATTCATGGCACCAATCGGCCGGACTTGATCGGCGGCTTCGTCTCGCACGGTTGCATCCGCATGTACAACAGCGACATCCGTGAACTCTATCGTTTGGTCGATATCGGCACGCCGGTAATCGTTGAGCGATGATGCGTTGCTTATTCGCATTGCTGGCTACGGCACTCCAGTGGTCCCGGCAAGCGTCCGTACCGTGATCATCGCGCTTTGCGTGCGCTAAATCTGTGCGGTTTTAAGATTTTTTTCGATTCGGTCCGTGCCCCGGCCACAATTCATGGCAATGATCGGAGCATGGCGCGACCGCGCACCTCCCCCCAGCCGGAAGTCCCCGGCCTCGCCGCCCGAAGGATCGCCGCCGACATCCTTGACGGCGTCCTGCGGCGAAAGATCGCGCTCGACGAGCAACTCTCGGGCAAGGCTGTCCATCCCGGTCTGGCCGGGCTCGCCGATCGCGACCGCGCGCTGATGCGCCGCCTCATTGCTACCGTGCTGCGGCGGCTCGGCACGCTGCGGCAGTTGCTCGGCGGATTTCTCGAGAAAGGCTTTCCCGCCGAAGCGCCGCGCGCGGAAACCATTCTGCTGATCGGCGCCGCGCAAATTCTCTGGCTCGAAGTGCCCGACCATGCCGCGGTCGATCTGTCGGTGCGGCTGGCGCAAGCCGACCGCCGCGCGGCGCGCTACGCCGGCCTGATCAACGCGGTGCTGCGCCGCGTGGCGCAAAGCCGCACCACGACTCTGCCCGCCCGCGTCACGCGCGACACGCCGGAATGGCTGGTCAAGCGCTGGACCAAACGCTACGGCGCGGAAACCGCGCGCGCCATCGCGGAGGCCAACGGCCACGAGCCAACGCTCGATCTCACTGTAAAGTCGGATGCCGAACTCGTGGGCCGAACGGCTGCGCGGCCGCGTGCTGCCCACCGGGACCGTACGCACAATCGCGCATGGCGCGATCTCGCTGCTGCCCGGCTTCACCGAAGGCGCATGGTGGGTGCAGGATGCCGCCGCCGCGCTGCCGGTCCGTCTGCTCGGCGACGTGCGCGGCAAGCAAGTCGCCGATCTATGCGCGGCACCCGGCGGCAAGACCGCGCAATTGGCCCATGCCGGCGCGCACGTCACCGCGGTCGATCGCTCGGCCGCGCGGCTCACGCGCTTGCGCGAGAATCTGACGCGACTATCAGTGCAAGCCGATACCGTCACGGCCGACGCGCTGGAATGGCGACCGGCATCGTCCGATGGCGCTCCGTTCGACGCCGTGCTGCTTGACGCGCCCTGCTCTTCGACCGGCACCATCCGCCGCCATCCCGACGTGCCCTGGCTCAAGAGCGAGGCCGACATTACGGTGCTCACGTCCTTGCAGCAGCGGCTTCTCGACCGCGCGGTGGAACTGCTCAAACCCGGAGCCACGCTGATCTATTGCGTCTGCTCGCTGGAGCCGGAGGAAGCCGAGGACCAGATCACTGCCTTGCTGGCGCGCGATCCGCGCGTTGCCCGTGCGCCGATTAGCGCGTCCGACATGTGCGGCCGCCCCGAATTCGTGACGGCAGACGGCGATCTGCGCACGTTACCGCCGCACCTGCCCGACCCCGATCCGCGCTGGGGTGGTCTCGACGGATTCTATGCTGCCCGGCTCACCCGAAAAGAAACATAAAAAAGCGCCTTATTCCGCGCACCGGACGGGCATATTGGAGCTTTGGCGGCCCTTCGCTATCGTGTGAGCCGCGCAAGAGAATCAGGCCACGCCCTAGTGTGGTGGATTTGAAGTTCCTCCATTTATTGCGGCGAGTTCGTAGAGGAACTTCAAATCCAAAACCACACTAGAATCAAAAACTTGCTAGTGTCCCTTTGATTCCGAAGTTCGCATCAGGGTGTGCAGCAAGGGTTTGCGAACTTCGGAATCGGGACACTACGGGGACGAGCGCCTTCATGATGCGGGTTTCGGTCGCGGAGCGATCAAGGCTCTCCGTGCTTATCGGGCGCCGCGCATTCCGCAGCCTGATCGGCCGCATCAACACGCATCCGCTGCTGCGCTGGCGGTTCGGCTCGGCCAAGACCGATCGGCTGGTAATCGCGCCGCAGGATCTGCGCACCGCCGACGCTACCCGCGCCAGCGAAATATACGCCGGCCGCTTCGCCTTCGCCGGCAAGGTGGTGATCTGCGACCGGCGCTCGCCTTTTGAAATGACGCCGCCGTCCGACGAATGGGCGGTGATGCTGCTGAGCTTCAACTGGTTGCGTCACCTGCGCGCCGCTGATTCCGCCATCACGCGCGCCAACGCGCGCGCGCTGATCGACGACTGGATCAACCTGCAAGGCGGCTGGCATCCGGTCGGCTGGCGCGTCGATATCCTGTCGCGCCGCGTCGTGTGCTGGCTCAGCCAGGCGCCGTTCGTGCTGCAAGACGCCGACGCGCGCTTCTATCGCCGCTTCATCCGCAGCCTGTCGCGGCAGGTGCGCTATCTGCGCCGCTCGCTCAGACAATCGCGCGACGGACTGCCGCGGCTGCAAGCGGTGATCGCGCTCAATTACGCGACGCTGTGCATGCAGGGCCAGTCCGGATACCTGCGCGGTAATGTGCGCCGCATGATCGAGGAACTGCGCCGCCAAATCCTGCCCGACGGCGGCCACATCAGCCGCAATCCTGGCGCGCTGATCGAACTGCTGGTCGACCTGCTGCCGTTGCGGCAATTGTTCTCGGCGCGCCATTTGCAACCGCCGCAGGCGCTCAACAACGCCATCGACCGGATGATGCCGATGCTGCGTTTCTTCCGTCACGCCGACGGCAACTTCGCGCAATTCAACGGCATGGGTCCGACGCCGGTTGACTTGCTCGCCACCGTGCTCGCTTATGACGACGCCCGCGGCGCGCCAGTGTCGAACGCGCCGCATTCCGGCTATCAGCGCATCGATGCCGGCGACACCGCGCTTTTGATGGACAGCGGCCGGCCGCCGCCGCTGGCTTTGAGCCAGGAGGCGAATGCCGGCTGTTTGTCGTTCGAGCTGTCGTGGAACCTGCACCGGCTGGTGGTCAATTGCGGCCTGCCGGCGGTCAACAAAGAAAACTGGCGGCAGGTAGCGCGCGCCACCGCGGCGCATTCGACCGTCACGCTCAACGAGGCGTCGTCATGCCGTTTTCTCGAGACAAGCGCGTTGCGGCGACTGCTGTTCGGCATGCCGATCGTCGCCGGACCACGCGACATCCGCATCACGCGCGAGGACACGGCCGAGGGCGCCAACTTGCTGGCGTCGCATGACGGTTACGCTGACGATTTCGCCGTGATCCATAACCGTGCGCTCCGGCTTGCCCCCGACGGCCGCACACTCGACGGCGAGGACAGTCTCACCCCGGCCAGCGGATCGACGCTGCCGGTGGACACGGGCGACGAATTCGCCATCCGCTTTCACCTGCATCCCTCGATCAAAGCGAACCGGCTGTCGGACGGCCGCGGCGTGATCCTGCTGCTGCCCGACAAAGAGCTTTGGACCTTCAATACCTATGGCGACTCGATCCAGATCGAGGAAAGCGTATTTCTGTCCGGCTCGGACGGGCCACGCCGCACTGTGCAGATCGTGATTTACGGCCATGCACGCGAGACATCGACGGTGCGCTGGACCTTCCGTCACACCCCGCCGGCGCCGCCGGGGGTCCGCCCCGAGCGCGCGGACGAGCCGGAATTGCCGCTGTGATGCTTGTGGATGCCGCAGTCGCGACGAATACACTTTCGCCCGTTTCGTGTGCTAGCCCGTAGCTCATGACCAGCCATCCGCGCCGCATCACCCGCGCTTTGCTGTCGGTATCCGACAAGACCGGACTGGTGGATTTCGCCAAGGCGCTTGCCGGCTACAGCGTCGAACTCGTCTCCACCGGCGGCACGGCCAAGGCGCTGAAAGATGCCGGGCTGAAGGTGATCGACGTCGCCGAGCTGACCGGCTTCCCCGAAATGATGGATGGCCGGGTCAAGACGCTGCATCCGAAAGTGCACGGCGGCTTGCTGGCGATCCGCGCCGACAAAAAGCACGCCGATGGCGATGCAGACGCACGGCATCAAGCCGATCGATCTGCTGGTGGTGAATCTCTATCCGTTCGAGGCGACCGTCGCCAAAGGCGCCGCGTTCGAGGATTGCATCGAGAACATCGACATCGGCGGACCGGCCATGATCCGCGCCGCCGCCAAGAACCACGCCGACGTGACCGTGGTGGTCGAGCCTGCCGATTACGGACCGTTACTCACCGAACTCACACGGCACGCCGGCATGACTTCGCTCGAACTCCGGCAAAAGTTGGCGGCCAAGGCCTACGCACGCACGGCGGCTTACGACGCCGCGATCTCCAATTGGTTTGCCGACACGCTGCACGACAATGCGCCCGGCTACCGCGCCTTCGGCGGCAAACTGGTCGAGGCCCTGCGCTACGGCGAGAACCCGCACCAGAGCGCGGCGTTCTATCGCGCGCCGGGCGAGCGCTTCGGCGTCGCCACCGCGCGGCAGGTGCAAGGCAAGCAGCTCTCCTACAACAACATCAACGACACCGACGCGGCCTACGAATGTATCGCCGAATTCGATGCCAAGCGCACCGCGGCCTGCGTGATCGTCAAGCACGCCAATCCGTGCGGCGTGGCGGAAGGCGCCAGCCTGCTCGACGCCTACAAAAAAGCGCTGGCCTGCGACTCCACCTCCGCCTTCGGCGGCATCGTCGCGCTCAACCGCACGCTCGACGCCGAGGCGGCGAAGGCGATCACCGAGATTTTCACCGAGGTCATCATCGCGCCGGACGCCAGCGACGAAGCGATCAAGATCGTCGCGGCCAAAAAGAACTTGCGGCTGCTGCTGGCCGGCGGCCTGCCCGATCCGCGCGCCGACGGCCTGACGGTGAAGTCGGTCGCCGGCGGACTGCTGGTGCAGTCGCGCGACAACGCGGTGGTCGACGACATGCAGCTTAAAGTCGTCACCAAGCGCGCGCCGAGCGAAGCCGAGCTTGCCGATCTGCGCTTCGCCTTCCGCGTCGCCAAGCACGTGAAATCGAACACCATCGTCTATGCCAAAGGACTGGCCACCGTCGGCATCGGCGCCGGACAAATGAGCCGGGTCGATGCCGCGCGCATCGCGGCCCGCAAAGCGGAAGACGCGGCGAAGGAATTGAAGCTGAAGGAGCCGCTGACCAAGGGCTCGGTGGTCGCGTCCGACGCCTTCTTCCCGTTTCCCGATGGGCTATTGGTCGCGATCGAGGCCGGCGCCACTGCGGTGATCCAGCCCGGCGGCTCGGTCAACGACGACAAGGTGATCGCCGCCGCCGACGAACACAACGTGGCGATGGTGTTCACCGGCACGCGGCATTTCCGGCACTAATCTACTCGCGCGCCAGATCGCCCAGCAGGCTCGCCGCCACCGACAACTTCGACAGCGTCAGCCCGGAGCCGGCGATTTCGTGGATCGCCGCGCGGATGCGCTCGACTTCCGCCTGGCGCGGCTTGATCCATTCGTCCACCGCGCCGGCGCCGGCAATACCGTTGCCGACCATAGCGGCGGTGAGACGCCGCTCGGCATCGCCAATCGAATCGAGCGCGCGGTCGAGCGCCAGCCGGTCGAAATAATCCGACACCACGATGCCCGGCACCGCGCCGGCGACGCGGTCGAGCTGAAAGAATGCCTCGGTGGCGAAATAAGTCGCGGTCACCTCGCCGACCGGCTTCTTGGCGCGGTCCGCCACCAGCACGATATCGGGCGCCGCCTTGAGCACGGCAAGGTTGGCGATGCGGCGCGCCAGATCGTCCGGCACGCCGGCTCTTGCCAAGCTCGGCCACCCGCGCGTCGCGCGCGGCCAGCGCCGGCTTCGACAGCGCGCCATCGAGCGCGGCCGCGACCTGCGCGATGCCTTCGTGATAATGCGCAATGACGGTTTCCAGGCCTTGTTTGAGATCGACATTGCGCAGGAACCAGACCAGCCGGTCGAGCAATAAATCCTGCACGGCGGCGTAGAGATCGAGCTGGGTCTTGCCCGACACCTTGTTGTCGAGCCCGTCGATCTCACTGTTCAGCGCGATCAGGTCGAAGCTGTTGCGCACGGCCGCGAAAGCGGCGGCGATCGCCGCCGGCAGGGCGCCGGTCTGGTCGGCGATGCGCACGATCAGCGTGGCGCCGCCACGGTTGATCATCGAATTCGTCAACTGCGTCGCGATGATCTCGCGCCGCAGCCGATGCGCGTGCAGCGCGTCGTCGTAGCGCTCCGACATTTCCTTGGGGAAATAGCGCTCGAGCTCGCGCCCCAGATAAGGATCGTCGGGCACGCTCGAGTCGAGCAGTTCGCTGTAGAGCGTGAGCTTGGCATAGGCCAGCAGCACCGCAAGCTCCGGCCGGGTCAGCGGCAGATTGCGCTTGCGCCGGTCGGCCAGCGCGATCTCGTCGGGCAGAAATTCCACCGCGCGGTCGAGCTGCCCGTGCATTTCGAGCGTCTGCATCAGCCGCTGCTGGAAGCCGAGATCTTCCAGCCCGCGCCGCTGCGCCAGCGAAAGCGCCAGCGTCTGCTGGTAATTGTTGCGCAGCACCAGGCGCGCGACCTCGCCGGTCATCTCGACCAGCAGCGCGTTGCGCGCCTCGATGGTCAGCGCGCCGGATTGCAGCAGCGGACTGAGCGCGATCTTGATGTTGACCTCGACGTCGGAGGTGTTGACGCCGGCGGAATTGTCGATGGCGTCGGTGTTGAGCCGGATGCCGGCCAGCGCCGCCTCGATGCGGCCGCGCTGGGTCATGCCCAGATTGGCGCCCTCGCCGACCACCTTGACGCGCAACTCGCCGCCGGTGATGCGGATGGCGTCGTTGGCGCGGTCGCCGGCCGCCTCGTCGCTCTCGCTCGAGGCGCGCACATAGGTGCCGATGCCGCCGAAGAACAGCAAATCGACCTGCGCCTTCAGAATGGCCTTCATCAGCGCCTGCGGCGTCACTGCCTCGGCACGCCGAGCACTTTCTGCGCCTCGGGGCTGAGCCGGATTTCCTTGGACGCGCGCGGATAAACCCCGCCGCCTTTGGAAATCAGTTTCTTGTCGTAGTCCTGCCAGCTCGAGCGCGGCAGCGCGAACATGCGCTTGGCGCTCGGCGAAACTCGCGGCCGGATCGGGATCGGGATCGATGAAAATATCGCGGTGGTCGAACGCCGCCACCAGTCTGATGGTGTTCTCGCGCAACATGCCGTTGCCGAACACGTCGCCCGACATGTCGCCGACGCCGACGACGGAAAACGGCGTCTTGCCGATATCGACGTCCATCTCGCGGAAATGCCGCTTGACGGATTCCCACGCGCCGCGCGCGGTGATGCCCATCACCTTGTGGTCGTAGCCGGCCGAGCCGCCGGAGGCGAAAGCGTCGCCCAGCCAGTAGCCGTGCTCGATCGAAAGTCCGTTGGCGATGTCGGAGAAGGTCGCGGTGCCCTTGTCGGCGGCCACCACGAGATAGGGATCGTCGCCCTCGTGCCGCACCACGCTGTCGGGCGGCACGATCGTGCCGTCGTGGCGGATGTTGTCGGTGATGTCGAGCAACGTCGAGATGAACAGCTTGTAGGTCGCGATGCCTTCGGCCTGGAATTGCTCGCGCGTCGGATTCTTCGGCATCAGCTTGGGCACGAAGCCGCCTTTGGCGCCGACCGGCACGATCACCGCGTTCTTGACCTGCTGCGCCTTCACCAGCCCGAGAATCTCGGTGCGGAAATCCTGCGGCCGGTCGGACCAGCGGATGCCGCCGCGCGCCACCTTGCCGAAGCGCATGTGGACACCTTCGACGCGCGGCGAATAGACGAAGATTTCGTAGAGCGGGCGCGGCAACGGCAAATCGGTGATCTTGCCGCTTTCGAACTTGACCGCGATCAGCGCCTTGGGCTGGCCGTCTTTGTCGGTCTGATAGAAATTGGTGCGGATCGCCGACTGCACGGCGTTGACGAAGTGACGCAGGATGCGGTCCTCGTCCAGGCTCTCGACCTTCTGCAATTCCTCTTCGATGCGCGCGGCGATTTCTTTTTGCTTGGCCTCGCGCGCTTGCGCGGCGTCGGGCCGCGGATCGAAACGGGCGTGAAACAGCGCGACGATATCGCCGGCGATCGCGGCGTGCTTGACCAGCGTCGCCCACATGTAATCCTGCGAATAGGGCACGCGCACCTGGCGCAGGTAACGCGACAGCGTGCGGATCAGCGCCACGTCGCGCCAGGCCAACGCGCCTGCCAGCGTCAGCGCGTTGTAGCCGTCGTTCTCGGCGCCGCCGCGCATCACCATCAGGAAAGCGGCTTCGAGCCGCGCCTTGCCGGCGTCGAGATCGATCATGCCGCCGTCGAGGCGCTCCAGCAGCATGTCGTGGAACCAGGTATCGGCAGCGCCGTCAGCCTTCGGCTCGATGTGATAGGTGCGCTCATCCACCACCCGAAAACCCATATTTTCCAGCACCGGAACGCGCTCCGACAGCGGCAGCGGCCGCTGCCGGCTCCACACTTTGAGGCCGACCGCCCGCTGCTCTTCCTCGAGCCGGTGATGGAAATCGACGCCGAGCCGGCGCTGCTCGCTGAGGCCCTCGACCACGCGTATGTCGCCGGCCGCGATCGCCGGCGAATAGGCTTCCTGGAAGCCGGCCGAGAAGGCGTCGCGATAACGGTTGAAAACATCACGCGCTTTATCCGGCGGATTGACCAGCGCCAGCGCGTCGCCAAGCCCATCGGTCCATGAGCGCACGATCGCCGCGACCTCACGCTCCAGCATGCCGACGTCGATATCGGGCGTCTGGCCGCCGGACCGGCCGATGATGAAGTGCACGCGCACCAGCGGACCTTCCGGGAAATACGGATAGAACGCCGAGACGCGTCCGACGAAGGCGCTGGCGAGATAGTCGCCGATCCGCGCGCGAACGTGGCTGTCGTAACGTTCGCGCGGCACGAACACCAGCACCGACACGAAACGGTCGAAGCGGTCGCGCCGCGCCAGCACGCGCACGCGCGGCCGCTCGTCGAGTTGCAGGATGGCGAGCGCGAAACGATAGAGCGAGTCCTCGTCAACCTGGAACAGTTCGTCGCGCGGATAGTGCTCCAAGCACGCTCGCCAGCGCCTTGCCGGAATGGCTGTTGGCGTCGAAGCCGGCGCGCTGCTCGACGCCGGCGATCTTGCGGCGGAGATAAGGAATGCTGTGCGCGGTGCGCGTATAGGCAGTCGACGTGAACAGCCCGACGATGCGCTGTTCGCCGGCCAGATTACCCGACGCATCGAAGCGTTTGATGCCGATATAGTCGAGATAGACGCGCCGGTGCACCTGGGCGTGGATATTGGCCTTGGCGATGATCAGCAGCCGCGGCTCCTTCAGGAACGCCATGATTTCCGGCGTGTATTCGAGCAGTTCGTTGCCCTGCTTGAGCACGCGCAAATCGCGCGAGCGCATGATGCCGAGCGCGCTGTCGAAATCCGGCTGTCAGCGCTTTGCCGTCGAAGCCGTAATCGCGCATGCCGATGAAGGTGAAATTATCGGCCAACAGCCATTGCAGGAACTGCGATCGCCTCGGCGATCTCATCCACCGGCAGCGGCGGCGGATTGGTTTTGAGTTCCGCGACCGCGGCATTGACGCGATCGAGCATCGGCCGCCAGTCTTGCACCGCCAACCGCACCTCGCCGAGTACGTAATCGAGCGCGCGCACGATGTCGGCGCGCACGGCCTCGTCAGCAATCGGCTCGAGATGAATATGAATGAAGCTTTCGCGCGCGCCGTCCGCGGCAGGAGCGCTCAGCGCCTTGAGCTTGGCGCCGTCGCGCTGAACGCCGAACACCGGATGCGCCACCAGTTGCACGGTGAGCCGGCGCTCGGCGATTTCGCCCATCACCGAATCGACCAGGAACGGCATGTCGTCGTTGACGATCTCGATCAGCGTGACCGACTTGCGGTCGCCAGACTCATCCAGCGCCACGTTCTCGCAGCGGATTTTCGGCGCGCCCGGCTTGCGCTCGCGCAGAAAATCGAACGCTCGCTCGGCCAGCGCGGCGAGATCGGCCGGCGCGTAGCACAGCACGTCTTCCGCCACCGCGTGCTCGTAAAGCTGCGCGACGAACGTGGCCGGGATGTCGTTGCGGCGCGCGCCAAGCGCCGCGCCCGCCTGTTCGATCACGGCGCGGGCGGCGCTTTCGCGTTTGCTGACGGGAATATCCACGGCCATGGAATCATGCACCGGTTGCCGGATTCGGTCGAGCATGGATTAGGGCTTTCTCATTCCGTGGCGGGCGATCGCGAGCAACACACCATTTGGTGACGAGGCCATGACGGGCTTGTAAAAAAGACTCGCAACGCCCGCCTAAGACGCTGACATAAAAGCCGAAAGTGGCCCGCCGCGGTCGTATCGCGGGGCGCCATTACATTGTATTCTGGCAGCCAAATTGGACAGTCAGGGACGCGCGCAATGAACAAGATGGATAGACCGGTCAAAGTCGCCGGTAAGACGGCAAAACCGATCCCGCTCAAGGCGGCGCCTCCGGCCGCCGACGACGCGCCGGTGATCGCGCTCAATCTGCCGAAGGCGAAGCTTTCGCCCGCCATGACCTCTTATTTCAAGAAATGCCAGGACAAGCTCGGCTTCGTGCCCAACGTGCTGGTGGCTTACGCCTTCGACATGACCAAGCTCGAAACCTTCGTCGCCATGTACAACGACCTGATGCTGGGCGAGAGCGGGCTCTCGAAACTCGAGCGCGAGATGATCGCGGTCGCGGTGTCGTCGCAGAACCGCTGCTACTACTGCCTCACCGCCCACGGCGCCGCGGTGCGGCAATATTCCCGCGATCCACTGCTCGGCGAGCACATGGTGATGAACTATCGGGTTGCGCGCCTGAACAAGCGCCAGCGCGCCATGCTCGATTTCGCGGTCAAGCTGACGGTCTCGCCGGCAACCGTGGAGGAAACCGATCGCGAGCGGCTGCGCCGCGCCGGATTTTCCGACCGCGACATCTGGGATATTTCGGCGGTGGCCGGCTTCTTCAACATGTCGAACCGCGTCGCCTCCGCCACCGACATGCGGCCGAACACGGTCTATCACGGGCAGGCGCGATAGCTTCCTTGCTGCACGTCACAATATTCCGCTCACTCCCGCGCAAGCGGGAATCCAGTTAGAGTAAAAAGGCTGGGTCCCCGCCTTCGCGGGGACGAGCGGGTAAACGCAAAGCCAATCGATGAAACGCATACTGTACTTCACTCTCGCGCTCCTTGTCGGCGCGACCCTCGCTCACGCCCAGGTCGCGCCGGCCAGGCAGGCGCTGCCGATTCCCCCGGCACAGGCGGTCGTCGCCCGCAACGGCATGGTGGTGACGCAGGAAAGCCGCGCCGCCCGTATCGGCGTGGAGATTCTGGATCGCGGCGGCAACGCGGTGGACGCCGCCGTGGCGGTCGGCTTCGCGATGGCGGTCACCTATCCGCGCGCCGGCAATATCGGCGGCGGCGGCTTCATGGTGATCCATCTCGCTAAAGACAGCCGCGATATCGCGATCGACTATCGCGAGACCGCGCCCGCGGCCGCCACGCCAACCATGTTCCTCGATGCCAAGGGCGAGCCCGATCCGGCGAAGTCGCGCGACAGCGGATTGTCGGTCGGCGTGCCCGGCACGGTCGCGGGGCTGGTGCTTGGCGCAGCGCAAATACGGCTCCGGCAAACTTTCGCTCGCCGATTTGATCGCGCCGGCCATCCGGCTCGCCAGCCAAGGCTTCCCGGTCGAAGACGACATCGCCGATTCTCTGCCGCGCGCGCGCGACCGGCTGGCGCGCTGGCCATCGTCATCCGGAATTTTGCTCAAGAACGGCGGCGACCCATTGCAGGCCGGCGACCGGCTGATCCAATTCGATCTGGCCGACACCTTGCAGGCCATAGCGCAAGACGGCCCCGCGGCATTCTATCAAGGCCGCATCGCCGGTGAGATCGTGGCCGCGGTGCGCGCCGCCGGCGGCATCATGACGGCGGACGATCTGAAAAATTATCGCGCGATCGAGCGCGTGGCCGTGCGCGGCAGCTACCGCGGCTACGATATCGTGTCGATGCCGCCGCCGTCGTCCGGCGGCGTTCATCTGATCGAGATGCTGAACATCCTGGAAGGCTACGATCTCGCCAAGCTCGGCCGCGGCGAGCAGGCGCTGCATTATGAGATCGAGGCGATGAAGCGCGCCTATGCCGACCGCGCCGTGTTCATGGGCGATCCCGACGCGGTAAAAATTCCGGTGGCCGGACTGATCTCGAAAAAATATGCCGCCGCGCTGCGTGCCGGCATCGGCGACAAGGCGACACCGGCGGCCGAGATCCGCGCCGGCAAGCCGGCCGATTTCGAAGGCCACAACACCACGCATTTTTCCGTCATCGACCGCGACGGCAACGCGGTGTCGAACACCTACACGCTGAATTTCTCCTACGGACTCGGGCTGATCGCCGACGGCACCGGCGTGCTGCTCAACAACGAACTCGACGATTTCACCGCCAAGCCCGGCACCGCCAACGCCTACGGGCTGGTCGGCTTCAACGCCAATCTGCCGGGGCCGGGCAAACGCCCGCTGTCCTCGATGACGCCGACCATCGTGCTCAAGGACGGCAAGCCGTTTTTGATCACCGGCTCGCCCGGCGGCAGCCGCATCATCTCGGCGGTGCTGCAGGTCATCACGAACGTGATCGACTTCCATATGCCGATCGGCAAGGCCGTGACCGCGCCGCGGCTGCATAACCAGTGGCAGCCCGATGAGACATTTGTCGAGCCTGGCTTTGCGCCGAACGTCCTCGATGCCCTGACGGCGCGCGGCCATAAAATCGTGGCGACGCGGCCGTTTACCTCGGCCAATTCGATCGAGGTCATGACCGATGGTCATGTTGTCGGCGCCGCCGACACCCGCACCCGCGGCGCCCTCGCGGCGGGGTATTAAAGATTTGGTTGGTAATCCACCCGCCTTCGCACTTAATGGCTCGCCGAGCCGAAACTCCAAAGGAGCGAAGACTGGAGCGGGCGAAGGGATTCGAACCCTCGACCCCGACCTTGGCAAGGTCGTGCTCTACCCCTGAGCTACACCCGCATCCGTTAGATTATTGGCCGAAATAACAACTTTCCGGCCGCCAAGCCCGTTCCTATAGCCGCAAGGCCACCCCCTTTGCAACCGCGGCCAATCAACCATTATTAACGCTATGGCGCATACACCCGACCAACTTTTTAGCTATCTCAACCGCATCGGCATCGCACATGCGACGGTGAAGCACCCGCCGCTGTTCACGGTCGAGCAGTCGCGCAGCCTGCGCGGCCAGATTCCGGGCGGCCACACCAAGAACCTTTTCCTGCGCGACAAGAAATACGAGCTTTATCTGGTGGTGGCGCTGGAAGACGCCGAGATCGACCTCAAGAGCCTGCACCGTGTGCTCAGCGCTACAGGGCGATTTTCGTTCGGCGCGTCCGACCTGCTGCGCGAAGTGTGGGGTGTCGAGCCCGGCGCCGTGACGCCCGTTCGGCGCCATCAACGACACCCAAGCCCGTGTCAGCGTGGTGCTTGACGCCGCCATGATGGAACACGAGACGCTCAACTATCATCCGCTGGTCAATACGATGACCACCTCGATTGCGCGCGGCGATTTGGTGAAATTCCTGAAATCGACCGGCCATTTGCCCCGCATCGAGCGGATTTCGGGGCACTCGGCGGCCGCCCCCTGACCCGATTGCATTCACGCGCCCGATGACCCATTTAATCCGGAATGGAACCGGGCTTTAAGCCCGAAATTGCGAGGAACAATGCTGCAAAACGGCGGGGCAATGACGAGCGCGGCCGAAACCGCGGTCATCGACACGACCACGGAAGGCTTCCTCAAGGACGTCATCGAGGAATCCAAGCGCCAGCCGGTGCTGGTGGATTTCTGGGCACCCTGGTGCGGGCCCTGCAAGCAGCTCACGCCGATTCTGGAAAAGGCAGTGAAAGCCACCAAGGGCAAGGTCAAACTCGCCAAGATGGACATCGACAAGCATCCGGAAATTCCCGGCCAGATGGGCATCCAGTCGATCCCGGCAGTCATCGCGTTTGCCAACGGCCAACCGGTCGACGGGTTCATGGGCGCGCTGCCCGAGAGCCAAGTGATCGCGTTCCTGGAACGCGTGACCAAGGGCAAAGCCAGCCCCGAAGAAAAGGATCTGCTGAAAGAGGCCGATGCCGCGCTCGCCGCCGGCAACGCCACCGAGGCCGCTGATCTTTACGGACAATTGCTGAAAGACGATGGCGGCAATGTTGCCGCGCTGGCCGGTCTCGCGCGCTGTTACGTGCAGACCGGTGCGCTCGATCAGGCCAAGCAAACGATAGCCATGGTGCCCGAGGCCAAGCGCAACGATGCCGCGGTCGCCGCCGCGCGCGCCGCGATCGAGGTCGCCGAGCAAGCCAAGTCGGTCGGACCCATCGACGAGCTGGAGAAAAAGGTCGCAGCCGATCCGTTCGATTATCAGGCGCGCTTCGATCTCGCCGCCGCGCTCAACGCCAAAGGCAAGCGCGCGGAAGCGGCCGACCATCTGATCGCGATCGTCAAGCGCGACCGCAAATGGAACGAGGACGGTGCGCGCAAACAGCTCGTGCAGTTCTTCGAAGCCTGGGGTCCGACCGACCCAGCCACCGTCGACGGCCGCAAGCGACTGTCGTCGATTCTCTTTTCGTGATCATTTCGCGCCGGAGCGGCACCGGCGGGCGGAGTAAAACGTAATGCCGATGAATGCCGAATATCGCGGGCCAGTCGATCTGCCCGAAGTCATTCCGGTGTTCCCGTTGCCGGGGGCGCTGCTGCTGCCACGCGGGCAGATGCCGCTCAATATATTCGAGCCGCGCTACCTCGCCATGATCGACGACACTTTGCGTGACGGTCACCGTCTGGTGGGAATGATTCAACCCGACGCCACGCAAGCGGGCCCCTCCGACAAGCCGCCGCTGTTCAAGATCGGTTGCGTCGGGCGTATTACGCAGCTCGCCGAGAGCGGCGACGGCCGCTATCTGCTCGAGCTAACCGGCGTGGCGCGCTTTCGTGTCGTGCAGGAATTGGCGGTGAAGACCGAGTATCGGCAAGCCAGAGTTACCTATGCGCCGTTCGCCGACGACTTCGTCGCGCGCAAGGGCGAGACCTTGGTCGACCGCGAGGCGGTGCTCACCGCGCTACGCGCCTTCATGAAGGCCAATAAATTGGAAGCGGATTGGGAAGGCATCGACCAGGCGCCGAATGAGGCACTGGTCAATGCACTGTCGATGATGTCGCCTTACGGCGCGCCGGAAAAGCAGGCGTTGCTGGAAGCGCCGGACCTGAAAACCCGCGCCGAACTGCTGGTCGCCATCACCGAAATCGAGCTCGCTAAAAAGAACACCGAGGGCGAGCCGCAGCTGCAGTAGTTCGCAAAAGCTTGGCTGTGCTATAACGCTGCCGAAATCGCCGGGAGCCCTTCATGCCCACCACGCCGCCCACCGAACACTCCGAAGGCCACGTCGATCCCAAGCTGCTGGAAATCCTGGTCTGCCCATTGACCAAAACCACGCTGGAATACGACGCCGCCAAACAGGAACTGATCTCGCGCAAGGCCAAGCTGGCCTATCCGATCCGCGACGGCATTCCGATTATGCTGCCGGAAGAGGCGCGCCGCCTCGACTGATCCAAAACACGAAAATCAGGAAACGAACTCATGATCAAAATCTGGGGCCGCAACACCTCGTCCAATGTGCAGAAGGCGATGTGGGCGGTGGGCGAACTGGGGCTGGAGCACAGTCGCATCGATGTGGGCGGCGCGTTCGGCAAAACCAAAGAGCCGGCCTATCTGGCGATGAACCCCAACTCCCTGGTCCCGACATTGGAGGAAGAGGACGGCTTCACGCTGTGGGAGTCCAATTCGATGGTGCGCTATCTCGCCAGTAAATATGACAAGAACGGTGTGCTGGAGCCCAAAGATCCCAAGCAGCGCGCGCTCGCCAGCCAATGGATGGACTGGCAATTGTCTGTGGTCGGTCCGGCCATCACGCCGGCATTCTGGGGCTTGATCCGCACGCCGCCGGAAAAGCGCGACGCCGCTGCGATCAAAACCTCACAGGACAAAACCACCGACGCGATGAAAATCCTCGACGCGCAGTTGGCCAAGACGGCCTATGTCGCGGGACCGGCGTTCTCCTACGGTGATATTCCGCTCGGCGTAATGTGTTATCGCTACCAGCAACTGGTGCCCGGCCGCCCGGCCACGCCATATCTCGACCGCTGGTACGGGCTGATCTCCAAGCGCAAGGCGTTCCACGATCACATCGGCAGCATCCCGCTGACGTAAGTTACAAAGCCTCGCCTCGCAACAGCTTCGGAACGTCACCGGTAAATCCCGCCGCCTCGCGGATGAACACGCGTTTGAGCGCAGGCATGCGCTCGACCAAGCCCAGGCCGACATCGCGCGCCAGGCGGAGCACATCGTTGCTGTTGGAGAACAATCGGTTCAGTCCGTCGGTCGCGACACCCATGGTCATGGTGTCGAAGCGCCGCCAGCGCTGATAGCGCTCCAGCACGTCGTGCGCGCCGATATCAAGCCCGAGCCGCGCCGCATCGGCGATCGCTTCCGCCAGCGCCGCCACGTCGCGCAGGCCCATGTTCAAACCCTGCCCGGCAATCGGATGGATGATGTGCGCTGCATCGCCGACCAGCGCCAAACGTTCGCCGATGAATTCGCGCGCGGTGAACAGCCCGAGCGGAAAGGCGCGGCGCGTGCCCGTCGCCTTGAGATCGCCGAGCTGCAAGCCGAAACGCTTCTCCAGCTCGACATGAAATTCCTCGTCGGGCAGCGCGACGATGCGCTCGGCCTCGCGCGCGTTTTCGGTCCACACGATCGACGAACGTTTCCCGTGAGCGGTAAAATCGCGAATGGTCCCGCCGGCAGGAAATGTTCCTCGGCGCGGCCATTGTGCTCGCGTTCATGCTCGACCGTGGTCACGATGGCCGACTGGTCGTAATTCCATCCGTGCGTGGCGATGCCGGCTTGTTCGCGGATTTTCGAGCGCGCGCCATCGGCGCCCACCAGCAGCCGCGCCAAAATCGTCTCGCCATCGGCGAGCGCGACCTCGATCGCATTCGGCCTATGCTCGAAATCGGCCACTGCGCCAGTCCGCAATTCGATCCCCAGTTCTTTGGCCTTCGCCACCAGTGCATCGACCAGATGCCGGTTCTCGATCATATGCGCGAACGGTTCGCCCTCCTCGACTTCGCCGCCAAAGGTCAGGAAAGTCGGACGCACGGCGTCGTCGAGCTTTGAGTCGGTCACCACCATGTCGAGGATCGGCTGGGCGTTGTCCGCGACCGCATCCCAAACCTCGATCGCCTCGAACAGCCGGCGCGCGGCGGCCGCGATCGCCGAGGCACGCGGATCCTTCGATTGCGCCGCCCCGAGCGCCGGGTCCACCACCGTCACCGTGAACGCCTCCCCCAGCCCTTGGCGCAGCGCGATCGCCAGCGCCAGGCCGGCAAAGCCCGCGCCGCCGATCAAAAGATCGGTTTTATGGTGCTGTTTCACGCGTTTCGGCATGCGAGTTTGTTTGCGCCTTCCTTGTAAAACTTGAGCCAGCATAGCAGGTTGGGGCGGTCATTTGACCCTTACCCGTCATCCTTGCCCGATCCGATCCATGACCACCATCGCCGTCGCCGACCTTCTCGCTATCCTCGATCTCGAGCCGCTCGAGGTAAATCTGTTCCGCGGCCGCTCGCCGCAAACGGGCTGGCAACGCGTGTTCGGCGGCCAGGTGGTCGGCCAGGCGCTGGTCGCCGCTGTGCGCACTGTCGACGCCAGCAGGCCGCCGCACTCCATGCACGCTTATTTCCTGTTGCCGGGCGACCCCAAGGTGCCGATCATCTACGACGTCGACCGCATGCGGGACGGCAAGAGCTTCACCACCAGGCGCGTCACCGCCCGCCAGCACGGCCATCCGATCTTTTCCATGCTGGTGTCGTTCCACACCGACGAGCCCGGCCTCGATCATCAGGCAAAAATGCCGGACGTGCCGCCGCCGGAAAAACTGCCGAGCGAAGCCGAGGTGCGCGAGAAAATTCTGCCCTCGATGCCGGAACCGGTGCGGCGCTATTACGAGCGCGAGCGGCCGATCGAGCTGCGCCCGGTCGAATTCGAGCGCTATCTCGGCAAGAAATATCCCGACGGCCGCTTCCATGTCTGGATCAAGACAACCGGCAAACTGCCCGACGACCCGGCGATCCATCAATGCGTGCTGGCCTACACCTCCGACATGGGGCTGCTCGACACCGCATTGGTGCCGCATGGCCGCACGCTGTTCGAAAAGGAATTCATGGCCGCCAGCCTCGATCATGCGCTGTGGCTGCACCGGCCGTTCCGCGCCGACGAGTGGCTGCTCTACGCGCAGGATTCGCCCAATCTGCACGGCTCGCGCGGTTTTTCGCGCGGGCTGATATTCACCCGCGACGGCACGCTGGTCGCCTCGGTGGCGCAAGAAGGCCTGGTGCGCCTGCGGCGTGAACCATAGCTCGAATATGAAGCGATTGTTCGCTGCATTCGTGGTTTTGATTTCATTATCGACCGCCGCGCTCGCCGCCTCCGGCAGAGAGCCGGCACCCGCCGGCGCGTTGCCCGGCGCGCCGGCTCAATACACGCGTTTCTCGACGCCCGAACTGATGCGCGGATTTCTCGCGCTCGCCTTTGGATCCGATCTGCGCATCGGCGCGGCACCACGCGGCATCCGCCGTTTCGAGCGTCCGATTCGCGCCGCTGTGGTCGCCGGGGGCAGTGTCGACCGCACCGCGGCGATGCAACGGGTGATCGTGGAGTACGCCGAGAAAGTCCCCGGCCTGCACTTGCGGGTCGTGGAAGCCAAGGCGTCCGCCGACATCGAAGTGCGCCTGATCGACGAGAAGAATTTCACCGCGTCGCTGCGATTAGCGTTCGGTACCGAGATCACGCGCGCTTTCATCACACGCACCGATCCGCAATGCATGACCAGCGTGAAGTCGGACCGTGACGGCGCCATCGTGCACGCGGTCTCCTTCGTCATCGTCGACAAAGGCGACGACGGTCTTCCTCGACTGCGCCTATCACGAACTGCTGCACGCCTTCGGCCTGTCGAACCACGACCAGCGCAATCCATGGACCACGCTCAATCAGCACCGCATGGTCGGTTACCTGTCAGTCTACGACCGGTCGCTGCTCACCGTACTATACGACATGCACATCCGGCCCGGCATGACCGCCGCCCAAGCGCGCGCGGTGCTCCCCGGCGTGATTGCCGAGCTCGGTCTTGGCGGCATCGGCCGCGGCAAATAAGACAGTATTATTGCCATAAATTGCCTTTCGATGCGGCGATTGCCTGTGGGTGCGGCAATTTCTCGCTTAATTTTTGAGCCACCTGTCGGTACTCTCGGCAACTGAGCCCGTGCCGGCCCCATCCGGGGCGGATTTTCGCTGTCATAACGCGACCGTCGCAAGCGCCGTGCGCCAACAAAATTGTCCGGGAAGGAATGCCATGAAGCTGGTCATCGCGGTCATCAAACCGTTCAAGCTCGACGAGGTCCGCGACGCCCTCACCCGCATCGGCATTCACGGCATGACCGTGACCGAGGTCAAAGGTTACGGCCGCCAGAAGGGCCACACCGAGATCTATCGCGGCGCCGAATACGCCGTGAACTTCCTGCCGAAATTGCGCATCGAAGTCGCGGTCGCCAGCGATCGGCTCGACGAGGTGATGGAGCAGATCGCCGCCGCCGCCAAGACCGGCGAGATCGGCGACGGAAAAATCTTCGTCACGCCGCTCGAGCAAGCGGTGCGCATCCGCACCGGCGAAACCGACGACGCCGCGCTTTAACAAGAAATTAGCCGGGGGATATGATCATGACACGGGCACTCCAGCGCTTCGCCCTGATCGCAACTGCGCTATGGCGGCGACGTTGACCGCATCGCCTGCCTTCGCGCGAAACCCGGATGGCCGCCAAGATCGACGGCGCCGACACCGCCTGGATGATCGGCGCGACCGGCCTGGTGTTGATGATGACGATCCCGGGTCTCGCCCTGTTCTATGCCGGCATGGTGCGCAAGAAGAACGTGCTCGCCACCATGGCGCAGAGCCTGGCCGCTACGTTTCTGGTTTCCATCCTGTGGGCGTTCTTCGGCTACACGCTCGCCTTCACCGGCGACGGCGCGTTCATCGGAACGCTCGAGCGGATATTTCTCAGCGGCATGACGCTCGACGCGATTTCGCCGCTCGCCAAGACCATCCCCGAAAGCCTGTTCATGATCTACCAGATGACCTTCGCCATCATCACGGTGGCACTGGTCGCGGGCTCGGTGGCGGATCGTCTGCGCTTTTCCGCGTTCCTGTTGTTTTGCGGGTTCTGGCTGATGCTGGTCTATGTGCCGATCGCGCATTGGGTCTGGGGCGGCGGATTTCTCGGCAGTTACGGCTTGCTCGATTTCGCCGGCGGAACGGTGGTTCATCTCAACGCCGGTGTTGCCGGCCTGACGGCTGCGTATGTGCTCGGCGCGCGGCGCGGCTACGGCAGCGAAAATCTTGCGCCTTACGATCTCACGCTGGCGGTGATCGGCACCGGACTGTTGTGGGTCGGCTGGTTCGGCTTCAACGGCGGATCGGCTCTGGGCGCAAACTCGCGCGCCGCGATGGCGATCGTGTCGACGCACCTCGCGGCCAGCGCCGGCGCCTTCACCTGGATGGCGCTGGAGTGGTGGACACGCGGCAAGCCGTCGGTGCTCGGCATGATCTCGGGCGCGGTGGCGGGTCTCGGCACCATCACGCCGGCCTCGGGCTTCGTGCTGCCGATGCAGGCGGTGCTGATCGGCTTGATCGCCGGCGCGTTCTGCTTCTGGGCCTGCACTTGGTTGAAGACCAAGATCGGCTATGACAACTCGCTCGACGTGTTCGGCGTGCACGGGCTTGGCGGTCTGACCGGCACCCTGCTCGCCGGCGTGTTCGCGGTCGGCGCGTTGTCGGCCATCCCCGGAATTGCCCGGCGGCGCTCCCGGCCTGCTCGAAGGCCATCCGGAGCAGGTGGTTGCCCAACTCTACGGAATTGCCGTCACGATCGTGTGGTCGGGCGTGATGACCTTCATCATCCTCAAAGTCATCGAGGTGATCGTGCCGCTGCGCGTGCGCAAGGAAGATGAAGTGATGGGGCTCGACGTCACCCAGCACGGCGAGGCGCTGCAGTAGCGCGAAAATCGACCGCGCCGGCCTTCGACCATCGCGGTTTTAGCACTGCTCCCGCCTCTGACTAATTTTTGTGCAGCGCTTATAAGTCTTGGCGCGACTTTGGGCTAACGCCCGAATGACGTCCCCGGCGCACCCCCGCAATCATCAAAAATTCATTCATCGAATCAGCCTGATAGGCCCTCGCCCGGCATCTGGCACGGCGTTTGATTCTACTGATCCGGCTATGCCCGCGAAGTGCGCTTTTCGGGTCCGGCTCAGTGAACCCGCCCGCACTGCGTGACTGTAACAAACGGGCCAAGCGGGGATCGAATCCATGAAAATCGTCATGGCCATTATCAAGCCTTTCAAACTCGACGAGGTCCGTGACGCTCTGACCTCCATCGGGGTGCAAGGGCTGACTGTCACAGAGGTCAAGGGCTACGGGCGTCAAAAGGGTCACACGGAAATCTACCGTGGGGCCGAATACGCGGTGAGCTTCCTCCCGAAAGTCAAAGTGGAAGTGGCGGTGGCCTCCAACCAAGTCGACAAAGTCATCGGAGCCATCACCGGCGCAGCCAAGACCGGCCAGATCGGCGACGGCAAAATTTTTGTCTTCGCCCTGGATCACGCCGTGCGCATCCGCACCGGCGAAACCGACGCTGCGGCGCTCTAGTAACCCGCACCGCAAAACAATACGGACAGGAGTTAGACCATGACGTTGAAGAAATCCTCCCGTGCGGGACTGTTGGCTCTCGCCTTCGGGATTCTGCTCGGACTCTTTCTGAGCGTGGCGACGTACAATACGTCCTACGCCCAGACACCGGCTCCCGGTGCCGCTCCGACGGCGCCAGCGGCCGCGCCCGCTGCCGCACCGACGCCGGCACCTGCCTGCGCCAATGATCCCGATCCGAAAAAGGCCGTGCTCACCAAGTGCGCGCCCAACTCGGGCGACACCGCCTGGATGCTGACCTCCATGGCGCTGGTGCTGATGATGACCGTACCGGGCCTCGCTCTGTTCTACGGCGGCATGGTGCGCAAGAAGAACGTGGGCGACACCGTGATGACGAGCTTCGCCATCACCTGTCTGGTCACGATCATCTACGCGGCCCTCACTTACACTTTGGCGTTCACGCCCGGCTCGCCTTACATCGGCGGACTCAGCCGCGCGTTCCTGCAAGGCATGCTCAGCGATATCGCCACGGGCGCGGGCAATCCGAACCCGCTGGCGGCGACGATCCCCGAAACTGTCTACATGTGCTTCCAGATGACCTTCGCGATCATCACTCCGGCGCTGATCGCGGGCGCCTTCGCCGAGCGCATGAAGTTCTCAGCGATGCTCTGGTTCATCGGGCTGTGGGCGATCTTGGTCTACGCGCCGGTCGCGCATTGGGTCTGGTCGTCCGGACGGCATGCTGTCGAGCGCCAACGACGACGCCTGGTCAAGGTCCTCGACTTCGCCGGCGGCACCGTCGTGCATATCAACGCCGGGGTTGCCGGTCTGATGTGCGCGATCTGCCTTGGCAAGCGCAAGGAAACCGGCCCGGGCCACAACATGGTGCTGACCCTGATCGGCGCTTCGCTGCTGTGGGTCGGCTGGTTCGGCTTTAATGCCGGTTCGGCGGTGACCGCCGGCCTGCAAGCCGGCATGGCGATGACCGTGACGCAAATCGCCACCGCCGTCGCAGCCTTCACCTGGATGCTCGTGGAGTGGGCCTGCCGCGGCAAGCCCACCGTCATCGGCATCTCCTCCGGAGCGGTCGCCGGCCTCGTCGCCATCACTCCGGCCTCGGGCTTCGTCGGCCCGATCGGCTCGATGGTGATCGGCATCGCCGCCGGTGTGCTCTGCTACTGGGGCGTCACCGGCCTCAAGCGCATGCTCGGTGTTGACGACGCGCTGGATTGCTTCGGCGTCCACGCGGTCGGCGGCATCGTCGGCGCGTTGCTTACCGGCGTGTTCGCGATCAGCGAATACGGCGGGACCGCCGGCCTGATCGAAGGCAATCCTGGCCAGGTTCTCAACCAGCTCGAAGGCATTGTGATCGTGTTCGTTTACGACGCCGTCGTGTCGCTGATCCTGCTCAAGATCATTGACGCGGTCATCGGCCTGCGGGTCTCGAATGACGTCGAACGCGAAGGTCTCGACTTCGCACTACACGGCGAGACCGTGCAGTCAACCTAACGGCAGGGGCGGAAACCCGGCACTGTCCCTTCCGTCGAGGCCCCCGGTTCGCAAGAGCCGGGGGCCTCTCCCTTTTTATACCAGCGAACGAAAAAGCCCGGCCTGCGGGCCGGGCTTTGTCCGTCAATTCGAAGAGATTGGGATCAGTGCATCGCCATTATCAGCGGATAGGCCGAGCTCATAAAAGCTACAGTCAGAAACATTCCGCAGCCGCAAAACGCCACCACCCAGACCCATGGCTTCATCTGCTTAGTCATCTTTTCCCCCGCTTGTAAGCTGAAGCCGACGATAGGAGAGCAGCCTTAACACCTGTTCAATCCGTGCCCCGATCCGATCTCGATGGTTAATCGGGTCTTAACCTCGCTCTATCTATTGTGTCGAACCATTGTGCCGCGGACCTCGAGTCCGCCTGTGTAATCACATGCCCATGATGACCGCCGAGCGCGAGCCTTCCAGCATCCCAGCCCCGGCAGTCGAGGGCCGCTCGCCATTCGTGCGGTTGACCGAGCTCATTGCCGGCATCGAACCGGGCAAGCCGGCCATTAATTTGTCGGTTGGCGAGCCGCAGCATCCGATTCCCGTCTTTCGTCGGCCCCGAGCTCGCCGCTCATCTCGACGAATTCGGCCGCTACCCTGCCAACAAGGGCAGCGAGCCGTTCCGCCGCGCGGTCGCCGCCTGGCTCGGCCGGCGCTACAAACTGGCGCGGCCCGTCGATGCCGAACATGAAGTGCTGGTGCTCAACGGCACGCGCGAGGGCCTGTTCCTCGCGGCGATTGCCGCCAAGCGCTGGGTCGCGCCGCCGCGCCGGCAAACCGGCGATGCTGATCCCCAATCCGTTTTATGCCGCCTACGGCGCCGGCGCCTCGCCGCCGACTGCGAGCCGGTCTATCTGCCGGCGCGCAAAGAAAGCTCCTTCCTGCCCGATCTCGACGCGCTCGACGATGCGCTGCTCGCGCGCACCGTCGCGTTCTACATCGCCTCGCCGTCGAACCCGCAGGGCGCGGTCGCCAGCCGCGCCTATCTCGACAAGCTCGCCGGGCTGGCGCGCCGTTTCGGCTTCCTGGTGTTCGCCGACGAATGCTATTGCGAAATCTACAGCCAGCATCAGCCGGCCGGCATGCTGGAAGCCTCCGGGCCCGACTTCGCCAATACCGTGGTGTTTCACTCGCTGTCCAAGCGCTCGAGCCTGCCCGGCCTGCGCGTCGGCTTCGCCGCCGGCGACCGCCGCTTTCTCTCCGCCTTCCTCGAATTGCGCAACGTCGCCGCGCCGCAGGTGCCGGGCCCGGCGCAGCATGTCGCGGTCGCCGCCTATGGCGACGAGACGCATGTGCAGGAAAATCGTAAACTTTATTCGGCCAAGTTCGATCTCGCCGACCAGATCATCGGCGACCGCTACGATTACAAACGTCCAGCAGGCGGATTTTTCCTCTGGCTCGACGTCTCGAAATATGGTGGCAGCGAAATCGTGACCAAACGCCTGTGGCAGGAAGCCGGCGTGCGCGTCGTTCCCGGCCGCTATCTAGCGCGCGAACAGGCCGACGGCAGCAATCCCGGCGCGGACTATATCCGCGTCGCCATGGTTCAGGACAAGGCGACCACGGCGGAGGCGCTGCATCGCCTCGTCGCAGTGCTCGGTTAGGTAACGCAACATGCCCGCAATCGATCGCAGCCTCGACGCCATCGCTTTCGTCTCGGAGCATTTCCGCGACATCTTGCGGCGGCGGCTCAGCGAACTGGCCGGCCTCGCGCTGATCACTCTGGCGCTGCTCGGCGCCATCGCGCTTGCCACCTGGTCGGTGCAGGACCCCTCGCTCAGCCACGCCACGCAAAGCCCGGTGCATAATCTGCTCGGCTTCCCGGGCGCGATCTTCTCCGATTTGGCGATGCAATTGCTCGGCCTCGCCGCCATCATGCTGCTGTTGCCGGAAATGTTGCTTGGCTGGCGGTTGCTGTCGCATAAACCGGTTGGCGACAAATGGCGCGGTCTCTTGTGGATACTCGCCGCGTTCCTGGCCGCTGCCTTCGTCTCCACGTTGCCGCGCATCGGCTCCTGGCCGCTGCCGACGGGGCTCGGCGGCGTGTTCGGCGACGCCATGCTGCGCGCGCCGGCGCTCGTTTTCGGCGCGCCGCTCTCCGGCATGGCGCTGTTCGTCTCTGCGGTGCTGTTCGGCATCGCCGCCGCCGTGACCATCGCCTTCGCCTCCGGTTTCGGCGCCAAGCAACCGGCCCGGCGCCGGGTCATGCGTGAGCCCGAAGTAGAAGACATCGATGAAGACAGCGACGATCGCGCCTCTGCCTGGCTCGGGATGATCGCGCATGCGCTGCTGAGCTGGAAGGCACGTGCCGGCCGCATGTTCCGCCGCAGCCCGCGCATGCCGCTGCGCGCCGTCAAAATGGTAACTTGCCGGCATCGGCCGGTCCTCGCCAGGAACCGCGTTTCGACGCCTATGGCCGCGCCACCTTGGCGCCCGAGCAGGCTTTCGCCGATGAAGACGACGAGGAGCAGAGCCTGCGCCGCGCCGCCGCGCCGCCGCGCACGCGTGCCGGCGCGCCGCTCCGCCAACGGCTACGTGCTGCCCTCGCTCAATCTGTTGACCGCGCAGCGCGTGTCCGAGCGCACGACGCTGTCGAAAGACGTCATCGACGCCAACGCCATCGCGCTCGAAAGCGTTCTCGGCGATTTCGGCGTGCGCGGCGAGATCATCAACGCACGTCCCGGCCCCGTGGTGACGCTATACGAACTCGAGCCCGCGCCTGGCATCAAATCCTCGCGCGTCATCGGATTGGCCGACGACATCGCCCGCTCGATGAGCGCAGTGTCGGCGCGCGTCGCGGTGGTGTCAGGCCGCAACGCCATCGGCATCGAACTGCCGAACCCGACGCGTGAAAAGGTTTACCTGCGCGAATTGCTCACCGGCAACGATTACAACGAAAACGCCGCCAAGCTGCCGCTCTGCCTCGGCAAGACCATCGGCGGCGAATCCGTGGTCGTCGATCTGGCGCGTATGCCGCATCTGTTGATCGCCGGCACCACCGGCTCCGGCAAGTCGGTCGCCATCAACACCATGATCTTGTCGCTGGTCTACCGCCTGCGTCCCGACCAATGCCGGCTGATCATGGTCGATCCCAAGATGCTCGAACTCTCCGTCTATGACGGCATTCCGCATCTGCTCACCCCGGTCGTGACCGATCCGAAGAAGGCGGTTGTGGCGCTGAAGTGGGCCGTGCGTGAAATGGAGGAGCGCTACAAGCGGATGTCCAAGCTCGGCGTGCGTAACGTCGACGGTTACAACGCGCGGCTCGCCGAGGCCAAGGCGAAAGGCGAGACGCTGCATCGCACCGTGCACACCGGCTACGACAAGGAAACCGGCACGGCGATCTACGAGAAGGAAGAGCTCGAGCTCGAGCCGCTGCCCTATCTGGTCGTGATCGTCGACGAGATGGCCGACCTGATGATGGTCGCCGGCAAGGACATCGAAGGCGCCATCCAGCGCCTGGCGCAGATGGCGCGCGCCGCCGGCATCCACGTCATCCTCGCCACGCAACGCCCGTCGGTGGACGTGATCACCGGCACCATCAAGGCGAATTTCCCGACCCGCATCTCGTTCCAGGTCACCTCCAAGATCGACAGCCGCACCATTCTGGGCGAGCAAGGCGCCGAGCAACTGCTCGGCCAGGGCGACATGCTCTATATGGCGGGCGGCGGCCGCATCAGCCGCGTGCACGGGCCGTTCGTGTCCGATGACGAAGTCGAGAAGGTCGTGCGCCATCTGAAGTCGCAAGGCGCGCCGGAATATCTGGAAGAAGTCACCGCCGGCGGCGACGAAGAGGGCGAGGACGGCGCGGTGTTCGACGCCACCGGCATGGGACTGGCCGAAGGCGGCGACCTCTTCCAGCAGGCGGTCGCCATCGTGAAACGCGACCGCAAGGCCTCCACGTCCTACATCCAGCGCCGTCTGCAGATCGGCTACAACCGCGCCGCCACCATCATGGAGCGCATGGAGCACGAAGGCATCGTCGGCCAGCCCAACCACGCCGGCAAGCGCGAGATCTTGATCCCCGAAAATCCGGCGGACGATCGCTTCTAGGACCGCGCTATTGAGAATCGCCGGTTTCGCGAATAAGCCGGAATCAAGCGAAAAGAAGAGCCGCGAAATAGCCACAGGCGGCACCTAAATCAACGACGACAACCGAGGATACGGACAGGTCGTAATGGCGGGACACTTCACGGCGCGAACCGGCCCAAAAGTCGCGCTCTCCAAAGCCGCGATCGCGGCGTTGTTCGCCTGCCTGATCGCCGCCCCGGCACTGGCCCAGAACGTCCCGCTCCCGACACCGCGCCCGTCAGCCGCCAATCACCCGGCCACGACCGGTACGATCGCGGTGCCGGGCCGAGCCCGCGATTCCCGCAGAGGCGCTCAACGCCCGCGCACAAGCGGCGCAAGCCCAAACGCAAGGCAAGCCGCCCAATCCGGTTTCCAATCCGTTCGCCGCCTTGCTTGGGACGTTCCGGCAAAGCTGGCGCGCTCACTCCCGAACAGCGCGCCATCATCGAGCGCGGTCAATAATTATCTCTCCGGCATGCAGAACCTGTCGGGCAAATTCGTCCAGGTCGGTCCCGACGGCCGCCGCACGCAAGGCAATTTCTATATTTCCAAGCCCGGCAAGGTGCGCTTCGAATACGACGATCCGAGCCCGATCGAACTGAGTCGCCGACGGCCAGGACGTGGTCGTGCGCGACCGCAAGCTGGCGACGCAGGACGTCTATCCGCTGTCGCAGACGCCGCTGCGTTTCCTGTTGGCCGACCATGTCGACCTGATGAAGGACACCAGCCTGGTCGCGGTCTACGCCGACGACGTGTTCGTCACCGTGGTGGTCGAGGAGAAGAACGGCATCGTCGGCACCAGCCGGCTGATGATCATGTTCGGCGCCAAGGACATGCAGCTCAAGCAGTGGACCGTGACCGACCCGCAGGGCTATGACACCACTGTCGCGGTGTATAATCTCGACACCAGCAAGCGGCCCGATCCCAGCATGTTCAAGATCGATTACACCAACTATCACAACTAGCCCCTTTACGGCGCTCTTCGCCGTCATGCCCGGCGCAAGCCAGCCGTAACGAATAGAAAATTTGTCTCGCGGACCTTAGATTGTCTCCATGCCCCTCAAGATCACCACCTGGAACATCAATTCGGTCCGCCTGCGCATCGACCTGGTCGCCAAGTTCCTGAAAAGCGCGCGGCCGGACGTGCTCTGCCTGCAGGAAACCAAGTGTCCGGACGACGCGTTTCCGCTCAAGCGCTTCAAGCGGCTCGGCTACGAGCACGCCGCGCTCAACGGGCAGAAGGGCTATCACGGCGTCGCCGTGCTCTCGCGCGTGCCGTTCGAGAGCGTCGACATGCAGAGTTTCTGCGGCAAGACCGACTGCCGTCACGTCTCGGTCGTACTGGGCGAGCGCGCGGCGTTACGCGATCCCATCACCTTGCATAATTTCTACGTGCCGGCCGGCGGCGACGAGCCGGACCCTGAAATCAATCCGAAATTCCAGCACAAGCTCGCTTTCCTCGACGAGATGCGCGCGCATCCAAATCTAAAACCGGAAAAATCGCAGCGCGCCATTTTGGTCGGCGATCTCAACGTGGCGCCGCTCGAACATGACGTCTGGAGCCACAAGCAGATGATCAAAGTGGTCTCGCACACGCCGATCGAATGCGAGAAGCTCAACGCCGCGCGCAACGCGGGCCAGTGGATCGATACCATGCGCGTGCTCACGCCGGAGCCGGAAAAGCTCTACACGTGGTGGAGCTACCGCGCGATGGACAATTGGAAAGCCGCCGACCGCGGCCGCAGGCTCGACCACATCTGGACCTCGGATGCGCTGGCCGGCCGCGTCTCGAAGATCAAGATTTCCAAGGACTATCGCGGCGCCGTGCGCCCATCCGACCATGTACCGGTGACAGCAACGCTGGAGCGGTGACTACTCGCTTTTCGTCAGCGCCGCCTTCACGTCGCCGAGATCGCGCGTCCAGCCGTCGACCCGCTCGGCCACCATGTCGCGCATTTTCTGCGCAGCGGCCGGATAGCCTTCCAGCATCTTGCGGAACAGACTGCGCGAAATGCGAATCACCACCGTCGGCTCTTTGGCGATCGCGGTAGTCGCGCACACCGTGTCGGTGAGCAGCGCCAGCTCGCCTACCAGCGTGCCGGGTCCGACGGTGATTTTCTTGCCAACCTGCGGCGAGTTCGGCTCCAGCACCAGAGAGCCTTCCTGCACCACGTAGCCGCCGTCGGCCAGCTCGCCGGCGTAGAACAGCACCGCGCCGCTTTGCAGGCTTTCGGTTTCCGCGCCGATCGCGAGAATGCGCAACGCCTGCTTGCCCAGCACCGCGAAGGTGGGCACCTGTTCGAAGAAGGCGATGTCGTCCTCGAGGGCCATGGCTATCAGTGATCCGCTCGTCCCCGCGACCCAGCCCGCGCTCGCGTCGCGAGCTTCGGCGGGTTGAGTCCGTCGAAGCGCAGAGCGCGAAGGCGGGAAACAGGGACCCGAGATCGCAAATTCTCAGCCTATGATCCCGACACTAGAAGATTCCCGCTTGCGCGGGAATGAACGGCAGGAGAGCGGGCGCATGGCGCTCACGGCACCAGCTTGTAGCCGCCGGCTTCCGTCACCAGAATCGACGGCGCTGGCGGCGTCCTTCTCGACCTTCTGCCGCAACCGATAGATGTGCGTCTCCAGCGTGTGCGTGGTGACGCCGGAATTATAGCCCCACACTTCCTGCAACAGCGTCTCGCGCGACACCGGCTTCTGCGCGGCGCGATAGAGATAACGAAGGATTGCGGTTTCCTTTTCGGTCAGCCGCACTTTGCTGCCCTTCGGACTGAGCAAAAGTTTCGAGCTCGGGCGGAAGGTGTAGGGCCCGATGGCGAACACGGCGTCCTCGCTCGCCTCGTGTTGCCGCAGTTGCGCGCGGATACGCGCCAGCAGCACGGCGAAGCGGAATGGCTTGGTGACGTAGTCGTTGGCCCCGGATTCCAGCCCCAGGATGGTGTCGCTGTCGGTGTCGTGGCCGGTCAGCATGATGATCGGGGCCTTGAAACCGTTCTTGCGCAAAATGCGCACAGCCTCGCGGCCGTCCACGTCCGGTAGCCCCACATCCATGATCACCAGGTCGATCTGTCCGCCTTTGGCCGCCTGCACGCCCTTGGTGCCGCTAGTCCACCGCGGTGGCGTCGAACTCCTCGTGCAGCGCCAATTGCTCGACCAGCGCCTCGCGCAGCTCGTCATCATCGTCGACGATCAAGATGGTACGCTTGTTGGGCATCGCCAAATGGCCCCCTACAGGAATAGTCGCGAAGTAGACCATTCAGGGCTAAAAGAGCAAGCGCGAACTGATATTTAGCACGCACGATCCCGAAAACCGGATATCGGTTCTCGGAAAAGATCGTGCGAAAGTAAGGATTGGGGAGCTTTCGGACGTGCCGCAAGCAAGGCCTGAAACATCGTTGCGGCGGCTGACGGTTCGGCGCAAACCGGCGCAAGCAGCGCGCGGCGTGCTGACCGCCGGTCCGCTGGCGCTGCCGGTGGCGCTCGGACGCGGCGGCATCAAAGCCAACAAACGCGAAGGCGACGGCGCGACGCCGCGCGGCACGTTCCGGCTTAAGCGTCTGTGGTGGCGTGCCGACCGGCATCCGCGCCCGGCGACTTTATTGCCGGTGCACCGAATAGCCGCCGCAGACGGCTGGTGCGAGGATCCCTCCGATCGCCGTTATAATCAACGCGATCAAACTGCGCCAGCATTCGCAAGCCGACCGGCTCAGCGCGTCGGGACCATCTCTACGACTTCATCATCGAGCTCGACCACAACACGCGTCCGCGCGTCGCCGGCCGCGGTAGCGCCGTCTTCATTCATGCCGCGCGGCCGGGCTTCGCGCCGACCGCGGGCTGCGTCGCGCTCGATTTGAAAACGCTGCGCCGGCTGCTCGCGCGTCTCGGCCCACGCACCAGAATCGTGGTTAAATAAAGATTATGACGACGCTCCGGCGACTGTTAATTAAACATAATGCCGCGCCGTTACGGGCCTCACCGTCGCATTAACCGAGCGGCTATCGCCCTATGATATCCAAATCGACGACGCGGCGGTTCCGCAAAATGCAAAGACGGTTCGAGCCGGGGTGATCCATGGACACTTCCACTGCACAAGTTGCACGTGCGCCAGCACGATCCGGCGCCGAATTGATCGGCCGCGTCGCGGCCGTCTCCGGCTCGCAGGCCACCATCGAACTCATCGCGCGCATCGCCGGCGGCGAAAGCCCAACCGTCGGAAAATTCATGGGCATGATGACCGGCAAAGCCGTGCTCATCGGCCTGGTCACCGATATCGGCGAGCAGGCGATGATAGCGCCGGCCGGCGAACAGTCTTATCGCAGGATCGCACGGCTCGATCTGGTCGGCGAAATCCGCGCCATCGCGACCGGCGCTGCGCGCTTTCAGCGCGGCGTCACGGAATATCCCAATATCGGCGACGGCGCGGTGCTGCTAACCGAAGATGAGTTGCGGCTGGTCTATGGCGGTGCCGACGCCGACCACGCCCATGTCGGCGACCTGCAGCAGAATACAAATATCGGCGTGCACATCGACATCGACCACCTGGTGAGCCGTCATTTCGCCATCGTCGGCGCTACCGGCGTCGGCAAGTCGAGCGGCGTCGCCATCATCCTCCAGAAGATTCTCGATACACGCCCCAACCTGCGCATCTTCCTGGTCGATCCACACAACGAATATGGCCGCTGCTTCGGCGAAAAGGCGCAGGTGCTCACACCGCGCAATCTGCGGCTGCCGTTCTGGCTGTTCAATTTCGAGGAAACGGTCGACGCCTTCTTCGGCGGCCGGCCCGGCGTCGACGAGGAAGTCGAGATTCTTTCCGAGGTCATTCCGCTGGCGAAGTCGGCCTATCTGCAATACCGCGTCAACAACGAGTATCCACTCGCCAAGAAGCGCAACCCGCGCGACACCGGCTTCACCGCCGATACGCCGGTGCCTTACCGCATCGACGATCTGATCAACTTGCTCGATGAGCGCATGGGCAAGCTGGAAAATCGCAACGCGCGCGTAGTCTTTCACAGGCTGATCGGACGCATCCAGACGTTCCGCAATCATCCGCGCTACGCCTTCATGTTCGAGAACGCCAATATTGGCGGCGATACCATGGGCGAAATCCTCGCCCACCTGTTCCGGCTGCCGCCGCAAGGCAAGCCGATGACCATCATGCAGCTCGCCGGTTTCCCGGCCGAGGTGGTCGACTCGGTGGTATCGGTGCTCTGTCGCATGGCGTTCGATTTCGGACTGTGGAGTGACGGCGTAGCTCCCTTACTGTTCGTCTGCGAGGAGGCCCACCGCTACGCACCCGCCGACAAGAAGATCGGCTTCGGCCCCACCAAGCGCGCGCTCTCGCGCATTGCCAAGGAAGGCCGCAAATATGGCGTGTTCCTCGGCCTGGTGACACAGCGGCCGGCCGAAATCGACCCCACCATCGTTTCGCAATGCTCGACGCTATTCGTCATGCGGCTGTCGAACGATCGCGACCAAAGCTTGATCCGCTCGGCCGTGTCAGATGCAGCCGTCAATTTGCTGTCGTTCATTCCCTCGCTCGGCACCCGCGAGGTGTTCGCCTTCGGCCCCGGCGTAGCGCTGCCGACGCGCATGCGCTTCAAGGATTTGCCGGCGGAGCTGCGGCCGAGCAGCGAGGCGCTCGGCAGCACCCGCTCCGACGCCGGCACCCATATCAGCCGCGACTTGCTCTCGACCGTGATCGACCGCTGGCGCAGCGCCAGCATGAGCCATCGCGGCGGCGAAGACGAATTTGCCGACTACAATTCGCCGATCGAGGCTACGCCTTTGCAGCCAGCCGCGCCGATCATGGCGGCGCCGGTCCCGCCCTCGCCGCGTGGCGAAGCGTTGCGCGCGGGCCTGCTAAAAAAGCCGATCGAGGCGGGCTCATTCAGCAGCGCCCAAGCGGGCAAACCGGGGCTTACGCCGCCGCGTTTCCGCTAAACTCTCGCTTGTCGTCACCACGCAGGCGCGGACAGCAGCAGACGTCGCTCTCCAAAAATCGCGCTTCCCACCCGCACATGGGTGGCGCCGAGCGTAATCGCTGTCGCGAAATCGGCGCTCATACCCATCGACAGTAGTTTTAAGCCATTCCGCTGCGCGATCTTGGCGGTCAATGCGAAATGCGGGCCTGGCGCTTCGTCAAGCGGTGGAATGCACATCAAGCCTGAAATGCTTAAGCCATAGCCGGTGCGGCATTGGTCGAGAAACTTGTCGGCGTCCTGCGGCAGCACGCCCGCCTTCTGCGGCTCGGCGCCGGTATTGATTTCGACGAACAACAGCGGTGAGCGCCCTTGTTTGTCGACCTCCTTCGCCAGCGCCTCGCACAGGCTTGGCCGGTCGACCGAGTGGACGGCATCGAACAGCGCCACAGCTTCCTTGGCCTTGTTCGATTGCAAGGGGCCGATCAGATGCAGCGCGAGGCTGGGACTTTTCGCCAGGAGGGCCGGCCACTTGGCCTTCGCCTCCTGCACCCGGTTTTCCCCGAACACGCGCTGGCCGCCGTTAATGACCGGCTCGATTCGCTCAGGCCCGAATGTCTTCGACACAGCGACCAGCGTTACCGACGAAACATCGCGGCCGGCATCCTTACAGGCACGCGCGATGTCGGCGCGGACTTGTTCGAGACCGGTTGTGGATGCGGCGGCGGCCATGCGCTGGCTATATCGCAACGCCCGATGCGCCGCCACTTCAAATAAACGGTCGCGGCGGCCGCTGGCGCGCGTCGTCGCCGGCGATCTGCATCAACGCCGCGCGATCGACCATCTCGAACATACGGTCTTTCCAGCGGATGGCGTTCGATGCGTAAAGCCGCTTGAGCGTCTTGTTGGTGTGCACCAACGACATGCCGAGCGTGTCGGCGAGATGCTGCTGGGTAAACGGAAACTGGATCATGCCTTTTTTGGTTAGGCCCGCTTCCTCGGCACGCACGAACAGATGCAGGAGGAGATAGGCGGCGCGCTCAAGCGCGGTGCGCCGGCCGAGACTGAGCAGGTTCTCGTCGATTAATTGCTCTTCGCGTGCCGCCAGCCAGGTGACGTCGAAGGCAAGCGAAGGAAATCGGTTGTACAAGTCCCACAGCTTTCTGCGCGGAAAAACGCACAACACCAGCGGCGTAAGCGCCTCGACCGAGTGCTCCATCTCGCGCATCAGCGCACCTTGCAAGCCGACCATGTCGGCCGGCAGCGCATAATTGAGAATTTGCCGGCGGCCGTCGTCCAGCATCTTGTAGCGAAACGCCCAGCCGCTCAGCACGGTGTAGAGATGCTCGCTGCCCGCGCCCTGGCGCAGAAAGCTCGCGCCGGCGTCGACGCGCAGCTCGTCGGTTTTGAACTGCTTCACGAACGTCAATTCCTCAGGGCTGAACTCTCGCAACGCCTCGCGCCGCCGCAACGGACACTGCTCGCACGGTGTGTATTGGCCGTTTGGCCGCCCGTTTCCTAAAATCATGAAGCCTCTGTCTTACAATTATCTAGCATCAGACCCGCTGCGCAGGGGTCGTTAAATTTCCGAGCGCTATGTCTTATTTAAATGCCGGTCATTTTAATTCGGCGCACAACGAAAAGTTCCATTTCGGGACAGGAGATTGTCGTCGTGGCGCCATCCAAGACGTCGCTGACCGGCAAGCGTTGCCTGGTGCTCGACGATGAATTTCTGATCGCGCTCGATATCCAGCAAACCTTGGAAGCCGCCGGCGCTGCGAAAGTCGTTTGCGTCAGCGAGGCCGCCGATGCGTTGGTTGCAATCCGCAACGGACCGCGATTCGATCTCGCCGTGCTCGACGTCGTATTGAGCGGCGCAACGCGGACCAGCGTGATGGTCGCCGCCGCCTTGACCGCGCAGAAAACGCCGTTTGTGTTTCTCACCGGCATGCGCGGCGAGGGCGTACACACCCGGCAATTTCCCAAAGCGCCCGTGCTGGACAAGCCGTATCAACCGCCGCTGCTGTTGGACGCCGTGCTGCGAGCGCTTGCCGTGCGCTGACGCCCGTCGAATTGCCGCCGGCGGATAACCAACCATCAATTTTATGCTTAACGAGTTCCCAACGCCCATCCGTGACTTTCCAATTACCTCCCGCCGTAAAATTTTACCGATCGGGCGTAACGCCTCTTAAGCCGGCCCTATTACAAAGACGGCACGGGGAGTTCAGGTGGTCATGGGACGTCAGGCGCAACGGGCGGATTCCGCTATTGCTCGGGCCAAACGCGCGCTCAGCATTCGGGCGCGCCTGATGATTCTGACAATCATCGCGATCGTCCCGCTCGTGTTGGAGCGCGTTCACAACGAGCAATCCGATCGCGCTGAACGCGTCGAAGCCGCCTATAATCAGGCGCTCGACCTGGCGCGGCAGACGGCGGCGGCGCAGAACGACGTTATCCTGTCCACGCGCGTCTTCCTCACAGTGCTGGCGGGCACGCGCGTCGTAGCCTCTCCGTCAAATCCGTCATGCGCTGCCCTGCTGAAGAGTATCGCTGAACCGGAGCCTTGGATCAGGGCTCTGTCGGTTGCCAACCGCGAAGGCCGCATAGTGTGTTCGAGTCTCCCTGAAGCTGTCGGACTGGACATCAGCCAGCGCGCGCACTTCACCAACTCTGTCAAGACCGGAACATTCTTCGTCGGCGATTACTTCATGGGCACCCGTGACAAAACGCCGCTCATCATCGCGTCACTTCCGCAACGCAACGCGGACGGTTCGCTTGAATCCGTCGTGTTAGCCACGCTCGATCTTAAATGGATCGGCCAGATCGCCAGCGCGCTCGCCGTACGGCAGGGTTCAATCATGCTGCTGGTCGATGGCAAGGGCACCGTGCTCGCCCACGAACCTAACCCGGCGAATTGGATTGGCCGCCAGCTCGGCGATCACCCGCTTGTCAAGAGCCTGCTGGCGCAACCCGAAGGCGTCGTTACCGCCGCATCGCTCGACGGCGTCCGGCGTATCTTCGCATTTGTCCAATTGCCGGGCACCAGCGCACATGTCGCGATCGGTTTCGACGAGAAACGAGGTCCTGACCCGCGCCAATTCCGCGATGTGGCTGGCTTTCACCGAACTCGGCATCGTGACATTTCTCGTGCTGCTCTGCATCTGGTTCGGCGCGGAACGCCTGCTGGTGCGCCCGATCCGCGTCCTGGCGGAAACCGCCGGCCGCATCGGACGCGGCGAGGACAAGACACACGCCGCCAGCCTGCCTTTGGCGACTGAGTTCATCCCGCTCGCGGTCGCGCTCGACGACATGACCGACAAGCTTGAAGCGCGCGAACAGGAGTTGCGCGACATCAACACCCAGCTGCGCGAACTGGCGCAGCTCGATTCGCTGACCGGTCTCGCCAATCGCCGCACTTTCAACGCTCACCTGTTCACCGAATGGAAATTGGCCCTCAAGCGCCGGCAGCCGATTTCGGCGCTGATGATCGACGTCGATCACTTCAAGGCGTTCAATGATCGCTACGGTCACGTGCAGGGCGACACTTGCCTGCGCAAGGTCGGCGAAGCGCTCAAGGCCTGCACGCGGTCGCGAACCGATACCGCGGTACCCGCCTGCCCAGAAGCGCGCCTGGCGCTCGCTCATCCGGCGGCGCTCGGCCACGATACGCAACTTGCGGCGCGCTATGGCGGCGAGGAATTCGCCGTGTTGCTGCCGGGGGCCGATCTGGAAGCCGCCACGCGGATCGGCGAGCGCATCCGCGCCGCGGTCGAAGAATTGCTGATCGCGCATGCCGGCGCACCGTGGGGATTCGTGTCGATCAGCGTCGGCGTCGCCTCGATCGTGCCCGGTGAGCGCGCCAGCCCGCAGGAGCTCACCGAAACCGCCGATGCCTGTCTGTACGAAGCCAAGCAGCGCGGCCGCAATACCGTGATCGCACGCTCGAACGTGGCGCCGCTGCGGGCCAGCGCCTAAACAAAATAAAAAGCCCGGCCGTTAGGCCGCCGCCTGCCACTCAAGCAACACCTGCCGCGCCGGTTTGTTGAGATGGACCTTCTCGTCCACGCTCTGCACCAGATGCACCGGAATGATGTGGTGCTGGCCGCCGGACTGCGGATCGCCTTTGGTCAGCACGATCTTGTCGTCGCCTTTAGTGCAGTCGACGGTGCCGACGTGCTTGCCGTCGGCGCCGAGCACCTCCATGTGTTCCTTGATGTCCTGAATTTTAACGGCCATACCGCACCTCCTGTTGCGCCGGGCTAACCCGCATCAGGTGCGGCCGGTTCCCGCCGATTGACCCTCAAGCCACTTTCGTGTCTGTTCCGCGCACTCTAAAAGAGCCGGAAATGACCGCCGATTCGAGCAAAAACGAGCGCTATAACGCCCGCGACGCGGAAGGCTCGCTGGCAAAAGGCGTGGGACAAGGCCGGCATCTACGCCACTAAAAACGACGACCCGCGTCCGAAATATTACGTGCTCGAGATGTTCCCCTACCCGTCGGGGCGCATCCACATGGGCCACGTGCGCAACTACACCATGGGCGACGTGGTCGCGCGCTTCAAACGCGCCATGGGCCACGCCGTGCTGCATCCGATGGGCTGGGACGCCTTCGGCATGCCGGCGGAGAACGCCGCCATCGACCGCAAGGTGCACCCGAAGACGTGGACCTACGACAACATCGCGGCGATGAAGAAGCAGCTCCAGTCGATGGGGCTGTCGCTCGACTGGGCGCGCGAGATCGCGACCTGCGATCCGGCCTATTACAAGCACCAGCAGAAGATGTTTCTCGATTTCTCTGCGCGCGGGCCTCGTCGAGCGCAAGCAATCGAAAGTGAACTGGGATCCGGTCGACCAGACCGTGCTCGCCAACGAGCAGGTCATCGACGGCCGCGGCTGGCGCTCGGGCGCCGCGGTCGAGCAGCGTGAGCTCACGCAATGGTTTTTCAAGATCAGCGATTATTCGGAAGATCTGCTGGAGGCGCTCGACACGCTCGACCGCTGGCCGGAAAAAGTCCGGCTGATGCAGAAGAACTGGATCGGCCGCTCGGAAGGCCTGCTGGTCCGCTTCATGCTCGATGCGGCGACGACGCCCAATAAAGAGAGCGAGCTGGAGATTTTCACCACGCGGCCGGACACGTTGTTCGGCGCCAAGTTCATGGCGCTGTCGCCCGATCATCCGCTCGCCGCAGCAGCTGCGAACGAAAAATCCAAAACTCGCGGCCTTCATCGAGCAGTGCCGCCACATGGGCACCTCGCAGGCCGCGATCGACACCGCCGAGAAGCTCGGCTTCGACACCGGCATCAAGGCCGTGCATCCGTTCGACCCGGACTGGAAGCTGCCGGTCTATGTCGCCAATTTCATTTTGATGGACTACGGCACCGGCGCCATCTTCGGCTGCCCGGCGCACGACCAGCGCGACCTGGACTTCGTCAACAAATACGGCCTCGGCAATACGCCGGTGGTCTGCCCGCCCGGCCAAGACCCGAAGACTTTCGTCATCACCACCACCGCCTATGACGGCGATGGTAAGATGATCAATTCGCGCTTCCTCGACGGCATGACCATCGAGCAAGCCAAGGAAGAAGTAGCCAAGCGCCTCGAAAAAGAAACGCGCGGCAACAAGCCGGTGGCGCAGCGCCAGGTCAATTACCGCCTGCGCGACTGGGGCATTTCGCGTCAGCGCTATTGGGGTTGCCCGATCCCGATCATCCACTGCGCCAAATGCGGCACGGTGCCGGTGCCGGCGAAAGATTTGCCGGTGACGCTGCCGGAGGACGTCACCTTCGACAAGCCGGGCAATCCGCTCGACCGCCACCCGACCTGGAAGAACGTCACGTGTCCGCAGTGCGCAGGCCCGGCGCGGCGCGAGACCGACACCATGGACACCTTCGTCGACTCGTCCTGGTACTTCATCCGCTTCACCGATCCTTGGGACGACAAAGAGCCGACCGATCCGAAAATCGCAAATCATTGGATGGCGGTCGATCAATATATCGGCGGCATCGAGCACGCGATTTTGCATCTGCTCTATTCGCGCTTCTTCACCCGCGCCATGCACAAGACCGGCCATATCGGCATGGACGAGCCGTTTGCCGGCCTGTTCACCCAGGGCATGGTGGTGCACGAAACGTACAAGACCAAGAACGGCGATTGGGCCGAGCCTGCGACCGTCAAGATCGAGGGCTCGGCGACGCGCGCCGCGCCACACTTGCTTCGACCGGCGAGCCGGTCGAGATCGGCTCGATCGAGAAAATGTCGAAGTCGAAAAAGAACACCGTCGATCCCGACGACATCATCGCCGCCTACGGCGCCGACACTGCACGCTGGTTCATGCTGTCGGACTCACCGCCAGAGCGCGACGTGATCTGGACCGAGGAAGGCGTGCAGGGCGCCTGGCGCTTCGTGCAGCGGCTGTGGCGGCTGATCGGCGAGATCGCGGACATCACCGGACCACAAAATCGCCCGGCAACTTTTGGTCCGGAAGCGCAAAAAGTCCGCAAGGCCGCCCACCGCGCGCTGGCCAACGTCTCCGACGACATCGCGCGCTTACGCTTCAACCGCTGCGTCGCTCATATCTACGAATTCGCCAATGCGCTGTCCGACGCCATCGGCACGGCCGAAACCGCCCCCGCGCCCGACTTCGCCTGGGCCTTGCGCGAAGCCGCCGACATCCTGGTCCGCCTGTTCCACCCGATGATGCCGCATCTGGCCGAGGAATGCTGGGCCGCGCTCGGGCACAAGACCTTGATCGCCACCGAGGCGTGGCCCCAGCTAGAGGCCGAATTACTGGTTGAAAACACCATTACTTTGCCGGTCCAGATCAACGGCAAAAAGCGCGCCGACGTCACCGTGGCCCGAGACGCGAGAAAAGACGTCATAGAGGCTGCCGTTCTGGCCCTCGATGAGGTAAAAAGGGCGCTGGACGGCAAAAGCCCGAAAAAGGTCATCGTCGTCCCGCAGAGGATCGTCAATGTGGTGGCCTAATCAATTAACCCGCATTCTGGCCGTGCTGGCGCTGGCCGCCCTCACCGCCGGCTGCTTCCAGCCACTCTACGGCACGCAAGCCTCGGCCGGCGGCCCCGGCATCGCCGACAAATTGAGCAGCGTCGAAGTCGCCCAGGTCGATGCACCGAACGGCACACGCCTGTCGCGCGTCGGGCACGAGGTGCGCGAAAATATGGTCTTTGGGTTGACCGGCGGCCACGCCGCGGCCCCGACCAATTACAAGCTGGTCATCCGGCTCACCTCCACGAACCAGCAGGTGATCGTCGACATCGCCACCGCGCGTCCCGACATCCAGAACTACGGCATCGACGCCACCTATACGTTGACCGACATCACGACCGGAAAGCCGGTCATCACCGGCCAGACTTTCTCGCGCGTCTCCTACGACATTCCCGGTCAGCAACAGCGCTTCGCCGGTGATCGCGGGCTGCGCGACGCCGAGAACCGCGCCGCCAAGGTGATCGCGGAAAATATCAAGTTGCGCCTGGCGTCGTATTTCGTTGCTGGGACGTAAATAATCCGTCATCTGAGGAGTGAGCCGCGATTGCGGCGAGCCTCGAAGGATGAACGGCCCGTCGCCCTTCGAGGCTCGCTGCGCTCGCACCTCAGGGTGACGAGATAGAGACCTGCAGAATTTTCTATGACCGCCATCAAAGCTTCTGACGTCGACCGCTTCGTCGCCAAACCCGATCCGGCCCAGCCGATCGTGCTGGTGTACGGACCGGATGCAGGCCTGGTGCGCGAACGTGTCGACGCGCTAGTGCGCGCGTCGGTGGACGATCCTAACGATCCATTCGCGTTCGTGCGCATCGAGAGCGAAGAGCTTGCCAGCAATCCTGGCCGGCTGGCCGATGAAGCCAATACCGTGCCGCTGTTTGGCGGCCGGCGGGCGGTGCTTCTCAGAGTTAATTCGCGACACAATATTGTGCCCGCGCTGGAAGCTGTGCTGGACCCCGCGCCGCGCGATTGCCGGGTCATTGTCGAGGCCGGCGAATTGCGCAAAACCGCGCCGCTACGGACTTTATTCGAGAAAGCGAAAACCGCCGCGGCCGTCGCCTGTTATCCCGACGGCGAACGCGACCTCGCGCGCGTCATCGACGAGGAAATGCGCAGCGCAGCGCTGACCATTGCGCCGGACGCGCGCGCGGCGCTGACGGCATTGCTCGGTGGCGACCGGCTCGCCTCGCGCGGCGAGATCCGAAAGCTCGCGCTTTACGCCCAGGGCCGGGAGCGCGTCGAGCTTGCCGACGTGGTCGCGGTGGTATCGGACGCCTCCGATATCAAGCTCGACGGCGTCATCGACGCCGCCTTTGCGGGCGATACGCGTGGGATGGAAACCGAATTCGGCAAGGCGCGTGCCGAAGGCTCATCGCCGGCCGCGATCGTCTCGGCAGCGATCCGCCAAGTCGCAAACTTGCACAAGATGAAGCTCGCGGTCGAAGGCGGCGACAGCATCGACTTCGCCATGATGCGCGGCGCACCGCCGGTGCATTTCTCGCGCAAGAACGCAGTGGAAACCGCCCTGCGGACCTGGACGCCAGCGAGGCTGTTGCGCGCCATGCAACAGCTTGCCGAGGCTTCGCTCGAGGCGCGCCGCAATGCGCCGCTAGCCGAAGCGATCGCGCAGCGCACATTGATGTCGCTGGCGGTGAACGCGCGAAGGCGGGAAAGCTAGAGAATCGTCATCACCCGCGAAAGCGGATGATCCAGCACTTAAAAAGCAACAGCCTGGATTCCGCGCCTTACGCGGGACATGAGCGGAATTGTGCCCACACTTTTTACAAATTCATCTGATAACTATGCGGCACCCAGCGATAGGCGCCGCCGGCCTTTTTCGACAAAACCAAGTCCCGGGAACGGCATGTGATAGCCGGCCACCAACATTTTGTCGGTCGCCACCATATCGAGGATACGCTTGCGGGTGGCCGCCGCCTTGTCCTTGTCGTCATCCACGTCGAGATGCAGGTCCGGCCGCTGGATCGCCACCACATAATGATTGCAAGTGTCGGCCCAATTGAGCATCCGCTTGCCGTCGCTCTCGATCGTGAACGCCATCAGCCCGGGCGAATGGCCAAAGGCATCCACCGCGCGGATGCCCGGCACGACTTCGTCGCCCGGCTTGATGAAGGTCGAGCGGTCGGCGAGCGGCAGGCAAATCTTGACGTAGAGCTCGCGGTTGAACTTGCGCGCCTCGCGCACGTTCTCGCCCTTTTTCCAGAAATCGAAGTCGGCGGCGCCGAACACGTAGCGCGCCTTGGGAAACACCGGCTGGCCGCCCTTGGTCAGCCCGCCGATATGGTCGGGATGGCCGTGGGTAATCACCACCACGTCCACGTCTTCCGGTTTGTAGCCGGCCTGCGCCATGCGCGCGACCAATTGGCCCGGCGGCAGACGGCCTTTGAGCTGCTCGTGCTCGATGCTGAGCGAGCCATTGCCGGTGTCGAACAGCACCAATTCCTTGCCGGTATTGACGACGATCGGCGTGAACGGATGCTCGTAGCGGTCGGGATCGACGCGGTTCGCCGCGGCAAGCGCCTTCACCTCCGCCGAGCCCGCTTCGCCGCCGAAGCTCGGCGTGAGACCAGGGCGGATCACTTTGCTGTCCATGATAGGGGCGACCTCGAAGCCGCCGAGCTTGAAGCGGTAGATGGTCGGCTGCATTTCGCCTTGCATTGAAGCGGGCACCGTAATCCTCCTGGTTATTGCGCCCGTTCCATAGCATTTAGCCGGCGACCTGCAAAAGGCACCGCGAAATTCTGAAGACGGCTAGAACTTGCCGGCCCTCAAAGCCTGCCGAGCAGCACCAGGATCAGGAGAATAACCAACACCGTGCCGAGCCCGCTTGAGGGGTAATAGCCCCAGCCCGCGCTGTACGGCCAGGTCGGCAAGGCGCCGACCAGAAGTATGATCACGATAATCAACAGCAGCAGCCGCATCCTCGCCTCCTCGGATTACCCCGCGTTCCAACGCGGGTTTGCGGCTTTGGTTCCGGCGCCCGGCGAAAGCCCTCGCGTCGCGGCAGACCTTGTTAAGGACCTGGGCCTATGAGTTTGGCGGAGAGGTACATCCATGAGAAAAGCCCTGCCGGCGACGATGTTCGGCGATACCGAACAAGCCCGCATCACCACGCTGCGCAACTGGGTGCTCGACCACGACGTCACCGAAATCGAGATGAGCGAGCGGCAGTTCTGGAATTTCGCGCTGCTGCAACCGATCGCCGAGAAGCCCTGGGTCACTTTCATGGGCCGCCAGTTGCGCGTGCCAAAAATGCCCGAGGACGCGCAAAAGTGCCTCGGCATCTATGACCACGCCGGCCCGGGGGCGATCTGATCGCGCGCTTTACGTCTTAAAGCCGGTCCCGCCGCAACGCTGGCACTTCACTTTCTTGTCGCCCAGCTTGATCAGGCCCTTGCCTTCGCAATTGGGGCATTTCGCTTTCTTCTTCCCGGCGTTCGCTTGCATGGATTTCTCCCACTTCCCATGCCAATGCCTACGCCTTGGCGCCGGAGAAAGCCATCGCCCGTCAGCCGGCGTCGAGCACCTGGCGGATTTTGCGCGCCACCACGGCCTCGATAAGCGGTTTGGAGATCAACTCGGTGCCGCGATCGAGTCGACCCTGATGTACGATCGCGTTGCGCGAATAGCCGGTCATGAAGATCACTTTGGTGCCGGGGCGGCGGGCCTCGACCTCGTTGGCCAGTTCGCGGCCGTTTTTGCCGGGTAGCACCACGTCGGTCAGCAACAGATCGAATTTCTTCTCGGCATCCAGCAAGCGCAGCGCGCTGGCCGAATCCTTGGCCTCGATGACCTGATAGTTGAGATCCCTGAGGATCTCCGCGGCGTACTGGCGCACCCCGTCGTCGTCTTCGACGATCAGAATCGTTTCGCCGCGGCCGCGCTCGGAGCCGGCTGGATCGTCGGCCGGAATGATCGCCTCTTCGCCGTCATGGCGCGGCAGATAAAGTTTGACGGCCGAGCCTTCGCCGAGCTCGCTGTAGATTTTCACATGGCCACCGGATTGCTTGATGAAGCCGTACACCTGGCTCAAGCCCAGTCCGGTGCCTTTGCCGGTCTCCTTGGTGGTGAAGAACGGCTCGAACACGCGATCGACCGTCGCCGGCGACATTCCCACGCCGTTATCCGAAACCGCGATCAGCACGTACTGGCCGGGCCGCAAGCCGCCATTTTGGCCGCAATATTCTTCGTCCAGATAGGCGTTGCTGGTCTCAATGGTGAGCTTGCCGCCATTCGGCATGGCGTCGCGCGCATTGATGGCGAGGTTGAGCAACGCCGATTCCAGTTCGGAAACGTCGGCCTCGATCTTCCAAAGCCCGGCGCCGCTGATCGTCTCCAATGCGATGGTTTCGCCAAGCGAACGGGTCAAAATGTCGGACACATTGACGATCAACCGGTTGACATCGACCGCCCGCGGATTGAGCGGCTGCAGCCGCGAGAACGCCAGCAGGCGCTGGGTCAGTTGCGCCGCGCGCTCGGCGCCGGCCAGCGCGTTGACCAGCGCGCGCTCGGCGCGGGCCTCGACCACGCCGCGCTTGGCGATGCCGAGATTGCCGATGATGATGGTAAGCAGATTGTTGAAGTCGTGCGCGACGCCGCCCGTCAACTGGCCGACCGCTTCCATCTTCTGCGATTGCCGCAGCGCCTGCTCGGCCAGCTCGCGGCGCTCGGCCTCGGCATAAAATTCCTGCGTCCGGCGCTTGATCAGAATCACCAGGCCGAACAGAAACAGTGTGGCCGGAATTCCGAAGTAAAGATGCGGCGTCATGGTTTGCCGCCAGGCGGCAAGGATCGCCTCGGTCGGTAGCCCGTCCGAAACATACAAGTCGGCATAGCCGAGCTTGCGGTAGCCGATGCGGCGTTCGAAACCGTCGACCGAAGTGCCTGTGACAATGCCACCCTCGGGTTGGGCCGCAACCGAACGGATGAATCCGCTATTGGGCCCGAAGCGGGTGACGCCAGGCGGGACCGGATGACGGGCAAGGATTGCGCCGTCGGCCTTGATCAGCGAAAAACTGGCGCCGGTATTTCCGGCGAGTTGGCTGTAAAAATCCGAAAACTCTTTCGGCAGGACCGCAACCATAATGACGCCTGTGAACGCGCCGCCTCGCAGCGACCGGCGGCGGCTGACAGCGAAGAACGGTTCGGTCCGCACGCGCGGTTTGAGAATGGGACCGATGAACGTTCCGGCATCGCGCTCCTTTTGCACGATGAAATAATTGCGATCGGCGATGCCCCGGTCGGCCGGCACCGGATAAATTGCGGACGACACCAGTGTATTGCCGTCTTTGTCGGCGACCAATATGCCGTCGACCGCGCTCAATGCCTTTTCAAGCTTGCTCAATTGCAAATGCAATTTCTGTTCGGACGCCTTGATCTCCTCGTCCGAAAGATCGCCAAGGATGACATCGACGCTGGTGAACGTCAGGTCGACCGACTGGAATACGCTGATGGCTTGCTCGGACATGACGTGCATGGTCGCGACAAGCTGCTCGTCGGCGTGATCGAACGCGTTGTGGTAGGCCACCCAGCTGGCATAGGAAAAAATCGCCGCCGGGATAGCGATCGACGCCACCATCATAATTTTCAGGAGACGGACGGCGGCGTCGCGACGGGCGCGCATTGGACCCACTTAATCGAACGATAAAGCCGGCATCCGGCGCGCCGAATGTAGGGGGAACCCGAAGCGCTGCAAAGGGGAAAGTATTCTTACGCCAGCGCGCGCGGAGGCACTGACGTTGAGCAAAAATCAACATTTTGATGACTATTAGCGGCTGCCGATAAACCAAAGCGCAGTCGCCGGCACTGTCATTTCTGCGACGCCAACTTGATCAGCGAACTGGCCAGCCCGATCAGCGCGCCGGTTAGGAAAACATGCTGCATGATCATCACCGCCTGCCGCGGCGCCTCAACCGCCGCCGCCAGATCGTAGATCTGCCAGGCTGCGACCGCCGCCGTCATCAGGGCCACTCTGACCCATTTGCCGTTGTTGTTGTGTTGCGTGCGCATCGGCCCCTCGGACTTGACAGCGGTCGATACGTAAGTGTTTCCGGCTGCGACAAAGGTTCAATGCCCAGATGCGGTGGCTGGCGGAACTTGAGCACGGCGTGGATCGTTGCCTTACCGTTGCCTTGAAAATTGGATTGATGATCGCATGAACAAAGCTGCGCAAGCCGTGCTGAGCAAAGTGCCGGAAGTCACGCTCACGTTCTGGCTCATCAAGATCGCCGCGACGACTTTGGGCGAAACCGGCGGCGACTCCGTCACCATGACGTTGCAATGGGGCTATCTCGCCGGTACAGCGCTGTTTCTGGCGGCTCTTGTCGCGTTAGTCATCTTTCAGATTGTCGCGAACAAGTTCTATCCGTTTCTATATTGGGCGACGATTATCGCTTCCACGACCTTCGGCACCACCATGGCGGATTTCGCCGACCGCTCGCTCGGCATCGGATATGCCGGCGGCGCGTCGATCCTGCTCGCCTGTCTGCTCGCGGTGCTGGCTCTTTGGTATTGGTCGCTCGGCTCCATTTCGGTCGACACCGTCGCCACGCCGAAGGTTGAAGTCTTCTACTGGGCGGCGATCACATTTTCACAGACCCTCGGGACCGCGCTCGGCGACTGGATGGCGGATTCAACCGGTCTCGGCTACGAATACGGCGCGTTCGTTTTCGCCGCCGGCCTGGCGGTCGTCGCCGCCGCCTATTTCTGGACGCGCGCGTCGCACGTGACACTGTTCTGGATCGCGTTCATCCTGACACGGCCCTTGGGCGCGACCGTCGGCGACTACCTCGACAAGCCTGTAAAAGATGGCGGCATGGCGCTGAGCCGTCCGATCGCAACCGCGGTGATCGCGGCGTTTATTCTTGTGTGTCTGCTGATTCTGCCGCAACGCGCAGGCAAGCATCCCAGCCAATCGGAAAAGATGGCGTAAGTCGCGCGTCGTGCCACCTCAACGGCGGCCGCGCAGCCAACCGTCGATGCTCAATCGTCCGCTGCCGCATACGAACAGAAAAAAGAAGCCGCCGAGCATGGCCATATTCTTGTAGAAGTTCGAATCCTGCACCCGCCGCGCGGCAAGATCGGTAACTTCCCAATAGCGGTGCGAGCTGAAGGTCGCGACCAGCATGAACACGATCATGATCATCACGACGTAGCGGATCGCCAGGCCGAAGATCAGCGCAAGTCCGCCGAAGAATTCGACCGGAACGGAAACATAGGCCATGAAGGCCGGGATGCCGCGCGCCGGAAACGACGCGGCGACGGCATCGATGTGAAAGAGTTTGCCATAGCCGCTGCGCACGAAGACCCAGCCCAGCAGAACGCGGCCGATCAGAAGAACGATATCGGACGTGCTGGCGGCCAGACCATCGGCATGCGACAGCGCGGGATGCGAGCTGGTTTCACTACGGAATGCCATTGTTGTGCTTCCTGAGGTGTCCGGCGTCTTGTCGCGCCGCACCTCTTACTAACAAACGCTCGGGGCCGGTATTCCTCTTTCTTCCCCTCTCCCCTTGAGGGAGAGGTCACCAGTAAAGCCCTCCGCTGTCATTGCCGGGCTTGACCCGGCAATCCATGATGAGGCTCGGCATCGGCAGACTTACTTAAGATCGTCTTTGCCGATCGGTTTCATGGATGCCCGGGTCAAGCCCGGGCAGGACAGCGAAAATTCTTTTGTCGGCAGTTAATGCAACTATTTCCTATCCAACTTCCTCAACACCGCATCCAACTGATCCAAATCGCGATATTTAATATGCAGCGTGCCGCCCTGGCCGCGGTGATCGACCGTCACCTCCAGACCCAAAGCATCGGACAGGCGCCGCTCCAGCGCCTTGGTGTCGGGATCCTTGGCGCGTGACGTGCCCGCAACCTCGCGCGCCTGCGCGCCGCCCTCCTTGCGCATCGCCGCCTCGACCTGGCGCACGCTCAAGCCGCGCGCGACGATGTCTTGCGCCAGTTCGAGCGCGTTCGGCTGGCCGACCAGAATGCGCGCGTGGCCGGCCGAAAGCTGGCCGGATTGCACCAGCGTCTTCACCGGCTCGGACAGCTTGAGCAGCCGCACCATGTTCGCCACATGCGGCCGGCTCTTGCCGACGATCTGCGCGACCTCGTCCTGGCTGTGGTTGAATTCATCCATCAGCGCCAGATAGCCCGACGCCTCTTCGATCGGATTCAGATCGGCGCGCTGCACGTTCTCGATGATGGCGAATTCGAGCGCTTGCGCGTCGGTCGCTTCCACCACCGCGATCGGCACTTCGTGCAGGCCGGCGCGCTGCGCCGCGCGCCAGCGCCGCTCACCGGCGATGATCTCGAACCGGTCGGTCTCGCCGCGAATGGCGCGCACTACGATCGGCTGGATGATGCCGCGCTCGCGAATCGACTCGGTCAGCTCGTTGAGTTCGGCCTCGGTGAAAGCGCGGCGCGGGTTGCGCGGGTTGGCTTTGAGATTTTCGATCGGCGCGCGGCGCGGCTTGCGCGCATTATCGGCGGTCGGCAATTCCTCGCCGACCTCGCCCATCAGCGATGCGAGGCCGCGTCCCAATCGCGAATGATCCGCCATCGCCGCTCCTGAACTTCTTGCCACGCTTTGTCTTCCCTTTTTCTTCCGATCTTAATCCGTCACCCTGAGGAGCGAGCCAACGGGTCCGGCCCTTTCGGGCCGGCCCGATGACAGGCTCCGCGAGCCTCGAAGGGCGATGGCCCGTAATCTTTGTGGCCGATCATCCTTCGAGGCTCGGGCTGCGCCCTCGCACCTCAGGATGACGGTGCGGGGTTTACCCCGCCTTCAATTCCTTCTCGCGCTGGATGATCTCGGTGGCGAGGCGCAAGTAAGCTTCGCTGCCGACGCATTTCAAATCGTAGACCAGCACCGGCTTGCCGTACGACGGCGCTTCCGAGATGCGCACGTTGCGCGGGATCACCGTGTCGTAGACTTTGCGGCCCATGAACTGGCGCACGTCGGCGACCACCTGGTTCGAGAGATTGTTTCGCGAGTCATACATCGTGAGCACGATGCCGTGGATCGACAGCGTCGGATTGAGGCTGTTCTTCACCTGCTCGACGGTTTTCAACAATTGCGACAGACCTTCGAGTGCGAAGAACTCGCATTGCAGCGGCACGAGGATCGAATCCGCCGCCGCCATGGCGTTGACTGTCAGCAGATTGAGCGAAGGCGGGCAGTCCACCAGCACATATGTGAAATCGTAAGCGCGCGTGCCCTTGTTGAGTTCGCCGAGCGCGCTGCGCAGGCGGAAGGCGCGGTCTCGCTGCTGGCCGATTTCGAGTTCGAGGCCGGAGAGGTCGAGCGTCGAGGGCGCGATGAAAAGTTGCGGCACCGCGGTCGGCAGCACGGCGTCGCGCATCGGCGCAGCGCCGGTCAGCACGTCATAGGTCGAGGTGCGGCGCGACTTGCGCTCGATGCCGAGCCCGGTCGAAGCGTTACCCTGCGGATCGAGGTCGACCACCAGCACGTGCTCGCCGATGGCGGCCAGCGCGGTGCCGAGGTTGATGGCAGTCGTGGTCTTGCCGACGCCGCCTTTCTGGTTAGCGACCGCCAGCACCCGCGGGCGGCCGCCCGTTGGGCGCGGCGACCCTTTCGGGAACGGGACCACGTCGGGGTTATCGTTTGGCGGCTGGTCGGGCATTTCGCATTTCCGTTTGCTTTCAATAGTTTAGAGATAGCGCGCTTAGGATTTTTTGAGGCGCCGAAGGCCGCGGACCATGACGATCGAGCCGGCCGGGTTCGTCACGCTGGGCACAAATGAGGCCTGAATATTCCAATATTTAGCGGCTTCGGTCAATTCAATCGCTACATCTTGACCCTTGGGGAACAGGCCGAGTGCTCCCCGCTGGATGAAAGGAAAGACCTGATCGCACAGGGTTTTCAACGGGGAGAGCGCCCGCGCCGTCACCACCTCGACACGTTCTGCACAGCTTTCCCCAAATTTCTCGGCCCGTTCCTGGTGGACCTGGGCCGGAATCCGAGGTTGCGCACGACTTCGCGCAGGAAATTGGCCTTTTTGCCTACGCTTTCAACGAGATGGACCATCGTGCCCGGTTTGTCGGCGAGCGCACAGGCAATCGGAATGCCGGGGAAGCCCCCGCCCGATCCGAGGTCGACCCAGACCCGCGCGTCGGGCGCCAGGGCAAGAAGCTGGAGCGAATCGGAAACATGCCGGGTCCAGATCAGAGGAAGCGTGGATTCGGCGACGAGGTTGATCCTTTCCTGCCAGAGCAACAGCAGGTCTACGAACATTAAAAGGCGCGCTTCCGTTTCACGTGAAACAGGCGTGAGCGCGAGCGCGCGTTTTTTGTCGCCTTCTAAATCGAAACCGCCCTGCCCGCTCTTTTTCAAGCGCGTTTCGCGGCGTTTTTGCCGCGTTTCACATGCGCGACCAAAAGCGTCAGCGCCGCCGGCGTCATCCCATCGATTCGACTGGCGTGCCCGATCGTGCGCGGACGATTTTGCTGCAGCTTTTGTTTGGCTTCGTTCGACAGTCCGGCCAGGCCCGCGTAGTCGAGATCGTCCGGCAGTGAAAAACTTTCATCGCGCCGGTACGCCGCCACGTCCGCGGCCTGGCGCGACAGATAAACTTCGTACTTCGCATCGATCTCGATTTGCTCGGCTATTTTTTTATCGAGCTCGCCGAAGCGTGGCCAGATTTTCGCGAGATCCGAAATTGTCACGTGCGGATACGACAACAACTCGAACGCCGTTCGGCGTTGACCATCTTTGTTGAGCGCGAGGCCGTGACGCTCCGCTTCTTTCGGGGTCAACGAAACCGAATTGGAAAATTCGCGCGCGGAATTGAGTGCGATCATTTTTTCCACGTGGAATTTCGCGCGCGCGGCGCCGACGCAGCCGACGGAAATTCCGCCATCGGTCAAACGCTGATCTGCATTATCGGCGCGCAGCTTCAAACGATATTCGGCGCGCGACGTGAACATGCGATAAGGCTCGCTGACGCCGCGCGTCACCAGATCGTCGATCATCACGCCGATATAAGCTTGCGCGCGATCGAGAATGATTTCGTCGCCGCCGGCGGCCTGAGACGCGGCGTTGAGACCCGCAAGAAGTCCCTGTGCCGCAGCCTCTTCGTAACCCGTGGTGCCGTTGATCTGACCGGCGAGATAAAGCCCGCGCAGCTTTTTTGTTTGCAGCGTCGGATCGAGCTCGCGCGGATCGACGTAATCATATTCGATCGCGTAGCCGGGCCGCACGAACTTCGCTTTTTCCAATCCGGGAATGGTCGCGACCAACGCGTGCTGAACTTCTTCCGGCAATGATGTCGAAATTCCGTTCGGATAAACCGTCGGGTCGTCGAGACCTTCCGGCTCCAAAAAAATCTGATGGCCGTCGCGCTCGCCGAATTTCACGATCTTGTCTTCGATCGACGGACAATAGCGCGGCCCCCTGCTCGCGATCTGTCCCGAATACATCGGCGAGCGATGCACATTGGCGCGAATGATTTCATGCGTGGCCGCGACCGTGCGCGTGATGCCGCATTCGATCTGGCGATTTTCAATGCGCGTCGTCAGAACCGAGAACGCTTCCGGCGGATCGTCGCCCGGCTGCATTTCCAATTTCGACCAATCGATGGTGCGGCCATCGAGACGCGGCGGCGTGCCGGTTTTTAAACGGCCGAGCGCGACACCGATATTTTCCAGCGTGCGCGAAAGGCCGACGGCCGGCGCTTCGCCGACGCGGCCGGCGGGAATTTGTTTTTCGCCGATGTGAATGAGCCACGCAGAAACGTGCCGGTGGTCAAAACCACGGCGCCGCAGGAAATCTCGCGGCCGTCGGCAAATTTGACGCCGCAAACGCGGCCGTTGTGCGATGATGAGATCGTCGGCTTCACGCTTCGATCACTTGCAAATTCGGCGTTTGCGCGAATCGCGGCCTGCATGGCCGCCGCATAGAGTTTGCGATCGGCCTGGGCGCGCGGACCGCGCACCGCCGGGCCTTTGCGGCGGTTGAGAACGCGGAATTGGATGCCGCCTTGGTCGGCGACGCGGCCCATCAGGCCGTCCAATGCATCGATTTCGCGGACCAGATGGCCTTTGCCGAGGCCGCCGATGGCCGGATTGCAGGACATGGCGCCGATGGTGGCGAATCGATGCGTCACCAAGGCCGTTTGCGCGCCCATGCGGGCGCTCGCGGCCGCGGCCTCACAGCCGGCATGGCCGCCGCCAATCACGACAACGTCGAATCGCGTTTCCATAGGGCCTCGAATGCGGGCGTTGTAGCGGAGGGCAGGGAAAGCGTCAAAAACAAAGGGCAAAAACAAGGGGTTTATCGAAATGTTTCACGTGAAACATCGCCCGGAGGGGCAGGAGCCTCCCGGCGAAAGCCCAATTCCTCGGCTTTTACGGCGATTCATCGCCCGAAATACCCGTTCCTCGGCGTCCGCGCATCGATCCTCAAGCCAGCCGCTACTTCCCGATGCAGAAGTCGCGGAAAATCACGTCCAGGATATCCTCGACATCGACCCGGCCGGTCAGACGGCCCAAAGCGCGGGCCGCGAGCCGCAGCTCCTCGGCCAGCAGATCCTCGCGGCCGGCAACCTCGCCATCTTGGGCCCGGCGCAGGGCGGCCAGGACCTCCTCAAGCGCCCGGCGGTGGCGTACCCTCGTCACCAGCGCCGATTCGGCGCCGGCCAGAAATCCTTCGGCCTGGCGGGCCAGCTGGCCCAATAAGTCCTCAAAACCTTCGCCTGTGATTGCTGAAATATCGAATTGCAGTTCATTATTATTGATTATTGATTCATTCTTATTTGTTAACCCATTGTTAACCATGTCTTTTAAGGATTTAGTAGGGTCGAATATTAGCTTCACTCTTTCGAATACTATGCCCTTTTGATTCATTTCTTTGTTTTGGCTTTTCCGCCAAAAGGTCGATTTTATTGCGAATCAGCCAGTTCGGGGTGGATTGGGCAAATCGGAAGATTTCGGCCGCTTTCTATGTCTTCGTCATTCCGGATTCGCTCGCTTTGCTCACGTTCCGGAATGGCAGCATCCGCATCGATCGCCCGCATCCACCACCCACAGCACCAGATCGGCCGCCGCCGCCCGCTCGCGCGCGCGCCGCACGCCCTCCAGCTCGACCGGATCGTCGGTGTCGCGAATGCCGGCGGTGTCGAGCAGCGTCACCGGCCAGCCGCCGAGATCGAGATGCACCTCGATCACGTCGCGCGTGGTGCCGGCATAAGGCGACACGATCGCCGCCTCGCGCCGGGCCAGCCGGTTGAGCAATGTCGACTTTCCGGCATTGGGGGGACCTGCAATGGCGACCACCATGCCGTCGCGCAATCGCTCGCCGCGTCCGCCATCGGCCAGCGCCGCGGCGATTTCCGTTTCCAGCGCGCGCGCGATCGTCGAGCGCCGGCGCCAGCAAATTCTCGCGGCACATCGGCCTCGTCGGAAAAATCGATGCGCGCCTCGACCAGCGCCAGCGCCTGAATCAGCCTCTGCCGCCAGGCCTCGGCCGGCGTGCCGAGCGCGCCTTGCAGCTGGCGCAGCGCCTGGCGCCGCTGGCCTTGCGTTTCGGCCGCCACCAGGTCGGCGAGGCCTTCGACCGCGGTGAGATCGAGCTTGCCGTTCTCGAAGGCGCGGCGGGTGAATTCGCCGGCCTCGGCGGGGCGCAGGCCCTCGATGCGGCCGAGCGCGTCGAGCACCGCGGCGATCACGGCGCGGCCGCCGTGCAGTTGCAGCTCGGCGATGTCCTCGCCGGTTTCGCTATGCGGCGCGGGAAACCACAGCGCCAGCGCCTCGTCGATCAGGTCGGTGGTTTGCGGATCGCGGATGCGGCCGAGCGCGGCCTTGCGCGGGGAGGGGAGCTTGCCGGTCAGCGCACGCAGCGCCGCGCCGGCGCGCGGGCCGGAAATGCGGATGACGGCGATGGCCGCCGGCGGGCGGCCGGAGGAGAGGGCGAAGATGGTGGGAAGGGAAATCATTTAAACCTATAATTGAATCCATGTGCCCATTACCCGAATTGGGCTATTATGCAGCTAACGCCCTCGCGCGGTAAACCTATGGCAGCAAATCAAAATCTTGAGCGGATTGCCGAGCAATTGAAGCACGGCGAGGAGTCGCCGTCTGTAACTGTACGGAATTTACTTTCCTGGTTTGGTTCTCAGCGGCGCAGCTATTGGAACGTTTTTTTTATTCGGCGGGCGTTAAAAGAGACCAATCTTGAAACAGAACCAGATTTTGAATCCGCTTACATTGACTCTTACGTAAAGTTTATCGTTGCGGCTCCCGCGCACGATGCGCCGGCGGAAACCCAGCCGAGTCAAAGCGACGCCGCTACAATCGACAGCAACTCATCGTTGGCGATCTATGCGGACCCTACTTATCGTATAAGCAAACTGGCAGCCGCCAATACACAGCCGACGACGGTGACTCCAGACGCGACTTTGCAGCATGCCGCAACAGTCATGTTAGCGAATGACTTTTCACAGCTTCCCGTGATGACAAATGAGCGCGATGTCAAAGGCATCTTGAGCTGGACGTCAATTGGATCGAGACTCGCGCTCGGCCGCACAAGTGCCGTAGTACGAGAGCTCATGGACGATTCTTATGAAATCCGCGCAGACGCATCTCTCTTCCAAGCCATCCCGATTATCGTAGAACATCAATATGTGTTGGTGCGCGGAAGTGACAACAGAATAAGTGGAATCGTAACAGCAACTGATCTCAGTCAACAGTTCGGACAGCTTGCCGAGCCGTTTCTATTGCTTGGTGAAATTGAAAATCACATAAGACGAATCTTGGGTGAAAAGTTCTCTCCCGACGAGCTTAAGATGGCAGGGGATCCTACAGATAAAGACCGACAGATCGAAGACGTCGCAGATCTGACCTTCGGCGAATATATCCGTTTGCTGGAAAACGAAACGCGGTGGGATAAAGTCGGTATTTCCGTAGATCGTGTAACCTTCTGCAAGCAACTCGACGAGGTACGATTAATTCGTAACGATGTTATGCATTTCGATCCAGATGGTATTCCGCCATCTGATCTAGATAAACTCCGGCACAGCGCTCGCTTTCTTCAACGTCTGCAAACAATGGGCGCTTCGTAGAGTGGCAGACGCGCTGCGCCACGTCCGGGTAACGCCGCGATGTTGTTCGGTCATTGCCGGTCTTGACCCGGCAATCCATAACACGGCTCGGCATCGGCAGACTTACGTAAGATTGTTCTTTCGGGCAGCTCATCATGGATGCCCGGGTCAAGCCCGGGCATGACGAGTGTGTGTAGTGCTGCACACGAAGGTGCTCACTAATCCGCCTCATCCTGAGGAGCATCGCGAAGCGATGCGTCTTGAAGGACGAGGCGGCCTATGGTTCGAGACGCGCTGCTACGCAGCGCTCCTCACCATGAGGCCGAGAGAGATTTGCGGCTATGCGTTTCTCTTTAAGCTGGTCCCCGGACCAGCCACGAATCCGCCTTGCCTTTACCCACCGCTATTTGCTCCAATGGAGCAAGCTTGGACGGCAATCGGGGAGGGCGCCGATGCGTCGCAGGACTTTCATCTCCGGTCTCGCCGGCCTTGCGGCTGTGGCGGCGCTGTCTGCCGCCGCATTCGCGCAGAATTATCCGAACCGCCCGGTCGTCATCGTGGTGCCGTTCGCGGCCGGCGGCTCATTCGACGTGCTCGGCCGCGTGTTGGCGCCGCGCATGGGAGAACTGCTCGGCCAGCAGGTGCTGGTTGAGAACGTCACCGGCGCGTCCGGTATCGTCGGCTCGACCCGCGTCGCCCACGCGGCGGGCGATGGCTACACCGTGCTGCTCGCCAGCATCGGCACCCACGCCTACAACCCGTCGATCTACAAGAAGCTCGCCTACGATCCGGTCGCCGATTTCACGCCGGTGGGGCTGATCGCCGAGCAGCCGATGGTGCTGGTCACGCGCACGGATCTGCCGGTCGCGAACCTGAAGGAATTCATCGCCTACGTGAAAGCGAACCACGCCAAGATGCAGTTCGGTTCCGCCGGGGTCGGCTCGACCACGCACTTGAGCTGCGCGCTGGTCAATGCCGCGATCGGCGAGCAGCCGGTGCACGTGCCCTTCCGTGGCGGTGGGCCGGCAATGGCCGAGATCATGGCCGGGCGGATCGATTATGGCTGCTCCAACATCGGCGGCATCACGTCGCAGATCAAGGCCGGCAACCTGAAGGCCATCGCCACTCTGTCGCGCGAGCGCGCCGCGATTCTGCCCGACCTGCCGAGCGCGCACGAGCAGGGCCTCACCGATTTCAACGTCACAACCTGGAACGCCTTCCTGATGCCCAAAGGAACGCCGCCGGAGATCGTCGCCAAATTCAACGCGGCGATGAGCAAGACGCTCGACACGCCGGCGGTACAGGAGCTGCTCGCCAAGTACGGCATGGCCGGCGTCGCGCCGGAGCGGCGCAGCCCGGCCTATCTCGCCAAATTCATCCCGGAAGAGATCGCGCGCTGGGCCGGACCGATCAAGGCGGCCGGCATCCAGCAGGGCAAATAGCGCCGGCGGCGCACGTGACCGCCGCGAGCGGGATGCCTGGGTCGAGACCGGGCTTGGCCCGGGCATGGCGCGGGTAACCGCCACGGGACGGCGCGGAATGCGCGAGACGGTCGGGGTGAAAATCGATGTGCCGTGAAGGGCCCGGGCCCGTTGCGAATCATCCAGCCTAATGGGACGTTCCTATCGAACATAACAGGAACGCTCCTTTGAACGAACGATTTGGCGTTCTGATCGCGATCGTCTCGAGTTGCCTCGGCGGCACCGCGGCAGCGGTGACGCGCTATCTGGTCGGCAACGCCGATCCGATCACGCTGGCGATTCTGCGATGGGGCATCGGCTTTCTGATTCTGCTGCCGGTCGCCTTGCTGTTGCGCGCCAAATGGCCGAGCCGCCGCGATTGGCCGGCGGTCGCGGCTTTGGGGCTTTGCTTCTTCGGCTTGTTTTTCGTGCTTTATAATATCGCGGTCGGCTACACGACCGCGGCGCGCGCCAGTCTCGCGCTCTCGACGCTGCCCTTGCAAACCATGGTGGTCGGCGCGCTGCTCGGCATCGAGCCGCTGACGTTGCGCAAATCGCTCGGAGTCGGCATTGCCTTCGTCGGCGTGCTGGCCGCGCTCGCCTCGGGCATCGCGGCTGCGCCGCCGGGCGCGTGGCGCGGCGAATTGATCATGACCGGCGCCGTGCTGTGCATGGCGTTCTACAATGTCTGGTCGCGGCCTTTCATGCAGCGCTCAAGCGCGCTTGGATTTCTCACCGTCGGCATGGGGGCGGGCGCTTTGACGCTCATCGTGGTCGGCGTGCTGACGCATCGCGTCGAGGTGCTGGGCAGCTTCGGAAGCCCGCAATGGATCGCCGGCATTTATCTTGGCGTCGGCGGCGGCGCGCTGGCTTTCATTCTCTGGGTGATGGCGCTGGAGCGCACGACGCCGACGCGCGTCGCCGTCACCATGACGGTCAATCCAATCGCCGCAGGCCTGCTGGCGGCCGTGCTGGTCAACGAGCCGATCACGCTCAACTTGATATTGGGTTTGATCGCCGTGTTTACCGGCATCTGGATCGCGACCACGCAGACGGTGAAGGCCCGCGCCGATTAGAGCGCCGTCGCGGTGTAATCGACGACCGTGCGATAGCACTCGCAGGCTTTTTGCTCGAGACCCTTGCGGTCGAGAATCTCGATGACGCCGCGGCTGTAGCGGATCAATTTGGCGTTCTGAAGTTTTTGTGCGACCTCGCTCACCGAGGTGCGGCGCACCGCCAGCATCTCGGACAAAAATTCCTGCGTCAGCGCGACGGTGTCACCGTCGGCGCGGTCGCGGCTTTGCAGGATCCAGCGCGCCAACCGCGCTTCCACGGCATGCAGGGCGTTGCAGCCGGCGGTCACCTGGGCTTGCATCAGCATGGTTTCCTGATGCCTGGTAATCATGTCGCGCAGCGGCTTGCTGTCCTTGACGGCGCTGCGAAAAGCGGTCGCAGAAATTCTGGAGGCCGCCATCGGCAATTGGATCACGGCGCGCGCGATCGAGCGATGCAATCCCAAACCGGCGGTCGCGCCGATGACACCCTCGCGGCCGATGGTCGCGCATTCGACCGCCTTGCCGTCTTTCAAAACGACCAGCAGCGAAACCATGCCGTTGTGCGGAAAATAGATTTGATCGACTTCATCGCCGGGCTCGCTCAGCAATTGCCCTTGCGCGAGCGAAACCGATTTGAGCGAGCCGTTGAGCCGCTCGAAGTCCTGCGGCGGTAGTGACGCCAACAAGCGATTGGCGAGCGGATTGGCCGTTTCGGCGGGCACTTACGGTTTCCTCTGCCCGCTCGGCGGGGCTGATGACCGCAGGTGATGAAAGGGCGCCCCGAAACGGCGCACCACGGAAACCAAGCCGTATATGACATTTCCGGCTTGGGACCGTCAGCCCCCTACCGCGCATAGCCGCCTGTGAAATCGGCTTAAAACGCATGGACGCTGGGTTTCGAGAAATAGTTACAATGCCGGAAACCGGGCATAGGGTTGGTGTTAGGCTGCGCCAATGTCCGCCCCCCAAAACACCGCGCATGAAAACCGCCTGGCGCAGGCGACCTCGCCTTATCTGTTGCAGCACAAGCACAACCCGGTGGACTGGTGGACCTGGGGGCCGGAAGCGCTGGCCGAGGCCAAGCGCTTGAACCGGCCGATCATGCTCTCGGTCGGTTACGCCGCCTGCCACTGGTGCCACGTGATGGCGCACGAGTCGTTCGAGGACGAAGCGACCGCGAAGGTGATGAACGAGCTGTTCGTCAACATCAAGGTCGACCGCGAGGAGCGGCCCGACATCGACCAGATCTACATGAACGCGCTGCATTTGTTGGGCGAGCAAGGCGGCTGGCCGCTGACCATGTTTCTCACGCCCAGGGGCGAGCCGGTGTGGGGCGGCACCTATTTTCCGAAGGAGTCGAAATTCGGCCGCCCGGCCTTCACCGATATCTTGCGTGAAGTCGCGCGACTGTTTCGCGAGGAGCCGAAAAAGATCGAGAGCAACCGCGCGGTTCTGCTGGCACGGCTGGCCGACAAGGCGCGACCCGCGGGCAAGGTCACAATCGGGATCAAAGAACTCGACGCCGCCGCGCAGCAACTCGGCAACATGTTCGATCCGGTCAACGGCGGCTTGCGCGGCGCGCCGAAGTTCCCGCAGCCGGCGATTCTGGAAATGCTCTGGCGCGCAGGTGCCCGCACGAACGATGCGCGATTTTTCGAGACCGTCGAGCATTCGTTAGAGCGGATGAGCGAAGGCGGCATCTACGATCATCTCGGCGGCGGTTTCTCGCGCTACTCGGTCGATGACAGATGGCTGGTGCCGCATTTCGAGAAGATGCTCTACGACAATGCGCAACTGCTCGAGCTGCTGGCGCTGGCCTATCAGCGCGGCGGCAATCCGCTGTTCGCCGCGCGCGCGCGCGAAACGGTCGAGTGGCTCAAGCGCGAGATGACGACGCCCGAGGGCGCGTTTTCGGCTTCGCTCGATGCCGACTCGGAAGGCGAGGAAGGCAAGTTCTACGTCTGGTCGAAAAACGAGATCGTCGAATTGCTTGGGCCCGAAGCGGCCGAGTTTTTTGCGCGCCACTACGACGTGACCGATGACGGCAATTTCGAAGGCCACAACATCTTGAACCGCTCGCAAAACGTCACGCGCGACGACGCCGATGAGGCGCGGCTAGCAGCGTTGCGCGCGATTTTGCTGGCGGCGCGCGCCGGCCGCATCCGTCCCGGTCTCGACGACAAGGTGCTGGCCGACTGGAACGGGCTGATGATCGCCGCGCTGGTCAATACCGGGATCGTTTTCGACGAGCCGTCATGGCTGGCGATGGCCAAGCGCGCGTTCGATTTCATCGCGACGTCGATGACTGAAGGCGGACCGGCTCGGGCATTCCTACCGCGCCGGCAAGCTGTTGTTTCCCGGTCTCGCCTCGGACTTTCGCCGCGATGATCCGCGCCGCCCTGGCGCTTTACGAAGCGACAAGTGAGCGCGATTATCTCGATCAGGCCTTGAAATGGCAGCGTGCGTTCGATGCGCATTACGCCGATGCCGACACCGGCGGCTATTATCTGTCGGCCGACGACGCCAACGACTTGCTGCTGCGGCCGCATTCCACCGCCGACGACGCCACGCCCAATCCCAACGCGGTGGCGGCGCAAAATCTGGTGCGGCTGGCGGTGTTGTCCGGCGACGATGCAATGGCGCGAGCAAAGCCGACCGGCTGATCGAGAACATCCTGTCGGCGGCCGAGCGCAATCTGTTCAGCCATGTCGCGCTGCTCAATGCGCTCGACTTGCGGCTGCGCGGCGCCGAGATCGTGGTGACGGGCAAAGAGGCCGATCCTTTGACGCAGGCGGCGCTGAAACTGCCGTTCGTCGGGCGGATCGTGTTGCGCGCGATGAGCGCGGTGGACTTGCCGCCGTCCCACCCGGCACAGGCCAAGCTTGCCGCGGCGCCGGGTAGCGCGGCTTTCGTCTGCGTCGGCGCCACCTGCTCGCTGCCGGTTACCAGCCCCGATGCGATCGCCGCGACAGTCGCCGCGATGACTTTTCCATCTTGATCTTGCCGCACTCACGGTGAAAAATTCGCGCGCGATCCGATCGGGGGCGGCGATCAGGAGACCGTCCATGCGCATCTTTTTCGCCCTTGCGATTGCCGCAAGCTTTGCCGCCTCGATCCCGTCCGCCCGCGCCGAGGAATGGTGCGGCTTCGTGGACAAGGAAGGCTCGCAGGTGCGTTGCGGCTTCTCGAGCCTCGCCGAATGCAAGCAGACGCTCGGCGACAACAAAGACGGCATCTGCATGCCGAGCCCGAGCTTTGCCGAAGAAAAGCGGCGGCGCACAGGCTGAGCCCGGCGGCACGTTACAGCCGGGCCATCACCTTGGTCTTGAACGGCCGCCAGTCGAGCGCGGCGACTTCGTCTTTGATCCATTTGCGGAACGCGAGCGCGGCGGCGCGCGGCTTGCGGTCTTTTGGCCAGACCAGATGGAACGCGCGGCCGGGCGTAATCGAGAGTTTCACCGGAATCAGCAGCCGCCCGATGCGCAAATCATCGTAAGCAAGCAGATCGTGCGCGAGCAGGGCGCCGGCGCCTTCGCCGGCGGCGTCGAGCGCGTGGTCGGTGCTGTTGAAACGTAAGCCGCGCCGCAGATCGACATCGGGCACGCCGACGGCCTTGAACCAGTCGCTCCAGTCGGCGACCGCGATGCGCGCCTTCAGCGTCTCGTCGTGGATCAGCGGCAATCGCGACAGATCAGCGCGCGGTCTTTACCGGCCCGTGTTTCTCGATGCAGTCTCGGGCTGCACACCGGCACGAATGAAATCTCGAACAGCCTTTCGATCTCGAGCGCGCGATCCGGCGCCGGATCGGCCGCCATATTGCGCACGGCGAGATCGATGCCGTCAGTCGCGAAATTGGCGTTATTGAGCGAGGACGTAATGCGCACATCGATGTCGGGGTGCGCCGCGCCAAAACGATAGAGCCGCGGCGCCAGCCATTTCGAGGTCATGCCCGGCGACGTGCTCACGACCAGCACATTCTCCTGGCCCGGCGAGTTCGAACGTCTCGACCGCCTCGCGGATGTGCGCGAAGCCGTTTTGCAGTCCGGGATAAAGCTGCTTGCCGGCGGCGGTCAGCGCGATCGAGCGCACCCGGCGCTCGAACAGTTTGACGCCAGCAAATCCTCAAGGCCCCGGATCTGATGGCTGAGCGCGCCGGCCGTCACGTGCAGTTCGCGCGCGGCATTGGTCAGGCTCAAATGCCGCGCCGCCGCCTCGAAGGCGCGCAAGAGCGGAGAGCGGGGGCATCGGACCATGCATGAGATTTATCTCAACTGTCGGGCTGAGAGCATATCCTTTGTCAATCAACATTATCAGAGCCAATCTTCGGGACAGATAAATGAGGCTTGCTCAATCGAGCTTGGGCCTCGCAACGGAGACCATCATGGCGTTTATCGCACGTTCCGCCCATTTCCGAGACGCGGTGTCTTATGAGCCGGCGCCGCAGGCAAAGCCCCGCGCGCCGCAGTCTATGGCGCTGGCTCTATGATGCGGTGATGCTGGCGCACCAGCGCGATGCGCAACGCGAGATCGAGCGATTTGTCGCGCGCCGGGCAAGCTCACCGACAGCATGGAGCGTGAGATCGCCGAACGGTACATGCGCGGCTAAGGAGCATCGCGGCCTGAAAAGGAAACGGCCGCCCCTCGGGAGCGGCCGTCTTTCGGGCAGATGTTTCAGGCTTGGCACGCCTCAGGTGTTCATGCTCTCGAAGAACTCGGCGTTGTTCTTGGTGTTGCGGAGCTTGTCGAGCAGGAAGTCGATGGCGTCCATGGTGCCCATCGGATTGAGGATGCGGCGCAGCACGTACATCTTCTTGAGCACGGCCGGGTCGGTGAGCAGCTCTTCCTTGCGGGTGCCGGAGCGCGTGATGTCCATGGCCGGGAAGGTGCGCTTGTCGGCCACCTTGCGGTCGAGGATGAGTTCCGAATTGCCGGTGCCCTTGAACTCTTCGAAAATCACTTCGTCCATGCGCGAGCCGGTATCGATCAGCGCGGTGGCGATGATGGTGAGCGAGCCGCCTTCTTCGATGTTGCGCGCGGCGCCGAAGAAGCGCTTCGGCCGTTGCAGCGCGTTGGCGTCGACGCCGCCGGTCAGCACCTTGCCGGATGACGGCACCACGGTGTTGTAGGCGCGGCCGAGGCGGGTGATCGAGTCGAGCAGGATCACCACGTCGCGGCCGTGTTCGACCAGGCGCTTGGCCTTTTCGATCACCATTTCGGCGACCTGCACGTGGCGCGAGGCCGGCTCGTCGAAGGTCGAGGACACCACCTCGCCCTTGACCGAGCGCTGCATGTCGGTGACTTCTTCCGGCCGCTCGTCGATCAGCAGCACGATCAGAAACACCTCGGGGTGATTGGCGGTGATGGCGTGCGCGATGTTCTGCAGCAGCACGGTCTTGCCGGTGCGCGGCGGCGATACGATCAGCGCGCGCTGGCCTTTTCCTATTGGTGCCACAATATCGATGACGCGGGCCGAGAGATCCTTCTTGGTCGGATCCTCGTGCTCCATCTTCAGCCGCTCGTCGGGATAAAGCGGCGTCAGGTTGTCGAAGTTGACCTTGTGCTTGGCCTTCTCGGGATCTTCGAAATTGAGCGTGTTGACCTTGAGCAGGGCGAAGTAGCGCTCGCCTTCTTTCGGCGAGCGGATGTGGCCGTCGACGGTGTCGCCGGTGCGCAGACCGAAGCGGCGGATTTGGCTGGGCGAGACATAGATGTCGTCGGGGCCGGACAGGTAATTGGATTCCGGCGAGCGCAGGAAGCCGAAGCCGTCGGAGAGCACTTCGACGACGCCTTCGCCGATGATGTCAATCTCTTGCGTCGCGAGCTGCTTGAGGATCGCGAACATCAGCTCCTGCTTGCGCATGGTGCTGGCGTTCTCGACTTTGTTTTCTTCGGCGAATTGCACCAGCTCGGCTGGTGTCTTGGACTTGAGGTCCTGGAGTTTCATTTCCCGCATGGGGGGCATTTATCCTTGGGAGAGTGACCGGGGAGTCTCGAAAAAAATGCGGACTCAGGAAGCCGGTAAACGAGGGAGAGAAAGATCGCAGGTCTGGGGTAACGAGGTAGTTTGGGAAGGTGCCCGGAACCCGATGCTGCGGCCGGCCCGAACACTTGGGAGCCGGAACGCGACTGCATCTGCCTGCGTTCGGTGGGAAACCACTACATAAGCGAAAAAGCGTTTTTTCGCAAGCGGCGTCGCGCGCGGGCACACTTACGCGCGCTTTGTTCAGAACGGTTTGACCACCGCCAGAACCACGATGAAGATCAGTAGAACGGTAGGTATCTCATTGACAATACGATAGAATTTAGGCGAGTGCCGGTTGCGGTCGGCGGCGAATTGTTTAACCAAGCGGGCGAAATAGCCGTGCAGACCCGACATCACCAGCACCAAGACAAGCTTGGCGTGCAGCCAGCCGGCCTGGAAAAATGCGTCCTTCCCCATCAGCCAGACCAGCATGAGGCCGAACACCCAGGTCGCGATCATCGCCGGGTTGATGATCAGCTTCAGCAGCCGGCGCTCCATCACCTTGAACGTCTCCGACAGCTCGGAGCCGGGTTTTGCCGACGCGTGATAGACGAACAGCCGCGGCAGATAGAGCATGCCGGCCATCCAGGCGATGACCGCGATGATGTGCAAGGCTTTGATCCAGAGGTACATGCTTATCCCCGCACTCGCTTCAGCATCCGTTCGACATGGGCGATCGGCGTATCGGGCAGGATGCCATGGCCGAGATTGAAGATGAAAGGGCCACCCGAGAAAGCCGCCAGCACGGCATCGATTTCTTTATCAAGTGCGCCGCCGCCCGCGCGCAGGATCAATGGATCGAGATTGCCCTGCACCGGAACGCGCGACTGGATTTCCTCGTGCGCAAAATCGCGATCGATGCCGCTTTCGAGGCTGACGGCATCGACTCCGGTTTCATCGACATAGCGCGGAATATTTTTTCCGGCGCCGCGCGGAAAACCAATCACTTTGGCGCCGGGTCGTTTTGCACGCAGCTTCGAAACAAGCCGTTTGGTCGGCTGCACGCACCAGCGCTCGAAATCCTGCGCCGGCAGCGAGCCCGCCCAAGTATCGAAAATCTGTACGACATCGGCGCCGGCTTCAAGTTGGTCGCCAAGATAATCGACCGATGCATCGACCAGACAATCGATCAGATGTTGAAAAGCATCGGGTGAACTCGCTGCCAGTTTTTTCGCCGGCGCCTGATCGGGCGTGCCTTGACCGGCGACCATATAGGTCGCAACCGTCCACGGCGCGCCGCAAAAACCGATCAGCGTCGTTTCGCGCGCCAGCTCGGCTTTCACCCGCCGCACGGTTTCATAGATCGGCGCCAGGCGCTTCGGCATCTGCTTTCTTGCGCACCGACAGCAGTGCTTTCGCATCAAGCAGTGGTTCCAGCCGCGGTCCTTCGCCGTCGACGAACCAGAGCTTGCGGCCGAGCGCCACCGGGATCACCAGAATATCGGAAAACAGAATAGCGGCATCGAAACCGAAGCGCCGCACCGGCTGCAATGTCACTTCGGCCGCTAGTTCGGGATTAAAACAAAGATCGAGAAAGCCGCCCGCCTTCTCGCGCACCGCACGATATTCCGGCAAATACCGTCCCGCTTGCCGCATCATCCAGACTGGCGGAACGGCTACGCGTTGCTTCGCTAGAACACGAAGTAACAGCTTTGTCCCCACAGCGTTGGTTTTGCCGGCTTCTTCCATAAAGACTCTTATAAGTCTCTTTGTAGTTGTTATTAGAGCGTGGATTGGACTCATGCCTTCCAGTCAACACTCTGTCCACCGGCAGCGAAGGCTAGATTCAGAGTCGGATGTAATTCCCGTAGCTTTTCGTCCACAGCAGCGGCCTGGATTCATGGGGCTTTTGACCGTTATCCCGGTTTCTCCCCAGGAGTTACTCCACAAGCTGGTTACTAGAACGAGCTGTCCTCGGATGGCCGTCCCTCAGGCAGTCATGTGGATGGAAAATGAATTCATTGCCCTTGTCATCTTGCGTGGCGGGTAAAGCCGTGGCCTTCTCCCGCCATATACACATTTGGTCCGCAAGCTATACAGCAGCCCAACACAGATGCCCGACACCGGCTATTTCCATCTTCATCTGGTTTCCGACGCGACCGGCGAAACGCTGATCATGGTCGCGCGTGCCGCTGCGGCGCAATATGCCGGGGTTTCGCCGGTCGAGCATCTTTACCCGATGGTGCGCTCGAAAAAGCAGCTCGATCTTGTGTCTGGCGGAAATCACCGAAGCGCCGGGTCTGGTGCTTTATACGCTGCTCGAGGAAGACCTTATCCAATTGCTGGAAGATAAATGTCGCGAGCTTGGCCTGCCTTGCATGTCGGTGCTTGGGCCCGGTGCTGCGGCTGTTCCAGTCCTATCTCGGCGCCGAGACTTTGCACCGCGCCGGCGCTCAGCACGTGCTCAACGCGGAATACTTCCAGCGTATCGATGCGCTCAACTACACGATGTTCCACGATGACGGCCAGCACGCCGAAGGGCTGGAGGAGGCCGACGTGGTGCTGGTTGGCGTTTCGCGGACGTCGAAAACGCCGACCTCGATCTATCTCGCCAACCGCGGCGTCAAGACCGGCAATGTGCCATTGGTGCCGGGCGTGACGTTGGCGCCAGAGGTCGAGAAACTGACGCGGCCGTTGGTCGTGGGCTTATACGCCAGCCCCGAGCGCATCGTGCAGATCCGCGAGAACCGGCTGCTTGGCTTAAAGGCGCATCGCGACGACGACCAATATATCGACAAGGCTGCGGTCGCCGAGGAAGTCGCCTATTCGCGCCGGCTTTGCGCCAAGCACAATTGGCCAAGCATCGACGTGACGCGCCGCTCGATCGAGGAAACTGCCGCGGCGGTGATGAAGCTTCTGGCCGAACGGCGCCGGCAACCAGTGACGTAATATCGCTGCGATCGCGGACACGAACCGGCCGCATGGTGTTTCTACCTTGAAAGGGATTAAGAGTAATCATGCCACTTTGGCTCAGCCCCCAGCCATTGGTGCTCGCATCGAAAAGCGAAGTGCGCGGCAAGATGCTGGCGGCGGCCGGGCTGCGCATCGAGATTCGTCCGGCGCCGATCGACGAGCGCGCGGCCGAAGCCAAGGCCGGCACCACCGATGCAGCTGCCATCGCCCGGTACCTCGCGCGCGCCAAGGCCGATGCCGTGACGCCCGATGTGCCGGGTTACCTGGTGCTCGGCGCCGACCAGACGCTGGCGCGTGGCGCGCGCGGTTCAGCAAACCCGGCGGACCGCGCCGAGGCGCTCGAGCAGTTGCGGTCCTTGCGCGGGCGGACGCATGAGCTGCATTCCGCGTTGGCGCTGGTGCGCGACGGCACGCTGGTGTTCGATTGCGTCGACAGCGCACGGCTGACCATGCGCAATGTTTCCGACCGTTTTCTCGAGGATTATCTCGACATGGCGGGTGACACGGCGTTCGCGAGCGTCGGCGGCTATCAGCTCGAAGGCATCGGCATCCATCTGTTCGAACGCGTCGAGGGCGACTATTTCACCATACTCGGCCTGCCGCTGTTGCTGCTGCTTAGCTTTTTGCGGCAGAACAAGTTGGTAGACGGATAGAGTCGCGAAGGCGTTGGGCTCCCTTTCCTCATGGGAGAGGTGAAGGAAGAAAACATGTTCATCCTCGGCCTGACCGGCTCGATCGGCATGGGAAAATCCACCACGGCGAAAATGTTCGCCGAGGAGGGCGTGCCGGTGCACGACGCCGATGCCGCGGTGCATCGACTTTATGAGGGTGAAGCGGTGGCGCCGATCGAAGCTGCGTTTCCCGGTACCACCGCCGGCGGCAAGGTGAACCGCGAAAAGCTCGGCCAACGCGTGCTCGGCGACGAGCTGGCGATGAAACGGCTGGAACACATCGTGCATCCGCTGGTGCGCCAGGCGGAGGAACGGTTTTTGAACGAGGCGCAAGAAAAGGGTGCCAAGGTCGCGCTGCTCGACATTCCGCTGCTGTACGAGACCGCCGGCGACAAGCGCTGCGACGCGGTGGTGGTGGTATCGGCGCCGGCCGATATCCAGCGCGTCCGCGCGTTCGAGCGCCCCGGCATGAGCGAGGACAAGTTCGCCGCAATCCTGGCTAAGCAGACGCCGGACACCGAGAAGCGCCGGCGCGCCGATTTCGTGGTGGATACCTCGAAAGGACTTGAGCCGGCGCGCGCCCAGGTGCGTGATATTCTCCAGGCGATCGTTAAGATGCCGCAGCGGCGGCGCTGATTCTGCCGCTGCCTGAATCGATGGAGCCATGCGCGAAATCGTCCTCGACACCGAAACCACCGGCCTCGATCCGAACCAGGGTCACCGCCTGGTCGAACTTGGCTGCATCGAGTTGCTCAACCGGATTCCGACCGGCGCGACGTTCCACGCCTATTTAAACCCCGACAGGGATATGCCGGCGGAGGCCTTTGCGATTCACGGGCTGTCGGCCGAGTTCCTGAAGGGCCACAAGCGCTTCGCCGAGATCGTCGACGAGTTCCTCGCCTTTATCGGCGATGCGCCGCTGGTCATCCACAATGCCGGCTTCGACCACGGCTTTCTCTGCGCCGAACTTAAGCGCGTAGATCGCGCGCTGATTGCGCGCGATCGGCTGGTCGATACGCTGTTGCTGGCGCGCCGCAAGCATCCGGCCGGGCCCGAACCGGCTCGACGACTTGTGCGCGCGCTACGGCATCGACAATTCGCGCCGTACTAAGCACGGCGCGCTGCTCGACGCCGAAATTCTGGCCGAGGTCTATCTTGAGTTGATTGGCGGGCGGCAGGCGCAACTTGGTCTGGCCGAGAGCAACGCGCGCCGCGGCAATGAACGCGACGGCGCCGCGGTCCGGCGCGAGCGCGACGTGGCGTTGACGCCGCGCATTACCGACGCGGATCGCGCGGCGCACCGCGATTTCGTAGCGACTTTGGGTGAGAAGGCGCTGTGGCGGGATTATCTGCCGGGCGCCTGATGGCTCAGCTCTGCGGCGCCGGCGCGCCGGACGCCTGTAGCTCGCCCAATTTCTGGCGATAGAGGCCGACGAAATCCACCGGGTCGAGCAGCAGCGGCGGGAAACCGCCATTGCGGACCATCGTGGCGATGATCTCGCGCGCGAACGGAAACAGCAGGCGCGGACATTCGATCAGCACGACCGGGTTCAGGCTTTCCGGCGGGACGTTCTGAATGCGAAATACGCCGGCGTATTCCAGTTCGAAGCGAAACATCAGCGTGCCGTTGCTCTCCGCCTTGCCCTCGAGCTTTAGCCCAACCTCGATGTCGGTTTCCGTCATCGGTTTGGCAGCGACGTTGATTTGAATGGAAATCTGCGGCGGCGCCGTTCCGGTTGCCATCGACTGCGGCGCATTCGGATTTTCGAACGAAAAATCCTTGATGTATTGCGCCACCACGTTGAGTTGCGGCGGCAGGTCTGCGGCCGGTGCCGGGCCGCCATTAGTCGTGGACATGAGAACTCCTTGCCGCCGATGCAAAATATTGGACGCGGCGGTTGGCTAACACGGCGTCTTTAAGGGAACAACTATCGAGGCTTACGCTCTAAATCGCGCCGGTCCGACAGCGCGGGATCGGGCACTTGATGCCATTGCTCGCGCTCGAGATCGACCACGCCATCGGGTTGTGCCGGCTTTGGCCGCAGCCCCAATATCGCGGCTAAGGCGCGACGTAGCGGCGCCAGCAGCAGCAAAAGCCCCAGTGCGTCCGTTATAAACCCTGGAATTAGCAGGAGAATCCCGGCCAGCAGGGTGAGGGTACCGGGGCCATCGGCTTGCAGGCTGGTGAAATTATTGGTGCCCACTGCGACGCGCATGCGGGCGATGTGGTTGCCGCCGGCATGGCGCAATACCATCGCACCGGCCATTGATGTCGCCACCACCAGCGTCAACGCCCACAAAAAACCGATGCTGCCCGCGACCGCGATGAACACCACCAGTTCCATTAAAGGCAGCGCCAGCAGTACCAGCAGCAGCCATTTTGCCACATTCATTGGTGTTTTCCCGGTGTACACGAGGTTGGCGCGGGGTCCCTGATCGTTTAAGCTTTGTTCACGTCGCACAATTGCGCCGAAATGCCGGCGCTGAGCCTATGGATTGGCGCGGGCACCGGCATAGATAGTAACGGTGGACCCGGCCGCTACCGCCCGGGCCGTGGACCGATCTGCCGACACAGATACAAGGCATGCGAGACGTGTTCGACATCTACACCATCATATTCCTGGCGCTGGCGGTTTTCATCTTTCTGCGCCTGCGCAGCGTACTCGGCCAACGCACTGGCCGAGAGCGGCCGCCTTATGACCCTTACGCGGCACGCGAACCGGCGCGGCCGGCGCCGGAGAAGGTCGTCGCGCTGCCGAACCGCGCGCCGGAAGCAGCCGCCGCTAAGCCTGCCGTGCCGGTTGAGCCGAGCGAGCGCTGGAAGGGCGTCGCCGCGGTTGGCTCGCCGCTTGCCACGGGACTTGATGCGATTGTCGGTGCCGACGCCAATTTCGATCACAAACATTTCTTGACCGGCGCGCGTGCCGCCTACGAGATGATCGTCAACGCCTTTGCCGAAGGCGACCGCCGCACGTTGAAGAATTTGTTGTCGCGCGAAGTCTATGACGGCTTCGAAACCGCCATCACCGACCGCGAGAAGCGCGGCGAGACGGTCGAGAGCCGCTTCGTCTCCATCGACAATGCCGAGATCACCGCTGCCGAACTGCGCGGGCGTACCGCGCAACTCACCGTGCGATTCCAGTCCAAGCTGGTGTCGGTGACGCGCGACAAGAACGGCAACGCGATCGACGGCAATGCCGAGAAGGTCACCGACGTCACCGACGTCTGGACATTTGCCCGCGACCTGTCGTCGCGCGATCCGAACTGGAAACTGGTCGCTACCGAAGCCGGGCAATGACCGCATGGCGGCGTTACCACCTCGCTCGCAGATCGGCATAAGCTTGGCGCTGTGTCTGCTCGCGACGGGCGGCGGACCGGCGGTGGCGCATGACCTGAGGCTTCGCAACGCGAAGGTCGAGCCGCTCAGCTTTGCCAAGCTCGACGGCTGGAAAGACGACGATCACGCTGTCGCCTTCGACGCGTTCCTGAAAAGCTGCGGCGCGATCCTGCAAGGCAGCAAGGCGATGCGCGCGAAGCGACCGCTATACGGCGCGCTGTTCAAGGTGTGCGAGCGCGCCAATGCGGCCGGCAAGCTCGACCGTGACAAGGCGCGCGCCTTCTTCGAAAATAATTTCAAGCCGGTACGCATCCTGCCGGAAGTTCATACCTACGGCTATTACACCGGCGCTGACGGCTTCTACACCGGCTATTACGAGGCCGAAGTCGCGGGTTCGCGCGTCAAGACCGAGGACTATAACGTCCCGCTCTACCGCGTGCCGGCAAAACTTGCGGGCAAGAAGAGCACGGTGTTCTCGCAATTCGATCGAACTGCCATCGAGGGCGGGGCGCTGGCCGGCAAGGGGCTGGAGATCTGCTGGATCAAAAATCCCGTCGATGCCTTCTTCGCGCAGATCCAGGGCTCCACACGCGTCAAGCTCGCCGACGGCGAATTGTTGCGGCTTAATTACATTGCCAGTAATGGCAAGCCCTACACGCCGGTTGGCCGCATCATGATCGACCAGGGTCTTTGCACGCCCGAAGAAATGTCGATGGACAAGATTCGGGAATTCATGGAAGCCAATCCGGACGAGGGCAAGGCGCTGCGCGAGAAGAATCGCTCCTTCGTGTTCTTCTCCGAGACACCCCTCAAGCCCAACGAAGAGCCTCTCGGCGCACAGGGGATTCCGCTGACGCCGTGGCGCTCGCTGGCGGTCGATCCTTCGATCCACGTCTACGGTACGCCGATCTGGATTGATGCCAAGTTCCCGATCACGAGCGACCTGCCGCAGGATACCTTCCAGCATCTGATGTTCGCGCAGGATACCGGCTCCGCCATCCGGGGGTCGGCGCGCGCCGACATCTATTTCGGCCATGGCGAGGATACCCCCCACATCGCCGGCCGCATCAAGCAGTTCGGTAAATTCGTCATGCTGGTGCCGCAGGGCGCCTCGGTGAACGGCACTGCGCCTGAAGTCGCCAAGGACATTCCGCTGCCAAGGCCGCGGCCGAAGGATATCGTGGCAGACAATGCCGCGGCCGGCACAGCGGCGACTGCGGCGCAGCCCAAGCCGCGGCTATGAGCTCGGGCCGCCGCCGCGTTCTGTCCTACGACGAGCGCGTGCTGTGGGCGACCGTTACCAAGGCAATCGAGCCGTTACGCGTTGCGATGACGCTCGCGCCCGATGCGGGTGATGAGGCAATCGCGCAAGGTGCGAAGCCGGCACGCGCTGCCCGGCCTGCGAAAACCACAATTATTTCGCCGCCGGCACCGCCAAAGCCTTCACCGCCGTGGACGCCGCTTAGCCGTCGCATGAAGCGCGGTGTCGCCAGCGGCAAGCATGAAATCGCCGCGCGTCTTGATTTGCATGGGTTGACGCAAAGCGAGGCGCACGCGGCGTTATTGCGATTTCTGCGCAACGCGCATGACCGCGACGCCCGCCTGGTGCTGGTGATTACTGGTAAAGGCCGCGGCGGTGAGCCCGGCGTGCTGCGCCGCCAGGTGCCGCAATGGCTGGGCTTGCCGGAATTCCGCACCTTCGTGGTCGGATTCGAAAATGCACATGTTGCCCATGGCGGCGAGGGCGCGCTCTATGTGCGGGTGCGCAGGGCGCGGGGGTAAACCAGGAGTAACGCGGTGACGAAAAAATCGGGAACCAAAAAAGCGGAAAAGCCCGTCGCTCAAAGCGAAGAAAAGAAAGAGCTCGATCGCAAGCTTGAAGAAGGATTGGAAGAGACTTTTCCGGGCTCCGATCCTGTCGCGGTCACCAACCCGGTGCGCGCGGTCAAAGAATAAACCGGCTCAGATCCGCGTTCTTGGCGAGATCGCCGATGTGTTTTTCGACATAGGCCGCGTCGATTTTCACGGTGTCGCCGGAGCGGTCGGTGGCGGCGAAAGAAATTTCATCCAGCACGCGCTCCATCACGGTTTGCAACCGGCGCGCGCCGATATTCTCGATTGCCGAGTTCACGCTCACCGCGATGTCGGCAATGGCGTCGATTGCATCCTCGGTGAAGTCGAGCGCCACGCCTTCGGTCTTGAGCAGCGCGACGTATTGCTTGATCAGCGAAGCTTCCGGCTCGGTCAAAATGCGGCGGAAGTCGTCGCGGCTGAGCGCTTTCAATTCGACGCGGATCGGCAACCGGCCCTGCAACTCGGGCAACAAATCCGACGGCTTGGAGATGTGAAACGCCCCCGACGCAATGAACAACACGTGGTCGGTTTTCACCGGACCGTGCTTGGTATTGACGGTGGTGCCTTCGATTAGCGGCAACAGGTCGCGCTGAACGCCCTCGCGTGACACATCGGCGCCCATGCGGCCTTCGCGGCCGGCGATCTTGTCGATCTCGTCCAGGAACACGATGCCGTTCTGCTCGACCGCCTTGATCAATTCCTGAACAAGCTGGTCGTTGTCGAGCAACTTGTCGGATTCCTCGTTGACCAAAATGTCGTGCGAATCCTTCACGGTGACGCGCCGCGTCTTAGAGCGGCCGCCACCGAGCTTGCCGAAAATATCGCCGATATTGATGGCGCCCATTTGTGCGCCCGGCATCCCGGGTATTTCGAACATCGGCATGCCGCCGCCGCCCGATTGCACTTCGATCTCGATTTCCTTGTCGTTGATCTCGCCAGCGCGCAGCCGCTTGCGGAAACTTTCGCGCGTCGCCGGGCTGGCGCCGGGTCCAACCAAGGCATCGACCACGCGCTCCTCGGCGTTCAGTTCCGCCTTCGCTTGTACGTCTTTGCGCTTCCGTTCGCGGGTGAGCGCGATGGAAATCTCCACCAGGTCGCGGATGATTTGCTCGACGTCGCGGCCGACATAGCCCACTTCGGTGAACTTGGTGGCTTCCACTTTGAGGAACGGCGCGCCCGCGAGCCTGGCAAGTCGGCGCGAGATTTCGGTCTTGCCAACGCCGGTTGGGCCGATCATCAGGATATTTTTGGGTAACACTTCGTCGCGTAATTTGTCGTCGAGTTGCAGCCGCCGCCACCGGTTGCGCAGCGCGATAGCAACCGCGCGCTTGGCATCGTGTTGGCCGACGATGAAGCGATCGAGTTCGGAAACGATTTCGCGGGGGGAGAAGTCGGTCATGCGTTGCGTACCATGAGAAGAGCGTTTCCGGCAGGTGTATCAATGAAACGGTCCTTGCGAAATCCGGCTTTTTCGTAGGCGCGGATTGCGCGCGTGTTGGTGGGATCCGGGTCGGTGACGACGCGCGGCGCACCCGCCGCCAGCCGGCGGTCGACGAACGCCCGGATGAATGCGGAACCGTGACCGTGGCCGATCATGTCTGGCTCGCCGATGAACTGATCGATGCCGCGCGTGCCCGCAGGCTGCGGACCGAGGCCGCTGTCCCACGCTGCTGGATCGTAGCATTGCAGGTAGGCAAACGGCCGTGCCTCGCACGCGACGATGAACTGATCCATCGCCGGATGATCGAGGTCACCGCTGACGAGATCGAATTGTTCGCCCGGCTCTCCCCACCACTCGACGACGTGCGGCGCACCAAGCCAGCGCCGCACCAGCGGCAGGTCGTCGGCGGTCATCGGGTAAAACTCGTACATAGAGCTGTGATGGGGTCAGTCGCTTTTCAACGTCTCGATGGTGACGTTGCGGTTGGTGTAGACGCAAATATCGGCGGCGATGTCGAGCGACTTGCGTACAATCGCCTCGGCGTCGAGCGCACCGTCCAGCAGTGCGCGGGCCGAGGCCAACGCATAGTTGCCGCCCGAGCCGATGCCGGCACAGCCTGCTTCGGGCTCCAGCACGTCGCCAGTGCCGGTGAGCACCAACGAGACCTGCTTGTCGGCGACGATCATCATGGCCTCGAGCCGGCGCAGATAGCGGTCAGTGCGCCAGTCTTTGGCGAGTTCGACCGCGGCGCGCAGCAGCTGGCCGGGATATTGCTCGAGCTTGGATTCGAGCCGTTCGAACAAGGTAAATGCGTCGGCGGTGGCGCCTGCGAAGCCGCCGATCACGTCGCCCGAGCCTTGGCCTTTGCCGAGCTTGCGCACTTTTTTGGCATTGGATTTGACGATGGTTTGCCCGATCGAGACCTGGCCGTCGCCGCCGATCACCACCGTGCCGCCCTTGCGGACGGTCAAAATGGTGGTGCCGTGCCAGGATGGGACTTCGTTAGGTGACATACGCATTAATCCCCCGCGATCATGGTCATTTAGGGATGGCCTGACCGATTGGCAACGGCTGTGGCGAATCCCGGCAACCCCTGATAAAAGGCGCGCGACTGAAGGATGTTGCCAAGGATTCGAGATGCGCAAAGCGGCCGTGAAGCGCAAGACCAAGGAGACCGACGTCGAGGTCGAAGTCGATCTCGACGGCACCGGCCGTTCGTCCATCGCGACCGGCATCGGCTTTCTCGACCACATGCTCGACTTGCTGGCGCGGCACTCGCGCATCGACATCACGGTCAAGGCCAAGGGCGATACCCACATCGACGATCACCACACCGCTGAGGACACCGGCATTGCGCTCGGCCAGGCGGTGAAGCAGGCGCTCGGCGACATGAAGGGCATCACACGTTACGCGGATGTGAATGTGCCGATGGACGAGGCGCTGACGCGCGTCGCGATCGACATTTCCGGACGGCCGTTTCTGGTGTTCAAGGCCGAGTTCGTGCGCGACAAAGTCGGAAGCTTCGATACCGAACTGGTACAGGAATGGTTCCAGGCCTTCGCGATGAATTCCGGCATTACGCTGCACGCCGAGACTTTATATGGCACGAACGATCACCATATTGCCGAGTCCTGCTTCAAGGGCCTGGCGCGCGCGTTGCGGGCGGCGGTGGCGATCGATCCGCGCGCCAAGGACGAGGTGCCGTCCACCAAGGGCTCGCTCGGCGGCTAGTCGTCGCCGGGCTTGTGCCGGCGAGCCCGTTAGTCGTTGCGTAGAGAAAACCGATGCCCACTTACACCGTTCACGAACCGCCGCCGCGCAAGAGCGAAGCCGTGTCCGCTCCGGAACGCTTCGTGTTCGTGCGCGACGGATTCTATGTCTGGGCGTTTCTGCTGGCGCCGCTTTGGCTGCTGTGGCGGCGGCTTTGGCTGGCGTTCGCGATTTATCTGCTGGTCAACGCCGCGCTCGGCCTCGGTCTCATGCTGATCGGCGCGGCGCCGGGCGTGAAATTCTTCGCCAGCCTGCTGGTCGGATTGCTGGTCGGTTTCGAAGCGTCGACCATCTGGCGGCGAAAACTGGCGTGGAAGAAATGGAAGACGCTCGGCTTCGTGGTTGGCGATGACGCCGAGACTGCCGAGCGGCGTTTCTATGCCGAATGGGCCAAACGCACGGGCGAAAAACCGGTCGCGACGCCCACTGCGCCTGCGCCGCAATACTCCGCACCGGTGCGGCACGGACCGCCGTCGCCTTCCGATGTGATTGGGCTATTCCCGGAACCGGGGGCGTGAAGCGATGAGCGTTGCCATCGTCGATTACGGTTCGGGCAATTTGCACTCGGCGGCGAAAGCCTTCGAACGCGCCGCGCGTGAAAGCGGACACGATCAGCCGATCGTTGTCACCAGCGATCCGAAGGAAGTTGCCAAGGCTGACCGTGTGGTGCTGCCGGGCGTCGGTGCTTTCGCCGATTGTCGGCGCGGGCTCGATGAGATTCCCGGCATGATCGACGCGCTCGACACCGCGGTACGCAAGCAGGGCAGGCCGTTTTTCGGCATCTGCGTCGGCATGCAATTGATGGCCGAGCGCGGCCGCGAATATCAGGTCACGCCGGGTCTCGGCTGGATCGCCGGCGAGGTCGATCGCATCGCGCCGTCCGATCCGGATTTGAAAATTCCGCACATGGGCTGGAACACGTTGACACGTAACCAAACCGCACCCGCTGCTCGATGGCATCGCAACCGGCGGCGACGGACTGCACGCCTATTTCGTGCATTCCTACGAGCTCAAACCGGCGCATCGCGAGCGATCTGGTGGCGCAGGCCGACTACGGCGGCCCGCTGACGGCGATCGTCGGGCGCGACAACATGGTCGGCACGCAATTCCATCCCGAGAAGAGCCAGAAGCTCGGGCTGAAGCTGATCGCCAATTTTTTGAAATGGACGCCGTGATTTTATTTCCTGCCATCGATCTCAAAGAAGGCCTCGCGGTGCGGCTGGAGCAGGGCGACATGACGCGCGCCACCGTGTTCCACCGCGATCCGGCGGCGCAGGCGCGCGGCTTCGAGATGCAGGGCTTCGAGTATCTGCACATTGTCGACCTCGACGGCGCCTTCGCCGGCAAGCCGGTAAACGCCGGCGCCGTCGATCGCATCCTGGAGACCATCGGCATTCCGGTACAGCTCGGCGGCGGCGTGCGCGACACTGGCGACCGTCGAAGCCTGGCTCGAGAAGGGCGTGACCCGCGTCATTATCGGCACCGCCGCCGTACGCGACCCGCCATTCGTCAAACAAGCGGCGCGCGATTTTCCAGGCCGCGTCGCGGTTGGCCTCGATGCGCGCGACGGCAAGGTGGCGGTGCAGGGCTGGGCGGAAACATCCGAACTGTCCGCGCTCGATATCGCACGCCGATTCGAGGACGCCGGCGTAGCGGCGATCATCTACACCGACATCGCCCGTGACGGCATGCTCAAGGGCCTCAATCTCGACGCCACCATCGCGCTGGCCGACAGCATTTCGATTCCGGTGATCGCCTCGGGCGGGCTTGCTTCGATCGACGACATCAAGGCGATTGCTGGAGCCGCGCGCAAGAAAACTGGCCGGCGCCATCGCCGGCCGCGCGCTTTATGACGGGCGGCTGAATGCGGCGGATGCTCTCAAGCTTATCCGTGACGCGCGGGCGGCGGCTTAGGCAATGTTCAAAGTCCGCGTCATCCCCTGCCTCGACGTGAAAGACGGCCGCGTGGTCAAGGGCGTCAATTTCGTCAATCTGCGCGACGCCGGCGATCCGGTGGAAGCGGCTATCGCCTATGACGCGGCCGGCGCCGACGAACTCTGTTTTCTCGACATCACCGCCAGCCACGAGAAGCGCGACATCATCCTCGACGTGGTGCGGCGCACTGCTGAGGCCTGCTTCATGCCGCTCACCGTCGGCGGCGGCGTGCGCACGATCGAGGACATCCGCGCGCTGCTGTCATCGGGCGCCGACAAGGTCTCGATCAACACCGCTGCGGTCGAGCGCCGCGGCTTCGTCAAGGAAGCGGCGGAGAAATTCGGCGACCAGTGCATCGTGGTTGCGATCGACGCCAAGCAAGTGTCGAAGCCGGGCGAGACAGCGCGCTGGGAGATTTTCACCCACGGCGGCCGCAAGCCGACCGGCATCGACGCGGTCGGCTACGCCAAGGAAGTGGTCGCGCTCGGCGCCGGCGAAATTCTGCTGACCTCGATGGATCGCGACGGCACCAAGAAGGGCTACGACGTTGCGCTGACCCGCGCGGTGGCGGACGCGGTGTCGGTTCCGGTGATCGCCTCAGGCGGCGTCGGCAAACTCGATGACATGGTGGCCGGCATCCGCGACGGCCATGCCACGGCGGTGCTGGCCGCCTCGATTTTCCATTTCGGCGAGCACAGCGTGCGAGAAGCCAAGGATTACATGGCGAAAGCGGGCCTGCCGATGCGGCTCGATCCGTGATAAAGAACCGCTCATGAGCAAGTTCACGTTGGCCGACTTGGAAAAGCGGGTGCACGAACGCGCCAAGGCGAGCGCGGCTGAATCCTATACCCGCGCGTTACTGGACAAGGGCGTCGCCCACTGCGCCAAAAAACTGGGCGAGGAGGCGGTCGAAACCGTGATGGCTGCCGTGCAGCAAGACAAAGGCCGCCTGACCGCGGAAGCCGCCGACCTGCTTTATCATCTGCTGGTGGTGCTGGAAGCGCGCGGCGTGACGCTGGCCGAGGTCGAGGCCGAACTCGCCAAGCGCACCGCGCAATCCGGCCACGCAGAAAAAGCCTCGCGCGGATAATCTATGGAACAGCGCACCGTCGAAACGCTTTCGCCGTACCGCACGTTCTCGCGCGCGGAATGGGCGGCGCTGCGCGAAGACACGCCGATGACGCTGACCTCGGAGGAGGTCACGCGGCTACGCTCGCTGCACGACCGGCTCGACCTGAAGGAAGTCGAGGAGATTTATCTGTCGCTGTCGCGGCTGCTGTCGCTTTACGTGGCGGCGACGCAGCGGCTGTTCCGCGCGCAGGAACGCTTCCTCGGCACCGAAGACGTCAAGATGCCTTTCGTCATCGGCGTTGCCGGATCGGTGGCGGTGGGTAAATCCACCACCGCGCGCGTGCTGCAGGCTTTGCTGGCGCGCTGGCCGAACGTGCCCAAGGTCGATCTCATCACCACCGACGGTTTTCTTTATCCGAACGCCATCCTCGAGCGCGAAGGCCTGATGGAGAAGAAAGGCTTTCCGGAAAGCTACGACCTGCCGGCGCTGCTGCGCTTTCTCACCGACGTGAAGGCCGGGCGGCGGCCGGTGCGAGCGCCGATCTATTCGCATCTGGTCTACGACGTGACGCCGAACCAATGGGTCGAGGTCGACCGGCCGGACATCCTCATCGTCGAAGGCCTGAACGTGCTGCAGACCGGTCGTCTGCCGAAGGACGGCAAGGCGATACCGTTCGTGTCGGACTTCTTCGATTTCTCGGTCTATCTCGACGCCGACGAGGACGTGCTCAAGTCCTGGTACGTCGATCGCTTCTTGACGCTGCGCAGCACCGCGTTCCGCGATCCGAAATCATATTTCCATCGCTATTCGAATTTGTCCGACGACGAAGCGATCGAGACCGCATCGTCGATCTGGACGCGCATCAATCTGGTCAATCTGCATGAAAATATCATTCCGACGCGGCAGCGCTCCGACCTGATCCTGAAGAAGGTTGAGAGTCATCTGGTCGAGGAAGTGTCGCTGCGAAGGCTGTGAGCGTCACGCCGCCTGGCTCGGGATGTTGAAGTGGTCGATGACGCGCTTCTTGATCGCGGACACCGGCAGCATGATCAGCACGTCGGTGGTGCCGAACTCGTGGTCGACCACCGCGCCGTCGCCAATGTAAGCGCCGATCCGCAGATAGCCCTTGATTAGCGGCGGCAACATGCGCAACGCCGCCTTCGGATCGATCGATTCCTTCGACATCCGGTTCATCTCGACGTAACGCTCGGGCAGCGCCCGAGCGCGCCATGCTTCCGGCGCGCGCGCGTAATGATGCAGGAACGACAGCGCTATCGCCATCCGCTTCGGTTCGGTGCCGTCGAGGCTGGCGCAACCGAACATGACGTCGGTTTCGTTCTGGCGCAGATAGCCGGAGATGCCGTGCCACAGCAGCTCGACCGTGCGCTTGGTGCGGTAGGGCGCCAGCACGCAGGAACGGCCGGCTTCAAGAAATTGCATATTGGCGTGGCGCGCGATCAACCCGCCGATGTCGAATTCAGCGGAAGTGTAGAAGCCGCCATATTCCTCGGCCATCGGCTGGCGCAGCAGACGATAAGTGCCGACCACCGCCGGGCGGTTGGCGTTCTGGCCGTCGCGAGCGTCATGATCGAGTACCAGCAGATGGTCGCAGATCGCGTCATAGGCGTCGACGTCGCGGCGCGCGAACAGCCGGCCCGGATTGGCGATGGCCGAACCCTCCTGATAAAAAACGCGATAGCGCAGCTTTTGTGCCTGACGCACTTCGGCGGCGGTTTGTGCCAGCCGCACTTCCAGCGCGCCGAGACGACCCAGGCTCTGAACCGGTCGGTGCGCGCGCGCCGCCCAAGCTTGCAAACCGCCATAGGCTTGCAGCGCCGAAATCAGGCTGGGAACGCCGGGCCCGGTGGGCGCCGGACGGAAACGTTCGAACAGATTGCGCGCAGGATAGAGGCTATCGCGGCGTGCCATGGAAGACTTGGCTCCTTTTCGGCGCGAAAAAGGTGGGGTTAGCCGGATACGCAGGCAACCGAATCAAGGAATGAGCGTCGGTGTTCCCTACAGCATGAGCGAGACACGGAATTATGACAATGTGGGGAAATTCGGCTCAGGCCGCAAGCCGGGCTGCGACTGCGGCCAACGCTTCACGCAATCTTTCGCGGTCGAGCGGTTTCACCAGCAAGCCGTCCATGCCGGCGGCGAGGCAGGCCTCGCGGTCTTCGGTCTGCGCATTTGCGGTGAGCGCCAGCATGCGGACCGGCCGGTCGCCGGCCGCGGCCTCAGTGGCGCGGATGCGCCGGGCGGCCTCAAGACCGTCCATGCCGGGCATCTGCACGTCCATCAGCACGAGGTCGTAGGGCTGGCCTGTCGCGCGCGCGGCGGCCCAGGATTCGACCGCCGCTTCGCCGTGGCTGGCGATAGTCGGGCGATGGCCGAGGCGGGTGAGCAGCACGCGGGCGAGGAGCGCGTTGATCTCATTGTCCTCGGCCACCAGGATCGACAAGCTCTTACCGTTGGTTCTTCCTTTGCCTTCTGAACGCGCGTCATCTGCGACGCCGGCGGCGATCTCCGCCGGCATGTCTTCGAACGCATCTTGTTCGCGTAGCCGCGCGGCGAGCGAAGCCGCGCGCACCGGCTTGACCAGATAGCCGGTGAAGCCGCGTGCTTTTAGCGCAGGTAATTCATGCCGCTCGGTCGGCTTGATCAAGACAATACTGCGCGCGCCATCGTGGCGCGAAAGATCGCCGTTGGCGATCATCCTCTGCGCCAGCGGATAGTCGACCAGCAGCGCATCCCAGCGCCGCTCCTTGAGCAGTGCGGTGGCGCTTCTGGTGTCGGGTGCCACGCGACTCTTGGCGCCCCAGCTCTCGATCCGGCGCGCCAGCAGCGACGATTCGATTTCCGCCGCGGCGACGATCAGGGCCGTTTCACCGGAAAGATCTGGTGTCACGAAATTCGCTGCGGGGTCGCTGCCGGTCGCTGCCTTGAGCGGCACGCTGAAACGAAAGGTCGCACCGCGGCCCGCTTCGCTGTCGACTGTGATGCCGCCGTCCATGCGCTCGACGATACGCTTGGAGATCGCGAGTCCCAACCCGGTGCCGCCGAACTTGCGCGTGGCAGATCCGTCCGCCTGTTCGAAGTCGAGAAAGATACGGGCCTGGTCTTGCGGCGCGAGGCCGATGCCGGTGTCACGCACCTGGAAACGGATTTCGTCCGGCTGCGCGTCAGGCTCGACGATCACGGCAACACCGCCTTTTTCGGTGAACTTGATGGCATTGCCGGCGAGATTGAGCAGCACCTGGCGCAAGCGCGCGGCATCGCCGACAACGTTCCGTGGCAGCCGGTCGTCGACGAAGGATGCGATGTCGATGCCTTTGGCTTGCGCACGCGGCGCCAGGAGCTCGACGGTTTCCTCGACCAGAAGAGCAAGCGCAAACGGCCGCGCCTCCAGCTCGAGCTTGCCGGCCTCGATCTTGGAGAAGTCGAGAATGTCGCCAATCAACGCCAGCAACGTTTCGCCCGAGGTCTTGGCCGCCTTGGCGTAGGTGAGTTGTTCGGGCGTCAATTCTGTGTCGAGCAATAAGTCAGCCATGCCGAGGATGCCATTGAGTGGCGTGCGGATTTCGTGGCTGACGGTGGCGAGGAAACGCGACTTGGCGCGATTGGCGGTTTCGGCGTGGTCGCGCGCCAATGCGAAGGCGCGCTCGGCCTCGACGCGATAGGTGACGTCGCGGCCGACGCTTTGCATTTCGGTGCCGTTTTCGCCGCGCACCGCGGCTTCGCGCCAGGCGATCCAGCGTGGATTTTCGCCGCAGGCGACGTTCTGATCGTGCACGCGGGTCCTGTCGGCGAGCACCGTCATCGGTCCTTGCTCGATAACGGATAGTTCGGTCACGCGGCCGATGATGGCCTCGCGCTGACCGGCGAGGGCGCAGAACGCGTCATTGGCAAAGGTGACGCGGCCATTGGCGTCGCGGCGCACGATCAGGTCGCCTTGCGATTCCAGCAGGTCACGGGCGCGATCTTCCGCCTCGCGTAGTTCCCAATTGTCGTCGGACAATTCCTCGACGCGCGTCTCCAGCGCGCGCACTTTCTCGGTGTGCGCGCGTTGACGCATCAACATGAAAGCAATGATGGCGCAGGTGGTGGCAAATAGCGCGCCGACGCCGGTGGCGTAGGCGTAGGGATCGTAATTCGACTTCTGCAGCTCGATGCCGGCAAGAAAACCAAGCCAGCCGGCGACCACCGCCATGGTGGACACGGCGGCGCGGCCGAACAAGACCAACGCCGCTTTGTTGCGCGCGCGCCTGCGTGTCGATTGCGCGAATGAAGATCCCGATCTCATGAACGCCTGAATCTCCACGCGTTAAGCGGATATTTGGCACTCTGAATCTTGCAATTCTATTCCCCGTTGCCGGGGTCAGAAGCCCGCGCACGAACGTGGTGAAAGGACAGTTAAGTAAGGGTGCTGAAATCAGTTACGCGCAGCGAATTCTCGCGCGGAACCAGCAGTCTCGCCAGCGTTTTGCCAGATCGCCGCGAACGAAGCGGCGGGCATTGCATGATCTCGAAAAGCTTGTCCTCGCCTTGATCGGGGATGGGAACCGGTTTCCCGCCTTCGCGAAGCCGGCTGCCTACTCCGCCGAGCAGCCGCTTCGGCTGCGAAGCCCTGGTCGGCGGGCGAAGGAGGGCCGCAAAAGATCATACAAAAAATAATTTACGCCGCGCGCCGTACTTCGTCGGCGAGCGCGCGGTAAGACAATGCCTCGGCCAGATGCACGCGGCCGACTTTGTCGGCGCCGTCGAGATCGGCCAGCGTGCGGGCGACGCGCAATACCCTGTGATAGCCGCGCGCAGACAGCCGCATGGAATCGGCGGCATCGCGCAGCAGCGTCAAGCCCGTCCCCTCGGCGCGCGCGATGTCTTCCAGTACCGGCCCGTGCGCCTGCGCATTGGTGCGCACGTCGGACAAACCCAGCGCGGCGTAGCGCTCGACCTGGATATCGCGGGCGCGCGCAACACGGGCGGCGACCTCGCGGCTGCCTTCCGAGGGCGGCGGCAGAATAAGATCGGCGGCGGTTACCGCCGGCACCTCAATGTGCAGGTCGATGCGATCCAGCAACGGGCCGGACAGCCGGCCTTGATATTCCGCCACGCAGCGCGTGTTGGGACCGCGTTTGCAGGCAAAACCGGCATCGTTGGCGCGTCCGCAGCGGCACGGGTTCATGGCTGCGACCAGCATGAACCGCGCCGGGTAGGTGATGCGGTGATTGACGCGCGCGATCGCGACGTCGCCGGTTTCCAGCGGCTGGCGCAGCGAATCGAGCACCTGGGCGGAGAATTCCGGAATTATGTAGAGAAACACCTACGGAAAACGCTGGGTGTAGGCGTTGCAGATTCTTTGAATCATCGACTCATAATGCAGCGGGTCCCCAATAGCGGGATTTGGGGGCATCGGGGCTATCGCGGTCGGTTTGTGAAGGTTTGCAAACTGGGATTTATTTGGATTGACCACGAGATTGTCATGCTCAACCACCACGACCCCGATGGCCTCTATCCCTGCCGGGTCGGTAGGAGTGTTGCGCAGGTGAATTGATCGGAAAATATCAACCGTCTCTTGCGCTAGTTTACGAGCGGTTCTCTTAGGACTGCTGTGCTTGGTTACGTCACTTGCATCCCTTAGCGGGGACCAAAAGTATTCCGCGCTGTTTATGACAAGAAATGCTGCTGCCACCGTGTCGGGGCTATATTGGCGCGCATAGCCGTGAAATGAATCGAAGTCGCGCAGGCGATTGCGACGCGCTTTACCATGCTCGGTCCATACGGATTTCAACTCAATGGCTATTTGAATGATAACCGGCGCATCCATGATGATCGGTGGCGGCACTATGATAGGTGCTGTCGCTCCTGCCCGCGTACCAATCGCAATATCAATTACCCAGTCGGCATGACCGACCTGCTGGTGATGCCGCAGGTTCGCAACAATCTCTCCCGCCGCCCTACGTCCTATCAAGGGACACTGAGAGACCAAATCCCGGATGATGATGAGCGATTGAAAATCGCTGTGCTTCGACGTGCGCGGGTGATAACCGCCGGCCAAATGCGCAACAAGATCGGCGTCAATCGCCATCGTGCTTTTCCTACTCAGTTATCAGGTGAGGATAGCACTTGAAGAGCCAGCGGTGCGCGGTTGTTTGACTTCCGCCCGAATACGAGCGCGCGCGATTTTGAGATATTTAGGCTCGATTTCATTGCCGACCGAATTTCTGCCGGTGCGGATAGCGGCAATCGACGTTGATCCAGTGCCGAGGAACGGGTCTAGGACCGTATCGCCAGCGAACGAGAACATGCGCACAAGGCGCTCGGCTACCTCTACCGGATAAGGCGCAGGATGGCCGTTGCGTGTTGAAGCGCCCCTGATGTCATCCCAAAACGAACTGAACCATCCCTGCATTTCCGCCTTCGACAACATCGAAAGAGCCTTTTGCAGCATCGTGGTTTTTCGGTATTCGCCACCTTTGCGCATGAACACTATATATTCAATATCGTTTTTCACGACGGCCCCAGGCTGATAGGGCTTTCCGTAGAAGCCCGCGCCGTTGCCTTGAGCCTCCGTCGCTCCATTCGCGATCTTGGGCAGAGGATCGGAATCAGGCGCGAGGCCCGCGCGCCGCGCCCGGACCTGAATATCGAGTGAAGCGGCATGACGCGGTGGCGTCCGTCGAGCTTGCGGGGACAAACGTCCCCGATTAGTGAGCGCGCCGCCCTCGATCTCGCCGGCGAACCATGCGATCATCGAGACCTCGAGTAATTCGGCCGGCAACAGTGGCGGCAGGATTGAAGGTAGCCGTGCCGCCAGCATCGACTTGCCGGCGCCGGGCGGGCCGATCATCAACAAATTATGGCCGCCGGCGGCGGCGACTTCGAGCGCGCGCTTGAGCACTCCTGCGCTTGACGGCGCCGAGTCGGCCGCCCTTGGCGCTCTCCTGGCCCTTGATGTCGGCGAGGTCGAGCGGGGCGCCTTCTATCTCGCGAATTTTTGGCTGCGGGCGAGACAGTACCTGCGTGCCCTTGAAATGATTGGCGAGCTGAATGAGTGATTGCGCGGCGACGATATCGATCTCCGGGCTGGCCCAGGCGGCTTCGGGCCCGCAAGACAGCGGGCAGATCAGGCCTTGCCCGCGCGCATTGGCACCGATCGCGGCCGGCAATACGCCGGCGACGCTGGCGATTCCACCGTCGAGCCCGAGTTCGCCCAGCACGGTGAAGCCCGAAATCGCGTCCTGTGGAATGGCGCCGATCGCCGCCGATCAGCAACGGCAAACAGTCAAACGAGATTACATCGCTGGCCTTGAAGCATCCGGTTAGCCGCGAATGGGCCGGTTACTGGCAGCGAGCCGTCACGAAACAAGCCGCTGAATAGGAGATCAAGATGGCCGAAACGCATGTGCTCAGCGGGCTCCTGCCAAGCGCGCCGAACTCTCCGGCAAGATCGAATTTACACAGACTGCGTTGCGGCAGATGATGATCGATCTGGATAGCCTCGACGCGACGATCAGGCTGTTGATCCGGACATCGATCTCGTCCAGATCAGGCCGAAACTGGTCCCCGCACGCAATCAGGCGTTCCGGGGCGAGATCGCCCGGACTGTGCTTGGAACGTTGCGGAAGGCAGGAAAGCCATTGCCGACGCATGAGGTCGCGCTGCACGTCATGGCCGCGCGCAGTCTGAATACGGCTGACAAGCCGCTCTGGCGCGTCATCGATCGGCGCGTCGGTGCCGCCATGCGTTACCATCGGCTAAAGGGGCTTATTCGATCGGTGGAGGGACCGAGGCGCTCGGTACTTTGGGAGATTGTGCGCTAACCTTTTGACCGATGCGCTTTAGTCTTTCTGCTTGGAGCCGTTCATATTTTTCTTTTGTTAATTTGTTCTGCGCCAAGTCCATCGGAATAAAAATGTCGAGCGCGGTACGAACTACATCCGTGGCCGACCCGGTAAAATGAGCTTCGCAGAAATCGGCCAATTTGCCGTCCCACGGCTCGCCAAGATTGAAACGAGTAGCCATAATGCCCACGCTTGTACGCCGCGTACATCAATGTACTGCATGTACAGATCCCTTGACGACTCAAATCAGCAACCCCATAAAGAACGGGCGGTCCTGGCAGACCGCCCGTCAAGTCGTTGGAAGGTTGAAGATAAAGTTAGTTACTTATCGGCCTCGCCACCGGCGGGGCCGTCGCCTTATGTGGGCAGTCACGGTCTGCCAAATACCGAGCCTGCACCGAAGATAGGACCGCACTTCCACGATCCGTTCGGTCTCAGCAATTTCTCTTATCGGCATAGCCTTGTTCTCCTTTCCCGGGGTTTCGTCCGCCCCCGGGGTAGGAGGAGCGTCCGGACGTGCCAGTTGGGGAGATCGCGGCTAGGCGACTCGAGCAGGTTGAATCGTGGGCAAGCCCTAGCTCAGGTCAAGATCGGGCCTGTGGCTAATGGGGTTTTTCGCCACAGCCGGTAGGGCTAGGTGTAACTGCTACATAATTCCGCAATTCAAGAACATATTTGGCCGTGCATCGCAGCGGCTAAGCAGCGATTGGTCTTGGACTTTTTGCCGCCGATCATGGGTTCGTTAGGCAAATCGCGGAATTGATCGTAGTCCGTGGCGGCTATGGTGAGCGCGCCGCCCACGACGCTACTTCTTACGCTTGGCTTCGATCTTGTCCCAGATCAACGCCGCGGCGTCGGATCCGCCAAGACTTTTCACCGAGCGAATTCCAGTGGGCGAAGTGACGTTGATCTCGGTCAACCAGTCGCCGATCACGTCGATGCCGGCGAACAATAGCCCGCGCTCGCGCAGCGCCGGCCCGAGCCGCTTGCAGATCTCTTGTTCGCGCTTGGTCAGTTCGGTTGCCGCCGGCGCGCCGCCGCGCACCATGTTGGAGCGCAGATCGTCAGCGGCCGGAATTCGGTTGACCGCGCCGGCGAATTCACCGTCGACCAGCAGAATGCGCTTGTCGCCCTTTTTTACGTCGGGAAGGAATTTCTGTACCACCCATTGCTCGCGGAAGGTGACCGCGAACATGTCGTAGAGCGAACCGAAGTTGAGATCGTCGTGCGTGATACGGAACACCGCGCCGCCGCCGTGGCCGTAGAGCGGCTTCATCACGATGTCTTTGTGCTCGGCGCGGAATGCCTTGATCTCGGCGAGATCGCGGGTGAGCAGCGTTGGCGGCATCAAGTCGGGAAATTCCGTGACGAACATTTTCTCCGGCGCATTGCGCACGCTGGCCGGATCATTGACCACCAAAGTCCTGGGATGGATACGTTCGAGCAGATGAGTGGTGGAGATATAAGCGAGGTCGAAGGGCGGATCCTGGCGCAACAACACCACATCAAATTCGGCGAGCTCGGTGCGCCGCGATGCGCTGAGGGTAAAATAGTCGTCGGCCTGATCGCGCACGCTCAAGGCTTCGACGGTGGCGAACACACGGCCGTTGAGCAAAGCCAGCCGGTCGGGGGTGTAATATGCGAGCGTGTGCCCCCGCTTTTGCGCTTCCAGCAGCAGGGCGAAGGTCGAGTCGCCGTTGATGTTGATCCGCTGGATCGGATCCATTTGCACCGCGATTTTCAGGCTCATGGCGGGACTCTAACAACCTTTCGAACCACGGGAAATATAAGGAAAACAAAACGTTAACACATTATCGCCACTATGCCCCTTCGGGGACCTGTATTGTACGGGTGGGAGACGCTTTTGGCTTTTCCGAAGCTTTCGATTGCCGCCAAGCTCTATGCGATTTTCGCTTTAATGGCTACCACGACCATCGCATTGTCGGCGGTCGCCGTCACGGCCGCGCGTCATCACCAGGCTCTGACCGACGAATTTGAGTCTGCCAACGCTGGCACGCTGAACGTCGAGCGGGTGAACGCGCTGATCTATGCCGTGGTGATGGAATCGCGCGGCGTTTACATGTCGACCGATATGCCGACGTCGAAGATTTATGCCGATGGCATTCTCAAATTCAACAAGCAGATCGCCAAGGTCGTCGAGGACTGGAAGAAGTCGGTGCGCGGCGACGACGCCGAATTGTTCGGCCAGTTCTCCGGCCGCATCGCGCAATTCATCGATTTCCGCCGCGAGCTGGCGCGGCTCGGCACCGAAGTCAGTTCGGCCGCCGGCCGGGTCTGGGGCGACAATGACGCCAACCGCTCGGTGCGCAAGGCGCTTAACAAGGATCTCGACCAGCTCACCAAGATTTATTCGACGCGCGCGACGCGCGTCTACAACGAGATCGAAACCGGCATCAACAAGACGGCCATGTGGCTGACCATGCTCGCCGGCTTTGCGGTGCTGCTCGCGGGCGCCGGCGCGCTGATGATAATGCGCAGCGTGGCCCAGCCGATTGCCGGCATCACGCGTATCACCGAGGCGGTGGCCGCCGGCGATAGTTCGATCGCGGTGCCATACAGCGAGCGTAGCGACGAGATCGGCGCGCTGGCGCGCTCGATCGCCGTATTCCAGCGCGCCATGCGCAACAACGAAGATCTCAATCGCACCGTGCGCAGCGACGCTGAAACGCGGACCAAGCGTCAGGAGAAGATGTCGAACGAGATCACGGGTTTCTCGGCCGAAGTGGAAGCGACGCTCGCCGAACTCGGCCGTATTTCCGATCAGATGCTGGCGGCCTCGACCCAACTCGCAGGCGCAGCCGACGAAGCGTCGGCCAAGACAGCAAGCGCGACGGCGGCCTCGTCGGAGGCCTCGTCGAATGTGCGCGACATCGCATCAGCCGCCGACGAGCTGTCGGCCTCGGTGAATGAGATCGATCGCCAGGTGGCGCAGTCCAACGCCATCGCGACCAAAGCAGTGAACGAGGCCGGCCGCACAAATATCGCGGTCAAGGAACTCGACGAAGCGGCCGGACGTATCGGCGACGTGGTTCGCCTTATCACCGGCATCGCCGAGCAGACCAATTTGCTTGCGCTCAACGCAACGATCGAAGCGGCCCGCGCGGGCGACGCTGGACGCGGTTTCGCCGTGGTCGCGGGCGAGGTCAAGGCGCTGGCCGGACAGACCAGCCGCGCCACCGAGGAAATAGCCACTCAGATCGCCGGCATGCAGCGCGCTACCGTGCGCTCGATCGAAGCGATCAATGCGATCGAAGCAATCATCCGCGAGATCGGCGACATCAGCGGCGCCATCGCCGCTGCCGTCACCCAGCAGGGCGCCGCGACCGCGGAAATCGCGCGCAGCGTCGAGATCGCGGCCAAGCGCACGGTTGAAACCGTCGACGAAGTCAGTCTGGTAGGCACCGCGACCTCGGACACGCGCTCAAGCGCTGTTGCGGTGAAGACCGTCGCCGACGATCTCGGCAGCGTCGCTGGCCGCATCCGCGGCCAGGTCGACGCCTTCTTCCAGCGGCTCAGCGCCTAACTTGGACTCAGGTTTCGAACGCCGCCGGAATATGGCGCGGCAGGCGTCCAGGCGCGACCAGGATTGCGTCAAAACGAATATCGCGAATGCCCGCATTGGGATTATCGGCAAGCCAGATTTCCGCCGCTGCCGCGATCCGCTGCTTCTGCCGTTCGGTAACCGATTCAGCCGCGCTATCGAGTGTCGCTCGCGCCTTCACCTCTACGAAAATCAGCAAATGACGCCGCGCGGCGATGATGTCGATCTCGCCGCGTGGGCTTTTCCAGCGCCGCGCCAAGATGCGGTAGCCGTGCGCGAGCAGCCAGGCGGCGGCGCGACTCTCCGCCGAAATGCCTAGCCCGAATGCGGCAATTTTTTCAGGACGCGGCTCGCGCTTTTGCAGCCCCAGATTGACTGGCGCCTTGGGCGACCGCGGCGTGCCGTTACGCCGCGCCATTGCCATTGTCTTTCGCGAGCGCCAGCGCGCGCTGATAGACCTCGCGTCGCGGACGGCCTGTGGCGAGCGCGACTTCGCCGACAGCGTCCTTGACCGAGACGCGCGCCAGCGCCTGGCGCAGCAGGTCGTCCACGTCGTCAACCTTTACGGAGTCGTCGCCCGGCGGCGCAACGACGATGACAATCTCGCCGCGCGTCTCCGCGCCGGCGTCATAACAGCGCGCCAGCTTTTCAAGATCGTCGCGGCGGATTTCTTCGTGCAGTTTTGTCAGCTCGCGGCAGATCGCGGCCGACGCGCGGACCAAAGCTGGCGGCAAGATCGGCAAGTGTGGCAGCCAAACGCGGCCCGCTCTCGAACAGCACCAAAGTTGCGGGAATGACGGCGAGCGCCGCGATGCGCTTTTGCCGCGCCGCTTGTTTAGGCGGCAGAAAGCCCTCGAAGAAAAAGCGGTCGGTCGGCAGGCCGGCGGCAGCGAGCGCGGTCAGCACCGCGGAAGCGCCAGGCACCGGAATGACAGTGAAGCCCGCCTCGACCGCTTCGCGCACCAGTTTGTAGCCTGGATCGGAAATAAGCGGCGTGCCGGCATCGGAGACCAGCGCGACCGCTTGCCCTTCGCCCAGGCGGGCGAGAATTTTCGGGCGCGCCTCGGCCGCGTTGTGCTCATGATAAGGCGTGAGCGGCGTCGCGATGCCGTAATGCTCGGTGAGCTTGCGGGTGACGCGGCTGTCCTCGCAGGCGATGACGTCGGCAGCGGCGAGGATTTCCAAAGCACGCAGACCGATATCGCGCAGGTTTCCGATCGGGGTCGCGACCAAATAAAGCGCTGGCGCAGCCGGCGGGGCTTCGACGTCTGTGCCGGCCAGCGCATAGCGGCGTCCCTCGCGTGCGATTTTGCGCTCTTTGACCATGCCCGGCACTCTAGACGTAGCCTCTCCGAGCGTCATTCTGGAGCAAATTCTCTATCTTTTTCATCGCCTTAACTTTTCCAGGGACAAAATGACTGCTACCGTTTACGACAAACGGCGAGTATCCTGAGGGCGCTATGGTGGGGTTGTCGTTGCACAAGTTACTGACAATTGCGCGCGGTCGGCGTGCCTTTTGCGCCCTGTTGTGCGCCGCAGGCGCCATCGCACTCACCGCTTGCGCCGGAAACAACTCGCCGTTTTTAAGCGATACGCCACCGCAGCAACCCGCGAGTGGGACGCCGGCAGCTTCGACGCTCGGCGAGGGCCAGGTGCGCGTCGGCTTGATCCTGCCGCTGTCGGCGCAGGGCAATGCTGGCGTCGCCGCGCTGTCGATGAAGAACGCCTCCGAGATGGCGATTGCGGAATTCAAGAACCCGAACATCCAATTGCTGGTGAAGGATGATGGCGGCACGCCGCAAGGTGCGCAAGCCGCGGCCCAACAGGCAATTGCCGAGGGTGCCGAAATCATCGTCGGTCCGTTGTTCGCGGAAGCGGTCAGGGCGGTCGGCGGCGTCGCGCGCCAGCGCGGTATTCCGGTGATCGCTTTTTCCACCGACGTCAGCGTCGCCACCCGCGGCGTTTACTTATTAAGCTTCCTGCCGGAGACCGACGTCAAGCGCATCGTCGATTACGCCGTGTCGCGGGGAAAGCGTTCTTTCGCCGCGCTGATGCCGGACAGCGCTTATGGTGCGGTAGTGGAAGCCGCGTTCCAGCAGGAGGTGTCGCGGCGCGGCGGTCGCATCGTTGTGCTGGAAAAATACCCGCTCGATCCGGGCAAGATGGCCGAGCCGGCGCGGCGCGTGGCGGCGGCCGCTGCCCATGTCGATTCGATTTTCATTCCGGACGGCGCCGACGCGGTCCCACAAGTGGTGCAGGCGCTCACCGCCGCCGGCGTGAACCTCAAGCGCGTGCAATTGCTCGGCACCGGTCTATGGGACGATCCGCGTATCTTCTCCACGGCGGCGCTCGATGGCGGTTGGTATGCGGCGCCGGAGTCGGCCGGCTTCCGTAGTTTCTCGGGCCGCTACCGCGCCCGCTACAATCAGGAACCGGTGCGCACGGCGACGCTTGCTTATGACGCGGTCGCGCTGGTGGCGGCGCTGGTGAAGACGCAGGGTCCGCAGCGCTTCAGTGAGCAGGTGCTGACAACCTCGTCGGGTTTCGCCGGCATCGACGGCGTATTCCGCTTCCACGCCGATGGCACCAACGAGCGCGGCCTCGCGGTGTTGCGCGTGACGCCGGGCGGCGGCCAGCCGGTCAGCCCGGCGCCGAAGTCGTTCGCGCCGGGAACTTAATTTTTTGCGCATGATCTTATCCGAAAACCGGTTCCCAGTTTTTGGGATCATGCGCTAGGCCGCTAAATCCGCGACCACCGCATCGAGCACCGGAAATCCGCTCGGCGTCACGCGCAGTCGGCCGCTCGCCGTGGTTTCCACCGCGCCCTCGTCGCGCAAGATTGAAATGCGCTTGGGATCGAGCGTGCGGCCGGCAAGCGCGGTATAGCGATCGGGATCGATGCCTTCGACGAGCCGCAGTCCCATCAGCAAAAACTCGTCCGCGATTTCGCCCGACGTGAGTTTTTCATCGACGATAAGGCCGTTGCCGCCGGCCTCGACCCGCATCAACCAGCTCTCGGGGCGTTTCTCGGTTTCGGTCGCGTAACGGCGGCCGTCGATATTGAGGCGGCCATGAGCGCCGGGACCGACGCCGGCATATTCGTGTCCGCGCCAATAAACCAGATTGTGTCGGCACTCGGCGCCCGGCCGCGCGTGGTTGGACACTTCATAGGCCGGCAAGCCGGCATCGGCGCAAGTAGCTTGCGTCATGTCGTAGAGATTGCGCCCGGTGTCGTCATCGGGAATGACCAGCTTGCCCGCTTTGTGCAGACCGAAGAACGGCGTGTCCGGCTCGATGGTGAGTTGATAGAGCGAGAGATGCTCGGCCGCTTCGGCGATGGCGCGCTTGAGCTCGACGCCCCAGGCCTCGGGCGTCTGGCGCGGGCGCGCGTAGATGAGATCGAACGAATAACGCTCGAAAATCGAGCGCGCCACTGCGACTGCGTCGAGCGCTTCCTGCACACTATGCAAACGGCCAAGTTCTTTCAACGCGGCATCGTCGAGTGCCTGCACGCCGAGCGAGACGCGATTGACACCGGCGGTGCGATAGCCGCGGAAGCGCGTGGCTTCGACGCTGGTCGGGTTGGCCTCAAGCGTGACTTCGACGTCGCTGGCGATGCTCCAGTGTTTGCCGATGGCATCGAGGATCGCCTGCACCGAGGAAGGCTGCATCAGTGAGGGCGTACCGCCACCGAAAAAAATCGACGACACCGTGCGGCCGGGAGCGCGCGCGGCGACCGCGGCGATTTCGTTTTCCATCGCACGCACGAAACGCGCTTCGTCGACGCCGCCGTGGCGGACGTGGCTGTTGAAGTCGCAATAGGGGCACTTCGACAGGCAGAAGGGCCAGTGCACATAGACGGCGAACGGCGCAGCTGTGGTTAAAGTCATGTTAAGCATCATAGGCCGCGCCGACCTTGGCACCTAGCGCCAATGCGCGTTCGCTGCGGAAAACTGATTACAATTTTAATGAATTCAAACGGCCTCAGCGCAGACACGCATCCGCAAGCTTCATGAAAGCGCGCGCGCGATGCGACAGGCCTTCGCCTTTCGGCGGAAGGCCGTGTTTTTCGTTCGCGCTCATTTGGCCGAAGGTACGTTCATGACCGTTGGGCATGAATAGGGGATCATAGCCGAAGCCTCTGTCGCCGCGCGGCGGCCACACCGCCACGCCGTCGACGCGGCCTTCGAATTCTTCGACGTGGCCGTCGGGCCACGCTAGGCACAACGCCGCCATAAAATGCGCGCGGCGCTGCTCGGGTGTCTTGGCGCCGCGCTCGATCAGCAGCGTCTGGATTTTGTTCATGGCGAAGCGAAAATCTTTGTCCGGCCCGGCCCAGCGCGCCGAGTGAATGCCGGGATCGCCGCCGAGCGCATCGACCACCAAACCGGAGTCGTCGGCGAAAGCCGGCTTGCCGGTGATCTTGGTAGCGGCAATCGCCTTGATGCGCGCATTGGCGGCAAAAGTTTTTCCGGTTTCATCCGGCTCGGCGAGCCCAAGCTCGCCGGCCGATTGCACGGCGATGCCGAAAGGCGCCAGCAGTTCGCGCATTTCGGCCAGCTTGCCGGGATTGTGCGTGGCGATGACGACAGGGCCGGTGAGCTTTCGACTCACGCCACCGCCAGCTTTTGCAAACCCACCAGTTTCTCGATGCCCTTGCGTGCCAGCGCCAGCAGCGCCAGCAACTGCTCTTCGCTGAACGGGTCTTTTTCGGCGGTAGCCTGGATCTCAACAATATTGCCGGAGCCGGTCATGACGAAATTGGCGTCGGTGTCGGCTTCTGAATCTTCGGCGTAGTCGAGATCGAGCACGGCGGTGCCTTTGAACACGCCGCAGGAGACGGCGGCGATGTGATCGCGCAGCACTTGCCGCCTTGAGCATGTCGCGCGACTTCATCCAGGCGAGACAATCCGACAGCGCCACCCAGGCGCCAGTGATCGACGCGGTGCGCGTGCCGCCGTCGGCCTGGATCACGTCGCAGTCGATGGTGATCTGCCGTTCGCCAAGCGCTTGCAGATCGATGACCGAACGCAAAGACCGTCCGATCAGGCGCTGGATCTCGACCGTGCGGCCGCCTTGCTTGCCGGCAGAGGCTTCGCGGCGGGTGCGTTCGGAGGTCGCGCGCGGCAGCATGCCGTATTCTGCGGTGACCCAGCCGCGCCCCTGGCCCTTGAGCCAGGGCGGCAGCCGCTCTTCCAGGCTGGCTGTGACCAGCACATGGGTATCGCCGAATTTCACGAAACAGGAGCCTTCGGCGTATTTGACCACGCCGCGCTCAAGCGACACCGCGCGCAACTCATCGACTTGTCGCTTACTCGGCCGCATCGGGCTTGATCCTTATAGATTGGGATTCTCTTGGCTTCAGCGCACACCATAACCATAAGCTTGGCTTGAACAAGTCCGCCGCAATGGCCATTGTCGGCTGGATATAAGGAGTTAAGCCGTTGGCTTCCCACGACGTCCCGATCGGCGCGAACCAGGTGAGCCTCGCCGCGCTCAACGAGCGCTCGCGCGAGATTTTCCGCCAAATTGTCGAGAGCTATCTGACCACCGGCGAGCCGCTCGGCTCGCGTAATCTGGCGCGGCTGCTGCCGATCACGCTGTCGCCGGCCTCGGTGCGCAACGTGATGTCGGACTTGGAGCAGCTTGGCCTGATCTTCGCGCCGCATACGTCCGCCGGCCGGCTGCCGACCGAACTGGGCTTGCGATTTTTCGTCGATGCGCTGATGCAGATCGGCGACCTGACCGAAAGCGATCGCCGCTCGATCGAAGCGCAAGTGGCGGGCACCGGCAGCGGCAAGTCGCTGGAAACGGTGCTCGGCGAAGCCTCGCAGACGCTGTCCGGCTTGACGCGTTCGGCCGGCGTGGTGCTCACCGCGCAAACCAACGCGCGGCTCAAGCATATCGAATTCGTGCGGCTGGAGCCGGAGCGCGCGCTTGCCGTGCTGGTCGCCGAGGACGGCCAGGTGGAAAACCGCGTGCTCAATGTGCCGGCCGGCGTGCCGACCTCGGCGCTGGTCGAGGCGGGAAATTTTCTCAACGCCCGCATCCGCGGCAAGACGCTGGCCGAACTGCGCATCGAGATCGAAGCCGCGCAGGTGGCCGGCAAGGCCGAACTCGATCAGCTCACCCAGAAGATCATCGCGGCTGGTCTTGCGAGCTGGTCGGGCGGCGAAAGCGACGACCGCAAGCTGATCGTGCGCGGCCATGCCAATCTGCTGGAGGATCTGCACGCGCTCGACGACCTGGAGCGGGTTCGTTCGCTGTTCGACGCGCTGGAGACCAAGCGCGGGGTGATCGACCTACTCGGCCGCGCCGAGCGCGGCGACGGCGTGCGCATTTTCATCGGCTCGGAGAACAAGCTGTTTTCGCTGTCGGGCTCGTCCACGATCGTTGCGCCCTATCGTGATAGCAAAGGCAGCATTGTGGGCGTAATCGGGGTAATCGGGCCGACCAGGCTTAACTATGCCCGCGTCATTCCGATGGTCGATTACACCGCGCGGATCGTTAGCCGGATGTTATAGGGCTGAGCGAAGCGCTTGATTTTTCGCGTCCGAAGCCTGATATCCCCGACATCCGGACAGTTTTGAGGATTTACCCATCATGACGGACAGGCCCGCCGCTGACGACACGGCTGCCCAGCCCGAAGGCGAGGCGGCCTCTGCCGGGACACCGGAATTGGTGCCGGCCGAGCAGGTCACCGCGGCGCTGGAAGCCGCCGCCGAATTCAAGGACAAGCTGCTGCGCACGTTGGCCGATATGGAAAACCTGCGCAAGCGGACCGACCGCGAGATCGCCGACGCGCGCGTTTATGGGGTCGCCGGATTTGCCCGCGACGTGCTGGCGGTGGCCGATAACATGCACCGGGCGCTGGCGACGATCGACGATGAACTGCATGCGCAGTCCGACCCCAAGTTGAAGGCGATGATCGACGGCGTCGAACTCACCGAACGCGAATTGCACAAGGTGCTCGAAAAGAACGGCGTGAAGAAATTCTCGCCGGAAGGCGAGAAGTTCGACCCGAATGTGCATCAGGCAATGTACGAGGTGCCGACGTCCGAATTGCCGCCAGGTCATGTCGCGCAGGTTATCCAGGCCGGCTACATGCTGGGCGACCGCGTGTTGCGCCCGGCGCTGGTGGGTGTTTCCAAGACGGCAGCAAAATCGCCACCATCGCCCGTCAACGACAATCCAAGCGATTAGTATCTCTTAAATTTTAGCGCACGGCGATCCCGTCGCGCACCGCGCGGAAGCGCGTAAACAACCCATCCCACTCTTTCTTGGGGCCTACACCGACCACCCGTATAAAGCTGCCGCCGGCGAACCGCAGCCACTGAACCAGCGACAACGGGGCATCGCCCGGCCCTTTGGCCTGCGCTCTGATCTCGAAGCCCGGCAAGCCACCGATCCGCATCGATTCCGCCGACTGCGGGCTCAGCTCGCGAAGTGGCGCCGACGACAGCAGATCGCGGGCGAACTTGGCGCGATCATCGGGCTGCTCCGGCGCGCCCTGTCCGATCGAGACGATCATGAAGGGTTGCTTGGTGATCTCATCGCTCGGCCCCTCGGTCATGATCACACTGCCGGGGGCAAGCACCTTGACCACCCGGAAGCCGGCGAGTTCGTCGACCTTGAACGGCAGCAGGCCGAGTTGCTCCTGGATTGGCGGCGGCCGGAACGTGACGGTGGCAAGCGCTTTGCGGATCACCGCGTCGGAATAAACCGCGAGCGCGGCATACGGCACGTCCACGTTGATCAGCACGGCAAGGTCCTTGTCGGCGGGCGCCGTCGCTACCAGGGTCCATCGGCGTACCTTGAAGTCGGCGCCCTGCGCCTGGGAGATGATCAGCTTCCCGGCTCCGCTGCGAAACGAGAAGTCTTCCCGCTTCGGTTCGATAAGACTGAACTGGATCTTGGACTCGGCTGCGCGTTCGAGTTCGGGATAGGCACCGGCCGGCAGATCGAAGATGGCGATGCTCACCTTGCGGTCGATGTCTTCGAAGCCCGGAAAATGCGCGCTCGGCTTGAGGTCGCCTGGCAGTTCAAGCCCAATGCGTAAGCCGGGCGGAAAAACCACCTCGGCGGCGGCTGGCCGTGTGGCGATAATTGCGCAGACCGCCAGCAGCACGATGATCAGTCGGCGCCGCATCATCACGTCGCCAGATCATTCGATTGGATTTTCTTCACGCCGGCTTTGTTCATGCTGGCCCAAGCCTTGGCGAGCGAGCCGCCGGCATCGATGCCGCGGCAGGCGTCCTCCACCACATAGGTTGTGAGCCCGATATGCCGAGCGTCGATCGCGGTCCAGGCCACGCAAAAATCGGTCGCCAGTCCGGCGACGAAGACGGTGTTGATGCCCCGCTCCTTGAGATAGCTCGCCAGCCCGGTGTGGGTCTTTTTGTCGGCTTCGAGGAAGGCTGAATAGCTATCCACGTCGTTGTGGAAGCCTTTGCGGATGATCAGCTCGGCGTTGGGGGTGCTGAGGTCCTTGGACAGTTGCGCGCCTTCGGTGCCTTGAACGCAATGATCCGGCCACAGCACCTGGTCGCCATAGGCGAGCTTGATCACGTCAAACGGCTTCTTGCCGGGATGGCTGGAGGCAAACGATATGTGGTGCGGCGTATGCCAGTCTTGCGTCATTACCGCATTGAAAAAACTTTTGGCGATCTTGTTGATCACCGGAATCACCTGATCGCCGTCCTTCACCGCCAGGCTGCCGCCTGGCAGGAAGCAATTCTGCACGTCCACCACGATGAGGGCGCTTGATGCGTCAGGCTTGATCTTGTCGGCTGCCATTGCAATCCGGGCTCCGATCGGGGAATTCGCCAGCCCAGACTGACGAGTCCGAGGTTAACTTTGCACCGTTCCCACTGAGCCATGACAAACTCTCAAAAATTGTGGGCCCCAGCAGGACGCCTGCCTAACCGGCCTTACCCGGTGCGGCAACGACTAGATTAACCCTCACGCCGCCGAGTGCCCGGGCGTGGGCCCTGGCTCGCGAATTCGTGACAGGCTGGCTTGCGGGGCCCGGGGGCCCTCCTATATGAGCCATTGAGCCGCGGAAATGCGGCACAAAGGCGTATCCAGGGGGCTGGATCGGGGGTCTGCGGATGGGCCGCGGACGTATCCCACTCGGGCGCCAATCGGCCCGGCCGGCTCGCCGCAATTGAGAGGAAGAACCATGGGCAAGGTCATCGGCATCGACCTCGGCACCACCAATTCGTGCGTCGCCGTCATGGAAGGCAAGACTCCGAAAGTCATCGAGAACGCCGAAGGCATGCGCACCACGCCTTCGATCGTCGCCTTCACCGACGACGGCGAGCGTCTCGTCGGCCAGCCGGCCAAGCGCCAGGCGGTCACCAATCCGGAAAAGACCATCTTCGCGGTCAAGCGGCTGATCGGCCGCCGTTACGACGATCCGATGGTCGAGAAGGACAAGAAGCTCGTCCCCTACAAGATCTGCCAAGGCCGGCAACGGCGACGCCTGGGTCGAGATCGACGGCAAGTCCTATTCGCCCTCGCAGATCTCCGGCTTCATCCTGCAGAAAATGAAGGAAACGGCGGAAGCCTATCTCGGGCAGAAGGTCGAGCAGGCCGTCATCACCGTTCCCGCCTATTTCAACGACGCCCAGCGTCAGGCCACCAAGGACGCCGGCAAGATCGCCGGCCTCGAAGTGCTGCGCATCATCAACGAGCCGACCGCGGGCGCGCTGGCTTACGGTCTCGACAAGGCAGAAGACCGGCACCATCGCGGTCTACGACCTCGGCGGCGGCACCTTCGATATTTCGATTCTGGAAATCGGCGACGGCGTGTTCGAGGTGAAGTCGACCAACGGCGACACGTTCCTGGGCGGCGAAGACTTCGACATGCGCCTGGTCAACTATCTGGCCGACGAATTCCAGAAAGAGCAGGGCATCGATCTGCGCCGCGATAAGTTGGCGCTGCAACGGCTCAAGGAATCCGCCGAGAAGGCGAAGATCGAACTGTCGTCCACCACGCAGACCGAAATCAATCTGCCGTTCATCACGGCCGACGCCTCCGGTCCCAAGCATCTCACCATGAAGCTCACCCGCGCCAAGTTCGAGGCGCTGGTCGACGATCTCATCCAGAAGACGGTCGAGCCTTGCCGCAAGGCGATCAAGGACGCCGGCATCTCGGCGGGCGAGATCAACGAAGTGGTCCTGGTCGGCGGCATGACGCGCATGCCGAAGGTGCAGGAAGTCGTGAAGCAGTTCTTCGGCAAGGAGCCGCACAAGGGCGTCAACCCGGACGAGGTGGTCGCCATCGGCGCCGCCATCCAGGCCGGCGTGCTGCAAGGCGACGTCAAGGACGTGCTGCTGCTCGACGTGACCCCGCTTTCGCTCGGCATCGAAACGCTGGGCGGCGTGTTCACCCGCATCATCGACCGCAACACCACGATCCCGACCAAGAAGAGTCAGGTGTTCTCCACCGCCGAGGACAATCAGAACGCGGTGACGATCCGCGTGTTCCAGGGCGAGCGCGAGATGGCGGCCGACAACAAGATGCTCGGCCAGTTCGATCTGGTCGGCATCCCGCCGGCGCCGCGCGGCGTGCCGCAGGTCGAGGTCACTTTCGACATCGACGCCAACGGCATCGTCAACGTGTCGGCCAAGGATAAGGCTACCAACAAAGAGCAGCAGATCCGCATCCAGGCATCGGGCGGTCTGTCGGAAGCCGACATCGAGAAGATGGTCAAGGACGCCGAGGCGCACGCCGAAGACGACAAGAAGCGCAAGGCCGAGGTCGAAGCCAAGAACCACGGCGAAGCGCTGGTGCATTCCACCGAAAAGGCGCTTGCCGAACATGGCTCGAAGATCGGCGAAGCCGAACGCGGCGCGATTGAGAACGCCATGGCGGACTTGAAAGAAGCGCTCAAGGGCGACGATGCGGCGGCGATCGCCGCCAAGACCAACACGCTGGCGCAGGCTTCCATGAAGCTCGGCGAAGCTATGTACAAACAGGCGGAAGGCGCTCAGCCGGCCGATACCAGCGAGAGCGCGACCGGCGCCGACGGCAAGAAGGAAGACGTGGTCGACGCCGAGTTCACCGAAGTCGACGACGACAAGAACAGCAAGAAATCGGCGTAACGTCCGAAATGAAAACCTCGTCCTTCGAGACGCGCCCGACGCTCCTCAGGACGAGGTTTTGACTATCCGGCGGGGATAACGGGTGTCGAAACGCGACTACTACGAAGTCCTGGGCGTTTCACGCGCCTGCGGCGAGGCCGATCTTAAGGCCGCGTTCCGCAAGCTCGCCATGCAGCATCATCCGGATCGCAATCCCGGCGACGCCGACTGCGAGCACAAATTCAAAGAACTCAACGAGGCCTATGACGTCCTCAAGGACGGCGACAAGCGCGCGGCATACGACCGCTTCGGTCATGCCGCGTTCGAGCAAGGCACGGGCGGCGGCGGGCATGGTTTCGGCGCCGATTTTGCTTCGACCTTCTCCGACATATTCGAAGATCTGTTCGGCATGGGTGGTCGCCGCGGCGGTGGGCGGGGCCAAGGCCGCGAGCGCGGCTCCGATTTACGCTACAACATGGAAATCAGCCTTGAGGAGGCCTTCGAGGGCAAGACCGCGCAGATTCACATCCCGACCTCGGTGATGTGCGAAGCCTGCTCAGGCTCTGGCGCCAAAGCCGGCAGCAAGCCGAAACCGTGTCCGACCTGCGGCGGCGCCGGAAAAATCCGGCATGCCCAAGGCTTCTTCACACTCGAGCGCACCTGCCCGGCCTGCCAGGGCCGCGGACAGGTGATCGAAAATCCCTGCCCGTCTTGCTCCGGCGCCGGACGCGTAATGCGCGAGCGCACGCTGTCGGTCAATATTCCGCCCGGCGTCGAGGATGGCACCCGCATCCGGCTCGCCGGCGAAGGCGAAGCGGGCTTGCGCGGCGGTCCGGCGGGCGATCTCTATATTTTCCTATCGCTGGTGCCGCACGAATTTTTCCAGCGCGACGGCGCCGACCTGCATTGCCGGGTGCCGATCACCATGGTGGCCGCGGCCATCGGTGGGGAATTCGAGGTACCGGCCATCGACGGTAGCCAGGCGCGGGTCAAAGTGCCGGCCGGGACCCAGGCCGGCCGGCGTTTCCGGCTTTCCGGCAAAGGAATGCCGGTGCTGCGGACGAAACAAACCGGCGACATGTACGTTCAAGTAACGGTGGAAACGCCGCAAAACCTGACCAAGCGCCAGCGCGAATTGCTGGTGGAGTTCGAAAAGCTATCATCCGAGGCGACCCAGCCGGAATCGGCCGGTTTCTTCAGTAGGGTCAAGGAGTTTCTCGATGGTCTCGGAAATCGTAGCAGCCATAATGAGTAGCTATCTTGACCCCCCGCCCGTCGCCCTATACCCCTGAGTTCCTAGGCTAATTTTGGCCGCCCGCACGCGTGATCCCAGACGATGCCATTGCAAACGGTCGTCCGCGTCGAAAAGAAAACTCTGCGTCTCGATGACGAGATGCAATTCATCCGTTCCTGGTTCGAGAAGCCGCTGTCCACCGGCGCGGTGATGCCGTCGAGCAAGGCGCTGGCACGGACCATGGCGCAGATACGTCGATCCGCAGGCGAGCGGCCCGGTGATCGAGCTTGGACCCGGCACCGGTCCGGTGACCGAAGCGCTGGTGCAGCGCGGCGTCGATCCGGCGCGGCTGATCCTGGTTGAGTTCAATCCCGACTTCTGCCGCTTGCTGCGCACGCGCTATCCGGCGGCGACGGTGGTGCAGGGCGACGCCTATCGGCTGCGCCGCCTGCTGGAGACTTTCGTGCGCGAGCCGGCGGCCGCGGTGGTGTCGGGACTGCCGCTGGTCACCAAGCCGCTGCGCACGCGGTTGCGCCTCATTGCCGACGCCATGGGGTTATTGGCGCCGGGCGCGCCCTTCGTCCAGTTCACCTATGCCATGGTGCCGCCGATCCCGAAGGCTTTGTCCGGGATCAAAGCCGAAGCCTCCGAGCTGATCTGGCTGAACCTGCCGCCGGCGCGCGTGTGGGTTTATCGCGGACGCTGATAAGCGTTTTCCAAATGTCACGGCTGTTAGATGCATCTGCCGGCGCGTGGCATGACGGTCTTTGCCGTTTGGTATGATATGTGGGGCTGAATTCGGAGCCACGGATGGACACGCCGAAAATCCTCGTCTTTCCCGGCTCGACCCGCACCGGCTCGCACAATGTCAGGCTGGCGGCGCTGGCAGCGAAAGAGCTGACACTGATCGATGTCGATGTGACACGTATTTCGCTCGCTGATTATCCGCTGCCGCTTTACGAGGGCGATCTCGAAGCCAATGCCGGTCCGCCTGCCAATGCACTCAAGCTCAAGCAGATGATCATGGCGCATCATGGCGTGTTCATCGCCAGTCCCGAATACAGCGCGTCGGTCACGCCGATGCTCAAGAACGCGATCGATTGGGTATCGCGCGTGCGCGAGCGCGGCGACCCGACCTACGCCGCGTTCAAGAGCCGCGTGTTCGCGATCTCATCGGCATCGCCGGGCCGCGCCGGCGGGTTGCGCTCGCTGATGGCGCTGCGGCAGATTCTCGAACTTGGCTGCGGCGCGCTGGTGGTGCCGGAGCAGGTCGCGATCCCGCAAGCCGACAACGCGTTCGACGACATGGACAATATCGCCGATATCGGCACCGCCAATTTGTTCCGTGCGGTAGCTGACGCGGCTGGTGGACATGGCAAGGCTTATGATGTGAGGTTTTCGAGGTGAACCCACGCGAACGCCTGATCGTCGCTCTCGACCTGCCCTCGGTGCAGGCGGCCGAGAGCATGGTGACAAAGCTTGGCGCTTCGGTGTCGTTCTACAAGATCGGCTATCAGCTGGCTTACGCCGGCGGGCTGCCGTTCGCGGCCGACTTGATCACGGCCGGCAAGCAGGTCTTCCTCGATCTCAAGCTGCACGATATCGGCAACACCGTGGCTAAGGGTGTCGAGAGCGTCGCGCAACTCGGCGCGACGTTTCTCACCGTGCACGCCTATCCGCAGACCATGAAGGCGGCGGTCGCGGCCAAAGGTAATTCGGGCTTGAGGATTCTCGCCGTCACCGTGCTCACATCCTATGACGACGCCGATTTGTTCGCGGCCGGCTACAAGCTCGACGTCGGCGCGCTGGTCGCACAGCGCGCCACGCAGGCGCGTGACGGCGGGCGTCGATGGCCTGGTGTGTTCGGCGGAGGAGGCGGCGAACTTGCGCAAGATCGTCGGACCCAGGATGGCGCTGGTCACGCCGGGCATTCGTCCTGCCGGCGCCAAGGCCGACGACCAGAAGCGCATCATGACGCCGGCCAAGGCGATCGCGGCCGGCGCCGACTATCTGGTGGTCGGCCGGCCGGTAGTGGAAGCGGCCGATCCGAAAGCGGTGGCAGAGGCCATTATTGCCGAGATCAAACAGGCGACAGCTTAAGGAGGCAGCATGCCCAAGGGTTACTGGATCGGCCGCGTCGATGTGAAGAATGACGAGGGTTACAAGCCTTATGCCGCCGCCAATGCCGCGATCTTCAAGAAATTCGGCGGGCGCTACGTCATTCGCGCCGGCAAGTTCGAATGCGTCGAGGGTACCGCCCGCTCACGCAACGTGGTGATCGAGTTTCCTGACTATGCCGCCGCACTCGCCTGTTACCGCTCGCCGGAATACCAGGCCAACATCAAGGTGCGGCAGCCGCACGCGATCGCCGATATCGTCGTTATCGAGGGCTACGAGGGCCCGCAGCCTTAAAGCTTTTGAACATGATCTTATCCGAGAACGAGTGCCCGCTATTCGTGATCATGCTCTAGTCGCCTTTTTACCCCTTCCGCGCTATACCCACGCCGCAAGTTCCGGGAGTTAGACCGATGGCCGAAATGCGGCTTGTGGTCGCCGGCGCCGGCGGGCGGATGGGTCGCACGCTGGTCAAGGCGATCGCCGACAACAAGAGTTTTGTGCTTGCCGGCGCGCTGGAAGACGCGCGCTCGCCGCTGATCGGCTGGGACGCCGGCGTGCTGGCGGGCTTGCCCGAAAACGGCATCAAGCTCGTCTGGCGACCCCACGGCGCTGCTGAGGAGGCCGACGGCATTATCGATTTCACCGCACCGGCGGCGACGGTGACTTTTGCCAGGCAAGCCGCCAAGGGCCGCAAGGTGCACATCATCGGCACCACCGGCTTGAACGCCGCCGACGAGGCCAAGATCAAGGACGCCGCCAAGTCGGCGGTGATCGTGAAGTCCGGCAATATGAGCCTCGGCGTCAATCTGCTGGTGGCTCTTGCCCGGCGCGTTGCCAAGACGCTCGACAATTCCTTCGACATCGAAATCCTCGAGATGCATCACAACCAGAAGGTCGATGCGCCGTCCGGCACCGCACTGATGCTCGGCCGCGCGGCGGCGGAGGGTCGCGGTATCGACCTCGATAGAAATTCAGTGCGCAGCCGCGACGGCAACACTGGCGCGCGCCATGCTGGCGATATCGGTTTTGCAAATTTGCGCGGCGGCAGCGTGGTCGGCGAGCACAGCGTGATTTTCGCCGGGACCGGCCGAGCGCATCGAACTGGTGCACCAAGCCGAGGACCGCATGATCTTTGCGCGCGGCGCGCTGCACGCGGCGGCCTGGGCGCGCGGCCAGAAGCCGGGGCTTTATTCGATGGCCGATGTGCTGGGCTTGGCGAGTATCTAAACGGGGGCGATGTGACACCGGAACAGGTCACGAGGCGAACAAGTTTTATGTACGCGATGATCGGCGCCGGCATCGCCTGCCTGTTCATGGCCTATCAGTACGCCTTACCGGTGGCGGCGCGAGCTGAACCGCCGCCGGAATTCGCACCTTATCTGTTTGGCGGTCTCGGTGTCGTTTGCCTGATTATAGGCGTCGCGTTGGCGTTGCAATTGAAAAAGGAACCGACGCCCGCTGCCACGACCGATCTCAAAAGCCCGCAAGGAAAAATCGTCATCCGCCTGATGGCGATCGGCGGCATTGCCCTGGTTGGTTTGACCTTCGTCAACATCATGGCGCCGAAAGGCGATCTGGCGTGGCTCGCGGCGTCGGTCGTCTTGCTGGTGGTCGTCGCGGTCTGCTTTGTCAGCGCCGGCCGCATCGCCAAGAAAATGCGCGCCGCGGCAGCGGCAGGAGTTTTGAAAGAATGACCGACCGCTTGCTCGTCCTCGTGCGTCACGGCCAGAGCGACTGGAACCTGAAGAACCTGTTCACGGGCTGGAAGGACGTCGACCTGACCGACAAAGGCGTGGCGGAAGCGCGCGAGGCCGGCCGCAAATTGAAGGCGCAGGGCATTACGTTCACTGTGGCCTATACCTCCGCGCTCGTGCGCGCGCAGCGCACGCTCGACTTGATGCTCGAGGAGATGGGCCAGACCAAAATCCCGGTGTTCAAGGACCAGGCGCTCAACGAGCGCGACTACGGCGATCTGTCGGGTTTGAACAAAGACGACGCCCGCAAGAAATGGGGCGAGCAGCAGGTGCATATCTGGCGCCGCAGCTACGACGTGGCGCCGCCCCGCGGCGAGAGCCTGCGTGACACCGCCGCGCGCGTGCTGCCTTATTACATCCAGGAAATTCTGCCGCGCGTGCTGCGCGGCGAGCAGGTGCTGGTGTCGGCGCACGGCAATTCGCTGCGCGCGTTGGTGATGGTGCTCGACAAGCACACGCCCGAGAGCATCACCAAATTGAACATCGATACCGGCGTGCCGATGATTTACCGGCTCAATGCCGATTCGACGGTGAAGTCGAAAGTGGATTTGGCGGCTTAAGCCGCCGCCATTCCGGCTTCCCAGCCCAGCATCGCGCGCTTGCGCGTGATGCCCCAGTGATAGCCGGTGATGTCGCCGTTCTTTCCGACCACGCGGTGGCACGGCACCACGAAGCAGATCGGGTTCTTCCCGACGGCGCTGCCGACCGCGCGTGCGGCTTTCGGATCGCCGACCTTTTTGGCGATGCCTGAATAAGTATCGAGCTTGCCCATCGGAATATCGAGCAGCTTCTCCCACACCCGCACTTCGAAGTCGGTGCCGATCAGCACCACGCGTAGCGGCTGATCCTTGCGCCACAGCGCGGCATCGAAAATGCGGCGCGCGGTTGCGGCAGTGGCCGCAAAGTCTTCGACGTATTTCGCCTTCGGCCAGCGCGAACGCATGTCGCTGAGCGCCTTGCGCTCCTTGCCGGCGTCGGCGAGCGCGAGGCCGGCCAGTCCGCGCGGCGTGTTCATCACCAGCGCCATGCCGAACGGGCATGGGTGGAATCCGTAAGTAATGGTCAGGCCTTCGCCGCCGGCCTTCCATTCGCCGGGCGACATGGCTTCGTGGGTGACGAACAGATCGTGCAACCGGCCCGGTCCGGACAAGCCGACCTCGTAGGCGGTGTCCAACACGCTCGCCGACGCACGCAGCAACTCGCGCGCGCTACTGAGCGTCAGCGCCTGCAGGAACGCCTTCGGCGTCAGACCGCACCAGCGGCGGAACAGATGGTGCAGGTCGGTGGGGCTGACGCCGGTAGCGTCTGCTATGGTTTCGATTTCGGGCTGCGACCGCCAATTGCCGCGGATATGCGCGATGGCGCGGCGCACGATGTCGTAATCCGCCGCCGCCGTGGGAAGCGGGGCGAATTCGGTGAAACGGTCGGTCATGGCTGTTGTCTGGGTCATGTTCATCATGTGCCGTATCTAGGCTAGGTTAGGCAGTCCAGCCACCCGATTCCTGCCTAACTGAATGTCGTCCTCGTCACCCCACGCTTGGCTTCGCCCAGCGCGCGGCCGAGTTCCCGCGCGAAGCTCGCTTTCTCATCGGGGCCGAGGAAATTCGCGATGACGAGCTTGCTTGCCGCGCGAGACCAGAAACAGCCGCTCGATACCGAATTCATCGAATGCTCGGTCATGTCCAGCTTGACCCAAAGCGGATTGAGCACCCATTCGCGCACGCGGCCGCGGTGGCTGACCTTGCGCACCTTGAGCGCGGTCGGCGTCACCGTGACCTGCTCGTAAGCGGCGGCATGGCGGTAGTTGATGCGGAACGCCCAATACAGCAGCAGCACGTCGAGCCCGAAAAAGCCGAACACCGGCCAGGCGCCCATCAGCAGGAAGGCCATGCCGGAAATAAAGCTGACGCCGCCGAACACCGTCATCACCACCAGGAAGCCGACGCTGCCGAGCGAGCGGTGCGGGGTGAGCACGGCGGAAAAGATTGTGGGCTCGAGATCACCAGTGCCGCCGATTTGAAGTTCCTGCACCATTTGCATCAGGTCCATTCAGGAACTTCAAATCGAAAGCGGCACTAGTATCATAATATTTGCTAGTGCCCCTTTTGCTTCCGAAGTTCGTGTCAGGGGGTGCTCCAATTTATCACGAACTTCGGAAGCGGGGCACTAGTGTTGTCGTCGATCATGGCGCTCAGTATACCGGAAACATGGCGAAAAAGTCGGCCCGAAAATCTCTGGCGAAAGCCCGCAAGGGCAAGGCGGCGAAGCTCAAGCCCGCACCTAGGCAGGCCAAGGCCGACGTCAAGGCCGCGCAAGGCGCGCTCAAGCCTCTGACCAAAGCGCAGATCGAGGAGGTGTTCCGCCGCTTCAAGGCCGCCAATCCAGAACCCAAGACCGAGCTCAGATACGTCAATCCGTTCACGCTGCTGGTGGCGGTGGTGTTGTCGGCGCAGGCGACCGATGCCGGCGTTAACAAGGCGACGCCGGCATTGTTCGCCGCCGCCGAGACGCCGGAAAAAATGGCTGCGCTCGGCGAGGACCGCGTACGCGAACTGATCAAGACCATCGGGCTCTATCCGCACCAAGGCCAAGAACGTTGCGGCGCTGTCGCGTATCCTGGTTGAACGAGCATGGCGGCAAGGTGCCGCGCACGCGCGAGGCGCTGGAGGCGCTGCCCGGCGTCGGCCGCAAGACCGCCAACGTCGTGCTCAACGTCGCTTACGGCGAGCCGACCATGGCGGTCGACACGCATATTTTCCGCGTCGGCAACCGCACCGGCATGGCGACCGGCAAGAACCCGCTCGAGGTCGAGGAGAAACTCATGAAGGTGGTGCCCGGCAAATACATGTCGCACGCGCACCATTGGCTTATTCTGCACGGGCGCTACACTTGTCTGGCGCGCAAGCCGCTGTGCGAAAAATGCATCATCGCGGACTTGTGCCAATGGCCGGGAAAATCGGTCTTGTAAGAATAGACGAGGGAGTTGCGTATGGAAGGCAGCGGCAAGACCATGCCCGTCGACCAGGCCGATCCAAAAGTGATTTTCGGCAATGCTGGCCTGCCGGCCAAGGCCGGCGCTGTCTGGATGAATACGCGGCGCCGCTTTGGCGCCAATTTCAGACGCGATGCCGCGGCGGCGACGAAATACTGGCGCGCCGGCGCCGATTTTCTATCCAAACTGCCCAAAAAGCCGCAGCGGACGAAAGAACAACAACTTGCGGCGGATCTTATTCAATTGAAAACGCGCGGCGCGCGCGAAGATTTTCTCGCCCGGCATGCCGGTGCGATCTATCGCAAGCTGACCAAAAACTTCGACCATTTTCTGCGGGTCGATGAGCTCGCTTATGACGCGGCCAAACTGGTGCCGGGCCTGACGCCGACGCGAAAGCAGGTCGATGCCGAGGCCGAACATCTGCAAGGCGAGAAAGACGGCGTCGAGGTCGACCAGGGAATTTTCCTCGCGCATGTCCTCGCCAACGAACAGACCGGCATGCATCTCTGCCACGCGATGCTGCGTCCTAAGAAGGAAACCATCGCGCTGATGCCCGAGTTCATCAGCAAAGGCGTCGTCGATTTCGGCCCGGCCAAAGTCGAGCGGCAGGGCAACGCTGCGGTGGTGACCGTCCACAATCCACGGTTTCTCAATGCCGAAGACGACGACACGCTCGACGACACCGAAGCCGCGACGGATATCGCAATTTTCGATCCGATGAGCGAGATTTGCGTGTTGCGCGGTGGCTATGTCGATCATCCGAAATACAAAGGTCGCAAGATTTTCTCCGCCGGCATCAATCTTACCCATCTCTATCGCGGAAAAATCCCGTTCCTCTGGTACATCCGCCGCGACATGGGCGTGGTGAACAAGATGTTTCGCGGCGTGGCTTTCGGGGCTGGCGGGCCCGACGAGATGCAAGGCGGCACGCGCGAAAAGCCTTGGGTCGCCGGACTCGACGTTTTCGCCATTGGCGGCGGCTGCCAGTATCTGCTGGCGATGGACTACGTGGTGGCCGGAAGCGACGCCTACATGACCTTGCCGGCGCGCAAGGAGGGCATCATTCCCGGCGCGGCGAACCTGCGGCTGACCCGCTTTGTCGGCGCGCGCATCGCGCGGCAACTGGTCATGATGGACCGCCGGCTCGATTGCGACTCTCCGGAAGGGCGCATGATCTGCGACGTTGTCGTGCCGCCGGACGAGATGGATGCCGCAATCAAGCGCGTGGTTGACGACTTCACCGGCTCGGGCGTTGTCAGCGCGGCGGGCAACCGGCGCGCCTTTCGGGTGAGCGAAGAGCCGCTCGATATGTTCCGCCGCTACATGGCGGTCTATTGCCGCGAGCAGGCCTATTGCCATTTCAGCCCGGCGCTGATCGCCAACCTCGAAAAACATTGGAACGCGGCGAGCAGGAAGATCTAGCGCGCATGCCGGGACTGATACTCAAGGGCGCCGACCTCACGCCGCGGCGGCAAGACTTCGATCCGATCGAGATCGCCTCGCGCGACGAAATTTCAGCGCTTCAGCTTGAGCGCTTGAAGTGGACGCTGACACATGTTTACGGCAAGGTCGCCCACTACAAGCAGGCCTTCGACAAAGCCGGCGTGCATCCCGACGATTTGAAGACGCTCGACGACCTGCGCAAATTTCCGTTCACCGCCAAGGGCGATCTGCGCGACAATTACCCGTTCGGGCTGATGGCCATGCCGCGCGATCAACTGCTGCGCATCCACGCCTCCTCCGGCACGACGGGCAAGCCCACGGTGGTCGGCTACAGCCGGCGCGACGTCGAAACCTGGGCCGACATCATCGCGCGCAGCATGCGCGCCGCCGGCTGCCGGTCCGGCATGCTGGCGCAGAACTCATACGGCTACGGGCTTTTCACCGGCGGTCTTGGATTCCACCACGGCGCCGAGCGGCTGGGGCTGACCGTCGTGCCGGTGTCGGGTGGTATGACCGAGCGGCAGGTGAAGCTCATCGGCGACTTCAAGCCGGACGTGATTTTCGTCACGCCGAGCTATCTCCTCGCCATCCTCGATGAGTTTCGCGCGCAAGGCGTCGATCCGCGCAAAAGCTCGTTGAAGATCGCGATGTGCGGCGCCGAGCCGTGGACCAATGCCATGCGCGAGGAGATTGAGCAGGCCTTCGATATCCACGCCATCGACAATTACGGTCTGTCGGAAGTGATCGGCCCCGGCGTGTCCTGTGAATGTATCGAAACCAAGGACGGCTGCACCATCTGGGAGGACCATTTCTATCCCGAAGTCATCGATCCACAGACCGGCGCGGTGTTGCCGGACGGCGAGGTCGGCGAGCTGGTGTTCACCTCGCTGACCAAGGAGGCGATGCCGGTCATTCGCTATCGCACGCGCGATCTGTCGCGTTTGCTGCCGGGCACCGCGCGCAGCATGCGCCGCATGCAAAAAGTGATCGGCCGCTCCGACGACATGATGATCGTGCGCGGCGTCAACGTATTCCCGAGCCAGATCGAGGAAATCATCCTGTCCGACGAACGGCTGGCGCCGCATTTTGTCATCGAACTGCGCCGCGTCGATCGTCTCGACAATATCACGGTGGTGGTCGAAGCGCGGCCGGAAGCCGGCGAGGGCGCCTATGAAGCTTGCGATCGCGATCTGGCCGGCAAGATCAAGGGCCTCATCGGCGTCACGGCGAGCGTGCGTACCGTCAAGCCCGGCGCGGTCGAACGCTCGGCCGGCAAGGCCAAACGTGTGATCGATTTGCGCGCGAAAAGCTGACGGTCAGCTTGGCTGCCGCACCAATTCGGCCCGCGCGCCGGACAGGCGCTTGTGGATGTGCACCATATAGGCCATGGCGAAAACCGGCGTCGCCAGATTGACCAGCGGGATCGATACGAACACCGCGATCGTCATGCCGGCGAGGAAAATATAGGCCGCATGGGTCTTGCGCAGCGCCTTGGCCTCGGCCGGCGGGCGGAAGCGCATGGCGGCAAATTCGAAATATTGGCGGCCGAGCAAATAAGAATTCGCCAGGAATAAAATGATGACGCCGAGCCCGGCGAAAAATATGAACGGCAGCGCGCAGAGATAGACCGCGAGCGCCAGCAGCGCGAATTTCACGCCCTCGATCAGCGCGCGAAACAGCGGCAGCGCGCGGCCCGGCGGCTCGGCCGGGTAGCTGTCGCGCTCGACCGCGTCGGCCACCTCATCGACGAAAAAGCTGCCGACAAAGGCGGTAACCGCCGGCATCAGGAACAGCGCGCCGGTGACGATGCCCAGAGCTGGCCATGATCGACATCACCCAGGCGAGCGCCTGCCAGACCGCGTGCGGCGCAAAGCCCGAGGTCTGCTCGGCCCAATTGGCGCCGCTTGCGGCCAGCGCGCTGAACACGCGGTTGAGCACGATGCCGATGATGATGATCATCAGCAGCGCAAGCCCGATCGCTTTCAGCAGCACGGCGCGCAACGGCGGCGTGAACAGTTGCGCAAGCGCTTTGACGGCCGCGTCGATCATGCAGTGACAGCTAGTGCCGGCCACGGCCCGAGGCAAGGCCGCCGCGGCTCAACCCGCCGGCGACAGCGTCTCGGTCTCGGCCGGCACCAGCGACACCATCTCGTCGGCATCGACGGCCGGAACGTCGGCCCAGGCCATCGCCTTGTAGTCGAAGCCCTTCACCAGCGTCGGCTTGACCACCTCGAAATAGGGCGAGATGTCGAAATCGCGCGGGGCGAACAGCGAAGAGTGGCGGATTTCCAGGATTTCCCGCCGCGCCGCTTCGCTGTCGACCGTCGTCACCTTGGGCAGGATCGGATAGCGCACGTTCTCGAAGGCTTGCGCGATCAGCGCCGAGCAGATGATGCGCGTCGGATGGCCGGAGCCGAGCGCCATCAAGCGCCGGCGCCAGCGCTGCGGCACCGGCAGCGGGAACAGATAGCGCAGCAGGTCGATGATGTTTTTCAGATCGTAGTCGAAGCCGATGCGCTCGGTCGCATAGGCGCAGACGCGCGCGCGATCGTCCGCGGTCAATCCGGTCGGCCGGCAGATGCGGGTGTGGTAGCGGACATATTTCGACAGCGGCGCCGCCACCACGCCTTGCCCGATATTGGCTTCCACCAGCACCAGCGGCTCGCCTTCCGCGGTTTCGCGATCGCCGATCGGTCCGACATAGAGCGCGGCATGCGACCAGGTCGACTGCGTGAGATATTTGATGACGCCGGAAATGTGGTTGTTGCCTTCGACCAGCAACACGTCGCCGGTCCGTAGCGTGGCGCGCAACGCGTCGGCGTTGCTCGGCGTAAAGGGCTCATAGCCCTGCACCGGTTTTTCCAGATAATGGGCGAGAACCCGCCCGACCCCGTCGACCATCCAGCTCATGCGCGCATTCCTCGGCGACGAAAAATTTAGCGAAGACTCATTGCAATTTGGTTCATCGGTCGTGCGGAAAAATTAAAGTTACGGACTGTTAGCCATGAAATTTGCAGGCGTGACGGCATTCGGGCAAGCTGGCGCTCACCCGGCAAGAAATTGGATACCATGTCGATGCGAAACGGCCGTTCTCTGCCCAAGGCCCTGATTGCGTGGTCGAGCGGCAAGGACAGCGCCTGGGCGCTGCACGAGGCCCGCCGCGCTGGCCGAACTCGACATTGTCGGCGCCTTGACGACGGTGACCGACAGCTTCGCAGCGCGTCAGCATGCACGGCGTGCGCGAGGCGCTGCTGCGCGCGCAGTGTGAGGCCGCCGGGTTACCCGCAGATCATCGTGCGCATCCCTTATCCGTGCCCGAACGAAATCTACGAACGCGAGATGGCGGCGGCGATCGCGGACGCCAAAGCGCGCGGCGTGACACATATCATTTTCGGCGACCTGTTTCTTGCAGGACATCCGCGCCTATCGCGAGAAGCAGCTTGCCGGTACCGGCATCACGCCGGTGTTTCCGCTCTGGCTGCAACCGACGGCGGCTCTGGCGCGCGCCATGATCGACGGCGGCGTCGAGGCGCATCTTGCTGTCGTCGATCTGAAGAAACTGCCGGCGTCGTTTGCCGGCAGACGTTTCGATGCGGCGTTGCTGTCCGAATTTCCCGGCCGGCATCGACCCCTGCGGCGAGAACGGCGAATTTCATACTTTCGTGTCGGCCGGGCCGATGCTGGCGCGCAAAATTCCGGTGCGGGTCGGCGAGACGGTCGAGCGCGACGGCTTTGCCTTTGCGGATCTTATTCCGTCATCCTGAGGTGCGAGCGCGAAGCACGAGCCTCGAAGGATGAGCGGCCCGGGTGGCCGTCGCCCACCGATCTCGGGTTTACCCGAGATCGGATTGTTAAGTGCGCAAGTCGGCTATAGCCGACTTGCGGTGGCCCGCCTGCGGCGGGCACCTCAGGGTGACGGATCAAGGCCTAAGCCCGCAACACGCCGCCGGTCTTTTTGCTGACTTCGGCGACGATCTTCTGGCCGAGCGCGTCGATCTCGGCGTCGGTCATGGTTTTGTCGCGCGGCTGCATGGTCACGGCGATGGCGATCGACTTCTTGCCGGGATCGATGCCCTTGCCTTCGTAGACGTCGAACACAGTGACGCCGGCGATCAGCTTCTTGTCGACGCTCTGCGCCGCGCGCACGATGTCGGCGGCCTTCACGCGATGCCTCGACCACGAACGCGAAATCGCGCTCGACCGGCTGGAACGGCGACAGCTCGAGCACGGGCTTGGCGCGCGTCGCCTTGGCCTTCGGCTCGGGGATTTTCTCCAGGATCACTTCGAACGCCACCAGCGGGCCTTCCGCCTTGAGCGCCTCGAGCGCGCGCGGGTGCAGTTCGCCGAAATGCGCCCAGGACGTTCTGCGGGCCAATCTGGATGGTGCCGCTGCGGCCGGGATGGAACCAGGCCGGCCCGCCGGGCACGACCTGCAAGGCCTGCATCGGCGCGCCTGCGGCCGCCAGCACCGCGAAGGCGTCGGCCTTGGCGTCGAAGGCGTCGACCGGCGCGGCTTTGGCCGACCAATGGCGGCCGATGCCGGAGGCCTTGGCCAGCGCGCGGCGCAGCCCGCCGGCGGCGGTGAACTGATCTTCGCGGCTGGTCGCCCTTGAAGATTTGCCCGACCTCGAACAGCGCCACGTCCGCTAGGCCGCGGTCGGCATTGCGCTGCGCCGCCATGATCAAACCGGGCAGCAGGCTCGGCCGCATGTCGGACAGCTCGGCCGCGATCGGATTGGCCAACGCCAAAGCGGCATTGCCGCCGCCGAACAATTCCGCCTCGCGCTTGGAGACGAACGACCAGGTGACAGCCTCGAGCAGGCCGCGGGCGGCGAGCGCGCGCTTGGCCTTGCGGGTGCGGTTCTGGATCGGCGTGAGCACGGGCTTGCGCGCATGCTCGCCGCGCGGGAAACGGCGTCGATGGCACCCGGTCGACGCCGACGATGCGCACCAGTTCCTCGACAATGTCGGCCTTGCCGTGCACGTCCGGCCGCCATGACGGCACCGCGATCTTGACGCGCTCGCTCTGGCCGGCGGCGAAGAAGCCGAGCTTTTCCAGCACGCGGCGCATCTCGGGCAGCGACAGCTTGATGCCGGCAAGCCGCTGCAATTCGCTCTGCGGAAAATCGATGACGGTTTCCTTCGGCGAAGGATCGCCGGCGACCACGATCTCGGACGGCGTGCCGCCGCAGAGATCGAGCACCATCTGCGTGGCGAGTTCGAGCCCCGGCAGCATGAAATTCGGATCGACGCCGCGCTCGAAACGATAGCGCGCGTCGGAATTGATGCCGAGCTTGCGACCGGTCTGCGCGATGTTGAGTTCGTCCCACAGCGCCAATTCGATCAGCACGTCGGTGGTTGTCTCCGAGCAGCCGGTGGCCTCGCCGCCCATGATGCCGGCAAGCGATTCGACGCCTTCCTCGTCGGCGATCACGCATATCGCCTGGTCGAGCGTGTAGGTCTTGCCGTCGAGCGCCAGCAGTGTTTCGCCGTTGTTGGCGCGCCGCACGGTGAGGTTACCGTGGACTTTGGCGGCATCGAACACATGCAGCGGACGGCCGCGATCGATGGTGATGAAGTTGGTGATGTCGACCAGCGCGTTGATCGGACGCAGGCCGATCGCGGTGAGCCGCTTCTGCAGCCAGTCGGGCGACGGTCCGTTCTTGACGCCCTTGATCAGCCGCAGGCCGAAGGCCGGGCACAACGAATGGGTCGCGCCGAAATCGAGCGTGACTTTGACCGGGCAGGGGAACGTACCCTTCACCGGCTTGGGCGGGCGGTCCTTGAAGTCGCCGATGGCGGTGGCGCCGAGATCGCGGGCGATGCCGTTGACGCCGGTACAGTCGGGCCGATTGGGCGTGAGATTGATCTCGATCACCGGGTCGCTGAGGCCGAGCACTTCCGCGAAGGGCTTCCCGACCGGCGCGTCGGCGGGCATTTCGATGATGCCGTCACTATCGTCGGAAAATCCGATTTCGGCGCCGGAGATCAACATGCCGTGGCTTTCGACATCACGGATTTTGCCGACCGACAGCGTCATCTTCTTGCCGGGAATATAGGTGCCGGGCAGGCCGAGCACGGCTTTCATGCCGGTGCGCGCATTGGGCGCGCCGCAGACGATCTGAATAGGCTTCCCGTCGCCGGTATCGACCATGCAGACGCGCAATCGATCGGCATTCGGATGCTGCACGGCGGAAATCACCGATACCGACCTTGAAGGCCTCGAGCATTCCTTCGCCTTGTCCTCGACGCGCTCGACCTCGAGCCCGATCATGGTGAGCTTGTCGACGATCTCATCGAGCGGTGCGACGGTGTCGAGATGCTCTTTCAGCCAGGGCAGAGTGAATTTCACGGGCTCAATCCTCCCGCCAGCGTCGGGAAATCGAGCGGCCGGAAGCCGTAATGCGCCAGCCAGCGCGCGTCCGCCTCGAAGAACGCGCGCAGATCGTTCATGCCGTATTTCAGCATGGCGATGCGGTCGATCCCCATGCCCCAGGCGAAGCCCTGATACTCATCGGGATTAAGCCCGCAATTGCGCAGCACGTTCGGATGCACCATGCCGCAGCCGAGAATTTCCAGCCAGTCGTCGCCTTCGCCGAAACGGATTTCGCCCTTGTCGCGCTTGCACTGGATGTCGACTTCCATCGACGGCTCGGTGAACGGGAAGAACGACGGGCGGAAGCGCATCTTCACGCTGTCGACTTCGAAGAACGCCTTGCAGAATTCTTCCAGGATCCATTTCAGGTGGCCGAGATGCGAGCCCTTGTCGATCACCAGACCTTCGACCTGGTGGAACATCGGCGTGTGCGTCTGATCGGAATCGCTTCGGTAGGTGCGGCCGGGAATGATGACGCGGATCGGCGGCTTTTGCGCCAGCATGGTGCGCACCTGCACCGGCGAAGTGTGCGTGCGCAGCAACAGCCGCGAGCCGTCCGGCTTGGGCGGGAAATAGAACGTGTCGTGCATTTCCCGCGCCGGATGGCCTTCCGGGAAATTCAGCTTGGTGAAGTTGTAGTCGTCGGTCTCGATGTCGGGACCTTCCGCCACCGCGAATCCCATGTCGGCGAAAATGGCGGTGAGTTCGTCGGTCACCTGCGTGATCGGATGGACGCGGCCGGCCTCGGTCGGCGCCTCGCGCACCGGCAGCGTGACGTCGACGGTCTCGGTTGCGAGCCTCGCATCGAGCGCGGCAGCGCCGAGCGACTCTTTGGCCGCGGCGATGGCGGCGGTGACGCGATCTTTCAGCCCGTTGATCGCCGGGCCTTGTGCCTTGCGCTCGTCCGGCGTCATCGCGCCGAGCGTCTTGAGCAGCGCCGAGACCGAGCCGCTTTTGCCGAGCGCCGCAACGCGCACGGCCTCGAGCGCGGCTTCGTTCTTGGCCGCGGCGATGGCGGCGAGCAGGTCTTTTTCCAGTTGCGCGGTGTCGGACATGATTCTCTATCGACCAGCGTTCTAGCCGGTCATGGCCGGGCTTGCCATCGCAAGTCGGCTTTACCCGACTTGCGCTTCTTAGCCCTTTGCGTAACTCGGGCAAGCCCGAGTTGCGGTGCCATCCACGCCTTGGAGTCAGTCAAGCAAGACGTGGATGCCCGGCACAAGACCGGGCATGCCGACCTCAAAGCTTTAGGCCGGCAGCGCGGCCTTGGCCTTTTCCACGATGGCCTGGAACGCCGCCGGCTCGTGGATGGCCAGATCGGACAGCACCTTGCGGTCGACCGTAATGCCGGATTTCGCCAGCCCGGCGATGAACCGGCTGTAGTTGAGACCGAATGGCCGTACCGCGGCGTTCAGGCGCTGGATCCACAGTGCGCGGAAGGTGCGCTTGCGCCGCTTGCGGTCGCGGAAGGCGTATTGGCCGGCCTTCTCCACCGCCTGCTTGGCGATGCGGATCGTGTTCTTGCGGCGGCCGTAATAGCCCTTGGCGGCCTTGAAGACTTTCTTGTGCTTGGCGTGTGAGGTGACACCACGTTTGACGCGGGCCATGGAATTTCTCCTTGCAGTTGGTGCAAATGTCGGGCGATGATCGACGCGGGACGGAAATACGGTTAGCCGTTCGGCAGCCAGTATTTCTTGATGTTGTCGCCGTCGGTCTTGAACAGCACCTTGGTGCCGCGATGTTCGCGGATCTGCTTGGTGGTCCGCTTGATCATGCCGTGGCGTTTGCCGGACTGCTGGAATTTCACCCTGCCGGTCGCGGTGATCTTGAAGCGCTTTTTAGCGCCCGATTTGGTCTTCAGCTTGGGCATTTTGCTCTCCTGATCGGCGCGGCGCGAGACAACGGGTCCCACGCGGCCGGGATGTGCTCTTAAAGACGTTTGTCTTTGAGCGGGTGCTCGGAATTGAGCTGGTATCGCCGCCACGGCAGCCCTGATTTCAGCCGGGCGGCGAGAGGGCGGCGTTATGGCAGAGGCCGCGGGCGCTTGCAACCGCGCCTGCAAAACCAGCGTTAACCGGCGCTTTTGGGCCGCCGGGAGCCTGAGCGCCGACAAAAATAAGCGCGCCGGTTTCCCGGCGCGCTCTGATAGTTCGCAATAATTCAGCGCGGCGCCAGCAGCATCACCATCTGCCGGCCTTCGAACCGCGGTTCGGATTCGATCTTGGCGATCGGCGCGGTGTCTTCCTTCACGCGATTGAGCAACTTGTAGCCCAATTCCTGATGCGCCATTTCGCGGCCGCGGAAGCGCAAAGTAATCTTGACCTTGTCGCCTTCTTCGAAGAAGCGCTTCATCGAACGCATCTTCACGTCGTAATCGTGATCGTCGATCATCGGCCGGAGCTTAATCTCCTTTATCTCGACGACTTTCTGTTTTTTGCGGGCTTCGGCGGCTTTTTTCTGCGCCTGGAATTTGTACTTGCCGAAATCCAGGATCTTGCAGACCGGCGGGGTCGTGTTGGGAGAAATCTCGACCAGGTCGAGCCCGGCGGCTTCCGCCATGCCCATGGCGGTTTGGAAATCGACGACACCTTTGTTGTCGCCGGTACTATCGATCAGCTGAACCTCTTTGGCTCGGATCTCCTCGTTGATGCGCGGGCCGTCCTTTTGGGCGGGCAGCGCGGACTTCATCGGACGACGAATGGCTTTTTTCTCCTCATGCTGTTGCAACGGGCCTTGGCGCGGATGAGCGCCTCGGCTGGCGAAAGATTGGTAGAAACGGCGAATAAGTCAACGTAGTTTCGTCAATAGCGACGACGGAAATGGCCGGAATCGCGGTCAAATTGTTCAGAATTCCTCTAATTTTGCCGTAACCGCGTCGCCAAGGCCGGCGTCTTGGCGCGGCCTGTGATTTCTTCATAAAGCCGCAACGTCTGCGCGGCGACCGCCGGCGCATTGAAATGACCAAGCACCCAGTCGCGGCCGCGCTCGCCCATGGCGCGGCGCGCCGGCTCGCTCAAGGAAAACAGCCGCAGCAAAGCGGCCGCCAGCGCCGCGTCGTCGCCGGCGTGAAAGCGCAAACCGGTGATGCGGTTTTCCGGCACCGCGGGCGGCGTGAGCACGACGTCCGGTCCGGCGCCGAGATCGGACACGATCACCGGCCGCGCCATGGCCTGCGCTTCCAGGATCGCCCGCTGCAAGCCTTCGGGCTGCACCGCTGCCGAAACGACGACGCTGGCCGCGGCATAGGCGGCCGGCATGTCGGCGACCGGCGCCGCCATGCGGATGACGTCCATGGTGCCGGTCGCCAGCACCAGGTCCCAGAGCTCGCCGGTATAGTGGGTGCGGCCGCGGTCCTCGCCGACGAAGACGCAGAGGAAGTCCTTGAAACCCCGCTGTTTGAGCCGCTGCGCCGCTCTCACCACCACATGATGGCCCTTGCGGCGCACGATCCGGCCGACGATCAGGATCACCTTGGTGTCACGTTTGATACCCCAGGCATTGCGCTTGGTCTCGACGCGTTCGCGCGAGATTTCGGCCGGATTGAAGCGATCGAAATCGATGCTGCAGGGCACGACCGAAATGCGCTCCCACGGCATGCCGTAGCGGTCGTTGATCAATTCGGCGAGCTGTTCGCTCAACGCCACGACGCGGTCGCCGCGCGCCATGATGCCGTTGTACAGGTGCTTGAAGATGTTCTGTTCGCGAAAGCCTTTGTACCAGCTGGTGAGGAACGGAATGCCGCGCAGCCGCGCGGCGAGATAAGCGCTCCAGGCCGCCGAACGGCCGAGCGCATGGATCACATCGCATTTGTGTTCGCGCGCGAGCCGGTTCAGCGCCGCGGCACTGCGCAGCATGACGACCGGATTATTACTGGCCACGTCCAGAGCGACGAATACGCCGCCCACTGCCGTAATGTCGGCGACCAGCCGGCCGGGATGCGACGCCACGATGGCACGATGGCCTGCCGCGGTGAGGATGCGCACCAGTCCGACCGCGCCGCTATCCGCCGCGCCAACATCCAAAGTTGGCACGGCGATGAGCACGGTGATCGGATCGCGCGCAACGCGCGCGCGCGGTTTGGCGTTGGGTTCGGAAGGTGCGCCGCGCGCGGTTGTCGATGTGCGGTTCTTGATGGCCGTCGTTTCCGGCACAGGCAAACTCGACATTACCTCTAGGACCTCGACACCCTCGACGTCAGGTGTCGCGCGCCAGCAGCAAGGTATAAACGCCGCGAATGGCTTCGGCAACGCTCTGCGACGAAAACATGAATTCGGCACCGGCTGCACAATCGTGGCGCCTGCCGCGAGCTGGCGGCGGCCATCATGCGCTCGTCCCCCTTGCATAGACAGGTCGCTTGCGGCGAGAAGAAGTGAGGATAGAAATCGAGTTCATCCCACGGCCTGGCCTTAAGCGCCCATGAGCGAAGCTCGCTTGACATCGTTGACGATAGAATCGCCGTTGCCCGCGCGGGCCATCGCCGTGCGCGCACGCGAAGGCAAGAGTCCGGCGTCGGGACCAGGCCTGTTTTGGCTCGGCGGCTTCAAATCCGATATGAAGGGTACCAAGGCCGAAGCGCTCGATCGCTGGGCGGCGGAACAAGGCCGTGCCTGCGTGCGGTTCGATTATTCCGGCCATGGCGAATCGGGCGGCGACTTCACCGCAGGGACGATTGGCCGCTGGCTGGAGGAGAGCATCGCGGTCTTTACGCGGTTCGCCCAGGGCCCGCAGGTGGTGGTCGGCTCATCCATGGGCGGCTGGCTGGCGCTCCTTTTGGCGCGCGAATTGCGTAAGTTGGAAGGCGCCCCCGCCATGGCCGGCATGGTGCTGATCGCGCCGGCGGTGGATTTCACCGAAGAGCTGATGTGGAAGCAGTTCTCCGACGCGACCAAGCGCGAGATTGAAGAGAAGGGTTTTTGGATGCGGCCGTCGGAATATTCGGAAGGGCCTTATCCGATTACCAAGGGTCTGATCGAGGACGGCCGCAGGCATCTTCTGCTGGGCGGCCTGATCGAGACCGGTTGCCCGGTGCACATTTTGCAAGGCGTGCAGGACCCCGACGTGCCATGGCGGCATGCCGAGGGGCTGGTGACGCGCTTTGCCCGCGACGACGTGGTGTTGACGCTGATCAAGGACGGCGATCATCGTCTGTCACGCCCGGAAGACATCGAGCGGCTGATCGCGGCGGTGAAGGAATTTTAGGCCAGCGTGGCCGCCCATTCTTCGTTTACGGATTCATCCGCATCGGATTTTTGCAAGGCGGCAAATTTTTCACGCGGCAATAATTGTCCGAGCGCCCACACCGCGGCGCCGCGCACCAGCGGCGAGGCGTCATTGAGCAAGCGCTCGGCCTCGCGCGCGAGCGAAGCATTCCCGGAATTGCCGATCGCGATCAGCACATTGCGCACAAAGCGGTCGCGGCCGGTGCGCTTGACCGAGGTCTTGGCGAACAGCGTGCGGAACTTTGCGTCGTCAAGGCGGGCGAGATCCGCGAGGCTGGGCGCGCGCAAGCTGTCGCGCGCGGCGAGCTTGGCTTCGCGGCCGAGCGCGGCGAACTTGTTCCACGGGCAGACCGCGAGACAATCGTCGCAGCCATAAATGCGGTTGCCCATGGCCGCGCGAAACTCGCGCGGGATCGGTCCCTTGTGCTCGATGGTGAGATAGGAAATGCAGCGCCGCGCATCGAGCCGGTATGGCTCCGGAAACGCCGCCGTCGGACAAATATCGAGACAGGCGCGGCAGCTTCCGCAACTGTCTTCTGTCGCGTCATCGGCCGGCAGATCGAGCGTGGTGAAGATCGAGCCGAGAAATAGCCACGAACCGAATTCGCGCGACACCAAATTGGTGTGCTTGCCTTGCCAGCCGAGGCCGGCGCTCGCGGCCAGTGGCTTTTCCATCACCGCCGCGGTATCGACGAACACTTTCACGTCGCCGCCGGCATTTTCAACGAGCCAGCGCGCGATCTCCTTGAGCCGCGATTTGATCAGCTCGTGATAATCATCGCCCTTGGCGTAAGTCGAGATCGCGGCACGGTCTTTGCGCGAAAGGATCGCTAGCGGGTTTTCGTCCGGCCCGTAGTTCATACCGAGCATGATCACCGAGCGCACGTCGGGCCACAGCGCGCTTGGCGATGCGCGGCGTTCGGCGGTCGCCGCCATCCACACCATGTCGCCGTGCGCACCGTCGGCGAGAAAACGCTCGAGCCGCGCTTTTGCTTCGGGCACGGCGTCGGGCTTGGTCACGCCGGCGACGTCGAAGCCATGCGCGCGCGCGTGTTCGATGAGCGCGGCTTTGATTTTAACGGGGTCGGTCAAAAGTCGAGGTCGGCGTAGCTTTTCGACGGCGCCAGTCCGGCCAGCGTGTCGGCCAGAATCGTCCGGAACGCTGGCCGCGACTTGACCCGCGCGTACCAATTCTTGGCGGCTTCGTCTGCGTTCCATGGCACATCGCCCAAATAATCGGCAGTGGACAGATGCGCCGCCGCTGCAAGGTCGGCCAAGCTCAGCCGGTCGCCGGCGAGCCAGTCGCGCGTGCGCACCAGCCAGCCGATATAGGCCAGATGATAGCGGATATTGTGGCGGGCGGCGCGCATCGCCTCGGTATCGGGCGGCCCGCCACCTTGTTCCGCTGTCATATGGCGCTTGAACACGCGCTCGCTGACCAAAGGTCCGCTGACCTCGGCATGGAATTTATCGTTGAACCAGCTCGCCAGCCGGCGCACCTCGACCCGTTCGCCTGACCGCTGCCGGCAGCAGGCGTTCGGCGTCGTGCTGGTGCGTCTCCTCGATATATTCCGCGATGATGGTTGCGCCGGGAACGGCCGGCTGGCCGTCGGCGACCAGCACCGGGATTTCGCCGGCCGGATTGAGCAGCAGGAATTCCTCCCGCCGTTCCCAGAACCGTTCCTCCACCAGGCGCGCCTGGATGTCGTATTCGCCCAGAATGAGGCGCACATAGCGCGACAGCGGGCAGAGCGGTTGATGAAACAGCGTCAGCATGGCTTTCCAGTGAGGAGGCGAAGGCGGCGGGAATCGCTCGACGCACTATAGAAAGCCGCGGCGGCGGCGCAAATTCCTCATACTTCATGCCCTTTTAATTTGCCTGTGTGGCGGCTTTGCGCCAAAAGCGCTGGCCCTCAGCGATTCTCTGCCGCCGTCCAATGCGCGGCGTCACCGGAGCAGCCTATGCACGCCATCATGACAGCCGATCTCGGCCCATCTCGATCTGATCAAGGCGGCGGTGCTCGGGGTGGTCGAGGGCCTGACCGAATTCCTGCCGGTGTCCTCCACCGGACATTTGCTGCTGATGGAGCATTTCCTCGGCTGGGGCGACGATTCGTTTGGCAAGTCGTTCGCGATTCTGATTCAACTCGGCGCCATCCTGGCGCTGCTGACCATCTATTTCGGCCGCATCTGGGCGCTGGCGACAAATATGTTCACGCAATGGGATGCGGCGCGCTTCGTCATCGGCGTGCTGATCGCGTTCCTGCCGGCGGCGGTGATCGGTGCGCTGGCCTATCCGTTCATCAAGTCGCATCTGTTCGACGTGCGCGTTGTTTGCACGATGTTCATCGTCGGTGGCTTTGTCCTGCTTCTGGTCGACCGGATGAATTTGCAATCCGCGCTATCACGAGTCGACGGGTTTTCCGCTGACCGATGTATCTCGGCATCGGCGTATTGCAATGTCTGGCCATGATACCGGGCGTGTCGCGCTCGGGCGCGACCATCGTCGGCGCGATGCTGTTTGGCGCCGACCGGCGCTCGGCGGCGGAATTTTCGTTCTGGCTCGCGATGCCGACCATGATCGGCGCCTTCGCCTACGAGGCGTTCAAAAGCCGCCACGACCTTGCCTCCAGCAATATCTTGACGATTGCCGTCGGCTTTATCTTCTCGTTCATCTTCGGCTGGATCGTGGTGAAGACGTTCCTGCGCTACATCCAGCACCATAGCTTCGCGGTGTTCGCCTGGTGGCGCATCGTTATCGGCGCCCTCGGCCTCGGCGCGATTTATTTTATGTGATTTTGGTTACGCGTTTTTTCTTTCGCGTGATCTTATCCGAAAACCGGTTCCCACTTTTCGGGATCACGCGACCCGACTGCGGAACTGCCCGGTCTTGCGGAAGCGCCAGAGATAAGACGGCACGATCGCCTCGATCGAGTCCGGTTCGATGCCGAGACCCTGCAGCGTGCGCTCCTCCGCCTTTGCGGCTTCAGACACCACATTGTCGGCGCGCAGCAGCTCGACCTGATCGGGCGTCAGCAGCGGCTGTCGGCATGTATTGCAGGAAGCCTGCCTGTAGCTTGGCGGCGAAGAACGGAAGCGGCACCAGCAGCCGTTTGCGCTCGATGGTCGCCAGCACATATTGCATCAGCTGCTTGAAGGTCCGCACCTCCGGCCCGCCCAGTTCGTAGACCGTGCCGCCGTGCGCATAGCCGTCGACCGCATCCGCGATCGCGGTGGCGACGTCGCCGACGAACACCGGCTGGAAGCGAGTCGCACCGCCGCCGATCAGTGGTAAAGCCGGCGACAGCCGTGCCAGCGCGGCAAAGCGGTTGAAGAAATCGTCCTCCGGCCCGAACAAAATTGACGGTCGCATGATGACGGCTTGCGGCTGTGCGGCCAGCACCAGGCGCTCGGCCGCAGCCTTGGAGCGGGCGTAGACGCTGCGCGCGTTCTCATCGGCGCCGATCGCCGACACCTGCACCAGCCGCGCGCCGTGGGCGCTCGCCGCCAGCGCCACCTGTTCGGCGCCGTAGGCGTGTATGGTGTCGAAACGCTGCCGTCCGCGCTCGAACAGGATGCCGACCAGATTGACCAGCACCTGGGCGTCGCGCGCGGCGGCTTCCACCGAGGGCGCGTGGCGGAGATTGGCCTGCACCGCGTGGATCTGGCCGACGCGGCCGAGTGGCTGCAAATGGTTGGCTAGCTCGGGCCGGCGCACCGCCACCCTTATGCGGTAATTCCGCTTAGCCAAGGCCCGCACCACGTGGCGGCCAAGAAAGCCCGAGCCGCCATAGACGGTGACCAGGGTGTCATAGGGGCTGCGTGCGGTCATGCCGCTCTCGCTCTAAAGTCCGGCGGAAAAGCCTCGAAACCCCGCCAATAGCGGATCGGCTGCGGACTGTACAGGCCCGGCAACCGCTTCAATTGACAAGCCGAAAGCGGCTCCGTACCTAGTCCCGATGAGCCCAGGTGGCGGAATTGGTAGACGCACTAGTTTCAGGTACTAGCGCCGCGAGGCGTGAAGGTTCGAGTCCTTTCCTGGGCACCAGTTTCCGAGCCGGGTAATCGAATGACCATCCGCCTGCATCGCGGCGATCTGCCCAACCTCTCCGCCTACAAAGGCGCGGTGGCGATCGACACCGAGACCATGGGACTCGACCCCAGTCGCGACCGGCTCTGCGTGGTGCAGCTTTCGCCCGGCGACGGCTCCGCGGATGTGGTTCAGATCGCGGCCGGTCAGACCAAGGCGCCTAACATCGAAAAGCTGCTCGCCGACAAATCGATCGTCAAGATTTTCCACTACGCGCGCTTCGATCTCGGCGTGCTGGCCAAGGCCTTCGGCGTAATGGCCGCTCCGGTCTATTGCACCAAGATCGCTTCGCGGCTGGCGCGCACCTATACCGACAAGCACGGCCTCAAGGATCTGGCGCGCGAAGTGCTCGGCGTCGATCTGTCGAAACAGCAGCAATCGTCCGACTGGGGCGCCGACGAACTCAGCGACGCGCAGGTGGCCTATGCCGCGACCGATGTGCTGCATCTCCATGCGCTGAAGGAAAAGCTGGACGCCATGCTGGCGCGCGAGAACCGCGCCGAGCTGGCGGCCGCCTGCTTCCGCTTCCTGCCCGACCGCGCGCGGCTCGACCTGGCCGGCTGGGCGGCCGAGGACATTTTTTCGCACTCCGCGTAAGCCCTTGTACTAAGGCCCGTATTCCTTGAGACCGCTGCCGCGCAGTGGCCTTATTCGCGCGTCAGATTGCGTTGCGGGGCGTAACGTGATTTCCGAAATCAAAGTCTAACGGAGCCAAATGCCGATCTTGGCATGAACCGCGTGACCACAGCCCAAACCGATCCGCAGACCGCGCGCGCCTATTGGACCATGGGCCGCGGCGACAGCGCGCGTGCGTTCCGTGCCGCGCGCCGGCACAGCCGCGTGGTGCGCATCCTGCGTGTCGCCGTGCCGCTTGCGGTGGTGCTGGGTTTCGCCGGCGTCTTCGCTGATCACTTATCTCAATCCGCTGCGCATGTTGGCAAAGCTCCCGGTCGACGCCGGCAATCTGGTCGTCTCCGGCACCAAGATCACCATGGAGAAGCCGCATCTGTCAGGCTTCACGCACGATGAGCGCGCTTATGAGCTTTCTGCCGACGCGGCCAAGCAGGATTTGACCAAGCCGGACTTGATCGAATTGCGCAATATCCACGCCAAGGTGCAGATGCAGGACAAGAGCTCGATGGAGATGTCGGCGGCGACCGGCGTGTACAACAGCAAGAGCGAGACCCTTAAGCTCGACCAGAATATCGTGCTCAGCTCGACCACCGGCTACAGCGGCCAGCTGAGCGAAGCGCTTGTCGATATCCGCAAAGGCCATGTGGTGTCCGAGCAGCCGGTGGCGGTGCAGATGCTGAAAGGCACGCTCAATGCCAAGCGATTGGAGATCATCGATTCCGGCGATCTGGTGCGGTTCGACGGCGGCGTGACCATGACCTTGATGCTCGGCGATGCCGCAGGCTCGCAAACCAAAAGCGGAGTGCAATGACCGCGCTCCGCAAGCTCCTCCCGATTGTCGCCGCGCTGCTGGTCGTGACCGGCGCGGCGCTGCGCGCGCAGCCCTCGAAGGGACCGCCGAACGCGCTGCAAGGGTTTTCGCAAAATCGCGATCAGCCTGTGCATATCGAGGCGACGACGCTGGAAGTGCGCGACAAGGACAAGGTGGCGACTTTCAGCGGCGACGTGCGCGTGAAGCAGGGCGACACCAATATGCGTTGCAAATCGCTGGTGGTGTTTTACGAGCAGGACGCCGAGCCCGGTGACAAAAGCAAGACCATGCAGGCAGCCAGCCCCGGTCCCGGCGGCCAGCAGAAGATCAAGCGGCTGGAAGCGCGCGGTGGCGTGGTGGTGACGCAGAAAGATCAAACTGCGACCGGCGATACTCGGCATATTCGAGATGAAGACCAATTCTGTCACGCTCTCCGGCAATGTGGTGATGACACAAGGGCAGAACGTGCTGCGCGGCGAACGCCTGATGGTCGATCTGACCAGCGGCGTATCGCGGGTGGAATCCGGCAAGAATGGCCAGGGTCGCGTGCAGGGCCTGTTCCTGCCGGGTAGCGGAGGACTTGATCCCAAGTCAGGCATACTCGGCGGCGCGCCGGCGCGGCCACCCCATTGACCGCAAACGACCTTCCCGATCCATGTCCGGCCGCTCGCGGCAGTGCAGGAATCAGCTAATGTGGCGTGCAATGGCGGATGATCGGCGAGCTCGAGACATGCGCCGCGAGGTAGCCCGGTGAATATCCTCTCGCTGTTTCGACGCCCGCCGCCTCCCGCGCGCCGCCCTTTGTCGCCTGCCGAAGCGCGGCAACAGCAGGCGGCAATGGCCAATTCGCAAGCCCAGTCGGCACGTCAGGGCAGCGCCCAAGCTAACGCTCAAGGCAACGCCAAGGCGCAGCCGGCTGCCGCTCGCCCGCGCCGCGACGGGGACGGCCAACAAGCCGTCCGCCCGGCTTATCTCGCTACCCACGGCGTGGAGAAGAGCTTCGCCGGCCGCACAGTGGTCAAGGGCGTCACGATTTACGTGCGTCGCGGCGAAGCGGTCGGCCTGCTCGGACCAAATGGCGCCGGCAAGACCACGGTGTTCTATATGATCACCGGCCTGATCAAGGCCGACCGCGGCCGCATCGAACTCGACGGCTACGACGTCACCGCGATTGCCGATGTATCAGCGCGCGCGGCTCGGTATCGGTTATCTGCCGCAGGAGGCTTCGATCTTTCGCGGCCTCAATGTCGAAGAAAATATCCGCGCGGTGCTCGAAGTGGTGGAGCCGGATCGGCGTCGGCGGGAAGCCGATCTCAATGCGCTGCTCGAGGAGTTCGACATCGCGCGTCTGCGCAAGACAGCGACCATCGCGCTGTCGGGCGGCGAGCGGCGCCGCGTCGAGATCGCCCGCGCGCTGGCGACGCGGCCGAGCTACATGCTGCTCGACGAGCCGTTCGCCGGCATCGATCCGATCGCGGTCGGCGATATCCAGGCGCTGGTGCGCCACCTGACCAATCGCGGTATCGGCGTTCTGATCACGGACCACAATGTGCGCGAGACGCTGGGCTGACCGACCGCGCCTACATCATCTATTCCGGCGAAGTGCTGATGGAGGGCCGGGCCGAAGACATCGTCAACAATCCCGACGTGCGCCGGCTCTATTTGGGCGAGGAATTCCGCCTATAGCGCGGGCACTTCGCGAATAATTTGCCGACAATTTGTGCATGGCCGCGCCACGGAATCGTTGACCGCTGACGCCGCAAAATTGATATAAGACAAGCAAGAATCAGACCAGTTTCCGCCGGGAAACCTTTATGGCGTTGTCGCAACGACTGGAGTTTCGCCAGACCCAAGGGCTGGTGATGACGCCGCAGCTGATGCAAGCCATCAAGCTGCTGCAGCTCTCCAGCCTTGATCTTGCGACCTATGTCGAGGGCGAGCTCGAACGCAATCCGCTGCTCGAGCGTGCCAATGACGATAACGATGCGCCCGCCACCGGCGCCGAGGCGGAGCGCGTCGCGTCCGCGGGCGAGGATACAGCTGTAGCCGCCTCGGAAGACTGGATCGGCCAGGACATGGAAACCAGCCGCAGCTCCATGGAAGAAGGGCTCGGCACCGAACTCGAAAACGTTTTCCCGGACGATGGCGGCGAGAAAAATCCGGCACCGGAAACGCCGCCGCCGGCTTATTCGGAATGGTCGGGCGCCGGCACCCGCAGCGGCGACGACGGCGCCTACAATCTGGAAGCCTTTGTCACCGCCGAGGTCACCTTGACCGCGCATCTCGCCGAACAGATGGCGCTGGCGATAGCCGATCCGGCCGCCCGCATGATCGGGCAATATTTGATCGACATGGTGGACGAGGCCGGCTACCTCACCGGCGATCTCGATACCGTCGCCGAAAAGCTCGGCGCGCCGCGCGCCAATGTCGAAGCGGTGCTCGCCATTCTGCAGACGCTTGATCCGCCCGGCGTGTGCGCGCGCAATCTCACCGAATGTCTCGCCATCCAGCTTGCGCGATCGCGATCGCTTCGATCCGGCGATGCGCACGCTGGTCGAACATCTCGATCTGCTGGCCAAGCGCGATCTCGCCGCTTTGCGCCGACTGTGCGGCGTCAACGAGGAAGATCTCGCCGACATGATCGCCGAGATCCGCAATCTCAATCCCAAGCCGGGTCTCGCCTTCGGTTCGACCATGGTGCAGCCGATCGTGCCCGATGTTTACGTGCGGGCGGCGTCTGACGGCACCTGGCAGGTCGAGCTTAATTCCGACACGCTGCCGAAAGTTCTCATCAGCCAACGATATTATGCGCAGGTGTCGAAGACCACGCGCAACGACAAGGACAAGACCTATCTCGCCGATTGTCTGCAGACCGCGACCTGGCTGGTGCGCGCGCTCGATCAGCGCGCCAAGACCATTCTCAAGGTGTCGAGCGAAATCGTGCGCCAGCAGGACGCATTTTTCGCCAACGGCGTGCAGCATCTGCGGCCGCTCAATCTCAAGACCGTCGCCGACGCCATCAGCATGCACGAATCGACCGTGTCGCGCGTCACCGCCAACAAATACATGGCGACCACGCGCGGCATCTTCGAGCTGAAATATTTCTTCACCTCGTCGATCGCATCGGCCGACGGCGGCGAGGCGCATTCGGCCGAAGCCGTGCGCCATCGCATCCGCCAGTTGATCGACGCCGAGGCCGCCGCCGACGTGCTCTCCGACGATACGATTGTCGATAAATTGCGCGAGGCCGGCATCGACATCGCGCGCCGCACGGTCGCCAAGTACCGTGAAGCGATGCGCATCCCGTCCTCGGTGCAGCGGCGCCGCGAAAAGCAGGCGGCGGCTTCCTAGTCTGCGCCGCCTCGCGCATTGACCTTTCGCCGGGCACTTCCTAGCTGAATAAGATAGCCGGGCGGTAAAAAATGGAGGCAGAACAATGCCTTTGCGTGTTTCGGGCAGAAACATCAATATCGGCGCGGCTCTGCGGCAACGAATAACCGACGCGGGTCGACGAAGCGACGTCGAAATATTTCCGCGGCGGCTATTCCGGACATGCCACAGTCGGCAAAGATGGCTTCGGATTTCACACCGAATGCGTGATTCATCTCGATTCCGGCGCGCTGCTGGAAGCCGAAGGAATGGCGGCCGACGCTTATGAAAGCGCGGATCAGGCCGCGGTCCACATCGAAAAGCGGCTGCGCCGCTACAAGCGCCGCCGCAAGGATCATCAGGGCCTGCGCGGCGGCTGAGGAACTCGCAAATGCGACAAAAAGCGGCAGGCTATGTCCGGTCCCGCCATTGACAGTCGCCGCAGGCCGTCCTTAAGGTCCGCCGCCTTCAACACCCCCTTGCAATTCGGCGCTGACATTTTTCGATCATTGGCATCTCCATGACGCTCACCGATCTCGTCGCGCCGGCCGCGATTGTTCCGGCGCTCAAGGTCAATAATAAAAAGCAGGCGATCCAGGAACTCGCCGCGCGCGCGGCCGAGCTCACGGGTCAGAGCGAGCGTGCGATTCTGGAAATCTTGCTTCAGCGCGAGAAGCTGGGCTCCACCGCGGTCGGCAACGGCGTCGCGATCCCGCATGGCAAGTTGCCCAAACTCGGCCGCCTGTTCGGGTTGTTCGCGCGGCTGGAGCGTGCAATCGATTTCGAGGCGCTCGACGGCCAGCCGGTCGATCTGATTTTTCTACTGCTTGGCGCCGGAAGCCGCCGGCGCCGATCATCTCAAGGCGCTCGCGCGCGTGGCGCGCCTGCTGCGCGACCCCGAGGTCGCGCGCAAACTGCGCAACTCGCGCGATGCCGATGCGCTGTATCGCGCTGCTGGCGATGCCGGCGGCGATCAGCGCGGCGTAATACAAGCGTCGCCCCGCAAAGGCGGGGATAATCACCGCGATCGAAGTATGAAAAAGTGTAGCCACGCCGGCTGCGCTTTATTTACCGATTGGAAACAGCGTATGGTCCCGCCTTCTCGGGGATGACCGCCGAATTTAGTGCACGCTCACGGCCTCGAGTTCCTGGCTCCAGGCATTGGCAAGCGCTGCCTCGCGCGTATCGGTCAGCATGATCGGCGTGCCGTCCGCGCTGTGCAGCGAGAACAGCTTGATGCCGGGCGCGATCTTCGGCGCCTGCGGAAACAAGTTGGCGACGTCCTCGGAACGGATCGTCTTGACGTAGGCCAAACGCCCATCGCCGAGATGCGCTAGCGCATCCTGCGTGATCACCGGGTGGGTCGTGTTCGTGTCAGTCATATTGTCCTTATTCATGGCCCTCGACTCCTTTCATGACGCTTAACGCGGTCGAGTCCTGGTTCTCGAATTCGTCATTCCTGCTCGTGGATGACAATCGTCTTCACGATCCGTTCGGCCTGCGGCCGCACCAGATCGATCGACAACAGCCCGTTCTTCAGATCGGCGCCCAGCACCTCCATGCCGTCCGCCAGCACGAAGGTGCGCTGGAATTGGCGCGCGGCGATGCCGCGGTGGAGATATTGCCGGCTTTTGTCGTCCTGCTGACGCCCGCGGATCACCAGCTGACTTTCCTCGACGCAGACGTCGAGTTGATCGCGGGTGAAGCCGGCAACCGCCAGCGTGATGCGCAGCCGTTCCGGGTTTTGCGGATCGCGCGCCAGCCGTTCGATGTTGTAGGGCGGGTAGCCGTCGGCTCCCTTGGCGACGCGGTCGAGCACGCGCTCGATTTCGTCGAAGCCCAACAGGAACGGACTGGATAGTGACGGAACTCGCGACATGGTCTCAAAGCCCTCGCTTGAAGCGACTTTGACGGGGCCCCTTACGGGCACCCCAACCGCGCAGCAACCGCTGCCCGGTCTCCCGTAATATGGGCAGGCCGGGTTAAAGGTTCAAGAACAAGGGGATTTTGCCGGACAAGGCGTTATATTCGGCCTCAATTCGGGAAATTCCATGCCAGATCAGCCGTCAATGCCGAGTCTTACCCTGCGCGCCATCAAGCGCCACCCCGGTCGAAGTCCCGCTCAATTTCGTGCTTGGCACCAGCGCGGACGTGGTGCGCAAGGCGCCGCTGCTGCTGGTCGACGTGGAGACCGAGGAGGGCATCACCGGCCGCTCGTATTTGTTCTGTTACTTGCGTGCCGCGGCGCCGGCAATCGCAAGCCTCCTGGGCGAAGTCGAGCGCGCGGCCAAAGGCGACAAAGTCGATCCGGCCGTGCTTTGGGCGAAGCTAGCGCGCCGCTTCACGCTCATTGGCGTGCAAGGCATTGTTCGCATGGCGCTGGCGGGCTTCGATATCGCCTGCTGGGATGCGCTTGCGATTGCCGCAAAGCTGCCGCTCGTCCGCCTGCTCGGCGCCGAGCCGCACCCGATCCCGGCTTATAACAGTTGCGGGCTTGGGCTGATGGACGATCTCGGCGCGTCTCGCCGCCGAAGCCGAGAAGCTGCTCGGCATGGGAAATTTCGGTGCGATCAAGTTGCGCCTCGGCTATCCGACGCTTGAACGTGACATCGCCGCCGTGCGCGCGGTACGCAAGTGCATCGGCGAGGATGGGCTATTGATGGTCGATTACAATCAAATGCTCTCGGTCGATGAGGCGCTGGCGCGCGGCCGCGCCCTCGACGCGGAAAACATCTATTGGCTGGAGGAGCCGATCCGGCACGACGACTATGCTGGCGCCGCCCAGCTCGCCCGCGAACTCAAAGTTCCGGTCCAACTTGGCGAGAATTTTTCCCTGGTTTATGGGATGGCGGCTGCGCTCGAACATGGCAAGCCCGACTACGTGATGCCCGACCTCGAGCGCATCGGCGGCGTCACCGGCTGGCGGCAGGCCGCGGATTTGGCAGCCGTCAACAAAATAAAGATGTCATCGCACCTGTTTCCGGAAGTGAGCGCGCATTTATTGTCGGCGACACCGACGTGCCATTTTCTTGAATACGTCGATTGGGCGAGCGCGTTGGTGCAGGAGCCGCTGGTGATTGCCAACGGATGCGCCGCCGTGCCCGACCGGCCCGGCAACGGCATGGTTTGGGATGCCGATGCGGTGAAGCGCTATCGCATGAACTAGCGCAACTTCAATTTGAACAACTCGATCGCGTTGGCGCGGCCGACTTTGATCCGGTCGGTTTCGCTGATCTCAGCTTGGTCGAACCATTGCGCGCCTTCGCCCACGTCCTCGAACGGCCAATCAACCGAAAACATCACGCGGCTGGCGCCCATCTCGGTCATGGCATTGATCAGCGACGGCGTGTGGAAGTTGCCCGAGGTGGTCAGATGGAAATGATTGCGGAAATAATGTCCGACGCCGTTTTTCGCGGCGTAGCGGTGCGGCTCCTTCATCCACCCATTGCGGCCGTCGATGCGCCAGAGCTGGACAGGAATTCCTTCGCCAAGGTGGCCGAGTACGATTTTCAGGCGTGGATACTCATCGAATAATCCGCTGCCGATCAGGCGCAGCGCATGCACCGCAGTTTCCGCCGAGAACGCCCAGTTCGGTCCGAGCAGCCAGGAATGGCCCTCGTACTGTCTGGTCCAACTCGGCAGCGGATTGCGCGGGTGCAGGTAGAACGGAATGTCGAACGTTTCGACCGTGCGCCAGAACGGCCGGTACTGCGCCATATCATAGTAGGCGACGTTGTCCGGCGTTCCCACTTGCGAAAATCCATTGACCAGCGCGCCGACAAACCCAAGTTCCTTGATGCAGCGGGTGAGCTCGGCGGTGGCCGCCTCGGGATCCTGCATCGGCAACGCGGCAAACGCCGCGAAGCGATCGGGACGCTTGCGCACTTCGGCAGCCAGCGCGTCGTTGGCCTGGCGCGCCACCGCGATCGCCAGCTTCACGTCGTGGATCGCCTGCACAGCGGGCGCGTTCAGCGACAGGATCATCATTTCGATGCCGTGCTGATCCATCTGGCGCAGCCGCGTGTCCTGTACATCGACCAGACGATGGCTCAGGTCGGGCCATACGTGCGCCCCGAATACCTTCGAATCGCCCAGCGTGGCTTCGATGGCGACGTGTTCCTCGAGTGCGATCTTGCCTTGCATGAAATTCTCCCGGTTCGCGCGGCATCATGCAATGGCGCGGCGGCGGTTGTCAGCATAAGCGCAACAAAAAAGCCGCCCAGGTGGGCGGCGTGCAAATCGTAGCCGCGAAGCGGCGAAGGTTGGTGGAGCCAGGCGGGATCGAACCGCCGACCTCCTGCATGCCATGCAGGCGCTCTCCCAGCTGAGCTATGGCCCCAATTCGCGTTTTTCCCGTCGTGTCAGGTCTCTTCTTCCTTCTCGATGGTCTCGCCGATGATGTCGGTCACGTCGGGATCGCCTTCTTCCTCTTCCTCGATGAAGGCGGCGTCGTCGGCGCCTCGCTTCGATCTCGACTTCTTCAATCTCGCCCACGGCGCTCGCGCCTTCGGCCGCAGCCGGCTTCTTGCCCTGCTGCTCGGCCTCGGCGTCTTCGAGCGAAACAAATTCGGCATCCGCGGTCTCTGGCACGACGGCTTCGGCCTCCGCTATCGGCGCAGGCGCCGGCCGTGCGACCGGTGCCGCAGGTTCCGGCCGCGCGCGCGATGGCGGCGGAACGACGATCGGAACGACCTTGCCGGTATAGGGAGAAATCACCGGCGTCTTGCCGAGATCGTAGAACTTGCGGCCGGTTTCCGGACAGACGCGCTTGGTGCCGAGATCAGTTTTCGCCACAGTCGGGTTCCTCGGAATGTCGATAAATCGGTGTTTCACTTGGCTAGTTGCAACGTCCCTGTCAATAGCGCAGGCGCGCCTGGCCGTGGCCAAAACCGGCCGGATGACGGGCCGTGCAAGCGCGTGGTAGGACGGCGCAACCGTTAAGGATAGCGCCGTGAACTCAGTCCATTTGACACCGCTGATCGCCCGCCGCGGTGGCCCTTTGCAGGGCCGGGCCCGGGTGCCGGGCGACAAATCGATCTCACATCGCGCCCTGATTCTAGGGGCGCTGACGGTCGGCGAAACGACGGTCACTGGCCTGCTTGGAAGGCGATGACGTGCTGCATACCGCCGCGGCGCTGCGCGCGTTGGGCGCCCGGTTAGAGCGCACGAGCGAGCATGCGTGGCGCATCCACGGCGTCGGCGTCAGCGGATTTGCGACGCCCTCGGGCCCACTCGATTTCGGCAATTCCGGCACCGGGGTCCGACTGGCGATCGGCGCGGTTGCCGGCTCTCCGGTGACCGCGACCTTCATCGGCGACGTTTCCTTAAGCAAGCGCCCGATGCGGCGCGTGCTCGACCCGCTGGAGCAGATGGGCGCGCGCGTGATCGAAGCCGCCGGCGACGGTCGTCTGCCGCTCACGCTGCAAGGCGCGCGCGATCCGATCCCGATCATCTACGAACCGCCGGTACCGTCGGCGCAGCTCAAGTCGGCGGTCCTGCTGGCGGGATTGGCCGCGCCGGGCGAAACCACGGTGATCGAGGCCGAGGCCACCCGCGATCACACCGAAAAGCTGCTGAAGCATTTTGGCGCCAAGTTGAGCATCAAGTCGCATGGTGAGCATGGCCGCCGCATCACGTTGCAAGGCCAACCCGAGCTCGAGCCCGCCAATGTCGTGGTGCCGGCCGATCCTTCGTCGGCGGCGTTCCCGATGGTGGCGGCCCTGCTGGTGCCCGGCTCGGATTTGATTCTCGACGCGGTGATGACCAATCCGCTGCGCACCGGATTGTTGACCACACTGCGGGAAATGGGCGCCAGTATCGAAGCGGTTGAAAAGCGCGATGATGGCGGCGAGGAGGTCGCCGATCTGCGCGTGATCGCCTCCAAATTAAGGGCCATCGACGTGCCGGCCGAGCGCGCGCCGTCAATGATCGACGAATATCCGATTCTGGCTGTCGCTGCGTCGTTCGCGGAAGGCATCACGCGCATGCGCGGCCTGAAGGAATTGCGCGTCAAGGAATCCGACCGACTGGAAGCGACCGCCGCCATGCTGCGCGCCAATGGCGTGACGGTCGAGATCGACGGCGACGATCTGATCGTGCACGGCAAAGGCAATGCCGCCGGCGGCGGCGAGGTCGCCACCCACATGGATCACCGCATCGCCATGGCGGCGGTGGTGATGGGTCTCGCGAGCCGACAATCCGGTGCGCATCGACGACTCGGCCTTCATCGCCACCAGCTTCCCCGGCTTCGTCGAGCTGATGCGCGCGCTCGGCGCGGACCTGTCGTGATCATCGCCATCGATGGACCGGCGGCGTCGGGCAAGGGCACGCTCGGCAAGAAGCTCGCGGCGCATTATGGCCTGCGCCATCTCGATACCGGGTTGCTCTACCGGGCGGTCGCCAAGGCGGTGCTCGATGCCGGCGCCAACCCGGATGACCGGCCGCCGCGGTTGCCGCTCGCCAAGTCGCTCGATCTGGCGCAGCTTCGACGAAGCCGCGCTGAAGACGCCGCAAGTAGGCGAGGCGGCCTCGATCGTTTCCGCTTTTCCCGAGGTGCGCGCCGCGCTGGTCGCGTTCCAGCGCGAGTTTCGCCGCCAAGCCGCCCGGCGCCGTGCTCGACGGCCGCGATATCGGCACCGTCATCTGCCCCAATGCCGACGTTAAGATTTACGTGACCGCCACGCCGGAGGTGCGCGCCCGCCGCCGGGCCGCCGAATACCGGGCGCAGGGGCGCAATATCGACGAGGCCGCGGTGCTGGCCGACATCCTCAAGCGCGATGAACGCGACACCAAACGCGCCGCCGCGCCCCTGAAACAGGCCCCGGACGCGCACTTGCTCGATACCACGCATTTGGCTATAGACTCGGCCATCCGGGCCGCCATCGACATCGTCGAGGCCACCCGAGCGGGCCGAGGGCGCGATTAACGCCCCTCGTTGTTGGAGGACAAAGCCCCGCTCGAGCCTCTCCGTTAGGCGCCTGACCGAAACCAATCGTTCCGAAAGCACGGTTTTAGCGCCGGCCATCCGGGATTCCCGGAGGGCTGCCGTTGGTCTTGCCAAGATCATCGGCCCGCGCTTTTCGAACGCCATTCAAACCCCGGCGCAGGCTATCAGGAGATTACATGGCCACCGCTACCGCTGCTGCACCCACGCGTGAAGACTTCGCCAAGCTGCTCGACGAATCGATGGGGACCGGAAACCTGCAAGAAGGTGCGGTCATCAAGGGCAAGATCGTCGGCATCGAAAAGGACATGGCCGTCATCGACGTCGGCTTGAAGACCGAAGGGCGCGTGGCGCTGCGCGAATTCGCGGGGCCGGGTCGGCAAAACGAATTGAAGGTCGGCGACGAGGTCGAGGTCTATCTGGAGCGCGTCGAGAATGCGCTCGGCGAGGCTGTGCTCTCACAGCGACAAGGCGCGACGCGAGGAAAGCTGGGGCAAGCTGGAGACGGCGTTCAAGAACAACGAGAAGGTTACCGGCGTCATCTTCAATCAGGTCAAGGGCGGCTTCACCGTCGATCTCGACGGCGCCGTGGCCTTCCTGCCGCGCAGCCAGGTCGACATCCGTCCGATCCGCGACGTCACGCCGCTGATGAACGTCAATCAGCCGTTCCAGATTTTGAAAATGGATCGCCGTCGCGGCAACATCGTGGTGTCCCGCCGCACCGTGCTGGAAGAGACGCGCGCCGAACAGCGTCAGGAGCTGGTGCAGAACCTCGAAGAGGGTCAGGTCATCGACGGCGTGGTCAAGAACATCACCGACTACGGCGCGTTCGTGGATCTCGGCGGCATCGACGGCCTGCTGCACGTCACCGATATCGCCTGGCGCAGGGTCAATCATCCGACCGAAGTGCTCAATATCGGTCAGCAGGTGAAGGTCAAGATCATCAAGATCAATCACGAGACCCACCGTATCTCGCTCGGCATGAAACAACTGCTCGACGATCCGTGGCAGGGCATCGAGGCCAAGTTCCCGGTCGGAACGAAGTTCAAGGGCCGCGTCACCAACATTACCGATTACGGCGCCTTCGTTGAGCTCGAGCCCGGCATCGAGGGGTTGATCCACGTCTCCGAAATGTCGTGGACCAAGAAGAACGTTCATCCCGGCAAGATCGTCTCGACCTCGCAGGAAGTCGAAGTGCAGATCCTCGAAGTCGATCCGGTTAAGCGCCGCATTTCGCTGGGTCTCAAGCAGACCATGCGCAATCCGTGGGAGGTGTTCGTCGAGAAGCATCCGCCGGGTTCGACGGTGGAAGGCGAAGTCAAGAACAAGACCGAGTTCGGCCTGTTCCTCGGCCTCGACGGCGAAGTGGACGGCATGGTCCATCTTTCCGACCTCGACTGGAAACGTCCGGGCGAGCAGGTGATCGAGGAGTACAAGAAGGGCGACATGGTCAAGGCGCAGGTGCTCGACGTCGACGTCGAGAAGGAGCGCATCTCGCTTGGCATCAAGCAGCTCGCGGGTGATCCGATGGAGTCGGCCGGCGAACTCAAGAAGGGTTCGGTGGTCACCTGTGAGGTCACCGAGGTCAAGGAAGGCGGCATCGACGTCAAGATCGTCGGGACCGACCTGACCGCCTTCATCAAGCGCAATGAGCTGGCGCGCGAGCGCGGCGACCAGCGCCCCGACCGCTTCGCGGTCGGACAGAAGGTGGACGCCCGCGTCATCACCTTCGATCGCAAGACCCACAAGGTTGCCGTCTCGATCAAGGCACTCGAAGTCGCCGAAGAGAAGGAAGCTTTGGCGCAATACGGCTCTGCCGATTCAGGCGCCTCGCTCGGCGACATCCTGGGCGCCGCGCTCAAGCAGCGCGAAGACAAGCCGGAGACGGAAAAGGCCGAGGACTGAGCCCCAAACCGGCGCTTTGCCGCTCAAAAACCAAACCCCCGGGCTTGACCCGGGGGTTTTTCATTGTGACATGAGCCTGCCATAAACCGCCATTCAAGGAGCGAAACCCATGTCGCTCGATGCCGATGCCATCGTCGATCGCCGCCGCATGCGGCGCAAACTCACCTTCTGGCGCGTCGGTGCGGTGCTGATCGCCCTGCTCGCGCTGGTCGGGCTGGCCGCCGCACTGGTACCCGGTAGCCGCCTGCTGCCGCGCGGCGACTATATCGCCCGCATCAAGGTGCAGGGCCTGATTCGCGGCAACGAAGACCGCGCCGAGGCGCTCGAGCGGCTGGCCAAGTCGCGCGCCCGCGCGGTGATCGTGCATATCGACAGCCCCGGCGGCACCACCGCCGGCTCGCAACAACTTTACGACTCGCTGCGCGCCTTGCAGGCCAAGAAACCGATGGTGGTGGTGGTCGATGGTCTCGCTGCGTCCGGCGCCTATATCGCGGCGCTCTCGTCCGACCACATCATCGCCCAGGATACCTCGCTGGTCGGCTCGATCGGCGTGCTGTTCCAGTATCCGAATTTCACCCAGGTGCTCAAGACGATCGGCATCCAGATGGAGGAGATCAAATCCTCGCCGCTCAAGGCGGCGCCCAACGGCTTTGAACCAACCAGCCCGGAAGCGCGCGCGGCCATCAACGCCATCGTGGTCGACTCCTATGCCTGGTTTAAGGACCTGGTGAAGGATCGCCGCCGGATGGACGATGCACAGCTTGGCGCGGGTGGATGATGGACGCGTCTTTACCGGCCGCCAGGGCGTCGGGCTCAGAGCTGGTGGACGGCCTCGGCAACGAAAAAACCGCGTTGACCTGGCTGGAGAAGGAAAAGAACGTCCCGGCCAACACGCCGGTGCGCGATGTCTCGCTGGAGCCGCGATTTAGCGAGTTTTCCTTCCTCCATGTCGCCGCCTGGACCTTCGAGGCGGTCGGTTTGAGCGCCATGGCGCAGCGCATCGAGGCTTGGGGTGCAGTGCAAGCGGTCGAGCGACTCAATCTTGACGGTCTCTTGGCGCTTTGGCACCCTCCCTCCGCCAACTGATCCCTGATCGACCGAGGCGGCCTCAATGATCAAGTCCGAACTTGTCCAGCGAATTGCCGCCCAGAATCCCCATCTCTATCAGCGCGACGTCGAGAACATCGTCAATGCGATCCTCGGCGAAATCACCAACGCCATGGCCCGCGGCGACCGTGTCGAGTTGCGCGGGTTCGGCGCCTTCTCGGTCAAGCACCGCCCGGCTCGTACCGGGCGCAATCCGCGCACCGGCGCCCACGTCTCGGTCGAGCAGAAGTCGGTTCCGTTCTTCAAAACCGGCAAGGAAATGCGCGAGCGGTTGAATAAAATGGCTCCGGTGTAAGCGGCCGATACATCGCCGCGCTATTTTCCGTTATGCCCGGCCTTGTGCCGGGCATCCGCGTCTTAGAAACTGCCACTGAGCAGAAAGCGTGGATGGCCGGGCCCAGCCCTGGCCATGACGAAGGCCGCAACATGTTCCGCAAAATCATCACGGCAATCATCGTCGTCCCGCTGGTGGTGATCTTCGTCGCCTTTGCGGTGGCCAACCGGCAGACGGTGACGGTGTCGTTCGATCCGTTCTCGTCGGCCGCCCCCGCTTATGCGGCGACCTTGCCGCTGTTCGTGGTTATCTTCGCGGTGCTGATCATCGGCGTGCTGATCGGCGGCTGTGCCGCCTGGCTCCGCCAGGGCAAGTGGCGGCGTAGCGCCCGCCGGCTCGATGATGAGGTGCGGGCCTTGCAGGCCGAACTGGACCTCAAGAACGCGCGCGACATATATCGCGGCCATCCTTTGCCGTCCGAACCGCCGCCGCTGCCGGTCATTCCCCCGCCCATGCCTTAACGGTTCCGCTTTGCGGGAAGGGGGCGAAGGCTGCTAGAACCCCGGCCATGCCGTTGATCGTCAAAATTTGCGGGCTGAAGACCCCGGAAGCGCTTGATGTAGCGCTGGAATCCGGTGCCGATATGGTCGGCTTCGTATTCTTTGCACCCAGCCCGCGCAACCTTCCTTGGGAGGCCGCGCGCGCGCTTGGTCAGCGCGTCAAAGGCCGCGCCGGCAAAGTCGCGCTCACCGTCGATGCGAGTGATGAAACGCTCGCCAGCATTGTTGACGCACTCAAGCCCGAGATGCTGCAACTGCACGGCACCGAGCCGCCCGAACGCGTGGCGGAATTGCGCAAGCGGTTTGGTCTGCCGGTGATGAAAGCGCTGCCGATCGCCGCGCGCAACGACCTGTCGCCGATCCCGATCTACGCCAAGGTGGCCGACCGGTTGATCTTCGATGCTCGTGCGCCGCAAGACGCGACGCGGCCGGGCGGGCTCGGCCAACCGTTCGACTGGACCTTGCTCAAGGGCATCGATCCGGAAATTCCGTTCATGCTGTCGGGCGGGCTCGACGCCGGCAATGTCGCCGAGGCGCTTCGCATTACCCGCGCGCCAGGCGTCGATGTTTCTTCCAGCGTCGAGCGTGCGCCGGGCGAAAAAGACCCGGACAAAATCAGGACCTTCATCCGCGCCGCGCGCGCAGCCGAGTCCGCGCTCGCCTCGAAGGTCAACGTATGACCGCGCCGCAGCCCAATTCGTTCCGTACCGGTCCCGACGAGCGCGGGCATTTCGGCATCTATGGCGGCCGCTTCGTCGCCGAGACGCTGATGCCGCTGATCCTCGATCTGGAGAAAGCCTACGCCGCGGCCAAAGCCGATCCGAAATTCCAAAAGGAAATGGACGGCTCATCTCGCGAATTATGTCGGGCGGCCGTCGCCGCTCTATTTCGCCGAGCGGCTGACCGAACACTGTGGCGGCGCCAAAATTTACTTCAAGCGCGAGGAGCTCAACCACACCGGCGCGCACAAGGTGAATAACGTGCTCGGCCAGATTATGCTGGCATTGCGCATGGGCAAGACGCGCATCATCGCCGAGACCGGCGCCGGCATGCATGGCGTCGCCACCGCCACGCTGTGCGCCAAGTTCGGGCTGCCCTGCATCGTCTATATGGGCGCGGTCGACGTCGAACGGCAGAAGCCGAACGTGCTGCGGATGAAGATGTTGGGCGCCGAAGTGCGCGCCGTCGAATCCGGTTCACGCACGCTCAAGGATGCGATGAACGAAGCGCTGCGCGACTGGGTCACCAACGTCGCCGACACGTTCTATTGCATCGGCACGGTGGCCGGTCCGCATCCTTATCCGGCGATGGTGCGCGATTTCCAGTCGCATCATCGGCCGCGAAACCCGCGAGCAGATGCAGGCCGCCGAAGGCCGGCTGCCGGATTCGCTGATCGCCTGCATCGGCGGCGGCTCCAATGCGATGGGTTTGTTTCATCCATTCCTCGACGAGCCGGGAATCGAAATCTACGGCGTCGAAGCGGCCGGCCATGGCCTCAAAAATCAGCATGCGGCCTCCATCGCCGGCGGCAAGCCCGGCGTACTGCATGGCAATCGGACGTATTTGCTGATGAACGACGACGGCCAGATCGAGGAAGCGCATTCGATCTCCGCCGGTCTCGATTATCCCGGCATCGGCCCCGAGCACGCGTGGCTCAACGACATGGGCCGGGTGACATTTCTCTCAGCCACCGACGACGAAGCGGTGGCGGCATTCCAGCTTTGCAGCAAGTTGGAAGGCATCATCCCGGCGCTGGAGCCGGCGCATGCGCTGGCGCGCGTGTTCGATCTCGCGCCGAAGAAGCCGAAGGATCACCTGATGGTGGTCAATCTGTCCGGCCGCGGCGACAAGGATTTGGATTCGGTCGCCGCCTTTCTGGAAAGCAAGCGCCGATGACCACCCGCATCGACAAGCGCTTCGCCGCGCTGAAAGCAGGAAGGCCGCGCCGCGCTGGTGACCTTCACCATGGCGGGCGATCCCGATTACGACACCGCGCTCGCCATCGCCAAGGCGCTGCCGAAAGCCGGCGCCGACGTGATCGAATTAGGCATGCCGTTCACCGATCCGATGGCGGACGGCCCGGCGATCCAGGCCGCCGGCGTGCGCGCGCTCAAAGCCGGCCAGAACATGAAGAAGACGCTCGAGTTGGTGCGCGCGTTCCGCAAAACCGACGACGCGACGCCGATCGTGCTGATGGGTTACTACAATCCAATCTACATCTACGGCGTCGATCGCTTTCTCGCCGATGCCAAGGCGGCCGGCGTCGATGGCTTGATCGTGGTCGATCTGCCGCCAGAGGAAGACGACGAATTATGCCTGCCGACCCTTAAAACCGGCCTCAACTTCATCCGTCTCGCCACGCCCACCACCGACGACAAGCGCCTGCCGGCGGTGCTCAACAACACCTCCGGCTTTGTCTATTACGTCTCGATCACGGGCATTACCGGCGCGGCGGCGCCCGATGCCGGCAAGGTCGCCGGCGCGGTCGCCCGCATCAAGCGGCACACCAAACTGCCGGTCGCGGTCGGTTTTGGCGTCAGGACGGCGGAACAGGCCCGCGCCATCGCCTCCGGCGCCGACGGCGTGGTGGTCGGTTCGGCGCTGGTCGATGCGCTGCGCGTCGAGCCTCGATAAAAACGGCAAAGCGGGCGCAGGGACCGTGAAAGCGGTGACTTCTCTGGTATCGGCGCTGGCCGACGGCGTGCGTTCGGCGCGCCACGTGGCGGCCGAGTAGCGGTTATAATTCTGACGAATCGAGCCTATATAGGCGAAGCATGAACTGGATCTCCAACGTCGTCCGCCCGAAGATTCGCAGCTTCCTGCGCCGCGAGACGCCGGAAAATCTCTGGATCAAATGTCCGGAGACCGGCCAGCTCGTGTTCTACAAGGACGTCGAGGCCAATCAGTTCGTCATTCCCAGTTCCAATTATCACATGCGCATCAGCGCCACGGCGCGGCTGAAAGCCATGTTCGACAATGGCGAGTACGAAGACATCGCCATGCCGGAAGTGCCGCTCGATCCGCTCAAGTTCCGCGACGAGCGTCGCTATGCCGACCGCCTGAAGGACGCGCGCACCAAGACCGGGATGCAGGATGCCGTGAAGGCCGGCATCGGCCGCCTCGAAGGTCAGATGGTGACCATCGGCGTGCAGGATTTCGATTTCATGGGCGGCTCGCTCGGCATGGCGGCGGCGGAAGCGGTGATCACTGGCCTGGAGACGGCGGTGCGCCGGCAGACGCCGTTCATCATGTTCGCGGCCTCCGGCGGCGCGCGCATGCAGGAAGGTATTCTGTCGCTGATGCAATTGCCGCGCACCACCGCCGCGGTGCAGATGCTGCGCGAGGCGAGCAAGCCTTACATCGTGGTGCTGACCAATCCGACCACCGGCGGCGTCACCGCGTCCTACGCGATGCTCGGCGACGTGCATATCGCCGAGCCGGGCGCGCTGATCGGCTTTGCCGGTCCGCGCGTGATCGAACAGACCATCCGCGAGAAATTGCCGGAAGGCTTCCAGCGCGCCGAATATCTCACCGAGCACGGCATGGTGGACATGGTCGTGCACCGGCATAAGTTGCGCGCGACGCTGGCCGAATTATGCCGGCTGTTGACCAAGGCTCCGGCGCCGGGCGCCCAGCAGCAATTGCCGGTCCCGGCGCACGCGTGAGTGCGCCGTCATGACGAAGCCGGTTGACGCGATCCTCGCGCGGCTCACTGCGCTGCATCCCAAGCGTATCGATCTGTCGCTCGACCGCGTGCAACGTTTGCTGGCGGCGCTCGATCATCCTGAAAAAAAACTGCCGCCGGTGATCCATGTCGCCGGCACCAACGGCAAGGGCTCCACCATCGCCTTCATGCGCGCGATTCTGGAAGCTGCGGGCAAGCGCGTGCACGTCTATAGCTCACCGCATCTGGTGCGTTTTAACGAACGCTATCGGCTTGGCCAATTTAAAATGCCGAACTCGGGTAAACCCGAGTTCGGATGCGAGGGCAAACTCGTTTCGGACGATGAATTGTCGGCGGCGCTGGAGGAATGCGAGCGCGCCAATGCCGGCGCGCCCATTACCGTGTTCGAGATCACCACCGCGGTCGGCATGTTGCTGTTCGCGCGGCATCCGGCCGATGTGTTGCTGATGGAAGTAGGCCTTGGCGGCCGGTTGGATGCGACCAACGTCGTGGACAATCCACTGGCCACCATCATCACGCGCGTTGCCATCGACCACACGGATTTTCTCGGCGACACGCTCGACAAGATCGCCACCGAGAAGGCCGGCATTCTCAAGCGCGGAACGCCTGCGATTATCGCCGCGCAGGCGCGCGACGCGCTGGCCGCGATCGAACGGCAGGCGGCCAAGCTCGATGTTGCCTTGAAAATCGCCGGCGAGGACTGGACCGCGACCGAAGAACGCGGGCGGCTGGTCTATCAGGATGAGGCGGGCTTGCTCGATCTGCCGGCGCCCAAGCTTTACGGCCGCCACCAGTTCGAGAATGCCGGACTGGCGATTGCGGCGTTGCGCGCGATCAAGCCGTTCAAGCTTGCGCCGGCCGCTTACGAGGCCGGCATGATCAGGGCCGACTGGCCGGCGCGATTGCAGCGCTTGGCGCAGGGCCGGTTGGTTGAGCTGGCGCCCGCCGGCAGCGAGCTGTGGCTCGATGGCGGACACAATCCTGATGGCGGGCGCGCCATTGCGGGCGCGCTCGCGGACCTCGAAGAACGCGTCTCGCGCCCGCTGGTGCTGATTGTCGGCATGATGGCGAATAAGGATAGCGCTGGATTCTTGAGTAATTTCATCGGGCTCGCCCGTCGGATGATCGCGGTGCCGGTGCCGGGTGCTGAAAAAGGCATGAGCGCGGAAGCGGTGGCGGATGCCGCGCGCGCCATTGGGCTCGCCGCAACCAGCCGCGACAATCTCGAGGAAGCGCTGGATGCCGCGCGCAAGCTCGATCTCGATCCGCCGCCGCGAATTTTGATCACCGGCTCGCTTTATCTGGCCGGCGAAGTTCTGCGCGAAAACGGCACGCCGCCGACTTGAAATAAGAAAGCGGCCAGAGCGCAATGGCCCGCCGCTTTCTCAAATCTTGTCCGCGCGCTTAGACCGCGCCGCTAATCCACTGATGCAGTTTTTGTTTCGGCGCGGCGCCGACCTGGCGCGAGGCGATTTCGCCGTTCTTGAACAGCATCAGCGTCGGGATCGACATGATGCCGTATTTGGCCGCGGTATTAGGGTTTTCGTCGACATTAAGCTTCAAGATCTTGACCTTGTCGCCGAGCTGGCCGGAAATTTCTTCCAGCGCCGGCGCGATCATGCGGCACGGGCCGCACCATTCGGCCCAGAAATCGACCACCACCGGCTCGGCTGATTTCAAAACGTCCGATTCGAAGCTTGCGTCCGACACTTTGCCGACGGCCATGGGAATTTCCCTTTGTTTTTGGCGGAGAGAATCGCGATGCGGATGTGAGGCCAGGAACGTATGAATGCCATCTCGCAGCGTCAAGCGCCGTCACGCGGAGGTGACCCGCGCCAGTGCCGCATCCAAAGCCTCGGCGGAAAGCTCCATGAGATCAGGTACTTCGGTCCAGAGCAACGCCGCGCGCACGGTTTTTTCCGGGTACAAGTTTTTCAGCACCGTGCGGTACAGCGCGAGCTGCGTCATGTAAGCCAGCGGCACGTCCTCGATTCGGCGCGGGGCAGGGCGGTTGGTTTTGAAATCGGCAATCAACACAGAGCCTTGCGTCACTGCCAGGCGATCGATCTGGCCGGAGACGCGCGCGGTTTTGTCGCCGAATTGCAGCCGGCCGACAATCGGCACTTCGGCCCGGCTACCGGCTCCGTAAAGCTCGTAGAAGTGCGGATCCTCGAGCACGAGCATCACCTGCTCGGCGAGTTTCATGCGCTCGGCGGTGTCCAGTTTGGCGCCGGCTCGGGCGAGGTAATCATCGGCCGCCTTGCGGCGATTGGCGGCGGGAATATCGGGCAACGACTGCATCAGCCGGTGCACCAGCGATCCGCGCAGCAGCGCCGCGCCACGGCCACCGGAGGCGGGCACGCGGGCGTCGTCGTCCTCGCGCTCGACGGCGTGATGGTGGACATCGCAGAAGTGGCAGTGCTCACGTCAGACTGTCAGCCAAGGCGGCGGGCGGTCGTCGGCTTGATCGTAGCAGGCACAATGTTCTTCTGAGGTTCTGCCGGCTCGGTGTTCTGTTTTCGGAATCGCAACACCTCGCCGCCGCCGTCGTCGGCTTCTCGCTCACGCTCGCGGGGCGCAGCGCGTCATCGACCAGTTGATACCAGCAGCCGTCGGGAATTTTATTTTTGCCGCGCGTCCCGCACACCACCAGGCGCTCGGCCGCGCGCGTCATCGCCACATATAACAGGCGGCGGTACTCCTCGCGCGCATCGTTCAGCGTCGTTTCGCGTGCGGCCACCATCGATCCGACATCGTTGTCTTTGGCTCCGGCCCAGACCAGACGCTCGGCCGCGCCCGGCACCGGCTTTTCCGCCGCGATGCGCAACAGCCGCGGCGGATGCCAGCCCTGCGGCGGTGTCGTGGTGTCGGCCAAGATGACGATCGGCGCTTCCAGCCCCTTGGCGCCGTGCACGGTCATAACCCGCACTTCGTCGCGATCCATTTCCATGTCGCGTTTCACCTCGGCCTTGGCCGCGCGCAGCCAGGCGACGAAGCCCTGCAGCGACGGCGCCTCGGTGCGCTCGTAATCGAGCGCCATCGAGAGAAATTCATCGAGCGCGTCGTTGGCTTCGTGTCCGAGCCGCGCCAGGATTTTCCGCCGGCCTTTTTCGGCGCCCAGCAGCCAGGCGTAAAATGCAAACGGCGGCCGGTCGCGCGCGGCCGCGCGCATCGCGTCGAAGCGCTCGACAAGTTCGGGCTGCTGCGTTCGCAGCGCGTCGTACAAGCTGCCTTTGCGATTCCAGGCGAGCTTGAACAGCGCGTCGTCGTCAAGGCCGAACAGCGGCGACTTGAGTGCCGTCGCCAGCGCCAGATCGTCTTGCGGCAGCAGGATGGCGTCCGCCAGAACCATCAGGTCCATCACCGCGATATGCTCGGTGAGCACCAGCCGGTCGGCGCCCGCCACCGGAATATTTTCGTGCTTGAGCGCGCGGATGATCGCCTCGAACTGCGCGCCGCGCCGCCGCAATAGAACCAGCACGTCCTTAGGCCGGCGGCCTTGCCGCCGCCAGGCCGCGACCGCGCCGGCGATGCGGCGCGCGAGCTTGGCCGTGCCGCTGGTGACGGTCTGCACGTCGAACGGCGCCGCCCAGCCTTCTTTCTTTTCGTAGTCGTCGGATTGCTCGAGCGGCCAGATTTCCACCAGACCCGGCGCTGCGTCCGGCAGCGCTTCGTGCACCGGCGCGGCGCGGTCCGCGGTCAGCCCGGCAAAAGCCTCGGCGCGGGCGAACACGGTGTCGACCGCGCCCAGCACGGTCGGGCCGGAGCGGAACGAATGCTTGAACTCGGTGGCGACGAAATTGAGTTCGGCGCGGGCGTGCGCCTTTTGGAAATGATCGCGATTGGCGGCGAATTCGCGGGGCGCTGCGCCTTGAAAGGAAAAGATCGACTGCTTCTCGTCGCCGACCGCGAAAATCGTGCGCTGGCGGTCATGCGCCCCCAGCCCGGCAAAGAATTCGCTGACCAAAGCTCTCACGATCTCCCATTGTTTGGGGCTCGTGTCCTGCGCCTCGTCGATCAGAACGTGATGGATGCCGCGGTCGAGCTTGTAGTGCACCCAGGCAGCGCGCTCGTCCCTGAGCAAGTCGAGCGTTTTGTCGATCAGGTCGTCGTAATCGAGCAGTCCGCGCCGGTCTTTCTCGGCGCGGAAGCGGGCGATGACGGCATAGGCCACCGTGAACAAGGCAACGCTCCGATCGCGGGCCGCGATGGCGCGCTTGCGCTGCACCAGCAGCCAGACCCGGTCGCGCTCTTCGTTGAGGCGCCGGCACAGGTCCGGGGCGGTCTTCTCGATCGCGCTGGTGGCGATCCGTTCCTTGGTCTTGTCGCGCTTCCTGGTGCAGAAAATGTCCAGGTAACTTTCAAGCAGGTCCGCGCCGTTCAGCGTCGCCAGGGCGTGGAACAGCGCCCCCTGTTTCTTGTCGTTTGCCGATCCGCCCATCATGGTAGCGGCGATGGCCGCCCATTCGGAATTGGCAGTCAAGCTGTCTTTGAAAATCGCTGCGTCCACATCCGCCGCGGTTTCTTGCGGCCCGACGCCGAGCAATTGCGAAAGCTGCGCCATTGCTTGCGGCAGGCCGCCGGCCTCGTCGACCCACCGCGTCAGCCGGTCGCGCGCGCGGATCGCCTCGCGCACCATGTCCTGGAACGTGATGTCGGCCGAGGCCAGCACGGCCTGCGCCAGTGCCCGGCCGAGCGCTGTGTCCGGCGCCTCGGCGGCCTGCAACAGAACGTCGAGGCTGAGCTTGCCGAGCATCTGCGTTTCGGTGATTTCGTCGAGCACCTCGAAACGAGCCGCCACATTGGCTTCGAACGGGAAAAGATGCAGCAATTGCGTGCAGAATGCGTGGATCGTTTGCACCTTCAGCCCACCCGGCGTTTCGAGCGCCAGTGCGAACAGTTGGCGCGCCCGCGCGCGTAACGCCGCGTCGGAGTTCTTGACGCCGGCGGTCTTCATGGCGGCATCGAGTGCCGTGTCGTCGAGCAGGGTCCAGGCCCGCAGGTCCGCGAATACCTTGTTCGCCATGTTGGCGGCGGCGGCCTTGGTGAAGGTGATGCACAGAATGCGCGCCGGCTCGACGCCCGCGAGCAGCAGCCGCACCACGCGCTGCGCCAATACATGCGTCTTGCCGGAACCGGCATTGGCAGACACCCAGGCGGAATGATCGGGGTTGGAAGCCGTGGTTTGGCGCTCGGTGACGGCGGGTGGGATTTCGCGCGGCGCGCTCATTCGCCGCCCCCGTCGTCGCCGGCGCCGCCGGTGAGCGACCATTCCTTGACGCGCGCGAGGTGATCGTAGGTACCGTAGTGGTTCTTCCACATCGGATGCAGCAGCGAGTTATAGGGCTTTGCCGGGTCGGCGAATTCGCCCAGCACGCGGGTCAGTTCGCCAAGCGCGTGGTCGGCTTGCGAGTCGGGCGTGCCGTCCTTGAAGTCGATAGGTTTTTCTTCGCCAGGCTCGGCGCCGCCGCGCAGCCTCACGTACAATAGCTCTTCGACCGAGCTGCTGGCTGGAATGTCGTCGAAGCCGCCTTTACGCAAAATGGCGGCTTCGAGGGTGAGCTGTGGCGACAGACCGGTGCGCACTTGCGGCTCGGTCGGCGGTGCGCCGGTTTTATAGTCGAGAATGGCGTAGCGCCCGTTCGACAGGCATTCGATGCGGTCGGCGCGAACCGACAGCGTGAAAGTGTCGTTGCCAAACGGAATCGGAATCTTGCCGCTCTTCTCGACCACGAAACTCTTGAGATTGGCGCGGCGCTCCGCTTCAAAGCCCCCGAACCATTGCGCGATGCGCTGGAAGCGCGGCCACCAGAAGGCGCTGGCCTCGGGCGAAGCTGCCAGCGGCTTGAACAGTTCGCGCCCGACTTCGATCATGGCGCCGCCGGATCGGCGGGCAGGGCTTTCGGATAGGCTTTGGCGAAAGCTGCGATAGCATCGTGCATGAAGGTGCCGCGCTCGGCAACGCCGGGCGGCGTGTCGATGTCTTCAAGCGGCTGCAGCGCGAGCACGTGCTTGGCGTAGATGGTGTAGGGATCGCGCAACAGATCCTCGATTTCAGTGACGCTGAGCCGGCGCGGCCGCGCCGCAAGCGGCGGCTTCGGCGCCGGACGGCGGCGGGCGTCGGCGCTCTCGGTTTCGTCGAGCCGGCGCGCCAGGGCGGCGTAGCGCGTGCCGCGCTGCGAGCGCGGCATCCCAGCGCGTCTTGCCGGCGACCGCGGCGAGCCGCTGCACGAAACGCGAGGCGACGGTCGGCGCGCCGGCCAGTTTCGCGGCGCGGCTTAGGACCACTTCGGGCGCCCGAGCGCCTGCGCGAAGTCGTGCGCCGAAAGGCCGATGCGGCGTTCCGGCAGATCGAGGCCGAGTTCGCGGCGCATCGGGCGGCTGAGCCAGGGATCGCCGCGCATTTCCGGCGGCCAGACGCCCTCGACCAGGCCGCCCAGCACCAGCCGGTCGACCGATTGCAACCGCGATTCGATGGTACCGAAGATGCTCACGCGCGCGCCGGTCGGCTGCGGATAGATTTTCCGCTCCGTGATGGCGGCGTGAAATAATTCGGCATAGTCTTCGGGGGCGATGCTGAGCGCGCCGGCGTCCTGAATTTCCTCAAAGCCCCTGCGCAAATCCGGCGTCATGGCGCCGAGCGCCTCGATGACCTTTTGATGGCGCGCGGCCACGGCGGCGATGGTGTGTGTGCTGCGTGGCAAATTCTCCAAGGGCGCCAGCGCCGTCTTGAGTTGCGTGATGAGGGCGGCCGCGCCGTCGAGCTCGGCGTCGGTCAGCAAAAGTCGCAGATCGGAGTGGTGCAGCGAGGATTCTTCTTTCGCGCGATGCCGGGCGATCTCAACGCGCAAGGCGCCAAGCGCATCGTTAAGCCCGGCGGTGCCGTGTTTCGGCCGCGGCCCGTGCAGGATGGCGCGCTCCAGCGCCGCGATGCCGACGGCGTCGAATTTCGCGGAAGGATGCTTGAGCAGCGCCAGGAGGGGAACCGGCGCGACGCCGTCGAGCGCGGTTTGCGCGGCAAGACGGGCAAAAACGCCTTCCGGGGTGTCGGCCAACGAGACGCCGCGCGAGTCATCGACCGGCACCTGCCAGCGCGCCAGCGCCGACATCACGCGGCGGCCGAGCGCGACGTCGGGCGTCACCAAAGCGGCGGTTTTTTCTGGGTCTTCGAGTGCCTCGCGCAAGGCGACGGCGATAGTGAGGGCCTCCTCCTCGGCATTGCCGGCTTCGATGACAGCGATGTTTTGCATCGCCGTGTCAGCATGTTTGCCGAAGCCGGCATCGGCCAGCCGGTCTTTCCAGAGTTCGCTGGTCGCGGCCGGCCGCAGGGCTTCGGAGGCGAGGCGTTCGCGGCCGTGCGCTTTGGGCGGCGCCAGCGTTTCGACACCGGCGCGCGCCAGCCCGATGCGCTTGAGCAAGGCGGCCATGGCGAATTGCGGATGGCCGTGGCTGTGCTCGGCGTCGTCCACGATCATCGACCAGGTGGCATCGTCGAGATCGGTGTCGAGGCCGGGCAGCACCAGCGCGCCGTGCGGCAGCTTCGCGATGGTCGCGAGCAGTTCGGCGGTCGCCGGGATCGAGCCGGTGGAACCCGCGGCGATCACCAGGGCCGACGTTGTGCGGAGTCGCGCCACCTCGGCCTTGATCAGCGCGTCGCGGCGCTCGGCCGGCTCCATGCGGCCCTGCTCGGTGAGATAGAGCGGCCACTGTGTGCGGATGAATTTCAGGAAATTGAGCGTGAGCTCCCAATATTTGTCGAACTCGTCCGGCACCAGGCCGTCGAGTTTTTCCCAGCTCACCTGACGCGTCGTCATGTCGTCCATCAGCCGCGCCAGATCCTGCGCCAGCGTGAGCGCGGTGATCGGATTGTTGGCAACCAGCGGCGCGTGGCTGCGTTGGCGCGGCGCGATGATTTCCGCCCAACGCAGGATCAAGGCCGCGAGCGGCATGGCGCGGTCGAGCCCGCTCAGCGCCTCGGGCAGCGCCAGCGCTGTTGCTGCGAGTTCGCCCGTGGCGACTTGCGCGAAGGCGATTTCGTCTTCGTCGAGATCGCCGATCGCGACGATGCGCGGCAAAATGGCGGCGTCGCCGTCGAGCGTGTTGAGGAATTCGTCGCGGGCGAGGCGGCAGGCGCGCAGCGTCGGCAGATAAAGCGTGGCGCGGGCAAACTCCAGCGGATCGCGCGTCGCCGGAAAGCCGGGCACGAGTTTACCGGCGCGCAGCGCATCGATCAGCGCCGGCAGAAAAGGCGCCGAGGCGGGGATGTTGAAGACGTTGGGTTTATTGGCCAGCATACAGCCGCCGCGAAATCATACACCGTGTCTCATAAGCCGCGACGAGTCGGCTCGCTCGCTGGCTGGACGACTAGCCCGTGCTGGCGCGGATCGCGGCTTCGGCCTGGGCGATGGCGTCGGGCGTGCCGACATGCATCCACAGGCCCTCCAGCCGCAGGCCGTGCAGGCGGCCTTGTTCCGCGGCGCGCGTCGAACAGATCGGTGAGCGCGAATTCGCCCTTCGGCGCATCCTTGAACAGCTGCGGGCGACAGGATCGCAGCACCGGCATAGACGAACGGCGCGACCTCGCGCTCGGCGCGGCGGCGTCAGCGCGGCCGTCGGCGGCAAAGGCGAAATCGCCGCGCCCGGCATAGCCGATGCTGCCGGTGGTCGGCGCCAGCAGCAGCAGCGCGTCCATCGCGGCCGGATCGAAGGCTTGCGCGAGACGCGCCAGATTGGGCTGCACGCCATCGATCCAGATGGTGTCGGAATTAATCAGGAAGAACGGCGCGTCGCCCAGTTCGGGCAGCGCCTTCACCAGGCCGCCACCGGTGCCGAGCAACAGGCCGCGCTCGTCGGAGATGACGATCCGTGGCTTTGTGCGCGTGGCCAAATGCCGTTCGATCTGCTCGGCTAAGTAATGGACATTGACCACCGCGCGCTCGACGCCCGCTTCCGCCAGCCGGTCGAGCACGTGGTCGATCAGCGCTCGGCCTGCGACCTCGACCAGCGGCTTCGGCTTCGTGTCGGTGAGCGGGCGCATGCGCGTGCCCATGCCCGCCGCCAGCACCATCGCCGTTTTGGGTGTTGGCGGCCATTCTACAAAGCCTTCAAGCGGCGGCACGTTGACGCGATACCACGCGGCGAGCGGCGCCAGCGCCGGATGCGCCAGCGAACGCTGCAAATAGGCCCAGACCCGCGGGATGTGACGCAAATATTGCGGCTTGCCGTCGCGCCGGTCGAGCCGGGCGAAGATGCCGAGAATTTTCGACGCGCGTTGCGCTGCCAGTGTGGCGTAAACTTTGGCGAAACCGGGCGCGTCGAAGCCGGGATCGGCGGCGCGGCGCGCGCGGGTGTAGCGCGACAGCAGTGCGATCTCCATCATCTCCGGCACATTGACGCGCGCGTCCTGCAACAGCGAGGCAAGGTCGTAAGCGGGTGGTCCCATCACCGCATCTTGAAAATCGAGCAGGCCGATGCGCGCCCCGCCATGCCGTTCCGGCAACCATAGCAGATTGGGCGAATGAAAATCGCGCAGCACCCAGGTCGCCGGCATATCGAGCGCCGGCTTGAGCGCATCGCGCCATAGCGCTACGTAAGCGTCGCGCCGCGCGCCGCTCACTTTGGCGTCGAGGAACGGCAGATACCAATCGACCAGCAGCTCCGCCTCGATCAGCAGCGCGTCCAGGTCGTAGCGCGGCAGCGCGTAATCGACGCCCGTCTCGACCTGCAACACGTCGGGCAGCGGCGTGCGATGCATCGTGGCGAGCAGATCGGTTGCCGCCTCGTAGCGCGCCTCGATCGGCGCCGGCGGTTCTCCGGCGGCCACCGGCTCGCTGCCGAGGTCTTCCAGAATCAGCAATCCGGCGGCGCGGTCGGCGGCGAAAATCGCCGGCGCGGAGAGGCCGCCCGCGCGCAGCGACTGCGCCATGGCGATGAACGGCGTCACATTGTCGGCGAGATGCGCGATCGCGCTGTAGGGCTTGCCGTCGCGCACCGGCGGTCCGTCCGGCCGCTGCGGCGAATTCATCAGAATGTAGCTCACGCCTTCCAGCGTGAGCCGCTCGTAGCTCCGCGTCGAGGCATCGCCCTGCATGTGCCGGCGACCTGCTTGCGTGAACCCGGCGCGGGCGAGAAACGCGCGGATCGTGGCGATGCGCTCCGCGCGCGAAGCCATGGCCCCGTAGCCGGTGATGCGCGCGTTGCGGAACGTTTCGCCCTGCTGCGGCGACAGGGTCAAAGCAACGTCGAGCCGGTCGGCCGGCAGGAAGCCCGTGGCGCGGTCCGGCCATTCCAGCAGTGTCACCGCGCGCTCCGCGATGTCCTCGAAGCCGAGCTCGGCGAGCTCGGCCGGCCCCGACAGCCGGTAGAGATCGGCATGCACCAGCGAAAAGCGCGGCAGCTCGTAGGCCTGCATCAGCGTGAACGTCGGACTTGGCACCTCGACGGTCTCGTCGCCGGCGAGATGACGAATCAAAGCCCTGGCAAACGTGGTCTTGCCGGCGCCGAGGTCGCCGGACAGCGTGATCAGGTCGCCGGGCTCGATCGCCGCGGCGATGTCCACCATCAGCCGGCCGCGTCGCCGCCTCGTCGGCGAGCGCGACCGTAAAGCTGTGGCCGCCGGAGGTGCTGGGGAACATGGGTTATTCGCCTCGCGCCGCTAACTTATGGACGGCACGGATACCGATTTGCCAGATTCGGAGAATGGAGGAAATGCGGCGAATAAAAGTGGGCGCGGACTCGCTGCGCGTCATAGCGAATAAGCTGTGCGGAAACCGCCCCATTGCTTGCCGAACACCCGGATCGGGGCGCCAATCTCCCACATCATGACGATGCGATCGCCCATGTTGCGCGGATAGTTCTGAATGAGGTAAGGCCGAACGACGCGCCCAGCGGACAGGCCGGCGCGGTCGTCGAAAATCCTCCGGTTTCGGCAATTCGCCGTGTTCCACATGACGTCGCCGGGCCGCTGCGGGTGCGAGTAGATTTTATTATGGACCGGCAGATAGCCGTTCCGGTCAACCGCGGCGCAGAACACCATACGCTTGTCGCTCGTCAGCAACGGCTCCTGGATATCGGGCAAAATAGTCTCGGCCACATCAAGGAAACGTGTGCGGTGCTGTAACGGGTCGGTGCCGGGAATCGGCACATAATTGTTGTCGAACAGATCGTCTTGCGAGAGTTTCCGTGCCGTCACGGCTTCCTCGAACAGGCGGGAAATCCGGTCGGCCGTGGTGATCGCGCGCGTGATGAATTCGGTGTTGTCGGAACGGATGCTCGCGAGCTTGCGCTCGAGCGTCGACCGGGTGGCGGCGTCGAGATCGTCGAATTGCAGATGCAGTCCGAGCGCCGATTGATTGACGATGCGAAGCCGGCAGGTGCCGATGGTGGCGATCTGCGCGGTCAGGATGTCGCCCACGGTAAAGACTTGCGGCTCGCGCAGGCGCACCAGTATGCCGCCCTCGGAAATATCGGCGGTTTGGCCGCTGACGACGGCTGTTGCCGAGGTGAAGATCAACCGCCAGTTCGCATGGCAGCCGTTCATGGCGGCGGCGGTCGCCGATCTCGGTCAGGCGGAGAAAGATCACGCAGCGTGTCTTAAGACGTTCCGCCAATCGCGCCACGTCCTGGCCCGAATGATCGACGGCTTCGCCATGCGCCGTGGCACCGACCGCGGCTTGCTTGATTTCGGTCGCGCCGTCAGCGACCGCGCCGACGAAGTGCGAACTGTCGCTGGCATTGCGCGAAAGTCCGTTGGTGGTTGCGACCTGGTGCTCCACCGCGCTGGCGATGCTCGAGAATACCGGGCGGACGGCCTTGGTTGCTTCGACGATACGGTGTACGGCGGCGATGGAAACCGCAGCGTCTTTTTGCAGCATATCGATCTTGCGTTTGATTTCCTGGGTGGCGTCTTGCGTTTGCACCGAAAGCGCTTTGACTTCCGCGGCGACCACCGCGAAACCGCGGCCGGCCTGACCGGCGCGCGCAGCCTCGATCGTCGCGTTGAGCGCGAGCAAGTTGGTTTGCCGGGCGATCGTGGCGATCAGGTTCACGACCTGACCGATTTCGGCGGACGACGATTTCAGGCCGTCGACGCTCTGGTTCGCGGCAATGGCCGCGTTGCTTGCATCGTCGGTCAGCGAATCGGCGACACGAACCTGCTGATCGATTTCGCCCGAGGACTGGGCGAGTTCCTCGGTGGCGCCGGCGACCTGGTCGGCGTCGCGCTTGGCGTCTTGCGATTTGGCGGCGAGTGTTTCAGTGCTGGCGCGAATGGCTGCGAGCGCCTGCGCCGAGGCGCTGGCCCCGCCGCGAACCGACGCCGCCGCCTGCTCGACCTCGCGGATCATCGCGCTCAGGTCGAGTTCCAGCAGATCGATGGTTTCGCGAATCGATGTCGCGCTGCTCGCGCCAATGACCGGCGTGGCAGCAGATTGGGGTGCGCTTGCTGGGGATGACACTGGCACGTCCGGCGATTGCGACGGGCTCTTAAAGAGGGACAGCATCAAGCCGTACCATAGCCTTAACTATGGTAAATTCCCGGTTAAGACCCGGCGGCCGGTCTGCCCAACCCCCTATTTGCCCACGCAAATTTAGCCGGCCCGCACTGGACATTCCCCCCAAGGCACCGACAATGGGATGCGGGGTGTGGGGCTCGTCGTGTATGAGTGATGATATTATCCTCGAAACCGAGGATCTCACCAAGGAATTCGCCGGATTTGTCGCCGTCAACGGCGTCAATCTGCGCGTCGCGCGTGGCACCGTTCACGCGCTGATCGGCCCCAACGGCGCCGGCAAAACCACCTGCTTTAATCTGCTCACGAAATTCCTGAGTCCGACCCGCGGCCGCATCAGTTTCAAGGGCCACGATATCACCACGCTGCCGCCGGCAGAGATCGCGCGGCTCGGCATCGGGCGCTCGTTTCAGATCTCGGCGGTATTTCCGCATCTGACCGTGTTGGAGAATGTGCGCATCGCCTTGCAACGCAAGCGCGGCGGCTCATTTGATTTCTGGCGCTCGGCGGCCGCCCTCGACACGTTCCGGGCCCGCGCCATGGAACTGATCACCGACGTAGGCCTCGCCGCCTATACCGATACCGCCGCCGTCGAGCTGCCCTATGGCCGCAAGCGCGCTTTGGAGCTTGCCACGACCCTGGCGCTCGATCCGGAGATGCTGCTGCTGGATGAGCCGACCGCCGGCATGGCGCACGAAGACATCGACCATATCAGCGCTTTGATCAAACGCGTCGCCGCCGACCGCACCGTGCTGATGGTTGAGCACAATCTCTCGGTGGTGGCGGATCTGTGCGACCGCATCACGGTGCTCACACGCGGCCGTATCCTGGCCGAGGGCGACTACGACACGGTGTCGAAAAATCCGGAAGTGCGCGAAGCCTATCTGGGTGTCGGTCATGCTTGACGCCCGAGCCGCACTTTTGTCGCTAGCCGACGTGCAAGCCTGGTACGGCGAGTCGCATATTTTGCATGGTGTGACGTTCAACGTGCAGCAGGGCGAGGTGGTCACGCTGCTCGGGCGCAACGGCGCCGGCAAGACCACGACGCTGCGCTCGATCATGGGGCTGGTCGCCAACCGCGACGGCTCGATCCGTTTCGAGGGTCGCGAGTTGATCGCGCTGGCGCCGGAAAAGATCGCGCGCGCCGGCGTCGCCTTCTGTCCCGAGGAACGCGGCATTTTTGCCAGCCTGGGCGTCGAGGAAAACCTGTTGCTGCCGCCGCAGGTGCGGCCAGGTGGGCTGTCGCTCGAGCGCATCTTCGAACTGTTCCCCAATCTCAAGGAACGGCTCGGCTCCAGCCAGGGCACGAAACTGTCCGGCGGCGAGCAGCAGATGCTGGCGATCGCGCGTATCCTGCGAACCGGGGCGCGCATGCTGTTGCTCGACGAGCCGACCGAAGGGCTGGCGCCGGTCATCATCCAGCAGATCGGCCGCACCATCCGCACGCTGAAAGAGCAGGGTTTCACGATTCTGCTGGTGGAACAGAATTTCCGCTTCGCCGCGACCGTTGCGGATCGCTATTACGTCATGGAACATGGGCGTATCATCGACCAGTTCGCCAATGCGGAACTGGATACCAACGTCGACAAGCTGCACGATTATCTGGGCGTATAAATCTGAAGAACTGAACCACAAGGGAGGAATGAACGATGAGAAAAACTTTCGTGCTTGCGGCGCTGTCCGCGACTCTGCTCTGCGGAGGGGCTAACGCCCAGCAGATCAATGTGAAGATCGGCGTGCTCACCGATATGGCGAGCCTCTACGCCGACGATACCGGCCCCGGTTCGGTCGCCGCGGCGAATCTCGCGGCGCAAGACTTCATGAAGGCCCACAAGAACTTCAAGGTCGAGATCGTCAGCGCCGACCATCAGAACAAGCCCGACGTTGCTACCGGCATCGCCAGCAAATGGTTTGACGTCGATCATGTGGACATGATCACCGACGTCCCGACATCGAGCGTGGCGCTGGCGCTTATGCAGGTTGGTGCGCAGAAAAACAAAGCTCTTATCTATTCCGGCCCCGGCAGTTCTGACATCACCGGCTCGAAGTGCAACGCCAATACGGTACACTGGACCTACGACACCTGGATGCTGGCCAATGGGACCGGCAAGGCCATCGTGAAGAACGGCGGCGATAGCTGGTTCTTCATCACCGCGGACTATGCCTTCGGCCACGCGCTCGAGCGTGACACGGCGGCGGTGGTCGAGAAGAACGGCGGCAAGGTGCTCGGCAAGGTCCGTGCCCCGATCAACACCAGCGACTTCTCCTCGTTCCTGCTGCAGGCACAGCAGTCGAAGGCGAAGATCATCGGTCTTGCCAATGCCGGCGGCGACACCATCAATGCCATCAAGCAAGGTGCCGAGTTCGGCATTGTCGCAGGCGGCCAGAAATTCGCCGGCCTGCTCATCTTCGCGCCGGACATCCAGGCGCTCGGGCTGAAGGCCGCGCAAGGCCTGATGTTCACCGAGACCTTCTACTGGGACATGAACGATGGGACCCGGGCCTGGACCAAGCGCTGGGACAAAGAGCGCAACGCGCCCGGCAAGCTGCCGAGCATGAACATGGCTGGCGTCTATTCCGGCACGCTCGCTTATCTAGAGGCGGTGGCCGCGGTGGGTAGCACCAAGGACGGCAAGGCCGTGATCGACAAGATGAAGACCATGACCTTCAAAGACCCGCTGTTCGGCACGACCACGGTGCGCGCCGACGGTCGCGGTATTCATCCGGCCTATCTGTTCGAGGTGAAGAAGCCCGAAGAGTCAAAATATCCGGGCGATCTCTACAAGCTTCGCGCCACGATTCCGGCGAACGAAGCCTTCCGTCCCCTGAAGGATGGCGGCTGCTCGCTGGTGAGCGGCTGATCTGACCGGCTGTGAGGGGCAGGCGGTGAGCCTGCCCCTCAACCGGAAAATTCGATGTTCACGATCTTCGGCGTCCCCTCGGCCGCATTGTTTGGCCAGCTCTTGATTGGGCTGATCAACGGCTCGTTCTACGCGTTGCTGAGTCTCGGCCTCGCCGTGATCTTCGGCATGCTCAACATCATCAATTTCACCCACGGTGCCCAATACATGCTCGGTGCGCTGGCGGCATATTTATTGCTGCAGTACACCGGGCTCGGCTATTGGCCGTCTTTGATCTTTGCACCGATCGTCGTGGGTCTGCTCGGCATTGTCATCGAGCGATTTTTCCTGCAATGGCTTTACAAGCTCGACCACCTCTACGGACTGCTGCTGACCTTCGGGCTCGCGCTCATTATCGAAGGCGTTTCCCGTCATTATTTCGGCACGGCCGGCCTTCCGTACGCGTTGCCGGACTCGCTTCAGGGCGGCCATAACCTCGGCTTCATGTTCCTGCCCAATTACCGCGTCTGGGTGATCGTCGCGTCCGCAACGGTCTGCCTTAGTACCTGGTTCGTGATCGAGCGCACGCGCATCGGCGCCCATCTGCGCGCCGCGACGGAAAATCCCACACTCGTGCGCGCCTTCGGCATCAACGTGCCGCGCATGATCACGTTGACCTACGGCTTTGGCGCGGCGCTTGCCGCCTTCGCGGGTGTCATGGCGGCGCCGATCTATAACGTGTCGCCGAACATGGGTTCGGAGCTCATCATCGTGGTGTTCGCGGTCGTCGTGATCGGCGGAATGGGCTCGATCCTGGGTGCAATTATTACCGGTTTTGCTCTCGGGGTCGTCGAAGGGCTCACCAAAGTGTTTTTCCCGGAAGCCTCCAGCACGGTGATTTTCGTCATCATGGCGATCGTGCTGCTGGTGCGGCCGGCCGGCCTGTTCGGGCGCAGGGCATGACGGAGCGCGTCGTCGATCCGCTGACGCATAGCCAGTCCGCTTGGCGCACGCGGAGTGAAACCATCGCCTTTGCGATCATGGTCGCTGCTCTCGTGGTCGCGCCCTTTGTCACCTATCCGCTATTCGTGATGCAGGCGATGTGCTTTGCGCTGTTTGCGTGCGCCTTCAATTTGCTCATCGGTTATGTCGGTCTCTTGTCGTTCGGCCACGCGCTGTATTTCGGCTGGGCAAGCTATGTCGCCGCCCACGCCGCCAAAGTCTGGGGGCTGACGCCCGAGCTCGCGATTTTGACGGGCACGCTCACTGCCGTCGCTTGCGGCGTTATCGCGGGTTCGCTCGCCATTCGCCGGCAGGGCATCTATTTCGCGATGACGACGCTCGCCTTCGCGCAGATGATGTATTTCGTCGCACTGCGGGTAAAATTCACCGGGGGCGAAGACGGCATACAGGCCGTGCCGCGCGGGACACTTGTTCGGGCTCATCGATTTGCGCGGCGAGTCGGCGATGTATGTCAGTGGTGCTCGTCATCTTCCTCGCCGGATTCTTGCTCATTTACCGGATCATCCATTCGCCGTTCGGCGAAGTCCTCAAGGCGATCCGTGAAAACGAGACGCGCGCGATCTCGCTCGGTTACAAGACCGACCGCTACAAGTTACTGGCCTTTGTGCTGTCGGCCGGGTTGGCCGGCCTGGCCGGCTCGACCAAAGCCATCCTATTGCAGATCGCCTCACTCACCGATGTGAACTGGCCGATGTCCGGCGAGGTCGTTCTGATGTCGCTCGTCGGCGGGCTCGGCACCATTTTCGGCCCCGTCGTCGGCTCCTTCGTCATTCTGGCGATGGAATACAAGCTCGCCTTCCTCGGCGAGTGGGTGCTGGTGATCCAGGGCGTGATCTTTGTCGCCTGCGTGCTGCTATTTCGCCGCGGTATCATTGGCGAAATCGCAAACTGGCTGCGCATCCGGCTTTAAACGTTTGCCGCAAGCTGGAGGTGCTCCGCCACCGTGGAACTTTCTCGCGTTTGAATTATTCTTTTATAGAAAGCGGCCCTTACAGCCGCACCGGCAGGGAGATGAAATAACAGGGAGGCTAGCCAATGGCTTCGGTCACATATGGCGCGCTATCGGCATCCGACCACAGCGCGCAACTGCGCAAGGCGGTCATCGCGTCCACCATCGGCACCACCATCGAGTGGTACGACTTTTTCATCTACGGCACCGCGGCCGGACTGGTGTTCGGCAAGCTTTATTTTCCGCACGAAAATCCGTTGACGGCGACGCTCGCCGCCTTCGGCACCTATTTCATCGGCTTCGTCGGGCGACCGATCGGCGCGGCGATCTTCGGCCATTACGGCGATCGCATCGGCCGCAAGGCGACGCTGATCGCCACGCTATTGTGCATGGGCATTGCCACCTTCCTGATCGCCTTCGTGCCGACTTACGAGTCGATCGGCATCTGGGGCGCGGTGATCCTGACCGTGCTGCGCGTTTTCCAGGGCATCGGCGTTGGCGGCGAATGGGGCGGCTCGGTGCTGCTGGCGATGGAATGGTCGCGCACGCACGGCCAGCGCGGCCTGGTGGCGTCGTGGCCGCAATTCGGCGTGCCGTGCGGCCTGTTCCTGTCGAACTTGGCGATCCTGGGGTTCAGCGCCTGGTCGGGCGATCAGTTCGCCGTCTGGGGCTGGCGGTTTCCGTTCGGGCTTTCGATCATTCTTGTCGGTATCGGCCTTTGGATCCGGCTCGGCATCCTCGAGACGCCGGTATTCCAGGAGTTGCTGAATACCAACAAGATCGAGAAAACCCCGATCCTCGAAGTCATCAAGCGGCAGCCAAGGGAGATCATCCTTTCGGCTCTGCTGCGCATGGCGGAGCAGGCGCCGTTCTATATCTTCACGGCGTTCATCTTCGCTTACGCGGTCGGCACGCTGCATATGTCCCGCGACCTGATCCTGATTGCGGTGCTGGTCGCCTCGTGCGTGTCGTTCGTCACCATTCCGCTGTCGGGCCACATCTCCGACCGCATCGGACGCAAGAAAATGTACCTGATCGGCGCGGCGGCGACCGGCGTGTTCGGCTTCCTGTATTTCGGCATGGTCGACACCGCGGCGCCGATTCTGGTGTTCATCGCCATCGTGCTGTCGCTCATTCCGCACGACATGCAATACGGGCCGCAGGCGGCGCTGATTGCCGAGGCGTTTACACCGCGGCTGCGCTACAGCGGCGCATCGCTCGGCTATCAACTGGCCTCGATCATCGCCGGCGGGCCGGCGCCTTTGATCGCCACGGCGCTGTTTGCGTCCTATCACTCGGGCTACGCGATCTCGATTTACATCGCCGCTTGCGCGGTGGTGAGCCTGATATCGGCATCCATGATGCCGGACTACACCGGCAAGGACATTTCGGCGGAATATGACGACTGATCGGCCGAAACTTACTTCGGCATGATCCCGGCCGCTCGGAGCAGCTTGCCGTAGCGGTCGGCATCGGCGCGGATAACGGCATCGAACTGCTCGGGCGAGGCGCTGACGACGGCAACGGCGCCGATGGTCTGCCAGCGCGCCTGCACGTCGGGCAGCTTGATGATCTCGGCGATGTCGTCGTGGATTTTTTTCAGGATCGGCGCCGGCGTGCCGGCCGGCGCCATGATGCCGAACCATGAATCGTACTGATACTGCGGCATGCCGGCTTCCGCGAAGGTCGGCACACTGGGGATCGAAGCGTTGCGCTTGGCGCTGGCGATCGCCAGCGCGCGTACCTTGCCTGAGGTAATGAAAGGCACCGCGTTGCCGAGAAACGCCAGGCTCATCTGCGAATCGCCGCGCATGATGCTGGTGAGCTGCTCCGGCGTGCCGCGGAACGGCACATGCACGATGTCGATCTGCGCGGTTTGCTTGAACAGCTCGCCGGCGATGTAATTAGAGCTGGCAAGGCCCGCCGAGGTGAAATTCAGCGTGCCCGGCCTTTCCTTGGCAAGTGCAATCAATTCCTTCAGGTTCTTAGGAGGCAATTCGGGGGCCACGATCATCACGACGGGCACCGATGCGATCTGCGTGATGCCGGAGAAACCCTTGATCGGGTCGAACGGCAAATCCTTGTTGAGCGCGCTGAGAATCGTATGGCCGTTGGAGGTCGAGATCAGCGTATAGCCGTCGGGCGCGCTCTTGGCCGCATAGATCGTGCCGGCGATGCCTGGCTTGTTTTCGACCAGCACAGTTTGCTTCCACATCGCGCCGAGTTTTTCAGCGAGCACGCGGGCCAGCAGGTCGCTGACACTCCCGGCGGTGAACGGATTGACGATGGTGACCGTCTTGTCCGGAAAAGCTTGTGCGCACACGCCCGAAAGCGGCGCCAGCACAAGGGCGGCGCCAATCAAAACGTTTCGTATGGTCGTCATGTGAATCCTCCTGGCCGCCAATTATTTTTATAGGTTGAGCAGCTTCGTCGCATTGCCGCCGAAGATCAAGGCGCGATCCTGCGTGCTGACCGGGGCGGCGTCCATCCATTGCTTGCCGGCGAGATTGCGCTGGAACGGCCAGTCGACGGAAAACAAAATGTGCTCGACGCCCATTTCGGCAATCGAACACGTGAGTGCCGAATCGGAGAACGCCCCGCTGGTGGTGAGCCAGAAGTGCGCCCGGTAATAATCGGCGAACGATTTCAGCATTTTCAGGCGCTCGCTCAGGATGTCGCTGGTGCGCCACAGGAGAAACGGCGCGGTCTCGCCCAAGTGTCCGATGATGATTTTGAGCGTCGGAAATTCGTCGAACAATCCACTGACGATGAGGCGGTAGCTGTGGGTTAAAGTCTCGATGGTAAATCCAAGCGGCGCGCCTGCCAGCACCGGATAGTCGGCGAAATAGACGTCCATCACCGCCTTATGCGGAGGCGTCGGGTGGATATAAAGCGGCACGTCGAGCGCGGCGGCGCGCGCGAAGATCGGGCGAAATTGTTTGTCGTCCATGAAGCGGCCGTGGGTCAGCCCCATGATCATGGCGCCCCTAAAGCCGAGTTTAGTGACGGCGCGCTCCAATTCGTCGGCCGCGGCTTTCGGATCGGGCGTCGGCAGCGTCGCAAAGCCGGCAAAGCGCGTAGGATTTGTGCGCACCGCTTCGTGCAGCGCGTCGTTGGAGGCGCGCGCCAATGTGACGGCACTTTCGGCGTCGAGTTGCTGGGTGGCGGGGTTGTTTTCGGAAATAACCTGAAGGTCGATACCAGCCTCGTCCATCTCGCGCAGCCGCAACGCGCCGAGATCGTCCAGTCTGCGCTGCAGCGGCGTGTCCTTTTCGCCGCGCAAAGCGCGCAGTTTCGGCGATGTGAAATGTTCTTCGAGGGCGACGACTTTGGGTTTTTGCATGGCGCGCACCATAAAGGATTGAGGACATCTTGCAATTACGCGTGGCGGGACGACAATGCCGTGCGCGGAAGCATCATGAAAAAGCGACCACTGGGTAAATTGCCGGTCGATGCCTTCGGCGTGCTGGAGCTGCCGGTGATTGCCGCCGATATTCTCGACGGCTTTCGCGCACTGCCCGATCTGACCGGCATGTCGTCGGACGCCATGGACGAGCTCGGCATCGCCGGCGTCATTTCGGCGAGCGTGCTCAAGCCCACCGATGCGAAGGCCCGTCTCGTCGGACGGGCTTTGACCGTGAAGAATGTCGCGGCGGCAACCAGCGTGCCGGAAGCGGTCGCCACCGGCGTCTCCGGAATGGCCGAGATCGAAGCGCATAATCTGTCCGAGCCGGGCGACGTGTTGGTGCTGCAAGGCCTCGATCAGATTTCCAACATGGGCGGCATGTCCGCCAGCATCGGGCGCCGCCAGGGTCAGCTTGGCGCCATCGTCGACGGCGCGGTGCGCGACGTCGATCACGGGCGCGACATCGACTACCCGATCTGGTCACGCAGCGTCAGTCCGATGACCGGCAAGTGGCGGGTCAAGACCGTCGCGGTCAACAAGCCGGTCACGATTTGCGGCATTGCCGTCAATCCCGGCGATCTGGTGCTGGCGGATGAGACCGGCGTCTGTTTCATCCCGCGTCAACGTGCCGGCGAGGTGCTGGAGCGCGCGCGCCGGATCGCCGCCAACGAAGTCACACGCACCGCCAAGATCAATTCTGGCACGCCGGTCACGGAACTGCTGCCGCCGCAAAAGAAGTAATTACTCGACTTTGATGCCGAGCTTCTTGATGGTGTCCTGCCAATAGGGGAAATCCTTCGCCAGGCGTGCCTTGAAGGCGGCGCTGTCGAGCGCGCCGTGCATGCCGCCAGCGGCGAGGCGCTCCTTGACCGACGGGCAGCGCGACCACAGCGAACAGAGCTTTCTCCAATTTGTCGTGGACAGGCTTCGGCGTGCCGGCGGGCAGGAAAACGCCGTACCAACTTTCCATCACCACATCGGGGAGCCCAAGCTCCGCGGTGGTCGGGACATCGGGCAGCAGCGGCGAACGCTCGGCAGCGTACACCGCCAGCGCCGTGACCTTTCCGGCTTTGACCAGCGGCAACAGGACGGGAAAATCCGCGTTGAGCATGTCGAGGTGACCGCCCATCAGATCGGTCAGCGCGGGAGCGGCGCCGCGATAGGGCACATGCGCAATTTTCAGACCGGCGGCGGCGTTGAGCATTTCGCCGGCGATGTTCATGGTGGTGCCGGCCCCGGCCGAGCCATAGGTCATGCTCTGAGTCTTGGCCTTGGCGATTAGTTCCTTGAGAGTTGAGACGCCGGGTTTCGGGCCAACCACCAGCAGCGAGGGCACCGAGCCGACCATCATGACCGGTTCGAAACTCTTCACTGGGTCGTAACCGCTGGGCGGCCGCAGCGTCGGGCTGATGACATGCGAGCCCATACTGGCCAGTAGGATCGTGGTGCCGTCCGGTGTCGCGCGCGCCACGGTTTCCGAGCCGATGGCGCCGCCGGCGCCGCCTTTGTCCTCGACAATGACATCGGCGCCGAGCAGTGGTCCGAGCTCATGGCCCAGCAGGCGCGCTAGTTGATCGACCGGACCGCCGGCCGCGAACGGCACGACGATCTTGACCGTCTCTGCCACCGCCGGCGCGGCCGACAGAAGCGCGGCGGCGCATAGCAACATCGTGAGACGTTTCACTTTGTTTTTCCCCGCTTCAGAAAACCTTTGCGTCGTCCGAACATAGCGGCGTCGTCACACTCGCGCCATGCTTTCACCACGACGGCGGTACGGTTCTTGGGGTAATGTCACGTCGTTGCCATCGTTGAACCGCGCACGCTGCAGTGCCGCGCCTATGTGACCGGACCAGCGCTCGGTGGCGCGGCGGCCGGCGCTGCCGTTGGCGGCGGACTTTATAACGGCTGGTACAGCGGCGCTTTTGCCGCCGCGTTGCTGGCAACCGCTGATGGTGCTGCGGTGACCGGTGGTATTGCTGGCGCCGGCGCGTTGCGCTTATCGACGCAGCTGTTCAGCCGTGCCGCGGCTTCCACGCGCTGCTCGGCATGAACGAGCATGAGTGTGTCAATGACGCTTATATCGGCGATCAGCCGCGCGTAGCGTCATATCACAACAGCCACCGGATCATTCGCTAGTTCAGCGCTGGCCAATCTTGGCGATTACGCCGCACTCCGCTCCGCGGCATGCACGGTTGGGAAAACGCAGGTCACCGTGGTGCCCTGGCCCAAGGTGGAATCGATCGTCACCGTGCCGCCGTGCAACTCCGTAAATGAGCGCACCAGGGAGAGGCCCAATCCGGTGCCGCGATGCTGCGAACCCATCGAGTCGGTTTCGAACCAGTCGAAAACCTTGTCCTTCTGGTCGGGTGGAATGCCGGGCCCGTGGTCGATGACTGTGAATACCACCGCGTCCGGCCGCCGTTCCGCCGTCAGCGTGACAGTGGCGCCGGCCGGAGAAAAGCCGACGGCGTTGGACAGCAGGTTGAACAAAATCTGCCGCAGTCGCCGCTCGTCGGCGGGAAAGCTGCCGATGCCCGGTGCAGCTTTGATGTCGAGCTTTATGCTGTCCTTTACCAGCCGGTCCTGCACGCCTTCGGCGGCTTCCTGCATGCTGGCGCGGATATCGACGTCGGAAAGGTTGAGCAACATGGCGCCGGCGTCGATGGTTGCGAGGTCGAGGATGTTGTTGATGAGCGCAAGCAATGCATTGGTCGAGGCGGTGATGTAGCCGAGATATTCGTGTTGCTTGCCGGTGAGCGAGCCGAAGGCGGGGTCGCCTAGCAAATTCGCAAAGCCAATGATATTGGTGAGCGGCGAGCGCAATTCATAAGAAACGTGATGCACAAAATCGATCTTGATGGCGTCGGCGGTCTCCAGCGCCTCGTTTTTTTCGATCAGCGCGCGCTCGACGTTCACCGTGTCGCTGACGTCCTGGAAAGTGACGAGCGTGGCGCCGTCGGGCAGCGGCATGGTCGTCATGTCGATCATCATGCCGTCGCGCCGTTCGATGCGCCCGACAATCGGCTCGCGGTTGTCGATCGCGGTTACCGCGGTGCGTAAACTACGCCATACTGTATTGTCGTCATGCATCGCCTGCGTCCAGGCGGTCACCGCTTCGACGTGTGGATGGGCGTCGAGCGCCTCGGGCGCCAGCTTCCACATGCGCTGGAACGCTTGATTGTGCAGCCGCACGCGGCCGTCGCTGCCGAACACCGCCACCGCCTCGGCCAGGTGGTCGAGCGTCTCGCCTTGGACCTTGATCAGCGCGTCGTAGCGGCGATGCATGTCGAGGCGCTCGGTGACGTCGTCGTACAAATAAGTAACGCCGCCTTCCGGATTGGGCGCGGTGACCACGCGCAGCGTGCGGCCGTCCGGCAAATGCCACATCTGCTCCTTCGGCTCGACCGCGCGATAGGCTTCGTAGAGTTGCTGCTTCCACTGCCGGAAATCCTGTTCCTCGGGCAGCTTGCGGCGGCTGCGCAGCGTATCGAGGACGGCTGAATCGGTCGGCGTTTGGTCGAGAAAGCCGGGATCGAGTTCGAACAGCGAGCGGAAGGCGGTGTTGTAGAAGAGCAGCTTGCGGTCGACATTGAAGATGGCGACGCCGGTGGCCAGCTGGTCGAGCACGCGGCGGTGGGCGTCGATCATGCGCGCGAGTTCGGCGCGCATGGCCTCGACCTCGGTGGCGTCGATCGCCATGCCGGCACTGCCAGCTCCGCTCGGCGCGTCCAACACGTCGAAGATGCGGCGCTGCGCCGGCGACGATGACCGGCAGCCGTTCGGAATTGGCGCCGCCGCCGGTGCGCGCGCTGCTTAAGCTTTTCGCGCGCGGCGCGGTCGAGCAATTCTAGCTCGCGCTCCACCGCGTCGGAGGGATCCTCGGCTTCGACCGCGCGGGCATAGGCCGAATTCACGAAGATCAGCTGGCCGTCCCGATTGCGCGCCCAGACCGGGGCCGGCAGCGAATTGAGCAGCGCCTTCATGATCTCGACGTCGCCCATCAGACGGTCGTGGCGGGCGGCCAGATCCATGAGTTCGAGTTCGATGCCGCTGACGTCGCGCAAGCGCAGCACCGCGCGCCCCGCCACCACGCGGCCTTCCGCCTCGAGCGGACGGCCGGCGCTGGTGGTGAGCGTCATCACGAAACCGTGGCCGTCGCCGCGCAGCGTCTCGACCGCGTGCTCCATGCGTTGCGCCGCTGCCGGCTCCAGCCATGCCCCGAAGGCCAGAACGCGCTCGGGCACCGCGCCCGACACCACGATGCTGGTGTCGCCGAAGATTTCCGGCTCGTCGGTGCCAGCGGCCCATGCCACCAGCACTTGCGGCTGCGCCAGCATCAGCGTCTTGAGCCGGTCGATTTCGCCGCGCAGCATGGCGGCTTCATCCAGCGCAGCCGATTGCGCCGCCGCTGTGGTCCGGCGCGTGCGCAGCAGCACCAAAGTGGCGAGCATCGCGAAGCAGACCAGAGCGAGGGTCAGCGTCAGCGCGCCGAGCTGTTCGCGTGTCACCGCGATGCCCTCGATGAGGGCGTCTGCAGCGCGAGCCGGCGTATCAAAAGCGACGCAAAGGACTGCGAAAGCGAAGGCGGCAAGGAATCCGCCCCGCTCCGGACGAGAACATGGCCTCTCGTTCGCCGTCCGGATTGTCTCCGGCATTACGACCTGCCCCAGGAATGCGAGCGGCGTCCGCCGCGCCACGCGCGAATCGGGCGACTTTACCCCCGCGGGGAGTCGCGCCGAAAGAGTCCAGATCGTGAACGGGAGCGGGAAGCGTCCAAGGAAAGACGTTATTTTGTCTCGGCGCGCTTGGTCATGTCTTCGATGCTGATGCGGCTGAGCGCAGTCGAAAACACGCGCTCGGCCTCTGCCAAGGCCGGCCGCACCACGTCACTGATCAGCGATGAGTTGGGCAGCGGCGGATCGTCGTCATCCTCGGTGGAGCTGGCGGCGCGCAAGATGTCGTCGGCGGTGATACGCCGGTGCTCGCGCGCAAGTTCGTAGCCGCCGTGCGGACCGCGCACGCCGCGCAGAATGCCGTCGCGCACCAGCGCTTGCAGAACCGGCTCGAGATGACGCGGCGGAAGCTTGTGGCGCGCCGCCAAGGCCTTGGCCGAAACCGGCCGGCTGCGGGCGTTGATTGCAACGTCGATCACGGCGGCAATGGCAAGAATGCCCTTGCGGGACACCAGCGGCATGATTGGCCCCAGTCGCAACTAATTTAAAAATGGTAGTAGGCTACAGTCTGGCATCCGTCTAGGGGAAAAGGTTTTCTGCCAGCTTCAACCGCCGGTCGAGCCAAATCCACCCTTACTGCGTGCGGTTTCGTTGAGGAATTCAACCTCATGCAACGTCGCGCGCGCCATGGTTGCAATCACTAATTGGGCGATACGCATCCCACGCGTGATGGCCACCGGTTCGCCGCCTAAGTTCACCAGCAAGACCTGTAATTCGCCGCGGTAATCGGCGTCGATGGTGCCAGGCGCGTTGAGCACGGTGAGGCCGTGCTTGACGGCGAGACCCGAGCGCGGCCGCACCTGCGCTTCGGTGCCGGGCGGCAGCGCGATGGCGATGCCGGTGGGAATGAGCGCGCGCGCGCCGGGCGCAAGCGTCAGCGGCGCATCGGCCGGCACCGCAGCAATCAGATCGAGGCCGGCGGCCAGCGCGCTCTGGTAGGACGGCAGCGGAAGATCCCGGCCGTGCGGCAGGCGCATGATGCGGATGTCGATGGCGCCGCTCATGGCGCGAGCTCCTTCGACGATGCGCGCGATCAGCATGGCGGCGACGTCTTCTTTCGATTGCGGCGGCCAGGGCTCGATGCCTTTTGCCGTGACGAGTTGAATCGTATTGCAGTCGCCGCCCATGATGCCGGTTTGCGGCGAGACGTCGTTGGCCAGGATCCAGTCGCAGCCTTTGCTGGCGAGTTTTGCCTTGGCGTTGGCAGCGACGTTTTCTGTTTCGGCGGCAAAACCGATCACCAGATTCCGGCCGCTGCGATTTGAGGTGCGCGATGGTCGCCAGGATGTCGGGATTTTCGACCAGCGACAATTCCGGCGTCGTTTGTCCGGCTTTCTTCTTGATCTTCTGGCCGCCCGCTTGCGCGACGCGCCAGTCGGCGACGGCGGCGGCGAAGATCGCGACATCGGCGGGCAGGGCGCGCTCGGCCGCCCGCAACATGTCGCGCGCGGTTTCGACATGCACGACAATCACGCCGGGCGGATCGGGCACATTTACCGGCCCGCTGATCAGCGTCACCTCGGCGCCGGCGCGCTGCCGCGGCCGCGGCGATGGCGTGGCCCTGCTTGCCGGAGGAGCGGTTGGCGATATAGCGCACCGGATCGATCGGCTCGTGCGTCGGACCGGAGGTGACCAGCACGCGTTTGCCTTTGAGCGGCTGCGTGCCGCCGCCGAGCAAGCTTTCAACCGCGGCTGCGATTTCCAGCGGCTCGGCCATGCGGCCCAGCCCGCGTTCACCGGCTTCCGCCATCTCGCCTTCGTTCGGGCCAATGAGCGTGACGCCGTCGGCGACGAGTTGCGCCAGATTGCGCTGCGTCGCTTTGTTCGTCCACATATGCGGGTTCATCGCCGGCGCCAGCAGAATTTTCGTGCCAGCCGCCAATAGCACGGCGGTGGCGAGATCGTTGGCGATGCCCGCCGGCCATCTTGGCCATCAGGTCGGCAGTCGCCGGCGCGACCACGACCAGATCGGTTTCGCGCGCCAACCGAATGTGACCAATGTCGAGTTCACTGCCGGCATCGAACAGATCGGTGAACGCGCGTTCGCCGACGATAGCGCCGGCCGACAGCGGCGTGACGAAATGTTCGGCCGCTTTGGTCAGAATGCAGCGCACGGCAAAGCCGCGCTCCTTCAGCCGGCGGATAAGATCGAGCGACTTATAGGCCGCGATACCGCCGCCGATGATCAGTAAGACACGCTTACTGCCGGGCGCAGGCGACGGGGCAGAGCGGCGCGGCGAATGCGGCGACGGCGGCGTGAAATTCTCCGGCATCGCGGTGCCAGTTTCCTCGGCGGCGGCGCGCAGGATCGTGCGCACTTCGTCCTCGACCGAGCGGCCGCTCTTGGCCGCGCGCAGCCGCAGCAGCTTCTTCAGCCGCTCGTCGAGTTGCCGGACGGTGAGGGATGCCATGGCGAAATCCACAGTAATTTCAGATGCTTAGCCGACGATATGATAGCACTGCAATCAGTGCAATCAATCCCGTCTCGAACAAATTTAATGGGCGTCGCTTGACCGAGCAAGAGGGTCTCCTGTATTTAACCGATAAGTTATTTAACTCAATGGTTAAATATGGCCATGCCGCCCGACCGCCTCAGCGCCACCTTCTCCGCTCTCGCCGATCCGACGCGGCGCGCCATCCTGGCGCGGCTTGCGCTCGGCGAGACCAATGTCAGCGAACTCGCCAAGCCGTTCAAGATGAGCGGGCCCGCGGTCTCCAAACATCTCAAGGTGCTCGAGCACGCCGGGCTGATCGCGCGCGGGCGCGAGGCGCAGTGGCGCCCGTGCCGGATCGAGGCCGCCGCGCTCAAGCCGGTCGACGACTGGCTCGGCGAGTATCGCCGGCTCTGGGAGGAGCGGCTCGATCGCCTCGACGATTATCTGAAAGTCCTGCAGTCACAAGGAGAAGAAACGTGAGCGCAACAAATAGTATCGATCTCGACCGCGACCCGCGTTCGATCATCGGAACGCGCGTGCTCGACGCGCCGCGCGAGCTGGTGTGGCAGCAGTGGACCGACCCCAAATATCTGGCGCAATGGTGGGGACCGGATGGCTTCACCACCACTACCAGTGCGTTCGAGTTCCGCGCCGGCGGCGTCTGGCGCTTCGTCATGCACGGGCCGGACGGCCGCGATTATCAGAATCGCATCACCTTTGACGAGACTCGTGAAGCCCGAGCGCATTGTTTATCGGCACGACGGCGGCGAGGATGTCGAGCCGGTGCAGTTCGCGCAAACCGTGACCTTCGAGGATTTCGACAACGGCCAAACCCGCATGATCTGGCACGGCAAGTTCCCGACGGCGGAGGAACGAAAACGCGTGATCGAGACTTACGGTGCCGACAAGGGGCTGGTGCAAACCATGGCGCGTCTCGCCGACTATTTGGCGACGATGGCCAAATCGGGGAACGCCTGATGTTCGAGCGGCGCTGGCGATCAGGACAGGGCGCGCAAAGCGTCTCGCAGCGTGTCCGCGCTTATGCCGTTGACCAGGCGTTCGGTCTCGGCATGCGTTTTCTTCCAGACCGGAAATGCTTTGGCCAGCAGAGTGCGGCCGGCGGCCGTGATGATCAATCGGCGGCTGCGCTTGTCCTCCTTGTCGATCGCGATCTTCACCAGATGACGCCGCTCCAGCGGTTTGAGATTGGCGGTGAGCGTGGTGCGGTCCATGGCGAGCAAGGCCGCAACGCTGCCGATACTCGGCGGTTCCGGGCGATTGAGCGACGTCAGCAGCGAGAACTGTCCTTGCGTCAGACCGAGCGGCGCCAACACCGCGTCGAAACGCCGCGCCAGCGCGCGCGCCGCCCGCTGCACGTGCAGACACAGACACGCGTCGCGCACCTCGTGGGTGGCGCTGAACAAAAGCTCCGAATGCGAATGAGGGGTTGACATGAAGGATATTATGTTGATATCAACCTAATTGTCAAGACCAGCCCTGTGGAGAAAACACCATGCTGATTCAGCCCTATCTGTTCTTCGAAGGCCGCGCCGAGGAAGCGATCGAGTTTTACAAAAAGACGCTCGGCGCCAAGACCGAAATGGTCATGCGCTTCAAGGAAGCCCCGGACCAATCGATGATCTCGCCCGGCAGCGGCGACAAAGTGATGCATTCCGCCATCAAGATCGGCGACACCACGCTGTTGGTCTCCGACGGCCGCAACACCGGCAAGCCGAATTTCCAGGGCTTCTCGCTGACCGTCTACGCGAAAGACGAAGCAGAAGCCGACAAATTGTTCGGCGCGCTCGGCGACGGCGGCCAGGTGCGGATGCCGATGGAGAAAACCTTCTTTGCCAAGCGCTTCGGCATGGTCGCCGACAAGTTCGGCGTCGGCTGGATGATCATCGTTCCTGCCCAATGAGGAATACGGACAACCGATAAAGTTACGTGCCCAAAGCGTGGAGGAAAAATGGCCGCAGATACCCAAACGAAAAACAAGGATTTCGTGATGTCGCGCGTGTTCGACGCGCCGCGCGATCTGGTGTGGCAGGCGTTCACGCAACCGGGGCGCATGAAGGAGTGGTGGGGCCCGAAAGGCTTCAAGGTGATCGCCGCCAACATGGATCTGCGCGTCGGTGGCACCTATCACTACGGCATGCGAGCGCCCGACGGCAACGACGATGTGGGGCAAGTTCACCTATCGCGAAATCGTTCCGCCGGAAAAGCTGGTGTTCATCAATTCGTTCTCGGACGAAAAAGGCGGCATCACCCGTCATCCAATGAACCCAAGCTGGCCGCTCGAATTGCGGTCGACCTTTACGTTCGAGGAACAACAGGACGGCAAGACCAAGTTCACGCTGCGTTGGTCGACCTATAACGCCACCGCGGAAGAGCAGCAGATCTTCGATGAGGGTGCCGCCAGCATGACGCAAGGCTGGAGCGGCACGCTCGATCAACTCGAAACTTATTTGAAAGGTGCCCAATGAGCTACGTCGATGGAATGATCATACCCGTACCGAAGAAGAAACTCGCCGCCTACCGCACCATGTCGAAGAAATTCGGCAAGGTCTGCCGCGAGCACGGCGCGCTAGAATACCGCGAGAGCGTCGCTGACGATGTTAAAGTTGGGAAGCGGACCTCTTTCCCGCGCAGTGTCAAACTCAAGCGCAGCGAGACCGTGGTGTTTGCATGGGTCGTTTACAAATCGCGCGCAGAACGCGATCGCGCCACTGCGAAGATCATGAAAGACAAGCGGCTGGCCGCGATGATGAACCCGAAAGCCATGCCGTTCGACGGCAAGCGCATGATTTTTGGCGGGTTCAAAACATTCGTCAGCCTCTAGTGCAGCGTGAAGGAGAAGCCCATGCCGATCGCGACGCAGAAAATAACGCCTTGCCTGTGGTTCGACACGCAAGCCGAGGAGGCGGCGAAATTCTACTGCTCGGTCTTCAAGAATTCGAAGGTCGGCAAAATCAGCCGCTATACCAAGGCCGGACAGGAGGTTCACCACAAGCCGCCGGGTTCCGTGATGGTCGTGGAGTTCGAGATCGAAGGGCAGACGTTCACGGCGTTGAATGGCGGCCCGAATTTCAAGTTCAACGAGGCGGTCTCGCTGCAAGTGCGTTGCGAGACGCAGGCCGAGGTCGACTATTTCTGGGACAAGCTCACGCAAGGCGGAGAGGAAGGTCCCTGCGGCTGGCTGAAAGATAAATACGGCCTGTCATGGCAAGTCGTACCCGCGATGATCCCGCAAATGATGACCGATCCGGACGCCAAAAAATCCGAGCGCGTCATGGACGCATTCCTGAAGATGAAGAAGCTCGACATCGGGACAATCGAGCGCGCCTACGCAGGGCAGCCGTCATGACCGCCGCAGTCAAAGCCACGCCATGCGACGAGAAGACCATCACGCTCACGCGCGTGTTCGACGCGCCGCGCGCGCTAGTGTGGCGGGCCTGGACCGAGCCGAAAATGATGGCGCAGTGGTTCGGCCCGCGCGGCTTCACAAGTTCGGTGCCGCAACTCGATGTGCGCGTCGGCGGCGCCCTGCGCATTGTCATGCACGGGCCGGACGGCAACGACTATCCGATGAAGGGTGTGTTTACCGAGGTGAGAGCGCCGGAACGGCTGGTATTCACCAACATCCCGGTCGACAAGGACGGCAATCACCTGATGGAAGGTGAAACCGTGGTCACCTTTACCGAGCGTGACGGCAAGACCGAACTGGTCGTGAAATCGCACATGGTCGGCAAGGTGCCGATTGCCGCGCAAATGCTGGCCGGCATGGAAGCGGGCTGGACCCAGACCATCGACAAGCTCGAAGAACTGGTAGTGGCGCGCTAAAGCAACCGCCACACCGTCCAGGCCAATAGCGCGGCGATCGTCCACAGCGCGACCGTGGTCCAGCGGTTGCGGCGTTGTTCGGCGCGGCCGATGGCCTCGACGGTTTCGGGCGACAGCACCAGGCCGTTGCGCGTGATGTCGTCGAACTGATCGATCAGCGTGCCGGCGCGGGTGAGCAGGCCCGGCACTTGGGCCGCGAAGCGGCCGATCTCGCCGGCGCCTTCGGCGACGTCTTCCAGCTTGCCGGCCGGGCCGAGATGGCGCTCGATCCATTGCGCGCACCACCGGATCGGCGACGCTCCACATGTCGAGCTTGGGATCGAGCGAGCGCGCCACGCCTTCGACCACCACCATGGTCTTTTGCAGCAGCAGCAATTCCGGCCGCGTGCGCATGTCGAATAGTCCGGTGACCTCGAACAGCAGCATCAACAGCTTCGCCATCGAGATGTCTTCGGCGGCGCGGTTGTGGATCGGCTCGCCGATGGCGCGGATCGCCTGCGCGAAGCTCTCGACCGAGTGATGGCGCGGCACATAGCCGGCGTCGAAATGCACCTGCGCGGTTCGCTGATAGTCGCGGGTGATGAAGCCGAACAGGATTTCGGCCAGGAAGCGGCGCTCCTTCGGGCCGAGCCTGCCCATGATGCCGAAGTCCACCGCCACCAGGCGGCCGTCGGCGTCGACGAACAGATTGCCGGGATGCATGTCGGCGTGGAAGAAGCCGTCGCGCAGCGCGTGGCGCAGGAAGCTCTGGATCACGTTGCGGCCAAGCGCCGGCAGGTCGAAGCCCTTGGCCGCAAGCGCGGCGTGGTCGTTGAGCGGCGTGCCGTCGATCCATTCGAGCGTGAGCACTTCGCGCGCGGTGCGGTCCCAGTCGACGCCGGGCACGCGAAAGTCGGTGTCCTCGCGGGTGTTCTCGGCCATTTCGGACAGCGCGGCCGCTTCCAGCCGGAAATCCATTTCGATCGCCACCGAGCGGGCGAGCGTCGCCACCGCCTCGACCGGACGCAGCCGCTGCGCTTCGAGCGAGAAATTTTCCGCCTTGCGCGCGGCGTAGAAGAAAGCGTCGAGATCGGACTTGAAGCGCCGCTCGATGCCGGGCCGCAGGATTTTCACCGCCACCGCCTTGCGCGCGCCGTCCTCGTCGACCTCGGCGCGATGCACTTGCGCGATCGAGGCGGCGGCAACCGCAGGACCGAAGCTGGCGTAGACCGCGGCGAGCGGCTTGTCGAAAGCGGCGGCAACCACGGCTTCCGGCTTCGGCCTGCGGGAACGGCGCCATCTTGTCCTGCAGGCTTTCGAGATCGGTCGCGATCGCTGCGCCGACCACGTCCGGCCGGGTCGCGAGGAACTGGCCGAGCTTGACGTAAGTCGGCCCGAGCTTGGTGAGCGCGACGGCCAGACGGCTGGAGCCGTCCTTGGCGGTCGGGCGCTCGATCAGCCGCGCCAACGCGATCGCCGTTTTGGCCGGCAGCGGCAGCGGCCGCGTATCGACCAGCGCGAACACACCCTCGCGCGCGAACACGAAGCCGGCATGCGCCAGACGCGTCAGATGGGAAACGCCGGCGATCACAATTTCCAGCCCGAATGCAGCGCCACCACGCCGGCGGTCATCGGCGTGAAGCGAGACGCGGCGGAAGCCGGCGGCCTCGATCATCTTGGCGAAGACCGGGGGCTTGGGAAATTTGCGGATCAACTCGACGAGATATTGATAGGCCTCGCGGTCGCCGGTCACGGCCTGGCCGATGCGCGGAATCACCTGGAACGAATAGAGTTCGTAAAGTTTGTCGATGCCCGGCACATCGACCGACGAAAATTCCAGACACAGGAACCGTCCGCCGATCCTGAGAACGCGATGGGCCTCGCTCAACGCGCGTTCAATGCGCGGCACGTTGCGGATGCCGAAGGCGATGGTGACGCAATCGAAGCTGCGATCCGGGTAAGGCAGTTGCTCGGCATTGCCTTGCTCGAAGGTCACAGCATTGTCGTGCCCGCGCCTGGCGGCGCGTTCGCGGCCGACCGCGAGCATCTCGGCGTTGATGTCGCAGACGGTGACGCGCGTGCCGGGCCCGCCGGCCTCGACCACGCGGAACGCGACGTCGCCGGTACCGCCGGCGAGATCGAGCACGGCGAATTCCTTCTCGGAGCGCGACGGATTGACCGCGGTGACCAGCGCGTCCTTCCAGGTCCGGTGCAGCCCGCCCGACATCAGGTCGTTCATCAGGTCGTAGCGCCGCGCCACAGAATGGAACACGCCATCGACCATGCTTTGCTTGTCGGCGAGCGGCACGGTCTGCTCGCCGAAATGGGTCTCATCGCGCGTGTTTTGGCGGCTGGCCATGGCCAATAATCCTTTGCGGGCAGGACCATAGCGCGGCCTGCCGGGCGGCGCTACAAAGCCTCTGTAACATGCGTTAACGAAGGCCGGGGGCTGGAAAGGAGCCACCATGACAATTCAATTCCAGCGCACCGTTCCCATTTTCCGGATTTTCTCTCTGGAAAAGGCGCGTGAATTCTACCTCGATTTTCTCGGTTTCAAGGTCGACTGGGAGCATCGCTTCGCGCCGGACGCGCCGGTTTATATGCAGGTGTCGCGCGATGGCTTGGCGATTCACCTGAGCGAGCATCATGGTGACGGCACGCCGGGCTCCCTGGCCTATATTTATACGACCGACGTCAAGGCACTGCACCACGAATTGAATGACAAGAATTACCGCCACAACCATCCCGGCCTTCAGGAGCGGGAATGGGGCATGACCGACCTGATTGTGACCGATCCGTTCAACAATCGCATTGTCTTTGCCGAGCCAACGGAAAAAATTACGGCATGAACGGTCGCTGATGCCCGAGCTCCCCGAAGTCGAAACCGTGCGGCGCGGCCTGGCGCCCGCCATGGAAGGCGCGCGTTTCGCCAAGGTCGAGGTGCGCGATCGCCGCCTGCGCTGGCCGCTCGCCAAGGACTTCGAAAAGCGGATCACCGGCCAGACGGTCGAGGGACTCGGCCGGCGCGCCAAATATCTGCTGGCGGATTTGTCGTCGGGCGATGTGCTGATGATGCATCTCGGCATGTCGGGCTCGTTCCGTGTCGGCCAGGACGCCAAGCCCGGCGTCTACTATCACGAGAAATCCAAGAGCACCGCCCACGATCATGTGGTGTTTCACATGTCGAACGGCGCGACGGTGACGTTCAACGATCCGCGACGTTTCGGTTCGATGAAGCTGGTCAAGCGCGCCAAGATCGAGCACGAGCCGCTGCTGCGTAATCTCGGGCCGGAGCCGCTCGGCAACGCGTTCGACGCCGCGATGCTGGCAAAAGCTTGCGCGAAAAAAAAGACCTCGCTGAAGGCCGCGCTGCTCGATCAGCGCGTCGTCGCTGGCTTGGGCAACATCTATGTCTGCGAGGCTTTATTCCGCGCCCATCTGTCGCCGAAGCGGCAGGCGTCAACCATCGCCGGCCGCAACGGCAATCCGAACCAACGCGCGGTGGCGCTGGTCGATGCCATCAAGGCGGTGCTCAAGGATGCCATCGAAGCCGGCGGTTCGTCGCTGCGCGATCATCGCCGCACCGACGGCGCGCTTGGCGATTTCCAGCACAATTTCCGGGTCTATGACCGCGAGGGCGAGCTTTGTCCGGACTGCAAGGGCAAGATCAAGCGCATCGTGCAGACCGGCCGCTCGACCTTCTATTGCCCGAGTTGTCAGAAATAAGCCAAGCTGCGCGCCGAAGCTGGGATCGATGACATGCGAAAACTTGCCCTTATTGCTTTCATCCTTGCCGTCACCGCGGGCGCGGCATCGGCAGAATATCCCGACCACCCGATCCGCTTCATCGTGCCGCAGGCGGCCGGCAGCGCCACCGACAATGTCGCCCGCATTCTGGCATCCGTGATCGGCCCCGAGCTGGGCCAGCCGGTGATCGTCGACGATCGCCCCGGCGGCGCGCTCACGCTCGGGCTCGATCTGGTCGCGAAGTCGGCGCCCGACGGCTACACCATCGGCATGGGACCGATCGGCGCGCTCGCCATCACCCGCCACATGGTGGCGAAGCTGCCCTACAACATCGAGCGCGACTTCCAGCCGATCGCGCTGGTGGCGCGCGGGCATTTGCTGCTCGCGGTGTCGCCGACAACTGCCGGTGACTTCGGTCGCGGAGCTGATCGCCTACGCCAAGGCCAATCCCGGCAAGCTGACCAACGCCTCGTCGAGCAACGGCTCGCCTGGCCATGTCGGCGGCGAGCTGTTCAAGTTCATGACCGGCACGCAAATCGTGCACGTGCCCTATCGCGGCGGCGCGCCGGCGATAACCGATCTGATCGCCGGCCATGTCGACCTGATGTTCGAAAGCCTGCAATCGATCGCGCCGCTGGCGCGCTCCGGCAAGGTGCGCGCGCTCGGCGTCAGCGGCGCGTCGCGTTCGCCGGCGTTTCCCGATCTGCCGACGATCGGCGAGACGGTGCCCGGTTATCTGGCGCCGACCTGGACCGGCGTGATCGCGCCGGCCGGCGTGCCGCGTCCGATCGTCGATAAACTCAACGCCGCGATCAACAAGGCGCTGGTCTCGGACTCGTTCAAGGAAAAGTTCAAAGTCATCGGCGACGAGCCGGCCGGCGGCACGCCGGAAGATTTCGCCGCTACCATCAAGACCGATTCCGCCAAATGGGCAGACGTCATCAAGCGCGCCGGCGTCAAGCTCGAATGATTTCAAACTTCGAGGAGGAGCCATGAGCTACCAGAACATCATCGTCGAGACCAAAGGCCGGGTCGGCGTCATCCGGCTCAACCGGCCGGCGGCGCTCAACGCGCTCAACCAGGCGCTCAAGGCCGAGCTGCGCCAGGCGATCGAGGCCTTCGACGCCGATCCGAACATCGGCTGCATGCTGCTCACCGGCAGCGACAAGGCCTTCGCGGCCGGCGCCGACATCAAGGAAATGGCCGACAAGACCTTCATCGAGGCCTATCTCGGCAATTTCACCGCCGATTGGAATCCGGTGGCGCAGGCCCGCAAGCCGATCGTCGCGGCGGTCGCCGGCTTTGCGCTCGGTGGCGGCTGCGAAGTCGCCATGCAATGCGACATCGTGATCGCGGCCGACAACGCCAAATTCGGCCAGCCGGAAATCAAGCTCGGCGTTATCCCCGGCATCGGCGGCACGCAGCGGCTGACGCGCGCGGTCGGCAAGGCCAAGGCGATGGACCTGATCCTGACCGGCCGCATGATGGACGCCGCCGAAGCCGAGAAGTCGGGCCTGGTGGCGCGCGTCGTGCCGGCGGCGAATTTGATGGAGGAGGCGATGAAAGTCGCCGACACCATCGCCAATTATTCGCTGCCCTCGGTGCTGGCGGGCAAGGAGGCGATCAACCGCGCCTTCGAGAGCGGCTCGTCGGAAGGCATGGCGTTCGAGCGGCGCATCTTCCACTCGCTGTTCGCGACGCAAGATCAGAAGGAAGGCATGAAGGCTTTTGTCGAGAAGCGGAAGCCGGAGTGGAAGAATAAGTAATTACTTTCGTACGCAAATAATTCGCACCACCGACGCCTTGGCATCGGCGGTTTGCGTTTGCGCCGTTTGCACATGATGCGCGGCGAGGAAATCGCGGATCGTCTCCGTGCTCACCAGCCGCACTGGCGGCGCGGAGGCTTCAACACTTGCGAGCACCGCGTGACCCATTTCCATCAAACCCAGAAACTGGCCCTGCGCGTCGAGCGCAGCAGCGCCGGAAAATCCGGCCATTGGCACCGGGTGGCGCAGTTCGATAGCCTTGCCGTCCGCCAGCCGCGCCTTGATCTCGGTCAGCTTGCGGCTGCCGGCTTGTTCCTTGGGATCGGCAATGCCGACCAGCATCAGTTCGCCCGATTTGGGCGCATCGTGCGTCAGCGCCACGGCTGACAATTTGGGCTGGCCATAGACGCGCAGCAGCGCGAGCCCATTGTCTCTGTCGGCGGCGACGCGGTCGGCGTCCTGCCCGGCGGCGACGATCACCTGGCAGCCTTCGGCGAGTTTCAAATCCGTGACGATGTGGCCTTGCGGGCCGACCACCACGCCGGTGCCGTATTCGACCGATTTCGACAGCGCGGCGTAAGGCGCGCTACGCTCGGGAAACGGCGAGAACGCGCTCGCCATCGCCGCCATCACCGGCGCGACAATGCCTTCCATCATCTGGTCGTACATCATGGTGAAGCCGCGCACCTCGCCGCCGCGCACTTTGGCGCGCACGGAAAACAGCTTCAGGCCCTGCATGCCGCTGATGAAGAAATTGTCGTCATTCAGCACGCTGGTTTCGACCCTGCGCGTGGCCGGTTCTTTTTTCTCCCGCTCGAATAGCGCGGAGAGCTTGAGCGACGGATCGCTGATGCGGAAGGTCTCGATCTGCACCTCGCCATGCGCCGACGACCAGCGCGTACCGTGCGCGGCGTCGCGTGCATTGGGCACCATCTTGGTCGGCAGGCCGATGCGGATACCGGTGGCCGGATCGACCACCACGTTCCAGCCGAATTCGTCTTCGTGCCGGGCGGCGTCGGCAAGCAGCGCCGTGCGTTCGGGCGGCGTGAGCACGCCGGTAACCTTGGCCTTGTTGCGTTTCTGGAAATTCTTAATGGCGGTAAGCATCGGATCCTCGCCGCCGGCCGCTCCGGTATAGTCGCCCGACCACAACAGCGCCGCTTGGATTTTCCGGCGTTCGCCGAATGGGATTCCGGCGAACACGTCGGGCACCGGTTGCGCTTTGGCGTCAGCCATTTTCGGCGTGTCAGCTTTGGGTGCTTCGGGCGTGGCCGCGGCAGCTTTTGGCTGGACCGGCGCGGCTTCGGCGGGTTTCACGGCAGCCGGCTTGGCGACCGCCGCCTTCGGCTTGACGCGCTTGACCGTAGGCTTTGCTGCTTCGGTGTTGAGCGTGGGAATGGCGCCAGGCGATTCCTGCGCCAGCACTGGAGCGGCGCCGGGCAACAGCGCGAGCATCGCCAGAATCGGTCCCCAACGCATCGTTTAACGCCACCCTGATCTTGTTTTGCTGCACCTTAGCCCATCGAAGCGAGCGCGCAAGCTTCCAAGGGCTGGCAGAAATCCATGCAAAGCCATAGGGTTAAACTCATGCTCGATGCACAAGAACTCGAACGTTATGCGCGCCACATCGTGTTGCGCGAGGTCGGCGGCCCGGGCCAGGCCAAGCTGAAGGCCGCGCGCGTGCTGGTGGTCGGCGCCGGCGGATTGGGCGCGCCGATGCTGCTTTATCTTGCCGCCGCAGGCTGCGGCACGCTCGGCGTGATCGACGACGATATCGTGTCGCTGTCGAATTTGCAGCGGCAGGTGATTTTCGGCACTGGCGATATTGGCGAGCGTAAAGTGGACGCTGCCGAGACGGCGATTGCGAAGCTCAATCCGCATGTGCAGATTGAAACCCATATGGCCCGGCTCGATGCGGGCAACGCGCTTGGCTTGATCGCGAAGTACGATATCGTCGCCGACGGCTCGGATAATTTCGCGACGCGCTATCTGGTGTCTGACGCCTGCTATTTCGCCAAAAAGCCGCTGGTCACCGCCGCGGTCGGTACCTTCGACGGCTCGCTCACCACGTTGCGCGCGCATGAGACGCGGCGCCGACGGCACGCGCAATCCGACCTACCGCTGCTTGTTCCCCGAGCCGCCGCCGCCGGGGACGGTTCCTGCGTGCGCGGAAGCCGGTATTCTCGGTGCGTTGCCCGGCGTGCTCGGTTCGATGATGGCGCTCGAAGTGATCCGCGAGATCGTCGGCTTCGGCGAAGGCCTGGTCGGGCGGCTGCTGATGGTGGACGCGCGCTCGATGCGGTTCGAGACGCTGAGCTACCAATGGGACCCGGGCAACCCGCTGAGCGGCGACAAGCCGACGATCAAGGATTTGTCAATTCACCGCTCATCCTCATCCTGAGGAGCGCTCTATAGGAGCGCGTCTCGAAGGATGAGGCCTCATGGTTCGAGACGCATCGCTACGCGATGCTCCTCACCATGAGAGAAAAATTCACAACATCGACGGCAGGACTCGATCTGGCGGTCTGTGCCCGTCCATGAAGGTTTTGATGTTGATGATGACCTTCTCGCCCATGTCGACGCGGCCTTCGAGCGTGGCCGAGCCCATATGGGGCAGCAGCACGACCTTGCCGGCTTTGGCGAGCTTGACCAGCTTCGGGTTGACCGCCGGCTCATGCTCGAACACGTCGAGGCCGGCACCGGCTATGTCGCCGGCCTCCAACAGCCGCGCGAGCGCGTTCTCGTCGATCACTTCGCCGCGCGCGGTGTTGACGATATAGGCCTCGGGGCGCAGCAGCTTGAGCCGGCGCGCCGAGAGCAAATGATAGGTCGCCGGCGTGTGCGGGCAATTGACCGACACGATGTCCATGCGGGCGAGCATTTGGTCGAGGCTCTCCCAATAGGTCGCGTCGAGTTCTTCTTCGATCTTTGGCGCCACCTTGCGGCGGTTGTTGTAGTGGATCTGCAAGCCGAAGGCCCGCGCCCGGCGCGCCACCGCCTGGCCGATCCGTCCCATGCCGATGATCCCCAGCCGCTTGCCCCAGATACGGTGACCGAGCATCCAGGTCGGGGTCCAGCCGTTCCAGTCTTTGTCGGCGGTAAGCACGGTGGAACCTTCGGCCAGCCGGCGCGGCACCGCCAGGATCAGCGCCATGGTCATGTCGGCGGTGTCTTCGGTCAGCACGCCGGGCGTATTGGTCACCGTGATGCCGCGCTGCACGGCGGTGGCGACGTCGATGTTGTCGACGCCGTTGCCGAAATTGGCGATCAGCTTGAGCTGGTCGCCGGATTTGCTCAGCACCGAGGCGTCGATCCGGTCAGTGACGGTCGGCACCAGCACGTCGGCGGTTTTCACCGCCTCGGCGAGTTGGCCTTGCGTCATTGGCTTGTCGTCGGGATTGAAGCGGGCGTCAAAAAGTTCCCGCATGCGCAGCTCGACGCTGTCGGGCAGCTTGCGCGTGACGACGACCAGCGGCTTTTTGGTCTTCGGCATGTGCTCCTACAGAGGTGTCCGGCGGCCCATTTTACGGCTGGCTCGGACGCCTATTCAGGCCTCTTTAACCGTACTCGCCCACACTGCGTTCCTCGCCGCGTGGGGTTCAAAATCCGTTCTTTTTCCTACCAGATGACAGTAACAACACAAAGCGTCGGACTTGGCTTTGGATCCGCGTTCCGCGGCCTTTACGGCGTCGTGCTCGTTGCCGCATGCGTGGCGATGCAGGCTGGCGCCAGTCACGCGGCCGGCGATATGGCGCCCGGCTCGGTGAGTGGCTTGCCGGTCCCGCGCTTCGTCAGCCTCAAGTCGGATCGGGTCAATGTGCGCTCCGGTCCCAACAAGGACCAGGAAGTGCGCTGGATCTACACCCGTGCTGGCATGCCGGTGGAGATCACCGCCGAGTACGAGAACTGGCGCCGCATCCGCGACTGGGAAGGAGCGGAAGGCTGGGTCTATCACTCGCTGCTGTCCGGCAAGCGTTCCGCGGTGGTGGTGCCGGATTTGAAAAACGATCTGGTGCCGCTTTATGAAAATCCCGACCCGAAATCCGCGGAGACCGCGCGGCTGCAATCCGGCGTGCTCGGCGTGTTGAAATCCTGCACCGGAAGCTGGTGCGAGTTCGTCGGCAAGAATTTCGACGGCTGGATTCGGCAGGAACGGTTATGGGGCGCCTATCCGAACGAGAAGGTGGAGTAGCAACACCACCGTCATCACCCGCGAAAGCAGATGATCCAATACTCCCAAGATTTTCAGTGATTACTGGATGCCCCGCCTTCGCGGGGCACGACAACCGAAACTAGCTCTTGCGCCGCAGACGCACCACGACATCGATGCGCGCGATCTCATAGCCTTCGGGCGCGATCGGGGTCTTTCCGACAATCACATCGGCGCCGGGGATGTCGAGCAATTCGTCAGCGCCCTCGACGAAGAAGTGATGATGGGTCGAGACGTTAGTGTCGAAATAGGCCTTCGAGCCGTCGACCGCGACTTGTCGCAGCAGGCCAACCTCGGTGAATTGGTGCAGCGTGTTGTAGATCGTGGCCAGCGACACCGGCACCTTGGCGCGGGTGGCTTCCTCGTAAAGCATTTCGGCGGTGAGGTGGCGGTCGCCTTTGCCGAACAGCAGCCAGCCCAGCGCCATGCGCTGACGCGTCGGGCGCAAGCCGACCTGGCGCAGCATCGACTTCACGTCATGCCATGGGCAGCCGGTCAATTCGGAGCGATTGGCCCCGGGCTCTGCGGGCTTTGCAGTGGGAAATACCATGGTACGCGCTTGACTCATCCTCGGCTCATTCATGGCCCGTTCCGGGCTCATCACTACGCCCAACAAGCCAGTCTTCAAAGGCTGGAAAAAGACCGTTTCATCCGCAACATATACGGAATTGGCAGCTTCGTTGCAACCGCCTGACAAATCGCCGTTATGGCCGGTTTCCAGCGGTTTCGGTGAACAAGATTGTTCCTCGCCGCCCGGTTTCGCCATCTTTGCCGGTTAGCCTCGGTGTGTTACGAATCCACTATGGGAATTCAATCGGCAGGGCCGCCCAGCGGGGATAGCGCGCTCATGAAAACAAGGCGGAACAGCTTCGAATATGAGGATCTGCTGGCCTGCGCTCGGGGAGAAATGTTCGGGCCCGGCAACGCCCAGTTGCCGTTGCCGCCGATGCTGATGTTCGATCGCATCACGCAGATCGCGGAACAGGGCGGCGAGCACGGCAAGGGTCTGATCCGCGCCGAGCTCGACGTGAAGCCGGACCTCTGGTTCTTCCTCTGCCACTTCAAGGGCGATCCGGTGATGCCGGGTTGTCTCGGGCTCGACGCCTTATGGCAGTTGGTCGGATTTTTTCTTGGCTGGCTTGGTTCGCCCGGCCGTGGCCGGGCGCTCGGCCTCGGCGAATTGAAGTTCTCCGGGCAAGTGCTGCCAAGCGTGAAGAAGGTGGTCTACGGAATCGACTTCAAGCGCGTGATGCGCTCGAAGCTGGTGCTCGGCATCGCCGACGGCTGGCTTTCGGCCGACGGCAACGTGATCTACAAGGCCCTCGACCTCAAGGTCGGCCTATTCAAGCAGGAAGAAGCGCTGCAACCGAGCGGCGGCTGACGAGAGCCTGCGGTGTGTCCCCGATCACCGATAATCCACGGCGCGAGTGAGGATTTGCGGTAATGAGACGAGTCGTCGTGACCGGGATGGGCATCGTCTCATCCATCGGCAACAACACCCAGGAAGTTCTGGCCAGCCTGCGCGAGGCCAAGTCCGGCATCAGCCGGGCGGAGGATTTCGCCAAGCTCGGCTTCCGCTGCCAAGTGCAGGGCGCGCCGACGCTCGATCCGTCCACGTCGGTTGATCGCCGTGCCATGCGTTTTCTCGGCGGCGGCGCCGCCTGGAACCATGTCGCCATGGAGCAAGCGATCCGCGATTCCGGCGTCGAGGAAAAAGATATTTCCAACGAACGCACCGGCATCGTCATGGGCTCGGGCGGGCCTTCGGCGCGCGCCATCGTCGAGGCTGCCGACACCACGCGCAGCAAGGGCCCCAAGCGCGTCGGACCTTTTGCCGTTCCCAAAGCTATGTCGTCGACGGCGTCCGCGACGCTCGCGACCTGGTTCAAGATCAAGGGCGTGAACTATTCGATCTCATCGGCCTGCGCGACGTCCAACCACTGCATCGGAAACGCCGCCGAGATGATCCAGTGGGGCAAGCAGGACATGGTCTTCGCCGGCGGCTGCGAGGAACTGGACTGGACGCTGTCGGTGTTGTTCGACGCGATGGGCGCGATGTCGTCGAAATACAACGACACGCCGCAGACCGCCTCGCGCGCCTACGATGTCGACCGCGACGGCTTCGTCATCGCGGGCGGCGCCGGCGTGCTGGTGCTGGAAGAACTCGAGCACGCCAAGGCGCGCGGCGCAAAGATTTACGCGGAAGTCGCCGGCTATGGCGCGACCTCGGACGGCTTCGACATGGTGGCGCCATCGGGCGAGGGCGCGGTTCGCTGCATGAAGATGGCGCTGGAAACCTGCAAGGCCCCGATCGACTATATCAATCCGCACGCTACCGCGACGCCGGTCGGCGATCTCAAGGAGATCGAGGCGATCCGCGGCGTGTTCGGCGCCAAATGTCCGCCGATTTCCGCCACCAAGTCGCTGACCGGCCACTCGCTCGGCGCGGCCGGCGCGCAGGAGGCGATCTACTCGCTGTTGATGATGAACAACGGTTTTATTTGCGAAAGCGCCAATATCGCGAACCTCGATCCCGCCTTCGCCGACATGCCGATCGTGCGCGAGCGCCGTGACAACGTGAAACTGGGCGCGGTGCTGTCGAATTCGTTCGGCTTCGGCGGCACCAATGCCTCGATCGTCCTCAAGCACGTGGATGCGTAAAAACAACATGCCGGGACTGATGGAAGGCAAACGCGGGCTGGTGATGGGGGTCGCCAACGACCACTCGATCGCCTGGGGCATCGCCAAGATGCTGCACGAACACGGCGCCAAGCTCGCCTTCACCTATCAAGGCGACGCGCTGGCCAAGCGGGTCAAGCCGCTGGCCGATCAGGTCGGCTCGCCGCTGGTGATGCCGTGCGACGTCGAGGATATCGCCTCGGTCGACGCGGTGTTCGGCGAGATCAAGAAGCAATGGGGCGCGATGGATTTCCTCGTGCACGCCGTCGCTTTCTCGGACAAGAACGAGCTCCGAGGGCGCTTTGCCGACACCACGCGCGAGAACTTCATCCGCACCATGGTGATCTCCTGCTACGCCTTCAAGGAGGCGGCCCAGCGCGCCGCCGCGCTGATGCCGAACGGCGGCGCCATGGTGACGCTGACCTATAATGGTGGCCTGCGCGCCATGCCGAACTACAACGTGATGGGCGTGGCCAAAGCCGGACTGGAGGCCGCGGTGCGCTATCTGGCGGTCGATTTCGGCCACCAGAAAATCCGCGTCAACGCGATCTCGGCGGGTCCGATCCGCACGCTGGCCGGCGCCGGCATCACCGACGCGCGCTATATGTTCGCGTTCCAGCAGAAATATTCGCCGCTCGGCCGCGGCGTGACGCTGGAGGAACTAGGCGGCGCGGGTCTCTATTTGCTGTCGGACCTGTCGACCGGCGTCACCGGCGAGGTGCATTTCGTCGATAGCGGCTACAACGTCGTAGCCATGCCGCAGCCCGACGCGCTCAAGGCCGCCCAGGGCGAAGTGGACGGCAACGGCGGGAAATAAGGCTAAAAAACCTGGGGCCTGCGGCAGCTCAGGCGGCGTGGCCAGTTGCTCTTAGTCTCCAGCTATAGAACCATGCCGGCGGAGATTCTTCGGCGGAACTGGCAGGGAGGCTCGAACAATGCAGCGGCAATTAGCAGCCGAGTTCATCGGCACGTTCACGCTCGTCAGTGCGGTTTGCGGCGCAGCGCTTTTTTCAGCGCCGTCGGCTGGATTGGTCGCGGTCGCATTTGCTGTCGGTCTCTCGGTTTTGGCGATGGCTTTCGCCGTCGGTCACATCTCCGGCGGACATTTCAATCCAGCGGTAACCTGCGGGCTGGTAGCGGCGGGCCGCTTTCGGCTTGAAGATGCTTTCCTCTATATTCTTGCGCAGCTACTTGGCGGCATCGCGGCCGCCGCCGTGTTCTACGTCGTGCTCAAGGGCGCGCCGGCCGGCAAATGGAACGACTTCCTCGCGATCTCGAATACCTACGGCGGCGCGCATGGATTTTCGATCGCCTCGGCAGCGATTACCGAAGTGGTCTGTACGGCGATATTCCTGGTGGTGATCGTCGGTTCGACGTCGCGCAATGCGCCGGTGGGCTTTGCGCCGATCGCGATCGGACTTGCGCTCACGCTGATCCATCTGATCGCCATTCCGGTGTCAAATGCCTCTGTCAATCCGGCGCGCTCCACCGCGACCGCGATTTTCGGCGGACCGGAAGCCTGGCATTCGCTTTGGCTGTTCTGGGTAGCGCCGATTCTGGGCGGCGTGATCGGCGGCGTCATTTGCCGCTGGCTGCAGGACGAGATGCCGGCGGCCAAGAAGAAACGGGGTAGACAATAAAAAGGGCGGCCCGAGGGCCGCCCAACTTTCTTCTGCTTGCCCCGCGAGCGCGGGAGGTGAAAGCAGTTACTCCGCAGCCCCGCCCACGGCTTGCGCCGGCGCGCCGCCGTTCTGCTTGGCTTCGAGGTCCTCGCCGGTCTTCTGGTCGACCGCCTTCATCGACAGGCGCACTTTGCCGCGCTCGTCCATGCCCAAAAGCTTCACCTTCACGATGTCGCCTTCCTTGACCACGTCGGTGACCTTGTTGACGCGGCTCGGCGCCAACTGGCTGATGTGCACGAGGCCGTCTTTGGCGCCGAAGAAGTTCACGAAGGCGCCGAAGTCCATCACTTTGACCACCTTGCCTTCGTAGATCTTGCCGGGCTCGGGATCGGAAGCGATCGACTTGATCCACTCGATCGCCTTCCTGATCGACTCGCCGTCGGCCGACGCCACCTTGACCGAGCCGTCGTCCTCGATGTTGATCTTGGCGCCGGTCTTCTCGACGATCTCGCGGATCACCTTGCCGCCGGTGCCGATCACTTCCCTGATTTTGTCGGTCGGGATCTTGAACGACTCGATACGCGGCGCGTGCTCGCCGAGTTCGGCGCGGGCGCTGGTGAGCGCCTTGGCCATCTCGCCGAGAATATGCAGGCGGCCGTCCTTGGCCTGGCCCAGCGCCACCTTCATGATCTCCTCGGTGATGCCGGCGATCTTGATGTCCATCTGCAGCGAGGTGATGCCGCCTTCGGTGCCGGCCACCTTGAAGTCCATGTCGCCGAGATGATCCTCGTCGCCGAGGATATCGGACAGCACCGCGAAGCGCTTGTCCTCGAGAATGAGGCCCATGGCGATGCCGGCGGTTGGCCGTTTGAGCGGCACGCCGGCGTCCATCAGCGCCAGCGACGATCCGCACACCGAGGCCATCGAGGACGAGCCGTTCGATTCCGTGATCTCGGAGACGAGACGGATCGTATAGGGGAACTCTTCCTTCGACGGCAGCATCGGATGGATCGCGCGCCAGGCCAGTTTGCCGTGGCCGATCTCGCGGCGTCCGGGCGCGCCCGTGCGGCCGGTTTCGCCGACCGAATAATGCGGGAAGTTGTAGTGCAGCAGGAATGTCTCTTTATAGGTTCCCTGCAGCGCGTCGATGAACTGCTCGTCTTCGGAGGTGCCCAACGTGGCAACCACCAAAGCCTGGGTCTCGCCGCGGGTGAACAGCGCCGAGCCGTGGGTGCGCGGCAACACGCCGACTTCCGCCACGATCGGACGCACGGTCTTGAGGTCGCGGCCGTCGATGCGCTTCGAGGTGTCGAGAATGTTCCAGCGCACGATCTTGGCTTCGAGCTCCTTGAATACGCCGGCAACCGCCAGCTTGTCGTGCTTGGGCCCAGAATTGATTCTTGGCCTTCCGGGAAGAAATGCTCCATCACCTTTTTCTTGACGGCGGCGACGGCGTCCTGACGGTCCTGCTTCTTCACGATCGAATAGGCGGCGCGCAGGTCCTTCTCGGCCATGCCGAGGATTTCGTTTTCCAGCGCCTTGTTGTCGGCGACGGTGAGCTCGCGCGGCTCCTTGGCGGCTTTCTCGGCGAGCTTGATGATCGCTTCGATCACCGGCTGGATATGCCGGTGGCCGAACATCACCGCGCCGAGCATGATCTCCTCGGACAGCTCCTTGGCCTCCGATTCCACCATCATCACGGCGTCTTGCGTGCCGGCGATGACGAGGTCGAGCTGGCTTTCCTTCATCTCGTCGAGCGTCGGGTTGAGCACATACTCGTTGTTGACGAAGCCGACGCGCGCGCCGCCGATCGGGCCCATGAACGGAGCGCCGGACAGCGTCAGCGCGGCGGAGGCGGCGACCATCGCGACCATGTCGGGGTCGTTCTCCTGGTCGTGCGACAGCACGGTGGCCGTCACTTGCGTGTCGCAGCGCCAGCCGTCGGCGAACAGCGGACGGATCGGCCGGTCGATCAGGCGCGAGGTCAGCGTGTCCTTTTCGGTCGGACCGCGCTCGCGCTTGAAATAGCCGCCGGGAATACGTCCGGCCGCGTAATATTTTTCGGTGTAGTTGACGGTCAGCGGAAGGAAATCGATGCCTTCCTTGGGCTGCTTGGCCGCGACGACGGCGCAGAGCACGGTGGTTTCGCCGTAGGTGGCGAGAACGGCCCCGTCGGCCTGGCGGGCTACGCGCCCGGTTTCGAGGGTAAGCTTGCGCCCGCCCCAGTCGAGTTCAACACGATGGATATCGAACATTGCATATCTTTCTCATGGTTTTCGGCGAGCCCCGAAAGCCATGAGCAAGACGGCGAGAAACTGTCGCACATCACCGCGAAGCGGGGAGCAACAGCGTCTGGCGATCCTGCCATGGCGTTCGAACCTTACCTGGTCGAGCGGACGAACCTTTTCGTCCGCCACCTTGAACGTCCGCGGCGCTTTTCGCTCACGGACCAAATCGCGGATGCGTCAGACGCCTCCGCTCACGGAACGCGCGGGATCATTCCCGCGCGCCAAAAATCAGCGGCGGATGCCGAGCTTCTCGATCAAAGTCTTGTAGCTGCGTTCGTCGGTGCGCCGCAGGTAATCGAGCAGCGTGCGGCGCTGGCTCACCATCTTGAGCAACCCACGGCGGGAATGATTGTCCTTCACGTGGGCTTTGAAATGTTCGGTGAGATTATTGATGCGTTCCGACAGGATCGCGACTTGCACTTCCGGCGATCCGGTGTCGCCCGGCTTCTTGCCGAATTCCTTCATGACTTCGGCCTTGCGGCCGGTGGTAACCGACATCGGTCATCCTTTCTTGAGGCCGGCGCTGCCCATCAGCCCGGCCAGGTTAAACACGCGCTTGGGGACGATTTCGCCGCGATCCAGCTCGGCAAGAGCCACCAGGTGGCCCGAAGCCGTGGCATAAACTGGCCCACGGAAATTGGGTGCGTCCCGTCCGCGCAGTAAAACGGCTTGGCCGCGTCGCAGCCTTGCCGCATCTGCCTGACTGACGGCCAGCGCCGGGATGTCGTCCAGCGCGGTCTCAACAGGCATCAGCGCGTCGGCAAGGCTCGCCTCGCCGGCAGCGGCTCTATGGCACAGGGCCTCCAATTGTTCCAGTAAAATCATGGTTTCTGCGCCAAACGGCCCAACCGCGACCCGCCGGAGCGCGCTGACATGGCCGAAACAGCCCAAAGCGCGGCCCATGTCGCGGGCCAGCGAGCGGACATAGGTCCCTTTGCCGCATTCGGCGTGCAGAACCGCGCGATCGGGATCGGGGATGGCGATAAGTTCCAGCCGGTCGATTTGAACCGTCCGGGCGGCCAGCTCCACCGTCGCGCCGTCGCGGGCGAGGTCATAGGCGCGCTCGCCGTCGATCTTGATGGCGGAGTATTTCGGCGGCACCTGCTCGATGGCGCCGGTAAAAGACGGCAGCAGAGCGCGGATCGCCTGGGGTGCCGGGCGAGCGTCGCTGTTGGCGGTGACGCGGCCCTCGGCGTCGTCGGTGTCGCGCTCCTCGCCCCAGCGCACGGTAAATTGGTAGAGCTTGCGGCCGTCCATCACGAACGGGACCGTCTTGGTGGCTTCGCCAAGCGCGATCGGCAGCGCGCCCGACGCCAGCGGGTCGAGCGTGCCTGCGTGTCCGGCGCGCTTGGCCGTGAACAGCCGCTTCACGATGCTGACCGCATGAGTCGAGGTCATGCCGACTGGCTTGTCGAGCACCACCCAGCCATGCACGTCGCGCTTGTCGCGCTTGAATTGCTTCGGCCGCTCCACGCGCGGTGGCGCCGTAGCGATGGTGGTCGGCGCGTCAGCGTCGCGTACCTCGTCAGTCATCGCCGTCCTTTTCGAGATCGCGTTTGACTTGCGGCGAGCGCAACAGCTTTTCGATGCGCTCGGCTTCCGCGAAGCGATCGTCCACCCGGAACCGCAGGTCGGGCGCGAATTTCAGATTGATGCGGTGGGCGATTTCGCCGCGCAGAAATTTCTTGTTGCGCTCCAGCGCGGCCAGCACCTTTTCGGCGTCGCGGCCGGCCAACGGCATGATGTAGACCGTCGCCAGCCGCAGATCGGCGGTCATGCGCACTTCCGGCACCGTGATGAGGTGGCCCTCGATCACCGGATCGTGCACCTCGCCGCGCGTCAGCATGTCGGCCATGGCGTGGCGCACCAATTCGCCGACGCGCAACTGGCGTTGCGAGCCTCCGGGCGTGCCGCTATCGCGGTGTGATTTTTTACGTGACATTGCGTTCAAAACTTTCATGTCGTCATGGCCGGGCTTGTCCCGGCCATCCACGTCTTGCTCCCTTCAAAGAAGGAAGTCGTGGATGCCCGGCACAAAGCCGGGCATGACGGTGGAAAAAGGCGGAGAATTTCTAAACCGAAGCCGTGAGATTTGGACTCACAGGCTGCGTTGAATCGTCTCCACCCGGTAGCATTCGATGACGTCGCCGGCGCGCATGTCCTGGTAGCCTTCGAAGGCCATGCCGCATTCCATGCCGGCGGAAACCTCGCGCGCGTCGTCCTTGAAGCGTTTGAGCTGGCTGAGCTTGCCCTCGTGGATCACGACGTTGTCGCGGATCAGCCGCACATTGGCGCCGCGCTCGACGGTGCCGTCGGTGACGCGGCAGCCGGCGATGTTGCCGACCTTGGAGACCTTGAAGATTTCAAGGATCTGCGCGTTGCCCAGCATGGTCTCGCGCAGCGTCGGCGGCAGCAGGCCGGACATCGCTTTTTTCACATCGTCGACCAGGTCGTAGATGATGTTGTAGTAGCGGATTTCGATGCCGGCGCGCTCGGCCGCGCCGCGCGCTTCCTTGTTGGCGCGCACGTTGAAGGCGATGATCGGAACGCCCGACGCCTCGGCCAATGTCACGTCCGATTCGGAAATGCCGCCGACGCCGGCATGCAGCACGCGCGCCGCCACTTCCTCGGTGCCCAATTTTTCGAGCGAGCCGATGACGGCTTCGAGCGAGCCTTGCACGTCGGCCTTGATCACCAGCGGGAATTCCTTGCGGCCGGAGGTCTTGGCCTGCGCCATCATCTGTTCGAGCGAGCCGCGCATACCGGAGGCGCGCGCAGTCGACTTCTCGCGCTTCTGCCGGGCGCGATAATCGGTGACTTCGCGGGCGCGGCCCTCGTTCTCGACCACCGCCAGGCGGTCGCCGGCATCGGGCGTGCCGGAGAAGCCGAGCACCTCGACCGGCGTCGAGGGTCCGGCGGTCTCGATCGGGTCGCCGGTGTCCGACACCAGCGCGCGCACACGGCCCCATTCGGCGCCCGCGACCACCAGATCGCCGACCCGCAGCGTGCCGCGTTGCACCAGCACGGTCGCGACCGGGCCGCGGCCGCGGTCGAGCTTGGCTTCGATCACGGTGCCTTCGGCCGGACGCTCCGGATTGGACTTGAGGTCGAGGATTTCGGCCTGCAAGCCGATCATTTCCAGCAGCTTGTCGATATTGGTTTTCTTGGTGGCCGAGACTTCCACGTCGACCACCTCGCCGCCCATGGATTCGACCTGGATCTCATGTTGCAGCAGATCGGTGCGCACGCGGTCCGGCTTGGCGTCGGCTTTGTCGATCTTGTTGATGGCGACAATGATCGGAACCTTGGCCGCTTTGGCGTGGTCGATCGCTTCCACCGTCTGCGGCATGACGCCGTCGTCGGCGGCAACCACCAGCACGACGATGTCGGTGACCTTGGCGCCGCGCGCGCGCATGGCGGTGAACGCGGCGTGGCCGGGCGTGTCGATGAAGGTGATCTTGGCGCCCGAGGGGGCGGTGACCTGATAGGCGCCGATGTGCTGGGTGATGCCGCCGGCTTCGCCTTCCGCGACTTTCGCCGAGCGGATGGCGTCGAGCAGCGAGGTCTTGCCGTGGTCGACATGGCCCATGACGGTGACCACCGGCGCGCGCGGAACGGTCGCTTCGGTTTCGTCGACTTTGTCGAACAAGCCTTCTTCGACGTCGGCTTCCGAGACGCGGCGCACGGAATGGCCCATTTCCTCGGCGATCAGCTGCGCGGTGTCGGCGTCGATGGTGTCGTTGATCTGCAACATCTGGCCCTGCTGCATCAGCAGGCGGATCACGTCGACCGCGCGTTCCGACATGCGGTTGGCGAGATCGGAAATGGTGATGACGTCGGGAATGGTGACTTCGCGCACGAGCTTTTCCTTCGGCTCGTTCGAGGTATGGCCCTTGAGCCGCTGGGTGCGGCGGCGGAACGAAGCGACCGAACGCTCGCGCACTTCGTCGGCGCGCAGCGCCGTGACCAGCGTCAGGCGGCCGCGTTCCTTCGCCGGCGCGCCACGGGGCGCCGCGGGACGCGCGGCGGCCGGACGCGCGGCGCCGCCGGGACGGCGCGAGGCGCGCGGCCCGTCGTCGTCGTCGGCTTCCGGCGTCATGCGACCGGCCGCCAGCTTCTTGATCTCGTCTTCGCCGAAACGCTTCTTGGCCACTTCGCCGGCTTTGCGCTTGGCGTCTTCCTCGAGCTTGTGGCGCGCTTCTTCTTCGCGTTTGCGCGTTTCCGCGGCTTCGCGCTCGGTCTTGTCGATGCCCTCGCGGCTTTGGCGGCGGCGCGCTTCTTCCTCGGCGATCTTGCGCTCTTCGGCTTCGCGCACGCGCGAGTCGGCCAGCGCATGGGCGCGCGCGACGCGCTCCTCCTCGGTCAGCGTGCGAAGGACGACGCCGGATGCCTTCGGCGCCTCGGCGGGCGCCGCGGCCGGCGCGGCCTTAGCTTTGGCGGCCGGCTTGGCCGCGGTTTCGAGCGGCGCCGGCTCGGCCTTGGGCTCGGCCGCGCCGCCGATCGAGCGGCGTTTGACCTTCTCGACCACGACCTGCTTGCTGCGGCCATGGCTGAAGCTCTGGCGCACCACGCCCGTCTCGGTGCGCGGCTTGAGCGTCAGCTTGCCGACGCTGAGTTTCTTTTCGCCAGGGTCCTTCGTTTCGCTCATTCCGAATTCTGTCCTCGTGCATCGTCAGTCCGCGCATGCGCGCCAACCAGGTCGGGCGATTTTCCGGTCCGAAAGCGCTCTAAGCGCCTGACGCGAGCGAGAAAAGTCTCGCTCACGGGTCCGGCAAGCAGGGCTGCATGTACCACATTTGGGCGGCTCAATGCCAAATCCAATTGGGCGCCGGAAAAAGTCGTGATGGTCGCGATTTCGCGCGATTTTCCGTCGTTTTTTCGCTGCCAGGCCGCGTCCAGCTTGCGCTTTCCGTCCGATGCCGCGTCGGAAGCGTGGATCAGCGCCAGCATGTTATCGCCGCCGATCGCCGCTTCGACCTTGGCGAAACCACCGACCACCTGGCCGGCTTTGCCGGCGATCGACAGCGCATCGAGCGCGGCGCGCTCCATGAGCCGCTCGGTCACAGCCGTCAGATCGGGCGCGGCCCGCACGTTACGCTTGAAGGCGCGGGCGAATACATTGCGCTTGATCGCGTCGTCGAGCGCATCGCGCGTCGCGGTGATCCAGATGCCGCGGCCGGGCAATTTTCGTTTGATGTCGGGAACGATGCCGTCGTCCGGTCCGGCCACGAAGCGGATCATCTCATCGACCGGTTTGAGCGTGCGGCTAAGCGCGCAATGCCGCTCCATCCCGGAAGCGGCTTTCGCCGCGCCGCGATCGAGTTCATTGTCTTGTTCGCTCGTTTGCGCGCTCGCCAGCATCGTTGCTGTCGTACTCCTTATGCTCTTTTCCCGCGCATGATCTTTTCCGAAAACCGGTTCCCACTTTTCGGGATCATGCGCCTGCCGCCGGCGCGTCGGCGGGCGCAGCTTCCGCTTCCGGCGCGGGCGGCGGGGCAAGCTCTGCCTCGGTCACCCAGCCGGCCTTGATGCGCGCCTGCATGATCAAGGCTTCGGCGTCTTCGCGCGACACGTCGAGGCCGTCGAAGAAGCCGGCTTCGTGCTTGCTCTCGCCGTCCTTGCGTTCGGTCCAGCCGGTGAGATCGTCGGTGGCGCAGCCGGCGAGGTCTTCGACGGTCTTCACGCCGTTCTCGCCGAGCTTGACCAGCATCGCCGTGGTGACGCCGGGCACGTCCTTGACCGCGTCCTCGACGCCCAGCTCGACGCGCTTGGCATCGAGCTCGGCTTCCTGCTTGTCGAGATATTCCTTGGCGCGCTCCTGCAATTCCTTCGCGGTGCCCTCGTCGAAACCTTCGATGCCGGCGATTTCCTTCTCGTCGACCAGCGCCAGTTCCTCGATTGAGCCGAAGCCTTCCGAGGCGAGCAATTGGCCGACCACTTCGTCGAGATTGAGCGCCTCAACGAAAATCTTGGTGCGGCTTTCGAACTCGGCCTGGCGGCGCTCGGATTCTTCCTGCTCGGTCAGAATGTCGATGTCCCAGCCGGTGAGCTGCGAGGCCAGCCGCACGTTCTGCCCGCGCCGGCCGATGGCGAGCGACAACTGCTGGTCCGGCACCACCACCTCGATGCGCTCTTTGTCTTCGTCGAGCACCACCTTGGCGACTTCCGCCGGCGCCAGCGCGTTGACCACGAAGGTGGCGATGTCGGGCGACCATGGAATGATGTCGATCTTCTCGCCCTGCAATTCGTTCACGACGGCCTGCACGCGCGAGCCGCGCATGCCGACGCAGGCGCCGACCGGATCGACCGACGAATCGCGCGAGATCACGGCGATCTTGGCGCGTGAACCTGGGTCGCGAGCGACCGCCTTCACCTCGACGATGCCGTCGTAGATTTCGGGAACCTCTTGGGCAAAGAGTTTGGCGGTGAATTGCGGATGCGTGCGGGAGAGGAAAATCTGCGGGCCGCGCGGTTCGCGGCGCACGTCGTAAATGTAAGCGCGGATGCGGTCGCCGTTGCGGAACACCTCGCGCGGCAGCATTTCGTCGCGCCGCACGATCGCCTCGCCGCGGCCGAGATCGACCACCACGTTGCCGTATTCGACGCGCTTGACGATGCCGTTGACGATGTCGCCGATGCGGTCTTTGTACTCGGCATATTGCCGGTCGCGCTCGGCCTCGCGCACTTTCTGCACGATCACCTGCTTGGCCGATTGCGCGGCGATGCGGCCGTATTCGAGCGGCGGCAGCGGATCGGCGATGGTATCACCCACCTGTGCGGCCGGATGATGTTTGCGCGCGCCTTCCAGCGTGATCTGGTTGGACGGGTTCTCGACGGCCTCGACCACCAGCATGTGGCGGGTCAGGCGGAGATCGCCGGTCTTGGGCTCGATCTCGGCGTGCACGTCGGTTTCCGCGCCGTAGCGCGACCGCGCCGCCTTGGCGATGGCGTCTTCCATGGCGGCGATGACGATGCCGCGGTCGATCGCCTTCTCGCGGGCCACCGCGTCGGCGATTTGCAACAGTTCGAGCCGGTTGGCGCTGACAGCCATAGCTCAGTCTCCTTGGTTGGAATTTGCATGCCCGGCTTGGTCGGATTCTTGGCCGGACTTATGCCTTCGTTGTTCCCGTTTCGCCGCGCGCGCATCGCGCTTGGCGGCCTTCTCACGCCGCAAGCTCTGTCTCACCAGTTCGTCGGTGAGCAGCAGTCTCGCTTCGCTTATCTCTCCGATCGGAAGCAGAACTTCCGCGCCGGCCAGTTCCTTGTCGTCTTTCTTTCCGTCATTCTTGTCGTCGTGTTTGCCGTCATGTTTGCCATCTTGGCGAAGCCGCGCGGCCTCGCCCTCGGTGCCGACCAGAACGCCGCGAAATCGCTTGCGGCCGTCAATCGGAATTTCGGTCTCGATCTTGACCAGATGCCCGGCATAGCGGTCGAAATCGGATTTGCGCACCAGCGGCCGGTCGATGCCGGGCGAGGAGATTTCCAGCCGGTAGGCGCGGTCGACGGGATCGGCCATGTCGAACACCGGCGATAGCGCCCGCGACACGGCCTCGCAGTCCTCGACCGCCATAGTTCCATCCGGCCGCTCCGCCATGATCTGCACGGTGCAGCCGTCGGCGCCCGAAACCTTGACCCGCACCAGCCGGTAGCCGAGTTGCTCGATCACCGGTTCGGCGATGCTGGCGACACGCGCCGGCAGCCCCGGCTCGACGATCAGCCGTGGCTCGGTTCCGTTCGGTGCGGCTTGAGCCGCCTCTTGTGCGTGGCTTGTGGCCATTTTGGTAACAAAAAAGAGCGGGCCCCGGGGGACCCACTCTCAAAACCCGTTCGGTTATGAGGGTGTCTTAACTGACGGAAATATAGCGGTTTCCAGTCCTTATGCAAGGGCGGCCGGGGCTTTTGGCAGCTAACCCTTCCTTCAGAATATGCTCTTAAATTTGCATTAAATCTCGGACACGCGATTTTCCCGGGCCGTTTGGCAGGTTTTGTCATGAGTGCGCAATGAGCGTTCCTGCCTCGCTGCTTCCCGAACTGGAAGATGTCGTTGCGCACGGCTCGGCGGCCAAGCGCGCCGAAACTTTGCGCCGCATCACCGGCCTGTTTCTCGACGGCGCGTCCCGGTTCAATCAAGACCATGTCGCGCTGTTCGACGACGTCATCGGCTGCCTGATCGAGGAAATCGAAGTCCAGGCGCTGGCGGAACTCGCGCGCCGGCTGGCGCCGGTGCCGAACGCGCCGGGCGGCGTGGTGGTGACGCTCGCCAAGAACGACGACATCGATGTCGCCGGTCCGGTGCTCCGCCAGGCGCGCATCGGCGAGCCCGATCTCAAGCGCATCGCCGAGACCAAAGGCCAGGCGCATTTGCTGGCGCTGTCCACCCGTTTGGGAATTACCGAAACTCTGGCCGACATCATCGTGCAGCGCGGCGACGGCGAAGTGTCGCGCAGCATCGCCACCAATCCGAAGGCCAAGCTCTCGGACAATGCCTTCAGCACGCTGGTCAAGCGCGCCGAACGCGACGCCATGCTGGCCGAGCGCGTCGGCCTGCGCACCGATATTCCGCCGCGTCTATTCCGCCAGTTGCTGATGCAAGCGAGCGAGGTGGTGCAGAAGCGTCTGCTGGCGCAGGCCAAGCCCGAAATCCAGGACGAAATCCGCCGCGTGCTGGCGAAGGTGACCGGCGAAGTCGCGGTCAAGGCTGCGCCGCGCAATTACGCCGCCGCGTTTGCCGCGGTGCAGGCGCTGCACCAAGAGCGCAAGCTCACCGAGGCCGATGTCGCGGATTATGCCAAGGCCGGCAAATACGAAGAGACCATCGCGGCGCTCGCAACCGTGAGCGCGGTGCCGGTCGAAGTCGTGGACCGGCTGATGAGCGGCGAGCGGGCCGATCCGGTGCTGATCCTGTCGCGCGCCGCCGGCTTCGGCTGGCCGACGGTCAAGGCGGTGATCAACGCGCGGCCCGGCCCAAAGCCTGCGAGCGCCACGATCGATGCCGCGCGCGAGAATTTCGCGCGGCTGACCGCGGCAACCGCGATGCGCGTGGTGCGCTTCTGGCAGGTGCGGCAGGACACCGGCGACTAACCGTCACCCTGAGGCGCGCGGCCGGAGGCCGCGCCTCGAAGGGCGACGGCCCCGGGCTGTCATCCTTCGAGGCTCGCGCTTCGCGCTCGCACCTCAGGATGACGGATTAGATTTTCCGAAAAATAAAATACGCCGGCGTCCGGCCTTCGCGCTTGGCTTTGGCCTCATAGCGCGTGCCGGAAAAATCGCGCCACGGCTGGCGCCAGTCGGAGGCCGCCTCCGCCGTCCAGACGAAATCCGGCGAGCGCAGCACGCGCGCCAGCGCGTAAGCCGCGTAGTCGGCGATGTCGGTGGCAAAGCGCAATTCGCCGCCGCTTGAGAGAATGCGCGCCAGCCGCGCGAGGCTGTCGTCCTGGATGAAGCGCCGCTTCCAGTGCCGCCGCTTCGGCCAGGGGTCGGGATAGAGCAGATCGATGCGCGCGAGGCCGCCGTCCGGCAGCCAGTCGATCAGTTCGCTGGCGTCGCCATGATGCAGGCGGATATTGGCGAGCTTGCCGTCGTCGATCGCGACCAGCGCTTTGCCGATGGCGTTGACGTAACCGTCGCTGGCGATGAAGCCGCTGCCGGGATTGGCCGTCGCCTGCGCGATCAGATGTTCGGCGCCGCCGAAACCGATTTCCAGGCGCACGTTCCCGGCGCCGCCGAATAAGGCTCGCAAATCGGTGGGCGCAGGCTTGGTCAGGTCGAGCGCGAGGCGCGGCAATGCCTTGTCGAACAACGCGGCCTGGCGGGCCCGCAACGGATGGCCCTTGCGCCGGCCGAAAAAGGCGCGCGCCGGATGCTCACTTTGTGTCGAAGTCTTGCCGCGCTCGTTCATTTCGTGTCCCGGATGCGGTGCGCCGCTGACCCGGGACACTATCCCTCGGATGAGGCCAGAGCCACCGTGCCAGCGCCGTGGAGCCTGTGGCACCGACTAGTTGCGCGAGGACAAATGCAAGCACGCCTGCTGGCGCGATGCCGGCGAAGGTGTCGGACAGCGAACGCGCGATGGTCACCGCCGGATTTGCAAAAGATGTCGAGGCAGTGAACCAATAGGCTGCCATAATGTAGAGACCCACCGCGTACGCGACCGAACTAGGCGTCCGCGCGACGCAACCGAATATTGTCAGGACCAGGCCGAACGTCGCCACCGCTTCTGCGAACCACTGGCCCGGGCCGGTTCGGACGTGGGTTGAAAATTGCCAGACTGGAAGTTCAAACATCAAATGCGCGGCCCATACGCCTATGATTGCTCCGCTCACCTGAGCAGCCAGGTACATGCACGCCATTGGCCAAGGCAGCTCACCGCGCAGCGCAAACGCGAGCGTGACGGCGGGATTGAAATGAGCGCCCGAGACCGGTCCAAATATCAGGATGAGGACAGTGAGGATCGCGCCGGTCGGCAGCGTGTTGCAGAGAAGGGCGAGCGCGTCATTCCCGCCCGAAAGCCGCTGCGCCATGATCCCAGAGCCAATCACCGTCGCAAGCAGAAATGCCGTCCCGAGCGTTTCCGAGACGGCGCGTTGTGCCGGTGAGGGCATCAAGTCGACTCTTTGGCTACGGCGTCCGTTACGCGACCGATTTCTGTCAGCCGGGTTTGCAGCGAGAGCTTGTCGAGACTGCGGATCGGCAGCGCGACAAATATGCCGATGCGCTGGTGCAACATGCGGTACGCATCCTTGAAGGCGAGCGCGATTTCCGCCGCTGAACCTTGAGCCTCGGCGGGATCAGGAACACCCCAATGCGCGGTCATCGGTTGGCCCGGCCAGAACGGGCATGCTTCGCCCGCCGCGTTGTCGCAAACAGTGAAAACAAAATCGAGCGACGGCGCGCCGGGCTTTGCGAACTCGCTCCATGATTTTGAGCGATAATCGGACGTATCGTATCCGAGCCCCTTCAATAGCTGGATTGTGTGGGGATTGACTTGCCCCTTGGGCTGGCTGCCCGCGCTGTATGCCTGAAATTTCCCCCGCCCAAGCTTGTTCAAGATCGCTTCGGCCATGATCGAGCGGGCCGAATTGCCGGTGCATAGGAACAACGCGTTGAATGCACGTTCGGTCATTGGCTAAGCCGTAGCGCAAGCTGTTGAGCAGGTGGGGGCGGTTTCGGCGGCAGGCTTTGCGGCCTGAGGGACGCAACATGCCTTGGCATGAGCAACGCGCGCCTCATTCTCTCCGCTGCCGTCGCCATAACTGATGTTCTCGCCTGTCGTGTGGAAAGTCTCCCATGAAATTCCCGCTGGATCGTCAATCCAGGATTTTTCCGACTTGGCGTAGCAGCAGGCAGTAGCGCCTTGCTCGATGACGGCTCCGCCGGCCTCTTTCAAGCGAGCGTAAACTTCGTGCAATTCGGTTTGGCTTTCGACCTGAATGCCAAGGTGATCCAGTCCCGGCTCGCGTCCGCGTGTCGATATCGCAAAATTCATGCGCGGATCGTCCAACATCCACTTGGCGTAGTCGTTCTTCACAACCGCCGGCTTGGCCGCGAATAGCGCGGAATAGAAATCCAATGGCATTGTCGATGTTAGCGACCGAGACGTGAACATGCATACGTTTCATGACACCACCGCCTTGATCTGCTTCGTTCGTCCGGGCTTGCAGACTGCTGGGGCGCAAGCTTCCGCCGCACCTTGACAACAATTTTCAGTGAGGAAGGCGAGCAGGCCATTCATGACCTCGAAACGCGCCGCGTAAATCATTGACCGGCCTTCACGCCGTACCGTGACAAGACCCGCGTCTCGCAAGCGATCAAAATGAAATGTGAGAGTATTCGGGGCGAGCTTCAGCGCGGTAGCAACGCCACCGGCGGCCATCCCTTCCGGCCCGGCCTGCACTAGCAGACGGAACACGTCGAGGCGGCTTTCTTGGGCGAGGGCGGCCAAAGCCGCTACGGCATCGGTGTTTTTCATATTTCAATGAGTATTGAAGTATTTTGACGGTGTCAAGAGATATTTCAATGACTATTGAAACAATTATAATTGCCCGTCATTGGCCCTTAGCGGAGTGGCAATCGCGTTGACGAATGCCGCTTTTGCAAGGACCGAGCGTCGTTCTGGCATAGTGCGGCCTGGCGCGGTCGCAGCGGATGGCCCTTGCGCCGGCCGAAGAAGGCGCGTGGAGTTGTTGGTGAATCTGTTTGCATCCACTGTCATGGCCGGGCTTGTCCCGGCCATCCACGCCTTTGGTCGTGCGCAGAATGTAAGACGTGGATGCCCGGCACAAGGCCGGGCATGACGACTAAAATTACCGCACGCGAAATAACTTTAAAAAAATACAAAACGATTAAAAAGAGAATAAACAAAAAATATTTAGAAGACAGAATAAAAGACATATAGACAGACGAAGATAAAAAACGATATTTTAAAACAAGGAATAAAAAAAAAAAAAAAACCGCGCGCTTGATTGCGTCGGCGAGGTCGGTCTTCTCCCAGGAAAAGCCACCGTCTTTGTCGGGCGCGCGGCCGAAATGGCCGTAAGCCGCGGTGCGCCGGTAGATCGGCCGGTTGAGCTTGAGCGTACGGCGGATATTGGTCGGCGTCAGACGGAACAGTTCGGGCAGAATCTTCTCAAGCTTCTTCTCGTCGACCTTGCCGGTGCCATGCGTGTCGACCAGCACCGACATCGGATCGGCGACGCCGATCGCATAGGCGACCTGAATGGTGCAGCGCTCGGCGAGGCCGGCAGCCACCACGTTCTTGGCAAGATAACGCGTGGCGTAAGCCGCCGAGCGGTCGACTTTGGTCGGGTCCTTGCCGGAAAACGCGCCGCCGCCGTGCGGCGCGTAGCCGCCGTAAGTGTCGACGATGATCTTGCGGCCGGTCAGGCCGCAATCGCCGTCGGGGCCGCCGACCACGAAATTGCCGGTCGGGTTGACCAGGAAGTCGGACTTGCTCTTCGGCATCCAGCCTTTCGGCAAAGCGGATTCGATCGCGCTGCCGATCAATTCCTTGACCATGCCGGGCGTGTATTTCTTGCCGTTGCGGCTTTTCTCATTGTGCTGGGTCGAGACCACCACCTTGGTGCAGCCGACCGGCTTGCCGTTGACGTATTTGACGGTGACCTGGCTCTTGGCGTCGGGCTGGAGATCGAACAACTGGCCGGAGCGGCGCTTGTCGGCGAGAACCTTCAGGATTTTGTGCGCGAAATAAATCGGCGCCGGCATGAAGGAATTTTTTTCGTACACTTCGCTTTCGGTGCAGGCGTAACCGAACATCATGCCCTGGTCGCCGGCGCCTTCCTCTTCGCCGCCCTTTTTCCTCTTGGCGTTGACGCCCATGGCGATGTCGGGCGACTGGCCGTGCAGCAGCACCTCGACGTCGGCGCCGTGAAAGGAAAAGCCGTTCTGGTCGTAGCCGATGTCCTTGACCACGCCGCGCGCGATCTCGGTGATCAGCTCGCGGTCGACCACCGATTTGCCGTGGATGGTGCGGAACAATTGGCCGCGGCCTTCGCCGGCGACGACGATCTTGTTGGTGGTGCAGAGCGTTTCGCAGCCGAGCCGGGTGTTGATTTGGCTGTCGTCGGCGATGCCTTCCTTGATGTCCCTTTCGATGAAGGCATCGAGAATGGCATCCGAAATCTGGTCGCACACCTTGTCGGGGTGGCCTTCGGAAACGGATTCGCTGGTAAACAGAAAATTGGTGTGAGCCACGCTGGAACTCCTCCCGTAACGCGGCGTCTCGACCGCGTCATTGCATGGAGGTGTTTCTTGCAGCGGCGGCGGACAAGGTCAAGATGCGGGCAGCGGTGGGCAATATCTTGGGCGCGATGGGCGCCGGTTTCACGCTATTCGCTGTCGGCGATTTGTTCGACCAGCGAGACGATGCGGCGGCGCATTTTGCTGCTTTTGATCTTCATGAACGACTTGGTCAGCGACAGGCCGTCGGAGGTGGCGAGGAAGTCCGACACATAGGCCGGCGACGGCGCCTCGCCCATGCCGGAATGACCGGGCAAATGCGGCGCGCCTTCGAAGAAAAACGAAACCGGGACCTGCAGGATATTGGAGATCGCCTGAAGCCTGCTGGCGCCGACGCGGTTGGTGCCCTTCTCGTATTTCTGCACCTGCTGGAAGGTGAGGCCGAGCGCGTCGCCAAGCTTTTCCTGGCTCATGTTCAGCATCATCCGCCGCATGCGCACCCGCGCGCCCACATGCTTGTCGACCGGATTAGGGGACTTCTTAGCCATAATGGGTCTCCTACGCGAGTACTGCGTGGTGGAATGTCATGCAACGCGCGCTTTCTCATAGCGCCACGCCGAGAGCCGGGAGCAAAGTAAATTATTCATAGTTTTCAGCCGCTTTCGCATGGCTGAAGTTACGCCCGCGCGCTCGGGGCGGGACCGGCACGCCATCTCGGTCAATTTTGCGCGTAAGTCGCAATCCAGAGCTGAGTTTGATTCAATCTAAAGATGTATCCGTCTGCGCGCGACCAATATCAAACTCACCACTAGAAACAGAATTACGACGGTATCGCCGAACCGCACATAGGGCGTCGGCGCGATCGCGCGCGGCAGGCTGGCGTCCAGCACCCCTTCGATTCCCAGCGGCAATACATCGACAATGCGTCCGACCGGATCGATCACGCCGGAGATTCCGGTATTAGCGGCGCGCACCAGAGGGAGGCCTTCGGCGATGGCGAGCACGCGCGCCTGATGGAAATGCTGGTAAGGCCCGGTACTGATTCCAAACCAGCCATCATTGGTCACGTTGACGAGCCAGCCCGGTCGCTCGCCGGCCGGCACCGCGGCGCCTGGGAAGATCGCTTCGTAGCAAATCAGCGGCAGCATTTTCGGCGCGCCCGGAACATCCATGGCACGCCGGCGGTCGCCCGATAGGAAGCCGCCGACTTGTTTGGTGAGCTGCCGCAAGCCGAGCCGTTCGAGCACTCCCTGCAATGGCAGATATTCGCCGAACGGCACCAAGTGTACTTTGTCGTAAATACCGCGGATCGAGCCGTCGGGATCGATCACGTAGACCGAATTGTAAGCGTGCGGAACGCTGCCGCTGGCGGGCGCCGGGCGTACTGCGCCAGTGATCAGCTCGGTGGACGGTTTGAGCAACGCCGCAATCTGCGACAAGGCGTCCGGCTCGCGCGTCAGGAAGAACGGAAACGCCAGATTCCGGCCAGATCAAATGCGTAACATCGTGCACGCCGTTCGAGTTCGGCCCGATCGTCCGATCGGAGAGGCGCAGATAGCGCTCCATGACCTGCGCCTTGGAGGCGTAATTGAATTTATCGTCTTGCTGCAGATTGGGCTGCATGATGCGCAGCTTCACGCCGTTCACATAGGCGGTCGGATTTTGCCAGAGCCGAACGGCGCCATAGCTGGCGAGGCCGGCGAGTATGAGGATGCCCAGGAACGGCGCGCGCCGCGGATGCGGCGTGTCGGCGGCATCGTCGGCGAGCACAGCCGGACTGGCGCAGATCGCGATGCAGAGAAACGTCAGCCCCCAGATGCCGATGAGCGACACACTTTGGGCCAGCGCCAGCGGCTCGGTGAGCGCATAGCCGAAGGTGTTCCACGGGAATCCGCTGAACAGGTGGCCGCGCAGCCACTCGGCGGCGGTGAGCATGGCGGCGAGCGCCAACACGCGCTCGGGGCCGCGCACCCAGATCAGCCGTGCCGCGGCAAGCCCCAATCCAGTGAACAGCGCGAGATAGGCCGGAAGACCTGCGACCGCGACCGGCAGCAGCCAGCCGAATGTCTTGGCATCGACCAGGAATGCGTAGCCAACCCAATAGATTCCGGCGACGAAGTAGCCGAAGCCGAAACACCACCCGGCAACCGCGGCGCCCACGGCGCCGCTCCAGCGTCCGGCGGCGGAGCCATCCACCAGCCAGACCAGCAAAGGCAGCGTCAGGAACAAAATCGGCCAGGAATTGAACGGCGCCATCGCCAGCGCCGATGCGACGCCGGCGATGAAAGCGATTGTTGCGCGTTTCCAACCGGAAGCGAGCACGACGGCATAAGCGAGGCGGGTGAGCGTCACGGGCGCCGCGCGATGGGCGGAGTGTCGCCATCTTTAGCCGCGGGCGAGTCATCGGCGGCCAAGGCCGGCGGCGTGGTGCCGGCCAGCACCGCGTCCGGCTCGCCGCGCTTACGTTGCTCGCGCGGCCGCTCGCGCCTTTCTTTTAGCCGGGTGATGCGTACGCGCTTGATGCGGCGCGGATCGGCGTCCAGTACTTCAAATTCGAACAGCCCGGGGCCGGGGATCAGCTCGCCACGCACCGGTAGGCGCCCGGCGCGTGTCACCAAATAGCCGCCGAGCGTATCGACCTCCCGGGCGACCTCGCCGGCGTCGAAATCGTTTCCGATGGTTGCGGCGACGTCCTCAAGATGGGCGCGTGCATCGGCAATGAAGGTGCCGTCGGCTTGGCGCACTACGTGCGGGGTCTCGTCCTCGTCATGCTCGTCGGCGATCTCGCCGACTATCTGCTCGACGATATCCTCGATCGACACCAGTCCGTCGCTACCGCCATATTCGTCGACCACCAGCGACAGATGAATCCGCGTCGCCTGCATGCGCGCCAGCAAATCGATCACCCGTGACGACGGTGGCACGAACAAGATTTCCCGCACGATCTTGGCCGCCGACAGCGGCATTGACAGATCGATCGCCTTGAGATCGAGCCCGGCCGGCAAGGGTTTTTTGCGTTTGGCGTTTTTCTCCGGGCTCACTGCCGCGCGCGCCGTCATGAACGCGATCAGGTCGCGGATGTGCACCATGCCGATCGGATCGTCGAGCGTGTCGTTGTAGACCACCAGGCGCGAATGCACGGCGCCCTCGAACACCCGCACCAATTCGCCGAGCTTAATGTCCTGCTGCACTGCGACGATGTCGGCACGCGGAATCATGACGTCGCCGACGCGGCGTTCGCGCAAGCCCAGAATGTTCTTGAGCATCCGGCTTTCTTCCGGGGAGAAGCCGGATTCGCCGGGCGTCATGGCGTCGAGCACGTCCTTGAAGTCGGCCCGCGAACTCGGTTTCCAGCCAAACAGCGCGCGGAAGGCGCGCACGATCCATCCTTCGGCGCCGTTGCGCTGCGGTGGCACGAGCGCAGGCAGATTGCGCGGCTCGTAGGGTACCGCGTCGGCAGAATTAAAACTGGTGTCGCTGTCAGGCATGGCTGTCAGGCGTCGCTAAATTCGCGGCCGAGCCATGGATCGGGCAGGCTCATGCGCATCATGATCTTGCTTTCGAGCCCCTCCATCTCTTCGGCCTTGGCGTCGACCGAGTGATCGTAGCCCATGAGATGAAGAAAACCATGGATCGTGAGATGGGCAAGATGATGAAGAAAAACCCGACCTTCGTTGTCGCATTCCCGCTTGAGCGTTTCGTAGGCCATGACGATATCGCCGAACAAGCGGGGCCCACCCTCGATGCCTTTCGCCGGAAACGACAGCACATTGGTCGGTTTATCGACGCCGCGCCATTGCCGGTTGAGCGCACGAACGGCCGAATCGTCTGCCAATATGATACTCACTTCGCCGTTCTTTGTTGAGATTGTTGTGGATGCGGCGGCAATGGCCTCGCGCACGGTATGCTCGGCCAACGGCTGATCGCTCCACAGCGGAGACTGCACCAGGATATCGATCGCAGGCACCGCTGCGTGCGGGCGCCGAAAAGATCTCATTTCCGCTCCGCGCGCGCTGCCGTCTTGCGGTCATAGGCTTCCACGATGCGCGCCACCAGTTCGTGGCGGATCACATCTTCATGGGTAAAGGCGACATGACCGATGCCCTCGATGCCGTCGAGCAGCTTCACCGCGTCGGCCAGGCCCGAAGTCTGGCCACTCGGCAGATCGACCTGGCTCGGGTCACCGGTGACAATCATGCGGCTGTTTTCTCCCAGGCGCGTGAGGAACATTTTCATCTGCATGGACGTGGTGTTTTGCGCCTCGTCGAGAATGATCGCGGCGTTCGACAGTGTGCGCCCGCGCATAAACGCCAACGGCGCGATCTCGATCTCGCCGCCTTGCAGCGCGCGCTCGACGATGCGGGCGTCCATCAGGTCGTAAAGCGCGTCGTAGATCGGCCGCAAATAAGGGTCGACCTTCTCGCGCATGTCGCCGGGCAGAAAGCCGAGCCGTTCGCCGGCTTCCACCGCTGGGCGCGACAAAATGATGCGGTCGACTTCCTTGCGCTCGAACATCTGGATCGCTTGTGCGACCGCCAGCCAGGTTTTGCCGGTGCCGGCAGGACCCGTCCCGAACACCAAATGATGGCGCTTGAGCGCGCGGATATAGGCGTCTTGGGCGGCGGTGCGTGCACGCACCGGGCGCTTGCGCAGATTGATTTCTTCGAACGCCGCCTGCGCGGCCGCGGGGTCGTAATCGAACAGCGAGCCTTGCGCGATCGCCTGCCGGATCGCGCCCTCGACGTCGCCTTGGGCAAGCTCGTGGCCGCGCTTGACGTGTTCGTAGAGCCCTTCCAGCACGCGCCGGGCCTGCTCGCAGGCGCCGCGCGAGCCGTCGATGGTGACGTGATTGCCGCGTTGCTCGGCGACGACGCCGAGCCGCCGCTCAATCAGCGCGAGGTTCTGGCCATATTGTCCAAAAAGAATTGAGGCGAGCCGATTGTCGTCGAAGGCGAGCACGGTCTGCGTGGTTGCAGTTTCCTCGGAAGCTGCCGCGGCCGGGATCGGTGGATCCGATGTGCGCAAGGCGGGTTCAGGCTCCTGCTGTGGCGAGGACGGGCGCGTGGCGTTCCGAGGTGACTGCGCCGAACAAAGTGTTGGTACCGAGATCGGTGATGGCGACTTGCACCAACGAACCTATGGCCGAGCGTGGCGCCATCACCTGCACCGCCTGTAAATATGGTGTGCGGCCGACCAATTGCCCAGGGAGCTTGCCCGGCTTTTCCAAAAGCACCTCGATGGTGCAGTCTAAAAATTGCGCGTTGAAGGCCCGCCAATGGCGGGTAATGACGGCCTGTAGCCGTTGCAGGCGCTCGGCCTGCTCGGCCGGTGCAACCTGGTGGTCCATCGCCGCGGCCGGCGTACCGGCACGCGGCGAATACATGAACGAATAGGCCGTAGCGAAGCCGACCTCGTCCACCAGCGTGAGCGTGTCGCGGAAATCGGCTTCGGTCTCGCCCGGAAAGCCAACGATGAAATCGGATGTGAACGCGAGATCGGAACGCGCGGTGCGCAGGCGCGCAATTGTGCCGAGATAATCTTTACGCGTATGCTTGCGATTCATTGCCGCCAACATGCGGTCGGAGCCGGACTGCACCGGCAGATGCACGTAGGGCATCAGCGCGGGCAGGTCGCTGTGCGCGGCGATCAACTCGTCATCTATGTCGCGCGGATGGCTGGTGGTATAGCGCAGGCGCAGAATGCCCGGCACGTCGCTGAGCCGGCGCAACAGGCCGCCGAGCGTCGCCGGGCAACCATCGGCGGCTTGGCCATGATAGGCATTCACGTTCTGTCCGATCAGCGTCACCTCGCGCACGCCGGCGGCCGCCAGGCGTTCGACTTCTGTGACGATCTTCTCGACCGGACGCGAGACTTCGGTGCCGCGCGTATAAGGCACCACGCAGAAGGTGCAGAATTTGTCGCAGCCTTCCTGAACCGTGACGAAGGCGGAAATGCCGCGCTTAGCGATCGCCTCAGCGCGAGGCGCGGCGAGCATATCGAATTTGTCGTCGGCCGGAAATTCGGTGTCGACAATCTGCTCGCCCGCCTGCACGCGCGCAACCAGGCCGGGCAGGCGATGATAGTTCTGCGAGCCGACCACGAGATCGACCGAACTCGCGCGCCGCACGATTTCCTCTCCCTCGGCCTGCGCCACGCAACCGGCGACTGCGATCAACATCTTGCGGCCGTCGCGCTCGGCAGCTTCCTTGAATTCGCGCACGCGGCCGATTTCAGAATAGAGCTTATCGACCGCCTTTTCGCGAATATTGCAGGTATTGAGGATCACGAGGTCGGCGTCGTGGATTTGGGCGGTTTCGCTGAAGCCGGCCGGCGCCAAGGTGTCCGCCATACGATGGGAATCGTAGACGTTCATCTGGCAGCCGAAGGACTTGACGAAGACTTTGGGCGTTCTGCTCATGCCGCTCGCGTTCAAACCGGAATGCCAATCTAACCTGCCGGGACCGGTTTTGTCCCCTTCGCTCATGCCTTTGATTTCATAGCACTTTTAAGAGATAGCGGCGTGGACCGTCCGAGTCCGGCCACGCAGCGTCGCGGCGTTAAGCCGACGCACGTCGCCTTCCAGACGCTTGGTCATGGTCTTGCGGTCGGTCGCCCCGTCGGCGGTGAACGGTTCGCCGTAGCTCACGACTGCATCGACCGCGCCGCGCGCGACGAAGGTCTTGAAGTGCGGCATGAAATCGAGGTCGCCATACCACGCTACCAGCGGGCGGTTCTGGCGTCCCATCGGGATTCCCTGCTGCCCGGTGTAGCCGACTGACATCGGCTGGATCTGGATGGCGCCCGCGCCATAGGCGGCGACTTCATCTACCGCGCCAACCAACGCCGAACGAAACGGCAGCACGCGGTTGCCGTCACTCGATGTGCCTTCGGCGAACAGCACGACCGAGGTGCCTTCGATCAGTCGCTTGACCATCGCGCCGACGGCTTGCCCGGTTTGATGGCGACGCGCGCGATCGACGAACACCGTACGTTGCAGGCGTGCGGCGATGCCGACCAGCGGCCAATCGGCAACCTCGCGTTTGGCGACGAAGGCCACCGGCCCGAGCGCGCCGATCACCAGAATGTCGGCCCAGGAGAGATGATTGGATACGAACAGCACCGCGCGGTCGCGCACTGGCTGGCCGACGACGCGGATGCGGATGCGCAGCATCCAGCACAACAGGCGATAATATTTCGTGGCGATGACGCCCCAGCCCGGCAAGTTTAACTTTTCGAGCAGCCACTGCGCCGCGATCAGCAGCGGCGTCATGGTGAAAAAGAACGCTGCGATCAGAAGACAACGCAGCATTAATTGGCCTTATCGTCCTTGAGTGGCACGGCATAGAGCTCAAGCCGATGGTCTACCAATTTGTAACCAAGCTTGCGTGCGACTTCCGCCTGCAGACGCTCTATTTCCTCTGACTGGAATTCGATCACTTCGCCGTTGCGCAGATTGATCAAATGGTCGTGGTGGGCTTCCGGGGCGGTTTCGTAACGCGCGCGGCCTTCGCGGAAATCGTGCCGCTCGATGATGCCGGCGTCCTCGAACAGGCGCACGGTGCGATACACGGTAGAAATTGAAATATGTTCGTCGACCTTGACGCAGCGCCGGTACAGCTCTTCGACGTCGGGATGATCATCGGCTGCCGCCAGAACGCGCGCGATGGTGCGGCGCTGTTCCGTCATGCGCATGCCCTTGGCGGCGCAAAGCGCTTCGATATTGCGCCTTTCAGGAACGGTTTTGTCGGGCGTGGCCACGTATCGATTTCTCCCGTCCGGCCGTCATAACATACCGAGCGGCCTGCGGTCAGACCAGATCGCGGCGCAGCACCAGCGCTGAGGCTCCCTTGCCGCCGGCGCCCGCATAGTAGTTGGGACGGCGGGATATCTCATGAAAACCGGCGCGGTCATAGAGCCGGATCGCCGGTGCATTGTGCTCGTCGACTTCCAGGAACACCGTCCGCGCGCCGAGGCCCGCGAGGCGGCGCAAATGCAGATCGAGCAGCCTGCGCGCCAGCCCGCGTTCGCGCTGCGTGCTTGCGACTGCGACCGAAAGGATTTCCGCCTCGTCCTCGATCAGCCGCGACAAAATGAAGCCGGCCACTGCCGATCCATTCATGGCGCGATAGGCGATGACGTGCCGGTCGATCAGCAAGCCCTCGACTTCCTGCTCGCTCCAGCCGCGCGCAAACGAGGCGCCGTGCAGCGCGGCGATCGCCGCGGCGTCGCGGCCGGTCGCTTCCGACAACACCGGCTCGGCGCGCGCAAACAAGCGGGAGATGATGCTAATCATCGTCGCGCCAATCGCGCGGCGTTCTGCGGCTGCGCATCGGGCGCGCGCAGGTAAAGCGGCTTCGGGGCTAAGCCGGTCTCAAGGGCGGCGGCCCCTAACCGCGCCACCCAATCGATGTCGGGCGCGCGGCGCGGATCGACCAGGCTCGGCGCGGGTTCGCCGGCAGGCCAGGCCGCTGCGAGCAGCGCTGCCGCGGTGCCGATCAGGCGCGGCGCCCCGCCCACGGCCACGCGCAACGCCTCCCGCAACGGCGCCAGCCGCGGTGCGACTATGGTGCGGCCGCCGGGTCCGAACACTTGCAGATAGACGTGATCGTGGCGCGCATCGATGGCCGCGACCACCGGCTGTGTGTCGTCGGCCGCGATCAGGGGCGCGGCGTAGGCCGCCAGCGTCGACAGGCCGACCGCGGGTTTGCCGGCCGCGAGCGCGATGCCGCGCGCGGCGGCGATGCCGACACGCAATCCGGTGAAGCTGCCGGGTCCGGTGGTGACCGCAATACGATCGAGAGAAGCGAAATCGAGGCCGGCTTTCTCAAGCACGCGCGCGATCAGCGGGATCAGCGCCTCGGCGTGGCCGCGCATCATCGGCAGCGATTCGTGCGCGCTAACTGCGGCCTGCTCGGTGTCGAGCACGGCGGCCGAGCAGGCCTCGAGCGCGGTATCGATGGCAAGGACACGCATGACGCAGCAATTCTAGCACCGATTCACGCGTGTAACGGGCGGATTAAACCGGCCTTACTTCGGTGACGTCGGGCACGAAGTGCTTGAGCAGGTTCTGGATGCCGTGCTGCAGCGTGGCGGTCGAGGACGGGCAGCCCGAGCAGGCGCCCTTCATGGTGAGATAGACCACACCTTCCTTGTAGCCTTTGAAGGTGATGTCGCCGCCGTCGCCGGCCACCGCGGGGCGCACGCGGGTCTCGATCAGATCCTTGATGGTGGCGACCGTGTCGGCGTCCTTGGCGTCGAAGAACTCATCCGCCGTCGCCTGCTCGCCACCGGCGGCGAGCAACGGCGCGCCGCTTATGAAATGCTCCATGATGGCGCCGAGGATCGCGGGCTTCATCTGCTGCCAGTCGCCGTCTTGCTTGGTGATGGAGATGAAATCGGAGCCGTAGAACACCCCGCCGACATTCGGAATGTCGAACAGCCGCGTCGCGAGCGGCGATTGGGCGGCGGCGGTCTTGTCCGGCATGTCGAGCGTGCCAGTCTCTAACACCGGGCGTCCCGGGCAGAAACTTCAGCGTCGCCGGATTGGGCGTGGCTTCGGTCTGGATGAACATTTTCCGCTCCTTACGGGTTCAAGGCCCGCGGGTGGCTTGCACTATACCCAATAGATGGCGTTTGCGCGGGGAGAGGTCAACCGGCGTAAAAACGTCATTAATCAGGAACTGGCGTCGATATCTTCGTCGCTCAGATGTCCCGGCACAATTGCCACCGGAATCGGGAAGGCGCCGGCGCTCTTGGCAAGGCTCGATACCAGCGGGCCGGGGCCTTCATTGGCGGTGCCCGCCGCCAGCACCAGGATGCCGATGTCGGTGTCCTCGTCGATCAGCTTGACGATCTCGTCGGTCGGGTTGCCTTCGCGGATCACGCGGTCCGGGATGATACCGGCGATGTCCTTGGCGCGCGCCGCGAACTTGTCGAACGCCGCGTTAGCCGCTTCCAAGGCCTCGGCCTTCATGATGTCGGCAACGCCCAGCCATTGCTGATTGCGCTCGCCGGTGTCGATCACGCGCAGCATCACGAGTTGCGACTTGGTGCGGCCGGCGCGCTTGGCCGCCCAGTAGACCGCACGGTCGCATTCCTCGGTGTCGTCGACGACGACCAGATATTTCCGTTTATGGCCGGCTTCGTAGCTGCGCCGTTTGCTGCTCATCCGGGAATGGTGGCACGCCCGGCGCGGCGGGGACAAGCGGGTTCGGCGTCAGACATCACGGCGCGCGCCATTCTTTTTGCGCGTGACCTTATCCGGAAACCGGTTCCCGCTTTCCGGGATCACGCGCGAACGAACCCGACGATGTCCTTGACCGCCTTCATGGTTTCGGCGGCGTGCACCCGCGCGCGCGCCGAACCATCGGCCAGCACGGAATCGATATAGACCGGGTCCTGCACCAGCTTTTTCATTTCCGCGCCGATCGGACCCAACTTGGCGACCGAGAGATCGGCCAGCGCCGTCTTGAAGGTCGAGAACTGCCCGCCGCCGAATTGGCGCAGCACGTCGGCTTTGCTCACATTGTTGAGTGCGGCATAGATGCCCACCAGGTTATCGGCCTCGGGGCGCGGTTCGAGACCCTTTTCCTCGCTCGGCAGCGGCTCGGGATCGGTTTTCGCCTTGCGGATTTTTTGCGCGATGGCGTCGGCATCGTCGGTCAAATTGATGCGCGAATAATCCGAAGGCTCGGACTTCGACATTTTCTTGGTGCCGTCGCGCAGCGACATTACCCGTGTCGCCGGTCCCTGGATGATTGGCTCCGGTTGCGGGAAAAACGCGTCGCCGAAACCATGCGCCTTGATCGAGTCGCCGAAATCGTTGTTAAATTTCTGCGCAATGTCGCGCGACAGCTCAAGATGCTGTTTCTGGTCCTCGCCAACGGGCACATGAGTAGCGCGGTAAACCAGAATGTCGGCCGCCATCAGGTTTGGGTAGACGTAGAGGCCGACCGAGGCGTTCTCGCGGTCTTTGCCGGCCTTCTCTTTGAATTGGGTCATGCGGTTGAGCCAGCCCATGCGCGCGACGCAATTGAACACCCAGGCGAGCTCGGCGTGCTCGGCGACCTGGCTCTGGTTGAAGATGATCTGCTTTCTCGGATCGATGCCGCAGGCCAGAAACGCCGCCGTCACCTCGCGCGTGGCGCGCGGCAATTCAGCCGGGTCCTGCCACACCGTGATGGCGTGCAGGTCGACCACGCAATAGATGCAGTCATAGCGTTCCTGCAGCGCGACGAATTTGGTGATCGCGCCGAGATAATTGCCGAGATGCAGATTGCCGGTTGGCTGCACGCCGGAAAATACGCGTTCCTTGAACGCCATTGCCATTGTCCCTCGCCACTATGCCGGCGACATCGCATGATGGGGTTAGCCGTGCAACCCCCGCTGCGCGCACAACCAAGGTCACATATCGACAGGGGATACAGGGGATATCAATATCAAAGGCGGTGCCGCCCCATTATAGTGGGACGGAGCTGTCGGGATCGTGCGGGTGGGCTTTAGATGAGCAAAGATGAGCTGATCATCCAACTGGTGAAAGTGGCGCTCGGCATTCTGATCGCTGGCTACTTTCTCTGGTGGAGTTTGGAAGTGCTGAAAAGGCTTCCACCCCCTCACTAGGCGGAGCGTTGGCTTTCGGAATGGCGTTGCCAGTGCGGCGGTCGCCGCTATAGTGCGCCGCCCGCCTGAACGAGGTTACGCATGACCGCCCCCCGCTACGACGTGCTCGGCATCGGCAATGCCATCGTCGACGTGATCGCCCGCGCCGAGGACGATTTCTTGGCCGCGCACGGCATGAACAAGGGCACCATGGCGCTCATCGACGAGGCGCGTGCCGAGAAGATTTATCAAGCCATGGGTGCGGCGGTGGAGAGTTCGGGCGGGTCGGCTGCCAACACCATCGTCGGCGTGGCGAGCTTCGGCGCGCAAGCCGCCTTTGTCGGCAAGGTCAAGGATGACGAACTTGGCCGCGCTTTCGCCCACGATATCCGCGCCGCCCGCGTCGCTTACGACACCGCGCCGGCCAAAACCGGCCCTTCGACCGCGCGCTGTTACATCATGGTGACGCCGGACGGCGAGCGCACCATGAACACTTTTCTCGGCGCGGCGCAGGACCTTAAGCCATCCGATATCGACGAAGCCAAGGTCGCTTCCGCGGCGATCGTTTATCTCGAAGGCTATTTGTGGGACCCGCCGCAGGCCAAGGAAGCCTTCGTCAAAGCGGCGGCGATCGCGCACAAGGCGTCGCGCAAGGTCGCGCTCACGCTGTCCGATGCATTCTGCGTCGACCGCTACCGCGCCGAATTCCTCGGGCTGATCCGCAAGGGCACCGTGGATATTGTGTTCGCCAACGAGCGCGAACTGCACAGTCTTTACGAGACCGCCGACTTCGACACCGCCGTCAAGGCGCTGCGCGGCGATGCCAAGCTCGCGGTCATAACGCGCAGCGAGAAAGGTTGCGTCGTGGCGACCCGCACTGGCACCGAGGCGGTGCAGGCGATGCCGATCGAGCGCGTTATCGATGTAACCGGCGCCGGCGATCTGTTTGCAGCCGGGTTCATGGTCGGCCTGGCGCGCGGCAAGGACCACCGTACGTCGGCGCGCCTCGGCGCGCTGGCGGCCGCCGAGGTGATCCAGCATATGGGCGCGCGGCCAGCGGTGTCGCTCAAAGCGCTGGCGGCCGAAAACGGCCTGGCGCTGTAACCATTGGAAAATCCGGAGGAGATTGATCCTCGGCGCCTGACGCCGTGAGGAGGACCGTAGGTCATGCCATCGGTAACCAATTGGTAACCGAAGGTGGTTAGCGATTGGTGAACAACCAATCGTGAGGATCGGTCATGGAAACCGCACCACAGCCCGAGGCGACGCCGATCAAGAGTGAACTACCAAGGGTCGAGTCGCCGCCACTATCGCCCGCCGCCGAAATTGCGCCCGCGCTCGAACCGGCCGCCGCCGCGACACCCGTCATCGAACCGAAAATCGAATCCAAAATCGAATCCAAGTCCGAAGCACCTGTGGTCGATCCAATTGTGGCGACAATGCCCGAGACTGGGTCCAAGACCGGGCCAAAGATCGCTCAGCTCTTTGTCCTGAGACCGCGCCACAAACGCCATGCTCTGCTCGCTGCCTCAATGACCTTCGCCGCCGTGCTCGGCGCCATCGTCGGCGCGGTGGCGGGCGGCGGTTTCTCGGCGCCCACGCTGGCCAAGCCCAACGTCGCCGCGATCGAAGAGAACAAGGCGATGCAGCAATCGATCGCCCGGCTCGGCAAGGAAGTCACAACGCTGAAGGCAAGCCTGGACGCTGCCAACAAGTCGGCGCGCGCCCAGATCGCCAAGATTTCCGACCGCCTTGAGCAGACCAGCGCGGATATCACCGGCTCGATTTCGGCGCCGCAGACCGCGGCGCCCGCGCCTGCACCGATAGCAGCACCGTTGCCGCGTCCGGCACCGCGCGTCGCTGCCATCGCGCCTCCACCACCAGCCCGTACGGCCATTGCGCAGGGGTGGACCATCCGCGATACCCGTGGCGGCTACGTCTATGTGGAAAATCGCGGCGAGATTTATCAAGTCCTGCTCGGCGTGCCGCTGCCTGGCCTCGGTCCGGTCGAATCAGTCAAACGGCAGGATGGCCGCTGGGTGGTGACGACACCCAAGGGCATCATCGTTTCCATACGCGACCGGCGCTATTTCGAAGAATTCTGAGCGCTCACGGCAAACCTCGACTGAAACAGTGGCGCCCCTGCGGGCGCCGCTTTTCGTTTGGGCGCGGGGCAGTGGTGAGCCGCGCAAAACCGTGCCAAAATTGGCGCAGGTGATTTCATGCGCGGTCATTGGTTGAAAGCAGCCGTTACGGCGTTTGCGGTCTTCGCAACCGCGAGCCACGCGACCGCGCAGGGCGCGGCGCCGCCCGCGGCCAAGCCGGAAATGACTGAAAGCTGTCCGGGTCTGGTGGCGAGGCGCGCTCCCTTCGCGCAGCCCGTAGCCTTCCGTCTCGCGGCGATCGAGCACGACCAAGTCCGCATCAGCTATATCGGCCATTCGACGTTTCTGATCGAGAGTCCGCAGCTCGTTCGCATCGCCACCGACTACAACGATTATGTGAAGCCGCCGGTGCTGCCCGACATCGTGACCATGAATCACGCACACTCGACGCATTACACCGATCATCCGGACCCGGGCATCAAATACGTGCTGCGCGGCTGGGCCGAGGACGAAAAGCCGGCGCGCATCGATCTGCAATACAAGGACGTGCGCGTGCGCAACGTGCCGACCAATATCCGCCGCTGGGACGGCGGCACCGAGCGCCACGGCAATTCGATCTTCATCTTCGAGGCCGGCAATCTGTGCATCGCCCATCTCGGTCATCTGCACCACACGCTGACGCAGCAGCAGCTCAACGAAATCGGGCGCGTCGACGTGGTGATGGTGCCGGTGGACGGCAACTACACGCTCGATCTCGACGGCATGGTCGAGGTGCTGCACGCGTTGAAGGCACCGCTGATGATCCCGATGCATTATTTCAGCGCCTACACGCTCGACCGCTTCCTGGCGCGCGTGCGCGCAGGAATGGGACGTGGAGATCGCCGACGTGCCCTCGACGCTGGTGTCCAAGACCAGCCTGCCGGCCAAGCCGAAAGTGTTGGTGCTGCCCGGCCATGCTGACGGGATCGGCCTGACACATACAAATTCAACTATATCGGATAAGCGGCCCTCGCCGGCATCGCGCTGCCGCGCGGAACCAAAGCGTCCGTTGTCGCGTTCACGGAACGCAATTCTTTCGGACGAGTCGAGGTTTTCGCGATGATGCAGACCTGGAGCGGTTGGAAACGGTTTCCCGACGTGAAGAGCGGCGATCACATCGAAGCGCCGATCGGTCCGGGCGTTTACGAGGTTCGCCACACCTGACCGGCCGCGTGGTGGCGTTCGGCCACGCCGGCAATGTGGCGCACACGATCTCCGAGCTGAAACGTCAACGGCGGCGCCGGTCCGTTCGCCCGCTTGTTCGGCCGGCAGCCGCTGGTGTCGCGCCTCGCCGATCTCGAATACCGCACCTGCGCGGCGGCCACCCGCGCGGACGCTAAGACCACCGCGCAACGGTTGATGGGCTTGCGGCAGACCGCCTGGCGCCGGCGCATGGATTTGGGCTGGGCCGCCCGCCATCCGGGCTGAGCCTGTCGCTAAAGTCGATATCGCGGCCGGCTGTGCGCCGGCCGTTTTGCTTTTAGGCCCCGCTTTCGGTTGGTCGCAGCCTTCGTATAGAGTTGGGTTGCACGGGAGGCCGCCTATGCTGAGCGCAGAACAAAACGATCTCATCAGCCGCGTCGGGCCGGGCACACCGGCGGGCGCTTTAATGCGCCGCTATTGGCAGCCGGCGGCGCTGGCGGACGAACTTGCCGGCAATCGCCCGATCAAGCCGGTGCGTCTGTTCGGCGAAGATCTGGTGATCTTCAAGGACGACAAGGGTCGTTACGGTCTCATCGGCCGCCGCTGTCCGCATCGCGGCACCGACTTGGCCTATGGCCGGCTGGAGGACGGCGGCTTGCGTTGCGCCTTCCACGGCTGGCTGTTCGACGTCAATGGCAAATGCTTGCAGACGCCGGCCGAGCCGGATGACAGCAAGCTGTGCGCCAACATCCGGCAGAAATCCTACCCGGTGGTGGAAAAGAGCGGCATCCTGTTCGCCTACATGGGGCCGGGCGAGCCGCCGGCATTTCCGAATTTCGACTGCTTCATCGCGCCGTCGAGCCACACCTTCGCATTCAAGGGCATGATCGACTGCAACTGGCTGCAGTCGCTCGAAGTCGGCATCGATCCGGTGCACACCTCGTTCCTGCACCGCTTCTTCAACGACGAGGATCCTGCGCAAGCCTACGGCAGGATGTTCCGCGACACCACGCACAGATTCCGACATGCCGATGACGCAAATCATGCGCGAGGTGACGCGGCCGCGCATCGAAGTCGAGGAGACCGACTTCGGCTTCCGACTGGTGACGCTGCGCCAGATCAGCGAGACGAGCACGCATGTGCGCGTGACCAATCTGGTGTTTCCGAACGCCTTCATGATTCCGATGAGCCGCGAGATGACGATCTCGCAGTGGCACGTGCCGGTCGACGATACCAAGCACTATTGGTACGCGATCTTCACGTCGTTCGGTGCGCCGGTGGACAAAGACGAGATGCGCCGCCAGCGTTTGCAACTTTATCAATTGCCCGACTACATCCCGAACAAAAACAAGAGCAACGATTACGGTTTCGATCCGCACGAGCAGGAGCACGAGACCTTTACCGGCATGGGCGCCGATATCAACGTGCACGACCAGTGGGCCTGCGAATCCATGGGCGCGATTCAGGACCGCACTCAGGAGCATCTCGGCACGTCCGACAAGGCGATTGTCGCCTATCGCAAATTGCTGCGGCAGGCGATCGAGCAGGCCGGCAAAGGCGAGCGGCCGGTGATGGTGCTCGATTCCAACCAAGCCGCCTCGATTACCGGTCCGGCTGCGATCGACGGCATCGGTCCGACCGGTGACTGGCAGGGCTATTGGCAGCGCAGCGACGCGAGCAAGCGCCGGGCCGCGAGCTGGGCCAATGGGCATTAGGTTTCAGCCGTAATGCCGCCGCGTTCGCGTAAAGTCACGGCCAGCTTCGTCGACCGTTACGGCCTGTGGAGCGGCGAACAAGCTCGCCAGGCCGCGCAAGTCGAGCGCGCCATCAAGAAGAACAGACTGGAAGTGGTGCGGTTTTCTTTCGCCGATCAGCACGGCGTGTTGCGCGGCAAGACTCTGCTCGCCACCGATGCCATCAGCGCCATGCGCTCCGGCGTCACCATGACCACGACGCTGCTGGCCAAGGACACCGCGCATCGCACGGTGTTTCCGGTGTTCACGCCGGGCGGCGGCTTCACGATGGGCGAGATGCAGGGCGGTGGCGACTTCGTCATGGTCGCCGATCCCGCCACGTTCCGCATCCTGCCGTGGGCGAACAAGACCGGCTGGCTGCTGTGCGACATTTATTTCAGCAACGGCAAACAAGTGCCATTCTCCACCCGCGCGCGCTGCAAAGACGCGCTCGCCGTTTTGGGCAAAGCCGGCTTCGATTTCCGCGCCGGCCTGGAAGTCGAATTCCATTTGTTCAAACTGGAAAATCCGCGGCTGGCGCCTGCCGACGCAACCTGGCCGCCGGAAGCGCCCGAGGTGAGCCTGCTTACGCAAGGCTATCAATATCTCACCGAGTCGCGCTTCGACATGCTCGATCCGGCAGTAGAAATCCTTCGCCGCGGCATCGAACAACTCGGTTTGCCACTGCGTTCGGTCGAGGCGGAACTTGGCCCCAGTCAGGTCGAATTCACCTTCCGCCCGCAAGCCGCCCTCGCCGCCGCCGACAGCATGGTGTTATTCCGCGCGGCGGTGAAACAGATTGCGCGCCGGAACGGCTATCTCGCCAGTTTCATGTGCCGGCCGGCGCTGCCCAACGTGATGTCGAGTGGTTGGCATCTGCACCAGTCGCTGATCGAGAAAAAATCGAAGCGCAATGCTTTTGCGATCAACCATCCGGATGCGCTGTCGACCGTCGGCAAATATTACCTCGGTGGCCTGCTGGCGCATGCCCGCGCGGCGGCGGCATTCACGACCCCGACCATCAACGGCTACAAGCGCTACCGGCCCTATTCGCTGGCGCCCGATCGCGCCATCTGGGCGCGCGACAATCGCGGCGTGATGATCCGCGTGCTGGGACAACCGGGCGATGCGGCGACGCGTTTGGAAAATCGCGTCGGCGAGCCGGCCGCCAATCCTTATCTCTATATGGCCTCGCAAATCTACGCGGGGTTGGACGGCGTCGCGCGCCGGCTCGATCCGGGGTCTTCCGCCGATACGCCTTACGAAGCCGCCGCGGCGCTGCTGCCGAAAGATCTTGGCGAGGCGCTGACGGCGTTACACGCCGACGACTGCTTTCGCGCCGGTTTCGGCACCGCCTTTATCGACTATTATGCCCACATCAAGGACGCCGAACTCGAACGCTTCCACAAGGAGTCGTGCGTGCAGCCTGACGTCACACCCTGGGAGCAGAAAGAATATCTGGATTTATTCTAATGCCTTACGCAATCACACCCGACAACGTGAAGCTCTATTACGAAGAAGCAGGACAGGGCACGCCCATTCTGTTCGTGCACGAATTCGCATCCGACCATCGCGGTTGGGAGCCGCAGCTGCGCGAATTCGGCAAGCGCTATCGCGTCATCGCTTATTCGGCGCGCGGCTATACGCCGTCCGATGTGCCGGCATCGGCCGACGTCTACAGCTACCAGCACGTGATGCGCGATTGCGTCGCCGTGCTCGATCATCTTAAGATCGAAAGCGCGCATATCGTCGGCCTGTCGATGGGCGGTTACACCGCGCTGCAGGTCGCGCTCAATCATCCGGCACGCGTGCGTTCCATGACGCTGGCCGGCACCGGATCGGGCAGCGAGCGCTGGTACACGCAAGCGTTCCACAAACATTCGCGCGAGCTTGGCGATCTGTTCGAGCGTGAAGGCGCGGCCGCAGTCGCCAAGAGCTACGGCAACGGCCCGAGCCGCGTGCCGTTCGCCATCAAGGACGCACGTGGCTTCGCGGAGTTTTCAGCACGTCTGGCCGAGCACGACCCGAAGGGCTCGGCCAACACCTCGCGCGGCTTTCAAGGCGGTCGGCCCTCGCTCTATGATTTCGAGGAGCGCTATCCGGAAGCTCAAGACGCCGACGCTGATCGTGGTCGGCGACGAGGACGAGCGCTGCATCGAGCCGAGCCTGTTTCTGAAAGCGGCCATCGCCGCTTCCGGCCTCGTGATGTTCCCCAAGACCGGCCATGTGGTGAATTTGGAAGAGCCCGACTTGTTCAATCAGGTGGTCGGCGATTTCCTGGCCCGTGTTGATGCAGGCCGCTGGCCGGCACGCGATCCACGCTCGCTGGCCGAGGCAGCCGTCCCGGCGCCGTGGAACTGGAAGCAGGGCTCGCCGGTTTAGTGCAGGCAAAACCGGGCGCGGGAGCCGCCGATGCTGAAATGGGCTGTTGTCTTTCTGCTGATCGCTATCGTCGCCGGCATTTTCGGCTTTACCGGCGTCGAGCAAGCCTCCGCAACCATCGCGCAATGGCTGTTCGGCATTTTCCTGGTGCTGTTTATCGGGGCGCTGATCATCGGCCTGGCGCTCGGCGCCAAACTGATGTCGTGATCGCCTCGGTCTACGCGTCCACGCTCGCGCTGAGCGCGTTGTTCTGGATGAACAACCGGCGCGGCTCGACCAGTTCGCCCATCAATTCGGCGAACACATTGTCGACTTCCTCGCCTTCCTTGACCTTCACCTGGAGCAGCGAGCGCACATTGCTGTCGAGCGTTGTTTCCCAGAGCTGCTCGGGGTTCATCTCGCCGAGACCTTTGTAGCGCTGCATCGAGATGCCTTTGCGGCCGGCATTGGTCAGCGCCTCGAACAGGCCGACCGGGCCATGGATCGAGATTTCTTCGTCCTTGCGGCGGAGCACCGCCGGCGGCGTCGGGCGCGGGAAGGTCTGTTGCAGCGCCGGGGCGAATTCATCGAGCTTGCGGGCATCGGCCGAGGCCAGCAGCGCCTGATCGATGATCGCGGCTTCCTTCACGCCGCGGATCGTGCGCTCGAAATGGAACCCTTCGTCGTCGAAAGAGCCGGTCCAGCCGCGCTCGGTCTCGTCGGCCAGCGCGTCCATGCGTTTGGCGATGTAGTCGGCGGCGGCCTTGGCGGTTTTCGGGTCGCCGGTGACCTCCGGGCGCAGCACGCCGGCGATCGACGCCTGTTCGATCACTTTGCGATTGTAGCGGCTGTGCAATCCGCCCAGGAGCCCGCGGATGGTGCGCGAGTCCTCGACCAGTTTGTGCAGATCGGCGCCGGCGAGTTCTTCACCATTGGAAAGGCGCAGGACCGCTTCCTCGATGCCGGCAGCGATCAGATAGTCCTCCAGCGCGCGCTCGTCTTTCAGATATTGCTCGGATTTTCCGCGCGCGATTTTGTAGAGCGGCGGCTGTGCAATATAGAGGTGGCCGCGCTCGATCAACGACGGCATCTGCCGGAAGAAAAACGTCAGCAGCAGTGTGCGAATGTGGCTGCCGTCGACGTCGGCGTCGGTCATGATGATGATCTTGTGATAGCGCAACTTGTCGGGATTGAACTCGTCGCGCCCGATGCCGGTGCCGAGCGCGGTGATCAGCGTGCCGATCTCCTGGCTGCCCAGCATCTTGTCGAAGCGCGCGCGCTCGACGTTGAGGATTTTGCCGCGCAACGGCAGTACCGCTTGGAATTCGCGATTGCGGCCCTGCTTGGCGGAGCCGCCGGCCGAATCGCCCTCGACGATGAACAATTCCGATTTGGCTGGATCGCGTTCCTGGCAGTCGGCCAGCTTGCCCGGCAGCGATGAAATATCGAGCGCACCCTTGCGGCGGGTGAGGTCACGCGCCTTGCGCGCGGCCTCGCGGGCGGCGGCGGCCTCCACCACCTTGCCGACGATGACGCGGGCTTCCTGGGGGTGAATCTCGAACCAGTCTTGCAGCGCCTGATTGATGACGCTTTCGACCACCGGGCGCACTTCCGAAGACACCAGCTTGTCTTTGGTTTGCGAGGAGAATTTCGGGTCCGGCACCTTGACCGAGAGCACCGAGGTCAAGCCTTCGCGGCAGTCGTCGCCCGTCAGCGCCACTTTTTCCTTGCGCGTGGTGCCGATGGTGTCGGCGTATTGCGTGACCTGGCGCGTCAGCGCGCCGCGGAAACCGGCCAGATGCGTGCCGCCGTCGCGCTGCGGGATGTTGTTGGTAAAACACAGAACGCTTTCGTGGTAGCCGTCGTTCCACCAAAGCGCGGCTTCCACCGTGATGCCTTCGCGTTCGGCCTTGATCATGACGGGCTGGGGAATCAGCGGCGTCTTGTTGCGGTCGAGAAATTTCACGAAGGCCTCGACGCCGCCCTCGTATTTCATCTCCTCGCGCTTCTCAACCGCGTGGCGCATGTCGGACAGCACGATATTGACGCCGGAATTCAGGAACGCGAGCTCGCGCAGACGATGCTCGAGCGTGGCAAAGTCGAACTCGACCATGGTGAAGGTCTTGGGTGAGGGGAAGAAGGTCACCTCGGTGCCGCGCTTGCCGCCGCTGTCGCCGACGGCTTTCAGCGGCGCTACCGCGACGCCATCAGCGAACTCCATGAAATGCTCTTTGCTGTCGCGCCAGATCGTGAGCTTGAGCCAGCTCGACAGCGCATTGACCACCGAGACGCCGACGCCGTGCAAGCCGCCGGATACCTTGTAGGAGTTCTGATCGAATTTTCCACCGGCATGCAGTTGCGTCATGATGACTTCGGCGGCGGAAATGCCTTCGCCTTTATGGATGTCGGTCGGAATGCCGCGGCCATTGTCGCGCACCGTCACCGACCCGTCCGGGTTGAGCGTCGTCACCACTTCGCTGGCGTGCCCGGCGAGCGCCTCGTCGATCGAATTGTCCACCACCTCGTAGACCATGTGATGGAGGCCCGAGCCGTCGTCGGTGTCGCCGATATACATGCCCGGGCGCTTGCGCACCGCGTCGAGGCCTTTGAGGACCTTGATCGATTCTGCGCCGTAGTCGGATTCGAGATTTCGGGCCGGTTCAGCCATCGGTGGCACCCTCAAAACGGGCGAAAAAATGAGTCGGATTTGTCATTTGGTGTGACACGAAATTTGCGCCCCGTACAGGGCAAAGTCATGGCTGTTAATATGTTGATTTAAAATGATTTTTTAAAGACCAACCGGCTGAAAAACGGCCGCTTTTTTGGACCCGATTCGCGGTCGATTCGCACGCATTCTGTCAACGATTCGCGAAGCCATTTTGAAGGGTCATCGTACGGCCATCAGCGGCGTTCAGATCGGTCCCGCTTGCATGCCGGCGCGGTCTATTCTCTAAGGCTTGTAAGCACTTGATCCTTAATCACAGCCGCGCCCGCCTGACGTGATTTTGTTTTCCATGCGTTGGTTCAACAGACCGCTCGAAGTTCCGCACCGCCTGCGCGCCATTGTGCGCGCCCGCGAATCGAGCGTGATCGTGATCGCGATCGTGATCGGGGTTATCGCCGGCCTCGCGGTCGCCGCCATGGGCGAATTGGTCTCGCTTATGCATGCGGTGTTTTTCGGTCTCGACGCCGGCGAGCGGCTGTCGGGCCGGACCATGCTCAATCCGCTTTACGCCTTTCTCACGCCGTGCCTGGGCGGGCTGCTGTTTGGCTTGGTGTCGGCCTACGTCGCCCGCCGCCGCGGCACCGAAGTAGACCCGATCGAAGCCAATGCGTTGCATGGCGGGCGCATGTCGATGCGCGGAAGTCTCATTGTTGCCGCCCAGACCGTCTGGTCGAGCGGCATCGGCGCCTCGGTCGGCCTGGAGGCCGGCTATACCCAGCTCGCCAGCGGCATCGCCTCCAAGATCGGCCAGGCATTCCGTCTGCGCCGCAGCGACATGCGCATCCTAGTCGGCTGCGGCGCGGCCGCGGCCATCGCCGGCGCCTTCGGCGCGCCGCTCGGCGGCGCCTTCTACGGTTTCGAGTTGATCATCGGCAGCTACTCGATCGCGTCGCTGGCGCCGGTCGGCATGGCCGCTTTGTTCGGCTACCTAACCGCGCAGATTTTCGCGCCCGACCGGCTCGGCATCGAAACCGGCGCGGTTTCCAGCATGGCCGTGCATGACGTGGTCATCGCCGGCGGCGTCGGTCTGCTTGCCGCCATCTTCGGGATTGCGCTGATGCGCGGCGTCGCCGCCTGCGAGACGTTTTTCTCGCGGCTGCGGGTGAAGCCAGCCCTGCGGCCAATGCTGGGCGGCGCGCTGGTGGGTGGGCTTGCGATGATCTCGCCGCAGGTGATGTCGTCGGGCCATGGCGCCTTGCATTTGACCGGCATTTTCAAACTGCCGGTCGCGGCCATCGCGCTGATTTTCGTGCTCAAGGCGCTGGCCTCGATCATTTCGCTTGGCTCCGGATTCCGAGGTGGTTTGTTCTTTGCTTCGCTGCTGCTAGGTGCGCTCGGCGGGCAACTGTTCGCGGTCGGGCTCAATGCCGCATGGCCGGCATTGAACGCCAATGCCGACGCCTACGCCATTATCGGCATGGGCGCGCTGTCGGTCTCGGTGATCGGCGGGCCGCTAACCATGACCTTCATCGCATTGGAGACCACCGGCGACTTGTGGCTGACCACCGCGGTTCTCATTGCCGTCATTATTTCCATGCAAGTGACGCGCGAATTCTTCGGCTATTCCTTTACCACCTGGCGATTCCATCTACGTGGCGAGACCATCCGTAGCGCGGCCGATGTCGGCTGGATACGCGATCTGACGGTCGGTCAGATGATGCGCTCGGACGTGCGCACCGCGCCGGTCGAGACGCCGATCTCGGCCTTCCGCGAAGCGTTCCCTCTGGGCTCGGCCAATCAAGTGGTCGCGGTGGACGAGGACGGCCGCTATGCCGGCATGGTGATCGTGGCGGAGGCGCATGCGGCGGAACTTGCCGCTACCGCCTCGGTGCGCGAAATCCTGCGCCACGCCGATCACATGCTGGTGCCGCAGATGACGGCGCAGGAGGCGATCGCGGCGTTCGACCGTTTTGAATCGGAAGCGCTGGCGGTGGTCGATTCCGGCGAACGGCGGCAAGTGACCGGCCTGCTCACCGAGGCGCACGCGCTGCGGCGCTATTCCGACGCGTCCGAACGGCAGCGGCGGGAACTGCTGGGTGAATTGTAACTATTACTTGCGGCTCGCCGCTTTACCCAATTCCTGCGCGTTCAACGCCGCGCGATTGAGGTGGCGGAACCGCGGCTCATAATCGGGAATCGGGCGGCTGAACGCGCTCATTGTGATGGCCAGCAACTCGATGCGGTCGAGATCGTCGCGCATGCTGTCCAGCACATCGTGAAATTCACGCTTGATCCGGCCGGTTGTTGCCTCGTTGGTCATTTCGCCCTCTCATGTCCTTGCGGGTCTCCATGGTTCGCAATGGGTGTACGTGGGTAAGCCCTTGCGGCGGCGATGGTTCCTGAATTGGTTGTCCGCAAATTTCTCGATTATATGGAACCGATAACGGAACTCAGCGGCGCGGCTCCACGGTCCCGGGGCGTACTTCGAACACTTGCGCGCGGCCGACAATGTCGCCGAACGCCGCCGGGTCGGCGCCGGTCATCCAGACCTGAGCGCCAAGATTCGTCAACGCGTCGTAGAGCGCGGCGCGCCGTGCCGGATCGAGATGGGCGACGATCTCGTCAAGCAACAGCAGCGGCGCAAAGCCGGTCATATCCTTGATCAGCCCGGCATGGGCCAGCACCAGGCGGATCAGCAGCGCTTTTTGCTCGCCGGTCGAGGCTTCCGCCGCCGGAATGCCCTTGCCGGCATGGGTGACGGCGAGATCGGACAAATGCGGCCCGTCAAGCGTGCGGCCGGCGGCGGCGTCGCGCGCGCGATTATCCTTGAGCAGCGCGCGGTAGCGATCCTCGATCTCGATCGCTTTGTGATCGGGCAGCAGCTTCTCCATCCAACCCTCGAGCGCGATCTCCGCGCGCGGGAATTCCGGCGCCGCGTCGCGCGCCGCCGTCAGCGCGCCGGCAAGACGCGTCACTGTCTCGGCCCGCGCCGCCGCCACCGCCACCGCGATCTCGGCGGTCTCGTGCTCGACGGCGTCGAGCCATTGCGCATCGCCATGATTGTCTTCCAGCAGGCGGTTGCGCGAGCGCAAAGATCGTTCGAGCGCGGCGACGCGGCTGGAATGCTGCGCGTCGACCGCCAAGACCAACCGGTCGAGAAAGCGCCGGCGCTCGGAGGCCGGCCCGTTGAACAGCGGGTCCATCGCGGGGGTGAGCCACACCACGCGCAAGTGGTCGGCAAAGGCCGCCGCCGAGCCCACGCTCTCGCGGTCGACGCGGCATTTACGCGCGGGGCCTGAATCTTCGCCGACCGGCGGATCGATGCCGGTGCCCAAGGTTGCCAGGCCCAGCATGCCCTCAAGCTCGGCGTTGACCGCCCAGGCGCCGTCGCCTTCCGAGAATGCCAGTTCTTCGATGGTTGCCCGGCGCAGGCCGCGGCCCGGCGCCAGCAGCGAGATGGCCTCGATCAGATTGGTCTTGCCCGCGCCATTGGCGCCGGTCAGCACCACGGGTCCGGCCTGCGCAAGCTCGATCTGCGCGGCGTGATAGCTGCGGAAGTTGGTCAGCGTCAGGCGGCGGATGAAGGCGGCGGTCATGGCATGCGTTTTGTAACGGTCATGGCCAAGCTTGTCAGCGCACGTCGGTATACCCGCTTTGCGCCAAGCTTTTGCGCGGAAGTCGGCCAGGTCCGACTTCCGATGCCATCCACGCCTTGCTTTCTGGGAGGCCAAAGACGTGGATGCCCGGCACATCGGCGTCACGAAGCGACACCGTCCTTCGGACGGCTATGGCCGGACACGACGACAACTAAGTCAGTGCAGGCTCACACCCGCATCGGCATCAGCACATAAAGCGCGCCCTTGGCGTCCTTGTCCTGGATCAGCGTCGGCGAACCGGGATCGGCGAGCTTGAGCACGGCGACCTCGCCCTCGATCTGCGCGGCGATGTCGAGCAGATAGCGCGAGTTGAAACCGATATCGAGCGGATCGGCTTCGTATTCGACTTCGATCTCTTCGGTGGCGCTGCCGCTGTCCGGATTGGTCACCGACAGAACCAGCCGCCCGCCGGTGATCGAGAGCTTGACCGCGCGGCCGCGCTCGCTCGATACAGTGGAGACGCGGTCGACCGCGGCCTCGAAATCCTTCTTGTCGACGGTTAGGCTCTTGTCGTTATTGGCCGGGATGACGCGGCCATAATCCGGAAAGGTGCCGTCGATCAACTTTGAGGTCAGCACCACGTCGCCGATCGAGAAGCGGATCTTGCCGGCGGACAATTCGATCGCGACTTCGCCTTCGCCGGTTTCGATCAGCCGCTGCACTTCGCCCACGGTCTTGCGCGGTACGATGATGCCGGGCATGCCGGCGGCGCCTTGCGGCAACGGCAGTTCGACCTGCGCCAGACGGTGGCCGTCGGTCGCCACCGCGCGCAGCGTCCCGGCCTTGGCGGTGCCTGCCGTGTGCAGATAGATGCCGTTCAGGTAATAGCGCGTCTCTTCGGTCGAGATCGCGAACTGGGTCTTATCAATGAGCCGCTTCAAGTCACCGGCCGCGAGCTTGAACGAATGCGTCATTTCGCCGGCGGCAAGATCCGGAAAATCGCTCTCGGGCAATGTCTGCAAGGTGAAGCGCGAGCGGCCGGCGCGCAGCGACAGCACGGCGCGGTCGCCGGAGCCTTCGATCACGATCTGCGAACCTTCGGGCAGCTTGCGCACGATCTCGTAGAACATGTGCGCGGGCACGGTGGTGGCGCCGCCCGGCGATACCTCGGCCGCGACGCTGTCGATGACTTCGAGATCGAGGTCGGTGGCCTTCATGCTGAGCTTGCCACGGTCGGCCTTGATCAGCACGTTGGCGAGAATCGGAATGGTATTGCGCCGCTCGACCACGCGATGCACGTGGCCCAGCGACTTCAACAACTCTGCACGCTCGACGGTAACCTTCATGGGAGACCCGCTTCGGCGCCTTGAAAATCGGCCCGGATTTCAGGCGCGACGCCTAGCCGGCCTGTCGCGGAATGCGGGGCCGGGGGAGAAAGGTGACGAATGTGAGGGATTTAGGCAAGGGCGCGTTTTTGCTCCCCGATCATATCCCCAGGGCGTCCACAGTCCTGATCCGTCATCCTTCGAGGCCCGCCACCCAAGTCGGCTATAGCCGACTTGGGCAAATCAACATTGCCGATCTCGGGTAAACCCGAGATCGGTGGCGCTTCATCAGGGCGACGGCTGCACTACTCCTGCAACTGCCGCTTCAAAATCTCGATTTCCTCGGCCAGCGCCATGTCGTTGCCGACCAGGCCCTCGATCTTGCGGACCGCATGCAGCACCGTGGTGTGGTCGCGGCCGCCGAAGCGCCGGCCGATTTCCGGCAGCGAGCGCAAGGTAAGCGTCTTGGCCAGGTACATCGCGACTTGCCGCGGGCGGACGACATTGGCGGTGCGGCGCGACGACAACAGGTCTGACCGGCTGACATTGTATTGCCGCGCCACCACCCGCTGGATGTCCTCGATCTTGACCCGCTTGGGCTCCTGCGGACGGATCAGGTCGCGCACCTCGCGCTCGGCCATTTCGAGCGTGACGGCGTGGCCGGTGAGCTTGTTATGGGCGAGCAGGCGGTTGAGCGCGCCTTCGAGATCGCGGCCGTTATGGGTGACGGTCTTGGCGATATAGCCCAGCACCGGCAGCGGCACGTCGAAGCTCGGATGATGTGAGCGCGCCGCCGTCATTCGCGATTTGAGGATTTCGAGCCGCAGTTCCTCGCCGAGCGGACCCATTTCGACCACCAAGCCGCCGGCCAGCCGCGAGCGCACCCGATCGTCGAGGCTTTCGAGGTCGGATGGCGGCCGATCGGAGGCGATCACCACCTGGCGACCGGCATCGATCAGGGCGTTGAGCGTGTGGCAGAATTCGGCCTGGGTCGACTTGCCTTGCAGGAATTGCAGGTCGTCGATCACCAGCACGCCGATGCCGCGCAGCGCTTCCTTGAAGGCGAGCGCCGTCTGGGTGCGAAGCGCCGAGACAAAGCCGTACATGAATTTCTCGGCGGTGAGATAGAGCACCTTGCGCTCGCCGGCGGCATTGCCGGCCCAGGTCACGGCCTGGAGCAGATGCGTTTTGCCCAAGCCCACGCCGGCATGGATATAGAGCGGATTGAACATCACCGCGTCGCCGCGCTTGGCGGCGGCCACCTGCTTGGCGGCGGCCTGGGCCAGCGTGTTGGAACGGCCGACCACGAAGGTGTCGAAGGTCAACCGGGCGTCGAGCGGCGAGCCGCCCAGCGCCTCATGTACGCCGGGGTCGCCGACCGGAAGCGCTCGTCCATTGCCGTTGTGGCCGCTGAAGCGGGTGCCGTCGCCGGCGCCGGTCTCCAACTCGGGCTTTGGCTTGGCAATGGCCGAGCGCAGCACCGCCGAGCGCACGATCAATTCGATGCGGCCGACCTGGTTCTGTTCCGCCTGCCAGCAGGACAGCACGCGTTCGGCATAATGCGACTGGATCCAGCTCTTGAGGAACCGGGTCGGCACCGACAGGCGCACGGTGCCCTCCTCGATCGCTTCGAGGTCCATGCGGGCAAACCAGCTCGAATAAACGTCGTCGCCAACCTCGGCGCGCAGACGCCCCTTCACTCGTGACCAGCCGTCCTGATCGGCGTTCGACATTTTTCTTACTTCTCTTCTTTGCTTGATCGGTTGAAGTGGACTCGGTTGCCCGGCGTGGCGGGGTTAGGCCGCCAACGCGCCGTAAACGGGACGCAACAAACTCGATGACGATGTTTAGGGAGATTTTCGGGCCGCCAGGCTCAAGGCCGGGCGGAACGACGCCGGCGCGGCTCGAGGATGCTGTGGCTCAGCCCAAGGGCGGCGGCGTGGCGGCTCGATTGCCGGAACATGAAACCCGGACGAGACCGGCGAAGGCGACGCGCAACCTCACAAGGGATGATGATTGCCATCCGATGGACCCTGCCTTGTTCGCCGAAACCCGACCCACTGTCATAATAGTCCCCCCTGAATGCTTTCGGGCTTGCGCCCGGTCGTCCGTTCCACGTTCAGCACGCGAGTTCTTGATTTGCCCGACGTTTCAAACGATCTTCTTGCCGTCGGCAGGCAAACAAAAGCTGTTCTCATCCGCGATGAGCGTGAAGCGAGACCTTGTTTTGAAGTCGCCCGGGACTTCCGAGCGCTTGATTTAAAAACAACACATGCGTTACCGGCCTGCAATGAAAATCGCAGATGTGCGCATGCCACATGATGAAATCGCGCCGCGCCGCGATTGTCGCCCTGTGCATAATTTCGTCGGCAAGGTCTTGATGAGTCGTAGGGAATTGCGAAGTGAGATTTTCTATTCGGACGCGGCGTGGCAGTCGAAATAATTTTAAGACAGTGCTTACGAAAAATGCCTGTCACATAAGCATTTTATGGTCCTCGCTCGCGCATGGCTGTTAAGCCTTTCATGCGCCAAAAAAATTTCTGCGCGAAATTTCAAGTTAGCCCTGATTCAAAAAATAAACAGGCATCGGCATAAGCGCGGTCGGCGTCAGACATAGTCAAGCAATAATGCAGCGAGCAAATTTTTTTGACGTGGCGATGACGGTTTGACGACGGCACGCGCGCCGCTGCCGAATTTTGCGCCGGGCCCGACCGTTATTGGCACGAATTTGAAGAAAAATGCCCGCGAAAAAGAGCGAACGCGCTACTTGGCCGACTACTTGGCGAGCTTGGCGATCCGATGCGAGAGCCGCGACACCTTGCGGCTGGCATTATTCTTATGCACGACGCCGCGCTGCGACGAGCGCATGATGACCGGTTCGGCTTCCTTGAACGCCGCCAAAGCCGCATTGCGGTCGCCGCTGGCGATGGCTTCCTCGATCTTGCGGACCGAATTGCGCAGCACCGAGCGTCGCGCTTTATTCACGATTGTTCGGCGCGCGATCTTGCGCGTGGCTTTGCGGGCGGACTTGGTATTGGCCATGAGCCTCTCGTAATACAAAAACTTAGGCGGCGAAGACCTCGCCGCCACCGGCGAGGCTTATAGGAGGGCCCCGCCTAGGCGTCAACGCCGCAAAAACTCTCTTTTTTGCCGTTGGCGCATGGTCTTTCCGAAAACCGGTACCCGCTTTTCGGGACCATGCGCGTTTAAGCGACCCGTTTGGCCCGGACCGCGTCGTTACCGGCGGTGACGGCGGTACGATCGGATGCCGACAGCAGGCCGAGCGGCGGCTTGACCCGCGCCAGCGCCGGATCGCCATGGATATGCGCGAGCAGCGCCTTTACCCCCGACACCAGCGGCTTGCCGTCGAACAGCTTGCGGATCGCCACCGCGGCGTCGAGCGCGGCTGCGTCGCCCTTCGCCCAAGCGCGCGCGCAGAGATCGGCATTGAGATTGGCGGTGGCCGAGATGCAGCCGGCGAACGCGCCGTCGCGCGCCTCGATCAGCGCGGCTTCGGTCGAGGGGAATACGGCAAAGTCTTTCGAGATCGCCGCGGCCGACCGGGCATAGGCCATGTCGCCGGAGGAATCCTTCAAGCCCACGATGCGGCCGGGGAATTTTTCCAGCAGCCGCTTGATCAGCGCCACGTGCCAGGGCAGGCCGGACATCGCCGGGAAATGGTAGAGATAGATCGGAATCGGCTTTTCCGCCGTCGCCTTCACCAGCGTGTCGATATAGGCGACGAGCCCATCGTCGGGCACGCCCTTGTAGTAGAACGGCGGCAGCACCAGCGCGCCGGCAAAGCCGAGTTCGGCCGCATGACGGGTGAGCGCGACCGCGTCCGACATCGCAGCGGCCCCGGTCCCGACCATCAGGCGGTTCAGCGGCATGGCTTGCGCCTTATAGGCGCTCATCACGCCTTTGCGTTCCTCGAGCGAGAACGACGTGGCCTCGCCGGTGGTGCCGAGCACGTTGAGGCCGTCGCAGCCATTGTCGAGCAGGTAGCGCGCCAGCTTGATCGCGCGCGCAAGGTCGGGCGCGCCGCTTTCCTCGATCGGGGTGGCAACGGCGGCGATCACGCCGGAAAGGGTCTTTGCTCAAGCTATCCGTCTCATCCGTTCTCGCTGATCGAGCACTGGATCCTAGCCGCTGACATTATACGCCGCCAGCGCCGCCATGGTGACCAGCTGATTGTCCTGGGCGCCGAGCTGCACGATCTGCACCGGCCGGTCGAGGCCCACCAGCAGCGGCCCGATCACGGTGGCACCGCCCAGTTCCTGCAGCATCTTGGTGGAAATCGAGGCCGAATGGAACGCCGGCATCACCAGCACATTGGCCGGGCCCGACAGCCGGCAGAATGGGTAGGGCGCGGCCAGCGCCGGATTGAGCGCCACGTCGGCGGCCATTTCGCCGTCATATTCGAAATCGACCCGCTTATGGTCGAGAATCCTCACCGCCTCGATGACGCGGGCCGAGCGCTCGCCGTGCGGATGGCCGAAGGTCGAGAAAGCCAGCAGCGCCAGCCGCGGCTCGTAGCCGAGCCGGCGCGCCACGCCCGCCGCCTCGATGGCGATCTCGGCGAGTTCGCCGGCATCGGGCATTTCGGTGACCGCGGTGTCGGCCACCACCACCGTGCGCCCGCGCGCCACCACCAGCGATACGCCGATCACGCGGTGGCCGGGCTTGGGATCGATGACGTTGCGCACGTCCTCGAGCGCGACCGAGAAATTGCGGGTCACGCCGGTCACCATGGCGTCGGCGTCGCCGAGCGCGACCATGCAGGCGGCGAAATAGTTGCGGTCCTGGTTCACCAGCCGCTGGCAGTCGCGCAACAGATAGCCGCGCCGCTGCAGCCGCTCGTACAGGTAATTGAGGTAGGCGGCGTTGCGGGTCGACAAGCGGGCATTGATGATCTCGATGCCTTCGCCGAGTTCGATGCCGGCCTCGCGCGCGGCTTCCTTGACGCGTTCCTCGCGCCCGACCAGCAGGGCAGTGCCGAGGCCCTGTTGGACGAAACTGGCCGCGGCGCGGATCACCTGCTCCTCCTCGCCCTCGGCGAACACGACGCTCTTCGGGCTACGGCGCAGCCGGGCATAGACCTGCACCATGGTTTCCGCGATCGGATCGCGGCGCGCGTTCAATTGCTGGCGGTAGGCGTCCATGTCGACGATCGGCTTGCGGGCGACGCCGGTATCCATGGCGGCTTTCGCCACCGCCGGCGGAATCGCGGAGATCAGCCGCGGGTCGAACGGCACCGGAATGATGTAGTCGGGTCCGTATCTTGGCCGCGCGCCATAGGCGGCGGCGACCTCGTCCGGCACGTCCTCGCGCGCCAGGTCGGCGAGCGCGTGGGCGGCTGCGATCTTCATTTCCATGTTGATGGCGGAGGCGCGCACGTCGAGCGCGCCGCGAAAGATGTAGGGAAAGCCGAGCACGTTGTTGATCTGGTTCGGGTAGTCGGAACGCCCCGTCGCCATGATGGCGTCGTCGCGCACTTCGGCCACTTCCTCGGCGGTGATTTCCGGATCGGGATTGGCCATGGCGAAAATAATGGGCTTCGCCGCCATCGACTTGACCATCTCCTTGGTCACCGCGCCCTTGGCGGACAGGCCGTAGAACACGTCGGCGCCGTCGAGCGCCTCGGCCAGCGTGCGGGCCGAGGTTTTCACCGCGTAGCCCGACTTCCATTGGTTCATGCCGTCGGTGCGGCCCTGATAGATCACGCCCTTGGTGTCGCACAGGATCAGATTGCCAGGCGTAAATCCGATGGCCTTGAGCAGCTCGAGGCAGGCGATGCCGGCGGCGCCGGCGCCGTTGCAAACCAGCTTGGTGTTTTTGATGTCGCGCCCGGTCAGATCGAGCGCGTTGATCAATCCGGCCGCCGAGATGATCGCGGTGCCGTGCTGATCGTCGTGAAAGACCGGAATGTCCATCAATTCGCGCAAGCGCTGCTCGATGATGAAACACTCGGGCGCCTTGATGTCTTCCAGGTTGATGCCGCCCCAGCCTGCGCCGAGCAGCTTGACGCAGTTGATGAACTCGTCGGGGTTCTCGGTCGAGACTTCCAGATCGATCGAATCGATATCGGCAAAGCGCTTGAACAGCACCGCCTTGCCTTCCATCACCGGCTTGGCCGCAAGCGCGCCGCGATTGCCCAGCCCCAGGATGGCGGTGCCGTTGGTGATGACGGCGACGAAATTGCCCTTCACCGTGTAGTCGTAGGCGCGGCTCGGATCTTCGGCGATGGCGAGCACCGGCACCGCGACGCCCGGCGAATAGGCGAGCGACAGGTCGCGCTGGGTCGCCATCGGCTTGGTGGCGACGACCTCCAGCTTGCCGGGCCGGCCGACGCTATGGAATTGCAGGGCTTCTTGGTCGGTAAAGGTCGGCCGATTGCGGCCGCCGGGGATTTTTGCGGGCATTGCTACTCCATGACACAACCGGTAATGCCCGGCGAGGGCGACGTTAGCGGAACCGACCGCGCCTACTCAAGGCAACCCAGGGGCGCGGATGCGCCGGTTGAACCGGCCCGCGCCAGGGGGTAATCGGTACGGTTACTCAAGGAAAAGACCGCCCAATCATGATCCGCTTTCTGTTTCGTTTTATCGGCCTGATCTGCCTGGCCGCCGGCTTTATCCTGGTGATCTATGACGGCACCAAGTCGATCGCTGGTAATGCCATCTTCCTGACCACGGTGCGGGCGCTGTGGGAGTTGATCAATCCCGGCAGCCTGGCCAAGCTTAGGCCGCTGATCGAGCCCTATGCCGGCGGCCTGCTGTGGGACCCGGTCACGGTCGCGATCCTGGCGGCGCCGGCCTGGAGCCTGCTCGGCCTGCTCGGCATCCTGCTGCTGCTGCTTGGCCGCAAGAAGAAGCCGCTGATCGGCTACGCGCGCTAGCGCGTGATCCCGAAAAGTGGGCACCGGTTTCCCGCCTTCGCGAAGCCCGCTTCGGCGGGCGAAGCAAGGTCGGAAAAGATCATGCGCAAGCAAAAATGGCTGACGGGCGCGTGAACGCCACGTGCGCGAGGCTGGCCGAGATGTGATCGCCGGGCGCATTCCGCACCAGCGCGCCAAGGTCTATATTGCGCTCAACGCTTTTCAGGAGAACCGATCCATGTTCGGCTTCAAGAAAATTGCCATGCCCACGCGTGAGCAGGCGCTGCCCGGCCGCGCTCAGGCGATCCCCACGGCGCAGGCGCACTTCGTCAATCACAACGCGCTCAAAGGGCCTTATCCGGAGGGCGCGCAAAAGGCGCTGTTCGGCTTCGGCTGCTTCTGGGGCGCCGAGAAGAAGTTCTGGGAATTGGGCGACGGCATCTATGTCACGGCGGTCGGCTATGCCGGCGGCGTGACGCCGAACCCGACTTATGAGGAAGTCTGCTCGGGGCGCACCGGCCACAACGAAGTGGTGCTGGTGGTCTACGATCCGAAGAAGATTTCCTACGAGATGCTGCTCAAGACGTTCTGGGAAAGCCACGACCCGACGCAGGGCATGCGCCAGGGCAACGATGTCGGCACGCAATATCGCTCCGGCATCTACACCTTCACGCCGAGCAGAAGAAGGCGGCCGAGGCCTCGAAGGCGATGTACGAGAAGGCGATCAAGGGCAAAGGCTACGGCGCCATCACCACCGAGATTGTCGATGCGCCGGAATTCTATTTCGCCGAGGACTACCACCAGCAATATCTCGCCAAGAATCCGTTCGGCTATTGCGGGCTGGGCGGCACCGGGGTGTCGTGCCCGATCGGCACCGGCGCAAAGTTGACGCAGGCCGCCGGCGCCTGAAGCTATTGCGGAGTTCGCCGCATAAGTTTTAACGGGCGCCCTGATGTCGAGGTGCTGTCACATCAGCGCAGTCAGATGTGCAACGCTGCATAAGAATGTCGCGGGCGCCCTCACGGGCGCCCGTTTTGTTGTGTACTGACGGGGTTTTCGGCCGGTGAGGGTTTGTTAACCATAAAGCGTTAATCCCACTTAATACGTTTTAACCGGCCCAGATCCGTCGATGGGAAAACCCCGATTTTTAATCGTCACGATGGTCGCGCTGGCGGCCGCGTCTTGCGCGCGCCAGCAGCAAACCTCCGCCGACGGTAACCGCGGGCTGTTCGCGCAGAGTGTCGCGCAGCCGCAATATGCGCAGCAAACTTATCAGCAGCCGGCGCCGCCGAGCGGGCGCGGACTGGGCGCGTCGCAAGCCTCCGTGCCGCCGCCGCAAGCGTCGACCGGCGGCGATCGCGGCTTGTTCGCGTCGCAGGGCTCAGTGCCGCGCTCATACGCGCAGCAAACTTATCAGCAACCCGCGCCGCAAGTTGCGCCGCCGCCCGAGGGGCGCGGCTTGTTCGATTCAAGGTCCCGCAACGCGCCGCAGATTTACGCGCAGCCCCAGCCGCAGCAGCCTTACGTGGTGCAGTACACGCCGCCGCGCGTCAGCGCTCCGCAGCCCGCCGCGCCTAGTGGCGCCTATGCCTCGGTCTCGCCTTACGAGCAGCCTTACACGCTCGATGCCGGCGACAAATTGCGCATCGTGGTGTTCGGCCAGGACGGCATTTCCAACGCCTACATCGTCGACGCCAGCGGCAACGTGAACCTGCCGCTGGTCGGCACGGTGCCGGCGCGCGGCGCCACCACCGGGCAATTGTCGCAGCGCATCGCCGAGCGGCTCAAGCAAGGTTATGTGCGCGAGCCGCATGTGACGGTGGAAGTGGAGACCTATCGGCCGTTCTTCATCCTCGGCGAGGTCACCACGCCGGGACAGTATCCTTACGTCGCCGACATGACGGTGGAGAAGGCGATTGCGATTGCCGGCGGCTTTGCGCCGCGCGCCAGCAAGGGCAATGTCGAGATCACCCGCAACGTGCCCGGCCAGCAGTTCAAAGGCCTGGTGCCGCTGACCTACCCCTTGCGCCCCGGCGATACCGTGGTCGTGAAGGAGCGGTGGTTCTAGTTCCCTCTTGTCATGGCCGGGCTTGTCCCGGCCATCCACGCCTTCAATTGATGCGCAATCCTAAGACGTGGATGCCCGGCACAAGGCCGGGCATGACGTAGCGAGATTGTCGCCAATATTTTTATTTCTTCATATGCTTGCCGAGAAACTCCTGCGTCCGGCTCCAGGCCAGGTCGGCCGCGGCCTTGTTGTAGCTGGCGCGCTCGTCGCAATAAAAGCCGTGTGCGGCGCCGGGATAAATGTAGGTTTCGGCTTGCGGCTGCTTCTTCTTGATCTCGTCCACCGCGCTCATCGGGATGCCTTCGTCCTTTTCGCCGAAGTTCATCTGCAACGGGCATTTCGGCTTCTCGTCGGCGAACTTGCCGATCATGCCGCCGTAATAGGCCACCGCCGCCGACAGGCCGGGCAACCGGCAGGCGGCCAGAAATGCCGCGGTGCCGCCCATGCAAAATCCAATTACACCGAGGGGTCCGACGCCCTTGAGGTCGCCTTGCGCGGCCGCGATGTCGGCCATCATGTGATCCCAGTTGAGATTGCCGAGGTAGCTGCGCGCATGGGCGATCTCGTCCGGCGTATAGCCGCTTTCGAAATCGCGCACGAAGCGGTCGAACACCGCCGGCGCCACCGCCACGTAGCCGAGCGCCGCCAGCCGGTCGCACACCGCGCGGATATGATGGTTGACGCCGAAAATCTCCTGCACCACGACCATGCCGCCCTTCGGCGTGCCTTGCGGATCGGCGCGATAGGCGCCGAGCGAATGTTTGTCGGTGGTGGTGAGTTTGAATTGCTTGCCCAAGGAAGCCTCCCTTAAACGCTGTCAGAAATACGCCCGCGCGGTTTCTAGCACGGCGGCCGCCGGGCAAACCAGCTAGGGGGCTCGCGCGCCGAAGGCTTGCGCCAGCAGCTCGTAGGAATGCTTGCGCGCTTCGTGATCGAAAATCATGCTGGTCACCATCAGCTCATCGGCCTTGGTCGCCTCGATCAACGGCTTGAGCTTGGCCATCACGGTCGCCGGCGAGCCGACCGAGACGCGGTTGCGGCCTTGCGCGATGCGCGCGCGGTCGACCGGGGTGTAGTCATAAGCGGCGGCGTCTTCGGGCGAGGCGAGGGGAAGAAATTCGCCTTTGGCGCGGCGCACCGCGTTGAGGTCGAAGGTTGCCGCCAGCCGCTCGGCTTCCGCATCGCTGTCGGCGCACACGACTTGCGTGCCCAAGATCGCCAGCGGCTTGTCATGCGACACCGAGGGCTTGAAGGTGTCGCGATAAAGCCGCATCGCCTCGTCGGCGGGGAAAGTCGCGAAGTGATGCGCAAAGGCAAAGGCAGCGCCGATTTGCCCGGCCAGTTGCGCGCTGTAGTCGGACGAGCCGAGCAGATAAATCGGCGGCAGCGCGACATCCGACGGCATCGCCCGCACATTGTGGAACGGATGGCCGGCGGGAAATCCGCGCGTCTCCAGCAGCATCAATTCCTGGAAGCGTTCGAGGAAATCGTCCTCCTCGCTGATGCCCTGGCGGCGGCGCAGCGCATAGGACGTCGCCGGATCGGTGCCGGGCGCGCGGCCGAGGCCCAGATCGATGCGGCCGGGAAACAGTGCTTCGAGCACCTTGAAGCGCTCGGCCACCATCAGCGGCGCGTGGTTGGGCAGCATCACGCCGCCGGAGCCGACGCGCATGTTCTTGGTGATCGCGGCGATCTGCCCGATCATGATGTCGGGCGCCGAACTGGCGATCGCCGGCAGATTGTGATGCTCGGCCACCCAATAGCGCGTAAAGCCCAAGCCCGTCGGCGAGCCGCGCCAGGTCGAGCGAATTGCGGATCGCCTGCGCGCCGGTCGAGCCGGCTGATACCGGCGAGAGATCGAGGATGGACAGCGGGGTCATGGGCCGCGACTCTATCATGGCGGACGCCATCTTCCCGCCTGCGTGAGGCCTATGATAGATAGCGCAATCGGAGCCCCCATGGCCGCTTTGACCGAATGGAAAGTGCCGCCTTCCGCGCAGCCGCGCGCGGAGGACTATAGTTACGATCTCGAGCGCGCGCTGTCCTCTGTGATCGGCCTGCATTCGATCATCCCGCCCGACGGCTTCACCGCCGAAACCTTGGGCGTCGAGCGCGCCGGCAACGGCGTGCTGATCGACAACGGCCTGGTGCTCACCGTCGGTTATCTGATCACCGAGGCTGCGACCGTCTGGCTGCATCTCGGCGATGGCCGCGTGGCGGAAGGCCACGCGCTCGGCTTCGACCAGGAGACCGGCTTCGGCCTGGTGCAGGTGCTGGGCAAACTCGATCTGCCGGTATTGCCGATCGGCTCCTCGGCTGCTGCCGACATCGGCGAGCGGGTCGTGATCGGCGGCGCCGGCGGGCGCACCCGTTCGCTGGCGGGCCGCATCGCCGCGCGCCAGGAATTCGCCGGCTATTGGGAATACGTGCTGGACGAGGCGATCTTTACCTCGCCCGCGCATCCCAATTGGGGCGGCACGGCATTGGTCTCGGCGCAAGGAGAGTTGATCGGCATCGGCTCGCTACAGCTCGAACGCGCGCGCGGCAGCAAGAACGAGCACCTCAACATGGTGGTGCCGATCGATCTGCTGGCCCCGATCCTTGACGACCTGCGCAAATTCGGCCGCGTCAACAAACCGGCGCGGCCCTGGCTGGGGCTCTATTCGACCGAGATCGAAGACAAGATCGTCGCGGTTGGCATCGCGCCCAAGGGTCCGGCGGCGCGCGCCGAGCTCAAAACCGGGGACGTGATCCTGGCGGTCAAGGGCGAGAACGTTTCGACGCTGGCCTCGTTCTACCGCAAGGTCTGGGCGCTCGGCCAAGCCGGCGTCGAGGTGCCGCTAACGCTTTATCGCGAGGGCGTTACCTTCGATGTGCGGGTAAATTCATCCGACCGCGCCAAGTTCCTCAAAGCGCCGCGGATGCACTAAATCCAAACCCGTCATCCTTGAGGTGCGCGCCACCACCGATCTCGGGTTTACCCGAGTTTGGATCGTTAAGTGCGCAAGTCGGCTATAGCCGACTTGCGCCGGCTCGCGCGCATACAGTGCGCTCGCACCTCAGGGTGACGGATCGGATGCCGGGCTCAACTCTCTTCAATCTTGTCGACGCGGTTGGGATAGAACGCCAGATAGTCCTTGATCTCCGCCATCGCGGGAAACGGCTGCTGGTAGCTCCACACGGCGTTTTCCGCGATGCGGCCGCCGGCCTCAATCGAGAAATAACTGGCGTCGCCTTTGTACGGGCAATGGCTGGCGTGCGCCGTGGCCTTGAGCAGGTCCATGTTCGTGTCGGCGCGCGGGAATATATTGCACGGCCGGGTAGCTCGCCTCCTTCAGCGTCAGCGCCTGCGTGGTGTCGGCGATCACCGTGCCGGCGAAGGTGACGCGCACGCGCTTTTGGTTGCGCGCAATGCTGATCGGATGGTCGGGACCGGGGACTTTCATGGCGCTTGGCCTCGCCGCGGACAGAGTCAATTTTGCCTGAATACGACTGCGTGCCGCCTCATTTGGGAGCGATTTTTGTATCTGCCAGCCGGAATTGCGAAAATTTGAACGATCGGACTTAGCAAAAATGCAGACTTTTTGAATAGATTTCGCGCGGTCCGAACGTCAAGTCTCGCCGCGCCAAGTCTCTATACCGAAGTCCCCGGGAATCCATGCACGACAAGCCGCTCGAGACTTTGATTCAGGCCCTCGACATCCTGATCGTCGACGGCAATGCTTTCATGCGCCGGCTCACGCGCACGATGCTGATGAATCTCGGCGTCCGGTCTGTGAGCGAAGCCGTCGACGGCCTCACCGCGCTGGACATGATCCGCGACGGCGACCCCGACGTCGTGATGCTCGAATGGGGCGTGCCGCTGCTCGACGGCTTGGAGTTGACGCGAATCGTGCGCTCGCCCGGCGTGTTTCCACGCCCCAATATTCCGATCATCATGTTGACCGAGCGCGCCCACCGCTCGTCGGTGCGCGAGGCGTTGCAGGCCGGCGTGCATGAATACTTGGTCAAGCCGACCTCGCCCAAGGCGTTGCGCGACCGGCTGATGTCGATCGTGGCCAAGCCGCGCGAAATGATGCAGCTCGGCGAAAACTACGTTCCGGAGCCGCGTTCCAAGGCAGATCCACGCGCGGCCTAGCCGCGTGCGCTGCCTGGAAAATCATACAGCCGCGCCGGGTTATCGGTAAGGATGGCCTGCCGCCGCGCCGGGTCGCGCGTCCAATCGAGAAATACCGCCAGCAGTTGGCCCGCGTCCGGCACCGGCCCCTCGGGACGCGGATGCGGCCAGTCGGTGCCCCAGACCAAATTCGCCGGATTGACCGCGACCAGCGCGTCGTGAAACGGCCGCGCTTGCACGTAATCGGGCGGCGTCGCGCCCAGCCGGTAGGTGCCGGAAAGCTTCGCCCACAATTTGCCGTCGCCGACGCCGCGCAACAGCGCCTGGAAGCCGGCATTGTTGGTGCCGTGATGATGCTCAAGGCGGCCCATATGATCGACCACCACCGGCACCGGCACGCGCGCCAACGCGCCGCTCATCGCGGGCAAATCGCGCGCATCGACCCATAATTGCAGATGCCAGCCGAGATCGGCGAGCAGCGGCAGCAACGGCTCGATTTCCTTTAAGCCGACGCCGTTTTGGTAATAAGCCTTGCCGTCGCGGCGGAACTCGTTGGCGCGCAAGCCGCGCACGCCCGCCGCGTGCCATTGCTTGAGCGTCGCCGGCGTCAGCTCGGCGCCGCCGACCGCGACGCCGCGCAGGCGGTTAGGCTCGCGTTCAAGTGCGTCGAGCATGGCGCGGTTGTCGCGGCCATAGGCGCTGGGTTGCACCAGCACGCCGCGGTCGAAGCCGAGCAGTTCGAGCAGCATCAGGTAGGCTTCGAGCGGGGCATCGTCCGGCGTGTAGCTGCGCGGTTCGGCGTAAGGAAAGCGCGCCGCCGGACCGAATACATGGCAATGACAGTCGCAGGCGCCGGCCGGCAGCGCTCCATTCATGTCGGCACGATGCCGGCGAGCTTGGCGGCTTGCCGCATATGTTCGAACTCGGTGCGGATATAGGCCGCAAAGCCGGTGGACGTCATCTCTTCCGGCGTGGCGATTTCCGAGCCCATGGCGCGCAACTTGTCGGGCGCTGCCCCGCCACTCAGCCCTTGCGCCACCGCCTTCTGCAATTGCGCGATGATCGCGGGCGGCGTCGCCGCCGGCGCCACGATGCCGATATAGCTCGCGGCGGTGAAACCCTTCACGCCGCCCTCGATGAAGGTCGGAATCTCGGGCGCCAGCTGCGAACGCTTGGCCGAGGCGACAGCGATGATGCGCGCCTTGCCGCCTTTATGCTGCGGCAGCGCGGTCGAGAATTCCGTCATCGCCGCCTGGATGTTGCCGCCGATCAGATCGGGCATCAGCTGGCCGCCGCTCTTGTAGGGGATATGCGTGATCTGGGCGCCGGTCGCCGCCTTGAAGCGCTCGAGCGTCATGTGCGAGGCGCTGCCGACGCCGCTGGTGGCGACGTTGATCGGCGCCTTCTTCGACAGCGCGATGAAGTCTTGCAGCGTCTTGGCCTCGACCTTTTCGTTCACGATGATGACGTGCGGCACGTAGCTGGTCAGCGCCACCGCCGCGAAATCCTTCAGCGGATCGTAACCGAGCTTGGCCTGCACGAACGGGTTGACGGTGAGCGGCCCGTTCGAGCCGACCAGCAGCGTGTAGCCGTCGGGCGTGGCGCGCGCCACCACTTCGGCTCCGATGCTGCCACCGGCGCCGCCGCGGTTATCGACCACCACCGGTTGTCCAAGCGCCACGTTCATCTGTTCGGCGACGATGCGGCCGACGATGTCGGCATTGCCGCCGGGCGCGAACGGCACGATCAGATGGATCGGCCGGTCCGGATAGGCGGCAAAGGCTTCACGCGGAAGCAAGCCCAGCGTCGAGCCGAGGCCCAAAGTTGCGATCAGCGTGCGGCGTGAGATCGGCATGGTATTCCCCCGGTGAGGGGCCGATCGTCGAGCCGGAAAATAAAAAACGCAAGCGAAAATCTGCGTGCCGTTCTAGTGTCCCGAAAGTTCGCTCCGGAGCGTGTTGAACACTCGGGCGAACTTCCGAATCGCGACACTAGGCGGCGCTGCTCGCAAGCCGGATCATCTCGCGCCGGACCAGCCGGCCGTAGGGTCCATCGCGCCGCATCAGGCGGTCGGGCGAGCCATCCTCCAGTATATTGCCTTCGTGCAGCATGATGATCCGATCGAAACTACGCACGGTCGACAGGCGATGGGCAATTGCGATAACGGTTCGCTCGCGCATGAGGTGACTAAGCGCCTCCCGGATCGCTTCCTCCGACTCGCTGTCCAACGCGGACGTCGCCTCATCCAGCAAGAGCAGCGGCGCGTCTTTGAGAAACGCGCGCGCCATTGCGATCCGTTGGCGCTGGCCGCCCGACAGCTTCACGCCCCGGTCGCCTACAATGGTGTCGATGCCGTTCGGCAGCGAATCGATGAAGTCGCAACGCGCCGCGATCGTCGCTTCGAGCACCATGTCGTCGGACGCATCCGGCCTGCCATAACGGATGTTCTCCATGACGGAGCGGTGGAAAAGCGAAATGTCCTGCGGCACCACCGCGGTCGCCTCCCGCAGGCTTTTCTGCGTCACGCGCGCGATGTCTTGTCCGTCGATCAAGATGCGCCCGCCTTGCGGATCGTACAGGCGCTGGAGCAGGGCGAACAAAGTGGACTTGCCGCCGCCGGATTGGCCGACCAGGCCGACACGCTGGCCGGATTCGAGCCGCAGCGAGAGATTCTCGAAAACCTGTTGCCCGTCGGGATATCCGAACGAGACATTTTCAAAAACGACACTGACGCCGCGCCTGACCAGAGGTTTGGCTTCGGGATGGTCAAGCAGCTCGTGCGGAACCAGCAGCGTTGCCAGCGCCTCCGCCAGCCGCGCGACGTGTTGCGTCACGTCGACGAGCGCGACCGCAAGATCCCGCGTGGCATGCAAGATGGAGAGTCCGAGCGTGCAGGTGAGAACGACGTCGCCGGTCGTCGCGGCGCCACGCTGCCACAACACGATGGCCCAGGCGGCGAGCCCCACCGTGAGCAGGATCGTGACCGCCGCGTGCGATATCCGCAACCGTTCCAAATACAGCAGACTGCGCCGCCTGGCGGTCATCTCGCGATCGATGATCGCATCGAACCGGCGATGTTCGCGGCCATTGCCGCAGAACGCATTGACGATCGGCAAATTGCTGATGACGTCCACCATCTCGCCGTCAATGGCGGCGGCCTTGTCGGCAAAGTCATGATGCAGCGGCCGACCCGCGGCCGCCATGCGAAACATCGCGACGACCATGATGAGCGAGACGATCGCTAGCCCGATCGCCATCGGCACACTGATCGTTACCGTGAGCGCGATGGCCGCCGCCGTTGCTATGCAAGGCGGCAACACATTCCAGACGAACATATTTTCAACGGTATAGACGGCATTGGATGTCGCCGTGACGCGGCTCGTCAAAGTGCCCGGCATGCGGTTGGCGAAATAAGTCGGTGAATGGCCGGTCAAATGGCGGAACAAGTCGCGGCGCACGTCGCCGGTCACGCCGACAAACGTGAAACTCGCGACCCAACTGGCCAGCCGCCACAGCAGATTATCGGCGCCGATCAGAGACACCAGAAATAGAAACGCAAACCAGACTTTGTCCGCCGCCATCGGACCCGACAGCACGTCGACCAAATATTTCACGCCATATTGCGTGGCGACGGAGCAAAGGACCGCCGCCAGCACGGCGGCGATAATGATGGCATGGGCTGTCCGCCGCAGCCGGATATAGCGAAGCATGAAGGTGAACGGCCGATTTTCGTAACGATATGGATCGTCCATCAGTTGCCGACCTCAATTCCGGGGTTTCAACCGCTGTCTTGCCGTCACGATCTTCCGTTGGAGTTGTTGTATTGGGCGTGAGGGCGCCAAGTTCCAAACGATCCGTGTTGGCCCTCTAAGGCGACGCCGTGAGCGGAAAAAGGTTCCGTGGCGGCCCAAAACTTTTCGTGCACCACAACTTTTTCTTGTTCTTCGAGTTGATTGAGTTTGAGTGCCGCAGGCTGGCAGGGGCTTTTCAGTAACCCGTGGGAGTTTGTGAATGCGCATCGCCCAAATTGCGCCTTTAACCGAAGCAATTCCGCCGAAATACTATGGCGGCACCGAACGCGTCGTCCACTGGCTAACCGAGGAACTCGTGGCGTTGGGACATGACGTCACGTTGTATGCCAGCGGTGATTCCTGCACCTCGGCAAAGCTGGAAGCGCCTTGGCCGAAGGCGCTGCGTTTCGATGGCTCGATCCGCGATCCGAATGCCTTGCATATGATGATGCTCGAACGCGTCCGGCAGCAGGCCGACGAATTCGACTTTTTGCACTTTCACCTCGACTACTATCCGTTCTCGCTTTTTTCGCGGCAGGAGACGCCTTACGTGACGACTTTGCATGGCAGACTTGATTTGCCGGAACATCAGCCGGTCTTCGCATTATTCCGTTCGATTCCGATCGTCTCGATCTCCAACGCCCAGCGGCGGCCGATTCCACATGCTGGATGGGTAAAAACCATCCCGCATGGCTTGCCGGAGAAATTGCTGTCGCCGCAGCCGGCCAAGCAGCAATATTTTGCGTTTCTCGGCCGCATCGCGCCGGAAAAAGGCGTCGATCGCGCGATCCGGATTGCCCGGCAATGCGGCATCCCGCTGAAAATCGCGGCCAAGGTCGACAAAGTCGATCATGAATATTTCGAGGAGAAAATCCGGCCTTTGATCGACGGATCGGACATCGAATATATTGGCGAGATTACCGACAAGGATAAGTCGGCGTTTCTCAGCGGCGCGATCGCCCTGCTGGTGCCGATAGACTGGCCGGAGCCGTTCGGCTTGGTGATGATCGAGGCGATGGCCTGCGGAACGCCCGTCATCGCCTTCAATCGCGGTTCGGTCCCCGAAGTGGTCGATGAAGGCGTGACGGGATTCATTGTCGAAGACGAAAAGAGCGCGATCGGCGCCGTCTATCGGCTGGCCGAGCTTTCCCGCGCTAAAATACGGAAGCGTTTCGAGGAGCGTTTTACCGCCCGCCGCATGGCCCAGGATTATCTCGCGGTCTATCGCAGCCTGATGGAGATGGAAGCGCCGCATCTGCGGCTGGTTTCCAGCGAAGCCCCGTCAACTTAAATACGAAACGGCGACTAGCCGCTCAAGCGTGGCTTGGCCGGGTTTCCGGCATGAAGACCGCCGCCGTCGCGAGCGCCACGGCGGCGATCGTTCCCAGCCCTAGAAACGCGATTTGGCTGCCGAAATAATCCGTCAGGTAGCCGCCGAGGCTGGTGCTGATCGCGGCGCCAATGCCGGTCATGGTGCCGACAATGCCTTGCGCCAGATTGAACCGGCCGGTGCCGCGCGTGAGGTCGGCGATGATCAAGGGGACCAACACGCCGAGCGTGGCGGCCGTGAGCCCGTCGAGCGCCTGAACAATGACCACCAGGCGCGGGTCGCTGACGGTGGCGAACAGGAGCGCGCGAATCGGCAGCGCGGCGAAGCCGATGAGCAGCAAGGGCCTGCGTCCCCACAAGCCCGATTGGCGTCCGACCCAAGGTGAAATTGCCGCCACGACCAGTTGCGGAACGACGATGCAGGCCGCGATCAAGACCGTCGCCCACGCGCTCGATCGTGTCGTCAGAAGGCTGCCCATCAGCGGCAGGATGGCCGCGTTGGCAAGGTGGAACAGCAGCACGCATCCGGCGAAAATCAATAATGGGCGCTTGTGCAGCAGAGCCGGAACGTAGGATTTCGGTTTTTCCGCGCGGTGCTCCGAGGGACCGCCATGAGCCCTTTCGGCGTCGATTTCGCGCGCCGATATCTTGCGAAGCGCGATCAATGTCGGCGCCAGCAATACCGCGGTGATGATGAACACGGCGCGCGCCGAGAAGAAATGACCGCAGGCGCCCATCGCGGCGGCGGCCAGTCCGTTGCCGATTGATGCAAAGCGCGAATTACGGCCCAGGCGTTCGCCGATCGCCGCGTGTCCGACAAGGCCAAGGCTGATGGCGGCAATGGCGGGCCCCAGCACGCAACTGGCGGACGCATGCAAAACCGCGGCGGCCAGCACCGCTGGAAAGATTGGAAAGGCCGCATAGGTCAGCGCGCTGATGCTGATGGCCAGGATTGCCAGGCCGGCGACAAACCGCTCGGATCGGGCGGCATCGACGACCGCGCCGCCAGGCATCTGCCCGAGCAAGGCCACGATGCCGCCGACCGACAGGATCAAGCCGATATCGATCTGCGTCCATTTCTGCGTGGTCAGATAAACCGCGACGAACGGCCCGAAACCGGTTTGAACGTCGGCCACGCAGAACACGAACCAGTCGAGACCGCGAAGACTGCTGCGCGACGGCGCGGGCGGGGCATCGTCATGTGCCAGCGGCTTCAGCCGCGTGCCCTCATTGATAGGCTCCGGACTGCTGGCCCGGGTTTGGACAGCGGAGAGTGGTGATTTCGGTAGCAGAACTCACCTCGCTGGATTCGCCGACGTTGCTAGCCGAACGCGGTCGGAACCAGCCGCGGCGCCCAACACGACGATGGGCTTGCCCTCCTGGTACTCCGGCGCCGACTTCACCTGGTCTCGTGTCAGCTCAAGGATGATGCGGTAATGGTCTTTGTCAGGCGAGAAGTGCAGCGCATTCCAATCGACCGCGATCTTCCTGCTGCCGACGCCGAGGAAGCCGCCGAAGTCGATAATGGCGGCGCGCACGCGCCCGGTCTGATCGACAAGCACGTCGATGACGCGCCCCATGTTTTCATTGGCTGCGCTGAGAACCTCCCGGCCGAGGATTCCCGATATTTCCCGGTTGTCGAACACGGTGGCGGGCGGCGGTTGCGGCGCGGGTGCCGGCGTGGCGGTCGGCGCTTGCGCCTGCCGGGTTTGGGCCGTCTGTGAAAAATCGGCCGCCAGCAAAAATTTGGCCGCAGCCATGGGCGCTATCAGCGCCAGCGAAATTGCAAATGTCGAGATTGTCACGGCTGCTCGCTGATGGCGCATGGGGCCTCCGACGATGCGAGAAGGTACCGGGCACTAACCCGCGACAGTTGCCGGGAGTTCCGCGTCCCTAGCTCGGCGCGTGACGTGCGGAGCGCGCGGCACGATCAGATGGATCGCCGGTTCGGATAGGCGGCGAAGGCTTCACGCGGAAGCAAGCCCAGCGTCGAGCCGAGGCCCAAAGTTGCGATCAGCGTGCGGCGTGAAATCGGCATCGTGTCTTCCCGGGGTTTAATTTTTTGTCGCCCGGCATTGATCCGCCGTGATGTTTGGAACTGTCCGGCATGGCGGGGTTTTAGAAACTGGCGCGCCCGAGACGATTCGAACGTCCGACCTTGCCTTCGGAGGGCGGTTTTCTCATATTTTCGAGAGTTTACCCGAAGTCGCCTGAGGCAACCTAGCCGGTTGTCGCCAGAATCCGTCGATTTCGGCCGATTTCGGCCCCTTCAAGCTTACGCATGACGATTGATCGAACCCCACGCTTGGCGTTATTTATGGGCCTTGACAGCATACCAACTAGTAGGTATGTTGGTGGCATGAACGATCAAACACGGCATGAATCGAAAACCAGGCTTTTGAGCGCGGCGTTGAACGTGATTCGCGCCAAGGGCTACGCGGCCACGACGGTCGACGACATCTGCCATGCAGCGGACGTCACCAAGGGCAGCTTCTTCCATCACTTCAAAAGCAAGGACGACCTCGCCACTTCTGCCGCCGCCTATTGGGGGGAGATGACGGAGGGCTTTTTTGCCTCCGCGCCATACCACAATTCGAAAGATCCGCTCGATCGCCTGCTCGGCTACGTCGACTTTCGCGCCGAAATCCTGCGAGGCGACTTGTCTGACTACACCTGCTTGCTCGGTACGCTGGTTCAGGAGACCTACGCAACGCACCCCGACATTCGCGCAGCTTGCGACAAGGGCATGTCGACGCACATCGCGATTCTGACGCGCGACATCGAAGCCGCCAAGCGGCTTTACGCGCCGAACGCGCCGTGGAGCGCCGCAAGCGTTGGCTACTTCATTCAATCGGTTTTGCAGGGCGCGTTCATCTTCGCCAAGGCAAAGCAGGGTCCCGAGGTCGCGCGCGAGAGTCTCGCGCATTTGCGGCGCTATCTCGAGGCGATTTTCAACCGGCCGCGCAATACCAAGCGAAAGGAAACGCCATGACTACCACCAAGATCACCGTTGAAGCCAAAGTCGCCGCACCAATTCAAGAAGTCTGGCATGCCTGGAATACGCCGGACGACATCAAGCAGTGGAATTCTGCATCCGACGATTGGCACACGACGAAATCTGCCGTGGACTTGCGTGTTGGCGGCGCCTTTTCATCGCGCATGGAAGCCAAGGATGGCAGCATGGGCTTTGATTTCGCCGGAATCTACACGAAGGTCGCCGAGCACAAGTTGATTGAATCGTCCTTCGACGACCGAGTGCTACTGGTTGAGTTTATCTCTGGGCTGGATGGCGTCACGGTACGCGAAACTTTCGACGCTGAGTCCACTCACTCTATCGAGCAGCAACATCAAGGCTGGCAAGCGATTTTGAACAACTTCAAAAAGCACGTTGAGTCGAATCGCCATGCCTGACCGACCGGACTGACGAACAACTCTGCGAACTTGCCGTAGCCATAAAAATCTATTCGACGTGTCGGATGTGCGCGCCGACGTTCGTCCTAGGCGCATACATCGAAAAAAGCTGGAGTGAAAACCATGTTGCTTCAAGGCGGAACGGCTGAGAGCCAGATCAGAGCGCTTATCGAAGCATGGGCGGACGCGGTGCGGCGGCATGACCTGCCAGCGATCCTTGCTCACCACCAGCAGGACATCGTGATGTTCGACGTTCCGCCGCCGCTGCAATCGCGGGGAATGGAGGAGTACAAGAAAACGTGGGATTTGTTTTTCAAATACCACAAGCCGTCACAGACGTTCGACATCGAGGAGCTTGAAATTACCGCCGGCGAACATGTCGCCTTCGCTGTCGCCATCATGCGCTGCGTCAGTCCGCAGCCAGGCGGGTTTCCGTTCCGGCTGACAATCGGACTGCGGAAGATCGATGGCGACTGGCGTATCACGCACGAGCATCACTCCGTGCCGGCCGAAGACTAGTGGACCATTGGAGGCTGCAATGAGCACTGACGAGACAGACATCCGTGACCTCCTTGCCAAACGGGACAACGCGCTTGCGCGGGGCGACGCCGCGGCGGTGGTTGCAACGATCGATTCGGAAATCGTCAGCTTTGATCTGCCGCCGCCGCTGCGCCTGATCGGCGAGGCGGCCCGCAACCCCGCCGACCTCGATGGCTGGTTCGCGACCTGGAACGGGCCAATCGAGAGCAGATTCACGGACCCGATGGTCCTGGTGAGCGGCAACCTGGCGGTCGCGCACGGCCTGACGAACCTGAGGGGCGACAAGAAGGGGCAGGGTAAGGTGGATGCTTGGTTCCGCAGCAGCTTCGTGCTTGTTCGGCGCACAACCGGCTGGCGGATCGTGCACGAGCACCACTCGTTCCCTATGAAGATGGACGGCAGCAACACCGTTGCGAGCGATCTCAAGCCCTAGGCCGGACGGCTCCGTTCTCTATCGCGTACTTTGCGACGGCCAACTCGGACCTGCCCGGCAAATGAAACGTGCCGCTCAGTGGCCAATGGCACCGAGCGGAATGAAGAAATATTTGAAATCGTGGAGATGGCTGGCGCGCCCGAGACGATTCGAACGTCCGACCTTTGCCTTCGGAGGGCAACGCTCTATCCAGCTGAGCTACGGGCGCCTAGCCGCCTGAATAGACGAAACGCCCGCCAGCGGCAACGGGCCTGATTTTGCTCAATTGGATGTTGGGGGCTCCTGCGGCAATGGTCGGACGTTCGAATCGTCTCGGGCGCGCCAGCAAATAATGCGCCGAGCGCGTGCCGAGCTGTAGCATTATGTCACACCCCTCGCTTTGGGCGGGCGCAGTAGACGGCTTCAAGACGTCGAGGCAATTGCCTCGCTCTTCCCATCGCCGACTTTTGCAACAAAGTATGCCAATAGGCGACAGTCAGCGATTGATTACTACGCGGGCACAAACCGGGTTGTCAGCAGAGATGCCATGCCCTTGGCCTCAAGGCTGCCGATTAGGTCAATTTGCCCTGCCAAGTACCGCGCGCACGGTCGGGTGTGCCAGCAGCGCATCGCTGCCGGCCTGGACCACCAAATCGACTTCAGCTTCCGGCAAGTGGAAACGGGTGGGCACTTGGTCGAGCCGCGCGGCGCGCGCTGTATCGAGTTGATCGAAACCGATTTCCGCAACGTCAAAGCTGATGTTGCTGCAGCGCCAGTCGCCAGTGGCGCCAAGTTTGACGGCTTCGGCCCGAGACAAGGTACAGCGCCACTTGCGGGTAGCGTCTTGCCAGCTTTTGACGCTTAACCGGAATGCATCGAATCCGCTCCGCACCGCGGAATTTATCGCAGTATCGGTGAGCGCGCCGATCATTTCTTTCCCGGATGGACCCTGCACGGTCCGGGCCCATTCTCCGCGAGGACCCAATCCCGAATTGACGATGATGAACACGACGTGACGCAACCGTACCGCCTTTTCGCGGGAAAGCGGCGCGTAGGGTTGGCCGGCGGCTTCGCGGGCAATGACGATGCCAGACAGCCCGAAATTATCGGTGATGCCGCCATCGGCCAACTTCACGAAGCGAACTTGTTCCGGATCTCGATAGCGCTTGAGCGCCCGCGCAAACGCCCGGACTTGCGCTCCAGCCGTGTGGCTTGCAATGACACGGTCGACCCATGCGGGCAACGGCACGCTGCATGCGTCGGAATAACTGGCGACCACAATCGGAACAAAGGCTATAGGGACGGCAGCCGAGGCCGCAACCGCTTGCGAGATCGGATAGTTACGCGGGTCGCTACATAATGCCTGAAAGGTCACCGGAGAAAACAGAAACGGTGTGCGATTGTAAAGGTCGGAAGCGTTGATCCACACGACAGGTTTGCCCGGCCGGAAGAGATCGGCCAGTGTCGCGCCTTCATAGAGGTTTTGATCGAGCCACCCCGCCAGCCGGGACGAATCGTTGACACCGCCCTCAAAGCCGCGCGCCAGGTTCACGAGGCTAACTCTGGTGTTGAGGTCTTCTTCGGCGTTCTTTAAGAGAAACCGTTCGCGAAAATCCGCAAGAGCAAGGCGCCCTTTTAGACCGAAATAGGCCGCAGCGACCGAGCCTCCGGAAACGCCCGAGATAAAGATGATCCGGTCGAAATAAGTACCGCCATGGCGCGTCGGCAAGCGGTCGAGACCGCGCATGGCGCCATAGGCAAAAGCCGCCGCACGCGTTCCACCGCCGGAAAATGCGAGCGCCACGACGGTGTCGCCGGGAACATCCGGCGGAGCCGCGAGCGGAGCGATGCCCGCATCTGACGCAACCGGTATATTAATTGGTTCGTTAAACGTCGTGGCGCATGCGGCAAGCAATAATCCGATTACGGCACTCGCGGCTCGATACGCGTTCTTGCGCATTCTCAACGTTTCAATCGGAGACGGCCACGCGTCGTAATCTGACCTGAGACGGCCGGTAGAGGCTTGATCTACGTCACGGGCTGCTCGCGGCATGGCGCGACTAAACTCTACTCCTGACCTAAAGCGGATATGGCACGCATACGAGCATATTTCCATTTTAAGGCGCATATCAGAAGCGGTCAGGAATGATTTTTGGCAGGCCCGCTCCACTTAGAGATTGGAAGGCAGCAATCTCTATCCTGCTGGTTCAGAAAATCCGTCTGCTCGGTTGGTTCTGCTGCCGACGAATCTCATTTGCGATTTTTTCAACTTCGGGCAGCGCATGTTTGTAGAATTTCTTCAGTCCCGCGCAGAGATAGTTGAGACCCGGTTCGCCGTCCGGTGTGCGGATCAGACGGTTTTTCGGACATTCTCCCCAACAGTCCTTGAGATACGGACACTCGCGGCAATAGCGCGGCAGTGTTTCGGATTTGGCATAGCCGAATTTGACTTGCTCCGGCGAGAAAACCATTTCCGCCAGCGGTTTTTCTCGTATCGTCCCTATTCGATATTCCGGGTAGACGTAATGATCGCATGAATAAACGCTGCCATCGTGCTCGACCGCGACGGCTTTGCCGCAGATTTCACCGTAGATGCAGATCTGCGAGGGAAGCCCCATGTGTTGCGCCACAAGAGTTTCAAAGTGATTGACCAGCACTACGCCTAAATCCTTCCGTCGCCATTCGTCGAACACCCTCGATAGAAAATATCCGTATTCATCGGGATCGACCGACCAGTCGGTGACGACCGAGTTCGGATGATCGGGGCGCGCTTCAGGGCTGCCGACGACGGGGAGGCGGGATTTATCCCACATCTGTGGCGCCGTCGTCTCAAATTCCTTCAATTGCACGATCGGGATGAACTGGATGTAGGTGGAGTTCAACTCGCGCCTCAGAAAGCGGTAGACGTCGAGCGGCCGTGACGCGTTATCCCGGTGCACGCAGGTCAGCGTATTGAAACGAACGCCGAATTTACGCAATAGATTTGCTGCGGCCATGACCTTGTCGAAGGTCGGCGCGCCGCCTTTATTAATGCGAAACCGGTCATGCAATTCGCGCGGACCGTCGATGCTAAGCCCGACAAGAAAGCGGTGCTCCTTTAAAAACGCCGCCCACTCTTCGTTGAGGAGAACGCCATTCGTCTGCAGATCGTTCTCGATGCGTTGATTGGGTCTTGCATACTTCTTCTGCAGCGTGACCGCGCGGCGAAAGAAATCCAACCCGCGCAGCGTCGGCTCGCCCCCTTGCCAGGAAAAGACCACCTGGGGGCCGGTAGTCGCTTCGATATATTGCCTGACGAAGAGCTCAAGCGTTTCGTCGCTCATCTGGCCCGTGCCGGGCCCGTTGGGCAAAGTCTCCTTGCTCAAGTAGAAACAGTATTTGCAATCCAGGTTGCACGTGGATCCGGTGGGCTTGGCCATGGCGTGAAACCGGCCGCCCGAAGTCACATGCAGCTTTTGCGGAGCACTGTATTTGTCGATCGCTTCGCTGCTCATGCGTGGTCCCTGTAGGTATCTCAGTACGCAATTTGAAACAGACTCTCCTCCGGTACGGCGTCTGAATCTACTTCCCTTAAGTGCACTAGAGATTCTCGCACCAAACGTGTCATGGGCCATCAATGGCAAATCTCATCTACGACGAGTTTCCCGCATTGGAACTCGTCACAACGCGCTTCAGGGGGGTGGTCAAGCAGGAGATAGACCCATGAACTTACGACACAAAATGAAACTCGGCCTGTTGGCGTCATGCGTCGCCGCAGTGATGGGAGGTTCTGCACCGGCGATCGCACAGCAACCCAAACCGCCCAATATTCTTGTCATCATGGGCGACGACATCGGCATGTGGAATATCGGCGCCTACCACCGCGGCATGATGGCGGGGCGGACGCCGAACCTCGACAAGCTCGCCAAAGAAGGCATGCTGTTCACCGACTACTACGCCGAGGCTAGTTGCACGGCGGGTCGCGCGAACTTCATCACCGGCGAGCTGCCGATCCGCACCGGCATGACCACGGTCGGCCAGGCCGGCGCGTCGGTCGGCCTGCCGGCCGAGGCCGTGACCATCGCAACAGTATTGAAATCGATGGGTTACGCCACCGGCCAGTTCGGCAAGAATCATCTTGGCGACAAGAACGAGTTCCTGCCGACCGTCCACGGCTTCGACGAATTCTTCGGTTATTTATACCACCTCGACGCAATGGAAGACCCGGCGCATCCCAACTATCCGCAGAATCTGCTGAACGTCGTCGGCCCGCGCAACATGATTCACAGTTGGGCGACCGAGAAAGACGATTCAACGGAAATGCCGCGCTGGGGCAAGATCGGCAAGCAGAGGATCGAGGATGCCGGCCCGCTCTATCCGAAACGGATGGAAACGGTGGACGACGAGATTCGCGACTTTGCCATCAGCTTCATGGACAAAGCCAAAAAGGACGGCAAGCCGTTCTTCGTCTGGCTCAACCCGACGCGGATGCACATCGTCACGCACCTTTCCCCAAAGTATGAGGCGATGCGCAATTCGGAGAATGGCTGGTCGGAAGAGGAAGCCGGCATGGCCCAGCTCGACGACGATGTCGGTTTGGTCATGAAGAAGATCAAGGATATGGGCGAGGACAACAACACCATCGTCGTCTTCACCACCGACAATGGCACCGAGGTCTTCACCTGGCCCGACGGCGGTCAGACGCCGTTCGCGCAGTCCAAGGGAACGGTCCTCGAAGGCGGCTTCCGCGTGCCCTGTCTCCTGCGTTGGCCCGGCCATGTACCGGCGGACTCCGTGCAAAACGGAATCTTCTCCGGCCTGGACTGGCTGCCGACCTTCGTCGCCGTGGCTGGCAACCCGAACATCACCGAAGAACTGCTGAAGGGTAAGACGATCGGCGACCGCACCTACAAGAACCACCTGGACGGCTACAACCAGATGGACGCCATCACCGGAAAGGGTCCGTCCGCGCGTCACGAGATTTTCTACCTCGGTGAGAGCACGGTCGGCGCGGTGCGCATTGACGACTATAAGTTCCGCTTCATCGACCAGCCGGCGGGCTGGCTGGGCGAAAAGACCAAGCCTGATGTGCCCTACATCACCAACCTCCGCCTCGACCCGTTCGAGCGCACGGGCTGGCCTGGGAATGGGACGAAAGACGGCGGGCAGCAGTACTTCGACTGGTTCAAGTACCAGTTCTGGCGCTTCGTTTTCGTCCAGCAGGTGGTTGGCAAGGAGCTCCAGACCTTCCTCGACTACCCGCCGATGCAGCGCGGCGCGAGCTTCAATCTCGACGCGGTCAAGGCGGAGATGGCGAAAAGGATGCAGCAGGCCGAGGCCGCGAGCAAAGGCCCGAGCCAGTAGTCGAAATGACATTAACGGCGGGCGGTTTGCATAGGGCCGCCCGCCGTTAGGGCGTGAAGGGAGACCACTATGGCGACCATCGTTCCATCCCCGGGCATCAACCGCCGCACTCTCGTTTCAACTTTGGCGGTCCTTCCGGTTTTGTCCGGAACGTTCTTTTCCACAGCCGCGCAAGCACAAACTGCGACGAGCGACCCGCTGCCATCCTGGAATGATGGCGCCACAAAACAGTCGATCGTTAATTTCGTCACCGCGGTGACACGTGACGGTGCGCCGGATTTCGTTGCGTACCGCAGCGCATCGCGACATTCGACAATGATGGGACGTTGTGGTGCGAGCATCCCATGTATGTCCAGTTCGCCTTCGCGCTCGATCGCGTAACGGCGATGGCGCCGCTGCACCCGGACTGGAACCAAAAACAGCCCTTCAAGGCGGTCATCGACGGCGACATGAAAGCCTTGGCGAAGCTCGGCGAACGCGGCGTAGCGGAACTGATCATGGGACTCATGCCGGCATGACCAGCGATGAGTTCTCGAAGATCGTCGTCGATTGGCTAGCCTCCGCGCGCGATCCGCGGTTCAAGCGGCCCTACACCGAGCTGGTCTATCAGCCGATGCTCAATTGCTCGCGTATCTGCGCGCCAGCGGCTTCAAGACCTACATCGTCTCCGGCGGCGGCGATCGAGTTCATGCGGCCGTGGACCGAACGGGTTTATGGCGTTCCACCCGAGCAGGTGGTGGGCTCATCGATCAAGACACGATTCGAGACCCGCCAAGGCAGGCCAGAACTGTTCCGTCTGCCGAGGTCAACTTTGTCGATGACAAGGCTGGCAAGCCGGTTGGCATCAAGCAAGTCATGGCCGGCGCGCGATGCCGCCTTGGCAATTCCGACGGCGACCTCGAAATGCTGCAGTGGACGACGATGAGCGGCGGCGTGCGCTTTGGACTGCTGGTCCACCACTCCGACGCGGACCGCGAATATGCTTACGACCGGAACACGCCTTCGGCCGCCTGACAAGGGGTTAGATGCTGCCGCGCTGAATAATGGACTGTCGTCGACATGAAGAACGATTGGAAGCGCGTCTTCTCATTCGCGTAACGCGAGAGATGGGGTTCGTTCGCCATTTCGCAACTGGCAATGCAGGCGAGCAGGCTTGGAGACAAATCTGAATCATTCGGCGGAAGCGGGTGCGATTGATCGTGCGGATGACGCTTTCGGTTATGCACTGATCGTGGTGCGCGCGATCGCCGCCGATCTCGCGCTCCATGCCGAAAAAAGGCGATCACCTCCGCCGGCTCCGGTTCTCAATTCCTGGACGTTCACGGCCACGCCCTATGCGTGGGTCACGTTGCTGCACGGCTCGACGACGGTCAAAGGCCGCACGGTCGATGTCGATGTCGGCTTCAATGATCTGATGGATCTCGTGCGGCGGTCGGAGATCCCGAAAGATCTTATGGCATTCATGGGATATTTCGAAGCGCGCAATGGCCGGCTCTCGCTGTTCGCCGACGTCGACTATTTGAAGATCGGATTGAACGCGGACATGGTGCGCTCGCGCGGTACCGATGAACTCAACGCCAGCGTCGGCGCATCCGCTGGCCTGAAGTACGAGATGGTGATCGCCGAAATGGCGGCCGCCTATGAGGTTACGCATTGGGGATCGACCGCGGCGCTGGGCTCCGGCACCGCCATCGATCTTTTCGGCGGCGCGCGCGGGTGGTGGCAGAAAGCCGACGCCAGCTTGGCGGTGTCGGGGACGGTCAATGTGGGCGATCTCACGCGCAACGTGGACGGGACGCTCACCGCGTCCGGCAGCGTCGGCTGGGTTGACCCGCTGGTGGGCGTGCGGCTGCGCCATCAATTCGCGCCCGGCATGAATTTCGTCGCCAGCGGCGACATCGGCGGCTTCGGCGTGGGAAGCCGGTTCTCATGGCAGGCCATCGCCGCGCTCAATTACGATTTCTACGTCCACAACGGCGTCACGTGGAGCGGCATGGCCGGCTACAGGGCCTTGTATGTCGATTACTCGCAAGGCAGCGGACTGTCCCACTATGAATACAACATGACCATGCATGGGCCGATTCTTGGTCTTACTGCACGCTTCTAGCGGATAAGGTTCACCGCCTACATTCACAATCCCGCCAATTCCGGAAAGCCAAGACGAAGGGATTGTTGGCACCCCACAACCGCGCAATGGGAACAAATGCGTCAATAATATTGTCTGATCCGTGATTTTAATTTCGATTAATGACAGTCGGATCCGTCGATGTAATTCTTGACTGCATGATTGACGACGTTGGTATCGCGGTTATCGGATTGGGCCTTTTCTGCCTCATCTTTTGGCTTTTTGTTATTGAACCACGCAGCGGCGTGCATCCCGACCACTGAGCCCAATGCCGCATCGGCGGTGATTTTGAATCCTGAGAGATCTTGCAGCCGACAGGGCAGATCATCGCGCTGGTCGGGAACGTGACCTGTGCCGATCCATGACGCGAGAGCTGCGCCTGATATTTTGGAGGTCGCGGGTCATGTCACAAGGAGGGTTCCAGGAGTTCTCATCGATTTAATGAAACTCCGTATGCGATTTCGCGTTAGTCAAACGAAAGCGTCCGTCTCGTCTGGACGCAGACTGCGTTCCAGTATGGCCGCTTGCCCATTAAGGGGGCGCGCAACCGAGGAACTGACCTTCCTTCGGCGTTGAAAAGGAGGTCTCAAATGAAAAGAAATGAAATCGTTCCAGATGTGATCAACCTGATTCTGGCAATCTGGTTGTTCTTGTCACCATGGATCGTCGGCTTCGTAGGTGTGGTGCCCGCGGCATGGGTCGCTTGGCTCAGTGGCATCGCAATTGCGATAATATCAGTCATAGCGCTGTCAGCATTTGGTGAATGGGAGGAGTGGATCAATCTGCTCCTTGGCATTTGGGTGCTGATATCCCCGTGGGTCGTTCACGTTCACCATCAACAGCCACCCACCGTGGTGCTATTCTTCACTGGCTTGGCGGTGGCGATTATCGCGGCGATTGACCTGTGGATGCTGCACCGGACGCCGCCGCGCGTTGCCGCTTGATAGCTCGCTAAACTCCATCGCTTGAGTGCCAAACGTCCACCCCGGGCATTCGTGGCGATGTACGGGCCGCCTTCTCACGAGGCGGCCCGACCATTTTTAAAGCATTCGCGCCGCAGGCGCTCAAAAAATAAAATCCGCCCCGGCGTTAAGCCGGAGCGGACTTTGTTCATTTATAAACCTGTAGTGCTATTCAACGATTTCGACGACGCGGTGTGTGCGAGGTTCGACCAAAACGGGGTGGTCGTTCACGTAAGCGTAGCGGTAGCCCCTTACGTGGTACTCGGCGGGCACGTCGTAGTACGTAACACTTGGCGGAAGCACCACGCCGACGCGAAGATCGTGGTCATAGTGGTAAGAGGGCCGTCGCTCGTGTTCGACATATTCGCGGAAGCGCGGACGATCCTCGACGCCTAGAATACCGCCAATGGTACCGGTGGCAGCTCCGACCGTTCCGCCCACGATCGCGCCAGCGGGACCGGCAGCGCGGTCACCGGCGGCCGCACCCTCTTCAGCACCGCGTACGGTGCCTTGGGCTTGGGCCACCACTGGTAACGCCAGAGACGCCAATAGCAATGGAACAAATATCCTTGTCCGCATGGGTTCCTCCATGGTTCAAAGTTCCAGCCATAACGCTGGGACTAAAGAAAAACCCATGAGCTTGTGGATCGTTCCGCGAAGTTCTTAAATTGAAAAACCTACCGTGCCTCTCGCTACGCATGCTGAAGAGGCAACTGCGATCAGAACCTTGAACTCTTCCGGTGTTGCGGCAAAGGTCACAGGCAATACAAGCGAAGCGGCCGTCACCGATGCGCACCGCAAGGCCCTTGCATCATTCAGGCGACACTTTCATTTCAGACCAACAGCGATGTCCGTTATTAGCGGCGGGTTCAACCGCGCCCGCGTTTGTCCACTTTCTGACAACAGCGGACAACGGCGGATATGATGCTCGGCGGTGCGGATCTTGCCTGATCAACGATAAAGATCCGCGCGCGTCGGCGGCAGTCCGGAAGCCCCGCGTTCGCGCTTGACCGCCAGCGTCTGGTAGATGCCCATCGAGCGGCCCTCGAATCCGTAGGCGCAGGCGGCGAGATAAGCGAGCCACAGACGTGTGCGCACGCTGCCGACCTCGCGCTCTGCCGCGTCCCGATTGGCGAGCAGCCGTTCATGCCACGCTTTGCACGTGTGATGATAATGCTCGCGCCAGCCTTCGACGTCGCGCACCTCTAAGCCCTGGTGCTCAAGATTGGCGATCGACATGCCGATGTGATCGACCTCGGCGCCAGGAAATATGTATCGGATCAACGCCTGATACTCGCGCGAGCGATTGCGCAGCATTTTGTCGTTGCGCTTGGCGCGGCGCACGATCGCGTGGTGCAGATATAGTCCGCGTGGACGCAGCAGCCGGCTGATGGTCGCGAAATAGGCCGGATGGTTGACGATCCCGACATGCTCGAACATACCGATCGAGGCGATTTTGTCATAACTGCCTTCGAGCGTCGAATAGTCGCGCAGCTCCAGCGTCACGCGATCTTGCAGGCCGAGGCGCGCGACTTTTTCCGTGGCATAATCGAATTGCTGCTGCGCCAGCGTCACGCCATGCGCAGACACACCGTAGTGTTGCGCCGCATGACATACCAGCGCACCCCAGCCGCAGCCGACGTCAAGCAGCGTGTCGCCGGGCTGCAGGCGCAGTTTGCGGCAGGTCATGTCGAGCTTGTCGCGTTGCGCGGTTGCAATATCGTTGCGCCAGTCGACAAAATAACCGCAGGAATAGACCATCTCCGGATCGAGGAAGAGCGCGTAGAACGCATTGGAGAGGTCGTAGTGGAACTGGACGTTCTCCTTGTTCTCGCTCTCGCTACCGCTGCTTGGCGCCGTGCGGCCGTGCAGTGAATCGCGTAGCGGCCACGGCCCGCCGGCCGGCAAAAACAGGAACTTGACCAGCACGCGCGCGAGAAGCCAGCGGTCGAGACGTTTGCGGAATTCGCGGCTGCTGGCCGCTGGCCGGCGCGCCAGCAAGTCGGCCACCGAACCGTTGCGCAGGTCGATGCGCGCCGTGGCCCAGAGATCGGCCAGCGTGTCGAAGTTCGGGCGGCGCACCAATGCCGCCACCACGCCCTCGTCGGTCAGGACCATCGCCAGTGCCTCGCCTGGCAGCGTTGCCGGAACGGTCGAACCGTCCCAAAGGACAAAGCCGAGATCGAGGCCAAGGGCCTCGCGCACATGCGCAATCAGCTTGCGCAAACTGGCGGCTCGATCGGCCGGTGTACTCATGCACTTATTCTCGCATTCCGGCCGAACAATGGGCAGCCGCTATTGGGGAACAGCGGACAACGGCGGATTTTAGCCCGCAGCGGTTTGTCCGCTAGTGCCCCAAAGCGGACATCCGGTTGATAAAATCGCCGTTCAAGTGCTAACAACTTTGACCATGGATTGTTGCAGAAAAGCTACATGCGCCCTCGGTATTTCGAGGTATCAAGTGGCTCTAATTCTTGCGGTCAATCCAGGGGCCCCATGAGAAAATTCATCACAGTCGCTGTGGCCATTACCGCGTTTAGTTTCGTCAATGCCGCGAGCGCAGCCGACATGCCGACCAAGGCGCCGATGGCGCCGCTTCCGGTCGTTTACAATTGGACCGGCTTATATGTCGGCATCAACGGCGGTGGCGCTTGGGGCCGTGAGGATTGGCTAGACAACGTGGGAGCCGGGGGCGGCGTCCCGGAAAATTTCCGTCCCGACGGCGGTGTGTTCGGCGGCCAAGTCGGTTGGCGTTGGCAGTGGAATCAGTTGGTTCTCGGCATTGAAGGCACATGGGATTGGGCCGGTTTGCGCGATACCGTTGCGCCGGCGGCTGGCGCGACTGAGGAATTCAAGGTTACGTCTCTCTACACCGCGACAGGCCAGGTTGGTTGGGCCTGGGATCGCTACCTGGTTTATGCCAAAGGCGGCTGGGCAGGTGCCAGGACCAAATTTGACGTCAACGCTAGCGGCGACATGGCGTCCAACTTGCAAACCGTCAATGGTTGGATCGTCGGCGGCGGCGTCGATTATGCGATCTGGCAGAATCTGATTCTCGGCGTCGAGTACGATCACTTCGATTTCAACTATGATCCGTTCACCGCTCCGGGCAGCGCTGGCGGCGCACCTTTAATCGTGACCAACACCAGCCGCTTGACCGTCGACCAGGTGGTCGCGCGCGTGAGCTATAAGTTTGATTGGAAGCCAATCTGGTAGTCGCGCGCGTGGCTAAGGCGGCCCGGCAGTGCCTTGCGAGCACTTTCTTGAGAATTGAAGCCACCCTCGACCGTTGAATCCTTACCGCAGAAGGACACTCTGGAGGGCGCTCAGTGGTCTCTTCCAGTTTCGGAGGGCAACGCTCTATCCAGCTGAGCTACGGGCGCCTGAGCCGCCTGAATAGACGAAACGCCCGCCAGCGGCAACGCCCCCACCGCAGTGCAAAAAAGCCCCACTTTCTGTGTTTTTCGGCATATCGGGCCTTTCCCGAGGCCTGCGAATCTCATAGGGCTGGTCCAACGGCGCATGGTGCGCAACAGGAGCTACGTCATGGCAGACAAGCCGATCACCACCAAGCATCTGGCCGACACGTTGGCGGCACAGCACGAACTCACCAAGCGTCAAGGCAAGGAAATGCTCGAAGACCTCGTCGGTCTCATCACCAAGCATCTGAAAAAGGGCGAGCGGGTGAAGATCGCCGGCCTCGGCATCTTGCAAGTGCGCAAGCGCGCCGCCCGCATGGGCCGCAACCCCGCGACCGGCGAGCCGATCCAGATCAAGGCCAGCCGCAAGGTAGCGTTTCGCGCCACCAAGGAACTCAAGATGGCGATTTGACGCCGTCTTCTGTTAGGCGCGCAAAGCCCCGCCGGGACGCCGGCGGGGTTTTTGTTTGGGCTGTCTCTTGTCATGCCCGGACATGACCCGGGCATCCATGAAGAGCTGCCGCGGATCCATACTTCCCTCTCCCGCAAGGGGGGAGGGAAAAGCCCATCGACGATCCAGCAGTTTTGGAGGAGATTGGGAGTTTGTTGAAGGGGTGGGGTGTATAGTGAAGACGCTAAAGGATTAGGAAGCTCAGAAGATTTAGTTAAACGGTCGGGTGTCGTGCGAGAGCAGATAATAGCTGAGATTTCAGAGACTGGCTAAAGCCAACGGCGGTCAGCCGCCGGGACGGAGGCTGTTTGAAACAGAGACGGGTATCAAAGAAGGCGCTTGGTTTGGCGTATATTGGTCGCGATGGGGGGATGCACTCACAGAAGCTGGTTTGACTCCCAATCCTAAGAACGGAAAACTCGACGAGGAATTTGTCCTCACAAAGATTGCCGCTGCGTGTAGGCATTACGGAAAAATGCCGGCATTTATGGAATTTCGGCTCTATAAAAAAATAGACGATGATTTTCCAAATGAGAAAACTTTACTCAATTATTTTGGTGGCAAAGATAATCTTGTTCAGCGTGTAGGCGCCTGGGCACGCACACGCGAAGAATACAAAGACGTTGCTGCAATGATACCTAATGTATTGGCACCATCCGATCCTCAAAAGAAAGTAAAGGAAGGTCTTGTCTATCTGATTAAGTCCGGCGCTCATTATAAGATTGGACGAAGTGATGAGCTTGAGCGTCGCGTGAAGGAAATTCGCGTTGCGCTTCCAGAGACTGCAACACTTGTTCACTTAATCCGTACTGATGATCCAGCAGATATCGAAGCGTATTGGCATCGTCGCTTTGCTGACCACCGCGCAAATGGAGAGTGGTTCAAGCTTACTCATGCGGATGTGGTAGCGTTCAAGCGGCGGAAATATCAATGAAACAGCAAGCGTAGGTTGGGCCGAGGCGCGAAGCGCCGAGCCTGTTATTTCACTTCCCCTCCTGCCTTTCCGCATACGCATCCACCAGTGCGCGGATCATGCGCTGATAGGGCACGCGCCTCGCCTTGGCCGCCTGCTTGAAGAAATCGACGCTGCGGCGCGAGAGCGAAAGCGTGACCTTCACGTTCTCCTCGCGCGGCACCAGCGCGTCCGGCGAGGGCAAGAAATCCTCTACCACGCGCACGCGTCCGATTTCGCCGGCCGTAGTATTTAACGGTTCTGTTGCTCATAGATCGTCTTTCCTTTCCGCCAGTAACCGGCGCCGAAAATCCGGATACGCTGTTCGCGCCAAGTGAAACGCACCGTCATCACACTGCCGTCCACATCTCCGAAACAGTAATAGCGCTGCTCCGTTCCGCTATGGCTCAAATCCTCGGCGATGATGCGGCGCGGATCAAAGAAGGCGCGCTGTGCGAGCGAAAACGAAACGCCGTGTTTGGCGCGGTTCGCGCGCTCCTTGATCGGGTCCCATTCGAAGCTCGGCTCGCCTGTCATAGTATGGCTAACATACCATATAAAAATACGGAAGTCCAAAATCGACGCTGTAGGAATAAATTCCATAGTTCCGCCACACTTCCCTCACACACTCTCCGCGCTTTGCTCATTGAGGGCGTCTTCGCGAGACGTTTCGAAGATGGAGCAAAGTGCGGCGCCTGCGGGCGGGGGACGAAACGTACCCCCCGCACCCGGGCGGCGCCGGGGCTCCGCCCGGGGGCACTAGGGCCTCCTGCCAGGAGCTGGCTGACGGCGGGCCGTTGAGGCTTGCCCGAGGTTCGGAGGAAGCGGTTGACCCGAAAGGCGCCGCGAGCTTCGAGCCGCAAGGCAAGACGAAACGGACTCCGAAAGCGCGGCCCGGCGCCGGAGTAAGAACGCCGCTGTGGAGCGCCGAGAGGCGCCCGCATCCTTCAAAAGAGGATGCGGCAACTGACAGACTGGTGCGCCGCTTGGCGCTCCACTCCCTCTGCTTTGCAGAGGGAAAGGAAAAGTAAGCCGGCGTACCCCGCGCCGTTAAAGAATAGGGGCGATAACGCATGCCTGTAAGTATTCCCCGCTCATTCCTGCGCAGAGCGGGAATCCAGCACTGGGTCCCCGCTTTCCGCCTTTGCGCTGTGCGCTTCGGCGGACTGAAACCCGCCGAAGCTCGCGCAGCGAGGGTAGGCTGGGTCGCGGGGACGAGCGGAGAGACGAGAGTGCCGCAACTATCTATAATGCCGCTCGAAAAATCGAGGAGTTGAATATGTCGCAGCCGGCCGAGAAGCGCGAGGCCATGCCCAAAATGCTGAAGGATGCCGCCTTCGTGTGGGAGGACCCGCTCGATCTCGAAAGCGAGCTGACCGAAGACGAGCGCATGGTGCGCGACACCGCGCGCGGCTTCGCGCAGGATTATTTGATGCCGCGCGTGGTCGAAGCCTACGCGCAGGAAAAACACGATCCCAACATGATGCCCGAAATGGCCAAGCTCGGCCTGCTCGGGCCGACGATCCCCGAAGAATACGGCGGCGCCGGTCTCGGCTATGTCGCTTACGGATTGATCGCGCGCGAGCTCGAGCGCGTCGACTCAGGCTTCCGCTCGGCGATGTCGGTGCAGTCGTCGCTGGTGATGTATCCGATCTATGCCTACGGCAGCGAGGCCCAGCGGCGCAAATATCTGCCCAAGCTCGCCAGCGCCGAAATGATCGGCTGCTTCGGCCTGACCGAGCCCGATCACGGCTCCGATCCGGGCTCGATGGTGACGCGCGCCGACAAAGTATCCGGCGGCTACAAGCTCAACGGCGCCAAGACCTGGATCTCCAACGCGCCGGTCGCCGACGTCGCCGTCGTTTGGGCCAAGCTCGACGGCGTCATTCGCGGCTTCATCGTCGAACGCGGCAAAGGTTTTTCGACGCCCAAGATCGAAGGCAAGCTGTCGTTGCGCGCCTCGATCACCGGCGAGATCGTGCTGGAAGATTGCCTGGTGGGCGAAGACAGCCTGCTGCCGAACGTCAAGGGCTTGGCCGGCCCGTTCGGCTGTCTCAACACCGCGCGCCACGGCATTTCCTGGGGCGTCATGGGCGCGGCGGAATTCTGCTGGCACGCGGCGCGCCAATACGTGCTCGACCGCAAGCAGTTCGGCCGCCCGCTCGCCGCCAATCAGCTGATCCAGAAAAAGCTCGCCGACATGCAGACCGAAATCGCGCTCGGGCTTACAGGGCTCGCTGCGGCTCGGCCGCATGCTGGAGGCGGGCAAGGCCGCGCCGCCGTCGATCTCGCTGATGAAGCGCAACAATTGCGGCAAGGCGCTCGACATCGCGCGCATGGCCCGCGACATGCACGGCGGCAATGGCATCTCCGCGGAATACCACGTGATGCGCGTGCTTTCGAACCTCGAGACGGTCAACACTTACGAGGGCACGCACGACATCCACGCGCTGATTTTGGGTCGCGCGCAGACCGGCATCCAGGCGTTTTTCTAGTTTTCGGTGCCGATGTTGTCCCGCTCATTCCCGCGCAAGCGGGAATCCAGAGCCAAGAACTGGGTCCCCGCTTTCGCCGGGACGAGCGGGACGTTAGAGTTTCATCGCGCCTACATGTTTGGCCAATTCGATCAGCCGCGCGCTCATCGCGCTATTGGGATCGTTCAGCGGCTCGACCACGGTGAAGTGATTGGCGCCTTCAATCTCGCCGTATCGCGTCTTGACGCCAAGCTTCGCCCATTCGTCCGCGATCATGCGGGTCTGCCGAATGAACTCGTCCGACTCAATGCCGCCGACCACGGCGTCGAATATGCGCCCGGCCGGCACTTTCCAGTAAACCGGCGACGAGGCGCGCGCGGACGTTTCATTCAGCTTGAAGTCGGCATTGGTCGACACGTGCAGCAGCGGCATGAGATCGAACACGCCGGAGATGGCATAGGCAGCCGGCACCAGATCGGACGGCGCGCTCGAATCGAATGTCTTCCAGTCGGTCGCCAGCATGCAGGCGGTGAGATGGCCGCCGGCGGAATGGCCGAACACGAACAGGCGCCGTTTGTGCTTTCGCCACAGATACAGGCAGGCCGCGCGCATTTGTTCGATAATGGTGGCGATGCTGACCTGCGGGGCCAGATCGTAGCCGGCGACGGCCACCGAGATGCCATTGGCGTTCAGGATTTTCGCGAAATGGCTGTAGCTCGACGGATCGCGCGAGCGCCAGTAGCCGCCGTGAATGAAGACGGCGAGCGGCGCGGTCGCCGCGGCGGCGGGGAAGAAATCGATGATCTGGCGCGCGCTGGGGCCGTAGGAAATGCCGAGTTCGGCCTTCGGCGACGCCGCGCGATAGGCCCCCGAATTGCGGACCATGCCGGCGAAAATGACTTCATGATCCGGCACCCGGCCGCGGTTGTCGTATTCCTTCTCATAATCGATCGGCGGCATGGCGCGGTTCTCTATGTGATTGACCGGCGAAAGCTACCCGGCTTTGCGTAAGCTGCAAACAGCGTTATCTCTAGCCCCATGAAAATCGACGGCAAAGACACGCGCACGATCTGGCTGGAGCGCGACAATACCAGCGTAGGCATCATCGACCAGACTTTGCTGCCGCACCGGTTTGCCACCGCGCGGCTCGCCAGCCTGGACGACGCCGTGCATGCGATCAATTCGATGCAGGTGCGCGGCGCGCCGCTGATCGGCGCCTCGGCGGCTTACGGCGTCTGGCTCGCGCTTCGCGCCGATGCCTCCGACGAAAATCTCGAGCGCGCCTGCGCGGCCCTGCTTGCGACGCGGCCGACCGCGATCAATCTCAAATGGGCGCTCGACGAGATGCTCGCCGCGGTGCGCAATCGTCCGCGCAGCGAACGCGTTGCCGCGGCGCTTGCGCGCGCTAACGAAATCGCCGAGGAGGATGTCGTCACCAACCGGGCGATCGGCCGCCACGGCTGCGCGCTGATCGAAGAAATCGCGGCGCGCAAAAACGGCGCGCGCGTCAACGTGCTCACGCACTGCAATGCCGGCTGGCTGGCGGCGGTCGACATCGGCACCGCGCTGGCGCCGGTCTATACCGCGCACGACAAGGGCATCGCGGTGCACGTGTTCGCCGACGAGACGCGGCCGCGCAATCAGGGCGCATCGTTGACGGCCTGGGAACTCGGCCGTCACGGCGTGCCGCACACCGTCATTCCGGACAATACCGGCGGCCATTTAATGCAGCACGGCCAAGTCGACATGGTGATCGTCGGCACCGACCGCGTTACCGCCGAGGGCGACGTCTGCAACAAGATCGGCACTTATCTCAAGGCGTTGGCGGCCGCCGACAATAAAGTGCCGTTCTATATCGGCGTGCCGTCGTCGACCATCGATTTTTCCATGAGCGATGGAGTAGCCGAAATCCCGATCGAGCAGCGCAGCGCTGACGAGGTGGCGATGATGACCGGCAAGACCAAAGACGGCCGCATTGAAACCGTGCAGATCGTTCCGGACGGCTCTCCGGTCGCCAATTACGGCTTCGACGTCACGCCGGCCCGTCTGGTCACCGGACTTATTACCGAGCGCGGCGTGATCGCGGCCAGCCGCGCCGCGCTTGCCGCCGCGTTTCCCGAACGTGCTAAACTCGCGCCATGAACCTCGCCGCCAAACAGCCGTTGGAACTCCCCGTCGACGGCCGCCAATCGGAAACCGCGCTGCGGATCGCGCGCGGCACCGCGCGGCTGCTGCATGCCCACGGCTTCAGCGTGGTCAGCGAATTGCCGCTTGCCCTCCGGCCGCAGGGCCGATCTGGTGGCGCTCGATGCGGGCGGCGAGATTTGGATCGTCGAGATTAAATCCTCGGTCGCGGATTTTCGCGCCGACCAGAAATGGCAGGATTACCGCGCCCATTGCGACCGGCTGTTCTTCGCGACTCACATGGACGTGCCGTGCGAGATTTTCCCGCCCGACACCGGCCTTATCGTGGCCGACGCCTTCGGTGCGCAAATGGTCTGCGAGGCGCCCGAGCACAGACTGCCCGCGCCGACCCGCAAAGCCATGCTGCTGTTGTTCGCGCGCGCCGCCGCGCAACGCCTGCAGTCGCTTGCCGATCCGAACGGGCCCTACGGCGACGTGGTGTAATTTTGTCCGGTTCAGACATCCCGGCCGTCGCCGTCGAAAACCTGGTCAAGCGCTACAAGGCCGTGGCGGCGGTCGACGGCATTTCGTTTCGCCTCGCGCCCGGCTCGATCACCGGGCTGCTCGGCGGCAATGGCGCCGGCAAGACCACCACCATCGCCAGCATTATGGGCCTGATCGCGCCGACCTCCGGCACGGTCACCGTGCTGGGCGCGCAAATGCCGCAGCAGCGTTACGACGTGCTGCACCGGATGAATTTCGAAAGCCCCTATGTGGCGCTGCCGCTGCGACTCACGGTGCGGCAAAATCTCTCGGTGTTCGCGCAGCTTTACGCGGTCGCCGATATTGGCGGTCGCATCGCCGAATCTGGCCGCCGATCTCGATCTCACCGAATTTCTCGACCGCGGCACCGGCAAGCTGTCGGCCGGCCAGAAAACCCGCGTCTCGCTCGCCAAGGCGCTGCTCAACCGTCCGGAAGTTCTGCTGCTCGACGAGCCGACCGCTTCGCTCGATCCCGACACCGCCGACTGGGTGCGCTCGCGGCTCGAGCACCATCGCATCACGCATGGCGCGACCGTGCTGCTCGCCTCGCACAACATGACGGAAGTCGAGCGGCTGTGCGAGCGCGTCATCATCATGAAGACTGGCCGCATCGAGGACGACGATACGCCGCAACGCCTGCTCGCGCGTTACGGGCGCGAAACTTTGGAAGAAGTGTTCCTCGACGTCGCGCGCGGCCGAGGCGAACAGCGCGAGGCCACGCCATGAGCGACGCCGGCCTGGAATTTTCCATCAATCGCGTCACCGCCATGGTGCGGCGCTATTGGTATCTGCTGCGCTCGTCCTGGCCGCGCATCCTCGACCTGATTTATTGGCCGACGGTGCAGATGCTGATGTGGGGGTTCTTGCAGCTCTACGTGTCGCAGAACGGCGGCCCGTTCGCCCGCGCCGCCGGCGTGTTCATCGGCGCCGTGTTGTTGTGGGACATTTTGTTCCGCGGCCAGCTCGGATTTTCGATTTCGTTCCTCGAAGAAATGTGGTCGCGCAATCTCGGCAACCTGATGATGTCGCCGCTGCGCCCGGTCGAGTTCATCGCCAGCCTGATGATCATGAGCATCGTGCGCTTGCTGATCGGCATGATCCCGGTGACGCTGCTCGCGCTGGCGTTCTTCGGTTTCAATCTTTGGTCGCTCGGCTTCGCGCTGGTCGCTTTCTTCGTCAATTTGATGCTGACCAGTTGGGCAATCGGGATTTTTGTCGCCGGCCTGCTGCTGCGCAACGGCATGGGCGCCGAAAGCATGGCCTGGACCATCATGTTTTTGTTCCTGCCGCTCACTTGCGTCTATTACCCGGTGACGGTCTTGCCGGGCTGGCTGCAATACGTCGCCTGGTCGCTGCCGCCGACCTATGTGTTCGAAGGCATGCGCGCGCTGCTGATCGAGCATGTGTTCCGCGCCGACCTGATGGTCGAGGCGCTGGCGTTTAATGTCGTGCTGTTCGCAGCTGCGTCATTCGCCTTCCTGAAGCTGCTGGCCAGCGCCCGGGTCCAGGGTTCGCTGCTCCAAGGCGGTGAATAAGTCGAAAAGTCCGCGTTTTTAGAGGTCTATCAGTGGGCTTCGGGGTGTAAACCGGACGCGAAGGACTTATCTCTATGTTGACGCCATGACCGAAAAACGACACCCTGCTGCAGCGCAGCAAAGCGCGGGGCCGGGGACCAAGCCTATGCCGATTGGCGAGTTCGACGGGGCAGCCACGCTGCCCGCCGACAACGGCGTATTGCTGTCGACTCCGATGTACTGGCTTTACGAAATGGGCCAGGCCGCGCTTGATCCGTCGCGCGCGCTGGCCGACGCCACGCGGCTGTTCTTCAAAAATCCGGCCAATCCATTCGCGCACACCACGTACGGAAAATCGGTCGCCGCCGCGGCGGAATTGTTCGAGCGCTCCACGCGCCGATATGCGCGGCCGGAGTGGCGAATCGATTCAACGACCGTCGGCGGCGAGCGCGTACCGGTTCATATCAACACGATATGGGAGCGCCCCTTCTGCCGTCTGCTGCATTTCGAGCGCGCCTTCACGCAGGTGCCGCGGCGTCCGCAGCCGAAATTGCTGATCGTCGCGCCGATGTCGGGTCATTATCCCACGCTGTTGCGCGGCACCGTCGAGACCTTTCTTCCCAACCACGACGTCTACATCACCGATTGGCGCAACGCGCGCTCGGTGCCGGTCAGCGCCGGCGCTTTCGATCTCGACGACTATATCGACTACGTGATTTCCATTCTGCACCTGCTGGCGGGCGACGTGCACGTAATTGCGGTATGCCAGCCTTCGGTGCCGGTCCTGGCGGCGGTTTCCTTGATGGAGGCCGACAACGATCCATATGTTCCGCATTCGATGGTGCTGATGGGCGGGCCAATCGACACCCGTATCAATTCCAACTCGGTCAATAAGCTGGCCGAGAATCGCGGGCTCGACTGGTTCCGCAGCCATGTCATCACCAAAGTGCCGTTCCCGCATCCGGGCTTCATGCGCGACGTCTATCCGGGATTCCTGCAGCTCAGCGGCTTCATGAGCATGAATCTGGACCGTCATCTCGAGGCGCATCGCGAACTGTTCACAAATCTGGTCAAAGGCGACGGCAATTCGGCGCAGAAGCACCGCGAGTTCTACGACGAATATCTCGCCGTCATGGATCTCGCCGCCGAGTTCTATCTGCAGACCGTCGATACCGTGTTCATCCGTCACGCGCTGCCGAAAGGCGAGATGACCCATCGCGGCCGCATGATCGATCCGGGCATGATCACGCGCGTCGCGCTGTTGACGGTCGAAGGCGAGCATGACGACATTTCCGGCGTCGGCCAGACCGAAGCCGCGCACGCTTTGTGCTCGGGAATTCCGGCCGAGAACAAGGCGCATTATCTCCAGCCGAATGTCGGCCACTATGGCGTGTTCAACGGCTCGCGCTTCCGCGCCGAGATCGCGCCCCGCATCGCCGACTTCGCGCTGTCCCACAATGGCGGACGCGGCAGTGCCGCCCGTCCAGCCAAGGCGGCCGCGGGCCGCCGCTAATTTTTTACGTGTAAGTCCTTGCGTCATTGCGGCATTTTCAGCCGCGCAAAACCGCGTGGCGAACGGCTGCGAATATGGCAATATTTCCGCGACATTTCGGGATCGGGCGGACCCTTCGCATGCCATTGCGCGCGCTTCTCTACCGCCGGCCGAGCGAGCCGCCGGCGATCAGCGTTACCTTCGACCGCGAAATCTATTTGGTGCGCGTGCGCCGTCACCGGCAGGCACGGCGTTACACGCTTGCGCATCCAGTCCGCGACCCGCGAAGTCGTGCTCACCATGCCGCCGCGCGGCAGCCTGAAGCAGGCGCGCGAATTCGCGGAGAAGCACGGCGGCTGGATCGCGGCGCGGCTCGGCCGGTTGCCGGCGCCGGCGCCATTTTCTCCGGGCGCCATAATTCCGCTGCGCGGCGTCGATCACCGTATCGTGCATCGGGCGGGCATGCGCGGCACGGTGTGGACCGAAATCGACGGTAATGGCGAGCGCTTGCTCTGCGTCGCTGGCGAGGCGCCGCATATCGCGCGCCGGGTTTCTGATTATCTCAAGCGCGAGGTCAAAACCGATCTGGAAATCGCCAGTCGGCGCGCTGCCGAGGATCTCGGCGTTACCTTCAAGCGGGTGTCGATCCGCGATCCGTCGAGCCGCTGGGGCTCGTGTTCGACCACCGGCGTCTTGTCTTATTCCTGGCGGCTGATCTTCGCGCCGCCCTTCGTGCTCGACTATCTTGCCGCGCACGAGGCCGCGCATTTGATCGAAATGAACCATTCGCGGCGTTTCTGGCGCGTGGTCGAGCGTATCTGCCCGCATGTCGCACGCGCCAAGGCTTGGCTCGACGCGCATGGCAGCAATCTCCATCGCTATGGGCTGCCGGACGCCTCGCGCTAGCATCGCGGCGGCGCTTGCTGTAGTCACACCTGATGTTGCGCTCCGGCACTTTCGCGCTCACGGCATTGCTGGCGGCATTGAGCGCGATCGGCCCGCTCACCACCGACATGTATCTGCCTTCGCTGCCGGACATCGCGCGCCAGCTCACCGCGCCGACCGCGCAAGTCCAGCTCACGATTTCGGCCTATTTGTTCGGTTTCGCCATCGGCCAGATCTTCTACGGACCGGTGTCCGACCGGCACGGCCGCAAGCCGGTGCTGCTGGCCGCGCTCGGCATCTATTGCGCGGCCTCGCTTGCCTGCGCGCTCTCGACCTCGATCGAAATGCTGATCGCGGCGCGCGCGCTGCAGGCGATCGGCGGCTCCGGCGGCATCGTGCTGGCGCGCGCCATCGTGCGCGATCTTTATTCGGGCGCGCGCGCCGGGCGCGAATTGTCGCTGATCGGCTCGGTGATGGCGCTGGCGCCGGTGCTGGCGCCGATCGCCGGTGGCGCCTTGCAGACCGGCTTTGGCTGGCGTGCGATTTTCTTCACGCTGGTGGCGGCCGGAGTTTTCGGCGCCGGCACCATCTGGCTGCTATTGCCGGAAACGCTAGGCCGGCGCGCGGCTGAGCCGGTGTCACCGTCGTCGATGCTGAAGTCCTACCGCGTGGTGGCGCGCAATCCGGCCTATCTGGCTTATCTCGGGCTGGCGTCCAGCAGTTATGCCGGATTGTTCGCCTGGATTTCCGGCGCGTCGTTCGTATTGCAAGATCTTTACAAGCTCACGCCGTTCGACTTCGGCATAGCCTTTGCGGCCGGCTCGGTCGGCTACATGACCGGCGCGGCGCTGGCCGCGCGGCTGGTGCTCAAAGTCGGCCTGGACCACACCATCGGTGTCGGCGCTTGCTTCTGCGCCAGCGGCGGTCTGGTGATGATGGCGGCACTGGCGCTGGGCCTGACGTCGGCGGTATCGCTGGTATTGCCAGTCGCGATCTATCTCGCCGGGCTGGGCATGGTCTTGCCGCAGTCGTTTGCCGGCGCGATGACGCCGTTTCCGGAGCGCGCGGGCGCGGCGTCGGCCCTGCTGGGGTTCGTGCAACAGAGCGCCGCGGCGCTATGCGGGGCGGTGGTCGGTGCCTTGCTCGGTGCGAACGCCTGGCCGCTCGCCGCCGCAGTGGCGGCGATGGGCTGCGCGACGTTGGTGCTGTGGATGCTGACGCGCGGCTTACGCGCGCGCGTGGCTCAGCCGCGCTAGTTCCGGCCGCGTCCGAACAGATTGTCGAGCAGCCAGCCGTCGAGACTGGCGCCGCGCGCGTTCGGTGTGTTGCCGGCCGATCGAATCGGCGCGGGCGGGATCGGCGCTGCGCCCTCGGTTGCCGGTGCCGGTGCGTTGCTGCTGAACAATCCGGACATCACGCCGCCGGCCGGCGGGCCGGGCAGGGCGACGACCGGAACGCCCTGATGCGCGCCGCGCATGAAGCGGCTCCAGATATCGACCGGCAGGCTGCCGCCGGTGACCTTCTTGGTCGGCGTGCCGTCGTCATTGCCGAGCCAGACGCCGGTGACGAGATGCGCGGTGTAGCCGATGAACCAGGCGTCGCGGAAATCCTGGGATGTGCCGGTCTTGCCGGCGGCCGGCCAGCCCGGCAGCGTTGCCTTGTGCGCGGTGCCGATGGTCAAGGTCTGCGCCATCATTTCGTTCATCATCGCCACGTAGCGGGCGTCGATGATGCGGCCGAGCGGCTGCTCGTTGCGGGTATAGAGCACCTTGCCATTGCTCGCGGTGATGCGATCGACCACGTGCGGCACGACGGCCAGCCCGCCATTGGCGAACGGCGCATAGGCGCTGACCAGTTCGAGCGGCGAAACTTCCGAGGTACCGAGCGCGATCGAGGCGTTGGGTTCGAGCTTCGAGGCGATGCCGAGGCGGTAGGCCGTGCGGATGACCGCCATGGGCGTGAATTCGAGCGTCAGGCGCACCGATACCGTGTTGAGCGAGAGCGCGAGCGCCTTGCTGAGCGTAACCGCGCCATAATATTCATGGCCGTAGTTTTCCGGCTGCCAGCCCTTGACCTTGATCGGTGCGTCCTGGCGCACGGTGTCCGGCGTCAATCCGTGTTCGAGCGCGGTGAGATAGACGAACGGCTTGAACGCTGATCCGGGCTGGCGCTTGGCGGCGACCGCGCGATTGAACTGGCTCTCGCCGTAATTTCGTCCTCCGATCATGGCGCGCACCGCGCCGTCCGGCGTCATTGCCACCAGCGCGCCCTGGGAAACGCCGCTCTTGTCGCCCTTCTGCACCAGTTCTTCGACGAGTGATTGTTCCGCGCTGGCCTGCAGGGCGTTGTCGATCGTGGTCAGCACCACGATGTCTTCGTCGACGTGGCCGAGCACGTCGTTGACCGCGTCCATTACCCAATCGGCGACGTAGTTGGCCGAGCTGGAACCGCCCTGCGCCACCACGCGCGGCGGATGTGCCAGCGCGGCGTGCGAACTCGCCTCGCTGATGAAGTGAAGTTCTGCCATGGCAGCAAGCACGGTTTGCGCGCGTTGCTCGGCGCCGTCGAAATTGCGCGTCGGGGCGAGCCGCGACGGCGACTTCACCAGGCCGGCGAGGATCGCCGCTTCCGGCAGCGAGAGCTGACGTGCGGATTTTCCGAAATAACGCTGCGAGGCCTGCTCGATTCCATAAGCGCCCGAACCGAAGTAAACGCGATTGAGATAAAGTTCGAGAATCTGCGTCTTGGTGAATTTGCGCTCCAGCCAGATCGCGAGCATCGCCTCCTGCAGCTTGCGGTGGATGGTACGCTCTTGCGTTAAAAAGAGGTTTTTCGCCAATTGCTGCGTGATAGTGGACGCGCCCTGGGCCACTCCGCGGTGCATAACATTGGCGACGACGGCGCGTGCGATGCCCCACGGATCGACGCCGTAATGCTCGTAGAAGCGCCGATCCTCGATGGCGACGAAGGCTTTCGGCACGTAGCTCGGCATTTCCTTCAGCGGCAGCACGGCGCCGCCGGCATCGCCGCGGATGGCGAGCGGCCGGCCGTTGACGTCGACGATCTGGATCGAGGGCGGCCTTTTCGGAATTTCCAGCGACTGGATCGGCGGCAGATGCGCGCCGGTCCAGGCGATGACGCCGACCGCGCCGATGACAAGCCACAGACCAAGCACCAGACTCCAATAGATCGTGCGGCCGAGCAGCGAACGTTTGCGGCCGGCCTTGCGCGGCTTGCGTGCGCGTTTTTTTCTCGCTGATGGTTTGCTGCCGCCGCCCGGGCGGTCGCCGGCGCTGACGCGCAGTTCGGGCCCGCTGTCGAACACCGGCTCCCGGCGCGCGCCCGATTGTCCCCGTCCCGCCATCACGCGACCCGACTTTATACATGCCGGCGGCAACAGCGCCGGCCCCCAAAGGCACGCTAAAGCGGGCGATTTAAGGGGCCGTTAAGCTGGGATTCTTGAGCAGATGTAGGGCTTTGCGGGCTCACAGCTTGCCGTGCTCGCGCAGCACCTCGGTCGCAATTCTGTGCGCCTCGTTGGACGCTGGAATGCCGCAGTAAAGCGTGAGTAGCAGGAGCACTTCCTGAATCTGCTCCGGGGTGCAGCCGTTCTTGACCGCGCCGTTGAGATGCACGCGCAATTCGTTCGAATGCCCGGCCGCCGCCATCATCGCGATCATGGCGAGCGACTTGGTGGCTGGCGGCAAAGCGGTGCGGCTCCAGACATCGCCGTAGGCATACGCATTAATGATGTGCTGCAGCGGCTTGCCGAATTCGCCGAACGCGCTCATGCGCTTTTCGACCGCTTCGCGGCCGAACATTTCGGTGCGCAGCTTGAGGCCGCGCGCGTGTTGATCTTTGTCGTCCATGATCCGTGTCCTATTGCTGCGGCAGCCCGGCGGCGATCCGAACGTCGCTCCACCTTTTGTATTCGCTCGCCAGGAAATCGCCGAACTGCTGCGGCGTCGAGCTCTGGACCACCACGCCGACCGCTTCCAGACGCTTCTTGACGGCCTCATCGGCCAAGCTCTCGTTGAGCGTCTTGTTCAGCTTGGCGATCACGGTGGGCGGCGTGCCGCGCGCCGTAAACAGGCCGTACCAGGTGGTGACGTCGTAGCCGGGCAGCAGGCCGGACTCGATAGCCGCCGGCACATTCGGCACCGCCGGAAAGCGATCTTTGCCGGTGACTGCGAGCGCCTTGAGTTGGCCGGAGTTTACTTGCCCAATCAGCGCCGACACCGTGTCGAACATGATGTCGGCGTGGTGGCCGAGCACCGCGTTGAGGGATTCCGGCGTGGTGCGGAACGGCACGTGCAGCAGGTCGATCTTGGCGCTTTGCTTGAACAATTCGCCGGCGAAATGCTGGGTGGCGGCAAAGCCCGGGCTTGCGAACACGACCTTGCCGGGATGTTCCTTGGCATAGGCGATCAGTTCCTTGACGTTGTTGGCCGGAAAATCCGGGCGCGTCACGATCATCAGGCTGGCGGTCGCGATCTGGCCGACCGGCGCAAAGGCGGTGTAGGATGTCGTGGGGCATCTTCTTCGTGGTGACGGCCGCGATGACCTGGCCCGCGGTCATGACGCCGACCGTGTAGCCGTCGGGCGCGGCGCGCGCGACGATATCATTGCCGAGGATGCCGCCGGCGCCCGGCTTATTTTCGACCACCACCGCTTGGCCGAGCTTGGTCTGCATCGAATCCGCCAAGATGCGGGCGATGATGTCGGAGCCGCCGCCGGGCCCGAACGCGACGATGAAATGGATCGGTCGCTGCGGAAAATCCTGCGCGGGCGCGGCAACCACGGTCAGCAGCAAAGCGGCGAGCACGAACCAGAGTTTTTTCATGACATCCTCCCTGATGTCCGTCGCGCGGTTGAAGATTTATTTTTTTACGCGCCGCCGGCGAACTTCTTTTATGATGATGCTGTTGTCCATATCAGCTTCGCCCGCGCGCACGCAGGCTTCAAGTACGTCGGCATGCAATTCGAGCATCGCCAGTTTCTGCCCCACGCTGGCTGCTTGGTCGAGCATCAGATGAACGTCTTTCAAGGTCTGCTTGGTGCGGCCTTCCGGTGAGAAATCGCCGCGCACCATCTTCGGCCCCTTGGTCTCCATCACCTGGGAGTATGAGGCCGATCCGCGCGCCACATCAAGGAATGCCGCCGGATCGAGCCCGAGGCGTTCGGCGAATACCAGGCCCTCTGCCATCGCCAGCCGGTTCAGACCGAGGATCAGGTTGACCGCGAGCTTGGCGCGCCCGCCGTCGCCGATCTTGCCGACGTGAAAGCGGCGTACAAACAGTGCGTCCATAATGTCGCTAACCTCACCGGCGATCTTGGGGTCGCCACCGATCAAGGCGACGCCGTCGCCGCGCCGCACCTGATCGCTGGTACCGGATACCGGCACGTCGAGGTAGCGGATGCCGCGTGGCGCCACGCGAGCGGCAAGCGCCGCGACCTGGTCGGGATCGCAGGTGCTCATGACCAGCACGATCTTGTCCGATTTTTCGCCGAGCGCCGGCAGCAGGTGATTCTCGATCACGTCTGCGACCTGATCGGTCGAGAAGACCGCGATAATGATGCAGCGCGCGGGCTTGGCAAGGGCGGCAATGCTGTCGGCGGCTTTACCACCGATCTCGTTGAGCCGCGCGCGGCGGGCTGGATCGATGTCGAAGCCGATCACGGAAAGCCCTGCGTCGAGCAGGCGCTGGGCGTAGACCTCGCCCATCAAGCCCAGACCGATAATGGCAACGGGAAAATGGTTCATCGTGCGCGGATGTTACATTGACGTTACGCTTTAGCGTCGCCTTTGGCTTTGCTTTGTTTGCCTTCAGCTTCCGGCGCAAACAAGGCGATCAGCGCGCGCTTGATCGCCGCCTGGCGGGTCGGTGCGGTGATCTGCGCGCCCAGCAGATCGGTGACGTAGAACACGTCCACCACGCGCTCGCCAAAGGTGGCGACGTGGGCGGAGGCGATATTGAGGTTGAGCTTCGACAGCGTCGTGGTCATCTCATACAGCAGCCCGGTCCGGTCGAGGCCGGCCACTTCAACCATGGTGTAGCGGTGGGACCATTGATTGTTGATGGTGACCGAGGGCTCGATCGTGAAGGCCTTGATGCGTCCCTTCGGCGGCACGCGCTTGGCCACCACGTCGGGCAGCCGCAATTCGCCGCGCAACGCTTTCTCGATCGAATCGGCGATCCGATTGGCGCGCCGCTCCTCGTCTTCGTCGCGATCGAATTCGCGCGACAGCGAAATAGTGTCGAGCGCGCGCCCGTCGGTGGTGGTGTAGATCTGCGCGTCGACGATGTTGGCGCCTGCCATGGCGCAGGCGCCGGCGATGATCGACAGCAGCCAGGGATGATCCGGCGCCAGCACCGTGAGCTCGGTCACCGCGCGTTCGGCATCGAAGGCGATTGACGTGGCAAGAGACTTGCCGGCGTCCTCGGCGGCGCGCACGAATTTCGCGTGCTCGAGCTTGTGCGGCAGATCGACTTTGAGCCAATAAGCCGGATAGAGATGGGCGATGTAGACCTCCAGCCGTTCGGCCGGCCAATCCTTTGTCGCCTCGCGGAATTCGGCCTGCGCCATGGCGACCCGCTGGGCGCGGTTGACCTCCGAGAAGCCGCCGGTGAGTGCCGGCTCGGTTTCGTAATAAAGCGTGCGCAGCAGCTGCGCCTTCCAGCCGTTCCACACGCCGGGGCCGACCGCGCGGATGTCGGCGGTGGTGAGAATGGTCAACAGCTTCAGCCGTTCGGCCGATTGCACCACTGCGGCGAAATTCTCGATGGTCTTGCGGTCGGACAGATCGCGCGACTGCGCGACGCTCGACATCACCAGATGCTGCTCGATTAGCCAGGCGACGGTCTCGGTGTCGGTGGCGGAAAAGCCCAGGCGCGGGCAGAACCGCCGCGCCACCCGCGCGCCGGCGATCGAGTGATCCTCGATCCGGCCCTTGGCGATGTCGTGCAGGAACATGGTGACATAGAGCACCGTGCGGTTGCCGGGCAGCAGCTTGTGGATCAGCTCGCTGGCCAGCGGCGTATCGCCACCGCCGCGTTCGATCTCCGCCAGCACGCCGATGCAACGCAGCAGGTGCTCGTCCACCGTATAGTGGTGATACATATTGAACTGCATCATGGCGACGATCTTGCCGAAGGCCGGTACAAAGCGGCCGAGTACGCCGGCTTCGTTCATCCGCCGCAGCACGGTTTCCGGGTCGTTCTTCGAGGTGAGAATTTCCAAAAACAGCGCGTTGGCTTCCTCGTCGTCGCGCAATTCGCCGTCGATCAGCTTGAGCGAGCGGGTGATCGCGCGCATGGCGTCGGGATGAAAGGCCAGATTGTGCTTCTGCGCCAGATGGAAGATACGGATCAGGTTGACCGGATCGCGCTTAAAAATGTTCGCCGCGGCGACGTTGATGCGGTTCTTGTCGACGATGAAGTCGTCGCTTTCGGCGAGCTTGCGCCGTCTCACCGGGCGGAATTTCGCCATCACGCGGCTGAGCACCGGCACGCTCTTGGCGTGGCTGTCTTCCAGCTCCGCGCACAGAATCGCGGTCAGGTCGCCGACGTCCTTGGCGATCAGGAAGTAGTGCTTCATGAAGCGCTCGACGTCCTGCTGCCCCGGATGCTCGGTGTAGCCGAGCCGCACCGCGATCTCGCGCTGGATGTCGAACGACAGGCGCTCCTCGGCGCGGCCGGTGACGAAATGCATGTGGCAGCGCACCGCCCAGAGGAAATCCTCGCAAGCGCGGAACCGTTGGTATTCTGGCTTGTCGAACACGCCGCGCTTGATCAACTCGTCCGGCTCGCGCACGCGGTAGACGTATTTGGCGATCCAGAACAGCGTATGGAGATCGCGCAGGCCGCCTTTGCCGTCCTTGACGTTCGGCTCGACCAGATAGCGCGATTGCCCGGAGCGGCGGACGCGGTCTTCGCGCTCGGCGAGCTTGGCGGCGACGAATTGCGGCGCGGTGTTGCGCACCACCTCCTTGTCGAAGCGCGTCTGCAATTCGTCGAACAGATTTTTATCGCCGAGCAGGAAGCGCGCTTCCAGGATGGCGGTGCGGATGGTCATGTCCGCCTTGGCCTGGCGGATACATTCGTCGACCGAACGGGTAGCATGGCCGACTTTGAGCCCGGTGTCCCACAGGCAATAGAGGATCGCTTCCGCGATCGACTCGCCCCAGGCGGTCTGCTTGTAAGGCAAGCAGGAACAACAGATCGATGTCGGAGCCGGGCGCCTGTAGTCCGCGGCCGTAGCCGCCGGTGGCGATCACCGTCATGCGCTCGGCTTCGGACGGATTTTGCGACGGGTAGAGATGCTTGCGCGCGAACTCGAACAGCAGGCGGATGATCTCGTCTTCCAGCTGGCACATCCGCTCGGCGCAGCGCCGGCCGTGGCGATCCTTCAGCAGCAGTTGCTCGGCCTTGGCGCGGCCTTCATTGAGGGCGGCCTTGAGCCGTTGGGCGATCGCGGCGCGCATGTCGCGCTCGTTGCCGACGTGGCTCTTGGCGAGCTTTTCCAGGTCGGCGGCGACGGCGCGGCTATCGATCAATTCGCTCGACGTCTTGGACGGCGGTGCGGACGGCGCGCGCGTGTCGTGTTCGAGGGCGAGAGAGGCCATGGGACTTCGGGATAGCGGAGGCGGGGACTTAAGTCACCGCCGCCGCGGTGAGAATCGCGGAAATCGTCGGTCGCCCATGAGATGGAATTATCTTGTTATTTTCTCGAGAAAATACAATAGAAACAGACAACATTCTCTATTAGATAGCTCTATTTATAGGATAAAACCAACGCATAGCGGATCGCCTGCAAACCGGACGCGGGCGCCGATGCTTTGGCCGCGCTCGGCGCTATAAAGAACAGCCAAAAACAAGCCGGTGGGAGACTTCTATGCGCATGTTTCAAGTCTGTGTGTGCGGCCAGCCGCTACAACTCAACGAGGCGCCGACGCCCGAGCCGAAGGGCAGCGAGGTGCTGCTGAAAGTCATCGCCGCCGGCGTCTGCCACAGCGACCTGCATCTCGCCGACGGCTGGTTCGACCTCGGCGGCGGCAAACGCATGAGCCTGCAAGACCGCGGCATGAAACTGCCGGTGACGCTCGGCCATGAGAATGTCGGCGAAGTCGTGGCGGTCGGCCCCGACGCCAAGGGCGTCAAGATCGGCGCGCGCGTGCTGGCGCATCCCTGGATCGGCTGCGGCCAATGCGGCCCGTGCCAGCGCGGCGAGGAAAATCTCTGCCGCGCCATGAAGAGCCTCGGCGTGTTCAGCAATGGCGGCTATGCCGATTATCTGATCGTGCCGCACCCGCGCTATCTGTTCGACATCGGCGATCTGGCGCCGAGCGCGCCGCGCCGCTCGCCTGTTCCGGCGTCACGACCTTCGGCGCGCTCAAGAAAGTCCCGACGCTGACCAGCGAGCCGACGGTGATCATCGGCGCCGGCGGTCTCGGGCTGATGTGCCAAGCGCTGCACAAGGCGATGGGCGGTCACTCGGCCATCGTGGTCGATATCGATCCGGCCAAACGCGAGGCGGCCAAGAAGGCCGGCGCCGCTGCCGTGATCGACGGCAACGCGCCAGACGCCGCGCAGCAGATTATCGATTTCACCAAAGGCGGCGCCTGGGCGGTGATCGACGTGGTCGGCTCGTCGCAGAGCGCGCGCGTCGGCTATGACAGCCTGATCAAGGGCGGCAAATACATTATCGTCGGTCTGTACGGCGGCGATCTGACGGTGTCGCTGCCGCCGATCCCGATGCGGGCGCTGACCATTCAGGGTTCCTATGTCGGCAGTCTGCCGGAGATGAAGGAGCTGATCGAACTGGTGAAACGCACTGGCCTGCCACCGGTGCCGGTCGCGACGCGTCCGCTCAAGGACGTGAACGCGGTGATGGATCAGTTGCGCGCCGGCAAGATTGTCGGTCGTGTGGTGCTCACGCCGGCCGCCGGTTGAAAATTTGCCTCTTTCCTTGCGGAGAGAGGTAGAAGCAGAAAATGTCCCCCGACCTTTATTTCGCGCTCACGCTCATCGTGAAGATGGCCATCACCGCCGGTTTCCTGCTGGCGGCGACCGTGTCGGCCGAGCGGTTCGGGCCGCTGGTCGGTGGCCTGGTGGCGACGCTGCCGATCAGCGCCGGGCCGGTCTACATCTTTCTGGCGCTCGATCACGACGCGCATTTCATCGCGCAAAGCGCGCTCGGCAGTCTGGTCACCAATGCCGACAACGTCATATTTGCGCTGAGCTGCGCGCTGCTGGCGCAAAAGCGCTCGCTGCCGGTCACCCTGGCCGGCGCTTACGCAATCTGGTTTGCATTGATGTGGGCGTCCGAGGCGGTGGCCTGGACGCTGGCGTCGGCGGTGATGCTGAACATTGTCGTGGTCGGGTTTTCGTTCTGGCTGTCCGCGCCGTTGCGGCACGTGCCGATGCCGCGCGTGCAGCGTCGCTGGTATGACCTCTTACTGCGCGCGGGCATGGTGGCGCTCCTGGTCGGGGCGGTGATCACGCTCAGTTTCCGGATCGGCCCGGCCGCCAGCGGTAATCTCGCGGTGTTTCCGATCGTGCTCACCAGCATCATGATCATTTTGCACCGGCGGGTCGGCGGGCCGGCCACCGCGGCCGTGATGGCCAATGCGGTGATCGGTCTGGGCGGCTTTTGCGTCGCGCTGGTGGTGCTTGATCTGACCGCCGACCGGCTCGGGTCGTGGATTGCGCTGATGCTCACGCTGTTGGTGTCGCTCTGCTGCAATCGATTGATCTATGTCGTGCGCCGGCGGTCGGCCGCGGCATGAGCCTTCTCTTGTCGCATCCGATATTTTGGTACGGCCTCGCGTTCAAGATCGCGCTGACCGCGACCATCGTGGTGGCGGCCTCGGTGGTGGTCGAGCGCAGCGGGCCGTTCATCGGTTCGCTGATCGCCGCGCTGCCGACGGCGGGCGGCGCCGCGCTGATCATTCTGGCGATCGAGCATCCGCCGGATTTCATCGCGGCAAGCGCGGTCGGCAGCCTGATCGCCAATGCGGTGTGCGCGGCGTTCGCGCTCACTTATGCCACGCTGGCGCAGAAGCGCTCGTTGCTCGTCAGTCTCGGCGGCGCCTTCGCGGTGTGGCTAGCCGGCGCGGCGGCCTCGCGGCTGGTGGATTGGAGCGCAACCGGCGCCGTGCTGCTCAACATGGCGGTCTATCCGCTGGCGATCCTGGCCGGCAGCCGCTTCCGTGCCGAGGGCGCGATCAAACGCGTCAAGCTGACCGCCACCGATCTTGCCTGGCGTGCCGGCGTGGTGACGCTTTGCGTTATTATCGTCACCGCCGCCAGCAGCTCGATCGGCTCCTATTTCTCTGGCGTTTTCGCCTTCTTCCCGGTGGCGATGGGGTCGTTCTTCGTGATTCTACACCCGCGCATCGGCGGCCCGGCTTCGGCCAGCGTGGCGGCGCATGTGCTCACGCCGCTGATAGGCTTAGGCCTCGGCCTGCTGGTCGTGCACTTGCTGGCGGAGCCGGCCGGCGTGTGGTGGTCCTACGCGGTGGGCTTGAGCGTCGGGCTCGCCTGGAACGCGCTGCTGTGGGGATTGCGCCAGCGCCGGCGAGTCTAACGTAGCAGCCCTTCTTCCAGCGCCTTGATCTGGATCGCCAGATAGCGCGAAAAAATCCGGCATTGCGCCAGGCTGCCGGCGGTGAACCACAAGCCCGGCTGCGCGGTGCGCCGCCACATGTTGCGCAATTCGCCGCCTTCGTCGAAGCCCCAGACCGGACCGATTTTGTCGGCGATAGCGCCGCCCAAATAGGCGCGCACGGTGTCCTGCTGGTTCTTGTAGCCGGTCGCCAGCACCAGCAAGTCGGCCGGCACGATGCGGCCGTCGCGCAGCCGCGCGCCCTTGCGCGACGAATTTTTCGATATCGGCGAATTGCAGCAGGTTGATCTTGCCGGAAATGATCAGGTCGGAGCAGCCGACGTTGAAATAATATCCGCCGCCGCGCCGCAGATACATCATCTGGAAACCGGTTTCGTCTTCGCCGTACTACAGCCGGAAGCCGCGATTTGTCGAGCGCGTCGAGCAGCCTCTGGTCGACCTCGCGGCCTTTCGCGGTCGAGAGCTGATAGGAGCGTTGCAGCACCGGGTAGGGAAACGATGCCGCCAGCAGGTCGCAATCGTCGAACGGGATACCTTCGGAATAAATCGCGTAGACGCTTTGGGCTTCCTGCAGGCTTACCACGTAAGTCTTGCTGCGCTGGATCATGGTGACGTCGGCGCCGTGCGCGTGTAGTTCCTGCGCGACGTCGTGGCCGCTGGTGCCGGTGCCGAGCACCAAGCGCCTTCTTGCCGCGCCATTGTTCGGCGTTCTTGAACGCGCCAGAATGCACGGCGGTGCCGCCGAACTCGGCGAGGCCGGGCAGGTCCGGCGTTGTTGGAATGCTGCTGACACCGGTGGCAAAAATGAGGTGGCGCGGGTGCGCGACACGCGTGCTGCCATCTGTGTGGCGCAGCGTCACCGACCATTGCTTGCGCGCATCGTCATAGCTGCCGCCGGCGAGCTCAGTGCCGGTCCAGAAATTGAGCTCCATGGCCTCGACGTAAGATTCAAACCAGTTCGCCAACTTGTCCTTCGGAATGTAAACCGGGAAATTCGGCGGGAACGGCATGTATGGCAGATGATTGACGTGCACTTCGTTGTGCAGCGTCAGCGAATGGTAGCGCTTGCGCCAGTTGTCGCCGATCCGCTCGTGCCGGTCGACGATCAGCGTATCGACGCCGAGCTGCTGCAAGCGCGCCGCGATCGACAGGCCCGCCTGGCCGCCGCCGACCACGATCACCGTTGGATCGCGATCGGCATAGGCGCACGTTTGGTTGCGGCGGTCGAGCCAGTTGGCGGCGCCGAAGTCGCGCGTTGAATCCTCCGGCGCGCGCCGCTTGAAAGCTTCTTCATGGCCGCGCAATTCCTGCAAAGCCGTGAGCAACGTCCAGGCGCGCAGGCGCGACGGCGTCTGCGGGTCGGGCACCAGGCGCACGATGCCGTGCGCGGGGCCGAACGCGGTCTCGAATTCGAAAATGGCCTCGATCGATTCCGTGCCGGCGCGGCTGACCCAGCGCGGGGCTGTGCGCTTGGACGGAATATGGAAATTCGCAGGTTTGGTGCGCGCCAGCGTTTGGCGCAACGCGGCCTCGATCGCGGCGCGGCCCGACATTGTCTCGATGGTCCAGGTAAAGGCCAGGACATCGCGCCACAGACCGTCGGCCAGGAACATGTCGGCGGCAGCGTGCGCGTCTTGCGATTGCAAGGCCTCGGCGAAGCGCGCCAGCCAGTCTTGCGCGGCCTCCGGCGCTGTCACGCGCTTGCTCTCGGCGACGTTCATCAATTATTATTCCTTACGCGTGATCTTTTCCGAAAACCGGTTCCCACTTTTCGGGATCACGCGTTAATTCTTCTCGGTCTGCGCCAGCTTCTGCTTGAGCATATAGAGCGCTTCCATGGCCTCGCGCGGCGACATCTCGTCAGGATTGAGCGCGGCGACCGCGGTCACCACCAGGTCGAGCGCGTCGTGCTGCATGTCCTGCGACGGCTTGTAGGGCGCCGCGAACAGCGGCAGGTCCTCGAAGCCTTTCGGCTTGGCGCGGTCGTCCTGTTCGAGCTTGGCCAGCACCAGCTTGGCGCGTTCGATCACGCTCGCCGGCAGGCCGGCCAGCTTTGCGACCTGGATACCGTAGGAGTGATCGGCTGAGCCCGGCACCACTTCGTGCAAAAACACCACGTCGCCCTGCCATTCCTTCACCCTCACCGTGGCGTTGTGCAGGCGATCGAGCCGCGCGGAAAGCGCGGTCAGCTCATGGAAATGCGTGGCGAACAACGCGCGGCATTTGTTGACGTCGTGCAGATGCTCGACCGTCGCCCAGGCGATCGATAGCCCGTCGAAGGTGGCGGTGCCGCGGCCGATTTCGTCGAGGATCACCAGCGCGCGCGGCCCGGCCTGATTGAGGATCGCGGCGGTCTCGACCATCTCGACCATGAAGGTCGAGCGCCCGCGCGCCAGATCGTCGGCGGCGCCGACGCGCGAGAACAATCTGTCCACCACGCCAATATGCGCGGCTTTCGCCGGCACGAACGAACCCATCTGGGCGAGAATTGCGATCAGCGCGTTCTGTCGCAGGAATGTAGACTTGCCCGCCATGTTGGGCCCGGTGATCAGCCAGATGCGGCCGGCCTCCGCATCTTTCGGCGGCGACAGGTCGCAATCATTGGCGACGAAGGGCGTGCCGTCGCGCGACAGCGCCTGTTCCACCACCGGATGGCGGCCGCCTTCGATGACGAAACGATGACTATCATCGACGACCGGCCGCGCGTAATCGCGCTCCGACTGCAAGATGCGCGAGCGCGCTGGCGACATCGAGGCTGCCGAGCGCCTCGGCGCATTCCTTGATCGCGGCGCTTTGCGCGATGACGCTGGCAGCGAGCCGATCGAAAATCTCGAGTTCGAGTCCGAGCGCGCGGTCGGCGGCGCTGGCGATCTTGGCTTCCAGTTCGCCCAATTCGGTGGTGGTGAAGCGTACCTGTCCGGCCAGCGTCTGGCGATGAATGAAGGTCGCGTTGAGCGGCGCGGCCAGCAGCTTTTCGCCGTGCTGGGCGGTGACTTCGACGAAATAGCCGAGCACGTTGTTGTGCCGGATTTTGAGCGCGCGGACGGTCGTTTCCTCGGCGTAGCGCGACTGCAAGGCTGCTACCACGCGGCGGGATTCGTCGCGCAGCGCGCGCGTCTCATCGAGGCTCGCGTCGTAGCCTTCGCGCACGAAACCGCCGTCGCGTTTGAAAGCGGGCAGTTCGGCGGCGAGCGCCGCGGCCAGTTCTGCGGCCAGCATGCCGTCCGGTCGGCGGCAGGATTGCAGCGCATCGGCGATTTCCGCCGGCGTATCTTTGAGCGAGGCCAGCGCGCGGGCGAGATCGGCGGCGGCCAGCACGCCGTCGCGGATGGCGGCGAGATCGCGCGGACCGCCGCGGCCAACGGCCAGGCGAGCGAGCGCACGCGCCAGATCGGGCGAGGCCTGCAAGCGCGAGCGGGTATCGGCGCGCGCCGTGGCGTCATCGACGAAGGCTCGCCACCGCGTCGAGCCGGCGCGCGATCACCGTCTGGTCGGTCAGCGGGGCCGATAGTCTCTGCGCCAGAAGCCGCGAGCCGGCCGAGGTGACCGTGCGGTCGATCGAGTCCAGCAGCGAGCCGCGCCGATCGCCGGAAAGCGTACGCATCAGTTCGAGATTGCCGCGCGTCGCCTGGTCGATCGCCATGGTCGCGGCGGCGCTTCGCGCAACGGCGGCGACAGCGGCGGGCGCTTGCCGATTTGGGTGCGCTCGACATAGGTGACGCAAGCCGCTGCGGCGGTGAGTTCGAGCCGCGTCAGCGTGCCGAAGGCCTCGCTGGTCGCGACCGCGAAGAACGACGTGAGCCGCCGCTCGGCGGTAGCGCTGTCGAACACGTCACGTGTGACCGGCGTTACTGCGGGCAGAGTGCGCCAATAGGGTACCAGATCGGCGTCGGCGATAAAGCGCGTCGGAGACGATGATCTCGCTCGGCTCCAGCCGCGCGATCTCGGCCGGCAGCGACAGGCGGTCGCATTCGGCGATGCGGAATTCGCCGGTCGAAATGTCGATCCAGCCGAGCGCGAAGCGGGCATCTTCGCCGGCCGACGAGAGCCGCGCGCGCGCGACGCTGAGCAGATAGTTGTTGCGCCTGGCATCGAGCAAGGTGTCTTCGGTGAGCGTGCCGGGCGTCACCAGCCGCACCACGTCGCGCCGCACCACGCTCTTAGATCCGCGTTTGCGCGCTTCCGCCGGATCCTCAAGCTGCTCGCAGACCGCGACGCGGTGGCCGAGCGCGATCAGGCGATGCAGATATTCGTCGGCGCGCACCACCGGCACGCCGCACATCGGGATGTCGCGGCCCTGATGTTTACCGCGCTTGGTGAGCACGATGCCGAGCGCGCGCGAGGCGATCTCGGCGTCGTCGAAGAACATCTCGTAGAAATCGCCCATCCGGTAGAACAGCAGGCAGTCCGGATTGGCGGCCTTGATTTCGATGTACTGCTCCAGCATCGGGCTCGGGCGTCCGTTACCGTCGCCGGATGGCGGCGGCGCGTCGGGTTCGGACAGACCGATGGGATGTGTAAGCGCCATGGACGGCGATGCTAGCAGAAGTGGGCCGGGCTTCCAGCCAAGCACGGCGTCATGCCCGGCTTTATGCCGGGCATTCAAGCCTTTTCTGCGTTAAGGTGACAAGCCCGGCCATGACGTCAATTACGTCGGAAACTTCGCTCCCGTGAGCCGCTCGAGATTGCCGTGCCAGATCTTTTCTTTCTCGGCCTTCGGCAGGTCGAGCTCTTCGACGATGCGCAGCGTTTCGCGCGTGTACTGCGTGCCCTTCTCCGGGTCGAACGGGCAATCCGACGCGAACACGATTTTGTCGTGATCGTAGAATTCGAAACCGGCGCGGGTCGCTGCCTCGCCGCCGAACACCGCGGTGTCGGCGTAGAAGGAGTGCTTGAAATAATCGAGCGGGCGCTTCTTCAGCCGCTTGAGCACCAGGCTCAAGTCCTCGTCCGAGGTGCGCGAGCCGAGTTGGTCCCAGCCCGGGCCGATGCGGCCTTCCAGCATCGGCACGATGCCGCCGAAATGGTGGGTGATGATCTTCAGGTTCGGGTATTTGTCCATGATCCCTGGAGAACACCAGCCGCGCCATCGCCGCCGCGGTCTCGTAGGACCAGCCGAAGGTCCACCAGATTTCGTATTTCGATTTCTGTCTCGCTGAGATAATCCGGGAAATTGGCGGCGCGCGCCGGATGCATCCAGATCGGCTTGTTGAGCTTGTTCATGGCGGCGAAGAACGGCTCGAACGCCGGATCGTCGAGCGGCTTGCCGGCGACGTTGGTGTAGATCTGCACGCCGAGCGCGCCGTTCTTGATGGCGCGGGTCGCTTCGCGCACGCCGGCGTCGGGCGCGGCCAGCGCGGCCTGCGCCACCCAGCCGGGGAACTGGTCGGGATATTTGGCGCAAATTTCGGCAAAGCCGTCGTTCACCAGCCTGGCATATTCCTCCACCAGCGCGGCATCGCCTTTGGCGATCAATTCCAGCGGCGGCATCGGGTAGGAAATGATCTGCGCGTAGTCCTTGAACCCGTCGACGATCTTGCGGCGGATTTCGAGGTCATGGATGCACGGAATTTCACGCACGCGTTTGCCGATGTCGTGGTGTCCGCTCTCCACGATTTTCTTGAAAAATTTTTCCGGAATGAAATGGGTATAGGCATCGATACGCATGCACGTTCCTCCGTGACTGACGGTTTTTCTTGGGGGTTACCGGCTCAATAGGGCGTGATGACGTTGAGCAGCGCCTGGCGGCGCTCATTGACCACAACGTCGCGGGCGCGCGCAAGGGCGTCCGGCAAGTCGGCGGGCTTTTCGACGCGCTCGCGCATGGGCGCCTTGCGCTTTTGCCATGGCTTCAAAGGCCGGCGACGGGCCGAGATCGGCGAGCGTGCGGCCGTCGTCTTCGCCGGCGGCGCCATCCTTGAACATCGACAGCGTCGCGCGGCGCACCGCGCCGTAGCGGCTGTTGTTGAACACGATGGTGAGGATCGGCAGCCCGTGATTGGCGGCGACCCAGTGCCCGACCATCGGATTGGCGAACATGTAGGCGCCGTCGCCGAGCGTGGCGACCACGAAGCGCGTCGGGCGCCGCGAGCTTGATGCCGAGCGCGGCGCCGAAACCCCAGCCGAGGCCGCCGGCCGGTCCGAGCGCGAACAGCGTGCCCGGTTTCTCGCGCGCGCAATGGTCGGCCCGCAGCGGATATTCGTTGACGATGATGGCGTCCTCGCCGACCGTTTCGCCGATCACGCGCGACAGATATTCCGGCGAGATGGCGGCGCCGGCGCGGAATCCTTGACGAGCTGCGCGCGCCTTGTGCGCATGCGCTCGGTCAATCGCGCGCGGCGCGCGGCGATGCGCGGCTCGGCCATTTGCAGGCGCGCTTCCACCGCCTTGGTCAGCGCCTCAAGCGCGTTGAGCGGGCCGGCCTGCACGGCGAGATCGCTCGGGAAGCTGCGCATCGGATAGCGCACATAAAGCGGCTCCTCGCCGACATGCGCGACGCGGCAGCCGCCTTGCGGATGCGTGCAAACTGCGGAATCCACGGCACGTCGGATTCAAGCACGATCACCAGATCGGCGTCGGCGAGCAGCACGCCCGGTTCGAAGCCGAAATGCATGGCATGGCCGACGGCAGGCAGACGGTGCGCGGATTGTGCGTCACGACGGGAATAGCGCAGCGCTCGGCGAGATGGGCGAGCGCCGGCACCGCGTCGGCCGGCAGCGTGGCGGTGACGATCAGCGGCCGCTCGGCCGCGGCGATCCATTCGGCCAACGTCGCGATCGCCTTTGGGTCGGGATGCGTCTCGGCGGCCTGCGCGCGCGGTTTCATCGGCGCGATCGGTTCGGACAAGCGGCGCCGACAGCGGCTCGCGCGGCAGCACCAGTAGACCGGCCCGCGCGGATGCGCCATCGCGACTTCCACGCCACGCGCCACCATGTCGCCGATCTGGTTGGGCTGGCGCAATTCGTAGTCCCATTTCACCAGCTCGCGCACCATGCCGGCCTGGTCGAACATTTCCTGCGCCCAGTGGATCGGCCGCGAGCGCGATCCGAACGAGCCTTTTTCCGTGATCGGCGTGCGGCCGGCGGCGAGGATCAGCGGCACGCGGTCGCGCGACAAATTGGTGAGATTGTTGATAGTGTTGGCGGTGCCGACATTGACGTGCACCATCACCGCCTGCGGGTGGCCGGTCATCAAATAGGCGCCGTGCGCCATGCCGACCGCGAGGTTCTCGTGCGGGACCAAAACGGGCTTGGGCACCTTGGCATTGGTCTTCTTGGCGCGGCTGAAGGCTTCGACGATCGGCGGGAAGTCGGTGCCCGGATTGGCGAAGAAATACTCGGTGCCATGGTCGGCGAGCGCGCGCAGGAACGCCTCGGCGGCGATTGCCGGCCGCTCGCGTCCAGTCGGTGTCACGGCCATTGCGTCGCCCTCAGGCGTCCGCGGAAAAGGCAAGCTTGTCCCCCGGGACGCCGTATTGTTGCTGGTCTTTTACGCGACCGGGATGGGGGCTGACAACGGAGAGTGCAGCTATTCGGCGGCGATCCGGAAAGTTCCGGTTCCGTCGATTTCGGCCAGGCATTTAGCCAGGCTTTCGCCCTCGGGATCGACCAAGGCCGCGGTGCGCGCGCTGGCGACCGCGTCGGCGGCGCGTTGCGGCGGGATATGGCCCGCCAGCGCCGGCCGGATCACGCGGGCCTCGATGCTGCGATAGTTGGAGAGCCCACGCGCATAAGTGTCGCCGTAGCCTTTGATCAGCCGCGCGCATTCGGCGACCTCGAGCGCGAGCTCGCCCGAGCGCCGCGCGGCCTCGGCGATCAGCGCGAGCCAGGATTCGATCTGCACCTGTTCTTGTTTGTAGCGATGGCCGTACGGGCGCAAGCCACGCAATTTGGCCAGCATCAGGAAACGCAGATAACCGCTGATCGAGGTCGAGTTGATCTCCATGCCGAAATAGACGCGGCCGAGCCAGCCTCTGCGCTCGGCAAGCGCCAGGATCGGCCGCGCCAAGAACGATGGCAGCAGCTGGCACAATTCCTCGATACCAGGCTTGAGGAAATCGTGCACCGAGAACGGTTCGTTCTTCACGCGCAGTTCCTCGCGCGCGATGCGGCGCATGCGCTGTCGGCGCGATCTTGGCTTGCGCCACCCGCACCACGTCTTCGTAAGACATGCGCACGGCGAGATGGCGCGCGACTTCCTTGAGCAGTTTGCCGGCCACGCCGGCGGCCGCATCGGCATCGACAAGGGCACGCAGCCGGTCGAGATAGAGTCGCGCATAACCGACGCTCTGGTAGGCGATGAGTCGTCGCACGCCTTCGATCGCCGTCGGCTGCGCCAGCGCCGGCAGCGAATAGGTGACTTCCTGCTCGAGCAGATCGGGCGTAGTCGGCGCGTGGTTTTTTTTGTCGGCGGTCTTGGCCGGCGCGATTTTCGCGCGCGCGGCCTCAAGCCCGGCGCGGAAGCCGCGCAAATTGCTGTCGACCGATTTGCCGTCGGCGCGGATCGCGGCTTCGAATTGCTCGGCCGTCAGCGGCAGCCGCCTGCGATCCGGCGATGGCGCCGAGCATCACGGCGTTGATGATCGAGCCGCTTTGCTTCGCCAGCGCGTCCATGTCGATCAGCAAAGCGTCGCGCGCGTTGTCCTTGACGGTCTTGATGAGCTTGTCCTGGTCGAAGCGGCCGTCGCCCATCGCGATCTTTTCGTCCATGGCATAGAAGCGGCTGAGCGAGGCGATGAGATGCGTGCGCTCGGGCGTGACGAAGCCATTTGCCACCATGCGGCCGGCTTCCAGCATTTCGCTCGCCACCGCGATGTCGATGTCGCCGACGCCGGGCGTGAGCGCCAGCACCGGGCGCTTACCGCCAAGCTCGCGCGCGAGAGCCGGGAAAATCTCGATGTAATAGGTGGTGGCGCCGGTGCGCTGCGCGACGCCGGGGATCGACGTGCTCTGCACCGGAAAACCGGCCTCGGCCGTTGCCGATACGATCCAGTCGGTCAGCACGCCGCCGCCTTCGCCGCCGAGCGCGGCGATCAGAAGCGTGATGGGCCGCGTCGCGCTCATGATGCGGCTTTCGCGGCGGTCTCGCCGCCATAGCCGCCGAGCCAGCCGATGACCTTCTGCCTGAAGCGGAACAGCGCGCGATCGCGCCAGGTGGCGTTGCGCACGATCTCGGCGCGGTAGAACGATGGGCACAACACGGCGGCATGCGCAACCTCGCCGCACAGGCCGCAGCCGACGCAGGACTTCGATCACAGTCGCCACCGGGTCGGTGCGCAGCGGATCGATCGACGGCTTCACCGTCAGCGACGGGCAGCCCGACAGGCGAATGCAGGAATGATCGCCGGTGCAGATTTCGTCGTCGACGCCGTAGCGTGTGCGGGTGACGCGCTCGCCGCGCTCGAGCTTGACGGCATCCTCGGCGCGCACGCGGCGCTGACGCGCCAGCTGGCATTCACCGTCGGCGATGATCACTTTCAGGCCGCGCTCGGCGGTGCGCATCGCTTCTTTCAGCGTCTTCACCATCACGCTGACGCTATAGGTGCGTACGGTGCGCAGCCATTTCACGCCCATGATGCGCAGCGTCTGCTCGATATCCACGCCGGGCGTCGGGCCGTCGCGGCTGGTCACGCTCGACGGGATGTATTGCTGGCCGGTGGCGGAGGCGTAGCCGTTCTGCATCACGATCAGCACGCCGTCGCCCTTGTTGAACAAATTCGAGGCGACGCCGGTGATCAGTCCGTTATGCCAGAAGCCGCCGTCGCCCATGATCGCGATCGGGCGCTTTTCCATGTTCGGCGTCGACCGCCGCGGCGCTCGCCAGCGACATGCCGTAGCCCAGGATCGAATTGCCCATGCTGAACGGCGCGAAAGTCGCGAATGAATGGCAGCCGATGTCGGCGCTGATGTGGGTCGGCCCCAGTTCGCGCTGCATCAGCTTGATGGCGGAAAACACCGGGCGCTCCGGGCAGCCGGTGCAGAAGGCCGGCGGGCGCGGCGGCAGCGGCCCGAGCGCGGCAGCGGCCTTGGCTTTATGCGCGATCAGCCCGCGGGCTTTTTCGGCCACGGTGTCGGCATCGATGCCGTTCGGCTTGGCGGCTTGCAGAAAGGCCGCCAGGCCTTCCAGCAGCACCTCGGATGTGTACTCGCCCGCCTGCGGCAGCGGACCCTTGCCGAGCACGCGGGTCTGGATGTCGGCGCGGCGCAATTCGACATTGACCGCCTGCTCGATGTAGTCGGGATTGCCTTCCTCGACTACGAGCACGCCGCGTTTGCCAGCGCAGAATTCGCGGATTTCTTCCGGCACCAGCGGATAGACCACGTTGAGCACCAGAAGGGGCACGCGCGAGACGCCGAATACGTCGGCCAGTCCGACGCGCTCAAGCGCGCGCAGCACCGAGTTGGTCAGCCCGCCCATCACGATAATGCCGATGTCGGAGAGATCGCCGTCGATGCGTTCGTTGAGCTTGTGCTCGCGGATGAAGGCGCGCGCCGCCGGCAAGCGTTCCTCGACCTTCAACTTCTCCTGCGTATAGATCACCGGCGGATGCGCCAGCCGCGCGTAGTTGAAGCGCGGCGGACCGGCGAGTTTGTCCAGGCCGGACACAACGCCCTTGCGGTTATCCTTGGCGACGAATTCGCCGGTAGCGTGGCAGGCGCGGATGCGCAGCTCCAGCATCACTGGGGCGTGGCTCGCTTCCGACAGCTCGAAGCCTTTTTCCACCGTGCGCACGATCGACGGCAGGTCGGGGCGCGGATCGAGCAGCCACATCGACGATTTCAGCGCATAGGCATAAGAGCGTTCCTGGATGACGCTGGCGCCTTCGCCGTAGTCCTCGCCCAGGATGATCATGGCGCCGCCGACCACGCCGGGCGACGACAGATTGGAGAGCGCGTCGGCCGCCACATTGGTGCCGACGATGGATTTCCAGGTCACCGCGCCGCGCAGCGGATAATTGATCGAGGCGCCCAGCATGGCGGCAGCGGAGGCTTCGTTCGAGCAGGTCTCCAGATGGACGCCAAGTTCGCTCATGATGTCCTGCGCATCCACCAGCACGTCGAGCAGATGCGAGACCGGTGCGCCCTGATAGCCGCCGACGTAAGACACGCCCGATTGCAGCAGCGCCTTGGTGACGGCCAGAATGCCTTCGCCGCGGAAGGTCTCGCCGTCGCCCAGCCTGAGCGCCTGCACCTCTTTCTTGAACGAGCGTTCCATCGTCAGGCCTTGGATAGATAGTTTGGACTCCAACTATATTACCAGATTGGGTCACATATGCGAGGGCAGCCAAAGCGCCAAGATCGGAAAGGCGATCAGGATCACCAACCGGATTAAGTCGGTGATGATAAAGGGAATTACTCCTTTGAAAATCGTGGCGAAACTCACGTCCTTCACCACGCTTTTGATCACGAACACGTTCATCCCGACCGGCGGATGAATAAGCCCGAGTTCGACCGTCATCACGATGATGACGCCGAACCAGATCGGGTTGAAGCCGAGATGGGTGATGACCGGAAAGATGATCGGCACGGTCAGGATGATCATCGCCATCGCATCCATCAGGCAGCCCAGCACCAGATACATCAGCATAATCAGCGCCAGTACGCCGTAACTGCCGAGCCCGAGCCCGGTGAGGAATTCGGTGACGCGCTGCGGCGTCTGCGTGACGGTGAGGAAATAACCGAAGATCAGCGCGCCGATCAGCACGGTGAACACGGCGGCCGCCGTGCGTGTTGCCTGCAACAGCGACAGGAGAATCTTCTCCTTGTTGAGTTTTCCGGTTAACACGCCGATCAGAAATGCGCCGCTGGCGCCGACGCCGCCGGCTTCGGTCGGAGTAAAGCGCGGCAGATAGGGCAGGCCGTAGAGTCCGCCGATGACGAAAATGAAGAGAATAAGCGGTGCCCAGATTTCCTTTAGCCCGGCCACGCGCTGCTTCCAGCTGGTGCGCGGACCGGTCGGCAGGAAGCCGGGCCGTACGTAACCGATGATTGCGATCGTGGTCAGATACATCATCATCGCCAAAACGCCGGGGACGATGCCGGCGATGAACAGCTTGCCGATATCCTGTTCGGTGATGATGCCGTAAACCGCGAGCACTGTTGACGGCGGCAGCATGGCGCCGAGCGTGCCGCCGGCGGCGATGACGCCGGTGGCGAAGCTCTGCGGATAGCCGTGCCGCCGCATCTCCGGATAGGCGACCGCGGAAAATGTCGCCGCGGTCGCCACCGATGAGCCGCAGATCGCGGCGAAGCCGCCGCAGGCGGCGACGGTGGCAAAACCCAGACCGCCGCGCAGATGTCCGACGAAGCCATTGGCGGCGCTGAAAAGCTGCCGGCTCATGCCGGAATTGGACACGAAGGTGCCCATCAGCAGAAACATCGGGATGACGCCGAAGGTGTAGTCGGTGACGGTGCGCATCGACGTCGCGCCGACCAGCTTGAGCGCCGGTCCGGCGCCGACCAGATAGCTAAAGCCGGTGACGCCAACCAAACCCATAGCCATGCCGACCGGGACGCGCAGCAGCATCAGGCCGAACAACGAAACAAAGCCCAGGATTGCGACGGCCTCGGTGCTCATGGCGCGGGGCTCATTCGACCGGGCTGATCTTGGGTTGCTGCATCGCCTCCGGCTGGAAGATCAGCCGGTAGGTGCGAACCGCGATCAGCAGCACGGCGGACACGTCGCCGATCCAGGCGACCGCGAAGAACGGCCAGGTCGGCAGGCGCAGATCGAACGTCAGCACGTGGTCGTAATAAGTGCCGCGCACTTTGTCGAACAACGTGTAGGTCTGCACTGTCACAACGAACAGCAGGACCAGCGTCGCGAACACGTCGATCATGCGCTGGTATTTCGGTCCGACGTTGGCCCAGATCAGATCGACCGTGATATGGCCGCCGCGATACGACGTCGCGGCGATGCCCCAGAAAATAAGAATGCCGAGCAGCAGGCGGCCGAAGTCGTAGGAATCCGGAATCGCGTAGTTGAAAATATTTCGCAGCAGCACCGCGACGAAAATGTTGAGCGGCGACAATGCCGATAAAAAATGCGGCGATCCATTCGATCGTATCGATGAAACGATCCATGGTGACGCGATTCATGACCGCACCCAGCTTCACGCAGTCAGTAGAATCGGCGGCGGGATAATTCCCGCCGCCGTTCGTCCAGTATCGCGGACCGCGCCGGCTTACTTCGCCAGCGCGTTGTATTTGGCGAGATCGGCGCGCAGTTCTTTCATCGCGGCGTCGGGATCGACGCCGACTTTCTTGACGCCATCGGCCCAGGTCTTGACCAGCGGCTCGGCGGCTTTCTTCCACATCGCCGTCTGCTCGGGCGTGAGCTTGTAGACTTCCTGGCCCGGCTCGGCCTTCACCTTGTCGATGCCGGCATCCTCGAACGTGCCCCATGGTCCGCCGACGCGGGCGGCCGCTTCGGTGTTGCAGTTGTCGTCGATCGCCTTCTTCTGGCGATCCGACATCTGGTTGTATTTGTCCTTGTTGAACACGAAGGCGAAGGTGGTGACGTAGAGCGGCGCATCCATGTGGTACTTCGTCACCTTGTCGATGCCAAACAGCACCAGCGAGCCCCATGGGAACGTCACGCCGTCGGCGACGCCGCGTTCGATCACGTCACGAACTTCCGGCGCCGCGGCCTGCACATTGGTGCCGCCGAGCAGCGTCATGAACGACGCGATGGTGGCGTCGGCGGGACGGATCTTCATGCCCTTGATGTCGTCGGGCACGACGATCTTTTTGGTGCGCGAGTGGAACGACGACGGTGCATGAATGAAGGCGAGGCAGAATTTCACGTCCTTCATCTCGGCTGCCGCATATTTGCGGTACCAGACGTCGAGGCCTTCGGAGCCGCCCTTGGTATCCGAAATCAGAAACGGCAATTCGCCGGCGGCAATGATCGGGAAGCGGCCGGGCTGATAGCCGGGATTGATATAAGTGAGGTCGGCGATGCCGTCGCGCGCCATGTCGTAATGGTCGAAGGCCTTGCCGAGCTGCTGCGCCGGATAAACTTTGTAATGCAGCGTGCCGCCCGATGCCTTCTCGACGGCGGCACCCCAGTCTTCCAGCGCCTTTTGCAGCGGATGCGAGGCGGGCACCCAGTGCGACAACTTGAGCTCAAAGGTCTTTTCCTGGGCGAGCGCCGGACCGCCGATCAGGCCGGCGATCGCCGCCGCGCAAACGGCGAAGCGAATTTTCATAGACTTCCTCCCTCGGTTGGGTGTTGGTTTCTTTGCCAACTTTTTTAATATTCAGCCGCATGTTGTGGACGTTGTAAAGGTTATAGTTTGATATCAAACTATGTACTGGGCCGCGGCGTAAGGCGGCCGGGGCGAGGGTAACGACAGTGCAGACGACCAACGGCAGCAACCGGGTGCGGCGCGGCAAGAACGGCGAAGCTATTGCCGAATCGGTCAGATTCGGGCCGCTCGAGTATTGGGTCGGCTTCAACCTGCGCATGGCGCAGGAGGCCGCCTTCCAGGCGTTTTCGCGCCGCTCGCAGGAAATCGGCGAAAGTCCGGGGCGCTTCGCCACGCTGACGATTATCGCGCGCAACCCCGGCATCAGCCAGACCGAGTTGAGCCATGCCAACGGCCGCGACAAATCGAGCCTCACCCCGGTGGTTGAGGATTTGGTGCGGCGCGGCCTGGTCGAGCGCAAGCGCATGCGCCAGGACCGGCGCACCTATCGGCTGAATTTGACGCCGGCCGGCAAGAAGACGCTCACGATGCTGACGCGTTGCGCGCGCCGACACGAACGGGTGATGGACGGCATCATCGGCCAACGCGACCGCAAGCGCTTCATCCAGATTTTGAAAAGGCTTGCGGCGGAGATTGAGTAAGGCCGCTAGGACGCTTTAAACTTCGCCAGCACGGCCTCCGGAATCGCGTGCGACTTGATACCGCCGGTTGCCGGATCGCGCACCACCCAGACACGGGTCTCCGAACATTCGACGCAGGTCTCGCCATTGAGGCTGAGCCGGTGTTCGATCTCAAAACTGGCGCGGCCGAACTCGACGGAGGTGTCGACCGTCACATCGTCGCCGAAGCGCGTGGGCTTAAGGAAGCGCGCCCGCGTTTTTGCCAGCGGATAGCCGGCAAAGTTGAACGTCTTGAGCAAATTTGATTTTGGTCACGCCCATCGCACGCTCGAACAGCGCCGAGGTCGAGGCGTCGAAGATTTCGAAATAGCGCGGATAGAAAATGATGCCGGCAGGGTCGCAGTCGCCCCATTCGATGCGCACCTTGCGGCTGTTTGTAAGCATTAACGCGGCGCCAGGCGTATCGCGCCGTCGAGGCGGATCACCTCGCCGTTGAGATAGCCGTTGCAGATGCAATGCATTGCCAGCGCGGCGAATTCGCTCGGATTGCCCAGGCGCTTAGGAAACGGCACCGAAGCGCCGAGCGAATCCTGCACCTCCTGCGACAACGCGCGCAGCATCGGGGTACCGAAAATTCCCGGCGCGATCGCCAGCACGCGCACGCCGAATGACGCGAACTCGCGTGCCGCCGGCAGCGTGAGCGCGGCAACGCCGCCCTTGGATGACGAATAGGCGGATTGCCCGATCTGGCCTTCGAAGGCCGCGACCGACGCGGTGGAAACGATCACGCCGCGTTCGCCGTCGGCGAAGGCTTCCAGCGGCTGCATGGCGGCGGCGGCGAGCCGCATCATGTTGAAGGTGCCAATGAGGTTGACGCGGATGACCTTCTCGTAATCTTCCAGCGGCATCGGCCCGTCGCGGCCGACGATGCGCTTGGCCGGCCCGACGCCGGCGCAATTGATCAGAATGCGCGCCGGACCGTGCGCGGTGCTGGCGGTTTCGATCGCCGCCTTGGCGCCTTGCGCGCTGGCGACATCGCAGGCGACGGCGACGCCCTTGATGTCGGCGGCGACATCGGCGGCGCCTTTTTCGTTGAGATCGAAAACCGCCACTTTGGCGCCGGCTGCGGCGAGAGCGCGCGCGGTGGCGGCGCCCAGTCCAGAAGCGCCGCCGGTGACGATGGCTGCCTGTCCTTTGATGTCCATGATCTCGTGTCCTTAGGCGCTGTCGGTGGCAATCACCTGCGAGGATAGCGGCGTGGCATAAAGCTCGTCCACCAGCGCGGCGCGGTTTTTCAGAACCGCGCGCTGGTTGATCGAGCCCTTGTCGGTCATTTCGCCTTTGTCCATCGATGGCGGCTCAGCCATCAGGATGGCGCGCGCTACCCGCGTCGATGTGCCGAGGCTGGCTGCGGCAAGTTTGGTCAGCAATTCGGCGAATAGCGCGCGCAGACGGGGCTCGTCCAGCACGGCGGCGGGTGTCGCATCAGCCGCTAGGCCGGCGAGTTTGCGGCAGGCTTCGATATCGGGGATCACCAGCGCGACGATGTCGTCGCGGTCGGGCCCGGCGAACACCACGTCGCGCACTAAGGGCGCAAAGTGATCGATGAAACGCGCGCGCAAGGGGCCGACGCTGGTCCAGGTGCCGGTCGAAAGCTTGAAGTCCTCGGCGATGCGGCCATCGAACAGCAGGCCCTTGCCGGCGTCGTTCGGGTCGACGAATTTCAGCGCGTCACCCAATTTGTAGAAGCCGTCTTCGTCGAACGCCTCGCGCGTGAGCTGGTTCTGCCGCCAGTAGCCCGGCGTAATGTGCGGGCCCCGCAGGCGCGCTTCCAGCTTGCCTTCGCTCGGCACCAGCTTGAGTTCGACGCCCGGCGCCGGCAGGCCGATATTGCCCGGCCGGTCGAAATCCCATGTGCAGGCCAGCGCCAGCGGCGCCGTCTCGGTCGAGCCGAGCGAGGACAGAAAAATAATGCGTTCGCCGGTGGTTTCGATCGCGAGCTTGGTGAGGTCGTCCCAGGTGGTCTGGTTGAGCCCGGCGCCGGCATAAAACAGCACCTTCAGCCGGCTGAAGAAATTCTGCGCCAGCCGTTTGTCGGCGCGGAAATGCGGCACCAGCGCTTCGTAACCTTTCGGCACGTTGAAATAGATGGTCGGCGCGATCTCGCGCAAATTGCGCACGGTCTTCGGCACGCCTGGCGGCGTCGGATTGCCATCGTCGATATAAAGCGAGCCGCCGTTGACCAGCACCATGTTGAAGTTGTGGTTGCTACCGAAGGTGTGGCTCCACGGCAGCCAGTCCACCACCACCGGCGGCTCGTCGGCGACGAAACAAAAACCGGCCGCCAGCATCGCCTGGTTCGAGCACAGCATGCGCTGGGTGTTGACGACCGCCTTGGGCGATCCGGTCGAGCCGGAGGTGAACAGAAATTTGGCGATGGTGTCGGGCGTGACCTGCGCGTGCGCGGCGGCAACGCCCGTGTCGTCCTCGGCGCCGAGCAGATCGGCGAACAGCGTGGTGGGACGGTCGCCCAGCGGATTGCGCGTCACCACCAGCTCGATATCGTCCGGCACCGTTTGGTACAGCGCGCGTGCGAACGGCCCGCCGTCATTGGCGAACACCAGGCCGGGCGTCAGCAGATCAATGATGGCGCGCAATTTTCCGAAGTCGCTCGATAGCAATGAATAAGCCGGCGAAATCGGCGCGTAGGGAATGCCGACATACATCGCCGCCAGCGCCAGCAGCGCGTGCTCGATGTCGTTGCCGGAAATGATTGCGATCGGCCGCTCGGCCGACAAGCCGCGGCGCAACAGCGCGGCGCCGATGCGCTTCACGCGCGCCAGAACTTCCGCATAAGACAGCGTGCGCCAGCGGTCTTGCGCGTCGCGCTGCGCCAGGAATACGCGGTCGGGCGCGGCCTTGGCCCAATGCTGCAGCGGCTCGCTCAGCTTGGCGTGATACGGCGCCAGCACTTGCTTGGCGCGGATATGGATGACGCCGTCGCCGCGCCGCTCCAGCACCGGATCGAGCGCACCGAGGCGCACGGGGCGTAGCGGCGCGCTCAAGGCCGTGTCACCTTGGGCGCGCGCTTCTCCAGAAATTCCTTGAGCCGCGCTTTTGCTTCCGGGTCGGCTTGCGCGATCGCCGACATCAGCGCCTCGACTTCGTAGCCGCTGGCCGGATCCATCTCGGCGATGCGCGGCAGGCCTGCATCACCGCGAAGTTGGTGAGCGGCGCATTGCCGGCGATTGCCGTTGCGAGCTCAAGGCCCTTGGCGAAGCCCTGGCCTGGCTCGACCAGATAGGTCGTGAGCCCCATGACCTGGCCTTCCTCGGCGGAATAAGTGCGACCGGTGAACATCATGTCCATCATGCGCGCCACGCCGATCAATCGCGGCAGCCGCACCGACCCGCCGCCGCCGACATAGATGCCGCGGCTGCCTTCCGGCAGCGCGTAATAAGTCGAGCGCTCGGCGACGCGCACATGCGCGGCTGCTGCGAGCTCCAGCCCGCCGCCGACCACCGCGCCGTGCAGGACCGCGACTACCGGCACCTTGCCGAACTGGATTTTCTCGAAGGCGCGATGCCACAGCCCGGAATGCGCGATGCCCTGCGTGACGTCGCGCTCCTTGAGTTCGCTCAAATCGAGCCCGGCGGAAAAATGCTCGCCCTCGCCGTGCAGCAGCACCGCGCCGATGCCGTCCGGGCAGCGACGTGAAGAATGTCTCGATGCCGAGAATAGCCTCGTCGTTGAGCGCGTTGCGTTTTTCCGGCCGCGCCAGCCGCAAAATCGCGACCGCGCCCTGCCGCTCGGCGGCGAGCGAGGCAGGCAGTTTCACGTCGAGCCGGTCCGCCATCATTCGACCTCGTATACATCGAGCCGCACGGCGCGCGCTTCGCGTTGCCCGCGCGCTAGCGCCAGAATTCGATTGAGCCAAGCCACCGCGGGATCAGCGGTCTCAAACCGCATCACGGTGCGGAAATAATAGAGAGCAGGATCGACGCTGTCGCCTCGCGCCAGCCGCTCCATCACGCCAGGCGGACCATGCCGCAAACCGTCGCTCGATACCAGAATGCGCGCGCCGGCATCGGTCTCGATGGTGTAGCGCGCGCTGATATCGGCTACACCATCGCCGCGGATGAGCTGCCAATCGGCACCGCCGGGCAAAATGCGGCCCTGGAGCTTCGGTCCCTGCACGTTGCCGCCGAGAATGCCGATGACGCGGCGCTCGCCCAAGGGCGTGCGGCCCAGATTTATGATGTCCGCGAGTTCGGCGTGGATTGCGAAGATCGATTCTTTGCCCAGCATGGCTACCATTCGTTGGAGCTCAAACTTACGCCTATTTCGCCATTTGACCCTGCCTGTGACCAGCCGTAAATACGGTGCCGCAACCGGGAAGCAGCCTCGCATGGCGCGTATTTCGTCTCTCGCCGAAGCCATTAAAGACGCCGTTCGCGACGGCGACACGATGGCGCTGGAAGGCTTCACCCATCTCATTCCCCATGCCGCCTGCCACGAGATCATCCGCCAAGACCGCAAGGACCTGACGCTGATCCGTATGACGCCGGACCTGGTTTACGACCAGCTCATCGGCATGGGCTGCGTCAAGAAGCTGGTGTTTTCATGGGGCGGCAATCCGGGCGTCGGCTCGCTGTATCGTTTTCGCGACGCAGTAGAAAACGGTTGGCCGCATAAATTGGAAATCGAGGAACATTCGCACGCCGCCATGGCCAACGCCTATGAAGCGGGCGCCGCGGGTCTGCCCTGCGCGATTTTCCGCGGCTATATCGGCGGCGACCTGCCGAAAGTGAATTCAAAGATCAAGCGCGTGACCTGTCCGTTTACCGGCGAGGAACTGGCGGCGATCCCGTCGCACCGGCCGGACGTCGCGGTGATCCATGCGCAACGCGCCGACAAAGCCGGCAATGTCATGATCGAGGGCGTGCTCGGCGTGCAGAAGGAAGCGGTGCTGGCCTCGAAGCGCTCGGTGGTGACGGTGGAAGAGATCGTCGACGAGCTGCCGCCGGATCGCAGCCTCAACGCGGTGGTGCTGCCGCACTGGACCGTCGGCCATGTTGTCGAGGTGCCGGGCGGCGCGTTCCCGTCTTATGCGCAGGGCTATTACCCGCGCAACAACAGTTTCTACAAGCAGTGGGATGCGGTCTCGCGCGAGCGCGACTCGTTCCTTTCATGGATGAAGGAAAACGTGCTGGCGAAAGGCCCCGAGGCTTTTGCCGTGCACGCGCGCAAACTCAGCGCGGCGGCGGAGTAAGAAGACATGGCCGACTACAAGCCGAACGAGATGATGACCATCGCGGCGGCGCGCGCGCTGAAGAACGACGATGTTTGCTTTGTCGGCATCGGCCAGCCCTCGGCGGCCTGCAATCTCGCGCGCCTCACGCATGCGCCTGGCATCACGCTGATTTACGAATCCGGCACGCTCGCCACCAAGCCCAACATCCTGCCGCTGTCGATCGGCGACGGCGAATTGTGCGAGACCGCGGTCACCACTGTGTCGGTGCCGGAAATGTTCCGCTACTGGCTGCAAGGCGGCCGCATCAAGATCGGCTTCCTCGGCGGCGCGCAGATCGACAAATACGCCAACCTCAACACCACGGTGGTCGGCCCCTACGACAAGCCGAAGGTGCGGCTGCCCGGCGGCGGCGGCGCGCCGGAGATCGCCACCTCGTGCGGCGAGATTTTCATCATCATGGCGCAGGGCAAGCGCGGCTTCGTCGAGAAGCTCGATTTCGTCACCTCGATCGGCCACGTCACCGGCGGCGACTCGCGCGCCAAGCTGGGCGTCAAAACCAAGGGCCCGACCAAGCTGATCACCGACCTGGCGATGTTCGAGCCCGATCCGGAAACGAAGGAAATGACCGTCGTCTCAATTCATCCCGGCGTGACGCGCGAGCAGATCCAGGAGAACACCGGCTGGAAGGTGCGTTTTGCCTCGAAGGTCGCCGAGACGCCGGCGCCGACCGCGAAAGAGCTCGAAGTGTTGCGTGAGCTGCAGGCGCGCACCAACCGCGCCCATGGCGAGGCGGCGTGATGGCAACGCGCGACGTCTTTATATGTGACGCGGTCCGCACCCCGATCGGGCGCTACGGCGGCGCGCTCGCCAAAGTGCGCACCGACGATCTCGCCGCGGTGCCGATCAAGGCGCTGATGGCGCGCAATCCGAAGGTGGATTGGGAAAAGCTCGACGAAGTCTATTTCGGCTGCGCCAACCAGGCCGGCGAGGACAACCGCAACGTGGCGCGCATGGCGCTGTTGCTCGCTGGCTTGCCTGACAGCGTGCCGGGCGTGACACTCAATCGTCTTTGTGCTTCCGGCATGGAAGCGGTCGGCACCGCGGCGCGCGCGATCCGCGCCGGCGAGATGGAATTTGCCATTGCCGGCGGCGTCGAATCGATGACGCGGGCGCCGTTCGTGCAGGGCAAAGCCGACGAGGCCTTCTCGCGCAAGGCCGAAATCTACGACACCACCATCGGCTGGCGCTTCATCAATCCGCTGATGAAGAGCCAATATGGCGTCGATTCCATGCCGGAAACCGGCGAAAACGTTGCCGAGGAATTCCAGGTTACCCGCGCCGATCAGGACGCCTTTGCGCTGCGTTCGCAGCAACGCGCCGGCAAGGCGATAGCTGCTGGCTATTTCGCTAAGGAGATCGTGCCGGTCGAGATTGCCGCCCGCAAAGGCGACACCGTCAAGGTCGACAAGGACGAACACCCGCGCGATACCACGCTCGAGCAGCTCGCCAAGCTCAAAACGCCGTTCCGCAATCCGGGCACCGTGACCGCCGGCAATGCCTCCGGTGTCAATGACGGCGCGGCGGCGATGATCATCGCTTCGGAAGCGGCCGTGAAAGCGCACGGCTTGACGCCGCGCGCGCGCATTCTCGGCATGGCCTCGGCGGCGGTGCCGCCGCGCATCATGGGCATCGGACCGGTGCCGGCGACGCGCAAGCTGATGGCGCGCCTTGGTCACAAAATCGGTGACTACGATGTGATCGAGCTAAACGAAGCCTTTGCTTCGCAATCACTGGCTTGTTTGCGGCAACTGGGGTTGGCCGACGATGCTGCGCAGGTCAATCCGTATGGCGGAGCGATCGCGCTCGGTCATCCGCTCGGCATGTCGGGCGCGCGCCTGGCGCTGACGGCGGCGCACGGACTGGAAGAAAACGGCGGCAAGCTCGCGCTCGCCACCATGTGCGTTGGCGTCGGACAGGGCGTGTCGTTGGCGATTGAACGCGCGGCTTGAAGAAATGAGGACGGCAACAATGTCGCTGATCTACCCCAAGGAAAGCCTTGACGCGTTTCCAAAGCATCTGTCGCCGGAATATCGCAGCACGGTGAAGCGTTCACCGTCCAAGCCGCTGGTGATCGTGCCGCATACGCTGTCCGAACTCACGGGGCCGGCCTTCGGTCACGACGCGATTCAGGAGAACGACAACGACCTAACCAAGCAGCACAAGGGCGAACCGCTCGGCGAGCGCATCATCGTGCACGGCCAGGTGCTGGACGAGGACAAGCGCCCGATGCCCGAGACGCTGGTGGAAATCTGGCAGGCCAATGCCTGCGGCCGCTACGTGCATATCGTCGATCAGCATCCGGCGCCGCTCGATCCGAATTTCACCGGCGCGGGCCGCACCATCACCGACAAGAACGGCTACTACAAATTCATCACCGTGAAGCCCGGCGCCTATCCGTGGGGCAATCATCACAATGCCTGGCGGCCGAACCACATTCACTTCTCGGTCTTCGGCCAATCGTTCCTCACGCGCCTCGTCACGCAGATGTATTTCCCCGGCGATTACCTGTTTCCGTTCGATCCGATCTTCAACTCGGTGACCGATGAGAAGGCGCGCCAGCGCATGGTGTCGAGCTTCGATCTGGAAAACACTATTCCCGACTGGGCTCTCTGCTTCCGCTGGAATATCGTGCTGCGCGGGCGCGAGGCGACGCCGTTAGACGCGGACAAACACTAATGTCGAACATCACACCCTCACAAACCGTCGGCCCGTTCTTCGCCTATGGCCTGACGCCCAAGGGCCGCTGCCAATGGGATCCGAACGGCCAACTACAGCTGGAAGGAAACCGTCGGCGACAATCTGATCACGCCCGACGCGACCGGCACCAAGATCCACATCGAAGGCCGCGTGCTCGACGGCGACGGCAAGCCGATCAACGACGCCATGATCGAAATCTGGCAGGCCGATGCGCAAGGCCGCTACGCCCATGCGCGCGGCGAGAAGCCGCGCCCGAACGCCAAGTTCACCGGCTTCGGCCGCTCCGCCACCGACAAAGACGGCATCTATTCGTTCGACACCATCAAGCCCGGCCCGGTGCCGGGGCCGAACGGCAAACCGCAGGCGCCGCATATCGTGGTCTGCATCTTCTCGCGCGGCATGCTGCGGCAGATCTATACGCGGCTTTATTTCTCCGACGAGAAGGCGAACGACGCCGATCCGATCTTGACGCTGGTGCCGGCCGAGCGGCGCGGCACCCTCATTGCCCACAAGCAAGCCAGCAGCGGTCCCGCCAGTCTATCGCTTCGACATCCGCGTGCAGGGCGAGGACGAGACGGTTTTCTTCGATATCTGAGGACGTTATCGGAAGAGTTTTGCGCCCGCTTATAGCCCACGGCCGTGCAAAATAATGGGAAATTGCCCAACTTATACAAGATTCAGTCCTTATAAAAGCAAACTAAGCCTTATAAATACGATGTTGGGCTGAGCCCACCCACCTTGCCCATCTTTTCTACAGCTACTTTTGTGGTTGACGAATTTGAACAGGCTTGGTTCCTTAGGCGCTGAGCCGGCCATCAGAGCCAGCCCGGAAACGCACCCATGAACGATCAAATCCTCCAGGAGATCGGCGAATTCTGCCGCCAGCGAGGTCTCGCCGAATCCACCTTCGGCCGCCGCGCGGTCAATGACGGCAAGCTCGCCAACCGCCTGCGCAATGGCGGCCGCATCACCACCGACACGCTCGAGCGCATTCGCAGCTTCATGGCGCGCAACGCCGACGCAACGCCCGCGCGCCGTCGCTTATTGTTCGAAGCGCCACCGTCGCAAACGTTGCCCGTCATCAAGCCGGCGGCGCCGCCGGTCGCGTCCGGCCAGGCGGGCGACGACCCGCAGCGCAATTTCCGCTTCTTCGACAACCGGCAGAAATATCTGCTGTTCGTGAACACCTGCTCCGAGAAATGGGAAATCGCCAACCGCGTCGGCATGGAGATCGCCAATATCCATCCGCGTCCGCCGGCAGTGCGCGTGTTCGACGCCGGCGTCGGCGACGGCACCGTGCTGGCGCGCGTCATGCGCACCATGCACGACCGTTTTCCCACCATGCCGTTCTACATTGTCGGCAAGGAAATCAGCCTCGAAGATATCCGCCTTACGCTGCACAAGATGGCCGACCGTTTCGTCGAGCATCCGTCGAGCGTGCTGGTGCTCACCAATCTGGCCTATTCGGAAGCGCCCTGGCTGGCCGCGAAGTCGCTTTCCGCCGCCACCAGTCTGGTGTGGAAAGAGCTGGCGATGGAGGGCACGACCGCGCACAGCTTCGAGGAGCAGATCACCGCGCTTGAGCCGTTCCTGGCTGAGAACTGGAAGGCGCGCGTGTCGCCGAAGAGCGGCAACCCGGTCTACGAGCGCCCGGTCATTTTGGTGATCTACCGTAACGACCACAAATTCCTGCTCGACCAGATCGTGCCGAAGCCGGGCGGCACCGTCGCCGACTACGATCTGGTGATTGCCTCGCAACCCTATCGCGCGCGCGCCTCGCTCGACTTCAAGGCCAAGCGCGTGCTGGCGCCGCTCGCCCGCGCGCTCGGGCCGGGCGGTCGCATGATCGCGATCCATTCCTACGGCCACGATCCCGGCATGGAGATCATCCATAAAGTCTGGCCGAACGATAATCCGTTCGTGCACAGCCGCCACGATCTGCTCAAGGAAATAAAGCACGAGCTGGGCCCGGTCGGCCGCGATCTCAACTTCAACGCCTATTCCGACCAGCGCTCGCTGTTTCGTTACGAGATGCACACGCTGCCGTCGGAAATTTCCTCCTCGATCGGCACCTCGACGCTGCTGGCGGCCTGGAACGCCGCGATCTACGTGGCGCAGATCGAGGACGACCGCCTGTCCGACGTCAACAGCGACCGCCGCTATATCGAAGCGACGCGCGACGTGTTGCAGCAGCAGGGCGGCCTGTGGTTCTACGACGAATCCTTCGTTATCTCGCACCGGCGCGAGTAGCGCATGATCCCGGATTTCGCGCGGCGGTTTTCGCTCGAGGCCACGCGTCCCGGCGCGGCCGAGATTGCCGCGCTGGCGGAGCTGCTACCGCCGGGCACACCGGTCTATTTTTCGGCAGTGCCGACGATTGAGCCGCCCGAGCTGATCGCGGCGGCGGCCCTGCTGCGCAAGTTCAGCCTGGAACCGGTCGTTCATATCGCCGCACGGCGGATTCGCGCAGCCGCCGACTTGCAAAATTTGTTGACCAGCCTGCGTGGCGAAGCTGACATCCGCCGCCTGCTCGTGATCGGTGGCGACGTCGATGCCGCGGGGTCTTATCCCGACGCGCTGGCGGTGATCCAGAAAGGCAAATTGCGCGAAGCCGGCATCGAGGAGATCGGCATCGGCGCCTATCCGGAAGGCCATCCGCGCATTCCGGCCGGCCGGCTCGAGGCGGCGCTCGACGAGAAGATCGCCGCCGCCACCGCGCAAGGGCTCGGCGTGCATATCGTCAGCCAATTTTCTTTTTCGCCCGAGCGGATCCTTGCCTGGCTTCGGCAGTTGCGCGCTTGCGGCATCAATCAGCCGGTGAAAGTCGGCATGGCCGGCCCGACCAGCGTGCCGGCGCTGTTCCGGTACGCCCAGCGCTGCGGCGTTGCCGCTTCGCTGCGCGGTCTGATGTCGGGCGCGGCCGCCGGGCTGATTGGCCATGTCGGGCCCGGACCGCATCCTTGAGGCGCTCGCAGCCGCCGGCGATTTGGGTGACACCGCGCCGCATTATTTTTCATTCGGCGGTACCGTCGAAACTGCACGCTACGCATGCGAAGCGGCGCATGGCATGCAGCAGCCGGGCCGTGCTATGGCTCACATTAAATAAGACCCACGGCCGACCAGGCCGGTGGGCGAATTGCGGAGGAAACGATGACGCAGCGAACCAAGCCACCTTTCCGCGCCGACCATGTCGGCAGCATCCTGCGCACCGCGCCGGTCAAGCAGGCGCGCGCCCAGCACGAGAAAAAACAGATCACCGACGCCCAACTCAAGGAAGTCGAGGACCGCGAGATCGAGAAGATCATCAAGAAGCAGGAAGAGGTCGGGCTCAAGGCCATCACCGATGGCGAGTTCCGCCGCTCGTGGTGGCATTTCGATTTCTACGGAATGATGGACAATGTCGAGATCTACGAACTCGACCATGGCATCCAGTTCCAGGGCGTGCAGACCAAGCCGCGCTCGATCAAGGTCACCGGAAAGATCGGCTTCTCCAATCATCCGATGATCGAGCACTTCAAATTCCTCAAGCAACACACCAAGCAGACGCCGAAGATGTGCATCCCGGCGCCATCGACATTCCATTTCCGGCTTGAGCCGAACGCGGTGAGCAAGAATGCCTATGCCAGCCGCGATGCCATCTTCGACGATCTCGCGGTTGCCTATCAGAAGGCGATCAAGGCGTTCTACGACGCCGGCTGCCGCTATCTGCAATGGGACGACACCGCCTGGGCCTATCTCTGCTCGGAGGTCGAGTTGAAAAAGGCGCGCGAGCGCGGTCTCGACGTCGATCATCTGCAGGACAGCTACACGCGCTGCATCAACAAGGCGCTGGAGGCCAAGCCCGCCGACATGACCATCACGACGCATGTCTGCCGCGGCAATTTCCGCTCCACCTTCATTTCTTCCGGCGGCTACGAGCCGGTGGCCGAGAGCCTGCTCGCCAAGTGCAATTACGATGGCTACTTCCTGGAATACGACAGCGATCGCGCCGGCGGCTTCGAGCCGCTGCGCTTCGTCCCGAAAGGCAACAAGATCGTCGTGCTGGGTCTCGTCACCTCGAAGTCCGGGCGGCTGGAGCCGCGCGAAGACATCAAGAAGCGTATCGAGGAAGCGACCAAATATGTCGCGCTCGATCAGCTTTGTCTTTCGCCGCAATGCGGCTTTGCCTCGACCGAAGAGGGCAACGTGCTGGCCGAAGACGAGCAATGGGCCAAGCTCAAGATGATCGTGGATTTCTCGCAAGAGGTCTGGGGCAAATGAGCGCGCGGACGACCGCGCCGTTCCGCGCCGATCACGTCGGCAGCCTGCTGCGGCCGGCGGCGCTGAAAGAGGCGCGCGCCAAATTTGCCAAAGGCGAAATTCCCGCCAACGCGTTGCGCGAAGTCGAAGACCGCGAGATCGAAAAGATCATCAAGAAGCAGGCGGAGGTCGGCCTAAAGCTCGCCACCGACGGCGAATTCCGCCGTTCCTGGTGGCATTTCGATTTCTTCAAAGGGCTTAAGGGCGTCGAACTGATCAGCGCGCCGCCGATCAAATTCCACGGCGTCGAAACAAAAGCCGAGGCGATCAAGATCACCGGCAAGGTCGACTTCGCCGGCCATCCGCACCTCGAGCATTTCAAATTCCTGAAGGCGCACTGCAACGTCACGCCCAAGATGACCATTCCGGCGCCGAGCACGTTCCATTTCCGGCAGGGCCGGGCGATGGTGAGCAAGGAGGCCTACCCGGACTACGATGCGTTCTTCGCCGATGTCGGCACCACCTGGCGCAAGGCGATCCGCGCCTTCTACGACGCCGGCTGCCGCTATCTGCAGCTCGACGACACCGCCTGGGCGATGATCTGCGATCCCAAGGAGCGCGAGCAATCGAAGGCGCGCGGCGATAATCCCGACACGCTGCCGGCGATCTACGCGCGCGTCACCAATGCCGCGCTCGAGGACAAGCCCGCCGACATGGCGATCACCATGCATTCCTGCCGCGGCAATTTCCGCTCCACCTGGATCGCGCAAGGCGGCTATGAATTCGTCGCCGAGCATCTGCTCGGCAACACCAATTTCGACGGCTATTTCCTGGAATACGACAGCGAGCGCGCCGGCGGTTTCGAGCCGCTGCGGTACTTCCCCAAGGGCAAGAAGCAGCTGGTGCTTGGGCTGGTCACTTCGAAGTCCGGACGGCTGGAGCCGCGCGACGACATCAAGCGCCGCATCGACGAGGCCAGCAAATATGTCGCGCTCGATCAACTTTGCCTGTCGCCGCAATGCGGCTTCGCCTCGACCGAGGAAGGCAATGTGCTGGCCGAGGACGAGCAATGGGCCAAGCTGCGCATGATCGTCGAGTTGGCGGAAGAAGTGTGGGAAGAACTGAAAGGGCCGCTCATTCCCGCGAAAGCGGGAATCCAGTTCGTTCCGATCCCGCTTTCGCGGGGACGAGCGGGATTGTGATGAGCCAACGTAAGACTCCTCCCTTCCGCGCCGATCATGTCGGCAGCCTGCTGCGCACCGCGCCGCTGAAACAGGCCCGCGCCCAACGCGAGAAGGGCGAGATCACCGCCGACCAGCTCAAGGCGGTCGAAGATCGCGAGATCGCGGCCGTCATCAAGCGCCAGGAAGACATGGGGCTGCAAGCCGTCACCGATGGCGAATTCCGCCGCGCCTTCTGGAATTACGATTTTCTGGGCGCGCTGGATGGCGTCGAGGCCTATCTCGGCGAACGCAAGATCAAGTTCGAGGGCAAGAACCCCAAGCCGATGATGCTGCGCGTGACCGGCAAGCTCGGCACGTTTTCCGGTCATCCGATGCTGGAGCATTTCAAATTCGTCAAAGCGCACACGCGCGTAGTGCCGAAAATGACGATCCCATCGCCGTCGTCGCTGCACTTCCGTTACGGCCGCGACGCCATTCCGGGTTCGATTTATCCGGATATGGAAGATTTCTATCGCGACCTTGGGCAGACCTACCGCAAAGCGGTGCACGGATTTGCCGACGTCGGCTGCCGCTATCTGCAACTCGACGAAGTTAATCTCGCTTATCTCTGCGATCCCAAATTGCGCGCGCAGGTCAGCGAGCGCGGCGAGGACCCGGCGCAGTTGCCCGCAGTCTATGCCCGGCTGATCAACGCCGCGATCTCTGACATTCCGAGTGAGATGACGATCGCGATGCATCTGTGCCGCGGCAATTTCCAGTCTACGTTCGTTGCCTCCGGCGGCTATGAACCGGTGGCGGAGATCCTGTTCAATTCGATCAATGTGCACGGCTATTTCATGGAATATGACTCGGATCGCGCCGGCGGTTTCGAGCCGCTGCGTTTTGTGCCAAAAGACAAGACCGTAGTGCTCGGTTTGGTTACCAGCAAAAGCGGCCGGCTGGAATCCAAGGACGACATCAAGCGCCGCATCGATCAGGCGGCGAAATTCGTCCCGCTTGACCGGCTTTGCCTTTCGCCACAATGCGGCTTCGCCTCGACCGAGGAAGGCAATATCCTGGCCGAGGACGAGCAATGGGCGAAGCTCAAGATGATTGTGGAAATCGCGCAAGAAGTATGGGGTAGCCGATGACGATGCGAACCAAGCCGCCGTTCCGCGCCGACCATGTCGGCAGCCTGCTGCGTCCGGCCGCGCTGAAAAAGGCGCGCGAGCAGCGCGCCAAAGGCGAAATCGACGCCGCCGTGCTCAAGGCGGTCGAAGATCGCGAGATCAAACGCGTCATCAAGCGTCAAGAAGACGTTGGCCTGCAATCGATCACCGACGGTGAATTCCGCCGCTCCTGGTGGCATCTCGATTTTCTCTGGGGCCTCGACGGTATCGAAAAGCATGTGATGGATACCGGCATTGCCTTTGCCGCGGTCACCACGCGCAATGAGGGCCTCAAGGTCACCGGCAAAGTCGGCTTCTCCGGTCATCCGATGATCGAGCATTTCAAATTCGTCGCCGCGCACACCCAGCACACGCCGAAGATTACAATTCCATCGCCGTCGGCGGCTTACGGAAGGCCGGTACCGACGCCGATCGACAGAAAGATTTATCCGAAGACTCGATGCGTTCTTCGACGATCTCGGCCAGCGCTTACAAAAAAGCCGTGCGCGCTTTCGCCGACGCCGGCTGCCGCTATTTGCAGCTCGATGAGGTGTTTATCGCCATGCTGTGCGATCAGAAATACCGCGAGCAGATGAAAGCGCGTGGCGACGATCCGGAAAAGCTGGGCGAACTCTACGGCGACCTCATCAACACCGCGATGTCGGATATCCCGACCGACATGACCATCACCATGCATCTGTGCCGCGGCAACTATAAATCGACCTTCATGGGTTCTGGCGGCTACGAAGCCGAGCAAGAGATATTGTTCAACCGCATCAAGGTGCACGGCTATTTCATGGAATACGACAGCGCCCGCGCCGGCGGCTTCGAGCCGCTCAAACTGGTGCCGAAGGACCGCCAGGTCGTGCTCGGGCTGGTCACCACCAAGACCGGCCGGCTTGAGCAAAAGGACGACCTCAAGCGGCGCATCGACGAAGCCACGAAATATATTTCACTCGATCAGCTTTGCCTGTCGCCGCAATGCGGCTTTGCCTCGACCGAAGAAGGCAACGTCTTGGCCGAGGACGAGCAATGGGCCAAGCTCAGGATGATCGTGGAGGTCGCCGAGGAGATCTGGAGCTAGCGCAGCTATTGGTCGAAAAGGTTAGCAACACTCACTGGCTGGTCGGCGCTAACCGGTCCGAGCGCCCAGTTCCGGCCGGCCAACGGAGTGACGCTGACGTTCTCGATGAGTCCGGCCTGCAGCGTCGGATCAAAATAGCGCATCGTCCGTTCATTGAAATCGATGATACGGCCAGGCTTCAGCGGTCCGACGTCATTGATCCTGATAATAGCCTGTTTGTCGCCGCTCTGTACCAGCGCGAATCCCGACTGAGTAGCTTTCGCTGGAGCGAACCCCGCCGAACTGCTCCCTCAGATCGATTCTGATCGCTGCGGTCCAGCTCTCGGCATCATACCGTTCGCCGGACGCGGTTTCCTGGTCGCCTGAGTCGCGATCGTTCGGATTGTTTGGATTATACATCGACGCGGTTCCCACAATCGGGTCGGCCGCGGGGACAATCTTCTGACTTTCGGACAGGCTTGCCGTCGTCAGTGATGTCAGCGGAAGGTGACTAACCGAGCTCGCAAGAACCTCCAGGGTGAGCGACGTTTTCGGACATTCAACGAAACGGTTTATGAACGACGTTGACGATGGCTCGTCGAGCCCATCCGGCGATGCGGGCGCGAGAAACGGCATCGCCGCGAACCCGGTAGAGTTGTTTGAAGTGGCATTGCCGTCGCTGACGGCGACGCAGAGGATGCATGTCGCAAGCGCCGCTGCGACAGCATTGCTGAACGACGATCGCCTGCTCGTAGCCGTTCTTACGAACAGCGAAACAAAATCGCTGAAAGACATTGGCCCCCCGGCCGATGATCACCGACAACTTTTCGATTGAACTCACGCCACAATAAGGGCAGGTAAAACGCCAAAGCGAAAAACGCGTAAAATTTTCACGACCGCAAAATGACGGCCCATATTAGCCCGTCAATAAAGGCGCTGGCCTCGACATCGCAATCTTGCACGTGCAAGATTGCCCGCAATCGTGGTTAAGGAATTAAGGCGCGCGACGTGAGGCGTGCTTGTCGAGGTAGTGGGGAGACCGGCCAAGTAGCCACAATGCCGTTGGATGCCGATAAGCTCATGGCGCTGAAAATCCCGGCGGTCGAGCACAGCTACGGCCCAAGGGATTGCATGCTCTACGCGCTCGGCCTCGGACTCGGCCAGAACCCGCTCAACGCCGACGAACTCGCTTTCGTCTACGAAAAAAATCTCAAAGTGCTGCCGACCTACGCGCTGGTGCAAGGCTATTCGGCCTATTGGCTGCGCCAGCCTGATCTCGGCATCACCTGGTCCCAGGTCGTGCATGGCGAGCAAGGCCTGATGCTGCATGAATCTGTGGCGCCGCAAGGCACCGTCATCGGACAAACCCGCATCGTCGATGTGGTGGACAAGGGCGAGGGCAGAGGCGCGCTGGTTTATTCCGAGCGCGCGATCAGCGACAAAGCGAGCGGCCGCCCGCTCGCGACCTTGACGCAGACCACCTACTGCCGTGCCGATGGCGGGTTCGGCGGACCCAAACGCGATACGCCGCCGCCGCATGCGCTGCCGGCGCGCGCGCCAGATATCACATGCGACTCTGCCGACCCGGCCGGAAATGGCGCTGATCTACCGTCTGTCCGGCGACGTCAATGCGCTGCATGCCGACCCGGATTTCGCCAAGGCCGCCGGTTTCCCGCGCCCGATTTTGCACGGCCTCGCTACCTTCGGGATCGCCAGCCACGCGCTGCTCAAGGCGGTTTGCGGCTATGATCCGGCCCGGTTGACCGCGATGTCCGGGCGGTTCTCGGCGCCGGTGTTCCCGGGCGAAACCATCCGCACCGAGTTCTGGCGCAATGACGGCGTGGTAAGCTTCCGCGCGCGGGTTGTGGAGCGCGACACGGTCGTGATCGACAATGGCCGCGCCCAAGTGAAAGCATGAAGTGAACGGGCCATGACCAAACGCAGCGCTGAGAAAGACGAGTTCGCCGACATTCGCGCGTCGGTGCGCGTGCTGTGTGCCAAGTTTCCGGGCGAATATTGGCGGGCGCTCGATCGTGAAAGAACTTATCCGACTGAATTCGTCGGCGCGCTCACCGAGGCCGGCTATCTGGCGGCCTTGATCCCGGAAGAATTCGGCGGCAGCGGCCTGCCGATTGGCGCTGCCTGCGCGATCCTGGAGGAAATCCAGGCCTCCGGCGGCAACGGCGCGGCCTGCCACGCGCAGATGTACACCATGGGCACGATTCTCCGGCACGGCAACGCCGAGCAGAAAAAGGCTTATCTGCCGAAAATCGCCAGCGGCGAGTTGCGCCTGCAAGCCTTCGGCGTCACCGAGCCGACCTCGGGCACCGACACGCTGTCCTTGCGCACCACGGCGCGAAGGGAGGGCAACGACCACTACGTCATCAACGGCCAGAAAATCTGGACCTCGCGCGCCGAACATTCCGATCTGATGTTGTTGCTGGCGCGCACCACGCCGAAAGAGCAGGTCAAGAAACGCACCGATGGTTTGTCGGTGTTTCTGGTGGATATGCGACTGGCGCGGGGCACCAGCATCAGCATCAATCCGATCCGCACCATGATGAACCACGCCACCACGGAAGTATTCTTCGATGACCTACGGGTGCCGGCGGAAAATCTGATTGGCGAAGAGGGCCAAGGTTTCCGCTACATCCTCGGCGGCATGAACGCCGAGCGAATTCTGATCGCGGCGGAATGTATCGGCGATACCAAATGGTTCATCAACAAGGCAACGGCTTACGCCAAAGACCGCATGCTGTTCGGCCGCCCGATCGGGCAGAACCAGGGCGTGCAGTTCCCGATCGCGCGCGCCTATGCGCAGATGCGCGCCGCCGAACTGATGGTGCACGAGGTTGCGCGCAAATACGAGGAAGGCCGCGACATCGGGCCGGAGGCCAATATGGCCAAGCTACTGGCCGCCGACGCCTCATGGTTTGCCGCCGACATGTGCGTACAGACCCATGGCGGCTTTGGCTTTGCCGAGGAATACGACATCGAACGCAAGTTCCGCGAGACGCGGCTCTATCAGGTGGCGCCGATTTCGACCAACATGATCTTGTCTTATTTGGCCGAGCACGTGCTCGGCTTGCCGCGCTCGTATTGAAATGACGCTTCCTCTCGAAGGTCTACTGGTCGTTTCCGTCGAACAAGCCGTGGCGGCGCCGCAGTGCACTTGCAGGCTCGCCGACGCCGGCGCGCGCGTCATCAAGGTCGAGCGGCCCGAGGGCGACTTCGCGCGGCAGTACGATCATATCGTTCACGGCGAGAGCGCCAATTTCGTCTGGCTCAACCGCGGCAAGGAATCAGCCGTGCTCGACCTCGCGCGCGACGACGACAAGACGCTGCTGGAGGCGATGTTGGCGAAGGCCGACGTGTTCGTGCAAAACCTCAAGCCCGGAGCGCTGGCAAAGCTTGGTTTCGCGACCGCGCGCCTGTGCAAGGACTATCCGCGGCTGATCTGCTGCTCGATCTCGGGTTACGGCGAGAGCGGGCCTTACGCGCAGCGCAAGGCCTACGACCTGCTGATCCAGGCCGAGTCGGGCGTGTCGTCGGTCACCGGCGGCCCGGAGGCGCCGGCGCGCGTCGGCGTTTCGATCGTCGACATCGCCGCTGGCCTCAATGCCTACGAAGCAATCCTGGAAGCTTTGATCGCGCGTTCGCGCATCGGGCAAGGCGCGGATATTTCGATTTCAATGTTCGACGCCATGGCGGAATGGATGACGGTGCCCCTGCTCAACGAAGAGTACGGCAATCCGTTCAAGCGCATCGGGCTCGCGCATCCGACCATCGCGCCCTACCGGGCATTCAAGACCCGCGACGGCGCCGACATCCTGATTGCGATTCAAAACGATCGCGAATGGCGCGTGCTGGCGGACAAAGTGCTGGGTGACGCCGCGCTCGGCAGTAATCCAAAATTCGCCACCGTGCCGAAGCGGCTGGCGCGTCGCGACGAAACCGACGCCAAGGTGGCCGCGGTGTTCGCCACGTACGACGCCGCGCCGTTGATGAAAAAACTCGAAGCCGCCGACATCGCCTTCGCCCGCGTCAACGATTCCGCTTTGCTGAGCACGCATCCTCACTTGAGGCGCATCAGCGTCGGCGCGCCCAGCGGGCCGGTGAGCATGCCGGCGCCGACGCCGACGCGCGTCGGCGAGACGCGCAGCTACGGGGCGGTTCCGGCGCTCGGCGCGCATACCGAATCGATACGCAAGGAGTTCGGCGTCCGGTAGTTTCCAGTCACTCCGGCATCTCGATGTGCTTCACGTTCGGCTGCAACAGCACGCTGGCCGCCGCCGCGAAAATCAACACGAAGCCGACAATGTCAGGCATGGTCAGCCGTTCGCCGAGTAGCGCATCGAGGCGCTGACGCCGATCACCGGCACCAGCAGCGAGCCGAGCGACGCCGTGATGGTCGGCAGCCGGTTGACGATCGTCCACCACAGGAAATGCGCGAGCCCGACCCCGAACAACCCCACAAACAGGATCGCCAGAATCGTCTGACCGTCCAGCGGCCATAGATGCGGATTGCGTTCGAACACGAATGTGCCGGCAGCGATGAACAGAAATCCGAACAGCAATTGCCAGGCCGCGTTCGCCAGCGGCTCGATCGTCGCCTTCACCCATTTCAGATAGACGGTGGCCAAGGCCCAGCACAGGGCGCAACCAAGCGAGTAAAACACGAACGGCGGAAATCCGTGCGGCGAACAGCGGCCAGACCAGGATCGCAGGCCGGCGACGCAGAGCACGAAGGCGAGCCATGCCGATCTTGTTTAACCGGTCGCCGAGCACGAAGCGGCCGAGCACGGTGGCCCAGATCGGCATCGAATAAGTGATGATGATGGCGCGCGAGGTCGCGCCGCTCAGTTGCGCGAAGCCCGAAAGGATTTGAAACGCCGCGACGTTGAGGAAGCCGGCGACCATGACATGAACGTGTTCGCCGCGCGGCACCTTCAAGTTATGGCCGGTGAGGACCGCCGCGGCGAACAGCGTTGCGGCGCCGATGGCCGGAGCCGGCAAAACGCAGGCTCCAGGGCGAGATCTCGCGCAGCGCCACCGCGGCGGCAATCCAGTTGAAGCCCCAGGCGAAGGCCAGCAGAACGACCAGCAGCTTGGCCGTCGCGGCAAGGTCCTGTTTGTTTTGCGCCATGGGTTCCCGCCGGGCTTAGAACGCGGCGCAAGCTATAGCGGAGGGCACCTTCATGGCGAGGTATCCCTGTGATGCAAATTTGTGACCCGTTGCCCTGCTGAAAACCGGACCGACGGAGCTTGCACGCAAGCCCGTGATGTTGCGCCGCCCCGGTCCCTGTGTTAGCTAGCGCCTCGATTTCATGGGGGTTTCCGCGGGGCTCCGCGACGTCCTCATAAGTCGGAATTCCCTCTTGGATTCCAATAATTTGCGCCGCCGTTCCGCGACGGCGTCCGGCCTGTGAATGTCATAACGAAAACGAGCGTCAGGTGGCAGGCAAAGACCCGATCATTTCCGGTATGGCTGGGCGTTACGGCAATGCCTCTGTTCGAGCTGGCCCGCGACGAAAAAGTCGGTCGACGCGGTCAAGGCCGACCTCGACCGGTTCGACGCGATGATCGCCGGCAGCGCCGATCTCAATCGGCTGGTGCGCAGCCCGGTATTCGGTGTCGATGAGCAGTTGCGTTCGCTCGCCGCCATCCTCGACAAGGCCGGCATCAAGGGACTGGCCGCCAACTTCCTGCGCGTCATTACGACCAACCGCCGGCTGTTCGCGGTGCGCGACATGATCCGCGCCTTCCGCGCGCTCGTCGCCCGTCACAAGGGCGAGGTGGTCGCGGAAGTCACCGTCGCCGAAAAACTCAGCGACAAGAATCTCGACGCGCTCAAGAGCGCGCTTAAATCGGTGACCGGCGGCAAGGACATCGACTTCGACGTCAAGATCGAGCCCGCCATCATCGGCGGGCTGATCGTCAAGGTCGGCAGCCGCATGGTCGACAGCTCGCTCCGCACCAAGCTCAATGCGATCAAAATCGCGATGAAAGAGGCCCGCTGATGGATATCCGCGCTGCAGAAATTTCCGCCATTCTGAAAGAGCAGATCAAGAACTTCGGCCAGGAAGCCGAAGTCTCCGAAGTCGGGCAGGTGCTGTCCGTCGGCGACGGCATCGGCCGTGTCTACGGCCTCGACAACGTCCAGGCCGGCGAAATGGTCGAGTTCGAAAACGGCACGCGCGGCATGGCGCTCAATCTCGAAACCGACAATGTCGGCATCGTGATCTTCGGCAACGACCGCGAGATCAAGGAAGGTCAAACCGTCAAGCGCACCGGCTCAATCGTCGACGTGCCGGTCGGCAAGGGCCTGCTCGGCCGCGTGGTCGACGCGCTCGGCAATCCGATTGACGGCAAGGGCCCGATCAAGGCCGACAAGCGCGAACGCGTCGACGTCAAGGCGCCCGGAATTATTCCGCGCAAGTCGGTGAATGAGCCGATGGCGACCGGCCTCAAGGCGATCGACGCGCTGATCCCGATCGGCCGCGGTCAGCGCGAATTGATCATCGGTGACCGCCAGACCGGCAAGACCGCGATAGCGCTCGACACCATCCTCAATCAGAAGCCGCTCAACGCGCAGGACGATGAAAAGATCAAGCTATACTGCGTTTACGTCGCGGTCGGGCAGAAGCGTTCGACCGTCGCACAGTTCGTCAAGGTGCTCGAGGAGCAGGGCGCACTCGACTATTCGATCATCGTCGCCGCCACCGCATCCGATCCGGCGCCGATGCAGTTCCTGGCGCCGTTCTCCGGCTGCACCATGGGCGAATACTTCCGCGATAACGGCATGCATGCCGTCATTATCTATGACGATCTGTCGAAGCAGGCCGTCGCCTATCGCCAGATGTCGCTGCTGCTGCGCCGGCCGCCCGGCCGCGAAGCCTATCCCGGCGACGTGTTCTATCTGCATTCGCGCCTGCTCGAGCGCGCTGCCAAGATGAACGACGACAACAAAGGCGGCTCACTCACCGCACTGCCGATCATCGAGACCCAAGCCAACGACGTGTCGGCCTATATCCCGACCAACGTGATTTCGATCACCGATGGTCAGATCTTCCTGGAAACCGATTTGTTCTATCAGGGCATCCGTCCGGCGGTGAACGTTGGATTGTCGGTGTCGCGCGTCGGCTCGGCGGCGCAAACCAAGGCGATGAAAAAGGTCGCCGGCAAGATCAAAGGTGAACTGGCCCAGTATCGTGAAATGGCCGCCTTCGCGCAATTCGGTTCCGACCTTGATGCCACCACCCAACGTATGCTGGCGCGCGGCTCGCGTCTGACCGAACTGCTAAAACAGGCGCAGTTCTCGCCGCTCAAGATGGAAGAGCAGGCTTGCGTGATCTACGCCGGCGTCAACGGCTATCTCGACACGTTCGAAGTGTCGCGCGTGCGCGCCTTCGAGAACGGCCTGCTGACCCTATTGCGCACCAAGCACGCCGGTCTGCTCGACAGCATCCGCAAGAGCGGCGATCTGTCGAAGGACGATGAAGCCAAGCTCAAGGACGCGATCGAGAGCTACGCGAAAAGCTTCATTTAAGGTTCCGGCCAAAGGGCGACTGAGCAGAGATGGCTTCCCTCAAGGACATGCGGGTTCGCATCGCCTCCACCAAGGCGACGCAGAAGATCACCAAGGCCATGCAGATGGTCGCGGCGTCCAAGCTGCGCCGCGCGCAGGTGGCGGCGGAAGCCGCGCGGCCCTTCGCGGAGCGCATGGACCGGGTGCTGGGCAACATCGCGGGCGGCGTCGCCGGCAGCGATTCCGCGCCGCGCCTGTTGGCCGGCACCGGCGCCGACAAAGTGCACCTGCTGGTGGTCTGCACGGCCGAACGCGGCCTGTGCGGCGCCTTCAATTCTTCGATCGTCCGCCTGGCGCGCGAGTCCATCAACCGGCTGACGAACCAGGGCAAGGACGTCAAAATCCTTTGCGTCGGCCGTAAGGGCGCCGACCAGCTTCGCCGGGTTTATGAGAAGCAGATCGTCGAGATCGTCGAATTGCGCGGCGTCAAGCAAATAGGTTTCGCGCAGGCGCAGATGGTCGCCGACAAGATCGTGGCGCGCTTCAACAACAACGAGTTCGATATCTGCACGCTGTTCTTCTCGCGCTTCAAGTCGGTGATTTCGCAGATCCCGACCGCCCAGCAAGTTATTCCACCGGTCTTCGAGCCGGTGGCGAAGGATGCAGGTCCGGCAGCGGGCTACGAATACGAGCCCGAGGAGGAAGAAATCCTCGCCGACCTGCTGCCGCGCAATCTGTCGATTCAGGTGTTCCGCGCGCTGTTGGAAAACGCCGCCTCCGAGCAGGGTGCGCGCATGAGCGCGATGGATAATGCCACCCGCAATGCCGGCGAAATGATCCGCAAACAGACGCTCACCTATAACCGTACGCGCCAGGCGATGATCACCAAGGAACTGATCGAGATCATCTCCGGCGCCGAGGCGCTCTGACCCGAGGAACAAGGTTTCTAAGAGGATTAAACATGGCCAAAGCCAACCAAGTCGGACGCATTACCCAGGTCATCGGCGCCGTCGTCGACGTGCAATTCGAAGGCGAATTGCCTGCCATTCTCAATGCATTAGAGACTAAGAACCATGGCAACCGCCTGGTGCTCGAGGTCGCCCAGCATCTGGGCGAGTCGACCGTCCGTACCATCGCCATGGATACCTCCGAGGGTCTTGTACGCGGTCAGGAATGCACCGACACCGGCCAGCCGATTTCGGTGCCGGTCGGACCCGGCACGCTCGGCCGCATCATGAATGTGATCGGCGAACCCGTCGACGAAGCAGGTCCGGTGAAAGGCGTGGAGCGCCGCGCCATCCATCAGCCGACCCCAAGCTACACCGAGCAATCGACCGAAGCGCAAATCCTGATCACCGGTATCAAGGTGGTCGACCTGCTGGCGCCCTATGCGCGCGGCGGCAAGATCGGCCTGTTCGGTGGCGCTGGCGTCGGCAAGACTGTGCTGATTCAGGAGCTGATCAACAACGTCGCCAAGGCGCACGGCGGCTATTCGGTATTCGCCGGCGTCGGCGAGCGCACGCGCGAAGGCAACGACCTCTATCACGAAATGATCGAATCGGGCGTCAACAAGGACCCGCACGAGAACAACGGCTCGACCGAAGGCTCCAAATGCGCGCTGGTGTTCGGCCAGATGAACGAGCCGCCCGGCGCCCGCGCCCGCGTCGGCCTGACCGGACTGACGGTGGCGGAGTATTTCCGCGACCAGGGCCAGGACGTGTTGTTTTTCGTCGACAACATCTTCCGCTTCACGCAGGCCGGCTCCGAAATGTCGGCGCTGCTCGGCCGCATACCCAGCGCCGTGGGCTATCAGCCGACGCTCGCCACCGACATGGGCGCGCTGCAAGAACGTATCACCACTACTACCAAGGGTTCGATCACGTCGGTGCAGGCGATTTACGTGCCGGCCGACGACTTAACCGACCCCGCGCCGGCCACTTCTTTCGCTCACTTGGACGCGACCACCGTGCTGTCGCGCGACATCGCCGCCAAGGGCATCTATCCCGCTGTCGACCCTCTCGACTCGACCTCACGCATGTTGTCGCCGCTGATCGTTGGCGAGGAGCATTACGCGGTGGCGCGGCAGGTGCAGCAAATCCTCCAGCGCTACAAAGCGTTGCAGGACATCATCGCCATTCTCGGGATGGACGAACTATCGGAAGAGGATAAGACCGCCGTCGCGCGAGCGCGCAAAATCGAGCGCTTCCTGTCGCAGCCATTCTTCGTCGCCGAAGTGTTCACCGGCGCGTCCGGCAAGCTGGTCGATCTCGCCGACACCATCAAGGGCTTCCAGGGTCTTTGCGAGGGAAAATACGACAATCTGCCGGAAGCCGCGTTCTACATGGTCGGTACCATCGAAGAGGCGGTCGAAAAGGGCAAGAAGCTCGCGGCGGAGGCGGCGTAGCGCCATGCTGGTCCGGTCCAACCTGATTGTGTTTCTGCTCATCGGGCTTCTGGTTGGTGCGCTGTCCGGCTATGTGACGCGGCCTAAATCGGCGGAGATCAAGCTGGGGCCGTTGAGCATCGAAGTGAAGGGAAACCAAGTCGCGCGCGACAATGGGCCGCTGACCAGCAGTCAAGTTCAGCATATCGCGATCATCACGTTGATCGGCGGCGTGATCGGCATGGGTGTGGGTTTCGCGGTCGGCAAGAACAGGGCCTGAGCAAATAATGGCAAGCTTCCATTTCGATCTAGTCTCGCCGGAAAAGTTGCTGTTCTCCGGCGACGTCGAGCAGGTAGACGTGCCCGGCGCTGAGGGCGATTTCGGCGTGCTGGCCAATCACGCGCCGTTTGTCGCCACGCTGCGGCCCGGCATTCTGACGGTTCACGGCGCCAGCGGCGAGCAGAAGATCGTCGTGCTCGGCGGCTTCGCCGAAGTATCGGCGCAGGGGCTCACCGTTCTCGCCGACGTGGCGGAAGCGGTCGAGGACATCGACCACAGCATGATCTCGACCCGTATCAGCGAGCTGGAGAGCCGCATCGAGAAGACCGAGCCCGGCTCCGCGCTCGACAAACTGATCACGCGGCTCGATCAGTTCAAAACGGTTGACCGGCATCTGACCGGCACCGCGATGCACTAAATTGGCGCATCTGCGCTGAAAACCGGTTCCCATCTTTCGGGATCACGCGCTGGCAGCCCCGAACTTTCCGAATTCCTGCACGACCCGCTCATACGTCTGCCGCTTGAATGGCACGACCAGATCGGGCAATTCGCTCGATCGCACCCAGCGCCAGTCGATGAATTCCGGGTCATGTCCGCCTCCGGGATTGGCGATATCGATTTCGCTCTCCGGTCCGGTAAAGCGCAGTGCGAACCATTTCTGCTTCTGCCCGCGATATTTTCCGCTCCATGCCTCGCCGACGATATTGCGCGGAATGTCGTAGGCTAGCCATTCTGCGATCTCGCTCAGCTTCTCCGCCGAGCGAATATTGGTTTCTTCGTAAAGTTCGCGCAGCGCTGCGTTGTAGGGGTCTTCGTTGTCGTCGATGCCGCCCTGCGGCATCTGCCAGACATGTGTCGCGTCGATGTGTTCGGGGCCGCTTGAGCGCCGGCCGACGAATACGAGACCGGCGGGATTGAATACCATCATGCCGGCGCAGGGACGATAGGGCAGGGATTCGAAGGGGGGCATTGGTTGTCCCGGACGCGATGCAGCGCGTAGCGATGCATCGCAGAGCCGGGACCGTCAAGAATTCATTTTGGACAAAAGCATTACGATGACTTTTCCTTCACCGCCACCATGGTGATCGGAACCAATATGAAGCCGCGGGCCTCGGCTTTTTTTGCCCATTCGGCGATGCGGGTCACGGTGCCCGGCAGCGCGGTCGCAAGCCCCACCGCGGTTCCATGATCGCGTGCCATTATCTCCAGCCGCGCCAGTGCGCGGTCGATCTCAACCGCTGTCGGCACGGTGTCAATCACGACGTCGGTTTTGGCGAACGGCAAATTCTGGCTGCCGGCGAGCTGGCCGGCAACGCTGCGCGACGAGGCGCCGTCATCCACGTAGATCAGCCCACGCTTGGCGGTCTCGCGCATGATCGGTGCCAGCGCGGTTTCCGACGCCGTGAAGCGCGCGCCCATAAAGCTGACTATGCCGACATAGCCCTGGAAGCGGCTCATCTGCCAGTGCAGCCGGTCGATATTCTGTTCGGGCGTTAGCGAGGTCAGCAAAGTCTGCGGTCCGGGATCGTTGTCGGGGTAGTCGAACGGCTCCATCGGCGCCTGCAGGAGCACCTCGTGATTTCCGGCTTGTGCTCGCTCGGCAAGATTGTCGAGGGCAGCGCCATAGGGCGCGACGGCGAGGGTTACCGGTGCCGGCAATTTTGCCAGGGCGTCGGCGGTGCCGGATGCGCTGATGCCCAACCCGCCGACGATGATGGCGATACGCGGCGCGTCGCCCTTGCCCGCCGGCATTTGGCGCGGATGGGCGTAGAGCGTGAACGGCCGCATGCCGTTTGGCGCGATCTTCGGAATGGTGCCGTGGCGCGTATTCTCCACAAATCGCATGTCGAGCGGCGCCTTCGATGCGTTGCCACTCGATTTACCGGGGATAATGACGTCCTGATGCTTGCCGCTGGAGCCATCGATGATGGTGACGGTCTTGCTGCCGGGCGGCGCGCTAGCAGCACCAGCGGATGTGGAGGTATTCGCAGGCGCCGCTACCGTGGTGGTTCCGTCATGGTGGGAATGCTGTTGTTGAGCCTCGCTGGCGGAGTCCGGCTTCTTGGCCGGCGAACTGATGGCGGCCACCGCAGTCGGCTCGCCGCCCAGGGGATCGTTGACGATGATCGCCCAAGCTATGACCGCGATGCCGAGCAGTGCGAGCGTGCCCGCGAAAATTTGCGGGATGGCAGCAGGAATCGGCCGCTTCTTCGGTTTATCCTGGCCGAGAGGAGCGTTCAGGTCATCCGGCGGCACGGCCCAAATCCTGGCGAATCATAGGGCGAGTCTACCACGCGACGATTCAACGGGGTTTAACGCAAACGAAAACGGGGCGGCCCTAGGGCCGCCCCGCCGGTGTTCGATTGAATGTTGCGCCTGCCGCTTAGTTCGGCACTGGAGCCTTGGCATTCGGCGGGAACGCCGAATTGACCTGGGTTCCGCGCAACAGCTCTTCCGCCATGATGAGAGCCTTGTCGTTCTTGGGGTCCGGCGGAATGTAGGATTGTGAGCCGGTCTGCTCCTTGCCTTCGTCGCCCTTGAGGTGGCCGCGCAACGAGGCCTCACCCTTGGTGCTGGTGTCGGTCTTGGCCTTGATGTCGTCCGGCAAGTCCTGCAGCACCTCGATATCGGGCACGATGCCCTTGGCCTGGATCGAGCGGCCGGACGGCGTGTAGTAGCGCGCGGTGGTCAGCCGCAGCGCGCCGTTGCCGGAGCCGAGCGGGATGATGGTCTGTACCGAGCCTTTGCCGAACGAACGGGTGCCGATGACGGTTACACGCTTGTGGTCCTGCAATGCGCCGGCAACGATCTCCGAGGCGGAAGCCGAGCCGCCGTTGATCAGCACGATCACCGGCTTGCTATTGGTGAGGTCGCCCGGCCGCGCATTGAAGCGCTGCGTTTCCTCGGCATTGCGGCCGCGGGTGGATACGATCTCGCCCTTTTCTAGAAACGCATCCGATACCGAGATCGCTTGGTCGAGCAGACCACCGGGATTGTTGCGCAAGTCGAGGATGTAACCTTTGAGCTTGTCTTTGCTCACCTTGGCCGTGATGTCGGTGATCGCTTTCTTCAGCCCTTCGGTGGTCTGCTCGTTGAATTGAGTCATACGGATGTAGCCGACATCGTCGCCCTCGACATTGGCACGCACCGCCTTCACGCGGATGACATCGCGCGTGATCGATACTTCGATCGGCTTGTCCTGGCCTTTGCGCATGATGGTGAGCTTGATCTTGGTGTTCACGGGCCCGCGCATCTTCTCGACCGCCTGGTTCAGCGTGAGGCCCTGCACCTGTTCGCCGTCGAGCTGGGTGATGATGTCGTTCGCCATGATGCCGGCTTTGGCGGCGGGCGTTTCGTCGATCGGCGTTACCACCTTGATCAACCCGTCTTCCATGGTGACCTCGATGCCGAGCCCGCCGAATTCGCCGCGGGTCTGCACCTGCATGTCGCGGAAGCTCTTCGGATCCATGTAACTGGAATGCGGATCAAGCCCGGCCAGCATGCCGTTGATCGCGGTTTCAATCAGCTTGCTGTCGTCCGGTTTCTCGACGTAGTCGGCGCGCACGCGCTCGAACACGTCGCCGAACAAATTGAGCTGCCGATAGGTATCCGCGGCCGCGGCTTTTGCGGTCGTACCGATCAAGATCATGCGTGGTTCTGTGGCGAGCAGCGTCATTGCCGCGCCCGCCGCCGCGCCGAGTAGAATGAGTGAGGTTTTGCGCATCATCCACGAACCTTTTCGCCTTCGCCAGCTGCCCACCATGGGCCTGGATCGACGGGAATCCCGTCCTTACGAAACTCGATATAAAGCACCGGTTGGCTGGAACCTGTCGCGAGGATAGCGGCGATATGGGAGCCGTTTCCCATCACCGCAACGGGTTCTCCGGTCAGCACGAACTGCCCGAGATCAACTGATATCCGATCCATCCCAGCGAGCAAGATATGATACCCGTTGCCGGCATTAAGGATCAAGAGTTGTCCATAGGAGCGGAACGGACCCGCATAAACCACCCAGCCGTCGCCCGGCGCGGTCACTTGAGCGCCGGCGCGGGTTGCGATGGAAACCCCCTTTTCCGACCCGCCGGCGCCATCGGGCGCGCCATATTCCTTCAATTTGACGCCATTAACCGGAATCGGAACCTGCCCGCGCAGGGACGCAAAGGCCACCGCCGGCGCTAGTCGGCCCGGATCGCGCTGCGCTGACATGGCCGCTCGCGGATCGTTGCGGCCGGCTTCGCGGGCGGCCCTGGTCGCGGGATCGAGTCCTTGCTCCAGCTTGGCGATCAAATCTTTGAGATTGTCCACCTGACGCGCCAATTCGCCGGCGCGCGCCCGCTCCGCGTCGAGCGCTTTTTCGCGCTCGGTCTGCTGCTTCTGGCGTTCGTCGACCAGCGCGGCCATGCGGGTGCGCTCATTGCCGAGCGAAGCGACCTCGGTTTTCAACCGGTCGCGTTCGGCGGCGATCTGCTTGCGAACGTTCAGCAGCTCGGTGAGGTCGTTGGCGAGCGCGTCGACCTCGTGCCGCATCTCGGGCAGCACCGCGCCCAGCAACATGGCGGTGCGCACCGCTTGCAGCGCGTCTTCCGGGCTTGCAATCAGTGCCGGCGGCGGGCGATGGCCGATGCGCTGAAGCGCGGCCAGCACTTCGCCGATCACGGCACGGCGGCCGTCGAGCGATTTGCGAAGGCTGCGCTCATTGTCGTCGAGCGGCTTGAGCCGCGCTTCGGTTGCCACGACCTTCGTTTCGACGCCACGAATGCGGCCGGCGGTATCGATCAGGTCCCGATTGAGCTTGCGGCGGTCGGCGCCGAGCTGTTCGATTTCGCGCTTGAGCGCCGCTTCGCTCTCGGCCGTCTTGCTTTGCGCGTCACGCGCGGCCTTGAGATCCTGATCACGCTGCTTGAGGGCGTCGAGCTTTTCGGATTTGTCGTTCTGTGCGAGGTGGGCCGGCCTTTCCTGCGCCGGCGCAGCAAGCGTCATCGGCCATACAAGCGCAAACCCCGCGATGAGCGCAGAGCACGGATCGCGACGGCGGAAGCGGCAAATCATTGCAGCCAAGTTACGCCCACAGGTTGCGACAGCAAGGTCATTATTGCGGGCCGTTCTTGCCGTCAGATTAAGACCAATCTGCGACGCTTCTTATGATCCGTCCCCACGCTTGCGGCGGAGGGGTAAGAAAGTGTGGTTACGCCCGATGATAGGGGTGGCCAGTCAGGATGGTGGTGGCGCGGTAAAGCTGTTCCAGCAGCATGATCCTCACCAATTGATGCGGCCAGGTTGCTGTGCCGAACGCCAGCCGCAGTTCGGCCTTGGCGCGCAAAGTCGGCGCCAGGCCGTCGGCGCCGCCAATCATGAAAACCACCGCCGGCCGGTCATTGCCGCGCCATGCCGTCAACTGACCGGCGAGGCTGGCGCTGTCGAGGTTCTCGCCGTGGGCGTCGAGTAGCACCACCGCCGCGTCCTGCGGAATGATATTGGCAAGCGCGATCAACTCCTCGATCATGCGCTTGCCGGCGTCGTCGGCGCGGCTTTCCCGGATTTCGATGATTTCGACATCGCGCAGGCCGAGATTGCGGCCGGTTTGCGCCGCGCGTTTGCGAAAGCGCTCGGAAAGCTCGGTTTCCGGGCCTTGTTTCAGGCGTCCAATGGCGGCAACGATAATCCGCATCGCGTGGCCGGCTCTATTGCATGTGATAGTGCATTGGCGCCTCGGAATCGTAGCCCCTCAGCATCGAATACCGTTGCATTTGATCGGCGGAGAGAATTTGAATGGTCTGGAGATGATATTTGAGGTGTGTGTTTCGTAGCTCTGCCTGCGTGAGCCCGATTTGGGTCGTCGCTTCTTTCAGGTTTTCCGGGGTTACGTAATGATCGGCGAATTGCTGGTCTAAAGCCGTCTCTTGAGCGAGAAGCTTCGCGCCCAATGGCACCGCTTCCGCTTTCATCGAATCGAATAGCTGTTTGATACGGGTCTTTTGGTCTGCGGACAGTTCGAGCCTGTCCGAGAGTTCAAGAAGGTGGCTTGGTCCCGGATAGCCGTTCAATTCTGCCGGCAGAGCCAGGCCCATTCCGCGACCGGCTTTGAGGTCCGCAATCTGCTCATTGGATAGCGCCTTGACCGAGCGCATCTGCATCCCCGCGTAGGGTGACTGTGCGAACGCTGCGCCGGAAACAAGAACGACAAAACCAACGGCGACGATGAGCGGTTTCATAGGGAGCGATCTCCAATTTTAAAACTAGACCCTTATACCCGAAAACAGACCGCACCGTCCGCATTGGCCTTCCGCCACACGCGCCAAAATGTTAGTATCATACATAGTTCGGAGGTGCGCAGAACGATGCCTGAAAACGTGTCCGCCCTCCACCTTGTGATCACCGGCGACCCGGCACTATTCGCCATCGTGCGGCTGTCGCTGATCGTCAGTGTGAGCGCGGTGCTGTTCGCCGCGCTGATCGGGATTCCATTTGGCGCGCTGATTGCGCTCACCCGCTTCCAGGGGCGCGAGGTTGCGATTGTCGTGCTCAATGCGCTGATGGGCCTGCCGCCGGTGGTGGCGGGGCTCGCGGTTTTTTTGTTACTGTCGCGCTCTGGTCCGCTCGGATCATGGGGCTTGCTGTTTACGCCGCAGGCCATGGTGATAGCGCAAGCCATTTTGGTCACGCCGATTATTGCGGCGCTGACGCGGCAAACCGTCGAGGATTTATGGGTCGAATATAAAGACGAACTGGCGGCGATGAATGCCGGTCCCACCCGGCGCATTGTCACATTGATTTGGGACGCGCGATTTTCGCTCGTGACGGCGCTGCTCGCGGGCTTCGGCCGGGCGGCGGCGGAAGTCGGCGCCATTATTATCGTGGGCGGCAACATTGACGGCTTCACCCGCACCATGACCACGGCGATCGCGCTGGAAACCTCAAAGGGAGATCTCTCGCTCGCCATCGGCCTCGGCATGGTGCTGATTGCGATTATCGTTTTGATCAACGCCCTGGCATGGGGTGCGCGCCGCGCCGGCGAACGCTACGCGGGATGAACATGCGCGCCCCCGCCTCCGACCTGCCGATCATTTTCGAAGACGCCGCAATCCTCGCCGGCGCGCAGACGATCCTTGACGATATTTCCCTGGTAATCGGGCCTGGCGCGCCGACCGTTCTGATCGGGCCGAATGGCGCGGGCAAAACCACGCTGCTGCGTGCTGCATTGGGGCTGCTTGCGGTCGCGCGCGGCCGCGTCACTTGGGGCGGTCGCGATCTGTCGCCGCCGACGCGGCGCGCGATTTTGTTCCAGCGGCCGGTCATGCTTCGGCGCAGCGCTGCCGGCAATATTCGCTACGCGCTGGCCGCGGCAAGCGTGCCGCGCGCCGAACACGAGCAGCGCATTGCAGACCTCTTTGCACTGGTCGGGCTCGACGGGTTGCAACGGCGGCCTGCGCGGCGGCTCTCGGGCGGCGAGCAGCAGCGGCTGGCGCTCGCCCGCGCGCTGGCGCGCGATCCGGCCGTGCTGTTTCTCGACGAGCCGACCGCAAGCCTTGACCCCTACGCCACCAAGGCGATCGAAGATGTGATTTGTGCGGTCAGCGCACGCGGCGTTAAGGTGGTGATGTCGACACACGATCTCGCTCAGGCGAAGCGCCTGGCCGGAGATATCGTGCTGCTTCATCGCGGCCGGCTGATCGAGGGCGGCCCGGCTGCGGACTTCTTCGCGAACCCGCGCGCCGGCGAAGCCAAAAAATTCATCGCCGGCGAACTGCTGGTTTAATAAAGCACGACACGGAGGATTCATATGCTTCATCGCCGCACCTTGATTGCCGCCGCATTCGGGGCCGTTATTTTCGCCGCGCCCGCCGCTCACGCGCAGGACAAATCGATCGTCGTGGCCTCGACCACCTCGACGCAGGATTCCGGGCTGTTCGATTATCTATTGCCGCTCTACAAGCAGAAGACCGGCGTCACCGTCAAAGTCATCGCGCAAGGCACCGGTCAGGCGCTCGACACCGGCCGGCGCGGCGACGCCGACGTCGTGTTCGTCCATGCCAAATCGGCGGAAGAAAAGTTTCTTGCCGAAGGTCAGAGCACCAAGCGCTATCCGGTGATGTACAACGACTTCGTGCTGATCGGGCCGAAGAGCGATCCGGCCGGCATCAAGGGCATGAAGGACGTTGGTCGGGCATTCCAGACCATCAAGGACAAGCAAGCCTCGTTCATCTCACGCGGCGACCGCTCCGGTACGCATATCGCCGAGCTCAAGCTCTGGAAGGACTCCGGCATCGACATCGATAAGGACAAGGGCCCTTGGTACAAGTCGATCGGTCAGGGTATGGGCGCGGCGCTCAACACCGCTGGCGCCAGCAATGCCTATGTGCTGTCCGACCGCGGAACCTGGATTCATTTCAAGAACAAAGGTGATCTTCAAATCTTGGTCGAAGGCGACAAGCGCATGTTCAACCAATACGGGGTGATGCTGGTGAACCCGGAGAAGCATCCGAACGTGAAGAAAGAATTGGGCCAACAATTCATCGACTATTTGGTTTCGCGCCGCAGGGGCAAAAGGACATCGCCAATTACAAGATCAATGGCGAGCAGCTGTTCTACCCGAACGCCAGCGATGCGGGGGCGTAACGGGGCCGCGCGTTTGCGGAAGCGCTCGGAAAGCTCGGTTTCCGGGCCTTGTTTCAGGCATCCAATGGCGGCAACGATAATCCGCATCGCGTCGGCAAGTGTATCAGCTTGCCCGAAGTCCGTCCGCTCTTACCCCAAAATGCGGACGTTCTGCGCGGCGGTCGGAACGCCCGCTAAGTGGCAAAAGCCGAAATCAATCATGGCGCAAGCGCTTTGAGACGGCGAGTATCGTCGGCCGCTTCCGCAAGGACCCAACTCCGGAATGTTGCAATCTTCGGCACATTCGACAGGGCTTTAGGGCAGACAATCCAATAGGTATTGGCCATCCTCAACGAGACATCGACTGGCCGCACAAGGCGGCCGTTGATCAAGTCCCACGCCGCGAGCGCCGTACGCGCCAAGGCAATGCCCTGGCCGTCGATCGCAGCGTCGATCAACATGCTGGCACGGTTCAGAACCGGACCAGGTCGGACGGTGGCCTTCACGCCAGCGGCTTCAAGTAATCGCGTCCAATTTTTCGCGTCCTCAAGGCGCAGTAGTGGAAACTTCAAAAGGTCCGCCACCTTCGTGATGCGGTTACGTCCAGCGACGAGCTTTGGGCTGCAAACCGGAAAAAGACGCTCCGAATAAAGCCGCTGCACATCGAGCCCCGGCCATTTCCCATCGTCGTGTCGGATCGCGATATCGACATCGTCGCGCGCGAAATCGACATAGTGCGTCGTGGCCGAAACGCGCAAGTCCACGTCGGGATACTTCTCGGCAAAGCGGCTCAGCCGGTTGACTAGCCATTTCGCGGCGAAGTCGGGCGAAGTGCTGACGGTGAGAACGCCACTCTCCTGACGCTGCAACAGCCGTTCGGTGCCAACGGCGATCTGGTCCAGCGCATCGCGGATGACGGTCAAGTAATCGCGTCCAGCTCCGGTGAGGATCAGTCGTTGCCGTTCGCGATGGAAGAGCTTGAGCCCAAGTGTAACTTCGAGCGCTTTTACCTGATGGCTGATAGCACCCTGCGTGACGTTCAACTCCTCGGCGGCACGTGTAAAGCTTTCGCTCCGGGCCGCAGCCTCAAAAGCTTTCAGGCCGTTCAACGGTGGGAGACGACGCGCCATTGGTCCAAATCACTCATGAAAAAACCTAATCAAGAATACAGCGTGCTGCGATAGCAGGAATATATTGGCCAATCAACATTTTCCCAGTTAATGAGATTTTCTCAGGTATGCCCGAGAAAAGATGCATTGCGGATAATTGCAATGTGTCGATAGTGCCCCTCGCTTCATTTGAAGCGGTCGGGCACTTTACGCAGCCGCCCGGTTCTTGAAGACGATTCGTCTCAAGCGCTGCTCCAGCCCTGCATGGGGAGGAGCGCCTATGAGCGACCAGAGCATTACTGTTCCTCCGACTACGTTGGCCGCGTCCTCCCCGGCAATTCCACCGGCACGCCCCGTAGCAGCCCGCACCAAATTGCTCCTTGAAGGACCGATCTTTGCAACGCTGTTACGGCTGGCGGCGCCGAACATTCTCAACCTGCTCGCGTTTGTTGCCGTGATCACCTTTGATGGCTTCTTCCTCGGCAGGATCGGAACAGACGCGCTTGCGGGCGCTTCACTGGCGTTTCCATGGATCATGCTGGTCCTGCAAACCACCAATAGCGGTATGGGCGTCGGCGTGTCTTCTGCCGTCGCGCGCGCGCTCGGAGCGGGTAAGCGCGAGAGAGCCGACGAACTAGCCTTCCACGCATTTCTGTTGGCTCTCGCGCTTGCCGGAATTTTTTCGACTGCGATGTTGCTGGTTGCTCCTTTTATTTTTAGTTGGATGGGCGGGCGCGACAAGATGCTGATGGACGCGCTCTCATACGCCAATGTCGCCTTCGGCGGCGCCGTCTGCATCACCGTGCTCAACCTGCTCGGTAACGTAGTGCGAGGGACAGGCAATATGAGCCTGCCTGCGAGCGTTCTGGTCGGCTGCGTGATCGCGCACATTGCACTCGCGCCTGTTCTAATCTTTGGCTATGGACCGTTTCCCGCGTTGGGTCCTGCGGGCGCTGGTTGGGGGCTGGTGATCCCCTTCGGCGTCGGCAGCCTCATCATGTTTGTCTACCTGCGCTCGTCCCGCTCGATAATTCGTTTGAATTTCCGGGGACTGGTGCCGCGATGGGCGCTATTCGCAGATATTCTCAAGGTTGGCGTGCCGGGCCTGATCAACACCGCAATTACCAATTTGTCTGTGGTCGTACTGACGGGCATCGCTGGCCAGTTCGGACCTCAAGCTGCCATCGGCTATGCGATGGGGTCGAGGCTCGAGTACATCATGCAGCCCATCGCCTTTGGTTTTGGAACAGCGATCGTTGCAATGGTGGGGACAAATTGGGGCGCGCAACAGTATAGCCGCGCTCGCCAGATCGCCTGGACGGGCGCGGTGACGATCGCGCTTCTATGCGGGACTCTGGGATTGGTCGTCGCAGTGCGACCGAACATTTGGCTGGGCTTATTCAGTAACGACGCCGAAGTGGCGCGCCTTGGAGCGATGTATCTGCGGATCGTCGGGCCGGTTTACGTCTGTTTCGGTCTCGGCCTTGGGCTGTTCTTCGTTTGCCAAGGATACGGCCGCGGCTTTGCGGCGATGATCGCAAACGCGGTGCGATTGCTCGTGAGCGCAGGTGCTGGGCTCGCAGCAGTGTACTGGCTCGATCTCGGTACAACTGGTCTCTTCACGGCCATTGCCTGCGGCTTCTGTACTTATGCCGCGCTGACCGCGCTCGCGGTAATTCGGATTTCACCTCCGGCAACACCATCAGCCCAGTGATCAGGGAGTGATAGTATCAAATGTATGGGTCTTTAATCTTCGGCATCGTCGCGAGCACGCTAGGGGCGGCCAGCGTCGTACCGGTCACCGGTCACCCTTTATGCCGCCCGATGCTCAAAGTCACCGGTGTTCAATTCTCTGAAATGATCCCGCCGACCTTGGAGCGAAAATGGACCGCAGTCGTGTCGGTCGATGCATCTCACTGCGCAACGACATCGGGACGCTTCGCGATTGCTTTCTCGCGGCTAAAGGAAACCGCCCCCGATCTCGAATTCCAAGAGCGGTTCATATGGCTGCCGCCTTCGGTGACGGTTTCGGTAGATTTCTGGTCTGACGAAGCGGTGGAGCGTTATTGGCTTAGCGACGTTGCCGCGTGCCCGTGCCGTGATTAAAGAAGTCTGTAAAACGTTCATGAGATCGATTTGCACATTCGTCGCGACTTTAGCTACGAATGCGATGTTAGACCGCGACAAGAGCCGACGGGCACTTGCTGCTCTCGATGACGACCAACTCGGTAATTTAAGTGACCTTGGACGCCAAATACGGCGCGAAACACAACGCGCCGGAAACAAGAGTTGAGAATGTCCGCTCCGGGTCGATGCTGTTGAAGAAGGATTTTGGGAGGGGTCTCCGAGCAATATTGATTCAAGAGCAGCATGGAACGCGCAAGATCGATTCAAAATATTGGCCCAGCCGATTCGAAAGTTACGCGCCGGTGACATGCTGAAGCCTTTTTCAACAGCATCGGTCATTAACGGACATTGCGCCGAGTCCGGGACATGTCCGCTTCATTATCAATAACGGATGTTCGTCGGTACACCGACATCGGCACTTTGCCACGCTTTAATAAGTCAGCGCCCTAGGTTCTTCCGGCCGACCACATCTTTTCGAGATTGTAGAACGCGCGGACTTCCGGCCGGAAGACGTGGACGATCACGTCGCCGGCGTCGATCAGCACCCAGTCGCCCTGCCGCATGCCTTCGACGCGAACGCCGCGCACGCCGGCCGCCTTGATGTCCTTGACGACGCGGTCGGCGACCGCGCCGACATGGCGCTGCGATCGGCCGGTGGTGACGACCATGTAATCGCCGATGGAGGATTTTCCGGAGAGATCGATGGTGACGTTGTCCTCGGCTTTGATGTCTTCAAGACACGCGAGGACGATGCGGAGCGTCTCCTTGGCGCTGGGATGCCGTGAGACGGGTTCGGGCGCATGACGTGACGCCCGAGAGAGTGCAGGTTTGGTCAGAGGTTGTTTCCCTTTACGTTTGTTGCACCCGTCCCGGTTCATTCCGGGACACACCCAAGATAGCTACTTGGTTCGACTCTTTCCACTCTTGCCTCCATGACTTGCAGCACGCGAAGTTCCACCGTGTGTGCGCAAGGCGCGCAGCGCGGTGGAGGAGAGCGGCGATTTGAGGCCGTGCAAGAAAGCCCAAGCCGGCGGCTTGCGATAGGGCAGCGAGGCCGCGTTGGGTTCCGAAATGCGGGCGCTCGAAAGCGCTTGGCCCGCCGGACTAGCGGCGGCATAAAGACTGGGCCCGAGGCGGTCGATCACGACGATAGGCACCCGGTTCGCTATTCCGCGCCATTTCTGCCAGCGGTGAAAGCTCCGCAAGTTGTCGGCGCCCATGATCCAGACGAACCGGACGCGCGGGCACCGGGCGATAAGCCATTTTATCGTGTCATAGGTGTATCGCGTCTTGATGACAGCTTCGACGCCGGTTATGTCGATACGCGGGTGATGCGTGAGCGCGCGGGCGGCTGCTATTCGCTTCGCAAGTGGAGCGAGTCCGCTGGTGTTCTTGAGCGGATTGCCCGGCGTGACCAGCCACCAGACACGGTCGAGCTTGAGCCGCTTGAGGGCGAGCAGAGTGGCGGCGAGGTGCGCTTGGTGCGGCGGATCGAAAGTTCCGCCGAACAGGCCGATCCTCATGCCGGGTGCGTGGGGAGGAATTACGCACTCGGAGCGGGCGTGGACTTGCGCTGTCACGGCCGGATCTGACCGCTTCCGCGGATGCGGTATTTGAAGGTGGTCAGTTGTTCGACCCCAACCGGCCCGCGCGCATGCAGCCGCCCCGTCGCGATTCCGATCTCGGCGCCGAAGCCGAATTCGCCGCCATCGGCGAACTGGGTCGAGGCATTATGCAGCACGATCGCCGAGTCTACTTCGCGCAGGAACTTCTCTGCCGCCGCCCGATCGTCGGTGACGATCGCGTCGGTGTGGTGCGAGCCGTAGCGCTCGATATGCTCGATAGCTCCAGCCACGCCATCCACGACTTTGACGGCGATGATGGCATCGAGATATTCGGTGGACCAATCCTCTTCGGTCGCGGCTTTGACGCCCTTATCCACGGCCTGCGTCGCCTTGTCGCCGTGGATTTCGCATTTTGCCTCGATCAGCATTTCGACCAGCGGCTTGAGAAACTTGTCGGTGGCAGCACGATCGACCAGCAGTGTTTCGGCGGCACCGCAGACGCCGGTGCGCCGCATCTTGGCGTTTAGAACAAGGTTTTTGGCCATGTCGAGGGAAGCGGCCTTGTCGACATAAACATGGCAGACGCCTTCGAGGTGGGCGAAGACGGGCACGCGCGCCTCCGACTGCACACGCTGCACAAGGCTCTTGCCGCCGCGCGGCACGATCACGTCGATATTGCCGTCAAGTCCGTTGAGCATCAGCCCGACCGCGGCGCGATCGCGCGTCGGCACGAGCTGAATCGCGGCTTCTGGCAAGCCGGTCTCGCGTAAACCTTGGCCGAGCGCTGCGATGATCGCTCGGCTCGTGCGCAAACTGTCGGAGCCGCCGCGCAGGATCGCGGCATTGCCGGATTTCAGGCACAGCGCGCCGGCATCGGCGGTCACGTTCGGCCGGCTTTCATAGATGATGCCGATGACGCCGAGCGGCACCTTGACCCGCTCGATAAACATGCCATTCGGTCGTGACCAGGATTCGGTAATGACGCCAACGGGATCCTTGAGCGCGCGCACGGCGTCGATGGCGGAGGCAATGTGCCTCAATTCGCTCGATGTTGAGCATCAGCCGGTCGAGCAAGAGCCCCAGCCATGCCGGAACCGCGAGCCTCGGCGATATCCTCGGCATTGGCGGCCAGAATGGCGGCGGCTTGGACCCGGACCGCGCCGGCCATGAGTTCCAAAGCGCGGTCTTTTTGGGCGGTGGATGCGAGCGCCAACGTGCGCGCCGCGGCGCGCGCCTGACGGCCGATCTCGCCCAAAGCGGCGGCGATATCTCCCGTGCCTTCAATGCTTTTCAGCGGCGCGCTCATGGGAAAAGCCCGATAAACCCCATTCTAGCCGGTTCCTATCACGTTGGGGTCGCGGGGGCGAGACGGGCCGGTTTTACGGCTTTGGCGGTGATAGCTGGGGATAGTGTGGATAAGCCGCGATTGGGGCGGAACGGTCAATTGACCTACACATTGGGCAGGCAGGGTGACGCGTCGCAAGAGGCATGAGGAGTGAGTGTCATGGCGTATAGTTCAAGCCGACTGCCCAGCCGTTTTCCGGTCGGCACCAAGTTCGTCATCGAAGGCAAAGCGCGGTGGGGAAGGCCAATCTGGCGAGGAAGTGCAGGTTTTCAGCCGGTATCTCGAGTTTCCCGACGGCACGCTTTTCCCGCTGCCGACCCGCCCGGTGCAGCGCAAATCGGGCATGACCCGGCGTTCCGGCAAACGCAACAGGCGGCACTGATCCACTGGGCCACCGATGATGCTCGGCCATTGGCCGAGCATGCGCGCCGCCCTATCTGACTCGCGCGGCTAAAACCTCGATTAGGCCATTGGCCGACAACAGAAAACCCCGGCCTCCGGTGGGCCAGGGTTTCCGGGCGATCGGTCAATCGCCTTCCAACTCAGACATTTAGCTCAAATCTCGCGTCTCTCGCGTCGCGCAGGATAACGCAACGCCGCCGCCGGAGTTCCCGCGAGAAAGCTCGCTGGCGTGTTCTTAGCTGTCATGCTCTTAGAAGTGTCGATGTTCGCAGCTATTCCGAGCCGGGCATCGTCCGAGCGGTTGCCCAAAATCCGCCGAGGATCGGCTCACTCCCCGCCCAAAACCAGATCGTCGCGGTGAATCAGTTCTGTGCGCCCGGTGTAGCCGAGGATCGAGCAGTACGTCGCCCGACGAGCGGCCCTTGATCTTGTCGGCGTCGCCCGCGTCGTAGGCGATCAGCCCGCGGCCGACTTCGGCGCCGTCCGGCCCGCGCACCACCACCGCGTCGCCGCGCCCGAAGCCGCCCTCGACCTTGATGACGCCGGCGGGCAGCAGGCTTTTGCCCGGAGCGCAACGCGCGCACCGCGCCGGCGTCGATCGTCAGCGCGCCGCGCGGCTCGAGCGAACCCGCGATCCACTTCTTGCGCGCGGTCACCGGATTGGCCGGCGTCAGGAACCAGGTGCAGGCCGCGCCGTCCGCGATGGCCTTGAGCGGATGGTTCACATGCCCCGACGCGATGATCATATGCGCGCCGGCGCTGGTGGCGATCTTGCCGGCCTCGATCTTGGTCAGCATGCCGCCGCGCGACAGCTCGGAGCCGGACGCGCCCGCCATCGCCTCGATCTCCGGCGTGATGCGCGGCACGACGGGCACGAGCTTGGCGCCGGCCTCGGACGGCGGCTTGTCGTAGAGCCCGTCGACGTCCGACAGCAGCACCAAGAGGTCGGCGCTCATCATGGCGGCGACGCGGGCGGCCAGCCGGTCGTTGTCGCCGTAGCGGATCTCGGAGGTGGCGACGGTGTCGTTCTCGTTGATCACCGGCACGCTGCGCCATTCCAGCAATTTGTCGACGGTCGAGCGCGCGTTGAGATAGCGGCGGCGCTCTTCGGTGTCGCCGAGCGTGAGCAGCACCTGGCTGGCGGTGAGCGCGTGCGCGCTTAAGGACTTCCGACCAGGCGCGCGCCAGCGCGATCTGGCCGACGGCGGCGGCGGCCTGGCTGTCCTCGAGCTTGAGCGGCCCGCGCGGCAGCTTGAGCACGGCGCGCCCCATGGCGATCGCGCCCGACGACACCACGATGATGTCGCGCTTCTCCTTGTGCAGGCCGGCGACGTCGGCGGCGAGCGAGGCGAGCCAGTCGCGCTTGAGCGAGCCGGCGGCGGCATCCACCAGCAGCGACGAGCCGACCTTCACGACGATGCGGCGGAAGGAGGCGAGGGTGGGGGTTTGCGGCGATTTCGACATGGCCCGGCGGGGGTTAAGGGTGCCGGGGGTTTAGC
>CAWEKJ010000007.1:0-1130900 GCA_963809675.1 uncultured Alphaproteobacteria bacterium
CCCGTGACAGATCGATGGTTAGGCCCCCGCCGACCTGCATGACCCCCACATTGACCGTCGCGGTCGAGCCATCGGAGACCGTGTAGGTGAAGGTATTGCCGGTTAGATCGCTGGTGTCGGGCGTGTTGAAGGTGATTGTTTTCGCGATCGCGTCGAGGGTGACTGGGATCGTTCCGCCGCTAACGCCATTCAGGGCGGTTACGCTGATAATGGCTGCGGTCGGATTGGTATCGTTGGCGAGGACTGCGCTCCACGGCACGACCACAGTTGTCGAATTGGACACGAAGATGGTGTCGTCGCGTGCGCCGCTGCCGTTGATGTTGATCGTCACGGTTTGCGCGTCGGAGGCGCTGCCATCGGTAGCCTGCACCGTGTAAGCAAGCGTCAGCGTCTCGTCCGAGTTCAGGAAGTTGAACGCCTGCGCGCCGGAATTGAACGCCCAGCCAAGGTTGTTCGTGTCCCCGGGATCGGCGGCGATCGAGCCGGGGCTCACTGACAGCATTCCCAGCACATCGGCCGCCGTCAGCCCGCCGGTCGCCCCGCTGAGCGCGACCGCGGTCACCGATGCGGTGACCGCATTGATGAGTTCGGGATCCCTGACGGTCATGGTGCCGCCCGTCGTCAAGCCCGCACCGGTTTCGGTCAGATTTGCTGTCGCGCTATCGCCGCCCCGAATAATGATGTCCGGCGCGTCGTTGGTTCCGGTGATGGTGATGGTGAGGGGTGCGGACGAGGTGGCGCCGCTGGCGTCGGCCATGGTGTAGGTGAAGACGTCGGTGGCGGTCTGCCCCTGAGCCAGCGCATTGGTGTCGGGGTCGGCGTTGTCGAGAGTGTAGCTCCAGCTGCCGTTCGCCAGAAGCGTCAGCGTGCCGTAGGTGCCGATCAGCGGCTTGCCGACGTTGGGCGCTTCGCCGTTAACAGCAACCACCGTCTTGGTGTCACCGCTGTCCACGTCAAGGTCGTTGGTCAGCACGTTGCCGGCCGCCGAAGGGTCGCCGGCAAACGGTGTGTTGCCTGGATTGACGCCGCTCTCGGTCACCGGATCCCCGGCGTTGTTGTCGGCCGCCGCCGTGGGGGTATCGTTGCTGCCGTTGATGGTGATGGTCACTACCTTGGCGGTGTCGTCGACCGTGGTGGTGGTGAACGTGTCGGTGAGCGTGTCGCCGACATTAAGGGCCTGCACCGTGGCGTTGCTGTTGTCGAGCGTATAGGTCCAGACGCCTGTGGCTGTCAGAGCGTAGCTGCCGAAGCCGCTGACGCTGGCGGCGCCGGCCGCTACCGCCGTCCAGATGTCGTTCGGATTGTCGAGGTCGAAGGAGTTCAGATCGCCGGTCGCGGTCGGCGTCCCGAGGTTACTGTTGTTGACCTCGCCCGCCTCCAGCACAGTGCCGGTCACAGGGCCGGTGATGACGGCAGCATCGTTGGCACCGTTGATGGTGATGGTCACCAGTTGCTGGGTGCCGTCGATCGTCGTGACGGCGAACGTGTCGGTCAGCGTCTGCCCTACATTGCGCGCCTGCACGGCGGGATTGTCGTTGTCCAGCGTGTAGGTCCAGACTCCGGCCGCTGTCAGCGTGTAGCTGCCGAATTCGCTCTGCAACGGCGTGCCGGTGGGTTCCCAGACGTCGTTCGCGTTGTCGACATCGGTTGAGTTGAGATCGCCGGTCGCGGTCGGCGTGCCCGGCGTTCCGTTGGTGACGCCGCCGGCCTCCACCACCGTGCCGGTAGTGTCGCCGCTGATCACTGGGGCGTCGTTCGCGCCGTTGATGGTGATGGTGACCAGCTGCTGGGTGCCGTCAACCGTGATGGCGGTGAAGGTGTCGGTTAGCGTCTGCCCGGCGTTGAGCGCCTGCACCGTGGCGTCGCTGTTGTTGAGCGTATAGGTCCAGACACCTGTGGCTGTCAGAGTGTAGCTGCCGAAGCCGGTAGCGGCGCCGGCCGCCGCCCAGGCGTCGTTGGGATTGTCGACGTCGGTTGAGTTCAGATCGCCGGTCGCAGTAGGAACACCCAGCGTGCCGTTGTTGACACCGCCGGCCTCGATCACACTCCCCGTCGTCTTGCCGCTGATCACCGCGGCGTCGTTCGTGCCGTCGATTGTGATGGTCACCAGCTGGGCGGTGCCGTCGACCGTGAAGGCCGTAAACGTATCGGTCAGCGTCTGCCCGACATTGAGCGCCTGCACGGCGGGATTGTCGTTGTCGAGCGTGTAGGTCCACACACCGGCCGCCGTCAGCGTGTAGGTGCTGAAGCCGCTGTCGCCCCGCAACAATGTGCCGACTGGTTCCCAGATGTCGGCGGGATTGTCGATATCGGTCGAGTTCAGATTACCGGTCGCGGTCGGGGTGCCCGGCGCCCCGTTGGCGACGCCGCCGGCCTCGGTGACAGACCCGCTGGCGGCTCCGTTGATCACCGCGGCGTCGTTCGTGCCGTTGATCGTGATGGTCACCAGCTGCTGGGTGCCGTCGACCGTGACGGCGGTGAACGTGTCGGTCAGGATCTGCCCGGCGTTGAGCGCCTGCACCGCGGCGTTGCTGTTGTCGAGCGTATAGGCCCAGACCCCGGCCGCTGTCAGCGTATAGCTGCCGAAGGCGCTGGAGGTCTGTGAGACGGCAGCCCAGGCATCGTTGGGGTTGTCTACGTCGGTGGAGTTTAGATCGCCCGTCGCGGTCGGAGTGCCCGGCGTACCATTGGCGACGCCGCCGGCTTCGGTCACAGCTCCAGTCGCGGTCCCGGTGATGACTGCCGCGTCGTTGGCGCCGTTGATGGTGATCGTCACCCGCTGCTCGGTGCCGTCGACCGTGATGGCGGTGAGCGTATCGGTGAGCGTCTGCCCGACGTTGAGCGCCTGCACGGCGGGATTGTTGTTGTCGAGCGTGTAGGTCCAGACGCCGTCCGCCGTCACCGTGTACGTGCTGAAGCCGCTGTCGCCCCGCAACAACGTGCCGTCTGGTTCCCAGGCGTCGTTCGGATTGTCGACGTCGGTCGAGGTCAGATCACCAGTCGCGGTCGGGGTGCCCGGCGTACCGTTATTGACGCCGCCCGCTTCGGTCACCGTGCCGGTCACGGGACCCGTGATGACGGCAGTGTCGTTGGCGCCGTGGATAGTGATGGTGATCAGCTGTGTGCTGCCGTCTACTGTCCTGGCGGTGAATGTGTCGGCCAGGGTCTCGTCCGGATTGAGCGCCTGCACCGTCGGATTGCTATCGTCCAGCGTGTAGGTCCAGACGCCGGCCGCCGTCAGGGTATAGCTGCCGAAGCCGTTGTCGCCCTTTGTCGGCGCGCCAACAGGCGTCCAGTCCGGCGGACTGTCGGCGTCGGCGGCATTCAGAGTCCCGGTGGCGGTGGGTATGCCCGGCGTGCCGTTGGCGACACCGCCGGCCTCGAGCACCGTCCCAGCGAAATCGCCGCTGATCACCGCCGCGTCGTCGGTGCCATGGATGGTGATGGTGACCAGCTGGGCGGTGCCGTCGATCGTCGTGACGGTGAACGTGTCGATGAGGGTGTCGCCGCCGTTGAGCGCCTGCACCGTCGGGTCGCTGTTGTTGAGCGTGTAGGTCCAGACGCCAGCCGCGGTTAGGGTGTAGGTGCCGAAACCATTGTCGCCTGGTGTGGGTGTGGCGACTGGGGTCCAGTCGTCTGGCGGGTTGTCCACTTCGGTGGCGTCCAGATGGCCAACAGCGACCGGAGCGCCCGGAATCCCGGAACCCACTCCGCCTTCCTCGATCACGTTCCCTCCCGTCGCGCCAGCGATCACAGCGGCGTCGTTGGCGCCGTTGATGGTGACGGTCACCAGCTGCGCGGTGCCGTCGACCGTGGCGACGGTGAACGTGTCGGTGAGGGTGTCGCCGACGTTGAGCGCCTGCACAGCCGGATTGCTGTTGTTGAGCGTGTACGCCCAGACACCGTCCGCTGTCAGGGTGTAGCTCCCGAAGCCGTTGGCGCTTGCGGCCGGTGAGCTCACGGCCGTCCAGGCGTCGTTGGGATTGTCGACGTCGGTCGAGTTGAGATTGCCGGTCGCAGTGGGGGTGCCCGGTGTATCATTTTTGACACCGCCGGCTTCGGCCACCGTGCCGGTCACGGGACCAGTGATGACGGCGGTGTCATTGGCGCCGTTGACGGTTATGGTGACCAGCTGTGCGGTGCCGTCGATCGTCGCGGCGGTGAACGTATCGGTCAGGGTCTGCCCGACATTGAGCGCTTGCACGTCCGCATTGCTGTTGTCCAGCGTGTAGGTCCACAACCCGGCCGGTGTCAGCGTATAGGTGCCGTAGCCGTTGGTGCTTGCGGTCGCGGTGCCGACTGCGGTCCAGGCATCGCTCGGGTTGTCGTCATCGATGGAACTGAGATTGCCGGTCGCGAGGGGGATGCCCAGTGTGCCATTATTGACCCCGCCGGCTTCTGTCACGTGGCCCGACGTGGTGCCGCTGATCACGGCGTCGTCGTTGGCGCCGTTGATGGTGACTATCACCAACTGGGCGGTGCCGTCGATCGTGGTGACGGTGAACGTGTCGGTCAGCGTGTCGCCGACATCGAGAGCCTGCACAGCGGCATTGCTGTTGTCGAGCATGTAGGCCCAGACGCCGGCCGCCGTCAGCGTGTAGGTGCCGTAGCCGTTGACGCTCGCAGCCGGAGAGCTGACGGCCGTCCAGGCATCGTTCGTGTTGTCGACATCGCTTGCATTGAGATCGCCGGTCGCGGTGGGCGTGCCCAGCGTGCCGTTGGCGACACCGCCGGCCTCCACGACGGCGCCGTTGGTGACGCCGCTGATCACCGCGGCGTCGTTGGCGCCGTTGATGGTAATGGTTACCAGCTGAGCCGTGCCGTCGACCGTGGCGACGGTGAACGTGTCGGTCAGCGTCTGCCCGACATTGAGCGCCTGCACCGCGGCGTTGCTGTTGTCGAGCGTGTAGGTCCAGACTTCGGCCGCTGTCAGCGTGTAGCTGCCGTATCCGCTGGCGCTCGCGATCGGCGTGCCGATCTTCGTCCAAGCGTCGTTCGGATCGTCGACGTCGGTGAAATTGAGGTCGCCGGTAACGGTGGGCGTGCCGGGGCTGCCATTGGCGATACCGCCGGCCTCGACCACGCTTCCCGTCGTGGCACCGCTGACGACGGCGTCGTCGTTGGTGCCTTTGATGATGATGGTGACGACCTGTGAAGTGCCGTCGATCGTGAAGACCGTAAACGTATCGCTCAGTATCTGCCCGACATTGCGCGCCTGCACCGTCGGATTGCTGTCGTCGAGCGTGTAGGTCCACAACCCGGCGGCGGTGAGCGTATAGGTGCCGTAACCTTTGATGCTTGCGGTCGCCGTACCGACCGTGGTCCAGGAATTGCTCGGATTGTCGACGTCGGTCGAGTTCAGATCGCCGGTTGCGATCGGGATGCCAGGTGTGCCGTTGGCGACGCCGCCGGCCTCGGTCACCGATCCGTTGGCGACGCCGCTGATCACCGCCACATCATTGGCGCCGTTGATGGTGATGGTGACGAGTTGCGCAGTGCCGTCGACCGTGGTGGCGGTGAACGTGTCGGTCAGCGTCTGTCCGGCGTTGAGCGCCTGCACCGCGGCGTTGCTGTTGTCCACCGTGTAAGTCCACACGCCGGCGGTGGTGAGCGTGTAGCTGCCGAAACTGTTGTCGCCCCGCAACGACGCGCCGACCACGTTCCAGGCATCATCCGGATTGTCGACGTCGGTCGAGTTCAGATGACCGGTTGCGATCTCTGTGCCCGGCGTACCATTGGCGACGCCGCTGGCCTCGACTAGGCTCCCCGTGGTGTCGCCGGCAATGACGGCCGCGTCGTTGGCACCGTCGATGGTGACTGTAACCAACTGGGCGGTGTCGTCGACCGTGGTGACGATAAAGCGATCGGTCAGAGTGTCGCCGACGTTGAGCGCCTGCACCGTCGGATTGCTGTCGTCGAGCGTGTAGGTCCACACACCGGTCGCGTTGAGCGCGTAGGTGCCGTAGCCATTGGTGGTGGTGGCGCCGGCGGGCACCGCCTGCCAGCTGTCGCCTGGATTGTCGACGTCGGTGGAGTTGAGATCGCCGGTGGCGGCGGGCGTGCCGGGCGCGGCGTTGTTCACGCCGCCGGCTTCCACCACCGTGCCGGTCACGGGGCCGGTGATCACCGCGGCATCGTTGGTGCCGTTGATGGTGATGGTGACGACCTGCGAAGTGCCGTCGACGGTGAAGGCGGTGAACGTATCGGTTAGGGCGTCGCCGACGTTGAGCGCCTGTACCGCGGTGTTGTTATTATCAAGTATGTAAACCCACAGGCCCGCAGCATCGATCGTAAAGGTCCCATAACCGTTGGCGCTCAGCGTCGGCGTCTCGATTGCGGTCCAACTGTCCGACGTATTGTCGACGTCGGCGGCATCGAGGTCCCCGACCACAAACGAAGTGCCGGGCGTGCCGTTGGCCACGCCACCAGCCCCAACCACGCTCCCCGTGCTGTCGCCGGTAATGACGGCCGCGTCGTTAGCGCCATCGATGGTAATGGTCACCACCTGCGCGGTGCCGTCTACGGTGAAGGCGGTGAACGTATCGGTCAGCATCTGCCCGGCGTTGAGCGCCTGCACCGTCGGGTCGCTGTTGTTGAGCGTGTAGGTCCACACGCCTGCCGCTGACAGCGCGTAGGTACCGTAGGTGGCGGCGCCGGCCGGCACCGCCTGCCAGCTGTCGCCTGGATTGTCGACGTCGGTGGAGTTGAGATCGCCGGTGGCGGCGGGCGTGCCGGGCGCGGCGTTGTTCACGCCGCCGGCCTCCACCACCGCGCCGGTGGTGGCGCCGCTGATCACCGCGGCATCGTTGGTGCCGTTGATGGTGATGGTCACCAGCTGCGTCGCCGTTCCCCCGTGGCCGTCGTCGATGTCGACCGTATAGGTCTGCACCAGCTCCTGATTGGCGCCCAGGAATTGCCGGAGTTCGTTGTTGGCCGCGAACAGCCAGATAACCTGTCCGACGCCGTCGCCGGTGAAGTCATTGTTCACGATGGCGGAGAAATTTCCGAGGTAGCCGCTACCCCCGGGCGTCACCGAGGTGACGTGAACGTCGGCGAGGTCGACGTCGCCAAAGTCGATCGTGCCATGCGCCGTCATCACCGGCAGCGGCCCTTCCGTCACTGTTGCGTGGTCAACGGCCGCCGTAATGAAAGGATTGTTGTTAGATTCCGGTGGCGAAGGCAGCGTGGGTGGCGGTAGTGGCGCAGGCGGCGAGCCCGCGGCAAAAATCGGCGGCAGGTCATGGAATGCGAGCGGCAGCAGCCCCTCCGGCGACGCCAGCGCCAGATTGACGGGCGGGAGATGATCGACGGACGGATCGTTGAACTCAGCGCCGGAATCCAGCGAGCCCTCGGTCAAAGCCGGCAGCACATTCTGATTCGTCGTGACCGGAAACTGTGACGTAAATTCCGCGCTATCCAGGACCTGGTCCGGCGCCATCTCGAGAACGAGATTCGACATTACGCCGGTCAAATCGAAGAACGGCGCGATGATGGCCTGTGAGTCATTAGTAAAGATGACGTGCAGAGAATGGTTATTGCTGTCGCGGAAATAAATAACCTGTTCATTGGCGATCGCGGTGAGGTCAACCTTCACCAGGCCGTCGACGCTGGCATAATAATTTTCCGTTTGCCCGGCCGCCGGTTTGACGAGTTTGATGATTTGGACCGGCTTCGACGTCGACGCCGAGGCAGAGCCGTAATTGGACGCCACAAGCAACAAGTCGTGCATAGACCGGCTTTCCCGAATTTTTACAAGGTTAGCCAGTTGTTTCACATGAATCTTCTTTAAGGTGGAATTTGCTCGCGCCCCGGCGAAACTGAATCAAATGCAACCTTGCGCTACACGCTTTGGGTCACGTGTGGACGGCGCCATGGACCTAAATCACGTCGCCATTGGGCCGGAATGTCGGCTCCGGGTTCCTAGCGGACATGCCGATGCGCTGAAGTCGGCTTCTAGGAAAAGCAGACATGCGGCCTACACGAGGCGTGCGCGTTTTACCGCCGCACCCCAACACGATTGACACCGCCATTTGCATTGCCACCGGCGTTATGACGGACCGCAGCGCGCGCCATCGGACGAGGCCTGAGCACGACGCCGGCCCTCGCCACGCAACCGGCCGGATACTCAACGTACTGGCAGTACACGACCGCGCTAGCCGTCTGCGTGGTCGCAGTCGTCATCAAGATCAGGATTCCAAGAAACGCGAAAAATGTTGTTAGGGTTTTCATCTTCGACTCCATTCGTTCTACTTCCGAACGATGGTACTGTGATACGTTTCACAGTACGGCGTTTAGGTCGTTTGAATCATGGATTATCTGTCGAGGATATTGTCCTTTGGGGACGTGACTGCCGGTGTTTAATTCTATTTAAAACTGATCCGCTACCGGTGAGGTGATCTAGTAAGAACGGCTCAATGTTCGGTATTGGCACTTAGCCGACATTCATGGCACCGCACCATTTTGTCCGCTTTTGAAGGGTGGTCTCAGCCGGTCGATGCAACACTTTATCTTTAACGGCAAAGATGGAGTGTGGCGATGGGTCAGAGATTTCGTCGCGGTTTCAGTGCGGCAGAGAAGACGGAGCTATGGGATCGCTGGCAGCGAGGAGAGTCGCTCAAAGCGATTGGGCGAGCGTTTGGTAAGCCGTCCTCATCGATTTATAATCAGGTGGCCCCACACGGTGGGATTCGTCCAGCTCCTCGGCGTCGCTCGCGGTTGGCACTGACGCTCTCAGAACGCGAGGAGATATCCAGAGGGATTGCGGCGCATCAATCGGCACGATCGCTGGCACGGTTGCTGGGCCGCTCGGCCTCGACAGTGAGCCGGGAACTCAGTCGCAATGGCGGCTATGATGGCTACCGAGCCGCACCAGCGGACGAGCAGGCCTGGGCCCGATCTCGCCGCCCGAAGCGGTGTAAGTTGGCGACTAGTCCGTGGCTACGGCGTGCGGTGGCAAGCAAGTTGAGATTGAATTGGTCACCCGAGCAGATCGCCGGCTGGCTCAAGCGAGCACATCCACACGATGAGAGTCATTGCGTGTCACACGAGACGATCTATCGCAGTCTATTTGTTCAGGCCCGCGGGGCTCTTAAGAAGGAGCTGCTAGGCTATCTGCGATCGAGGCGCAGGATCCGTCGATCGCAGCGGGTGGACCCCAATCGCGATCAACCGGGGCAAATCAAAGATCTCGTCTCCATTCGTCAGCGACCGGCAGCGGTTGAAGATCGGGCGGTGCCTGGTCATTGGGAGGGTGATCTCTTGACCGGGTCGAAGAACAGCTACATCGCAACCCTGGTTGAACGTCATACGCGCTACGTGATGTTGGCGAAGGTAGCCAACAAGGACACCCAGACGGTCATCTCCGCGCTCATCAAGCAGGCAAAGAAGCTACCGAGCGAGCTCTATAAGTCGTTGACCTGGGACCGGGGCAAGGAGCTGACCGATCATCGCCGATTCACGCTGGCAACCAACATCGACGTCTACTTCTGCGATCCACAAAGTCCCTGGCAGCGTGGGTCGAACGAGAACACCAACGGTCTGCTGAGACAGTACTTTCCGAAGGGAGCCGACCTCTCGGTGCACTCACAAGCTCATCTCAACAAAGTGGCACGTCAGCTCAATGAGCGACCGCGTGAGACATTGCAATTTGAAACCCCAGCGGAGAGATTTAACGCCTGTGTTGCGTCGACCGGTTGAGCTGGCTGGCTAACAGCGGACAAAACTCGAATTTGGGCCATGATGGCTTGTCCGTTAATGACCCAAAGGGGACATTCAGCGTCGGCGATAGTTGCAAAGATTATTATTTTTGGTTGCTGAAGCTTCGTTTCAAGGTAGCTGCCCAAGGCTCAATGTCTTTCACATTCGGCCTTCGGGTTTGGATGCAAGCCAGTAGCGCTATACCGCGGAAGAAATGATCGGTCATTTCGACGATCTCCTTTGCATTTTTTCTTGAAACCCCCGTCGCTGTGAAAAGATTAAGCCAAATGTCGTCCATAGCTTGGCGAGCTTTGCGTTGAAGTAATTCCAACTCGTCCGCGAGGGATTGGTCATGCCTTCCCGCCACATGCAATTCGATCATGGCGGCGAAACGTGGACTCAGAAAAAACTTCCTTGATTCGCGAATAAACGCGTCAAGCACATCGGTGTCCTTTAGAGGTTTGGGCAAGCGCGGCAAGGGTTCCGGCATTCCCTCGGTTACAACTTGCCGCGCAGTAGCAAGAAGTAGATCCCTTTTCGTCGGGTAATAGTTCGTTTGCGCACCGCGTGAAACACCGGCGCGCCGCGAAACGATATCCAATGTGAGATTGCTATAGCCCCTGTCAATCAGGACGTCGATCGCCGCCCGCAGCAACCGATCTTGCGTTCTCTTTCGGCGCTCCGGCTGGCTTAAGCTCTTTTTGGCGCGATGCTTGTTCTTTATCATACGGTCAGCCGGTATCCCTGAAATGATGCCAGTCAAGTGTAGGTGACAACCTAACTTGAAACTAGGAAGTTCGAACATCATTTCCAGAGTTGCCTGCTCGCAAGATCGGCTCCCTGCCGCATCGCCTTGAACTTCTCCCAAACTACGGTGTGATGAACTTCTGTCTTGTATAGAGCTTGAGAGGAAAATCCGCAGTCCGAGCTTGCAATAACGTTTTCGCGGCCGACAAGCTTAGCGAAGCGAACGATCCGCTCGGCGATAAGCTGCGGATGCTCGACGATATTGCTGGCATGGGTGATGACGCCCGGACAGATGACTTTGCCCTCGGGAAGCATCACTGTTTCGAACAAGTGGTATTCGTGCTCGTGCCTTGGATTGGCCGCTTCAAAGCTGAACGAGCCGGCATTTATCTCCAGCACGAATTCGATCACGTCTGCGAGGGCCGCTTCGAACAGTCTCGGCCCTTCATTGATACCGTAACAGGTGTGGAATCGCACCCTCTCGGAGGGAATTCTTGTTAACGCAGCATTGACGGCTTCGACGTACATCGCCGCGCGTTTTTTCACTCCAGTAGAATCCAGGTCTGGATCGACAAAAATGTCGCTAAGGAACGGATCGTCGACCTGTACAAGGAGTCCCGCATCGACGATCGCACGGTATTCTTTGCCAAGCTCGGAAGCCACTGCGTGAAAATATTCTTCGTCGGATTTATAGTATTCATTCGTGCCCACACCTGAAGGTGCGGTAGCGGGCAGAAACACGTGGTTAAGGTCGACGCCTGCAGCCGTGGCAGCACCCTTCACGTTTTCGATGTCTCGTCTTACCGCTTGCTCGCCCCGGTACTTGACGGGTCCGACGCAGACGACCGGCACCAGTGGGACGATCGCTCCACCCCCCATCGCATGCTTGAAGTACTCCGCGTAGTACTCTGGAAATGCAGCGACCTCCTTTTGGAATATGTTCGACTTCTGCCCCGAGCGTGGCTCAAATCCTTCCAGCCGTTCTTGGATGTAGGTGAAGAAGCCCGGCTTTGAGAACTCTCCGTCCGTTATAACGTCGATTCCGCAGGCAACTTGCTTGGTGACGACCTCCATTACCGATGACCGCAACCGCGCCGCTAATGCCTGGGCGTCGTAGGACTCGCCTGCATATTTTAGCTTCATAAGATCAAGCAACATGTGGGGACGGGGAAGGCTGCCCACATGGGTTGTTTGAATTCGATCTTTGTTCTGTTGGATCGTCACACCATTTCTCCGGATTGCTAGACCAGCTTTTTTGCAGTGCAGCGAAACCGCGAGAATAAAAACAAACCAGTCTGTTTCTTTTATTGCATGAATGGTAACGTTGCTCAACCGCTGATCTTGTCAGGGAGGTAAAACGCATGAAGCGTATCGCGCTCGCCGTCACCGTCTTGGTCTATGCCTCGGTGACCGTTTTCCAGGCTGATGCCCAAGATGCAATCAAGATCGGAGTCATTGGCGCTTACTCCGGCCAATTTGCGGATGCCGCCCAGCAAATGGACAACGGTATTCGCCTCTATATGAAACAAAATGGCGATACGGTTTCCGGCCGCAAGATCGAGATCATCCGCAAGGATTTAGGGGGGCCGAACCCCGAGGTTGCCAAACGTTTGGCCCAAGAACTCGTGGTGCGCGATAAGGTCGATATCCTCGCGGGTTTTGTCACCTCACCCGAGGCGCTTGCCGCCGCCGATATTTCGGCCGCCAGCAAGAAGTTCATGATCAGCATGAACGGGACCGCGTCGATGCTCACGACCAAATCGCCGTACGTCGTGCGCACATCGTTCACGCTGCCGCAGGTTGCACAGGCGCTCGGCGCGTGGGCAGCGACCAAGGGCGGGATAAAGAAGGCCTACACGATGGTGACGGACTTCGGTCCCGGGATCGATGGTGAGCAGTACTTTCAACGCGGCTTCAGGGACAATGGAGGAGAGATCACCGGCTCGGTGCGTATGCCACTCGCCAATCCGGACTTCTCTCCATTCGCCCAGCGCGTTAAGGATGCGAGTCCAGAATCGATTTTCGTATTCGTGCCGGGCGGCGCTCAGCCCGCCGCGCTCGGGAAGGTGTTCGCGGAACGCGGCATTGACCCCAACAAGATCAAGATCATGAGTTCTGGCGAGGCCGTTGATGAGGCCGCGATCAAGGGCTTGGGCGAATTGGCGATCGGCAGGCTCAGCGCCCAGCACTACGATTACAATCATCGCTCGCCAAAAAACGAGGCTTTCGTGAAGGCTTATAACGCCGAATTCAAGCGCAACCCCGACTTTTTCTCGGTCGGAGGGTATGACGGAATGCACCTCATCTATGAAGCGCTGAAGAAGACGGGTGGAAAGGCTGACGGCGATAGTTTGGTACAAGCAGCAAAAGGTATGCGATGGGAGAGTCCCCGCGGCCCCATGCTGATTGATCCGGAGACGCGTGACGTTGTGCAGACGATTTACATCCGCAGGGTTGAGAAAATCGACGGAAAAATTGTCAACGTCGATATCGACAAGGTCGAGAACGTTAAGGATCCGGTAAAGGACAAAAAATAATTGGCGGGAGTGGGACGCGTTGAGAGCGTTTGCGATGCCTATCTTTTGTTGCGCTGCCCCCGTCTTGGCAAGCGAAGCCGCTAGCCAGACGTACAACAGCCGCTCTTGTTATATTCGAGACAGCAACTCTAACATTCGCGGCAGTTGCAATGCGGGAGAATGCATATGCGCTTTGTTCATTTGGTCGGAAGTGTACCGCTTGCAAGCGCGCGCGACGTCTTTTCCGACCTGAGTGCCGCGCTCGGCCCGTATCTAAAGCGCATTCCGGACGGCGAAACCGGCGAGCGTTCCGACTGGATCACTTGGCTCGAACCGGCCTTCGCCGACAATCCGGCGTTGGAGAAGTCTGACGAACTTTTTCGCATTCACGCCAGTGGTACGGCACGAATCCGTTATCGGCTAAAGCCAAATATGACTGCGCGCGATGTTTTGTTCGACAATCTTTTCTATGCCGACATTGCCAAACAATCCTACGCGGAATTTTCCGAACTCAAGCGGCAAGGCAAGGTACCGAAGAATTGCCGTTTCCAGATTGATCTAGTACCGGCGCACTCGGTAATTTGGCTGTTCTTACAGGACGATCTGCATCAGCCGCTTGATCCGGTCTACAACGCCGCGCTCAAGCGCGAAATTGATAAGATTGCGGCTGCGCTGCCCCACGACCAGATTGCTATCCAATTCGACGTGGCGTCGGCAGTGTTCGCGCGGCTTCAGCGTGACGAGTCGAATGCTTACGGGAAAAATCGCGCTGAAATGCTGGCCAGCTTCTCAAGTATCCTGACGGATCTGGCAATGCACGTCCCGGCCGATATCGAAGTGCTGTTTCATTTCTGTTACGGAGATTCCAACCACAAGCACGTAATCGAGCCGGACGATATGGGCGACATGGTCGAGGTGGCCAACCGGCTTACTGCCGATATCAAGCGGCCGATCAATCTCATTCATATGCCGGTGCCGCGCGACCGCACAGACGACCAGTATTTTGAGCCGCTAACCCGGCTGCACCTTCGTCCCGAAACCGAGCTTTGCCTCGGACTGGTGCATTACACTGACGGCGTCGTCGGTACACAGAAACGCCTTGCAGTGGCGGAAAAATATGCGACGCAATTTTCAATCGCCACCGAATGCGGCTTTGGTAGACGCGATTCGGCAACCATCCCGGAATTGTTGCGAATTCACAGAGCCGTAGCCATTTAGCGGGATCGAAGCGCCGCAGGGCGATCAGTAGCAAGAACAGCTACCACGATCAAAGACCGAGACAGAATAGGCCGCCTCAGTGGGCGGCCTCTTTCGTTTCAAATTGGACGTGCGATGTCGCCTATTGGCACTTAGCAGACAATCGCGGCACCGCAACAATTTGTCCGTTATTGGATAAGAGCGGACATTGACCAACCGCTACTCACTTTATGAGTAGGTGCTCTATTCCATTTTTGAAAATTCAAACTGTAACTGGCAACACCGGCCCCAGGTGGCCTACTTTGGCCGCTATCGCTATACCCCCTGTTCCGTCGAGTAGGGAAATCTCATCGAAAGCCCTGTAACGACGCGATTAGTTTGCGGTCTCTAGCGCGTCCAAAGCCACGATTTCGCGAAATTCCCTGTAAAATTCCCTGTTAGCAGGGAAAACGGGCAGAGCAGGGGACCTTCTGCACTGCTGCGCCAGCCAGCCAGTCCGGTCTCTAGACCGTGGGTCGACCCAAAGCACGATTTAGCCCGCTGTTAACGGGCTTTTACGAGGCACTCAATCTCTGCACGTGCCGGAATCGAACCCAAATTCCCAAATTGCTCCCAAAGTCTCCACGTAATTATCGAAGAATTCTCGTTTTCCGGAGTCGCGGTGCGGAGAATGGGTTCGATCATGCTGCGCGGTTCGGATGGCAGTCCTAATGGCGTCCAATATTGGATATCAAGGTTGCGCAAACACTGACCTTCGACTTGGTGGCAGGGAACTCTGCGACCTCTATATTGTTTGTTTGAGAGGCCGGCGGGGCTACCCCTAAGGCCAATTGCCAGACAATCGGCTTCGGCAGCACCCTCCAAAGAAGAATTATTATGGAGGATCGTCATATGATCAGAATAATCAGCGTTGCCTTTGTTCTGGCCCTCGCGTCGTCATCGACACAGGCGATGCCGCTCGCGGCTATCCAGCAACCGGACAGCATGGTCACGAAAGTCGTCGCCGGGTGCGGAGTGGGCATGACACGAGTTAACGGTGTCTGCGTGTCCAGACATCACAAACGTCAAGCTCGCAGGTGTGCACGATGGAATGGAACTACCTGCGCGAAATACTACTGAACCGACACCGTGACCGCGGTTTCGGGGCTGATTAGTCAAAGCGCGGGGCGGCCTCTGTCCGCTAATGACCCAAGCCGGGCAGCCGCAGTTCCCGGAGCGCGCATCATGCCCGGTGAGCCTGCTTAGGTACGCGGAGGGTGTGACCGGCGTGCGATGGATATGGGGCGCGATGGCTTGCGCGACCGCCGTAAGCGACTCCAGGGTTGGCGGACCTTGCGCCATTACAAAATGCATCCTCAGTCCGGGCGTTGCGCGCGCAGGCGCAAAAAAGCCTAACGTTCGCGCGGGTCGAGCGCGTCGCGCAGTCCGTCGCCGACGAGATTAAACGAAAGAACGCTCAGGAAAATGGCAACGCCCGGCCATACCGCCATCCACGGTGCATTCGTCAGGAATCGTTGCGCGGCATTGAGCATCGATCCCCACGATGGATAGGGTGGCTGCTGGCCCAGGCCGAGAAAGGACAGCGAGGCCTCGGCGATGATGGCGGCCGCAATCGAAAGCGTCGCCTGCACCAGAAGGGCGGGCAGGACGTTTGGCAGAATGTGCACGAGCGCGATGCGCCAGCGCGGGTTGCCTACCGCGCGCGCGGCCTCGATATATTCCTCCACCTTGACCGCCATCACCTGTCCACGCGTCAGCCGCACGAAAACCGGGGTCGTCGTAATGCCGATGGCAATCATTGCATTGCCGAGGCTGGGTCCGAGGAAAGCCGCCAAGGCGATCGCCAAAATGATAAACGGACACGCCAGCATCGCGTCGGTGATGCGTGAAAGCAAAGCATCGATGAAGCCGCCCCGATAGCCGGCGATAAGACCGAGCGGAATGCCGATTGAGAGCGCGATGCCGACCGAGATCACGCCCGCAAAAAGCGAGGCGCGGGTGCCGTAGATGACGCGCGAAAAAACATCGCGGCCCACATCGTCGGTGCCAAAAATGTGCGTCAAGGACGGCGCGTTGCGAACTGCCGTCCAGCTCTGCACAATCGGATCGTAAGGCACGATCAGCGGCGCGAGAATGGCCGCCATGGCGAAGAGCGCAATGACGCAAAGCCCAACGACGGCCCCTTTTCGCCTCAGCAGGCGGCGCCGGGCCCGCGCGGCGGGGCTTTCGGCGGCGGGGTCGCCAGCGAGCGTGACGCTCATGGCCGTGTCCGTCATGCCATCCCCCGCAGGCGCGGATTGACGAGGTGATAGGCGATGTCGGCTAGCAAATTGAGAAAAATGAAAGTCGTGGCGGTCACAAGAACGACGCCTTGAACGACGGCATAGTCCCGGTTGAAAACCGCGTCGACAATAAGCTTGCCAAATCCCGGAATCGTGAAAATCTGCTCGGTCAGCACGGCCCCCGACAGTAAGGTGCCGAATTCAAGCGCGCCTAACGTAATGATCGGCGTGAGCGCGTTGCGCAGGGCGTGTTTGAGGATAATCCTGCGTTCGAGCAGCCCCTTGGCGCGGGCGGTGCGCACGTAGTCGCTTTCCAAAGCTTGCAACATCGCGCTTCGCGTATGCCGCATCAGAATGCCTGCAATGGCATTGCCGAGAACGAACGCGGGCATAATGGTGGACGCCAGGCTCGCCTGCCAATCTTCATGCAACGGCACAAAGCCCGATGCCGGAAGCCAGCCCAGCTTCACGGAAAAAAGGAAGATCAACATGATGCCAAGCCAGAAATTCGGCGTGGAAATGCCCCACAGCGCGAACACGTTGGCGGCGTAATCCCAGACCGAATTTTTTTTCACCGCCGAAATCACGCCTGCTGAAATGCCGATCGTCAACGCAATGATGATCGCCATGCAAGCAAGCTGCGCGGTCACCGGCAGCTTTTCGAGGATCAGGGCGAGCACCGGCTCCTTGATGCGCATCGATTCGCCGAGATCGCCGGAAAAGACTCCCTTGACCCAATAGACATATTGCAACGGTATGGCTTGATCGAGATGGTATTGCTTCCGGATTTGTTCGACGACGGCGGGATCGTTTTCTTCCCCGGCCATGACCAGTGCAGGATCGCCCGGCAACAAATGCTGCAGCGAGAAAATCAGTACCGACACAAAGAACAGGGTCGGAATGAGCTGCAGCAATCGTTTGCCGATGAACTTCAGCATCGGTGATACGGATTTCCCGCTTTCGGCACGGCGACGGGTTTACTTGAGCTTGAGGCCGACGACGCGCACGAGTCCGTCCGGCATCTGCCTATACCCTTCGAGCCGGGTGGTATGCGCGATCAGGATGCGGCGGTGATAGAGATAAAGCTTTGGATGATCCGCCAGCAGAATCTTCGTGAGCTTTTCGTAGATCGCCATGCGCGCGGCGGGATCGGACGGAATGCGCGCTTCATCGAGCAGCTTGTCGGCGTCCGGATTGCAGTAGCCCGGATAATCCTGCGGCGCCTTGCATTTATCGAAGATATAGAGGTTGCCGTCCGGATCGGTGCGGCCGCTCCAGGCCAGCAGATAGGCCTGATATTCGCCCGCCTCCGCCTGCTTAAGCGAGGTGGCGAATTCGGTCACGCGGATCTTCATGTCGATGCCGACTTCCGCGGCCATCGCCTGGATGACTTCCGCCACCGCTTGAGTTTCCGCGCCCTTGGGCACCATGAAGTCGACCGGAACGCGTCCCGTGACGCCGGCTTCTTTCATTAGAGCCTTTGCCTTGGTGACGTCGCGCGCCGGCACCGGAAACTTCTTTTGGTAATACGGATTCTCCGGGCTGACCCATTGGTTACCCGGCACGAACTCGCCGTTGAACACGACCTGCGTTAGCGCTTTGCGGTCGATCGCCAGATTGAGCGCTTCGCGCACTTTGGCGGACTGGCCGAGCGGGCCTTTGGCGGCTTCGCCTTTGCCGACGTTGATGTCCATGCCCTGGTAGCCGAGTTCGAGCGCCGTCGCGAGGCGGAGGTTTTTATCGGCGCGCACGGCCTTGATGTCGGTGGCGAGCAGACGCTCGATGAGGTCGAGGCCGCCGGACTTCAAATTGGCCAAGCGCACCGTGGCATCGACGATCGGCAGATAGATGATCTTGTCGATGAAAACATTCTTTGCGTTCCAGTAACCGGCGTATTTTTCGACGACGATGCGGTCCTGCGCCACGCGCTCGACGAACTTATAGGGTCCGGCACAGACCGGATGCAGGCCGAATTTGTCGCCTTCGGCCTTGGCCGCTTTTGGCGAGACCATCATGCCGGCGCGGTCGGTCAATTGCGCGATCAGTGGAGCAAACGGCGATTTGAGGACCAGCCGGATCGTTAGCGGATCGACAACGTCGACATGATCGACGGCCGCCAGTTCCGGTTTGCGGAACGATCCGGTCATCGTCATGTGCCGCTCGAGTGAAAACTTTGCCGCCTCGGCGTCGAGTTTTTCGCCGTCCTGGAAGGTCACGTTCGGCCGCAACTTGATGGTGACGGCCTTTCCGTCCGGCGACGTCTCGTGCGACAGCGCGAGCTGCGGCACCACGTTGAGCTTTTCGTCGATATCGAACAGTTTGTCGCAAATCGACGAAAACACGATTCGCCCGACATAAGTGCGCGCCAGCGTGGGATCGAGGATGTCGGGGTCTTCGGCCAGGCCGATGCGGAGCGTGGTCTGCGCGTGCGCGCTGGCGGCTGTAAGTGTCAGCAACAAGGCTGAAACGACGATCTTGAGCGCTTTCATGAGAATCCCCTCGTGGTCATCCGGTAGGCGCGTTGGCCGGCCTTTACTTTGGGTCGATGATATCAACCCCGGCTTCGGCCTGCACGTCCGAATTGCGTATGAAGGCCGCCATCAGGCGTTCCAGCGAAGGCGAGAAACGCGAGCCTTGGACCGGCTCGGCCGGCGCCAGTTCGCCGACCCGATGGCACGCGGCGGCATGACCTTTGGCGTCGAATTCAAGCCGCGGCTCCTCGACTCGGCAGCGTTCGATGGCGAAGGGGCAGCGCGTGTGGAACCGGCAGCCCGGTGGCGGCGCCATCGCGCTGGGTAGCTCGCCCCGCAGAATGATGCGCTCGCGCCGAACCTTTGGGTTTGGCACCGGGATCGCCGAGAGCAGGGCCCGGCTGTAGGGGTGGCGCGGTGATGAGAACAATTCAGCGGCCGGGGCCAGTTCGACGATTTGGCCCAGATTCATCACCGCCACTTTGTTGGCGATGTGTTTGACCACGGCAAGATCGTGCGAAATGAAAATATAGGTCAGGCCGAAGCGGCGTTGCAGATCGCGCAACAGGTTGAGAACCTGCGACCGAATCGAAACATCCAGCGCCGAGACCGGCTCGTCGCAGACGATGAGCTTCGGTTCGACCGCGAGCGCGCGGGCGATCGCTATGCGCTGGCGCTGGCCGCCTGAAAATTCGTGCGGATAACGCTGGCCCGCGGACGGCGACAGCCCGACAAGACGAAGAAGCTCCGCCACGCGCTGTGACCGCCGCGGCGCGGGCACGACGTCGTGCAAGAACAAAGGTTCCAGCAGCGTCTGCTCGACGGTCAAACGCGGATTGAGCGAGGCGTAGGGGTCTTGAAAAATAAGCTGCGCGCCGCGGCGGAACGTCTGCAATCCATTTTCCTTGAGGTTCGTGATATCGCGGCCCTCGAAAATAATCCGGCCGTGTTGCGGTTCGATCAGCCGCAGCATCAGCCGGCCGAGCGTGGACTTGCCGCAGCCGGATTCGCCGACCAGCGCGAATGTGTCCCCCGCGTCGATCGTAAGATTGACGCCGTCGACCGCCCGCACGCTCGCGGTCGGACGGCCGAGCAGCGTGTGCCGGACCACGAAATGCCGGATGAGATTTTGGACTTCGATCAGCGGTGCCATGTGGCGTTCTTTGCGGCGTTCTTTTCCAGCGGTGCATAAAAGCACCGCGACCACCGGCCGCCGTCAAGCGCAACGACGGGCGGGCGCGTGGTGTGGCAGCGTTCGTCGGCGAACGGACAGCGCGGCGCGAAGCGGCATCCGGCCGGCAGTTCCGACATTTCCGGCACCATGCCTCCGATCGCGGCGAGTTCGTCGATTGGCTGATCGAGCCGCGGAATCGAGCCGAGAAGGCCCACGGTATAGGGATGCTCGGGCTGCTCGAACAAGGCCGCGGCGGGCGCGCGCTCCACGATCTCTCCGGCATACATCACCGCCACCTCGTCGCAAATTTCGCCGATCACGCCGAGATCGTGGGAAATGAGGATGATCGCCGCGCCGAACTCGGCCCTCAGCTCGCGCATCAGATCGAGGATCTGCGCCTGGATGGTCACGTCAAGCGCGGTCGTCGGCTCGTCGGCGATGAGCAATTGCGGATCGCACGCGAGCGCGATGGCGATCATCGCACGCTGCCGCATGCCGCCCGACAAATTGTGCGGGTATTCGTCGAAGCGTTTTTCGGGGGATGGGATTTTGACGCGCGAAAGAAGCTCGACGGTCTTGTCCCGCGCCGATTGCGGCGACAGTCCGCGGTGGCGGATGAGGACCTCGGCTATCTGATCGCCGATCGTAAGACTTGGGTTGAGCGACGTCATCGGCTCCTGAAAAACCATCGTCAGCCGGTCGCCGCGCAAATCGCGCATTTCGTGGTCCGGCAGGCCGAGCAGATCACGGCCGTCGAACAACACCGAGCCGTGCACTTCCGCGTTCTCCGGCAACAAGCCCATCAGCGCGAGCGCGGTGACGCTCTTGCCGCAACCGGATTCGCCGACGATTCCGAGCGTGGCCCCGAGCGCGACGGAGAGATCGACCTGATCGACTGCGTGAGTCATGCGCCCGCGGTCGCCGTGGAAGATGACGCGCAGGCCGGAGATGTCGATCAGCGGCGCTTGATTCATGACGGCTGCTGCGCGGCCAGCGCCTTTTCGATTTCAGCCTCGATCATGGCGCGGTCGGTGATGCCGGCCCGGTTTTTGCGACTCGGCAGGCACCGCATGAAATGGACGAACCGCTCACGGCTCACGCTTTCCAGCCGCTCAAGTTCGGCCAGCGGATCGGCGTGGTCGTCGACGCGCAGATCGAGTTCGGGCCAGTCTTCATCGCCCTGAATGACGAGAGCCGCCGATTGCTTTCCGCGTTTGTCTCCGCCGACGGCCTCGCCGGCCTTGAGCGCGGCGATCAATCGCCTGGCGAAAGGGACATTCGAATGCGCGTGGTAGGCGGCAGCTGTCGCGGCGACGACGCCGGCATTGGCGAGCATATTGCCGGCCACGGACAGGTTCGGTTGGCAAACTCCGCCGCACCAATCGATGCAGGAGGCGCCGGTATGGATGCCGGCATTGCCCGCCGCATCCATCACATGCACCTGCCGGTGCTCACGGCCGTCGTCGGAAGCGACGAGCTTCGCCAAAGTCTCCACGGCAGACAATCCATCGTGCAAAAACTTCAGTCCATTCGCCCCAAAAAATGGATTGATCAAAGCTTGCGAGGCAATCGCGCCCGCGCCGGCCTCGGTATAAGGGACCAGCGCACCGACTGCGAAAAAGCGCGTGGCAACCGCAATTCCGAATTTTCCGGTCTGCGCGTCGCGCGCGATAATCGACCAGGTCACACGATCGCTCCTTGAAAATCGGCCGTTCCGGCCAAATTAACGTCCGCCGGACTAAAAGACCATTCGTATCAAATCCGCCGAGGGCTATGCCCGATGATGCAATTTTATGGGGGTCGATGCTGCTGCCGGAGTGGATTGAACACTCGACCTCCTCCTTACTAACGGCGTGGACGCGAACGGGTCGTAAATTACCGGGACCGGCAACTGTCTTGAGAACGCCAATTAGCTTATAGTGTCAGCCATCGGTTGGACAACAATGCTGCCAATCTGCGCGATTCAATCGCGATTGGTAGGCAGCGCCGGGTTGTTGAAGCCAAGAGCCAACATTGGATGCGTAGTCATGAAACGAATGCTTCTTGCAATTTCCTGCATGGTAGCGGTCGCGCTCGGCCTCTCGCCAGCCGCGGCGCAGACTCTCAATAAGGTCAAGGCCCGTGGAAGTCTCGTTTGCGGCGCTAATGGTGAGCTGGCGGGCTTCGGCCTGCCGGACGCGCAAGGAAAATGGACCGGGCTCGACGTCGACGTCTGCCGCGCCATTGCCGTTGCAATCTTCAATGATGCAAGCAAAGTCAAATTCGTGCCGCTGTCGGCCAAGGACCGCTTTACCGCGCTGCAATCCGGCGAAATTGACGTTCTTGTCCGCAATACCAGCTGGACATCGTCGCGCGACTCGTCGCTCGGCATCATGTTCACCGGCGTCAATTACTACGACGGTCAGGGCTTCATGGTGCGCAAGTCGCTGAAGATCAAGTCGGCGCTCGAGCTCAGTGGCGCCACGGTTTGCGTCGGACAAGGCACCACGACCGAGCTCAACCTGGCGGATTACTTCCGCGCGCATAACATGCAGCTCAAGGCGGCGACCTTTGCCACGGCTGACGAGACCATCAAGGCCTATGAAGCGGGTCGTTGCGACGCTTACACCACCGACGCCTCGGGCCTTTACGGCTACCGGTTGAAGTTCGCCAATCCCGACGATCACATCATCCTGCCCGAAATCATCTCCAAGGAGCCGCTCGGTCCGGTCGTGCGCCAGGGCGACGATCAATGGTTCACCGTCGTGAGGTGGGCGCTGTTCGCAATGCTCGACGCCGAGGAACTCAACGTCACCTCCAAGAACGTCGACGAAATGATGAAGTCCACCAATCCGGATGTGAAACGCTTTGTCGGCACCGAGGGCAACTACGGCGAACAAATCGGACTGACCAAAGACTGGGCCGTGCGCATCATCAAGCTGGTGGGCAATTACGGCGAGGTGTTTGAGCGCAGCGTCGGTGCAGGCTCCCTGCTGAAGATTGATCGCGGCTTGAACAACCTGTGGAACAAAGGCGGCATCCAGTACGCGCCTCCGATCCGCTGAAGCCGCGCGCAGAGCGTTTTTTGCACGCCCATTCGCATTTGAGCCTTGAATTGTAAACTTGAAAAGACACGCACCGTGACTGTGTGAAACCCCAGGGAGAAACGTCAATGTCCACTCATGTAACGCGTCGTACAATCGTCGGCGGCCTCGCTAGTTCAGCGGCGCTTCCGGCGTTCGCGCAGAATCTTCCGCTGCCAAGTTCTCCGGTCATGCTCAATTTCGTCGACGTTGCCGGCAATCTCGCGCTTACGCAAAAGGCGATCGAAGCCTATCGCGACAAGAACCCCAAATTGGTTTCGCACATCAACTTCAGCAAAGCGCCTGCGCCGGAGCTGCCGGGCAAGATCAAGGCGCAACAGGACGCCGGTCGTGTCGACATCGACGGCGTGCTGACCGGGATCGACGCGCTGTCGGCCGGCGTCGACCAGAAGCTTTGGATCCCCATCGCGACCGAATATGCCGCCAAGCTGCCGAAGCTCAACGACATCTATCTGCCCGGCGCGGCGAAAATGCAGGCGCTGGCCTCGAACCAGGGCGTGTGCATCGTGTTCTGCCCGGCCGGTCCGGTGATGGAATATATGCCGGACAAGGTGAAGCAGGTGCCCTCAACGGCGGAAGAGTTGCTCGCTTGGGCCAAAGCCAATCCGAACCGCTTCATCTATGCGCGTCCGGCGAACTCCGGCCCCGGCCGTATCTTCATGATGGGGTTGCCCTACATCCTCGGCGATAAGGATCCCTCCGATCCGAAAAACGGCTGGGACAAAACCTGGGCCTATCTCAAGGAGCTCGGCCAATATATCGAGTACTATCCGGGCGGCACGGGCCCGACCATGAAGGAACTCGGAGAGGGCTCGCGCGACATGCTGCCTTCGCAGATGGGCTGGGACATCAACCCGCGCGCACTCGGCATCGTGCCGAAGGAAGCCAAAGTCTTCTTCCTCAAGGGCTACCACTGGATTCTGGACGCACACTATCTCTGCATCCCGAAGGGCGTGCCCACCGACAAGCTCGCCGTGTTGATCGACTTCCTCAACTTCATGCTGTCACCGCCGGCGCAGGCGATGACCTACGATGACGGCTATTTCTATCCTGGCCCCGCCGTGAAGGATGTGCCGCTGTCGATGGCGCCTGCGGCGAGCCAAAAGATAATCGCGGAATACGGACGCCCGGAATACGCCCAGGCAATCACCGCGGCTCCGCAGGAACTGCCGCTGCTGCCGGACAAGCTCGTCTATGCGTTTGCCCGCTGGGACGAGGAGATCGGTTCGAAAAAGAAGAAGTAAGCTGCGGCGCAAAAATGAAGACTGGCGATCGTCGTCGCCAGTCTTCACAATCTTTGTTCTGCACCGTCCGGCGTCTCCTGGGGAGGAGCGGTTTTCATGACTATCGCCGCACGTGATTTCCGCGAGCTCAGGCTCGACGGCATGAGCCGCAATTTCGGCGCGGTCAACGCACTCAAGGGCGTCACGCTCACCGTGCGGCGCGGCGAATTCATCGCGCTGCTCGGCCCCTCCGGCTGCGGCAAATCGACCGCGCTCAACAGCCTTGCCGGGCTGCTGACGCTGTCGAGCGGCAGCATCTGGCTCGACAAGACACGCATCGACCGACTGCAGCCGGAGGAAAGAGGCTTCGGCATGGTGTTCCAGAATTACGCGTTGTTTCCGCACATGAGCGTGCGGAAAAACATCGGCTTCGGCTTGGCGATGCAGGGCCTCGCCAAGGCCGAGATCGCGCGTAAGGTGGACGAGGCGCTGTCGATCGTGCGCCTCCGCGACCATGGCGATAAATTGCCGGGGCAGTTGTCCGGCGGCCAACAGCAGCGCGTGGCAATCGCCCGCGCCATCGTCATCGAGCCGCCTCTGGTGCTGATGGACGAGCCGCTGTCCAATCTCGATGCCAAGCTTCGGCTGGAAATGCGCGCGGAGATCCGCCGCATCCATGAGTTGATCGGCTCTGCCACGATCTACGTCACGCACGACCAGGAAGAGGCGCTGTCGCTGGCCGACCGCATCGTCGTCATGAAGGCAGGCGAGGTGCGCCAGGTCGGCACGCCGGAGGATCTCTATGCCCGCCCCACGCATCCTGACGTTGCCGAGTTCATGGGCTATCGCAACCAGATCCACTCGCGCGTGGTAAAATCCGGGAACCAGCTCAACATCATTATCGGCGGCGTCAGTTTGGCCGGCACGCCGGTCGAGACGATTGCCGATGACGAGGTGGTGGCGGCGATCCGGCCGGACGATTTGAAGGTGAGCGCCGCGGGCGCGATTTCGGTCAAGGTGGAATCGGCCCAATACCACGGCCACGACTTCTATTGTTCGGGTCGCGCCGGCGACGGCACCGAGCTATATTTCCGCTCCGGGAAAAAAGTGCAAAAGGGCGAAACAGTACGCCTCGCCGCCGACCCCAGCCGCGTGCTGGTCTATTCGCGGGCGGCGCCATGAGCGACCGCGCCTTAGATGCTTCTGCGGAGCGCCTGCCGTTGCGCGCGCGGCTGGCGCTCTACGATCTCGACGGCGTGACGCTGCTGGTTCTGCCGGCGTTGTTGTTCGTCGTTGCGCTGTTCGTCTATCCTTTCATCTACGGCTTCGTTTTGTCGTTCGAGCCGAAGAAGGGAACCTGGCTCGCCAACTACGCGAAATTCTTCTCCGATCCATTCCTCTACGACACGATCGAAGCGACGTTCCGCCTCGCCATTCCGGCAACGCTGATCAACGTGCTGGTGTCGATCCCAGTGGCGCTGCGCGTGCGGCGGATGCGCAACCGGCGCGTCCTCACCACAATCCTGGTAATCCCGATAACGCTCGGCACGGTGCTGATCGCCGAGGGCCTGCTGATCTATCTCGGGCCGCAGGGCTGGTTCAACCGCACGCTGATGCTGCTCGGGCTGGGGCAGGTGCGCCTGGTGCACAATTATACCGGCGTCATGCTGTCGCTGATCCTGTCCGGTTTTCCCTTCACCTTCCTGCTGACGCTGTCTTACCTGACGGGCATCGATCCCTCGCTCGAGCAGGCGGCGTCCACGCTCGGCGCCAAGGCGCGGGCGCGCTTCTGGTACGTTCTCATGCCGCTGCTGGCACAAGGGCTAGCGATCAACCTGTGCCTGTCCTTCGTGCAGACATTTTCCGTGTTTCCCTCGGCTGTGCTGCTCGGCGCGCCGGCAGGCGCTACGCGTGTGATCTCGATCGCCGCCTATCAGGCCGCTTATGAGCAATATGACAGCTCGATGGCGTCGGCGATCGCGATGATCATGGGCTTCTGCCAGCTGTTCGTCGTCGTGCTGATCCTTGCCTCGCGGCGTTTCGTCTATCGCGGCGCCGCCGGCGGCGGGAAAGGCTGACCGCCGTGGACTCGAATAAATCGGTATCGGGGCGGCTGTGGGCGATCGCCGTCTGGGTGCTGGTGATTTTCTTTATCCTCAATTTCACGGCAATGATCGCAACCGTCCTGGTCAATTCGTTCGGCTCGCGCTGGTTTAATGCCTGGCTGCCGGCGGCGTTCACGACCCGCTGGTACAAGTCGGCCTGGGACGAATTCCAATTGCACGACGTACTGATCGTCACCTTCGAGGTCGTCGGCGCTGTGGTGCTGTTCTCCGGCCTGCTCGGCGTGCCGGCGGCCTACGCGTTGGCGCGGCGCAATTTTCCCGGCAAGCAAATGGTCATTTTTCTGTTTCTGTTGCCGATGCTGATCCCGCCTATCACCTTCGGCATTCCGCTGGCGACGGTGCTGTACCAGGCGCATCTCGGCGGCAACATGTCGGGCGTCATCCTCGCCAATCTGGTGCCGACCGTGCCATTCGTGGTGCTGGTCATGATCCCGTTCATCGAACAGATCGATCCGCGCGTGGAGGCGGCGGCGCGGGTTTTCGGGGCAGGGACCGGGCGGCTGTTCGTCCATATCCTAATTCCGCTGCTCGCCCCTGGAATCCTCGCGGCGCTGCTGCTGGTTCTGGTGCGAACCATCGCGATGTTCGAGTTGACCTTCTTCACTGCCGGACCCGGGAGCCAGACGCTAGTTGTCGCACTCTATTACGCGGTCTATGCGGCCGGCGTGCGCGCCGGCCAGTCGATCGACGCCATGGCGGTTGTGTATATGTTGACGACGCTAGTCTGGCTTCTTATCGCGTTGCGATTTGTCGATCCGACGCAGATTGTAACTCGTGCAAAGCGTGAGGCCGCCGATTAGCGCAGAATGAGCGGCCAAGGCTGACGGACGGCGGTGTGTAGCGACCAGGCCCTTGAGTTACACCAGTGTCACAGACCGACAAGAAACGCATGAGTTGGGCTAGCGGGCACACGGCTTGGGGCCACGAGCTGGGCTCAAAGCCTTCCCCCTCCGCGAGCGCCGATGCCGATGCCGATTTCCGCTCATGAAATTCCAAGGTAGCAAGGAAAACGGACAGAGCAGGGGACCATCTGCACTGCTGCGCCAGCCAGCGCAGTTCATTGATAGCATTGGATTATTTCGACTCGGGTTTTTAATCTTCCGTCGGCATTGTGAATACCGTTCTGAGCGGCGTTGCGCGCAACGTCTGCGCGCTGAATCAGTTTGTGCATCGAGTTTTCGATGTGTATTCGGTTGCACGCTTCCGGGCAGATGGAAATCGCACGGCGGCGATTTTGTGAAAATTGGCTCCGAAAGTCATGGTTTGTGTCAATGTTTATCTTGGTTCAACTTTGATAGGGCCACAATAATCGACCCTCGTATTCTGCGATCGACATCTTCGGCCGTTTGCTGACCCAAGGCCGGCATCTCGAAGCCACTTGTCAGCGTCGCGAGCAAATAGACGCCGCCTTTTTTGCGGGGAATCGCCAAATAATAAATCGTTGTTGTTGCTTCCGGCGTTAGACAGTTTGTGATTGCCCGAGCGACGCGCAGTGTACCGATGACATCAATCATAGCGCCTGCAAACAAATCGCCGCGGCATTTCTGGGCATCGCCGCCAATAATTAAGCCGGGGAGATCATTAACTGGCGGTGTTTCGTTCTGTGATAGGATCGATAAAGTGAATAAGATTTTTCCGACTTTCCAGAATGCATCGCCGGTTAACCCAGCGGGGACTTCATTTTGCGGTATGCTGGCGGCCTTGGGTATTTCGGTCTCGGTCATGATATTGGTGGCAAGGGCAGAGGCTTCGTTGTGAATCGAAGCATCGTCGCTGGTATTAGACTTAGGAGCGACCGACGATTTCAGCCAAGCGGCTATCGCGGCGCGACTTTGCGAGGACGCGCCATATCGCACAACACATTTAGTGAGAGCCGTTAGAACCTGATTGCTATATGTAAGGTCAAAATGGGACGTTAGCCCTCCGGCTACAAATCCAACCTGAATTATATTCGTAAATGCCTTAAAGACAGATAGGCTATCTGGAAGTTGCACCCGCACCAGCTGCGGTTCATCGGCTGTCGCTTGCGTCCTTAAAGATTCTCGGTCGCCAAGCCCAAAGGTCACCTGAAAAGAAGCGCCTTTGGTAAAGTTCCAAGCAGGACTTGATATCCCAAGGCTCCAAACATATTGCCGATCGAGTGAATAGATAATCGTGATTTTGTCGGCATTCGTTAATTGTGCAGAGCAATGATCTAGTTGCTTTTCCGCCTTGTTCAAATAAGCACGCCCCACCCAGTCAGAAATACGAAATGTGCCGTCGCTGGCAGCATGAATGGCGCCGTTACTGAAAAAATTGATTGCCGCAATGACGAATAAACTGATCCAGCGCATCTTTCTCCAGTCCAATTGTAAGGCAAGAACAGAGGCAAAAGTTGAATTGCGGGTGCGTCGTTTTATGGGCCGATAACTACGCTTAGCCTACTCAGCTCAATTTCCCTTGCTCGCCCCATGTTGCGTCACGATATCGGCGTATTTTGCTGGACTGACCCCCATCTCTTCGGCCGCTGCTGCTGGAAGTGCGTATCTCGCCTGAATCTCTGTTTGTGGATTAAATATCATAACGATGATTGGATGGTCTGGCAGACCAGATTTCAACATCCACTTTTTCGGCACCGTGACATTGAGTCGACTTAGACCCCTGGCCTGTTGTGGCGCGACCGTCGCGCGTGCGATCGTTCAAGGACTATGAGCACGCAAAATGGCCATAACGGCGCTCCGAATTTCACAACTTGACGACGGTGTTGGAATTTTGAAGGGAAGGGAAGATGCGTAGTCATCTTCAATCTGGCTCCGATTGGGCTACTTCCCGATGGTGTTAAAATGCCAAGAAGCGGTTTTGGATGGGCTCCATGAAATGGCTTTTGCCGACCTTGGTCTGTGCTCTGCTCGGACTGCCCGCGGCAGCATTCGGTCAGGCGAATACGATTGAGCGTCAGTACAAGGCCAAGCCCGACGCCAACATCAATGTTGGCGTTTTCATTAGTATACACAAAGATTGCACGGCTGCGCCATTGCCGGTTGTCCGTCTCATTATTCCACCGGCGCATGGCAATATTACCGTCAAACAGGGACGTTTGCGGGTTACCAACTTAAGGCATTGTCTCGGCGCGGATCTTCCGGCGTTCGTGGCAATTTATCGGTCTGCTGCCAATTTCATTGGGCAGGATGTGTTCACGCTGGAGGTGATCGGATCGGGAGGAAAAGCGCAATTTCAAAGAATCACGGTGACGGTCATGAAGCCCGGCGCCGGCCAAGGCATCTAGTGTGGGTCTGCGATTTTGACTATTGAACCGGGGGTCGGATGATATATTATGAAAACAGGCATTTTTGCCGGTCGGGAAGCGGAGCAATCCATGCGGGCATTTTTATTCGCGGTCGGGACCGCTTCTCTTTGCATCGTGAGTTCACCCGGGATCGCTGCCGATATGGCGCTGCCTAAAGAGACGGTAATTCCAACAAAAGCACCGGCAGCTGAAGTCGCCTGCTTGCGGTGGGTCGAGCAAAATTATTCATGGTACAATTATTGTGATCCTGTTCCGCATTATCCGCGCCAAAAACATAATCAGTTTGGCGAGATTTTTTGAGGCTTAGCGTCGCGGGCGCGACCCGCGACGCCAGAAATTTCGCGTTCGGGCTTGACGAGCTTTGATATCACTTTTGGGACTGGCGCGAGCGTCTGAGATTTTGAATCACGGGCTGGCACACCCGCCTCGACCGCTAAGTCCGAGTGCCGCACTTGGACAGTGCCGCAGGCTCACTCTTGCATGACAGTGCAGGGAACCTCGGCCCCCGGTCGGCCCCAGTTCAGAACAGCCTTTTCACGCAGTCCGTCAAACCATATGCCGCCGCCTTCGTAGCGATAACCACTGCCCATTGGCACGAGGCGCAGGTGGACCGTGCGCCTCGTTCCCGTTCGGAGCAAGTACCCGGTAACGAGGTCGGATTCGCGCGATACCGCCGCGGGCCGTAACGGGTAATTTTGACCATTTTCGCAGGCGAGCCACATTCGCTGGCTGCCAACCTGTTCCGCCCCTGAAGCCGTTGCCGAAAGAGCGAAGGGCAAAAGGAGGGCACCTAAAGCGAGCCCCATCCGTTGGCTCCATAGCGTATTCATGACGATCTCCCGATGAACGAGTAATTCTTACGCAAAGCGCAACTGGCGCACAAGTGCGTCCGGCCTAAAGACCCCAAACCTGTACCCCGCAGCCCGCGGCCTTCGCCGCAAGTCTTCACCCGGATGGATCCGGCATCCGCGTTCAAATTTCGACTTTAACTGTATGGAAATAAAGCGGTTTTTTAACCTTAATAACTTGCCCAACTCCTTGACGAATTCCTAACAAAGTCGATACCCTTCTCGATAAATCAGGGGGGCTAATAACTAGCCCAAAATCAAAGGTCCTCTTCGGGTGCGTCTTTTGGACGCGGGGAAGGACGCGTCTTTAGACGCAGGGAAGGTAGTCATGAACGGTCCGTTTATTGTTGCGCAGGCGAGTTCTAACTCCTCCAATTCAACCGGAGGTGCGGTCCAGGTCATCAAGCTGACCAAACCACCGGCCGGGCACACGGAAATTTTTCACGCCAGCTTCACAGGGGGCGTGAAGATCGATTTCACGGCGATCGCCAACGAAAAGATTACGCTTTATCACGACAACACGACCCAATCCCTGCACATTATTTTTGCCGATGGCAGTCAGGACGTCATTGAGCCGTTCTTTGATTCGTCGGGCGTGCTTTCAAATCTGACCATTGAGGTGGGGCCCAACCAGGACTTGAATGGCGCGCAATTCGCGTCGCAATTCCCGATCACCGAAGATCAATCGGTTCTGCCCGCCGCCGGCAACGGCGGCAACGGCGCCTCCGGCGCGGACTTTCACGATCCGTCGGTCGATCCGCTGGCAACGCCGGGACCATTGCCGCTGCTTCCGCCCGAGGAGCTGCCGCCGATTCAATTCACCAATGTGCAGTCGGCGGTCATCAGTGGGTCGAACTTAATCCCGACGGTATCGGGGAGCTGTGTTTGGCGTCGTCGAGGAAGAGGCGCTCAACCAGGAAGTGATCATACAGCCGAGCGAAGCCGGGCAGGGCAATGAAGACACCCACGACGCTTCGGGCAACGACCATGACACCAATGCCGATCTCAACATCACAACCCAGATCTTCAGCGGCACGCTTGCGCCGCTGGTGATTAGCGGCGATCTGCCAATCACGTTCCTGGCCAATATCACGGCGAATGGGACGACGGTCCACGACGACGGCGGTAACGCCGTCACGTCACTTGGCGAAGTCGTCAAATATCACTTTGTCAATTCGACGACGATCGAAGGCTTGACCAACGGCGAAGAAGGCACGCGTCTGATCTTCACGCTGCACGTTAATACGGACGGAACGTTCACGTTCACACTCAACGATCAGATCGATCATCCGACGCACAGCGTCGACAACGACAGCACCAATCCGTCCCACACACCTGGCATCTTCGAAGAGACGCTGAACATCGATCTCTCGGGCGCGATTGATGCGCACGACGCCAATGGCGATCACCCGATTTTCCCGCAGAATACGTTCGACATTGGCGTCATCGACGACACGCCGGTGGCGCACGACACTGTCGCGGGTCGATGTCGAGGCGGGGCGAAGACGATTCAAAGTCGTGCCTGCGTTCTCGATGACGAGAATCAAGCCTCACGGCAATCCGGGCGGCCCCGGCGACGATGGTTTTGGCACGACGTTTCCGGCGTGCTCGACTTTTCGCCGGGCGCCGACAATTACGGCTCCGTCTCGTTCGCGACAAATCTGGCCGTATCGGCGACCGAGCGGCGTCAAGCACCGTATCGGTCGATCAGTTGCAGGCGATCTTCGTCGATTCGAAGGCGTCGGTCACAAGGAAGACGTGACGCTTATCTGGACGCCGAATGGCGCTGGCGGCGGAACGCTGACCGGATCGGCCGGACCGAAAATTCCGTTACAGACGTTTTCACGCTGACCGTCGACAAGTTCGGCGACTACACCTTCACCGCCTATGCATCCTTGTCGCATCCGATTCCGGCCAGGACCCGGGCAACCCTAGCGGTCACGCGTTCGAAGACAATCTCAATCTCGTCTTCACCTACAAGGCAACGGATGGCGACGGCGACGAGGCCGACGCGCATCTGACCATCAATGTCGACGATGACTTGCCGACGCTGAGCCGGACATCTCCCGGCAGGGCCAGTTGCATCGGTGAGTGCACGACGAGACGCCCGGCGTTCAGTCGGCGCAATGGCGCCGACCGACGTCGCGGGTGGACATCGATCACGTTTAATGGCGGCTCGACGCAGGTACTGTGGAGTCTGTTCGCGGCATCTTCAACAAAGGCAACGATCCGGACGTCAGCCATGATCAGGCGGCGCGATCGGGTATGCCAAGGGCTCAACGGGCTGGTCAACGTGACCACGCGAGCTTCGGCGCCGACGGCGCGGCGGAGAACCAGGCGGAAGTATTTTCGCTGCCCTGTCCGCCAACGGGATCGATTCCGGCGCTGCGTACGACGGACGGGCAGGAAATCTACCTGTTCTCGAGAACGGCGTCATCGTCGGTCGCATCGACGCCGATCACGACCACGCCGAGGACAACCAGCCCAATCGGCGTCACATCCCGAGCCTAACGATCCGCACGACGCCGCGGCGTTTGCGATCACGATCGACCCGACGACCGGCAGGTTTACGTCGCGCAATATCTGTCGCTGCGACCATGGTCTCGTCGCCGGACACCGACGACGACATCAGCGAGGCGGATTTCGCTTGCCAGCGGGCACGCTGTCGGTGCGGTCACGGTGACCGACGGCGACGGCGACACCGTGACAAAAGCGGCGGACGTCTCCGGGGAAATCAAGTTCCTCGACGACGGCCCGACGGTGACGGTGAGCGAGGACAGTCATTTCTCCGTCGTTCTCGACGAGACGCCGGGCGTGCAGACATTCCCGTTCGGCGACGATAACGATTTCCCGTTCATTTTCCTGCGTCGGCGATTTGGGCGTTCAACGGCGTGACAACAAGGGCAGCGACCCCGATCTGTCGTCCTTCGAAAAGGATCATGGCGCGATCAATTTTGCGTTCAACTTCGACGCCGCGCTCGACGTCAATGCGATCTTCGGCGCCGACGGCCCGGTCGAACAACGGCCATGACAGCGAGAGGTCTTTTCGCTGACGCTCAATACCGGAGACAGCGATGGCCTCGTCTATTCCGGGATCAATACCACCGAAGGCGACAAGATTTACCTCTTTGACGAAGGCGGCGTCATCGTCGGCCGTGTCGGCGGCGAAGGGGGCCAGGCCGCCTTTGCGATCACCATCGACGACAACGGCCATGTCGCGACCGCGGAATGGCTGTCGCTGCATCACGGACAGCGCGGATTCGAACGGCGACATCGATGAAGCCGTTCATCTCAAGGGTGGCCTGGTCAGCGCTACCGTCACTATCACCGATGGCGACGGCGACACCGCGTCGGCCTCGGCGGATATTTCGCACGACATCCAGTTCGAGGACGACGGGCCGACCATCATTGGGACGGCCTTGGGCGAGCCGAAGCTGACGGTCGATGAGAGCTTCATCCCGATGATCGGCTCGCAGCAGCTGCCATCAGGCTCGAACGTTGCGAGCGCCGACTTCAGCCATCAGTTCTTTGTGAACGCGGGGGTGGACGGTGAGAAGTCGCTCACCTATGCGCTGACGCTCAACAACGCGGCCACCGGCCTGATCGATTCGCTGACCGGCACGGCGGTGACGCTGCATTCTGTCGACGCCACGCACATCCAGGCGCTCGACGGCAATAACGACATGGTGTTCACGCTCACGGTTGACAGCGGCGGCGTGGTGACGCTGACCGACCTGCGCGGCGTGCATGAGGACGCGCTGAGCAACACGTCGAACGATTCGATCACGCTGCCCACCGGGCTGGTGTCGCTGTCGGCGACGGTGACCGACGGCGATGGCGACCAGGCGTCGGCGAGTGTCGACCTCGGCCACGCGATTACCATCAAGGACGACGGGCCGCACATCATCAGTGCGATTGCGTCCGGCACGGTCGCCCAGGACGAGACGCCCGGTGTGCAGGATGCGGGCGATCCGAATCCGGCGAATGACGTTGCGGGTATCCACCTGCCGACGGGCATTCTGAATCTGTTCACTCACGTCGCGAACCCCGGCACCGATCTGGACGTCAATCCCGCCTTGCTGGACAACGGCGCGCTCGGCTTTGCCACCAGCTCGTCGCCGATCGTGCAGGTCAACGCCGATTTCGGCGCCGACGGCCCGGCACTTTCAAATTCGGAGGTGTTGTCGCTTGCGATCAACGGCGGCAACGGCACCGCTTCCGGCCTGTTCACAACCGACGGTCATCCGATCTCCCTGTTTATCGAGAACGGGCTCATCGTTGGCCGTTACGACGGCAACGGCGACGGCCACATCACAGACGGCGCCAGCAACAGTTTTGTCGATCCGGCCGCTTTCGCTATCGAGCTCGGCCAGGACGGCAATATCAGCGTTGCGCAATACGTCTCGCTGAAGAATCCGATCCCGGGTTCCAGCCTCGCCGATCTCGACGAGCCCACCACCGGGCTCAAGAACGTGCAGGCGGTCGTCACCATCAAGGACGGCGACGGCGACACCGCGTCGGATTCGCAGCATCCGATCGACATTAGCAACAATATTGTCTTCCAGGACGACGGTCCGACTCTGACGGTCACCACCCCGGATTCAGTGTCCAATAGCTTCTTCTTCGACGGCTTCACCCCGAATGGCGACGTGTGGGGCACCGGCAGCGGCATTGACACCGGACCCCTCGCTGGCAGTTGGACCATCGCCGATGCCAATGTCGGGCATAGCGGCAGCGATCTTATTGCCGACACCGGCAATGGCACCGTGCAGCTCGAGCGCGTTGGCGACGGCTACGAAGGCATGCATTCCTCGACCCATGGCTTCATGGTCGACCTCGATGCCAGCCCGCACGACATCAAGATTTCACAGGTCATCAACGGCCTGACCAACGGCGAATCCTACCAGCTGACCTTCGAGGCGGGTGCGCCGTTCCCCGGTGAAGCGCATTTGGAAGTGTGGTTCGGTGGCGTAAAAGTCGATGACATCGCGCCGACCGGGACGATGCAGACCTATTCGCTTGAGCTGTTCGGCGATTCCGGCAATGGCAGCAATCTGCTCGAATTCCGCGAAACCGGCACGCCCGACAATCAGGGCACCTATCTCGCCAATGTCAAAATGGCGGACGTCATCGTCATCGACGAAACGCCCGGCCATGATTCCGACTCGAACGAGACAACGGATTCGGCGGTCATCAACCTGTTCAGCACCGTGGCCCATCCGGGCGTCGATCCGGACATGCCGCCGCAGTACGCGACCGGTTCGACTGCGGCGGTGAATGTCGCCGCCAATTTCGGCGCCGACGGGCCGCTCCACGGCAACGCGGCGACCGCGACGAGCTATACACTGACAACCGCCGACGGCACCGATTCCGGCCTGCAGACCACCGAAGGAAAAGAGATTTTCCTGTTCTCGGAAGGTGGCCTGGTCGTCGGCCGCTTCGACTCCAACGGCGACAGCCACGTCGACGGCGCCGACAACGCCGCCTTCGCGCTGACCATCGACGCGAACGGCGTTGTCTCGGTTGCGCAATACGTGTCGCTGCATCAGCCGGACACGACGAGCAACGACGAGGGCGTCTACCTCAACGGCGGTACTCTGTCCGCGGCGGTAACGATCACCGACGGCGACGGCGACACCGCGACGCAAAGCGCCGACATCTCCGGCATCGTCCGCTTCGAGGACGACGGGCCGAGCATCGATCCTAACCAGAACAGCTCGCTGCGCGACTGGACGCTGGACGAGGACGTGCTGGCGCCAAACGGCAACGATGCATTCGACACGGTCCCCGACACCAACGACTACACGCTGATTGCGGACAAGAACCTCGGTGTGACCTGGGGCGCCGACGGGCCCGGCACGTTGAGCCTTGCCGCGATCGACAGCACGCATCCGACGATTGGCATCGCCGATCAGGACGGCAATCCGATCGGGACGCCGCTGAGCTCCGGCGGCGTTGCCCTCGTCTACGACATCGAAACCAACCCGGATGGCGGACAGACGCTGACGGCGACCAAGGGCACCGGCGGTCCCGAGATCCTCACGCTCACGCTCGATCCGGATGGCGGGCCGAACGGCACCTTCACCTTCGATCTGCTCGGCCCGCTCGACGATCCGGCAGGTCACGGCGAGAACCGGCTCGACCTCACCTTCGGCTTCACGGCCACAGACGGCGACGGAGACCCCGTCTCGTCGCAAATCATCATCCGCGTCGTCGATGACGTGCCGCATGTCGTGGCGACCGCTCTGGATGTGGCTGCGGGTGACTTCTCCTTCAATGGCTTCACGCTCAACGGTGACATCTGGGGCATCGGCAGCGGTGTCGACACGGGAACGACCTCCGGTGGCTGGACCATCGGGACCAGCGGCACCGGCAACGACGGCGGCGGCGCCCTGCAACTCGAGCGCGTGGGCGACGGCTACGACGGCAGCGGCGGCTCGCCGATGCACACGTCGACCCATGGCACCATGGTCGACCTCGACGCCAGCCCGCACGATCTCAAGCTTTCGCAGACGGTCCATCTGACCTCCGGCGAAACCACGCTGCTGACGTTCGAGGCTGGCGCGCCGTTCCCGGCCGAAGCGCACCTTCAGGTATATTTCGGCGGCCAGCTGATCGACGATATCGCGCCGACCGACACGATGCAGACCTACACGGTCGCGCTCACCGGCGGGTTCGGCGATCACTCGAATCTGCTCGAATTCCGCGAGACCGGAACGCCCGACAATCACGGCACCTATCTCGCCAACGTCAAGCTCAACGGCCTCATCATCGACGAGACGCCGGGCGTGCAGGCCGATTCAAACGAGACAACAGACCCAGGCGTCATCAACCTGTTCAGCGGCGTGGCCAACCCCGGCGCCGATCCGGATATGCCGCCACAGTTTGCGCAGGGCACGGCATCTGTGCTGGCCGTGGACGCCCGCTTCGGCGCCGACGGCCCGGCGGGCGGCAACGCCGCGGCGGCCACGACCTATACGCTCTCGACACCCGTGGACGGCACCGATTCCGGCCTGAAGACGACCGAAGGCAAGACGATCGAGTTGTTCAACGAAACCAATGGCGGCGATCATTATGTCGTCGGCCGCTTCGACTCGGACGGCAACGGCCACATCGACGGCAGCGACCAAGCCGCCTTCGCGCTGACCATCGACTCAACGGGCGTGGTGTCGGTCGCACTATACGTGTCGCTCGAGCACCCCGATCAGGCGAATATCGGTAACGGCTTCGAGAGCTACGACGAGGGCATCTACCTCAACAACGGCACGCTCTCCGCCAACGTGACGATCACCGACTTCGACGGCGACACGGCAACGCAAGGCGCCGACATCTCCGGCCTGGTCCGTTTCGAGGACGACGGCCCGACCGTGTCCGGCGTTACCTACGACCAGCATGGCCCCAACCTGATCGTCAACGGCAGCTTCGAGCAGGGCCACGCCGAACTCACCGGCTCGGATTGGAGCATTTATTCGTCGATCCCCGGATGGACCGAAGGTGCGGACGGCATTCCGTTCGAGGTGCAGATCGGCGCCGCCGGCGGCCTCGCAGCGCAGGACGGCAATGCGCTGATCGAGCTCGACGGCGATACCACCGGGAATCCGGCCCATCAGCCGCCGCAGGGCACTCCCGATCCGGTCCACACCGACGCCACCGTCCAGCAGACCATCGCCACGACCGCGGGCGAGGACTACGTGCTGACCTTCTATTATTCGCCTCGCCCGGATCACAGCGGCGGTAACGACGGCCAGCCGGCTAACGACAGCGGTCTGAATGTGCTGTGGAACGGCGTCGTCGTCGAACTCGATCAACTCGACCAACCTGCCGTCGGGCTGGCAGCAAATCACGCTGCATGTGACCGGCACCGGCAGTGACGTCCTGGCATTCCAGGGCACCGGCCCCGAGGATGAATTCGGCGCGCTCATCGACAACGTCAGCCTGAACGCGGTCAGCCCAACTCTCGACGACGAGGACACGACGCTCAACGGCGTCGGCGTCCAGGGCGGCCCGGGCGACGACGGCAGCGGCGTCCACGCCACCGGCCAGATCCAGTTCAACGCCGGCGCCGATGGCCTCAAGCAGATCGAGGTCGCCGGCCCCGCCGGCTTGAAGGCCATCTATGTCGATGCCAACGGTGTTGGCCATCCGGAAGACGTCACCTATCACTGGGTCACCGACGGCTCCGGCGGCGGCACGCTCACTGGCAGCACGACGGATCTCCCGACCGCCTTCACGCTCGTGGTCGACAACACCGGCCACTACACCTTTACGCTGGACGCGCCGCTCGATCATCCGCTGACAGACGACCCGAGCACGCAGGCGATCGAGACCTCGTTCGAGGACAATCTGAACCTCGCGTTCGGCTTCACCGTCACCGACGGCGACGGCGACCAGGCCACTGGCGCCATCACCATCAACGTCGACGACGACTCGCCAGCCGTGACTGGCCAGACAGTTTCCGGATCGGTCAACGAAGGCGATATCAGTTCGCCGGTAGTGACATCGCTCACGCTGGGCTTCCAATCAGACGCGAACGCATCACCGCCGAATCTGAGTGGAACGCATTTGCAGGTCAGTGGCGGCACCGGAATTGTCGTCGACGTCTTCAATGGCGTTCACGTTCTGGGAGGCCCAGACCAGAATCCTGGCGCCAAGCCGCTGATCTTCACGGCTGATGCCGGCACGACCTTCACGTTGAATAGCGTGGCGATTGGAACGTTTGGTGCGACGCTCAGCCATACTGTCACGCTGACCGGCTTCGATAGCCTCGGCAACGTGTTGGCGACCGCAACATTGCCGGTCAATGCCGTCGGTTTCCTCGGCGACGAACCTACCAGCGTATTCAATGCGACGAGCACGGTTTTTGATCACTTGCAGATTTCGAAACTCGAAATCGACCCGCCGAGCAGCCTCGCGGGGCGGCTTGTGATCGACAATCTGTCGGTTACCGACACGACGGCACCCGCTATCTCGCATCCGGCGGAGACGGTGATCGATTTGGCGCCGCTGGTGAATGTAGGCGCGGATGGCCTGGGCAGCTGGGGGCTGACGTCGTTCAGTCAACCACAGAATGTCGGCGCGCTGGAATACAATGGCACGCAAATCACGATGACATCGGACGGACATACCATCACCGGCGTAGCGGGACTCGATACAGTCTTCACGTTGGCGTTGGCGGCCGATGGTCAGGCCACGTTCGATCTGTTCAAGCCGATCGATGGCAACCAGCCGGTTCATATTGACTTCTCTCAGTTCGTGACGGTTACAGATGGCGACGGTGATAGTATCTCGATTCCAACAGGCGACTTCCTCGTCAACGTCTACGACACCTCCGTCATCGACGCCGTGGTCGGGTCATCGAGCAATTCAGCACGTGTTGTGGTCGCCGGTAACGGCAATGATACTGGTCACGAGACAATCACGGGTTTCGACCTGTCGAACGACATTCTGAAGGTTGTTGCGACCAACGTGTCGGACTTTGTCCATGGCACCGACACGGCAATCGGTACCGCGGGCGGTACTAACAACGGCAACGCGGCTAGCTTCACGACGTTGACCGGCCTGGTTGACCTCAACCACAACGGAAACTTTGGTGATCCGGGTGACGTCGCCGTTACCTTTGTTGCTCCGATTGGTGCGTTCAATGAGGCGAACTTCGAAAGTCGCATTGAATACAACATAACGGGCACCAGCGGGAACGATACGATCGCGACGGGCTCGTTGAACGACACGCTCACGGGCGGTTCGGGCAACGATACGCTGACCGGCGGAGCGGGCGCCGATCGTTTCGTCCTTGATGGCCACAGTGCCGCGGCCAATGGGCACGACACGATTACCGATTTCCTTTCCGGGACGGATCAGATTCTTGTCGACGTCGCTTCCCAGAGCTTGACGATTGGTACATCGACGGCTGATCGCGGCTGGACAGTTCACAAACTCAACGACAACCGGGTCTGACGAAAATAACGCCAGTGCGTGGAACGAGAGCGGCGAGTGCGAATAAGTTCTTCCTACAATGCTACGACGCACGAACTCTGGTACTCGGCCAACGGTACCGGCAGCGATAAGATCGATCTCGCTCACATCAGCACGGGCGTGCCGGTCCATACCGACATCCATACGTTCTGAGCCGAAGTGTTGAGAAATTTTGGCCCGCCGGATCGCTCCGGCGGGCCTTCTGCTTTTTAGGGCTGGCTATTCCAAATCCGGGACGGGCCGCCGCTTGGCGTCACAACAGAAGCAGCGCCGTCGACAAGTCGCCGTCCGCCAGGTCCTGGCCGGCGATGAAATCCTCGCCGTTGGCCGCCGGCGCGGCGCCATTCTGGTCTTTGGGCGCCGACCCTGCCGCATAGGGCGCGGCAAAAAGCTTCACGCCATCGTCGCCGAGCGCGAACAACGGCGTGAGAAATCGCGCGTCGCGCTCTTCGGTGAGCGCGGAATACCGGTTATCCAAAATCAGCCAGCGCCCGTCGGCGCGCGCGGCCAGCACCGCGTGATCCATGCGGACCACGTTGTCGCGCACCAGCAGCAGCCGGAGATTTTCGGCCGGGATCCCGGCCTCGCGGAGCGCGACATATTTTGCGATTGCGTAGTCCTCGCAATCTCCGAAGCCCGTGTCGAATGAACCTTTTCCGTTTGCATCGAGCGGCGCGGACCACAGGTCGGCCATACCCCATTGCGCCATGTCGCTCTTATAGCGGATCGCGGCATTGACGCGCTCGTTGACGAGTTCAAGCCTGGCGCGGCCTTGGCGCGCTTCGGCTTGCTTGACGATAGCAACAAACCGCGCAGCAGCCGGCGTACAGTGATCAGGCTCGGCCCGGCAGCGCGCCAAAGCCGGCGCCTCAACCCGGATATCGGCCTCGACCCCCCGCCATTTTGACCACAGCAGCCCGTCCGGCGCGCGGAACGTGAACAACCCAAAAGGCTCGTCACTGCGGGCCGGCGAGGCCGGGGCCGCGGACGCATCCGACATGATTTTTGGGTCGATGGCCGCCAAGTGCGTCGCGGGCAACCCGGATGAAGCCTGCTGACGTTTCGCCAGCACCTGGTTGATCGTGAAGAAACGCGCCGGCGCGGGCCACTGTGAGCTTGCAGGCGGCGGCGCGACCGGCGCCTGTGGCGCGCGGATGGCGGCCGGCGAATTTGCTTCCGCGAGGGCCACGACGATAGGCTTCGCCGGAGCAATGGGACTCGGAGTTGCAGCGGTCGCCGCAGCTTTGTTGCGCCCCGAAGGGGATTTTACGCTTGTTGCAGGAGCCGGCATCAATTCAGCGCGGAGTAGCGGCGGAGAGAATTCCGGCGACGCGACCGCGATCGGCTCAATTGCGCTTCCGACGTTCGGATAGGCCAAGGCGGCGTTTGCTTGTTCCGCGTCGGCGGCGGTCACGCGCGCTGCATCGGCCGGCATGCGCTCGGCGCTGAACGCGCCGAGGACAAGAATAACAACGCACGCGATCCTGCGCGCAGGTGCAAGATACTTCATATTCAACGCCCCGATCGCTCGGAGCATTGATCGGCGCTTGAGCGCGCCGTACCTCGCCCCGGCTTTTTTGTTCGGGACGAGACATAACTTGCCGTCCTCTACAGGCCGGTTAAACGGCGCCGGCTGAGCCGGCGTTAGTTCGAGGCGCGGTGAAAGGAGAGAAATGGAATTCGCTCAAATTCGAGCGATGTCCCTTAGTATTCTTTTAACGCTGCAAGGATCGCCGGGGGCGCGGCACAGCTTCTCTAGGAATGGAAGGTGAAGCTCAAAAATCAACCGCAAACTGGGGGCAATTTACCGGTGCGAGAATTGTCCAGGGAGCCGGACGTTGACGAGTGCCGCGTCCAAATTGTGATTAACGATCCCTTTGCCGCACCGCCCTCCCGCACGCGGTCAGGTTAAGAAACCTCCAAAGTCTCCTGTATAATTTGAAGCTAGCCGACCGGGAGACCACCATGCAGGAGCGCCGCAATTTGGCGCGCACATTCGTGCGCAAGCACGCCAGGATTTATCTCGAGGATTCCTCGGAGATCGACTGCCTGGTATTGGATTTGACCAATGCCGGCGCTGGCATTCAGGTCGCAAACTTAATGGGCTTGCCCGAGGCTTTGGGTCTGACGTTCGATCTTGGCCGTTCAATCCGGTCATGCCGCCTCGTATGGCGGACTTTGGATAGAATGGGCGTAGAATTTATTTGAAATATCATGCCGGCGATTGATTCAGCACTTTTGGCGGAATTGTCGCCTCTTCGCGCGTTAAAAAACCGCGCTTAGCGTTCTCTGAGTGCTTCTTCCCGCAGCAATCGTGCGGGTTTGATCAAGTAATCGAGCACGGTCTTTCGCCCCGTCAGGATCTCGACCGTTGCCACCATGCCTGGAATGATTGGGAGCGGATGGTCCTGGCTGCCAAGGTAATTCTTATCCGTGCGTACAATCACCCGATAGAAAGTTTGCGGTTTTCCGCCCGCCTTGTCGCTTTTTTCTTCAATGGTGTCCGCGCTGATGCGCTCGACTTTGGCCTTGAGCGATCCATATACGGTCGCCTCATAGGCTGTAATCTTGACGACGGCATCCTGGTCAGGCCGAATAAAAGCGATGTCCTGCGGATTAATTCGGCCTTCCACCAATAAAGTATCGTCAAGGGGGACGATATCCATGATCTCCGCGCCGGGCTGCACAACGGCGCCGATCGTTGTCACGTTGATCTTATTGACGATGCCATAGACCGGAGCACTGAGTTCGGTGCGCCGCACGCGATCTTGCGCCGACTTGATGGTTTCTTCGGTTATCGCAAGTTGACCACTCATATCGGCGACCTGTCGTTGCAGGCGTAGCATCTCCATTTCGGGAACGACTTTTTGATCGTACAGGCGGCGCGTGAGCTCGAGCTCCCGGTTGAGAAGTTTCAGACTCGCTGAAAGCGCGTCGCGCTTCGCCTGAAGCTCCCCAAGATCCGATTTGAACTTTGTAGCATCGATCTGAACGAGAGGCTGTCCCTGCTGTACGGTCTCGCCTTCCTGAACGAGGATTGCTTTAACGATGCCTCCCTCGAGCGACTGTACAACTTGGATTTGACGCGATGGGATAACGCGGCCGGCACCGCGCTTGACCTCATCAAGAACGGCATAGTGAGCCCAGACAGCACCGCTCGCGAGCAGCGCAATCAGTGCGACCAGTACCAGTCGCGCTGTCCGCGGCGTCCGCAGCGCGACAGCTGCGCGGACGTCGTTGGCAAAGGCAAAATCAGACTGACGCACTGGCTTTAACCTCCGGCGAAACAGACATAATCGGGCCGGAGGGCTTTTTCACCCGGCCACTTTGCAGCATTTCGATGATCTTGTCGCGCGGACCGTCAGCGACCAATTTGCCCTGCTCAAACAGCAGGAGCCGCTCAACAAATGCAAGCAATGACAAACGATGCGTCGAAATAATAATCGTCATATCTTGCGCCGCGAGCACTTTTAACCGATTGAGAAATTCGGCTTCGCTGCGCACATCGAAATGGGCCGTCGGTTCGTCGAGAAACAAGATTTTGGGTTGCCGAATGAGCGCACGCGCAAGGCCGATCGCCTGCTTTTGCCCTCCGGACAGACTGCGGCCGCCTTCGGACACTGGCATTTCGTAGCCAAGCGGATGACCGGCAATAAATGTCTCAACACCAGCAAGCCGCGCGGCGGTAAGGATTTCCTCGTCAGTAGCATTCGGCTTTCCCAGCGCGATGTTATCGCGCAACTTGCCAAAAAATAGATCGGTGTCTTGCAAAACAAAGCCGACGCCGGTGCGCAGATCTGCCGGATCATACTGACGCAAATCAACATCGTCGACCAGAACACGGCCATCCTGTGGCTCATAAAACCCGGCGAGCAATCGTCCGATCGTTGTCTTGCCCGATCCAATGCGGCCAATAATGCCGATCCGCTCGCCCGGCGATACCCGGAAAGAAGCATTTTCCAGTGCATTTAGAGCGCCGTTCGGATAGCGGAAAGTCACGTTTTCAAATGCAACGGAGCCGCCTTTGATGCGGCGGGCTATGTAGGAGCGTTCCGGTGGCCGCTCACGTTCAAGCGCCATGACGCGGTTGAGCGCTTTGAGAGACACAAATGTCTGGGTGGCCCGGGTAATGACGGAGGCGATGCCTGATATCGGAGCCAGAACACGCCCCGACAGCATCGTCGAGGCAACAAGCGCGCCGACCGAAAGTTGTCCGTCAAGGATCAAATAGACGCCAATGATCACCATCGCAAGATAGTTGAGTTGCTGCGCCGAGCTGGCGGCGGTTAGGGCGATCGAGGACCAGAAGTGAACGTCCTCACCGGACCGAGCAGTGGCAGCAACGGAACGCTCCCAGGCGTTTTGCATGCGCCCTTCAGCGCCCGTTGCCCGGACCGCTTCAATTCCGGAAAGAGATTCAACGAGAACACCGTGACGCGCCGCCGATTCTGCATTCAGCCTGCGCATCGCGCGCTCGAGCGGAAATTGCAGAGCCGCGCCAATGATGATCATCAATGGCAACAGAACGATCGGTATCCATGCGAGGGGACCAGCAATGATAAAGAGAACGGCTATAAAGAGCGCCGCAAATACCAGATCCGTGATTGATACCACCGTTCCCGACGTGAAGAACTCTTTCACCGAGTCAAAATCGCGCATTTGATTGGCGAGAATGCCCACCGAGCTTGGCCGTTGCGCCAGTTTGACAGCAAGCACGTGCTCAAAAATATCAGAAGCCAGTACGACATCGACCTTCTTGCCTGTCATGTCGATGATCCGGCTTCGCACCATACGGATCACGAAATCAAAAAAGACGGCGATACCCATTCCAACCGAAAGCGCGACAAGCGAAGGGATTGCGCCATTTGGAATGACGCGATCGTACACGCTCATGATGAACAGGGGACTTGCGAGGGCCAATAGATTGATGATGAGCGCGGCAAGTGCGACGTGGCTATAGTTGGCCCAGAAACGACGCACAACGGACCAGAACCAATGGCGCTTTGGAAGATCGCCCGCAGCGACGGCGCGCGCATCGGCGTTCGAGGCCGGCCGCACAAAGAAGGCATAGCCGAGGTAGTCGGCAGCGAGCGTCCCGACTGGAACCGACTGGGCTGACGTTTCGCGAGCTTGGATCGATGACCGACGCTGTCTTGCCGCGGTGGTCGATAGCAAGCAGAATTCGCGTTGATCCATCGCGCATCGTTAGTACAGCGGGCAGGACCAAGGCCGGAATGTCGGAAAGCTTTCGCTTGAATGCCTCGGCTTCCATGCCGGCCTTACGCGCGGCGCGGCTGAAAAGCGCCGGCGTTAACCGGCCGTCGAGAATGGGGAGATTTGCCAACACCGCCTCGCGGCTTATGGCGTGTCCGTGATGGGCTGCGAGAAAAACCAACGCATCGGTCAAAGAATCGTTCGCGGCTAATGTGCTTTGCCCCTGGCCACGCAACATGCCGAGGTCAAGTTCTGCCGTCGTCTTGGCTTGGATGTTCAAGAATAGATTCCTATTTAGAGGAGTTTCGCCTCTACGGGCAGGTTAGTTACGGCATTCGCAGCTTTAGAAAGACCGACCCCCAAAATAGCACGGAACCCCGCGTCCGATCGCAGGTTTTTGGCTTAAGTCAATTCAGACTTAAAATTTAATATTAAATAACGAGTTCGGCCGAGGACCGCACGATACTGCGAACATCAACCGTCACCCGAGTTAACGGGAATGCCCATTACACATCAGTTTGGCTTAACGTTTTGAATTGGCCAAATCGGCATGTTTTTCATCATTGATTCTGACGACAACATTTCCGACGCAAAACCTATCGCCGAATGGGGCGGGGCCGTTTGGAGTGCCCCCCAGCGCTGATAAAATGGGCCCTCGGAAGGGGGTCTCGCAGGCACAGGCGGCGTCTCAGTATTAATAGCCGGGAATGTTTGCGGCGCTGCGGTATTCAGCGGCTCGGGGCCCGGGTTGGGCAGGTGGATCAGTATCGGTGGCAGCTTATCCGGAATGAGACCAAAGCTGCTGGGCACAAGCGGTTCGGCATCGACCGGATGCGGCGCCCTCAAATAATCAAGCAATGCGCCCATCGTGGCGAGCAGTTGATAATCGGCAAAGATCACGACGCTGCGCGACGACTCTAGGGAAACCTCGGCATTAAAAAGTTGATTTTCTCCGTTGAGCAAATCGATCAAGGATCGCTGACCTAGGTCATACTCTTTTGTATATGCCGAAATCACTTTGCGATCGGAACCGATCTGCCTTTGCAACTCGGCAATGCGCTGAGTTAAAATTGTTCTTGCGCTCCAGGCCTTATCGACCGATTCGAATGCATCGCGCTGAAGCCTGGCATGCGCCATATTGGATTGAGTGTAGCGTTCTGCCGCCTCGGCTCGCTTCCAGCTGTCCTGGCCTCCGCGGAAAATATCCCAGCTGGCGACAGCTTGGACACTGCTCTGGCTATACCAGCCAAAAAAACCGTCCGCATTATCGCCCCTTGTCGTCCGTGCCTCCAGCGAGACAGTGGGTAAGAACGCGCCGGTTGTGGCGTGGAAGCCATGCCGAGCGGCGTCGGCGTCGGATTGGGCGGCTTTAATCGTCGGATTATTCGCAAGCGTGGCAGCCAAAACTTGGTCCTTTGAAACCGGCAGACCAGGAAGGCGGCCCGGCGCACGGAGATTAAATGGCGCGACACCAATGACTTTGCGGAACTTTGCCTGTGCGTCCGCAAGGCTGTGCCGGAAATCCGTCAGTGCAGCTTCAGCCGCAGCCACGCGCTCGTTGGTTTGTTCAAGGTCGCCTTCTCCCGCCCGCCCGCCTTTAAAACGCGACTGCACATTCGAGAAAATTGACCGATGCGCTTTTACGTTTTCCTCGGCCAACGCGACGAGGCGCGTATAACGAACGACGTCGATGTATGCCTCGCTGGCGTCTAACGCGGTCAATTCGCTACGTTCGTGGGTGCGTGCTGCCGCCGAATCGACTCGCGCCGTTTGACGCCAAATTTCATTTATTGAAGCGAATCCATCAAAAAGGATCTGCCGCAAAACAATCGACCCTTTCGACGCCGGCAGCCAGGTTCCATTGCCAAGCGGGGGCGTATTGGGGGGTGTAAGATATGCTGGATCTGTGACGTTGGTTCTTGACGGTCCGCCTTGAGCTTCAAGGCGGACTTGCGGCAGCAGAGTGCCCTGACTTTGATGTAGTTCGGCCTCTGTAGCGCGTCGGTTTGCCGCTGCCTCACCAACGCTTGGGTTGGTTTGGACCGCCATCCGGAGCGCATCGTTGATGGTAAAAGGAGCTGCTCCAGCCGCTTCGGTTCCTATACCGAGACAACTTACCAGCAACACCGATTGAAGAATTCGGCGTGTACCCACCTCAACCCACTCCCGCCCCCGTAGGGATCACCCAAAGCCTCAAAAACCAGCCTATCTCATAGCATTCTCGGCTGCAAACGCTATGGTTTTAAGCACCGATCTCAACAGCTCTTTGATCAATTGCCCAATCTGTGGCGCAAAGATCACATTTGCTACCTTGGGTAGAATTTGGCGTTTCTCGATCTAGAGCATATACCACAGGTAGTATAATATTGACATACAGCCATTTGTAGATAATGGCGCTATTTTTGACGCCAGCTAGAGGGCGCACTAAGCCCCAAATGTGGAAAGTCTGCCAGATTTCGGTGGTTTTAGGTAGTCTGGAACAGTTTTCCGACCATCGCCAGCAAGCGCGTACGACCCGAGCTGCGCGCCCGTGGTCGCATGCTATTCCATCTGCTGCGACGAATTGTGAGCAGGTCTTTGGAAATCAGCAAAAGCAGGGTGTGTGATGTCGATATTCAAGATCGGAAAGGCAACCGTTACCCGTATCGAGGAAACCTATCTTCCGATCTACAGTCCGAAGGAGTTATTTCCGGAGTGGTCCGACGTTCATTTGAAGGAGCACGGTCACTGGCTTGCGCCCGACCATTACGACCCGGCAAGCGACAAGCTCAAGCTCAGCGTTCATAGCTGGCTGTTGCAGATTGACGGCCGCAAGATCCTGATCGACGGCTGCTGCGGCAATCAAAAGTCACGGCCGCTGCGGCCGTGGTGGAACATGCTCAACGAGCCATGGCTCGACCGGCTGGCCGCGGCCGGCGCCCGGCCGGACGAAATCGACATGGTCATGTGCACGCATTTGCATCACGACCATCTCGGCTGGAACACGCAATTGCGCGATGGAAAATGGGTGCCGACGTTCCCGAACGCGCGCTACGTGTTTTCAAAGCCCGATTTCGACTATTTCCAGAAAGTGGACAGCGATCCCGCCACCGCGCCGGCCGAGTTCGGGACGTTCCGTGAATGCGTCGTGCCGGTGGTCGAAGCCGGCCGTGCCGATCTCGTCACGGGGCCGCACCGGCTCAATGAGTTCATCGAAATTCTGCCGGCGCCGGGTCATTCGCCGGGGCATTTCGTGTTCAAGATCGATTGTGGCTCCGGCTACGCGATGATTACCGGCGATGTGTTTCATCACATGCTGCAAATTTATTATCCGGACTGGAATTTTCCGAAAAACTCCAATGCCGACGACGCGAGGGTGAGCCGTCACCGCATCTTTGAGCAATGCGCGGCGAGCGGCGCCATGGTCTTCCCCGGACATGTTGGAGCCCCGTTCGCCGGTTACATCGAGAAAATGGGTTCGTCGTTCCGGCCGCGCTTTTGATGGGCGCAGTGATCCGTTTGCTCCGCCATAACCTGCTGAATCATATGAGCAATTGATATTGCCTTGACTCCCTGGGCTCTGCGGGAGTTATTTGGAACAAAGCATGAACAAGGAAATACGCGGTGACCGCTGGAGCATCAACCACCCTGTGCCGTCTCCGCCAGGCGATGGCGAAAATCGAAGGGCAGGAGACCGACCTCGGTATCGCGTCGCGGACGCTGGCATTGGGCGTGCAAACCATCGATGCCAGGCTGCAAGGCGGCCTTGCGCCGGCAAGCTTGCATGAGATCGCGCCGGCCTCGGCGCGTGATCTGGGTGCGACCGTGGGCTTTGCCTTTGCCTTGGCGGCGCGTGCCGCCGGCGATAGCCGAAGTACGCTTTGGATCCAGACCGACTTCGCCGCTCTGGAGGCCGGTCATATCTATGGTCCCGGCTGCGATCTTTTCGGATTGCCGGCAAACCGGCTTCTGATTGTCAAAGTCTCTCGTCCGCTCGATGCGTTGTGGGTGATGGAAGAAGCGCTCAAGTGCCACGCGCTGGCGAGCGTCATCGCCGAATTGCCGAAGGACGCCTCGATCGCCGATCTTACCGCGACGCAGAGGCTGACGCTCGCCGCCCGCGAAGGCGGCGGCTTTGGTTTTCTTTTGCGTCACCGGCCGTCACCGCTCACCAGCGCGGCGGAAACGCGCTGGCACGTCGCCGGCGCGCCGAGCCGTCCGGACTCTTTCGGCGGGCTCGGCCGCGCGGCTTTCGCACTCACATTGACCAAGAACAGGCGCGGTCCTACGGGGCGGTGGACCGTCGCATGGGACCACCATGAGCGTAGCTTTCAAGCGCTATCTCTCGGTGTGGCTCAAACGGCTTTCGACCGACCGGGTCGAGTGCCGTTTGTCCGCGCCGGGTGAAGCGCCTCTCGTCATTGTCGAGCGGGTCAAGTCGGCGTTGCGTATCTGCGCGCTCAACGACGCAGCGTCCGCGCTTGCCCTGAAACTCTGGATGCCTCTGGCTGACGCGCGGGCGATGTATCCGTCGCTGCACGTGGCAGACGCCGATCCGCAGGCCGATCGTGCCCTGCTCGAAGCCGCGGCGGACTGGTGCGACCGCTATACGCCGCTGGTGGGTCTCGATCCACCCGATGGATTGTTGCTCGACATCAGCGGTTGCGCGCATCTTTTTGGTGGCGAGCAAGCGCTGGCTGATGATCTTGCTGCTAGATTTTACCGTCAGGGCTTGCGGGTTGAAATCGGTCTTGCCGATACGGTTGGATGTGCTTGGGCGGCCGCGCGCTATGGCGAAGCGCCGCTGGTGCCGAAAGGCGCCATGCGCGACGTCATGCTGCCGCTGCCGCTGGCGGCGCTCCGCCTCGGCGGCAAAACCGTTTCCGCGCTGGCGCAGGCGGGGCTCAAACGCATCGCCGACGTGGTCGATCGTCCCCGTGCGCCGCTGGCCGCGCGGTTCGGACAAGAATTCCTTCGGCGGCTCGATCAGGCGCTCGGCCGAGAAGACGAATCGATCAGGCCGCGGCTGGCGTTGCCGTCTTATGTAGCGGAGCGGCGGTTTGCCGATCCCATCCTGCTGGAAGCCGATGTGCTGGGCAGCATCGAGCAGCTTGCGCGCGAACTGGGCATCGTCATGGAACGGCGCGGGCAGGGCGCGCGGCTGTTGCAGGCCGCGTTGTATCGTACCGACGGCAAGGTTTACCGGATCGAGGCTGGAACCGGCGAGCCCTTGCGCGATCCTGCCCGCATCCAGCGCCTGTTCGCCGAACGGCTGACAAGGATCGGAGACGATTGCGATCCAGGTTTTGGCTATGACCAGGTGCGGCTGTCGGTGCTCACTGCCGAACAAGTGGACCCTGCGCAAACCGGGCTCGCCGGCAACGACCACAGCGCCGAACTCGCGCATCTGATCGACCGGCTGAGCGCGCGGCTCGGATCGCGGCGCGTGACGCGGCCGGTGCCATGCGACAGCCACATTCCCGAGTACGCGGTGGCCGCAATTCCCGCGCAGACCGCGCGGCTGGAATTTGTCCCAGCGCCAATCGAGCAAGACAGCCTTGGCCACGCTCGTCCGCTTCGTCTGTTCGCGCAGCCGGAGCCGATCGAAGCTGTCGCCGAGGTGCCGGATGGCCCGCCGGCGCGATTTCGCTGGCGGCACATCTTGCACGAGGTGGTCGCGGCCGAAGGGCCGGAACGCATCGCGATGGAGTGGTGGCGCAATGCCGAGGGCGAGAAGCTGACCCGCGATTATTTTCGTGTCGAAAGCAAGGAGGGCATGCGGATCTGGCTTTATCGTGAAGGCTTATATGGCCGGGAAAAGTTGGACCAGCCAAATTGGCGGCCACGCTGGTATGCGCATGGGCTATTCGCATGACGATCGTTCCTTTCGTCTCCTCGGACGGTCCGCGGCAAGAGTTGAAAGAACGTCTCGATCCGGCCTATGCCGAACTGGCGGTGACCAGCAACTTCTCCTTTCTGCGCGGGGCATCAAACCCGGAAGAGTTGGTGAGGCAAGCTTGTTTTCTTGGTTTGAAAGGCCTTGGCATAGCGGACAGGAACACCGTCGCCGGCGTGGTGCGCGTTCACGTCGCCGCGAGAGCGATGAAAGATGACGAGGCTATCAAACCGCTTCTTGCCGATTTCAGGATCGCCGTCGGCGCTCGTCTGGTATTCGACGATGGCAGCACGCCGGATATTCTTGCCTATCCGCGCGACCGCGCTGCCTGGGGCCGGCTCACGCGGCTTTTGTCACTGGGCAAACGGCGCGCCGAGAAAGGCGACTGTCTTCTTGGATTGCCCGATCTCCTGGAGTTCATCGAAGGTCTCAATCTGATTGTGATGCCGCCGGCGCGGGTCGACACGCGTGCGCTTGGTCTTTTGCTCGACCGGTTAAAGAGCGCCACGTCGCGGCGTTCCATTTGGCTAGGCGCCGCCATGCTGTATCGCGGCGATGACGCGCGGCGGACGGCCAAGCTGGCGGGAATCGCCCGCGATTCTTTCGTGCCATTGATCGCCGTCAACGACGTGCTCTATCACGCGCCCGAACGCCGGGAGTTGCAGGACACTGTCACCTGTATCCGCGAGCACGTCACCATCGACAGCGCCGGACGGCTGCTGGAAGCCAATGCCGAGCGGCATTTGAAATCGCCGGAAGAAATGGCGCGGCTGTTTCGAAAATATCCAGATGCGGTTGCGCAAACTTTCCGTTTCATCCGGGAATGCCAATTCTCGCTCGAAGAGCTGCGTAAAACCGAATACCCGGAAGAAACCCGCAAGGGTTTTGCGACGCCGCAGGAGGCGCTGGTCGCTTATGCCGAACAGGGCGCCAGAAAACGATTTCCGGAGGGGATGCCGGAAAACATCCGCAAGATTTTGGATGAAGAGCTGAGAATTATCGGCGAACTGAAATATGCGCCTTTTTTTCTTACGGTGCATGACATCGTGGAGTATGCGCGCCGTCCCGACATCGGCATTCTTTGCCAGGGTCGCGGCTCGGCCGCCAATTCGATCATTTGCTACTGTCTCGGCATTACCGAAGTGCGACCGGACGGCAAGAACCTGCTGTTCGAACGGTTCGTCTCCGCGGAACGGCGAGAGCCGCCCGATATCGACGTCGATTTCGAGCATGAGCGGCGTGAACAAGTCATTCAATACATTTATGAGAAATACTCGCGCGAGCGCACGGGCCTTGCCGCGACCGTCATCTGTTATCGCGGCCGTAGCGCCATCCGCGATGTCGGCAAGGTGTTTGGGCTTTCCGGCGATGCGCTTGATTTGCTGGCCGGTACCTTTTGGGGCCGGTCGAATGAAGGCGTGAAAGACGAGCACGCCCGCCGCGCCGGCTTCGACACGTCGGATCCTCGCCTGACGAAAGCCATGAAGCTGGCGAGCGATCTCACGGATTTCCCGCGTCATCTCTCACAACATGTCGGCGGCTTTGTCATGACCCAGAGCAGGCTCGACGAAGTGGTGCCGATCGAGAACGCGGCGATGGAAGACCGCACCGTGATCGAGTGGGAAAAGGACGATCTGGAATCCCTCGGCCTGTTGAAGGTCGATGTGCTGGCGCTCGGCATGCTGTCGTGCCTGCGGCGCGGCTTTGCCCTGCTGCAATCGCATTACGGCGTGGCGCGTGATCTCTCGATCCAGGACGAGGACGAAGAAACTTACAAGATGATCCGCCGCGCCGACACCATCGGCGTCTTCCAGATCGAGAGCCGCGCGCAGATGTCGATGCTGCCGCGGTTGCGGCCGAAGGAATTTTACGACCTTGTCATTGAGGTCGCGATCGTGCGGCCCGGCCCGATCCAGGGAAAAATGGTGCATCCTTATTTGCAGCGGCGGCAAAATCCGACGTTGGTAAGTTATCCCTCGCCGTCGCCGGAATTCGGCAAAGCCAATGAACTGGAAGAGGTGCTTGGGCGGACACTCGGCGTTCCCTTATTCCAGGAACAGGCCATGCGCATTGCGATCATCGCGGCGCAGTTCCCACCGGGTGAGGCGGATCGCTTCCGGCGCGCGATGGCGACATTTAAGCGGGTCGGAACCATCAACTCCTTCGAGAGAAAATTCGTCGAGGGAATGACCAAACGAGGTTACGAGCTGGATTTTGCCAATCGTTGCTTCGAACAGGTCAAGGGATTCGGAGACTATGGCTTCCCTGAAAGTCATGCCGCGAGCTTCGCCAATCTGGTTTACGCCTCGTCTTGGATGAAATGCCGCTATCCCGATGTGTTCGCTGCCGCTCTGCTGAACAGCCAGCCGATGGGTTTTTACGCCGCCGCGCAGATCGTGCGCGATGCGCAGGAGCACGGCGTCGAGGTGAGGGAGGTCGATATCAACGCGTCCAATTGGGATTGCACGCTGGAGCCGGGCCGCAACAGCCTAGCGAAAATCTTCATTCGCGCCATGCCGAAATGAAAAACGCCATCCGTTCAAACCAAGCGATTCGTCTTGGGCTTCGGCAGATCAGCGGTTTTTCAAAAGATGATGGCGAGATCATCGAGAAGGCGCGCGGCGCGGGGTTCGATTCGGTGCGCGATCTCTGGCTCCGCACCAAGCTGCAACCGGCCACGCTCGAACGTCTCGCCGCCGCCGATGCGTTTCATTCGCTCGGGCTTAACCGGCGCGAGGCGCTGTGGGCAATCCGCGCGCTCAGGCGCTCGGGCGATAAAGACGACCTGCCGCTGCTGGCCCGGGTGACGATGCCGGAGTTGGAGCCGGACGCCGGTCTGCCCGCCATGCCGCCCGGCCAGCAGGTCGTGGAAGACTACCGGCATCTGCATTTGTCGCTGAAGGCGCATCCGGTGTCGTTTCTGCGCGCCGCGTTCGAGGCGCGCGGCATTCTCCGGCATGAGCGGCTGGCGCAACTTCCTTCCGGACGGCGCGTGACGGTCGGTGGCCTTGTACTGGTGCGTCAGCGACCCGGCACCGCCAAAGGCGTCATTTTCGCCACGCTCGAGGATGAAACCGGCATCGCCAACGTCATCGTGTGGCCGCAGGTCTTTGAAACCTTCCGCTCGGTGGTGCTGGGAGCGCGGCTCATCAGCGTGACCGGCAAGCTGCAGAACGCATCCAACGTCATCCATGTCGTGGCCGATGAGATCGAAGATCTCACGCCGCTGTTGCGCCGCCTGTCGGACGACAGCGTCTTGGTCGACGCCGCGGCTTCCCCCGGCGAAGCCATGCCGAAAGGCCGGAATTTCCACTAATGATTTTTTATCGGCGGTTAGCGCCCAACGCCAGCGTCAAAGGCAACAACATACAAGACGAATTTCATCTTATGCCCCCAGCGGTCTGAGCCCTGTCAGGGTGACACCGGCTCCATCCGGCCGCAAGGCAGGGCATTACGCCGGCATCTGCTCGACCGATAGCACGCGCATGATGTCCTCGTGCACCTTGCTCCGATCCGCGTTGGCGCCGCCGCCGCCAAGCCGCGTCTCGTAGGCGATGCGCGCCGGGCGGTGAAACACCATCACGCGGTCGCCGATTTCCATCGCCTCATTGATCTGATGGGTAATGAACACCGCGGTCTTGTTGTTCTGCCGCACCAGACGCACGAACTCGGCGCGCAGGTCGCGCGCGGTCATTTCATCGAGCGAGGAGAACGGTTCGTCGCACAAAAGTATTTCCGGGTCGACCGCGAAGGCGCGCGCGATCGACACGCGCTGGCGCATGCCACCCGACAATGCGTGCGGATAGTCGTTCTCGTGGCCGGCGAGGCCAAGCCGCGTGAGCCATTGGCGCGCGGTGTCCTCGGCCTGCTTGGGGTCGCGGTCGAGAATTTGCAGGCCGAGCCGCACATTGTCGAGCGCCGAGCGCCACGGCATCAGCCGGTCGTTCTGGAACACGATGCCGATCTTGCCGCGAAAAAAATCGAACTCGCGGAACGGCTCGTGGCCGATCACTTTAGCCTCGCCGGAGCTCGGCTCGATCAATCCTGCGACGATGTTGAACATGGTCGACTTGCCGCAGCCGGTCTTGCCCAGCACTGCGACGATCTCGCCCTTGGCGATCTCGAACGACAATTTGTCCACCGCGATGAAATCGCCGCGTCCGTCCGGACGCCGAAACGTCTTGCTGACGTCGGTGAAGCGGATGACGGGATCGGAAGTCATATTGCGCATGACCCTTGTCCGAAAACCGGTGTCCACTTTTCGGGGGTCATGCGGCTTACATCGCCCGCTCGGACACCGCGCGATAGCGCAGCGCCCAGGTTTCGATCGCGTTGATGGTCTGCTGCACGATCAGCACGAACAGCACGAGTTGCAGCGTCCAGGCCATGGCGCCGGCCATGTCGAACAATTGTTGCTGGCGCAGCAATTCGTAGCCGACGCCACCGGTGGCGCCGACCAGCTCGGCCACCACCACCACGCGCGCGGCGTTGCCCAAATTCACTTTCCACGCGGTCAGAATGCCCGGCACGATGGTCGGCACGATCAGGAAGCGGAACAGCGTCCAGCGCGACGGCCTAAACGCCATGGTCATCTCGAACAGATCCTTCGACATGGAGCGGAAGGCATCGAGAATCTGAAACGTAAAGGCCGGCAGCGTCGTCATCACCATGATGAACAGCACGCGGAACTCGATGCCATGGAACCAGATGATCGCGAACACCACCCAGGACAGCGCCGGAATGCCCTGGAAAAACGTCAACACCGGTGCGATGAAATTCTCCAGCGTCTTCGATTGCCCGATCGCCAGCGCTAAAATGCTGCCGAGGATAAAGGCGCCGAACAGCCCGCCGAAGATGCGGGCCGCGGTCAGCAGCACGTCAGCCAGCAGCGAGCCGGTGATCAGAATCTCGACGGTGCGCGATATGATCTCCGGCACCGGCGGAAACAGAAAAGGCGGAAAGATCATCGACAGAATTTGCCAGCCCGCCGCCAGCACGAGCATGCCGGCGGCGGCTTGCAGGACGCGCATGGTGCGCGTGTCGGTCACTTCAGCGGCTTTTCGTAGATCGTGCTGTTGGACGGCATCGACTTGAAATAGCCAACGTCGACGCCGGCCTTGTAAACCGCATCGATCTGCTTGCTGAGTTCGCCTGCCGGCATGACGTTCATGCCCAGCCGGTCGTTGGCCTTGACCAGCGAGACCAATGCGGCGCGAACCTCCGGCGTCGATTTCGCCGCGATGATGCCGACGGCTTCTTCCGGATTCTTGGCGATGAATTCGCCGGCCGCCTTATAGGTCGCATAAAGCTTCGGAATCAAAGCCCGGTTTTGCTCGATCCAGTCGTCATGCGCGGCGATGCCGAGATAGGGGATGCGCTCGCCGGAGGCGAAAGCCTTCCAGGTCTTGGTCATGTTGGTATCGAGCATGCGGATGTTCGGCTTCCTCGCCTTGAGCAGCGTAAAGGCCGGCTCCCAAAGCTGTACCGCGTCGGCGCGGTCGGCCATCGCGTAGCCGACAAGGCCCGGTGTCGCGGTGTTGACCACCTGGATCTTCGAGACGTCCACGCCCTGTTGCTTGGCGAAAAATTCCGACATCACGAAATTCGTGGTTGATGACGCGGCGGCGAGTTGTTTCCCTTCGAGGTCCTTGGTCGATTTGATCTCGGGGCGCGATGTGACGATGGTGCCCCAGAAGTCGAACAGGTTGAACAGATATTTCACCTTCACGCCGCGCACATCGGCGAGGCCGACGGTGAGCACCGCGGCGCTGCCGCCGACCTTGAACTCGCCGGAATTGAATTGCGTGGTGTAGGCGTCCGGCGGCCGCTCGACGAATTCGATGTCGAGGCCGTTCGCCTCGTCGAGCTTCTTGGCCTTGATCACCGGCGGCATGAAGGCGCCGAGCGAGGGAAAGCCGAAGATGACGATGGTGACTTTTGCCGGTGCCTGCGTAGCGGCGGACGCAGGGGTTAGCGTCACGCAGGAGAGCGCCGCTACGGCGCATAGCGCGGAACGCAGGTGCGTCGATAATCCAGTCATTTGTTCCTCCTCCAAGTCGTGTTCAGCGCAGTGGACCTTTGGTCCTTTGTTTTGTCATTGCAGCCGAAATAGCCGCGCCGCCAAGTCGCCATTGATCGACGCGGTCTGCGCCGCGTTCAGTCCGGCATCCGCGACGATCTTCATCGGTTCCAGGTCGCCGATCGGGAACGGATTGTCGGAGCCCATCATCAACTTTTCCGTCCCCATTATTTCGATCACGAATTTCAGCGCGCGCGCGTCATGCAGAATAGTGTCGGTATAGATTGCGCCAAGCGCCTCGACCGGGTCGCCGATGCCGGGTGTGATCGTATGATTGCGCTTGAGGCGGCCGAGCACGAAGGGCAGCGCGGCCGCGCCCATCGGCGCGAAAAATTTCGCCTGTCTGTACTTCGCGATATGTCCCGCCGAAATCAAACGCGCCATCGTCACCACGGCGTCGGTGATGCGGCCGACGCCGTTGGCGAGGTTGAAATCGTTCACGCGCACATCGCCGGCATCGAAGCTCGGATGAATATGGATGAAGGCGCCGGTCTCGTCGGCCGCCCGCCAGAATGGATCGAGATCGGCGGCATCGAGCGTCGAGCCGACGCCGCGCGGCAGCGTGCCGATCATCGCGCCGGCGAAACCCCGCCTTGATCGCGTCCTTGAGCACCGCTGCGGCGCGTACGCCGTCGCCGAGCGGCACGGTGGCCAGCGGCACAAACCGCGGCTCGGCCTTGGCGGCGGCGAGCATCGCGTCATTGGCGAGCCGGCTCCAGGCTTCGCCTTCCGCGCCCGGCAGCTCATAGCCGAACATATCGACCCAGCCGCCGACCACCTGTTTGTCGATGCCGTTCTTGGCGAGCCAGGCCAGCCGCGACGGAATATCCGACAGCGGCTTGGATACCGGCCGCGTCGGCTTGCCGCCCGCAAAGGCCAGCGCGAGGGAGCCACCGTCCTCGATCTGCCGCACGTTGGGAAACTTCGCGGCGCCCTTGCGGATCTCCGCCAGCAGTTCGGCCGGCACCAAATGGGCATGGGCATCGACGATCATTCAGTTTCCTTTTTTGACTTTTATTTTTTCTTGCGCCGTCGGCGATCAGGTCGCCGAGCTTCGACACCTTGATCGGCAGTGTGTTGATGGAAATGCCGAGCGGCCGGATCGCGTCGTTGACGGCATTGGCGATGGCCGCCGGCGCGCCGAGATAGCCGCTCTCGCCGGAGCCCTTCTGCCCGAGCACCGTATGCGGCGACGGCGTCTCGTGATCGACGATCTCGACCGGCGGCACCTCGTGCGAGGACGGCAGCAGATAATCCATGAAGGTTTGCGCGATCAGCTGGCCTTCGTCGTTATAGGCGAACTCTTCGTAGAGCGCGGCGCCGATGCCATGCGCGATGCCGCCCATGGTCATGCCGCGCACGATCTTGGGATTGATCTGCGTGCCGCAGTCGTGGCCGAGCCGGTAGCGCACGATCTCTGGCCGGCCGAGATCGGGATCGATCGAGACCAGCAGCAGATGAAATTCGAACGCGAAGCAGGGATACATCTGCACGCGGCCGTCTTTGTCCGGCAGCGTGCCGCCGGTCGGCACCTGATAGACGTGCTCGGCGGCAAGCCCCGGCTCGAAGCCTTCCGGCATGCGGTGATAATTGCGGTGGGCGATATTGATGAGATCGGCCCAGGCGCGCTTGTTCTGCGGCGCGTCGCGGTCGCTGACCGCGCCGTCTTTGTAGACCGCGCGCTCGAGCGGAATGCCGAGATCGTGCGCGCCGATCGCGGTCAATTTGTCCTTGAGCTTTTGCGCCGCGTGGAACGCCGCGCCGCCCAGCATGATCGCCATGCGGCGAGCCGACCGGCGTGCCGCTCGGCAATGAATTGAGCGAATCCGGCCGCGTCACCCGCACCGTGTCGGGATCGACCTGCAACACTTCGCCGATCACGGTGCCGACCAGCGTCTCGTGGCCCTGTCCCGAGGAGGTGGTGTGCATGGTGGCGGTGATGGCGCCCAGGCCGTCGATATTGACGCGGCAGGAATCCATGAAGGTCGACGTCGTGATCGCCGGATTAAGCAGCGCCTCGAAGGTGGCGTTGCCGCCGGACGGCTCCAGGCAGGCCGCCATGCCGATGCCGGCGAGTTTGCCTTCGCGCACGCAGCCGGTCGCGCTCGGCCTTGAGATCTTCGTAGCCGGTGTTCGCCAGCACCTTGTCGATGACGGTTTCATAATTGCCGCTGTCGTAGGTGGTGCCGCTCGGGATCAGATAGGGAAACTCGTCGTGCCGGATCAGGTTGCGCCGGCGCACCTCGAGCGGATCGAGGCCGAGCACATTGGCGACCTCGTCCATGCAGCGCTCAAGCGCCAGATTGGTCGGGCCCTGGCCGAAGCCGCGCACCGCGTCTTGGTGGTCTTGTTGGTCACGACCGCGATGGCGCGGTATTGCACGCTGTTGATCTTGTAGGGCCCGACGATGGCGCCGATCGGCTTGCCGAGCTGGAACGGCGAGCGGCCGGCATAGGCGCCGACATTTTCCAGCGCGCGCATCTTCATCGAGCGCACGATGCCTTGTCGTCGAACGCGACTTCGACATCGAACAGCCGCTCCGGCCCGTGCGCGTCGCCGCCGCGCATGTTTTCCAGCCGGTCCTCGATCAGCCGGATCGGAAAACCGAGCCGCCGCGCCAGATAGCCGCACAGCACCGTGTGCTTGATGCCGCGCTTGACGCCGTAGCTGCCGCCGACATCGACGTCGTAATGCACGCGCACCGAGGTGGACGGGAATTTTCAGCGCCACGCCGATCTGGTCGGCGTAGCGCGGCATCTGGATCGAGGCATAGACGTCGAGCATTTCGCGCCACGGGTCCCAGCTCGCCACCACGCCGAAGGTCTCGATCGGCACGGTCGAGGAGCGGCCCCATTTCACCCGCAGCGACAGTTTGCGCGGGGCGGCGGCGAAATCCTTGTCGACCTCGCCCCAGACGAAAGTCTTGTCGAGCAACACGTTCGAGCCGTGCGCCTCGTGCACCAGCGGGCTGGATTTTTCAAGCGCCTGCTCGGCGTCGAGCACGAAGGGCAGCGGCTCGTAATCGATTTCGATCGCTTCGGCCGCGTCCTCGGCCAGCGCGCGGCTGTCGGCCACCACGGCGGCAACCCATTCGCCCGAGTAGCGCGCGACGTCGAGCGCCAAAGGCCGGCGCGGCACGTTCGGCGTATCGAGCCCGGTCATCAATGGCAGCGTAGCGGTGGCAAGCTCTGCGCCATCGACGACGTAATGCACGCCGGGCATTTTCAGCGCCGCGCTTTTGTCGATGTTCTTGATGCGCGCCGCGGCGTGCGGGCAGGTCACCACCGCGACATGCTTGGTGTTCGGCAGGTCGATGTCGGCGACGAACTTGCCCTTGCCGGCGACGAAACGCCGGTCCTCGCGCACGCGGCGGTCGGTCGAAACGTAGCGGTGGCGGCCCGGCTCGTTCATTTGGTCAGGCTCCGCGGCCGGTTGACGCCGCGCATGCGCTCGGCGGCAAGCGCGATCGCCTCGACGATCTGCGCGTAGCCGGTGCAGCGGCAGATATTGCCGGAAATCGCCTCGACGATCTCCTCGCGCGTCGGCTCCGGATTGTCGGCGAGCAGCGCATGCGCGACCAGCACCATGGCCGGCGTGCAATAGCCGCACTGCATGCCGTGGGTTTCGCAGAACGCATCCTGAATGAGCGACAGTTCGCCCGGCCCGGGCGTGACGCCTTCGATGGTGGTGATGGCCGAGCCCGATGCCTGCGGCGCGAACATCAGGCAGGAGCGCACCGCGACGCCGTCGAACAGCACGGTGCAGGCGCCGCAGACGCCGTGCTCGCAGCCGGCATGCGCGCCCTTGAGGTCGAGCGTATCGCGCAGGCAATCGAGCAACGTGGTGCGCGGCTCGACATCGAGCGTCTGCGTGGCGCCGTTGACGTTGAGTTCAATGCGCATGGATTTTCTTCCCTTGCGCGCGGCTCAGCGCATCGGCGACCGCGCGCATGGCAAGACTGACGGCGGCGCGGCGGCGGTAGTCGGCCGAGGCGTGCAGATCGGACAGCGGCTCGATACCGGCGAGCGCGTCGCGCACCGCGGCATCCACCGCCTTGGCATCGAGGGCCGTGCCCTTGCAATTGTTTCTCCGCGCTCTCGAGCCGTATCGGAAAATCGGTCGCCGCGCCGACGCCGATGGCGATGCGTTTGCATTTTCCGTCCGCGTCCAGCTCGACCTGCGCCGCCGCCGCGACGAAAGCGAAATCGCTGCGCCGTGCATTCACCTCGTGAAAGCCGATGCCGATCTTTTCACCGCGCCAGACCGGAAAGCGCACGCCGGTCAGGCACGCGCCCTCCGGCAGGCTGGTGGTCATCGCGCCGACAAAAAATTCGCGCGCCGGCATCGTGCCGGTCTTGCCGCCTGCGCGATAGCTCAGCACCGCATCGAGCGTGACCGCGATCAGCGACAGTTCCGCCGCCGGATCGGCATTGGCGAGCGAGCCGCCGACGGTGCCGCGCGCGCGCGTGGCGCTATGCCCGATCTAGGGTATCGCGCGCGCCAGCAGTGGAAGCTCCGCCGCGACCAGCGCGTCGCGCTCGACGACGCATTGCCGCGTGGTGGCGCCGATGGCGATGCCGTCGCCGTCTTTACGGATGTAGGACAAAGCGGCGATGCGGTTGATGTCGATCAGCCGGGTCGGGCGCGCCAGACGCATCACCATCATCGGCACCAGCGTCTGCCCGCCGGCGATGACGCGCGCGCCGTCGTCGGCCGCGAGCCACGCACAGGCTTCGTCGATGTCGGCCGCGCGGCAATACTCGAACGGTGCTGCTTTCATTTCAAACGCTACGCCAGACCCCGGTTTCGGAAACGTTTTGTTGTGCCTTGCCGCCGCGCCCGCGCCAAGGGGAGCAAAGGAGCGAAGCGGCGCGGCGATATTGTCGGTCCATCACCGATATGGTTAAAGTCCCTCTCGCATTATCGCAACTGCAAAAACCACAGGTTTGCCCGCCATGACCGCCGACAAGCGCAAAGCCTTCATCCGCAACATCGCGGAAGTGCCGTGGCTGGAATTTCCCAACCATTTCGGCGGCGCGCTGTCGAAGCCGCTGGTGATGCCCGACACCGCGGGCTCGCACCACATCGACTACCGCATCTCGATGTATCAGCCGAAGGCCTATGTCGAGACCCACAGCCACAAGGTGCAGGAGCAGGTTTATCACGTCATCGAAGGCGAGGGCCTGATGCACGTCGACGGCAAGGACCATGTCGTGCGCAAGCACGACTTCATCTTCCTGCCGCCCGGCGTCAAGCACGCCATTTCCAACACCGGGCTCGTCGACCTGGTATTCCTGGTTGTCACTTCGCCGGTGACCGACGGCGAAGAGCCGGTCTAGCGGCTCATTGCTTCGTGGGTGCGCGCAAGTCTATCATTCAGGGGGTTTCTCTCAGGGGGTGCCGACCGGTTCGCAAGAACCGCGGCAATAAACGTCATGAAGATCCGCGCAGCGGTCTTCTTTCTATTGTCGTTTTACGCATACCAGACGGCGGCGGCGCAGGCGGTCTCCGGACGGGTTGGCTGGTACGGCATCTATACGGTTTCCGAATCCAAGGAGATCAAAGACCCGACATCGCCGACCGGCAGCCGTTACGTCAGCACGCCTGTGCCACCGAAGGTCTACACCAACGAAATTCCGGGCAAGCACGTCCGTTTCGGCATGTCATACGTCCTGAGCGGCAATGGCGGGAAGGGTGTAACCGTGAAACACGTCTACCGGTTTCCGGCTCCTGGCATGCCCGACACCGCCATAGGCGGTCCTCGCACGACCTATGAATTCGTCAGGAAAGCAAGCATGGGCGAAAGCGTCTTGATGGGCTGGAGCTTTGAAGGCGCTTCGCCGGAGCAGATCGTGCTCGGCGAGTGGATATTCGAGGTCTGGACGGGTAACCGCAAAGTCGTCGAAAAACATTTCTCGGTCGTTTCGCCGTAACTTGCGGCGTGCATCGTTACTGTTTCAGCGTGTGACGGCCGCGTTCGCCGCATTGCGTCCGGCGCGTCGGCCCGACACGAAAGCCCAGGCCAGATGGTGGCCGTGGCCCTTGAGCAGCATGCCGCCTTGGCCGGTCGCGCCGGCGGCGTAGAGCCCGGCAATCGGTCTGTCGCCTTCGCCGAGCACGCGATGCTCGTGGTCGACCGCGAGCCCGCCCTCGTTGTGCACGAATACCGCGCGCGCCGGTCCGAGCGCCACATAGGGGCCGGCGCCGATCGGCGGCCTGTTGCCCGCCTTGGCGTTGTAGGCCGCCACGGTGCGTTCGAGTGAGCCTGCCGGCATGCCGAGCTGCTGGCCAAGCGCATCAAGCGTCGCGGCGCCGGCGAATACGTCGCGCCGGTTGCGCCGGTAGTCGGCAACATACGCATAGGCCACGCCCGGCGCGGTCGAAATGAAATGCGGCCAGGCGGTGAACTGTTTGGCGATGCGCGCATCGAGCAGAATGAAACCGTTGCCGTCCGGCTGATCGGGCAGGGCCAGCGCCGGATTGTCGCGCTCGTCGGTGAAGCGCTCGCCGTTTTTGTTCACCAGCAGCGCGCCGGCCTCGAACAGATTGGGCGAGGGCGCCAGCGCGGTGGTCACGAAGCTCATGATGAAGGGCCGCAGCAGCGCGGCGCGGCATGTGGTCGATCGACCAGGCCATGAACGAGGCGAGCCATGGCCACGGCGGCAATTTCTGCAAGAGATTTGAGTGGGTCGGCGGGACAAAGCGCAATTCAGGGCCGAGCGCGAGATCGCCGTTGAGAATGCGCGCGCCGAGCCTGACCGCGAGCTTCTGCCCGTCGCCGGTCGCGGTCGGATTGACGCCCGAGGCCTTGGCCTCCTGCGCGCCCATGTAGCGGCCCTTGAGTTCGGGATCGTTGGTGAAATCGCCGCTGGCCAGCACCACCGCGCGGCGTGCGCTGAACACGCGGCGGCCCTGCGGCGTGGCGCAGGCCACCCCCGTTACCTGACCATCGGTCATAATCAGTTCCTCGGCGCGCGCCGACGTGACGATGGCCGCGCCGGCGCCGCGCGCCGCGCGTTCCAGATGGCGGATGAATGAGCGCGAATTGGGCAACACATTGTGCATGCGCGGTTTGGTATGCGGCGGTTCCGGCATCGGCCCGTAAAACCGCAGGCCGTGCGACAGCAGCCAGCGAAACGTGCCCGGCAGTTCCTCCGTCAAAACGCGCCGCAGTGCCGGATTGTCGCGCCCATCCAGCGCTCCGTTAAAGAGCGCCATGTCGCGCCAGTGATCTTCCGGCCCGTCGACCACGCCTTTGGCCGCCTGATGCGGCGTGGCGCTGACGCTGATCGAGCCGACCGACCAGCCGGTCGAGCCGCCGAGCGCGGGGTTCTTTTCGATCAGCACGGTACGGGCGCCGGCGCCGGCCGCCTCGATGGCGGCGGCAAGGCCGGTGCCGCCGCCGCCGACCACGATGACGTCGTAGCTGTCGTTTTGCGCGTCGGTCACGGGTTTGCCGGGTGTTGGGCGCTGGGCTTAGCGCCACGGCCGGCATTCAACATGGTGAATTGCCATTTGCCAATCGAAAAAGCTTAAGTGTAACGTCTGCTCGTCACGGGAGGCGACCGAGATGCCGACGCGAGCAAAATCGAAGACCGCGGGCGCGCGGCCGGAGCGCGCCGCCGGGCCACGCGGTGTCGGCGCCGGCAGCGCCGAGCGCGCGCGCGGCGGCGTGCAGTCGATCGGCCGCGGCTTCGCCATCATGGAAGAGATCGCCCGCAACCGCGACGGCATCGGTCTCGCCGATTTGAGCAAGCGCGTCGGCCTGCACAATTCCACGACCTTCCATCTCGTCAAAACCATGGTGTCGCTCGGCTATGTGCGGCAGATGAAGGACTCCAAGCGCTACCGCATCGGCCGGCCGTTGTTTGCGCTCGCCGCCAGCGCACTCGACGAGATCGAGATGACGAGCCTCGCCACCCCGGTGCTTGAGGATCTGTCGCGCGAAACCGGCGAGAGCGCGCATTTCTCGGTGCGCATGGGCGACGCCGTGGTGGTGCTGGCGCGCACCAGCGGGCCGGGCGCTTTCCAGCTCACCGACCGCGTCGGCGTAGTGCGGCCCTCGCATTGCACCGCGCTCGGCAAGATCATGCTGGCCGCGCTCGCGCCCGACCAGTTCGAGCGCGTCCTCGAACGCGCCGATCTCAAGGCACTGACGCCGAAGTCGATCACGTCGGCCGAGTTGATGCGGCGCGAGATTGCCGAGGTGCGGCGCGCCGGTATCGCCTTCGATGACGGCGAGTTCGATTCCGAATTGCGCTGCGTGGCGTTGCCGGTACGCGATTTCAGCGGCGAGGTCACCGGAGCGATCGGCATTTCCGGCCCGGTCTGGCGCTTGTCGATTGAGGCTTTGCAGAAGCGCGCGCGCATCGTGCGCGCCGCCGCCGACCGGCTGTCGGGCGAATTCGGCTATACCAGCGCGCCCGTCAGGGCGGCAGAGTAAGGAGACGGAGCGATGCCACGGCACGCGAATTATGTCCCCAACGGCGTGATCCCGGCGGTGCTGCTGCCGTTCGAGAACGATCTGTCGATCGACGAGGCGAACTACCGCAAACATCTGCGCGACGTCGCCGGCGTCGAGGGCCTTTCCGCCGTCACCATCAACGCGCACTCGACCGAAGTCGCCTCCTGCACCTTCGACGAGCAGCGGCGCGTGCTCGACATCACGCAGGACGAAATCGGCGCCAGGCTGCCGATCGTCAACGGCATCTGGGCCGACGGCAGCGTCGAGGCCGCGCGGCTCGCGAAAATGGCGGCGCAGGGCGGCGCTTCGGCGCTCCTGGTGTTTCCGCCGGCGCCGTTCACGCTCGGCCAGAACGCGGCGATGGCGCTGGCGCATTTCAAGCGCATCGCCGACGCCACCGATCTGCCGCTGATCGTGTTCCAGTATCCGCTGGCGACCGGGCAGGGCTATCCGAAGGATACGCTGCTGCAATTGTGCGAGCAGGTGCCGACCATCCGCGCCATCAAGGACTGGATCGGCAACGTGCCGCATCACGAATGGCACATTCAGACGCTGCAAAATCTGTCGCGGCCGGTGAACGTGCTCACCACCCACAGTTCGTGGCTGTTCGCGTCATTGGTGCTCGGCCCCAACGGCCTGCTGTCGGGCTCCGGCAGCGTGATCGCCGATTTGCAGGCGAAACTGTTCCGCGCCGTGCAGGGCAACGATCTCGCGGAAGCCAAGCGCCTCGCGGACCGCATCGAGCCGACCGCGCGCGTGTTCTACGCCGATCCCTTCGTCGACATGCACAACCGCATGAAGGAAGCGCTGGTGCTGCTCGGCAAATTGCCGCGCGCGGTGGTGCGCCCGCCGCTGGTCAAGCTCGAGCGCGCCGAGATCGCGCGCATCCGGCGGCGTTGATCGAGGCCGGATTGCTCGACAAGAACGCGGCGAGGGATGCGGCGTAAGTCCTTCAATCCGTCATCCTGAGGTGCGAGCGAAGCGAGCCTCGAAGGATGAACGGTCAAAAGCTTGAAGAACTTGGCCGTTGCCCACCGAACTCGGGTTTACCCGAGTTCGGAATATTAGTGCACAAGTCGGCTAAAGCCGACTTGTGACGGGCCGCCTGCGGCGGCCACCTCAGGGTGACGGAGAAACTCACATAATCGCAAATTCGGTATTCTTCCGGTCCGTCACCAGCATGCTGCCCGGATAATGCGTGATGCAGAAGTCCGGCTTGACCGTCGCGATCACCGACTGCGGCGTCACGCCGCAGGCCCAGAACACCGGCATTTCATCGTCGCGCACTTCGACGGCGTCGCCGTAGTCCGGCTTCATGATGTCCTTGATGCCGATCAGCTCCGGCTTGCCGATGTGCACCGGCGCGCCGTGCACCTGCGGAAAGCGCGTGGTGATCTGCACCGCGCGGATGGCGTTCGCCGGCGTCATCGGCCGCATCGACACCACCATCGGCCCGTGGAACGGACCGGCCTCCTTGGTGGCGATCGAGGTGCGGTACATCGGCACATTGCAGCCGCGCGTAATGTGACGCAGCTCGATGCCGTCGCTCATCAACGCTTCCTCGAATGAAAACGAGCAGCCGATGACAAAGCTCACCAGATCGTCGCGCCAGACGTCGCGAATATCCTCCGGCTCGGACACCAGTTCGCCGTTGCGCCACACCCGGTAGCGCGACAAATCGGTGCGGATGTCCAAGTCTTCGCCCAGACTCGGCACGCGCGGGTCGCCGGGCGCGGAGGTCCCGATTACCGGGCACGGCTTCGGGTTGAGCTGGCAGAAACGCAGGAAATCGCCGGCCAGGGCGCTTGGCAGAATGGCGAGATTGCCTTGCACATAGCCGGGGGCAAGGCCCGAGGTCGGCCCGCGATGCGTGTTGGCGCGCACCGAAAGCCGTGCCGCGTGCCCGCTGCCGGGCGCGGTCTTGTCGTCTCGGCGCAGAGGAGTGACGGTCATCGAGGTCATCCATTCGTTCGGACCGCGGCTTATTGCGCGCGCTTTAAGCCTATCACTGCCCGCCGCTCGGTTCGAGCGCGCTATACGACCATGTGAAGTCACATGCATCAATATGAAAATAGCGGTTGAAACTATAGCCGGGATGGCGTTTTCTTATGGCATAATGTCACCTGAAGAGCCCAACCAAGGGCCGGGGGAGGACAAGAGTTGAATGCCGCTTCGTGCCGCGACGGATAGGCGTGCGGTGACCGGGCTCGCGAGCGCGGCGCGATATCCATTCAATTCGACGCTTTCAAACCAACGTGGGTGCCTGCGCGGTTGCGGGCATTTCGTTTCGTTCAAACGAGCTCTAGAGGGAGGAAACTGCAATGACTGAAAAGTGGAAAGAAGAAAATCTTGGGCAAGCGACATCTGGTACAGCGGCAAGGTCACGCGCCGTACGCTCGTCGGCTGGGGCGGCGGCGCGATCGGCGGGATGATGCTGGTGCCGGCGCCGTGGCGCGAAGCCTTCGGCGCCGCCAAGCCTTACAAGATCGGTTCGGAGCAACCGTTGTCAGGTCCGGGCGCGCCCGGCGGCAAGACCGCGGTGGTCGGACTGCAAATGTCGGCCGACCGCATCAACAAGAACGGCGGCATCAACGGCCGGCCGGTCGAACTGGTCATCGTCGATGATGAATCAAAGCCCGACGTGGCGCGGCGCAAGAGCGCCAAGATGGTGGACGAGGACAACATCGACGTTCACTGCGGCGGCTTCCTGTCCAACATCTGTCTCGCCTGCATGCCGGTGTGGCAGGAGGCCAAGATCGTCAACATGATCACGGTGTGTCTGGACACGACGCTGACCACCACTTCCTGCAATCGCTACACCTTCCGCCTGCACGACTACGCGCCGGCGCAAGCGGTCGCGATGGCTCCGACTCTCGCAAAGATGGGCAAAAAATGGCACATCACCTACGCCGATTACGCTTGGGGCCAGGCCACACGTGACGCCTATGCCGCCGAGATCAAGAAAAACGGCGGCGAAGTGGTCGGCACCACCGGCATCCCGCTCGGCACCGCCGACATGACGCCGTTCCTGTCGAAGATTTCCGGCAATTTCGACGGCCTGTTCGCGATCTTCTTCGGCAAAGATGGCGTGACCATCGGCAACCAGGCCTACGATCTCGGCCTCACCAAGAAGTACAAGTTTGCCGGCGACGGCTCGATCACCGAGGCGAGCAACCTGCCCGGCCTCGGCAGCAAGATCGACGGCTTCATCGCCATCAATCGCTATATCCCGGTGTTCCAGGGTCCGCTCGATACGCCCTATCACCACCATTTCTTCGACGAAGCCAAGAAGCGGCTGGCTAAAATCGATCCGACCGGCCCGCTGCCCGACAAATACGTGCAATCGAACTACGAAGCCTTGAACGCCATGAAGATCGCCATGGAGAAGTCGAAGTTCGACGGCCGCAAGGACACCATGAAACTGATCGAAGCGCTCGAAGGCCTCGAGGTGAAGCTTAGCGACGACTTCCCGCAGGGCGACAAGACGCTGCGCAAGGAAGACCACCAGGCGTTTCTGCAAGAGTTCATCTTCGAAGTGAGAGGCGGTACCTACAAGCTTCTTGAGACGGTGCCGAAGGACAAGCAAATGGTTCCGCCGGCCTGCAAGTTCCCGGCGGCGTAATCAAACGTGGAACAGGCGATCGACACGCGCTCCCCGGCGGACAGCCGGGGAGCGGCATCGTCTCCTATCCTGCGAACGGAAATGCTGGCCGTCCGCTTCGGCGGACTGGCCGCGCTCAACCGCATCAATTTCGAGATCAATCGCGGCGAAATTCGCGCCATCATCGGGCCGAATGGCGCGGGCAAGAGCACCTTCTTCAATTGTCTTACCGGCGTTCTGCGCCCGACCTCCGGGCGTATTTTGTTCAACGGCGAGGACATTACCGGCTTGCCCTCCAATACGATCTCGCAGAAAGGCATCGCGCGCTCCTACCAGATCACCAACATCCTGCCGAACGCGACCGCGCTGGAAAATGTTCGCGTCGCGGCGCAGTCGCGCCGGCACGGCTGGAATATGATTCGCCACTGCGGCTCTTTCACCGACCTGACCGAGAAGGCCGAAAAGGCGCTCTTATCCGTCGGCCTGTTGCCGAAGGCGCATGAGCTCGCGGCCAATCTGTCGCATGGCGAGCAGCGCAATCTCGAGATCGGCATCGCGCTCGCCACCGAGCCGCAGCTGCTATGCCTTGACGAGCCGACAGCGGGAATGAGCGCGGCCGAGACCAACGAAACCGCGGAGTTGGTGCGCGGCATTGCGAAAAATCTGACAATCCTTATCGTCGAGCACGACATGCAATTGGTGATGGGCCTGGCGAGCCGCATCACGGTGTTCAATTACGGCGAGGTGCTGGCCGACGGCACGCCGGCGGAAATCCAGCAGAACCCCCGCGTGCAGGAGGTCTACCTCAAGACATGAACGCTCCCGCGCCATCGCCCGAGCCGCTGGTGCAGGTCGAGGACCTGCACACTTATTACGGCAAGAGCCACATCCTGCACGGCGTTTCGTTGCACGTCGGTCGCGGCGAAGTCGTCGGTCTGCTCGGCCGCAACGGGGTGGGCAAAAGCACCACGCTCAAAAGCATCATCGGCCTGGTCGATGCCAGCCGGGGTCAGGTGCTATACGAAGGCCAATCGATCATTACCACGCCGGCGCACAGACTGGCGCGGCTCGGCATCGCCTATGTGCCGGAAGATCGTCGCATCTTCCGCTACCTCACGGTGATGGAGAATTTGCGCACCGGTCTCGACCGCGGCGGCGTCACCGACGAGCGAAAAGCCGCATTGCTGGACAAGGTGTTTACGTTTTTTCCGGTGCTGGCCGAGCGGCGCAGCCAGGCCGGCGGCACGCTGTCGGGCGGCGAACAGCAGATGCTTGCCATCGCCCGCGCCATGATGCTGGAGCCCAAGATCATCCTGCTCGACGAGCCGACCGAAGGCCTGATGCCGCGCATGGTGTCGCAGATCGGACAAATCATCGAGCTGCTGCACAACGAGAACGTGGCGATCCTGCTGGTCGAGCAGAACGTGCCGCTGACGCTGGCCGCGAGCCAGCGCGTCTACATCATGGAGAAGGGCTGCGTGCGCCATCATTGCGCGGCCTCGGAGCTCGACGTGCACCACCCGCTCATCAAACAATATCTGGGGGTGTAGACGATGGATGCCGTGATCGGATTCATTCAAGCCATCCCGCTCGACCTGCTGATCATCCAGACGGTAAACGGCATCGTCACCGGCATGATCTTGGCGCTGGTCGCCTCCGGACTGACGCTGATCTTCGGCATCATGGACGTCGTGAATTTCGCGCATGGCGAGCTGTTCATGCTCGGCGCTTATTTGGGCGTCATCGTCGTCGCGGCGACCGGCAATTTCTGGCTGGGGCTGATCATGTCGGCGCTCGTCGTCGCCATTCTTGGCGCGGCGATGCAGGTCGTGACGCTGCGTCCGTTGATCGGCCGCGATCCGCTCAACACCATCCTGGTCACGTTCGGCATATCGCTGATCCTGCAAAATTACGCGCTCTGGCAGTTCGGCACCGTGACGCGCAAGATCACCGAGCCGATCAGCAGCTATTTCACTTTGTTCTATCTGCAATATCCCTGGTACCGGATCGTGGTCACGGTGCTGTCGGGAGCCATCATCGGCGGCTTCTGGCTGTTTCTGAAATATGGAAAATTCGGGGTCTGGATTCGCGCCACCACGCAGGACCGCGTGATGGCGCAAGCGATGGGCATTCCCGTGCCGTGGGTGTTTACCGGCGTGTTCGCCATCGGCGCCGCGATGGCGGCGGCGAGCGGCGTGCTGTTTGCTCCGCTCGGCGGCGTTGCCCCCACCATGGGCCTCGACTGGGTGCTCAAGGCTTTCATCGTGGTGGTGGTCGGCGGCATGGGTAATCTCGGCGGCTCGATTTTGGCCGCCATCTTTATCAGCCTGTTGGAAGCCTACGCATCGATCTGGGTCGACCCTTCGCGGGCGGTGATCGTCTCCTTCGTGGTGCTGATCCTGACGCTGCTGTTCCGGCCGACCGGCCTGTTCGCGATGCCAAAATGACGCGGCACAACAAGATATACTGGGCCGGATTTGCCGTCGTCATGGCGGTGCTGATCGTCGCGCCGCTGGTGTTGCCGGAATTCTGGCGGCGGTTCCTGACCGAAGTCCTGATCTGGGGCTTGCTGGCGATGTCGTCGGATCTGCTGATCGGCTACACCGGCATGGTGTCGTTCGGGCATTCGGCGTTCTTCGGCCTTGGCATGTATGGCGCGGCGGCGGCGCTGCTGATGATAAGCCCGCCCAATCTGTGGCTGGCGATCGGCTTCGGGCTGGTGGGGGCGGCGGGCGCGGCGTTGTTCGTGGCCTATTTCTCGACGCGGCTGCGCGACATCTATTTCGCGATCACGACGCTGATTTTCAGCCAGATCTTCTACGTCATCATTTTCACCTGGACGAGCGTGACCGGCGGCGAAAACGGCTTGATCTTTACTCGCCCGCATTTCTCCATTCCATTTCTGTTCGACGGGCGCTTCTCCTCGACGACAATGCACTGGTTTGTGCTGGCGGTGGTGACGGCATCGTATCTGTTCCTGCGGCGCGTGACGCAATCGCCGTTCGGCATGGTGCTGCAATCGATCCGCGAGAATGAAGGCCGGACCCGCGCGATCGGCTATCCGGTCGAGCGCTATAAGATCGTCTCGGTGATGCTGTCGGGGATTTTCGCCGGCTTGGCCGGCGTGCTGTATGCGGTGCAGAACGAATTCGCCGCGCCCGATTTCGTCTATTTCGTCACCTCGGGCGACACCGTGATCTTCAACGTCCTGGGCGGCATTGGCACGCTGGTCGGCCCGATCGTCGGCGCTGGCTTCTTCCAGCTCCTGCGCGAACTGATGTCGCGCATCTTCGGCGACCAGTTCCCTTATCTGATCCCGCTCGGCTTCATCTTCATCGCCATGATCATCTTCCTGCCGCAAGGCCTGCTCGGCTTCGCGCGACGATGGCTCAATCGATAAATCGGGCGGGCCATGATTGCGGCGTGCTAATCTTAGGTCGTCGGTCGAAGGCCGGTTTATACAAGGGGAGTGCCATGTTTCGAGTTTCCCGAAAACTACTGGTGTTATTCTTATCGACGTGCCTTGTGGCAACGGGCCTCACGATTGAATTTGCTACCGCGGAAGCCGTCGTTTTGACCTGTTCCCAATGGAACCGCCAAGATCATTCTTTCACGGTCATTATCGACAAGCAGGCCCGCTCAGTTGAAGACACATGCGCCAGTTGTTCGGGCCGGGCCACAGTACTGCGCATGGATAATAATTTGGTGGAATACGATGTAAATTCAAATGACGGCACGATCTGGCGTACCTGGATGTACCCTGACGGCAATTATAAAACTCAACATAGAGCCCGAGACGGGAGAATAATTCCAATAACACCAGCGGGAGCCGAGGGTGGGCGCTGCAAACGAGGTCCAAGGGTTTTCTGAAAATTGCGGTGTCCGTTAGCCGAAAGCCAATGAGGCCGCGTCTGCGTCCTCAGGCCGCGACATGCGAACCTATCGTTGCGACAATTGCCAATGACCGAAATGGTCAGTTTGACACGCGGCGTCCGTCTCTGAAAACGAAAACGGCCCCGGTTAGGGGGCCGTCACTCGCCGAATTAGTTGCGGTCGTGATCGTGATCGTGATCATCGATGCTTGTCATGACCACAACTTTCCTGTGGTGGTGATGGCGGTACCAATCATGGTCGTGATCGCGGTGAGTCTTGATAACCACAGCATCTTCGGCACTGGCCGCAGTCACCGGCAGAGCGAACGCGATCGCAGCAAGTGCTGCAATCGCCAAAGTAATATTGCGCATTGAATCCTCCTGGATGATGTTTTCATAACGTTAACGGATGCAAGACATACAATTCAAAAAACGATCAGCCGTTCCATGAATGCGCGTTCATGGAACCGAATCGACGTTCGTCTGTTGTTAATCGCGCGCTACGCCACGGGCGGCAGAAAATTTAATCGCAGCGCACGCTCATCCCGCCGTCGACGATGATTTCCGTGCCGGTCACGAAGCGCGCTTCGTCGGACGCGAGAAACAGCGCCGCATTGGCGGTGTCGCGGCCGTCGCCCATGAAGCCCTGCGGGATGCGCGCCACGCGTTGCTTAAGCAGCGCCTCGACGTCGCCGCCGGCGCGCTGCTTGGCGAGCCGCGCCTCCACCATCGGCGTGTGCAACTGCCCGGGGATCACGGTGTTCACGCGGATGCCCTTGCCGGCATATTGCACGGCCACCACGCGCGACAGCTGGATGACGCCGGCCTTGGTCGCGGCATAACCGACCTGAAACGCGCCGGTAAAACGAATGCCGGAGGTCGAAGCCAGGTTGACGATGGCGCCGCTCTTTTGCTTTTCCATCACCGGCAGCACGTGCTTGCAGGTGAGGAACACGCTCTTGAGATTGAAATCGACCTGCGAGTCCCAGACCTCTTCCGACATTTCGACCGGCCCGCCATGGGCCGAGCCGCCGACATTGTTGACCAGCACGTCGATGCGGCCGTAGCGCTCGACGCAAGCCTTGACCATGGCTGCGACGGAAGTGTTGTCGGTGACGTCGCATTGATGGGTGACGATCTCACCGCCGACGGCCTTCACCTTGGCGACGGTCTCGGCGACGCTGTCGAGATTGCGGTCGGCGGCGAAAATCTTGGCGCCTTCCTCGGCGAAACGCACGCAGGTGGCGCGGCCGTTGCCCCAGCCCGGGCCGACGCTGCCGGCGCCGGTGACGAGGGCGATGCGATCCTGCAAGCGTCCGGTCATGGCCTTGTCCCTGTGAGTTTACGCGCCGGCGCAAACTGATAAAGCCGCTGCGGGTTGTCGACCAGCAGCGCTTGCAGCGCGGCCGCGCCCGGCGCGATCTCGGCCAGAATGTCCACCAGCAGCCCGTCGTCGACCACCGGCGGCGCGTGATTGGGGTGCGGCCAGTCGGTGCCCCAGACGCAGCGGTCGCCGAACTCGGCCACCAGCTTGCGCGCGTAGGGCACGGCGTCGGCATAAGGCGGGCCCTGGCGGGTGATACGGTCGGTGCCGCTGACTTTCACCCACACGTGTTTTTCCTGCATCAGCGTCAGCAGCGCGCGGAAGCCCGGCTGCTCCAGCCCCAGCGAAGCATCGACGCGGCCGATGTGATCGATCACCACCGGCACCGGCGAACGCTTGAGCGGCGGGCGTCAGATCGGCGATCAGCTCGCCGGCCATGTGGATTTGCAGGTGCCAGCCGATATCGGCGAGCCGCTTGGCGAACGCAATCACCTCGTCGATCTTGGGGCCGCTCGACAAGATGCCCGACGTAGTGAAAGCGCGCGCCGCGCAGCCCTGCCGCGTCGAGCCGCTTGAGTTCGGCGTCGCCGACGTCGGTCGGCACCAGCGCGATGCCGCGATAGCTTTGGCCGGTGGCGGCGACCGCATCGACGGTGACGGAATTGTCGCGGCCGTGGCAGTTCGGCTGCACGATCACGCAATGCTGGATGCCGAGTCTTTCATGCAGGGCGAACAGCATTTCCTTGGTGGCGTCGGAGGGCGTGTAGTTGCGCCCGTCGGCGAACGGAAACCGCGCGCGCGGTCCGAACACGTGCACATGCGCGTCGCAGGCGCCGGCCGGCAGCTTGAGCTTGGGTTTGCTGGGCGAGGCCGACCAATAGGGCGGATCGGCGGGCGTCTCGGCGGTGTGCTGGGTCATTGCGGCTTCAAGCGTCCTATTTTTGCACCGGGACGCCGGCGTCCTTGATTACTTTGGCCCATTTCTTGGTTTCGCTGGCAATGAAGGCGCCGAATTGCTCGGGCGTGTCGCCGATCAAATTGGCGCCCTGGCTCGACAATTTGGAAACCACGGCAGGGTCCTTCATGGCCTCGACCGTTGCCTTGTTCAGGCGGCGACGATCGGCGCCGGCGTGTGCGCCGGCGCGACCATGCCGTACCAGTTTTCGGTTTGCAGGTTCGGCATGCCGACTTCGGTGGTGGTCGGCACATCGGGCGCGCTCGGCACGCGCTGCGGCGCGCCGACCGCGATCGGCTTGAGCTTGCCGGCTTTGATTTGCGGCAGCAGGATCGGCAGATCGAGGAAAACCATTTGCACTTGCTGGCCGAGCAGATCGTTCACCGCCGGCGCCGCGCCCCGGTAAGGCACGTGGGTGATATCGATCTTGGCCGTGAGCTTGAACAATTCGCCCGCCAGGTGCGGCAGGCTGCCGGGGCCGGACGAGGCGAAGTTGAGCTTGTTGGGCTGGGCCTTGGCGAGCGCCACCAGCTCTTTCATGTTGTTGGCCGGGACGCTGGTCGCCACCACCAGCATTTCCGGAACTTTGGCGACCAGCGTGATCGGTTGCAGGTCCTTGAGCGTGTCGTAGGCAACCTTTTCCATGCTGGGGCTGATCGCCAGCGCGCCGGCGCTGACGATGCCGATGGTGTAGCCGTCCGGCGCCGATTTCGCGATCATGTCGGTGCCGAGGACGCCGCCCTGGCCGCCGCGGTTGTCGACCACGATCGGCTGCTTGAGGATTTCGGACATCCGCTGCCCGATGGTGCGCGCGATGATGTCGTTGGGCCCGCCGGGCGGGAACGGCACGATCAGCCGGATCGGATGGTTCGGGAAATCCTGCGCCGAGGCCATGCTCGGCGCCAGCGCGGCGCACAATCCAATAAGCAGCAGGTGCAAGAATTTCACGGCAATCCTCCCAAGATACGTTCAAGTTTCGTTTTTCGCGGGCCGAAATTTCAGCGTCCCAGCCTACGACATTGTCGCAGGCGAGCAACCGTAGCCGCGGCGAAACAATCGGTCTATATCAACGGCGCAACAGCGCGGCGAGGGCGGTTTCATGGCGGCCGGTGCGATCGATATTCTGGTGCTGGAAGGCGACGGCATCGGTCCCGAGATCACCGCGGCGACGCTGGCTGTGCTGCGCGCCGCGGATGCCAAATTCGGACTCGGTCTTGCATTCGAGACAGCGGCGGTCGGTTGGGCCGCGCATAAAGCCGGCGGCAGCACATTCCCGTCGTCCGTGCTCGAAAAGGCCAAGGCCGCGCGGGGCGTGCTGCTCGGACCGGTCTCGCACAACGACTATCCGCCGGCCGCAGAAGGCGGACTCAATCCGTCCGGCGAATTGCGCAAGCGGCTCGATCTTTACGCCAATATTCGTCCGGCGCGCTCGCGCGAAGGCTTCCCGCCACGCTGCGGCAAGGCCGTCGATCTGGTGATCGTGCGCGAGAACACCGAAGGCTTTTACGCCGACCGTTCCATGCATGTCGGACCCGGCGAGTTCATGCCGACGCCGGATCTCGCCATCGCCATGCGCAAGATCACGCGGCACGGCTCGACCCGCATCGCGGAATCCGCGTTCAAGCTTGCGACGCAGCGGCGCAAAAAAGTCACCTGCGTGCACAAGGCCAATGTTTTGCGCGTGTCGGACGGGCTTTATCTCGAATGCACCCGCGCGGTGGCGGCGAGATATCCGCAAGTGAAGTACGAGGAGCGCATCATCGACGCCATGGCGGCGCTGCTGGTGCGCGACGCCGGCCAGTTCGACGTGGTCGTGACCACCAATATGTATGGTGACATTCTGTCCGACGAGGCGAGCGAAATCGCCGGCAGTCTCGGTCTCGCCGCCTCGCTCAATGCCGGCGCCGACCATGCGGTGGCGCAGGCGCAGCACGGCTCGGCGCCCGACATCGCCGGCAAGAACCTCGCCAATCCGTCCTCGCTGATCGGCTCGGCCGCCATGCTGCTGGCCTGGCTCGGCGAACGGCGCGGCGAAAATAAATTGAGCCAAGCCGCGCAGGCGATCGAGAGCGCGCTCGACCGCGTCATCGCCGATCCGAAAACGCGCACGCCGGATCTCGGCGGCAAGCTCGGCACCGACGCCTTCGGCGCCCGCGTCGCGGAGGCGGTTGCGTCGTGACCGCCGTGCCGGATTTGTCGGAGCCGTTCGACGTGGTGGTGGCCGGCGGCGGCAATGCCGCGCTCTGCGCCGCGATCACCGCCGCGCGCGCCGGCTGCCGCGTCATCGTGATCGAGGGCGCGCCCGAATTCTATCGCGGCGGCAACACCCGCCACACCCGCAATCTGCGCTGCGCCCATGACGGCACCGCGCCGACCATGACCGGGCCTTACGCCAAAGAAGAATTCCTCGACGATCTCTACCGCGTCACCGGCGGCCAGACCGACGAGGTGCTGGCCAAGCTCACGGTCGCCAACTCGACGCAATTGCTCGGCTGGATGGACGAGCAGGGCGTGCGCTTCCAGCCGCCGCTCGGCGGCACGCTCTCGCTCGGCAAAACCAACGCTTTCTTCCTCGGCGGCGGCCGCGGCGCGCTCAACGAGCTCTACCGCCGCGCCGAGACGCTCGGCGTCAGCGTGATCTACGACTCGCCGGTGGTCGCGCTCAACATCGCCGACGGTTTTTTCATCTCGGCGGTGATCAAGCGCGCCGGCAAGAACGTCCCGATCCGCGGCAAGGCGCTGGTCGCGGCCTGCGGCGGCTTCGAGGCCAATATCGAATGGCTGAAGGAATACTGGGGCGCCGCCGCCGACAACTTCCTGATTCGCGGAACGCCCTATAATCGCGGCGACGTGCTGCGCATGTTGCACGCCGCCGACGTGATGCCGGTCGGCGATCCGACGCAATGCCATGCCGTGGCCATCGACGCGCGCGCGCCCAAGTTCGACGGCGGCATCGCCACCCGGCTCGACAGCGTCGTGTTCGGCATCGTGGTCAACCGCGACGCGCAACGGTTTTACGACGAGGGCGAGGAAACCTGGCCCAAGCGCTACGCCATCTGGGGCCGCCTGGTGGCGCAGCAGCCGGACCAGATCGCCTACACGATCGTCGATTCTAAATCGTTCCATCTGTTCATGCCGTCGATCTTTCCGGCGATCCAGGCGCCGACCATTGGCGAACTCGCCACCAAGCTCGCGCTGCGGCCGGCGTCGCTGGAAAAAACCGTGGCCGATTTCAACGCCGCGGTGCGCCCCGGCACCTTCGATCACACCGTGCTCGACGATTGCCGCAACGGAAGGCCTCGCCATTCCGAAATCGCACTGGGCGCGCAAGATCGACAAGCCGCCGTTTTACGCCTATCCGCTGCGCCCCGGCATTACCTTCACGTATCTCGGCGTGCGCGTGAACCAGGAGTCGCGCATGTTGCTGAACAGCGGCGCGCCGTCCGGCAACATGTTCGCCGCCGGCGAGATCATGGCCGGCAACGTGCTGGGCAAGGGCTATCTCGCCGGCATCGGCATGACCATCGGCGCGGTGTTCGGCCGCCTGGCGGGGCAGGGGGCGGCAATACATGCACGCAACTGAAATTGCGCCTACTTGCGATGATTCGTTCGCGTCATGGCCGGGCTTGTCCCGGCCATCCACGTCTTGTTTCGACGAACGCAAGAAAGACGTGGATGCCCGGCATAAAGCCGGGCATGACGACCGAGAAGTTGGCAAGAGTAGATTGGAAATCGGCTAGGTAATTCAAGATGCACGGAACACGTTCTGCCATACTTGCCGAAGCCGACCGGCTGATGACCATCTGCAATGCCTGCCGCTATTGCGAAGGGCTGTGCGCGGTGTTCCCGGCGATGGAGATGCGCTTCACGTTTGGCGACGGCGATCTCAATTATCTCGCCAATCTCTGCCACCAGTGCGGCGCCTGCTACACCGACTGCCAGTATTCGCCGCCGCACGAGTTCAACGTCAATGTGCCGGCGTCGCTCGCCAAGCTGCGCAACGACAGCTACGCGCACTACGCCTGGCCGCGGGCGTTGGCGGGCGCGTTCGAGCGCAACGGCCTGGTCGTGACGCTGCTCGCCGCGGCGGGCACCGCCGCCTTCATCATCGGCTTTGTTGCTTTTGCCGATCCGGCGGCGCTGTTTTCGCGCAACGCCGGCGATTTCTACAAAGTGATGCCGCACAACGCCATGGCCGGGCTGTTCGGCGTTGTGGCGCTATACGTGATTGCGGCGTTCTGGTTCAGCCTGCGCGCGTTCTGGCGCGACATCAACGGCGACGCGCCGCGCGCCGGCTTTGCCGCCTTCGGCCGCGCCGTCGCCGACACCATGCATCTCGACCTATCTGCACGGCGGCGGGGGCGGCTGCACCAGCGAGGACGATGCGCCGTCGCCGGCGCGCCGCATCTATCACCATCTCACCTTCTACGGCTTCCTGCTGTGCTTCGCCGCCACCTCGCGTCGCCACGCTTTATCATTACGCCTTCGGCTGGCACGCGCCTTATGCGCTGTGGAGCCTGCCGGTGCTGCTCGGCATCGCCGGCGGCATCGGGTTGCTGATCGGCCCGGTCGGGACTGTTCGTGCTGGCGCGCAAGCGCGATCCGATCCTGGTCGACACCGCGCGCAAGGGCATGGACACCGCTTTCATCGCGATGCTGTTTCTCGTCAGCCTCACCGGCTTTGCGCTGATGATCCTGCGCGACACGAGCGCGATGGGGATGCTGCTCGCCATCCATCTCGGCGTCGTGCTCGGACTGTTTTTGAGCCTGCCCTACGGCAAATTCGTGCACGGGCTCTATCGCTTCCTGGCGCTGGTCAAATACGCCAGCGAGCGGCGGCGGGAAGTTTGTGGAGTAGGGCGCTTCGGCCTCCTGGTGAGGAGTGCAGGCGAGGCGCGCGTCTCGAACATTCAAGTCGGCTATAGCCGACTTGGGCGTGTCAGTTGCCGATCTCGGGGTGAACTCGAATCGTAGGCCGACCCATCCTATCGAATGGGCGAAGTGCGCCGCCATCAGGATGAGGCAGATGAAGATCGTTCTTGACTTTAATCCTATAGGAATATATGCAGGGATCGTCTGCTCACCGAGGGCGCTCTCATGAGGCGTCTGAGGCGGGATCGGATGCGGCGCCCGCGGGCAGGAGACGAACGCTCCTCCTGCACCCGGGCGGCGCCGGGGCTCCGCCCGGGGTCACTAGGGACCCCTGCCAGGAGCTGGCTGACGGCGGGCCGTTGAGGCTTGCCCGAGGCTCGGAAGGAGCGGTTGACCCGAAAGGCGCCGCGAGCTTCGAGCCGGAGGCAAGGCGAAACGGACCCCGAAAGCGCGGCCCGGCGCCGGAGTGAAGAACGCCGCGATGGCGCGCCGAGAGGCGCGCACACCGTCGTCACGAGTGCCGCGTGCAAGGCGTGGACTGCAGGACGCGCCGCTTGGCGCGCCATCCCCTCGATTTATTCGAGGGGGAAGGCTTGCCCGCCGAAGCCCGAAGGGCGAAGGCGGGGACTACGGCGTACCCCGCGCCGCAAAGAATACGGGCGATGACGCACGCCCGCTTTCTTATCCCTCCCCTGAAAGGGGAGGGTCGGCTCGCGTAAGCGAGCGGGGTGGGGTTATAGCAACGCCCCCACCCGCCGCTCGCAATTGGCGGCTTCCCTCCCCCGCAAGCGGGGGAGGGATAAGAAAGATTGCTTGGCTGTTTGACAATCGAATCGAAGTGCGAGAACTCACTCCGCCTCATCCTGAGGAGATAAATTTTGGTGCTTGCGCGAACGTGGTTGCCTCGATTGTGTGGCAGCGAATTTTTTGCAGGAGGACAATATGGACATCGACCTGCCGGAGGTCGTGGCCGAGGTGCGCGATGCCTTCGCGCTTTACGAAAAAGCGTTGGTCTCGAACGACGTGCCGGCGCTCAATAGTTTATTTCGTGACGACTCTCGCACCATCCGCTATGGCGCCGGCGAAATTCTTTACGGCCACGCCGAGATCAAGGCGTTCCGCGCCGCGCGCTCGCCGGTCGCGCTCGGGCGCACGCTGTCGCGCACGGTGATCACCACTTCGGCCGCGACTTCGCGGTGGCCTCGACGCTCTACGAGCGGCCTTCGGCGCCCGGCAAGACCGGCCGGCAGATGCAGACCTGGGTGAAATTCCCCGAAGGCTGGCGCGTGGTGGCGGCGCATGTGAGTTTGATCGATAAGGCTTGAACCGATCATCCTGAGGGCTGCGCCGATCTCGTCTACCGTCGATGCCTCGAAGCCTGGCGGGCCAGGTGACATCCGACGCCTTGGCCTGCAAAGGCATCAGACGCTGGATCGGCCGGGACAAGCCTCGGGCCATGGAACGGATCAACAGCGCCGCGACCGCCGACACTTCGATCAAGAACGCTTCCTGCACCAGCCGGTCGATCATCAGCAGCGTGTTGGGCGGATAGGCGCCGTTGGCAAACATCCTGGGAAATTCGCGCAGGCGGAATTTCATGAACTTCGGAATGTCCTGGGAGTGCACCATGTAGGTGGTGAACTCGACGATATTGCCCCAGCCGGCGCCGACCGATTTCAGCGCCGTTTCGATATTGGCGAAGGTCTGGGCGCATTGCGCGTCGAAATCGTCGCCGACGACCTTGCCGTCCCGGTCGACGCCGACCTGGCCCGCGATGAAGACGAATTCCGACGCCTTCACGCGGGTCAGGTGTGAGTATTGCCCGAGCGGTTTGCCGAGCGCGTCGACATTTTGGATCTTGATATCAGCCATCCTCAGGCTCCTGTCCCGCGCCCCCGGCGCTTACTCGATCGACACGCCACTCGTCTTGATCGGCTCCGCCCACTTCTTGATTTCATCGGCGGTGAATTTTCCGAGATAGGCCGGAGTGCTGCGATCCTTGGTCACGATCATGGCCCCCAGGCCTTGCAGGCGGTCGTGCACGGCGGGCGTGGTCATGGCCGCGACCATGGCGTCATTGAGCTTCTTGATGACGACGTCGGGCGTGCCCTTCGGCGCGTACAGCGCGTTCCAGGTATAGGCCTGCACGTCGAGGCCTTGCTCGCGCGTGGTCGGCAAGTTCGGCAGCACCGCGGAGCGCTGCGTGGTCATGATCGCCAGCGCCCGCACATTGCCGCCGTCGATCTGCGGCTTGGCGGTGGTGATGATCTCGCACAGGAAATCGATGCGGCCGGCCACCAGGTCCTGCATCGCGGGGCCGGTGCCCTTGTACGGCACGTGCGTGATGTTGGTGCCCATCGCGGTGTTGAGCACCACGCAGCCGAGATGCGTGGCCGAGCCCGCGCCGGCGGAACCGAACTGCATCTTGCCCTGGTTCGCTTTGGCGTAGGCGATGAATTCCTTGAGGTCCTTGGCCGGCAAGTCCTTGCGCACCAGCAGCGCGATCGGAACCTCGGCGATCAGGCCGACCGGCGTGAAGTCGGTGACCGCGTTGTAAAGCGGGTGCTTGTAGAGCGTCTGGCCCTGCGCGTGGGTGCCGACGGTGCCGAGCACCATGGTGTAGCCGTCGGGCCGCGCGTCGGCGACCTTCTTCGAGCCGGTCATGCCGCCGGCGCCGCCGACATTCTCGACGATGATATTCTGGCCGAGAATTTCGCCCATGCGCTGCGCCATCACGCGGCCGAGCACGTCGGTCGGCCCGCCCGCCGCGAAGGGAATGACGATGGTCAGCGGATGATCGGGAAAATTCTGCGCGCTTGCCGATCCGGTCAGCACCAGCAACGCCGCCAGAGCAGCGCCAAACAGCGTTCTTTTCATAGGGTTTCCTCCACCTGAAGCGGAAGTTCTTGCGCCGCGGGGCAAGGGCGGTCAAGGCCAACAAAGGGATGGCTGCTATCCGACCTCGACGACTTCTTCCGGAAACTGGTGCAGCCGGTCGCCCGGGCCGTTGCCGCCGATCAGGTAGTTGTCGCACAGCCAGTTGAGGTAACCGGCATGGATGTAGGTCGGGTGCACGACGATGTTCATGTCCTTGGCGATCTTCATCGGCTCGTCGTTGCGCACCAGCGGGCGTTCGACCAGATCATAGCCCTGGCCGTGGCAATAAAGCCGCGCCTCCATCGGGCGGCCGTTCTTGCGCATGAAGGCGTTGAAGGCATCCCAGATTTCCTTGCAGGAGGTTCCCGGCTTGAGCAGATCGAGCGTCATCCTGCGCGCCTCCATGCAGAACGCGAGCTCGTCCTTCATCGCCTGCGGCACTTTGGCGCCGACAACGCAGGAACGGCCGAGCTCGGTGTACATGCCGCCCGGCCCGTTATCTTCCACCAGCAAGGCGATCTGGTCGCCCTTCTGGATGACACGGTTCTGCAAATGCTTGTTGCCGAATTTTGACGGCGTTCCGAGCGGCATCGAGGCGCAGAGATAAATGCCGTTCTCGCTGCCGTGCGACACGCTGTAATGCTGCGCGGCCGCGGCCACTTCGGTGTCGCGCATGCCGGGCTTGGCCGCCGCGAAAGCGGCGCGCATGGCGCCGTCCTGCATCAGCGCCGCGCGCTTGACCAATTCCATTTCCTCGGCGCTCTTGATGACCTTGATCTGGTCGACCATGTCGGTGGCATCGACGAAGCGCGCCTTCGGAAACGCGCGCTTGATGAAATCCAGCATGGCGTAGGACATCTGATAGGTGCCGACGTAGCCGATGGTGGCGTTGCGGAACGGCTCCAGCGCGCGTGCCGCAAGTTCGGGATCGTAGTCCTTGGTGTAATGCGCGGAGGCGTAGCTCGGCGTCGTCATGATTTTCTGGACGCCGCGCCAGTTGATGTCGCCTTGCGCGGTGGTCTCACTGCCGGCAAACGGACCCTGGCACACGACGCTCATCTCGCTATCGCGCGGAAACACCACGGTGTTGGGATAGCCGTTGGTCGCCGGCATATCCGTGAAGTAACGGACGTAACCGCCCATGTGGTCGTTGTTGTTCTGCATCAGCAGCACGTCGATCTTGTCGCGCTCCATCGCGGCGCGAACCAGCCGCCAGCGGCGCTCCAGTTCGGCGGTGGAGATCGGCGTGTTCAGACGTTCCGACAAAGCCATTTTCTAAACTCCCCAGGAGGCGGGTTTGCGCACGATATTGATCATGCTTTTGAGATCGCCGGCGAAGAACTTGCGCATATTGCCTTCGATGGTCGGCATGGCGCGATCCTCGTATCCGACGGAGAAGCCGCCGAGGTGAGGGAAGAGCGTAATATTCTTTGTCTTCCACAGCGGGCTGCTCGCGGGCAGCGGCTCTTCCGAGAACACGTCGAGCGCGGCGCCGGCGATTTTTTCAGCTTCAAGCGCGGCCATCAAGGCCGGCTCGTCGACCACGCCGCCGCGCGCCACATTGACCAGATAGGCCGATGGCTTCATGGCGGCGAACACCTTCTCGCCGATGATGCCGCGCGTTTCCGGCGTCAACGGCGCGAGCGCTACCAGGAAGTCAAACTCGGGCACGACCTTCAGGAGATCGTTGCGGGCGACCACGCGGTCGAAGCCTTTGGCCGGCCGCGGCGTGCCGCTGATGCCGATCACGGTCATGCCGAACTGCTTGCAAATAGGCGCCAGATATTCCGCGATCAGCCCGACGCCGAGGATGCCGACAGTCTTGCCATCCAGGAGTTGCGCCGGCCAGCGTTCCCAGTCGCTTCGGTCCTGCGCGCGCGTGGAGCGCGGCAGGTCGCGGGCGAGCGAGAGCATATAGGCGATGGTAGCTTCCGACACCGGCGGCCCGTGGATGCCGCGGATATTCGTGACGAGAACCTCTTTGCCGAGCGAGGGCAGGTCGACGATATTGTCGACGCCGGTGCCGAGCGCCTGGATCCATTTCAGCTTCTTGGCGTCGCGCACCACGTGGTCGGCCATCGGCGGCGAAAAGCACAGCAGGATGTCGGCATCGGCAATATACGGGTCGACGAGGCTGTGATGCCCGGCCACATTGATGGTCAGCTGCGGGAACCGTTCCAGCAGCATGACCTTGTAGCGGCTCCGCATGGCTTCATTGACTTCGGCGAGGATCAGCAGATTTGTCATCGTGCGCTGTATAATGGCATTTAAGGGCTTGGGAAATGACCGGCGCAAACGACCGACATAGGTGACCCGCATGGCGGGTCTGCGCTAAAATGGTCTCAAGGCTGCGAAGAGGATAACGTCCGATGCCGATCGATCTGGCTGCCGTGAACTGGCTCTATGTCATCGTGCTGGCCATCTTGGTCTTCGTCTCCACCTTGGTCGGCAACCTATTGTCGTTCCATCACCGCATGATGGCCGCGCTGCTGTCGGCCATCGTGTTCGCCGGGCTTTTTGTGTTTTGGACCTATTACCCGCACAACTTGCCGCTGCCGACCACGCTCACGGTGCAGAAGGCGGCCCGGTGGCCCCAGTTGCGCCGCCGCCTGTGGCGGCGCCGGAAAAACCACGCAACCCGGTCACGGAAATACCGACTCCCGCGCGCTAGACTTGATCCAGGCCTTGAATCGCAGACTTGCGTCGAGGTGTCCTATTGGTGTTGTTACGCTTTCGCCTAGTCTTCCAGATAGCCAAGAGAGTGGAGTTGCATGAAGAAGGTCTATCCCGACGCCCGCGCGGCGCTGGCCGGAGTGCTCAAGGACGGAATGTTGATCGCGGCCGGCGGTTTCGGCCTGTGCGGCATCCCTGAGGTTCTCATTCTGGCGGTTCGCGATTCCGGCGTGCAAAAACCTCACCTTCGTTTCGAACAACGCCGGCGTCGATGGCGCCGGCATCGGCCTGCTGCTGGAGACCAAGCAGGTCAAGAAAATGATCTCGTCTTACGTCGGCGAGAACAAATTGTTCGCCCAGCAATATCTTGCCGGCGAATTGGAAATCGAATTTAACCCGCAAGGCACGCTGGCCGAACGGTTGCGCGCCGGCGGCGCCGGCATCCCGGCGTTCTTCACCCGCACTGGCGCCGGCACCGACATCGCCAAGGGCAAGGAAGAACGCGTCTTCGACGGCGACAAATACATCATGGAGCGCGGCATCGTCGCCGACCTCGGGCTGGTGCATGCCTGGAAGGGCGATACCGAGGGCAACCTCGTGTACCGGAAGACCGCGCGCAATTTCAATCCGATGGTGGCGGCCTCCGGCAAGATGACCGTCGCCGAGGTCGAGAACCTGGTGCAGCCGGGCGAACTCGAGCCCGATGCCATCATCACGCCGGGCGTTTACGTCAAACGCATCGTGCACGTGCCGAACGCGATCAAGCACATCGAGCAGCGCACCGTGCGCAAGCGTCGCGCTGCCGGCACAGGAGGATCATTCTAGATGCCCTGGACCCGCGATCAAATGGCCGAACGCGCCGCCAAGGAATTGCGCGACGGCTTTTACGTCAATCTCGGCATCGGCATTCCGACGCTGGTGTCGAACTACATTCCGAAGGGCATGAGCGTGCAGCTGCAGAGCGAGAACGGCATGCTCGGCTTCGGGCCGTTCCCTTACGAGGGCGAGGAAGACGCCGATCTGATCAATGCCGGCAAGCAGACCGTCACCGAACTGCCGACCACCAGCTTTTTCTCGTCCGCCGATTCATTCGCCATGATCCGCGGCGGCCATATCGACCTTGCGCTGCTCGGCGCCATGCAGGTGGCCGAGAACGGCGACCTCGCCAACTGGATGATCCCCGGCAAGGTGGTCAAGGGCATGGGCGGCGCCATGGACCTGGTCGCCGGCGTCAAGAAGGTGGTGGTGATCATGGAGCACACCGCCAAGGATGCGCCCAAGCTGTTGCACAAATGCGACCTGCCGCTCACCGGCGCCGGCGTCGTCGACATGGTGATCACCGATCTGGGCGTATTCACCATCGACCGCAAGAAGGGCGGCATGACGCTGATCGAACTCGCGCCCGACGTGACGCTCGACGAGATCACCAAGAAGACGCAAGCGACGTTCAAGGTCGATCCGAAGCTCAAGCACTGAGGACGTCGTAAGCGGGTGGTTGGAAGTCGCAGCTCGGTCATCTTTGTTACGTGTAGCTCGCGGTTGCGGGGGCTTATCTGAATTTGCTGCGCCTAATGCATTGGTGCGCTTGGCAATCTTGGTATGGGGTGCGCTCATCGGTTCCAAAGCCGAACCTGGCGGTCATTTCTTCAAGCCCCGCCGACGAAGTCTTGCCCTCGGCAGGAGCGTATGCGCTTCCCAAGCGCAGGGCGGATGGTTTCGACCAGCTGTTTGGTTGCGGTGCGGGCGACCCAGGTGATCTCTATCAACACCGGCACTACACCGCGACCGTCACTAGATGCTTCATGGGATCGACAGTGTCTTCAACGGGGCCACGGTTCGCAAGACTCTGATTGATGCGATGAGCGGCACATATGCCGCATATCTCTGGATGGCCGATGCGGTCTAAAAAGCATTGGCAAGCCCCGTCAAATTATGTCGAGCTTACGGCTATCCGTCCGTGACAAGAAAAATTGTAGTTCAGACGAGGAGTACGAAGCTTTTATTGCAAAATATATGGAGCACTAAGGGTTGCCGTCATCCTGAGGTGGCCGCGAAGCGGCCCTCGAAGGATGAACGGCTCGACTGTCGCCTTCGAGGCTGCTTCGCGTCGACTCAGGATGACGGAGATAAGTTGGCAAGACAACGATCTCGAGGAATTCATCGATGCTCTCCGACGCCGACCGCAAAAAGGCCGCCGACATTCTGATGGCGGCGCAAAACGAGCACAAACAGGCGACCCAGCTTCACATCACGTTTCCGGGCATCACCATCGAGGATTCCTACGCGATCTCCACCGACGTCGCGCAGCGCAAGATCAAGGCCGGCGCCAAGCTGATCGGCCACAAAGTCGGCCTCACCTCCAAGGCGATGCAGCGCTCCTCGATGATCGACGAGCCGGATTACGGCTACATCCTGGACGACCAGATCATCGCCGATGGCGCCAAGGTGAAGCACGCCGACTACTGCAAGCCGCGTGTCGAGGTCGAACTCGCCTTCATCATGGGCAAACGCCTGCAAGGGTCCCGGCGTCGGCCTGACCGACGTGCTGCGCGCCACCGAATACGTGGTGCCGGCGATGGAGATCGTCGATGCGCGCCTGCAAGACCCGCGCAAGATCGTCGACACCGTCGCCGACAATGGCGCCGCCGCCGGCATCGCCATGGGCGGGCGTCCGGTCGGCCCGATGGATGTCGACCTCCGCTGGGTCGGCGGCATCATGTACAGGAATTCCGAAATCGAGGAGACGGGCCTTGCCGCCGGCGTGCTCGGCCATCCGGCGCTCGGCGTCGCCTGGCTCGCCAACAAGATCGGCCCGCACGGCCACGCGCTCGAGCCCGGCCATATCGTGCTGGCCGGCTCGTTCACCCGCGTGGTGTTCGCGCAAAAAGGCGATACCATCCACGCCGATTACGGGCCGCTCGGCGGCATCGCCATTCAATTCGTTTAAGGAAGCTCGCAATGCCGGATATGCCACGCAACGCCTTCAAGCACGCACTCGCCGCCGGAAAGTTGCAGATCGGCCTGTGGGCGAGCCTGTGCAGCAACATCGCCGCCGAAATCATTTCCGATAGCGGCTTCGACTGGATCCTGCTCGACACCGAGCATTCGCCCAACGAAATCCCCGATCTGGTCGGCCAGCTCCAGGCCATGCAGGGCAGCACGACGACGCCGATCATCCGTCCGGCCTGGAACGACGCGGTGCTGGCCAAGCGCTGCCTCGACATCGGCGCGCAGACGCTGCTGTTCCCCTATGTGCAGAACGTCGAGGAGGCCAAGCGCGCGGTCGCCTCGACGCGCTATCCGCCGCAGGGCATTCGCGGCGTGTCGGTATCGGCGCGCGCCAGCCGCTACGGTCGCGTGCCCGGTTACCTCGGCAAGGCCAACGCCGAAATTTGCGTGCTGGTGCAGGTCGAAACCCGGACGGCGCTCGACCAGCTCGAAGCCATTGCCGCCGTCGAAGGCGTCGACGGCGTGTTCATCGGACCGGCGGATCTGTCGGCTTCCTTGGGCTATCTCGGCAATCCGCAACATCCCGGCGCACAGGAAGCCATGCACGACGCCGTCAAGCGGCTCAAGAAAGTCGGCAAGCCGGCCGGCATGCTCACCGGCGTCGAGGAAGAGGCCCGCCGCTATATCGATTGGGGCTATCAATTCGTGGCAGTCGGCGCCGATGTTGGCCTGCTGGCGAAAAACGCCGACGCGCTGGCCAAGAAATTCAAGAGCTGACAGCGCTCCCGGTCCATTTAAAAGGGCCGCGAATCAGCTTAACGCTTGGACGATCTATAATCGTTGCGTTGGCGTCATTGTGCACCTGACCGCCACGGACCCCTCATGCCGGCGAAGCCGGGACCACCCTTCGACGAGATGTCGCGCCGCTGGCTCGACCTTGCCGAGCGTCGGCTTGTCTATTATGCCGGGCTTTATCAAAGCGGCCGCTGGCGGCGCTATTACACGCCGCGGGGTTTCGCCCAGCGCGTGGCCGATGCCATGCAGGCGGTGACGGTTTGGCGAAAACTGGCCGGCCAGGCGCCGGCTGAAGACACCAACGATCTGCGCCCGGCCGCTTGAAAGCTGCTTTGGTCGTTCTGATATGCTGGAATTAAGTTTGGACCCGGGCTGCGCCGGTGCCATCATTGCCGGCCCTCCCTCCAGAGTATCCCCACCCATGAGCAGCGCGCTTTTTTCGCCTTATAAACTGGCCGGCCTCGAGCTTGCCAACCGCATTGTCGTTTCGCCGATGTGCCAGTATTCGGCCGACGACGGCTGCGCCAATGATTGGCACCTGATGCATCTCGGCATGCTGGCGAATTCCGGCGCCGCTTTGGTGATTGTCGAGGCAACCCATGTCGAGCGCCAGGGCCGCATCACCCATGGCTGCCTTGGGCTCTATTCGGACGACAACGAAGCAGCGCTCGCCCGTGTGGTCGCGTCGGCGCGCCGCGCCGGCACCGCCAAATTCGGCATCCAGATCGCCCATGCCGGCCGCAAGGCGTCGGCGCAAAAACCGTGGGAGGGCGCAGGTCCGCTCACGCCGGACTCCGATCCTTGGCCGACCATGGCGGCTTCGCCGATCCCGTTCGGCGACAACTGGCACACGCCGCGCGAAGTCACCGAAGCCGACATGGAACGCGTGCGCGCGGCCTTCGTTTCCGCCAGCGCAGCGCGCGTTGCGCATCGGCTTCGACGAAATCGAACTGCACATGGCGCACGGCTATCTGGCGCACGGCTTCATGTCGCCGATCTCCAACAAGCGCACCGACCAATATGGCGGCTCGCTCGAGAACCGCCTGCGCTTTCCGCTCTCGATCGCGCGCGCGGTGCGCGGCGTGGTGCCGAAAGGCGTGCCGCTCGGCGCGCGCATCACGGGCAGCGACTGGCGCGACGGCGGGCTCACCGCCGACGACGCGGTGGCGATCTCCAAGGCGCTTAAAGGCGAGGGCCTCGACTTCATTTGCATCTCGTCGGGCGGCGTCGCCGCCGGCATCCACAATCCTGCCGAGCCCGGCTACAACGTGCCGATCGCCGCGCGCGTGCGAGAAGGAAGCCGGCATCCCGACCCGTTGCGTCGGGCTGATCGTCAAGCCCGAGCATGCCGAGCAGATCGTGGCCAAAGGCGAGGCCGACATGGTGTCGATGGCGCGCTGTTTCCTGGACGACCCGCATTGGGGCTGGCACGCCGCCAAGGCGCTGGGCGCCGAGGTGGCCCGGCCCGGTGCAATATGCCCGCGCCGGCCCCAAGCTGTGGGCGCCTGCCGCGGCGAAAGCGTGAGCGTTGGAAAATATCGTCTTCCTCGCCGTTCTGTTTGCCGCGCTCTGCCATGCCGGCTGGAACGCGCTGATTAAGGTCGGGCTCGATCCGCTCTCGACCACGACCCTGATCTCAATCGGCGCCGCCGCCATCGCGCTTGTCGCGCTGCCTTTCTTTGCCATGCCCGCCGCGGCGTCGTGGCCGTGGCTGATCGCATCGTCGGTCATCCATCTGTTTTATTTCGGCGGCCTGATCGAAGCCTATCGCGCCGGCGATCTCGGCCAAGTCTATCCGATCGCGCGCGGGTCCGCGCCGCTGATGACGGCGACGGCGACAACCTTCTTGGTTGGTGAATCGCTCAATCCCGCCGGCTGGGCCGGCATCGTCGCGTTGGCCGCGGGAGTCGTGCTGTTGTCGATACGCGGCGGCCGCGATCTCGCCAGGCTCGACCGCCGTGCCGTTGGTTTCGCGCTGTTCACCGCGCTCACCATTTGCACCTATTCGGTGGTCGACGGCATCGGTGCGCGGCTGTCCGGCCATCCCATTGCCTATTCGCTGTGGCTGTTCATCGGTATCGCGGCGACCTTGGTGCCTTATGCGCTGGCGCGCGAGGCTGCCGCGGTATTCGCCAATGTCAGGCGCTTCTGGTGGCGCGGGCTGATTGGCGGCGGCTTGCAGGTCGCGTCCTACGGTATTGCGCTATGGGCGATGACGCTGGCGCCGATCGCCATCGTCGCCACCTTGCGGGAAACCAGCGTACTGTTCGGCGCCGGCATCGCGGTGGTCGTGCTGAAGGAGCCGTTGCGGGCCGTGCGCATCGTCGCGGCGCTGCTGATCGTCGCTGGATTGGTGCTGATCAAGCTGCAGTAATCATTTCGCGTCATAGTCGAAGGCGCGCGCAAGTTTGGCCGGATCGGCGCCCAGGAAAAACGCTAACCGCAGACGCCACATCAGCAGCACCGTGCGCAGCATGCCGTGCTTGCGCCAGCGCCGGGCCGAGGTGGTGACGCGCGAATGCAGGGCAAGCGGCTTGCTTATGCGCTTGAGCTTCGCCGACAGCACGACATCTTCCATCAGCGCGATGGCCGGAAAGCCGCCGACGCACTCGAATGCCGCGCGGGTGACGAACAGCGCCTGGTCGCCGGTGGCGATCCCGGTCAGCCGCGAGCGCCAATTCATCATGAGCGCGACAAATGCGAGCAGGCCGCCGCCATCAAAGCGCACGTCGAAACGGCCCCAGTTGCGGCCTGAAGAGGCGAGGCCGTCGAGCACCAAGCGATCGGCATTGTCCGGCAGCCGCGTGTCGGCATGCAGGAACAACAACACATCGCCGCTCGCAGCGGCGGCACCCGCATTCATCTGCGCGGCGCGTCCGCGCGGGGCCACGATCACGCGGTCGGCGAGCGGCCGCGCCAACTCAGGCGTGCGATCGCTGCTGCCGCCATCGGCCACGATCACCTCGACGCCGCGCGCGCGATAAGGCGCCAGCGCGGCGAGGGCGGCCTCGATTTCCGCGGCCTCGTCGAGCACCGGCATGATGATGGTGAGCGTCACGACGTTGCCGGACGCGCCTGCGCGATTGAATAATCCGGCCCGGAGACGATGCGCCGGTAATACGACGCGTGCGCGGGCGAGCCTTCCGGCCAGCGCGCCAGAAAGCGATCGAGGAAGGCCGCATTATCGTATTTGAGCGGGATCGCGTCGATATAAACGCCGTCGCGCTCAAGGCCGTAGAGCGGCTTGTGCGGGGAGGGGGTGGCTGGCGATGCGGGAGATCAGGCCGTAGCGGGAACCGGCGAAATTCGGCATCCCGGCGGCGCCATTGTTGATCACCGTCAGCCGCCCTGCGGGAAAAACGAAATCGCGCAGCGCCGCCAGACAGGTATGCGTACTGGCGAAAACATCGATATGGGATGCTGCGCGGATATCGCTCCGCCATTCTCCACGATGGGAATTATCGAGTTGATCCTGCGCGAAATTCCAGCCGGCCAGTGCCTCGGCGTCGCCATGCACGATGCCGATGCGCAAGCCTGCGACTTCGGCCACCAGATACATCGGAAGATCGCGCAGCCGCGTGCGCGTAGCCGTCGGAGCTTCGGCGCGCAGTTGCGATAAAATAACATTGGATCGCCACACGACATCGTCGCTCACGCTGGGCGGATAATCGCAGCCGCAGCCCGCGCCAATATCCATCACGCGCGCAATCTCGGTTTCGACATTGCCACGCAACGCGCGATGCGGCGCGACGCCGCGCTCGATCGCCGCGAACCAGTCCGGCTCGGCATCGAACCAATGGAAATCGCCGTTGAAGACAATAGTGACCGGCGCCATTTCCTGCGCGGCAAGCTGTTCGACCGCCGCGAGCGCCGCCAGATTGCCGTAAAGCCCGCCGACGACATAGAGCGTTTCGGCCTCGAAATCCGGCAACCGCGCAAAAACCTTGGGCGAATAGACGTAATCGGCCGGGCAGACGCGGCCGGCCGCTTTTGCTCCCTCCTCTGCGTGCCGAGGAGGGTTGGGTTGGGGGCTGACGACCGCGCTCATTCCGCCGCCTCCTTCAGCGCGCCGCCGCAGCTCGATCCCTGGCCCGCCGTGCAGCCGTAGCAATGGCCGGCGGTGCGGATCGGATTGTCCGTGATGTCGGCGTCGAGCAGATCGGACAGGTGCACACGCTTGCGCTTGGCCGTCGATAGCGGCAGATCGAGCATCTGGTTAAAGTCGCAGTCATAGACGAAGCCGCGATAGTCGACCGAAATGAGGTTGCGGCACATAACGCCATCGACATTGGCGTCGAGATGCGCCTCGCGCAGCAGATCGATATAGCCGTCGAACTCGCCTTTGGTCACGAGCATCGAACCGAAGCGCTGGATCGGCATGTTGGCGAGCACGAACAATTTGTTGAACACGATGCCGTAGTGTTCGCCCAGCACGCGCTTGTAATCGGCTTCGAGCGAAGCCTGCGGCGGCGGCAGCGACGGGCCCTGTGGATTGTAGACGAGGTTGAGCGTGAGCGCCGGATCGCGGCCGAAGCCGAGCGCGTTGAGCTTCTGCAGGCCGCGGATCGAGCCATCGAACACGCCCTTGCCGCGTTGCGCCTCGACATTGGCTTCCAAATAACACGGCATTGAAGCCACCACTTCGACGTGATTGGCCGCGAGAAATTCACCGAGGTCTTCCTGGCCCGGCTGTTCCAGGATGGTGAGATTGCAGCGGTCCATCACTTTGATGCCGAGACCGCGCGCGACCGTTACCAGACGACGGAAATTGGCATTAAGCTCGGGCGCACCGCCGGTTATATCGAGCGTGGCGATCTGCCGGCGTGCGAGAAAGTCGAGCACGACATCGGCAACCGCGGCCGACATTTCTTCGGTGCGGCTTGGCCCGGCATTGACGTGGCAGTGGAAGCAGGACTGGTTGCAGCGATAGCCGACATTGACCTGTAGCGTATCTAACCTGCCCCGCCGGATCGCGGGGAAGGGCACCTTGTCGAGTAGCGGCAGCGTGTCGCGCATGGGCTTAACTTGCCATGCACGGCGTGCGTGCGTCACCCCGATTGGCGCGCAGCTAAGACAAAAGGCTGTGAGAAATTCGTGAGAGTCAGCGCGCTAGCGCGGTGGCGACAGGCGATTCGACGCCGATACGGCCGAATCCCGGCAGCTTGACGCCGGGATGACGCAAATCTAATCCGGCTACTAGCCCAAGCAGATCGACCTCGATGCCCTCGACCCAGCCGAGTTTCACGGCGGCAAAGCCGCCGAGATTGAGTTCCAGGCCGGTGCCGCTGTCGGTGCGCCCGGCGTAGAAGCCGTCGCGGAAATCGCGGCCCACGGCATTTGGTGGCAGCGCGATGCCCAATTCCGGCACCGCGCGCAGGATCGCGGCGGTGAAGCTGTTGCTGTTCGGCCCCGGCCAGATGCGGTAGTCGCCGGCGCGGTTGAATTTATAGGCTTCAACCGCCGCCTCGATGCGGGGAATCAGCTTCTCGGCTTGCGCGCCCGACACGTCGGCGATCGCCACCGGCATGTTGCCATACCAACGGCCGTCGGCCGGCCAGCCGTTGGTGCGCACCGGATTGCCCCAGCCGACAACGTCGTAGCGCGTCCACTGCTTGGCACCGGCGGGTTTCAGCACGACCCAGCTGTGCACCGAGAAGATACCTTTCCACGCGCCGGTGGTACCGGTGAAGATCACCACGCGCGCCGGCTGGAAGTCGGCGGCCGGCGGCAGCGCGCCGGCGCTCGACCAGTCGGCGTCGCGCCACGAGCGCGGATCGTTGCCGATGACGTAAAGCGCGGCGCGCGCAAGCAAGGGCACGAGAAATAGAGAAAAGATCGCAAGCATAATGAGCTTTCGGCGGGAGGAACGGGCAGGCGTCATAGGGTGCAGATAGGGAGGCATTCCGGCCTAAACGTGGCAACGGTTGCGGCGGTCAGTTCACCAGATTGCCGCTGATCCGCAATTGCGGATAACGATCGGCGCCAGCGAGCGCGAGGTCGCCGGTTACCGCTTTTTCCCACTCCATGCCGACGATGGCGCCGCGCTTCGTGCCGGCGAAAATATTGCCGGAAATCACGGCGATGCCGGCGCCGGCCGCGACCGACACGGCGACGCCGAAGCCCGCCTCGCGCACCACATTGCCGGTGATCGCGACATTGCGCAGATATTGACCCCAGCCGGCGCTGATGCCGGCCCGCGCCGCCCGCTCGATCACATTGCCGGCGACCACCGTGTCCGCCTCCACCCCGATGCCGGTGCCGGCTTCCTCCGGTGGGCGATTCGGTCGCCGGATCCCGAGATTGCGCACGATATTGCCGCGCACGCGTGGCGAGCCTGCCGCCTTCGTTGAAATTGGTGACGGAAATCCCAGTCTCTGCACCGTCGACGACATTGTCGGCGATCACGGCTCCTTCGAAGCCGAACTCGGAATAGATCGCGACTTCGTCGAGCGCGGCGCAATTGTTGCCGATGATCTGGATGTTGGAGGCGGAATTGCCGCGGATCGCCGAAAAGGCGGCATTGCGGATATGATTGCCGCGCACGATCACATCGCCGGCGCGAAACACATTGATGGCATTGCCGTTCTGGCCTGTGCCGCCGGCGCGCGCGCCCGTGTCCTCAATCCGGTTGTCGGCGATCAGGCTGCCGTCGCGGCGTTTCTCGCTCTGCCAAACCAGAATGCCGCCATTGCCGGACTTGGCGATGATGTTGGCGGTAATCATCAAGCCGCGGCTGTCGTTGCAGAACAGCGCATTGTCCGCGGCGCCGGTGATCGTCGAGTGCGTCACTTCGCCATCGCAGGCTTGCAGCGTGACGCCGTTGCGACCGGCGCCGGCGATCTCGCAATCGGCGATGCGCAGCGTGCTCACGCCGTCGAAATGTATCAGCGCACGGCCCTCGGGCAGCGGCTGGCCGCCGCCATCGAGGTTGAGGCCGTTGAGCGAAACGGTATCGGCGTGCTCGGAGGACAGCAGCGACGGGCCGTGCGTCAGCACGATGCTGGTCGCGCCGCGCACGCCGGCAAGCTGGGTGCCGGCGGGCAGCTTGAGATCGCCGGCCCGGTAGACGCCGGGTGCCAGCATCAGCGGCGTGCGGCTGCGCGCCGCTTGGTCGATGGCGCGTTGCAGGGCGTGGCTCTGGTCGTCGGGTGCGCCGGGCCGCACGCCAAATTGCGCGGCGTCGAGGCCGAAAGCAGACAACGCCGCCGGTGCGGCAAGGGTCGCCGCGCCAGTTGCGGCGCCAAGCAGGAGGCAGCGGCGGTCGATGTCCATGCGCGCATCTTCTCCCGGCGAGGTTAACGCCGTGCTGCCGCGGCCAGCGCAACCAGCAGGCTGCTTCCGGCGCGGGTCAGATCGTCAAGTGAGATGTGGCGCTTGTTCGCGCGCCGCGGGCCTGCTCCGCGACGGACGAGAGGAACATGAATGAAAGCCGCTAGCCACGGCCCGCCCTTTTTGCCGGCTGTCTCGATGGCGCGCCAACACAGATAATTGCACAGATAGCGCCCGGCATCGTGCGACAACGCGGCCGGTACGCCGGCGGTGCGAACAGCCGCGAGTAATGCCCGCGCCGGGGCCGGCATGGCTACCGCCGGAGGCTTTCCGGGTGCGATGGCGGCGCGGTGCGGACTATTTCCGCCTGCGTCAGCCAGCAAAGCCAAGGAATTTCGCGCCCGCGTTTCGATGCGCGGCACGCTCGTCCGCGGCGCCAGCCCGAACATTAGCAACGCATCCGGTTTGTGTTTGCCGATCAGCTTGGGCAGATCGTGGTCGACCCCCGCATAACGGGTCGGGAAAATATGCGGGACGATCTTGGCGTTGGTCAAGCCAGGCCGGCGCAACCGCGCCAGCCGTTTCACCAGCATCTCGGTCGGATTTAACGGCGCGCCGGGAAAGGGACCGAAGCCGGTGACGAGGATGGTGACGGACATCACACCCCGAGCAATTGCGCGATCTCTTCCACGGCCAGCGTCGGCGCCAACTTGCCGGCGGCCACCGCGGTTTCCGCGGCCTTGCAGCTTGCCGCGCACGCTCGGATCGCTGCGCAGCCGCGCGGTCAGCCGCTCCTCCAACATGCTCCACATCCATTTCACCTGCTGCTCACGCCGCCGCGCGGCCAGCTCGCCCGACGCCGTCATCAGCTTCTTGTGCGCGAGCACCTGGCTCCAGAGCCCGCCGATGCCGTCGCCGGTGAGCGCCGAATAAGGTGACCACCGGCGGCGACCAGGTGTCCGACACGCGGCTTGAGAATGTTGAGCGCGGCGCGATATTCCGCCGCCGCGATCTTGGCGCGCGCGATGTTGTCGCCGTCGGCCTTGTTGACCGCGACCATGTCGGCGAGTTCGACGATGCCTTTCTTGAGGCCCTGCAATTCGTCGCCGGCGCCCGGCAGCATCAAAACCAGAAAGAAGTCGGTCATGTCGGCGACTGCGGTTTCCGACTGGCCGATGCCGACGGTCTCCACCATCACCACGTCGTAGCCGGCCGCCTCGCACAACAGCATGGTCTCGCGCGTCTTGGCGGTGACGCCGCCGAGCGTGCCGGAGGTGGGCGAGGGCCGCACGAAGGCATTTGGATCGCCGGCGAGTTGTCGCCATGCGCGTCTTGTCGCCGAGGATCGAGCCGCCGCTGCGGGTCGAGGACGGATCGACCGCCAGCACCGCGACCTTGTGGCCTTGCGCCGTCAGCGACGTGCCGAGCGCGTCGATGGTGGTGGATTTGCCGACGCCGGGTGCACCGGTGATGCCGAGCCGCACCGCCTTGCCGGTCGCCGGCAGCAGTTCCTGCACCAGACAGATGCGCGGCCTTGCGGTGATCGGCGCGCTTGCTCTCGATCAGCGTGATGGCGCGCGCCAGCGTGGCGCGGTCGCCGGCGCGGATGCCGCTGGCGAGTTCTGAGGGTTTGGGCGCGCGCGCGGCATCTACGGGCGAGGGCGCTTGGCCGGCGCGTCCGGCAGCCGGAGGGCCAGCCCGCCTTCGTCCTTGTGGTGCGCCGCGGTGGCGCGCGCCAAGGCGAACAGTTGCTCGCGCGTCGCGATGCGGCAGGCGGTGCCGCCGGGATGCGTGCAATTGGCGGCGCGGGTCGCCTCGTCGGCATCCGCCTCGTCGATCGCGATCACCAGGTAGGCGCCACTCGCGAGCTGTGTGCAGCAGCGCGTATTCGATGGTCGACTTGGCTCCGCACCGGCACCGACTGCAGGATGTAATCGCCGGCCTCGAACGGATGCAGCGTAATCGCGCCGACATCCTTCATGCCGCCGCCGCATGGGCATAGAGCGCGCCGTTCCAGGCGTAGCTGCACTTTCTCGGGTTCATCGGCGACGCCCTTGCGCAAGGTGTAGAGCTGCAAATTCAGCCGCGGCCCGAATACCGGCTGCGCATCCGTCAGGATCGGATCGCTGGAGTCGATGCAGGCGGACAGCGACAGCGCGCAAAGCCCGGCCAGGACCGCGCGGCTGATCGGTCTGTTCACTCCGCGGCCTCTTTGCCGTGGCCCAGGCGCTTGCTCAGCGTCTTGAGCAATTTCTCGGCCGCTTCCGCGATCACCGTGCCGGGCGGGAAGATCGCCTCGGCGCCGGCCTTCATCAGCGCGTCGTAATCCTGCGGCGGCACCACGCCGCCGACCACGATCATGATGTCGTCGCGGCCTTGGCTCGCCAGTTCCTTCTTGAGCTCTGGCACCAGGGTGAGGTGAGCGGCGGCGAGCGACGACACGCCCAGAATATGCACGTCGTTTTCCACCGCCTGGCGCGCCGCCTCGCCGGGCGTCGCAAACAGCGGCCCGATATCGACGTCGAAGCCCAGATCGGCGAAGGCCGACGCGATCACTTTCTGCCCGCGGTCGTGGCCGTCCTGGCCGATCTTGGCGACCAGCAGGCGCGGCCTGCGGCCCTCCGCCGCCTCGAATGCCTCGACCGCAACGCGCACTTTTTCGACCGCGCCGGTCATGCCGACCTCCCGCTTGTAGACCCCGGTGATGGCTTTGATCGAGGCCACGTGACGTCCGTACACTTTCTCCAGCGCCGAGGAAATCTCCCCGACGGTCGCCTTGGCGCGGGCGGCGTCGACCGCCAGCGCCAGCAGATTGCCGTTGCCGGTGGCGGCGCGCGTCAGCGCATCGAGCGCCTCCTGCAAGGCAACGGGATCGCGCTCGGCTTTCAGCCGCTTGAGCTTGTCGAGTTGCAGATGCATGACGGCGGAATTGTCGACCTTGAGCACGTCGATCGGCGCTTCGTCGGTCGGCGGATATTTGTTGACGCCGATCACCGACTGATGACCGGCAGTCGATGCGCGCCTGCGTCTTGGCGGCGGCTTCCTCGATGCGCAGCTTCGGAATGCCGGCTTCGATCGCCTTGGCCATGCCGCCGAGCGCCTCGACTTCCTCGATATGGCCCCAGGCCTTGCGCGCCAGTTCGTAGGTGAGCCGCTCGACATAATACGAGCCGCCCCACGGATCGACGATGCGGGTGGCGCCGGCTTCCTGCTGCAAAACGATTTGCGTATTGCGCGCGATGCGGGCGGAAAAATCGGTCGGCAGCGCCAGCGCCTCGTCGAGCGCGTTGGTATGCAGCGACTGGGTCTGGCCTTGGGTCGCCGCCATCGCCTCGATCATGGTGCGCGACACATTGTTGAACACGTCTTGGGCCGCCAGCGACCAGCCCGAGGTCTGGCAATGCGTGCGCAGCGACAGCGAACGCGCATCCTCCGGCTTGAACGGCTTCATCAGCTTGGCCCAGATCATGCGGGCGGCGCGCAGCTTGGCGATCTCCATGAAATAATTCATGCCGATCGCCCAGAAGAATGACACGCGCGGCGCAAACTGATCGACGGTCAGTCCCGCCTTCAACCCGGCGCGCACATATTCGACGCCGTCGGCCAGCGTATAGGCGAGCTCGAGGTCCTGCGTCGCGCCGGCTTCCTGCATGTGATAGCCGGAGACCGAAATCGAATTGAACTTCGGCATTTCGGCCGAGGTGTAGGCGAAAATATCGGAGATGATGCGCAAGGACGGCGCGGGCGGGTAGATATAGGTGTTGCGCACCATGAATTCTTTGAGGATGTCGTTCTGGATCGTGCCCGACAGTTTGGCGTGCGGCACGCCCTGTTCCTCGGCGGCGACGATATAGAGCGCCAGCACGGGCAGCACCGCGCCGTTCATGGTCATCGACACGCTCATCTGGTCGAGCGGGATGCCGGAGAACAGCGTGCGCATGTCGTAGATCGAGTCGATGGCCACGCCCGCCATGCCGACGTCGCCGGCAACGCGCGGATGATCGCTGTCGTAGCCGCGATGGGTGGCGAGATCGAAGGCAATCGACAGGCCCTTCTGCCCGGCGGCGAGATTGCGCCGGTAGAAGGCGTTGGAATCCTCCGCGGTGGAGAATCCGGCATATTGCCGGATGGTCCAGGGCTGCGCCGCGTACATCGCGGGATAGGGCCCGCGCAGGAACGGCGCCTTGCCGGGATAGGTGTCGAGGAAATCGAGCCCGGCGAGATCGGCTTCGCCATAGACCGGCTTCACCGCGATGCCTTCCGGCGTCTGCCAGGGCGCGGCCGTGTCCTTGGCGGGCGCAACCGGCGTCTCGGCGAAGGCAACGTTGGCGAAGTTGGGGACCTGACTCATTTGACGCCCAGAATATCATGCGCCGCCTGCAAGGTCGAAACCACGTCGCAGCCCATGAATATGAAGGCTTTCACGCCGGCCTGGCGCAGCTCGGCCTCGTGCTCGCCGGGGCGGCCGGCGAAAGCAACGGTTGCGCCGGCGGCCGTGAGCGCCTTGGCGATGGAGACGGCTTGCGTCTCATAGACCTTGTCGGACGAACACAGGCAGGCGAGCCTGGCGCCCGAGGCCTTGAATGCGGCGATCATCGCGGCCTGATCCTTGAAGCCGTCATTGCTCGACGCCTCGATGCCGCCGGCCTCGTAGAAATTCTTCGCGAACATCGCGCGCGCGGTGAAGTCGGCGATCTTGCCGAGATTGGCCAGGAACACTTTCGGCCGCGCGCCGGTTTTCTTGAGCATCCGGTCGGAGGCGTCGCGCAAGCGCCTCGAACGGCTCGGCCAGCCGTATGCTCGGCAGCGGCTCGATGGTTTTGACGGCGGCGCCTTCTTTCGGCGCGGCGACCGGCGCAACGTCGAGCACGGTTGCGGGCTTTTCATTGAGATTGGGATAGTCGCTGGTGCCGGTCAGCGCATCCTTGCGCCGTGCCGCGGCTTTCTGCCGCTCCGCGCGCACCGCCGCGACATTTTTCTGGATGAGACCGCGTTCGAGCGCGGCCCAGGCGCCGCCCGCCGCGTCGATCTCCTGGAATTGCGCCCAGGCGGCGGCGCACAGCTTGGCCGTCAGATCCTCGATGGCGCCGGAGCCGGCCGCCGGATCGGCAACCCGGTACAGATTGGATTCCTCGAGCAGAATAAGCTGCGTGTTGCGCGCGACCCGGCGCGCGAAGGCGTCGGGCAGGCCGATGGCGGCGGTGTGCGGCAGCGCCGCGATGTTGTCGGCGCCGCCCAATCCTGCGGCGGCAACAGCAATCGTCGTGCGCAGCATGTTCACGTCAGGATCGCGCCGCGTCATCATCCGCCAGGCGGTTTCGGCCGCGACGATGGTGGGCTTGGGTTCAAGGCCGCAGGCCTGTTCGACACGCGCCCATAGCTTCCGGACGGCGCGGAATTTGGCGATGGTGAGAAATTCGTCGGCATCGGCAGCCAGCCGGAAATAGATCATGCCGCGCGCGGCCTCGAGCGGGACGCCGCCCGCTTCGAGGGCACGCAGGCAGTCCACGGCGGCAGCGATGGCAAAGGCGAGTTCTTGCGCTTCCGAGCCGCCGGCATTGTGGATGATGCGTCCGTCGGCGACCGCGAACGGTCCGCGAAATCCTTGTTCGGCGAGATCGCGAATTGCGGTCGCAACTGCTTTTGACAGTTCGCTCCATGGGCGCGGACTCGATGCCGGTGGCGGCAAGCCCACCGATCGGATTGATGCTGGCGCGTATGTCGACCGACGCCGGAGAAATCTTGCGCTTGCCGACGTAGGCGACGAAATGTTGCACGGCGTTGCGTGTCGGCGGGCTGAGGTTGAAATCGATGGTGATGCCGGCGTCGAGCGCGATGCCGTCGAGCAGACGCGCCAGTGTTTCCGGCGAGGCATCGAGGCCATAGCCATTGGCGTTGAGCGAACCGGCGAACACCAGCGTCAGCCCGGTGGCGCCGTTCTCAAGGTCTTGCAACGCCTGCGCGTTGGCGACTTTCGGATCGGGATGATCGATCCGCTGCATCAGCGTCCAGGCCGTCCCGGGCTTCCGCCCGGCGACCACGCCGGCGCCGGTCGCGCGCGGATAAAGCGGCTCGACCCGCAACCCGTCATAGGTCTGGCTGACCAGACGCTTGTCGAACGGCGCGCCTTTGAGCGCCGCCTCGACCAGTTTGCGCCATTCGGCCTCGCTGGTCGGCGGAAATTCAGCGGCGAGGGCAAGGCTTGATCAGCTCGTCAGTCATCGGCGCAAAGTGCCACAGTCGCGGGGCCGTCGCTATTGCATTGAAGCAACATGAATGCCGGTCATGAATTGGGCGGCAGCCGCTCGATCCCGGCGCTATCGACGGCGGCGGCCGCCTCCCGCACCTTTTTCCCGTCAATAATCAAGTCGGGCGCAATTTCGGCGAGCGGCAGCAGCACGAAGGCGCGCTCGAACAGGCGAGGATGCGGCACGGTCAGACCCAGATCGTCGATCGTCAGTGCGTCATAGGCGATGATGTCGATGTCGGCGGTGCGCGGTCCCCAGCGTTTCTCGTGGGCGCGGTCGCGGCCGAGCGCCCGTTCGACCTCCTGCGCGCGCGCCAGCAGGTCGCGGGCGCCAAGCGTGGTCTCCACCGCGATGCACAGATTGATAAAAGGCGGCTGATATTTGAATCCCCAGGGCGGCGTGTTGTAGTCGGACGAGCGCGCCGTGAGCCGCACCTGCTTGCCGTCGCACAGCAGCGTCACGGCGCGGTCGAGAATGATCCGGCTGTCGCCGACATTGCCGCCGAGCGCCAGCCAGGCCTCGGTCATGATTTGGAATTGCTCCGCGCCCGCACCAGCGTGACGCCGACATCGCTGAAGGTGGCCGCGATCGGCGCGTGCGGCTTGTGGATCGTCACTTTGATCTTGCGCACGCGCGGGAACGCCGCCAGGACCGCGTCGGCGACCTTGCCGGCGGCGGCCTCGATCAGCTTGTAGCGCTGCGCGCAGAAGGTGTCGCTCGCGCAGGCGACGACCTTGTCGTAGGAAACCGTGTCGGCCACCTTGTCCGAGCGCGCGGCATCCGCGAGATCGATCTCGAGTTCGAGATCGATGGTGAAGGTCTGCCCGACCTTGCCCTCGTAGGGCATCACGCCGTGATAGGCGTGCAGCGACAATCCCTTGATGAAAATGCGGTCGCTCATCGCGCCGCCTCGATGGCCGCGGCGACGCGCAGCGCCTGCACCGTCTCGGCCACGTCATGCGCGCGCACGATCGCCGCGCCGTTGGCGACCGCTTCGAGATGGCTGGCGATCGAGCCGCCGATGCGCTCATCGGGCTGCGACGGCGTTACCGAGTTGATGAAGCGCTTGCGCGAGGCGCCGACCAGAAGCGGCAAGCCGAAGCGTTTGAATTCGGCCAGCCGCGCGATGCAGGCGATGCTCTGCTCCGGGGTCTTGCCGAAGCCGATGCCGGGATCGAGCACGATTTTGTCGCGCGCGATGCCGGCGCGTTCCGCGATCTCGAGCGAACGCGTAAAGAAAGCCGACACCTCCGCGATAATGTCGATCGCCGGGTCGGCGGTTTCGCGGTTGGTCATGACGATCACCGGCACGCCGCGCGCGGCGACCAATGTCGCCATAGCGGGATCGCGCTGCAGGCCCCACACGTCGTTGACGATTGACGCGCCCTGGTCGAGCGCCCAGGTGGCGACGTTGGCCTTGATGGTGTCGATCGACACCGGCAGGCCCAATTTGATCGCCGTCGGCAGCACGGGCGCGAGCCGCGCCTTTTCCTCGTCCGCGGATATTGGTTTCATGCCGCCATAAGGCCGCGTCGAATTCCGCACCAATGTCCAGAATATCGGCGCCCTGTTTGGCCATCGCGGCGGCATGGGCGATGGCCATCGCCGGATCGATGAACTTGCCGCCGTCGGAAAACGAATCCGGGGTGACGTTGAGGATGCCCATGACCAGCGGCCGGCCGCAGCGCGAGCAGGGCGGAAAGCGCGTCGCGCGCAGGTTTTTGCGCTGGTTTGGCAACGGCTTCGAAGGTGCGGGTGAGCCCCATGGCGGTCGCTTTGCGCTGGAGGCGCGAGGCTGTCAAGCAGTCCGCGTGGCGGGGCTACTTGTACCGGATCATCAGCTCAAGCGTCTTGGCGTTCTTGATCCAGTTGCCGACCACCTTTTGAGACGGCAGCATGCTGACCATCTTGCGCTTCCGGTTGGCTTCCGCCATCGCCTTGGCGAGATTTCCGGGGTTGCGATATTTGAGATCCTTCACGGTATCGACGCCGGCGGCTTGCAGCAGCTCGGCATATTCCTTGCGGATGCCTTTGACGCGCATGCGGTCGGCGACATTGGCCCAGCACAGCAATTGCTTTTCATCGAACCCGGTCTTGATGGCGAGCATCTTGCGCCCGCGCACAGTGCGCGCCGCCTCGAGCAGCCGTCCGGTCGACCGGATCCCGACCGTCCTGAGGATAGCGGCGGCTTCGCCATCGATCCCGTCGATATCGGTGATGGGGTAGGTCATCCGGATGTCCTTGCCTGCTTCTTAACTCTGTCGAGGCCGCCGACGAAAACGTTCAAACGAACTGACTCAAACCCGGAATAGCGCCGACGATCTCTCCGATCGCGTCCTCGCCGGCCTTTTCGCGGGAATAGGCAATGACTTCCTTGGTGACACCCTGCACTTGGCCCATGCTGAGCCCGAGCGCCATCATTTTGGTGCCGGCGCCCATCAGGCCGCCCATGCTGAACATGCCGCCGCCCGCGTCGCCGGCCTGCTGAGCCTGCAGCAGCGCCTGCGCACCGGGAAGTCTGTCGATCAAAGCTTGAACTTTGTCGGGCGGGCCTTCCTTGACCAGGAAGTCGAGAATAATGCCGACGGATTTTTCCGCAGCTACTCGATCGACGCCGACATTGGCGACGAGACGCGCGATCAACTCTTCCATGATCCCCTCAGCTCTCCCGCACTGATGGCAGGTTGTCGCTATATTGAACGCGGTCGGCGGCGATGACAAGCGTGTTGCGTCGTCGTAGGCTAAAACTTCGCGCTGTGCTCACACACTGTCGCTGCCGCAGTCAAGTAAAATGTAAATTGTCTCGCGCAGGCGAGTGCCGGATCGAAAAGCGCTGCGCGATGCCTTCGGTAGTAACCGGCGCCTGACGGCCAGTCATTATTCCGGACGAAGGAGCCGTGCTGGCCGGCTATGCTTGAGAAATCCTGAAAAGAAAACGGAAAAAACACGCCGGATAACGCAAGACCGTCGTTACAACTTGCAATTCGACCGCAATTTCGCGCCTTTGTACCGATCGCGGTGCTTTTCAGCACACGAATGCGTTGCTAGCGTCTTGATCCTACCGGCAGGAGCCCCTCATGAGCACACTCGACGCGGTCTTGAGCCGCATCGACCAGGATATCGACCAAAGCGTCGAGCGTTTGTTCGCGTTGCTGCGCATCGCCTCGGTTTCCACCGACCCGGCCTACAAGGAGCACTGCCGGACCGCGGCCGAGCACGTCGCCGCCGACCTGCGCAGCATCGGTTTTGCCGCCGACGTCCGTCCGACCGAGGGGCATCCGGTGGTGGTGGGCAAATCGAATGGGGTTTCCGGCCCGCGCGTGCTGTTTTACGGCCATTATGACGTCCAGCCGGTCGACCCGCTGAGCCAATGGAAGACCCCGCCGTTCGAACCGCGCATCGAGACGCTGGAAGGCGGCCGCAAGATCATCGTGGCGCGCGGCGCCTGCGACGACAAAGGCCAGGCCATGACCTTCATCGAGGCCTGCCGGGCCTTCAAGGCGGTCACCGGCAAGCTGCCGCTGCCGATCACGACCATGATCGAGGGCGAGGAGGAGTGCGGCTCGGCGCATCTGTTCAAATTCGTGCGCGACAATGCCGCCGAGTTCAAACTCGACCTCGCCTTGGTCTGCGATACTGCGATGTGGGACGCCAATACGCCGGCGATTACCACCTCGCTGCGCGGGTTGGTCTATGAAGACGTCAAGATCACATGTGCGGACAGGGATTTGCACTCCGGCGTGTTCGGCGGCGCGGCGCAAAACCCGCTGCGTCTGCTGTCCAAAATTTTGGCCGCGCTGTGGGACGACGACGGCCGCGTCACCATCCCCGGATTTCTACGATGGCGTGAAGGAATTGCCGGCCGACATCAAGGCCGACCTCAACGTCGCTCGATCTGACGCCGGAGAAATTCCTCGGACCGATCGGGCTGAAGATCCCGGCCGGCGAAAAAGGCCGCATGCTGCTCGAGCAGATCACCACGCGGCCGACCGCCGAGATCAACGGCATCATCGGCGGCTATACGGGCGAGGGGGCCAAGACCGTCATCCCCGGGCAGGCATCTGCGAAAGTGTCATTCCGCCTGGTTGGCGAGCAGGATCCGCAAAAAATCCGCGACGGCTTCCGCGCTTTCGTGCGCGCCCGCCTGCCGGCCGACTGCAGTGTCGAATTCGGCAATTTCGGTTTGGCGCCGGCGCTGCAATTGTCGTTCGACAATCCGGCGCTCAACAAGGCGCGCGCCGTGCTGGGCGAGGAGTGGGGCAAGAAGGCGGTGGCGGTCGGCGCCGGCGGCTCGATCCCGATTGTCGCGGATTTCAAGAACGTGTTGGGGATGGACTCGCTTCTGGTCGGCTTCGCGCTCGATGACGACCGCGTGCATTCGCCGAACGAGAAGTTCGACCTCAAGTGCTACCACAAGGGCATCCGCTCCTGGGCGCGTATCCTGGCGGCATTGGCGGACGCATAACGCGTGGCTCCACCGCTTCTTCAACTCAGGGACATCGCACTGACCTTTGGCGGCACGCCGCTGCTCACCGGCGCGGAGCTATCCGTCTCCACCGGCGAGCGCGTGTCGCTGGTTGGGCGTAACGGTTCGGGCAAATCGACGCTGCTGAAAATTGCCGCCAGACTGGTCGAGCCGGACCGCGGCTCGATTTTCGTGCAGCCGGGCGCGCTGGTGCGCTATCTGCCGCAGGAGCCAGACTTCGCCGACTTTGCGTCGACGCTGGCCTATGTCGAAGCCGGCCTCAAGCCGACCGACGACCAATACGTCGCCCGCCATCTGTTGCAGGAGTTGGGTCTCACCGGCCGGGAAGATCCCGCTCACCTTTCCGGCGGCGAAGCGCGCCGCGTCTCGCTCGCGCGCGTGCTGGCGCCGTCGCCCGATATCCTGCTGCTCGACGAACCGACCAACCATCTCGACCTCACCACCATCGAATGGCTGGAGCGCGATCTCGACGCGCGGCGCACTGCGCTGGTGATCATCAGTCATGACCGGCGCTTTCTCTCGACGCTGTCGCGCTCAACGGTGTGGCTCGACCGCGGTTGCACGCGCCGCATCGAACGCGGCTTCGGTCATTTCGAGGAATGGCGCGACATGTTGCTGGCGGAAGAGGAGCGCGAACAGCACAAGCTCGACCGCAAGATCGTCGCCGAAGAACACTGGATGCGTTACGGCGTCACCGGGCGGCGCAAGCGCAATATGCGCCGGGTCGGCAATTTGCAGGCGCTGCGCGAAGCGCGCCGCAGTTACCGCGCCGCCGCCGGCGATGCCACGATCACCGCGGGCGCCGCGGCGCCGTCCGGCGTGCTGGTCATCGAGGCGAAAGACATCGGCAAGAGCTACGCCGGGCGTCCGGTCGTCAGCGATTTTTCAATCCGGATTCAACGCGGCGACCGCATCGGCATCATCGGGCCGAACGGCAGCGGCAAGACCACGCTGATCAACATGCTGACCGGCAGCCTCGCTCCCGATACCGGCTCGGTAAAACTCGGGTCGACGCTTGCGGTCGCGACGCTCAATCAACATCGCGACAGTCTCGATCCGAACGTCACCGTGGCGGACGCGCTGACCGGTGGCGGCAGCGACACCGTGATGGTCAACGATGTGCCGAAACACGTCATCAGCTACATGAAGGACTTTCTGTTTTCGAGCGAGCAGGCCCGCACGCCGCTCGGCAGACTTTCCGGCGGCGAGCGTGGCCGTCTGATGCTGGCGCAGGCGCTGGCCAAGCCGTCGAATTTGCTGGTGCTCGACGAGCCGACCAACGATCTCGACATGGAAACGCTGGACGTGCTCGAGGATATGCTGGGCGAATATCCCGGCACCGTGCTGCTTATCAGCCACGATCGCGACTTTCTCGATCGTCTGGTGAGCGGCGTGATCGCGCCCGAGGGCGACGGCCGCTGGACCGAATATGCCGGCGGCTATTCCGACATGCTGACGCAACGCGGCGCGGATCTGACGCGTGCCCCGGTCGCGCCGGAAAAAGAGAAGCCTGCTAGGGCCGCCGCCATCGCTGCCGAGCCACCGACCCAAAAGCGTAAGATGAAATTCAAGGAAAAACATGCGCTCGAAACGCTGCCCAAGACCATCGCTGGGCTGCAATTGAAAGCCGACGAACTGCAGGCCAAGCTTGCCGACCCGCTTTTCTATGCGCGCGACCGCGCCGGCTTCGAAAAAGTTACCGCCGATCTCGGCGAAACCCAGCGTAAGCTGGCGGCGGCGGAAGAGCAGTGGCTGGAGCTCGAAATCCTGCGCGAAGACATCGCGGGCGGATGACGCCGGCTATTTCGCTGTCCAGCCGTCGAACAATTCGTCGACCGGGAATTTCCGCGGGATGAGTTTCTGGCGAAAGCTGTAGTCGACGATGATTTCAAGCGAACGGCGATTGGCTTCAATGCCAAACCGCCACGGATCGAGCGGGCCGCCCGGCGGCGGTGCGGCCGTGCGCCGGCTTTCCTGCAGCACCCGATAGATTTCCTGCACGATATCGGGCCGCGACTTCGCGATCGTGTCGCGCACCACCATCAGATGATTGATCGGCACGCCGCCATGGGCCTGCGCCCATGTGCGCGCCACCGCCTCGGCATCGGGAATGAGCGGCTTGAGGCGCGGATCGGGCAGCGTATCGCCGACAATCGCCGCGTCGAGTTCGCCGTCGAGCAGCATCTGAGTCAGGGTCTTGCCCTCGGGCGCGCGCGTGACGAAATCGGGGTCCTTGTATTCGGCGAGATGGGGGTCCTCGAACGTGATCCAGCGCACCTTGGCGGTCTCGACGCCGTAGTCGTCGGCGAGGAATCCGCGTACCCAGGCGCCGGTGGTCTGGGTATAGGCGCGCACGCCGACGCGCTTGCCGGCAAGTTCGCTCGCCTTTCAGTGCACCGCGCTCCGGATTATAGGCGATGGTGTGATGCTGGCCGCGGCCGAGCACCGTCGCTGGAATGAGTATGTAAGGTTTGCCGTAAGTCTTGGCCTGCAAGAACGTGACGATCGCCAGTTCGGCGACGTCGAACTTCGCTTCGCGCACCAGCGGTTTGAACGCCGTGTTGGATACCTTCACGTCGGCGAAGTCGAAGTCGATCAGGTCGGATTTCACCGCGCCTTTTTTCAGTGCCAGCGTGTTCGGATAATTGCCGAGTAGCGTGAAAAATTTCGTCTTCTCGGTCATTATCGGGCCCGTTCAATCAGCCAACGCCGGGTAAAGAACCTGCGCGGTTTTGGCAAAGATCCATTCTTGATCGGCTCCCGCTAGACAGGCAAGCGACATGCGCGCCGTTTTCAAAAGCGCCGGCAGGGTGCCTTCGCTCGACGGATAGTTCGATCCCCACGCCAGCCGTGAGGCGCCGAACTCGGCGACGAGGTGAGGGAAAAATGTTTCCGGCGTCGCCTTGCCGCGCCGCGCCTCAGCGAAAATACGCGGTGTTAGCTTGAGGTAGATATTGGGATAGCGCGCCAGGCCGAACAGGCTGGCGGCGGCGGAGTAGGGCGGCCCGTCGTCCAGCACCGGCCGCGCGCAGTGATCGAGAACGATGCGTACGTTCGCAAACCGCTCGGCCATGTTGATGGCTTGCGGGATCGCCTTGGCCGACATCTGCAGGCAGATCGACAATCCAAGCTCGCCTGCGCACGTCCAGGCCGGATAGGACTTCGCATCGTCGAGCCAATTGGCCTGCTCGGACATCGTGCTGCCGAAGGTAAAGAGCCGCAGGCCGGTCAGCCCTTTGTTGCGCCAGAAGCGCATGCGCTCGGCTGCGTCGGGCGCCAGCACATCGACCGAGAACACGCCGGTGAAACGCTCAGGATGCGCAGCGACCGCGTCGGCGACGTAGGCATTGTCGTGACCGTAGCAGGTCGAGGCCTGCACGATCGCGGCCTTTTGCACGTCGGCTTCGTCCATGGCGGTAATCAACTGCTCCACCGTCACGGGCCGCGTGCGCGACCAGTCGGATTGATGGCCACCCAGCGGCGCCAACGGATAGCGCGGTGTGTCGCCGGCGATGATGTGCGGATGAATGTCGATCGTGGTGGCCGTCATCGGACGGCAGCCTGCCATGCATGGGGCGCATTGTCAGCCCGGCCACAAGTTCCTATCTTGCCGCCGCTCCAACGCCGAGAACGACAATGCTGCAACTCAGACCACGCGCTGCCGGCCGTTTTTCGCGTTGTATCGCGCGCGCCGTGGCGCTGATGCTGGTCATGACCACGGCATGCCTGGCCGACGAGACACATGCCTATCCGTCAAAACCGGTGCGCATCGTCGTGCCCTATGGCCCCAGCGGCATCGCCGATGTCACCATGCGCATGGTGGCCAAGCAACTCAGCGACCATTTCGGTCAACAATTCTACGTCGACAACCGCCCCGGCGCCGGTGGCATTCTCGGCATGAAGACGGCGCAGGAAGCCGCGCCCGACGGCTATACGCTGGTGATGATCGGCGGCGGCCTCACCATCGCCAAGGCGCTTTTCAAGTCATTGCCTTACGATATCGAGACCGATTTTGTGCCTATCTCCACCACGGCGTCCTACGGGCTGTTGCTCGCGACTAAAGCCGGCTCGCCATACAAAACCGTCAAGGACATCATTGCCGCCGCCAAGGCTAACCCCGGCAAGCTCAATTTCGGCACGATCAATGCCGGGAGCACGCAACATCTGTCGGCGGAACTGTTCCGGATCATGGCCGGCATCACGGTCACGACGATTCCATACAAGACGACGCCAGAGCTGGCATTGGCTGTCCTGCGCGGCGATATCGACGTCGCCTTCGATTATTTTCCCGGCTTTCAGGCGCCGATCGCCGAAGGCCGCATCATCGCGATCGCGACCACGGCGCGCGAGCGCGCGTCGAACCTGCCGAACGTGCCGACCGTGATCGAGAGCGGACTGCCCGGTTACGACGTGACCAGCTGGAACGGGCTCGCCGCGCCAGCCGGTACCTCGGACGATATCGTCTTCGTGCTCAATCGCGAGGTGGTCGAAGCGTTGAAGTCGCCTGAGGTGCAGAAGTTCTCGAACGAATCCGGAATGGATGCGCGCGGGATGGCTTCCAAGGACCTGGCCAAACGCATCGCGAGCGACGTCGAGAAGTGGTCGCAGCTGATCGCGAAAGCGGGCATCCGGAAACGGTAGGCGCCGGTCTACTTGAGCTGATCCGCCACCTTGTCGATGCCGGCCTGCGAGCAGATGTCGTCCTTGCCGGGCGAACCGGAGACGCCGACTGCGCCGACCACTTCATTGCCCGACTTGATCGGCAACCCGCCGCCGAGCGCCAGCACGCGGGTATATTGCCGCGAGCCGACCGAGCCCGGGTCGTCAAGCATACGTTTTGCAAAAGCGGCGGAGGGCGCACTGAAGGTACGCGCAGTATAGGCCTTACGGTCGGCGCCTTCCGGCGTGTGCAACCCGGCGCCGTCGCCGCGGATCATGACGATCGGCAGGCCGTCGCGGTCCACGACCACCACCGAAACTTTGTAGGTCATGCTTTCGCACTGCGCCAGCGCGGCATTGGCGATGGTCTGGGCCATCGCCAGCGGAATGTTTTTCTGCGTGACCAGCCCCTGCGCGGCTACAGGCGATGACAACGCGGCAATAGCGGCGAAACTCGCGAAGGCCTTCGACATCGGCGACATGGACAAATCTCCCTGGCATTTCGGGGCGAAGCTGCCCCAGCAAGAGCATACCCCTATCAGGCCGAGTTAGTTCCTAGACACAAAAATTTAAGGCAGAGATTATTTCTTGAGCTTGTAACCGGTCTTGAAGATCCAGCCGACGGCGGCAAGGCATAGCGCGAGGAAAAATAGCGTCATGCCGATGCTGATGCTGTGGCTCACGTCGGCGATCTCGAAGAAACTCCAGCGAAAGCCGCTGACCAGATAGACCACCGGGTTGAACAGCGCGATTTTCTGCCAGAGCGGCGGCAATACGCTGGTGGAATAGAAGGTGCCCCCCAGAAACGTCAAAGGCGTGATGATCAGCAGCGGCACGATCTGCAACTGCTCGAAACCTTCGGCCCAGATGCCGATGATGAAACCGAGCAGGCTGAAGGTGAACGCGGTCAGCAGCAGAAACGCGATCATCCAGAACGGATGCGCGATGTGCAGCGGCACGAACAGCCACGAGGTCGCGAGAATGATCAGCCCGAGGATGATCGACTTGGTCGCTGCCGCCCCGACATAGCCAAGCGCGATTTCGAAGCCCGAAACCGGCGCCGACAAAATCTCGTAGATGGTGCCGGTGAAACGCGGGAAATAGATGCCGAATGAGGCGTTCATCGTGCTTTGCGTGAGCAGCGTCAGCATGATCAGCCCCGGCACGATGAAGGAGCCGTAGGAAACGCCCTCGATCTGCGTGATGCGCGAGCCGATGGCCGCGCCGAACACCACGAAATAGAGCGAGGTCGAGAGCACCGGCGACACGATGCTCTGCCAGATGGTGCGCCCGGTGCGCGCCATTTCGAACTTGTAGATGGCGCCTGCGGCGCGAAGATTGATCATCGCTCGCTCACCAATCCGACGAAAATGTCTTCCAGCGAACTTTGCGTGGTTTGCAGGTCGCGGAACCTGATGCCGGCATCGCCCAGCGCGCTCAGCATCGAAGTGACGCCGGTGCGCTCGGCCTTGCGTGTCGTAGGTGAACACCAGCTCGGTCCCGTCATTGACGAGTGTTAGATTGTGCGCGGCGAGCGCCGCCGGCAGCGCATCGAGCTTCTTCTGCAGTTGCAGGATCAACTGCTTCTTGCCGAGCTTGCGCATCAGCTCGGCCTTGTCCTCGACCAGGATGATCTCGCCTTTGCTGATGACGCCGACCCGGTCGGCCATGTCCTCGGCTTCCTCGATGTAATGCGTGGTCAGGATGATGGTGACGCCGGACGCGCGCAGGTCGCGCACCACCTGCCACATGTCCTTGCGCAATTCGACGTCGACGCCAGCGGTCGGTTCGTCGAGGAACAGAATCTGCGGCTCGTGGCTGAGCGCCTTGGCGATCAGCACGCGCCGCTTCATGCCGCCGGAAAGCGTCATGATGCGGTTGTCCTTCTTGTCCCACAGCGATAACGCGCGCAGGATTTTCTCGACATAGGCCGGGTTGCGCGGCTTGTTGAACAGGCCGCGGCTGAAATTCACTGTCGCCCACACGCTTTCGAAGGCGTCGGTGTGCAGCTCCTGCGGCACCAGGCCGATCAGCGAACGGGCGGCGCGGTAATCCTTGATGATGTCGTGGCCGTCGACCGTAACCGAGCCCTGCGACGGATTGAGAATGCCGCAGACGATCCCGATCAACGTGGTCTTGCCGGCGCCGTTCGGGCCGAGCAGTGCGAAAATCTCGCCGCGCCGGATGTCGAGATTGACTGTTTTCAGCGCCTGGAAACCGGACGCGTAAGTCTTGGACAGATTGGAGATTGAAATAATGGATTGCATGGTCGGCAGGCGGGAATCCGTGAGGCGCAACGGCATATAGGCCGCCATCGGGGACCGCGCCAGCCCTGTTAGGCTTTAGGCCAAGGCCGTCAATGAATTGAGATCGCTCAGCGTTTGCAGCGGCGGAAAATCGAGATATTCGTCCGGCATCTTGCTCCGGTTGACCCACAGGCCGCGGAAGCCGACCGAGGTGCCCGCCATCACGTCCCAGCGGTTGGACGATACGAAAGTTACGTCGCCCGGCTTGCACTTGAAATGATCGGTGACGAGGCGATAGACCTCCGGCCGCGGCTTGAACATTTTCAATACATCGACCGATAGCACCGCATCGAGATCGCCGCCGATGCCGGCATTGTCCACCGCACCTTTGAGCATATTGGGCGAGCCGTTCGACAGGATTCCGGTCTTGTGGCCCTTGGCCTTGAGCGTCCGCAACACCGCGCGTGCGTCGGGAAAGGCGTCGAGTTGGAAATAGGCATCGAGCAGCTTGGGCTTGATGGTCTTGTCGACCGCCGGAAACCGCGCCAGCGCAAAATCGAGCGCGCGCTCGGTCAGCGTCCAGAAATCCGTGTAATGCCCGGCCAGCGTCAGCGTCCAGGTATATTCGAGCTGCTTGCCGCGCCAGATTTCCGACATGCGGTCGGCGTCCGGCCCGCATAGGCCGCGAAAACGCGCGATCGCCGAATGCACGTCGAACAGCGTGCCGTAGGCGTCGAACACGAAGATGGCCATTGATTTCTCCGATCGGCAAATGTCATAGGATTTTGCGCCGAGGCTGGCGTAGCATGGCGCCGCGGGTCAAGCCCCGCATGACGCAGGAAGAGGAAATGGCGCCGGGACATAGCTGGTCTAAAACCTGGACCTTCTACGAAAACGATTGGCACGAGGGCAATGTCCCGATCATGGGCGTGCGTGATCACGCCGCCTGGCTCTGCTCTTCCGTTTTCGACGGCGCGCGCGCCTTCGAGGGCGTGTCGCCCGACCTCGACCTGCATTGCGCGCGGGTCAACGCCTCGGCCACCACGATGCATCTCAAGCCGACCGATCACGGCCGAGACCTGGGAGGGCCTGACGCGCGACGGCATCAAACGCTTTGCCAAGGGTACCGCGCTCTATATCCGCCCGATGTATTGGGCCGAGCGCAGCGGCACGCTGCTGGTGGCGCCCGATCCGGATTCAACCAAGTGGTGCCTCACGCTCTACGAAGCGCCGATGCGCCCGGCCGACGGTTTCTCGATCACGCTGTCGCCTTACCGCAAGCCGAGCATGGAGTGCATGCCGGTCGACGCCAAGGCCGGCTGTCTATATCCGAACAATGCGCGCGCGCTGATCGAGGCCAATGCGCGCGGCTTCGGCAATTGCGCGGTGCGTGATCAACTCGGCAATATCGCCGAGCTCGCGACCGCCAATCTGTTTATCGGCAAAGACGGCGTGGTGTTCACGCCGGCGCCGAACGGCACGTTCCTCAACGGCATCACCCGCCAGCGCATCGTCAAGCTGCTGCGCGATGCCGGTGTCAGCGTGGTGGAGACCACGCTGCAGTATTCCGATTTGGAGAATGCCGACGAGATTTTCTCGTCCGGAAACTATTCCAAAGTGATGCCGGTCAATCGCATAGACCAGCGCTCGTTGCAACCCGGCCCGCTTTATCGCAGGGCGCGCGAATTGTATTGGGCCTTCGCGCATTCCACCTCATGACCTGGACACTCGATCGCCTCGGGCGCCTGATCGCCCGATATTTGCAAAGGCCGGCTTGGCGCTACGAGCCGTTCACCCCGGCCGATCCAGCGGCGCTGCGAACCTGCATCAGGCCCGGCGATATCCTGCTGATCGAAGGCCGCAATCACATTTCCGGAATCATAAAATATCTGACGCAGTCGACCTGGTCGCACGCTGCGCTCTATGTCGGCCCGGTCGCGGGCAAGACGGTCGGCGGTGAACCGTGCGATCTGGTCGAATCAAATCTGGACGACGGCATCGTTTGCGTTCCCTTGTCGCGCTATTTCCAATTCCACACCCGCATTTGCCGGCCCGTCGGATTATCCGCCGCCGACCGCGGCGCGGTCTGCCGCTACGCCATCGACCGGCTTGGCCTCAATTACGACCTCAAAAATGTTATCGACCTTGCCCGTTACCTGGTGCCGCTGCCGGTGCCGCAGCGCTGGCGGCGGCGGATGATCGCGCTCGGGTCGGGCGATCCGACGCGGCTCATTTGCTCGGCGCTCATCGCGCAAGCCTACGGCAGCATCGGCTATCCCATTTTGCCGGCAATCACGCGCGTCGAAGGCGAGAGCGCGCGGCAAGAGATTTATCACATTCGCGATTTGTCGCTTTTTGCGCCGCGCGATTTCGACATTTCGCCCTATTTCGCCGTGATCAAACCGACCATCGAAGGTGGTTTCAACTACAAGAATATCACCTGGGCAACCGAAGATGAGCATCCGGGCGCAAACCCGGTTCATTGAGACGACGATGGAACGCGAAAAACCGCCAACCGAGGAAGAAGACGAACGCGATCGCCGCGCGACCAACATATTTCTTCTGGTCGCCGCCGCCATTTTCATCGCTATCGGGATTTGGCTGGTCAACGCTATGGTTGACTCGCGCAGAACCGAAGAATGCTTCGAATCCGGGCGCCGCAACTGCAACCCGATCAGCGTCCCCGACCGCAACTGATGTGAGCGCCCGCGAAGGCCCTTGGGTGCGCCCTTGGCTAGGATAAAATGACGGCCCGATCCGGGGAGAGGCCGGCGGTCTGCGTGACGGCATCGATAATTTTAAGCACGGGATTTGCAATGACATCCGCCAGCGCCACCTTCGTTTACGTCGGAAGTTCGGACAGCCAAAACGTCACCGTCCTCGCGCTCAAGGCGAACGGCGAGTTGACGCCGATCGAGACCAAGGCCGTGCCCGGCCCTGCCAAGCCCGGCGGCTCGCTGCCGATGGCGCTCAGCCCGGACAAGAAGCGGCTCTATGTCGGCTTGCGCAACGAACCTTATTCCGCGGTCACCTTCGCGATCGACAAGAAAACCGGAAAGTTGAATTTAGTCGGCAGCGGCCCGCTTGCCGATTCCATGGCCTATGTTTCGACCGACCGCACGGGGAAATATCTGCTGAGCGCGTCCTATGGCGGCAACAAAGTGACGGTCAATCCGATCGGCGCCAATGGCGTCATCGGCCAGGCGCAACAGGTCATGGCGACGCAGCCGAACGCGCATTGCATCGTGACCGACCCGTCGAACCGCTACGTGCTGCACACCAGCCTCGGTGGCGACGTCGTCTATCAGGAAAAATTCGACGTCAAAACGGGAAAGCTCGCGCCCAACAATCCGCCGACAATCAACGTCAAGGCCAAAGCCGGCCCGCGCCATCTAACCTTCTCGCCCAACAAGAAGTTCGTCTATCTGATCAACGAACTCGACGCCGCGATCTACGTGTTCCCGTGGGACGCCAAGACCGGCACCCTGAAAAAGGAAGTCCAGGTCACCACCGCGCTGCCGAAGGGTTTCTCCGGCAAGCCGTGGGCGGCCGACATCCACCTCACGCCGGACGGAAAATTCCTCTACGCCTCCGAGCGCACCACCAGCACGCTCGCTGCGTTTCGCGTCGATGCGAAAAAGGGTGCGCTGACCTCAATTGATTCCTATCCGACGGAAAAGCAGCCGCGCGCCTTTAACATCGATCCGTCCGGCCGCTATCTGCTGGCGGTCGGACAGTTGTCCAACAGCCTCACCAGCTATTCGATCGACAAGAAGAAGGGCACGCTGACCAAGCTGAAGGAATATCCGATGGGCAAGAACCCGAACTGGGTCGAGTTCGTCGAATAGCTAGACGCTGCCGGCATCCGATTCGCGGCAGACCAGGAACCTATTGGCCGCGATAGGCTTTTGCTCCGTGACCGTGTGGTAGTATGATCGCGCGACACTGGAAGGGAGCGCGGTGGGAAACATCATTCTCCTCGATCTCGTGGGCGGCGTCGCCTTGCTGCTGTGGGGACTGCATATGGTGCAGTCCGGCATCTTGCGCGCATTCGGTGCCGACCTGCGCCGCGTCCTCGGCATTGCGCTGCGTAACCGGTTGAGCGCCTTCGCCGCCGGCCTCGGCATTACGGCGCTGTTGCAAAGCAGCACCGCGACCGCGCTGATGACCGCGACCTTTGTCGGCGACGGGCTGGTTGGCCTGGTGCCCGCTCTGGCGATCATGCTGGGTGCCAATGTCGGCTCGACGCTGATCGTGCAGGTGTTCAGCTTCGATGTTGCCTGGTTCGCGCCGGTGCTGCTGGTGCTGGGCGTGGCCGCCTTCAAGCATAGCGCACGTACCCGCGTGCGCGATCTCGGCCGGGTGGCGATCGGGCTCGGTCTGGTGCTGCTGTCGCTGCACATTCTGCTCGATACGCTGGCGCCGGCCGAAAACGCCCCGAACGTCCGGGCGCTGCTGGCGGCGAGCACTGGCGTGCCGATGCTCAACATCATCTTCGGCGCGGTGCTCGCCTGGGCCGCCCATTCGAGCGTCGCCGTCGTGCTGCTGGTGATGTCGCTGTCTTATTCGCACTTCATCACGCCGGTGGTGGCGCTGGCATTGGTGCTCGGCGCCAATCTGGGCAGCGCGATCAATCCGCTGGTTGAGAGCGGCGGCCTGAAAAATCCGCTCACGCGCCGCTTACCGCTCGGCAACCTGATCAACCGCGTCACCGGCTGCGCGCTGGTTCTGCCGTTCCTCCAACCGATCGCCGACAGCCTCACCCGGTTCGATCCCAACCCGGTGCGCCAGGTCGCCGACTTCCACACGCTCTTTAATCTCGCTTTGGCCGCGATTTTCATCGTGCCGCTGCCGGCCTTTGCGAAATTGCTGGAATGGTTGCTGCCCAAGGCCGCCGCTAGTCCCGATCCGTCGACGCCGATCTATCTCGACCCGGCCGCGATCGGGACGCCGGCCCTGGCGCTCACTTGCGCCGCGCGCGAGACGCTGCACATGGGCGATTTCGTCGAGAAGATGTTGCGCGAAACCATCGACGCCATGATGAACGACGACCGCAGGCTGGTGGAGGCGATCGAACGCTCCGACAACGTGGTCGATAACCTGCACGAGGCGGTCAAGCTCTACGTCACCAAGATCACCCGCGAGAGCCTGGACGAGCGCGAAGCGCGCCGCGCCATGGAGATCATCGCCTTCGCAATCAATCTCGAACATATCGGCGATATCATCGACAAGAATTTAATGGAGCTCGCCACCAAGAAAATAAAAAATCGTCTCAAATTCTCCAGCGACGGCGCCGCCGAATTGCAGAAATTCCATCACCGCGTTTTGGAAAATCTCAAGCTGGCGCTCAGTGCTTTCATGTCGGGCGACGTCAAGATCGCCCGCCAGCTCATCGAGGAGAAAGTCGAGATCCGCGAGGCCGAGCGGCTGGCGTCGGAAAACCATCTGGCGCGGCTACGTGAGGGCATGGCGGCCAGCATGGAAACCAGCTCACTCCATCTCGACATATTGCGCGATCTCAAGCGCATCCACTCGCACATTTGCTCCGTCGCCTATCCAATCCTGGAAGCGACCGGCGAGCTTCAACCCAGCCGGTTGAAGGCGGTCGATGCCGACGCGGCGCAAGTGGTCAAGGATCGGCTGACCGAAACGCGGTTGTTGAAGCCAAGCACGTAAATTCCCTCACGGCGGCGGCTGGGTCAGCAGCTTCGGCGTGGGGCCGCCACGCAGGTCATAAACCTGGGCATAGACCACGCCTTCGCGTTCGATCGTGGCCATGATCGGCAGCTGCAAATGCCGGCAATAAAACGTGCCGAGCGCCAGCGCGAAATCGGCGGTTTTGCGCTCGAAGGTAGTTTCGAATTGCGGCCCGAGCTCGACCTGCGCCGCCGCTTGCGGTCCGCAGATCGCCACCACCCACTTGCGGCCTTGCGGCTGATGCTCATCCGTACCGGCAAGCCGCTTGCGCAGTTCCTCCGCAGCCTGCTTGAAGGCGAGGCCCCAGTAGTCGAGCATGTATTTGTTCTGCGCGGCACGCACGCCCCCCGAAAGCCAGTTGAACGCCGTGTATTGGTAAGGATGCAACCGCACCATGTCGCTCATTGGCAAGGCGATACCGCCGATGAACGTCACGGCGAGCGTCCCGAGCGCCGCTCTGCCGTGCGCGCGGGCGCGTCTCGCAATCCACAAGGCAGCGAGCCCGCCAAGCGCCGCGAACGGCGGCACCACGAAGATGAAATGACGCAGCCCGTTATAGAGCGCCGGTCGCGTCGCCATGGCCAAAGCGACTGGCAGAATGGCGGACAGCGCCACCACGGTGAGACTGGCGCGGCGATTGATCGGCGCGCTACTGCGCGCGGCGGCGATGAAAGCGCCGGCGGTACCGATCAGTCCCAGCGCCAGCATGATTTCCGGCAGCTTGAGCATGAATAAATGTGGCAGGTAACTTGTCGGCATGTCGGGGACGGAAATCAGGCGGCCTTCGTAGAGTTCCTCCCAGGGTTTTTCAAAAAACGTATCGAAATATTCCGCGGCGTACAGCGGATTGAGTGGCGATAGAACCGACCACGGCCACAACAGGCCCATGATCAGATAACCGAGGCCCAAAGCCGGTAGCATGGTCCAGAGAAATTGTACGCAGCGTTGCGCGGATCGCTTCCAATCAGCGGTTTGGCTTTCCGAGATCACGATAAATAGGAGCGCGGCGATGCCTGTCGGTGCGGCGATACCGGCCAAGACCCGCGAACCGAACGCCAAGCCCAAGCCGACACCTGTCAAAGCGACGGTGCGTGCGCTCGGCTGCGGATATTCGTCGATGGCGCGCACCAGCCCCAGCAACAACACCGCCATGGCAGTGGCGAAGGGCGCGTCCTTCGGGTTCATGAACATGTGCCCGTAGTAAAGCGGGCAGGCGGTGAGCAGCACGAGCGCGGCCAGCCCCGCGCCCGGGCCACCGATGCGGCGCCCGAGCCGCCAGGTCGCGAACAATCCGAGGATGCCGACCGCCGCGCCGACCAGCCGGCGCGTCTCGAACAGATCGAACGGCAGCATTTTGGCGGCGAGCGCCGCCGCCATGTCGAAGCCGCCGCCGTATTTGTAGAGATTGACGAAGGACAGCGCGCGCGTGTCGGCAAAACCCCGAGCCGTAAAGCTTGAGCAGCAGGTCGCCGTATTGCGAATGCGTATAGTCGTCCCAACCGAGGCCGTAGTCGCGGAAGGTTAGCCCCGCGACAATGGCGACGGCTGCGAGGACTAGGACCGCGACGCGATCGGCAGTGACGGTTACCGATCGCATGCAGAACATTTCCGCCAGAAGACCGAGAAATAGATCTTACTCTTGCCCAGAGAAGCTTTACTTGCTTACGGCGTTGAACAGCTCTTCTACGTAGTCCCAGTTGACCAGGTGATCGAGGAAAGCCTTGAGATAATCGGGGCGCTTGTTGCGGTAGTCGATGTAGTAGGAGTGCTCCCACACGTCGCAGCCCAGCACCGGAATGGCGCCGTGGACCAAGGGGTTCTCGCCGTTCGGCGTCTTGGTGACGATCAGTTTTCCGTCTTTGACCGCAAGCCAGCACCAGCCGGATCCGAACTGGGTCGCACCGGCCGCCGCGAAATCTTCCTTCATCTTGGCGACGCCACCGAGATCGCTGTCGATTTTGGCCTTGATCTTGCCGGGGATTTTGTCGCCGCCGCCGCCCGCCTTCATCCACTTCCAGAAATGATTGTGGTTGTAATGTTGAGCCGCATTGTTGAAGAGCCCGGCGTTTTTGCCGAACGAGCTTTTCACCACGTCCTCGAGCGATTTGTCTTCCAACCCGCTGCCTTGCAACAGCTTGTTGCCGTTGTCGACATAGGCCTTGTGGTGCTTGTCGTGATGATATTCGAGCGTTTCGCGCGACATATGGGGCGCCAGCGCGTCATAGGCATAAGGCAGATCGGGTAGCGTAAAAGACATCAGATCCTCCTCGAACGACGAACATGATTGGGAAATAAGCCCGTCTCGGAATGAAACCGGGATGCTCCCTGGTGAGTTCCATAGTTAAGTAAGCGCTGGCGCGGCCCGGGGCAACGCCCGTCGACTTGAGCTTCGCGAAAGTCCCGAAATGTCGAAAAAACCCAGCGCGTACAGATGTTAATCAAGTTTGAGGGCGTTCACCGCTATATTAACTTTAACAGTTGCGGAGGGTCCTGCGAACGGCCAAAATTCGTCGCTACTGGAAGACTTTACCGGGTATTTCTGTACCGAACGCTTTATTTGGTGGTTCACAAAAGGTCGTAATGCGTATGTCAGTCTTGTTGTTTGTTGTCGGCGCCATTGTCGCCGTGGCCGGTGTCGGAATGGTCGGATGGGGCATTCCGATAAACGAATTCAGCTTTGGCAATACCCTCATCGTCGCCGGAACCACCGCGACGGTCGGCGGCCTCATTGTTATCGGGATCGGAGCGATGGTCGGCCAACTGCAGCGGATCGCCGAAACTCTGGCAACGCGCCCGCCGGTGCGCTCCAGCCGTCCCCTCGATATGTACGAACAGCCAGCGGATTCACGCCTGGCGCCTGGCCGAATTCCGTTCTCGTCGAGGCCGAAATCCGAGACCAGCGGTAGCGAACCGCCACTGCCAATGGATGCGCCGGCGCATGCCGAAAACACCGCGCAAGACTATGGGTCCCCACACCATGCGTCCCAAGATCACGCGCCTGCTCCGCCAATGCTGCGCAATCCCGACATAGCAGCAGCGGCTGCGGTCGCGGAATACGACATCAAGGAATACGAGGAGGTACCGCTCTCGCCGCGCCACGCGACGTCGGCTGCGGCGCATGCCGATTTAAGCGAACCGGCGCCGTTCCCGCCGGTCAGCGCCGATGCGTCTTCGGAAGCCGAGCAGCAGCGCCCTGATCCATCCTACGATGCGCCGTGGCGGTCCGCGCCGCCGCCGCGCCCGCCGCAGACCAGTCATTTCGACGCGATGTGGCCGGCCGAACTCCCGGCCGGCGCGGCGTCCGGCGAGCGAGGAGTCCAAATTCGAGCCTAAGTTCGAGCCGAAGCTGGATTTGCCGCCAGCCCCTGCACTGGAAGCGCAAAGGGTCGAACCGCCGGCGGCGATTCTGAAGTCGGGCGTTGTCGATGGCATGGGATACACGCTCTATGTTGATGGTTCGATCGAAGCCGAGCTGCCGAACGGCACGCTGCGGTTTGCCTCGATCAACGAACTGCGCGACCACCTGGCCAAGAATTCATAATAGTACTGCGGCAACGAAAAACGCCCGCGCTCACCCGTGGGCGGTTTGCCTTCTGACTGTATTTATCATTGCAAATAATTGCCAAGTCTAACCGAAATTATAACGATCTTCTTCTTGCGGGGGCAGATATCCGATAGTAAAGTCCAATAGATATGTAGCGGGGTAGCATCGATGAGCGATACACCGGTCGGCGGAAACTACATCGAACTGACCGCGGAAATCGTCTCCGCCTATGTCAGCAACAACACCGTGCCGGCCGCCGAGATTTCCGGCCTGATCAACCAAGTGCACGCTGCGCTGGCGCGGGTGTCTGGAAAATCGGGCGATGCGCCGTCCGAGCCGCTGCGGCCGGCGGTCTCGGTGAAGAAGTCGATCACGCCGGAATACATTGTCTGTCTGGAAGACGGCAAGAAATTCAAGTCGCTCAAGCGGCACCTGCGCACGCAGTACAACATGACGCCTGAGCAATACCGGGAAAAATGGGCGCTCGGCGCCGACTACCCGATGGTCGCGCCCAGTTATGCAGCTGCCCGCTCGCAATTGGCCAAGCAAATGGGCCTCGGGCAGCAACGCCGCCGCCGCGCCAAATAACCAAAACTAAAACCGAATTCGATCAAAATTCCGCCGCGGCCTGACCGCGGCGGGTTTGTTTATGACCCATAACGGTTCAGGATAAAATTCCCAAAACTGTGGATAAGGCATTGCCAAAATTCCGCCGTCAGTGTAACGGAATATAATCCTACAATGCGAGGACAGACAATGACCTCTATACAAAGCCTCCGACCTTTCCCCATCAGTCCACCACAATCGCCGCGACGATGCGGCGTTGCCGGTGCGGTCATGAGCGCAAAGCCCATGCGGGCCGGTGAGCCGCCGACGCCCACGATCGATCGCTATCGCGGCCAGCATCTGGAATTGGCCGAGCGGCAAATCGCGACCGAACGCGGTCGCGCCAATGTCACCATCGATGAAGCCGAAAGTCCGCTCGCCTGGCTGGCACGTCGGCGCGGACGGAATGGGCGCGCCTTGATCGAGCCGCATCAGTTTCAGGCCGGCGAACGCCTGCGCGTCGATTTCACCCGTGCCCATATGATGCCGCGCACGACGTCGAATTGGTCGAGCCCGATATCTTCGGGACGTCGCGGCGCCGGCGGTGATCGCGCCGCAAGTTTTACCGAGACCATGATCGCCGCGCGTCAGCGCGTGCATCAAGCGCTCGACGCGGCCGGTCCCGAATTCGGTGGCTTGCTGTTCGATGTCTGTTGTTTTCTCAAAGGTCTCGAGGATATCGAACGCGAGCGGGCCTGGCCGTCGCGCTCGGCCAAAGTCGTGCTGCAGCTCGCGCTCGACCGGCTTGCGCGCCACTACGGTTACGCGGCGCAGGTGAGGGGACCGGCGCATGCGGCCATCCGTACCTGGTTGGCCGATGGCGCGGGGTTCAGTGTCGATGGAGGGTAAGATTCAAGCAGCAGGCTCCAGCGCGGCCTTGGCTTCGGCGTGGATGCGCTCAACCATCGAGCGCAGGCCGTTCGAGCGTTGCGGCGTCAGGCCGTCGCGCAACCGGATGCGCTCGAACAAAGCGAGCGCGTCGGTTTCCAGGATCTCTTTCGCGTGCTTGCCGGAATAGAGCGCGAGCAGGATGGCGATCAGGCCGCGCACGATGTGGGCATCGCTGTCGCCGTCGAAGCTTAGCGTGGGGCCGGCGGCGCCGTCCGGTTTGACGTGCGTGAGCAGCCAGACCTGGCTGGCGCAGCCGCGCACCTTGTTGGCTTCGCTATGGGCGCCATCCGGCAAAGGCTTCAGCGTGCGGCCGAGCTCGATGACATAGCGATAGCGGTCGTCCCACTGGTCGAGCAGCGCGAAGTTCTCAACGATTTCGTCTATGGTGGTCATGCCGCCAATATATAGGGCGACGGGCGCCGATGGCCAAAAAGGTCGCCGCGGACCCCCGGTCCCTGCGACAAAACCTCGATATAATGGAGTGTTTAGACGGCCGGTCGGCCGGCGCGCGCCTCACGGCGCGGCGGCAGCGGAACCGACGCATGCCAGGCTGGCGCTACGTCGGTCGAAGTCAGCGTCCCTTGACCCGGAGCTGGGGCCTCTTTGGCAGCAGCAGTCTTTTCGTCCGGCGCGGACTTCTCGTTGAGCTTGGTGGTGATGAATTCATAGATCGTGCGCGCGCCGGCTTCGGCTTTGTGGCCGATCGCGACGGCGACTTTGCCGCCGACCACGCAGGCGTCGGGCTGGCGTTCACAGAAGCCGCGCATATCGGTCATCGCGGCGCCCGCGAGCGTCATCGCCTGCTTGGCGTCGATATCGGCTTCCGGCGACATCGATTTCGTACCGCTCGGCAGCAGCACGCAAACGACACCCAGCCAAAAAGCCATCCGCAACAGAAAGAACATGACCCTGCCCGTTATTCCCCGACGGCTTTTCCGCCGCCTTTGAACTAAAACCTAGCAGAGAGGCTTGAAGCGCTCGTTCGCATTGAAGCGAGATTTTTGGACAAAATCGACGCGAATGCGACGCGAATTTTCATCAAATTCGAGGGAGTCGAATTCGACTAAAATTTTAAGCATCGGAGCGCGGTCTGCGCATCCGGGCTCCTTTGCACATCGCGCATGGTTACCGCGGCGGTAACTTTTGCCTTTTACGCGCCAGGCCGCGTGGCGCGGCAATAGAAATTTCACCATGCCCGCCGAATGGAACCCGGTGCGGCTCGGTAATGAAGAGCAAGGCGCCGCATCGGAGGCGTTTTAGCGTTCGCTTAAGCGGCTCTGATTACGATTTCAGTCACGAAAAAAGGGGCGCGTCCGTGCACACGAGACGCGGGACAGGAACCGTGAGTTTCCTCACGACAGTGTGGAACTATGTTGACGCGTTGGTGCATCCGTCGGCGCAGCATAATGCGTTGATGGCCGCGCGTCACCGCGCTTTCATCGCGCAGCGTCTGTTCGGCAGCTTTGCCGCGCTTGCCGGCTTGCCGGTCTATATCGCATTTCGTGGCGTGCCGAGCGTGCTCGAACTCGGCGTTTTCGGCTGGCTGATTACGCCGCTCCTGATCGCTTACTTGCTGTCGCGCACCGGGCGTTACGAAAGCGCGCATATGATGTCCTCGCTGTCGCTGACCGGCCTGGCGACGGTGGTGGCATGGTGCACCGGCGGCATCGAGTCTTTCGCCGCGATCTGGCTGGTGATCGTGCCGCTGGAAGCGGCGCTTTCGGCCTCGCGGCGGGTGGTGGCCTTGGCGTCGATCCTCGCGCTTGCCGCCGCCGGATTGTTGTTGAGCCTGAGCGCCCTCGACCTCGCGCCGCCGGCAAGCATGTTGACGAACGGGCACGGGGCGCTGGCCGCGCTCTGCATCATTTCCGCTGCGCTCTATGCCGCCGGGCTCGCGCTCGGCGCCGAGCAACTCACGCGAACCGGCGCAGGCCTGCTCAATGCCGAAGAGGAACGCTATCGCCTGCTCGCTTGCAACATGACCGATGTCATCACCCGGCATGGCCGTAACGGCGCCGTACTGTTCGTGTCGCCCGCAGCCGAAGCGCTATTCGGCATGCGCACAAACGAGCTTGCCGGCCACGGCCTGTTCGACCGCGTCCATGTTGCCGATCGGCCCGCCTATTTGATCGCCCTTGCCGACGCGGCCGCACTTGGCGAGGATCGTTCGGTCGAATTCCGCATTCGCCGCGATAGTGATTCCAAAGGCGGCCCCTTCGCCTGGATCGAAATGCGCTGCCGCGCGCTCGATCGCTCCCATGACGATCGCGAAGTGGTGGCAGTGCTGCGCGATGTCACGCGAGCGCAAGGTGCAGGAACGCGCCCTTGAGATCGCGCGAAACGAGTCGGAACGCATCAACAACGCGAAAAGCCGGTTCCTGGCCACCATGAGCCATGAGCTGCGCACGCCACTCAACGCGATCATCGGCTTTTCCGACATGCTGGCGAATGACCAGTTGGTGCTCGATCCGGCGCGTAAGTTCGAATACGCCAAGCTGATCAACGATTCCGGCCGCCATTTGCTGTCGGTCGTCAACGGCATTCTGGACATGTCGAAGATGGAGAGTGGCAATTTCGAAATCACGCCGGAGCCGTTCGCGCCGGCGCCGGCGATCCGTAGTTGTTGCGATATTCTCGCGCTCAAGGCGCAGGAGGCGGGGGTCGAGCTCAAGACGCGCATCGCCGCCGATCTGCCGGAAGTCGTGGCCGACCGCCGGGCGGTCAATCAGATCTTGATCAATCTGGTTTCCAATGCCATCAAATTTACCCCGCGTGGCGGCCGCGTCTGCGTGAGCGCGCTGTGCGACGGGCCGAAGCTCGTGGTCGCGGTCGAGGATACCGGCGTCGGCATCGGCGAGGCCGATCTGCCTCGTCTGGGTGAGGCGTTTTTCCAGGCGCGCGCATCTTACGACCGCCGCCACGATGGCACCGGCCTCGGCCTGTCGATCGTGAAAGGCTTGGTGCGCCTGCACGGCGGCGACATCGATATCCGCAGCCGGCTGGGCGATGGGACACGGGTGACGGTACGCTTGCCGATCGATTGCGAGGGTGCCCGACGTGCCGCCGAACCGATTAATCTTGCCGCCGAGCGGGCTCGCGAACTCGCGGTGGTGACCAATATACAGGTGAAGAAAAGTGCGTAGACGCAGCCGCCGCGATCCGATGTTTGACTTTGATGGCAGCGCCGGCCGGCTTGCCGGCGCTATAAGCCGTCATCCGCGAGAATTCGTCGGCGTTCTGATGGCGACGGCGGCCGTCGCTACGATTTTCATCAATGCGCTGTTCTTGCAGCGCGGCCCGCATCCGGCGCCGATCTTCGCGACGCGGCCAACGGTGGTCCGGGAAACGCCGGTCGCCTTACCGCGCCCGCGTGCGATGGAACCCGCAGCGGCGCCCGTCACGGTCGCGCGCAGTCCGGTACAGATCATCAGCGACATCCAGCGCGAGCTTAGCCGCAAGGGCTATTACGATGGCACGGTCGACGGCATCTGGGGAGCCAAGACCGACGCTGCGGCGCGCGATTTCGTGCAGGCAATCGGCCTGAAGATCAACGCAGACGCCAGCGAATCCTTGCTGCACGCCATCGTCCTATCGGCCCCCAAAGCCAAGAGCACTCCGGCCGCGGCGCCTGTACGCAACGACCCGATCGCGCAACTGATCGCGCCGACCAAACAGGTGCTGGCGATCCAGCGCGCGCTGGCAGATTTCGGTTACGGACAAATCAAGCCGACCGGCGTCTACGATCCGGCCACTCAGGCTGCGATCGAGAAATTCGAGCGCGACCGGAAGCTGCCGGTGACCGGCCAGATTTCCGACCAGCTTGTACGCGAGCTCGCCGCTATGACCGGCCGGCCGCTGGAATAATGGCGCGCCACTAAGCGCTCGTGTTACTTACAGTCATGCGGTTGAAATCCGGTATCTGGGTGGCGGCCTATTTGCGCCGCTGCAATGTCGAAGGCGCCTTCGCGGCAGTGCGCCGGCGTGGCGCTGACGAGGCGGGCGCCGTCTTCATCAAGATCAGCCGGCTCGACGGCACAGCCACACTATACGGGCCGGCCTCGCAATCCACCTTTGACGAGGCGCAACCCGCCGACCGTAATTTTACCGCCGTGCTGGGCGGTGAGCGGCCTGCGCCGGAGGCCGATATCGAAGCGCGGCTGGGGCGTGAAATGCGGTTCGATCCCGATGTCTGGATCGTCGAGGTCGAAGACAGCGCCGGGCGGAATTTTCTCGACGGCAATGTGGTGGCTTAGCGCTGGTCGCTGGTTTTGACGCGCGTCGGCTGCTCGACGCGTCGGCGGTCGGAACGGTAGCGGGCCGGCGTCGCTAGCGAGCGCGCGTCGCGGCGCTCGTCGTCCCAATACAGAGGCGTGTGCGCAGCTTGGGGCTTGGTATTTGATTTGACATCTGGCTGCCGCCAAATCGCGAGCATGCGCTCGGCGGCGGCCGGCGTGAGATCGTCGTAGAGGCGAGCGAGGTCATAGACCCGCTCGACCGATTGCCCGACGGCCGGATTGAGGAACAGCAGAATGCGTTGGAGCACCGCGCCGGTCATGCCGAGCGCCCTGGCCGTGACCACAATGGGCTCGCCGGACGGGTCGCGCGCGATGCGTTCGGCCAGCGCCCGCCCGATCCTGAGAGCGCGCTCCAGCACGCGGCTGAATTCGCCGGGGTTACGTTGCAGGGCCGCGTTTTCCAGCCGGCGGATCACCTCGCTGGAGGCCGGCACAGGGCGGTGTGCCGGCATTTCCGCAGTGGCATCGAGATCGGTCAGGATCAGGCGGCGTTCTTCACTGTTGGCGACGAAAAACGATTCGATCAGGTCGTTTCTAGACTTGGGATTTGGCGCGGTTTTGGTCTCGGGCTGGGCCGGCGCTTGCGAGCCTATCTGCGGGGACGCGCCGCCGAGCATTGCGAGAATGGCGACGGGCGCCGCCGGGTAGGTTGAAAGCCTTGCCGCGACCGTGGCGCGGGTTGGTTCGTCGACCGCTTCGATCAACCCCAGTGCAAGCTCGACGTATTGGGTTTCTTCGGCTGCGCTATGCGAGGGCTTCTGCACATAAAGGTCGGTGACGACGCGCAGCAAAGTCGGGCGGATATCGACGCCATCCCGACAGGCCAGGTCGACCAGACTGTCGAGAGGCGGATAATTGGACGGATTCGGCATGACGACTACGCATTACGAGGGAACCAGGGCTCACATTAGTGGGGCCGCGTTAGCGGAGCGTTAACCTTGCAGCCCGTTTAATTGCCAGAAGGCGCCGACCCAGCGGTTCGCAATAGGCTTTGCGTCGAGGCGGCAAGGGGGTTGCAATGGGCGAAGTCATCCGATTTCCCGACGAAGCGGGCTATGCGCGCGGCGGAAAGTATGTCGATGCCAGCACGGAACCCGCTACCGTCATTATTCTTCCGGTGATCCGCGTCGAGCGCACATCGGACGGTTCCAACGGTCTCGAACCGACTACCGGCAACACACCGGGCCGCCGCCGTCGCCGTCGCATCGCGCGCTGAGATTTACCTGGCCGCGAGCTTTCAATGAGAATTCCACCGCTGCCGCTTTCGCAGGTGTTCATTTGGCGTCGGCGCATTATAGGGTTTGCTGTGTTGTCGCTGCTCGGCGGATGCGGCACCCCCAACGGCGATTTCGGCGAGGTGCAGCCATATTTGGTGAGCGACGACGTGCACGATTGGCTCGGGCCCTATACCTCCGGCTCAGTGGCATCGAAACTCGATCTCACCGACGACGAGCGTGCGCTACGCGATCTGTCTTATCCGCTGATCGAGGCGCCTTATCAGCGCCAGCAATGGTATGCAGTCCTTGCAGAATCCGGCTGGATCAAACCCGACCGCCGCGCGGTCGATCACACGCTTTATGCGAAATGTCTGCTGTCGTTCGATTTTAGCTCACCCTCGGCGCGCTATGCCCAACTCACCGACGATATTCGCAACGACATCACGCGCATGCCGCAATTCTTCGAGACAGCCGGGCGCGTGCTCGATATGGATCAGAAACGGCAAAAGAGCCTGGCTTATGTTTCCGCCCTGCCGCGCAAGGAGCTGCAAAATGCGCAGAGGCGCATGCGGGAAAACCAATCGATCGTCGCATTGGTGCACGCAAAACTGGTGCAGCGCGCCGCGTCTTATCGCTACGCGCTGGAGCGGCTGGTGATCGCGGCGCCGTCGCCGCTGGCTGTCGACATCGAGCGCGCGGTCACTCAGATGCAAGGCATGATCGAGCGTTATCGCGGCCCGGCGCCGACATGGGTGCGCGAACAGAACCTGGCCACGGCTCGCTGATTAGCGCGAAGGCTTTGGTATTTCTCCCCGCGAGCAACTAGCGGTGGCTATTGCGCTTTGAGCCATCGTCATCAGCCCCGGCTCCGGCGCAAGTGCTCGGATCGCGATCAAGCCGGTGAGCGTCGGCGACTCCACGATCAGCCGGTCGGCGGCGGTGATTTCCTCATCCTCCGGCATTTGGTTGTGCTGATCAGCCGTCATCAAATCAAGCTCGATCACGCGCTTGCCCGCCGCGCGGTCGTTGATGGCGTAATACGCCACGTCATAGCGCGTATAGAACGAGACCGACGTGTAGGCGAGACTAACCGGAACGCTGAGCTTCAACGGGCCTTGCGACAGGTCGTAGCGGCAAACGGCGCTGGCAAAAGCCGGATCCATGAACGGCATCGGGGCGGATTCCGGCGTTGGCGCCGGCACCGTGACCACGGTGTTGATCGGGGCGGTCGGTGCCAATCGTGAATAGGCGTCCTGCGTTGCGGTACGCGGCAGGATAATGATTGTCGCGAGATGCACGATCCCACCGAGCAATGCGCCACCCAAAGCCAAGAGAAGCCATCGGATCATGGGCAGCTCCTGACCGTCACGGCTGGCATGGGGACTTCGCGGCCCGCTTTGGTCGAGACGCCGACGGCGGTGTCGTAGAGACGCAGCAACAGGATGTAGCGCTCGACGCCGCCGGTCGGCAGCCAATTGCCGGGATTTGCGCGCGGCGTTACGGCGATCTCGAAACTGCCGTCGGCGTGGCGGACGATTTCCTGGCTGGTGAAACCATAGCGGTTGATCGAATTGGCAACGAGCTCACCGTCCGTATTATAGAGCGTGATCGTCCAGAACCGCGCCGCCGGCGTGATGCCGGCTAGAATGACATCGCATCGCCCGTCGAGCAGGCGTCCGTTATCGTCGCTCAAAGCCGTAAAAGAAACGCCGTCGCCGAGCGCGGTCGGTAGCCGGCCGATGCGCGCGATCGATGCCTGTGCGTAAGGGTCGGCGTCGATGGTGCCGGTCTTCGGCCAGGCGGTCCAACTGCCGATCGTCAGAGGACCGAAAGCGGCGCCGCGGGTGAGCGCAAGATAAGTCGCGCCGAGACCGACGACGGCGGCCACGACGAGGGCAAACAGCGTTCCGAGAAGCAGCCGCACGATCGATCCGCGGTGATGGGACGTTGATTCGGGTGAGGGAGACTACGCTGGCCGCAGGCAGGCGGCTAATCAGTTCCGGCTGCCGAACGCATGCCCCTCCAACGAAACGGCAAGCGCGTCGCCTTTTTGCGGCGCCTCGCGCTTGTTTCTCCTTGTTGGTGGAGACCGTCGGCCGCAGCGGGCCCATGGCGCGATTGGCGTCATCCATCATCCGCTCGACACGGACGAGAATATCGGCGCCGCGCTTCGTGAGCACGGTCGGACGGGGTGGGGGCGGTTCGCTGGATTTCGATTTGTTTTCGGCAATGAGCGGTTGCTGGCGCACCGTCGGCACTGGAATTCCGGGGAGTTGTTTGATCTCGATGCCCTGATGCGCGTAGGCCATGATGTTGTGCCACGTCATCGCCGGCAACGCGCCGCCGGTCATGCGGTTGGTCGACGTGTAATCGTCATTGCCGAACCAGACGCCGCAAACGAAATTGCCAGTGTAGCCCATGAACCATGCGTCGCGATAAGCATTGGTGGTTCCGGTCTTTCCCGGCAGCGGCGATGCCGTCGAGACGCGCGCGCTTGCCGGTGCCGTTTTCGACGACACTGTTCATCATGGTGATCATGTCTTGCGCGACGCGCGGTGGCAGAACCTGTCGCGGCTTCGGGCCATCGCGGTCGTAACGCCAGACCAGATCGCCGTTGCCGGTGCGCACCTCGAGGATCGCGTGCGGTTTTATCGCCTTGCCGAGATTGGGAAAGGTCGCATAGGCGCCGGTATGATCGAGCAACCTCACCGCGTCGGCGCCGATCGGCAGCGACGGCGTGTCGGGCAACGGAGTGGTGATGCCCATGTCGTGCGCGGTCTTGATAATGCGCGCGCGCCCGAGCTTGGGATTTCCGTCGCCGACCGCGACCGACAGTCGCACCGCGACGGTATTGATCGAATGGGTGAGCGCGGTGATCAGCGTCATCGACCCGCCATAGCCGTGGCCGTAATTGTGCGGGCACCAGTTGCCGAGGCAGATCGGCGCATCGACAACGATCGAATTTGGCTTAAAGCCGTGCTCGAGCGCGGTGGCATAGACGTATGGCTTGAACGACGAGCCGGGCTGGCGCATCGCGTCGGTGGCGCGGTTGAACTGGCTGGCGCCGTAGTCGCGCCCGCCCACCATCGCGCGCACCGAGCCGTCGACGTCCATCAGCACGGCCGCGGCCTGCCCGGCGTGGTACTCCTGGCCGTATTGCCGCAGCGAATTTTCGACCGCCGCATCGGCTGCATTTTGCAGATTGACGTCGAGCGCGGTGCGCACGACGAACACGCGCTCTGTCATCGATTTCGGGAACGTGTCGACGAGCTTCTTCATGTCGTCGAACGCCCAATCGAGATAATAGTTGGGCGCGTGGTCGTCGCGGCGGTCGACGGGGGTGGCGGGGTTGCGGCGGGCGCCGAACACCTGACCCTCGGTCATGAATCCGGCGTCGACCAGATTGTCGAGCACGACATTGGCGCGCGCGCGCGCCGCCGGCAGGTTGACGTTGGGCGAAAACCTGCGACGGCGCCTTGAACAGGCCGGCGAGCATCGCGGCTTCGGCCAGGTTCACGTCGCGCGCCGACTTGTTGAAATAATACTGCGCCGCGGCATCGACGCCGAAGGCGCCGCCGCCCATATAGGCGCGGTCGAGATACAATTTCAGGATCTCGTTCTTGGTCAGGCGCGCTTCCAGCCACATCGCCAGGAAGGCTTCCTTGACCTTGCGCTCGATCGTGCGCTCGTTGTTCAAAAACAGGTTCTTGGCGAGCTGCTGCGTCAGGGACGAGCCGCCCTGGACCACGCCGCCGGCCTTGGCGTTGGTGACGAAGGCGCGCGCGGTGCCGGCGATATCGATGCCGAAATGGTCGTAGAAGCGGCGATCCTCGGTGGCGAGCACCGCCTTGATCAGATTGTCGGGAAACTGGTCGAGCGGCACCGAATCGTTATGCCGTATGCCGCGGGTGCCGACCTCGTTGCCGTAGCGGTCGAGGAAGGTGACGGCGAGCTCCGACTTTTTCAGCCAGTCGTCGTCCGAGGTCTCGCGGAACGCCGGCATGGCGAGCGCCAGCATCAGAATGGCGCCGGCGGTGCCGAGCGTGGCGCCTTCCGAGATGATTTCGTTGAGCGGCGCGCGCCCAGCCGGCGACGTGGAAGCGGTCCATGAAGGTGGAAAACCGCTCATAGCTCTCGCGCAGGCCGGTGTAGCCGCGGAACAGCCCGGAATCGACGCGGGCGTCGAAGCCCAGCATCAGCTTCTTGATTTTCGGCTTCCAATCGGCCGGAAAAAGGTCGCGCAAGGGGTCTCGCTTATGCTCGGGCGTATCGATCGCCGCCGGGGCCTGATTTTACCCGATCGGGGCGGCGGGGGCCAATCCGCCGGGCCGGTGAATCGGCGGCAAGGTGAAGACAAATTGCGGGGAAAAAGGGGCGGTTCCGGTCATACCTCCCGCCTGGCATGGGCGGAGGTCGTCACGCCGGGCCTTGGGCCGGGCATCGACGGGTGTTGGCGGCCGGTAACGCATGCGATGGCCCCGACACGACCCGGCCCTGACGGGGTGAGCGAACGCGCTATAACGCGCCGCACGTGAAGGAATCTTCGATGCCCGATCAACCCGCCCCCTTCTGGCGCACCAAGACGCCTGGGCGAGATGAGCCGCGCGCGAATGGGAGAGCCTGTGCGACGGCTGCGGCCGCTGCTGCCTGAACAAGCTGATCGACGAGGACACCAACCGCACGGTGTTCACCGACGTCGGCTGCAAGCTCTTGGACGGCGAGACCTGCCGCTGCACCGATTACGCCCACCGCCAGGCCAAGGTGAAGGACTGCGTGCGGCTCACCCCGCGCAATGTGCGCAGGCTCTCCTGGCTGCCGCCGACCTGCGGCTACCGGCTGGTGGCCGAGGGGCGGGATTTATACTGGTGGCACCCGCTGGTTTCCGGCGACCCGGACACGGTGCACGCGGCCGGCGTCTCGGTGCGCGGGCGCGTCTCGGCGAGCGAGAAGGACGTGCCGGACGAGCGGCTGGAGGATTTTATCGTCGCGTGGCCCGGCAAAATACCGAAGGCCGCCCGGGCGCCGAAACGGCGTATGCGCTGAAGGGGACTGATCTGCCCGCCGAAGCTTTAGCGAAGGCGGGTCAGTTGGCCGGGGAAGTGGCCGAAGGGAGCGAGGGGGAAGGAGGCGTCAATAAAAAGCAGCGAGTAATAGAGGACTTTTAAGTTAGTGATTGGCAACCGCAATTAATGATAGAGATTTCCTATGGCACAGAGGAAAATCGCAAAAAGCGAGCAACATCGCTACGGGTTGGGTGAGTGGTATGGACGCGTCGTCGCGAACCTCGCTCCGGTGCAGCTAAATGAATTAGCTGCGAAGTCTTTACTCTCGCCTAAAGAAGCGGCTGAGCCTTGCCCATTTCGCCAAGCATCTGACCCCGGCGCAATTTGCAATAAGAAAGGCGGCGTCTGCTCACTGCAACTACATAGTCTTGGGCCTGACGGGAAAGTTACAGCCGCCGGGCCATTCGTTACCATGTGTCCCTCCCGTTTTTGGCAAGACAACAATGTTTTTCGGTGGGTCGCGGAAACAATAATCGGTTCAACCAAGCCCGTTCTCGTCAAAGAAGTTGGCTTTCTTGAAAGCGTGATGACTGTTGAAGGGAATAAGCCGGTCGCGCCCGAAACCGTAGACCTCGAAGCAGATCCCGAAGAGGAATCAGATGAGCCTGAACAAGATATAAATGATGATGTAAAGGAATCGGTCGGGCGGATTGATACTATTCTTGTTCACCCAGACGACTCAACCAAGTGGTGCGCCTTAGAGCTACAAGCAGTTTATTTTTCCGGTAAGGGTATGCCTTCGCATCTCAAGCAATATTCAGACGATAAAATATCGGGGCTGGTATTTGCCGATGGAACTCGACGGCCAGATTTTCGGTCATCTGGCCCCAAGCGGTTAATGCCACAGTTGCAAACAAAAGTTCCGACTCTAAGGCGGTGGGGAAAGAAAATGGCTGTTGTCGTTGATGAGCCGTTTTTCAATAGCCTTGGTCCAATTTCGGAAATTCCCCATCTTAGCAATGCGGATATTGCTTGGTTTGTCATTTCCTACGATGTGGAAAACGGGAAAATGAATTTATCGAAACGTATTTATTCGACCTTAGAAAATTCCGTGGAGGCGCTAACCGCAGGAATTCCGCGTTCGCTCGAAGCCTTTGAAGGTAGGTTAAATGGCATTCTTGCGTCGCCCAAAAAGAGCATGAAAAAGAAAATCATTCATCTGAAGTAATTCAAATTTACTATTCAGCCGCAACTAAGCTGAGCGGGGCTCTAAAACGCTTTCCTGCTGACATTATTGTGCTCGCAATTTCTCGCCCAAGTAGAGGCGGCACTGCATTACCCACTTGAACATATTGTTCCGTTTGCGATCCATGAAATACAAACCAATCCGGAAAGGACTGAAAACGTGCTGCTTCTCTGACGCTGATAGAGCGATCTTGTGTGGGATGGATGTAAGCCCCCCAGTGTAGATCACATTTGGTCAGGATGGTTGAGGCGAGGCCGCCCCAACGCAGGCGGCCATAACGTTTTGTGTGATCACTTCGCTTTGCTTTTTTCATTCCCGCTGGCAGCAAAGATAGAGGAATATCGCGCCAGCTTCCGCCCTGAGGAATGAATTTCATTCGTGCCATATTAATTTCAGAAAGCCTTGGCGCTGAATGATTGTAAACAAACTCATTCTCATTCCGCAGAGCGCTTTGGTACGCGGATTTTGCTTCGGTGCGGTACTTGGCAAACTCTCGTTTTTCCCCATTTTTTAATGCCGGCAAATCGCTGATCGCGTCCGCGACCTTAGCGGTTGGTAATAGCCCCGGCCCATGAGTTGGTTCAGGCCACGCGATCGGCAGTTTAATTCGATTGCCAATAAAAACAATTCTTCTACGTTCCTGCGGTACGCCGTACTCTTCCGCTTTCAAAATCTTCATTTCGACGCGATAGTCGAGATTGGCTAGGCCGTCTAAAATCGCTCCGACAGCGCCGCCGCCGTCGGTTGATGTCATGCCTGTAACATTTTCAAGCACGACCCATTTCGGTTGGAGGCCGTCAACGACGCGGAGGTATTCTTTATACAGGCTACTCCGTTTGTCGTGCAGCCCACGCTGGTGATTGTAGACGGAGAATCCTTGACATGGCGGGCCTCCCACGAGGCAGTCGAGTTCGCCTCTTTTTATTCCCGCAGCTCGCAGGAAATTTTGCGCCGTATAGTTTTGTATTGGACCGGGCAAAAATGTTGCTTCGGTGTGTGTAGCAGCAAAAGTCTGACCCGCGACTAAGTCTGCATCGTTTCCCGCTAAAACTTGGAAACCAGCTTGCCGGAAGCCCTCTGACAGTCCGCCGGCGCCACAAAATAGATCGATCGCGGTCCATTCTTCAGACATCGGTGCGCTCTCGATTTTGAATAAGATTAAGCGGGAGTTGCAGCTCGCCCTTACCGTAACGCTCAAGAAAATCAGCCATCGCCCGGCGAATGAGCCATGACAAAGACACATCGAGCTCTTCAGCGAGGGCACTCATCGCGTCATGATCCCGCTGGGATAAACTCACCGTGATCCGCGGTCCGGTCTCAGCAGGGTGAGTCTTCCGAGCAGCGCGCATAAGAAACCATAAGTTCAAATGTTCTGCAATTGTTCTTTTGGAGTGCAGTCTGCATCAGATTGCATCATTGTGCAACAAAATGCTTAACAGTCACTGGAGTTGTACCCATGGATAGGCTGACTGGCCCGCAACGCTCTGAAAACATGCGTAAAATTAGGAGTGTAGGGACCAAACCTGAAATTGCGGTCCGGAGGCAAGCCCACGGCATGGGCTTTCGCTTCCGCCTGCATAAGAGCGAATTATCAGGAAAGCCCGACCTAGTGTTTACAGGCCGGCGGAAGGTGATTTTTGTTCACGGCTGTTTTTGGCACCAACATTCAGGCTGTTCCCTTGCTCATCGGCCACGATCAAATTTGGAATACTGGAAGAAGAAACTTCGACGCAATATGGCACGCGACAAACGCAATTTGCGGTCATTGAAAGCTTTAGGGTGGCGTGTTCTTGTAATCTGGGAATGCGAAACCCGCGACCCGCTGAAGCTTGAGCGAAAGCTTGCGCGTTTCTTACGCTGATGGGACGACGATGGCTACGACCTATGACATTGGCAAAATCGAAAAACTGCTTGAGCGCGTTGTTGCTGATATTGGCGCCGATCAATTTTCCCACATGAAACTCTTGAAATTGGAGATACTTGTACGCGGTTACGACACAGAGCGCTCCTTGCCAGGCAAAACCTTATTACGCGCCACGATTAATCGATTTCGGGAATCCCGCTGGCCGGGTTCAGGTCCGAAGCCTAGCCGATCGCGATACTTTTAGCGCTATGGCGTATTAGCTCGCATTCGTGACGATTGGAGCAGGTATCATCATCGCCTTCGGTTGTCTTGTATTCAGCGGCGTCCTACATCTTGTTGGTCTCGCGTTTCTGAGGAGACTGCGCGCATGAGCGACATTCTTCTGCTGAAGGTCTACGTGCTGCTGTCGCCGTTTCTGCTGCTGCTGACGCTCTACGCGACAGTCAAATCCGGCGATTGGATGGAGCGGCGCGAACAGCGCCGGCACGCGGCCGAGTAGGCGAGGTTGCCGAGATATCCGCTCGTCCCCGCGAAAGCGGGGACCCAGGGTCCAAAATCGCGACTGTCCCATCCATCGTGCTGGATTCCCGCTTGCGCGGGAATGAGCGGGGTAGAGACGCGCCGCTCCATGGGGGCGTTCATAGGAATTAAAGCCTTGACGGCGTAACGCTTGCCCGCTACTCTTCGCGCACTCTCCACAACTGCATCCGGTTCCCATGACCCGCCGTTCTTCCGTGCGCGCGCAGGCGCGCGAGATTTATCGTGATTTGGCCGCAGCCAAGACGGCTGCTTCACCCCAAACCCCGCTCATTCCCGCGCAAGCGGGAATCCAGGGCGACCCCGCAACGCCGGTGGATGGACGCCCTGGGTCCCCGCTTCCGCGGGGACGAGCGGAAGTAAACCCGACCGCGCAAAGTCTCACTGAAAAAGTGCGCGCGCTCTATGAGGACAGCGCCGTGCCGGTGCGCGAGATCGCGGCCATCGCCGGCGTCACCGAGCGCACCGTCTACAAATATGCCCGCAAGCAGCGGTGGAAGCCGAGCTATCGCTGGCGCGCGCGCGGCAAAGCCGCCGCGGGCGGCGCTGGCGTCAGCGCCCGGGCTTCGCGCCGGTGAAGGGCGCCGGCGCCCGCTTCATCCGCCGCGCCGGCAAAGGCCAGCCGGTCGCTACCGGCCTCAAGGCCACCGACCCGGCCGGCGCCGCGCGCGCCGCCGAAAGCTGCGGCGCGGCCGAGAGCCTGTCGCGCGAGGCGCAGCAACAAGCCCAGCACCAGGCCGAGGCGGCGCAACGATCCGAAGCGCTGAACCACGCCATCGAAGGCACCGGCAGCGCCTTCAAAAACTTGCGCGAATTCCACCAGCGCCGGGGCAAAGGCCCGCCGGGGCCGCTCGACATCCGCGTCGAGGGCGTTCTGATGCGCGTCGTGACCATGGCGCTGACGCAGTGGCAGGCGCTGGTGGCGGAGGAGGAAGCGGCTCTCTCCTATCCCTCCCCCTGAAAGGGCGAGGGTAGGGTGGGGGTCTTCTCCTGTATCGGCCAGCCCCCATCCGCCGCGCCTTCGCCCTTCGGGCTACGGCGGGCGACCTCCCCCTTTTAGGGGGAGGTAGAAGAGGAGCGCGCTTCAATCGCAAAATCATAAGCCCGCCCCCGCGTCCCGAAGGAAAAGTGCCACCACTCGCGGACATAATTGCGGAAGCCGCGTTTGCGCATGGCCTCGATCAGAATGACGCGCCGGTGGTTCTGTTCGGCCGTTATGTTGCTCGCGAAGGCTGAGCTCTTGGGATCGAAGCAGTCGAAGCCGGTGCCCATGTCCAGAGATTTGTCGAGCGCGTTGTCGGGCGCGCGTTGGTCCGCCGGGCGGTGCAGGCGCCATAGGCCGCGTGCGGATCGAACGGCGGCGCCGGCGGGGCGGGGCGCGGCACCAGCGTCAGGTCGACCGCGTTGCCGGTCGAATGCGCCGAATGCGCGGCGATGTAGCCGCCGGCGAACAGCGCGCGCTTGTCCAGCGCCGGATAGAAACGCTTGGTCGTACCGTCGTCCTTCTGCTGCGACCAGCGCGCAAAGGCTAAGACCGCGCGGGTCGGGCGGTAGCAGTCGTAGACTTTCAGCCCGAGCTTGTTTGGCGAGATCGGCCTGCACGTTGGCCAGCGCCTGCGCCACGTCGCGGCGGAGCACGCATTCGGCGGCGCCATAGCCGGGCACCGGATGGCCGGTGAAATTGTCGGAGCCCGCATAGCGCATATCCTGCACGATGCTCGGCGCGACATCGCGCAGATAGACAAAACCCGGCGGTAACTCGCGCGCGAGAACGGGGGTGGCGAGCAGGAGGGCGATAAGTCCCCCGCTCATTCCCGCGCAAGCGGGAATCCAGTGACCAAAACCTCGGCGCAAATGCCTTTACTCCCTGGGTCCCCGCTTTCGCGGGGACGAACGGTTGATTCGCTCAAACGCGCATTAACTTGGCCCGCCCGCTGGCCTCATACCACCCCCGCGTTGCGCGTCCTTGCCAAGCGGCGGCGCAAGCGGCATCTAGCGCAGCGTGAACGCTCCCATGATCGCCAAACCGAAGAAATCCAAAGCGCCGGCGCCGCGTCCGCTCACGCATCCGGAAATCCGCGCCATTGTGCTCGGCATCATGCTGGCGATGTTTCTCGGCGCGCTCGACCAGACCATCGTCGCCACCGCGTTGCCGACCATTGGCCGGCACTTTGCCAATTTGGGCGACCTGTCCTGGGTGGTGACCGCCTATCTGCTCACCGGCACCGCGGTGACGCCGCTCTACGGCAAGCTGTCCGACATTTACGGCCGGCGCATGATGATGCTGATCGCCATCGTCATTTTCGTCGCCGGCTCGCTGGTTTGCGCCATGGCGCCGAGCATGACCGCGCTGGTGCTCGGCCGCGCGGTGCAGGGGCTCGGCGGCGGCGGGCTGATGGCGCTGGCGCAGACCATCATCGCCGATATCGTTTCACCGCGCGAGCGCGGCCGTTACCAGGGCTATATCGGCGCGGTGTTCGCGACCTCTTCGATCGGCGGGCCGGTGCTCGGCGGCTTTCTGACCGAGCATCTCGACTGGTCGCTGATCTTCTGGATCAATCTGCCGCTGGGTTTGGCCGCTCTGGGCATGACCTCCAACGTCTTGAAGCGTGTGCCCTACCATCCGCGCAAGCACCGGCTCGACGTCATCGGCGCGCTGCTGATGATGACGGCGGCGGTGGCACTGCTGCTGGCGCTGTCGTGGGGCGGGCGGCGTTTCGACTGGATCTCGCCGCAGTTCGGCGCGTTGCTGCTCGCCTCGGCGGTGCTGTGGGGCCTGTTCGCCTGGCGGCTGGTGATGACGGCGGAGCCGTTTCTGCCGCTCGCCGTGCTCGGCAATCCGGTGGTGCGCTGCGCCGCGCTCGCCGGCGCCTGCGCCATGGCGACGCTGGTCGGCATGACGATTTTCGTGCCGCTTTATTTCGAGACGGTGCTGCATCTCTCCGCCGGCCAATCGGGCTTGGCGCTGATCCCGCTGATGGGTGCGACGGTGGTGATGTCCACGGTCACCGGCCGGCTGATGATGCATGTCACGCACTACAAGCGCATGCCGCTGGTCGGGCTGCTGCTCACGATCCTGGCGCTGGCGGCGCTGGCGATCTGGCCGGCCTCGATGCCGACCGTGCTGGTCCTGCTGCTGCTCACGCTGATCGGCTGCGGCCTCGGCACGCTATTCCCGATTTCCACGGTGTGCATGCAGAACGCGGTGACGCAGCACCAGATGGGCGTGGCGACCGGCGCGGCCAATTTCTTCCGCTCGCTGTTCTCGGCGCTGGTGGTGGCGGTGCTGGGCGCGATCGTGCTGGGCGGCCTCGGCGGCGTTGCCGGCATGTCGGTGGAGATGCTGGCGCGCGCCGCATCGGCGCCCGAACTGAGCTTTGCGTTCCGCTTCGTGTTCATCGCGTGCGCGCTGGTGGTCGCCTTCGGCATGGCGTTCCTGATTTCGATGGAGGAACGCGTGCTCAAAGGCCCGGCGACGTCGGCCTCCGAAGCGCCGCAGGCGCCGGCCACGCCGATCCCGGCGGAGTAGGACGCCGCATCATCGTTCACATATCCGCGGGACTGGCGCTCATGATGGTGTGCGCCTTGCGGCCGCCGCGTTCGATCGAGGTCGGGGCTTCGTCGCGCGCAATCAGATGCGCCGCGAGATCGAGGCAGCGTTTGGCCAGCATGGCCGCGCCCTCGGCGAGCTCCTTGGAATCGCGCACGATCTCGACGTTGCGCTCCATGTCCTCGTGCGACCAGCCGCGCGAATGCGCGATGTAGGGAAATTGCGGAAAGATGAAGCCGAGCTCGGCGAAAAAGCCGAGCATCTGACCGGCGACCGACTGGATATTGTCCTGGCCGCCGACGATGATGAAGCCCGCTACCTTGTTGCGGATCAGAACCTGATTGCGGATGGTGACCGCGTTCTGCACGCAATTGAGCCGTTCGGCCATCTTGAAATAAAGCGAAGACGCCGCGCCCCATCTTATTGGTGACGAAACGATAATAGCGTCGGCCCAGTGCACCAGCGCCTCGTAGACCTGATCCATCTGGTCCTTTTCGTCCATCTGCGTGATCGAACAGGGCCAGGTGCAGGCTTGCGCGGCCTTCGAGTAGTAGCCCTCGCAGGCGCGGAATTTGAGATCGTTGAGCCGGATCAGCCGCGTCTCGGCGCCGAGATCGCGCGCCTCTTTCAAGGCGTGATTGAGCAAGTGGTCGGAGCCGGAAAAGCGCGGATTGGCGGCATCCATCGCGGAGGTGGCGATGCCGGCGAGGCGCAGCGGCCCGGCCGCGCGCTCGACCTTGCGCGACAGTGGATGCGGCGCGTGCGGCTTCCTACCGCGCTTGGTGGCGGCGGCGACGTTGACCAGCACGCGGCCGTTCTCGACCCTCACGGGGTAGGCGGGAACTCGGTCCTCCTCGAAGCCGGGTTCGCCCAGGCCGGTGCAGCGGTGAAATTTCCAATTGTGCCACGGGCAGACGATATAATCGCCGTCGAGGCGGCCGTCGCCGAGCGGGCCGCCGACATGGTTGCAGGTATTCGAGACAACGCCGAATTTGCCGTCCTTGTGCGATATCGCAAGTTCGCGGTTCATGGCGCTGACGCGCGTGAGCGGCGACTTGGAGAGATCGGCCACGCTGCCGAGGTCGAGCCAGTTTTCTTTGGCGGTTTCTGTTTCAGCCATGACGCTATCGTACCCCCAACTTGTGCCGCTTACAGCGCCTCGCGCGGAATTGTGATCGTGGCCGGCGTGCCGGGCGCTGATCGCTTATAGCCGGTTGAGCTTGGCGATGCGCTGGGTGACCTCGGCCGGCGTTTCATCGTCGGCTTTGGTCTTGAGCGCCAGTGCCTCACGCGCGGCCGGCCGATCGAGACAGCGCGTCAGCCAGGCCTTGAGGTTCGGCCACGCCGCAAGGTCCATGTCGATGGCGCGGCTGATGACGGCGGCCACATTAAGATCGGCCACGGTGAAGTCGTTGCCGAGCAGATAAGGCTGCTTGCGCCACCGCCGCGTCGAGCACCTTGAACGGCGCCGCGAGAACTTTCAGCGCCTCGTCGCGCTTGGCGGCATCGCGGTCGGCCGCGGGCAAGCGAACGGCGTGCAGCGACCAGATATTGACGCCGCGGTCGACTTCGGTGAGCGCCCACGAGGTCCATTGCCACGTCCGGGCTTCGTCTTCGAGCTTGGCGGGATAGAGTTTGCCGGCGGAATGTTTCTTGGCGAGATAGAGCGTGATCGCCAGCGACTCGAACAGCACGAAGCCGTCATCATCGATGAAGGGCAGGCGGCCGTTCGGATTGAGGCTAAGAAATTCCGGCGCGCGCGCGCCGGCGGCGCCGATCTCGATCGGCAGATGCTCGTAATCGATCCCAAGCTCTATCGCGATCCAGAGCGCGCGAAACGCCCGGGTGCGCGCGATGCCGTAAATGCGTAAAGCTGACATGCGATCTCCCCGGTTGTCGGCTAGTGCGCCCGCTTCCGAAGTTCCTGAACGAGCGTGCGGCAGGCGATGCAGGAACTTCAATCGGCGGCACTACATAGCCGACAACCGAGGGGCCGAGGCAATCGCGACGTTTAGCTTTTCTTGATGAACGTGCCGCTGCGCAGTTCGCTGACCGCCTGTTGCAGTTCGGCTTGCGTGTTCATCACGATCGGTCCGTACCAGGCGACCGGCTCCTCGATCGGCTTGCCGGAGACCAGCAGGAAGCGGATGCCTTTCTCGCCCGCCTGCACGACGACCTCGTCGCCGCGGTCGAACATGATCAGCGAGCGGTCGCCGACCGGCTCGCGGAACAGGATTTCCTCGCCGCCGACCTGCTTCTCGGTGAGCACGCCGAACGGCTTCGAGGCGTAGGCGAACTTGCCGTCGCCTTCGAACACGTAGGCAAAGGCGTGGCGCTCGACCTCGACCTTGAAGCGTCTTGCGCTTGCCCGGCGGCACGTAAATGTCGAGATAGCGCGGATCGGCGGCGACGCCTTCGACCGGGCCTTTCTTGCCCCAGAAGTCGCCGCACACGATACGCACGCGCGTGCCGTCGTCGTCGGTGATTTCCGGAATCTCGGCGCCCTTGATGTCCTGGTAGCGCGGCGCGGTCATCTTCAGCGACGACGGAAGATTGGCCCAAAGCTGGAAGCCGTGCATGCGGCCCTGCGCGTCGCCCTGCGGCATTTCCTGATGCATGATGCCGCGTCCGGCGGTCATCCATTGCACGTCGCCGGAGCCGAGCGTGCCGCGGTTGCCGAGACTGTCGCCGTGCTCGACGGTGCCGTTGAGCACGTAGGTGATGGTCTCGATGCCGCGATGCGGATGCCAGGGGAAGCCGGCGACGATAGTCCTGCCGGCTGGTCGTTGCGGAAATCGTCGAGCAGCAGAAACGGATCGGTCTCGGCGGTCTCGCCGAAACCGAAGGCGCGGCGCAGCTTGACGCCGGCGCCCTCGATAGTGGGTTTGGACTGCACGATGCTTTTGACGGGACGGATGGACATGACATTAGTCTTTCGTCGTTAGGCCGCGGCTTGCGCGCGCTGCCGGCGCGAAGCGGGCGGCAAAGGCCGCGAACTGGCCGATGAAGGTCTTGAGAAACGTGCGCACGGTCTCGTCGGTCACGTTGCCTTGCGCATCCACCAATTCAGGTTTGAACTGAATATAGGCTTCCCCTCCTATGACCTGAAGGCCGAGGTCGCCGAGAACGGCGCGCAGATGTTGCTGGGCGATGGCCGTGGATATGACGCCGCCCGAAGTGCCGGTGACGGCTGCGGGCTTGCCGGGCCAGGAGGTCTTGCCCCAAGGCCGCGCGCCCCAGTCGATAGCGTTCTTGAGCACGGCGGGGATCGAGCGGCTGTGCTCGGGGGTGACGAACAGCAGGGCGTCCGAGGCCTCGACCTCGGATTTGAAGCGCGCGACCGGCGCCGGCACCGGATTTTCGTGATCCTGATTGTAGATCGGCAGGTCGTCGATCGGGATGAATTTGGCCTCGAATTGGTCGCCGCCGAGACGCGCAATCGCCTGCGCCAGCTTGCGGTTGATGGATTCGCGGCGGTTTGAGCCGACGATGATACCGAGCTTGAATTTCGACATGGGGCCCTCTAGCTTAGTGGTTACAAATGGATACCAAGGCTAGATAGATGACCGTCAAGAACACGCAAGAAGGCACACGCGCCACACCAGGTAACCTGCATGTGCCCGAGGACTGCCGGGCGGTGAGCGAGGTGCTCTCGCGCGTCGGCGATAAATGGACCGTGCTGGTGGTGTCCACCCTTGGGGATGGCCCGAAACGCTTCAACGAATTGCGCCGCGCGCTCGGCAGTATTTCGCAGCGCATGCTGACGCTGACGCTGCGCGGGCTGGAGCGCGACGGGCTGGTGACGCGCACGGTGTTTCCGACCATTCCGCCGCGGGTGGACTACGAGCTCACCAAGTTCGGCCGTTCGCTGCTCGAGCCGGTGAGCGAGCTCGGCTCCTGGGCGCGCAAGAACCGCCCGGCCATCCAGAATGCCCGGACGCGCTTCGATGCCGTGGACAAGAAAAGCGCGCGATGAGGACGATATGTCCGCGCTGAAAGATGTCCGCATCGACGGCCGGTGCATCGCCTATCGCGAGGCCGGCAGCGGACCGCCGATCTTGTTTCTTCACGGACTGGGCGGAAACTCGAAATCGTGGGAGCCGCAGTTCGCGGCATTCTCAGACAGCCATCGCGTGGTGGCCTGGGACATGCCAGGTTTTGGCGGCTCGGATCTGTTGGCAACGACGCCGGCCAGCACGCGCGATTACAGTTCATTGGTGCAGCGTTTCATGGCGGCGCTTGGAATCGGGCATGCGGTCGGTGTTGCGACGTCCTACGGAACGGTCATTCTCGCCGATCTCGCGCAGGCGAATCCGGGCCTGATCGGCGCCATGGTGTTCGCCTGCGGCGTGACCGGCATGGGCCATCTCGACGCGCAAGAGCGCGCGCGGTTGCGGGCGATGCGGCGTGGTGAGATCGAAAGTCTGGGGCAGCGCAAATTCGCCGAGGCGCGGAACTCGACTTATGTGGCGGGCGGCATGCCGGCCGCGCTGGTGGCGCGCGTGATTGAGCTTGCCGGTTCGGCGCAACCGGAGGGCTATCTGCAAGCCTACGGCGCCATGACGGAATTGAATATTTTTGTCTCGCTTAAGGATATCGAGGCGCCGGCGCTCGTCGTCGCCGGCGTCAACGATCCGATCGCGCGGGCGAGCGATTGCGAGCGCGTGGCGCGCGCATTGCGCAACGCCGAATATCACTGCATCGAAAATTGCGGGCACTACGTCAATCTGGAGCAGGCGGAGACCTTCAACCGGCTGGCCGGCGATTTTCTCAGGCGCGCCCCGTCATTGCGGTGAGATATTGGCAGCCTTCACCAGGGCTTCGTTGATAACCAACTCCTTCTTAAAATAAGCCTCAAACTGCGCGGCCGTCATGTCCATCGGCTCGGCGCCGAACTTGTCCAGACGATCCTTCACCTCCGGCACTTGCAAGGCCTTGCGGATTTCGTCGTGCAGGCGCGCGACGATCGGCCGCGGCGTGGCCGCCGGAACAAAGACGCCGATCCAGAAATTGTAATCGGAATCCGGATAGCCCGCCTCCACCGTGGTCGGAAGCTCGGGCATCAGCGACGAGCGGCTCGAACTGCCGATAGCCAGCGCCTCAACTTTGCGGTCGCGAATAAGGCCCAAGGCGGCAACGACCGGGGTAAAAAAGAAATCGACTCGGCCGGCCGCCAGATCGGCCACGCCTTCGGCGGTGCCCTTAAACGGCACTTGCAGGGCCTTGAACCCCGCACTCAAGCCGAGCCGTTCGGCCGTCATATTCCCGGTGCTGCCGGGTCCAAGCGACGCGTAAGTCAGCGTGTTGGGTTTTACTTTCGCGGCGGCGACTAAATCTTTCAGCGACTTGAAGCGGCCGGCCGGCGATATCAGCACGTTGGTCAGGTTGCCAAGCGGGCTCACGGCGCGCAGATCGCGCGCCGTATCGTAAGGCAGCGATTTGTGGGTGTAAGGCGCAATCGCGATGCCCGAGGTGGTGACCAAAATGGTGTAGCCGTCCGGCTCCGCCTTGGCGACCGCCGCGATGCCAATGGTATTGGCCGCGCCCGCGCGATTTTCGGCGACGATTGTCTGGCCGATCTGGCGGGACACCTGCTCGAACACCAGGCGCGCGGCGACGTCGAGCGCGCTGCCCGGGGTGTTGGATATGACGACATGAATGGGCTGCTTGGCCGGCCATTCTTGCGCCATGACCGCACCGGGCGCGACGAAAAGCGCGATTAGCCCGAACAAGAGATTTTTACGCATAGTTTTTGCCTTCTTTTTTCAAGGCGTGAGGGCGCATCGCCTCGATCAAAGTACGGGTCGCGGGCGCGCTTTCGTTTGATCGATACATGAAGGCGAACTCCACTTCGGGGACGGCCTTTGAAGCGATCTTTTTGAACGTCACGTTGGGGACGCGGCAACTTGCCATCGTCGGCGAGACCGCGGCAATCCCATAGCCAAGCGAGACGTAGGTTAGCACGGTGGTCAGATCCTCGGCGCGCTTGGAAATCTTCGGCGTGAATCCTCCCAGCTCGGCGATGGCTTCCACGTGCCGCGTGAAGGCGAGGTCGTACCCGATGGACGTGCTGACGAAGAGCTCATCGGCGAGCGCTTTCGGATTGAGCGAGCCTCGCGCGCGCGCGAGCGGATGGGCGCTCGGAAGCGCGAGAATGACCGGCGCGCGATAAAACGGAAATCCGCTCAAACCTGACGGATATTGCTTGGGCATGCGCGCGAAACCGGCGTCCAACTCGTTCGCTATGATTGCGCCTACCAGCGCCACCGTCGAAACCTGGTGCAGCGTTATGTCGATGCCGGTATGGGTATTCTGAAAACTACGGATATAACGCTGGACCAGATCCGAGTAGGCCGTCGCGATCATGTAGCCGATTTCGAGCCGGCCGATTTCGCCGCGCGCTGCCTTCCGCGCGGTCTTCTCGGCTGCATCCGCGCGAAGCAAAACGTCGCGCGCGCTCTCAAGAAACCGTGTGCCGGCATCCGTTAGCTGAAACTTCATCTTCGTTTTGCGGTTCAGCAGGCGGACGTTGAGTTCCTTTTCAAGCTTTTGAATTTGATGCGTCAGTGTCGGCGGGGTAATCGCCAAACGCTCCGCGGCGCGCGAGAAGTTTTTCTCGTCGCACAGCGCCACAAAGTATCGAAACAGCCGAAGTTCGGTGTGGGCCATGGTGTGATGCCATATGCGCGTATGCCGGGTACCGGGTGGTTATATTCATTAGATGCCATCTAACAAAACAACGCTGTTGCTTTAATGACAGGCCGATGACGCGATGAAATGAATAAAGACAACCGGGCGGGCTAACGGAACCGTTATCGCAACCGCCATAATATCGTCTAATAGCCGGCATGGCAGCAGCAACTTCAAGTTGCTTTTGAATGGGAATCACTCAGAAATGGCTAAGAAAGTTCCGGAACCGACCGATGTGCATGTGGGGGCGCGGGTGCGCATGCGGCGGATGATGCTCAACATGAGCCAGGAAAAGCTCGGCGACGGGCTCGGCCTGACTTTTCAACAGGTGCAAAAGTACGAAAAAGGCACCAACCGCATAGGCGCCAGCCGGCTCCAGCACATATCCAACATCCTGCAGGTTCCGGTATCGTTCTTCTTTGAAGGCGGACCGCGCTTGCCCGGCCATAGCGCCGCCGGCATGGGCGAGGCGCCGTCGCCGGCCTATGTGTCGGATTTCCTGTCCACCTCGGACGGGCTGTCGCTGACCAAGGCGTTCATGCGCATCAAAAGCAGCAAATTGCGCCGCCGCATCGTCGAATTGGTCGAGCAGATCGCCGAAAACCGCTAAGTCTCGACCGGCCGGCCTAGGGCGGGGGCCGGGGCTGGCCGGCCCCGAGGCTTTCCCGGATCGCCTCGTCGAGCGCCGATATCTGATACGGCTTGCGCAGGATCGGCAGGCCGTGCCTGCCGGTCAGCGCCTTGGCGTAACCGCTGGTCAGCAGCACCGGAATCGCCGGGTATTTGCCGCGAATCGTTTTCGCCAGCGCCAGGCCGTCGACATTGCCGGGCAGCATCACGTCGGTGAACACCAGATCGATGCGCTGGCCGGATGCCAGCGTCTTGAGCGCGGCGGGCGCGCTATCGACCGCGATGGTGCGGTAATGCAGTTGCTCGAGCAAGGCGATCGCCACCGCCTTGACGTCGCTATTGTCCTCCACCACCAGGATCGTCTCGCCCTGACCGGACGCCTGCGCCGCCGGCTCGGGGTTCTGCGCCGCCACCGGCTCGTGGCTGCGCGGCAGGTAGATCGTCACTTCGGTGCCGCGGCCAAGTTTGCTGTCGACGGCGGCCGCGCCGCCGGACTGCTGCGCGAAGCCATAGACCTGCGACAGGCCGAGCCCGGTGCCCTTGCCCAGGCCCTTGGTGGTGAAGAACGGCTCGAAAATCTTCGGCAGGACATCGGGCGCAATGCCGGCGCCGGTGTCGGCGACCGTGATCGCGACGAACTCGCCGCGCAGCTTTTCGGGCGTCTCGCTCGCCGCCGAGGGTGACATTGGCGGCCGACACGATGACGTGGCCGCCGTCGGGCATGGCGTCGCGCGCGTTCACCACCAGATTGACCAGCGCCAATTCAAATTCCGAGATGTCGATCGAGAGCGGCCATGTCGCCGGCGGCACGGCGATTTGCAGGTCGATATTGCCGCGCGCCGAGCTCGCCAGCATTTCCTCGAACGCCGCGATGGTCTGCGCCGGCGAGACGGTGCGCGGGTTGAGCGACTGGCGGCGCGAAAACATCAGCAATTGCCGCGTCAGCGTCTCGCCGCGCGCGGCGGCCGACTGGATGGCTTCGAGCGCGCGCACGTTTTTCGGATCGGACAGCCGGCGCAGCAGCGTTTGCGCATGGCCGGTGACGATCATCAGCAGGTTGTTGAAATCGTGCGCGACGCCGCCGGTCAACTGGCCGAGCGCCTCCATTTTCTGCGCCTGCGCGAGCTGCGCCTGCGCGCAGCTCGAGCGTTTCCTGGGCGTTGCGCCGCTCGGTGATGTCGCGCGTGATCTTGGCAAAGCCGATCAGACCGCCTGTCGTTATCGCGGATGGCGTCGATCACGACGTTGGCGAAAAACTGCGAGCCGTCCTTGCGCACGCGCTGGGCCTCGGCTTCGAACTTGCCGGTCGCAGCCGCGATCGAGAGCGCGCGGTCGGGCAGGCCGCCGGCGCGGTCGTCCTCGGTGTAGAACTGCGAGAAATGCCGGCCGATGATTTCCTGCTCGGTATAACCCTTGATGCGTTCGGCGCCGGCGTTCCAGCTCGTCACGTTGCCGTCCGGATCGAGCATGATGAGGGCGTAGTCGGCGACGCCCGCCATCAGCAGGCGCAATTGCTGCTCGCTGGCGCGCAGACGTTCGGCGGCTTCCTTTTCCGTGGTGATGTGGCGGCCGGCAACGTAGATGAGGCCGGCATCGGCGGTCAGGGTCCAGGCGATCCAGCGCCACGAGCCATCGCGGTGACGAAAGCGGTTCTCCATGCGCACGGTCGGCACGCCTTGCGCCAGGCGGGCGCGCCCGGCGTTTGACGCCGGCGCGTCGTCCGGGTGGCGCAATTCGCTGACATGCAGCGCCTTGATCTCGTCCTCGCTCCAGCCGAGCAGATGGCTCCAGGCCGGATTGACGCTGGTGAAGTAGCCGTCGAAATTGGATACGCCGAGCAAATCCTCCGACACGGTCCAGATGCGGTCGCGCTCGCGGGTGCGCAATTGGACTTCCGCTTCGAGCTGATCGGTCAATACGCGCAGCGTTTTCTCGTTGCGCACGCGGTCGGTGGTCTCGAACGTCGTGACCAGAATGCCGCCAATGCCGTTGGGCGATTGCGGGTCGGGAATCGGGCTGTAGCTGAGGGTGAAATAGGCGTCCTCCGGCACGCCGCGGCGTTGCAGCGTCCAGGGGTGATCGACGGCGAAAAAATTATCGCTCTTGCCGGTCAGGATGCCTTCGCTGAGCGGGCCGAGGTCGTCGAGGATTTCCGGCCAGACCGCGCGCAGCGGCTTGCCGAGCGCCGCGGGATGCCGCTCGCCGAGCAAAGCGGCGTAGGCATCGTTATAAATTATGGTTTGGTCGGGGCCCCAGCGCACGGCCATGGGAAAGCCGGAGGCCAGCACCAGATCGACGCTCCAGGTGAGGGCGGCGGGCCAGCCGCCGCGCGGCCCGAGCGGCGTCGCCGCCCAATCGAAATCGCGCACGCGTGCTCGCATGTCGCCTGCGCGCAAAGCTCCGACCATTCTCGGCTCGACCGGCTCGTCGCCCCCCCGGCGCATCGTCCTCATTCCCCCAACTGGGCCAATCAACGCCGGGAGGCGGCCGAAAGTTCCATCGGCCGGCTCGCCGCGGCGGCTCCGATCGGCTAAGTTTAAGGCCATGCCTAAGCGTTTCGCGGCGATTCTTTGCCTTGTGGTTCTCGGCCTGAGCCTTGGCGGCTGCACCGCCTGCGGCTGGATCTGGCAGGACGGCGGGCGCGCCTGCCATTCCGACGCGCCCCGCTAAATTGCTGTCTCGTTTGAGGAATTCTGAATATCCTGCGGATTATCCACAGGCGGCCATGTCGCTGATAAAAATCCTAGGAAAATAGTCTTGACAGCGCGACGCTCATGCTGTAGGTTTACCGCACGCTCCACATTTGCATCCGGAACCAATCGGAACAGCCGCGCGCGGCTGGCGTTATCGCCTGACCGGCGCCAACGGGCATGAAAAGGTGAGCGATGCCGCATACCGAGAACGATCGTATCGTCGAAACCCCGAACGAGGCGCGCGCCGGCGTCACCGGGCATAACGTCCGTTACGTGCTGGCGTTCGGGACAGCCGGCGCGATTGCGCTATTCGCCATCGTGTTTCTGTACTACTTTAGCTAGAGCGGCGCATTGGCCGCAGCCAAGGTCAACGTCAAGGCAGGGGACGCGCGATGATGGAGGATGGCCATGATCCCAGGCCGCTCGTCAAGAACGACGCCGGCGCCGCTGCGCACGGCGTGCGCAACGTTCTGGTGGCAAGCCTGATCGGCGCCATTCTGGTGTTGATCCTGATCGCCGCGGTGATGACGCACTGACGCGAACCGGCCTGAACAACGCCAAGAAGTCTATTTCGCAGCGCCGGCCAATGCCGGCGCTTTTCGTTTGTGGGAGATTGCATCTATGCCGGGGCGCCGCAAGGAAATCGCAGCCGAACTGGTGACCGAAGGCCGGCGGCTTTATGAGAATACGCTGACGCCGGTGCGCGACATCGCCAGGGTGATGGGCATTTCGCGCAACACGCTCGACAATCGCATTGCCGAATGGAAATGGCTGCGCCGCTACTACGTCGGCGACGGAGTCATTGCCGCAAATGAGCCGCAGCATGCTCCGGCCACTCTGAAGGCAGGCAGGCTCTGCCGCCGGTGGAAACAAGTGCAACGCTGCCAGTGCCGGCCGAGCTGCCCACCAATCTTGCGGTGCGTTTGCAGCGGGCTATCGACGGCCATTTCGATGTCATCGATCGCACCCTCAAGGTGCTGACCCCGTCCAATTCAGCCGAGGCCGAGCGCACGACGCGCACGCTCGCGATCATTTCGCGGACGATGCACGAGCTCACGGCCACCGCCAACTCCGCCGGACCGACGCCGCCCGATGAAACCGACGACGACCCCGTTCCCCGCGATATGGACGCCTTCCGTAACGAGCTTGCGCGGCGCCTTCACGCGCTTATCGATGCTCGACAGCCCGGTCAAAGCGGCAGTGGCGGCCGAATTTCTGGCGAGGATGCCGAACAGGGATCGTAACGATTTCTTTTCCGATTTTTTCAGCTTCGCCCACGACCATCAACGTCCGCCCGAACGCGCCAACAGCGGCGAACCCTGGACCACCTGGCTCATTCTCGGCGGCCGCGGCTGCGGCAAGACCCGCGCCGGCGCCGAATGGGTGCGTCAACTCGCGCTTGGCGATCCCGCCGCGCGCATCGCGCTTGTCGGGGAAACCGAACACGAGACGCGTGAGGTGATGGTCGAGGGCGTCTCCGGGCTGCTTTCCGTGCATCGCCACGATGAGCGTCCGCAATGGCTTCCATACCGGCGGCGGGTGGAATGGACGAACGGCGCGGTGGCGCAGCTATTCTCGGCGGACAACCCCGAGAGCTTGCGCGGCCCGCAATTCTCCGCCGCCTGGTGCGACGAACTCGCCAAGTGGCGGCAAGCCGAATCTACGTTCGATATGTTGCAATTCGGGCTGCGCCTTGGCGGACGGCCGCGGCAGGTGATCACCACCACGCCGCGGCCGATCGCGCTGCTCAAGAAACTGGTGGCGGATAGGCGCACGGCGGTGACGCATGGCGGCACGCGCGCCAACGCCGATTATCTGGCGCCGGCCTTTCTCGAAACGATTGTCGCGCGTTACCACGGCACGCGGCTCGGGCGGCAGGAGATCGACGGCGAGATCGTCGAGGAGCGCCAGGACGCGCTGTGGACGCGCGCGCGGCTGGAGGCGTGCCGCGTCGCGGCGGCGCTCAAAGAACTTAAATTGACGCGCATCGTGGTGGCGGTCGATCCGCCGGCTTCGGCGCGCAAAGGGGCCGACGCCTGCGGCATCGTCGCCGCCGGCCGCGCCGACGACGGCACGATCTATGTGCTGGCCGACGACAGCGCGGCGGGTCTGTCGCCGCAAAGCTGGGCGGTGAAAGCGATCGCGCTGTGGCGGCGTCTTGAGGCCGATTGCCTGGTGGCCGAGGTCAACCAGGGCGGCGACATGGTGCGCGCGGTGATCCGCGAGGCGGACGCCACCGTGCCGGTGGTGTGCGTGCGCGCGACGCGCGGCAAATATCTGCGCGCCGAGCCGGTGGCGCAGCTCTACGAACAGGGCCGGGTGAAGCATGCCGGCGCTTTTCCGGCGCTGGAAGACGAGATGGCCGACTTCGGGCTCGACGGCCTGTCGTCCGGCCGCTCGCCGGACCGTTTGGATGCGCTGGTCTGGGCGGTCGGCGCGCTCAGTTTTGGGGCCGGGGCGGGGCCGAGGGTGAGGGGGTTGTGAGCGAGGAAAGCACTAACACATTGCGACGAGAAGTCATCTACGGCGACCGTCCGAGATGTTGCCCGGAGGTTACATCGGTACTAAATGTTGTGCGGGAGCCCGGAGATTTATTGTAGCGGGGCAGGGCTCTGATATTCTCGCAAGATCATTGCGAATAGGGGCTGACCATGCGCCGTCTTGTCACTGCATTGCTGACTGCATCAATCTCGCTCGGTTTTGCGGCCGCGGCGTCGGCCGCCGATATGCCGGCGAAAGCGCCGGTTTATAAAGCGCCGATGGTTGTGGCGCCCACCTGGGCCGGTTTCTATCTCGGCGTTGCGGGTGGTTACGGCTGGGGAACGACAGGCCACACCAACGAGGTCACTAACATCGGTTCAGGAACCAACAATAGCCTCAGGGGCGGCATATTCGGCGTGACGTCCGGCTACAACTGGCAGTGGGGTTCGATCGTCGCCGGTCTGGAAAGCGACTTTTCGTGGAGCGGGATCAAAGACACGTTCAACGATAATGGCACCGGCTTTTGCCCCGTCGCCCAGCCCTGCGTCACCAATCTGAAATGGCTCGGTACCGACCGGGCTCGTCTCGGCTACGCTTGGGACCGGTGGCTGATTTACGCGACCGGCGGTCTTGCCTACGGCCGGGTCGAAGCCACCATCGCGAACTTCACCGGCGTGACGGACGAAACAAAGTGGCGCTGGGGTTACGCAGTCGGCGCCGGCGTCGAAATGATGCTAATGCCGAACTGGTCCGCCAAAGCCGAATATCTCTACGTTAATCTCGGGGACAAGACGAACTATCGCCTCATCGCGCCCGGTAACGACGAAAGCGTTCTTGTGAGATCGAGCATCGTTCGCGTGGGTCTCAACTACCACTTCGGCGACTCGCTGTTCGGCTTGCTGCACTAGCCTCGCTGCAACCATTATGGTGAGTGAAGCCCCGGGTTCGCCCGGGGCTTTTGTTTTTCAAGCAGGCGCGGACCTTGGCTCCGCGACAGGATAACTATGTTTGATCGTCTCCGAAATCTTCTCGCTCCCCCCGAACGCAAATCCTCCCGCACCGCGCGGCTGATCGCCATCGAATCCGGCGGCCGGGCGCGCTGGACGCCGCGCGACTATGCCGCGCTGGCGCGCGAGGGCTATCAGTGCAACGCCATCGTGCATCGCGCGGTGCGGCTGATCGCCGAGAGCATCGGCTCGCTCTCGTTCGTGCTGTACGAGGGCGCCGCCGAACTGACGGCGCATCCGCTGCTCGATCTCTTGGCGCGGCCGAACCCGCGCCAGGACGGCGCGTCGCTTTTGGAAGCGGTCAGCTCGCATCTGCTGCTCGCCGGCAATGCCTATGTCGAGGCGGTCGGCATCGACGGCGACATCCAGCCAAATGTCCGCGAACTTTACGCGCTGCGGCCCGACCGCATGAAAGTGGTGCCGGGGCCGGACGGCTGGCCGCAGGCTTACGAATATACGGTGAGCGGCGCGACCGTGCGCTTCGAGCAAGACGCAGCCCTGCCGCCGATCCTACAGCTCACGCTGTTCAATCCGCTCGACGATTATTATGGGCTGAGCCCCTTGGAAGCCGCCGCGGTCGCGGTCGACACCCACAACGCCGCCGCCAAATGGAACAAGGCGCTGCTCGACAACGCGGCGCGGCCGTCGGGCGCGCTGGTCTATGACGGGCCGGAGGGCGCGGTGATGTCGAACGCGCAATTCGAGCGGCTCAAGAAGGAGCTGGCCGATCAGTACCAGGGCACGGCCAATGCCGGGCGGCCGATGCTGCTCGAAGGCGGGCTCGACTGGAAGGCGATGTCGCTCTCGCCCAAGGACATGGACTTCATGGAGGCCAAGCATTCCGCCGCGCGCGAGATCGCGCTGGCCTTCGGCGTGCCGCCGATGCTGCTGGCGATCCCCGGCGACAATACGTTTTCGAACTACCAGGAGGCCAACCGCGTGTTCTGGCGCACGACCGTGCTGCCGCTCGGCAACCGCATCGCGTGCGCGCTGACGCAATGGCTGGCGCCGACCTTCGGCGACGGGCTTGAGCTTGTCGCCGACACCGACAAGATCGACGCGCTTAGCGCCGACCGCGCGGCGCTGTGGGATCGCGTCACCAAGGCGCCGTTCCTCACCGTCAACGAAAAGCGCGCGGCGACCGGTTACGGCGCCGTCGCGGGCGGGGATGTGTTCGCCGCCAATTAGCTGTCATGCCCCGCGCAGGCGGGGCATCCAGCACTCATACGTAACATCAAGGGCTGGATCGTCCGCCTACGCGGACGATGACAGTAACTGTTTCATGCCCGACCTGATCCAAACCTTCACCACGCGCGGCGATCTCGCGCATCTGGCGTTGTTTCTGTGGGCGACGTCGGCGACGGCGCTGGCCTGGTTCGCGCTTGCGCGAACTGACGGCGGCGAGCCGACGCTTCGACGATTTCGTGCGCGAGCTGGCGCGCTTCAACGAGCATTTCGCAAAAAGGATTGGAGAAAAGTAATGGATACATTGCACAGCGTGCTGCGTTCGATCCGCGGCGAGACCAAGGCCCGCCGCGGCCATCTCGACGTTTTCCGCGAATTTCTCGACCACCTCGACCGCGCCTCGCGGCGCCGTGCGCCCGCGCGCACGACCAAGGCGGCGAGGGGCAAGGGCCGGCGCGGCAAGCGCTAGCGCCTTCACATTTTTCGATCCGTTTGGACGTCCCTCCGTCGCGGGGAGGGCGAAGGAAGAATCATGCTCGCACCCAACACGCCACCGACCGTCGCGTCGGTGTTCGCACCGCGCACCAAGATCGAGCCCGACGGCACGGTCGAGGGCTATGCCAGCCTGTTCGGCGAGATCGACCAGGCGCGCGACATGGTGATGCGCGGCGCTTTTGCCGCGACGCTGACGCAACGCGGCGTGCATCGCATTCCGATGCTGTTCCAGCACGATCCGAGCGAGCCGGTCGGCGTCTGGCTCGAACTACGCGAAGACCATCGCGGGCTGTACGCGCGCGGCCGGCTGATCCCCGAGGTGTCGCGCGGGCGCGAGCTGCTGTCGCTGCTGCGCGCCGGCGCGATCGATGGGCTCTCCATCGGTTTTCGCACCGTCAAGGGCGCCATCGACCCCAGGACGCGGGTGCGCCGCCTGATCGCGGTCGATCTATGGGAAATTTCCATCGTCACGTTCCCGCTGCTCGCGGGAGCGCGCGTGCGGGCGGTGAAGCAGGGAAAGCCCGATCTGGACGAGCGTCTCTTCCGCCGGCATCCGCGATTTTCGTTTGCACGCGTGCGTGCCGAGCGGGATTGGCAATCGCAAATCAGCACAGCCTCGACCCGTCGTCCAGAGGAGCGAGCGGCGAAAGCCGCGAGCCATCGCAAGTCGGCTATTGCCGACTTGCGCACTTACATTCCGATCTCGGGTGAACCCGAGATCGGTGGACGGCGGCCGTCTTCCTTCGAGGCGCGCCGAAGGGCGCGCACCTCAGGATGACGGGTCAAGACCAACACACTCATCCACAAGGAGAACCTCAATGGATATCGATACCCACACCGAACTTGAGACCAAGGCGGGCATTCCGCCTGAAGCCGTGGTGACGCACGGCGAGATGATGCGCGCCTTCGAGGCCTTCAAGGACGCCAACGAACAGCGTCTCGCCGAGGTTGCCAAGCGTGGCGGGGACGTGCTGGCGGAGGAAAAACTGGCCCGCATCAATCAGACCATCGAGGCGCATCAGCGCTACATTGAGGAAGCCCGGATGAAGGCGGCGCGCCCGGCGCTCGGCGGCGGCGACATGGAAGCGCGGTCGGCAGGCCGGCGCGAGCACAAGGCGGCCTTTGATATCTATATCCGCCAGGGCGACAGTTCCGGCTTGCGGCGGCTTGAGACCAAGGCGCTGTCGGAGGGCTCCAATCCGGACGGCGGCTATCTAGTGCCGCCCGAGGTCGAGACACAGATCGGCCAGCGGCTGACCGTCATTTCGCCGATTCGCTCGATCGCCGGTGTGCGCACCATCTCCTCCAATGTCTACAAGAAGCCGATCATGACCGCGGGCCCCGCGGTCGGCTGGGTGGGCGAGACCGACGCCCGGCCGCAGACCGGCTCGCCCGTACTTGACGAATTGTCGTTCCCGGCGATGGAGCTTTACGCCATGCCGGCGGCGACGGCGACGCTGCTCGAAGATTCCGCCGTCAACATCGATCAGTGGCTGGCGCAGGAGGTCGAGCAGGTATTCGCCGCGCAGGAGGGCACCGCGTTTGTCACCGGCGACGGAAGCAACAAGCCCAAGGGGTTCCTCTCCTATGCGACAGTTGCGCAATCGTCCTGGTCGTGGGGAAACATCGGTTACGTGCCGAGTGGGACGGCCGGCGCATTTCCAGCCTCCGATCCGTCCGACGTGCTGATCGATCTGATTTACGCGCTCGGCCCCGGCTACCGGCAGAACGGCGTGTTCGTGATGAACCGCAAGACGCAATCCGTTGTCAGGAAGTTCAAGGACACGACCGGCAATTATCTCTGGCAGCCGCCGGCGGCTGCCGGCGGGCGGGCAAGCCTGATGGGCTTTCCGGTGATCGATGCCGAGGACATGCCGGATGTCGCGGCGAACTCGCTCGCCATCGCCTTCGGCGATTTCGCGCGCGGCTACCTGGTGGTCGACCGCGCCGGCGTCACCGTGCTGCGCGATCCTTATACCGCCAAGCCCTACGTGCTGTTCTACACCACCAAGCGCGTCGGCGGCGGCGTGCAGGACTTCGACGCCATCAAGGTGATGAAGTTCGCGGCGAGTTGAGTATGGAGCATATTGCATCGGTGCATTTTGCACCGATGCAACTAAAAGTTGTTCATGATGCGTTCCAGACGCTGCGGTTTCATGATGCGTTCCAGACGCTGCGGTTTGATGTCAGTATTCGAAGTCCCAGTGTCCTTATGGCAGGGGTCGATTTCGATTTGTCTGCACCAAATTCTACGCTGTGCTAGTTTTTCAAAAGTAGAAGCTGAGTCTGCAACAACTCGGTCTATGCCCCAAAAATACAAACGTCCACCAATCACCGAGGCGGTCATCTCAGTGGGGATTCGAGCCCCGCTGGATGCGGATAAATTAGCCAAAATACACAAGCGGCTACTCGACCGGTACCCAGCGCCAACCCAAAGGGTAGTATCCCAGTTTGATGTTGAGATCACGGAAAACGGGCCAAAAATCAACGCGAACCAAGCGTATGGATACAAAATGCAATCCGGTGATGGTGCCGAGGTTGCTCTTATATTTCCAAATCAGATCGTTACATCTCGCTTGGCCCCATACGAGGGGTGGGAAGCTCTTTTTGCGCGCGCGCAGGAAAATTGGGAAATTTGGAAGAGGCTTGCCGGTTGGCACGAGATTTCTCGGGTTGGGGTACGGTACATCAATAGGCTCGACATCCCTGATCCGGAGAGCGCTCCGATCAGACTTGAGGACTACCTCATGGTAAACCCACGGATGCCTCAAGGAGAGGGCGGTCTTCCTCCTATGACCCACTTTGTGGTTAATACCGTAACCCCATTGGGCCGAGATGACTGCCGGCTGGTCTTGAACATAAGCAACGTGCCGAGCCCGCTTGTGAAAACGGCGTCTTTTGCGCTTGATATCGACATTGCTAATGAGCAAAAGCCGCCTCAAAACGATGAAGGCATTTGGCAATTGCTTGCTCGTATAAGAGAATACAAGAACGAAATCTTCGAGAGCTGCATCACGGACAAAGCGAGAGCATTGTTTTCATGAGTTCCCTATTACTCTCCTCTCGGTCGTATTCGCTCGACGACATGCCTTTCGATTTCAATCCATCGACGGGAGCTAACGATGTTGACTTGTCTGCTATCGAACGTCGCCTCAAGTCTCTGCGCACGTTGAGCACAGGGGCGGCGTCGAACTTGGCCAGAGTTCCAAACTCCAAATTTGTTGCGGTTTCATTAACCGAACAACTACGGGCCAAGTTAGTCTCGTTGAAGAGTATGACCGCTTCGGTAGCGATGTATTTCCATGCAGATTGGAGATCGAAGCTATTTTCCCGCCTTGATGTGTTGCTCAACTCAGATAACTGGGAAGAAGGCGCGCTGCTTCCGTCCGAGCAATCTTTTTCAACGCTGCTACGCATGATGATTTACCTTCATCCAACGCGGCGACCGACGATCGGTCTTTCTCCAAGCGGGCATTTCGTCACGGCATGGAAAAGGGGTGACGACAAACTCGTTATCGAGTGCATTGGTAACGATGACGTCCGCTGGGTGATATCGCGCGAGGTGGACGGTGACCGTGAGAGCGCAGCAGGAAAAGTATCGTTACATCGCGTGCCCGAAGTCACGGCGGCGTACGATCCAGAAGGGTTGTATACCGATGACCAAAACATACTTACCTGAAGACCAAACCCTCGTTCGGCATCTCTCTCCCAAAGATTTTGATCGTGACGACAACGGACAAATCACGATTTTTCCTCATGCGTTCGAATTGAGGGAAGACGAAGATTTTCTGTCTGCATCTTGGCTTGAGTTTTTCACAGCCCCCCTTGCGGATCGTATCGCGGCTTGTGTGGCCTTTATGTCCACAGTGAGAGTTGTACGACCGTCCCACGCAGTGGCTCTCGGCAATGTCGCTGAAGTAAAAGCGGCTTGCAGCGAATTCGCCATGAAAATTCGGGTCATTCATGAACCAGAAGATGACAACGTTGCCCACGTCGCCATTCGCCAATTCAAAAGCGATAATCAGGAATTACTCGACCTTTTAGCTCGAGAAGCTTGGGCACGGTTAGTTGACGTCAGAAATTCGTGCTCGCGATATGGACCTTGGCGCAAAGCTGCCTAAAAGCTAATCGAACTTTTTAACAGAGATCCTCTGCTACGGCCCCACCGGCGAATTGAACTTCCGCGCCGTCTCGACGATCCAGCCGCGGTAGAGCAGCAGCGGGTCACGCCGGTGAGTTCGCCGTAGCCTTCTTCGTCGTTCGGTGAGGTGGTCCAACTCACGACGCCATCAAGCTGATGAAGTTCGCGGCGTCGTGAGATAGAAAATATCCGGTGCCGCGGTGCCTGCGCGCGCCGCTAGTCCGCCTGGCTCGCCGAGCGCGAGCCGTTGGGATCGACAATGACGTAGCCGCTGATCGAGCCGACGTGTTCGCGCGTCAGGTGGCCGCCGGAGTTGCCGTCATGCACCAGCCAATCGCTGCCCTCGATGTGGCGCATCAGCACCATCACGTGATGGCTGCGGACCGCCGCCATGCCGGGGGCGGGCGCGGTACGCGGAAATTTTCTGATCCAGTTGGAGGCCAGGTTGAGCTCGGGGCGATCGCTGCCGAAGACGTAACGCGCCGCCTCGCAGCCGCAAAACTCATACGGACACCCGGCCGGACGGCCGCCAACAACGCCGGCATTGCCGTTGGCGTCGAACACGCTAGCGGCGGCGACGGCATTGCCGCCGTCATCGGTCGCGGGCCGCGATCCAGTTTTGGTCCGGTCGTCGCAACCGAGCTGGTTGCAGACGACCGGCGTTTGAGTGCGGGACCGATGGTGACGTGCGTGCCCAGGCTGGGCTTCGGCGGCGGTCACAATGAAATAAGCAAAGATCATCAGGATGAAAACGAATATGGATTTGATCAATTCAACCTCACGCTTCGGGAGCGGCTTGCCGCCGCGAGACCGGTTTCTCCGTTGGCCTTGGCGTGACAATGCACGCGTAACGCTCGGGGTTTATCTCGGCGTCGCGGAACTGGCGAGCGGAGCCGTCCGGTAACCTGACCGGGTAACGTTAATCGGGCTAAAGATGCAGATGGGCCGGCGCGGGCGCCGTTACGCCAGCACGTCCAGGAGCGCGCCGGTCATCTTGCTATCGGCGCGCAGCACCAGCGCGTTGGCGGCAAAGTCGAGGCGCGCCTCGATCTGGTTCACGGCTTCGGTGCCGAGATCGGCGTTCGATGCCGGGTCGGCAACCTTCGCCGCCGACGCCTGGAAGCGCGACGCGGCGGCCATCATGCCGGAGCTGGCGATCGACGAGACGGTGCTCATAAGCCTGTCGTAACGCGCCAGGCTTAAGCGCCGGTTGGCGGATATGGTGAGCGAAGCGTAAATGCGAGGCAGGAAAGCGCCTACGGCGCCAGCGGTGAATTCAATTTCCGCGCCGTCTCCACGACCCAGGCGCGATAGTTGATAAGCGGCGTCACGCCGGTGAGGCCGCCGCAGCCTTCTTCGTCGTTCGGCGCGGTGGTCCAGCTCACAATACCGATGATTTGGCCGATCCCCGCATCGCTTGCCGGCTCGAATACCGGCCCGCCTGAATCGCCGGTGCAGGCGCCGAGGCCGGCGCGCCGATTGCGCGTCGCCAGATCGTAAAGACGGATTTGCAAGCTGCCGGGTTTGCCGGTGACGCTGAGCGTCGCCATGCGCGGCAGGCCCAGGCCGCGGGCGGTGCCGGCGGCGGTGACACCGAAGCCGGCGATGGTCAGCTCTTCGCCAACAGCGACATTGCGCGCGGGCGCGAGGCTCGCCGGCATCACCAGCGTGGCGAGGGGGCTTGCGAGCTTGAGCAGCGCGATATCGGCGGTGGCGCGGCTGGCGGCGTAGCTTGCCGCGTTGAAGCGCGGATGCAGCGCGAGCCCGCGCACGGCAATCGACGGGCCGCCCTGGAACGTCTTGACCGAATAGCCGAGCTTGGCCGTCACGCAATGGGCGGCGGTCAGCACCAGATCGGGCGCCAGCGCGGTGCCGGTGCACAGGTCGCCGCGCGCATCGACGATCATAACGATAGGCCGCGCGGCAAAGCCGCTCGCCGGCGGCGCATTGCCGGTGATCGCCCAAACGGGCGAGCACAGCATCAGACCAAAAAATACGGAAAGGACGCGCGGCATGCCGGGCGACGATATCACATGAGTGCGATTTTGCTTACCGCCCCGGCGATCGAGCCGCTGTCGCTCGCCGAGGCGAAAGCGTTCCTGCGGGTCGAAACCAGCGACGACGATGACGTGATCGGCGCGCTCATCGCCGGCGCGCGCTTCCATGTTGAAGCGCAAACGCGGCGCGCGTTGATCACGCAAGGCTGGCGGCTTTCGCGGGACGCCTGGCCGGAGGACGGCAGGCTGACAATTGTGCCGGCGCCGTTGCAGGCGCTGACTGCCGCGCGGGTCTACGATTTCGAAGGCCTGGCGCACGACGTCGACACGCAAGCCTTCGTGCTCGACAAAGGCGCATCGGTCCTTGCTTTTGCGCCCTGGGCGGTACCGGCACCGGGCCGTGTCGCGGCCGGTATCGAGTTCGACGTGACCGTCGGCTTTGGCACCGCCGCGGCCGACGTGCCGGAAGCATTGCGGCAGGCGATCCGGCTGCTGGTGGTGCATTGGTACGAAAACCGCGGACTGGTCACCACCGGCGCGAATTATTCGCCGCTGCCGCAGAGTGTCGCCGCGCTGATCGCGCCTTACCGGATGCTGTTGCTGTGACTGCCCCCGGGGACTTGAACCGCCGGTTGGTTCTGTTGGCGCCGGTCGAGGCCGGCGACGGCGAGGGTGGCGTCACACGAAGCTTCGTGGCGACGACGACGCTATGGGCGCAAGTGCTGCCGCTCACCGCACGCCCCGACATGGCCGCGGACAGTCTAGGCGCGGCGTTGCGCACGCGCATTGTCATTCGTTTCCGCGACGACGTCACCACGCGCCACCAATTTCAGGATGGCGCGGCGATTTATCGCGTCATCACCGCGCGCGCGAGTGCCGACCGGCGCTTTCTCGAAATCGATGCCGAGATGCGGGAGGATTAAAGCGCGTTCAATTTTTTATCCGTCACCCTTGAGGTGCGAGCGACCGGAGGTCGCGAGCCTCGAAGGGCGACGGCCAAGGTCTTACAAAATTTGGCCGTTCATCCTTCGAGGCGCGCCTTCGGCGCGCACCTCAGGATGACGGGTCCAATCAGGAGCACCCATGCCCACTGCTGCTTCCGCCGCGTTGCGCGCCGCCGTTCATGACGCGCTGGCCACCGATGGCACGCTGACAACCATGCTCGGCGGCTCGAAAATTTACGACGAGCCGCCGCGCAGCGCGACCTTTCCTTACGTTACGCTGGGCGAGACGCGCATCGCCGATTTCTCCACCGGCACCGAGCCTGCCGAGGAGCATCAGCTGATGCTGCACGCCTGGTCGCGCCAGGGCGGCCACAAGGAGGCACACCAGATCGCCGGTGCGCTGCTGCAGGCGCTCGACGATGCGCCGCTGACGCTTGCCGATCACCGGCTCATCAACCTCCGGTTCGCGGTCGCCGACATCCGTCGCGAGGCCGACGGGCGCACCTATCATGCCGCGGTGCGCTTCCGCGCGGTGACCGAGCCGGCCTAACGCAAAGGAAAAACTCATGACCGCCCAAAAAGGCAAGGATTTGCTTGTGAAGATCGCCGACGGCGCGGGCTTCACCACTGTAGCGGGTTTGCGCACGCGACGCCTGGCATTCAACGCCGAGACCGTCGACATCACGCATGCCGAAAGCGCCAATCGCTGGCGTGAGCTGCTCGATGGCGCCGGTGTCAAGCGCGCCTCGGTGTCCGGTCGCGGCTTGTTCACCGATGCCGCCACCGACGCCGCGATGCGTCAGACTTTTTTCGACGGCACGGTGCTGAATTATCAGATCGTGATTCCGGATTTCGGCACCATGCAGGGCGCGTTCCAGCTCACCAATCTGGAATTCGCCGGCGAGCATAACGGCGAAGTCACTTACGACGTGGCGCTGGAATCGGCCGGCGAAGTGACGTTCACGGGGATTTAGCATGCCCAACATCCACCGCGGCGAAATCGAGGCCGAGATCGACGGCACGCGGCGCCGGCTGGTGCTTACGTTGGGCGCGCTCGCCGAGCTGGAAGCCGCGTTCGGCGCCGCCGATCTGGTGGCGCTGACCGAACGCTTTGGCGCGGGCCGGCTGACGGCGCGCGATCTCACGCGCATCATCGGCGCGGGCTTGCGCGGCGCGGGCGAAGCGGTGAGCGACGACGATGTCGCGCAAATGGAAGTCGCCGGCGGCGCGCAGGGCTATGTGCGTATCGCCGCCGATTTGATTCAGGCGACCTTCGGTGAATGAGAGAACTACCACGTCATGGCCGGGCTCGTCACCGCAAGTCGGGTTTACCCGACTTGCGGCTCATCTAAATGCGGAAGTCGGGCAAGCCCGACTTCCGATGCCATCCACGCCTTTGCCGACGCAGGACAAGGCAGGCGTGGATGCCCGGCACAGGGCCGGGCATGACGGAAAGATATTGCAACCCTTCCCCTGGAAACAGGCGATCGGTTTCGGGCTTGGCGTGCTGCGGCTGGCGCCCGAGCAATTCTGGCGCATGACGCCGCGCGAACTGGCCTACGCGATCGAGGCGTCGAGCGGACGTTCCGCGCCGCTCGACCGCGCGGCGCTGACGCAATTGATGACGAGGTATCCCGATGAGCGATAGTTACGGCTTCGATTGCGGTTCGGCCGGCGCGGATACCGGCGATCTGTCCGACGTCATCGATCGAACCCGCAGAAGCACCGACGCCTTAGGGGCGAGCGCACGGTCGTTTTCCACCGCGATGACCCGCGCCTTCACGCAGGCGACCGCCGGCGGCAAGCAGTTCGACGACGTTCTCAAGGGTCTCGCGCTGCGCATATCGAGCCTGGCGGTCTCGCAGGCCTTCAGACCGATTGCGGCCGGCATCACCAATTCGCTCACCGGCGGGCTGACGCAATTGTTCGGCGGCCTTTTCGGCGGCGGCGGGACTGGTCCGCAGACCAACCGGCTCGGCGCGATCAAGCCGTTCGCGGCCGGCGGGGTGATCGGGACGCCGACATATTTCCCCATGACCAATGGCGGGCTCGGCCTTGCCGGCGAGGCGGGGCCGGAAGCGATCGTGCCGTTGTCGCGCGGCGCCGACGGACGGCTCGGCATCGCCATGAGCGGGGCGGGCGCGGTCGCCACCATCAACGTGCAGATCGCGACGCCCGATGTCGGCAGCTTCCGCCGCTCCGAGGCCTATCTCACCGGGCAGATCGCGCGCGCAGTGGCGCGCGGGCAACGCGGTCTTTGACACACGCATCATCCTTCGAGGCTCGCGCCTTTGGCGCTCGCACCTCAGGATGACGCTGTCCATCATCCGTCATCCTGAGGTGCGAGGCAGCAAAGCTGCCGAGCCTCGAAGGATGACGGCCACGACAAGAAAGAAATGCCATGACCGCTTTCCACGAAATTTTGTTTCCGCTCGACATCGCGCTCAAGAGCGCGGGCGGGCCGCAGCGGCGCACCGACGTGGTCGTGCTCGGCTCGGGCCGCGAGGAGCGCAACGCGCGTTGGGCCCATTCGCGGCGGCGCTACGACGCCGGCTACGGCGTTAAGACGTTCGACGCGCTGTCGGAGGTGATCGCATTTTTCGAGGAGCGGCGCGGCCGGCTTTATGGCTTTCGCTGGCGCGACCGGCTCGATAATTCATCGGCCGCGCCCGATGCGGCAATTAGTGCGACCGACCAGGCGATCGGGGTAGGCGACGGAGTGACCGCCACCTTCGCGTTAGCCAAAACCTATGGCGCGGCCTATTCGCCCTATCAGCGGCCGATCGTGAAGCCGGTCAGCGGCAGCGTGCGGGTTGCGGTGGCGGGCAGCGAAGTCTCGGAAGGAACGGCGTTCACCGCTGACGGCACGACCGGGCTGGTGACGTTTCTTGCCGGACATATTCCGGCGAGCGGCGCCGCGATAACGGCAGGCTTTATGTTCGACGTGCCGGTGCGTTTCGACACCGATTATCTCGAAGTGGATCTGTCTGCCTTCGCGGCCGGTGCGATCCCGAAGATCCCGCTGGTGGAGATCAGGCCTTAATCGTTATTCCGGGTCCGGCGCGTAGCGCCGGACCCGGAATCCAGGGGCAGCATTCGCTGTGGCTCTGGATTCCGGGTTAGCGCACGTGCGCGCCCCGGAATGACAGGAAAATAAAATGCGCACCATTCCCACCGCCCTGCAAGTCAAGCTCGAGTCGGGCGTCACCACGTTGTGCCGTTGCTGGCTGATCACGCGCAACGACGGCGTCACACAAGGTTTCACCGACCACGACGAGGACGTCGTGATCGACGGCACGATTTGCCTCGCCGGCAGCGGGCTTTCCGGCTCGGAGGTGACGCAAAAGCTGGGCCTGGCGGTGGACGGGTCGGAAGTGTCCGGCGCTCTGTCCGACGACTCACTCAACGAGGACGACCTTGCCGCGGGTCGCTACGACGCGGCGGGCGTCGCGCTTTGGCTGGTGGACTGGAGCGAGCCGGATCTGCGCGTGTTGCTGGCCAAGGGTTCGCTCGGTGAGGTGCGGCGCGAGGGCGCGGCGTTCACGGCGGAAGTACGCGGCCTGAGTCAGAAGCTCGCCGAGGATTCAGGCCGGCTGTTACACCGTGACCTGTTCGGCCGATCTGGGCGATGCGCGCTGCACGATCGATTTGACTGACCCGACGTTTCGCGGCGCTGGCGTGGTCACGAAGCTGTCGGCGGTGTCGGCGTTCACCGCCAGCGGACTCGATGCCTTCGACGACGGATGGTTTACCGCAGGCTTGCTCTCTTTCACCGGCGGCGCCAATGCCGGGCTCTCGATGGAGGTGAAGGTCCACGGCAATAGCGGCGGCATTGTCAGTTTTACGCTGTGGCAAGCGATGGCGCAGCCGATTCAGGTTGGCGACACATTCACTGTTACCGCCGGCTGCGATAAACGCTTCGCGACCTGCCTCGACCGGTTCGATAACGCGGTGAACTTCCGCGGCTTCCCGCATATTCCGGGCAACGACTTCGTCATCAGCTATCCGGTGCCGGGCGAACCGGGAAATGACGGGTCGAGCCTGCAAAGCTAGTTGTCATTCCGGGGCGCGGCGAAGCCGCGAACCCGGAATCCACAGCCGCGTGAAGTCAGTCTGAATTCCGGGTCCGGCCCTTCGGACCGTCCCGGAATGACAGTGGAAAATGATATGTCGCTCACTCGTTCCCTCATCGTCGCCGAGACGCGCACCTGGATCGGCACGCCTTATCAGCATCAGGCTTCGCTCAAAGGTATTGGCTGCGACTGCCTCGGCCTGGTGCGCGGCGTGTGGCGCGCGGTCGTCGGCGCGGAGCCGGAGCAAACGCCGCCTTATGCGCCGGGCTGGGCCGAAGCGGCGAGCGGCGAGGAGGCGCTTGCCGCAGCCGCCGCGCGGCATCTGATTGCGATTGAGTTGAATGATTTTCGCGAAGGCGACGTGCTGCTGTTTCGTTGGCGCAGCCATATGCCGGCCAAGCACGCGGCCATCGTCACATCAGCGGACACAATGGTGCACGCGCATGACGGCGCCGCGGTCGCCGAAGTCGCGCTCGCGCCATGGTGGCGCAGAAGGCTGGCTTATGCGTTTCGATTTCCGGGAGTTGAGCCAGCCTAAATGCAAAGCCCCGGGGCGTGCCCGGGCTTTGTATTTAAGTTCGCCGCGTTACCAGAACTTGTAGTTCAGGCCAGCGCGCGCGACGCTCATCTTGAACGGGCTTGTGATGCCGGTAGCGGCAACGAAAACCGGCGACGTGCCGAAATCCATGTAGAGGTATTCGGCCTTGACCGACCAGCGATCATACAGCGCGTATTCGACGCCACCGCCTGCCGTCCAGCCGCTGTCGTTATAGTCGGTGAAGCCGGGAGTGGCCCCGATAGACGGACTGAATTTAGCAAACGCGGCGCCGACGGTCCCGTAAACGAGGAAGCGGTCGAAGGCGTAGCCGAGACGGCCGCGGATCGTCGCCAGCCATTTGACGTCGGTTTCGCAGCTGAGGCCGAGGGCGGCGCCACAGGCAGTGGCGGTCGACGTCGCCTTGACGTCGGTCCACGACCAATCGCCTTCGACGCCCAACACGAACGCGGTGCCCGGCATTTGCCAATTGGCGCCGAGCGTACCGCCGAACAGCCAGCCCCGGCCGTTGAAGTCGCCGCTCGTATCGCCAGCCGTATTGGTCCAGTTGAGCCGGTCCCAACCGTAACCGCCGTTGATGCCGGCGTAGAGGCCGGTCCAGTCATAGGGAGCGGCGACCGGCGCTTTGTAGACCGGGGCCTTGACCGGCATGTCGGCGGCGAAAGCGGCGTCGACGAAACCGAAGGCGGCGATGGCCGCAAGAACGACGAACACTCTTTTCATCTGACGTCCTTTGAATCGGTAATTCAGAATTCCAAGGCCAAATAATACAGGCCCTCAGCCCCTTCTTATGTGTCATTTACGCCACAAATGAACAGAAAAAGCTACCGCGTGGTCGGCGGCTTTTTCCGGCCATCGAGAACACCGGCATGGAGCTTCCGCGCCTCCGCGCGAACGATGGTAGCCCCAGAAAAGAAAAACCCGGACCTAGGGCCCGGGTTTTACAATCGCCTGACGAGATCAGCGACAGCGTGTTTCGCGAACGCAAGTCGTCATGGCCTAATGTTAAAGCGGTAGTTCAAGCCGAGTCGGACAAGGCTCTCCTTCTGGCGGGAGTTGACGGTGAATCCGCCGTCAATGGCAAAGCTGTGATGCCCGAAGTCGGCGTACAGGTATTCTGCCTTAAGCGACCAATTCTGCCAAACGGCGTATTCAGCTCCGAAACCGACCGTCCAGCCGCCATGTGTGGCCGATGAACCGTTGGTCGGCGTTCCGCTCGGAGGAACTCCAACCCCGTTGAGATGGACAGTTTGCACTTTAACGTCTTCCCAAGCGAAGCCGCCGGTCACATAGAGCAACAGGTTGTTGATCGCGTACCCGCCGCGTGCGCGCGCCGTGCCGATGGAGCGAATCTTGGTCTCGCAGCTGAAGGCCGCATTCGGGCAGGATGCGCTTCCCTTAATGTCGGCCCAATCCCAATCGGCCTCGGCACCCAGAACCCAGGGACCGGCGAATTGGTAATTGAAGCCAATTGTGCCGCCGACGAGGCCGCCGTGATTGTTATGACCGACATCGGGTGGAGCGTAATCGAAACTGGAGTGGCCCCAGCCGTAGCCGCCGTTGACGCCGATGTAAAAGCCAGTCCAGTTATAAGCGAGCGCAAGTGGCGCCGCCATTGGCGCCTTGACCGGCATGTCGGCGGCGGAAGCCGCGCTTGCGAAACCGAACGCGGCCATCGCCGCAACAACAACGAACATTCTTTTCATCTGACGCCCCTCCAGATCGAAAATTCAGACCGCTGTACCAGCATTAATACCCTGTAATGATTGGAGCGTGTGTGCCATTTTCGCAACGAATGAACGTAAAAATAGCAACGCGGCATGGCTGGTCGAGGAAGTGACCATCAACGCCAGATTCTCTAACATGTTGCTTTCATTTAACTCTTAGCGGCCCTCCGCCATCGATGAGATGCCGCCTGCGTCTTTCTAGACGTGCGGACGATCCTCTTAAGTTCACCGGAATCCCATGGCAGCTCTCGTTCTTTCAGTCGCCGGAACCGCGGCCGGCAGCGCCGTGCTCGGGCCGATCGGCGCCATTGTCGGGCGGCTGGTCGGCGCGGTCGCCGGCAACGTGATCGACCGCGCGCTGTTCGGGGCGCGCAGTTTCTCGTCGGACGGGCCGCGGCTTGCCGATTTGACCGTCATGGCCTCGACCGAAGGCGCGGCGATCCCGCGCGTTTACGGCCGGGCGCGCATTTCGGGTCAGGTGATCTGGGCGACCAACTTGGATGAGATGGTCTCGACCGACACGCAAAGCAGCGGCAAGGGCTTTGCCACCGGTCCGACCGCTACCACGACGACTTATTCTTACTTCGCGAATTTCGCGGTCGGCCTGTGCGAAGGGCCGATCGGCGCGGTGATGCGGGTGTGGGCCGACGGCAAGCCGCTCGATCTCACCGGACTGACGGTGCGCACATATGTCGGCGACGAGGCGCAGACGGCCGATCCGTTGATCGTTGCCAAAGACGGCGCAGCACCGGCCTATCGCGGACTGGCTTACGTAGTGTTCGAACGGCTGCCGCTGGAAAATTTCGGCAACCGCATTCCGCAATTGTCGTTCGAGGTGGTGCGTCCCATTGGCCAACTGGAGAAAATGGTCCGGGCGGTCACGCTGATCCCGGGCACCACCGAATTCGGTTATGCGACCGAGACGGTGACGCAGACCGCCGGACCCGGCCAATCGCTGCCGGAAAACCGGCATGTGACGTATGCCGCATCCGACGTGATTGCCGCGCTCGACGATTTGCAGGCGCAGGCGCCCAATCTCGAACGCGTCGCCATCGTGGCCGCCTGGTTCGGCAGCGATTTGCGCGCGGGGCAATGCCGCGTCGTGCCGGGCATCGACAATCGCGACAAAGCGACTTACGGCGCCAACTGGTCGGCGGCCGGCGTGAGCCGCGCCGATGCCCATGTGGTGTCGACGATTGACGGCATCCCGGCCTTCGGCGGCACGCCGTCAGACCAAAGCGTGCGCGATCTGATCGCCGAGCTGAAAGCGCGCGGGCTCAAGGTCACGCTTTATCCTTTCTTGGTAATGGATATTCCCGCCGGCAATACGCTCGGCAATCCTTATTCCGGCACGACGCCACAGCCGGCCTATCCATGGCGCGGGCGCATCACCTGCGATCCGGCGCCGGGGCAGAGCGGTTCACCGGACGGTACGTCGAGCGCAGCGACACAGGTCGACGCGTTTTTCAGCGGCGGCAGCGATGCATGGAACTACCGCAATATGATTTTGCATTACGCGTCGCTGGCGGCGGATGCCGGTGGGGTCGATGCGTTCTTGATCGGCTCCGAATTGAAAGCGCTGACGCGCGTGCGCTCGGCCTCCGGCGTTTATCCGGCAGTCGATGCGCTGGTCGCGCTCGCAGCCGACGTGAAGGCGATTGTCGGCGGCGGCACGGTCGTCACCTATGGCGCCGATTGGACCGAATACGGCGCGCATGTGGTGGATAGCGGCGCCAACGAAGTGCGCTTTCCGCTCGATCCACTATGGGCGTCATCTTCCGTCGATGCGATCGGTATCGATTACTACGCGCCGCTCGCCGACTGGCGCGACCAGGGCAACCAACTCGACCTCGCGCTGACCGACAACCCGTATCGCGTGAGCTATCTTGGCGGGCAATCTGAACAGCGGTGAGGCTTACGACTGGTATTACGCCGACGACGCGGCGCGCGTGGCGCAAACACGCACGCCGATCGCCGATGGGCTCGGCAAGCCGTGGGTGTTCCGGCAAAAAGACATCTGGAATTTCTGGTCGCAACCGCATTACGAGCGCGCCGGTGGCGCCGAGCTTGGTACCCCGACCGCGTGGATGCCTCAATCAAAGCCGATCTGGCTCACCGAACTGGGCTGTCCCGCCGTGGACAAGGGCGCCAATCAGCCGAGCGTCTTTCCCGATCCGAAGTCGTCGGAATCGGGGTTGCCTTATTTTTCCAACGGCGCGCGCGACGATCTGATGCAACGCCGTCATCTGCAAGCCGTGCTCGGCGCGCTCGACCCGGCCTTCGGCGACGGCGCGCTCAATCCGGTGTCCACTGTTTATGGCGGTCCCATGATCGCGCCCGACGCCATTCATCTGTGGACCTGGGATGCGCGGCCCTATCCGGCGTTTCCGGCGCTGACCGATGCGTGGGCCGACGCGCCGAATTGGGAAACCGGGCATTGGCTGAGCGGGCGGCTCGGCGCGACGCCGCTCGATGCGCTGGTCGCAACCATTCTCGCCGACAGCGGCATGACCGACGTCGATGCGAACGATCTCGGCGAAGGTCCTTCCGGCTACGTCGTGGATCGCCCGATGACGCCGCGCGCCATGCTCGACCCGCTCGCGCTCACCTTCGCCTTCGATGCCGCCGAACAGGACGGCGTGTTGCGCTTTACCCAGCGCGGCCGTGAGCCGGTGGTCGAATTCGGCGAAGACGATCTGGTCCTGCCGGACGATAGCGCGCCGGCGCGGCTAACGCGCGGGCAGGAGAGCGACTTGCCGCGCGAAGTCTCGATCGGCTTCACCAATATCGGCAACGATTATCAAGCCGCGACCGCGACCTCGCGCCGACTGATCGGCGGCTCGACCCGCACGGCGCACGCCGACATTGCGATGGTGACTGAGAATACCGAGGCGGGACGCCGCGCCGAAATCTGGCTTCAGGATCTTTGGGCCGGCCGTGAAAGCGCGGAGTTCGCGCTGCCGCCGAGCCGGCTATCGCTGTCGCTGGGCGATGTGGCGGGGCTGACCGTCAACGGGCGGCGGCGGTTGATCGAAATCCAGGAAATATCCGACACTGAAAGCCGCGCCGTGAAGGCGCTCTCGATCGACCCGGCTGTGTTCGACGTGCCGCTGGCGCCAGCGAACCGGCGCGCGGGCACGCCGCCGCCGGCCATCGGGCCGGTGCATGCGCAGGTGCTCGACCTGCCGACACTTCGATCCGAGCAACCGCCGGTGCTGGCGCGGCTAGCGGTGTTCGCCGATCCGTGGCCGGGGACGGAAGCCGTGTGGACCTCAAGCGATGGCGAGAGCTATCAGCGCCGCGCGCTCGCCTTCACGCCGGCCGTGACCGGCGAGACGCTCGACGATCTGCCCGCCGGGCCGACCGCGCGCTGGCACAACGCCAGTTTCCGCGTGCGGCTTTTCGGCGGCGCGCTTTCGTCGATATCGGACTTCGACGTGTTTGCTGGCGGCAATGCGGCCGCGGTGCAGCGCGCCGACGGCGCCTGGGAAGTGATCCAGTTCGCCAACGCGGTGCTCACGGGCGAGCGCACCTATACTCTGTCGCGTCTGCTGCGCGGGCAGGCCGGCAGTGAATGGGCGATTGCTCCGACGCTGGCGGTCGGCGCGCCGTTCGTGCTGCTCGATCAAAACGTTGTAACGCTCGCCAGCGGCCTCGACGCGCTGGAGCGGGATTTGCTGGTGCGCGTGGTGGCGGCCAATCGCGATTACGGCGACGCGACGGCGATCGCGCTGGAGGTGACGCCGCAGGCGACTGCGCTGCGGCCGCTGACGCCGGTGCATATCAAAGCGGTGCGCGGCGGCAGCGGCGTGACTTTTACCTGGATCCGCCGCACCCGCATCGACGGCGACAGCTGGGTCGGCGAGGTGCCGCTCGGCGAGGACAGCGAGCAATATACCGTCGATATTCTGTCCGGCACGACAGTCGTGCGCACGCTCAACGCGGCTTCGCCGGCGGCACTCTATGCCGCCGCCGACGAGATCGCGGACTTCGGCTCGGCCCAGACCGCCCTGACCGTACGGGTCACGCAGCTTTCCGCGACGGTGGGCGCCGGTTTTTCCACCACTGCCACTCTCACACCTTAAACGATCCTCGAATCGTCACCCTGAGGTGGCCGCCGCAGGCGGCCCACCGCAAGTTGGCTACAGCCGACTTGCGTACTCAACAATCCGATCTCGGGTAAACCCGAGATCAGTGGGCGACGGCCCGTGCCCGTCATCCTTCGAGGCTCGCTGCGCTCGCACCTCAGGATGACGGCGAGAGATAATCCATGACCGACACCGTCAATCTCGGCCTGCCTTGCATCGAAGGCAGCCAGGCGCAGAAGCACGTCACGCATAACGAGGCGCTGACGCTGCTCGACACGTTCGTCCAACTCACCGTGCAAAGCCGCTCGCTGACCGCGCCGCCTGGCTCTCCCGCGTCCGGCGCGGCCTTTATCCCCGCCTCCGGTGCAAGCGGCGCCTGGAGCGGCTGGGACGGCGCGATCGCCGTGTATAACGATGCTTGGTCGCGCATTGCGCCGGTGCCCGGCTTCAAGGCCTGGGTGCGCGATGAGCGGTTGACCGTTACCTACGAGGACGGCACGTGGCGCGACGGTTTCGCGCTCACGGCGAATGGCGGACGGCTGACGCTGCGCGCCAAGGAAGAGGAAGTTGCACTCAGCGGCGTCTTTACCGAAACGTTGGACGCGACCTTCATCCCGAACCGTGCGGTGGTGATCGGCCTCGCCTCGCGCACGACGCTCGCCATTACCGGCGCCTCCTCTTATGCAGTCGGCATCAGTGGCGAGGCGGCCAAATTCGGCGACCTGCTCGGCATTGCGCTTGGCTCGACCAATATCGGCGTGATCGGTCCGACCGCGTTCTATGCCGATACCAAAGTACGCGTCACCGCCAACGGCGCCAACTTCACCGGCGGCAAGGTGAGGCTCATCTGCTATTTCCTGGAAATGAGTGCCCCGGGCGCGTGAGCGCGTCGTCGTGACATCACTGCAAACATTAAATTCTTCCCGCCGCCTCCGGGCGGTTTTTTCGCGTCCGGATTTTCGCCAATGGCCCAATCGACCTATGCCGATGCGCTCGCGCGCCTGCTCGCGCACGAAGGTGGCTACACCAACGATGCCGCCGATCCGGGCGGCCCTACCAATTTCGGCATCACAATCACCGACTACCGCAACTATGTGAAGCCGAACGCCACCGCCGCCGATGTGCGCACGATGAAGCTCGACGAGGCCAAGGCAATCTATCGCAGCAAGTACTGGGACGCGCAGCGCTGCGACGAATTGCCGGCTGGCGTCGACTACGCGGTGTTCGATTACGGCGTGAATTCCGGCATCGGGCGCAGCGGCAAGGTGCTGCGCCGTTGTCTCAAGCTCGCCGACACGACCGGCGCGGTAAACGATGCCGTGATCGCGGCGGCGGCTGCTGCCGACGCCAAGGTCTTGATCGTGACGATCTGCGACGAGCGCCTGCGCTTTTTGCAGTCGCTCAAGGCTTGGGGAACGTTTGGCAAAGGCTGGGGTGCGCGCGTCGCCGAGGTGCGCGTCTTAGCTTTGCAGCTCGCCGCGGAGCAACAACCTCCGTTCGTTCCCGCGCAAGCGGGAACCCAGAGCGACGCAGATAATGGCCCTGGGTCCCCGCTTTCGCGGGGGCGAACGGCCGGCGAGGTTGCAGGCAAAGGCGTGGTGCCCGTGGCGAAAGGCGCGCAGCAAGGCTCGGCTGGCGCCATTATTATCGCCGGCGCTGCCGCGGCTAGCCAAGCGCATCAAGCCGAACATTCGGTCCCGGCCGTCGTCTGCATCGCGGTCATTACCATCGGCTTGGCTGCCGGCGCGTGGCTGTTCTGGGAATCCCGGAAAAAAAGCAGCAAGACAAGCCAGCCTAACGCGGGCGAATTTCCGGCATTTCAATTCGAAGGAGATCAACTGATGTGGGACAGAATCAAAGCCTGGTTCAAACATTCCGTTACGATCCTGTGGGCGCGCCTCGTCGCGCTCGCAGGTTTGCTGCTGGCGACCGGCCAGGCGCTGATCGCGGATACCAATGTCAACGACGCGATCCACTCCGTGCTTAAGCCGGACTACATCCCGTATTACGTGATCGCGATCGGCCTGATCACCGAGCTGTGCCGCTCGCGTACGGCAGGCAAACCGGCGGAGACTAACTGATGTTTGCCATGGTCCTCGGCTGGCTCGGCAATCTGCTGGGCGGGCCGTTCGCCAAGGCCGCGGTCGACGCCTACCGCGCCAAGCTCTCGGCCGAGAACACGTCCGAGAAAATCGCCGCCGATCTCGCCGCCCGCGAACTCGACGTCGAGAGCCGTGAACGCGAACTAGCGACGCAAGCGGTGATCGCGGAGCAGGGGCGCTGGTACACGGCATTGCCGCGGCCGCTGTTTGCCTTCGCGTTCGTGATTTACGTGTGGAAGGTGGTGGTGTGGGACCGCGTGCTGGGCTTAGGGACCACCGCCGCGCTGTCGGGCGACGTAGCGCAGTGGGCGATGATCGTGCTCACCGCCTATTTCGGCGGCCGCAGCCTGGAGAAGGTGGCGAGGATTTTGGGGAGGAAGTAAGGTCCGCGCACCTATCGCGGAGCCCTTTCTCATGGACGTCCTTGAAGCCGTTGCCTCGCGTTATTCCTGCCGCGCGTTTTTGCCCACGCCAATCCCCGAACAAATCATCCGCGACATCGTTGAGGCTGCCGCGCGGGCGCCGTCGGCCGGCAACATGCAGCCGTGGCGCGTCTATGCGCTCGCCGGCAAGCGCGTCGAGGAACTGGTCGCGTTGCTCGCGCCGCGCATGGCGACCGAGCTGCCGCGCGGCGAGGGTACCGACTACACGATCTATCCCGCGCCGCTGAGCGAGCCCTATCGCACGCGCCGCTTCCAGGTCGGCGAAGCGCTCTACAATTCAATCGGCGTGCCGCGCGAGGACAAGCCGGCGCGTTACCGGCAATACGCGCGCAATTATCAATTCTTCGGCGCGCCGGTCGCGCTGTTCTTCGCGCGCGAAAAGTCGCACGGACCCGCGCAGTGGGCCGACATCGGCGGCTACCTGCAAACGGTCGCGCTGCTGGCGCGCGGGTTTGGCCTGCACACCTGCCCGCAACAGGCCTGGGTGTCGTTTAACCGCACGGTGCGCGAATTTCTGAAACTTCCCGACAATTTGATGATTTATTCGGGCATGGCGGTTGGCTACGCCGACGAAGCCGCCCCGATCAATTCCTGGCGCTCCCCACGCGAGCCGCTCGACGCTTTTGCGTCGTTTGACGGGTTTTAAGGGGATTTGCGTTCAGCCCGCGTTCACCGGCGCGCTCCTAAAATCCCGCCTATGCCGGTTTCCCGATTTTTTCCCGCCGTCCTGGCGCTTGGCCTTTTGGCCATGCCGGCCTTTGCCGCCGCACCGCCGCATAACGCCTGCTTGAACAAGGCCGAACAGCGTGCCGCCGTCGCCGATAAAAAGGCTATCCCACTCGCCCAGACCATCAAATCCCGGCGCGAGCACGGCCACCACGCCGATCTGGTGCGGGCCCGGCTTTGCCATCATGGCGACGGGCTCGTCTATGTGCTGACTCTGCTCGGGCACAGTGGCAGAGTGATCAGCGAAACCGTTGACGCCGCGAACGGCGAACTCATCAACGGGCGCTGAACGGAGATAGCCTTGCGCCTGCTCGTCGTCGAGGACGACCCCGATCTCAATCGCCAGCTCACCACCGCGCTGACCGACGCCGGCTATGTCGTCGATCGCGCCTTCGACGGCGAGGAGGGACACTTCCTCGGCGAGAGTCGAGCCCTATGACGCCGTCATCCTCGACATCGGCCTGCCGAAGATGGACGGCATTTCGGTGCTGGAAGCTTGGCGGCGCACTGGGCGCGCCATGCCGGTGCTGATGCTCACCGCGCGCGACCGCTGGAGCGACAAGGTGCAGGGCTTCGACGCCGGCGCCGACGATTATGTCGCCAAGCCGTTTCATCTGGAAGAAGTGCTGGCGCGCGTGCGCGCGCTGCTGCGGCGTTCGGTCGGTCACGCCAAGAGCGAATTCGAGTGCGGGCCGGTGCGGCTCGATTCGCGCACCGGACGCGTCGCGGTCAACGGCAATCCGGTCAAGCTCACCAGCCACGAATACCGGCTGCTCGCCTACCTGATGCATCACACCGGGCGCGTGGTATCGCGCACCGAATTGGTCGAGCATCTCTACGACCAGGACTTCGACCGCGACAGCAACACCATCGAAGTGTTCGTCGGCCGCATCCGCAAGAAACTCGGCGTCGAGATCATCCAGACCGTGCGCGGCCTCGGCTATCTGCTCGCCGCGCCCGGCGCATAGTTCCTGATGCGCGCCAACTCCCTCGCGCTCCGCCTGTTCGTCTCGGCCACGTCCTGGGCGGTGGTCATCCTCGTCATCACCGGCATCGTGCTGTCGTCGCTCTACCGCCAGGCGGTGGAGCGCGCCTTCGACCGAAGGCTCGGCGTCTATCTGCGCACGCTGGTGGCCGATTTGGCCTCGCCCGACGAGGCCAATGACAAATTCCCGCAATCGCTCGGCGAGCCGTTGTTCGAGTTGCCGCTCTCGGGCTGGTACTGGCAGGTCACGCGACTCGATCCCGACAAGCACGATGTGCGCGCCTCGCGCTCGCTGTGGGACGGCGGGCTGCCGCATCTCCAAGACCGCGGCGTTGCGGCCGGCCTCGACGGGTCGCGCCAGGGCTACGTGGCGGGACCGGAGGACCAGCGGCTGCGGCTGGTGGAGCGCAACATCGATCTCGGCGACGAAGGACACTATCTGGTCGCGGTCGCCGGCGACGCCGCCGAGATCACCGAGGAAGTGCGCTCGTTCGATCAGGCGCTGATTATCACGTTTTCAATTCTCGGCGCCGTGTTGCTGCTCACCACCATGTTCCAGGTGCGGTTCGGTCTCGCCCCGCTCAAGCGCATCACGAACAGTCTTGCCGCCATCCGCTCCGGCACTGCCGAACGCCTGGCTGGGCAATTTCCCGAAGAGATCGCGCCGCTCGCGCGCGAGACCAACGCGCTGATCGACGCCAACAGGGAAATCGTCGAGCGCGCGCGCACCCACGTCGGCAATCTCGCGCATGCGTTGAAGACGCCGCTGTCGGTGATGGTGAACGAGGCCACCGCACGCGAGCGCGATCCGTTTGCCGCCAAAGTTCTCGAACAGGCCGATATCATGCGCGATCAGGTGGCGCGGCATCTCGAGCGTGCCCGGCTGGCGGCGCGGCTGACGGTGGTCGGTTCGGTCACCGACGTGGTGCCGGTGGTCACCGCGCTGGCGCGCACCATGGAAAAAATCCATCACGACCGCGGCGTCGCCATCGAAGTGCGCGCCGAGGGCGAGGCGCGGTTTCGCGGTGAGCGGCCCGATCTGGAAGAGATGGTCGGTAATCTGGTGGATAATGCCTGCAAGTGGGCGTCATCGGGGTGACGATCGAAGTGGTGCGCGAGCGGCCCGATCCCTCAAGCGAGCGGCACATCTTGCGCGTCGTCGTCGACGACGACGGCCGCGGGCTGTCGCCTTCCGAACGCGAGCAGGTGGCGCATCGCGGCCGCCGGCTCGATGAGACGAAACCCGGTTCCGGCTTGGGACTGTCGATCGTGGTTGAACTGGCCGCGCTTTACGCCGGCGAACTCAAACTCGGCGCCGCGCCGATCGGCGGCCTGCGCGCCGAGCTGGTACTGCCGGCCGCATAGGGCCAAACATCAAAGCCCGCGCCAGCGCACAAACAGCCAGAGCGCCGCCGTGGTCACCACCATCAATCCCAGCACGTACGGATAGCCGTAGGTCCATTCGAGCTCGGGCATGTGCCTGAAGTTCATGCCGTAGATGCTGGCGACCAATACCGGCGGCGTCAGGATGATGCCGACCAAAGTCAGCGTGTTCATCACCTTGTTTTGCAGCAGGCCGATATAGCCGACGACGCCGTCGAGCAGGAAACCGGCGGTGGTCGACAGATCGTTTTCGGCTTCCGCGATTGATACAAGGTCGCGATCGAAATCCTCGATCTTGACAAGCAGGTTTTTCGGCAGCTTCTGCTCGCGCAGGAAGTCGGCCATGCGGCGGAAGCTGAGAACGCTGCGGCGCAATTTAACCAGAATTTCGCGACTCGGCCCGAGGTCGGTCAGCACGCGCTCGAGCTGGCGGTTGCGCAGGCGCGGCGAGTTTTGCAACAGCCGCCGCCGCTTCAGCGTCGCGTGGTGCTGAAACACCTGCGTGTTGATGCGATCGAGATCGTGACCGACTTTGTCGAGAATGTTATCGGTGTGGTCGACGATCATGTTCAGGAGGCTGATGAAAATATCGTCGCGCCCTGGTTTGTCCGAAATGCCGTCTTCACACTCGACGATGAGGTTGCTCAAGCCGCCGGGCCCGCCCTCGGATACCGTCACCAGCATATCTTTGGCGCGGACGAAGGTGACCTTGAGCAGTTGGGGATCGTTGTCCGAGCGGATCACCAGCAGCGAGCCAGTCATCGTGAGCTGCTGCTCGCTCGCGCTGAAGTGACTCGACACTTGGAAGGGCTCGTCATCATTGACCGGGCTGAGCTGGACCTTGAGGGCATCCTCGACGGTTTGCTTTTCTTCATCGGTCGCGTCGCAGAGTTCGAGCCAGCGCGCCTTGCGCAGCGCTGCGGCGTTGAGATTGCCGTCGAGCGCGTGCAACTTGCCGCCGTCGATCCGATAGGCCTTCAGCACCCGGCCTCCTGCGCCATTCCTCAAAATCCGCGCGGAACAACGCCAAAGCGCCTGTATTGGTTGCGCCAAGGCCGCGGTTTTGCCTGAATCCTCCAGTCTCGTTAGAGTGATTGTCTCAGCTTTTCAACGCATCGATTCCGGGGGTCGATTATGTCCGCGTTTAAGCTCGCCGCCGTAACCGTCATCGGTGTCACGCTGGCCGCCTGCGCCGGCAGCCCCGACGGGATGGGCCCGGGACCGAAGGAAAACAGCGGTACTTTGATCGGTGCCGGGAGCGGCGCGTTGCTCGGCGCCGCGGTCGCCGGAGGCGGCACGGGCAACCGAGTCGCAGGCGCGGTGGTAGGCGGCTTGCTCGGCGGTCTGATCGGCAATCGCATCGGCGCGGCAATGGACGACGAAGACAAACAGCGCGCCTATGCCGCGCAGATCGACGCGCTCGAGCGCGCGCCATCGGGTGCGCCGGTGTCCTGGAAAAATCCGGATTCCGGGCGCTACGGCACCGTGGTGCCGGGTCCAGCCTATCAAGAAAGCGGCCGCAATTGCCGTTCTTTCACCCACACCATCTATATCGATGGCCGGCCGCAAACCGCGCGCGGCACGGCCTGCCGCAATCCGGACGGAACCTGGGCCTCCATCGGCTGATTACAAGCGTCTGGCGCTCGGCGGCCGAGCAGGTAATAAGGCGCGATGACCCGCAAGCAGCGACGTCTGATCATGATCGGCGCCAGCCTCGGCGTGCTGGCGATCGCCGCAGCGTTGGTATTGAGCGCATTGCGCGATTCCATTGTGTTCTTCAATTCGCCGACCGATGTCGCCGAGAAGCATGTGGCGCCGGGCACCCGCATCCGCATCGGCGGGCTGGTCAAGGAGGGCAGCGTGCAGCGCGGCGACGATCTGCGCATCAAATTCGACGTGACCGACGGCAAGAGCGACATCGCCGTGCGCTATCAGGGCATCGTGCCGGATCTGTTTCGCGAAGGGCAGGGCGTGGTCGCGGAGGGTACGCTCGAACCCGGCGGTAGCCTCGTTGCGGACACCGTGCTCGCCAAGCATGATGAGCGCTACATGCCGAAGGAAGTAGTCGACGCGTTGAAAAAAGCCGGGCGCTGGCAAGAGGGCGGGACGAAATGATCCCCGAGCTCGGTCATTATGCTTTGGTGCTGGCGCTGGCGCTCGGCCTGATCCAGTCAGTGGTGCCGATCATCGGCGCGCGCAAACACGATGACGCGCTGATGCGGCTGGCGTCATCGACCGCGCTGATGCAGTTCGCGTTCGTCGCGCTGTCGTTCGCGGCGCTGGCGACTTGCTATCGTCACTTCGGACTTCTCGGTCGCGACCGTGTTCGAGAACTCCCATTCCATGATGCCGCTGGTCTACAAATTCAGCAGCGTGTGGGGAAATCACGAGGGCTCCATGCTGCTATGGGTCCTCATTCTGTCGGTATTCGGCGCAGGCGTCGCGGTATTCGGCGGCAATCTGCCGGCAACCTTGAAGGCGCATGTGCTGGCGGTGCAGTCGTGGATCGCGAGCGCCTTCTATCTTTTCATCTTGCTCACCTCGAACCCGTTTCTGCGCCTGCCGCGCGCGCCGTTCGAGGGCCGCGATCTCAATCCGATTTTGCAGGACCCCGGCCTCGCCATTCATCCGCCGCTGCTCTATCTCGGCTATGTCGGCTTCTCCATCGCCTTCTCCTTTGCCATCGCCGCGTTGATCGAGGGCCGCATCGACGCCGCCTGGGCGCGCTGGGTGCGGCCGTGGACGCTGGCCGCCTGGATGTGTCTGACGCTCGGCATCGCGATGGGTTCGTACTGGGCCTATTACACGCTCGGCTGGGGCGGCTTCTGGTTCTGGGATCCGGTGGAGAATGCCTCGCTGATGCCGTGGCTCGCCGGCACCGCGCTGTTGCATTCCGCGGTGGTGATGGAAAAGCGCGACGCGCTCAAGGTCTGGACCATCCTGCTGGCGATCCTGACGTTCTCGCTGTCGCTGATCGGCACCTTTCTGGTGCGCTCCGGCGTGCTCACCTCGGTGCATTCGTTTGCCAACGACCCGACGCCGCGGCGTGTTCATCCTCGCCATTCTGGTGTTGTTCATCGGCGGCGGCCTGACGCTGTTCGCCTGGCGCGCGCCCGACGCTCAAGCAGGGCGGGCTGTTCGCGCCGATCTCGCGCGAAGGCGCGCTGGTGTTCAACAATCTTTTTCTCACCACGGCTTGTCTCACGGTTTTGGTCGGCACGCTTTATCCGCTGGCGCTGGAAGCCTGGACCGGCGAAAAGATTTCGGTCGGCGCGCCGTTCTTCAATCTGACCTTCGGGCCGTTGTTCGTGGCGCTGATGTTCGCCATGCCGTTCGGCCCGCTGCTGGCCTGGAAACGCGGCGACCTGTTGGGCGTGGCGCAGCGGCTGATGACGGCGTTCGGCGTCGCTGTGGTCGCGGTCGTCGTTGCTTTTGTGCTGGAAGGCGAGAGTTCGGCGCTGGCGCCGTTCGGCGTTGGTCTCGCGTTTTTCGTGATGACGGGCGCGCTGGTCGATCTGATCGAGCGCACCGGCCTGTTCCGCCTACCGCTCGCGACCGTGCGTTTGCGCGCGGCCGGTCTGCCACGCTCGTCCTGGGGTACAGGCGTGGCGCATTTCGGCCTGGCCGTGTCGATGCTTGGCATCATCAGCGCCGCTACCTGGGGAACTGAGCGCATCGTCGCGCTCAAGCCCGCGCAGACCGTGTCGCTCTCCGGCTACGAGCTGAGCTTCGACGGTCTCGTGCAGCGGCCCGGCCCAAATTATACATCGCTGGTGGCGACATTCACGGTGCGCAGCGGCGGCGTTCCGTCGGCATGATGGCGCCGTCGAAACGCACTTTTGCCTCGCGCGCGATGACGACCAACGAAGCGGCGCTGATGACGCGCGGCGCCGGCCAGCTTTATTTGTCGCTCGGCGACACCAACCACGACGGCTCGATCGCAATTCGGCTCTATCACAAGCCGCTGGTGATGCTGATCTGGCTCGGCGCGGTGGTGATGATGTTGGGTGGCGCGCTGTCGCTGTCCGACCGGCGCTTGCGCGTCGGCGCGCCCAAGCCTGCGGCGAAATCCACGCTGCAGCCGGCGGAGTGAGGCATGCGTGCGTTCGCGCTGATCGCTTTGCTGGTAACGCTGGGCGGACCGGCCTTGGCCGTGACGCCGGATGAAATTCTGAAAGATCCGGCGCTGGAAGCGCGTGCGCGGCATTTGTCGCAAGAGCTGCGCTGCATGGTTTGCCAGAATCAGTCGATCGACGATTCCGACGCGCCGCTCGCCCACGATCTGCGGATTTTGGTGCGCGAGCGGCTGAACCCAGGGCGACAGCGACCGGCAAGTGCTCGACTTCTTGGTGGCGCGTTACGGCGACTTCGTGCTGCTCAAGCCGCCGCTGCAATTGGACACATTGCTGCTGTGGGGTCTGCCGCCGGCCGCGCTGTTGGCGGGTCTTGCCGCGCTGCTTTTGATGGCGCGCCGCCGCCAGACCATGAACTTACAGACGCCGGCACTGACGGCCGCTGAAAAGCGCAAAATTGCGACTTTGGTCGAACCTCGCGCCGACTGATCATTGTTCAATATATTGATTTTCAAGAATAAATTTCCCTCCACGTTACAAAAGTTTAATCCTGCCGACAGGGCGCTGTAAGGCTCATCTCCCCATCTTCAGGTTTGAAACGGCGCGTGAATCGCGTCCCTGAATTGAGATGGAGATTGCGTGATGAACCCGAGCGTCCCCCCCGCTCATAACAATAGTCCCAATACCCCCCAGAAGCGCCGCGTGCTGTCGGCCCGCCGCGTCATCCTCCTTGCCACCACCATCGTCGGTCTTGGCGCTGCCGCGCTCGTTGTCGCCCCCGGCTTTAACCTGTCGAGCGGCTACCCGGCAGCGCTTGCGCAGAATCTGACCGAGCAGGCGCACAAAGTCGCGGCGCCGATCGGCTTTGCCGACATTGTCGAGAAGGTGAAACCGGCGGTGATTTCGGTCCGCGTCAAAGTCGACGGCGGACAGCAGACCACCGGTCTCGGCGATAACGAAGTGCCGCCGGGCCTGCGCGAATTTTTCCGCCGCTTCGGCATGCCCGACATGCCGAATGGCTCGCCGAAGGGCCAGAACCACGGCCACAACATCATCACCGGCCAGGGCTCGGGTTTCTTCATTTCCGCCGACGGCTATGCCGTGACCAACAACCACGTGGTCGAAAAGGCCGAAAGCGTGCAGGTCACCACCGACGACGGCAAGACACACACCGCCAAGGTGATCGGCACCGATCCGCGTACCGATCTGGCGCTGATCAAGGTCGAAGGTGGCCCATTCCCCTATGTGAAGCTGTCTGATCGGTCGCCGCGTATCGGCGACTGGGTGCTCGCGGTCGGCAATCCGTTCGGCCTCGGTGGCACTGTCACCGCCGGCATCGTCTCGGCGCGCGGCCGCGATATCGGCGCCAGCGCCTATGACGACTTCATCCAGATCGACGCGCCGGTGAATAAAGGCAATTCCGGCGGACCCACTTTCGACACCGACGGCAACGTCATCGGTGTCAATACCGCGATCTTCTCGCCGTCGGGCGGCTCGGTCGGCATTGCCTTCGCGATCCCCGCCGACACCGTCAACAGCGTCATCAATCAGCTCAAGGAGCACGGTTCGGTGACGCGTGGCTGGATCGGCGTGCAGATTCAACCTGTGACACAAGATATCGCCGACAGTCTCGGGCTGAAGAAGGCGGAAGGCGCGCTGGTCGCCGAGCCGCAAGCCGACAGTCCGGCGAAGAAGGCCGGCATCGAAGCCGGTGACGTCATCACCGCGGTGGATGGCAAGCAGGTCAAGGATGCCCGCGATCTCGCCAAGAGGATCGGCGCGCTGGCGCCGAAGACGTCGGTCAAGCTCGCGATCCTGCACAAGCGGCTCGGAGAAGACCGTCACTTTGACGCTCGGCGAACTGCCGAACAACAAGGAAGCGCGTGCCGACACGATTACGCCGGATAACAGCACCGCCGATCTTGCCAAGCTCGGTCTCACGCTCGCTCCGGCCGCCCGCGTCGCGGGCGCAGGCAGCCAGGGCGTGGTGGTCACCGGCATCGATTCGTCCGGCGTCGCCGCCGACCACGGCTTTTCCACCGGCGACGTAATTCTGGAAGTTGCCGGTAAGTCCGTTTCGACGCCCTCCGACGTGCGCAGCGTGATCGCCAGCGCGCGGACCGAGGGCAAGCGCACCGTCCTGCTGCGGGTGAAGTCGGGTGACAACACCCGCTTCGTCGCGCTGCCGGTCGGCAACGGTTGAAACAAGAGATTGGGGCGTGCTGCTGGCATCCGTCGCCCCCGCCGGCAGCATACCTCAACGGGACGGGCCTTCGTGCCCGTCCCAGCTATTTCTGGAAAGCGGGCGGATCTGAGTAGGCACGCTCCGTTTTTCGTCCTGAACTCCAACCCCGGCATCCGTCGCCCCCGCTGGGGTGGGGTCGTGGAGGGGTGGCGGGCCAAATCCGCCACCCCCTCGCGTACGGAACGGGTCCTTAAGCGCTGACCGGCCTTCATTTCAGCCGGAAACTTGAGAGGGGCGGACAAACCTGGAATTGACGAAAGCGCGAATTCACTGGATTTGGTGTGACCGATGCCCACTTATGCGGATATTCAAGGGGCTCGCGCCTTTGGCCGGATGGCCGAAGCGCAACCGGACCGGGTCACCATGCGCCTTCTGGTTATCGAGGACGACCGCGACGCGGCCGACTATCTGGTCAAGGCGTTCCGCGAAGTCGGTCATGTCGCCGACGCTGCCACCGATGGCGAGGACGGTCTGGCGATGGCGCTCGACGGCCAATATGACGTGCTGATCGTCGACCGCATGCTGCCCAAGCGCGACGGACTCTCTTTGATCGGTGCGCTGCGCGACAAGGGGATCGAAACACCCGCGCTCATTCTGTCCGCGCTCGGCCAGGTCGACGACCGGGTCAAAGGCCTGCATGCCGGCGGCGACGACTACCTGCCCAAGCCTTATTCGTTCACCGAGTTGCTGGCGCGGACTGAAGTACTGGCGCGCCGGCGTGGCGGCCGCGAGGAAACCGTGCTGCGGGTCGGCGATCTCGAACTCGACCGGCTTTCCCGTCTGGTCCGCCGGGGCACGGGCGAGATTTCATTGCAACCGCGCGAATTCCGCCTGTTGGAATACCTGATGAAACACGCGGGCCAGGTGGTTACCCGCACTATGCTGTTGGAAAACGTGTGGGACTATCATTTTGACCCGCAAACCAACGTGATTGACGTTCATGTCTCGCGCTTGCGCTCGAAAATCGATAAAGGATTCTCCCAGCCGCTATTACACACGATCCGCGGCGCGGGATACATGATCCGTGACGGCGCTCGGTAAACTTTTTCGCACCACCACGTTTAAGCTGACGCTGGTCTATTTGACCGTGTTCGCGCTGTTCGCGGCATTTCTGCTGGGCTATTTCGCGCTCAATACCCGCCGCCTAATCACCGAACAGATCACCGACACGGTCAACGCCGAGATCACCGGACTGTCCGAGCAATACCGGCTCGGCGGCATCCGCCGTCTGGTGATAGTGATCGATGCGCGCGCGCGCCGGCCCGGCTCCAGTCTCTATCTGGTGACCACACCCGCCGGCGAGGCGCTTGCCGGCAACGTCACCGCGCTGGCGCCCGGCATTCTCGACAATGACGGCTGGACCGAGACGGTTTACCGCCGGCTCGACGAAACAGAAACCCCCGAGCGTGCGGAGCGCCCCGAGCACGAAGCGCTGGTACGGGTTTTCCAGCTTCCCGGCAACTTCCGTCTGCTGGTTGGCCGCGATCTCGACGAGCGTGAGCGGCTCTATCACATCGTGCTTGCCGCCGGGCGCTGGTCGGTCGCCATCGTCGTCGTGCTCGGTCTTGCCGGCGGACTGTTCGTCACGCGCCGCGTGTTGCGCCGCGTCGACGCGATGACCGAAACCACTCGGACGATCATGGCCGGCGATCTGGGCGGCCGGCTGCCGGTTGCCGGCACCGGCGACGAACTCGACCGGCTGGCCGAAAACCTCAATGCCATGCTCGAGCGCATCGAGGCGCTGATGTTCGGCCTGAAGGAAGTCTCCGACAATATCGCCCACGATCTCAAGACGCCGCTCACCCGCCTGCAAAATCGTTCGGAGGAGGCGCTGCGCACCGCGCAAGCAGCGAAGGCGAATATCGTGCCGCGCTGGAGGCGACCATCGCGGAATCCGAAGGGCTGATCCGCACCTTCAACGCGCTGCTGATGATTGCGCGCGCTGAATCGGGCCAGGCGCGCGACGACATGAGCGAATTCGACGCCGCCGAGATCGCCCACGACATCGGCGAGCTTTACGAGCCGCTGGCCGAACAGAAGGGCATTACGCTCAAAGTGGAGGCCGACGCGCCGGCCCCGGTGCGTGCCAACCGCGAGCTGGTCAGCCAGGCGCTCGCCAATCTGGTCGACAATGCCATCAAATATACCGAGCCGAGCTCGCAGGCCGTGAACGGTGCGGCGCCGGAAATCGTGGTGCGCGCGCTTAACGAGGGCGACCGCATTATGCTCACCGTCGCTGATAACGGACCGGGCATCCCCGAAGCCGACCGTGCGCGCGTGGTCGAGCGCTTCGTGCGGCTCGAACAGAGCCGCTCGAAACCGGGTTCCGGACTGGGTCTGAGCCTCGCATCGGCGGTGGCGCGGCTGCATGGCGGCGAACTGACGCTGGCCGACAATGAGCCGGGGCTCAAGAGCATCATTGCCTTACCGCGCGGAGGGCCGGTACAGATTGCGTGGATGAGGCGGCCCGCCAAAAAGAAGCCGGTTCGTAAGAAGGCTTTACGCAAGAAGGCTTTGCGCAAAAAGCCTAAGAGCCTGCTGCGCGCTAAATCCGGTGTGGCGGGGCCGCCGCCGAAGGCCGGCGACGTAACGCTGGCCGCGCGCATCGTGACGGCGCCGTGTTCGATCGAGCCGAAGACCACGCGGGCGCGCATGGCCGAGTGGCTTTCCGGCTTGCACGCGAGCCAAGGCAAATCGCTCAAGGCATTGTTCGCCGCCCGTCCTACTGTCAGCACGCTGCTCGAAAGCCTGACTGAAAGCTCGCCTTATCTATGGGAGTTGGCGAGCCGCGATCCGCAACGTTTGCTTAAGGTGCTCGATGCCGACCCCGACCAGCATTTGGCGGCGTTGCTGGAGGACGGCGGCGCCGCGGTGGCGGCGACTTCCGACGAAGCGGAAGCGATGCGGTTGCTGCGTCACATGAAGGCGGAAGCGGCGCTCCTTATCGCGTTGGCCGATATTGGCGGCGTGTGGCCGGTGATGCGGGCAACGCGGGCGCTGACGGATCTGGCCGATGCCGCGGTCGATGCCGCCACCCGTTTCGTGCTGGCCGAAGCCGCGCGCGACGGACGCCTCGCGCCGAAAGACAAAGCTCGGCCGCAGGACGGCAGCGGCTACATCGTGCTCGCCATGGGCAAGATGGGCGCCTTCGAGCTCAATTATTCGAGCGATATCGATCTCATCGTATTCTACGATCCCGACGGCGCCGGCCGTGCCGAAAAACGCCGAGCCGGCCGCGCTGTTCGTGCGCCTGACGCAGCGGCTGGTGAAGCTTTTGCAGGAACGCAACGCCGACGGCTATGTGTTCCGCACCGACTTGCGGCTGCGGCCCGATCCGGCTTCGACCGCGATCGCGATCTCGACCGCGGCGGCGATTTCGTATTACGAGAATATCGGGCAGAACTGGGAACGCGCCGCGATGATCAAGGCGCGCGCCTGTGCCGGCGATATCGCGGCGGGCGAGGCGATCCTCACCGAACTTGCGCCCTTCGTGTGGCGCAAGTATCTCGACTTCGCGTCGGTCGCCGACGTGCACGCCATGAAGCGGCAGATCAACGCCTATCGCGGCCACGGCGAGATCGCGGTTGAAGGCCACAACATCAAGCTCGGCCGCGGCGGCATTCGCGAAATCGAGTTTTTCGCACAGACCCAACAACTGATCGCGGGCGGACGCAATCCGCATTTGCGCGACCGTGACACGCTCACCACCCTCGATAAGCTCGCCGAAGACCGCTGGATCGACGGGGTCGCACGCGACGACATGAAAGCGGCCTATGTTTTTCTACGCACGGTCGAGCACCGTCTGCAAATGGTCAATGACGAGCAGACGCAAACGCTGCCGGCCGAGCGCGCCGGGCTGGAACGATTTGCGCGCTTTCTTGGCTATGCCAGCCGCGACGCCTTCGCCAAGGTTCTGCTCGGTCATCTCGACAAAGTGCAGCGCCACTACGCTCGCCTGTTCGAAAAGGCGCCCGGCAACGGTCAACCCGCGCTGGCTTTCCCGGCGGAAACCGATGATCGCAAGACGCTCGAACGCCTCGCCGAGCTCGGTTTTCGCTCGCCGCTGGAAGCCTCCCACATCGTCCGCAATTGGCTGAACGGAGAGAAACGCTCACTCAAAGGCGAAGCGGCGCGCAACCATCTTGAGGCGCTGTTGCCGGTCCTGCTCGAACAGCTGGGGCGGACCGACAACGCCAACGCCTCATTGGTGCTGTTCGATCATTTTCTCGCCAATCTGCGCAGCGCGGCGCGGCTGCTGTCGTTGCTGCGGCAGAATCCTGATCTGATCGCGCTAATTGCCTTCGTACTCGGCATCGCGCCACGGCTTGCCGACACCCTGGCGCGCAATCCGCAGGCGATGGATGCGCTGATCGATCCGAGCTTCTTTGGCGCTCTGCCGGATGACGCTGAATTGAGCCGGCGGCTCGATACCGCGCTGGCGCTGTCGCGCTACGACGAGGATCTGCTCGAACGCATCCGGATGTTCGGGCTGGAACATATGTTCCTGATCGGGGTGCGAATCTTGTCCGGCACAGCGACAGCGCGGGTTGCGGGCGAAGCGTTCGCGCGGCTGGCCGACGCGGTAATCCAGGCTGTGCACCACGCGATCGGCGACAACTTCGCTTTGACTTACGGGCACATACGCGGCGAGCAGACCGCAGTGCTGGCCATGGGCAAGCTGGGCGGGCGCGAAATGACCGCGACCTCCGATCTCGATCTGATCCTTATCTACGATTTCGACGAGAAAGCTCCGGAGTCGAACGGCAAGCGCAAGCTCTATGGCGCGCAATATTTTGCCCGCCTGACCCAGAGGCTGATCAATTCGCTGACCGCGCAGACCAACTATGGCGCGCTGTATGACGTCGATATGCGGCTGCGCCCGTCGGGTCGCGCCGGGCCGCTCGCCACGCAGATAAGTAGCTTTACCGGTTATCAGCAGACCGAAGCCTGGACTTGGGAGCACATGGCGCTTACGCGCGCGCGCGTGGTTTCGGCTTCGCCCGAATTTCGCGCGCGGGTCGAGGGCGTGATCCGCGATATTCTGCAGCGCCCGCGTGATGCAGCCTTGATCGCCGGCGACGTGGTGGAAATGCGCGCCGCCATCGCCAAGGAAAAAGGCGACCGCAACCGCTGGGATCTCAAGTACGCCGCCGGCGGGCTGGTCGATATCGAATTCATCGCGCAGTATTTACAGCTCGTGCACGCGCACAGCGTGCCTGGCATTTTGGATACGTCGACCGCGGGCGTGCTCGACAAAGCCTGGACACTGCGCGTGTTGCCGGTCGAGGAGGCCGAGGTATTGCGCCCGGCGGTGCAGTTCTATCAGGATCTTACGCAAATCCTGCGGCTTTGCCTGGCCGGCCCGTTCGATGCCAAGACCGCGGGCGCGGGGTTGCTACGGCTGCTGGCGCGTGCCGCCGACGTGCCGGATTTCGCCACGCTCGACGCCACGCTGATCGAGACGCAGGCAAAGGTGCGAGCCAGCTTCGTGCGGATTCTGGGTAAGTCGCCATAACCAACTTTACGCCGCTTCTGCCTTCCGCAGGTGACATTGCGGGTGCATGGGCAGGCGCACTACCACCAGCGTGCCTTTGCCCAACGTCGAGCGAATGCGCATGTTGCCGCCGTGCAATTCGACCAGTGACTTGGAAATGGCGAGGCCCAGACCTGAGCCCTGATGGCTCTTGGTGAGCTGGCTCTCCACTTGCTCGAACGGACGGCCGAGCTTGGCCAGCGCGTCCTTGTCGATGCCGATGCCGGTGTCGGCGATCGCCAGCACGATGCAATCGCCGTCGGCGCGTCCGCGCACCGTGACGCGGCCGCCGGCCGGCGTGAACTTCACCGCGTTAGACAGCAGATTGAGGATGATCTGCTTGAGCGCGCGGCGGTCGGCGCGCAGGCCGAGGTCGGGCGAAATCTTGGCGACCAGTTCGAGCTGCTTATCCTGTGCGCGCGCCGAGACCACGCGCGTGGCTTCCGCGAGCAGCGCATCGAGATCGAGTTCCTCGAAGTCGAGACGGATGCGGCCGGCCTCGATCTTGGCCATGTCAAGAATGTCGTTGATGACGTCCAGCAGATATTGCCCGCTGCTGTGGATGTCGTTGCAATATTCGTTGTATTTCTCGGCGCCGAGCGGGCCGAACATGCCCGACTCCATGATTTCGGAAAATCCGATGATGGCATTGAGCGGCGTGCGCAGCTCGTGGCTCATATTGGCGAGGAATTTCGACTTGGCCTGATTGGCTTCTTCGGCGCGGGTTTTTTCGACAGCGTATTGTTCGGCGAGTTCGCCCAGGCGCTGCTGCGAGGCGCGCACGTCGGCGACGGTCGCCATCAGGCGCTTCTCGCTGTCGACCAGCTTTTCCTCGTGGGTCTTGAGCGCGGTTATGTCGGTGCCGACCGAAACATAGCCGCCGTCCTTGGTGCGCCGCTCGCTGATGTGCAGCCAGCGGCCGTCCTCGAGCTGAGCCTCGAACGTGCGGGCGCCCGGAATATTCGGGCCACCGGTGATGATCTTGCTGCGCACCACAGGCTGGCGGCCGGCCTCGACCACCGCTTCGTAGGAGGCGCCGACCGTGATCGCCTCGTCGGGCAGATTGTGCAGTTCCTGGAAATTCGAATTGCACAGCACCAGCCGATTATCGGCGTCCCACAGCACGAAGGCTTCGGGGATAGTCTCGATGGCGTCGCGCAGGCGCATGTCGGCGGCGACCGTTTTCTCGACCAGACTTTTCTGCTCGGTGATGTCGACCGCAATGCCGATCAGATGCAGACCCTGCTCGCCCGGCTGGCGCACCAGTTCGCAGCGCGCGCGCAGCCAGATCCAATGGCCGTCGGCGTGGCGCATGCGGAAGGCGTGATCGATGGTGGTCGCAGTGGCTTCGGCGATTTCGGCGGCAAGATCGTAGAGCCGCAAGTCGTCGGGATGGGTGAGGGCGCTGACGTCGCCGAATGACAGCAGCTCGTTCTTGGCCTCCAGCCCGAGTATCTCGAACATTGACTGCGACCAGAAAATGCGCCCGCGCGCCAGGTCCCAATCCCACAGACCGCAGCGGCCGCGGTTGAGCGCGGTATCGATGCGGCCGCGGACGGTTTCGTAGATCAGGTCCGCTTCGCGCGCCCGGGTCGCTTGCCAGTGAAAGGCAAAGCCGAGGATCAGCACCACGAAGCCGGTGGTGGCCGACAGCGTGATGGTGAGGGTTGTGAGCGAGCGCCAGGACGCCAGCGCCGCGTCGCGCGATCTGTACGACGGCGATCTGGCCGAACGGCGCTTTGAGCATGCGCACGGTCGCCAGCGCGCGGGTCTCGTCGGGCAAGGTGATTTCCATGACGCCGGCGCCGGCGCCGAAGGTCGTGAGCGGTTGCGTCGAACCGAGCAGGTCGATCAGGCGGCGGCCGATGGTGGCGTCGGCAGCTGGCGTGGCGGCCGCGACCACGCCCTCCGCATTGGTCAGGATGAAGCGCCGTCCGGTGCCGGTGGCCCAAGGCGGCAACGCGCGCGCCAGCACCTCTTGCGGGCGCGCCAGCGCGTCGGCGGGTTGCGCGAGCGGCTGTTGCAGGCGCTCGGCGGCGATGTCGGCGGCGGCATCGAGCGCGACGATCCGGTCGCTGAGGGCTTGCCGGCGGTGGTCGAGCACTTGCACGATGGCGCCGACGCAGATGGTGGCGAGAAACGCGATGATCAGCACCGGAACGGCGCGGCGCAGCAACGGCTCAGCGGTCAGCAGGCGGCGATACGCCGGCTTGGCGATCGATTGCGCGAGACCTTGAATGGAATCTGAGCGTGCAGACGCACTCGCACTCGCCACATTGGCGCGCGCCATAGAAGGCCTCCGTTCGGATTTTCCCCAACCACCCTGAATCGGTAAGGATGTGCCGCATCGCTTTCCGAATCAGTGTCGATTTGAATCGATGAGCGCTGATTTGTCGAGAGTCCAAAGAGTCAAATATTTAAAAATCGTTACCCACAAAAAATACCGGCGCAGCAATAGGGATGGCGCCGCCTTTGCGACCAGAATACCGCTGATGCCGTCGTATTTCAGGCATTCGCCAGCGCGCGCTCGACGATGTCGGCGAGGTCGCGCGACAGATTGGGCGCGGCCTTGATGCGGGTCAGCGCGGCTTGCGCCTTGGCGTGGCGGCCGACCTCCAGTGTGCGCCAGGTGCGGAAGGCGGTGGCGAGGCGCGCCGCCAGTTGCGGATTTTTCGGATCGAGCGCCAGCACATTATCGGCGATAAAGGCGTAGCCGGCGCCGTCGGCGCGGTTGAACTGAGTCGTGTTGGCTGCGAAGGCGCCGATCAGCGCGCGGACGCGGTTGGGGTTGGTCATTGAGAAGGCAGGATGCGCGGTCAGCGTCCGGACTTTGTCCAGCACGTCCGGCTCCGGGATCATGGCTTGCAGCGAGAACCATTTGTCGATCACCAGCGCATTGGCGGCATAGCGCTTGTAGAAATCGGCCAAACGCGCGCTCGCGCTCCGGTCCGGCGTGCAGCGACAGCGTGGCCAGTGCCGCCATGCGGTCGGTCATGTTGTCGGCGTCGTCGTATTGTTTTGCGGCGCGCGCGATGGCCGCTGGGGCGCCGGTCGCGGCCAGCAGATCGAGCGCGACATTGCGCAGCGAGCGACGGCCGGCGCTGATGGCGTCGGGCGAGTAGGGGCCGGGGACGGCCATGCCGCTCGTAGGCTTTAACCAGTGCCGCGCCGAGCTTATCGCCGATCTCCGCGCGCAACGCATTGCGGGCACGGTGGATCGCATCCGGGTCGACGTCGCGGCCGATTTCGCGCGCGATGTCACCTTCGCCGGGCGGCACGAGCGCGAGCGCGACAAAGGCCGGTTCCAGTTTGGCATCGCCGAGTATGGTAGCCAGCGCGGCAATCAGCTTGTCGTCGGTGCGCGGCGATTTTCCTGCGCGCAGCGCGGCCACATTGTCGATCAGCAGCCGCGTCGCGGTCGTCTGCAAAGCCTGCCAGCGGTTGAAGGCGTCGCTGTCATGTGCCGCGAGAAAATCGAGATCGCCGGTATCGAGATCGGTGTTGAGCTTGATCGGCGCCGAAAAGCCGCGGTTGATCGAGAGCACTGGGCGCTCGCCGATGCCGGTGAATTCAAATGTGTGTGCCGGTTCGCTCAGCACCAGCACACCGCGCTCGACCGTTCCGCCTTTCGCCAGCGTGAGCGGCCAATCGCGGCCGTCTTTGCCGACTAAGCCAAGAACAAGCGGAATCACCATCGGCTCTTTTGTGGGCTGGCCGGGCGTCGGCGGCACAGTTTGTTTTGCTTCGAGCGTGTAGCTCTTGCGCGCGGCATCGAAGCGGCCGGTGACCGTCACCTCCGGCGTGCCGGCCTGGGAATACCAGCGCATGAACTGCGTCATGTCGCGGCCGCTCGCATCGGCGAAGCACTGGATGAATTGCTCGACGGTCGCGGCGTGGCCGTCGTGACGCGCGAAATAGAGATCCATGCCGGCGCGAAATTTTTCCGCGCCGATCAAGGTGTGCACCATGCGCACCACTTCCGAGCCCTTCTCGTAAATGGTGCTGGTATAGAAGTTATTGATTTCCTTATATTTTTCAGGCCGCACGGGATGCGCTAAGGGTCCCGCGTCCTCGATGAATTGCGCGCCGCGCAAGCCCCGCACATCGGAAATGCGTTTGACCGGCCGCGAGCGCATGTCGGAGGAAAATTCCTGATCGCGGAAAACTGTGAGCCCTTCCTTCAAGCAGAGCTGAAACCAGTCGCGGCAGGTGATGCGGTTTCCCGTCCAGTTGTGGAAATATTCATGCGCGATCACCGCTTCGATATTGGCAAAGTCGGCGTCGGTCGCGGTGTCAGGCGTCGCCAGCACGTATTTGTCGTTGAAGACATTGAGGCCCTTGTTCTCCATCGCGCCCATGTTGAAATCGGACACCGCGACGATCATGAAAATATCGAGATCGTATTCGCGGCCGAATTTTTCTTCGTCCCAGCGCATGGCGCGCTTGAGCGAATCCATCGCGTAACCGCAGCGGTCTTCCTTGCCGGGCTCGACATAAATGCGCAGCGTGACGTCGCGTCCCGACATCGTGCGAAAATGATCTTCGATATGAGCGAGATTTCCGCCGACCAGTGCGAACAAATAAGACGGCTTGGGATGCGGGTCGTTCCAGACCGCGAAATGCCGGCCGCCCGGCAGATCGCCGCTCTCTATTAGATTGCCGTTCGATAGCAGCACCGGCGCTTCGACTTTGTCGGCCTCGATGCGCGTGGTGTAAATCGCCATCACGTCGGGGCGATCCGGAAAGTATGTGATGCGACGGAAACCTTCGGCTTCGCATTGCGTGCAATAAGTGCCGCTCGAACGGTACAGGCCCGAAAGCTGGCTGTTGGCGGTCGGATCGACCAGCGTCTCGATCTCCAGCTTGAACGGCCGGTTCGGTACCTGCGCAATGGTCAGCCCGTCGGGAGTCGCGACGTAATTTTCCGCCGGCATCGCGGTGCCGTCGAGCCTGAGCGCGATGAGCGTGAGCCCGTCGCCATCGAGCACCAGCGGCGCGGCCGCCGCCTCCGGGTTGGGCTTGAGGGCGAGCGTCGCGCGCACTTTTGTTTGCGTCGGGTGCAACGAAACATCGAGCGCGACGGTCTCCACCAGCCAATCGGGCGGGCGATAGTCCTCAAGGCGGATGGGCTGGGAAGTGTCGGTTCGCATCGTTAGTGTTACTTCATCGGCTCGGCGTGGCCGATCACACGCTTGATTGATGGCGAGCGCGCGCGCAGAGCGCGTTCCAGCGCATCGACTTTCTCGTGCACGGCCTGCACGCTCAAGGACGGGTCGACGTCGCAGTGAAAGTTGACGATTTCGCCGTCGTCGGTCTCGCGAACGCGCACGTCATGCACGCCACGGATGGTGCGGCCGTCGGCGGCGAGTTCGGTCAGCGCGATCTCGACCGCCTTCACCCGTTCGGGCGGCGCCTCGCGGCCGGAGGCGCGGTGCGGCTGCAACGGCTCGATGTGGGTGTCGATTTCGACGCTGGCGCCGAGTTCGCCGGCGATCGCGCTTTCCAGGCCGTCCGCCAAGCGCATGGGCCTCGCGCAGCGAGAGCTTGCCGCCCACTTCCAGGTCGAGCGAGATCGCCAGCCGGTCGTTGAGATCGTGGACCGTAACGTGATGCACGGCCAGCGCGCGGTTGCGCGCGATCACCATCACGCGGTCGAGCACGGTTTCGTTGTCGAGCGCCACCGGATCGATCGTGACGGTTGGCTCGGCGCCCGGCATCTGCTTGCGGATCGCGGCAGCGACCGCGTCCTTGATCGCGGTCACGCGATCGAGCGGCAGAGTGCGGCTGACGGCGACGGTCAAGTCGATGAAGGTCGTCTCGCCGACGGCGCGCGCGCGCACCTGCTCGACCGCGACCACGCCGGAGATTTTAGCGGCCGCCGCAGTGATCTTTTCGGCGGCGCCTTGCGGCGCTACGTCGGTCAGCGTGTCGATGGTGCGGCGGCCGAGCCGCCAGCCGGCGACGCAGACCAGGATCGCGACCACCAGCGCGGCGACCGAATCCGCCCACCACAAGCCGAACCGCACCCCGCCCAGTCCGACCAGCACCGCGAGCGAGGCCCACAGATCGGATGAAAAATGCAGCGCGTCGGCTTCCAGCGCCTGGCTTTGCGTTTGTTTGCGCCGTGCGCGAGAGCGCGCGCGCGCGGAAGAAATCGACGACGACCGATACCGCGATCACGCCGAAGGCCCAGGCATTGGCGATCACGGTGTGCTGTTCGTGCTCGGTCAGGCGCTTGATGGCTTCCCAAATCACAACGCCCGAAAGCAGGAACAGCAGCGCGGTTTCGCCGAGCGCGGAGACGCTTTCGAATTTTCCATGTCCGTACTGATGCTCCGCGTCGGCCGGCTTGCCGGAGATGCGCACGGCGGCATAGGTCATGACCGTCGCGCCGAGATCGATCAGCGAGTGGCCGGCTTCCGACAAAATCGCCAGCGAGCCGGTAAAAAAGCCGACCAGGCCCTTGGCGATCGTCAGTGCGGCGGAGGCCGCAATTGAGGTGAGGGCGACTTGTTCTTTTTGCTGCTGCATGCGGCGCCTTTGGCGCTTTGGATGTAGCCCAACAGCGGCGCAATTGCGACCGCCGTTAGCGACGTATTATCACGGCACAACCGGCTTGCCGTCCGCCGCCGCCGAGCGGACCATCACGTCGAGAATACACCTTCACATTTTGCCGTCGCAGAATGCGGGGCCGTCATCAATTCCGCAATGGCCTTGCCCTTTGGCAATATCTGCGCCATTTCAACCGCATGAACGAGGTCAGATCAGCCGCTCCTGTCCTGCTGTCGCGCCGCTTTTGCGTCGCGCCGATGATGGAATGGACCGATCGGCACTGCCGGTTTTTCCATCGGCTGCTGTCGCGCCGAGCTCTGATCTATACCGAAATGCTGACGACGGCCGCGATACTGCGCGGCGACCGCGCGCGGCTTTTGGCGTTTGACGCCTTCGAACATCCGGTGGCATTGCAGCTCGGCGGCAGCGATCCGGCAGCGCTCGGCGTTTCGGCGCGCATCGGCGAAGACTTCGGCTACGGCGAGATCAATCTTAATGTCGGCTGTCCCTCCGACCGGGTGCAGGAGGGTCGCTTCGGCGCTTGTTTGATGATGGAGCCGGCGCTGGTCGCCGATGGCGTCGCCGCTATGAAGGCCGCGGTCACAATTCCGGTGACAGTGAAATGCCGGTTGGGCGTCGACGATCAAGATCCGGAGCAGGCGCTGTTTGCGTTCGCCAAGGCAGTGAAGGCGGCCGGCGCCGACGCACTGATCGTGCATGCACGCAAGGCCTGGCTGAAGGGCCTATCGCCGCGCGAAAATCGCGAAGTGCCGCCGCTCGATTATTCGATCGTGCACCGGCTTAAGCGCGCGCACCCCGAACTTGAGATCGTGCTTAACGGCGGCATCGCGACCCTCGAACAGGCGCAAGCGCAGCTTGCCCACGTGGACGGCGTGATGATGGGCCGTGCCGCCTATCAAGAACCGTCGCGGCTGCTGGACGTCGATCCGTTGCTCTTTGGCGATCCCGCGCCATTCGCGTCGCCGAAAGCCGCGGCGCTGGCGCTCATCCCCTACATCGAGCGCGAGCTGGCCAAAGGCGTGCGGCTGCATGCCATCACTCGCCACGTGCTCGGCTTGTTCCGTAGCGTTCCGGGCGCGCGCGCCTTTCGCCGGCATCTGGCGACCGAAGCGGTCAAGCCTGGCGGCCTCCGCGTCCGTCATGGCTGATGCGCTGGCGCAGGTGCTGGACTTGAGCGCCGATTTGTCGCACATCGCGGCGGCTTGAGCTGTCAGCGGGACAATCATGGTGCTGGGATATCCGATCGGCGAGATCGTCATGCTCGCGCTCTGGATCGCGGGCGCCGGCATCCTGGTCGGCGTTCTCGCCGGCCTGTTCGGCATCGGCGGCGGCGCCATCATCGTGCCGGTGCTGTACGAAGTCTTCCGCGCGCTCGATGTGCCGGAAGATGTCCGCATGCAGATGTGCATCGGCACCTCGCTCGCCATCATCATCCCGACCACGATCCGTTCCTATATCGGGCACAAGAAAAAAGGCGCGGTGATCCCGCACGTGGTGCGCCTGTGGGCGCTCCCGGCGATCGCAGGCGTCGCCATCGGCTCGGTCACGGCCACGTTCGCGCCGGCCGCGGTGTTCAAGATCGCCTTCGTCATCTTCGCCAGCTTCATCAGCGTCAAGATGCTGTTCGGCAGCGACCGCTGGAATCTCGGCCAGGAGTTGCCCGGCCGCGCGCTGCTGGCGGTTTTCGGATTCATCACCGGTCTGTTTTCCTCGCTGGTCGGCGTGAGCGGCGGCGCGGTGTCGAACGCGGTGCTCACGCTCTACGGCCAGCCGATGCAGCGCGCGGTGGCGACATCCGCCGGCGTCGGCGTGCCGATCACCATCGCCGGCACCATCGGCTACATGCTGGCAGGCTGGCCCCGCATGGCGCAATTGCCGCCGCTCTCGATCGGCTTCGTGTCGGTCATCGGCTTTGTGTTGATGGCGCCGGTATCGAGCTTTACCGCGAGCTACGGCGTGCGGCTCGCGCATTGGCTGCCGCGGCGCAAGCTGGAAATCGCCTTCGGTATTTTGCTGATGCTGGTGGCGCTGCGGTTTATTATTACGCTGCGCTAGCGCTCACGGATTTCCGCGCATGCGCAGCCGGTCGCCGCGCACTTCCCAGCTTTCCAGGCGGTTGAGGAAGGTCATGCCGAGCAAATTGGTCTTGAGTTGTCCAGCCTGCGCCACCAGTGCCGGCACCGCGCGTTCGGTCAAGCCGCCGACGGCGAGGCGATCCAACGTCACAGGAGCCGCGCGGGTGCGGCCGTTGGCGGTGTCGACGTTGACCGTATAGTCGAGCACCTCGATCGGCAGGCCCGCGGCCTTGGCCGCTTCCTGGGTGAGCACCACGGAGCTGGCGCCGGTGTCGAGCACCATCGCCACGCGCGCGCCATTGATGTGAGCACCCACGGCGAAGTCCCCACCGCGCCCGCGTACCACTTCGACATTGCGGCCATGACCGGCGACGTGGCCCGGCAATACTTCGGCGATGACGCGGTCGGCCACGTCGCGCAATTCGAAACGATAGCTGTAGCCGACGACCAGCAGCAGGCCGATCACGGCCCAGAACAGCATGGCCTCGATCGCCTTCGACAGACGCTCGTGGAACAAAGTCAGCAGCAGGCCGCCGAGAAATATCACCAGCGAGAGCTTAAGCGCGAGCGAACCGACGTCGTGTTTAAGCAGATTGGCGATGGCGTCCTGATCGCTGCTGGCGATCAGTGCCATCAACGACAGCGCCACGCCGAGCACGAAGACCCACGTCAGGCGACGGCTCACGGGCGTTATCCTGTCACGCGGGTGGTTTCCGGTTGGTCGGCGGCGAGCCGGGCGGGCAATTCGCCGATGATGCGTGCGCGCTCGGCCGCGCTCATGGCGGTCCAGCGCGCAATCTCGTCGATGGTCCGGCCGCACCCCAGGCACAGCCCGGAACGGGCGTCGAGCGTGCAGATTTTGACGCAGGGGCTTTCGATCATCATCAGTCTCAGGGTCAACTCGGCAGCGAACATAGACGCGGGCGGCGGGAACGCAATCGTGGCGATCAAGTCCCGGCGCGGAACAGTGGCCGTCTGGTGAGGCGGCGCTTTTCCTCGGGGCTGAGGATCGGCTCATCGGGAGCCGGCGGTGTGATCGATGGCGAATATTGTTCGGTCATCGGCGCCATTGCCGCGACTACCCGCTCGGGCGGGAAAGTGACCACCACCTCGGTGCCGATACGCAGCTTGGATTTAAGCACGAACGAACCGCCATGCAGATCGACCAGACTCTTGGCAATCGGCAGACCGAGGCCGGCACCCTGTTCGGCGGATTTGATCGAATTGGAGCCCTGGCCGAAGGACGCCAGCACGATTGGAATTTCCTCCTCGGGAATGCCCGGCCCGGTGTCCGTGACGCTCATGTATTGGCCGCCGGAAGCGGTCCAGCCGACCTTGAGCCAGACCTCGCCGCCTTGCGGGGTGAACTTGATCGCGTTCGACAACAAATTGAGGCAGATCTGGCGCACGGCACGCTCGTCGGCCCATAGCCGCGGCAGGTCGCTTTCGAACGCCTCGTGGATATTGATGCCGCGGTTGGCGGCGCGGATCTTGAGCAGGTGATGACAGTCCTCGACGATGCCGCCGAGAGAAATCAATTCCTCGTTGAGCTCGTAGCGGCCGGCCTCGATACGCGACAAATCGAGAATCTCGTTGATCAGACCCAACAGATGCACGCCGGAATTATGAATGTCGCCGGAATATTCCTTGTAAGCCGGCACGGCGTGCTCGCCGAACACTTCGCTTTTCATCACCTCGGAGAAGCCGAGGATGGCATTGAGCGGCGTGCGCAATTCGTGGCTCATCTGCGCCAGGAAGCGCGACTTGGAGATGTTGGCGGCTTCGGCGCGCCCGCGCGCCTCGTCGGAAACCGATTTGGCCTGTTCGAGTTCGCCGATCAGCGCGTCTTTTTCGGCGCGCGCTTGCAGCGTCGCCAGCGTGGTCGAATAGAGCCGGAAGACCAGCACGGCGAAATAGCCCTGCGCGGTGATCGCCATCATGGCGAGAATGTAGCTGCGCAGCGTGCCTTCCATGACGAAGTCGAGTGAGATCGCGGCGGTGACCGGGAAGGTGGCGGCAAATACCGCCATTGGCAGGCTCGAGGCCAGCATGCTGGAGACCGCGACCACCAGCAGCATCACGAACAACATGAAGGTGCCCGAGCTGTCGTCGACACCGACCGGATGGATCAGGATGAACATCCAGGCCAGGCCATAGCAAAGGTCGAGGGCGACGAAGCGCAGGCGCCATGCGCGGGTCTTGGTTTCGTCCATCGGCTGCTCAAGGAACTGCCGGCATTTGGTGATCATGACGGCGTGGATCACCAGCACCGATGCGGTCCAGGCGCCTGCCGCGACCGCGCCGGTCCACAGGCTCGACAGGAATCCGATGGTGGTGACCAGCAGCAGAGATCACCAGCGAGGCGGAGAGGCGGTTTTGCGCGTATTGCCGCAGCAATTCGTAGTCGAAAATCGGACGGGTGCCGCTCGACGAGGTCAGCCGGTCGCGCGCGTCCCGGACGTGTTGCGCGGCAAGGCGGCGCTTAACCGGCGAGGTTTCCGGTGGCAGCGCGGAGAGATCGGGTTGTTCGCTTGGAATAGGCATAAATGACGCTTGAACGCACAAGGGACGGCCCAACCTCGTCCAAATTCCTTAAGACCAGGCTTAAGACCTCCCTAAAAACACTGGTTAACGTTTGTTACCCGCCTCGTTTGACAGAGCTTTTTGCCCATGGTCGGCTAATCTTGCGCGAAAAGCCGGCCGGGAGCAGCAAAATGAAGCTCTATGACAGCAAACAGGCGCCGAACCCCCGGCGCACTCGGATTTTCCTCGCCGAGAAGGGCATCGCGGTGCCGACCGAGCAGGTCGACATCATGGCCAAGCAGCAAAAGACCCCGGAATACACGGCAATCAATCCGCTACAGCGAATGCCGTCGCTGGTGCTCGACGACGGCACTATCATCACTGAGTCGATCGCCATCTGCCGCTATTTCGAGATGCTGCAGCCGGCCCCCCCGCTGTTTGGCCTCGGCGCGAAGGAGATCGCGCTGGTGGAAATGTGGAACCGGCGCGCCGAAATGAACTTCTTCGCGAACGTGGCGGCGGTGTTCCGCCATTTGCATCCGGCAATGAAGGAATTGGAAGTGCCGCAGATTCCAGAGTTTGCCGAAGCCAACAAGCCGCGTGTGACTTGGTTTCTCGAAATGCTCGACGGCGAATTGGCCAGGCGCGAATTCGTCGCCGGCGATCGCTACTCAGTCGCCGATATCACGGCGCTTTGCGCCGTCGATTTCATGAAGCCGGCGCGGCTCGCGATGCCGGAAGGCGCCGTCAACGTGAAGCGCTGGCATGCCGCCGTTTCGGCAAGGCCGAGTGCACGCGCATGACCATCAATGGCAAAAGCCAAATTTTGGTAGTGGACGATAGCGGTGCGGTGAGAAGCATTGTTCGAAAGCTCCTGACGCAACTAGGCTATCTCGATGTTGATGAGGCATTAGATGGCGCGGCGGCGCTCGCGAAAATGAATGAGAAACCCTATGCCTTGGTGATTTCAGATTGGAATATGGAGCCGATGAACGGGAAGGCATTGCTTGACCAAGTATGCAGCAAAACAAAATTCGGAAAAATTCCCTTCATTATGATGACGACCGAAGCCGATCAGTACAAAATCATTGCAGCCAAGTACCCTACTATTATCGATTTCATCAACAAACCGTTTAGCGCAGAGGCGCTCCAATCCAAGATTTCAAAAATCAATGGCGAATAGGCGGCGAGCCATCGGCTATCAGTTTTAGAAACGTGAACTCATAAACGCGCCCTGTATCGCGCCTGCTTTCGGGTCATTAGCGGGCATCCCCTGATGTCTGCGTTATGTCCGCTGTGCCCCAAAAGCGCACTCTCGACCGCAGTTGCGGAATGTTCGCTTTGTGCCACAAGCAGATGTCTAAGCTTCATGCGATCTTCATTCTGGCTTCTCCGCGTGGTATCGTTTGACAACATAAAATAAGTGCAAAAACCGTTTGCGGCTCATTTGGGAGGGAGTGATGATGAACGGCCTTTCGCGAATATTGCCATTGCTGTGCTTCGCCACTGCGTGTGCATGCAGCGCGTCGATGCCCGCGCAAGCGCAAGAACTCAAAATCGGATTCCTGGCGCCGCGGACCGGTATATTCACGCAGCTCGGTACCGATATGGTCAACGGCTTCCAGATGTATCTGGATGAACACAACGGCATGCTCGGTGGCGCCAAGGTGAATTTCATCGTCGAAGACGATCAGGGCAAGCCGGACGTCGACGTCACCAAGGCCAAGAAGCTCATCCTTCAAGACAAGGTGGATATGCTGGTCGGCGCCGTGCTCGCTTCCTCGGCCTACGCACTGGCGCCGGTCTCGACGGAATACAAGATGCTCTACATCGGCACCGTCTCCACCGCCGACGATCTCGCGCAGCGGCAGGTCGACAAATATCCCTATCTCGTGCTCTCCGGCTGGGTGTCGTCGCAGCCGAACCATCCGCTCGGGCAATGGGCCTGCGACCAGGGCTACAAGCGCATCGCCGCGATCGCGGCCGACTACGCCTTCGGCTATGAGCAGCTCGGCGGCTTCCAGAAGACGTTCGAGGATTGCGGCGGCAAGATCGTGCAGAAGATCTGGACGCCGATTGGCACCAAGGATTTCGGGCCCTATATTCCGACGCTCAAGAGCGACGTCGACGCCATCTTCACGCTGATGGTCGGCCCGATGTCGCTGCAATTCCCCAAGCAGCTGCGCGCCTCCGGCAACAAGAAACCGATCGTCGGCGGCGGCACCAGCTACGACGAGTTCGCCCTGCCGTTCATGGGCGACGAGGTGATCGGCGACGTCTCGGCGTTGCAGTACTCAGCCGCGCTTGAGACGCCGGCGAACGAAGCCTTCGTCAAGAAGTACCGCGCCAAGTACGGCAAGGTGCCGTCCTATTATTCCGAGGTCAACTACGCGGCCGCCCTCTGGATCGACAAGACACTGGCGAAGCACAGCGGCAAGTATCCGGGCCCTGTTGCGTTCATCAAGACGATGGCGAGCATCAAGATCGACGCGCCGCGCGGCCCCGTCCAGCTCGATCCTGCCACCAAGAGCCCAATCCAGAACATCTACATTAAGAAGGTCGAGAAGAAGAAAATGTTCGGCTACGACAAGGACGAGCTCTGGAACACAGTCATCAAAACCTACCCCGCCGTCAGCACGTTCTGGACCTATGACAAGGCTAAGTTCTTGGCCCAGCCGGTCTACAGCCGCGATTTCCCGCCCTGCAAGTACTGCGAACAGTGACGAGCATGATTGCGATTAGGTTCCTTCCCGCACGCCCGCTTTGCGCTCGATAACGGACATTGGGCGGCGCATCCACGTCGGTGTTTAGCGGCCTGTTTACGAGTTCACGCCCTAGATCACGTGCAAGACATCTTGTTTTGTTCGTGATTAACGATCGAGCAGGGCGATCAGGCTCGACGTATCCCACCGCTTGCCGCCCATCTTCTGCACCTGCGAATAGAATTGATCGATCAGCGCGGTGGCCGGCAGGTTTGCGCCGTTCTTGCGTGCTTCACCAAGACAGATGCTCAGGTCCTTGCGCATCCAGTCGACCGCGAATCCGAAATCGAATTTGCCGGCCGCCATGGTCTTGTAGCGGTTTTCCATCTGCCACGACTGCGCCGCGCCTTTGGAGATGGTGGCGATCAGCTTTTCGATATCGAGGCCGGATTTCTTGGCGAAGTGCAGGCCTTCGGCCAGACCCTGCACGAGTCCGGCGATACAAATCTGGTTGACCATCTTTGCAAGCTGGCCGGAGCCGGGATTACCCAAGAGATTGCACGCGCGGGCGTAAGCCGCGATCACTTTCTCGGCGCTGGTGAAAGTATCGGCATCGCCGCCGCACATCACGGTGAGCACGCCGTTCTCGGCGCCCGCCTGGCCGCCCGACACCGGCGCGTCCACGAATCCGAAGCCGCCTTTTTTCGCTGCGGCATAGAGCTCGCGCGCGATTTCGGCCGATGCCGTGGTGTGATCGACAAAAATTTTCCCTTTGCCCATACCGGCGAAGGCGCCGTTGGCGCCAAGCGTGACCTCGCGCAGGTCGTTGTCGTTGCCGACGCAGCACATCACGAAATCCTGGCCTTCGGCGGCGGCTTTCGGGGTAGGGGCGGATTTGCCGCCATATTGCTTGACCCACTGCTCGGCCTTGGCGGCGGTGCGGTTATAGACCGTGACGTCGTGCCCGCCTTTATTCTTGAGATGCCCGGCCATGGGGTAGCCCATGACGCCCAAGCCCAGAAACGCCACCTTCGCCATCGTCCTTCTCCCTCAGAATATTCGATTATCCTGGCCGACTTTCGCCGATGCCTAGGTCGCAATAGGTCATTGCAGGGGCGGGCGCGTCAACCCACCCTTGCGAGCCGTTGAATTTTGTGACGGCAATGCCTGCTACCGGGCTCGGGAGGAAAGACCATGAAAAAAGTCCTTGCCTTGCTATCGCTTGCCGCGCTCGCGCTCATGCCCATTCCGACGAAGGCCGAGATCAGCGAGATGCGCGTGCCGCTCGGCGCCGGCGGGTTCGGCTTTTTGCCCCTGCACATGATGCAGCGATATGGCCTCATCGAAAAACATGCGGCGGAGGCCGGGCTCAAGCTCACCGTCAATTGGTCGAACGTGGGCGGGCCGGCGGTGATGAACGACGCGCTGCTCTCCGGTTCCGCCGATTTTATTTCCGCCGGGCCGCCAGCTTTTCTGGTGCTCTGGGATCGCACTCATGGTAACGCCGGGGTCAAAGGTGTCGCCGCGATGAGCTCGATGCCGATGTATCTGAACACGACCGCGGATCATCTGCGCGCGCTCGACGACATCCACGAGGATGAAAAGATCGCGGTCACTGCGGTCAAGGTGTCTATCCCCGCCATCGTTATGCAAATGTACGCCAAACAAAAATACGGCGCGGCGAATACTTTCAAATACGACCGCTACACGATCTCCATGCAGCACCCGGATGCCGTTGTTGCTCTGCTGACCGGCAACAAGCAGATTACGGCACATTACTCATCGCCACCGTTTCATCAACGTGAACGCAAGGAACCGAACATCCGGACCATCATGTCGACGGATGACGTGATGGGCGGCGCCACGACATTCACGATGATATCGACGACAACCAAATTCCACGACGAAAATCCGAAGGCTTACGCGGCCTTCGTCGCGGCGCTCAAACAATCGTTCGATATGATCCGCGCGGACAAGAAGGCCGCGGCGCAGGTGCTGTTGGATTCGATGGGCGGCAAAGGCTGGATGGTGGAGGAGCTTGCCGAAATGCTCAACGATCCGAAAATCTATTACACCACCAAGCCTGAAAACGTCATGAAATACGCGACATTCATGCATGAAATAGGCTCGCTCAAGCACGAGCCCGGCTCGCTCAAGGAGCTTTTCTTCGGCGACGCCGACCTCGGCGGCGGCAACTGACACTTCTGGCGGATCATGCTGTAATGCCGGCTGATCGCGGAGCATTGAGACATGACCGTTCGCTCGATTGACCACGTGTTGCTGGCCATGCCGGCGGGTAAGGAAGACGAAGCCCGCGCATTCTATGAGGGCGTGCTCGGCATCCCGGAATTGACCAAGCCCGCCAATATCGCGGTGCGCGGCGGCTGCTGGTTCGGCCACGACACGCTCAAAGTACACCTTGGTGTCGAAAAGGATTTCAAGCCTGCGCGCAAAGCCCATCCGGCGTTCATCGTCAGCGATGTGCGGGCCATGGCCCGCAAAGTTGCCGCGGCGGGCTATCGCGTGGCCGAAGACGAGCCGCTTGTGGGCTATGACCGTATTTTCGTTGACGACCCATTCGGCAACCGCATTGAACTGATGCAGCCTGTCTAGTGCCGCCGATTTGAAGTTCCTGCATCACCTGCAGCAAGCTCATTCAGGAACTTCAAATCGATGAGCGGCACTAGAATCCATATACTTGCCAGTGTCCCTTTGCTTCCGAAGTTCGTGTCAGAAGGTGCCGCGATGTATCACGAACTTCAGAAGAGGGGCACTAGCGCATTGACCTGCGTACTGCCGGTTCTATGGTGCCGGCCGTAACACTAAGGACAGCAGGCATGGCAGCGAGCAAGGAACAAGTCCTAGCGGCCCTGGCGAAGGTGCCGTCTCCGGGCGGCGTGCCGCTTACCGATGCGCACGTCCTGTCCGATATCGTCGTCAGCGACGGCAAAGTGTTCTTTTCCATCAGCGTCGATGCGGCGGCCGTTAAATCCTGGGAGCCGGTGCGTAAAGCGGCCGAGGAGGCCGTGCGCGCCGTTCCCGGCGTGCAGTCCGCTTTGGTGGCGCTGACCGCCGAGCGGGCGGCCGGCGCCTCTCGAGGGCCGCAACCCGCGCATGTCGCCCAAAATCGGGCGGCCGCCGCGCCTCCTGCGCATGCGCACGCTCATCCCGCCGACAAAGTGCAGCCCGGCATTCCCGGCGTCGATGCGGTGATCGCGGTTGCTTCCGGCAAAGGCGGCGTCGGCAAATCGACCACCGCGGTCAATCTCGCGCTCGGCCTGCGCGATCTCGGCTTGAAGGTCGGCATGCTCGACGCGGATATTTACGGGCCGTCGTTGCCCAAACTGCTTGCCATCAAGGAAAAGCCGCAGACTATTGGCGGCACGCGTCTGAAGCCAATCGACCGTTATGGGCTTTCGGTGATGTCGATCGGATTTCTGATCGACGAAGAAACGCCGATGATCTGGCGCGGACCGATGGTGATGTCGGCGATCACGCAGATGCTGCGCGAGGTCGAGTGGGGCAAGCTCGACATCATGGTGGTCGACATGCCGCCCGGCACCGGCGACGCCCAACTCACGATGGCGCAGCAGGTGCCGCTCAAAGGCGCGGTCATCGTCTCGACGCCGCAGGATCTCGCGCTGATCGACGCGCGCCGCGGCGTGGCCATGTTCAGGCGCGTCAACGTGCCCGTGCTCGGCATCGTCGAGAACATGAGTTATTTCCTGTGCCCGAGCTGCGGCGAGCGCTCGGATATTTTCGGCTATGGCGGCGCGCGCAAGGAAGCCGAGCGCCAGGGCGTGCCGTTCCTCGGCGAAGTGCCGCTGCACATGACGATCCGGGAGAAATCGGATTCCGGCATGCCGGTGGTGGCCACGGAGCCGGACGGCCCGCACGCCAAGATTTATCGTGAGATCGCTGCCAAGGTGCTCGAACAGATCAAGGGCGGCGCCGACGCCGGGCGCGCTGCGCCGAAGATCGTGATCGAGGCCTAGAAAACGGATCAGTGGGTGGGGGCTCGCGGCCGAAAAACTCAAATGATTCAAGTGGCTTGCCACTTCGCGCTGAATCTGACCGAAGCTAAAATTGCCTCAAACGGCTTGCTCTCAAACGGTTCGGGCAGCATTCTAACCGGCAAGCGGGGGAGCAGTACGTTGCCGTACCGCGCTAATAATAAAGGGAGGAACTAATGAAACGTCGCCAATTCTTAAAAACCGCGGGCGTGGGTCTTGCCGCAAGCGCTGTGGCTGCGCCCGCCATCGCTCAGTCGATGCCTGAACTCAAATGGCGCTGCACCACCAGCTGGCCGAAGTCGCTCGACGTGCCGTTCGGCGCGTCGGAAACGATTTCCAAGTACGTCGCCGAGGCAACCGACAACAAGTTTCAGATTCAAGCTTTCGCCGGCGGCGAAGTCGTTCCGGCTTTGCAGGCGGTCGATGCGGTCACCAACGGCACCGTCGAGATGTGCCACACCGCGGCCTACTATTTTATCGGCAAGGATCCGACCTTCGCGCTCTATTGCTCGGTACCGTTCGGTCTGAACTCCCGCCAGCAGAATGCCTGGTTTCAAGACCACGGCGGGCAAAACATGCTCAACGAGTTCGGCGCCAAGTTCAAACTTTATGGCATCTCCGGCGGCAACACCGGCACGCAGATGGGTGGCTGGTTTCGCAAAGAGATCAACACCGTCGACGATCTCAAAGGCCTCAAGATGCGAATCGGCGGTTGGGCGGGCAAGACAGTGTCGAAGCTCGGAGTGGTTCCGCAGCAAATAGCCGGCGGCGATATCTATCCGGCGCTGGAGAAGGGCACCATCGACGCAGCCGAATGGGTCGGCCCGTATGACGACGAGAAGCTCGGCTTCTATAAAGTGGCCAAGTACTATTATTACCCCGGCTGGTGGGAAGGCGGCACCGCGCTGCACTTCTTCATCAACACGGACAAATGGAATGCGTTGCCGAAAGCCTATCAAGCCCTGCTTACCGCGGCGGCCGGCTACACCAATATGGACGTCCAGGCAAAATACGACTCGCGTAATCCGCAGGCGCTCAAGCGCCTCGTCGCCGGCGGCGCAGTGCTTCGGCCGTTCTCGACCCAGATCATGGAAGCTTGTCTGAAAGCCTCTAATGAGGTCAACAGCGAGACCTCCGCGGTCAACCCGGCCTACAAAAAGATATGGGACTCGCAGCAAGCGTTCCGCAATGACGAAAATCTTTGGTGGCAGGTTGCGGAATTCACCTTCGAAAGCTTCATGATCCGCAGTCGAGGCAAGGGCTGATCGCACTGCGTTGTTGTCGTCGGGGCCGGTTGAGACAAGCCGGCCCTGATTGCTTTTTGGTGTACGCCCCGCACGCGATACCGGCCACATACAACTTTCGTCGAACCGGTGCAGACTGGATTTAGTTGGCGGACTCCGTCATGGTTCCAGCCAGGCCCCGAACGTTTCAAAAGAGGTACGCGGGTAAACGGGGCTCCTGCTATGAAATATCAACGGGAGGGTAACGGGATGAAACGTCGTCAATTTTTGAAAACCGCGGGTGTCGGCGTTGCCGCGGCCGCGATAGCTTCGCCGGCCATCGCGCAGTCGATGCCGCCGCTCAAATGGCGCATGACCGCGAGTTGGCCGAAATCGCTCGACACGCTTTGGGGCGGCTGCGAAATCATGGCCAAGGCGGTTGCCGAAGCTACCGACAACAAATTTCAAATTCAGACATTCGCCGCCGGTGAAATCGTCCCGGGCTTGCAGGTCGTCGATGCGGTGCAAAACGGCACCGTCGAGATGGGCCATAGCGCCTCGTATTATTATTTCGGCAAGGATCCGACCTTCGCCTTCGGCACCTCGGTGGCGTTCGGACCCAACCAGCGTTTGAATCAGGGTTGGTTTACGCTGGGTGGCGGCAAGGAAGTGCTCAACGAGTTCTACAAAAAATATAACCAGATCGCGCTGCTCGCCGGTAACACCGGCTGCCAGATGGGTGGCTGGTACCGCAAGGAGATCAACTCGGTCGACGATCTCAAAGGCATGAAGATGCGCATCGGCGGATTTCCCGGTCGCGTTCTGCAGAAGCTTGGTGGTGTTCCGCAGCAGATCGCCGGCGGCGACATCTATCCCGCGCTGGAAAAGGGCACGCTTGATGCCTGCGAGTGGGTCGGTCCTTATGACGACGAGAAGCTCGGTTTCTACAAAGTCGCGCCGCACTATTACTCGCCGGGTTGGTGGGAAGGCGGCTCGATGCTGTTTGCCTTCGTCAATCTCGACAAGTGGAACGCGCTGCCTAAATACTATCAAGCGGTGCTCGAGCAGGCCGGCCACTACGCCAACACGTGGATGATCGCGAAATACGATCAGCTCAATCCGCCGGCGCTCAGGCGTCTTCTTGCGAACGGCACCAAGCTGCATATTTTCTCGCAGCCGATCATGGAAGCGAGCTTCAAGGCGGCCAAGGAACTACACAGCGAGATCTCGGCGACCAACGCGACGTTCAAAAAGGTCTACGAGTCGATGACCGACTGGACGAACGCCGGCTATCAGTGGTTCCAGGTCGCGGAACTTCCCTACGATTCCTTCATGGTCCGTCACTCGCGCGCGTAAGCGGCCACCAAACAGAAGACCCCGGAGCCTCGGCTCCGGGGTCTTTTTTGTGCCAGGAAGACGGAAGCGTTACTTGTTCGCGGGGGGCTGGCTGAAATCAAGCGGCGGCAGATCGATCTGCGGAATCTCGATCTTTACCTTGCTTGGATCGATGGTCGACCCGGCGCTTTTGTAGTGCATGACCATGGCCGGAAACATGATCACCAGCAGCACCATGATCACCTGAATGACCACGAACGGGACGGCGCCCCAATAAATCTGTCCAGTGGTGATACCGTCGGTGCGCTTGCCCGTGACGCGGTCGTTGTAGGGTTCGCGCGGCGCGACCGAGCGTAGATAGAACAAGGCAAAGCCAAAAGGCGGATGCATGAACGATGTCTGCATGTTGACGCCGAGAATGACGCCGAACCAGATCAGATCGATGCCGAGGTGTTCGGCGGCGGGGCCGAGCAGGGGAATGACGATGAAGGCGAGCTCGAAGAAGTCGAGGAAGAACGCCAGTACGAACACGAATGCATTGACGAAGATTAGAAATCCAACCTGGCCGCCGGGAAGCGATGTCAGCAGGTTTTCGACCCAGATGTGCCCGCTCACGCCGTAGAATGTCAGCGAGAAGACGCGGGCGCCGACCAGGATGAAGACCACGAAGGCCGATAATTTGGCCGTGGATTCGACGGCCTGACGCACCAGGTCCCAGGACAGCCGCCGCTTGAGCCCACCCAGGATCAGAGCGCCACTGGCGCCCATGGCGCCGCCCTCGGTCGGCGTTGCGACGCCGATGAAGATGGTGCCGAGCACCAGAAAGATCAGGAACAGCGGCGGTACCATCACGAAGGTGGTCTGTTGCGCCATGTGCGAGAGGAAGCGGAAGCCGAGGAAACGGTTCGTCGCCCAGTTCACCACCGCCATGCCGAAGGCGAACACAATGCCGAAGAACATACTCAGCACGACGAAGTCGGCGCCGTGGGATGTCGAATTCCTCATCATGAACCAGCCGAACACGCCACTCACCACGGCAAGAATGCCAAGCGACGTCAGGCCGCGGCCACCATCGGCCTCGCGGAAGCCGACAGCTTCCGCCGGCAGCCCCGGCGTCGCTTTCGGGAAAAGCATCGTCACCAGGAATGTATAGCCGGCGTACAGCCCTGCGAGCGTTATGCCGGGAATAAAGGCGCCTTCGTACATGTCGCCGACCGAGCGGCCGAGCTGGTCGGCCATCACGATCAGCACCAGCGACGGCGGAATGATCTGCGCCAACGTGCCGGACGCGGCGATGACGCCGGAGGCGACGCGTCGGTCGTAGCCGTAGCGCATCATGATCGGCAGCGAGATCAGGCCCATCGAAATAACCGAGGCGGCGACCACGCCGGTGGTGGCGGCGAGCAGGGCGCCAACGAATATGACCGCGTAGGCAAGTCCGCCGCGCACGGTGCCAAACAATTGTCCGATGGTGTCGAGTAGATCCTCCGCCATGCCGGATCGCTCAAGCACCAACCCCATGAAGGTGAAGAACGGGATCGCCAGCAGCGTGTCGTTGCTCATCACGCCGTAGACGCGTTCGGGCAGCGCTTGCAGAAAGTCGGGCACGAACAGGCCGAGTTCGATGCCGATAAGCGCGAAGATCAATCCGACCGCGCCGAGCGAGAACGCCGCCGGATAGCCGAGCAGCAGGAAGACCACCAGGGAGCCGAACATAATCGGCGCCATGTTGTTAATGAGAAGGGCTGTCATTTGAAACTCCGGAATCCGCTACTGGCGCTCAGCGCTTTTCGATCGCTTCGACAATGTGCTCGACCTCGGCTTCGAGGGCGTGCACCTGCATCGCGTGCGGATCCGGAATGAGGTCGCGCATGACTGCAATGCGCTTGATCAGTTCCGACAAGCCTTGAATGAACAGCATCGCGAAACCGATCATGACCAACGACTTGGATGGCCATTGCGGCAGGCCGCCCGCATTTCCCGACTGCTCGTTGATCGCAAACGAACGATAGAAGAAGGGAATGCTGGTGATCATCATGACGATGGTTAGCGGCAGCAGGAAAAACGTATGCCCGACCACGTCAATCGTGCTGCGCAGCCATTTCGGCAGCAGGTTGTTCACGATGTCGATGCGGATGTGCTCGTTGGCAAGCAGGGTCCAGGGCGAGCACAGCAGGAATACGATGCTGAACAGCACCCATTGCAGCTCGAGCCAGGAATTCGACGAGGTGTCGAAAATTTTGCGGACGGTTGCGTTGGCTGCCGAAACCACCACGGCGGCGAGAATCAGCCACGCCACGCGTTTGCCAATCCAGGTGGTCATCGCGTCGATAACGCGTGCCACCGGAAGCAACGCCTTGAGCAATGCATCAAGGGCATTCACTAGTATTCCCCCCTCTGACCGACTGGCCGGTACGGCAGCGCTGGCCGGTCGTTTTATTTTTAGTATAGGTCCCCACAGCTTGGCCCTGACCGCCGAGCCCGCTCACCTTAATCCAAACCCGCCACAAGACGTCAATGGCCAAATTGGTAGCAGTTTACAGGGGGCGGGACTGTCCTAGGTCTATGCCGATCCGGCGTGGCCAGTCCCTCGTCTCCAAAAGCGCCGAAACGCATGGTTAACGAACTCTAAACCCTCGGTTAACCAGCTAGCCGCTACAAAGGTAGCGTTCTGCCCTTCGGGGGCGGGCGGCTGCGCCTGTTTCGACCGCCGGTCGGGATGGGGGTGCGTGCGCGGGGAAAGAGCATGCGGCAGTTCACGATCGCCGAACGGCTTGCTGCGGCCGTGCTGTTGCCGCTGGTTGCCCTGCTGTCGGTTCCGCTCTTGACCGCGGCGCTAATGCCATACCTCGATGCGGCGAACACAACTTACGCGGAGATTTTCTTCGGGCTCGTCACCGTCAGTGCGGCGGGCGCCATCGTCCTGGTGATGGCGCGCGGAATTGTACGTCCTATCGGGCAAGTGGCCGACACCCTCGACGCCATCGCCTATGCGGAGCTTGAATCCGCAGCGCCCTTGCAGCCAACGCGCGGTGAAATAGAGCGTCTTTTAGCCGCGACCGACAGGCTTGCGGACGTCATCGGCGAGCGCCAGCGCCGCGAGTTGGTCCATAACGATCTCGATCGCGCGTGGCAGGCCTCGCGCCGCATCAATTTGTCCAGCCTGGCGCGTCAGGTCGAATCCGCGACCGAGGCCGGCATTCAGCCGATCGTCGATGGCACGGCCACCCTGCAGCTCAAGGCCGAGGATATGGTGGCGGCGCTGGAAAGCGTGCGGACGGCCTTCGACGATACCGCCCGCGCCGCCGAGGGCTCGCGCACTATGAATCAGGCGGTCGGCCAATTGTCCGATCAGGTGATCCAGGCGATTACCGAGATATCCGAGCAGGTGCGGCGTGGCAGCGGGTTGGGCCGCGAAGCGGTCGCGCGCGCCAATGCCTCGCGTGCGACCATCGACGCCCTGGGGAAGGCGACCGACCAGATCGGCGACATCGTCGCGGTCATCACGAATATCGCGGCGCAGACCAATCTGCTTGCGCTCAATGCCACCATCGAGGCGGCGCGCGCCGGTGAGGCCGGACGCGGCTTTTCGGTGGTTGCTTCCGAGGTCAAAACATTGGCGACGCAGACCGCCAAATCAACCGAACAGATCGGCGCCAAGGTCGCCGAGATCCAATCAACCACGCGCGAGGTAATTGCGGCACTGTCGAGCGTCGCCGAGGCCATCGATCAACTTTCAGGCGTCACGGTATCGGTATCCGCGGCGATCGAGCAGCAACGCGATGCCACCGAGAATTTCGCGACGAGCGCAATGAAACCAGTGCTGCGGTATCCGACGTCGCTGGCCGTATGGTCGGGATCGCCGATATGGTGCAGCGCTCGCGCGCGACCGCGCAGGATGTCTCCGCTTTGGCCGGGGCGATGCAATCGACAACGCAGATCCTGTGCCGCGAGATTCCCGACATCGTTCAAAGGGCGGTCAACGCCGACTTGCGCGAATTCCCGCGCTACGAGGTGAAGCTGACGGCACGCATGGAAAGCAACGGCGAAGTCGTTGAGGTGGCGGTTCACGATGTCAGTGAAGGCGGCGCGCAAATCGCGCGCTACGGGACATCTCGGCATCGGCGATCACGTGGCCCTCATGTTCCCGGGCATGAAAGCGATCGCGGCAGAGGTCGTGCGCAGCACCGGCGACAGTTTTGGATTGTGTTTCACCCCGGCGCGGCTGCGGCTGGATGAATTGCGGGATCTGGTGACATCGCAGGAACGCGCTGCTTAACCGCCCGTGACGCTCATGTGACGCGACAGCGCCGGGCGCCGGTGGCGGCGGTCGATCACGAAATCATGCCCTTTCGGCTTGCGTGCGATGGCCTCGTCGATCGCGGCATGCACAAGATTGTCGCTTTCGGAGGCGCGCAACGGCGTGCGCAGGTCGGCGGCATCGTCCTGGCCCAGACACATATAGAGCGTGCCGGTGCAGGTGATGCGCACGCGATTGCATGACTCGCAGAAATTATGGGTCATTGGCGTGATGAAACCGAGCCGGCCGCCGGTTTCCTTGACGCGCACGTAACGCGCTGGTCCGCCGGTTTGATAATCGATGTCTTCGAGTGTGTAGCGTTCGGCCAGGCGCGCCCGTACCATCGATAGTGGCAGGTATTGGTCGAGCCGATCTTCGCCGATATCGCCCAGCGGCATCACCTCGATCACCGTGAGATCCATGCCGCGTCCATGTGCCCAGGCGAGCAGGGTGCCGATTTCGTCCTCGTTGACGCCCTTGAGCGCCACCGCGTTGATCTTGACCTGAAGGTCGGCGGCAAGCGCGGCGTCGATGCCAGAAAGCACCTTGCGAAGATCGCCCCAGCGCGTGATGGCGCGAAACTTGTCGGGATCGAGGGTGTCGAGCGAAACGTTGATGCGCCGGACGCCGTGACCTTTAAGCTCGGCGGCGTATTTTTCCAATTGCGAGCCGTTGGTGGTGAGCGTGAGCTCCTTGAGCGCGCCGCTCGTCAGGTGACGCGACAGCGACGATACCAGCGTCATTATGCCGCGCCGCACCAGCGGCTCACCACCGGTCAGACGCAGCTTGCGCACGCCCTTGGCGATGAATGCGCTGCACAGCCGGTCGAGTTCCTCCAGGCTGAGCAGTTCGGCCTTGGGCAGGAACGTCATGTGCTCCGACATGCAATAGACGCAGCGGAAATCGCAACGGTCGGTCACCGATACGCGTAAATAGGTGATGGCGCGATGAAACGGGTCGATCAGCGCGCGCGGCTGGGTGCCGGCGCGGTCGATATCGAGCGTGGCTGTGCCGTCAGTCGCTGCCATGATCCAGAATATAGGAATTGTGGCCGGTAATGGCCATAGCATCCGGCCGGCGAATGCGCGATCAGCTGCCGCGAACGGTATCGCGGCGCAAGCAGATCGAAGGTGGCCGATATTTATTGGCGCGCCGGCGGCGGGTTGGAAGGCCAGGGCGCGGGCGCGGCTTGCTGTTGTGCCGCCGGCGCGGCAGGGGCAGAGGCGGGCGCTGTCGAGGTCTTGGGCTTCGGTTTAGGTGAGGTCTTTCTCTTAACCACGGGCTTCTTGACCGGCTTGGGCTGCGGCGGCGCCGGCGTCAATTCGACCTGCACCGGGTTGGGGCGCATTTCCGGGAAGCCGTTGTTGCTGGAAATCGGTTCGATTGTTTCCGAGTCCGGCTGATAGCCGTTGAGCGCGAATGAAACGGTGACCGGTCCACCAGTCGGCACCGCAAGCGCGCAGGGCGTGCGGCAAGTCTGTCCGTCGGAGGTCTTGGCTTCGGCGCCGGGCGGTTCGGATTCGAAACGCACCGTGTCCTTAACCGGCGCCGGCTTGAGTGCGTCGAGATTCATCCAGTCGGGTGTAGAGGAACACGCGGCAAGAGCGAGTCCGCCGATCACGATCGCGATTACTCGATACATAATGTTTAACCCGTCCACACAAGCGATAGAAACCGCTCGCCCATCAAGAGGATACGGGCGAGGTCAGGTGCGCGCAACCGGTGGCGCGCCATTAACCTTACCCCATTAACCATCGTGACTGCCACCCGCATTAATTTGCTGGCGAAATTGCGGCTATAGCCGATCGCAATTGCGAAAAATGGCTGATTATGAGGTCCGGGCCAAACTCGGACACAGGGCGCTCGCTGTAGCCGAAATCAACGGCGATGACGGGGATGCCGGCTGCGCGCGCAGTCCGGATATCGGTGGCGGAATCGCCGATCATGATCGCGTGCTCCAGGGTGCCGCCGGCCGCCGCGACCGTGCGGCGCAGCACTTCGGGGTCTGGCTTCTGAATTCCGAATGTGTCCTGTCCGCAGATCGCCGCGAAGCGCTCCGCGAGGCTGAGCCGTTCGAGCAACATGACCGACAACCGTTCAAGCTTGTTCGTGCAAACCGCAAAGCGGCAGCCGTCGACCGCGAGCGAATCGAGTGCCTCGGTCAAGCCCGGAAAGGCCCGCGAGCGGTCGGCGAGGTGGTCGCTATAATGCGCGATAAAATCGGCAAACAATTGTTCGATCCGTGCCGGCGTGGCGGCGATGCCTTCCGCCTCGATGCCGCGCGCGATCATCGTGCGTGCGCCGCCTCCAATCAGAGTTACGTGCGGTCGCATAGGGCACAGGCGGCAACCCCTCCCGCGCGAACACCACGTTGAGGGTGTCGACGAGATCGGGCGCGGTATCGATCAAAGTGCCGTCAAGGTCGAAAACGATGGTCCGGGCAGGCATGGGGATCGCTAGCGCATGATCCCGCTAAGTGGAAGGGCTCCGAGGACGCGTTTTCCGGCTACCCATGCGCGGACGATCGGGGCTAGATAGGCGTGGCACAAAAGTCCTTAATCCACGGCTGAATCTGTCACCGGTCACGATGAACGCCGACGCCCAAAAACGCGCAGCCGCTGCCCGCGCCGTCGAATTTGTGCGGCCCGGCATGCGGCTTGGCCTCGGCACGGGCTCGACCGCGAAGCATTTTGTGGAGTTGCTCGGCGAGCGCGTTCACGCCGGTCTCGACATTATTGCCGTGCCGACCTCGGCCGCCACGCGCGCCGATGCCGAACGCTGCGGCATTGCGCTCACCACGCTCGACGAAACGCCGGAGCTCGACCTGACCGTTGACGGCACCGATGAGATCGCCCCCGATTTCAGCCTGATCAAAGGCGGCGGCGGCGCGCTGCTGAGGGAAAAGATCGTTGCGGCAGCCTCGGCGCGCATGATCGTGATCGCCGACCGGAGCAAATGGGTTGTCACGCTCGGGCGCTTTCCGCTACCGATCGAAGTAACGCCGTTCGGCTTGGGGGCCACGCAGCGGGCCATTGAGAAGGCGATCGCCGGCCTCCAGCGGCCCGGACCGCTGACGGTCCGGCAGGGCAGGGACGGCCATGCTTTCGTCACGGATGGCGGTCACTGGATCATCGATGCCGCGCTTGGCAGGATAGACGATCCAAAGGCCTTGGCGCACGCGCTTTCGGGAATACCCGGTGTTATGGAGCATGGTCTGTTTATCGGCCTCGCGCAGACCGCCATCCTGGCCGGGACGGACGGCGTAACAGTCGTCGACCGGCCGTAATTAATCGAGCCCAATGGAGTCATGATGATGAGCGTCTTTCAGGCCACTAAACGCGCCGCCCGGTTGGCCGCGATCGCGTTCGCGCTGGTCGCGTTCGGTCCGGCCGCGCACAGCCAGCAGCCGTCCGCAGCAGCGATGGCTACCGCAAAAGAGCTGGTGGGCATTACCGGCGCCACGGCTTTGTTCAGTCCACTGATTGCCGGCGTGGTTGAGCAGGCGAAACTTCTTTATCTCCAGCAAAACCCGAATCTGGCCAAGGATCTCAACGAAATCGCCGACAAAATGCGCGAGGATTTGAAATCGCGCTTTGTCGAGATCACCAACGAAGTCGCCAGACAGTATGCGACTAATTTCACCGAGCCCGAACTCAAAGCCATCCTTGCGTTCTACCAGTCGCCGGCCGGCAAGAAGCTGCTTGAGCGGCAGCCAACGGTCGTCAATTCGAGCATGAAATTCGCGCAGGACTGGGCGAACAAGCTGTCCGACGAAGTGGTTCCGAAAATGAGCGAGGAACTAAAGAAGCGAGGACATAACCTTTGACAAGCGCTTGTCCGGTCGACGACCGGCACGGATTGCGAACAGGCGATAGCGCCTGATGCCGGATCACGACGTCGATCTCTTTATCATTGGTGCGGGCTCGGGCGGCGTACGCGCTGGGCGGATTGCGGCGAGCTACGGCGCGCGCGTGATGATCGCTGAGGAATATCGCGTCGGTGGCACCTGCGTGATCCGCGGCTGTGTGCCGAAAAAGCTGTTGGTCTATGCGTCGCGATTTTCCGGGGAATTCGAAGACGCCGCCGGTTTTGGCTGGTCCGTGCCGGAGCCGACATTCCACTGGCCGACACTGATCGCGAACGTTAATCGTGAGGTAACGCGGCTGGAAGCCGCCTACACCGCGACACTCGAACGTTACAAGGTACAGCTCGTCAAAAGCCGCGCCGTGCTTGAGGACGCCCACACCGTGCGGCTGGCGACCGGGGCGCGGGTGCGTGCCGAGACCATCTTGATCTCCACCGGCGCCTGGCCGCACTTCGGGCCCAAGATTCCGGGCCTCGAACACGCGATGTCATCGAACGAAGCGTTTCAGTTGAAGGATACTCCAAGGCGCATCGTTATCCAGGGCGGCGGCTATATCGCGGTGGAATTTGCCTGCATCTTCGCCGGCCTCGGCAGCAATGTGACGCTGGTCTATCGAGGCGAGAATATTCTGCGCGGTTTTGATGATGACATCCGTGAGCATTTGCGAAGCGAAATGCGCGGGCGCGGCATTGCCGTAACCTGCGGCCACACCGTTACCTCGATCGAGCGGACCGGCGATGAATTCGTGACGCAGCTTTCAAACGGCAGTGCCGTTTCGTCCGACAAGGTAATGTTCGCGATCGGCCGTCGTCCGAACATTATGGGACTCGGGATCGAAACGTTGGGTGTAAAAATCCACGAACATGGCGGCATCGAGGTCGATGCGTTTTCGCGCACTTCGGTGCCGAACATTTATGCCGTCGGCGACGTCACCAACCGCGTCAATCTCACGCCGGTAGCGATTCGCGAGGGCCATGCTTTCGCCGACACCGTCTATGGCGGAAAGCCGACGCCGATCGACCACAGCAATGTGCCGACGGCGGTGTTTTCCGAACCCGAACTCGGTGTCGTCGGGCTGACGGAAACGCAGGCGCGCGAGCAACTCGCCAAGGTCGACATCTACAAGACCAGTTTCCGGCCGATGAAGGCGACATTGCCCGGGCGCGACACCCGCATGTTCATGAAGCTGGTGGTGGACGGCACACCGACCAGGTGGTCGGCTGCCATATCGCCGGCCATTCCGCCGCGCGAACTGATCCAGGTGATCGGCATCGCCGTGAAGATGGGCGCCACCAAGGCCGACTTCGACGCCACGATGGCGGTGCACCCGACCGCGGCCGAGGAATTGGTCACCATGCGCGAGAAGGCCGTCAGCTACGGCCGCGCGGCGGCGGAATAGCCCTAAACTAACCGACTTTCGTGAATATCTGGCCTCAGCGGGGCGGCCTCGTGTATAACCCCCGCCAGCCGTTGGAGTTTTTGCGATGCCCGAGCGTTGGACGCCGGATAGCTGGCGTAAGAAACCCATACAACAGGTGCCGGATTATCCGGATCGGCAGGTGCTGGCCGATACCGAAAAGCAGCTTGCGACGTTCCCGCCGCTGGTATTCGCCGGCGAGGCGCGCAGCCTGAAGAGGGCGCTTGGCGCGCGTGGCCAATGGCCAGGCCTTCCTGCTGCAAGGCGGCGATTGCGCGGAAAGCTTCGCCGAGCACGGCGCCAATAATATCCGCGATTTCTTCCGCGTGTTTCTGCAGATGGCGATCGTGCTCACCTATGCCGGCGCTTCGCCGGTGGTGAAGGTCGGCCGCATCGCCGGTCAGTTCGCCAAGCCGCGCTCCTCGCCGAGCGAGAAGCGCGACGGCAAGGAATTGCCGAGCTATCGCGGCGACATCATCAACGATATCGCCTTTACCGAGGAAGCGCGTCGTGCCGATCCGCGTCGTCAGATCGAGGCCTACCGCCAGTCAGCGGCGACGCTCAATTTGCTGCGCGCTTTTGCCAAAGGCGGATACGCCAGCCTCGAAAACGTGCATCAATGGATGCTGCAATCGGTCAGCGGTTCGCCGCAGTCGAAGGCCTATGCCGATCTGGCCGACCGCGTTTCCGGCGCGCTTGATTTCATGCGCGCCTGCGGACTGACCTTCGCCGTCGACTCCGCGCTCGGCACCACCGATTTCTATACCAGCCATGAGGCACTGCTGCTCGGCTTCGAGCAGGCATTCACCCGCGTCGATTCGACCACCGGCGATTGGTACGCCACCTCGGGCCACATGATCTGGATTGGCGATCGCACCCGCCAGTTCGACCACGCTCATATCGAATATGCGCGCGGTATCAAGAATCCGATCGGGCTCAAATGCGGCCCATCGCTCAAGGCCGACGACCTGCTGCGCCTGATGGATATTCTAAACCCTGAGAACGAGGCCGGCCGGTTGACATTGATCGGCCGCTTCGGCGCCGACAAGGTCGGAGAAAATCTCACCGCCCTGGTACGCGCGGTCAAGCGCGAGGGCAAAGTGGTGTTGTGGTCTTGCGATCCGATGCACGGCAACACCATCACCTCGGCGAGCGGATACAAGACGCGGCCATTCGACCTGATCTTGAAAGAAGTGCGCGGCTTCTTCGACGTGCATCAGGCGGAGGGCACTTATGCCGGCGGCGTCCATCTGGAGATGACCGGGCAGAACGTCACCGAATGCACCGGCGGGGCCCGCGCCATTTCCGATGCCGACCTCAACGACCGCTATCACACGGCCTGCGATCCGCGGCTCAATGCCGAGCAGGCGATCGATATGGCGTTTTTGCTCGCAGAATTGCTCAAGAAGGAGCGGTCCGGGCGCGCCAATCTGGTGCCGGCGGTAGCCGGCCTTTGAACGCGGCAAGCTCTGCGGTTTCCGCTCACCAGGCACCTGATTGCGGCGCGATGGGGTAGGCGCTAGATCATTCGCATGAACGTCCGGTCTTCCGACAGACTTGCGATCGCGGTCGCGCAGCTCAATTCGACTGTCGGCGACATCGCCGGCAACGCCGATAAGGTGCGCCGCGCGCGCGCGCAGGCGGCCGCGCAAGGCGCCGATCTCGTCGTATTCCCGGAACTGTTCATCGCCGGTTATCCGCCCGAGGACTTGGTGCTCAAGCCGGCTTTCCAGGCCGCTTGTCGTGCCGAAATCGAAACACTCGCCCGAGCGACAGCGGACGGCGGGCCAGCCTTGCTGGTTGGCACGCCCTGGGTCGATGACGGCAAGCTCTACAACGCGGTGGCTCTGCTCGATGGCGGCCGGATCGCCGCGCTGCGCTTCAAGGTCAACCTGCCGAATTATGGAGTCTTCGACGAGCGCCGCGTCTTCGCCGCAGGGCCCGTGCCGGGGCCGGTTAATTTCCGCGGCGTGCGCTTGGGCGTTCCGATCTGCGAAGATATATGGACCGCATGGGGCGACTACGAGAACGTGGTCGAATGCTTGGCCGAGACAGGCGCCGAATTGTTGGTCGTTCCCAACGGCTCGCCCTATTGGCGCGATAAAAATGATGTGCGCCTTAACGTCGCAGTCGCCAGTGTCGTAGCGAGTGGCTTGCCGGTCGTTTACGTCAACCAGGTTGGCGGCCAGGACGAACTGGTGTTCGATGGCGCCTCGTTGGGTCTGCACGCCGATCAGTCCTTGGCGTTTCAGTTGCCGCGTTTCAGGACGCCGTGGTCACGACGCGCTGGCAGCGTCGAGACGGGGCCTGGCGCTGCGACGGCGGCGCCATGGCCGACCGCCATGGTAGACGACCACGCCGACTACGCGGCCTGCGTGCTGGGTCTGCGCGACTACGTCAACAAGAATGGATTCAAAGGCGTCGTGCTGGGACTGTCCGGCGGCATCGATTCCGCATTATGCGCGGCCATGGCGGTCGATGCGCTCGGAGCCGATCGCGTGCGCTGCCTGATGCTGCCGTACAAATTCACCGCGCAGGAATCGCTCGATGACGCGGCGGCCTGCGCCAAGGCGCTCGGCGTACAATATGACGTCGTTCCGATCGCAGCCGCGGTTGAAGGCCTGGAGAAAGCGCTTGCGCCCGCGCTTGCCGGAATGCCGCGCGACGTGACCGAGGAGAATTTGCAGGCGCGCGCGCGTGGCACGATGCTGATGGCGGTTTCCAACAAGTTCAACGTTATGGTGGTGACCACCGGCAACAAGTCGGAAATGTCGGTCGGCTATGCGACGCTTTATGGCGACATGAATGGCGGATTCAATCCGATCAAGGATCTCTACAAGACCGAAGTGTTGCGTCTTGTCGCGGCTGCGCAATAGCTGGAAGCCGGACGGCGCCATGGGTCCGGCCGGCGCGGTTATTCCGGACAACATCATGACGCGGCCGCCGACCGCGGAATTGCGTGAGAACCAGAAGGACGAGGATTCGCTGCCGCCCTATGCGGTGCTCGATCCGATCCTGGAGCGGCTGGTCGAGCGCGAAGAACCGATCTCGGCTATCGTCGCGGCGGGCTTCGACCGTGACACCGTGGTGCGGATCGAGCGGATGCTCAACATCGCCGAATACAAGCGCCGGCAGGCGGCACCGGGCGTGAAGGTGACGTTGAAGAATTTCGGCCGCGACCGCCGCTATCCGATCACCAACCGCTTCCGCGATCCCGGCACGCCGCTGCCCGCGCCCGATGTATCGCCGGTTACCGGCAAGCCGGCAAAAACCGCCAGCTTTCGATTTTTAGTGCACCGGCAGGAACGTCGGGCCGACCGTGCGCACGGTCCGCTTGGCCGGATCGATTTCGCCCGGCGCCTCGGCGATCGGCGAGGGATCGGGCGCTTGCTGGGTCTTTGCGCGCGGATCGTACCGGATCGGTTTGCCGTCGGCGCCGAGGCGCGGCTGGGACAGCCGTTTGGCGTTCTGCTCGGTGACGACCACGTCGCCGGGCACCACCGTGTCGTCGGTGCCGTTGGTCTTGAGCGCGTCGGCCCAGCTTTCGCCCGGCCTGCGGCAACTGCACGCCGGATTGAGCGCCTTGCGGTAGCTGAACGCAGCCGGCAGGGCGGTATAAAGCTGGCCATTGAGCGAAACCGCCTGCGTCACTTCCTCGCCGGGGTTGTGATAGGTGTACAGCGAAACTTCGGCGGCGGGGCACATGCGCTGGCACGTCTGCTCGTCGTCGCGGAAGCGATCCGGCGAGGTCGCGTACGAAATCGGGAAATAAAAGCCGTCGCAGGTGCGCACGCAGATGGTGCGGAAGGTCCCGCCCATTTGGCCGCCCGGCGGCGATAATGAATTATTGCCGCCAAACAGGCGATCGAAGAAGCCGCCCTGCTGCCCTTGCAACGCGGCCGAACGGTATTGCGCGCCGCAGCCATTGTCGCCGAGCGCGATCAGTAGCGATTGGCGCTGCGCGGCGCGTTCGGTGGTGCCACCGCTGAGTTGCTCAAGCTGATTTTGCGTGCGCTCGAGCACGTTGCGTTGCTGATCGATTTGGCGGCTCAAGCCGCCGCATTGCGCCGGCGGATTGTTGAAGATCGAGAAGAAGCCGGAGCTTTCGCAGCCCATGCGGCGCGATTGCGCGACCAGCCGGTCGACTTCGAATTGCTGGCGGTTGACCGCTTCTTCGGCGGCGCGGATTTGCTGGGCGCGCGCTGGATCGCTGTTGCCGCGGTCGAGCGAGGCGAGCTGGGTTTCCAGCCGCTGGCAGGCCGGATTTTGCGACTGCGCGAGCGCCGCGGCGCAGGCCGCAAGCGTCGCCGCCACGCCCACCATAGCAATCTTGCGCGCGCGTTGGCTCATGATCGGTACTCTAACGCTAAAATCATGAGCTTGCGAGCCTCGTGCTTAGTGCGGCCGTGCGGCCTCTGCGCGTAAATTCCACAAGACGCCGGTGATGATGATCAGGGCGCCGAGCAACACGAAGATGTCGAGCCGTTCGCCGTAAAACGCCCACCCGACAACCGCGATCAGCGGAATGCGCATGAAATCGAGTGGAACCACCAGCGTGGCATCGCCGGCACGGAAGGCGTTGCTCAGACAGTAGTGCGACGTCAAGCCGGCAATGCCGACCCCAATTGCGGGCAAAATATGGCGCGTACCGAGATGGAAAAACACCGCCGGGTCGCTGCCGATCAGCGAGAGCGGAAGCTGGATCACCGCCATCCAAAAAATGATGCCGAATGTGGTCTCGGTCATGGTCAGCTTCTTGGTGGTGATCATGGTGATGGCGTAGCCGACCGCGGCGGCGAGCACGAGCAACGCCGCCGGATTGAAGCTGGCGATGCCGGGCCGCAGGATCACCAACACGCCGATCAAGCCGAGCACGACCACGCCGAAGCGGCTCGGTGTCATCTTCTCGTGCAGCAGCCACACCGCGAGCAGCGCGGTCCAGCCGGGCATGGTGAATTCGAGCGCGAAAACCGTCGCAAGCGGCAGCATCGTGAGCGCCAGCGCCCAGGCATATTGCGAGGCGTAGTGAACGGTGTTGCGTAAAAAATTCAGGCCCATGCGGCGCGGCAAGGCGTGGACGCGCAATTGCGGGCGAACCGCCAGCAAGAAGAGCAGCACCAGCAGCGCGACGCCGCTGCGGATGGCCAGGATTTCGAAGATGCTCAAGCCGCCGTTGGACAGTTCGCGAATCGACACCGCCATGGCCGAAAAAGAGAGCAGTGCGCCGACCATCCAAAGGACGACGCGGGCGAGCTTGTGGGTGATCACGGTCTGGTTCGACGTTGCTGAGGGATGGGTGAAGCGCGGGCCGTGGTCTAGCAGGCCGGCGGCCCGCCGTCACTCGGCATCCGGCTGGTTCTCGGGCCGCGCTTTGTCGAACGCCGGGAGCTTCAGGCAGGCGGCATCGACCGCGACGATTTTCGGGAAAGCGATCGAGCGGGACCTTCAGCCGCCGCGCGTTGAACACTTGCGGCACCAGGCAGATATCGGCGAGCGTCACCTGCGCGCCGCAGGTATAGGGTCCGGGCGCGATCATGGCTTCGATCGCGTTGAAGCCTTCGATCACCCAATGGTGGTACCAGGCGTCGATCTCGGGTTGTTCGTGCTTGAGCTGACGCTTGATGTACTGCAACGCGACGAGATTGTTGAGCGGATGAATGTCGCAGGCGACCATTTGCGCAATGGCGCGCACTTTGGCGCGTTCGAGCGCGTCGGCCGGCAAGAGCGGCGGCTCGGGATGGGTCTCGTCGAGATATTCGATGATCGCCAGCGATTGGGTCAGAATCTCGCCGCCGGAAAGCTCGAGCGCCGGGACGCGCTTTTGCGGATTGAGCGCGCGGAATTCCGGCTTGTGTTGCGCGCCGCCGTCCTTGGTCAAATGAATGGATGCCATCTCATAAGGCAGACCCTTGAGATTGAGCGCGATACGCACGCGATAGGCGGCGGACGAGCGGAAATAAGTATAGAGCTTCACGGCCGAGCCTCCGGCGTTGACGGCGATGGCGGCAATCTAGCGGGGGCCGAACCGGTTGGCGAGCCGCCGTTGGGCAGGCTTTCCTTGGGAGGCATCCCAACGGCCAGGAGTAAATCTCCTTCCCAGTCTTTGTCTTCGTGTTAGTTTGCGCCGAGCCGCCCGATCGAGACGGCGCTAGGGATTTCAGGGAGCAAGGGGGACGCAATGCTCAAACTCGACCAACACAACGATCTCGCGACGCTGGTTGCGCGGCTGTTTTTCGCGTCGCTGTTCGTGACCTACGGCTACTTCAAGATCACCGCTTTCGCCGGCACGACTGCCTATATGGCCAAGCAGGGGCTTCCGATTCCGCCGCTGGCCGCCGCGATCTCGGTTGTTGTCGAGCTCGGCGGCGGTCTGCTGATATCTGTTCGGTTATCAGACCCGCCTCGTGGCGCTCATTTGCGCGGTCTATGTCGTGATCGCGGCGCTGATCGCGCATCGCCATTTTGCTGACGGCAACCAGATGTCGCACTTCTTCAAAAATATGGCGATCACGGGCGGCTTCCTGGCGCTGATGGCCAGTGGCGCCGGGCGCTATTCGCTGGACGCGCGCAAGTCCTAGCAACAAGTCCTAGCAGCAGATGAAACGAAAACCAGCGCCCCTTGGGCGCTGGTCACGGCATTCCTGAAATCTTGAACTAGCGCGTGCAGACGATGGCGACGACGTCGCAGTTGCTGTCCTTGCAGCCGCCGGAGCCGCCGGTCGGGATGGCGCCGGTGATTTCGTCGCGGTCGACCTTGCGATAAGACGACGCCGACGCGAACTCGTGACCCTTGCAATAGGCGTTGGCGGCTGCTGCGCCGCACCGGTCGCCTGAGGCCAGGCAGCGGTCGATGCCGTAGCCGTCGCCGTCATTGGCGATGATGAACATGCGCCGTTCCGCCTGCGCGGATCCGATGACACAGATGGAGAGAATGGCGGCGAGGCCGACCAGGAGTGTACGCATGACAAAGCCCGCTTGCTTGGAGGCGCCTGCCCCGGCACCGATAGCTAGAATGCGGGCAAAATCGTTAAGGGCCGCTTAACCCTTGCGGTGCCTGCGTTGCAGGCCTTGACGGTATCGGCGCGACCCATCATTGTGCGCCCGTGATGAACGGCCTTAACCATATCTGCGGCATTTGCCGCGAGATTATTAGCTAGCGCACCACGCTGGCTGCGGCCGTCTTTTCTCCATCGAGATAAAGCAACGCCCGGCCAGCAGGCACGAGGACCGCGCGCCCGCGTCGTCGAGCGTAGTCCGCGACGCTGGCGCAAGAGGAAGAGCGATGGAGCTCAAGCTCTACGATACGCTGACGCGCGAGAAGCGGGTGTTCACCCCGATCGATCCCGCGCGCGTGCGCATGTATGTGTGCGGGCCGACGGTCTACGACTTCGCCCATATCGGCAATGCGCGGCCGGTGATCGTGTTCGACGTGCTGTTCCGGCTGCTGCGGCATGTCTACGGCGCCGATCACGTCACTTACGTGCGCAACGTCACCGACGTCGACGACAAGATCAACGCGCGCGCCGCCGAGCGCGGCATTTCGATCCGCGAGCTGACCGAACGAGACCTACAAGAATTTCAAGGCCGACGTCGCGGCGCTCGGCTGCCTGCCGCCGACGGTCGAGCCGCGCGCCACCGAGCATATCGAGGAGATGAAGACGCTGATCGAGCGGCTGGTGAAATCCGGCAACGCCTATGTCGCCGAAGACAATGTTCTGTTCAACGTGCCGTCGATGCCGGACTACGGCAAGCTGTCGAGCCGTCCGCTCGACGAGATGATCGCCGGCGCCCGCGTCGAGGTCGCGCCCTACAAGAAAGACCCGACCGATTTCATGCTGTGGAAGCCGTCGAAGCCGGGCGAGCCGAGCTGGCCGTCGCCGGCCGGCGTCAAGACGCCGGGGCGGCCCGGCTGGCACATCGAATGCTCGGCCATGGCCTGGAAGCATCTCGGCGAGACCTTCGACATCCACGGCGGCGGCATCGATCTGGTGTTTCCGCATCACGAGAACGAGATCGCGCAGTCGCGTTGCGCCTTTCATACCGGCGTGATGGCGAATTACTGGATGCACAACGGCTTCTTGCAGGTCGAAGGCGAGAAGATGAGCAAGAGTCGTCGGAAATTTCGTGACCATCAGGGAGTTGCTGAAGCGGAAATTCTGGCCGGGCGAAGTGCTGCGCTTGAATATGCTGCGCACGCATTATCGTCAGCCGATTGATTGGACGATTAAGGCGACTTGAGGAGGCTGCATCGACAATTGGCAAATGGTATCGCGCTGAGGTCGACGTATAGTCGCAACCTTCGACAATGCACTCAACGCGCTTATCGACGATCTGACTATGCCGGATGATCTAAATACTGCCTGCATGGCGATAACGGAGATTGCATCAGCCTTGCGCATCGCCGCAGTTGTTGGCAAAATGATGGCGAGTGTAAGCTGATCGAGCAGCTGCCGACACCCGGGGTACTCAAGGCTTCTGCTAACGTAGTCGGCTCTGCTCACGACGAACGGCTCTGAATGGCGCTCGTCGTCCGAAAGGTCGGCTAATATCGATGTGGCTGCGATCGAGTTGCTGATCGCTTCGCGCAACGCCGCGCGCGCAAAGCAAAGACTTCAAAGAATCCGACCGCATCCGCGACGAACTCGCCGCCATGGGTGTCGTGCTGAAAGACTCCAAGGACGGCACCACCTGGGAGATCGCGCGATGACGCTTCTTCGTCAGGGACGCGCATCCTTCTGCTCCTCCGCTCGAGGGGAGGGTTGGGGAGCGCGGCATGGTGCATTCAATGCGCGCAATGTCCCCCATCCGATCGCTCTCGCTTGCACTCGGGCAATCGACCTCCCGCTCAAGACGTGGATGCCCGGCACAAGGACCGGGCATGATCGGTGTGTATGATGGCCACGGCGCATCCCAAGCTGGCGCTGCGGCCGTTTCTGCCGGCGGACACCGCCATGCTGCGCGAAATCTTCCGCGACAGCATCGAGGATTTGACCGCCGACGACTACACCCCGGCGCAGCAGGAGGCCTGGGCCTCCGCCGCCGATGACGAGGCCGCCTTCGGCAAGCGGCTCGGCAGCCAATTGACGCTGGTCGGCGACGCTGGAAGGCTCGCCCGTCGGCTTTGCCTCGCTCGCCGGCGGCAGCAAGATCGACATGCTCTATGTTCATCCGGCGGCGGCCGGGCAGGGCGTCGGCGCCATGCTGATCGATGCGCTGGAAAAACTCGCCGGCGGCCGCGGCGCCGAGAAGCTCGTCGTCGACGCCAGCGACAGCGCGCGCGGCTTCTTCGAGAAGCGCGGCTATGTCGCGCAGCAGCGCAACACGGTTTCGGTCGGCGACGAATGGCTCGCCAACACCACGCTGCACAAGCAACTTGATAAATCTGTTGCCGCCAAACGGGAGGCCTCATGACCAAGCCCGACACGCCGTTCCCGCGCCATTGGCTCTATTACATCGTGCTCAAATACGGCGTGATGATCGCCGCTTTCTTGCTTGCTCTCTATGTCGTGTACCAGTTGACCTGAGCTCCGCCATGGCCCGCGAACGTCTCTATCTGTTCGACACCACGCTGCGCGACGGCGCGCAGACCAATGGCGTCGACTTCACGCTGGCCGACAAGCTGGCGATCGCCGGCATGCTCGACGATCTCGGCATCGATTATGTCGAGGGCGGCTATCCGGGCGCCAATCCGACCGACACCGAATTGTTCGCCGAAAGACCGCAAGCTCGACACGACCTTCACCGCCTTCGGCATGACGCGGCGGCCGGGCCGCTCGGCCTCGAACGATCCGGGCCTGGCCGCGCTGCTCGAGGCCAAGGCCGACGCGATCTGTTTCGTCGCCAAGGCCTGGGACTATCACGTGCGCGTCGCGCTCGAGACCACGGACGAGGAAAACATCGCCTCGATCCGCGACAGCGTGCAAAGCGGCCAAGGCCAAAGGCCGCGAGGTGCTGCTCGACTGCGAGCATTTCTTCGACGGCTACAAGGCCAATCCGAAATACGCGATTGACGTGCGCCAAGGCGGCCTACGACGAAGGCGCGCGCTGGGTCGTGCTGTGCGACACCAATGGCGGCACGCTGCCGCACGAGGTCGAGGAAATCGTCGGCGCGGTTTGCAAGGTCATCCCCGGCGACCATGTCGGCATCCACGCCCATAACGACACCGAGCAGGCGGTGGCCAATTCGTTCGCCGCGGTGCGCGCCGGCGCGCGGCAGATCCAGGGCACGCTCAACGGGCTGGGCGAGCGCTGCGGCAACGCCAATCTGGTGTCGATCATCCCGACGCTCAAGCTCAAGCCGGAATTTCCGACAAGCCTTCGAGATCGGCGTGTCCGACGCGCGCGCTCAAGAAGCTGGCGCAGGTGTCGCACGCGCTCGACGAGCGGCTCAACCGCGGCTCCAACCGGCACGCGCCCTATGTCGGCGAGAGCGCCTTCGCCACCAAGGCCGGCATCCATGCCTCCGCGATCATGAAGGACCCGGCGACCTACGAGCACACGGCGCCGGAAGCCGTCGGCAACAAGCGCAAGGTGCTGGTGTCGGAGCAGGCCGGCAAATCCAACGTGCTGGCCGAGCTCGAGCGCATCGGCATCAAGGCCGACAAGGACGATCCGCGCGTCGGGCGGCTGCTGGAGATCGTCAAGGAGCGCGAGACCATCGGCTACGCCTACGAGGCGGCTGACGCGTCGTTCGAATTGCTGGCGCGGCGCACGCTCGGCACCGTGCCGAATTATTTCAACGTCACCCAGTTCGACGTCAACGTCGAGCAGCGCAACAACGCCAAGGGCGAGCGCGTCACCGTCACCATGGCGGTGGTGAAGGTGAGAGTCGGCGACGACAACATGATCTCGGCGGCGGAGGGCAACGGCCCGGTCAATGCGCTCGATCTCGCGCTGCGCAAGGACCTCGGCAAGTACCAGAAATACATCGCCGGGCTGAGCCTCACCGATTACCGCGTGCGTATCCTCAATTCCGGCACCGAGGCGGTCACCCGCGTGCTGATCGAGAGCGAGGACGAGGCCGGCGAGCGCTGGACCACCATCGGCGTGTCGCCCAATATCATCGACGCCTCATTCCAGGCGCTGATGGATTCGATCGTCTATAAACTGGTGAAATCTGGCGCGCCGGCGTAGCGCCGACAGAGGAATCCTCCGCCGTAAAGCCCGGCCTTGGGCCGGGCATCGACGCCTTACTATTCTGCTGTTAAGCCGTCGATGGCCGCGACAAGCCCGGCCATAACGAAAGATAGCGGGAATTAAATGATCGACCATATTTCGATTTCGGTGCGCGATCTGAAAGCGGCCGAGCGTTTCTATACCGCGCTGCTGGCGACGCTCGGCATGACGAAATTGCGCGAATGGCCGGATGCCGCGATCGGCTACGGCAAGAAATATCCCGAATTCTGGATCAATCGGCGCAGCCGACATGGCGCCGGTCGCGGCCGACAGCGGCGTGCATATTTGTCTGCGCGCCCGCGACGACCGCGGCGGTCGATGCCTTCCATGCCGCCGCGCTTGCCGGCGGCGGAACATCCGACGGCGCGCCTGGGTTTCGCGTGCAATATCACGAGAATTATTACGCCGCCTTCATCCGCGATCCCGACGGCAACCGCATCGAGGCGGTGACGTTCACCGGCAAATAGCCGTTACAATTTGTCGACTTCCGCCGCGGACAATTCCTTGGCGTCAGCCGGCACTGCGTCCGCCGCTTTTTGCAGCATCGGCAGGATGTCGTCGACCTTGTCGGCGACCAGCAGGTCGAAGTTGAGATCGCCGCGGATGAAGTCCAGCCTCTTCATGTGATCGAGCAGCGCACAGAGCGGCTCCCAGAAGCCCTGAATATTGGCGAGCAAAATCGGCTTCGCGTGCCGGCCGAGCTGCACCCAGGTCATCTGCTCGACGATCTCCTCCAGCGTGCCGACGCCGCCCGGCAGCGCGACGAAGGCGTCGGCCATCTCGAACATCTTGCGTTTGCGCTCGTGCATGTCGCGCGTGACGATCAGCCCGTTTGCGCTATCTTTTGCGTGCTCGCGCGCGACCAGGAATTCCGGGATGATGCCGGTCGCTTCGCCGCCGTTGTCGAGCACGGCGCGGGAAAGCTCGCCCATGATGCCGATGGCGCCGCCGCCATAGACCAGGCCGATGCCGTTCTTGGCTAGAATCTTGCCGAACGCGCGCGCGGCCTCGACAAAGGCCGGATCGGTGCCCGGTCCGGAGCCGCAATAGACGCAGATTTTTCGGATTTTGCTCATTTTTTCCGTTGGTTCATGACCGAGGGTCATGTGCACGGCGTCTGCGGCAGCGTCAAGGCGGCGTCTAAAAATCGTCGACGGGGAGCGGGCGGGGTGATTACGGCCGAGAATCCTCCTATATGAAGGCCTCGAATGAGCGACCATCACCACCACCGAGCAACCGACAATAACGCGCGCGTCTCCGCCGACCGCGGCGCCTTGTTCATGACCGTGATTCATCTTTGGCCCTACATCTGGCCGTCCGACCGCCGCGACCTGAAGCTGCGGGTGCTCGGCGCCATGGTGCTGCTGCTGGCGGCCAAGCTCGCGACCATTGCGGTGCCCTTCACCTTCAAATGGGCGACCGACGCGCTCGCCGGCCACGGCACCGCGCCGGCTGCTGGCCACCGACTGGCTGGTGTGGGCGCTGGCCGTTCCCGTCGCCATGACGATTGCCTATGGCGGCATGCGCATCCTGATGGCGGCGCTTACGCAACTGCGCGACGGCATCTTCGCCAAGGTGGCGATGCACGCGGTGCGCCGGCTCGCCTTCCGCACCTTCGTGCACATGCACGAGCTGTCGCTGCGCTTCCATCTCGAGCGCAAGACCGGCGGGCTGACCCGCGTGCTCGAGCGCGGCCGCAACGCCATCGAGACCATCGTGCGGATGGTGATCCTGCAACTCTCGCCCACCATCATCGAGCTGGCGCTGATCGTCGGCGTGCTGATGTGGCAATTCGACTGGCGCTACGTCGCGGTGATCATGGTCGACCGTCACTGTCTATTTGATGTACACTTATCACGCCACCGAGTGGCGCATCGGTATCCGCCGCAAGATGAACGAGAGCGATACCGACGCCAACATCAAGGCGATCGACTCGCTGCTCAACTACGAGACGGTGAAATATTTCAGCGCCGAGCAGCGCGAAGCCGAGCGCTACGACAAATCGATGGCGCGTTACGAGGACGCAAGCGTGCGGGCCTATACCTCGCTCGCCGTGCTCAATGCCGGGCAGGCGGTGATCTTCACGCTCGGTCTCGCCGCCGCCATGGCGATGTGCGCCTTCGAGATCAAGGCCGGCACCAAGACGATCGGCGACTTCGTGCTGATCAACTCGATGATGATCCAGCTCTATCAGCCGCTCAATTTCATGGGCATGGTCTATCGCGAGATCAAGCAGGCGGTGATCGACATCGAACTGATGTTCTCGATTCTGGCGCGCGAACCGGAAATCAAGGACGTCCCCGGCGCGCGGCCGCTCAAGGTCGCGAGCGGCAATATCCGCTTCGAGAACGTGCGCTTCGCCTACGAGCCGGAACGGCGCATCCTGAAGGGCATCAGCTTCGATGTGCCGGCCGGCAAAACGGTGGCGGTGGTCGGCCCCTCCGGCGCCGGCAAGTCGACGATCTCGCGGCTGCTGTTCCGGTTTTACGATCTGGCCGGCGGCCGCATTCTGATCGACGGGCAGGACATCGCCAAGGTCACGCAAAGCTCGCTGCGCCAGGTGATCGGCATGGTGCCGCAGGACACCGTGCTGTTCAACGACACGATCCGCTACAACATCCGCTATGGCCGCTGGGAAGCGAGCAATGCCGAGGTGGAGGAGGCGGCTAAGCTCGCGCAGATCGACTCGCTCATCCGCATGGCGCCCAAGGGCTACGAAACGGAAGTCGGCGAGCGCGGCTTGAAACTGTCCGGCGGCGAAAAGCAGCGCGTCGCGATTGCGCGCACCATCCTGAAAGCGCCGCCGATCTTGGTGCTGGACGAGGCAACGTCCGCACTCGACAGCCACACCGAAAAGGAAATCCAGGATGCGCTTGAGCGGGTGTCCAAGGGCCGCACCACGCTGGTGATCGCGCATCGGCTCTCCACCATCGTCGGCGCCGACGAGATCATCGTGCTCGACCAGGGCGAGATCGTTGAGCGCGGCAGCGCATTACGCATTGCTGGCGGCGAACGGGCTTTATGCCAGCATGTGGAATCGCCAGCGCGAGGCGGAGGAGGCGCGCGAGAAGCTGGCCCAGGTGGCAGACAAAGAAGTCGCGCCCAACCGCAATCCGCCTTTGGTGGAGGATATCATCACGGAGGCCGCAGCTTCCCCGCTGGAAGCGCCGGCCGACGCCGCGGAGTAGGATAGGGCATGTCGATTTACGATTCGATTCGTGCGCAAATCGTACCGATCACGCCGGAAGGCTATCCCTTCATCGGCGCCTTTGCACTCGCCAGCCTGGTGTTGTTCTGGCTGTGGAGTCCGCTCGGCTGGCTCGGCACGCTGGCGACGATCTGGTGCGCCTATTTCTTCCGCGACCCACCGCGCGTCACGCCGGTGCGCGAGGGCTTGGTGGTGGCGCCGGCCGACGGCCGCGTCAGCCAAATTACCACCGCGCCGCCGCCGCACGAACTTGGTCTCGGCGATAAGCCGCTGCCACGCATTTCGATCTTCATGAGCGTGTTCGACTGCCACGTAAATCGCAGCCCGGTGGCGGGCCACGTCGAGAAAATCGTCTATCAGCCGGGCAAGTTCTTCAACGCCGATCTCGACAAGGCGAGCGCTGACAATGAGCGCAATTCGCTGGTGATCGCCGCCGCGGGCAACCGCGTGGCGGTGGTGCAGATCGCGGGGCTAGTTGCCCGGCGTATCGTTTGCTTCGTGCGCGAAGGCCAGCCGATCGGCGCCGGCGAGCGCTTTGGCATGATCCGCTTCGGCTCGCGTCTCGACGTCTATCTGCCCGACGGTACGACGCCGATGGTCGCGGTCGGGCAAACCTCGCTTGCCGGCGAAACCGTGCTGGCCGATTTGCGCAGCGGCGATGCCGGCCGGGCATTTCGCAGCGGTTAACGCTGGTTCCGGCGCGCCGTGGCGCATCCGCTGCGAAAAGCCTATATTCTCCTCATGGTCTTTCCGCCGTTTGATCCCGCCCCGCCGCCGCGCCGCCGCCGCTTCAAGGCGATTCCGGTGCGCACGCTGCTGCCCAATCTCATCACGCTTTTGGCGTTGTGCGCGGGACTGACCGCGATCCGCGTCGCGGTCGAGAACAGGCTCGAACTGGCGCTGGCCGCGATCGTGCTGGCCGTGCTGCTCGACGGCATCGACGGCCGCGTGGCGCGCATGCTCAAGGGCACCTCGCGCTTCGGCGCCGAGCTCGACAGCCTCGCCGACTTTGTGAATTTTGGCGTGGCGCCCGCGCTGATCCTCTACTTCTGGGGTCTGGCGGAGCTCAAGTCGGCGGGTTGGATCGCGGCGCTGGTGTTCGCGATCTGCGCCGCACTGCGCCTCGCGCGCTTCAACGTGATGATCGACGATCCGAGTAAGCCGGCTTGGGCGGGAAATTTTTTCACCGGAATTCCGGCGCCTGCCGGCGCTATCACCGTCCTGCTGCCGATCTATCTCAATTTCCTCGGCGTCTCCAACGGGCTCATCACCGTGTGGGTCACATTCTTCTACACGCTGGCGATCGCGTTGTTGATGGTTTCAAAGCTGCCGGTGTTCTCCGGCAAACGCGTCGGCAAACGCGTGCCGCCGGACATGGTGCTGCCGGTGTTCGTGCTGGTGGTGTTTTTCTTCGCGCTGCTGATCAGCTATCCTTGGCAGGTACTCACCATCGGCTCGCTGATCTACCTGGCGTGCCTGCCGCTCGGCTGGTGGTCTTATCGTGAATATCAGCGCAAGGACGCCGCGGCGGCCGCAACTGCGTCGGTGCCGGCAACCGACGCACAAGCCTCAGCGGGCTCGATCGCGCCCGATCCCGATCATGACCGTCCGGCACGGTTGAACTGACCGGCCGCGACAATTATCCGCGGGTGCCGAACGGGTAGCCGGGCATCAGCTCATAAGGATGTTTCCAGCCCGGCAGCGCCCTCATGCGCTCCAACCAAGTGCCAATCGCCGGATGATCCTTGGCGATATCGAAGCCGAATTCCTCCGCCGGATAATACAGATAGGCCGTCATCGAAACATCGGCGATGGTCGGCTTGTCGCTCACTAGGAATTGCCGCCCCGTCAGGCGCTTGTTGACGATGGCGAGATTGCCGTCGATGCGGCCCTTCATAAAGGCCATTACCGCCGGATCGCCCACCGGCTTGGCGAAGTTTTTCAGGAAGCGGAACGGGCCGAGGAAGCCGTTGACTTTCTGATTGTCGAAAATGATCCAACGCAGTGCTTCCAGCCGCTCGTCCTCGCCTTGCGGTTTGTACTTGCCGGTGAGGTCGGCAAGATAAGTGAGGATCACACCGGATTGGGTCAACTTTTTATTTCGTTTGTTGTCGACGAGCACGGGTGCTTCGCCCATTTCATTGACGTCACCGCGAAATTCCGGGCGTCCGCTGGACCATGGCTCCGAAGAAATCGACCCAGAGCGGCTCCCAGTCGGCGTCGATGAGATTGAGCATCAGCGCGGCGCGATAGGCGTTGCCGGACTGGGCGAAGCAATAAAGCTGATAGTCGGTCATTGACGTTCCTGATTTTCAAGGATTTGACGGGTTAGGGTCACCGCCATGCCGGCATTTGCTTGGCCTTCAAAGCGGCCGCCGGTGAAAGTGAGGCTCGCCAGCGGCTGGTTTTCGTCGTCGTTGATTATCAACGTGCCTTGATCGAGCGTCCAGTGGCGGCTGGTGAAGAAGTTACCCGGGCAGCCGCCTTCCGGCATGACGTTTCCGCGCTGCGCACCGGAGGCGCCGCTGAAATTCATGCCGCAGGACGGTGCATTCGGCGCCTCCAGAATCCAGCGGCCGGCCATCTCCGCATTGGGCGGTGGCGCTACGGGCGCGGTGTCTCCAAAGGGGTTGCCGGCGCAGCCCGCCAGCGTCGATGCGATCAGCGCACCGCCGGCAATCCCAATTCTCGACATTCCGCGGCGACGCCTCACTTCATGGTCGGGATCACGAATTCTGCGCCTTCCTTGGTGCCGGAGGGCCAGCGCGACGTGATCGTCTTGGTCTTGGTGTAGAAGTGGATCGAGTCGGTGCCGTGTTGATTGAGGTCGCCGAAGCCGGAACGCTTCCAGCCGCCGAAGGTGTGGTAGGCGAGCGGCACGGGAATAGCGAAATTGACGCCTACCATGCCGACCTGCACGCGGTTGACGAAATCGCGCGCGGTGTCGCCGTCGCGCGTGAAGATGGCGACGCCGTTGCCGTATTCATGATCGGACGGCAGCCGTACCGCTTCGTCGTAGTCCTTGGCACGAACCACCGAGAGCACGGGTCCGAAAATTTCTTCCTTGTAGATTTTCATGTCCGGCGTCACGTCGTCGAACAGACAGCCGCCGATGAAATTTCCGTTTTCGTAGCCCTGCAATTTGAAGCCGCGTCCGTCGACCAGCAGCTTGGCGCCTTCCTTTACGCCGCTATCGATATAGCCGCGCACTTTGTTGAGCAGTTCCTTGGTGACCATCGGGCCATAGTCGGCCTGAGCGTCGGTGGAGGGGCCGATCTTAAGGCTCTCGACGCGCGGGATCAGCTTCTCCACCAGGATGTCGGCGGTCTTCTTGCCGACCGGCACGGCAACGGAAACCGCCATGCAGCGTTCGCCGGCCGAGCCGTAGCCGGCGCCGATCAGGGCATCGACCGCCTGGTCGATATCGGCGTCCGGCATCACGATCATGTGGTTCTTGGCGCCGCCGAAGCACTGCACGCGTTTGCCGTGCGCGGCGCCGGTCGCGTAAATGTAATGCGCGATATCGGACGAGCCGACGAAGCCGATGGCCTTCACGCGCGGGTCGGTGAGCAGCGTGTCGACCGCTTCCTTGCCGCCGTTGACGACGTTGAGGATGCCTTCCGGCAGGCCGGCCTTGATGAACAGTTCGGCGATGCGCATCGGCACGCTCGGGTCGCGCTCGGACGGCTTGAGAATGAAGGCATTGCCGCAGGCAATCGCGGGCGCGCATTTCCATAACGGAATCATTGCCGGGAAATTGAACGGCGTGATGCCGGCAACGACGCCGAGCGGCTGGCGCACGGAATAAAGATCGGTCGCGGGGCCGGCGCTTTCGGAATATTCGCCCTTCAGCAGATGCGGAATGCCGCAGGCGAACTCCACCACTTCGAGCCCGCGCTGGATATCGCCCTTGGCGTCGGCGAACACCTTGCCATGCTCGGATGACAGCAGGCGCGCGAGATCGTCGTATTCCTTCTGGATCAATTCCAGGAACTTGAACATCACGCGCGCGCGGCGCTGCGGATTGGTGGCCGCCCATTCCGGCTGCGCGGCCGCGGCATTGGCAATCGCCTGTTCGGTATCGGCCTTGTCGGCGAGCGCCACCTTGGCCTGCACCTCGCCGGTATTAGGATTGAAAACGTCGCCGAAGCGCCCGGAGGCCCCCTTGACGGTCTTGCCGCCGATGAAATGACCGATCTCACGCATCGCTTGCTCTCCTCCGGTAATCAGGGGTTCTGGACTGGGACCTTAGGGTTTCGCCGCCTATTTGTGGCGATTTTTGCGAGCTTTTGCCGGCCGGCCACGATTGGACACGGCAAAAGCGGGCGTTTTTCTTTCACGAATGGTTAGCCTTTACCCCCCCTTAACAGCCCCAGTCTAGGGTCGTTTCGTCGCGGCCATCATAACGTTTGGGCTGCCGTTCGTGCGTTGGGTGGGGTAGTTCATGGATATTGCGACCAGTCTAGGCCTGCTGTGCGGCGTCGGTGTCGTCGGCCTCGTGATTATGATGGGCGGCGATCTGCACATGTTCGTGAGCGAACATGCGTTCATCGTCATCTTCGGCGGATCGTTCGCCGCCACGCTGATCCGGTTTCCACTCTCGTCGATTTTCCACGGCCTGCCGCTCGGCGCCAAATTCGCCTTCACCATGCGCCGCAGCACCCAGCGCGAGCTGGTCGATGAACTGGCGGGACTTGCCGAAGTCGCGCGCAAATCTGGCCCGATGGGTCTCGAAAAAGTCGCGACCGAAGATCCGTTCCTGGCCAAGGGCATCCGCTTCGTCGCCGACGGCTACGACACCAATTTCATCCGCGACAATCTCGAGCGCGACCGCGACAACTTCCTCACCCATCTCGATGAAGGCCAGAAAATCTATCGTGCGGTCGGCGACTGCGCGCCCGCCTTCGGCATGATCGGCACTTTGATCGGCATGGTGCAGATGTTCGCAAACATGACCGATCCGTCCAAGCTCGGCCCGTTCATGGCCGGCGCTTTGCTGGCGACGTTTTACGGCGCCGCTCTCGCCAACCTGTTTTGCTTGCCGATCGCCGACAAATTGCATCTCAAGCTGGTCGATGAGGAGATCAACCGCACTCTGATCATCGATGGCATCCTGATGATCCGCGAAGCCAAAAGCCCGACCCTCGTACGCGAGATGTTGCTTGCCTATCTGCCCGAGAAGCATCGCCACAGCGAAGGCGAGGACGAAAAAGAAGCACCGGCGGCAGCCGCCGCCTAAAGCGCGGCGCATCGGGGTCGGCGACAATGGCCAGACGCAAGGAAGCTCATGGTGGCGGTCACGGCTGGTTCGTGACCTTTGCCGATTTGATGGGGTTGCTGGTCAGCTTCTTCGTGATGCTGGTCGCGTTCTCGACGCAAGATCAGCAGAAATTGAAAATCGTCGCCGGCTCGATGCGCGACGCTTTCGGCGTGCAGGATCAGGTGCGCTATTCCGGCATCATCGAAGTGCTCGGTCTGCCGACGCGGCCGAAACTCAAGAACGCCGCCAACATCGATCCGTCCGAAGCCTCTCCGACGCCGACACCGAACGACACCGATAAAGAGGCCAAATACGGCCAGCGCCTTAAGAAGGATGAAAAATTCGCGCTGGCGACCGCCTCGCTGCGCCAGGCCTTGCAGGAAATGCCGGAAATTACCGAAGCCTCTAAGCACATCATGGTCGAGGAGACCAAGCAGGGCCTCAACATCGAGATCGTCGACCAGGACGGCCGCTCGATGTTTCCGGATGGCTCCAAAGAGCCCTATGAGCGCACCCGCAAGCTGATCCAGAAAATCGCGCCGGCGCTCAAGGCGATGCCGTTCCGCGTCTCCATCACCGGCCACACCGCCACCAGCAAGGTGCCGGACAAGCCGGGTTACGGGTCATGGGAACTTTCCGCCGACCGTGCCAACGCGGTGCGCGAGGTCCTGGCCGCGGAAGGATTGCCGTCCGCGCATATCTACATGGTGGCCGGAAAAGCCGACACCGACCCGCTGTTTCCGGACAATCCCTCGATGTCGCCCAACCGCCGCGTCACCATTACCCTGATGCGGGAAGAGCCGCCGATTCCGGCCGATTTGAGCCCGTAAGGCGGACCGAAATCCGGCTGCGCCCGCTTGTTCCTAGTCAACAGGCTGCGGCAAATGCGCGGTATTCTCGCAGCCCCGGCGATGCTATAAGCCCGGCCTTCCAGCCAGCGGCGGACCTAAATAACCTCGATGAGTGACGGCGTGAACGAGAGCACGGCTTCCGCCGAGGCCCATATCGCCCATCGCGGCAAGCAGATGCCGACGAATTTCGTGGCGCTGGCGCTCGGCAGCGTCGGGGTCGTTTATGGCGACATCGGCACCAGCCCGCTTTACGCCTTTCGCGAGGCGGCGATCGCAGCCAGCACCGAGCATATGGTCACGCGCGCCATCGTGCTCGGCGTGTTGTCGCTGATCGTGTGGGCGCTGATCGTCACGGTGACGCTGAAATACGTGCTGATCCTGCTGCGCGCCGACAATAACGGAGAGGGCGGCACGCTCTCGCTCACCGCACTGGCGAGCCGCGCGCTCGGGCGGCGGACCGCGTTCGTCTTCATCGTCGGCGTCATCGGCGCTGCGATGTTTCTCGGCGACAGCGTGATCACGCCGGCGATTTCGGTGCTCTCGGCAGTGGAAGGGCTCAAGCTCGCTAGTCCGGCCTTCGGCGAGTATGTGGTGCCGCTCGCGGTCATCATTTTGATCGGACTTTTCGCCGCGCAAAGCCGCGGCACCGCCAAAGTGGCCGCGTTGTTCGGGCCGATCATGGTGGTCTGGTTCTTCGCGATCGCGATCGCCGGCGCGCTGCATATCCGCGACGACCCGGATGTGCTGGCCGCGATCAATCCGCTCTACGGAATTACGTTTCTGCTCGATCACGGCCAGATCGGCCTGGTGACATTGGGCGCGGTGTTCCTGGTGGTGACTGGCGGCGAGGCGCTCTATGCCGATCTCGGCCATTTCGGCCGCAAGCCGATCCAGGTCGCCTGGCTCTGCCTGGTGCTGCCGGCGCTGCTGATCAATTATTTCGGGCAGGGCGCCAAGGTGCTGGCCGATCCGATGGCGATCGAAAATCCGTTCTATCGTCTGGTGCCGGAAGAGTTCTTGTTGCCGATGGTCGTGCTGGCGACGGCCGCGACCGTGATCGCAAGCCAGGCGGTCATCACCGGTGCCTATTCGCTGGTGCATCAGGCAATCCAGCTCGGTCTGTTGCCGCGGCTTGCTATCCTGCACACCTCGGCCTCCCATGTCGGTCAGATTTACATTCCGCGCGTGACGGTGGCGCTGCTGCTCGGCGTGCTGTTGCTGGTCGGGCTGTTCCGCACCTCCAGCGCGCTCGCCTCCGCCTATGGCATCGCGGTCGCCACCACCATGGTGGTGGACGGGCTACTCGCTTTCATCGTGATATGGCGGAGCTGGCATTGGCCGCTCTGGAAGGCGGCGCTGCTGATGGCGCCGTTCGTGGTGGTCGATATCACCTTCTTCTCCGCCAATTTCCTGAAACTGTTCGAGGGGGCTTGGGCGCCGCTGTTGTTCGGCGCCACCATGGTGCTGCTGATCCTGACCTGGCGGCGCGGCAGCGGAATCCTGGTCAGCAAGACCCGGCGCACCGAAGTGCCGATCGAGACGCTGTTGCGCAGCCTCGGGAAAAAGCCGCCGCATAGCGTGCCGGGCACCGCGGTGTTTCTCACCAGCGATCCCGATTTCGCTCCAACCGCCTTGCTGCACAATCTCAAGCACAACAAAGTTTTGCACGAGCACAATGTGATCCTCACCATCATCACCGCCGACACCCCGCGTGTCGGCGAGGCGGAGCGGGTGCAGATCACGCCGCTGTCGGCGCATTTCTCGCGCGTGTCGCTGAAGTTCGGCTACATGGAGCAGCCCAACGTGCCGAAAGCGCTGGCGATTGCCCGCAAGCACGGCTGGCAATTCGACATCATGTCGACCTCGTTCTTCCTGTCGCGGCGCGCGCTCAAGCCGTCGGCGAAATCGGGTATGCCGGCCTGGCAGGACCACCTGTTCATCGCGTTGGCGCGTTCGGCCAGCGACGCCACCGACTTCTTCCAGATTCCGACCGGTAGGGTCGTGGAAGTCGGTACGCAGGTGACCGTCTAAATCGGCGGTAGCGCGGGCTTTCCAGTTAATCCATTGATAAATCATATAAATTTATAATTTTTGGTCTGCGCTTTCTGCATGGCTCGATTTTCCGGTTTGCGCAAATGACGGTGCCGGGCTGGCCGGAGCGGCGTTATAAGCCGCGTCTCAAATTTTTTGCATTGCAACAAATCCAGGCCCACCCCCATGTCTCAAAGTCTCGCCGCCGCCCCCGGCGGCTCGATTGCGGCCACTACGAATGGCGATGCGCCGGTGAAGGTCGGCTTCTGGGCGCTCACGCTTGGATGCATCGGGGTTGTCTACGGCGATATCGGCACCAGCCCCCTCTATGCTTTGCGGGAGTTGGTGCTGGCGGCGGCTGGCCCCGGCAAGGTGGTGAACGAGCCGATCGTGTTCGGCATTTTGTCGTTGATCATCTGGGCATTGCTGCTGGTGGTCACCGCGAAATACGTGCTCATCCTGCTGCGTGCCGACAATAACGGCGAAGGCGGTACGCTGGCTCTGATGGCGCTTGCCTCGCGCGCGCTCGCGGGCACCCGCGGCGGGGCGATTGTGATCCTGCTCGGCATCATCAGTGGCGCGCTGTTCTATGGCGATGCCATCATCACGCCGGCGCTGTCGGTGCTCTCGGCGGTCGAAGGTTTGAAGGTCGCGACACCCGCGTTTGACGAATTCGTCGTACCGATCACAGTCGTCATCCTGATTGTGCTGTTCGCTGCGCAGTCGCGCGGTACCGCGAAGGTTGCCGCCTTGTTCGGCCCGATCACATTGATCTGGTTTTCTGCGATTGCTGTCGCCGGCCTTTGGCATATTGGCCAAAACTTCAACGTTCTGCTCTCGTTCAATCCATATTATGGCATCTACTTTCTACTCCATCACGGAATTGTCGGATTCTATACGCTCGGCGCAGTCTTCCTGGTGGTGACGGGTGCGGAAGCGCTTTATGCCGACCTTGGCCATTTCGGCCGCAACCCGATTCGTTTTGCGTGGCTGGTGGTCGTGCTGCCCGCGCTATTGATCAATTATTTGGGGCAGGGCGCGCTGGTTCTGGCCGATTCGAAGGCAATCGAGAATCCGTTCTTTCTGCTTTTTCCGCAGTGGGCCTTGTTGCCGATGGTGGTGTTGGCGACCGCGGCCACTGTCATCGCCAGTCAGGCGGTGATCACCGGCGCCTATTCGCTCACGCAACAGGCGATCCAGCTCGGCTTGTTGCCGCGCCTTGAAATACGCCACACTTCGGAATCGCTGTTCGGACAGATTTATATGCCGCGCGTGAACACACTATTGCTGATCGGCGTCTTACTGCTGGTTGCGCTGTTCCGCTCGTCGGGCGCACTCGCCTCCGCCTACGGCATCGCCGTCACCGGTACCATGGTGGTCACCGCCATGATGGCGATCGTGGTGATTTGGCGGGTTTGGCGTTGGCGGTTGATTTGGGCGCTGGCGCTGATGCTGCCGTTCCTGTTCATCGATTTTACTTTCCTCGCCGCCAATCTACTCAAGATCGTGGAAGGCGGTTGGATGCCGCTTGCGCTCGGCGCGGTGGTGATGACGCTGATGTACACGTGGCGGCGCGGCAGCCGGCTGCTGTTCGAAAAGACCAGACGGCAAGAAATTCCGATCGAGGGTCTGGTCGCCAAACTAGAAAAGAAGCCGCCGGTCCGCGTGCCCGGCACGGCCGTGTTCCTCACCAGTGATCCGTCGAGCGCGCCGACCGCACTGTTGCACAGCCTCAAGCACTACAAGGCGCTGCACGAGAAGAACGTCATCCTCACGATCGAGACGGCGGATACGCCGCGGGTCAACGCCGCCGAGCGGGTACGCATAGAGCCGGTGGGCGAGACGTTTTCGCGGGTGGTGCTGCGGTTCGGTTTCATGGAGATGCCGAATGTGCCGAAGGCGTTGGCCATCGCGCGCAAGCTCGGCTGGCAGTTCGACATCATGGCGACGTCGTTCTTCTTGTCCCGCCGGTCGCTTAAGCCTGCGGCGCATTCGGGCATGCCGCGCTGGCAAGACCGGCTATTCATCGCGCTGACCCGCGCCGCCAATGACGCCACCGATTACTTCCAGATTCCGACCGGGCGGGTGGTCGAGGTCGGAACGCAGGTGACGGTTTGATAGATTCCGGCTAAAACCAAGGCCATCGCGTAACCGGAGTTGCGTCATGGCCGATGAAATGCCACGCGCCGATGAGGTGCAGAACTTGACACCTGACGAGGTGGCGCGGGGGCTGACCGAGGGCCGCATGCTGCTGGTCGACGTGCGGGAGCCCAACGAAACCTCGGTGGAAAGCTATCCCGACGCGGTGATCGTGCCGCTCTCGGCTTTCGATCCCGCCACCATTCCCGATCCGCAGGGCAAGCAGGTAGTGTTTGCCTGCCGCTCAGGCCGCCGGTCGATCACGGCATCGGTGGCCGCCCAGGACGCGGGTTATCCTTACAAATCCCATCTCGCCGGCGGCATTATCGCCTGGAAAGCCGCCGGCCTTCCGATCAAAACCTGACTGGCTATTTTCCGGACCCCTCGTTTTCCGGCCGCCAGCGCCGGTGCAGCCAGAGCCATTGCTCGGGATGCTCTCGGACCCAGCCTTCGACCACGTTGGTGATGGTCTGCATGGTGCCGGCGATGTCGATTTTGCCGCCGGCATCGCGCGCCGGCGTGATCGGGTCGGTGATCTCGCCGCGGAAACGATTGCCGGGTAGGCGAATGACGCGGGTGCCGACAATCGGGCAATCGAAGTGGCGGGCGAGCCGCGCCAGCAGTGGATTGGCCATGGTGCGGCGTCCGAAAAACGTCACCGGAACGCCGCGCACGTAATACTGATCGACCAGCATCCCGACATGCGCACCGCGTTGCAGCGCCTCGGCGATCTTTAGCGGCGCATCCAGGCTGGTCGATATCAGTTCGCCCATGCTGGCGGTGCGGGTCTCGTGCAGCCAGCGGTCGATGGCCGCGATATTCGGCCGGCGATAAAGCACCGCGGTGTCGAGATGGTAAGCCGTAGCGCCGAATTCCCGGCAGCTCCCAATTCGCCAGATGCGCGCCAAAAATCAGCGCCGGCTTGCCATCGTCCCGAAGCCGCAGGAAGCGCTCGATATTCGTCTGGTCGCCGGTGACGCGCCCGCGTTCGGGATGAGCGGGGTCGAAATCCCACAATCGATCGAGATTGGCGAATTCGGCGCCCATGCGTCCGAGATTGTCCCAGACCCCGCGCAGGATCGTGTCGATTTCGGCTGATGATTTTTCCGGGAAGGCGGCCACTAGATTTTCGCGGCCGATGCGGTTTTCCGGCATAATTGGACCAATGATGCGCATCAGCCGGCCGCCGAAATCGGCCATCCGGTCATGATCGATGAGGCGCAGAGCCTTGAGCATCGCGATCGCGAGCGCGCCCACCAGCGCGCTACCGACGCGCTTTACGCCGCGGCGCAACGGCCGGATTATCCGCCTCATGCCAAGAGCCTCAGAAGTTGACGATCACTTTGCCGAACACCTGCCGGCTTTCCAGCCGCGCCAGGCCGCGCTCGAATTCGGCCAACGGCACTTCGGTGTCGATAATCGGCGCCATGCCGGCGGCGATCTTGGACAGGCTGTCGCGGATATTACGCATCGAGGAGCCGAACGAGCCGAAAATCTTGTACTGCTGCTGGAACAGCTGCATCAGATTGATGGTGACACTGGGCCCGGCGGTCGAACCGCAGGTCACCAGCCGGCCGCCGCGTTTGAGGACGAACAGCGAAGCATTGAAGCCTTCGCCGCCGACATGCTCGAACACCACGTCGACGCCTTTCTTGGCCGTGAGCTTGCGGGTGACGCCCTCGAAGCGTTCGGTCTTGTAGTTGATGACGTGATCGGCGCCGAGCGCCTTGGCCTTTTCGGCCTTGGCGTCGTCACCGACGGTGGTGATGACGGTGCAGCCAATGGCCTTCGCCATCTTGATGGCGACCGAGCCGATACCGGAGCCGCCGGCATGCACGAGAATGGTTTCTCCCGGCTTGAGCTTGGCATTGTCGAACAGCATGTGTTCGGTGGTGCCGAAGGCGATCGGCGCGCAGGCGGCATCGCGCAGCGACACGCCGGCCGGCACCGGAATGACCAGCCGTGCCGGCAGATTGATCAAATCGCGCGCGAAGCCGTCGATATGGAAACCCATGATGCCGCCGACGTTTTCGCACAAATTGTCGCGGCCCTCGCGGCAGGCAGCGCAGTGCCCGCAGGTGATGGCGCCGTACATCACCACTTTGTCGCCCGGTTTGAAGCCGGTGACGCCCGCGCCGATCCCCACGATTTCGCCGGAAGCTTCCGCGCCCACCACCAGTGGCAGTTTGCGCTTGGCGAAGGCCATGCCGCGAAAACCCCATAGGTCGAGATGGTTGAGCGCGACCGCTTTGATGCGGATTTGCGCTTCGCCGTCGCCCGGCGGCGGCGGGGCCGGGACGTCGGCAAGTTCAAGCTTGCGATCGGCGATAAGTCGTAAGGAGCGCATGACGGGGTTGGCGCGGCGTCAGGTCGGCTCGCGGCCCATGACGAGCGAGACGTTCTGCCCGCCAAAGCCGAAAGAATTGGAAATCGCGTGGCGTACCTCCGCATCGCGGGCCTTGTTCGGCACGACATCGAGCGGGATCGTCGGATCCGGCACCTGGTAATTGATGGTGGGTGGAATGCGCTGGTGCTGCATGGTGAGGATCGAGAACACCGCCTCGATCGCGCCGGCCGCCGACAGCGTGTGGCCGATCATCGATTTGTTCGACGAGATCGGCACGCTTTTCATGCGCTCGCCGAATACGGCCGCGCAGCCGAGATATTCCATCTTGTCGTTTTCCGGCGTGCTGGTGCCGTGCGCGTTGACATAGTCGATGTCGCCGGGGGTGAGGCCGGCATCTTTGATCGCGCCGGCGATGCAGCCGATTATCGGCTTGCCGTCGGGACTCGATCGGGTGCGATGGAACGCATCGGTCATCTCGCCGCAGCCTTCGAGTACGCCGAGGATTTTGGCGCCGCGCGCTTTGGCGGCTTCGTAGCTTTCCAGCACCAAGGCGGCAGCGCCTTCGGCCATGACGAAGCCGTCCCGGTTCTTGGAGAACGGTTTGGCTGCCGCTTCGGGCACGTCGTTGCTGGTGGACAGCGCCGAAAGCAGTGAGAAGCGGATCAGTGCTTCCGGATTGATCGAGCCGTCGGTACCCGCGCAAACCGCGGCATCGGTCTCGCCGCGTCGGATCGCCTCGACGCCGAGCTGGATCGCGGTCGCGCCGGAGGCGCAGGCGGTCGACAGTGAAATCGGCGAGCCTTTGGTGCCGAATTTTTCCGCCAGATGGTCGGCGACTGAGGCGAACTGGAAACGGCTATGATAGGCGGGAAACTGGCTGCCGGCCCGCAACAGATCAGCATAGGTGATCTGGTCGTTTGCGCCGGAGCGAGCGCTCACTTCCAGACGCTGCGGCCATTCGATCTCGATCGGCGGTACCGCCAGAAACAAGGGGCCGGGAAAATCACCGCGCGTGCCGAGCCCGGATTGCGCGATCGCTTCTTCGGCCGCGAGATCGGCAATCGTTTCGCACAGTGCCGCCGTGCACGACTGCGGGGGCAGAAAATCGATCGCGCCGGCGATGCGCGTTTTGAGTCCGTCCGTCGGAAAGCGGCTGATGGCGCGGATCCCGGATTCGCCGGCGGTGAGCTTGGTCCAGTTGTCGGTCTTGCCGGCGCCGAGCGAGGTGACCACGCCGAGACCGGTCACCACCACGATCGGCCGCCCCATTTTGTCCTTGGCGCTCGCCATCTGTGCTCTCCTCAGCCGATCCGGTCCAACAGCGCCAGGCCTTCGCCCCGCCAGTGCCCGACCCCCGTCACCACGACTTGACGCAGCTCCCCGCTCATTGGCCGTTCCAGTCCGGTCGAGTCACAGGGTGGAAACAGACTAGCATGGCTGAGCGCGATCGCGGCCAGCGCTACATTCATGGGAAATTGCGGCTCCGGTGCATGACCGAGATATGAACCCGTGGCGCGAACGGCAAGATCAGCATGACTGCTTAGAAAAGCGCGCTCCTCGGTGGTTGCGGGGTGCGCGCCGGTGGCGCCTGAGAGAACCGCGGCTTGGCCGCTTGCGACTTTATCTTTGATCTTGTCCCACAGGCGCGAGAGCACGGCTGTAATCGCGCCCGGCTTGCGATTCGAGCGATCCGAGACGACCGCGGTCAGCCGCGCCAGCGGCTTAGCGCCGCGCTTCTCGGCATGCTCGCGCGCCTCGATCACCAGGAACGCACCCAGCGAGCCCAGCGCAAGCCCGCCGTTTTCGCCGCGCTCCCAGACCGGCGCGTAGCGATCTTTCAGCGCGTACTTGCCGAATTCGTAGATCATCAGCAAATCTGGTCGCTCGCCATTGTACGCGGCGCCGACCAAAGCGATGTCGCTTTGTCCGGCATTGATACGCGATAGCGCGATGCGCACGGCATCGACGCCGGCCGATTCTTCGCCCATGAAAGTGCGCGAGGAACCGGTGACGCCGTGCACAATGGAAATATTGCCGGCCAGCAGATTGGAAAGCTGCGCCAGGAACAGCGTCGGCCGCAGGTCGCTCATCAACCGCTCGTTGAGGTAGGCGGCCGGGTCTTTGGCGTTCGGCATGCCGCTAAGGATGGTCGAGTCGACGGCGAGATCGCGTTCGCCGCCGGAGGCCGCAACGATCATGTCCATGTGCGAGAGGATCTCGGCGTTGCCTTTGATGCCGGCGGAATCGAGCGCGAGACCGGCCGCATAGGTGCCGATGCGCTGCCACGCTTCCATCTGGCGCTGGTCGCCCTTCTTCGGGATCTGGGCGTCGAAATTGATGGCGGCCAACGGATGCACCACGTACGGCGCCAACGCCGTGGTGTCGGCGCCGGGCTGTCCCGCCATCAGTTTTTGCCAGTGCGCCTGCGGGCCTTCGCCGAGGCAGGAAATAATGCCGATACCGGTGATCCACGCTTCGCGGGCCTCAGCCATCGGCGCGCGCCTCGAGCGTCAGCCCGACCCGGGCCGCCAGTTCGCGCATCTGCTTTTCCATTGCCGCATTGGGGAAATCGAGCACGCTCATCGTCAAGGTCGCGTCGCAGATCTTTTTGCCGTCGCGGAAAATCTTGGCCTCGGTTATCGCGTAGCCGGAACCGTCATGCGTGCGCTTGGCCTCGACGGTGAGGCGTTCGCCCGGCCGCACGAAAGTGCGGAACTTGGCATTCTTCACCGCCGCCAGGAACGCCGCGCGTTTGTAGTCATTCATCGCGACCAGCAGCCAGCCGGAGGTTTGCGCCATAGTTTCGAGCAATAGCACGCCCGGCATCAGTGGGTTGCCGGGAAAATGCCCTTCGAAAATGGTGCTGGTGGTCGGGACCGTGGCCTCGGTGCTGATCTTGCCGTCGGCGAGATTGAGCTCGCTCACCCGGTCAATCAGCTGAAAGTACTCGAGACGCATGGGCGGACACTTCAGGCCCCCTTGGCAGCGACGAGTTCGTCGATGCGGGCGCTCAAGTTTTTGAGCACGAAATACTGGTCGGTAGTGGCCTTGCCATCGTTGACTTCCTGCGTCCACTGCTCGAGCGGCAGCTTGATGCCGAACGCCTTGTCGATGGCAAACGCGATGTCGAGGAAATCCAGGCTGTCGATGCCGAGATCGTTGATCGCGTGGCTGTCCGGAGTGATCGAGTCACGCGGAATATCGCAGGTCTCGGCGATAATATTGGCGATGGTGTCAAAGGTCGAAGACATCGGTAACTCTCTGATTGATTTGGAGTTCTGGCGGTTGGACGGCTCACGCGCCTGGTATCGCGCGATTGCCCCCTAGCATGACCTTCCACCGGCATTCGGACGCTGCCCGTATAGCGAAGCGCCGCCTTAAGTTCAATGGCGGCGGGTATTTACCGGAAAATCCGACGAAACCCGCCAAAACGTCTTACCAGCGGTCCTTGTTGTACTCCACCGGGGTGCAGCCGCTCCGTCCCGACAACACGCAGTCTTGGTCCTTGCGCATCCGCTCCATGGCATCGGCCAGCCAGAGCCCCGCGCCGATCAATGCGATGACGAACAGAAACGCCGCCATGTTCACGATCATCCGGTGGCGATAGTCGTCCGTGTCCGCGCCTTGTTGGTATTTTGCGAGATCGTTCACCGGTGGCGGGGCCGTACGCGTGCCGCTGGGCCGGCGGAAGCTGACCACCCGCGGTTCATTGTCGGACGAAGACAATTCATGACGGGCCATGATGGCACTTCTAGCACGATCCTCGCGGCTATTCGACGGTGCCGGAGGCCGGCGTGAGTGGACGCTTTTGCCCAATCCATCTAAACTAGCCGCCATGATCCGAACTGCAATGTTTGTCGCTGCCGTCATCGCCGCATGGGCCGCGCTGTCGGCACAAGCTGAAGATGTTACCGCAGGTTCCCTGAAAATCTCAGCGCCATGGGCGCGCGCGACGCCCAAGGGCGCCAGCATCGGCGGCGGTTATATGAAAATCACCAATACCGGCGCCGCACCTGACCGGCTGATCGGCGGCTCGACCGACGTCGCCAACCGTTTCGAACTCCATGAGATGAAGATGGACAACGGTGTGATGAAGATGCGGCCCGTGACCGATGGCCTTGAGATCAAGCCGGGGCAGACCGTTGAACTCACCCCCAGCGGCTATCACGCGATGTTGGTTGGGCTGAAGCATCAGCTCGAGCAGGGTCAGCACTTCAAGGTGACCCTGGAATTCGCCAAAGCCGGCAAGGTCGATGTCGACTTTGCGGTCGAAGGTATCGGCGCGCAAAGTCCAGCGGCGGCCAGCGGCGGCGCCACGCCCGGTATAGGCGGCATGAAGATGAAGTGACCTGCCGAGCGGCCGGAATTTACTTCGGCTCGGCGAAAGGTGATGCCGCGCCCGGCGGCGGCATCATGCGGAATACGTTGAGCGTCATCGAGATCAGCGCGTAGTAGCCAAGGATGCCGACCAATTCGACCATCGCGGCATCGCCGAGGAACGCGTGCACGCGCTTGTAGGCGCGGTCGCTGACGCGGTTGGTCTTATAGAGCTCCTTAACGAAGGCATGGATCGCACGCTCATCTTTGGGCGCGGACCTCGGTTCGCGCCCGGCGCGCAAATCCGCAATCGTCTTCGGCTTCACGCCGGCTTTATCGGCCATGGGGGCGTGCGCGAACCATTCATATTGTGCGCGCCACAGTCGGGCGGTGCATAAAATCGCGAATTCCGAGAGTCGCGGCGATAGCGCGGTCTTGTAGCGGCAATGGCCGCCCAGCGCCTGCGCCAGATGGCCGAATTCCGGCGCATGCAGCCAGACCGCAAACGGCCCACGCGGCGTGATCGATTTGCCGCGCGGTCCTGCGCGCAGCGCCGCCATCAGCGATTGCTGCGCCCCGTTCATATGCGCTTCGTCGATCAGGGCAAGGCGAGGCGCTGGGCGCTTGGCAGGCATGGAATTTTCCTTGTGCGGAGGGCAGGGGTGGGACGCGAGCTTCAGGCAATATAGCCCAAAGTCCCCAGCACACGATCCCAAAAATCGCTATTGCACTGCCGCCGTCACTTTGATTAGGCCGCGATCCGTCATGCGGAGCGCCTGGGCCGCGGCGAATGAAAGATCGAGAACGCGGCCTTTGCTGAATGGTCCACGATCATTGACGGTCACCTCCACGCTGCGGTGGCTTCTTGGATCGGTGACGCGCAGGTGTGTACCGAAGGGTAGCGTGCGATGGGCGGCGGTGAATTTTTTCCCGTCGTAGCGTTCGCCGCAGGCGGTCCGGCCGGAATAATTTTTATCGTAATAGGAAGCGACGCCGGAAAATTGCTGCGGGCCTCGCGCGAACGCACCCGTACTCACCAAGCCGCAAGCGATCGCCAAACCGACCGACGTCCATATTTTCCACGCCATGGAGATTCCCAGCCCGACTACTGTCATCGGAAGTTATTAAAAAAAAGGAGGTCAAACTGTGACCTCTAACCTAACGGCGCCATGGAACAATAGTTCCAGGACGCGGACTTAAGACTTGCAGGCCGCTGCTTTGGTGCGGCGGTGAGATTTAGCGTGCTGGGCGGCGGCGCGGGGCTTCTGGTGGGCCGGATTGCGCCGGCGATCGATATGACTGAGCGTCATGTCGACGCGGGCGCGGCAATCGTCATGCAATTCTTGGAGTTCTTCGTCACTGAGGTCCTCGATCGATGCGAACTTGTTTTCCGCTCCCCGCATGGCCAGCACCAGTTCCGAAAGCTTGAGCTGTACGGCCAGAATGTCGCGGTTCTGAGTGTTTTGAATCAGGAACACCATGAGAAACGTGACGATTGTTGTGCCGGTATTGATCACCAGCTGCCAAGTGTCGCTGTACTTGAACACGGGCCCGGTGACGATCCAGATCACCACCACCGCCAGCGCGAGCAGAAAAGCGGCCGGATGGCCGGTCCACTGCGCCGTGGCTTGCGCGAATTTGGCGAAATGCGCGGCGAGGGAGCCGGACCCGTTCGACGCCGCGTGGTCTTTGTCGTGTGCCATCTTGCTGTTCATCGGGTCCCGCGGCGTACCTGCCGCCGCAATCAACGCGCCAGCGGGTTCCCGAGTTCCGCGCCGGCCGCTCAACGTTTGCGCATGGGCGGCGGGTCTTTTCATTTGAACTTCGGCAGCGTCTGCTTCACTCGCCCGATACCGGCCCACGGGTCCTTGCGCAGCCGCGAAAGCCGCGCCGGAAGATTAAGCACGGTGTATTGGTTTGCGCTCTTGAGCGCGCCCAACTCGGACCATTCGATCGGCGTCGAGACCGGCGCGCCCGGCCGCGCGCGGGTGGAGTAGGGCGCGACCGCCGTCGCCTCGCGGCTGTTGCGCAGATAATCGACGAAAATGCGTTTGTTGCGTTTGCTTTTGGTGGCGCTCGCGACGTAGCGGTCCGGATCGTCCGCCGCCATGCTGGCGGCGACGGCGTGGCAGAAATCCTTGGCCGTGTCCCAGGGTGCCGGCTTGATCGGCAGCACGACGTGCAGGCCCTTGCCGCCGGAGGTCTTGAGAAAACTTTTGAGCTTCAATTTCGCCAGCCGTGTCCGCACCTCGCGCGCGGCGGCGACCACGTCCTTCCAGCCGGTGCCGGGCCCGGGATCGAGATCGAACACCAGCCGGTCGGCTTGCTCGCGGTCATCGACGGTCGTGCCGCGAGTATGGATTTCCAGCACGCCCGCCTGCACCAGCGAGATCAGCCCGGCGAGATCGTCGATCGAGATGATCTTGTCGCCCTTCTCGGGGATCAGATGCAGATGCTCGGTGGCGATGCCGACGGCGGCATGCTTCTGGAAAAAGCATTGCCCGGCCGCGCCCTCCGGACAGCGCAGCAGCGAAATCGGCCGCCCCACCACATGCGGGCGCATCCATTTCCAGATTTGTGCATAGAACTCCGCCAGATCGCGCTTAGTGACGCCGGCGTCTTCCCAATAGACGCGGTCGGGATGCGACAGCGGCACGCCGCCGACTGCGGCCTTGGTGTTGCGCGCAGGCGCGCTGCGTTTCGTCGCCGTCTTGCCGGCCGCCGCCACGGCCTTGACCTCACGCACCACCTGCTTGGCCGACTTGTCCTCGCGCAGCCCCTGGAACGACGCCTGCCGCACCCTGTCGCCATGCGTCCAGCCGTGAAAATCGACCTCCGCTACCAGCTTCGGCTTGACCCAGACCGGTCCACGCACGCCGCGTTCTTCCGCCGGCACGACGCCGAACGCTGGTCCACTGCGCTTGAGCGCATTAAGTTTGCGATAAAGTTCGCGCGCCGTCGTGCGGGTGAATCCAGTGCCGGTGCGTCCGGCGTAATGCAGCTTGCCGTGCTTGTAATAGGCCAGCACCAGGGCGCCGACGGCATGCGCGTCGGCGGTCGACGGCACGAAGCCAGTCACCACCAATTCCTGCCGGTCCGAGCACTTTGTCTTGATCCAGTCGTGACCGCGGCCGGAATGATAGGCCGCGTCGGAAAGCTTCGAGACGATACCTTCGAGCCCCAGCTTGCAGGCGTGCTTGAGCAACATCGGCCCGGCCTCGTGAAGCGACTCGCTCAGGCGCAGCGGCTCGTGTTTTCCGGCCTTCGTTAACAGGCGGGCCAACGCCTCTTTACGCGCGGCGAGCGGTTGCGGCCTTAGGTCCTCGCCGTCGAGATGCATGAGATCGAACATATAAAACACCATGCGGTCGTGCCGGCCGTTTTTAAGATCTTCCTGGAGCAGCGAGAAATTGGATAGGCCGTCGCCGCCTTCCACCACCAGCTCGCCGTCGATCAACGCGGTTTGTGCCGGCAATTTAGCGATCGCTTCAGCGATGGTCGGAAACTTCCTGGTCCAGTCGAGGCCGCGCCGCGTCAGCAGCTTGAGCTTGCCGTTGTCGAGCCGCGCCTGGAGGCGGTAGCCGTCGAACTTGATCTCATGAATCCAGTTGTCGCTCGCGGGCGCTTTGTCCACCAGAGTGGCGAGACTGGGCGCGACGAAGTCGGGCAAGGCGGCATGCAATGACGTCTTGTTGTCCTGCGCGGCCATTATCTTTTTGGTCTTGCGTAATATGGCAGCGGCCGTGGCCCGCGCGCGTTTGGCGGATGCCTTTGTTGCCGATGAGTTCTTCTTCCTTGACGCCTTCTTCGCCGCGCCTTTGGCGATCTCGTCCATGCTGCGGCCGGACACCACCGAGCGCGATTTCTGCTCCAGGATATCCTGGTCGCCCGACTCGCGCGCCGCGTCGTCATCGGCCTTGATCAGCAGCCAGTTGTCGCGCTTCTCGCCGCGCCTGCGGTGCATGCGCACCAGATGCCAGCAGCCCGTGCAGCTTCTCGCCGTCGAGCGTGAACGACAGATGGCCCTTTTCCAGTCCCTTGTGCGGATCGTCCTCCGGCTGCCAGCTGCCCGCGGTCCCAAATCATCACCGTGCCGCCGCCGTATTCGCCCCGCGGGATGGTGCCTTCGAACTTATTGTAATCGATCGGGTGGTCCTCGACCTGCACGGCGAGCCGCTTGTCGTCGGGCACCAAGCTCGGGCCGCGCGTCACCGCCCAGCTTTTCATGACGCCGTCGAGCTCAAGCCGCAGGTCGTAATGCAGCCGCCGCGCCGCGTGCTTCTGGATGACGAAAGCGTGTCCGGCGCGGCGCGTGACCTTGCCCTTGGGCTCGGCGGTGACGCCGAACTTGCGCTTGGCCCGATAGGTCTTCAGCCCCGCCATCTATAATCCGCCCGTCTAACTTGCCCGCTTCATCTTGCGCCGTCCGGTCGCGCGCTTGCTATGGTTGCCGCTCTTACGCGCCGGCTGGCGCCGGTCGGCTTTGGCGCTGCGGCGCAACGCATCCATCAGATTAATGACGTTGCTCGGCCGTGCCTCCTCGACGGTGGGCGGCGCCTTGCCGGCGCGCTTGGCCTTGATCAGATCCTTGAGCGCGTCCTCATAACGGTCGTCGAACTTCTCGGGTTTGAAATGACCCTTCTTGGTGTCGAGAATGTGGGTCGCGAGCTTGAGCATGTCGGCCGGCACCTTGATGTCCTCGATCTCGTCGAAATAATCCTTCTCGTCACGCACTTCGTTCTTGTAGCGCAGTGTCGTCGCCATTAGCCCCTTGCCGCGCGGACGCAGCAGCAGAAGATGTTCGCGCCGATAGATGACGACGCGCGCCAGCCCGGCGAGATCCTCCTTGCGCATGGCTTCGCGAACGACAGCGAAGGCTTCCTGAGCCACGTCGTCCTGCGGCACGATGTAATAGGACTCGTCAAGATAGATGCGGTCGACGTCCGCCATGGGCACGAATTCCTCGATGTCGATCGTGTGCGTGCTTTCGAGCGCCACGTTGTCGAGCTCTTCGTCCTCGACCAGGACGTATTGCCCCTTTTCGACCTGATAACCCTTGACGCGATCCTCTTGATCGACCGAATCGCCGGTTTCCGCGTCCACGACTTCGTTATGGATGCGGTTACCGGTCTTGCGGTTGATGATGTTGAAGCGGATGCGCTGGCTGGTGCTGGTGGCGGGATAAAGCGCCACCGCGCAAGATACCAGGGATAATTTGAGAAAGCCCTTCCAGTTCGGACGCGGCGCCATGACGCAACTCCTTAACGCACGGATTACGGTTCACCCGGGTGTGAACTCCGGGCGAATTAAACCGGTTCCTTGATTTCGGAACTATCGGACGAAAATCGCGTTGCCTAGGTACGCTAAGGCGCTCCGATGAAAGGAGATTACCATGTTGGGATGGGCCGTAACGTTTCTAATTATTGCGCTGATTGCCGCGCTACTTGGCTTCGGTGGCATTGCCGGCGTGGCGATCGAAGCCGCCAAGATCGTGTTCTTCGTGGCGGTTGTTCTGTTTCTCATCGCGGCGCTTGCCGGCATCGTGCGCGGGCGCCGGCCAACTGTGCCGTAGCGTAGCGTAGCGTTTGAGCGTTGAGTATTTTGAGCCCCGTGCGGCTCCGGTCGCACGGGGCTTTGCTATTTGCGGCAGGCGGCAATCGCTGCATCCGCGGCGGCCGTTCCCGTGATCCAGCCGCCATGGGCGGTTGAGAAGTGGTTTTTCGAGCAGGCCTCGCCGGCGAAGAACAGCCGGTCGTCGACCGGAGTGGCAAGCGTCGCGCGGCAACCGGCTTTGCCGGGCAGCGCATACGAATACGAGCCGCGCGCGAAAGGATCGATGCCCCAGGGATGGATGCCGACCGGTTTGACGCGGCGCGCGAAGGCGCTGCCAAGCAGGCCGGTCAGTTCGGATACCGCGGAATCGAAGAAGGCGCCTTCGTCCTCCGCTTCCAGCGCCGCGGCGTGACTGCCGCCGAAATAGGCTTCGATCAGCGGCCACCCAAACGGCCGCAGATGATAGCTGGCGATAGCCGAGCGGTCGCTGGCGCCGAACAGCCGGCTGCCCGGTTCGAATTCCTCCGCACCTTCCAGTGCGATGAACAATTTATCGGCGAGACCAAGCGGCAGGCCGCGCGCGGCTTGGGTTTTTTCGGGCAACGCCGGCGCGAACAGCCGCTCGTTTTCGGCGAGCACCGCGCTCGGCAGCGTGATGATCGCTTGATCGGCGGTGATCGTGCCTTTGGCCGTCTCGATTTTCAATTTCCGCCCGCTGTGGTCAATGCGGCGCGCCGGACAGTCGAGCGCGACAGATAGACCGTCGCCGGCGGCGGCGATCGCCGTGCCGTAGCCCTCGACCACGCGCCAGTTCACCCCGGTGTCTTGGTAATTGGCGAAATCGAGCGCCGACACGCGCGTCAGTTCGGCGCCGCTGATATAGGTGCCGATCGCCGTAATCAGTTCGTTCCAGCGGCCGCCCGGCTCGAGCACGCTTGCGGCGGCAACATCGGGCCCCTTTGCGGCGGCGTCGACGTCATCGTGAAATTTGTCCATCGCCGCGCTGAACTCGCGCTGCTCGGCGAGCGAAAATCCCTTCTGGAGCGCCGGCTTGCTCCAGGGCGGCGGCGTCTTGTCGATGATGCGGCCCTGGGCTTCTGCAATCGCTACCCACGGATTGCGGTTAGCCGAATGCAGCCAGCCGCAGCCGAGATCGAGCGCAAAACCCGATGCATCGTTGACCGTCCAGGCGCGTCCGCCGAGCCGCGTCCGCGCCTCGATCACAAGGCATTCCACCTTCGCCTCGCGCAGCCGCCGGCCGGCCGCAATGCCGGCCGCGCCGCCGCCGATGATCACAACTTCGGTATTGCTCGTCGTCATGGGAGAGTTTTAGCTGGTATTGGCCCGGTTTCGGCAACGCGACATAACACGCAAGCATGACAGCCGGCTCGTTTGATGCCGACAAATACCTCGACTTTTGGCCAATATAGGCGGATGCTCGAATGAGACGCTAAATTGAGGCGTCACGGCGCTTGCGCCAACTTAACTAAAATCAGAGCTGCGTTGCCCCGTTCGAAAGCGGGGCGAAAGGTTTCACATGTTGATTTCGTCGCCGTCGAAGACCGCGCCACTTATCGACCTTCCAGAGGGAATTGCGCTCGCGCTCTCGCACGCCATCATCGATACCGTGCGCGACCCGCTTTTGGTGCTCGATCCGGAGCAACGCATCGTCGCCGCCAGCCGCTCTTTCTATCAGACCTTCAAGCTCGCCGGTCAGGATGTTCGCGGCCAATTGCTCTATGAGATCGAAAACGGTCAATGGAATATTCCGAAGCTTCGCGAGCTTCTGGAGACAATCGCGAAGGATAAGGTGACGATCGAGGGCTATGAGGTCGACAGCGAGTTTCCACTGATCGGCCGGCGCGTCATGTTGCTGAATGTGCGCAAGGTATTCTACGAGAATGGCATTCACGCGACTGTGTTGCTGGCCTTTGAGGACATTACCCACCGCCGCGCCGTCGAGCGGCAGTTGCAGGAGTTGATGCAGGAAAAGGATATGTTGCTGGAAGAATTACAGCACCGTGTCGCCAACAGCCTGCAAATCATCGCCAGCATCCTTCTTATCAAGGCGCGCACGGTCCAGTCGGAAGAGACGCGGTTGCAATTGGAAGACGCGCATAAACGCGTTCTGTCGGTCGCCGCCGTCCAAAAGCATTTGCATGACACCGGTCGGGGTCGCGCCATCGAAGTTGGCACGTATCTCACAAAACTGTGCGAGACATTGGCGCAATCGATGATCGGCGATAGCCGGCCGATCACGCTTAAGGTGGTCGCCGATGCCGGCGCCGTGGTGTCCAATCAGGCGGTAAGTATTGGATTGCTCGTCACTGAATTGGTCATGAACGCTCTCAAGCATGCGTTTCCTGAGGAAAGGCCGGATGCGGCGATCCTCGTATCGTACAAAGTCGCAGACAGCGATTGGAAGCTGACGATTTCCGACAACGGCATCGGCAAGCCGGATCCTGGCATCAGCCTGAAAATGAACGAAGGCGGACTGGGCACCAGTCTCGTGCAGGCGCTGACGAAACAGCTTAATGCTCAGCTGAATATCGCCAGCGATTCCCATGGCACGGCCGTGTCCATCACGCACGCGACCTTCAAATCGAAGCCGTCTGGGGCGGACGCAACCCGCTCCGCCGGCGCAGCTTCCGTGACGGTGCAATGATGCGGTTTCCCTGGCAGGCGCAAGAACGCGTGGCGACGAATTTGGCCATCAGTTTTCCCAACCAAAGCCGCAGCTACGATGCAACGCGGCGCGCGGTGCGGTTTTGGGGCTACGATCGCTCGATGGAAAACTCCTTTTTCGTGACCGCCGATGCGCTCATGCAAATTCAGCCGAATTTGCAACCTGACGTGACGGGCCTGCTGCGCGCGTTCGACATCAACCGCGACCGGATCTATGCGATTGCCGCCAAGGTGTATGCCCGCGGCCGCAGAGGTTCCTACGAACTCAACGTCGCCGACGTTTAACGGGCGTGACGGCATGCGCAGAACAGAAGATAAAGGACTAGATGTATGAGCCCAGCGGCAAAAGAAACAAAAGAGACCAAAGAAATCAAAGAAGTGAAAGAAATCAAGGAAATCAAAGAGGCCAAGAAGCCATCCAACCTGCGCGCGAATGCCATTCCGACCGACGGTTATGTCTTGTCGGTCGATGGCAAGTTGAAAACGCGCTTCGAAACTGCAAACGAAGCGCTGACGGCCGCGGCCAAGCTCAAGGAAACCTATCCGGTAATCCAGGTCGCGGTGTATGATGCGGCAGAGCGGAAATATTCGCCGGTTGAATCGCCGGAAACGAAGTAGGCGGCCTTCAGCCGCCTAGCGAAGCGCGATGACCCGAACGGTCCGCGCTTCATCGACCGGATTTCTGAAATCAAACTGACAGCGCTGCTCGAAGTTCGGCCAGCCGTGCTGCGAGCAGGCCGATCCCTTGACGATGACGGCAAGGCGGCCGGCTTTCGCCGCAGCTTGCGGCCGCGCTGGCTTGATTTCGGGCGCGGTGGCCTTCGGCGCGCCCGATGTTGCAAAAACGATTGCACCGGCGATGATCGCTGCCGCGGCGAGCCGCAGAATTGACTTGGAGGTCGCGCCGCGCTGGAGGTCCGACAGGGGCATGACCGGACAACCCGGTGGGGGCTCGGATGGTTCAAATATTAGTTAGGCAAAACCAAGTATTATTCAAATACACGACCGTCTCTGGCGATTAATACTCGTTACACGGAGTATTCCGGAACAATTACGAGACTTCGCGGTTTGTCGTATTGCCTCAAGCGGCATACATTATGAAAACTGATTTTTTGCCCATTAAATCTGCTGTTTTGTTTGCCTCGGCACAACATCATGAATCGCAACACCCTCTATGTTATCATCGGCGGCCTTGCCATCGCCGCCGCCGTCTTCGGCCATCAGCTCTACCAGAGTGGCAGAAAATCACGGATGTTGAAATTAGTGTCGGCCATGCCGGCGTTTCCATCGAAAAAGAAGTAGCTTTCAACGATAGGCCAGCAACGGAGATAAGATCATGTCAATCGGACTCATCCTCGTTATCGTGCTCGTCATCTTCTTGTTGGGTGGCTTCAGCGGCCGCTTTGGCGGCTACGGCTACGGTTATGGCCATGGCGGCGTCGGCCTCATCGGCACAATCCTGATCATTATCGTGATCCTGATGCTGTTGGGACGGCTCTGATTTTACTGTCTTTGTTGTATGCCGACGCGGCGGCTCGCGATGCATAGCGAGCCGCCGGTTTTATAGTCGTGCCGGTCTGTGGGTGTTTCGGGTTTTCGAAGAAAAATTTGCGTCAAAGACGAATGAGCAAGGGTCTGGCCGCTTATTCCCCGCCTGCCAGCACCGCGCGGGTCTGCTCGTCCGGTCCGAAGTCGTCGACGCCGTCGATCGACATCAACTCGGCCAGCCGGGTGCGCGCCCGATTTACGCGCGATTTGATGGTGCCGACCGCGCAGCCGCAGATATTGGCGGCTTCCTCGTAGGAAAATCCCGAGGCGCCGACCAAGATCAGCGCTTCGCGCTGGTCCGACGGCAATTGCGCGAGCGCCTCGCGGAATTCGCGGAATTCCACCTGGCCGTGCTGCTCGGGCTGCGTCTTCAGGGTCTCGGCATAGCGGCCTTCGCTGTCCTCGACCTCGCGCCGGCGCTTGCGATATTCGGAGCGGAAATGATTGCGCAGAATTGTGAACAGCCAGGCCGACATGTTGGTGCCGGGCTGGAACGAGTCGATATTGGCGAGCGCGCGCATCAGCGTTTCCTGCACCAGGTCGTCGGCGCGATCCACGTTCCCGCACAGCGAGATCGCGAATGCGCGAAGGCTGGGCACCGCGCCGAGAACGGCTTTACGGACCAACTCATCCATGCGTCACTTCTCGCCTTTGTTGACGTCGCCGTTAATGCGGTTAAGCAAGTCGGTGAACCGGTCGGGTACGCCCTGGTTCACCACGTCGTCGTACATCGAGCGAAGCTGTTGGCCGAGACGCGCCTGCACTTCGCGGCTGAGCTTGGCCGGTTTGTCATTGGTTTTTCGGTTGCGGGCTTCCGCGGTTTCCATTGCTTTTTGTTGTCCCACGGGTTTGCGTTCGGTCATTAATCAACCCCAAATCCCTTGCCCAGCCGGGCCCAGGTTCCCCCATCGCGTTGAGACAAAACCCACGAATTGGCCGATGGTTCCACAAATAGGGAACTTTTTTCCAATGACCACGTTAGGACGGCTAGATAGGCTTGAACGTATATTGGGGGCCGTGCCCGCCAAGCCAGGGCGCATTGGTTCGGGAGGAATTCTTGTCGACATCTCAGACAGTTGCACAGCATCTGCCTTATCTCCGGCGCTATGCCCGGGCGCTTTCGGGTAGCCAGGCGTCAGGCGATGCCTATGTGGCGGCGACCCTGGAGGCGCTGATCCAGGACCCCAAGGTCCTGGATAGCACCGCCTCGACCCGGATCGCGCTGTACCGGCTGTTCACCAAAATCTGGAATTCGGTCGCGCTCAACAGCAAGTCCGGCACGCTCGAGGCCAACCAGCCGGTCGAAAAGCATCTCGCCCAGATCGCGCCGATGCCGCGCCAGGCATTTCTGCTGGTCGCGCTGGAAGGGCTCTCGGAAGACGACGCCGCCAAGGTGCTGGATGTCGACGTTCCGGCGTTGCGCCTGCTGGTCGAGGATTCCGGGCGCGAACTCGCCGCCGAGATCGCCACCGACGTGCTCATCATCGAGGACGAGACCTTCATCGCGCTCGATCTTGAGGGGCTGGTGGAAGGTCTCGGCCACCACGTGCTCGGCGTCGCGCGCACGCACAGCGAGGCGATAGCGCTGGCCAAAGTCAAGCGGCCGGGAATTATTCTCGCCGACATTCAATTGGCGGATGGAAGCTCCGGTTTGGATGCCGTCAACGAGATGCTGCGCACGTTCGAAGTGCCGGTGATCTTCATCACCGCCTATCCGGAGCGCTTCCTCACCGGTGAGCGGCCGGAGCCGGCGTTCCTGATCGCCAAGCCGTTCCAGCCGGCGACGGTGTCGGCGGTGTTGAGCCAGGCATTGTTCTTTGAGCGCAATGCCAAACGGCGTGAGCGAAAGGCAAGCTAGCCCGGGCTTCGGCGCGCCGAGCTCAGGTTACGCGGCTGCCTTTACGGGCCAGAGCATAGCCGAGCATCACGGCTTCTACGAGCATTGCGATCTGCTGCGCGTGCTGATCGCTCAGCACCGGTGCGCTAGCACTAGCGCGCCAGCCCGATGCCGCCCACCAGATCGCGCAGGCAATGGCGAGCGTCGCGTAGATCGCGCCGACGATCAGGCGCGCGCTGAGTTCGCCATATTGCGTATCCAAAGCAATCGTTCCCGCCACGGTAAAATAGTAAATCGCCACAACCGTGAATACCGCGATAGCCAGAGTGAGCAGGGCGCGGCGCAAAATACGTCGGATTATATGATCGAATGCCAGGCGCATGGTGCTACCGTCGGTTCGCCAACCCGGCGAGAAACCCAATCCCGGCGGCCACTGCCAGCATGAGCCACGGGCGCTGTTCTACTTCGCTGCTCAATTTCTTAAACGCCTCCGCCCCGGCATTTGCGGCTTCGTCGGCGAGTGATTCGCCGGCTTCAGCGGCGCTTTCGCGCACGCGAGCCGTGATGCGCTCAAGCGCTTCGCTCACAAAAGTCGCCAACGTCGCCGGATGCACCGGATGCTTCGCGGCGGGCACTTCCGGATAAACGGCGCAGCCGTTTTTCCAGATCGCTGACCAGGTCTTCGATCGCCGCGATTTCTTCCGCGGTGGCGGATTTTGCCCGTGTGGCCATTATTGTTCCTCTTGTTTTTCTTGATGAAACCCGCTGATACAAAACGTCAAACCCGCTCAAAAGGTTCCCGAATAGCCCGAGCGCGGTCACGGCCAAATCCAAAGCAACCCGGTGCTCGCGGTAATGTTAGTTGACGATGCAACTGTTCGTAATGATCGACGTTAACTTGTTCTGCCGCCGTCGAAATAGCCGACTGCGGGGCGACGTCCGAAGCGAGGTACCCGTTGGCCTCATTCATTGACAAAGCGTCCTGCCGCCCTTTTCATTGCAGCTTCCGATTCACATCTCGCCAGTCCAGACGCTTGCGTCGGACGTTGGCGAGCAAGCCGACGTGAATAGCCGCCATGGCACACGAATTGTCGAGGGCGGCGGATACGGAACTGGCCAGGCTGCAACAGGAATGCCAGCAGCTTGAAGCGCGGCTCAGCGCGCAAGGCGGCGAACTTAATTTGCTGCGCGCGCGCTTTGCGCGTTACGAAACGGCGCTGCGCGGTTCCCAGGTGACCGTCTACACGCAAGACCGCAACCTGCGTTACACCTCGCTCAGCAACCCCATGTTCGGGCGGTCGATCGAGGATATTCTCGGACGTACTGATGACGAAGTCTTGCCGGCGGACAGCGGCAGAACCATGATCGCGCTGAAACACGAGGTCCTCGCGAGCGGCCAGCCGAAACGCACGGAAGTCGTGATCGAAAGCGACCACGGTCCACGCTGCTACGACCTTCATATCGAACCGTTAAGCAACGAATCCGGCGGGGTCGTTGGTCTCACATGTGCGGCGGTCGACATCACCGAGCGCAAGGAAAGCGAAGCCCATTTGAGACTGCTGATGCGCGAGCTGACGCATCGTTCGAAAAACCTGCTGGCTGTTATCCAAGCGATGGCACGGCAAACGGCGCGTCACGCCGGATCGACTGAGACATTTCTCAACCAATTCGCGGCTCGCCTGCAAGCCTTGGCGGCATCGCATGACCTGCTGGTGCGCGAGAGCTGGTACGGGGCGTCCTTGCGCGAACTCGTTCAATCACAATTGACGGCCTATATCGGCTGCGCTGAAGAACAGGTCGCGATCGACGGTCCACCGGCCGCGCTTAAGCCCGAGGCAGCGCAGAATCTCGGGCTCGCGTTGCATGAACTGGCGGTCAATGCCGCGAAATTCGGCGCGCTTTCGGTACCGAACGGTCGCGTGTCGATCACCTGGACGCTGCAAAATCACACGCTCGCGCTGGAGTGGCATGAGCAAGATGGCCCGAAGGTGAAGATCAGGCGCAAGCGGGGATTTGGCAGCATGGTGATCGAGCGCAATCTTTCGCGCGCACTCGATGCCAAGGTCGACATGGCCTTCGAGCCGGAAGGCTTGCTCTGCCATATCGTAATACCGGCGAGCCAGATCCTCGACGTACGCTGAACGCCGCTGGAACGTTTTCCGCCGCCACTCGTTTCTATGGGTCCCGACAAGCGTCGTCGCTACAAAACCCACGACGTGAGGGGACGATGGAGTGCGGTCCGATGCGTGGCCTTGCGGCGTATGTGTTGGCTGGTATTTTGACGGCGCTGGCGTTGGATTTCGTCGCGCCGCCGGTTGGGCTTGGTATGGCGGTCGGCGCGCCGCCGGCGCGTGTGCGGCCAACACAATTGTCGACCGCACGCACAAAGGTGACCGCTTGAGACTGCCGGCCGAAATCGGCAAACAGCAGGCGCCGATTTCGTCGCCCAGAGTTATGATTGGCTGCGATCCGGCCTATAGCCCATTATTGGCCTCGGCGCGTGCCAATATTGCGGGCCGGTGTATCGCGGAATTGGCTCATCCGCTTGCCGGATGAGCTCCGGAGAAGCGCCAGGAACTTTTTTCCGCGCCTGACGTTATTGGCGATATCAATCAAAACGGGAGTTCGACATGCATAGGCCTGTGAGTGCGCTTGCCGCCTTGGCGCTCGCCGCGGCGGTAGCATTGCCTGCGCCGTCCATGGCACAGGGCCGGGACCGGACAAAGGTCGGCACGCTGACCTGTGATATTTCCGGCGGCCTCGGCCTCATCATCACGTCCCATAAGGACTTGACCTGCATGTTCACGCCATCTCAGCCGGGGCCGCGTGAAGTCTATGTCGGCTCGATCAACAAATTCGGTCTCGATCTCGGCGCGACCGCGGGCGGCGAAATGGTTTGGTCGGTGTTTGCCCCCAGCACTCGCCGGTTTGGCGCGTTGGCCGGTCACTATGGCGGCGCGAGCGCCGAAGCGACAGTCGGCGCCGGTCTCGGCGCCAACGTCCTGGTCGGCGGCTCGGACCGCACCGTGACCTTGCAGCCGGTGTCGGTGCAGGGCCAGGCCGGTCTCAATGTGGCGGCCGGCGTTGCCGAAATGAACCTGCGCCCGGCGCGGTAGTTTTCCGAAAATTTAATCGGGCCGCTCTCCTAACGGGGAGCGGCCTTTTTCCTTAGCCAAAGGTAAAGGCGTCGTGATAGGCGCCTTGCACCTGGCCGCCGGGCACCGGTCCGCCACCCGGCACATGCACCATGTTGCCGATCACCGCGCAGGTCGCGCCGTGCAGCCCGTGGCGCGGGATCGCCATCGGCGTGAGCGCTTCCCAGCTGTCGGTCTTCGGATCGTAGGCCTCGTTGGTGCCGAACACCTTGCCGGTGGCTTCGCCGCCGAACACCACGATCTTGCCGTTGATGTAGACGCAAGAAGGTCCGCTGCGCGCGGTCGGCAGCGGCGCGCGGAAGGACCAGCCATCGGTCTTGGGATCGTAGACCGCGTTGAGGCTGGTGTTGAAATCATATGAATCCATGCGTCCGGCGATGGCGTGGATTTTTCCATCGACCACGGCGACGCCCATGTGGTCGCGCTGGCCGACGAAAGGCTGCGTGCCGGTCGAGCCGCGCATGCCGCCGAGGATGGTGTATTTGTCGGTCGCCGGATCGTAGATCTCGTGCCATTCGACCGAGCGCACGTCGCGGCCGCCGAGCAGATGGATCTTGCCGTCGAGCACGATGGCCGAGATCGCGCCGCGCGGACGCGCCAAAGCGGCGATCGGCGCCCAGGCGTCGGTAGCCGTGTCATAGACGAAACACTTGGAATGCGGGCAGCGGTTCTGCTCGACGAAGCCGCCGAAGGTGTAAACCTTGGACCCGATTGAAACGCCCGCGACGTGATTGCACGGCAGCGGGAAGGGCGCCTTCAGCGACCAGGTTTTGCTCGCCGGATCGTAGACCTGATGGAAATTCTGATCGACGCGATGCTTGGCATAGCCGGCGATCGAATGAATCTTGCCCTGGCATTCGATCACGGCGTGCTCGCCGGTCGGGATCGGCATGCGTGGCTGCTCGACCCATGTGCCGGGATTGGCGGCCTTGGGCGCGACCGATGTCATGTAGCGCTGCTTCTCGACGGTCTTGGGGATGTCGGTGATGGTCTTGTCGTTCAGGCCGAGAAAGATCGGGAGTTCTTCTGCCATGGTCCACCTCAACTCGCATAATTCGGGACCGCGTCCCGCAATAATTTCCGCGTGAGCTCGACGCCTTCGCGCGCGACGTCATAGGGCGAGCGCGCCCATTGCTCGGGGTTGGGCGCTTCGTAGGACTGAGATAACCGGTGTAGCCTTTTTCCGCCAACAGACCGAGCATCTCGCGCCATTTGACGATGCCCTTGCCGGGCGGCAGCCGGTCGGTCGGCCGTTTGACGCCGGTGACCGGCGTTGGGCGAGAGGTCGGAATACTGGAAGCAGAAGATTTTGTCGGCCGGCACGTTCTCGAAACCGCGACCGCCGGCGCCGCTGCGGGTGAAATGATAGGCGTCGATCAGATAGCCGCAGTTCGGCTTGTTGGCGCCCTCGATCAATTCGGTGAGGACACCTAAGCTGTTGAGCACGTCGTGCTGCGAATTGAATTCGATGCCGAGTTTCAATTTGTATTCGGCGGCGATGTCGCCGGCGTCCTTGAGATATTTGATGGCGTCCTTGATCGGACCGTTGACCTGGCCCGGCGCGCTCATCAGCGTGTCGCAGCCGAGCGCGACAGCGTTCTCGCAGGACTCTCGCGGAACACCTTGAACAGCCGCTTGCTTTCCTCGCCGGTGGCGAACAGCCAGCCATATTCGACGCCAAGCACGCCGACCGGAATGCCGGCTTTCTTGATGAGGTCGAGCACCTGCGCGTTCGTCATGCCGGCGTCGAAGCAGCGCTTGAAATCGGTGCGGCGCAATTCGACGGCGTCGAAGCCGCCTTGTTTGGCCGCATCGAGCGCGGTCTCAAGCGGTGTCGTATCGATCGTCCACATGTGGAGCGCAAGGCGCCCGAACTTTTCCGTCATACGTTTCGTCACTTTCCTTCGTATTGCAGAATGTAAAGGCCTGCATTGGTGTCGGTGAGATACATCAACCCTTCCTTGTCGACGAAGACGTCGCAGGACTGAATCACCTTGGCGGGGTTCGGCCGCTGGTCGACGATCTTTTCCGGCGGCGGCGGAACGAAGTAGCCGACCTCTTTGGGTTCAAAGGCATTGCGGACGTCGTACACGCGCAAGCCGGCATTGTGATAGGTGGCGAACACGGTGTCTTCGCTTTGGAACGAGCCGGGCCGGTTCTCATGCAGATTGTGCGGTCCGAATTTCGCGCCCTTGGCGCAGAAATCTTCTTCCGCCGGCGTCGGCAGCGTCGCGATCGACACCGGGTTTGACGAATCTCGCACGTCGATCAGCCAAGTGTAGGCCAGTCCATTGGCGCAATTTGACGCGGTCGCCTCGTCGGCCAGCACCAGCAGCTTGCGGCCTGGCAAAGGCAGCGGCGTATGCGCACCGCCGCCGAAGGGCGGCGAAAAATTGCGGTGGCTGAGCAGCTTCGGATTCGGCGGATCGGTCAGATCGTGAATGGTGAAGCCGCCATCGCGCCAGGCGGCGTAGCCGATATTGCCCGCGCTAATGAGGTGATGCAGCGCCGTGCGCTTGCCGAACGACGCGGGCGGCGTCTCGCCGCCGGCGCGGTTCATGCCTGGCAGCCACCAGCGACCCGCAAGCGACGGCTTAGCGGGGTCCGAGACGTCGATCACCGCCAGCGCGTGATCGATAAAGCCCTCAAAATGCACCGACACATAGGCGTAACGCCCGCCGACCCACCAGATGCGATGCGCGCCGAAGCCGGGCATGTCGAGGAAGGCGATTTCGCGTGGAGTTGCCGGCGTTGAAATGTCGAAGATACGCAAGCCGGCGGCGAACGGCTGTTCGGTCTTCAGCGAATCCACCAGCGGCTTGGCGTAATAGTCGGCCTGGCTGGCATATTGCTGCATCGCCCAGATATTCGGGCCGTTGACCGCCAGCAAGACGTCGCCGTGAATTTGCAGGTGATGCGAGCGGGTGTTTTTCGGTGCGGCGACGAAGGCCACTGTTTTGGGCTTGCGCGCGTCGCGCACGTCAACCACCGAAAACCCATCCGCGAACATGTGGCCGATAAAAGCGTGGCCCCTGTGCAGAATGACTTGCACGCCATCGAGCCGTCCGCCTTGGTCGCAGCGCGAGACGAAACGGATATTCTTCGCGGTGGCGCCTGATGGAAGGCTACTCATGGATCGACTCTGGAATGCCTGATCAAAATTGCCGAGGCCCGGCCGGCTTATGCCGAACCGGGCCTCGGATCGCAATCGGGCGTGGTCAGCCGGTCGGCGCGGCGACCTCGTCGAGACCCTTCTGCCTGGCCTCGGGGCCCATTTGGGTGACCGAAATCGCGGCGATCACCAGAACGATGGCGATGCAGACGAATACCGCGGTCATACCCCAATTGTTCTGGATGAACGGGATAGCGACAACGATGCCGGCGGTGGATAGACGCCCGACACCGGCTGCCCAGCCAAAGCCCGACGCTCGCGCGTTGGTCGGGAACACCTCCGATGCGAAGATCTGCATCGAGTTGCCGGACACCTGGATGAAGAACACCATCACGAAGCCGAAAATCAGCAGTTGTGTGGGGCTTCCGGCATTTGCGAAGACAATCGCCATGATGCCCGCTCCGATGAAGGAGCAAACTGCCGTAATTTTGCGGCCGTATTTATCGAGCGCATACATCATGAACAGGCTGGCGCAGGGAACCGCCAAATTCATGCCCAGGATGAAGGTGAGCGACTTGGTGATCGTAAAGCCGCGGTCGTGCATCATGTTGGGCAGCCAGTTGCCCAATCCGATCGCGACTCCGAAGAACGCCGAGAAGCAGATCATCCCGGCGATGACGCGTTTCGGGAACATTTTAAAGACCAGCGCGAACGGGTCCGATTTAGTATTGCTCGCCGCGTCGGTTGTGAGCGGTTCTGTCGGCCCCGCGATATTCATGCGCGCGAGCACATCGAGGGCTTCCTTGCCCCTGCCGTGAGTGGCCAAGAAGCGCGGCGATTCTGGTATCGCGAAGCGGAAGACCCACACGATCAGCGCGCCGATGCCGATCACGACCCAGATGCCACGCCACGTGATCGCTTCTCGGAAGTACAACGTGAACAGCGTGGCGATCGGCCATACGCAGGCGCCACCGACGAAATGCACGAACGCGAGAATGCGACCGCGAATCGCTTTCGGCGAATACTCGCCGGCATAGGCGAAAGCCAGCGGCTGCTCGCCGCCGAGGCCAAGACCCGCGATGAAACGCGCGGCCACCAGCCACCACGCCGTTGGCGCCAAAGCGCCGAGGATGGTGAACACGCCGAAGATTAGCAGGTTGAATTGATAGACCGTCTTGCGGCCCCATCGATCGCTGAATTCGCCTTGGGCGATCGCGCCGATGAACATTCCCAGCACCGTCGCGCTGCCGATCCATCCGGCTTCTATTTTGGTCGCGAAGTGGGAATCGATCATGTCCGGGATGAGATTGCCGAGCACGATCAGATCGATGACGTCGAAGAAATATCCGGCCGCGATTAACGCGATGACCTTTTTGTGCAGCGTCGATATTTTCGCGTTATCGAGCGCATTTCCGACAAATGCTTCAATTGTTTGAGCCACGGTTTTCTCCCCTATCCCCGTTTCTAATTTGTGCTCTGCGGCACCCCTGGAGAATGATCCACAATCGGATCGTTGCCTAGCCCATATTCTCTAGCACCGCCGAATTGCCGGCGATTGGCTGTGCAAATTTCGTTTGGTGAAAACAAAATGACCGGTTAGCGGGGCGCGGCGTTCCTACAGCAGAATCACGGAGATAGCCGCGGTGGTCCGTGTGGTTGCCCTATTGCCGGCGGCGGCAATCAGCAGATGCGCTGCCTCGCGACTGCCGCAACCCACCGCGTAATGCCAGGATCTGGCGAAAGGGAAATTCCACCTCGCGGAGGTCGGGTTCGTCTGCGACGTGCGGAAGCCGATAGGCGTTCATTCGATCGCCCGACAAAACAGCACACCGAAGTCTGACGTTTGCTCCGCCAATGATCCAAAACGGACTTCTTGGGCGAACTTACTTCCAAATTGCTAGGTGAGTTGGAAACCTAACAGGCGCTTCGTTGGTTGAATCCACAGGCTTTGCGGTAGTGCCGTGCGACGAAGGAGTTCCACCATGTCGAAGACATTCGCTTTTGCGTCTGCTCTTTTCCTAGCAGCCACGGCTTTCGAGTTTATCAGGAGAGACGGCGCTAGCGGCCAATGCAAAAAGGGCAGATGCGGTGAAGAGAGCCGAGTGCCAGCATGAAGCAACGCTGCAACTTTACATAGGCGAGCAAAGAAGCAGGTGGATCAGGCAATGTGTGGCCAGCAGCGGGCAGTCGCCAGGCAAGCCCACGGCTCTTCGACCGAGCGTCCATCCGTCCGGTCCCACAGCAATGCCGAGAGTGACGCCGTTAGGTGGCGGCAATCCGCCCAGCACCTCGACGGGCAGCACAGCACCCAGCAACGCGCCGGTCGCGCCAAGCACGCCGTTGGTCGGCTCCAGCGGCACATCGACCACCGGGTCCGGTGCTACGTCCATAAGCGGGTCCAGCAACAACAGTATCGGCAGCTCCGGACGATAAATTCTAGTTCCAGAGGCTCTTTCTAGTTTTCTGCCGACTAAGGGGTAATATCAATCTCTTTTCTGTCGGCGCCGAGTACGCCTTTGTCACCGAGCGGTAATCTGGCCGATTAGAACGCGCCCAAAGTCGAGGCGTTCTATTGGGCGGCAACCACATTTCCCCAGACGCTGGGAACGGCACTCGGCGGATGGCCGACAGCACAGGGCTTGGCTATCTTGGCGGCGCTTCGATCTTGTGCCTGCCATCGGCATCGAGATGAACAATGACAATCCGTTGGTCGCGCGCCACGATCAGCTCGACCTCATCAAGGCCAGCGTGGTGGGCCTGTTCGGCGGTTTCAAGTGGCGCCGGCTTGGGAAGAAGCAGTGCGCTGGCGTGCCGCCGCAAGGTGCGCGCGGTGAATATGATCAGTAAACCGGCGAGTGTGGCTGCCATCAGCAAAAACGGCATCAAGCGTTCGAAAAACAACGGCCATTTGGAACCGGCGTCGAAGCGGCTAAGGCCCGGCTGCAGGTAATGGCCCAGGAACAGTTCGAACTCGATATCGAGCAGGACCGCAAAAAAACCCCACATCATCACGGTCAGTAGCGTATCGCGCCACTTCACCAAGCGGGGCACGTGCTTGGCGACAATGAGCGGGGGCCAAGGCTGGTTCGCGCTACTCATCGGAGGCCGCGATCCGGACTGACCCAGGTCGTGCGCTCCTTTTTTTGCTGTAACAATACACGCGGCAGCGCAACGGCCGTAGTCACCGCGCTGAGCATCCAGAAGACCGCCGGATACCAGATCATCCAGAACAGCGTTCGCAGCATGCCACGCTCGTAGCGGCTTTCGAGAAAGGCGCTGACCAGCACTTGCAAGAGGTAGGTGAGCGTCAGCGTCAGCCCCCACCATTCCGGCACGAGCCGAAACGCCAGCAGCGGCCGCGTCGGGCCGCGCTCCGCCAACCATAGCAGTCCTACCCCGAGACAAAGCAGCACGACATAGGACCAGATCACACTCAGAAGATAATTGACGTAGGTCGGCAGCAGCGACGGCACGCGTCCGGCGAACACCGGGCGGAAAAATTCCAGCATCATTTGCACTCCGCCCTCGGCCCAACGCAGACGTTGCCGCCACAGGCCACGCAGTGTTTCCGGCATCAGGATCCAAACGATGGCGTTCGGCTCGTAAATCACGCGCCAGCCCGCCAGCTGGACCCGCCAAGTGATGTCAATGTCGTCGGTGATCGTGCGCGGCGACCACCAGCCCGCGTCTTTGAGGGCCCGCTTGCGAAAAGCGCATATAACGCCGCTGACCGTGAAGAGCCGGCCATACATCGTCTGTGCCCGCCGAATGAGCCCGATAATCGCTGAAAATTCGCCGACCTGCAGTTTGCCAAGCATCGAGGTACGGTTACGAATGCGAGGGTTGCCGCCCAACCCACCGACATCGCCTCGGCGAAAGGCGGCGGCGATCCAATGCAGTGCCTTTGGATCGAGCAGCGCATCGCCGTCAATGCACACCAGCAGTTCGTACTTGGCGAGCAGCGCACCGACGTTCAGTGCCGTCGCTTTGCCCTGGTTCGAGGCGAGATGGACGACCCTGAGTTTTGGAATCCGTGCGGCAAGCCGGTTGAGCACTTCGCCGGTGTTATCGCGGCTGCCGTCGTTAATGGCGATGACCTCGAATTCCGGGTAATCCGCTGCGGCTGCCGTCGCCAGCGTCTCCTCGGCATTGTCACCCTCATTGTAGCACGGCACCAGGATTGAGATCGGAGGCGGGTGCTCGATGAGCGGCGGACGATCGGGCGGCGCCATGTGCCGTTCGCGCGTGATGTAGAAGAGCACGCCGCCTGCCATCCAGTACCACGCCCCCACAAACGGGTAGCCAAAGCACGCCGCCCCTATGCCAACCATCAGCCAGTCAGTCGCGGTGGCTTCCATCATCCAGGCTTCGTCTAGGGCCGATACGGATAGGTGGCGGCGGAAAAGGCGGCCGCAAGCGCCGCCGAAGGCGGCAGCATTGGCGCCTTCGGGCACAAGGCGAAGGCCACGGCGCCCTGGCGCTGCGCCTGCCGCATCGCCTCGATCTGTTGCTCCGGCTCGACGGGCAGAGAAAAGGCAACGCGGCCAGACACATCGGGCCGCAGCCAGCCTTCAGCCCGCAAACCACCTGCCAGCGCCACGATCTGCCCGACATCCTCGCTTGGCGGCAGCAGAGCGATATCGGCCCAATCGGGTGGTCCGACAGGTTTCTCCATGGCCAGCATCAGGCGCAGTCGTGGAACAATGGCAAATGCCGCGCGATAAGCCGCAAGACCAAGCCGTGCCGGACCCGCTAACCGGGCGGGATTGAGCGCGGCGCGCCGTGCTCGGATGTTCTCGGGCCGGTCGGCGACGATGGCTCCAACCGCGGTCGGCACCGGCATATCGATCACGACGCCGTCAGCGCGGGCATACCGCACCATCTCGGCGAAAAGGCGCGGTACATTGGATGTTCCGACCGCGGCCACGGAGGCAGCGAGCGGCAGATGAAGGAATACTTCGGAGCCGGCGCGCGTCCTGATCTGCCATGTCGCCCGCCCCAGGACGTCCATGCGCAATGGACGAAGCTTGGTCGGGAAGTATACGGCGCCAAGCGGCGCCGCGGCTGACGGCAGCGGTGCGTTGGCGTCGATGACAACGGTGTTGGCTCCGAGCGCCCGCAGACCCTCGACGATTTGACCGAGCACTTCATCCTGCTGCCGACCGCTGCGCGCGGCGGCCAGCGCATCAAGTGTCAAACAAGCAATGCGCCGCCTTTCCGGACGCTCCGGCTCGAAGCGTAAATTCCGCACGATATCCGCAAGGCTAGGGTTGCCCGTCGGGAAATAGCGTTGGATTGCATAGAGATTGGAGGTGTAAGCTGGTTCCGGCTCCAAGCTCAGAGCAAAGTCAAACCCCAGATCCTTGGCCACTTGCAGCGCAGGCCCCGTGTAACGCCCGTAGGGCCATACTATCGCGCGCGGCGGATGTCCGAGATTGGCTTCTATCATTGTCCGCGAGTGGATCAGATCGGCTCGAATACGGGCGGTGTACTGAGCGTCATCCTCGTAGGTTCGGGTGCGTGGGTCGTACTGCCAAGTTAGGGCAGCGGGCGTGAAGTTGCCTTGCGGATTAGCCCGTGCACCGCGATGCAGGTCGTAGCTGTGTGAAGCAAACTCGATGAGGCCTGATGCCTGCATCTCCCGCGCCTCGGCCCAGGAAACGAAATTCGAGCGCGGCACCTTCTTGTCACCGTAGAGCACGGTGCCGTCGGCTGCATCCTCCATCCAGCTTCCGACCAAGGCAGCCACGGCCGGGTATCGGTACGCCTTCAGCAGCGGGAAGACGCGCGTGTAGAGGCTTCGATAGCCGTCGTCGAAGGTCAACAGGATCGCTTTGTCGGGGAGTCTTCGCAGGCCACGTGCCGCAGCCGACACATCGTCGAGCGATATCGTCTTCCAGCCCGTGCCTTTCAGCCAATCCAGGAACTGCACAAACGTCTTGGTCGTGATGGCATCGGCGCCGAGATCGGCCGGTTGGTCGACGACATCGTGAAATGAAATCGACACAAAGCGTTGACCATGCGGCTCCGCCCGCGACTGCACCGTGGCAATGACCAGGAGCAGGAGGCAAAGCATCAGGCGCAGAACGCTAGAATTTCCACAACATGCCAAGCGTAAGCATCGCCGTGTTCTCGACTGAGCCATCGTAGACCCTGCGTTGAAGTTGCAGCCCATAGCGGAGTTCCATGAACGGATCGAAGCGCCAACGGTGCTCGTAGTGCACTGTGGCGATGAAGTTGGGAGAGAAATGAGCCTGGTCGTAAAGTCCGGCGTTGATCGACAACGCCTGCACCCAGCTGTCGTCATAGCGCCGCCAGATCGTGTGCTCCGCCAAAAGGCCGGCGTCCACCGTGAGGTCCTGGTCCGGATTGAAGTAGGGTGCGCTCGGGCGGTTGTTGTGCGAGGCGGAGACCTCACCGGTTGCGGTGAGGTCGAAGTGCGGGATATTGATCAAGTTCTGTTTGAAGACCGCGCCCGCGTTGAAGCGCTGATTGCCGTCGGTAAACGGCATAAAGGAAAAGGTGCCGGTCACGCTGCGCGATTCGTCCCAACGATAAGCGGCCTTCATCGAGTAACTGTCGGCCGTTATGCCGTGCAGCACAGCCCGCAGCGGGGTGTCCCAGGAATAAAGCTCGCCGGCAAAGCCGAGGCGGATCTGGTCGGTCGCCGACCAGTCCAGCGTGGCGCCACCACCCGCTTTCGTCAGTGTGCCCCAGGACTGGGTCGGGTAGAGGGTCGCAGTCAGGTCGGGCGTGCGCCACTCCAGCCCGGCGCTGAGGCGCGAGCGGCTCACAAAACCCTCAGGCGGATGCGCGTTGGCGTAATCGGTGACCGTGAACAGGCGCCAATTATCGGCGATAGGCGGGGTCGTCAGCCGGGTCTGCATGGTCAAAGCATGGCCCGCGGCATTTGTGCCGCCACCCTGGGAGTCACTCGGCTTCGCCTCAAACTCCAGAACCCAGCTCATATTCGCCTTGAGTTCGCGCGCCAGCCGTCGCACATCCGAACGCTCCGGGTATTGCGCTAGCAGATCACCGACCAAGCGCTGGGCCTCGGCAAAGCGGTAATTTGCCATTGCGATCTCAGCGAGCGCGATCTTCGACCCCAGGGAATCCGGGTCAAGGCTGGCGGCGATCTCTCCCTCCACCTCCGCTCGCCGTGGCCAGCCGCGAGCACGGGCGATTTGGTAAAGGGTCAGCCTTGCCGCCTTGTTGGCGGGCGCGACGTCCGCAATCCGGGTAATGCGCGCCCACGCGTCGGCGAGCTGGTTTCCGTAGTTCCGCGCTGCCGCCGCCGTCACCTCGGCATAGGCGCGGTCGGGATTGCTGTGGCGCGTGGGGTCATCGTTGTAAGTACGCCAGATCGGCTCGTCGTCGACCAGCGAGTCGATCGTTGCGTAGGCGGTGTCAAAATCCTCGAGCTCGACCGAGGTGTAGAACAAACCATAGCGCGCCAAGATTCGCGTCTCAGCCGGGACGTCTTTTGTACTTCCTGCCAGGACGCGGCGGTACGCGGCGCTCGCTTCCTCCGGTCGTCGCAGATAGAGGAGCGCATCGGCATAGGCTTCCTCGGCATAGGGCGGCAGTGGGCGGTCTGACCGCAGGGCGCCGCCTTCCTTGACGACTTCTTCCATGCGAACGCGATCCCGCAGCGCGACGAGACGGTCGAGCCGCAGGCGACGGCGCGTGGCGGTCTCGGCGGGTGGCGGAGGCAAGGCGGCGAGCAGCCTATCCAACCGTGCGATCGCGGCGTCAGTGCCGTCGAATCGTTGCGCCGGGTTCGAAGGTCGCGTGTCCGAGCCCCATCGTACCATCGCGCCGGCCTGATCCACGGCATACGGCCGTGTGGTCCCTGCGAGCGCCGCCGCGCCATAGGGACCGCCTTGTGCCTGTAGGAGCGCGGCGGCGTTGGTGCGCGCTTCCTTGTTCACTGGAGCGAGCTTCAGCGCGTCGGTATAGGCGGACAACGCTTTGTACGGGTCGCCCGCCTTACGCCAGGCATAGCCTTCGGCCAGGAGCCGTTCGACCGGCGGTGCGCGCTGCGCCTCGGGTCGGTTCAGGATGTCGAGCGCTTCTTTGGGACGGCCTGCGTCGGTCAGCACCAGCGCCAGCAGCAACGGCCATACCGTCTGGTCAGGAAAGCGTTTGAGGCCTTGGCGCGCCAGCTTCTCCGCATCACGGTAGCGACGGACGTCCCGATAGGCACGCGTGGCGGCAAGCAGAGCGTAATCCGGGGGAGCGGCAACGGCCGCCTTCTCGAAGACGGCGATGGCCTCGCCAGGCCTGTGGGCCTGCTGCAACAGCGCAGAAAGGTCCATCGCCACAAGACCGTCGTCTTCGCCGGCGGCCAGCATCGCGCGCAATTCTACGATGGCCGGCTCTAACCGGCCGGCTCGCGCCTGGAGCACGGCTGCCTCGCGTCGCTCGGTGATCGTTTGCGCCAACACTTGTTCTGCGCCAATCACCCCTACGATCAAAAGCCAGCCCGCAATGACCCATCGACCAGCAATGTGCATCATGTGAGCGGAAGCTCGCCGGGCTCCGGTTTATGGTTTGTCGTCGGCCTGCGTGACTTTTCCCCGCCATTGAGTTGTCGGGCAGTTTGGGCACGGAGTAGGCGACTCCCCAGCATAGTATGCCGGTTTTGGGAGCCCGCAGCGGTGTCAGAATAGGGACACGTCGGTTAGACGCGCAGTTGGCCTAAGTGCCAATAGCCGCCATCAATGACAAAAAGGGTCAGATAGGTCGCCTCAGTCTGAGGAACCGGTTGCACTGCTCGCGGTTCTTTATTTATCGGCGCTAAAGCGGCCGCGGATAATGATTGGAACACATTTCGTAACAGGAGGCTTCAGATGGTTCGCCGGTCGGTGCTTCTCATTTCTTTGGTGTTGATTGCGCTGTCGGGCCCAGCTTTCGCGGATAGCAAGGCCGACTGCACGAAAGGTGTGGCGATGATCAAGGCAGAGCTCGCCAAGAAACACCCGGCGGCGGTGCGCGAGCAGCTCAAGAAGGCTCTCGACAGTGCGGAGGGTGAGGTCGTTGAAAACGACTGGGGTGAGTGCTTGGACTATGTAGCCGCTGCGCGCAAAGCTATCAGCAAATAAGGTTCGTTATCCGGCGCTCGGATGATCCGCATGCCAGCGTCGCGGATGGCACGCCTATTCGGACACCCGGATGCCCTGCGGCCATCGTGGAATGTGAGAGATTGGAATTCAAGGCATTTGGGAATGGGGCAAGCACCCGTTCTACCCAGGCGAGTTGGCTAGACCCCGTTCCGGCATCGACGCCTTATTTTTGGCAGGGGGCGCCGGCGGTGCATCAGGCCGCACGAAAAGTCGGCTCAGTATATCTTTCTCGATTGGCTTCTGTAAAACCGGGACGTGCTCAAACCCGGCTTCGATGCTCTCGGCGCCATAACCGGTCGCGAATACAAACGGTATTTTCCGGTCGTGCAGCATCTTAGCCAGCGCGTAAACCATCTCGCCATCCAGATTGACATCGAGAATAGCGGCATCAACTTGGCTCACTTGCAACGCGCGACAAGCATCTGACACGCGCCCGAATGGCCCGACTACAGAAAATCCTAGAGTCAATTAGGGAGTCACTCACGGCTAGCGCGACAACCGTTTCGTCTTCCACCAGCATGATGGTGCTGCCGTTGAGCGCGATGCCCGCAACCGCGGTCGCATTCTCGGTCTCGCCGCGCGTCTCTTGCTTTTGAACTATATCCTTCGCGTTGCGGAACGGCACCGAAATTACGCAGCGCAAACCTTCCCGACGCCAATCAAAGGCGGCATGGCCGTACAATTGACTCTCGATACTGGCCAGAATGATTCTGGTGCCGAACCCGCTGACACTTGGCGTCTTTGTGGCCGGTCCGCCGGTTTCAGTCCAATCGATAAGCAGATTCCCATCGCTCAATTGCCATCTGACCTGCAACTGTCCTGCGATCGATGATAACGCGCCATATTTCGCAGCATTGGTGGCAAGTTCATGCAGCGCCAGCGCTAAAGTTTGCGCCAGCGCCGGTTGCATGAGAACTTCAGGGCCGGAGGTCTTGATTTTCTGGGCGGCGCCGACTCGATAAGGTGCCAATTCTTCATCCACGATGCCGCGTAGGTCTGCCCCGTGCCAACGCGATTGTGACAATACCGTATGGGCGCGGGACAGGGCCTTGATGCGGCCTTCCACGGCGGTGATGTAAGCGGGCAAGTCTTTCGCGCGCGTCAGCCGCAAAATCGATTGCACCAGCGCCAGCGCATTTTTCGCCCGGTGATCGACTTCGCGCGCCAATAACGTCTGGCGCTCCTCGGCGTCTTTGCGGTCGGTAATATCGAACGTCACGCCGCTGACCCGCGTCACACGCTTGTCCTTATCGACAGTGGCCGCGGCACTGCCGACGCACCAGCGAACTTGACCGTCGGGACGTAGAACGCGAAATTCCAGCTGATGTGCCCGGCCGTCCCGCGTCATGCGCTCGAATCCGCTTTGAAGATTATGCCAGTCATCTGAATGAATTCGCGTGCGAATGTTTTCCGGGGTCACCACGAAATCCTTCGGATCGACCCCAAAAATTCGGTAGTGCCCCTCATCCCAGAGGTAACGACCGGTGGCAACGTCCAAGTCCCAAGAGCCCATATTTCCAGCCGCTAGCGCGAGGCTTCTTCGCTGTTCGCTTTGCATCAGTTGAACAGTCGAGGCTTCCAACGCCGCGGTCCGTTCCGCGACGCGCGCCTCCAGTTCTTGATTCAATTGCTCGAGCTCCCGCGTCTTGCGATACAGCTCGGCGAATACCTTGACCTTCGCCCGCAACACTTCGGGGACGACGGGAACTGGAACATAGTCGACCGCGCCCATTTCGTAGCCACGCAGACTGTCCATTTCACTGAGCAGAATGGCCGATATGAAAATGATCGCTGTTTTCTGAAATCGCGGGTGATCGCGGATCATGGCGGCAAGCTGGAAGCCGTCCAGGTCGGGCATGCAGACGTCGACCAGGACAACGGCGACGTCCGATTTAAGCAGATGCTCAAGTGCTTCCCGCCCTGAGCTTGCCTTAAGCAGGTTTTCGTTCAAGCCATGCAGGATGGCTTCATAGCTCAACAATTTACCAGGTTGGTCATCGACCAGTAGAATGTTGACTTTCTCGTGCCCGGTCATTGCTGTCTTTCGGCCTAACGATGGAGCCACATACGCAACACAGACAGTAGTTGTTCGGTATTGACGGGCTTTGCGAGATAATCCGATGCGCCCGCCTCAAGACATTTTTCGCGGTCACCTTTCATCGCTTTCGCCGTCAACGCGATAATAGGCAGCCGCCGCAACTCCGGCTTTAGCCGGATCGCTTGCATGGTCTGATAGCCGTCCATCTGCGGCATCATGATATCCATCAGCACGATCGCCAACTCGGGGGTTGATGCGACCAACTCGATAGCTTCGGTCCCGGTCGTGGCCGTTAGCACGCGCATGCCGCGCCGCTCCAGTACGCTGCTGAGCGCGAAGATGTTTCGGGCGTCGTCGTCAACCAACAGCACCGTGCGGTTCAGCAGGTCTTCGTCGGAACTGTTCAGCCGCTCCAGCATTCGTTGTTTTTCGGGCGGTAGATCGGTTACCACGCGGTGCAGGAACAACGCGGTCTCATCGAGCAGCCGTTCTGGTGACTCGACGCCCTTGACCACAATGCTGCGCGCCATGGTGTGCAGCTGGGCATCTTCTTCAGGCGACAATTCGCGGCCGGTAAATACGACTACCGGCACATCGGAGATCGCTCCATCGGCGCGGATGGCCTCAAGCACTTCAAAGCCGGACATGTCGGGAAGTTTAAGATCGAGCACGACGCAATCGCACGGCTGATCGCGCAGCGCCCGCAAGGCCTCGGCGCCGGTTCCGGTGGTCATGATGTCGATGTCGTCGTGGCCGAGCAATTCCCTAATGCTCAGTTGCTCTGATGGATTGTCTTCGACCACGAGCAGGCGCCGCCGCCGCGCTTGCGCGTATTCCTTGATGCGCGAGAGTGCCTCGTCAACGCCTTCGGTGGTCGTCGGTTTGGTGACAAAGGAAAATGCACCGCGTGCCAGAGCGTGCTGGCGATCCTCGTCCAAGGTAATGATTTGAACCGGAATATGGCGCGTTAGCGGATTCTGCTTGAGCTGATTGAGCACTGTCCAGCCGAGCATGTCCGGTAGGAACACGTCGAGCGACACCGCGCTGGGTTGGAACTGTTGTGCAAGATTAAGCGCATCGGCGCCGCGCGCCGCGACCAAGACCTTGAAGCCTTTGTCGCGCGCCAAATCCATGATGACGCGCGCATAATGTGGGTCGTCCTCGACTACCAGCAGAATTGAATCGCCCGGCTCGATTTCAAGACGGTCGTCGGCCACATGCTCGACGACCCGATCCGACGTCGCGCGCGGTGATATCCCCGGCGCCTGGAACGTCGATTTTTCGGCGTCATCGGCGGCAGGCTTTAGGCCGGAAGACGGGCCAACATATTTGATCGGCAGATAGAGAGTGAAGGCGCTGCCTTGCCCGGGTGTACTGCGAAGCTGGATTTCGCCGCCGAGCAGATTGGACAATTCGCGACTAATCGCAAGACCCAGGCCGGTGCCGCCGTATTTTCGGCTGGTACTAGCGTCGGCCTGTTGGAAGGCTTCGAAAATAATTTTCTGCTTCTCGGTTGGAATGCCGATGCCAGTATCGGTCACTTCGAAAGCGATAACTGCCGGCGCCGTGCTGAGAACGCCGTGTTCGGGGCTCCAGCCGCCAACCGCGGCAGATACGTTGAGTTGGACACCTCCGTCTTTGGTGAACTTGAAGGCATTCGAGAGGAGATTTTTGAGCACCTGCTGTAGTCGCTTGGAGTCCGTGGTAATGCTGCGGCCCAAATGCGGATCGATCCTGACGTCAAACGAGAGATTCCGGTTATCCGCTTCGTGACGGAATGGCCGCGCGGTGCTCTCGATCAGGTTGGACAACGACACCTCTTCTTCGTCGACCGTGACCGTCCCGGATTCGATCTTGGACAGATCCAGGATGTCGCTGATGAGATTTAACAAGTCGGTACCGGCGCCATGGATGGTGCGCGCGAACTCGACTTGCTTGCTGGAGAGATTGCGGTCCGGGTTTTCGGTGAGCTGCTGGCCCAGAATCAAGATGCTGTTCAGCGGCGTTCGCAATTCGTGCGACATGTTTGCTAGGAATTCGGATTTATACTTCGAGGTCAGCGCCAGCTCACTGGCTTTTTCTTCCAGCGCGCGTCGAGCCTGCTCGATTTCCTGGTTCTTGCGCTCAACTTCGACGTTGCGCTCCGCGAGCTGTTGCGCCTTCTGTTCCAGCTGATCGTTAGTCTGCTGCAATTCCTTCTGCTGGGTCTGCAATTCGCCAGCCAGGTTTTGCGACTGTTTGAGGAAACCTTCGGTTTGCATCGTGGCTTCGATGGAATTAAACACTATGCCGACGCTGGTGGTGAGTTGCTCGAGAAACGAAATTTGTAGCGTCGTGAATGATGAAATTGACGCCAACTCGATCACCGCCTTGACCTGATCCTCGAACAGAACCGGCAGCACGATAATATTTTGCGGCACTACTTTGAACAGCGCCGATCCGATCGGAACGGCGTGCGCCGGCATTTCGGTGATCAACATGCGGCGTTTCTCGGATGCGCATTGGCCGATCAGTCCATCGCCGATACGAAGGATTTGCGGATGGCCCGAACTCCCGTCGTCGGCGTAGGCCGACAGCAACCGCAAGAGCCCGCTTTCATCGTTTTCGACTTGATAAATCACACCGAGTTGGGCATTGACGAGTTGCGTCAATTCGGAGAGCAGCAATCGGCCAACGGTCGTGAGGTCGCGTTGGCCTTGCAGCATGCTGGTGAACTTGGCGAGGTTGGTCTTGAGCCAATCTTGTTCGGTGTTGCGGTCGGTGGTGAGCCGCAGGTTGTCGATCATTGTGTTGATGTTGTCTTTGAGTTCGGCCACCTCGCCGCGGGCATCGACTTGAATCGAGCGGGTCAGGTCGCCCTTGGTCACAGCCGTCGCGACTTCCGCGATGGCGCGGACCTGCGTAGTTAAGTTTGCCGCAAGCAGGTTGACGTTGCCGGTGAGGTCTTTCCAGGTGCCGGCAGCGCCGGGCACCGCAGCCTGGCCGCCCAAGCGGCCTTCGACGCCGACTTCGCGAGCGACCGAGGTCACTTGGTCGGCAAAGATCGCCAGCGTGTCCGTCATGTTGTTGATTGTTTCGGCCAGCGCCGCGACCTCGCCTTTCGATTTCACGGTCAGATTTTGCTTCAAGTCGCCGTCTGCCACCGCAGTCACTACCTTCACGATGCCGCGCACCTGTTCGGTCAGGTTGGCCGCCATCACGTTGACGGTGTCCGTCAGGTCCTTCCATGTGCCGGCGACGCCGGGCACCGCAGCCTGGCCGCCGAGCTTGCCTTCGGTGCCGACTTCGCGCGCCACGCGGGTAACTTCCGAGGCAAAACCATTGAGCTGGTCTACCATGGTATTGATGGTGTTCTTGAGTTCGAGGATTTCGCCCTTCACGTCGACGGTTATTTTGCGCGACAAGTCGCCGCGCGCCACGGCGGTGGTCACTTCGGCGATGTTGCGCACCTGAGTGGTAAGATTAGCCGCCAGAAGATTGACGTTGTCGGTCAAATCTTTCCAAGTTCCGGCCGCACCCGGCACCACCGCCTGGCCGCCGAGCCGCCCGTCGGTGCCAACCTCGCGCGCGACGCGCGTCACCTCAGCGGCGAACGACCGCAATTGCTCGGTCGTGGTGTTGAGCGTGTCCTTCAGCAGCAGCAGTTCACCGCGCACGTCGACGGTAATCTTTTTTGACAGGTCACCGCCGGCGATTGCGGTCGCCACTTCGGCGATGTTGCGGACTTGCGCGGTCAGATTTGATGCCATGAAGTTGACGTTGTCGGTCAGATCCTTCCACGTACCGGCGACGTCCGGCACTTCGGCTTGGCCACCTAGCTTTCCTTCGGTGCCGACCTCGCGCGCCACGCGCGTCACTTCGCCGGCGAAGGCGTTGAGCTGGTCCACCATGGTGTTGATGGTATTCTTGAGTTCGAGTATTTCGCCCTTCACGTCCACGGTGATTTTGCGCGACAAGTCGCCGCGCGCCACGGCGGTGGTCACTTCGGCGATGTTGCGCACTTGCGCCGTCAAGTTGCCGGCCATCGAGTTCACGGAATCGGTCAAATCTTTCCAGGTGCCGGCGACGCCCGGCACGTTGGCCTGGCCGCCCAGCCTGCCTTCGGTGCCGACTTCGCGCGCGACGCGCGTCACTTCAGCGGCGAAGGCGTTAAGTTGGTCCACCATCGTGTTTAGGGTTTCCTTCAGTTGAAGGATTTCACCACGCACGTCGACGGTTATTTTGCGCGACAAGTCTCCGGTGGCGATCGCGGTCGCGACTTCGGCGATATTACGAACCTGGCCGGTCAAGTTACCGGCCATCGAGTTCACGGAGTCGGTCAAGTCCTTCCAAGTACCGCCGACACCCGGCACTTTGGCCTGGCCGCCGAGCTTGCCTTCGGTGCCGACTTCGCGTGCCACGCGCGTCACTTCGGCGGCGAAGGCGTTGAGTTGGTCCACCATGGTGTTCAGCGTTTCCTTCAACTGAAGGATTTCGCCGCTGACGTTCACCGTAATCTTTTTCGACAAGTCGCCTTGCGCCACTGCGGTCGCGACTTCGGCAATGTTGCGGACCTGGCCGGTCAGGTTGCTGGCCATCGAGTTCACATTGTCGGTCAAGTCCTTCCAGGTGCCGCCGACGCCGCGCACCAAGGCCTGGCCGCCGAGCTTGCCTTCGGTGCCGACCTCGCGTGCGACGCGCGTCACTTCACCGGCAAAGGCGTTGAGCTGGTCCACCATGGTGTTGATGGTGTCCTTGAGCTCCAGGATTTCGCCGCGTACGTCTACTGTAATTTTCTTCGATAAGTCGCCATTGGCGATTGCGGTTGACACGTCGGCGATGTTGCGGACCTGTGCGGTCAGGTTCGACGCCATTGAATTCACCGAGTTGGTCAAGTCTTTCCAGGTGCCGGCGACGCCCTGCACGTTGGCCTGGCCGCCCAGCCTGCCTTCCGTACCGACTTCGCGCGCCACGCGCGTCACTTCGCCGGCAAATGCGTTAAGCTGATCGACCATCGTGTTGATGGTTTCCTTGAGCTGTAAAATTTCACCGCTGACGTTCACTGTGATCTTTTTCGACAAGTCGCCGCCGGCGATGGCAGTCGATACTTCTGCGATATTGCGCACTTGCGCCGTCAAATTGCTGGCCATGAAATTCACGCTATCGGTCAAATCCTTCCAGGTACCGGCGACGCCAGGCACCTGGGCCTGTCCACCGAGCTTGCCTTCGGTGCCGACTTCGCGCGCCACGCGTGTCACTTCGCCGGCAAAGGCGTTGAGCTGGTCCACCATGGTATTGATGGTGTCTTTGAGTTCCAGAATTTCGCCGCGTACATCGACGGTGATCTTGCGCGACAAGTCGCCGCGCGCCACGGCAGTGGTAACCTGCGCGATATTGCGCACTTGCGTGGTCAGGTTGCCGGCTAACAGGTTCACGTTGTCGGTCAAATCCTTCCAGGTGCCGGCGACGCCTGGAACAACAGCCTGACCGCCGAGCTTGCCTTCGGTACCAACTTCACGCGCTACGCGCGTCACTTCCGAGGCGAAAGAACGAAGCTGGTCCACCATCGTGTTGATGGCTTCCTTCAACTGTAGGATTTCGCCGCGCACGTCGACGGTGATCTTCTTCGACAAGTCACCGTTGGCGACGGCGATCGTCACATCGGCCAAGTTACGAACCTGGGCAGTAAGATTGCTCGCCATCGAGTTCACGCTTTCGGTCAGGTCTTTCCAGACGCCGGTTACTTCCGGTACCTGCGCTTGACCGCCGAGCTTGCCCTCAGTGCCCACTTCGCGCGCTACGCGCGTCACCTCCGAGGTGAACACGCCCAGCTGCTTGATCATCGTGTTGACGATGGTCGCCGAGCGCAGGAACTCGCCCTTGAGAGGACGGCCGTCGACGTCGAGCGGTATCGTTTTGAGCAAATCGCCCTGCGCCACTGCGGTGATGGCGCGAGTTACTTCGGTGGTAGGCCACACCAGATCATCGATCAGGGCATTGATGGAGCTTTCCATTTCTCCCCAGGCGCCGCTCGAGACGCCGAATTTTATCCGCTGCTTTGTCTTGCCTTCGCGGCCGACGACTTCGCCGACACGCTCAAGTTGCTTAGCCATACGTTGGTTGGCGGCAATGATTTCGTTGAAGGTATCGGCAATCTTGCCCTCAATGCCGATGCTGTCTCCGGACATTCGAATAGAAAAATCGCCGACCCGCATGGCTTGCAGGGCGGCGAGCAGCTCGGTCAAAACCGGGGAGACGTGGTCGGTGCTCTTGGTAGATATGCCATTGGCTACCGCCGGGATTGCCGACCCCTTGGCGGCGGATTCAGTCGCGCGCTGCATAACTGCTTTCCCCCCCGGAACCCTCGAATACAGAATTCGGAAGGATCACTGGAGTTCCACGCGCTAATCAAAAAAAATCGGATGAAGTCTTGCGACTATCAAAATCGAAAAAACAAACAAAATCATATAGGTATAACGACTACTCTCGTCGCCTCGGACGGCATGACGGCCCAAAATCTTTGCACGTGGAGGGATGTCATTACCGCGCGATGAATAGGCAGGAGTAGTTGGATGAACCCTAGGGCTCAGGTCACAAGCCGCCGACCTGACCAACGATAGGCCAACGATAGACCGCGACCAAACGCGAACCACCGTGCCGAACGTCGTCAAACGCCACGGTATTTATCAGATTTTATCGGCGTGTCCGGAGAGGGCGTACCGCTCATAACGGTCTGGTCTCAGGTTCATCGCGGCCCATCGCGTTAAGGTTCGAAGCGTTCGTGCGCGCCACGAGAAGTGAAATTATCCACATCCGTAACACACGACGGACCGTTACGACGTGCCACGATATCTGCGAGCCAAGCGTCTCGTAAGTCATTGGAAAGTATGGAGAGGCGGGGGAAATGGCTGGGGGACTAGGATTCGAACCTAGATAGCCAGAGTCAAAGTCTGGAGTCCTACCGTTGGACGATCCCCCAGCAGGGCCTGGCTCAATGCTGCCGATATGACCCATCGGCACTGTGCCGGAGGCCCCTGACATGGGGCAATTCGGCCGATTTGACAAGTCCGGCGCACTGTTAGGCAAAATCAGGCCGCTCGGGGCGGCCGCGTCGCCACCGTCGTGATCGCGATCAGGCTAAACGCCGCCACCAGCACGAACACCAGCCGCGGACTGCCGTGGTCCATGACGGCACCGAAAATCAGCGGCGAAATAATGCCGCCGATATTAAAACCGGTGGTCACAAAGCCGAACACCTTGCCGAACGAACCGGGCGGGGTGACCTCGCGTACGATCATGTCACGCGACGGCATGATGATACCCGAGCATAGGCCGGCGGCCGACATCGCGGCGATCAGCGCCAGCGCGCCGAGATCAATCTGCGCGACCAGCGCGGTAAACAGCGCGATGCCGGCAAGTCCCAGCGTCGCCACCAAACCATGGCGCTTGGTACGGCCGACCAGCACGCCGCCGATCAGCACGCCGATCGCCGACAGCAGCAGATTGCCGGATAGAGCGATATTGGCAGTGGTTACCGCCGTTCCATAAAGCGCGCCCAGCGCGACCACGGAATAATTGTAGGTGCCGCCACTCATCATTGCGAGCAGCGCAAAGAAAACCAGATTAAGCAAAATCGCCGGCGACAGCAGCAATCGCCAGCCGGCCGCGGCGTTGTCCGAGTCGGTGCGCGGCGTTGGCGCAGGCGCGACCGTTTCCGGGCCCTCGCGCATCGCCAGCAGCAGCACCGCCGCCGCGAAACCGAGCACGCCGCTGCCGATAAAGGCGCCGCGCCAGCCCCACATGCTCTGCATCATCAAGAGGCTGGCCGGCGCCACCGCCGATCCCAACATGCCGGCAAAGGTGTGAATCGAGAACGCGTGACCGATGCGATCGGACGGGACATGATGCGAGAGCAGCGCATAGTCGGCCGGGTGGTAGACCGTATTGCCGACGCCGGCGAGCGCGAACATCGCCACCATAAACCAGAACGAGTCGATGAGCCCGGCGCCGATGAATGCAGTCGCGCCGATCACCAGTCCGGCGATCAGCAGGGTGCGCGCGCCCAACCGATCGACCAGGAACCCGGCCGGCGTCTGCAGCGCGGCGGACACCACGTTAAACGCGGCGAAGGCAAAGCCGATCTCGGTATAGCTCACGCCGTATTCCGCGCGCACGAACGGCAGCAGCGGGGCCAGCACCAGGATGTAATAATGCGAGACAAAATGCGCCGCGCTGACCGCTCCGAGGAGGCGGACGTGCGGCGCGCGGCGCGCGCCCAGTATTTCGGTCGCTTGACTCATGGTCTCAGGGTTCCCGGAGCGGGCGGACTATGGCCCGCATGCCTGCGCCAATCCAGTGCATTTCCAGTGGGTTTGGTATGTGCTCGGGACAGGGGCGGCCCGGGCGGCGGCTCGCAGCGCAAAGGCGCAGGCACTCGGGTTTCGGTTGCACGCGATCCCAAGGCGCGCCTGGTGTCGGCCGGGCCGACAAGTATCAAAACAAATCGCTGGTCCGCGCGATTCGTTCGTCGATCTCTATCTGAATCACCGCATAGAGATCAGCAATGCGTTGCCGGTCGGCCGGGACGAGACACGGTCCTCTCCGCAGCGTTGCCGTTGGAAAATTGCGCAGGAAATTAAATTTGCTTGCGTTGGGCGTCCTGAATGGCCTGCCAGATGCGTGAGGGCGTCATCGGCATCTCCAAGTGTCGGATGCCGTACGCTGACAGCGCGTCGATCACGGCGTTGGCGACCGTCGGCAGGCCGCCCGAGCAACCGGCTTCGCCGCAACCTTTGGCGCCGACCGGATTGGTCTTGGTCGGCACCGGCCGGTTGCTAACCTCGATCGCGGGCGCGTCGTGGGCGCGCGGCATGGCGTAATCCATGAACGAACCGGTGAGCAGTTGGCCTTCGGCGTCGTAGACTGCGCCTTCCAGCAGCACCTGGCCGAGGCCCTGCATGACGCCGCCCTGAATCTGGCCCGCGACCAGCATCGGATTTATCACCGTGCCGAAATCGTTGACGGCGGTGTATTTCACGACGTGTGCCAGACCTGTATCCGGATCGATCTCGACCTCGGCGACATGCACGCCGTTCGGATAAGTGCCGGGCACCGCCTCCGTCACGTGATTGACGTTGAGCGAGGAGGGCATGCCGTCGGGCAATGTCATACCGCCGCGCAGGCGTTGCGCCAGCTCCATGATCCCGATCGCGCGGTCCGTTCCCGCGATCACGAAGCGGCCATTGGCAAACTCGATATCGCCGACGGACGCTTCCAGCACATGGGCGGCGATCTTTTTGCCCTGCTCGATAACCTTGTCGGCGGCTTGCATGATGGCGGTGCCGCTCAACATGGCCGAGCGCGAGCCGCCGGTGCCGCCGCCGGTGATGAGCTGGTCGCTATCGCCTTGCACGAGCTTGATGCGCTCGAACGGCACGCCGAGCTTCTGCGTCAGAATTTGCGCGAAGGGCGCGGCATGGCCCTGGCCGTAGTCGAGCGTGCCGGTGACGATGGTCACGCTGCCGTCGTCGTTGAAGCGGATGCCGCCCATCTCGGTGGTGCCCGCCGCGGTGGTTTCGAGATAGCAGCCGACACCGAGCCCGCGCAGCAGCCCGCGCTTCTTGCTCTCGCGCTTGCGCTGCTTGAAGCCGTCGACGTCGGCGCGTTTGAGCGCCTCGTCGAACAAGCCGGGAAAGTCGCCGCAGTCGTAGACCATGCCGGAGGCGGCGTTGAACGGCATCTCCTTGGCGCGGATGAAATTGCGCTTGCGTAGCTGGAAGCGGTCGATGCCGAGCTCGGCCGCGGCATAATCCAGCGTGCGCTCCATGTTGAAGGCGCCCTCGGGCCGGCCGGCGCCGCGATAGGCCGAGACATGCGAGGTGTTGGAGAACACGCACTGGGTCGAGACTTCCAGCAGCGGCGTGCGGTACATGCTGACGATATTCTTGGTGACGTTGAGCGTCGGCAGCAGCGGGCCGAAGGCCGCGCAATAGCCGCCGAGATTGCCGTAGCCGGTGAGCCGCATCGCCTGGATGACGCCCTTGGCGTCGAAGGCGATCTCCACGGTCATGTCGTAGTCGCGGCCGTGATGATCGGAGACGAAACTGCCGGAGCGCTCGTCGGTCCATTTTACCGGCCGCCCCAGGACCTTCGCCGCATGCAGGATGCAGACATATTCCGGGTAGACCGCGGCCTTCATGCCGAACGAGCCGCCGACGTTGCCGGTGAGCACGCGCACTTTGTCGGCCGGCGCGCTGAGAATGTCGCGCAGGAAGTTCTTCAAGCCGAAGACGCCTTGGCTGCATGAATGCAGCGTCCACTTCGAATCTTTGGCATCGAATTCGCCGATGGCGGAGCGCGGCTCGATCGAGGCGACCACCAGGCGCTGGTTGACCAGCGGCAGCTTCACGACATGCGCGGCCTTGGCGAAGGCCGCTGCCACCTTGGCGCTGTCGCCATGGTGAAAGTCGAGCGCGATATTGTTCGGCACTTCGTCATAGAGCTGTGGTGCGCCCGGTTGTGCGGCGTCGCGCGCGCTCAGAACGGCGGGAAGTGGCTCGATGTCGAGCGCGACCGCTTCGGCCGCGTCCTTAGCCTGGGCGATGGTGTCGGCAACCACGCAGGCGATCGGATCGCCGACGAACCGCACTTTGTCGGACGATAACGCCGGGCGCGGCTTGTATTTGATCGGCGAGCCATCGCGGCTCTTGAGCGGCAGATTGCATTTGAGGCCGCCATAACCCACCAAGTCGGCGCCGGTGAGTACCGCCTTGACGCCCGGCATCGCCTTGGCGGCCGCGGTGTCGATGCCCTTGATGAGGCCATGCGCGACCGAGCTGCGCACCATAACCGCGTAGAGCTGGCCCGGGATATTTATGTCGTCGGTGTAGCGGCCTTCGCCACGCACCAGCGTGGGGTCCTCGGTGCGCCGCACCGGCTGGCCGACGCCGAATTTGGTCAACGAAAGGGCAGCGTCGGTGATTCTGTCATCCATGCAGGGGGCTTTAGGGGTCGTTGCGGTGGAAAGCACCAGATAAAGCAGGCTAGCCGCTTCTACAAGAATAGCTTTTGGGCATGAGGGTTGCGCGGGCTAAGGGCGCTGTTAGACTTTTCGCGATCATGGGAACATTGCCGCAACCTTGGCGCGCTGGGAGCGCGGCGGCGGCAGGAAGGCTAAGATATATGAGTGGCGAGGCCGGGGACATCCCGGGCCTCGACCCCACTATGGATCGGGCGCCGCTAGGGCGGTCCCGATGGGGTCGGCGGTCGCCTGGACGGCTCGACGGCGACTTGGGCAGCGATCGAGGCGGCCCGAGTTACGCCGCGCTCGATCTCGGCACCAATAATTGCCGCTTGCTGGTGGCGCGTCCGGCCGGCGACGGCTTTCGCGTGGTGGACGCGTTCTCGCGCATCATCCGGCTTGGCGAGGGCGTCTCCTCGTCGCGGCGCTTGAGCGAGGCGGCGATCGAGCGCGCTGTCGCCGCGCTCACGATTTGCCGCAACAAGATGAAGAACAAAGGCGTTACCCGCGCCCGGCTGATCGCGACAGAGGCTTGCCGTTCGGCGGAAAACGGCGAGGATTTCCGCGCCCGGGTCGCGCAGGACGTTGGCCTCGATCTTGAGGTGATCGACCGCGAGACCGAGGCGAGGCTCGCCGCCACCGGCTGCACGACGCTGCTTGATCCGCAAGCCGACGGCGCGGTGCTGTTCGATATCGGCGGCGGCTCCTCGGAACTGGTGCGGCTCGATCGCTCGCAGAAATCCCGCGGCGGGCCGCCGGCGCCGCAGATCCGAGGCTGGATTTCGCTGGCGCACGGCGTGGTGACGCTGGCCGAGCGCCATCGGCGGCATCGACGTCAGCCCGCGAAACCTACGAGGCCATGGTAGCCGAAGTGTCGGCGCTGATGGCGCCGTTCGTGAAGGCGCACGGCGGCGACGTGCGCGGCATCCACATGCTCGGCACCTCGGGCACCGTGACGACGATCGCCGGCGTGCATCTCAATCTCAAACGCTATGACCGCAACCGCGTCGACGGTTGCTGGATGAACGAGCGGGAAATCAGCGCGGTCATCGAGAAACTGCTGGCGATGAGCTACCAGGAACGCGTCGCCAGCCCATGCATCGGTGCCGAACGCGCCGACCTGGTCCTCGCCGGCTGCGCCATCCTGGAGGCGATCCGCCGCGCCTTTCCGTGCCCGCGCCTGCGCGTCGCCGACCGGGGCCTGCGCGAAGGCATGCTGGTGCAGATGATGCGCGAGGACGGCGTGTGGGACGGCGGCAATCAGGCGGCGGTGTCGTGATGACGCGCGGCAGCGATCCACGCGCGTTGAAAATCCGGGTCAAGAGCGGCAAGGGCCGCAAGCTGTCATCCAAGCTGTGGTTGGAACGCCAGCTCAACGATCCTTACGTCGCGCGCGCCAAGCGTGAGGGGCTCCGCTCGCGCGCGGCGTACAAGCTGATCGAAATCGACGATAAGGCAAGGTTGCTCAAAAGAGGCGGGCGCGTGATCGATCTCGGCGCAGCCCCCGGAGGCTGGAGTCAGGCGGCCGCCAAGCGCGTCGGCAGCCCAGCGTCCGGCCGGGTGGTCGCCATCGACATCCTGCCAATGGAGCCGATCGCCGGCGTCGATTTCGCGCAGCTCGACTTTCTCGATCCTTCCGCGCCGGAAAAGCTGAAGGCGATGCTCGGTGGACCTGCCGATGTCGTGCTGTCCGACATGGCGGCCAACGCGACCGGCCATCGCAAGACCGATCACCTCAAAATTGTGGCGCTGGTGGAAGCGGCGTTCGAATTTGCCCGCGAGGTTCTGGCGCCGGGCGGCGCGTTCCTGGCCAAGGTGCTGCAAGGCGGCACGGAAGGCTCGCTGCTCGCCGCTCTTAAGCGCGATTTCGCGGCCGTGAAGCACGTGAAGCCTGCGGCCAGCCGTTCGGATTCGTCCGAGCTTTATCTGCTGGCGACAGGCTTTCGAGGCAGCACATGATTCCGGAAAACATGTCCTCGATTCCGATCGGGGATGAGAATTGATTTTCGGGTTTAGCGGCGGTCGTTCCAGATGTCGGTAAAGAGAAGACCGCGATGCGTTGATTCATAACGGCGGCGCATTTCGTAATAGTATGCGTAATCGGCCTGCCGGCGCTCGTCCTCGGCGCGATAATATTGACGCCGCCGCTCGGCTTCGCGCATGGCGCGGCGAATATGCTCAAGCCGCTTGGCCGATTTCATCATCTTCTCGTTGATACGGCCAGCATGCGCGCTGTCTTCGTGCTGTCGCCGAGGGTGCACAGCCTGTTCGCGCACCGGCGACAACGGGGACGCGGCCTGGACGGGCTTTTCAACCGGCTGAGCCATCTTAGTATCGTCCTTGCGAGGGACGGTCGCGCCCGGCTGCTCTACATGCTGGCCGGCCCCCGTGCTGGAACGCTCGGCCGCCGGCTGGTCGGGGGCCCTGCGGGCCAAATCCGCCTCGATCCTTTTCTGCTCAGCCAGCCGCATTTCTTGCTGCTTCTTGTTTTGCTCGTCTACCCGCAGTGCTTGCTGTCGGCGTTCCTCGGCAGCCTTGAGGGCGGCATCGGCTTCCGTCCTTTTCTGCTCGGCTAGCCGCATTTCCTGCTGTTTTTTATTTTGTTCAGCCACCCGCAGGTCCTGCTGCCGTCGTTCCTCGGCGGCTTTGAGCGCGGCGTCCGCCTCGATCTTTTTCTGCTCGGCCAGTCGCATTTCTTGCTGCTTCTTATTTTGCTCGGCTATCTGCTGGTCTTGCTGCCGTCGTTCCTCGGCGGTCGCCCGCGCCAACGCATCGCGCACCACGGTCATGGAGCCGTCGCGCGCGAGAGCGGTGGTGTAGTCGTCGATCGCTTTGGCACGCTGGCCTGATTGTTCAAAGGCGGCGCCGCGCTGGAAATAAGCTTGCGCGTTTTTGGGCTCGATCTGGATGACACGATCGAGGTCGTCGATGGCCTTGGCGTAGCTCTTGGTTTGGATGAGCGCCGCTGCGCGCGCGTTGAGCGCGGCGGTATTGTTCGGATCGCGCTTGAGGGCGGCGTCATAGTCGGCAATGGCCGCGGCGGTGTCGCCTTTGCTTTGCGTGATTTGCGCGCGCGCCATGAGCGCTGCGACATTGTCCGGCTCGAGCGCCAGCCCGTTGCTCAGATCCGTCAATGCCTGGTCGGTGTCACCCTTGTCCTTGCGCAAGGCAGCGCGTTCGAAATAGAGCGCGGCCGGGCGCGGATCGTAGCGGATCGCCAGACCGAGATCGCCGATCGCCGTGGCGCTGTCGCCCTTGCTCTCGGAAATCATGGCGCGGGCGCGATAAGGCGCCGGGCTGATTGCGCCCAACTCGATGGCGCGGTTGAGATCGGACAGCGCGCGGTCGATGTCGTGTTTCGCCAGATAAAGTTGACCACGCTCGCCATAGGCCAGCGCATCGCTACCATTCACCTTGACCGCCTTGTCGAGGTCGGGAAGCGCGTTGTTGTAGTCTTTCTTGCGGACGAAGACGGCGCCGCGCAGCGCCATCGCGGAAGCGCTTTCGGGGTCGAGTTTGAGCATGGCCTCGGCGTCGTGCAACGCGCCGTCGATATCGCCGTCTTCGAGCCGCAACTCGCCGCGTACTCTGAGGAATTTGCCGTCCCAGGAGAGTTTAAGCGCGCGGCCGATATCGGACATCGCCTGCTTGTGGTCGCCCTTTTGGGCATAGGCCTGCGCGCGCAAGGCGTAAGTCGCGGCGCGCGTCGGATCGGCGGCGACGGCGCGGTCATAGATGACGATGGCTTTGTCGAGATCGCCCTTCTTGGCCCAGATCGAGGCCTGCGCGATGTAGGCGGCGATGTCGCGCGGATCGAGCCGTGATCGCTTCGGCGTAATCGGCGAGCGCCCGATCGAGATCGCCGCTCTCCTGGCGGGTTTTTCCGCGCAACATGTAATTCGTCGCGTTCGACTCAAGCTGCAAGGCGCGATCGAAATCGGCAAGCGCGCGCGTGTAATCGTGCTGGCGCAGATAGAGCTGGCCGCGGCCGCTATAGAGACGGGCGCTGTTGGCGCCGAGGCTGATCGCCTTTTGGTAGTCCTCCAACGCACCCGCGGTTTCGCCAAGGTCGCGCCGCAGCGTGGCGCGGTTCAGGTAAGGCGACGGCGAATTGGCGTCGAGCTTGATGGCGGTGTCGTAGTCGGCGAGCGCCTCGCCGTAATTGCCGCGCACGTACCAGGCATTGCCGCGGTTCTGGTAGGCGGGCGCAAAATCCGGTGCCAGCGCGACCGCCTGGTTGAGATCGGCGATGGCGTGCGCGATGTCGCCGCGGTCGAGATAAGCTAGACCGCGCAAGGCATAGGCGACGCCTTCCGGCTTGCCGTGCAGCCGTCCCGAACCGAGCACGGCGGTGCAAGCGGCGATCCGCTCGCTGGCGAGTTTTTCGGTTTGGGTGGCGCAGCTGCGCGCGGTCTGAGCTTGCGCGCGCGCGCCGGACGGCCAGGTCGCGGCGAGGACGACGAGCGAAACGGCTCCAATGAGGCTGACTGGTTGGGTCGCACGCATGCACCGGCACCCTTAGGCGTGAATTTTATGTGGGCCGAAAATACATGCCGGCCCAATGGCTTGTCATTGTTTGACGCCGAATATAGTGAATTTTATGGCACGTAGGATTTCAGGCCACGCGCTGGTCGGAGGCCTCGGTCGGACCCGGCAGCCGATCCGCCATTTCGGCGCCGGCATCGGGTGAAAGCCGCGCAAAAATCAACACCGAAACGGCCGAAATCGTGGCCACCGCCAGAAAAGCCGGCGGAAAGTCGTTGGCTTCCAGGGTTGGGCTGCCTTTGAAGTGGACCGTGAGTTCGACGGCGAGGGCCCCGAGCGCCACCCCGGTCGAGACCGCCAATTGCTGGGCGACGCTCACGAGCGCGGTCGCGCGGCTGACCCGGCGATGGTCGACTTCAGCATAAGCGATGGTGTTGATGCTGGTGAATTGCAGCGAGCGGAAGAAGCCGCCGACCAGCAGCAGCACCATCATGACCGCGACCGGCGTAGTTTGCGTGAAACCCGCGCAGACCGCGAGGAAGGCCGCGCTGATGATCGCGTTGGTCACCAGGATGGTGCGGAAACCAAAGCGGCGCAGGATCGTCCTGGTCGCCCATTTCATGCCCATGGCGCCGAGCGCGGTGGCGAAGGTGATCGTGCCGGACTGGAACGGCGACATGCCGAAGCCGACTTGCAGCATCAGTGGCAACAAGAACGGCAGCGCGCCGAGGCCGAGCCGGAAGATGAATCCGCCGGTCACGCTGGCAAAGAAAGTCGGCAACCGAAACAGCGTGAGATCGAGCGCCGGGTTGGCTGCGTGGCGTGCGTGCAACAGATAGGCCGCGATGAAACAAACCCCGCCTATGATCAGCCCTGCCACCACGGTCCAAGGCAGAAAATTCGAGACCCAGCACCGAGAAGCCGAAAGCGACACCGGCAATGCCGAGACCGGCAAGCGCCATGCCGACGATATCGAAGGGCTCGTGCTTTTCGGCACGCAGGTCGTCGATGTAGCGGGTGGCGAGCACGATGCCGAGCAGGCCTATCGGTACATTGATGATGAAGATCCAGTGCCAGCTTGCGTAGGTTGTGATGAAGCCGCCGACCGGCGGCCCGAGCACTGGTCCGATCAGCGCCGGCGTCGTCACCCAGGCCATGGCGCCGACCAGCTCGCGCCGGCTGATGGTGCGAACCAGCACCATGCGGCCGACCGGCGTCATCATCGCGCCGCCCATGCCCTGCACGATGCGGGCGATGACGAAGTCGGTGAGCGAGCTCGACAGCGCACAGCCGATCGAGCCGAGCACGAACACGGCGATGGCGGCGCGGAACACGGTGCGGGCGCCGAAGCGGTCGGCGGTCCAGCCGCTGGCCGGAATGAAGATCGCGAGCGAGAGCAAATAGGAGGTGATGGCGAGCTTGAGCGCCAGCGGATTGGTGCCGATATCGGCCGCGATCGCCGGCAACGAGGTGGCGATCACGGTCGAATCCATGTTTTCCATGAACAGAGCGACCGCGATGATCAGCGGAACGATGCGGTCAGGGCGCATGGGGGGATCGACTGGGTTTCCGGCGCAAGGCAAAGGTCTTGAATAGCAAAGCGGTGGCGGAAGGAAGGCCAATCGGCATGTTCATAACAGCCATCCGCGAATGTGCTTGCCGCGCCGCCGCCGGCTATCCACTCGATCCGATTGTGCCCGGAATGTCCTGAATTGCCCTAGGAATCGGCGCTTTGTCGTGCTAACGACCCACGCCAACCCAAAAGCGGGCCGTGACGTCGGGCGAGGATCTCCTCGCGACAGGCATTTTTAAGCCTTCGGCACCCGGTCTTGTTCTCTTTTCGGGTGAGACGGAGTTGGCGATGGCCGGAAAAAACAACGGAAGCCCGCGCGAAGGGCTCACTTTCGACGACGTTCTGATCAGGCCCGGCCTGTCGGAAGTGCTGCCCTCCGACGTCGATATCCGCTCCCGCATCACCCGTTCGATCGCCCTCAATATCCCGATCATCGCCTCTGCCATGGACACGGTGACCGAGGCGCAGATGGCAATCGCCATGGCGCAGGCCGGCGGCATCGGCGTCATCCACCGCAATCTGGAGCCGGAGCAACAGGCGGCGCAGGTGCGCCAGGTGAAGAAATTCGAGTCCGGCATGGTGGTCAACCCGCTCACCATCGAGCCGACCGCGACGCTCCAGCAGGCGCTCGACCTGATGAAGGAGAACCGCATTTCCGGCGTGCCGGTGGTTGAGCGCGGCGCCAATGGCGGCCCCGGCAAATTGGTTGGCATCCTCACCAACCGCGACGTGCGCTTTGCGACCGATCCGCGCCAGCGCGTCGCCGAGCTGATGACCAAGGACAAGCTCATCACCGTGCGCGAGGGCGTCAGCCAGGACGAGGCCAAGCGCCTGCTGCATCAGCACCGCATCGAGAAGCTGCTGGTGGTGGACAACCAATACCGCTGCGTCGGTCTGATTACCGTCAAGGACATGGAAAAGGCGGTCACCAATCCGAACGCCTGCAAGGACGAGCAGGGCCGGCTGCGCGTCGCCGCCGCCACCACGGTCGGCGACAAAGGCTTCGCACGCACCGAAGCGCTGATCGCGGCCGGCGTCGATCTGGTCGTCGTCGACACCGCGCACGGCCATTCGCGCTACGTGCTCGATGCCGTGACCCGCATCAAGAAGCTGTCGAATGCGGTGCAGGTGGTGGCCGGCAATGTCGCCACCTCGGAAGGCGCCAAGGCGCTGATCGATTGCGGCGCCGACGCCATCAAAGTCGGCATCGGCCCGGGCTCGATCTGCACCACGCGCATCGTCGCCGGCGTCGGCGTGCCGCAGTTGACCGCCATCATGGATGCGGTCGAGGCCGCGAAAGCCTCGAACACGCCGGTGATCGCCGACGGCGGCATCAAATATTCCGGCGATCTCGCCAAGGCGCTGGCCGCCGGCGCCGATGTCGCCATGGTCGGCTCGCTGTTAGCGGGCACCGACGAGACGCCGGGCGAGGTGTTTCTCTATCAAGGCCGTTCCTACAAGAGCTATCGCGGCATGGGTTCGGTCGGCGCCATGGCGCGCGGCTCGGCCGATCGCTATTTCCAGCAGGACATCAAGGATGCGCTCAAGCTGGTGCCCGAAGGCGTCGAGGGCCAGGTCGGCTACAAGGGCCCGGTCGCCAACGTGCTGCATCAGCTCGCTGGCGGCCTGCGCGCCGCCATGGGTTACGTCGGCGCCAAGGACCTCGAGCAAATTCCACAGCAAGGCGGAATTCATCCGCATCTCGGGCGCAGGGCTTCGCGAGAGCCACGTACACGACGTGACCATCACGCGCGAGAGCCCGAATTATCCGAGCGGCGTTTAAGGTATTGTACCTTCCCTGATCGGGAAGGTTCGTCATGACCAAGACTTCGCCCGACTCTTTCGTCGCCATTCGCGAGGCGACGCTGGCGCATCGCGCCCAGCACGGCTGCGGCGCGTATCCTTATGACAACGGCGCGCTGCTCGGGGCATTGGCCGCGGCGGCCAATGCGCGGCGCGTGCTCGAGCTTGGCACTGCATTGGGCTATACCGCGCTGTGGTTCGCCAAAGGCGCGCCGCAGGCGGTCATCGACACCATCGAGCGCGATGCCGAGCACGTGCGGCTGGCGCGTGAGCAGGTCGAAGCCCACGGCATGGGCGGCCATATTGTGGTGCATGAGGGTGACTTCGCCCAAGTGCTGCGCGGGCTCGATCCCGGCTATGACGTAGCGTTTTTCGACGGTTTCACGCCGTCGCGTCCGCTGCTGAAAGAAATACGCCGGCTGTTGCGCGCGCACGGTCTGTTGATCAGCGCCAATCTCACCCATACCGGCGCCGAGGCCTACCTCGCGGCCTTGCAAGACAAGAAGACCTGGCTTACCGCCTTCATCGACGAGGAACACGAGACCGCGCTCAGCATTAAGCTGTAATTCACTTCGGGAGTATCCCATGGCCATCCAATTCGTCCTGCTGCCGCTGTTCGTCGAGGTGCTGCTCACCTTCGGCGTGATGTTCGGTATGATGTATTACCGCACATCGTCGCTCCAGCGCGGCGAAACCCATCTGAAAGATATCGCACTGCGCGAGCCGAACTGGCCGGTCCGCGCCACGCAATTCGCCTACGCGTTTTCCAATCAGTTCGAACTGCCGGTGCTGTTTTATGTCCTGACCATCCTGTCGATTATCACCCATCATGCCGATCATGGTGTTCGTGGTGCTGGCGTGGATTTTCGTGATCTTCCGCGTGCTGCAGGCGCTGGTGCACGTGACCAGCAACAATGTCCGCATGCGCGGGCGCGTTCTACGGCATCGGTGCGCTGGTGCTGGTGGCAATGTGGGTCATTTTCATGGTCCGTATCCTGATCGGCCTGCCATGACGCCGGCCGCGCGGCTCGCAGCCGCCATCGAGGTCTTCGGAAATCTCGAGAGCGAGCGCCGCCCGGCGGCCGACGTACTCAAGAGCTGGGGGCTGGCGCATCGCTTTGCCGGTTCGGGCGACCGCGCCGCTATCGCCGGCCTTGTCTATGACGCACTGCGCCGGCGTGCGTCGAGCGCATTCATCATGGGTTCGGACAGCCCCCGCGCTGTGCTGCTCGGCATGCTCAAGCGCGAACGTTTGTTCGACAGCGAGGCGATTGCCCAGCTCGCGAATGGCGCGAAGTACGCGCCTGAGGCTTTGAGCGACGAAGAACGCAAACGTCTCGATACCGCGGATATGGCTGGCGCGCCCGCGCACGTCGCGGGCGACTATCCGGAATGGCTCGACCCGTATTTCATGCGCGCATTCGGTGGCGATCGCGCGGAGGAAGGCGCGGCTCTGTCGTCGCGCGCGCCGCTCGACCTGCGCGTGAATACGCTGAAGACGGATCGAGACAAGACAGCCGGGATGCTGTCCGATCTCAAGCCTGAACCATCGCGCTGGTCGCCCTGGGGCTTGCGTGTCCGCCATTCCGCCGACGCCAGGAGCCCGGCAGTGCACGCCGAGCCGGCCTTCATCAAAGGCATGGTCGAGGTGCAGGACGAAGGCTCGCAACTGGCCGCGCTGTTTCTCCGGCGCCAAGGCCGGCGAGCAGGTGGTCGATCTCTGCGCCGGCGCCGGCGGCAAGACGCTGGCGCTTGCGGCCATGATGGAGAACAAAGGACAGATCTTCGCCACCGACGACGACAAGCGGCGGCTGGCGCCGATTCATGACCGACTGACACGTTCTGGGGCGCGCAACGTGCAGGTGCGCACGCCGAAATCGATCGGCGGCGAGCTCGACGACCTCGCCGGACGTTGTGACCTGGTGCTGATCGACGCGCCCTGCACCGGCACCGGGGCCTGGCGGCGCAATCCGGACGCCAAGTGGCGCATGCGTTCCGGCGCGCTGGAGCAGCGCCAGAAAGAGCAGGCCGAGATTCTCGACCGCGCCGGGCCACTGCTCAAAGCAGGCGGCCGTATCGCTTACGTGACCTGCTCGGTGCTGGACGAGGAAAACGGCGTGCAGGTGCGCGAATTCATGACACGCCATCATGAATTTTCGGTCCGGCCGCCGGCCGAGGTCGCCGGCGCGCTCGGCGAACGCGCCTTCATGTTCGCGAAGGCGGCACGGCTGTCGGACGAAGGCATCCTGATGACGCCGCGCACAACCGAGACCGATGGTTTCTTTGTCAGCATTCTACGGCGCGGCTGAAGTTCCATCGTTGCAGTCGGTAACGATCCGTAAAGCGAATTCCTCGATTGTGCCGCATTCCCGGCCAAATTTGTCCGCGATGATCGCGTGATTGGAACCTCACGAGTTCTCAATTCCGAGGATTATTCAATGTTGGTGGCCAGGCGTGATCCACCATTTCACGCTGGAGATGCCGCGCCCGCGGATCTGAGAGCCTATCCGGATGCGCCGCCTCACGGTTCATCCGTTTCACGACCGTCATGCAGTTGCTCGGCTCGCTGGTCGGGGTCCCGGTTGGGCTGGCCAGCGCCTATTCGCTTTACCACGCCACTTTTTCAGTCGAGGCGTCCTGCCAAAGCCTGCGTGCCGGCATCGTCGCCATGCTCGATAAAAGCGTTGACGCCACCACGCGGCGCATGCTGGTTCGCCGCGACGTCGTGACGTTCGAGCAAAACTGCGGCAAGGTCGATCCCGACGCCACCACGGCATTCAAGGCGTTGCTGGCAACGGAAAAGACCGCGGCCGTCACGCCGGCAAAAACGCCGATCAGCGTGGCCGCCCCGGCCCTTCCTAAGGCGCAAAACGGAGAAACGCTGCCGAAGGAGCCGGTTCGCAAAGCCGAGCCGCGTCCGCAGCCCGCCGCCAAGCAGCCGGCTGCGGTGGCCGCCGAACCGGTTCGCCGCGATCCCGCCGCGTCCGATGCGCAATGGGTCGATGCTGTTCGCCAAGCTCTGCTGACTCACCGCGCCGAGCCCGCGCAAATCGATCGTACGAAAGCACCAGCCATGCCGGCATCGACGCTTCGCCCTGCGCCGCAAGAGCTCGCCTTGCCACCGTCCTTGCCCACTTCCGCGGCTGCACCGATTGGCGTCGTACCGACACCGGCGCCTCTCGCTGCACCAGCGGTGCCGGCAGCCACGATGCCGGCCCCAGCGCCGGTGCAAGCCGACGCCGAACATCCGGTGCCGCCAGCGGCTATTCCGGACGCCGCCGATGCGCGGCCAAGCCGGACGAGCAGGGTCACTCGCGCGTCCGCAGATGGATCGCGAAAGTCCCGCTGTTGGGCAACGTCGTCGAAAACGGATTGCAGTAGACGGGTCGAATTACTCGGGCTGCCAGCGCGAAACCGTCGCAAGATCGGTTTCGACCTGCCAGCGGCCGATCTTACCGGGCTGGCGCACCGCTTCGGCGAGACGCGCAAGAAATTCCGATCTCGGAGTTTCGCGGCAGCCCAGGCTTTCCCAGAGCGGCCCGATAAGCTTGCCGTCGAAAAAACGGAAGCGCCATTTGGCGAGATGCCAAGCCAGTACCGCCAAGCCGACTTTCGACGCGTTGGGCTCATGCGCAAATTGGGACTCGCCGGTGAATGCCCCGCCATAGGCGGTGCCGTAGCCACCGGCGACCAATTCGCCCGCCTTGTTCCAGACTTCGTAACTGTGCACATAGCCGGCGTCGAACGCTTCCGCATAGACATGCATGATGCGCGGCGTAATCCATGTGAGATGCCAGCGGCCCTGGCGGCGTCCGGCGCAAGCCGCGATCACGCGTTCAAAATCGCGATCGAACGTCACCGTATAGCGATCCTGGCGCATGAATCGGCGCAGATTGTTTGACATGTGGAAGTCTTTGAATGACAGCAGCGAGCGCCGCGGCGGCGACCACCACTTCAGCGGCGCGATATGGGCGAGCGGGTAGAGCCCGCGCCGATAGGCGGCCAGCAAGATCGGCAGCGTGAGATCGTGCACGATGCCGGCGAGACCGGGCGGATTGTCGAGCGCGCGTTCGGGATCGGGCAGGGCATAGTCGGGCGCCAGAAATTCGGCGAAGCAGAGCCGCGCCAGGTTCGGCAAGCCGCCGATGCGCGCCGGCATCAGCCCCCAGGCCAGCCCGAGCGCCCAGCGCTCGGCCGTCTCGGCCGGACTCTCACGGAATAACGCCGTGCGGCGATCGGCGCCGCGGGCGGTGGAGAGCGTCATGTGATCGGCGTGGTAGGCCAAACTTAGTTCCCAAACGTGTGGAAATGGCGAAAATCGCTCCCTTTATCTCTCACAAGCGGGCTAATGGAGGGTTATCTGAATGTGTCGAAATCTGGCTTAGTTAACCGGAGCCTGACGCCGCCTTGACCGCGCCGCAAGCTCAATCCCACAAAGCCGCCTCGAACGGAGCCGATTCCGGCGCCGCTCGCGGCAGCGCCGTCCAAGGACGAAACTTTGCACGACAAAGTCCTGATCGTCGATTTCGGCTCGCAGGTCACCCAGCTGATCGCGCGGCGGGTGCGCGAGGAAAAGGTCTATTGCGAGATCGTGCCCTACCAGAAGGCCGAGGAAGCCTTCCGCACGATGAAGCCGAAGGCGGTGATCCTGTCCGGCGGGCCGGCCTCGGTGCTCGACAAGGACGCGCCGCTGGCGCCCAAGGCGATCTATGACGCCGGCGTGCCGGTGCTCGGCATTTGCTACGGCGAGCAGGCGATGGCGGCGCAACTCGGCGGCAAGGTCGAAGGCGGGCACCACCGCGAATTCGGCCGCGCCGAAGTCGAGGTCGATCGCCGACAGCCCGATCTTCGAAGGCGTCTGGAAGAAGGGCGAGAAATATCCGGTCTGGATGAGCCACGGCGACCGCGTGACCGAATTGCCGCCGGGCTTCCACGTGCTCGGCAGCGCGCCGAACTCGCCGATCTCGATCATCGGCGACGACGCGCGCAAATTCTACGCCACGCAGTTCCATCTCGAGGTGATGCACACGCCGCACGGCGCGGCGCTGCTGCGCAATTTCGTGCGCAAGGTCGCGGGCCTGTCCGGCGACTGGACCATGCGCGCCTTCAAGGACGAGGCGATCGAGAAAATCCGCAAGCAGGTCGGCAAGGGCCGCGTGATCTGCGGCCTGTCCGGCGGCGTCGACTCGGCGGTCGCCGCGGTGCTGATCCACGAAGCGATCGGCGAGCAGCTCACCTGCGTGTTCGTCGATCACGGCCTGCTGCGGCTCGCCGAAGCCGAGAAGGTCGTCGCGCTGTTCCGCGACAGCTACAATATTCCGCTGGTGCATGTGAACGCCGAGGCGACCTTCCTCAAGGCGCTCAAAGGCGTCGACGACCCGGAGCAGAAGCGCAAGACCATCGGCAGATTGTTCATCGACGTGTTCGACGCCGAGGCGAAGAAGATCGGCGGCGCCGAATACCTCGCGCAAGGCACGCTCTATCCCGGACGTGATCGAGAGCGTGTCGTTCACCGGCGGCCCTTCGGTCACCATCAAGTCGCATCACAATGTCGGCGGCTTGCCCGACCGCATGAAGATGAAACTGGTCGAGCCGTTGCGCGAATTGTTCAAGGACGAGGTGAGGGCGCTCGGCCGCGAACTGGGATTGCCGGAGGCCTTCGTCGGCCGCCATCCGTTCCCGGGACCGGGGCTGGCGATCCGCATTCCCGGCGCCATCACAAAAGAGAAATGCGACATCCTGCGGCTCGCCGACGAGATCTACATCGAGGAAATCCGCCGCGCCGGTCTCTACGACGACATCTGGCAGGCCTTCGCCGTGTTGCTGCCGGTCAAGACCGTCGGCGTCATGGGCGACGGCCGCACCTATGATTTTGTGGTCGGCCTGCGCGCGGTCACCTCGACCGACGGCATGACGGCGGATTTCTATCCCGTTCGACATGAAATTCATCGGCGCGGTGGCGACCCGCATCATCAACGAGGTCAAGGGCGTCAACCGCGTCGTTTACGACGTGACGCAGCAAGCCGCCGGGGACGATTGAGTGGGAGTGAGGGGCAGTAGAAAAGGCGGCTATCGGCCATCTTGGAATGCTTAGGCGTAATGTGCGTGCTCGATAGCTGCTGATAGCCACCGGCGCATCGTCGTGAGCCAGGTAGCGAACCCTACTGCTTCAATTCTCGATCCCGGAAGAGATGAAAGGGAGTTCGTTATGCCGAAAGTGCGCGTTGCAGGCTTTTCGATCTCGCTCGACGGTTTCGGAGCGGGACCTGAGCAAAGTCTTGAAAATCCGCTCGGCAAGCGCGGGCAGGAGCTGCACCAGTGGATGTTCGGTACGCGCATGTTCCGGGCAATGATCGGCAAGGACGGCGGCTCGGACGGCGTCGATCAGGCCTACGCACATCGTTCGATGGACGGGTTCGGCGCGTTCATCCTCGGCCGCAATATGTTCGGGCCGATCCGCGGTCCCTGGCCGGACGAGAGCTGGAAGGGCTGGTGGGGCGACAATCCGCCCTATCACGCGCCGACCTTCGTGCTGACGCACTATCCGCGCGATCCGATCGAGATGGAAGGCGGCACCACTTTCATCTTCGTGACCGACGGCATCGAGGCGGCGCTGGAGAAGGCGAAGCTCGCCGCCAAGGGCCGCGACGTGAAGATCGGTGGTGGCGTCGAGACGGTACGTCAATATCTTCGCGCCGGGTTGATCGACGAGTTGCATTTCGCTTTGTCGCCGGTCGTGCTCGGGCAAGGCGAAGCGATGTTCGCCGGGATCGACCTGCCGGCGCTCGGCTACCGCGTCACCGAACATCAGGCGACCGAGCACGCCACCCACATCGTTCTCAACCGATAGGAGCCCAACATGACGATTGCGTTCTACGATTACCCGTTCTCCTCCTGGCGGCGCTAAAGCCGAGGTTCAGGCGGCACACCTGATTTCCTGCTGTAAGGCTGACATTTGTGGAAGATTGTTTTAAGTTTTTTGGTTGGCCGGATGATCATTCGCCGAGGGGAGCCAATTGCCCATCACCATCTACGGCATCAAGAACTGCGACACCATGAAGAAGGCGCGCGCCTGGCTCGACAAGAAGCGGCGTCGCCTACGCCTTCCATGACTACAAGACCGCCGGCATCGAGCGCGCCAAGCTCGAAGGCTGGGCGAAGAAAGCGGGCTGGGAGACGCTGCTCAACCGCGCCGGCACCACGTTCCGCAAATTGCCCGACAAGGACAAAGACGGCCTCACCGAGAAGAAGGCGATCGCGCTGATGCTGGCGCAGCCCTCGATGATCAAGCGGCCGGTGCTGGAACTTGGCGGCGGCAAGCTGCTGGTGGGATTCAAGCCGGAGGCCTATGCGGCGGCGCTCGGGTAAGCGTCGGCGTGGCTCGACTCCGTTCATTCCCGCGCAAGCGGAATCCGAACAATAAACCAAGTAGGCAATGTGTTGCCCGGTCCCCGCTTTCGCGGGGACGAGCGGGAGTTTGCCGTAGTGCTTGGCCGCGTCCTCCAGGCTGGCGCGCTCGATGGCGCGCAGCAGATTGGGCAGGTCCTCGTGCACGGCGTGCTCGACCATGAATTCCGGCACCGGGAAATTCGGCGCCACCAGCGCGTTGTAGGAAAGTCGCGTGGCGTGCGCGTTGGCCAGCGGGTCGAGCCGCCATTCGCCTTGCGAGACGCGCATGTCACCATCGACGCGCTTGAACAGCATGCGGCGGCCGACCTCGTAGCTGGTGCGCACCACCGTGCGCATCCTCGGCATCAGCGCGGCCCAGTTGATGATGTGCTCGCGGATGTCCCAGTGTCCGGCCGGATCGTGCTTGACGATCTGGCAGCTTTCCAGATTGGGAATGATATGCGGCGCGCGGGCGCAATCGGTCAGCACGCCCCAGACGGTCAAAGGCGGCGCGGCAATGTCGATCGAGGCACGCACATGCGCAGCGCCGAGGCTTCTCGTCGGTATCGACATTGAACGACCGGCTCGCCGGCCAGGACGCGAAAGCGTGCCGGCGGCGACGAACGCGACGGCGAATCAGACGAGCGGGAAAGGCCAATAACGGGCCGCAGGCGCAACGCCAAGGGAAGTCTCCAGTCCGAACCGGCACCGCCAGCCTACGACAGTTTGCGGCCGCCGAACATCCGGCATCATCCCAGCGGCTTGATTTCGCTCGCATTTGCGGCCACATGCAGGCGATGAACATGCCCCTGCGCCCCGACAATTCGATTGCGCTCACGCCGCTTGCGGCCGAGGTCGAGCGCCGGCGCACTTTCGCGATCATCTCGCATCCCGACGCCGGCAAGACCACGCTGACCGAAAAGCTGCTGCTGTTCGGCGGCGCCATCAATCTTGCGGGGCAGGTCAAGGCCAAGCGCGACCGCCGGTCGACTCGCTCCGACTGGATGGCGATCGAGCGCGAGCGCGGCATTTCGGTCGTCACCTCCGTGATGACCTTTGATTACGACGCGCCGTGTGTTCAATCTGCTCGACACGCCGGGCCACGAAGACTTCTCCGAGGACACCTATCGCACGCTGACCGCGGTCGACTCGGCGGTGATGGTGATCGACGGCGCCAAGGGCATCGAGGCGCGCACCCGCAAGCTGTTCGAAGTGTGCCGGCTGCGCGACATTCCGATCATTACCTTCATCAATAAGATGGACCGTGAAACCCGCGATCCATTTGAACTTCTGGATGAGATCGAAAAAACTCTGGCGCTTGACACCACGCCGATGAATTGGCCGATCGGACGCGGCCGCGATTTCGTCGGCACCTATGAGCTTGCGACCGGCGATATGCGGCTGCTGAACGACGACGGCAGGGCGGCGGTGCCGCAGCCGCTCGATCTCGCGGCGCTGGCGGCCAAAAATTCCATGCTCGACGCCAAGACGATTACCGAGGAGCTGGCGCTGGTGAAGGACGCCAGCCGACCGTTCGATTTCGCCTCCTTCCGCGAGGGTCATCTGACCCCGGTGTATTTCGGGTCGGCCATCAAGAACTTCGGCGTCAAGGATCTGCTCGACGCGCTCGCCAGTTTCGCGCCGCCGCCGCGCGCACAAGCTTCCAACAAGCGCACGATCGAGGCGCATGAGCCCGCCATGACCGCGTTTGTGTTCAAGATACAGGCCAATATGGACCCCAACCACCGCGACCGCATCGCCTTTGCGCGGCTGTGCTCGGGCAAGCTGCGCCGCGGCATGAAGGCGAAGCTGGTGCGCACCGGCAAACCGATGACGCTGTCGGCGCCGCAGTTCTTTTTCGCGCAGGATCGCTCGGTGGCCGATGAGGCCTATGCCGGCGACGTGGTCGGCATTCCCAATCACGGCACGCTGCGCATCGGGGATACTTTTACCGAGGGCGAGGAGATTGCGTTTCTCGGGGTTCCGAACTTCGCGCCGGAAATTCTGCGGCGCGTGAAGCTGGGCGACCCGATGAAGGCCAAGAAACTGAAAGAGGCGCTCCAGCAGATGGCGGAAGAAGGCGTTGTCCAGGTGTTCCGCCCGCTCGACGGCGCGCCGGCGCTGGTCGGCGTGGTCGGTCCGTTGCAGCTCGACGTTCTCAAGGTGCGGCTGGGCGACGAATATGGTCTCGAAATCGGCTTCGAGACGCCGGAATTCCAACTTGCGCGCTGGATTTCATGCGCGGATAGCAAAAAAATCGACGATTTCGTGCAAACAAATTATTCCAGCGTCGCCGAAGATCTCGACGGCGATCGCGTATTCATGGCGCGCAATCAGTTTATCCTCGATTACACCCGCGAGCGCGCGCCGGGGATCGTCTTTACCGATATTAAAGACGTGAAGAACAAAGGGATTTAGTCGTCATGGCCGGGCTTGTCCCGGCCCTCGACGTCTTGTCCGCCACGAACTTAATAAGGCGTGGATGCCCGGCACAAGGCCGGGCATGACGGAATCAATTCACCTTCACGTTCGCCGCCTTGATCACCGGCGCCCAGCGCGAGACTTCGCTGTCGATGGTGGCGCGGAATTGTTCCGGCGTCGAGCCGACCGGCTCCATCAACGCCGCAGCCAGCTTGTCGTGCGCGCCCGGCGACTTGATGATCTCGACCACGTCCTTGTTGATCTTGTCGATGACCGCTTTGGGCGTGCCGCCCGGCGCGATCAGACCCATCCAGGCGTCGGCCTCGACGTCGATGCCGGATTCCTTCAGTGTCGGAACGTCGGGCAAATAGGGCGAACGCTTCGCAGTGGAGACCGCGAGCATTTTCACCTTGTCGGCCTTGGCTTGCGGCACGACAGAAGCCGCCGGCATGCAGGCCATCTGCGAGTCGCCGCGGATCACCGCGAGCATGGCGTCGGGCGAGCTCTTGTAGGGCACGTGCACGATTTTGGTGCCTGACTTTATCGCGACCGCTTCCATCGCGAGCTGCGAGAGCGAGCCGGTGCCGATCGAGGCAAAGGTGTATTTACCGGGGTCTTTTTTCAGCAGCGCGACCAGCTCGGCGACCGAATTTACCTTCAGCCCCGGATTTACCGTGAGCACGCTCGCCTGCGTGATGAGTTGGGTGATCGGCGCGATGTCTTTTTGCGGATTATACGGCAGCTTGGAAAACAGCAGTGTGTTGATGGCGAGTGGCCCGCCAATGCTTACGCCGATCGTTGCTCCGTCCGGCGCGGCTTTTGCGACCGCCTCGGTGCCGAGGTTGCCGCTCGCGCCCGGCTTGTTTTCGACGATGAAGACGCTGTCGGGATACTTCTTGCCGAGCCCGTCGGACAGGATGCGCGCAACCACGTCGGGCGTCGAGCCGGCGCCGAACGGCACCATGATCTTGACCTGCTTGGTTGGCCAGGTCTGCGCCATTCCCGGCGCTGCCACGGCGAGCGAAAACAGAAGCATGAGCGCAATGCGCTTGAGCATGGGCGTGTCCTTCTATCGGCCGGTAACGTCGCGTCCGAGATAGACGCCGTCGCCGTGCAAGATTTGTTGCAGTCGATCGATCGGAATATCCGCATTGCTGGCATTTCCCGCAAGCGAAAGATGTGCCGCCGTTCCGGCGGCCTGTCCCATGACGAAGCACGGACCGCTGACCCGCGCGGCCGATTGGCCTTCGTGCGTCATCGAGGCGCAGCGTCCCGCCACCAGCAGATTGTCGAGCGCGCGCGGGACCAGCATGCGGTAGGGCAGGTGATTGAAGCCGCGCGAAACGGGGATTTCCGGCCAGCGCCAAACCACATCCCCCGCCACATGGTTCTCGATCGGCCAGCCGTTGACCCCGATGGTATCGGGAAAGCTGGCGCAGGTCAGCACGTCGTCGGCGGTGAGCTGGTATTGTCCGGCGATCCGGCGCGTTTCGCGCACGCCGAGCTGCGGCGGGATGTCGACGATGTAAGATTTGGCGAACCCCGGCGCCTCACGCTTCAGAAATTCGAAGAACGCCATCGCTTGGCGCCGGCCGTCGATTTCGCCGGTGCTGAGTTCGTGTGCGTCGGTGCCGTCGACGGCTCGCCCCTCCGGATTTTTGATCTGGGTGACATTGATGCGCCATTCGCTCGAATGCTTCTGCGGCCGCACGATCGCGCCTTTGCGCGGAAAAGCGACGCCGCGTTTTTCCGCCGCCTCCATCAAGGCGGGGACGGTGCGCCACGCCTCGCCGGCCAGCGCAGCATCGACTCCGTTCACGCGGAACATCATCGTCGGGAAAAGCATGTGGCCGTCGGCGTCGCCTTTTTCGTAAGCCGCACCGGCGAAGGCCGCGAGGTCGCCGTCGCCGGAACAATCGATGAAGATGCGCCCGAGGATCGCGCGGCGGCCGGATTTCGTTTCAACCAGCAGCGCCTTGATACGGCTGCCGCCGTCCATCGCCACGCTGGTCGCGAGCGCGTGAAACAAAATATCGACATGGCAGGACAACAACAAATCGTCGGCCGCACATTTGTAGGCGGCGGTGTCGTAGGCCTGCGCATATATCTTTCCGAGCACGAGATGCGGCGCGTTCAGTCCGCCCAGTCGTTCGATGCGCGCCAGCAAATCGTCGGCAACGCCGTGGACGACTTGTCTGATCTCGCCGTGCACGTTGGCATGCAGCCCGCAAAAGTTCGTCACCCCCGCTGCCGTCCCCATGCCGCCGAGAAAGCCGTAGCGCTCGATCAACAGAACTCTTCGGCCATGCATTCCAGCCGCCGCCGCGGCGGCAATTCCGGCAGGCCCGCCACCCAGCACCACCACGTCATATTCGCCTGCGATCGGCGTATTGCGCGCGGGCTCGGTCAGATGCGACGGGTTTACGGGCATCGAAGATTACCCATGCGGAGACCAGCTTGCATTGACCGCCACTATCCTCTACTGCGGCGTTTGTGAAGTGTTTTGAGTATGGTGCGAGAGTAGCATGGGTTTAGGCGTCCTCATTCTCGGCCTGATCGTGTTTCTCGGGGCCCATACATTCGTTACGTTTCGCGGCGCGCGCACGGCCGCGATCGCGCGGCTCGGCCACGGCTATCGCGCGCTGTTCGCGCTCGTGGCACTCGCCGGTCTGGTGCTGATTATTTACGGCTATGGGCAGTACCGCGCGCATGACTGGGTCCAAATTTGGTCGCCGCCGGCTTTCATGCGGCATATTACCATCGGCCTGATGCTATTCGCGTCGATTTTTATTACCGCCGCATTCATCCCGAGCCACATCAAAGCCAAGCTCAAGCATCCGATGCTGGCCGGCGTGAAGACCTGGGCGCTCGCGCATTTGCTCTCGAACGGCGATCTCGGTTCAATTCTGCTGTTCGGATCGTTCCTGGCCTGGGGCGTTTATGCCCGCATCGCCGCCAAGCGGCGCGGCGATATCGGCGCGACCGTAACGCCCACGGGCTGGACCAACGACATCATCGTGGTGGCGCTCGGCATTGTCATTTATCTCGCGCTCGGGTTCGCCTTCCATCCGATGATCATCGGCGTGCCGGTGTTTGGGAGATAGCGTTTGTCCGCGCAGCAAGAAATCAAGCGGCTCACCGCTCCGGATATTTTCGCCCGCAAGGGCGGCGAACCGATCGTGTGCCTGACGTCGTATCACGCGCACACCGCGCGGCTGGTCGACAAATATTGCGACGTGATCCTGGTCGGCAACTCGCTCGGCATGGTGATGCACGGTTTGGAGACCACGGTTCCCGTCACGCTCGAGATGATGATCCTGCAAGGCCACGCGGTGATGCGCGGCTCGTAAGCGCGCGCTGGTCGTCGTCGACATGCCGTTCGGTTCCTACGAGGGCTCGAAGGAACAGGCCTTCATGAACGCCGCGCGCGTGCTCAAAGAAACGGGCTGCGGCGCCATCAAGGTCGAAGGCGGCGCGCGCATGGCGGAGACGGTTCGTTTCCTGGTCGAACGCGGCGTGCCGGTGATGGCGCATGTCGGCCTGACGCCGCAGGCGATCAACGTGATTGGCTCGTTCCGTGCGCAAGGCCGCGAGGAAGCGGACTGGGTCCGCTTCGAGCAGGATACGCTGGCGGTGGCCGAGGCCGGCGCCTTCGCGGTGGTGATCGAGGCGGTGGCCGAACCGTTGGCGCGCAAGCTCACCGCGGCGGTGCGCATTCCCGACCATCGGCATCGGGGCGAGCGTCGCCTGCGACGGTCAGATCCTGGTGTTAGAGGACATGCTCGGCCTGTCGCCGCGGGTGCCGAAATTCGTCAAGCGCTATGGCGAACTTGGCCCCGGCATCGAGAAGGCGGTGGCCGATTACGCCGCCGAGGTGCGCTCGCGCGCCTTTCCGGGTCCCGAGCACGTTTATCCGATGAAGGGAAAACAGGGCTAAACCCCTGAAATATTAACGATTGTCGGCCAATCTTTGCCTTAGGCGCGCCACATCGTTAGGTTACGCCGCCATCCGCCCCGGGGACGGGTGTTAAGGGGGCTTGGAGCAGTTCGTGGCCGATATTTTCAATGAAGTGGACGAGGAAGTCCGGCGCGAACGGCTGCAAAAGCTGTGGGACCGCTACAGCATTTACATCATTGGCGCTGCCGTGCTGATCGTCGCCGGGATCGGCGCCTGGCGCGGTTACGAATACTGGGAAGCCAAGAAGGCCGTCGCCGCCGGCGCGGCCTTCGAGTCCGCGCTGACATTAAGCGAGGCGGGCAAGCATACGGAGGCGGATGCCGCTTTTGCCAAAATCGCAACCGACGCGCCGGCCGGCTATCGCATGCTGGCGCGCTTCCGCGCCGCCGCCGAACTCGCGCAAGTCAAACCGGCTGACGCTATCAAGGCCTATGACGATCTCGCCGCCGATGGTTCGCTCGGCGCGACCTTGCAGGATCTCGCTGCCGTGCGCGCCGGCATGTTGATGCTGGACAAGGCGCCGTTTTCCGATATGCGCCGCCGTCTCGATCCGGCCGCCGAGCCGGGCCGCACTTTCCGCCATACCGCGCGCGAGTTACTGGCATTGTCGGCTTGGCGCAATCACGACTTCACCGCCGCGCGGCGCTATATCGATATGATCACGACCGACGGTGACACGCCGCCGGGCACCCGCGCGCGCGTCGACGTGCTCTCGGCGCTGATCGCCGCCGATGGCAAGAGTTGAGGACTAATTCATGCGCCGCTTGCATCGCGTCGTGTTGCTGGTCGGATTGGTCGCGGTCGCGCCGGTGCTTGCCGGCTGCGAGGATTTCGATGCCGATAAGTTCGACGTGTTCGGCATCAATCAAAAGAAAAAGCTGCCGGGCGAGCGCAAGGAACTGTTCCCGGAAGGAGTGCCGGGCGTCACGCAAGGGATTCCACCGGAATATTTGAAAGAGCAACCAACCGCCGCCGGAGACCGCGCAAACTCCGGCCGCCGAACCCGCCAACAACGCTGCGCCCGCGCCGGCGAGCAAGACGGCTGCTATCGCTCCGGCCGAAGAGCCGAAGCCGAAACCCAAGCGCAAGCCGAAACCGCGCACGGCGGCGCGTCCAGCTCCTGGTCAGATCACCATTCAGCCAACGGCCAAGGGTCAAAGCGGCGACCAGCAGGCGCCGCTGGAGCCCTGGCCAGGTTCGAACCCACAGCAAGGGCAACAGAGCCAGCAGCCTGCATCCGGACAGAGCTCCAGCATGGCTCCTTGGCCGTCAGCGCCGCCGCCCGGCACCTTCTCGCGCTAAGTCTCCAGTCAGGCTAAGAGAGCGTCGCCCGGTTTGCGCGGGCCGGACCGCTGCCCATGAGCTTCACCATCGCGATTGTCGGCCGCCCCAACGTGGGCAAGTCGACACTGTTCAACCGGCTGGTCGGCCGGCGCGTTGCGCTGGTCGACGACCGTCCGGGCGTGACGCGCGACCGGCGCGAAGGCGCTGGCCGGCTCGGCGATCTTGAATTCACCGTGATCGATACCGCCGGGCTCGAGCAATCAGCGCCCGAAAGCCTCACCGGCCGCATGCGGGCGCAGACCGAAACCGCGATGGCGCAGGCGGATGCGATCTTCTTCATGATCGATGCCCGCATCGGGCGCACGCCCGCCGACCAAGCCTTCGCCGAACTGGCGCGCAAATCCGGCAAGCCGACCGTGCTGATCGCCAACAAGATGGAAGGCACCGCCGGCGAAGCGGGAAGGCTCGATGCCTACGCGCTCGGCCTCGGCGATCCGGTGGCGATTTCCGCCGAGCACAATGAGGGCCTGTCCGATCTTTACGATGCGTTGCGCGCGGCGCTGCCGGCGCAAACCGCGGCGGCGGCGCTGAAGCGCGGCTGAGCCCTCGGGTCCCCACCCGATCCGCGTCGCCATCGTCGGACGCCCGAATGCCGGCAAGTCCACGCTGGTCAACCGGCTGATCGGCGAGGAGCGCCTGCTGACCGCGCCGGAAGCCGGCACCACCCGCGACGCCATCGCGGTCGATCTCGACTGGCACGGTCAAAAGTTCCGCATTCACGACACCGCCGGCATTCGGCGACGCGCGCGCGTCGACGAGAAGCTGGAGAAGCTGTCGGTCGCCGATGCGCTCAACGCGGTGCGTTTCGCCGAAGTCGTGGTTGTGCTGCTCGACGTCGGAAACGCCTTCGAGGAACAGGACCAGCGCATCGCCGATCTGGTCGAGCAGGAAGGCCGCGCCATCGTCATCGCGGTCAACAAATGGGACCTGAAGGAAAAGACCGCGGGCGCCATCGGCAAGTTGCGCGTGGAAGCCGATGAGAAGCTTATGCAGATGAAGGGCGTGCCGCTGGTGGCGGTGTCGGCCATCACCGGCGAGGGCCTCGACCGGCTGATGCAGGCGATCGTCGATGCTTTCGCAATATGGAACAAGCGCGTTCCGACGTCGGCGCTTAATCGCTGGTTCGAGCACGCGGTCGACTCGCATCCGCCGCCGGCGGTGTCGGGGCGAAGATTGCGCCTCAACTACATCACGCAAGCGAAATCGCGGCCGCCGAGTTTCGTCGTGTTCTGCACCCGCGCCGACGCGCTGCCCGACGCCTACAAGCGCTATCTCGTGAACTCCCTGCGCGAGAGCTTCGAGCTTCCCGGCACGCCGATCCGGCTGACGCTGCGGGAAAAGGACAACCCGTTCAAAGGCCGGGCAAAGCGAAAGCACTGAGTGCGGTTTAAAGCAGCATTCACGCCGGCGGCCGGAATTCCAGAAACTTGCCCGCGCGGAAATCGTACAGCTTGCCGGTCTCGGGCAGCTCGGCAGGCACAGCGGCACGATGGTTTTCGCCACTTCTTCCGGGGTCGGCAGCGTTTCCGGATCGACACCGGGAAATGCGGTCGCCATCATGCGGGTGCGGGTCTGGCCCGGGCTGAACAGATTGGCGCGCACATTGGTCTCCGCGCATTCGGCGGCATAGGTGCGCACCATAATGTCCAGCGCCGCTTTGGACACCGCGTAGGCGCCGAAGTAAGGGCGCGCCAAAGTGCCAAGCGCCGACGTGATAAACACCGCGCGACCTGCGTCCGACAGTTTGAGCAGCGGATCGAACGCGCGAATAGTCTGCCAGTTCGCGGTGACGTTGACGGCGAAAATTTCGTCCCAATCCTTCGGCTCAATGTGGCCGAGCGGCGCCGGCGTGCGCAGAATGCCGGCATTGCCGACCAGCACGTCGAGCCGCCCGTAACGCTCCTTGATGGCGAGGGCGAGCCGCGCCAGGCCCTCGCTATCCTTCATGTCGAGCGGCACCAACGTGGCCGAGCCACCCGCAGCTTTGATCGTTGTCATCGAGCTCTTCCAATCCGCCGACCGTGCGTGCCACCGCGACAATGTGCGCGCCTGCTTGCGCGAGCTGGACCGCCAGCGCCGCGCCAATGCCGCGCGAGGCGCCGGTGACCAGCGCAATACGGTCGGAGAGGGGTTTGGGATGTCGGCCATTGACCCGTCATGCCCGGCCTTGTGCCGGGCATCCACGCCTTTCTTATTAACTGCTGTCTTTTAAAGACGTGGATGGCCGGGACAAGCCCGGCCATGACGGTTTCTGTTAAATCGCTTCCGCCAGCAGCGACAACTGCCGCGGGCTGGCGTCCTGCGCGGCCTGGTCGGTGAGCGGCGTCGGATAGTCGCCGGTGAAGCAATGGTCGGTGAATTGCGGCCGCGCCGCGTCGCGCTTCTCGAAACCCATGGCGCGGTAGATGCCGTCGACCGAGAGGAATGCCAGCGAATCCGCGCCGATGAATTGGCGCATGGCTTCCAGATCGTGCGTGGCGGCGAGCAGCTTGTCGCGCTCCGGCGTGTCGATGCCGTAATAGTCGGGATGGGTGATCGGCGGCGAGGCGATGCGGAAGTGCACCTCCTTGGCGCCGGCGTCGCGCATCATCTGCACGATCTTGCGCGAGGTGGTGCCGCGCACGATCGAATCGTCGACCAGCACGATGCGCTTGCCGGCGACTACCGCGCGGTTGGCGGAATGCTTCAGCCGCACGCCCTGATCGCGGATCGACTGCGTCGGCTGGATGAAGGTGCGGCCGACATAGTGGTTGCGGATGATGCCGAGCTCGTAGGGAATTCCCGACTCCTGCGCAAAGCCGATCGCCGCCGGCACGCCGGAATCCGGCACCGGCACGATCACGTCGGCCGCAGCCTTGGCTTCGCGCGCCAGCTCCGCGCCCATGGTCTTGCGCACGTCGTAGACGTTGCGGCCGCCGACGATGGAATCCGGCCGCGAGAAATAGATGTATTCGAAGATGCAGGGCCGCGCCGCCGTCGGCGGAAACGGCTTGTGCGACTGCGCGCCGTCCTCGTCGAAGATCACGACTTCGCCGTTTTCGATGTCGCGCACGTATTTGGCGCCGATGATGTCGAGCGCGCAGGTCTCCGAGGCCAGGATCGGGCAGCCGTCGAGCGTGCCGTAGACCAGCGGGCGGATGCCGAGCGGATCGCGCGCGCCGATCAGCTTCTTGTTGGTCATGCCGACGAAGGCATAGGCGCCTTCGAGTTGGCGCAGGCCTTCGATGAAGCGGTCGACGAAGCGGTTGCGCTTGGCGCGCGCCACCAGATGCAGGATCACCTCGGTGTCGGTGGTCGACTGCATCATGGCGCCGTCGTGCACCAGTTCGCGCCGCAGCTTGATGCCGTTGGTGAGATTGCCGTTGTGCCCGATGGCGAAGCCGCCGGCGTTGAGCTCGGCGAACAGCGGCTGCACGTTGCGCAGGATGGTTTCGCCGGTGGTCGAGTAGCGCACATGGCCGATGGACGTGGTGCCGGGCAGCCGGTCGATCACTTCGCGGCGGGCGAAAGTGTCGCCGACCAGTCCCATGCGGCGTTCGGAATGGAAGCGCTTGCCGTCGAAACAGACGATGCCGGCGGCTTCCTGGCCGCGATGCTGGAGCGCGTGCAGGCCGAGCGCGGTGATGGCGGCGGCGTCGGGATGGCCGAAGATGCCGAACACGCCGCATTCCTCGCGTAGCCGGTCGGCATCCGGATCGAATTCGGAGCCTTGGCTTTGCGCGTCGTCGGGCTTGCGGTTCTGCATCGTCAGAGCGTTCCGGTCCGTGGACTGAGCTCCGACTTGCGGTCGGGGCTGGCATCGGGCGGTTCCTGGTCTTCCAGTTTCGGCTTCCTGAACCCTTCGATATGGTGCTTATCGAGGTCATCCGGCAACATGGGCTTCAGCCAATCACCAGTATTTTGCAGTACGACCATCGACTTCGCATTCCTGACCCATTCAGGCTGACTGCGTTCAGGACACCAGCCAGTTAAAGAATACGAAAGCAACCACGACAATGAGTAGCCCGCGACCGAGCCCGAACAGGAAGCCGAGCGTGCGGTCGAGCGCGCCGACCCGGCTGTCAAGGATCATGTCGGATATGCGGACGGTGATCACTGAGACACCAGCAGGGTGATCAGGAATACGGCGCCGATGCTGATGCCGGCCGCCACCATGTCGCTGTTGACGTATTGCTTGGCGATCGGCAGCACGCGCGAATAGGAATAGAGCGTGACCAGCGCGGCGATGCCCCAGGCGCCGATCGACAGGATCTCGCGCATGAAGCCGCGGATCATGGCGAGCAGGCCGGAGATCAACATGACCACCAGGAGAATGATGTCGAGCAGCGTGATCGGCATCGGGTCTCAGGCGCTCCGCGGGTAAAAGCGAGGCTTGCCACGTAGTTGGGGCAGCAATTCCGGGAAAGCCATAGCGGCTCTCGGCGAGGGCGGCAATGTCGGCCTTAAATGCTTAATTTTACGCCTGTTTCTGCTCTGGCGCGGACTGATCGAGAAGGCCGCGCGGGCCGCTTTGGACGCCCCGTATATAGCGGGGTGTCACCGTGCCGTCACCCGTCTTGTCCACGGCTTTTATCACCGGAGCGCTTGGTTCCGCGGGCGGCGATATCGGCGACCAGACTGCTGAGGCTTGCCACGTCCGTGACCTTGAGACCGCCGTCGCCGGCTTCCGTGCGCGCGGCTTCCGGCACAATGGCGCGGGTAAAGCCGAGCTTGGCGGCTTCCTTGAGCCGGGCGGGCGCCTGCGCCACCGGCCGTATCGCGCCGGACAGCGACACCTCGCCGAAATAGACCGCGTCGGCCGGCAGCGGCGCGTTGGCGAGCGAGGACACCAGCGCGGCGGCGGCGGCGAGATCGGCCGCCGGCTCCTGGATGCGCAGGCCGCCGGCGACGTTGAGGTAAACGTCGTGGCCGCCGAGTTTCACGCCGCAATGGGCTTCCAGCACGGCCAGCACCATCGACAGCCGGCTCGGGTCCCAGCCGACCACGGCGCGTCGCGGCGTGCCGAGCGACGTCGGCGCCACCAGCGCCTGGATTTCGACCAGCAGCGGCCGCGTGCCCTCGATGCCGGCGAATACCGCGGTGCCGGGCGAGCCGAGATCGCGCGCCGACAGGAACAGTTCGGACGGATTGGCGACTTCGCGCAAGCCCGAGCCGGTCATCTCGAACACGCCGATCTCGTCGGTCGGGCCGAAGCGGTTCTTCACCGCGCGCAAGATGCGGAACTGATGCGAGCCTTCGCCCTCGAACGAGAGCACGGCGTCGACCATGTGCTCGACCACGCGGGGACCGGCGATCTGGCCGTCTTTGGTGACGTGGCCGACCAGAATGACGGCGGCGCCGGAGCGCTTGGCGAAGCGGATCAGCGCCTGCGCGCTGCCGCGCACCTGCGTGACCGTGCCGGGCGCGGATTCGACCATGTCGGTCCACATGGTCTGGATCGAATCGATGACGATCAGCCGCGGCGTCTTGCCCTCGGACATGGTGGCGATGATGTCCTCGACCGAGGTCTCGGCCGCGAGCTCGACCGCGGCATCGCTCAAGGACAGCCGTTCGGCGCGCAAGCCGCACCTGGGCGACCGCTTCCTCGCCGGAGATATAGACCGCGCGGTGGCCGCCGCGCGCCATCGCGGCGGCGGCCTGAAGCAGCAGAGTCGATTTGCCGATGCCGGGATCGCCGGCCATCAGCAGCACCGAGCCGCGCACGAAGCCGCCGCCGGTGACGCGGTCGAACTCGGCCATGCCCGAGCGCAGGCGTGGCGCGTCATGCGCCTCGCCGGCGAGCGGCTCGAGCGCGAACAGGCGGCCCTTGCCCGGTTTGCGCCCCGGTCCGGCCGGGCGATCGGCGCCTTCCTCGGTGAGCGTATTCCACTCGCCGCAGGCCTCGCACTTGCCCTGCCAGCGCGGCGCGGCCGCGCCGCAGTTCTGGCAGATGAAGCTCAGATTGCGCTTGGACATCGGGAATCGCCGCCAAAACGATGATTTTGAACCTAAAACAGCAATGAGAACATTACAAGAACATTGTTTACGGAAGTGCTAATTTCAAAGGGAAAAGACGGCCTGGAGCGGCTTAACCCCGATAAACCCGGTGATACCTGCGGCCGAGGCTGGTGAGCACCTCGTAGCCGATGGTGCCGGCGGCCTCGGCCACGTCATCGACGGTCATCTCGTCGCCGATCAGGGTGACAAGATCGGTCGCGGCGGGCGGCGTTGTCCGGCAGGTCGGTGATGTCGATCGCCAGCAGGTCCATGGAGACCCGCCCGGCCAATGGGCAGCGCTTGCCGGCCACGATGGCGTCGGCGCCGGGCGCGAGATCCGAGGCGCTGGCGGCGCGCAAGTAACCGTCGGCATAGCCAACCGCGACAACGGCAATTCGGGTCGTGCGCTTGGCGGTCCAGCCGGCATTGTAACCGACGGTCTCGCCGCGCGGCACGGTGCGCACCTGCGCGATGCGCGCTTGCAATCCGATCACCGGCTGCATCGGATTCTTCTGACCCGGCGTCGGATTGACGCCGTAGAGCGCGACGCCGGGCCGCACCACATCGCAATGGGCGGCCGCGCCAAGGAAGATGCCGGAGGAATTGGCGAGCGAGGAGGGGATGCCGCGATACAGAATGCGTATCTCGCGGAAGACGCCGATCTGCTGGGCGTTAAGCGGATGCTCGGGCGTTTCGGAGCAGGCGAGGTGGCTCATCAGCAAAGTGATGCCGTGATTTTCCGCGCGGATGCGCGGCGCCAGGGCTGCCGCGTCATTCACGGAAATGCCGAGCCGGTTCATGCCGGTGTCGACATGGAGCGCCGCGCCGCCATGCCATTGGTTGGCCGAGCAGAATGCGTCCCATTCCGCCAGTTCGACCATGCTGCCGATCACCGGCCGCGCGCGGATGTCGGCATAAGCCGGCGCGGTGCCCGACATCAGCCCGTTGAGCACGTAGATCGCCGGCTCCGATGCCGCCGCGCGCGCCTTGCGCGCCTCGGCCAGGTCGGCAACGAAGAACGTTTTGCAGCCGGCCTTGGCCAGGGCGCCTGCGACTTGCTCGATACCGCAGCCATAGCCGTCGGCCTTGATCACCGCGGCGCATTCCGCCGGCATGGTGCGGCGCCCGAGCGCGCGCCAATTGGCTTCGATGGCGCCGAGATCGACGGTGAGGATGCCGCCGGCCTCGGCGGCGGGCGGACCCGTCGTGACGCTTGTTTCGGGCGCTTCTGCCGCCGGGCTCAAACTAGGGTCGGTTTCGGATTCAACGATCGCCATGGCGGCTAGGGTTTAGCGGCCTCGACGCGCCGCGTCCATGCGGCACTCCCGGCGCTACCCCTGGACAACCAGCATGAGGAATGCGGCGAAAAGCACGACGTGCACGGCGCCCTGAAGAACATTGGTCCGGCCGCTGGCAAAGGTGACGACGCAGACGACGAGCGTGAGCAAAAGCAGGACGTCGTTTGCCTTGTCCAGGCCGAGGTAAACCTCGTGTCTGGTGAACTGGCTGACCGCCAACATGGCCGGCACGGTAAGGCCGATCGTGGAGAGAACCGATCCGAGGGAAATATTGATCGATCGCTGAAGCCGGTTCGCCATGGCGGAGCGCGTGGCGCCGATCGCTTCCGGTGTCGCCACCAGCATGGCGATGGCGATGCCGCCGAGCGCCGCCGGCGCCTTCAGCGTCTCGATGAAATAATCGATCGGGTGCGCGAGTTGTTCGGCGAGGAAAACCACCGGCAGGATATAGGCCAGCAGCAATGAAGCATGCCGGCGCAGCGACCGCGCCGCCCGCGGCAATGCGGGTGGTTGCGTGGCGTCGTCGCCGTCGCTGATGAAATAGCCCCGGTGCCGCCCGGTCTGGATGGCAAGAAAGGCGACGTAAAGACCAACCGACATGACGCAAAGAAATATCTGCTGGGCAAACGAAAGCGTTGGCCCGGCTGTGGTGGTGGTGAAATCCGGAAGAGTTAGCGTGAGCACCGACAAGGGAATGATCACGCCAAGATAGGCATTCGCGCTCTGCAGGTTGTAGTGCTGCTCCATGTTACGCCAGCCGCCGAGCAGCAGCGAACCGCCGATCATGCCGCCAAGGATAATCATGACGATCGCGAACAGCGTATCGCGCACGAGCGTCGGGTTATTTTCACCATGCAGCATCACGGCCGAGATGCTCAGCACCTCAATCACCGTTACCGAAAGCGTCAGCACCAGCGTGCCGTAGGGCTCGCCGAGGATTTCGGCGATATGGTCGGCGTGCCGGACGACCGAGAGGGCGGAGCCCATCACAACGCCGAATAGCCAAATGAAGATGAACGCGAGCCAGAGCGGATTAGACAGCGCATCGAACAGTGTTTCGCCAATCAAGGCGAAGGTGATCGTGGTCGCCAGGCTTATGCCTAAAAACCACTCCCCTATGATCGCTTTGCGCAGCTCACCCGAATGTTTTGGTTTCACGAGAGTTCTGCCAGGGCGAAAATGATCAGGCAGTAAAGTGATTTGTCAGCGAATATGCAAATGCGGGCCCAATCATCTAGCCGATCCGCTCCGGCAGATGATCGGGCTTCGCCAAGGTCGAGAACTTCGTGATGGCGCCTTCGAACTGCAATTCGACGGTGCCGGTCGGGCCATGGCGCTGCTTGCCGATGATGACCTCGGCGCTGCCGTGGACCTTTTCGCCCTCCGCCAGCCATTCGGCGAATTTCTCGCGGTTGGTTTCCAGCGGCTTGCGCATCTGGTGATAATATTCTTCGCGGAATACGAACAGCACCACGTCGGCGTCCTGCTCGATCGATCCCGACTCACGCAAATCCGAAAGTTGCGGGCGCTTGTCGTCGCGGCTTTCGACCTGGCGCGAGAGCTGCGACAGCGCCAGCACCGGCACGTTGAGTTCCTTGGCCAGCGCCTTGAGCTTGGTGGTGATCTCGGTGATTTCCTGCACGCGGTTTTCCGGCCGAGCGGCGGGTCGAGCCCTGCAGCAATTGCAGATAGTCGATGATCAGCAGATCGAGACCGCGCTGGCGCTTGAGCCTGCGCGCGCGGGCGGCGAGCTGCGCCACCGACAGGCCGCCGGTCTCGTCGACGAAGAACTGCAGGTTCTGCAATTCGATCGAGTGATCCTTGATGCGCTCGAATTCGGCCTCGCTGATGCCGCCGCGCCTGATCTGGTTCGACGGGATGCCGGTCTGCTCGGCGATGATGCGGGTGGCGAGTTGCTCGGCCGACATTTCCAGCGAGAAGAAGCCGACGATGCCGCCATTGGCGGTGACGGTGTGGCCGTCGGGCCGCACCTCGCCGCGCCAGGCACGTGCGACGTTGTAGCCGATATTGGTGGCGAGCGCGCTTTTGCCCATGCCGGGCCGACCGGCCAGGATAATCAAATCGGACGGCTGCAGGCCGCCCATCATGCGGTCGAGTTCGTCGAGGCCGGTGGCGAGGCCCGACAGCTTTCCGTCGCGCTGGAAGGCGTGCGCCGCCATGTCGATCGCGGTGGTCAGCGACTGCGCGAAGCGCTGGAAGCCGCCGTCATAGCGGCCGGTCTCGGCCAATTCGTAAAGCTTGCGTTCGGCGTCCTCGATCTGCGCGCGCGGCGCGAAATCGACCGGCGCGTCGAACGCGACATTGACCATGTCCTCGCCGACGATGATCAGCGCGCGGCGGATCGACAGGTCGTAGATGGTGCGGCCGTAATCCTCGGCATTGATGATGGTGGTCGCTTCGGCGGCGAGCCGCGCCAGGTACTGGCTCACCGTCATGCCGCCGATATCGACGTCGGCGCCGATGAAGGTCTTTAAGCGTGACCGGCGTCGCGACCTTGCCGGCGCGGATCAGATCGCGCGTAAGCTGATAGATTTTCTGATGAATCGGCTCGAAGAAATGCTCCGGGTTGAGAAAATCCGAGACCCGGTAGAAGGCCTCGTTGTTGACCAGGATCGCGCCCAATAGCGCCTGCTCCGCTTCGATATTGTGCGGAGCGGAACGAAAGTTCTGGGCAGGTTCTTCAACCTGCTTACGGAGCGCCGAATCGAGAGGGGCCATGGATGTCTATGCTTACTCTTGAAATGTGGCATAGCACGGCCTTTTGAAATGGCGCGGCACTCCGCCTGCGGTTGCCCCGCAATTCACAAGGGCCAAACAGCGGTGAACAAGATCGGTTTTGTCTTGACCGTGGCGGCGCCCGCGCGTCGGTTTCCGCGCTCTACTCGCCGGCGAGCCGCATCGGTTGAAGGCGCGCACGTTCCGCGCCGCGCAAGCGCTGCTCCTCGCGCATGATGTAGTCCCGCGTCATCGGCACCACGCCCTGCCGCTTGGTGATCTGGATCTGGAACACCATCATATTCTGCTCGCGGAACGACATTTCGGACGACGCGAGATAGAATTCCCACATTCTCTCGAACCGCTCGTCGTAAATGCGCTCCACCTCGGCACGGTGGGCGAGGAAGCGCTGGCGCCAGGCTTTGAGCGTCTCGGCGTAATGCAGCCGCAGAATTTCGATGTCGGTAACGAGCAGGCCGGCCTTTTCGATGTGCGGCAATACCTCGGACAGCGCCGGGATATAGCCGCCGGGGAAGATATATTTCGAAATCCACGGATTGGTGATGCCGGGTCCTTCGGAGCGGCCGATGGCGTGCAGCAACATCACGCCGTCGTCGGAAAGCAATTGCGCGCTCTTGCGGAAGAAGGTGTCGTAGTGATTGACACCGACATGCTCGAACATGCCGACCGACACGATGCGGTCGAACGGCCCGTCGATGTCGCGATAATCCTGCAGCTTGAAGCGCGCGCGCTCAATCAAGCCTTTTTCCGCCGCGCGCTCGTTGGCGATGGCGTGCTGCTCCTGCGAGAGCGTGATGCCGGTCACGTCGGCGCCGGCGTTCTCGGCGAGATAAAGCCCAGCCCGCCCCAGCCGCAGCCGATGTCGAGCACGCGCAAGTCTTTTTTGGAGTTGTCGGGCTTTACCAATAATTTGGCGGCGACATGCCGTTTCTTCGCGAGCTGGGCGTCGTCGAGCGACTGCCCGGGGCTTTCGAAATAGCCGCAGGAGTATTGCCGGTCGGCGTCGAGGAACAGCGAATAGAGCCGGCCGTCGAGATCGTAGTGATGCGCGACGTTATGGCGCGCCCGCCGGCGCGGATTGAACTGCTGGAAGCGGCGGTACAGGTAGCGCAGCAGCCACTGCGGCCGCGCCCAGTGTGGCACCTCGGTGCTCTGGCCGAGCATGACGGCAAAGCACATCGGCGATCGAGCCTTGCTCGACCACGAACGTGCCGTCCATGTAGGCTTCGCCGAATTTGAGCTCGGGGTCGAGCAGAATGGCCCATTCGGCCGCGCGCGAGGTAAAACGTACCGATACCGGCTGGCCGGTCCCGTCGCCGAAGGTCAAAACCGTGCCGCGCGAGGTGGTTACCCTGAATGTCCCCCGCCGGATAAAGGTCTTGAGCAAAAACTGAAGCAACCGGTCCATCGGCCGCCTCCATCCACTTAACTAATTCGCACCTACGGCTGTGATCACCCCCGCGTCCATTCAACTGCAAATGGACGATCTAAACGTCAAACGTAGGTATTTAATCAAAGTTCCGTCTGACCAGCAATGCTACAAACAAGTTCCGGGCCGGCCATTCTGGCGAAGGTCACAATCCCGCGCTAATAGGCTATCAACAATGCGCGCGGCTCACCGTGCGGTAGGCGACATAAGGCAGACGATTGAAAGGTCGAGGGACAATGATGGGTGTAAATCGCGGCACCGGGCTGGCGATGGCGATTTTGGCGCTCGGCCTGGCGGGGCCGGCAGGGGCGCAGGAAAGCCTGGACGCGGGCAAAACCGGCGCTCAGCTGTTCGCTTCCGATTGCGCGCTTTGCCACAAGAGTCCGCAGAGCCTGGCAAAAAGCGGCGGTCTTTTCGGGCTTTCCGGCTTTCTAAAGCAGCATTACACGGCCAGCCAAGAGACGGCCAACGTGGTGGCCAAATATCTGGAATCCTTCGGCAATGTGCCGTCGGTGCCGGCTAAACACGCGGGCCCAACCAAGCGCACGGCCAAGGGCGATGAAAAGGCCAAGCCCGACGAGAAAAAGCCGGGCGTGGATAAGACCAAATCAGCCGAGCCCAAGTCGGCTAAGCCCAAGTCGGCTGAGCCAAAATCGAGCGAGGCAAAACCAGCCGAATCTAAGCCCGCTGAGGCGAAGCCGGCTGAGGCCAAAGGCGAGCCGAAGCCGGAGGCCAAGCCTGAAACGAAGTCTGAAACGAAGCCCGAGAACAAGCCCGACAAGCCGGAGAAATCCGATTAACAGGCGTCGAGCAGGCGCGCTAATCACTCCGAACTTTCGGCCGTCTCGGTATTCTTCTTTTTGCTCTTGGCCTTCTTGGCGGGCTTGTTTTCTTCGGCGGAAGCTTCTCCCGTCGCTTCGGCGTCTCCCTCCGGCTCCTCGTCGCCTTCGCGCAGCGCCTTGGCCGCTTCCGGCTCGAAGAATTTCTCCGCCGCTTCCAGCGCGGCCTCGGCGTCCTCCTCGGCCTGGTCGCGGCGGACGGTGACGTCCTCGCCGCGCGCAACCCGCTCGGCTTCGCCCGCGCTGCGCGCGACGATGACGGTGACGATGGTTTCGACTTCCGGATGCAGCGTCAGCGGCACCTTGTACTGGCCGATGGTCTTGATCGGCGCGTTGAGCGCGACCTGCGTACGGTTCACGTCGGCGCCGTCGGCATTGAGCAGCCCGGCGATATCGCGGGTCGAGACCGAGCCGAACAACTGGCCGGATTCGGAAGCCTGCCGGATCACCACGATGGTCTTGCCGTCGAGCTTGGCGGCGACTTTCTCGGCGCCGCCTTTGAGCTCGAGGTTGCGCGCCTGCAACTCGACCTTCATGCCTTCGAACTTCGACTTGTTATCGGCGGTCGCGCGCAAGGCCTTGCCGCGCGGCAGCAGGAAATTGCGGGCGTAGCCGTCCTTCACGCGCACGACGTCGCCCATTTGGCCGAGCTTGCCGATGCGCTCAAGCAGGATCACTTCCATTGTCGTTACTCCTCGTTTTGAACTCGTGTTGATCTGAATGCGGATGGTCGATGGCTTGTCTTCGTCAGGTGGGGGCTGGCGGACCCCGCTTACGGGCGATGCGCGCACGCAAATCGACGGCGGCCTCGATCAAGCCGAGCGCGCAGAGCGCCAAGCACCGGCCAGCCGAACACCAGGACGGCGGCGTAGACGCCGCCGAGCACAAACAGGCGCGCGTCCATGCCTTGCGTGATGGCGTGCAGCACCGCAAATCCAAGCACGCCGTAGGCCATCAGCAGGCTCGCCGACAGCACGCCGGCGATGATGCCGATAAGGCCACCGAGAAAGCTCACGAATGACCGCGAGCGCCAGCGCCGCGGTGAGCAGGCGCGGAAAACTGATGGCCGCGAGCGGCGGCCACGGCCGCTTCAGCAGACCGGAAAATTTCACGATGCGCGCGGCGAGCCACAGATTGAGCACGTTGGTAATGGTCGCCAGCACCGCCGCCGCCGGCGGAATGGCGGCCACCAGGAAGTCGACCAGCCGGTTGGCATTGGTCACGCCGGGCAGGGTGAGCGTGGCGTCCGCCGGGGTGTCGGTTTCCACCCGGAGAAGATGCATCAGCGCATTACGCAGTCCGGCGCGAAAGCTATCGGCATCGGTGCCGAAATTGGGAATGGCCGCTACCACGACCAGCGCGGCGAGGATCGCGGCCCAGATCACCAGCCGGCCCGGCGGATACCATTCGAGCGCAGGTGCGCCGCCATTGCCGACGGGGCGCGCCAGCATCGCGAGATAGCAAAGCCACGCGGCCGGAATTCCGGCGCCGGCCAGAAAGGTGAAGAAAAATATCGGGCCGAAGACCACGGCGAGCGCCAGCGCGCCGGTCGTCGCCGCGGTGACGGCCGCCCAATGGCTCCAGCCCAGCCCTGCGATCATGATCGGCAGCGGCGCGAGATAGAACAGCGGGATAGACAGCCAAACGCCAGACGTCACCGAGGCAAACAGCAAAGCTGCCGCGGCGCCGGCGCCAATCCCAATGAATCCGATCTGCATCATCACGAGCTGTCCCGCTCTTCGAGCGGTTAGAGACGGAACGCAATGTCCGCCCCAACCATCGGCTTGCGGGCTGATCCCCGCAAGCCTCGTTTTCGGTTATCTAATCACGTAAGGCAGCAGTCCAAGGAAGCGCGAGCGTTTGATCGCCTGCGCCAGTTCGCGCTGCTTCTTGGCCGACACCGCGGTGATGCGGCTCGGCACGATCTTGCCGCGCTCCGACACGTAGCGCTGCAACAGCTTGACGTCCTTGTAGTCGATCTTGGGCGCGTTGGCGCCGGAGAACGGACAGGTCTTGCGCCGGCGGAAGAACGGACGGCGTCCACCGCCACCACCACCGCCTTGGGATGATCCGAATGCCATGGCCTATTCCTCCACCGCTGCGACGGCCGGAGCATCGGCCTCGTCGTCGTCGCGCCGCGGGCGGCGTTCGCCGCGCCCACGATCGCCACGATCGCCGCGGTCACCCCGATCGCCGCGATCGTCGCGGTCCGATTTGCGCATCATCGCGGAGGGGCCTTCCTCGTGTTCCTCGACGCGGATGGTGAGATAGCGCAGGACGTCTTCGTTGAGCCGTTCCTGGCGCTCGATCTCGTTGAGCGCCGCCGGCGGCGCATCGACGTTGAGCAGCGTCATGTGCGCCTTGCGGTTTTTGCGGATGCGATAGTTGAGGGACTTCATGCCCCAATATTCGGTCTTGGCGATCTTGCCGCCAGCATCGGTGATGACGGCGGAGAGCTTGGCGGTCAATTCCTCGACCTGCTGCGCGCTCAGATCCTGGCGCGCGAGATAGACGTGTTCGTAGAGCGGCATGAATGCCTTTCCTTGTTTAGCCCATGGCCGCGACCCCGGCGCTTAGCCCCTCGAGCCCTTCGGGAAAGGCTCGAATGCTCAGAAGGCGGGAACACGGGACGACGGACCCACCGGTCCTGCCGTTCATGACCGAGGGTCATGAAACGGCCGTCCGTTCAGCTCCCAACCAGGATCGACGGAACGCGCGGGTTATAGGCGGATTGGGCTGAAAAAGGCAAGGAAAATGCCGCCTCGCGCAGTGGAGGGTCAGGCCGCCTGCGGGCCCCGGCTTTGGGCGGTTTCCTGCAAACGGTCGGCGAGCTTGACCGCGAGATCGACGCCTTCGCGAATCTGGCGGGCCGCGGCCGGGCTGGGCTCGGCGGTTGTGCGCAATAGTTTGAGCGCTTCCAGCAGCCGTTCGAGGTTGTCTTGCAGGAATTGCTGGCGGAACGCGGCATCGCCCCGTGCGCGCGCCAGGTCCTGTTCGGTGACCAATTCACTCATGAAAAATGCGCCTCATCGGAAATACTCCCGAACCATAGCCGATTGAGTCTTTTCGCTTGGTTACCGCGCGTGCCAACTTGACAGGGCCGGTCTTTGCAGTGTCTTTCGGCCCGATTTCGGCAAAAAGACGCGCAGAAAGACGAGATTGCGAGGGGGAATGGCAGTCGCATTCGTGTTTCCGGGCCAGGGCAGCCAGACGGTCGGCATGGGCAAGGCTTTGGCGGCCGGCCTTCGCGCCGGCGCGGCAGATATTCGACGAGGTCGATGAGGCGCTCGGCGAAAAGCTGAGCGCCATCATTTTCGAGGGTCCGGCCGACACGCTCACGCTCACCGCCAATGCCCAGCCGGCGTTGATGGCGGTCTCGCTCGCCACGCTGCGCGTGCTGGAAGCCGAGGCCGGTCTCGATCTCAAGCGCGACGCGCAATTCGTCGCCGGTCATTCGCTCGGCGAATATTCCGCGCTCGCGGCCGCCGGCGCGTTTACGATTGCCGACACCGCGCGGCTGCTGCGCATACGCGGGCAGGCGATGCAGAAGGCGGTGCCGGTCGGCGTCGGCGCCATGGCGGCGCTGATCGGGCTCGAATTCGACGCCGCGGCGGCGGTGGCGGCCGAAGCCGCGCAAGGTCAAGTCTGCCAGGCCGCCAATGACAACGGCGCCGGGCAGGTGGTGGTGTCGGGCGACAAAGCGGCGGTCGAGCGCGCGGTCGAAATAGCCAAGACCAAGGGCGCCAAGCGTGCCATGCTGCTGCCGGTGTCCGCGCCCTTCCATTGCGCCTTGATGCAGCCCGCCGCCGATGCGATGGCGCAGGCGCTTGCCGCCGTCAACGTCAAGCCGCCGGTGGTGCCGGTGGTGGCGAACGTCACGGCCAAGCCGCTGAGCGCGCCGGCCGAGATTACGCGCGCGCTGGTGGCCCAGGTCACCGGCACGGTGCGCTGGCGCGAGTCGGTCGCGTTCATGGCGGGCGCCGGCGTGACGCAATTCTACGAAGTAGGCGCGGGCAAGGTGCTGAGCGGCTTGATCAAGCGTATCGCCGAGGGCGCGAGCGCAAGCGCGGTCGGCAGTCCAGAAGACATCGCCGCGTTCAAGGCGCAAGCGAATTAGGAGTTGGAGAATGTTCGATCTTAGCGGCAAGACCGCGCTGGTGACCGGCGCCACCGGCGCCATCGGCGGCGCGATCGCGCGCGCGCTGCATGCGCAGGGCGCGACGGTCGCGATTTCCGGCACGCGGCGCGAGGTGCTCGACGCGCTCGCCGCCGAACTCAAAGAGCGCGTGCACGTGCTGCCCTGCGATCTTGCCGACAAGGACGCGGTCGAGGCGCTGGTGCCGAGCGCGGAAGAAAAAATGGCCAAGCTCGACATCCTGGTCGCCAATGCCGGCGTCAACGCCGACAATTTGTTCGTGCAATTGAAGGACGAGGATTGGGACAAGGTGATCGCGGTCAACCTGACGGCGACCTTCCGGCTCACCCGCGCGGCGGTGAAGACCATGATGCGGCGACGCTTCGGCCGAGTGATCGGCATTTCATCGATCGTCGGCCACACCGGCAATCCGGGGCAGGGCAATTACACTGCGTCGAAAGCGGGCCTGGTGGGCATGTTGAAGTCGGTGGCGGCGGAATACGCCAAGCGCAACGTCACCGCCAATTGCATCGCTCCCGGCATCATCGCCTCCGCCATGATCGACCGGCTCAACGACAAGCAGCGCGAGGCGATCATGGCTCGGGTTCCCGCCGGCAGGCTAGGGGTTCCGGCCGACGTCGCGGCGGCGGCGGTTTATCTGGCCTCGGACGAGGCGGCCTACGTCACCGGGCAGACCATTCACGTCAACGGCGGAATGGCGATGTTCTGACCGGAAATGCTTGGCTTTTCGCGGCTGGCCCGGCTACGCTTGCGCGCGCTAGTCAACGCTTTTGAAGTATGGTAACCGAAATTCGGCCCGGCTGGGGCGGCTGATCGCGGATCTTGAAGTCAAGCGCGATCGTCATCGTTCCGCCACCGTCAACCACGACGAGGCCGTACCGCGATGGCTGCGATCTGATCCCGATCGCAGCCCAATCTGAAAAGCACGAGGTTGGAACGATGAGTGATATTGGCGAGCGGGTGAAAAAGATCGTCGTGGAGCACCTCGGGGTCGAGCCCGACAAGGTGACCGAACAAGCGAGCTTCATCGATGATCTTGGCGCCGACAGTCTCGACACCGTCGAGCTCGTGATGGCTTTCGAAGAGGAATTCGGCTGCGAAATTCCCGACGATGCCGCCGAGACCATCCTCACCGTCGGCGATGCGGTCAAATTTCTCGAAAAGAACGCTAAAAGCTGAGCGAAAGCCGCCGCGGCCGCTCGATAGCTTCCTTAGTCGCTGAGCTTGGGGCTATGCCCGGTAGAGCGGAGCGTAGGAGCGTTAGTTTGGCTTGGAGCCGGCTATGAGACGTGTCGTCGTCACCGGGATGGGGATGGTCACGCCGCTCGGATGCGGTGTGGAAACGACATGGCAGCGTCTGCTCAAGGGTGAGAGCGGCGCCAAAATCATCGATACGTTCGACATCTCCGACGTATCCGCCAAAGTCGCCTGCATGATCCCGCGTGGCGACGGCAGCAACGGCACCTTCAATCCCGATCAATGGATGGAGCCCAAGGAGCAGCGCAAGGTCGACGACTTTATTCTTTACGCGATGTGCGCGGCCAAACAGTCGCTCGACGACGCCGGCTGGCGGCCGGAAAGTTACGAGGACCAGACCTCGACCGGCGTGCTGATCGGTTCCGGCATCGGCGGCATCGAAGGCATTGCCGAAATGGCGGTCGTCTTGCACGAGAAGGGCCCGCGCCGGGTGTCGCCGTTCTTTATTCCGGGCCGCATTATCAATCTCGCCTCCGGCTTCGTCTCGATCGCATTCGGCCTGAAAGGCCCCTGCCACGCGGTGGTCACCGCCTGCTCGACCGGCGCCCATGCCATCGGCGACGCAGCGCGCATGGTGGCGCTTGGTGATGCCGAGGTCATGGTAGCGGGCGGCACGGAATCACCGGTCAACCGTATGGCGCTGGCCGGTTTCGCCGCGCTGCGCGCTCTGTCGACCAATTTCAACGACGACCCCCAAACGCGCCTCGCGGCCTTACGACAAGGACCGCGACGGATTCGTGATGGGCGAGGGCGCGGGCGCCGTGGTGCTGGAAGCTCTCGACCATGCCAAGGCACGCGGCGCCAAGATTTATGCCGAGCTGACCGGCTATGGGCTCTCGGGCGACGCCTATCACATCACGGCGCCGTCGCCGGACGGCGATGGCGCGTTCCGCTGCATGAGCATGGCGGTCAAACGCGCCGGAATTTCCGCCGGCGACATCGACTACATCAATGCGCACGGCACCTCGACGCCGCTCGGCGATGAAATTGAACTGGGCGCGGTCCAGCGGCTGGTCGGCAATGACGCCGCCCACATGTCTATGTCGTCGACCAAGTCGTGTATCGGCCATCTGCTCGGCGCCGCCGGCGCGGTGGAAGCGATCATCTCGATCCTGGCGATGCGCGATGGAGTCGCCCCGCCCACCATCAATCTCGACAATCCGTCGGTCGAAACGCCGATCGATTTGGTGCCGCATGTGGCGCGCAAGCGCGAGATCGGCACCGTGTTGTCGAATTCGTTCGGTTTCGGCGGTACCAATGCCTCGTTGATCTTCACCCGCTATGCGAACTAGCGGCCCTCAGCCTTTGGCCCCAAGCTTTCGCCATAATTCTTCCTAACGTGCGAGAGCCACTGATATTTTTCGAGTTCCGCCGCGGCCCGAGCCGAGCTAAGGCCGAACTGGAGTGCGTATAAGGTGAATTCACCGGTGCTGACAGTGGGAGGCCGCGCGTGAGTTCGCTGCCCCCGCAAGGCGGAGATGGCCGCGGCCCGCTGCGATCCGCGCCGGGCCGCACCGCGGGTCCCACGCCGGTACCGCCGCCGCCGAGCGGCAAGCCGCCGCGCTCGCCGCGCGCTGCGCTCGAGCCGGAACGCATCCCGGCCCCCAAGCGCCGCTCCAAACGGGTCCGCCATCCGCTGGTGATCGTCGGCAATGCGATTTTCACGGTGCTGGTCGTAGTCTCGGTCGCCGTCGGCGGCGCGCTGTATCTCGGCAAGCAGCGCTTCGAGTCGCCCGGACCACTGGCCGAGGACAAAATGGTCAATATTCCGCGCGGGCTCGGCACCCGTGATATTGCCGATCTGCTGGTGCGCGAAGGCGTGATCGACCAGCCGTGGGTATTCATCGGCGGCGTGCTGGTGCTCAAGGCGCGCGGCGATCTCAAGTTCGGCGAATACCAGTTTACCAAAAACGCCAGCCTTGCCGACGTGGTCAATACCATCGTCGAAAACAAGGTTGTGCAGCATGCGCTGACCATTCCGGAGGGGCTGACCTCCGAACAGATCGTCGCCAAGCTTTTGGAGAACGACGCGCTGTCCGGCCAGATCAAGGAAATCCCGCGCGAGGGCACGCTGTTGCCGGAGACCTACAAATTTACCCGCGGCATGGTGCGCGAGCAGATCATCCAGCGCATGCAGCAGGCGCACCGGCATCTGTTGACGGAGGTCTGGGAGCATCGCAACCCGGATCTGCCGGTCAAGACGCCGGAACAACTGGTCACGTTGGCCTCGATCGTGGAGAAGGAGACCGGCAAGCCCGAGGAGCGCTCGCGCGTCGCCTCGGTGTTCGTCAATCGCCTCAAGAACAAGATGCGATTGCAGTCCGATCCGACCATCATTTACGGCCTGACCGGCGGTAAGGGCTCGCTCGGCCGCCCGATCATGAAAAGCGAGATCGAGCAGCCGACGCCTTACAACACCTATGTGATCGACGGGCTGCCGCCGGGCCCGATCGCCAATCCGGGCCGCGCTTCGCTTGAGGCCGCCGCCAATCCGGCGCGCACCAAGGACCTTTATTTCGTCGCCGACGGCACCGGCGGCCACGTGTTCTCGGAAAGCTACGAGCAGCATCAGAAGAACGTGGCGCGCCTGCGTGTGATCGAGAAGAATACCATACCCACGACGCCAGATCCGCCGGCGCCCGCGGTTCCCAGCAAGCAATAGTCCGCGGACAGAGCTTTCGGTTCAGGCCGCGTCGCGGTTAGAGCCGGCTATTCCTTCACTTGCCGTCAGGCCGTCGAGCCGCATGCTGCTGAGCAGGTTTTCCATCTCCATTCGCGCGGTGACGTGCGACATCGTCGGCCGCGTGCCAAGCGTGATTTCGTCGAGATCGTCAACGGCGGTCAGTCCGCGCGGATAAAACTCACGGAAGATCACCCGCTCGGCTAAACCTTCAATGCTGCGAAAATCAAGCCTTTGTGAAAGGTCGTTCAGCGCCTCGCCGACAAGACGCTTGTTGCGTGAACCGAGCGTTGAAAGACGATTTCGCAAAACAATCCAATCGGGGTTCACGTTATCGACAAGCTGGCGTTGGCGGCGCGCCTCGTCCACCATCTGCGCGTAGTGGCTGGTGCCGGTAACGCCATAGGTCTCGGGATCGACGGTTCCAAGCACGCCGAAGTCGACAAAGCTGTCGTTCAGCGGCGTGACTATGGTGTCGGCAATCGAATGAGCCAGTCGCGTCAGATCGCTGTCATGACCGGGAGTATCGACAACGATAAAGCCGTGGGTTTGCGCCAATGCATCGACGGCATCAGCGAGCGCCTCGCATCCTGCGGCATCCTTCGGATAATCGTTCTCGCCGACGCAAAGATGACTGGGAATTTGGAGGTCGCGGCCAACACGCTCGGCCCAGGCGCGCCTGTTCTCGATATATTGGGTGAAGCTTCTTTGCCTCGAATCGAGATCGATCGTGGCGACGCTTTGGCCGGACTTAATCAGCGCGACCGCAATATGCATTGCGATCGTGGATTTGCCCGATCCTCCCTTTTCATTACCCACCACGACGATGTGCGCCGACCGCGACGAAGTTTTCTCTTCAACGGACATGACTGCCCTCGCATTTGTTTGAGCTATCGGACTCCCGGAAGTTTTTCGCGAAAAATTATTAGTCCTGATTCGCCGTGTTCCCGCCAGACCGAAATACGAAGTGCTGGATTTTTTCTTGAACTTTTTGTGAAGTTCCGTCGGAACTCCACCGACTGTACCGCAATGTCTAGATTGCGGCTGACTGAATTTTGTCCGTGCGGCCGCGGCGATGATCTTGAATGTGTGGCTGCCGGGACACCGATGACATTTCCGATAAAATGGCAGCCCGTTCAATTGTGGCGTCGAACGCCGCGGTTGACCGCGCGTTTTCGCCGGCGCCGGGCATAAAACCACGATTACGGCCTTGTGAGGGTGGAGCGCCGCCGCTAGATTTTCGCCGGCCGCCCATTCCGGGCAATTGCCGACAGCTGAACCGAGACGAGATCGAAGCCAATGGCCCTGTCGAGCATGACCGGCTTCGCTCGCGGCCAGGGCGTCACGGGCTCCTATGCCTGGAGTTGGGAGCTCAAATCGGTCAACGCCAAAGGCCTCGATCTGCGGCTGCGGCTGCCGCCGGGCTGGGATGCCCTCGAGGTGCCGGCGCGCGCGCGCGCTTCCGAGAAGCTGTCGCGCGGCACGGCTTACGCCAATCTCACCGTCGAGCGAAAGGGCGTGGCGCCCACCGTCAAGGTGAACGAGCCGGTGCTCAACGCGGTGCTGGCGACGCTTAAGTCCCTCGGCGGCAAGGTCGACGCGGCCAAGCCGTCGCTTGACGGAATTCTCTCGCTTAAAGGCGTCATCGAGGTCACCGAAGAAGACGAGCGTGAGGAAGACCGCCGCGCCGCCGAGGTTGCGATCCTGGCCGGCTTCGACAAGGCACTGGCCGGCCTGGTCGCTATGCGCCACGAGGAAGGCGCCACTTTGGGCCGTCTGCTGTCGGCGCGGCTCTCTGAAATTGCGGCGCTGGCAGCGCGCGCGGAAGCCGCGCCCGGACGCAAGCCCGAGGCGATCAAGGCGCGGCTTGCCGAGCAGGTGGCGACGTTGCTCTCGGCCTCGCAGCGGTTCGATTCCGATCGCCTGCATCAGGAAGCGATCATGCTTGCCAGCAAAGCCGATATCCGCGAGGAGCTTGACCGTCTGGCGTCGCATGTCGCCCAGGCGCAAAAGATGCTTGCCGACGGCGGGCCGGTCGGGCGCCGGCTCGATTTTCTGGCGCAGGAACTCAACCGCGAATCGAATACGCTTACCGCCAAGGCCAACGACGTCGAGCTCACCAATATCGGTCTCGAACTCAAGAGCACGGTCGAGCAATTCCGCGAGCAGGTTCAAAACCTGGAGTGACGATGAAACGCCGCGGTATCATGTTCGTCGTCTCATCGCCGTCGGGCGCCGGCAAGACCACGCTGACTCGCAATCTCGTCAATGCTGATCGGAATTTGATGCTGTCGATTTCGGTGACGACGCGCCCGCGCCGCCCGAGCGAAGTTGACGGCGTGCATTACCACTTCATCCCCAAGTCAAAATTCGCCAGCATGAGACGGTCCGGCGAGTTGCTCGAATCCGCCAACGTGCACGGCAATTTTTACGGCACGCCTCGCAAGCCGGTCGAGCGGGCGCTGGATGCGGGCAAGGATGTGCTGTTCGACATCGATTGGCAGGGCGCCCAGCAGCTTTATGAGAAAATGCGGGCGGATGTGGTGAGTGTCTTCGTGTTGCCGCCTTCGGCGCGCGAGCTCAAAGCACGGCTTGAACGGCGGGCCGAGGACAGCGGCAATGTCATCCGCCGCCGGCTGAGAAACGCTGCCAAGGAAATTCCGCATTGGGCGGAATACGACTATGTCCTCATCAATCGCGATCTCGACAGGTCGTTTCGCGATCTTCGGCACATTCTTGCCGCCGAACGGGCTAAGCGAAGAGGGCGGGCCAGGTTCGCGAAGGCGACGCGACGATTGCTCGCCGAACTAAAAAATCTCACCCATTAGTCCTGACAAGCGCGCGTGCCAGCGCGACGAAGCCTTCCACCGGAATTTCCTCGGCGCGCGCGGTGGGCTCGATGCCGGCGGCGACGAGCAGCGCGAGCGCATCGACACCGAGCGTCTTGAGGCTTTGGCGCAGCATCTTGCGGCGCTGGCCGAATGCCGCCTCGGTCAGGCGCTGAAGCGCCTGGGCGTTGCAAGCCAGCGGCGCGGCGCGCGGAATCAGCCGCACGATCGAAGACGTCACCTTGGGCGGCGGCACGAAGGCGGATGGTGCGACGTCGAACAGTATCTTGGTTTCGCAGCGCCAGTTCGCCAGCACCGACAGGCGGCCATAGGTCTTGGTTCCCGGCTTGGCGACGATACGCTCGGCTACTTCGCGCTGGAACATCAGCACCAGCGCGTCGTACCAGGGCGGCCACGGCTCGATGGTGAGCCAGTCAATGAGCAGCGCGGTGGCTATGTTATAGGGCAGGTTGGCGACCACGCGCGCGCGGTTCGCGCCGAGTTGCCTGCGCGCATCGAAACGCAGCGCATCGCCGGCAACGATGTCGAGCCGGCCCGGATAGCGCGCGGCGATTTCCGTGAGCGCCGCGATCGCGCGCTCATCGCGCTCGATGGCGATGACGCGGCCAGCGCCGAGCGCGAGCAGCGCCCGCGTCAGCCCGCCCGGTCCGGGACCGACCTCGATCACCGTTGCGCCCTCAAGCGAGCCGCCGGCGCGCGCGATGCGCGCCGTTAGATTGAGGTCGAGCAGAAAATTCTGGCCAAGCGATTTTTTGGCGGACAGTCCGTGCCGGCGGATGACCTCGCGCAGCGGCGGCAGGTCGTCAATTTGCGCCATAAATTACTTTGCGGGAACAAGCGTCGGCGTGCTGGCCGAGAGCCGCGCGGCGAGCGCCAGCGCCGCCACCAGGCTCGACGGATCGGCCTTGCCGGTGCCGGCGATATCGAAGGCGGTGCCGTGATCGGGCGAGGTGCGCACGAAAGGCAGGCCGAGCGTCACGTTCACCGCGCGGTCGAACGCCAGCGTCTTGATCGGAATCAGCGCCTGGTCGTGATACATGCATATGGCGACGTCATAGGTCGTGCGCGCCCGTTCGTGAAACAACGTGTCGGCCGGCAGCGGCCCGATGGCGTCAATGCCCTCGGCCTTGAGCCGAGCGACGGCGGGAGCCACGATCGTGCGGTCTTCCTCGCCCATTGCGCCTTCCTCGCCGGCATGCGGGTTGAGACCGGCGACTGCGATGCGCGGACGCACAATGCCGAAACGCGAGGCCAGGTCGTGCGCGACGATGCGGCCGGTCTCGAATACGAGATCGGTGGTGAGCATGGCCACCGCGTCGCGCAGTGGTAGATGGATGGTCACCGGTACGACCGCCAGTTCGGCCGACCACAGCATCATCACCGGGTGCATTTTTTCCCCAGTGATTTCGGCGGCGAGCCTGGCGAGAAATTCGGTGTGGCCGGGCTCGGCAAAGCCGGAACGATAGAGCACGTTCTTGGCCACCGGATTGGTGACGATAGCGGCGGCGTGACCGGCCATCACATCGGCGACCGCGCGACGGATCGAGGCAATCGCCGCCGGCGCGCTTGTCGCGTCAGGCTTGCCGGGCGCGGTTGTAATGGGCAGATCGAGCGGCACAATGGGCAGGGCGCGTTCGAAGGCGGTGGCGGCTTGCGCCGGCGCGACGACCGCTGTCGGCACATCGAGTCCGAGAACGCGCGCTCGGGTGCGCAGAAAATCCGCATCGCCGACGAGATAGAACGGCGGCAGGTCGAGTTCGACGCGGCGCCGCCAGACCGCCAGCGTGAGATCGGGGCCGATGCCTGCCGGCTCGCCCAGCGTCAAGGCCAGCGGGAGCGGTGAGCGCGCGCTCATTTGTATTCGATCATCGCCTGTTTGCGGATTTCTTCGAGGTACTGTTTGGCCTGGTTTTCGAACCGCTTGGCGAACAGCTCCTGGCGCAATTGAGTCTTGATCGGAGAGTCGGTCTTGGTTTCTTTCTTGTCGCAGACCGCGAACATCTGCAGGCCCTGCGGCGTCACTTCCGGCGCGGTCAGCCGGCCGAGCTCGATGCTGGCGAGTAACTCGCGCAAGGCCGGCGCCAGATCAGACGAGTTTTTGGCGATGGATTCGCGCACCGCGACGTCGCGTAGTGCACGCGCGAACTGCAGTCCTTCCTTGCACGAGACGAAGCGGCCGCGCAGGCTTTCGGCCTCGCGTTTCTTGTTGTCGATGACGGCCGGGCTCGACCCCGGCGGGATCACGACGATGACCGGGTAGAGCGTGTAGAGATAGCCGACCGCGTCGGCTTGAGTTTCGTTGCGGGCTTGCATCGCCTTCGTGACGTCGGTGTCGACCACCTCCAGCGAGGCGGCGTACTTGCCGCGGACCAATTGGCCCCATGTCAGCTCGGCGCGGATACGCGCCTTGATCGTGTTCGAAGCGACGCCGGAGCGCGCCAAAAGCTGGGCGAACTGTTCCGGCGTAAGGTGCTGGGCCCTGGCCATATTTTCGTAGGCCGCGTCGACTTCCTTTTCGCTCACCTCCAGGCCATAAACCTTGGCCTTGGCGATTTTGATGCGGTCATCGATCAGTTCTTTGATGACGTCTTGGCGCGCGGGCGCCTTATGGGTCGATGCCGCGTCCAGCTTGATGCGCTGCTCGATGTCGTAGGCGGTGATCGGCGAGCCGTTCGCGACCACCACGACCTGCGCGCTGACCGTCGCCGGCACGGCTATCGCCGCGGCAAACGCTAAACCCGCCGCCCATCGGCGGAAAAACTTGAAGTTCGCACTTATCTTCGCCATCGCGTTATCCATCGCATGGTGCGCGGCCTTTGCCTGGCTGCGTTCCCGCCGGTACGCATCAGCGCGTACCCTGTCCGCCGACATTCTGGCTGACCGACGTGTCGCCAAGCGTGCGCAGGCTCATCTGCAGCATGACCGTGTGGTTGAGAACCGGAACGCCGGTTCCGTAGCTGTAACTCGTGACGTAATTTAGGCCCAGAATGAAACAATCGTCGACATAGCCGATGCCGATCGCGTTCTGGGCAAATTTGTTGTTTACGAGGTCGTAGAGGGCGGAACCGCGCAGCACCCAGTTGGCGTCGAGCTTGACCGAGGCGCCGGTGAGCACGCCCTGGCGGCGGTCGAGGAAGCCGATGTCGGGTTGCGCGGCATAATCGCCGTACATGAGGCTGAAGCTCCAGCGGTCGAATGTGGCGGCGGTTTCGAGTTCCAACCGTTTCATTGCAAAGGTGTCGTTGTCGAAGCGGAAGCGCGAGCTGAATTTATAGATGCTGTTGGGTTGGAAGGTCGCGCGCGCCACGTAGTCGGAGCGCGTGGAATCGAGCCCGCTGTCCAGCCCGGTATTGCTGATGCCGCCCTGCGCGAATGAATTGTCCCACAGGCTGTAGGACTGGCCGAACAGCGCGTTGAACGACCCGCCGCGGTTGAACTGCGCGGTGTAGCTCAGTGCGTAGTTGGCGCGCCCGCCGCCCTCGATCCGGTCGAAGCCGGAGTATTTGTCGACCTTGAACAAGTTGCTGTCGTCGAAGATCAAGCTTTGCGCGTCTTCGTTCGGCCACTTGCCGATCTGCGGCTCGGCCGGGCGCGCGATCACCTGCGCGATCGGCTCAATCGTTTGCGTGCCCCATGACTGCACGCTGATGAACGGATAGCGGTATTCCAGGCCGACGGTCGGCATGGCGCGCACCAGATTGGTGTCGCCGGCGTTGATGTAGTTGGACACGCCCGGATCGTTGTTGATCTGCATGGACGCGGCATCCGCGCGCACCGAGGCGAAGGGCGTGAACTGCTGGCCGAACGAGTCGGTGAAGGTCGACTTCCAGTGCGCCTCTGCGGTGAAGCGGCTGTAGGTGCCGGGAATGCCGCGCAGCAGGCAGTTGTTGGTATTGACCAGCATGGGATTCGAGCAGGTTCGCAAGACCGGCAGCGCGATCTGGTTGATGGCGTCGAACTCGGCCTGCTGGCGCGTCAGGCTGGTGAAATTGAATTTGTAACCGAGTTCGCCGCCCAACACCGGATGGTTGACCGTGTAGTCGTAGTCGATGACCGGATGGATGACTGGAATCTGTTGCTGTACGTCCGCGGTCGAGAAGCCGTAATAGTAGATCGAGCGGATGTCGAAATAGCTGCGCTCGCCTTTGCCGGTGAGAAATATCTGCGAGATGCCCGAGCTGGCGGCGGCCCCGAACGGATCGGTAAAGTGATAGCTCGACAGACGCGGATTGTAGTCCGACAGAAACGTTTTGTCGGTCAGCGCGATTGCGTCCCACCCCCAGGTCCATTTGTCGGTGATGGCGAACCGGCCCGAGCTTTCCACGCTGCCGCGGAAATCGCGGTCGCCGGGCGCGGGCAAGCCGGCGGGATTGGAAAAGTAGCCCCGGTCCAACTGATAGATGCCGGCGCCGCGAATTTCGTAAGCGCCGTTGAGCAGGCGCTGGCGAAATTCACCTTGCAGCAGCGGTCCCTGCTTGGTGGTGATCATGGGCGAGAAGGTGGCGTCGTAATCGGGCGCCAGCGCCCAGTAGTAAGGGACCTCGAGCGACTGACCGTAAACGCTGCTCGACGTAATCGACGGCACCAGCACGCCCGTTTTGCGTTTGACGGTCGGATCGGGCGTAGAGAGGTAGGGCAGCCAGGCGATCGGCTGGCCGAAAAATTCGAGGCTGGCGTCCTCGAAATACAGCATCTTCTCGCCCTGGTCGTGAATGATGCGAGCGGCCTTCACCTGCCAGAACGGCGGCTTCCTGGGATCGTCCTTGCAAGGTTTGCAGGCGGTATACACGCCGTTATGCAACACGGTGTAATTGCCGCCGGTGCGCTCGGCACGGACGGCCGCCATACGCGTCTGGTCGGGGCTGTCCAGGCGCAGCGAATCCACGAACCCGTCGCGATAATCGTCCGACAGATCCATGATGTTGCCATAGGTGACCTTGCCGTCCTCTTCGGTCAGCCGGGCATTGCCTTCGGCGTGCAGGCGCTTGGTGGTTTGATCGTAGATCACCTTGTCGGCTTCGAGCGTCGAGCCGCCGTAGTAAATCTGCACGCTGCCGACGGCGGAGACGCGATGGTTGGCGTAGTCGTAATCGATCTCGCGCGCCGACACGAGCATCTGCTTTTGCCCCTTGTCGCGCTCGATGGCGATCTTGGATTTTGGCGGCGGCGCCGGACGTTGCGGAAATGTGAGCGGTGCCTGCCCCACCTGCGCCATCGCCGGCGCGCACAGGAATAAGCCGCCGCAAGCCAGAAGGCTGAGGACGGCGACAAAGGCTGCGGCGCCACGGCGGCAGGGCCGGGGCGAAGGTGGACGAGCGCTAACCAGCCCCGCCATCACCCGTCCTCCTGGTACAACAACGCAATGAACCCCGTCAGACCCCCGGCGAGCACAGGCAACCAAGCTGCTGCCACAGGGTGCATCAGATCGGCCTTACTCAAATCCTCAGTCACTTTCGCTAAAACGTAAAGCAGAAAGCCTGCTGCCATGCCACTTAAAACCATCTTTTGCACCCCGCCGAAGCGGAAGAAACGTAGACTGACAGCAGCGGCAAGGAAAACCATGGCCATCATCAAAAACGGACGCGCCAGAAGCTTTTGAAATTGTAGTCTATAGCCTGAGGCAGCCAGTCCGGCGTGCTCGGCGATCTTGATATACAGTGGAAGTTCCCAAAACGGCACAGTCTCGGGCGTTGCGAAGCTTTCGCGAACCTGTTCAGGGGTGAGGCTAGTCTTGAGCCGATACACCGGATAGTACACCGGCAAAACCCCCAGTTCATTGACGCGGGCATCCCGGAGTTCCCAGACGCCCGGTTCCAGCGTCGCCGCGCGCGCATCGATGCGCCGCTTGAAATGGCCAGTCGTTGTCGAAGGTGAGCACCATTACGCCGTTGAGATTGACGCCCTGGTCACGGCTGGTCTTGGCGTTGATGATGGCCTGACCTTCGCTGGTCCGTTGGCTGGTCCAGTAATTGCTGCCGGACGCCGCGCCGGAGTCCTGCTTGAACAGCTCGGCTTCGAAGCGCTTGGAGCGTTCTTCCAAAATGGCGGACAGCGGATTGTAGACGGCCGTGGCCACGACGCCGAGCACGAAGGCCACCACCAGCGCCGGCGCAATGAATTGCCAAGCCGACACGCCGGCTGACCGGGCGACCACCAGTTCCAGCCGGCGCGACAGATCGAGGTAACAGATCATGGTGCCGATCAGCATGCAGAACGCCATGATGCGCTCGGTCACCTGCGGCACGCGGTAGAACGAGGTCTTCGCCACCAGCAAAGGCGAGACGCCGGGGATATCGCTGGAGCGGCGCATCAGCTCGATGTAGTCGATCAGCATGACCAGCAAGAAAATGCTGACGAACACCAACAGCACCGTCCGCAGGCAACGCAGCCCGATATATCGCGCGAGTGTTCCGCCAAAGATTTGCATCGTCAGCTCATGACATCGCGAACCGTTGGGCGATGCGCTCGGTAAGCGCGGCAAGCCCATTGGTGATGAAGGAGGGCGGCTCCAGAATCAGGCCGCTGCGGATCACGTACAGTCCGCCGGCGCAGGACGCGGCGATCGCCACGTATTGCACCGGCAGCAGCCACGGCATGGTGGCGCCGAACACCGTGCAGACGAATCCGATCAGGCGCAGCAGCGCCACGCCGCCGATCGCGCCCATCATGGATAGCGTGCGGCTCTGCCGGTTGGTGCGTGGCGCGCCCAGATAGGCAAAGGCGATAATCGCGAAGGCGATCGGATAGAGCGGCGCGACCAGCCGGTCATGCAGTTCGGCGCGGAACTGTCCCGGTTGCTCGACATAGAGCGGGTCCTTTGGATCCGGAAAAAGCAGTTGCCATAAATATCGCTCGCGGATCGAATATTTTATTGCTCTTTGACCGGCGGTGAACTGCGAGAGATCGAAAGCATAACGGTCGAACACCACCATCGCAGGATCGCGCTGGCCGGCCTGGCGGCGCTGTACGGTGCCCTTCTGCAGAATGAGGAAAGTACCTGTATCGTTGTCGACCAGTTCGCCGGTCTCCGCCGATACGGTGACCTGCTCGGCCGGGTCGCGCCGATCGTCGAGAAAGATGCCGAGCAGCTGACCGTTGCCGCGGCGTTCGCCGATACGGATCGTGACGCCCGCCTGGATCGTGGTGAAGCGGCCGGGCTGCACGATGGTGCTCACCACATTGGCGCTCACCTCGGTCAGCCAGTCACGCAACATGCGCAGGCCCTTGGGCGCGAAATAGGCGCTGATCGCCGTGACGCCGATCGCGACGACGATCGCCACCGTGATGAAGCCGCGGAACAAGACCCACGGCGACATGCCGGACGCGTTCATCACGATGATTTCGCTATCGGTCGACAGCTTGTTGAGCACGTGCGCGACCGCGATCACCAGCGCGATCGGCGCGATCACCAGGATGAGTAACGGAATGATCAGCCCGGTGATGCCGACGAAAACCAGGATGGTCTGGCCCTGGCTCGTCATGATGTCGAGATCGCGCAACGCCTGCGTGACCCAGATCACCGCGGTCAGGCTGACCAGCACGACCATGAAGGCACTAAACGTCGTGCGGAAGATATATCGGTTGATCGACCCCATCCGGCGCGTCGTCCCCAGTTCCGGCATACGCCAACAACCGCCCGGCCCCTCTGCCGCGCGGCAATGCGTAACTCGCCTGATCCCACCCCCGTCAGGTGTACCTTGATCCGTCGACAAAGTGGCCGCGCAAAGGCAAAGCCGTTGAACATGCACAACAAAAAGTAAAACCGCCGGACCGCCAGGTGCATTGGACCGCCCTGTCTGACAAGGGAATCAGCCTTCAAAGTTCGTCCTTTCGCCCAACCGGCGGCGTGCGGTGCCGAAAACCCTGGAAATCAGGTGATTTGGGGCTTTGCAGAGGGGGTAGCGGCGGTCCATATGGGCTATCCGCCGATGTCCCCAGGATCACGATCAAGATCAGGATTTAGCCGATGGCCGATGCCTTGAAGCTCGGGTTTGGACCCTTCGCCGCTCCCGCCAGAATCGGCGCATCCGGCGTTCTGGTCGTATTCTGCGACGACGGGCTTAAATTCGGCCCCGCCACCGCCCGGGCGATTGCGCCCGCCGCGGGCTTGGTGGCGCGCGCGGCCAAGGCCGAGCGCTTCACCGGCAAAAGCGGCTCGGCGCTCGAACTGGTCGTGCCGGAGGGGCTGAAAGTTTCCCGCCTGGTGGTGATCGGCGTCGGCAAAACCAAGGACCTCGAGCAGAAGGATCTGCTCAAGCTCGGCGGGCTCGCCATGGGCAAGCTGCCGGTGAGCGCCAGCGAGGCGACTCGTGTTCGCGGACTTGCCGGGCGGCGCGATGAAGGCCGATCAGGCCGCCGACCTGGCGCAAGGCATCGCGCTGCGCGCTTACGCCTTCGACCGCTACAAGACCAAGCGCAAGGACGACGAGAAGCCGCCGGCCCGGCGCAGCGTGACGGTCGCGGTCGGCGACGTCGCCGCCGTACGCAAGGCCTATGCGGCGCGCGAAGCGATCAGCGGCGGCGTGCTGATGGCGCGCGATCTCGTCAACGAGCCGGCCAATGTGCTTTACCCGGAGGAATTCGCCCGCCGCACGGCCGTTCTGAAGAAGGTCGGCGTCGCGGTCGAGGTGCTCGACCTCAAGGCGATGAAGAAACTCGGCATGAACGCGCTGCTCGGCGTCGGCCAGGGCTCGGCGCGCGAGAGCCGCGTCGTGGTGATGCGCTGGAACGGCGGCAAAGCCGGCGAGGCGCCGGTCGCCTTCATCGGCAAGGGCGTGTGCTTCGACACCGGCGGCATTTCGATCAAGCCGGCGGCCGTCGATGGAGGACATGAAGGGCGACATGGCGGGCGCGGCCTGCGTCGTCGGGCTGATGCAGGCGCTGGCCGCGCGCAAGGCGCGCGTCAACGCGGTCGGGCTGATCGGCCTGGTCGAGAACATGCCGGACGGCAATGCGCAGCGGCCGGGCGATATCGTGACCTCGATGTCGGGCCAGACCATCGAGATCATCAACACCGACGCCGAAGGACGCCTCGTGCTGGGCGACGTCATCTGGTACGCCGCCAAGCGTTTCAAGCCGAAATTCATGATCGATCTGGCGACGCTGACCGGCGCGATCATCGTCGCGCTCGGCCAGGAATATGCCGGCATGTTCTCCAACGACGACAAGCTCAGCGAGCGCCTGACCAAGGCCGGCGAGGCGACCGGCGAACTGGTCTGGCGCATGCCGCTCAACGCCGCCTACGACAAGATGATCGATTCCAAATTCGCCGACATGAAGAACACCGGCGGCTCGCGCTGGGGCGGCGCCATCACCGCGGCGCAATTCATCCAGCGCCACGTCGCCGACAAGACGCCGTGGGCGCATCTCGACATCGCCGGCACCGCCTTCGATTCACGCCAGACCGACATCAACCGCAGCTGGGGCTCGGGCTGGGGCGTGCGGCTGCTGGATCGGCTGGTGGCGGATTATTACGAGAAGTAAGGGCCGCGCCGGGGTTTGTCCGCTTTGACCCAAAGCGGACGTGCACTCAAATCGGAATGGCGGACTGGCCAGAAGATTTCCGATGCTTGGGGATCTCGGGCCGGCGTGATGCCAGCAGTCCCTGTGGAGCATGTGAAAGCGTGTAGGCCACGCAGTCCATGATGTGGGTTGCCAGGATTGACTGTGCGCCTTTGGCATCACGTTTGAGCGCGCACTCCAGCAATTTCTGATGCTCCTGCGCGGCACGGTCGCGAAAAATCACGGCGATCATCAAATAGCGCAAATATTTGTCGAACACCGCCGCGTGCGCGTGCAATAAAACCCGGGAGCCGCAGGCCGACAACAGTGCCTGGTGAAATTCCGAGTCGTAGCGTTTCAAGACCTCGAGACCCCGGAGATCGCCGGCCAAAGTGCGCTTCTCCAAGGACGCAAGCTTGTGGCGCGCGGCGACAACGCGGCCTTCCCAATCCATGTCGCCCAGTGCGAATGATCGCTGCAAAGCGTGGCCTTCAAGAAGCAGGCGCAGGTTGGCGAGGTCCTTGAAATCCTCTGCGGATACCGGCGCGACTTGGAAGCCGCGGGCGCTTTCCGCAACGATCAGCCCCTCTGAGGTCAGACGATTCAAAAGCTCGCGGAGGGTGCTGATGCTGATGCCGTAGTCGTCTCTAAGCCGGCCGAGCCTGAGCTTTTCGGATGGCGCCAGCTGTCCGGAAATAACGTCATTCCGCAGCCGCCGGTAAACCCGTTCACCCGCTGTCTCTGCCTCGCTATTCCACGCCATTACACGCCACCCGACAATTTGAAGATCGTCTGATGATCCTACTTTTGACCATTGAGCGACGGTAATCAAGCCGCCTAAATCCGAGGCAGCAAAACAATAACAGGGAGGACAACATGACCCCGGTAAATCGCCGTTCCGTCCTGGCCGCGGGAGCTTCGGCACTTGCGCTTAGCGCCACGTTCCCGGCTTTCGGCCAAGCCAAACAGAAACTTCGGTTCAGCAGCGCGTTCACGGAAACCGATCTCCGTGCGGAGGCGTACAAGGCGTTCGCGGCGGCTATCAAAGACGAGTTCGACTTCGAGCCGTATTGGGGCAACACGCTGTTCAAGCAGGGCGCCGAGCTGGTCGCCTTGCAGCGCGACAATCTCGACATGTGCAATTTGGCGCCGGCCGATATCTCCAAGCAGATCCCGGCCTGGTCGCTGCTGACCTCGGCCTATCTGTTCCGCGATTACGACCACCTCAAGAAAACCTTCAAGAGCGATGTCGGCAAACAATTCATCAAGATGGCCAAGGATCAACTTGGCATCCAGGTGATCACGCCGGTCTATTTCGGTTCGCGCAACGTCAACCTGAGATCGGACAAGGTGATCAAGACCCCGGCCGACCTGGCGGGGACCAAGTTGCGCATGCCGCCCGGTGAATTCTGGCAGTTCCTTGGTGAGTCGCTCGGCGCCAATCCGACCCCGGTCGCCTATGCCGAGCTGTACACCGCGCTGCAAACCGGCACCGTCGACGGCCAGGACAATCCGCTGGTCGCGAGCAAATTGATGAAGTTCGACGAGGTGACGTCGCAGTTCATATTGACCCGTCACGTCATCGGCTACGACTGCATGGTGATCCGGTCGAAAATCTGGGATGCCATGAAGTCGGCGGCGCAAGCCAAATTCCAGGCGGCTGCCGAAAAGGCCATGGACGAGAACGCCGCCAAGTTCAACGCGCAAGAAACCGAGGTCGTCGCCTACTTCAAGAAAGAGGGCAAGAAGGTCTATGAGCCGGACCAGAACGCCTTCAGGAGCTTCGCCCAGAAACGCTACGTCGAGAAGTACGGCAATGACTGGCCGAAGGGCGCAATCGAGAAGATCAACGCGATCAAGTAATTCCCAGCGCTGAAGAAACGAAACCCCGGCCGTCGTTCTCCGACGACGGCCGGCGGGCGGGGATCGTCATGACGTTCGAACAATCGATTACGATTGGCCGGTGGCTTCGCCGGCGGGCCGAAAATATATTGGTGGCGTTGCTGTCGGTGATGTTCGGCTGTTTCATCCTTCAAATCTTTTTCCGTTATGTTTTAAACGATCCCATCGGCTGGACCGAAGAGGTCATCGTCACGACCTGGCTATGGACGGTGCTGTGGGGCGCGGCGTTCATTATCAGCGAGGCGGAAGAAATCCGCTTCGACATCATTTATTCGAATATCTCCGAAGGCGTGAAGCGGATTTTCACCGTGATAACCGGCGTTGCGGCGACGTTTCTGTACGGCATTTCGCTGCCCGCTTCATACAGCTACGTGAGTTTTATGAGGGTGGAGCGGTCGGCCTATCTGCATGTGCCGATCGATTTGATGTACTCGGTCTACGTCTTCTTCTCCGTGGCTTGCATTTGCCGTTACTGCTGGCTGGTCTATCACGCCGTTCGCGGCGGGAAATCGCCCGAGACCGATCCTGCCAAGGTCGGTGACTGACCATGCCAAGCTCCTTCGCTCTTTGCGTTATCGCCATCGTATCGCTTGGGGCGCTCGGCTTGCCGATCGGCCATTCGATGATCGTCGCGTCGATCTTCTATCTTTTGCTGCAGGGGTTGGACCTCGGCACGGCAGCGGAGCAAATTCTCAACGGGCTATTCAACAGCTACGTTCTTCTCGCGATCCCGCTGTTCATCCTCGCCGCCGATCTCATGAATATCGGCAGCCTCACCGACCGCCTGTTGCAGTTCTGCCTGGTGCTGGTCGGACGCTTCCGCGGCGGTCTTGGGCACGTCAATGTCGTCGCCAACATGATTTTCGCCGGCATGTCGGGCTCGGCTATCGCCGACGCCGTCGGCATCGGCCGCATCATCATCGGCATGATGACCAAGGACGGCCGATATCCCATCGCCTATGCCGGCGCGATCACGGCATCCGCCGCCATCATCGGACCGATCATTCCGCCGTCGATCCCGATGGTTCTTTATGCGCTGATCTCTGACACCTCGATCGGCTTTCTGTTTCTCGGCGGCTTCGTGCCGGGCGTCATGCTCGGGCTCGGCTTCATGATCATGAATTCGTTTCTCGCGCGGCGACGGAATTATCCGGTGGAAGCGCCGATTCCCGTGAGGGAGATACCCAAAATTACGGTCAGCGCGTTTCCCGCGCTGATGCTGCCGGTCATTCTGCTGTTCGGCATCTACGGCGGCGTGATGACGCCGACCGAAGGCGCAGCGGCTGCGGCATTTTATGCGCTGTTTGCCTCGACAGTGCTCTATCGCGCGGTGACATGGAAACAGCTCTACGAAGCCATTCTCACCAGCGGCAAGGCGTCGTGCGGCATCGGCATGCTGATCGCCGGCGCGTTGATCTTCAATTACGTGGTGACGCTCGAGAACATTCCGAACGCGCTCGCACGCTTCATGGGCGGTCTCAGTTTGGGCCCCTCCGGCTTTCTGCTGGCCGTCAATATCATCCTGCTGATTCTCGGTTGCCTATTGGAAGGCAGCACGATTCTGCTGGTCGTGGTGCCGATCTTTATCCCGACTGCCAAGCTGCTCGGCATCGATCTGGTGCATTTCGGCGTTGTTGTCGTGGTCAACATCATGATCGGGCTGCTGACGCCGCCCTACGGGCTGCTGCTGTTTGTTCTCGCCAATATGACCAAGCAGCCTTTGTGGGCGATCGTGCGCGAGGCTGCGCCGTTTATCTTCATGTCGATCGTCGTGTTGGCGATCATCACCATTTTCCCCGACACAATTCTCTGGCTACCGCGAGTTTGGGGCTACAAAGGCTGATCTACCTATGACTAAACCCATCTACGTGCTCAACGGACCCAATCTCAATCGTCTGGGCAAGCGCGAGCCTGAAATTTACGGCAAAGCGACGCTCGCCGACGTCGAACAATTATGCCGAGAAACGGCGGGCGGCCACGCCATTGAATTCCGTCAGTCGAATAGCGAGGCCCAGTTGATCGACTGGATTCACGAGGCCATCGACGATGGCGACGGCATCATCATCAATCCCGCCGCCTTTACATTTACCTCGATTGCAATCCTCGACGCGCTCAAAATGTTCAAGGGGCCAATCATCGAGCTTCACATCTCGAACATTCACAAACGCGAACCGTACTATCACCATTCTTACGTTTCGAAGGTGGCGACAGCCGTCATCGCTGGTCTCGGAACGCACGGTTATCGGGTTGCTACAAGTTCGATGTTGGCACTGCTGAAATGAGGGCGTCACTGCCACGCTGATCGCGCCGCCATCCGATGACTGCTATTGGCACTTAGCGGACATTCCGGAGAGGCTACCGAATGTCCGCTTTTGGCGGTAAAGCGGATTGGCTGACGCCATTAGAATGCAAGCCGATAGTGGGCTGCTTATTTGGCGAGTGGACCTGAACCCATGACCGAAATGCTGTTCTACCACCTGCAAGGCCAGAAGCTCGAAGGCGTGCTGCCGGGGCTGTTGGAGAAATCGCTCGAGCGCGGCTGGAAGGTGATCGTGCAGGGCGCTTCCGAGGAGCGCATCGAGGCGCTCGACGCGCATTTGTGGACTTATCGCGATGACGGCTTTCTCCCGCACGGCACCTGGCGCGAGCCCGACAGCGAGGCGCAGCCGGTGCTGCTCACGGTCAATGACGGCAATCCGAACGCGATCAAGCGTGCGCTTCCTGATCGACGGCGCGCCGGTGCCGGCGGATGCCGCAGGCCTACCAGCGCATCGTGCTGGTGTTCAACGGCGAGGACGAAGACGCGGTCGCCGCCGCCCGCAGCGTCTGGACCGAGGCCAAGGCCAAGGGCTTCGAGACGACCTATTGGCAGCCGGACGAGCAGGGGCGCTGGGCTAAGAAGGCGTAAGCCGCCCGTAGGGGGTACTTGACTTTAATCCTATAGGAATATATGCAGGGTCGGTCCGATCCACCGAGGGCGCTGTCATGAGGCGTCATGAGGCGGGATCGGATGCGGCGCCCGCGGGCAGGAGACGAACGCTCCTCCTGCACCCGGGCGGCGCCGGGGCTCCGCCCGGGACACTAGGGCCCCTGCCAGGAGCTGGCTGACGGCGGGCCGTTGAGGCTTGCCCGAGGCTCGAAGGAGCGGTTGACCCGAAAGGCGCCGCGAGCTTCGAGCCGCAAGGCAAGACGAAACGGACCCCGAAAGCGCGGCCCGGCGCCGCAGTGAAAACGCCGCGATGGCGCGCCGAGAGGCGCCACCTTCGCGAGGGTGTGACTGACTGCATGACGCGCCACTTGGCGCGCCATCCCCTCGACTTGTTCGAGGGACGAAGGAGGGACTACGGCGTACCCCGCGCCGCAAAGAACAGGGGCGATGGCGCTTGGCTAGTGAGGACTAGGCCAATGAGTCATAGGCCAAAGCCCTATAATCCAATGCCCTATAGGCCAGTGGCTGGTTAACCCATTGGCCGGTCTCGGCTTGTGGGCGCCTTCGTGATGACGCAAAATACGTATTAAGGGACAAGCGGATAGACCATCCGGGGGAGTTCGTTTTGCGCCGTGTCGTTTCCAGGATTGCGCTTGTTTGCGCCGCCGCGCTGGCCATGGCGGCGTGCAAGAACGCGGCGGGGGTATTCACCGACCAGAACGAGGGCGGTTTCTTTTCCAAACCGATGGACATTTTCGCCAAACCCGAGTGGGCCAGGCCCATCGGGGGCGACAAGACCGTGCAACTCGGTCCAAGCGGGCCGGTTGCGCCGGACGAACTTGTGAGCGCCGATGGCCGCTGCGGTATGCCTGCTGTCGAAGCCCCGGCGTCCGCTGCAACTCCCGCTCCACAGCCCGAAAGGCCTGCCGACCGGCCGGTCGGCTCGATGGCCGGCGACCTCGCCAGTGCGCCGATGCCGGTGTCGGCGACGCCCAATCCGGCCCCGCCGGAGCAGCCGCCCGGCGCTCCACAGATCACGGGCGGTGTTGCGCTCGGCATGAGCGAATGCGACGTGGTGCGGCGCGCGGGCCTGCCCGGCAACATCAACATCGGCGCCGGCAACAAAGGCGAGCGCAAGGTCGTGCTCACCTATCTCACCGGCACCTGGCCCGGCATCTACACCTTCGACAATGGCCGGCTGAAGGTGGTCGATCGCGCGCCGGCGCCGCCGGCCCCGGCCAAGCCGCCGGCCAAAAAGAAAAATGCCAAGAAGCCGGTCAAGCCGAAAACCGCCGCCACCCCGGCCGCGCCCGCGACCCGCCAGGTCAACTAAGCGGTTTTTCTAGGCGGTCTCGATCGCTGCGCTGGCGGCGAGCCATTCCTCTTCGGCTTTTGCGATCGCCGCGACGACTTGCGCGCGCGTCTTCGACAATTCGGCCGCGCGCGCCGGATCGCTGGCAAACAGCGCGCCGTCGGCCAGCGTCGTATCGAGCTTGCCAAGCTGGCGCGTGAGCTGCGCGATCACCAGCTCGGCTTGCGAGACGCGTTTGCGCAAGGGCGCGGTTTCCACGCGCTTGCCGGCCGCGGCGCGGCGCGCTTGCACCGGATCGCGCGCCGGCGATTTCGCGCCGACGGTGTTGCCACGGCCGTTATCGGCCAGCACGTGACGCCGGTAATCGTCGAGATCGCCGTCGAACGGCTTTACATGGCCGCCTTGCACCAGCCAGAGCCGGTCGGCGCAGGCCTCCAGCAGATAGCGGTCGTGCGACACCAGAATGATCGCGCCGGGATAGTCGTTGATCGCCTCGATCAGCGCGGCGCGGCTGTCGATGTCGAGATGGTTGGTCGGCTCGTCAAGGATGATCAACTGCGGCGCCGCGAAGGTCGCCAAGCCCAGCAGCAGGCGGGCCTTCTCGCCGCCGGACATGGTCTTGACGGCGTTGTTGGCGGCAAGCCCCGAAAAGCCGATCGCGCCAACCTTGCCGCGCACTTTCGATTCCGGCGTATCGGGCATCAGATCGCGAACGTGATCGTAGGGGCTGCGATCTTCGTCGAGTTCGTCGAGTTGATGCTGCGCGAAATAGCCGACCTTGAGTGTCGCGGCGCGTGTCACCGTGCCGTGTTCGGGCGCGAGCCGTCCGGCGATCAGCTTGACGAAGGTGGATTTGCCATTGCCGTTCGAGCCGAGCAGCGCAATGCGGTCGTCATTGTCGATGCGCAATGTCAGGCCGGTCAGGATCGGATGGCCCGGCTCGTAGCCGACCGCGACGTCATCGGTCGCGATGATGGGCGGCGACAGCAGCTTGTCCGGCTCCGGAAAATGGATCGGGCGCACCTCGTCGGTGACCAGCGCGTTGATCGGCTGCATCTTGGCCAGCATCTTGATGCGCGATTGCGCTTGCCGCGCCTTGCTGGCTTTGGCGCGGAAGCGGTCGACGAAAGCCTGCAGATGCTTGCGCTGCGCATCCTGCTTCTTGATCAGTTTTTGATCGAGCACCATGCGCTCGCTGCGCAGGCGCTCGAAATCGGTATAGCCGCCGCGATAGAGCGTCAGCTTCTGGGCTTCCAGCGACAGGATCTGGTTGACGGCATTGTCGAGCAGGTCGCGGTCGTGGCTGATGATCATCATCGTGTTGGGATAGCGCGCCAGATGGTCCTGCAGCCACAGCGTGCCTTCGAGATCGAGATAGTTGGTCGGCTCGTCGAGCATCAGCAGATCGGGTTCGGCGAACAGCGTGGCGGCGAGCGCGACGCGCATGCGCCAGCCGCCGGAGAATTCCGCGCAAGGGCGCGATTGATCGGCGGTGGAGAAACCCAAGCCCGCCAGGATTGAGGCGGCGCGGGCAGGGGCCGCATGAGCGCCGATATCGGCGAGCCGGGTCTGGATTTCGGCGATGCGGTGCGGATCGTGCGCGGTTTCGGCCTCGGCCAGGAGCTGGCTGCGCTCGACATGCGCCTTGAGCACGACCTCGATCAGACTTTCGGGGCCGTTCGGCGCTTCCTGCGCCAGCCGTCCGAGACGCCAGCGCGGCGGCAGTTCGATGCTGCCGTGCTCGGCCGATATGTCGCCCGCGATCACGTTGAACAGCGTGGTCTTGCCGGAACCGTTGCGGCCGACGAGGCCCACCCGGGCGCCGGGCGTGATGCGGGCGGATGCGCCTTCAAGCAGCGCGCGGCCGGCAATGCGTACGGTAAGGTCGTCGATGACAAGCATGCGCGCCTTTTGGCCGAGCAGGCGCTCAGTGGCAACCCCTATCGAACTTGCCGCGCCAAAGAGGCCCCGGTATAAGCCGCGCCAACGCGTCTCTTGCAATCAATATCGACAAACGCACCAACCAAACGCAGCGAAGGATGCTTCCTATGGCGGTCGAGCGTACGTTTTCCATTCTTAAGCCTGATGCGACCGCGCGCAATCTGACCGGTGCCATCAACGCCATGATCGAGCAGGCGGGCCTGCGCATCGTCGCGCAGAAGCGCGTGCATATTTCGCGCGCGCAGGCCGAAAAATTCTACGCCGTGCACAGCGCGCGGCCGTTTTTCGGCGAACTGGTCGAGTTCATGATCTCCGGTCCGGTGGTGGTGCAGGTGCTGGAAGGCGAGGGCGCCATCGCCAAATACCGCGATGTCATGGGCGCCACCGACCCAGCCAAGGCGGCGCCCAACACGATCCGCAAGGTGCACGCCAAATCGATCGGGGAAAATTCGGTGCACGGTTCCGACGCCCCCGACACCGCGATGCGCGAGATCGCGCAGTTCTTCGCGGAGAACGAAATCGTCGGCTAGCGCGTTCGCGCGCTTCGGGAGACCGGGTGCATTCACTCGCGCAGATGCTGGATCCGGCCGCGTGGTCAGCCATGCTCTTGAACGGCTGGGCCGGCATCGGCGAGGTCGAGTTCTGGGCCGCGGTCGTCAAGCTTATCTGGATCAATATCCTGCTCTCCGGCGATAACGCCATGGTCATCGCCATGGCCTGCCGCGGCTTGCCGCGCCGGCAGCGGGCCTGGGGCATGATCTTCGGCGCCGGCGTCGCGGTGTTGTTGCGCATCGTTTTCACGGGCGTTGTCGCCTCGCTGATGACGCTGCCTTACCTGAAAATCGCAGGCGGCCTCGCGCTGTTCTATATCGCCGCGAAGCTGCTGGTCCCCGACGATCCGGACGATGGCGAGACCGGGGCGGCCGAACATCTCTGGCGCGCGGTGCGAATTGTCGCTGTTGCCGACATCATCATGAGCCTGGACAACGTCATCGCCATTGCAGCGGCGGCCGGCAGCAACATGGCGTTGCTGGTGCTCGGGCTCGCCGTCAGTATTCCCTTGATCGTGGGCGGGGCCGCGTTGATCATGGCGCTGCTTGATCGTTTCCCATTATTGGTCTGGGCGGGTGCTGCGCTGTTGGGCTGGATTGCGGGCGAGGTGGTCGCCACCGATCCGGTGGTGACCGGTTATCTCGTTCACGCTTATGGTGCTTGGGTCTCGCAGATGGTGGAATACACGTTTGCGACAGCCGGCGCCGTGTTGGTGCTTGTGGGCGGCGGGCTCTGGCGGCGGTCGAAGCAAACGAATGCGAGCGGCGTCTAGCGAAATAGGCTAGAGTGCAAGCACGATGAACCAAGCGGTCAAGCTCTCCGATGCCAAGCGGATCGGCTATTCCGCCTGCCCGCATGATTGCCCGTCAACCTGCGCGCTGGAAGTCGAGCTGATCGACGAACGCACCATCGGCCGCGTCCGCGGCTCGAAGGACAATGATTACACAGCCGGCGTGATCTGCGCCAAAGTCGCGCGCTATGCGGAGCGCGAGCATCATGCGGATCGCCTGCTGCACCCGCTGCAGCGAGTCGGCGATAAGGGCGCAGGCGAATTTCGCCAAATTTCATGGGACGATGCGCTCGATATCGTCGCCGAGAAATTCAATGCGGCCGAGCGCAAGCACGGCGCCGAAACGGTATGGCCCTATTACTACGCTGGCACCATGGGCTTGGTGATGCGCGACGGCATCAACCGGCTGGCCCACGCCAAAAAGTATTCCCACTTTCATTCCACCATCTGCGTCAATCCGGCCTATGCCGGCTTTGCCGCCGGCGTCGGGCGCATCGCCGGCGTCGATCCGCGCGAAATGGCGAAATCCGATCTGGTGGTGATCTGGGGCACCAATGCCGTAAATACCCAGGTCAACGTGATGACGCACGCGGTGCGCGCGCGCAAAGAGCGCGGCGCCAAGATCGCGGCGGTCGACATCTACATGAACGGCACCATGGAGCAGGCCGATTTGCCGGTGCTGCTCAAGCCCGGCACCGACGGCGCGCTCGCCTGCGCGCTGATGCATTGCCTGTTTCGCGACGGAAAGGCGGATTGGGATTACCTCGAAAAATATACCGACGCGCCGCGCGAACTGGAAGCGCATCTGCGCACGCGCGATCCGGTGTGGGCATCGGCGATCACCGGAACGCCGGTCGAGACCATTGAGGCATTCGCCAAGTTGATCGGCGAGCGCAAGCGCGCCTTCTTTCGACTCGGTTACGGCTTTTCACGTTCGCGCAACGGCCCCGCCAATATGCATGCGGCGTCCTGCATCCCGGCGGTGACCGGCGCCTGGCAGCTTGAAGGCGGCGGCGCTTTCCATATCAGCGCCGACATCTTCGGTCTCGACAAGACGGTGATCGAAGGCCTCGATGTTTGGGATCGCTCGGTGCGCGCGCTCGACCAGTCGCGCGTCGGCGCCATTCTGACCGGCGACCGCGAGGCGCTGCAAGGCGGCGCGCCGGTCACGGCGATGATCATCCAGAACACCAACCCGGTGACGGTCGCGCCCGATCAAAACAAGGTCAAGCAAGGCTTTGCCCGCGGCGATTTGTTTACCTGCGTGCACGAGCAGTTCATGACCGAGACGGCGAAGATGGCCGACATCGTGCTACCGGCGACGACCTTCCTCGAACACGACGACATCTATCGCGGCGGCGGTCACCAATACCTCATCCTTGGCCCGAAGCTGGTCGAGCCGCCGGGCGAATGCCGCACCAATCACGAAGTGATCTCGGGCCTGGCCAAGCGCCTTGGCGTCGCGCATCGCGGCTTTGACATGAGCCCGCGCGAATTGATCGACCAGATGCTGCGCGTGTCGAAGCGCGGCACGCTGGCCGAATTGGAAGCCAACCGCTGGATCGACTGTCAGCCGCCTTTCCGGCAATCGCATTATCTCGATGGTTTTCCGTGGCCGGACGGCAAGTTCCGCTTCAAACCGGATTGGCAAAACGTGCCGTTCCGCAGTCCCTATAAAAGCGGTCCGATCGCCGCGATGCCGCGGCTGCCGGATCATTGGACGTCGATCGAGCAGGCCGACGACGCGCATCCGTTCCGGCTGGCGACGTCGCCGGCGCGCGGCTTTCTCAACACGACGTTCAATGAGACGCCCACTTCTCTTGCGCAAGAGAAACGCCCGACGGTGATGATCCATCCGGACGACGCGCGGCCGCTCGAGATCGGCGACGGCGATTTTGTCGTGCTCGGCAATACGCGCGGACAGGTGCGGCTGCACGCCAAGATTTTCGATGGCGTGCGGCGCGGCGTCTTGATCGCCGAGTCGATCTGGCCGAATTCGGCTTACGCCGACGGCTGCGGCATCAATTCGCTCACCGGCGCGGATGCGATCGCGCCCTATGGCGGCGCGGCCTTCCACGACAATAAAGTGTGGTTGCGCAAGGCGGGCGCGGCGTGAGTCGCGCGCGCCTTGGCAATCGCCCTGTGTGTTAGATTTCCTTGCCGATCTTGGCGTCGGCCGAGTAGGGCCCGCCGCCACGGATGGCGATGGCGAAACATACGGCCCCGATCAGCAACACGTATTCATAGCCGCCGCCGCCGGCGGCATAGCCTTTCGGCAGGTGCACAAAAATCAACGCAATCAGCATTTCGATTGCGAGCGCGGCGGCGAAGACGCGCGTAAACAGGCCGATGATAAGGCAGACGCCGCCGACCGTCTCTAAAAACATTGCCGCATAAGCAAACAGGATGGCCGGCTGGAGCCCATTCTTGGCCATAATGTTGGCCGCCACAGCGTCGGCACCGGCGTGGAACTTGGCCCGGACGTGCATCAAAAACATGATGCCGACAACGACGCGCATCAGCGTGTAAGCGATTGGGCCCCAAGTCGCGTAAAATCCGGCCAATCCCGGATATATGAGCTTCGTTCCGCCGTTCATGACGTTTCCCCTGTTTGTTGCCTGGACCGCTCGATGCAGCGGCGTCAGCTGTCGACACCAAAAGTCTATAACACCGGCGAGGGGGTATCTAGTTCTCAGCCGCGATCAGGGGATATCTGCCGGGACAATGTGCGCGCCGTCCGGCACCGGAACGCCGTCGATCAGGGAGCGCCCATCGACGACGCGCACGCGGTCTTCCGCCACCAGCCTGAGCGCCGCCGGGTAAATCCGGTGTTCGATCTTGAGCACGCGCGCCGCCAGCGTCTCTTCGGTTTCACCGCCACGAACGGCGACCGCGCCCTGTGCGATGATCGGGCCGGAATCGAGTTCCGCCGAAACAAAATGTACCGTCGCGCCGTGGACTTTCGCGCCTGCTTCGAGCACGCGCTTGTGCGTGTCGAGACCCTTGAAGGCCGGCAGCAAAGACGGATGAATATTGAGCATGCGCTCGGGCCATTGAGCGACAAAGGCAGGCGTCAACAGCCGCATGAAGCCGGCCAGGCAAACGATATCGATTTTGTGTTTCGTGAGCTTCGCTTGCAGCACGCCATCGAAAGCGACGCGGTCCTTGCCGAACGGCGCATGGTCGACAATTTCGGTGGCGATGCCGGCGGCGCGCGCGGTGGCTAAGCCGTCGGCGTCCGGCCGGTTCGAGATGACCAGAACGATCTCGGCCGGATATGTTTTATCCTTCGCCGCCTCGATCAGCGCCGCCATATTGGAGCCGCGGCCGGAAATCAGAACGGCGACGCGCTTGCGGCTCATGCTGCTTCACTCAAGATCGAGTTTGCCGTCATAGACGACGCGCTCGTCGCCCGATGCCTGCACCACGCTGCCGATGGTCACTGCCCTTTCGCCCGCGGTCGTGAAAGCCCGTGTCACCGCGGCGGCATCCTTGGATGCGGCGATGACGATCATACCGATGCCGCAATTGAAGGTGCGCAGCATTTCGCTCTCGGCAACACCGCCTTCGCGTGCCAGCCATTTGAACGCCGGCAGCACCGGCACCGCGCCAAGATCGATGCGCGCGCCCAAGCCCTTGGGCAGCACGCGCGGGATATTGTCCGGGAATCCGCCGCCGGTGAGATGCGCGAGGCCCTTTACGGCTTTGGTCGCGCGGATCGCGGCAAGGCACGGCTTCACGTAAATGCGGGTCGGCGTGAGGATCGCTTCGCCCAAGGTCTGCCCGGGTGCGAACGGCGCGGGCGCGCTCCAGGGCAGTCCGCTCTTGGCGACGACCTTGCGCACCAGCGAATAGCCGTTGGAATGCACGCCGGACGAGGCCAGTCCGATGATGACGTCGCCGTCCGCGATATCGCGGCGGGGCAGGATCTCGCCGCGTTCCACCGCTCCGACCGCAAAGCCCGCGAGGTCGTAGTCGTCGCCCTGATAGAGCCCGGGCATTTCCGCGGTCTCGCCGCCGATCAGCGCGCAGCCGGCTTGCTTGCAGCCGGCCGCGATGCCGGCGACCACCGCGGCCCCAACCTCAGGTTCGAGTTTTCCACACGCGTAGTAGTCGAGGAAGAACAGCGGCTCGGCGCCTTGCACCACCAGGTCGTTGACGCTCATGGCGACCAGATCGATGCCGATGGTGCCGTGAAGACCGGTTTCGATGGCGATCTTGACCTTGGTGCCCACGCCGTCGTTGGCGGCAACCAGAACCGGATCCTTGAATCCCAAAGGTTTGAGGTCGAACAACCCGCCGAAGCCGCCGATTTCGGCATCCGCTCCCGGGCGCGCAGTGGCGCGCACCAGCGGCTTGATCAGCTCCACCATCCGGTTGCCGGCATCGATATCGACGCCGGCTTGCGCGTAAGTGAGGCCGCGCTCCTTCTCCGCCATGAGGGCCCTTCAGGTTGCGCTCGATTTCCGGGGTCCTACGTGGAAAACGCAAGTCGCGCAATGGTCGAAGCGCCGTTATACTCTATCGGGATGAGCGCGTTGCCGGGGACCAAGCCGGGGCGGGTCGACGAGCCGGGATTGCCTTGAATATTCCAAATCTCATAACGCTGGGGCGCATTCTGCTGGTGCCGGTCGTGGTATGGGCGATCGCGTCCGGCGCGATGTGGATCGCCTTCGTGCTGTTCCTGGCGGCCGGCGTCAGCGACGCGGTCGACGGCTACCTCGCCAAGCGCTTTCAGATGACCACCGAGCTCGGCGCCTATCTCGACCCGCTCGCCGACAAGGCGTTGATCGTTTCGATCTATCTCACGCTCGGCATCAACAATTTGATCCCGCGCTGGCTGGTGATCCTGGTGGTATCGCGCGACATCTTGATCGTCGGTGGCATCATGCTGTCCTGGCTGGTCGGCAAGCCGCTCAAGATCAAGCCGCTGGTTGTGTCAAAGCTCAACACGGTGGCGCAGATCGTGTTCGCCTGCGTGGTGCTCGGCTCGCTCGGCTTCGGCATCCCGGCCGATACGCTGATGGTTGTCCTCATGGGTCTGGTCGCGACCTTGACCTTGCTATCGGTCGCCGCCTATCTCGCCGAATGGGTACGTCACATGAACCTGGCGGGCGGACAGTGAGCCCGCGCGCGCGAACGCGCTCACGCCGCGAAGCGCCGGAAGGCGAGGGCCTGGCGTTCGAGCGCCAGATCGTTTTCTGGCTGGCGATCTTCGTCGTCTTCGTGCTGCTGCTATGGCTGTTGAGCGAGATCCTGCTGCCGTTCGTGGCGGGCCTCGCGCTGGCCTATCTGCTCAAGCCGGTGACCGACCGGATCGAAAGGCTTGGTGTCAACCGGCTGGCCGCCGCTTTGCTGATCATCACGCTGGTGGTGATGACGTTCGTCCTGGTGATCCTGCTGGTGGCGCCGATTCTGGGCGGCCAGCTCGCGTCCTTCATCGAAAAAATCCCCGACTACGTGACGCGCCTGCAATCGCTGCTCAGCGATCCAAGCCGGCCGTGGATCCAGAAAGTGCTGGGCGCGGGCTTTAGCGCCGACAAATCGTTCAGCGAACTCGTGACGCAAGGTGTCGGCTGGCTCACCTCGTTCCTGAAATCGCTGTGGTCGGGCGGCCGCGCGCTGGTCTCGCTGTTCTCCCTGGTGGTGGTGACGCCGGTGGTCGCGTTCTACTTGATCTACGACTGGCACCGCATGATCCGCAGCGCCGACAGCTGGGTGCCGGTGCAGCAGCGCGAAACCGTACGCCAGCTCGCCCGCGAGATCGACGCGGCCATTGCCGGCTTCGTGCGTGGGCAGACCGCGGTCTGCCTGATCCTCGGTTCTTTTTACGCGGTGGCGCTCACGCTTAGCGGACTCAATTTCGGTCTGCTGATCGGGCTGATTTCCGGCGTCATCACTTTTATCCCTTACGTCGGCTCGATGACCGGGCTGATCCTGGCGCTCGGTGTCGCGGTCGCGCAGTTCTGGCCGGAATATAGTTCGATCCTCACGGTGCTTGGCATCTTTCTGGTCGGCCAATTCCTCGAAGGCAATTTGCTGGCGCCTAAGCTGGTCGGCGAGAGCGTCGGCCTGCACCCGGTCTGGCTGATCTTCGCGCTGCTTGCCTTCGGCTATCTGTTCGGCTTCGTCGGCTTGCTGGTGGCGGTGCCGCTCGCCGCCACCATCAGCGTGCTGGTACGCTTTGCGTTGCAACGCTATCGCGAGAGTTCGCTCTATACCGGCGAGGCATCGGGTTAGCGCATGGTAAGTTCGGTCAGTCCGCGTCAATTGGTGCTCGCGCTCAACCATGCCGAAAGCTTCGCGCGCGAGGATTTCCTGCGCGGGCCTTCGAATGCCGTGGCGCTCACGCTGATCGATCGCTGGCCGGATTGGCCGGATCGCATCGTGGCGCTTATCGGGCCCGAAGGTTCCGGCAAGAGCCATCTCGCCGCGATCTGGGCGGAAACGGCGGGTGCTCGCGTGCTGGCGGCGAAATTGCTCGCACAAATCGACCCGCCTTCGGCCTTAGCGACTGGTGCATTGGTAATTGAAGACCTGGAGCCGGACGGCCTCGACGAGCGCGCACTGTTTCATCTGATCAATCTCGCACGCGAGGAGGGCGCCTATGTGTTACTCACCTCGCGCACCGCGGTTGCCGGTTTTCCGCTCACCATCCGCGACCTGGTTTCGCGTCTGCGCGCGCTTCCTAGTGTCGCGATGGCCCCGCCCGACGACGCTTTGCTGCGCTCGCTGATCGTCAAGCTCGCCGCCGACCGGCAACTTGCCGTCGACGAGACGCTCGTGAATTATCTCGCCAACCGCATCGAGCGTTCGTTCGCGGGCGCGCGCGCGGCGATCGTCCGGCTCGACCAGGAGGCGATGCGCCAGCATCGTCCGGTGACACGGGCACTGGCCGCCGAAATCTTCCGCGACCAAATTTCTTAACGACACTCACGACCATGGCTTGACGGTCAGGCCGAGCGGGCGCGAACTGTCATCCAATCGTCGTTTTTGGCGGCTAAATAAGCCTTTCAGGCTTTCATCATAATGGCAGATCGCGGACAAGCTATTGCATCGGTTGGAGAAATCGTCCCGGCCGTGGACCAGGGCGGAATCTTTCCCGGCCCTCCGGTGCTGCCCGAGGCCGGCTTAGCGTCGCAGCCGCAACGATTCATCAATCGTGAATTGTCCTGGCTGCACTTCAACCGCCGGGTTCTGGACGAGGCCGGCAACGAACATCACCCGCTGCTGGAGCGGGTTCGCTTCCTGTCCATTTCGGCCAACAATCTCGACGAATTCTTCATGGTGCGTGTCGCCGGCCTGAAAGGTCAGGTGCGCCAGGGCATCGTCGACCAGAGTCCCGATGGGCTTACCCCGAACGAGCAGCTCGCCCGCATCGGCGAGGCGGTGTCGCGGCTCGCCAGCGATCAGCAAAAGCGCTGGCTGGAATTGCGCCCGGCACTGGCCGCGGCAAACGTGACGCTGGTCGAAGGCGGCGATCTCAAGAAAGCGGACCGCGTGTGGCTTGAAGAGCATTTTCTCACCCATGTGTTCCCGCTGCTCACGCCGCTGGCGATCGATCCGGCGCATCCGTTTCCGTTCATTCCCAATCTCGCCTTCTCGATCGCGTTGCAGCTTGCCCGCGTGCGCGACGGCAAGGCGATGAACGCGCTGATCCGCATGCCGCAGAAGATCGAGCGCTTCATCAAACTGCCGAGCAGTAACGACCTCGGCATCCGGGTGATCACGCTCGAGGAAGCAACCGCGCTGTTCATCGGCCGGTTGTTTCCCGGCTACACGGTCAAGGGGCAGGGCGCGTTCCGCGCGATCCGCGACTCGGAAGTGGAAATCGAGGAAGAGGCCGAAGATTTGGTGCGGCTATACGAGACCGCGCTCAAGCAGCGCCGGCGCGGTTCGGTGATCCGGCTCGAACTCAACGCCACCATGCCAGCCGAGTTGCGTAGTTTCGTGCAGCGCGCGCTCGCCGTCGCCGACGACGAGGTGTTCCTGGTCGACGGCGTGCTGGCGCTCAACGATCTCGCCCAGCTCACCAAGCTCGACCGCCCCGATCTCGAATTCGTGCCGTACAATCCGCGCTATCCCGAGCGCATCCGCGATCATGGCGGCGATTGTTTCGCCGCCATCCGGCAAAAGGATCTCATCGTCCACCACCCTTACGAATCCTTCGACGTGGTGGTGCAATTCCTCCAGCAGGCGGCGCGCGATCCGAACGTGGTCGCGATCAAGCAGACGCTTTATCGCACGTCCGCCGAATCCCCGATCGTGAAGACGCTGGTCGAGGCCGCCGAGGCCGGCAAGTCGGTTACCGCGCTGGTCGAGTTCAAGGCGCGTTTCGACGAAGAAGCCAATATCCGCTGGGCGCGCGATCTCGAGCGCGCCGGCGCGCAAGTCGTGTACGGCTTTATCGAATTGAAGACGCACGCCAAGCTATCGTTGGTGGTGCGGCGCGAAGGCGGTGCGCTCGCGACTTACATTCATGCCGGCACCGGCAATTATCACCCGGTGACCGCGCGCGTTTATACCGATCTGTCGTTCTTCACCGCCGATGCGGTGATCGGGCGCGACGTCGCGCGCATCTTCAACTACATCACCGGTTACGCCGAGCCGGCCGAGCTCGAAAAAATGGCGATCTCGCCGATCAACTTGCGCAAGCGCATTCTCGATCACATCGCGCAGGAAGCCGCCAATGCCAAAGCCGGCAAGCCGGCCTCGATCTGGATGAAGATGAATGCGCTGGTCGATCCCGGAATCATCGACGCGCTTTACGATGCGTCGAGCGCCGGCGTCGCGATCGATCTGGTGGTGCGCGGCATTTGCTGCCTGCGGCCCGGTGTGCCGGGCCTGTCGGACAATATCCGGGTGAAATCGATCGTCGGCCGGTTTCTGGAACACGGCCGCATCTACTGCTTCGGCGCCGGCCACGCGCTGCCGCATGCCAAGGCGGCGATCTATATTTCCTCGGCCGACATGATGCCGCGCAATCTCGATCGCCGGGTCGAAGTGCTGTCTCCAATTCTCAATCCAACCGTGCACGAGCAGGTGCTCGGACAGATCATGGTCGCGAATTTCAAGGATAACGAGCAAAGCTGGACGCTCTTGCCGGACGGCAGTTCCACGCGCATAAAGGCCGCGCCGGGCGAGGAACCATTCAACGCCCACAAGTATTTCATGACAAATCCGAGTCTGTCCGGCCGTGGCAAATCGCTCAAAGAGTCCTCACCGCGCAGCCTCATACGCCGCCTCATCGAAGGCGCGTAAGCGTTCGCCCATCAAGCATCCGCACGCGATCATAAATTCGGCAAAAGGCCGGCTCGACCACGGGCCGCCGATCGCGGTCATCGATATCGGCTCCAACTCGGTCCGTCTCGTCATCTATGAGGGGCTGACGCGCTCGCCGACGCCGATTTTCAACGAAAAGGTATTGGCCGGCCTCGGCCGCCAGGTGCAGTCCACCGGCTTGCTGGCGGGTGACGCCATCGACACCGCGCTCGACGCGCTCAAGCGTTTCCGCGCGCTATGCGACATCCTGCATGTGCGAAAAATCTGGGCGATCGCCACCGCGGCCTGCCGCGATGCACGCAATGGCCGCGCCTTCATCGCCGAAGCGGCGCGCATCTGCCGCACGCCGATCACCATTCTGTCGGGTAAACGCGAGGCCCATCTCACCGCGCTCGGCATCGTGTCCGGCATCCATAAGCCGGACGGCATCGTCGGCGATCTCGGCGGCGGCTCGCTCGAACTGGTCGACGTGCACGGCGCGCGCGTGCGCGGCGGCGTGACGCTGCCGCTCGGCGGCCTGGCCTTGCAGGACATCACCGGCAAGTCGCTTAAAAAAGCCGAGAAAATCGTTGAAGCGGCGTTCGAAGACCTCGACATGCTGCACGATGGGGAGGGCCGCACCTTCTACGCGGTTGGTGGCACCTGGCGCGCGCTGGCGCGGCTGCACATGTGGCAGACCGGCTATCCGTTCCACGTCATGCACTATTACCGCATCTCGGCGCGCGAGGCGCTGGAGTTTTCGCGGCTGGTGCACCGGGTCGATACCGAGACTTTGTCCAAGATCGAAGTCGTCAACGCCGCGCGCCGGCCGCTGCTCGCTTACGCCGCGCTGGTGATGGAAAATCTGGTGCGCACGCATCAAGCCGAAGCAGGTGATCATCTCCGTGCTCGGCGTCCGCGAGGGACTGCTCTATTCGCTGCTCAAGCCGAACGAACGCGCGCGCGATCCGTTGATCTCGGCCGCCGCCGATCTCAATGTGCTGCGCTCGCGCTCGCCGCACCACGGCGAGGAGCTGATCGAATGGACCGATCGCTTCATGGCGTCATCGGGCCTCGATGAGACCGCCGACGAGCGACGGTTGCGGCATGCTGCATGTCTGTTGGGCGATATCGGCTGGCGCGCGCACCCGGATTATCGCGGCGAGCAATCGATGAACATCATCGCTCATGGCGCCTTTGTTTCGATCGACCATCCCGGACGCGCCTATCTCGCGCTGGCGGTCTATTTCCGCCACGCCGGCCTGAGCGAGGAAGACTTGTCGCCGCGCCTGCGCGAACTGGCCACCACGCGCATGCTGGATCGCGCGCGCGTGCTCGGCGCCGCCATGCGCGTGGCCTACATCCTCACCGCCGGGCAGAGTGGCGTGCTGCCGAAGACGCCGATGCAGGTCAAGCGCGGCGAGCTGATTTTACGGTTGCCGGGACGATATTCGAAGCTGTCGAGCGAGCGGCTGTTCAGCCGGGTGCGCCAGCTCGCGCGCCTGGTTGGCCGCGATCCGGTGATTGACGACTAACGCCCCCGTTTTTTTCGACCTTGCGATTTTGATTTGGTTCGAGACTTTGCCTGCCCGCGCTTTACCGGAAGGTCATTGAGGAGGAGGCGGCCCGCGCGCACTTGAAGCCGGGAAAACAACTGTCCCATCGTTCGCGCCTGGTGCGCGACGGGAACTTCAAGCGCGGTGAGGACCTGACCACGGGCGGGGACAATGCCGAGAACCGGCATTCCAGGCGCGGCCTCGTCGTGGATGGCCGCCAGGATACGGCCGTTGCGATCATGCAGGACTTGCAGCTTCTTGATGGCGATCTGTTCCATGGTCACACCGAAATCTTCACAGCCGCGGCGGAGAATGAGGTGTTGAGTTGGCCGCCGGGATCGTCGTTGCGCAAGATTTTGCTGATCTGAATCGGCCCGGCGAACGGCTGCTTGGCGGCGCTCGACAGCACGGTGAGATGGTATTCAGGAAAAAGGCCATCCTGGCCGTCATCGCTCCAGGCGGCACAAGGCATCCAGTCGTTGAAGGTCCGGTCGTCCCACGCCGCCCAGGACGCAGTGATTTCCACGGCGGCGCCATGGGCGAGCGTCATCTGATTGGAGACCCCGAAAATTGTTGTCGTCATCTATCATCCCTCCGGTTGGCTACGCAGGTTGTTTCGCCGCCGATGCTGCGCACCCAGCGGTACGCTGTCGCGAACGGCGGCCCGCTCATGATATTCCCAGTTGCTCGATGGCGCGAGCCACCCTGCGCGGCGGCGCTGACCGCGGTCCGCGGAGGCTAGTTCTTGTCCACCGCCACGACGCGGCCTTTTTCGACCGCGAGCGCCAGCTGCCCGTGCTTGAGGGCGAGCGCCTTGTCGCCGAACAATTCGCGCCGCCAGCCTTTGAGCGCCGGCACGTCGGCCTCGTCGTCGGCGGCGATGCGGTCAAGCTCGTCGACCGTGGCGATCACTTTGGCGGCGACGCCGTGGCTTTCGGCGGTCATGCGCAGCAGAACTTTCAACAGTTCGACGGTGGCCGCGCCATTGGGCGCCGGGCGGAAGCGGTCGAGCCGCGGCAGCGTCTTGGGATCGCGCTCGATGCCGCGCTTGACCGCTTCGACGATGGCCTCGCCCCAACGCGAGCGCTCGAAGCCCTTGGGCAGCGAGCGCAAATGGCCCAGCCGCTCGACCGTCGTCGGCGCCTGCACCGCGATGTCGCCGAGCACGTCGTCCTTGAGCACGCGCGAGCGCGGCACGTCGCGGGTTTGCGCCTCGCGTTCGCGCCAGGCGGCGACCTCCATCAACACGGCGAGTTCCTTCGGCTTGCGCACACGACTCTTGAGCCGCTCCCACGCGCGTTCCGGCTCGGCGCGGTAGGTTTCAGGCGAGGTGAGGACACCCATCTCGGCCTCGACCCAACTGGTGCGCTCGCGTTTTGCCAGATCGGCGGCCAGCTTCAGGTAAACGTCGCGCAAATGCGTCACGTCGGAGAGCGCGTACGTGACCTGCGCATCGCTGAGCGGCCGCCGCGTCCAATCGGTGAAGCGGTGCGACTTGTCGAGCTGTCGCCGGTGATGCGCTGCACCAGTTGGTCGTAGGAGATCGAATCGCCGTAGCCGAGCACCATGGCGGCCACTTGGGTGTCGAAGATCGGATGTGGAATTTTCTTCGCCATGTTCCAGACGATTTCGATGTCCTGGCGCGCGGCGTGGAACACCTTGACCACCTTCTCGTCGGTCATCAGGTCGAACAAGGGGCCAAGGTCGAGGCCTGCGGCCAGCGCGTCGACCACGACGGCTTCGTCGGGCGAGGCTAACTGCGCCACGCAGAGCAGGGGGTAATAGGTGGTCTCGCGCAGGAATTCGGTATCGACCGTGACGAAAGGATGCCGCGCCATGCGCGCGCAAACCTCGGCCAGTTCCTTCGTCGTGGTAATGAGGTCCATGGTGGCGAGCACCCTAACCCGATCCGGGCCGGTCATGGCAACCCATGCGCATGATCCCGAAAAGTGGGTACCGGCTCTCGGACAAGATTATGCGCCAATTCAAAGTCCGCGCACGCGCGGCATGTGGAGGAATTCCCACGGGCTTGGCATTGGCCCGACCGGCACCTCGATCAGCGTCGGCTCGCGGGCGGCAAAAGCGGCCTTGAGCGCCAAGCCAAGTTCTTGCGGGTTGCGCGCGCGCCGGCCAGCGGCGCCGAAACTTTCGGCGTATTTGACGAAATCCGGATTGGCGAGGTCGGATGCGATCACCCGGTTGCCGAAGTCCTCCTCCTGGATGCGCCGCACATTGCCGTAGGCGCCGTCGGCGAATACCACCGCGACCAGCGGGATGCGATGGCGCATGGCGGTGGCGAGTTCGTTGCCGGTGTAGAGGAAGCCGCCGTCGCCGCTGACCGAGAGCACCGGCACGTCCGGCCGCGCGTGTTGCGCGCCGAGCGCGGTGGCATAGCCCCAGCCGAGATTGTCCTGGTAGCCGGGCGAGAGAAACGTACGCGGTCGATAGACCGGAAACGCAAGCCGGGCGGCAAAGCCGATTTGCGTCACGTCGTCCACATAGATGCCGTTCTCGGGCAGTTCGGCGCGGATGACGTCGAGGAAGGCGAGCTGCGGCGCGAGTTTGGCCATGCGTTGCCGCAGCTTAGCCTGGCGCTCCAACATTTCGTCGCGACGCGGGGCGCGGCGTGAATTATATTTCTCAAGTTCGTCGATCAGCTTTCGCAGGATCGGCGCGGCGTCGCCGATCAGCGCCACCTTCGGCTTGTGCAGACGCGCAGGTTCTTGGCGGTCGGCATCGACGCGCACAATGCCAAGATTTTGATCGACGCCCCAATGCGTGATCGGATTGAGCAGCCGGGTGCCGATGGCAAGCACCGCGTCGGCCTCGCCCCACAATTCGCGGCCGAGCGGCGGCGTGACGCTGAACGGGTCGCGGCCGTCGAGCACGCCGCGGCCGCGCCGGTAGGCCAGCACGGGCGCCTGCAGCAGCCGTGAGAGCTGCGTGACTTCGGACGATGCATCTTGCGCCCCGCCGCCGGCGACGATCAGCACGCGCTTGGCTTTGCCCAGGAGTTTCGCGGCCGCGCGCACTTTGTCTTCGTCGATGCGCGGCCTGCGCGCCGGCATCGGCGGGGCGAGCGCAACGGGCGCGCGCTTGCCCCACACGTCGATGGCGCATTCGAGCGCGGCAGGTCCGGGGCGGCCTTGGCTCATCGATGCGATCGCCTTGGCGACTTTGGCCGGTGCTTCCGCCGGTCCATCGATGCGGGCGGAATGATCGACCAGCCGGGCGATGATGCCGGCCTGGTCGCGGATTTCGTGCAGATGGCCGTGGCCCTTGCCGATCGCGTCGTGTGGAATTTGCCCGATCAGCGCCAGCACCGGCGCATTCATGCCATAGGCGGTGAGCAGCGCCGCGCCGGAATTGAGCAGACCGGGGCCGGGCACCACGCAATAGGCCTGCGGCTTGCCGGTCGCCAGCGCCGCGCCCAGCGCCATATAGGCCGCGCCTTGCTCGTGGCGGGTGTGGACGACGCGCAAGGCATCACCGGCGCGATGGAAAGCGTCGAACAAATGATCGTTGTGGACTCCCGGCAGCGCGTAGACGGTATTGAGGCCGTGCGCGAGCAGGCGTCGCGACCGTGGCCTCGGCGGTGGACATGCCGGCGGCGGTGCGCTTCGACGCCTTTGGATGGCTGGGCTTTCGCATAACGGCCAGTGTGCAGATCGGGGCCTGCCTGTCGAGCCGCATTGCGAGGCGTTGCCTTGACAAAGCCCACCCCCCATGCGCTTTCCTTCCTCCGCCCGCCGAAGCGGGCTTCGCGAAGGCGGGTCGCCCGCTTCACAACCATACCGAATCACCCCAGCGGACTATCTGATGCATCGCTATCGTTCACACACCTGCGGCGCGCTGCGCGACGGCGACATCGGCAAGGCGGTGCGGCTTTCCGGCTGGTGCCACCGCATCCGCGATCATGGCGGGCTGCTGTTCATCGATCTGCGCGACCATTATGGCCTCACGCAAGTGGTGGCCGACCCCGACAGCCCGGCGTTCAAGCTGGCCGAGACGCTGCGCGCGGAATGGGTGGTGCGCATCGACGGCAAAGTGCGCCAGCGCCCGGCCGGCACCGAGAACCCCGAACTGCCGACCGGTCAGGTCGAGGTCTATATCGACGAGATCGAAGTGCTGGGCCCGGCGGCCGAATTGCCGATGCCGGTGTTCGGCGAGCAGGATTATCCGGAAGAGATCAGGCTCAAATACCGCTTCCTCGATCTGCGCCGCGAGAAGCTGCACGCCAACATCATGCTGCGCGGCCAGGTGATCGACTCGATCCGCCGCCGCATGAAGGAGAGCGGCTTCTTCGAATTCCAGACGCCGATCCTGACCGCGTCGTCGCCGGAAGGCGCGCGCGATTATCTGGTGCCCTCGCGCATCCATCCGGGAAAATTCTACGCGCTGCCGCAGGCGCCGCAGCAGTTCAAGCAGCTCATCATGGTGGCGGGCTTCGACCGCTATTTCCAGATCGCGCCGTGCTTCCGCGACGAGGACGCGCGCGCCGATCGCTCGCCCGGCGAGTTCTATCAGCTCGATCTGGAGATGAGTTTCGTCACGCAGCAGGACGTGTTCGACGCGGTCGAGCCGGTGATCCGCGGCGTGTTCGAGGAATTCGGCAAGGGCAAGAGCGGTGACGCCGAAGTTTCCGCTCATTCCTTACGCCGAGGCGCTGACGCAAATACGGCACCGACAAGCCGGACCTGCGCAATCCGATCGATGATGCAGGACGTGAGCGAAGCGTTCCGCGGCTCCGGCTTCAAGATTTTCGCCAACATTCTGGAGAACGCCGGGCAAGCGGTGTGGGCGATCCCCGCGCCGAAAGGCGGCAACCGCGCCTTCTGCGACCGCATGAATTCCTGGGCGCAAGGCGAGGGCCAGCCGGGTCTCGGCTACATCTTCTGGCGCGAAGGCGAGGAGGGCGGCGCAGGGCCGCTCGCCAAGAACATCGGGCCCGAGCGCACCAAGCAGATCGCCGATCAACTCGGTCTCAAGGTCGGCGATGCCTGCTTCTTCGTCGCCGGCAAGCCGAAGGATTTCGTCAAATTCGCCGGCCCCGCGCGCACCAAAGTCGGCGAGGAGCTCGGCCTGATCGCCAAGGATCGCTTCGATCTCTGCTGGATCGTCGATTTCCCGATGTACGAGTGGAACGAGGAAGAGAAGAAAATCGACTTCTCGCACAATCCGTTCTCGATGCCGAACTGTGGGCGTCGAGGAATTCCTCGCGCTCGATGCCAAGGACAATGAGAAAATCCTCGGCCTCAAGGCGATCCAGTACGACATCGTCTGCAACGGCGTCGAATTGTCCTCCGGCGCAATCCGAAATCACCGCCCCGAGGTGATGAAGAAGGCCTTCGCCATCGCCGGCTATCCCGAGGACGTGCTGGAGAAGAAATTCGGCGGCATGCTGCACGCGCTCTCGCTCGGCGCGCCGCCGCACGGCGGCATCGCGCCCGGCATCGACCGCATCGTCATGCTGCTGGCCGGCGAGGAAAATCTGCGCGAGGTGGTGCTGTTCCCGATGAACCAGCGCGCCGAGGATCTGATGATGGGCGCGCCGTCGGAAGTGACGCCCAAGCAGCTCAAGGAGCTGCACATCCGGCTGGATTTGCCGAAGAAATAATCGTAGCCACACACTCGCTCATTCCCGCGCACGCGGGAATCTAGATCTTAAGCGCTTTGGTTGTCGCCCTGGTTCCCCGCTTTCGCGGGGACGAGCGGGGTGAGTTTTAAAGCGGCGCGGCCTTATCGATCGAATTGACGCCCGGCGTCTCCGGCAGCGGGATGAACTCGATCTCGTCGCCCGGCACCTTGCCGAAATGGCCGGCGGTCCATTCCGCCTTGGCCTGCTCGATGCGTTCCTTGCGCGAGGAGACGAAATTCCACCAGATGTGGCGCGGCCCGTCCATCGGCGCGCCGCCGACGATGACGAAATGCGCGTCGGTGGCAGCCTTGATCGTCACGCGGTCGCCAGGCTTGAACACCAGCAAACGCCCGGCCTCGAACTTGTCGCCGGCGATGTCGACGATGCCGTCAACGATATAGAGCGCGCGCTCTTCGTGATCGGCATCGAGCGGTAAACTCGCGCCGGCGCGTAGCAGGCCATTGGCAAAGATGGTTTCATGCAACGTGGGCACCGGCGACTGCGCGCCGTAAAGCGAGCCGACGACGACCCGCACGAATGTGCCGTCGTCTCTTACCGCCGGGAATTCATCGACCTTGTGGTGCGCGAAGCCTGGCGCCATTTCTTCTTTCGTCTGCGGCAACGCCACCCACATCTGAAGCCCATGGATCGGGCTGCCGGCCGTGCGCAATTCCGGCCCGGTGCGCTCGGAATGCACGATGCCGCGCCCGGCGGTCATCCAGTTCACTTCGCCGGGCTTGATCGCCGCCGCGGTGCCGAGGCTGTCGCGGTGCATGATTTCGCCGTCGAACAGATAAGTGACGGTGGCGAGCCCGATATGCGGGTGCGGGCGCACGTCCAACCCGTTACCGGCGCGGAATTCCGCCGGCCCGAAATGGTCAAAGAAAATGAATGGCCCGACCATGCGCGAGCGCGCCGACGGCAGTGCGCGGCGCACCGAAAATCCATCGCCGAGATCGACCGTGCGCGGCACCACCACGTGGGCGATGGCCTCGCAGGCATAGGCATCGCCGGCTTGCGGGTCCTTGCCGGGGAAAAAACTCATGGCTTGCTCCTTCGCCTATTCGCGTGTCTTTACGTCCTCCCGCCGGCCCGCCACGAAGTTCCATTCATTCGGATCGTAGCGTAGCGGAAAGCCCGCGCGCCGATCCATGCACATTGTCGTTAACCCGTTGGTAACCACAGGCGCTCGCATGCGTCCATGGTATCGGTTTCTCGGGCTCACCACGCAGGAAGCTTAAGCCGCCCTTTACGGCGCCATGGCTCACTATCGGGACACCAGGATGGGGTGGCTCGGCCGGACGTCAGGATGGGGTTAGTTGTGCGCGCTCTTACGCGCAAAAATATTATTGCAATCGTCGTTGGTGTATTGCTCGCCGGCGCGCCTTTGCTCGCGTTCAACTTGTGGATCGGCGGGCTGATCAACCGGCAAGGCCAGGAGGAGGTCGACACCTCCGCCAAGCGCGCGATCGCGCTCGCCGAATCCCGCGTCGCGCAGGTGATCTCCGCGCTCGATGGTCTGGCAACGCGCGGCGTGGATAGTTGCCAGCCGGACGACGTAGCGGCGATACGGCAAGCCGCCTTCGACACCGTGCCGATCAAGGAAATCGCGATCTTCGGTCCCGGCGGACAGACGCTGTGCACCGATCTCGGTCTGCCACTCGGTCAACGCAAGGTCATTTGGTCGGAAGCGCTGGCCGGTACCGATGGATATTCGCTCGCGCTTGTCCAACTCGACAACGGCCAGCCGATGATGGTGCGCTTCAGCCGCGAAGTCGGCGGCGGGCCGAATGGAATTGCGGCGGTAGTGCCGGCTTCGCTGTTCCTGCCGCAAGTATCCACCCAAGGCGGGCCGTTCAGCGCGTTTGCGCAAATTGCAACCGCGTCGGGCGCGTTGATTGGAAATATGGGCGAACGCGCCGACGCCACCAACGGTACATTTGTGACCGCGAAGAAATCCGACAAATTCGGATTCACAACCGAAATTTCGATGTCGCGCGCAGGTCTGAACGCGGGCCACTCGGATCTACGATGGTTGGGTCTGTTCGCCACCGGCGCCATCATTATTATTTTGGCGGTGTTCTCGATGTTGATACCGCGACGCCGGCCCGGCGATCCGGTGGCCGAGCTTGAGCGAGCGCTGCGAGCCGGCGAATTCGTGCCCTATTATCAGCCGATCGTCGACATCCGCTCGGGCCAGTTGCGTGGCGCCGAAGTGCTGGTGCGCTGGCGCAAGCCGGATGGCACGCTGGTGTATCCCGGCTCGTTCATCCCACTGGCGGAATCGAGCGGGGTGATTCGCGCGATGACCCGCGACTTGATGAAGCGGGTCTGCGTCGAGGCCGGTCACGCGCTGGGCCTGCGGCCCGCATTGAAAGTGTCGTTCAATTTCGCCGGCCAGCTATTCAGCGACGATTCGATTGTGAAGGATGTCGTCAAAATCTTTTCCGGCTCGTCGATCAAGCTGTCGCAGGTGGTGCTGGAAGTAACCGAGCGCGATCCGATCGAGAATTTCACCGCGACCAGGCAAACCATCGCCGCCTTCCAGGGGCTCGGCGTGCGTATCGCCATCGACGACGTCGGCACCGGCCACAGTGGGCTGTCTTATATGCTTAAGCTCGGCGTCGACATCATCAAGATCGACAAGATGTTCGTCGACGCCATCGGCACCGACCGCAACTCCACCACCATCGTCGAGACTTTGGTTGATCTCGCGCACAACATGCGCATGGACGTGGTGGCCGAAGGCGTGGAGAATTTCGAGCAGGTGATGTACCTGCGCGAGCTCGGCGTGCGCTCGGCGCAAGGCTACGTGTTCGCGCCGCCGCTGCCGGGCAAGAGCTTCCTGCAGTTGATCGAGGCGACCGATCCGTTGGCTGCGGGTACCGAGTCGGCGCTCGCTGTTGCCGACGCTCAATTGAGCGCCCAAGCCAACGTCGCCTGAGCAACGATCCTGTCCGGAAATGAAAAGGGGCGGCCTCGCGGCCGCCCAGTCTAAACGCCACGCGGGAGGAACACCGTAACGGGCCGCCCACCAGCCGGCCCGCGTGACCAGAATTCAGTCATGAATTCGTCACGGACGCGCTGATTCGTCAATCGGAATTTATTGGATTTGTGACGGCTGGCGTTGCTAGCTGCTGGACAATTCCTGCTCGATCGCCCCGATTAGCTTCGGATCGTTGGGCTCTACGGCAGAAGTAAATGCGCCCTTCAGCCGACCGTCGCGACCGATCAGGTATTTGTGGAAATTCCAGCGCGGGACCTCCGGCGGGCGCTCAAGCGCCGCCCAGCGGTAGAACGGGTGGGCTGCGGGGCCTTTGACCGCGACCTTTTCGGTGAGCGGGAAGGTGACATGGTAGTCGTCCTGGGCGGTCTTGACGATTTCCGCCTTGCCGCCCGGCTCCTGGCCACCGAAATCGTTCGACGGCACGCCCAGCACCATCAGCCCCTTACTGCGATATTGCGTCCAGAGCGCCTGCAGGCCGGTGTATTGGGGGGTATAGCCGCAAAGCGAGGCGGTGTTGACCACCAGAATCGGGCGGCCTGCAAAAGACGACAGCAGGATCTCACTGCCATCCAGGCCTTTGAATGTGAAGGCATAGGCGGTAACGCGGCTCATGGAAGCGGCTTGCACCAAATTCGGCGCAAGTGCCACCAGCGTGCCTATCCCAAGCAAGTGTCGGCGATCAATCATTGCGCGCAGTATAGCTGCCCTGTCTGCCCTCGTGCGCGCAAAATTGCGTGAAAAGCCGGCCCGCGCTGAACGCCACGTTGTTATGCGATGGGTGAGGGCGCGTGCGCGGGGCCGGCTCTTTTACGCCGCTTCCGCGAATCGTACGCTGGTCTCGAAGGCATAGCCGCAGGCTTGGCACTCCCAGAGATGGCGTACGCGACGCTCATCGACCAGTTCCGACCATTCCGGCATAAACAGCGGTTCGCCGCACTGCGCGCATTCGATTTGCGCGCCCGAGCGCCTGGATTTCGCGGTGCCGTGGGCGTGGTACAGGTCCATAGGGCTTCCTCCGTAAATCTTGTTGCCCTAACCCCCGGTTTTTGCCGTTGATGCTGAACATCATACCGGGATGGGCGAGAGAGTGAAGCAGCAAGGCTGACGTACCCAAGCCGATTCCGATGAAATTTTTGCGACGAAACGGGCCAGATTGAGTCAAACTTGCGAAACAGCCCGCGCGCTGGAACCTTTGGGCCGCTCCGCCATCCAATATCCGCGACAGATCGAAGGTCCGGCGCCGCGCCAGGAATTCCTCGGCATGGCGGAGCAAAGAGAGCGGCGTTCCCGTGTCTGCTGACGGCGTCAAACCGAAAACCGCTTTCGTGCTCGCCGGCGGCGGCAGTTTCGGCGCCATCCAGGCCGGCATGCTGCATTCGCTCGTGGCCAGCGGCATCGCCGCCGACATGGTGGTCGGCTCCAGCGTTGGCGCGCTCAACGGCGCCTATTACGCCGGCGATCCGACGCTCGCCGGCGTCGAAAAGCTGGCGGCGATCTGGCGCGGCTTGCGCCGGAGCGATGTTTTTCCGGTGAACTGGCGGGCAATGCTGGGATTTTTATACCGACGCGACTTCCTGGTTGCCTCGGGCGGCTTGCGTGACCTGGTCGAGATGAATCTGAGCTATCGCAATCTCGAAGACGCGAAAATCCCGATTCATATCGTCGCGACCGATATCCTGACCGGCGGGACCGTCGTGCTGTCGGAAGGCCCGGCCGCGCAGGCCATCGTCGCGAGCGCCGCGATCCCGGTGGTGTTTCCGCCCGTGAAGCTCAAGGATGTTTTCCTGGTCGACGGCGCGGTCTCCAGCAACACCGCGGTCAAGGTGGCGGTCGCGCAAGGCGCGACGCGGCTGATCGTGCTGCCGACGGGCTACGCCTGCGCGCTCGACAAGCCGCCGGCAGGCGCGGTGGCCAGCGCGTTGCACGCGATCACGTTGCTGATCGCGCGGCAGTTGCTGAGCGAGTTGGAGGGGCTCGATGGCAGCGGCATCGAGTATTTCGTGTTGCCGCCGCTGTGCCCGCTGACCGGATCGCCGTACGATTTTTCGCAGGCCGGCGCGCTGATCGAACGCGCGATCAAGAGCACCGACGCCTGGATCGCGGGCGGCGGCCTCGAACAGCCCAACGTCCACGCGCAATTGAGCATCCACCGGCACGCCCATCAATCGTCGACCCAGCGGCGCGAGTTTTGATGACGACGGGCGCCCGGCGTCAATACTAGACCTCTTGCTTGCCTCATTCCGGCCATCCCCGTTTTGCTTTTTCTCGGCTATGTTAGGGCGTGGATGCCCGCGCGAGCGCGCGCCTGAATCGCTTTGAGCATGCGCCGATGCCTGAAAAAACCCTCGTCAAGCCGCGCACCAAGACCAAGCCGGAGACCCAGCGCCCGCCGCTGTGGAAGGTGATCCTGCTCAACGACGACTTCACGCCGCGCGAATTCGTCGTCGAGGTGCTGAAAGCCGTGTTCCGCATGAACGAGAGCCAAGCCTACCGGGTGATGATGACGGCACACCAGAAGGGCGCCTGCGTCATCGCGGTCTATACCAAGGACGTCGCCGACACCAAGGCCAAGGAGGCGACCGAGATGGGCAAGGCCAAGGGCTATCCGCTGTATTTCACGACCGAGAAGGAAGAGTAGGATTCTTCGTCATGCCCGGCTTGGCCGGCATCACGCTTGTTCGGTGTGCAAGGCGTGGATGGCCGGGACAAGCCCGGCCATGACAGTAAAGGGGAAATCAATGCCGCAACGTGTCCTGATCACCGCCGGCGCCGCCGGCATCGGCCGCGAATTCGCGCGCGCCTTTGCCGCCACGGGCGCGAAAGTTTTCATCTGCGACATCGACGACCAAATCGCTCGACGCGCTCGCCAAGGAAATCCCCGGCCTGATCGCGAAACCCTGCGACATGAGCAAGCGCGCCGAGATCGAGCGCATGGTGCCGGACGCGGTGGCGGCCCTGGGCGGGCTCGACGTGCTGATCAACAATGCCGGCATCGCCGGCCTGACGCTGCCGGTCGAGCAATATCCGCCGGACGACTGGGACAAGGTGGTGGCCGTCAATCTCACCGGCATGTTCGACGTGACAAGGCTGGCGATCCCGCACCTCAAGCAATCCAAGGCCGGCTGCATCATCAACATGGCCTCGATCGCCGGGCGCTTCGGCTTTCTGAACCGCAGCCCTTACGCCGCCACCAAATGGGGCGTCATCGGCTTCACCAAGACGCTGGCGATGGAGCTCGGCGAATGGGGCATCCGCGCCAACGCGATCGCGCCCGGCGCGGTCGAGGGCGACCGCATCGTGCGGGTGTTCCAGGGCCGCGCGCAGATCAGCGGCAAGTCGCTGGAGGAGGTGAAGGCCGACGGCTATCGCCGAGCAGTCGATCAAGGCGATGATCGACCCGAAGGACATCGCGCAGCTGGCGGTGTTTCTGGCGTCGCGACGCGGCCAAGTCGATCTCGGGGCAGGTGCTGCCGATCGATAACGACCGGCAGCGGGCGTGAATGCGAAGCTCCTTATGGCATTCGGATCAAAGGCCTGTCTTGCGTTCATCGTTTGGGCGCACGCGGCTTCGGCCGCCGCCTGCGCGCTGACCACGAGAGACTTGGCCGCACTGCGGGCATCGCACGCGGCTTTAGCCGGCCAGGCGCAAATCGATGCGCTGCCGCAAAGCAGGCAGACGACGCTCTGTGCCACGCGCCTGCACTGGAATCGGATCGCGGCCGGCAACGGCGTGGAAAACGAATGGAACGCAGTTTCGCCTTTTTATCTCAGCCCGCGCGAGCGGCGCGCCTATGGCAAGATCGTGGACGCCTTCGTGCGCGCACAGAACAAGCGGCCGGACGGCGAATGGGGCCCGATCAGCAAGGAAACGCTCGACGCGCTGAAGAAGTAGTGCGAGCTACTTCTTCTCCATCGCGAAGGCCACCGGCGCCGCCATTCCGGCATCGGCCGGCTGGCTTTGCATGGAGAGATAGCTGGTGCCGAGCGCGATCATGATCAGCACCATCATGATGAGCGCGTTCACGGCCATGTCCGGATCGCGCCTGCGCATGTTTTCCGGCACGTGCGCCGGCTTGCGCGCGGCCTTTGCGTCGTTTTGGCTTTTGTCTTGCGCGCCGGTTTGGCCGCCGCCTTGCGCGCCGCCAGTTTACGATCTTTGCCCGGCTTGCTCATGCGCTTCTTGCGGCTGGCCGGCTTGCGGCGGGTCTTCTTGACGGACTTCTTGGCTTTCCTGCGCTTGGCCATGTCGGTTGCCCCATTGGCGTTGAAACGCGTTGGGCACAAGGTCGGCCTAAACGGCTAATTTTTCGCAAACGGACGCGGGCGGCGCCCGCCGGCAGGCGGCGAAGTCTATTTCAGGCAAGGGGTTAGCGCCCGCAATTCCACATCGGCCCGATCGGCGTCTGCGTGTAGCAGGGGCCGAAGCCGCCGCCGTTCCAGCGGCCGCGATAAAACCGCGGGTAGGCGGGCCCGTAATAATGCGGGCCGCTCGCCCAGTAATGCGCGTCGCGGTCGGCCTGGATTTGTTCGGGCGTGCGAACGCCGGGCAGGAAGCCGTAGCCGTGCCAGTGGCGGGAGACGTGATGCTTTTTCTTGTGCGCCGTCGCGGCCGATGCCGCCGGCGCGAGCGCCAGGCAAATCGCTACGGCAATGACATGGTGAGAAATTCGCAGCATCGATGGCTTTCGCTTAAACGTCGCGCCCGAGGGCGAGCTTTCGGCTTGTTTCGTGTTGAAACTGAGACGGAAAGTTATAATAGGTACTTGCTCTCTATAAAAAAATGTACTACCTTTTTGTCGCCTATTTAGCGAAGTAGAAGCGGAAATCAGACATGTCAAAATATACCCCCTTGGCTGAGTACCTAAAGAAACAAGGCCGTGAACAAGTCCCGATGACCTTTGCCGAGATCGAGCGGGTGACCGGCGTGAAGCTGCCGCCCTCGGCCATCAAGCATCGTCCGTGGTGGTCGAATAATCCGCACAACAGCGTGCTCACCAAGGTCTGGCTCGATGCCGGCTTCGAGAGCGAGCAGGTGGACATGGAGAAACGCAAGCTGGTGTTCAAGCGCGTGCGCGCGGCGAAAGCGGCGGGCGGAACTGACGACGAATTCGTTCATCCGGCCTACGGCGCGATGAAGGGTTTGATCCGCGTCATGCCCGGCGTCGATCTCACGGAGCCAGCCGATCCGGAATGGGCCGATCGACTCGACGCGGAGTACGGTCCCGAAAAGCGGGAGCGGTAAGTGCGGCCGCTCTTGTGGGATACGCACGCGGCAATCTGGATTTACCAGAAGGCGCGGCTCTCGCAAGCCGCGCTCGACGCGTTGCGCGCGGCGCACCGGGAAGGTGTACCATCCTACGTGTCGCCGATCACCGCCTGGGAGGTCGGCATGCTGGTTTCGCGCGGACGCCTGCAACTGCTGATCCGTCCCGAGCGCTGGTTCGCCAATCTGTTCGACACTCCGGGCGTGCGCCTCGCCGACATGTCGCCGGATGTGTTGATCGCCTCGTCCTACTTGCCGGGCAAACCGCCGAACGATCCGACCGACCGCATCATCGCCACGACCGCGCGCGAACTCGGCGCCACTTTAATCACGCGCGACCGCAAGCTGCTCGATTACGGCGCGCAGGGGCATGTCAGTGTGGTGGAGTGTTGAGGTGGCGCCGCTGGCCGCGTCGGCGGTTTTGGCGAGCGAGGGAGCGGTGAGCGCGAGGGCAACGGCGAGAACGATGGGGAATTTCATGCGTGAATTATATCACGGTCACGCCGGCGGTGAGAGCGATCTCGGGGCCGGGGGTGCCGATGGTAAGTGATCGGCGGCGAGCGTGAAGCGAATACCGTTGCAGTTTACGATTTTACAAATGTTTGACCTCAAGCGATCCATTCCACTTATCATTCAAATATTCGCAGACTAGTCGACGATGACAATAATGCGGTGTCGCTTCAGAACACAGAAGGCACGCCCCCTCAAACGTTTGCGGATTTAAACGCTCTTCGATCCCGCGTTTCTTCATTAAGTCCAGAAACTTTGTCTCATAAATGGTCCAATCGCCTTTTTCTTTTTTGTAGGCTTTTAGTATGTCTTCTGTTGGCGCTAGCAGGGGATTGTGAATGTAGTCAATGTCGCCAATACGCTTAAGAAAAAAAGCTAAATCGGCGGCCTTCGCAAAGCCGGCCAGTTGTGATGTGTTGTTGAGTCTGACGTCAATGACCTTCTTAACGTTGGCGCGCAGTACACGCTCAAAAAAATGCTCTGCAGTTGTTTGCGTGAATCCGATAGTAGAGACAGAAACCCTGGTCACGCCCTGCGCTCCCAGCGCTTTTCCTCTTTATTTGGTGGGCTGGCAAAAGCTACTTTGCGCGATCGTTCGCGATATGCAGTGGCTAAAAGTTCAAAACGAGAGGCGAACAAGTCATTTCGATTTTTTCCTTCAATGTTTAAAAGTCGATCTTCTATAGCTTCTTGTGCAAGAGCGGTTCCGTCTGAGAGGATGTGTCCGACATCGACACCGCTATTAGATAATTCGCGTCCAACTAACAAGCACCGATGGCAATCGAGCGGATCGCGCTCAGAGCACATCAATGCAATTTTTTCTGTTTTCGCTCCTAAGATGACTCGATTTAACCCGTTTCTAAAATCCGGAGCTTGTGCCATTTTCTCGTAGTCGGCTATTCCTTCACAATAGAAATCCGGTTGGCGCGGGCGGCCGCCCAATTCTTTCCCAAGGTAAACATAAGATATTCCTTCGTTCCGAAGTGCGATCTTTAGTTGGTCTTTGTTGAATTGCGGGGACCATCGTGAAAGAGGAACTGAGCGCACGTCCGCAATCGCTGTGATTCCATACTTATGGAGCATTTTAACAAGCGAGCCAAAGGAATGATCCGAGTGACCTATTGTAAAAACTAAATTGTTTTCCTGGGCGACCATGTTTGTCCTAGGCTGCTTTATATATTCCGTTAATCTGTACGTAACAGTCGTTGCCAATGGCTCGCGCGAGGCCCATGCGCGAATGAATCCTTTGATACGTCAGCGTATTGTTAAGTGCAATTAATCCCCCAGTTTTCCAATCCGTTCTCAATTGATCCGACGTAACCCCGAAATTCATCTGGCGCCCCTTATAGGGCACAATGCAACGCAGTTTTTTACCACCAGCGGGGGTGGTCTTTTCCGCAAATTTAATATCAGTCCTTAGAAGCTCAATCGCACCAAGGGAAGGGCAATTAGTTCCGACAGGGATGTATGCAGAAGTGGAATTAGCTTTCAGCGATCCGCGGAACACCTGATCTAAGTCTTGTGAAACAGAACCACTAACTTGCTGCGATAGGTTCTGAATCGTAATGGTATCCAAAAGTTTGAGAGTCTGAATGGCTACGACGACATCCTCTGTGGCATGGGGATACGGTTGATTTGCCGGTCGTACTCCGTCAAAGCCGACCACGTGTCCGGGCCAAAAAGGTAGATTTGCGCCGACAAAGCGATGATCCCAAAAAGATGCCGGGGCGGGTTCGGGTCTGATCATCACGCCTTGATCAATATCCCATCCGGCCACGCAATACTGGGGTCCATAATTTGTCACATCTGTTATGGCAACACGAAAAGCCATCGCGGAAACCTCACACGGCCGCGTAACAGTGACTTTCGAAACCAGCAGAGTTCTGTTTAGCGGCGCTTAAGATATTCGCTCAAGGAACTTACACCCTCACGCTCAAGCAGCGTGTCGAGCTTCATATCTCCACGAACGTCAGCAGCGAATTTCTCGCCATAAGTGTCGCGCAGCGTATCGACTCTGGTGGCGCCATTTTTCTGTCGTATGGTGCCATCGTGATCGCGACAGCGATCATCTAATCCTGATCCGCAAGACCTTCCCATAATCTATCACTCCATATGGTAGCTGGCATCAACGCCGCTACCATTAGCACGAGAACAGATACAGTACAAATGCTTTGCTAGCTTCACGAACACCCCGTCGTTGACCCGCACGTATCGCACTTCATGCAGGTGCCGTTGCGCACCAGCGTGAAGTTGCCGCATTCGCCGCAGGCCTCGCCTTCGTAGCCTTTGGCCTTGGCCTCGGCGCGCTTCTCGGAGGCCGACGCCCGCGCATGGACGCGCGTGTCCTCGTCGACGCGGTGCTCGAGCTGCTCGGCCGGCGAGAGCTTGGCTTCCGGCTCGGCTTTGAGCGCGGTCGCGGCGCCCGAGAAGGCGGTGACGTTGCCGCCACCCGACGCGCTGCGCGCGCCACCCTCGCCGGAAGACGGGGATGGGAGCCGCCGCTCACCACCGACAGCCGGTCGGTGCGCGAGCGGGTCAGGCCGCGCGAGACGTAGTTCTGCGCCGGCGCCGGCCTGCCTTCCGCTTCGCCCTTGCCGAGCGCGTCGAAGCCGCCGGCCTCGCTCGGGTCGACATGGGCGAGGTCGAAACGCTCCAGGTAGCTCACCGCCAGCTCGCGGAACACGTAGTCGAGGATCGAGGTGGCGTATTTGATCGAGTCGTTGCCCTGCACCGGGCCCTGCGGCTCGAAGCGGGTGAAGGTGAAGGCGTCGACATATTCCTCGAGCGGCACGCCGTATTGCAGGCCGAGCGAGATCGCGATCGCGAAGTTGTTGAGCAGCGAGCGCAAGCGCCGCGCCTTCCTTGTGCATGTCGACGAAGATCTCGCCGAGCCGGCCGTCGTCGTATTCGCCGGTGCGCAGATAGACCTTGTGGCCGCCGACCACGGCCTTCTGGGTGTAGCCCTTGCGGCGGGAGGGCAGCTTCTCGCGCTCGCGCAGCACGGTGATGCGCTCGACGATCTTCTCGACGACCTTTTCGGCCAGGCCCGCGGCGCGCGCGGCGGCGGGACGCTCGATGAAGGCCTCGATGCCGTCGTCCTCGTCCTCTTCGTCGGCGATCAGTTGCGAGTTGAGCGGCTGGCGAAGCTTGCAGCCGTCGCGGTAGAGCGCGTTGGCCTTGAGCGCCAGCTTCCACGACATCAGGTAGGCCTGCTTGCAGTCCTCGACGGTCGCCTCGTTCGGCATGTTGATGGTCTTGGAGATGGCGCCGGAGATGAAGGGCTGCGCCGCCGCCATCATGCGGATGTGGCTTTCGACCGAGAGATAGCGCTTGCCGGTGCGGCCGCACGGATTGGCGCAGTCGAACACCGGATAGTGCTCGGGCTTCAGATGCGGCGCGCCTTCCACCGTCATGGCGCCGCAGGCGTGGATGTTGGCGGCCTCGATCTCGCGCTTGGAGAAGCCGATCGCGGCCAGAGCAGGTCGAAGGTCGGGAGCGCGAGGTCCTCGGCGGAAATGCCGAGCTTGTCGCGGCAGAAGTCCTCGCCCAGCGTCCACTTGTTGAACACGAACTTGATGTCGAAGGCGGTCGGCAGCGCCTTCTCGACCTTGGCGATGGCCTCGTCGGTGAAGCCCTTGGCCTTGAGCGTGGTGTGGTTGATGGCCGGCGCCTGCGCCAGCCCGCCGTGGCCGACGGCGTAGGCCTCGATCTCGGCGATGTCGGCCTCGGAATAGCCGAGCGTGCGCAGCGCCTCGGGCACCGCGCGGTTGATGATCTTCCAGTAGCCGCCGCCGGCGAGCTTCTTGAACTTCACCAGCGCGAAGTCGGGCTCGATGCCGGTGGTGTCGCAATCCATCACCAGGCCGATGGTGCCGGTGGGCGCGATCACGGTCGCCTGCGCGTTGCGGTAGCCGTGCTTCTCGCCGAGCTTGATCGCCTTGTTCCAGGCCGTCTTGGCATGCGTGGCGAGGCTGGCGAAGCCCTTGAGCGTCGGATTGTTGGCGTCGTTGAGCGAGGCGTGGTCGAGCGGCACCGGCGCGATCGAGAGCTTCTCGTAGCCGTCGGCTTCGCCGTAGGCGGCGCGGCAATGGTTGCGCATCACGCGCAGCATGGCCTCGCGGTTTTTCTCGTAGCCGGGGAAGGGCCCGAGCTTTTCCGCCATTTCGGCGGAGGTGGCGTAGCTGATGCCGGTCATGATGGCGGTCAGCGCGCCGGCAATCGCGCGGCCGGCCTGCCGAGTCGTAGGCGATGCCGGAGGTCATCAGCAGGCCGCCGATATTGGCGTAGCCGAGACCCAGCGTGCGGTATTGGTAGGACAGCTCCGCGATCTCGCGCGAGGGGAACTGCGCCATCATCACGGAGATTTCCAGCACCACGGTCCACAGGCGGACGGCGTGCTCGTAAGATTCGACGTCGAACCTCCTCATACCTCCCCCTGCAAGGGGGAGGTCGCTCCGCGAAGCGGAGCGGGTGGGGGTCTTTTCGACGCCGCTAACCCCACCCCGGCTCCCCCCGACCAAGTCGGGGGTCGCCGACCCTCCCCCTTCAGGGGAGGGAGAAGAAGAAGGAACGTGAGCAGGTTGAGCGAGGCCAGATTACAGGCGGTGTCGTCCAGGAACATGTATTCCGAGCACGGATTGGAGGCGCGGATTTCGCCGCCTTCCGGGCAGGTGTGCCAGTCGTTCACCGTGGTGTGGTATTGCAGGCCCGGATCGGCCGAGGCCCAGGCGGCGTGGCCGATCTTCTCCCACAGATCGCGGGCGTCGAGCGATCTTGGCGACCTTGCCGTTCTTGCGATAGGTCAGGTCCCACTTGCCGTCGGCTTCGACCGCGCGCAGGAAGCCGTCGGTGATGCGCACCGAGTTGTTCGAGTTCTGCCCGGCGACGGTGAGATAGGCTTCCGAGTCCCAGTCGGTGTCGTAGATCGGGAAGTTGATGTCCTTGTAGCCCTGCTTGGCGAACTGGATGACGCGCTTGATGAAGTTGTCCGGCACCATCGAGCGGCGCGCCAGCTTGATCTCGCGTTTCGAGCGCCGGGTTCTTCTCCGGCGAGAAGCAGTCGTCGCCCGAGCCCTCGCAATTGACGCAGGCCTTGAGCACGGCCTTGAGGTGCTTCTGGTTGATCTTGGAGCCGGTGACGAGCGCCGCCACCTTCTGCTCTTCCATCACTTTCCAGTCGATATAGGTCTCGATATCCGGATGATCGACGTCGACGATCACCATCTTGGCGGCGCGGCGCGTGGTGCCGCCCGACTTGATGGCGCCCGCGGCGCGGTCGCCGATCTTGAGGAAGCGACATCAGGCCGGACGATTTGCCGCCGCCCGAGAGTTTTTCGCCTTCGCCGCGCAGCCTGGAGAAGTTCGAGCCGGTGCCGGAGCCGTATTTGAACAGGCGCGCCTCGCGCACCCACAGGTCCATGATGCCGCCTTCGTTGACCAGGTCGTCGGAGACCGACTGGATGAAGCAGGCGTGCGGCTGCGGATGCTCGTAGGCCGATGTCGACTTTGTCGAGCGTGCGCGGTGAAGGGATCGACGTAGTAGTGGCCCTGGCCGGGGCCGTCGATGCCGTAGGCCCAGTGCAGGCCGGTGTTGAACCATTGCGGCGAATTGGGCGCGCACATCTGCGCCGCCAGCATGTAGCGCAGCTCGTCGAAGAAGGCCTGCGCGTCGCTCTTCGCCGTCGAAATAGCCGCCCTTCCAGCCCCAATAGGTCCAGGTGCCGGCGAGACGGTCGAACACTTGCTTGGAGGAGTGTTCGCCGATGGTGCGTTCCTTCTCGGGCAGTTCGGCCAGCGCCGCCTCGTCGGCGACCGAGCGCCACAGGAACGAGGGCACTGAATTCTCTTCGACCTTTTTCAGGCGCGCGGGCACGCCGGCCTTGCGGAAATATTTCTGCGCCAGCACGTCGGAGGCGACCTGCGACCAGAAATCGGGGACTTCGACATTGTCGAGCTTGAAGACGATCGAGCCGTCCGGGTTCTTGATCTCACTGGTGGTCAGCCGGAACTTGATGTCCGCGTAGGCCGCATCCTGGCTGATCTGTCCGTCCTTGGTGTAGCGCCGTTCGATCCGCATGTGTCTCAAGCCCCTTCAATGTCCGGGCGGCTTTACGGGCCACCCGATTATTATTCATGGCCGATGGTCATTACTATTCATGACCGATGGTCATGTGTTGTCCGTCTGTTTTGCTCCGCACGCCCTTCGACAACCCGTTACGCACTTAGCTAAGTCCGGCCCTCCGTTCCGGCACCGGTGACTCCCGGCTTTTTTACCCCAAGCGCGCACTAAGCCCTTGTCCCAGGACGCCATTTCTGGCGTGGGTGCGTTCGCGACTTGGCGTCGATATGAGGGTCCGGAGGGAACCGAAACTCAACTGCACCGAACACACCAAAGCTAGGAGGACTCGTACCCGTCGTCAACAACAGATAGTGATCAAATCTGAATCAAACACTAAGTCTTGTGGTTAAACGGTGAACTTTGGGGATAACGCCGCGTAAAACCGGCGTCAGTATTGAGCGATCCGAGGGTCGCGAAAAGCATTTTTATCGGTCGCGCTGGGTAGGTTTTTATGCCTCCCAGGATGACGGAAAAATGACGCAAAAACGCGGCTTGAGGGTTATCCGCAGCAAAAATCATCGGTTTTGGTCTGCGGGGATAAGCGCGGGAAAAGCCACGGCTTCAGCCGCCGGGAGTCGCTGATTCTCAAAACCAGATCAGTGTGTTAGCTCGTACATGCTACGCATGCTGGAGCGTGGCGAGGTAACGCACGGCTGTGAATTCAACTTTTCAGCGTTAAAGCCCAAGCGTGCCGCCGAACGATTGCGCTTTTCTGCAACGAAAAAGGCGGGCCCGCATAAGGGCCCGCCTTTTTACCGGCACTGTCATTCCGAATCTCAGTCTCGGGGAGAGCCAAATCAAGGCGACTCGCGCCGACGCTGATGAATTCCTAGGCAGGATAGCCGTGGATTTTGCGAAAACGCAATACGCGGCTGATTAGCGATCGGCCTGCCGGTGAGGCCGCCGGATGGCTCTGCCCCGGCCAATGGCCCGTTGTTTGGCTGCTTGTTCCTGATCGCCACCACCACTGAAACTGATCTGCCGCGAGTGCGGCAGCGCCTCCGGATGGTGCTTTTGCAGGAAATCGACGAGTTTTTCGCGCACCTCGCAACGCAATTCGAAAGCGTGACCGGCGGTGCGGGCGCTCATCATGCAGCGCAATTCGATCACTTGTTCCTTGATGTCGGTGACCTGCAGCTTGACCACACGCTGATCCCAGTGCTCCGAGTTTTTGACGATCTCTGCGAGTTTGTCGCGGATGAGGCCGACTGGCGCGTGATAATCGACATAGATCATGGCGGTGCCGATCAGCGCTGAGCCCTCGCGCGTCCAGTTCTGGAACGGCTTCTCGATGAAATAGCTGAGCGGCACGATCAATCGCCGCAAATCCCATATCCGCACCACCACATAGGTCGACGTGATTTCCTCGATGGTGCCCCATTCGTTCTCGACGATCACCGCATCGTCGATGCGGATTGGCTGCGTCATTGCCAGTTGCACGCCGGCGAACAGGTTGCTTAACACCGGGCGCGCGGCGAGGCCGGCCACGATGCCGGCGACGCCGGCCGAGGCGAACAGGCTGACGCCGTATTGCCGTACCGGCTCGAAGGTCATCAGTGCGGCGCCGATCGTGACGATCATCACCATCACGTCGCCGGCGCGCAGCAACACGCGCACTTGCGTGACGTGCTTGCGCGCCAGCAGGTTGTCGTCGACGTCGAGCCGGAATTGCCGCAAGTAAAGATCGGCGGCGATAGTCAACGCGGTGATCGCCGCCCAGCCGATCAGTCCGATCACCGCCACCAACAAGAGCCGTGCCAACCACGACGTGGTGTCCGGATCGAACGGAGCGACCGGCAGCGCGATCATCATCGCCAGGATGAGCAGGGCGAACCGGGTCACGCCGCGCATCTGGGTGAACACCGAGAAGACATAAGGATAGCGTTCGGCCAGCGTGTGACGCAGCAGTTTGCGCACCCACTTGTGCGCCGAGTAGGCGAGCGCGCCGGCGAACACCAGAATAAGGGTCGCAGCCACCGGGTTAGGCAGCCACGCGAGCAGATTCTTGATGGCGGTCAGGGCCTCTCGGATTGAATCCATGCGAGCCTAATATCGATGAAAACAACGGCTATTAGGACAGCTACGTAATTGTGCGTGCTGGACATCGCGGCGGCGAGGTGGCAGAACGCCGCGTCCTCAACACCTATTAAACGCGCGGCGGCAATGAAAAGTTTCCTGCTCAGGCTGTTCACCTGGTGGAATTCGCAGACTTTCGGTACTCAGTTCTGGACCTGGATGTATGGCGAAAGGGTCGGGGAGGACGAATTCGGCAACTGCTACTACCGCACCCGCGATGGCAAGATCGATCGCACGCTCGGCTTCGAGCGGCGCTGGGTTATTTTTAACGGCTACGCCGAAGCATCAGCTATACCGCCATCCTGGCACGGCTGGATTCACCACACCGTCGACATGCCGCCTACGCAAGAATCTTACAAACCGCACGCGTGGCAGAAACCGCACCGGCCCAATATGACCGGCACGCGGGGCGCGCTGCGGCCGCCCGGCTCGACGCTTGCCGCGGGCCGCCGGCCGAAAGCGACCGGGGATTACAAGGCGTGGAGCCCCGATAGCCGGGACTAAAAGCCGGCTTGGGGCCGCCCTTCCGCCGCCGTATTCAGCGTGTTAACGGGGCGCTGGCGTGGGCGACGGCTTTACCGCGCCGTTCCCCAGCGGAAAACCGGCCGATGGCGCGATCCTGTTTATCGATCTGCCTGCTTGCGATGGCTGCGCTGTTCATGGTGGCGGCGCCGGCGTACGCGCAATTCGGCTCGATCTTTCGTGACGACGGCCCGCCGCGGCCGCCGGTCGACGTGCCGAACGTGTCCCCGTCGCAGCAGCCCATGTATCCGAACCAGTATCCCAACCAGCAGCCGCGCAATTTCCCTCGCAGCGACCAGCCGCCGTCCGCTCCGCTGCCGGCGCCGATGAGCCTGCCACCCTCAAGCCGCCCGGGAGCCGGCAATATCCAATCGCAACCGCTACCGCCGCCAACCGGCGTGCCGGTGGCGCCGGCGCCACCGCCGGGCCAGCAGCCGCAAGTCCAACCGCAGCAACGCCAACCGCAGCAAGGCAGTAATGGCGCGCCGATACAGACTCTGCCGGGCGTGCTGCCCGGCACAAAACAGCCGCGCGACGCAGCCCCGCAGCAACCGGCCAATACCGCGCCGCAGCCTGGCGATGAGATCGTGGTCGAGCCGCCGCCGCAGCGCATCAGCAATCCGACCGCCGTGTTCGCCGGTCTTGACAAGATCACCGGCCGCATCATCTCGTTCGACGTCGCCATCAACGAGACGGTGCAATTCGGCGCGCTGCAAGTGACGCCGCGTGTATGCTATTCGCGGCCGCCGACCGAGACACCGAACACCGACGCCTTCGTCGAAGTGGACGAGGTGACGCTGCAAGGTGAGATCAAGCGCATTTTTACCGGCTGGATGTTCGCGGCCAGCCCCGGCCTGCACGCGGTCGAGCATCCGATCTACGACGTGTGGGTGACCGACTGCAAAGGCGGGAAAAATCCCAACGTGGCCGAAGCCCCGCCCGATCAGCCGGCCGCACCCAAGCAACCGGCGCGCCCGGCGCCGCCCAAGCGTTCGCCGCTGCCACGCGCGCAGCAGCCGGGATTTTTGCCGCCGCCACGCTAGCGAAGCTGCGCGAGCGCTTCCTCGCCGCCGACCGGGCGGTCGATTGCGAGCGCCGCGAAATCCGCCTCGCCGACAATCGCTTCCTCGAGCAGGCGGTGATAGCGCCGCTTACCCACCTCGACGGCGCCGAAACTCTTTAAGTGATCGGTGACATATTGGGTGTCGAGCAGCCGGTAGCCGCCGGCGCGCAGGCGCGCCACTAGATGCACAAGTGCGATCTTGGAGGCGTCGCGGGCACGGTGGAACATGCTTTCGCCGAAGAAGGCGCGGCCGAGCGAGACGCCGTACAGTCCGCCAACGAGTTGATCGCCGTCATAGACTTCGATGGAATGGCAATGGCCGCGCTCGAACAGGCCGCGGTAGATTTTTCGGATGCGTTCGTTGATCCAGGTGCGGGCGCGGTCGGGTCCGGCCGCCGCGCAGCCATCGATCACGGCGTCGAAATCGCGGTTCACCCATACCGTGAAGGGAGTGGTGCGCACGGTACGCGCCAGCCGCGCCGGCACATGAAAGCCCTCGAGCGGAATGATGCCGCGCATGTCCGGCTCGATCCAGTACAGCGCCGGATCGTCCGCGCTTTCCGCCATCGGGAAAATGCCGCAGGCATAGGCCTTGAGCAGCACTTCCGGCGTGATCTCGATAAAAGCGTTCTCGCGATTGGCCATACGGACCGGCATCGGATGGTGGAACGAGCATCCTAAATGGCGAAAGGCCAGCTGTGGAGCGCAAATCTTAACCGATCGATGACCATGACGTGCCTATTTTGCCGAAATATTGAACGCAATTCGCTCGTGATGCGTTGGGGCAGCGGACGATCCCGGGTGATTAAGGAACCGGAACTCTAGGGGCGTGACATGCAGATGCGGCGTACCAGCGTTCTTTTGGTCGAAGACGAGATTCTGATCAGCAATCTGATCGCCGAAGTATTGAGCGAGCGCGGCTTTAAGGTGCACGCGGTGGCCGCCGGCGAGGACGCCTTGCGCTATCTCGAGTCGGGGGCGGATGTGGACGTACTGTTTACCGACATCGATCTCAGCGGGCGCATGGATGGCTCGATGCTGGCGCAGCACGCGCGCGCCAAGCGCCCCGAATTGCCGATCGTCTATTGTTCCGGGCGCTATTCGCCGTCCGCCCTGGCGCCGCCGGTGCCGCGCTCGATGTTCGTGAAGAAGCCCTATAGACCCGAAGATCTGTGCCGGCTGCTGGAACGGCTGACGGCGGACACCAAGCACTGAGCTCCGATCGGCGTATAGGCGTCAGCTCTCCATGCCGCCCTGGGCGAGGAACTGCTCGAGCCAGTGGATGTGGTAGTTGCCGTCGATGATATCCTTCTCGCGCACCAGCGCGCGGAACAGTGGCAGCGTGGTTTCTATGCCATCCACGACAACCTCGTCGAGCGCGCGTTTGAGCCGCATCAGCGCCTCGGTGCGGGTCTTGCCGTGCACGATCAACTTGCCGACCAATGAATCGTAAAACGGCGGAATGGAGTAGCCCTGGTACACGGCTGAATCGATCCGCACCCCGAGCCCGCCGGGCGGATGATAATGAAGTATTTTTCCGGGCGACGGGCGAAACGACACCGGGTTCTCGGCATTGATGCGGCATTCGATGGCGTGGCCGCGGAATTCGATGTCGCTTTGTTGAAGCGTGAAGTCGTTGCCGGCGGCGGTGCGGATTTGCTCGAAGATCAGGTCGATGCCGGTGATCATCTCGGTCACCGGATGCTCGACCTGGATGCGCGTGTTCATCTCGATGAAGTAGAACTGGCCGTCCTCGTGAAGGAATTCGACGGTGCCGACGCCGAGATAAGCCATCTCGCGCATCGCTTTCGCCACCGTCTCGCCGATTTGATCGCGCGCCTGCGTATTGAGCGCGGGCGAAGGGCCTTCCTCCCACACCTTTTGGTGCCGGCGTTGCAGCGAGCAATCGCGCTCGCCGAGATGAATGGCGCGGCCGTTGCCGTCGCCAAGCACTTGAATCTCGATGTGGCGCGGCTTCTGTAGATATTTCTCCAGGTAAACCGCATCGTCGCCGAACGCGGCCTTCGCTTCGGCGCGCGCGGTCGAAAGCGCGTTGGAAAGCTCGGCGGCCGAATGCGCGACCTTCATGCCGCGACCGCCGCCGCCGGCGGCTGCCTTGATCAGCACCGGATAGCCGATGTCGTTGGCGATTTTGGTGGCTTCCGTGTCGGAGCCGACGCCGCCTTCCGAGCCCGGCACGGTGGGAATGCCGAGCTTCCTGGCGGTGCGTTTGGCCTCGATCTTGTCGCCCATCAGACGGATGTGCTCGGCCTTCGGCCCGATGAAATGCACGCCGTGATCGGTGAGAATTTCGGCAAAGCGCGCATTCTCCGACAGGAATCCGTAGCCGGGATGCACGGCGTCGGCGCCGGTGATTTCGCAGGCCGATAGGATAGCGGGAATGTTGAGATAGCTGTCCTTTGCCGCCGGCGGTCCGATGCAGACGCTCTCGTCGGCGAAACGCACATGCATGGCGTCGGCGTCGGCGGTGGAATGCACCGCCACGGTCGGAATGCCGAGCTCCTTACAGGCACGCAGCACCCGCAGCGCGATCTCGCCGCGATTGGCGATCAGGATTTTATCGAACATCGGACCGGTCCGGCCAACATGCCGTCATTCGATGATGACCAACGGCTCGCCGAACTCGACCGGCTGGCCGTCCTCGAACAGAATCTGGATCACGTTGCCGGCGCGCGGCGCCGGAATCTGGTTCATGGTCTTCATCGCTTCCACCACCAGCAATGTCTCGCCGGCTTTCACGCGTGAGCCGATATCGATGAACGGCTTGGCGCCGGGTTCGGGCGCCGCGTAGGCCGTGCCGACCATCGGCGAGATCACAACGCCCGGATGCTTGGCGGGATCGAGCGGGGCCGCCACCGATTGCGCGACCGGCTGAGGCGCGCGCGGTGCAGCCGGTGCCGGCGCGCCGTTGCGCGCGACGCGTACGCGCTGACCATCTTGCTCGATCTCGATTTCGGTCAAGCCGGTTTCTTCCAGGAGCTTGGTCAGCTCGCGGATCAAATCGCGGTCGACGATCGGGGCCTTCGGCGCTTTTGCCATCGCTTCAGCGCTTTGCTTTGGCGCCGATCATGACGGCCAGTCCGCTGATCGCCAGTGCATAGCCGTCGATGCCGAACCCGGCGATCACCGCCTTGGCCGCCTTGGAGACGTAGGAATTCTGCCGGAATTTCTCGCGCGCGTGGATGTTGGTGATGTGGCATTCCACCACCGGCATCTTCAAGGTTAGCAGCGCATCGAGAATGGCGATCGAGGTGGTTGTGTAGCCGGCCGGATTGATCAGGAGGCCGACGGCTTTCTTGGCCTGCGCTTCCTGGATCCAGTTGACCAGTTCGCCTTCGATATTCGACTGCCGGAACACGATCTCGATGCCGAAGCGTTTTGCGGTCAAGCGGCAAAGCTTCTCGACGTCGGCGAGTGTCGAGCGGCCATATTTCTCCGGCTCGCGCGTGCCGAGCAGGTTCAAATTGGGGCCGTTGAGGACATAGATTGTCTTTGGCATGGGCTTTCCGGCGGCTCGGATCGTTAATCGATGCGCTTGAAACTCGCCGCTTTATAGGTGGCCCGGGCGGCAAGGGGAAGCCCGGACGGCGTTCGGATTTAAGGCCGTTTGCCGCCGAATGCCTGGGTTTCACGCGCCGCCCAATCGATGACGTCTTTGATCGCCGCTAACCTTCTGCGGCCAGAAGCTTTGGCCTTGCCAAACATCTCGATCTGCCGGTCGGCGCTGGTGCCTTCCGCGAGAATTCGGTGCAGCCGCCGGATTTCGCCCGCGCAGCCGAGCGCCTCGATGTCCTCGGCGATGAAATCGAACACCTGGTCGAGCCATTGCTTGACCGTGAGCGGCGAGCGCGAAAACGGATCGACGAAAGTGGCAGCGATACCGTAGCGCTGCGCGTGCCACTTGTTCTCCACCGTGATGGCGCGCCCGACGCGGTCGAAACCGGAATTGAGCGCGCGGTCGCGGTCGAGCGCGCGCACCAAGCAGCGGAACAATGCGGCGATCGCCACCGCATCGTCGAGCCGCGTACAACTATCCGCGACGCGCAATTCGACCGTCGGGTTTGGCAGCGACGGTCGCAGCGCCCACCAGATGTAGCTCGCGTCGGGGATGATCTTGGCCCAGGTGAGCGCCGCGACGAATTCGTTGTAATCCTCGGTCGTGCGAAACAGTTCAGGCAGGCCGGTGCGCGGCAGCTCGTCGTAAGCCGCGAGACGATAGCCGCATAGGCCGGTGATCTGACCCTGCCAGAACGGCGACGACGTCGAGAGCGCCAGCAGCAGCGGCAGATAGGGCGTCAGCCGCATGATCAGATTGACGCGGGTATCGGTGTCCGGCACTTCAACATGCACATGCATGCCGCACAGCATGTTGCGATACCCGATCATCTGTAGGTCGTCCATGATGGCGCCATAGCGCTCTTTCTTGGTGACAATTTGCTCCGGCCAAAACGCCAACGGAAACGTGCCCATCGCGGCAAGCCCGAGTTGGCGCTCGGCCGCGGCGTCGCCGAGTGCACCGCGATAATACGCGAGGTGTTCGCGCGCTTCTTTCATGGTGGCACAAGGCGGCGTTGCGACCTCGATCTGCGACTGCAGCATCTCAGTCATCACGCGGTCGCCGAGCTTTTTGCGGGCGAGGCTGAGGAATTTTTTATCGACGTGGCGCACGGCCCGGCGCGTCTTGGCGTCGAACACGAAGTATTCTTCTTCCATGCCGACCGTATACATGCGCGCGATAACTCGCTGAGCGCGACCGGGTTCCGCCACCGATCTTGATGCAAAAACGGCCGCCAGGCGAGCCGGGCGGCCGTTCTCTAGATTAAAGGTTTATGCGAGTCAGTTGTGCCGCGCTCAGCACGTCGCCTTGCCGCAGCGTGCGTTGTTGATCTTTTCCTGCAGTCCGGGAAGCCCGATGGCGCCGACGATCACGTCGGAGCCGATCACGTAACTCGGCGTGCCGTTGAGACCGAGAGCCTCGGCGAGCTTCATGTCCTCTTCGATCGTCGCCTTCACTTCGGGGCTGACCATGTCCTTTTCGAGCCGGCCCATGTCCAGCCCGACGTCCTTGGCCACCGCGATCGCGTGCGCCCTGTCGGCTTGGCCGCGGCCACCCAGCAACTTCTGATGGAAGTCGAGATATTTCTTGCCGGTCTTGTCCTGCATGCGCACGGCGACGGCGACTTGGGCTGCCTCCAGCGAGCCGGGCCCGAGCACCGGGAATTCCTTGAGCACGACCTTGAGCTTGGGATCGTCCTTCAAAAGCGTGAGCATGTCGCTCATGGCGCGTTTGCAGTAGCCGCAGTTATAGTCGAAGAACTCGACGAACGTGACGTTGCCGTTCGGGTTGCCGAGCGTGACCTGATAGGGTGAGGAGAACAGCTTCTGCGCTTGCTCCTTGACAGCGGCCTTGTGTTTTTCGGCCTCCGCGGCCGTCTGGCGTTTCTCGAGCTCCGCCATCGCCTCTTGCAGCACTTCCGGGTGCGCGATCAGATATTCACGCACGATAGTCTCGATCGAACCGCGTTGAGCGGGGTTGAAATCCTGCGCCTGCACGGCTTGCGGCGCGGCTACGGCCAGCAACGCGACACAAACGGCGACGATGGCGCGCGAGCTCGATGTCATGGATTTTGTCCTTGTGGTCGTTGTGATGGTCATTAATTCTTGGCGTTCGGTTTGACATTGACGATATCGTCGGCTTGCACCCAGGCGGGCGAACCGACGGGCAGGCGGGTCTTTGCGCGCGAGGCAAGCTGCCGCGCGGTTTTAACATCGCCACGGTTAAAGGCAGCTTGCGCTGCGGCGAGATCGGCATTGGCCAGATCGCCCTTGCGGCCATAGGCCATGGCGAGCTGAGCATAGGCATCGGGCGCTTCAGGCTCGCGCGACAGCGCGGCACGCAGCAGCGGAACCGCTTCCTCGGCATTCTTGGTGTTGTTGGTGGCGATCAGCGCCTGCCCCAGCATGATGTCGATCAGCGGGGCGCCGTGTGCGAGCGTGACGGCGCGACGCAGCGGCGCGACCGCGTCGGCCGGGCGGCCGCCTTCCAGCAAGGCCTGGCCCTTGAGTTCGTGGAAATACGGATTGTTTGGTTCAGTTTGGATCAGGCCGTCGATCTGCGGCAGCGCGTCGCGTAAATCCCCGTGACGATAGGTCGAGATGGCGCGGGCATAGCGCGCCGGCAAACTGTGATCGCCGAGCGGATAGCGGCGGGCGACCGTGTCGGGCCGGTCCAGGAAGCCGGACAACTTGGCGCGCATCAGGTCGTGGCGCAGCTGCAGCTCGGGCGAATCCTTGCGGTCGAAATAGGGGCTCGCCTTGACCAGCACCTCGAGCGCGGCGACGCGTTCGGGCGGCAGCGGATGCGATTGCAAATAAGGGTCGATGTAGCGCGTGTTGAACAACGCCTCATTGCCCAGCCGCTTGAACAGGTCGAGCATGCCGCGGCGCCGACTGGCCGGTGGCGTTGAGAAATTTCACGCCGGCATGGTCGGCCTGGTCTTCCTGCGTGCGCACGTAGGCGAGCAGCGAGCGCTGGATGACCGATTGCGGCGCCATGATCGCGCCGACGCCGGCACCGCCGTTGCCGGAACGCGCGCCGGCGACCGCGGCGCCGACGCCGGCCAGAAGCGCGATGATCGATGCGGTCTGCGCATTGGCGAGTTGTTCGCGCAGACGCATCAGATGACCGCCGGCCAAGTGGCCGGTCTCATGCGCGAACACGCCGATGATTTCGTTCGGCGTCTTGGCGTCGAACAATGCGCCGGCATTGATGAAGATGTGACGCCCGTCCATGACGAAGGCGTTGAAGGTGCGGTCGTTGAGGATGACGATCTTGACGTTCTGTTTGGACAGGCCGGCTGCCTTCAGGATCGGCGCCGAGTAATCGCGCATCAATTGCTCGATTTCGGTGTCGCGGATCAGCGGCGCGCCGCGCGTGGCAGCGTCCTGCGCACGCGCCGGCTCGGGCGCCGGACCGCCGGCGGTGTAGCCCAGCGCGACGGCGGTGACGAGCGCGAGCGCGCGCCCGGCTGGCGCCATGCGCCGTCCCCTGATAGGTGTCCCGTTCTCGATCATGCGTAAATGTGCCACCAGATGGCGTGAAACTAGTGACGCGCCCCGGGGCGGTCAACGCAGCTTGCGATCACGTCTGAGTCATGAAAAACGCAAGGCAAAGCAAGCCTGTGAATACGGCAACAGCGGGGCGCTGGTAGCGTCCGACGGGCCGATTAACGATGCTTGAGGCGGCAAAACACCTGCTAACGCCCTCCAAACGCAGCAATGTGCCGCCGTTCATGGTTATGGACGTGATGGCGGCGGCGGCGCAGTTGGAGGCCAGAGGCATCCACGTCGTGCACATGGAGGTGGGCCAGCCGGCGGCGCCCGCGCCGGCCACCGCGCTGCGTGCCGCGCAGAAAGCGCTGGTGGGCCGCATCGGTTATACCGAGACGCTCGGCATCCCGTCCTTGCGCGCGCGAATCGCCCGGCACTACGCCGACACCTACGGCCTCGCGCTCGATCCGGCGCGCGTGGTGGTCACCACGGGGTCATCGGGCGGCTTCGTCCTCGCGTTTCTTGCGCTGTTCGAGCCGGGCGATCGGGTGGCGCTGGCCAATCCCGGCTATCCGCCTTACCGGCACATCCTCTCCGCGCTCGGCTGCGAGCCCGTGCTGATCGAGACTTGCGCCGAGACGCGGTGGGCGATCACCGGCGAGGCGCTTGATGCTGAACATCGGCGCAAGCCGCTGGCGGGTCTGGTGGTCGCAAGCCCGGCCAATCCGACCGGCACCATGATGGAGGCCGGCGCGCTGGCTCAACTGATTTCGGCCGCCGAAGCGCGGGGCATTCGTGTGATCTCCGACGAGATCTATCATGGCCTCGATTACGCGTTTCCCGCCGAAACCGCGGCCAGGCTGTCGGAACGCGTGCTGGTAATCAATTCATTTTCGAAATATTTCTGCATGACCGGCTGGCGCGTCGGCTGGATGGTGGTGCCGGAGAACCTTGTGCGTGCGGTCGAGCGCTTGCAGGGCAATCTGGCGATTTCGGTGCCGGCGCTCTCGCAAGCCGCAGCGCTTGCCGCCTTCGATGGCAAGGCCGAGATGGAAGCGGTGAAGCGCGGCTACGAAGAGAACCGGCGTATTCTTGTGGCCGGATTGCCGAAGGCCGGACTCGACAAATTTTTGCCGGTGGACGGCGCGTTTTACCTTTACGCCGACATCTCAAAGTTTTCGGACGACAGTTTTGATTTCGCCAAGCGCATGCTGGAGCAGGCACATGTGGCGGCGACGCCGGGGATCGATTTCGATCCAATCAATGGCAAGCATTTTCTGCGCTTCTGTTACGCCGGCTCCGCCGCCGAGATGCATGAGGCGGTGCAGCGGATCGGAAAGTGGCTGAGGGCGTAGAAGGTGCGTCGTCGTCCCGCTGGTTTTTACGCCAGCGGGACTTCGCGAATGAGGTTTACAGGATCATCAGCAGAATGATGAGGCTGACCGGAACGCCCAGTAACCAGAGTAGAATTGGCATGGCATGTCCTCTTGTTCAGATTGCCCGATGTGGTTCGTTGGTTATTTTGCGGCGAGATACCATTCGCGATTTCGCAAGTTGCCGCCCTCGATAGCGGCAAGACTTGCCGACAGCGCGCCGGCGAGCATGGCCGCCACCAGCCAGAGCGCGAACTTGGAGGCTGATTTGCGAGCCGCATCGGCGGCTTGTTTTGCTTGCGTGATGGTTTGATTGACGCGCTGCTCGGCCTCGGCCTGTGGAATGCCGGTGCGGGCCGAAACGATCTTGGCGAGATAAGCCTTGTCGGGGTCGGAGACGTTGCGGCCCTTAAGCATGGCCGGTGCGAGGATGCGCGTGATCGCGGCGCGATTCATGTTGCCGCGATTTTGCGGGCTCGACGCGATCTGACCACCCTGCAACGGGGCGACGGTCTGGCCTTCAGCAGTGGGGGAGGTTGCCTGTTGGGCGCCTGACGCGGCAGCAGCCTGCTGCGGGCACTGACCCGGATTTCTCCGCAGCAAATCGTCCACGTAGACGTCGGCCGGCGAGCTTTGCGCGGCAGCGCTTGCCGCCGGCGCGGCGCCGGCGATCCCGGCTCCGGCGATCAAGTGCGCGACGGCGCCGCTCAGAAAGGCAGCGGTTACCACGGTCGCGAGCGCCCAGACCACGAAGCCGTGCGCCGAGTCGCGGAAATAGCGCTCGTGTTCATGGACCGTATGCCATTTGGACCGTAAACGGCCGGCTAGATAACCGCCGATCGTTGAGGGGATCATCGCTACCACGATCAAGTACACGCCGGCGGCGATCGTGAATGTCGTTGAAGAGACGCCTGAGTCTGCCCAAGGCGAAACGACGGAAAATCCAACGCCAATGCCAAACGCCACCAGCAACAAACTCAGCGCGGCGGCTGCCACGGTACCGGCTAAAATAGCACCCCAGCTCACCGCCGAATTGGTGTCCTCGATCGCGACGTTTCCGGTTTCCGTAATCATGAGACCCAGCCTCCTTGGAAGCGGACAATTCGTGCTCCGCGAGACTCAATCCCGTTCAAAGAACTATGGTTCCGTCCGCTCGTGGCGTGTCCCAATCTTTTCGCCGCAGCGCACGTGGCGCGGAACGATGAGCAGCGTGGCGACTTACCTCAGATTACTACCGAGGGAGGCTGTCATGGGCTTTGGACGAGGCGCGCTGTTGTGGCTGCTGGGTGTCCCGTTGCCGATTATCATCTTGCTCGCGTTGTTCATGCACCACTGAGAACGGAGCGGTTGGCTAGATCGGTTTGTTAAACCAGGCTTCCAGCCGGCCGATCAGCGCTTCTAGCTTCTTTTCTTCCGAATGCACCGCGTGCGCGATCGAGTGCGGGGCATCCTTGTGCTCGGGCGGAACGCAAAGACTGTAGAAATAAGCCAGGAAGCTCGTGTCGTTCGGCTGCGTGACCGTGAACGAGCGGCCTTTCACGAACACGGTGTATTCGAGCGGATTGCCGTCCGGGCGAAAGGCGATCGGCAGCGAGGTGACGCGCGCCTGGTCCTTGGCGATGACGAAGTTCGACGGATCGATGCCGTGATCGGTCATCGCCTTTTCCAGCGCCGGCAACGCCTTGACGAATTCCCGACTGAAGTCGCCGACGGAGCTTTGCAGCTTGATGTGGTGGGCGGTCATCGGCGCCATCTTCCATTTTCGCCGCGCCATCCTACATCTACGGCCACGCCAACATAGCCCCAGAGCGTTCAATGCTCGATTTTACATCGTCTTCCGGTGTCGAGGAGCCGCGCGCCGCGGCGCCAGCGCCCGACGCGGACATCCTCGATGCCTATTCCAATGCCGTGATCTCCGTCGCCGACGCCGTCGGCCCGGCGGTGGTGCGCGTGGAAACGCGCGGGCCGAACGGCCGCCCCGGCGGGGTCGGTTCCGGCGTGGTGATCGCGCCGGACGGCCTGGTGCTGACCAATAGCCACGTGGTCGATGGCGCCAAAGAAGTTCGGCTGCTCGATGCCGAAGGCCGCGTCATGGAAGCGCGGCGGCTCGGCGAGGACCCCGACACCGATTTGGCGCTGCTGCGCGCGGGTTCGGCGCGCGATTTGGCGCATGCCGCGCTTGGCGATTCCAAGGCGCTGCGGCGCGGCCAACTGGTGGTCGCCATCGGCAACCCGCTCGGCTTTGAATCGACCGTCACCGCCGGCGTCATCTCGGCGCTCGGCCGATCTTTGCGCTCGAAAAATGGCCGGCTGATCGAGGATGTGATCCAGACCGATGCGGCATTGAACCCCGGTAATTCCGGCGGTCCGCTGGTGTCCTCGCGCGGCGAGGTGATCGGCATCAACACCGCGGTCATCATGGGCGCGCAGGGCATCTGTTTTGCGGTCGCCAGCAATACCGCGCAGTTCGTGCTGAGCGAACTGATCCAGCACGGCCGCGTCCGGCGCGGGTTCATCGGCGTATCGGGACAGACCGCGGCGGTGCCGCGCCGTCATGCGCGCAATGCCGGTATCGAGAATGCTTCCGGCGCGATGGTGACCGCGCTTGAGCCGAAGGCGCCGGCGGCGCTCGCGGGGCTGATGACGCTCGATACCATCGTGCGAGCGGATGGCGAGCCGGTGACCGGCGTCGACGACCTGATCCGGTTGCTCAATGCCGAGCGCATCGGCAAGCGCGTCGCGATCGACGTGTTGCGGCGCGGATTGTTGCGCAGCTTCGAGGTCGCGCCGTTGGAGCGGCCAACCGCAAAAGCGGCGTGATTACTGCTTGGGTGCGGCGGTGTCGGCCGGCGGTGGCGCGGTCGGCGCGGCTTGCATCGGCTGTTTGCCGGCAGGTTTCTTAGCCGAAGGTTTCTTGGCCGCCGTTTTGCCCATCGGACCGCGTTTGTCGTTGCGGTTGGCCATGCACTTGGCCATGAACGCCTTGCGCTTGGCGCCTTCGAGCTTCTGATCGTCGGCGCCGAATTTGCAGGTCTCCATCTTCTGCTCGTTGGTGGCAGCCGAGGCCGGGCTCGCCAGCAGCAGGAGAGAAAGCAGGCTCATGGCGCCAAGAGTTTTCAGCATCGGCAAAGCTCCTTTACGAGTCGCAAGGTTCCATCAGCATAACACGATTGGCTTGCCGATGATCGCCAAAAAAGCTGCCCTGTTCTGGGGAAAGATATTAGCGCAACGCCGCCGCAATGTTGCCGCCATCCACGGTGGTCACGTCGGCGGTGGTCTTGAGCGCCAGCGCCTGGGCGAGGAAGGCCTGCGCCACGTCCTGCGCGGTGACTTCGCGGCCGAGCAAGTTACCGCTCATATAATCTTGCGCCGACACCCCGCGCGCCCTTGAACGCTCCTTGATGAAGTCGTCGGTGAGTATCCCCGAGCGGATGCGGTCGGCATTGACCGCATTGGCGCGGATGCCGTCGGCGCCGTAGTCGAGCGCGTATTGCCGCACCAGGAACAGCGTCGCCGCCTTGGGCAGTCCGTAAGGCCCGAAGTTGGCGCCGGGGTTGACCGCCTGCTTCGACACGTTGAACAGCAGGCAGCCGCCGGTGCCCTGCGCCAGCATGATTTTCACCGCGGCTTGCGCCACCTTCTGATGCGCGAAGAAATTCAGCTCGAAGCTCTCGCGCAGCGTGGCTTCGTCGACCTCGCCGATTTTTCCCTGCCAGGCGCCGCCGGCATTGGAGATCGCGATATCGACGCCGCCGAAAGCGGCAACCACTTGCTTGAAAGCCCTGTTCACCGAACTCGGCGTCGGTCACGTCACATTCGATCGCGCGCGCGCTGCCGCCGATCGCCTTGGCTTTTTCGGTTGCTGCCTTGAGGTCGACGTCGAGCAGCGCCACTTCCGCGCCGGCAGCCGAAAAAATCTTGGCGGTGGCTGCGCCGATGGCGCCGCCGGCGCCGGTGATGACCGCGACCTGGCCTTCCAGCGGCAATGTTTTGCGCGCGCCGAGCTTGGCCAATTCCATCGGCCAATATTCAAGATCGAAAATGTCGGCTTCGCCGACCGACGTGAAGCGCCCGATCGCCTCGGCATCGCCGATGCCCTCGACCGCGGCCTCCGCGATATCGGCGGCGATGCGGGCGTCCTTGGCGCTCGTACCCATGCCGAACAGGCCGAGGCCCGGCACCAGCACGACACGCGGCGCCGGATCGAGCATCGCGCCCTTGGTGCGCGTCTTGTTGCGCTCGAAATAGGCCTTGTAGTCGGCGATGAACTTTCCCGCGGCCTGTTGCGCGGCCTGCTTGAAGTCTTCGAGTTGGCCCGCCTGCGGCGCCGGCACGATCAGCGGCCACGGCTTGGTGCGCAGCACATGATCGGGCGTAAGCACGCCGGCGCGGGCGTAGCGCGCGACGTCTTTGCCGTTCACGTAGTTCATGATGGCGTCGCTGGTGCGGAATTCCAGGATCAGGCGTTTGTGTACGCCTTCGCCATTGGCGTCGCACAGCGCGCAGGCCCCGCGCAGGATCGGCGCAACGTCGGTGACGGGCGCGACCTGCGGCGGAATTTTCGCAACCGCAACGGCTTTGCGATTTTTCTGCAGCCGGTTTTCCGCCAGCGCGACGAATTCGATCATGCGCTCGTAGGCTTCGCGCGCATCGCCGCCGAAGGTGAAGATGCCGTGCTTGTCGAGGATCAGGCCTTCGACTTTCGGATTTTGCTCGAACACCTCGGCGGATTTTTTCGCGAGCCCAAAGCCCGGCATGATGTAGGGCACGAAGCCGAGCCGGCCGCCGAATGTTTCCGCGCATAGCGCCGCGCTGTCGGGCTGGTCGATCAGGCTCAGGACCGCAGTCGCGTGGGTATGATCGACGAACCTCGCCGGCATGAAAGCATGCAGCAACATTTCGACCGACGGCGAGGGCGCTTGCGGATCGATCAGAAAGGCGCGCTGCGCGCGGGCAAATTCGTCATCGTCGAGAGCTGCGCGCGCGCGCATGCGCAGCAGCGGATCGAGCCGCACGGCCGGAAAACCGGCGGGCTCGATCGATCCCATGTCCCAGCCGGAGCCTTTCACGCGCAGCACCGCCAGTTCCTCGCCGGCGAGGTCGCGCTCTTTGGTTTTCAGCGAACTGTTGCCGCCGCCATGCATCACCAGTTTGGCGTCCCGGCCGAGCAGTTGCGTCGAATAAATCCGCAGCGCCAGGTCGGCGCCGACGCCGGCCTTGCCATAGCGATCGACCGCCTGTTTCGCATCGCGCTCGACCCAGGCGGATCGCATCTTATTCTTCAGCTCTTGTCGCCGAGCAGCTTCTTGGCCCACCAGCCGCGTTTGGGCTGGCCGTTTTCCTCGCTCGCCGTTGAGGAGATCACCGGCGCAGGCGGTGGAACGGCCGGGGCAGGGGCCGCAGACGTGCCGGCGTCGCTAAATGGCGCCGGCTCGCGGATGGTCGAGCGGCGGCGTGGCGGCTCTTGTTCGGCCTGAGGCGGAGCAGAGGCTTGCGGCGGCGCGGGCCGCTCGTCGGGCAGCGGCGAATAGGACGGCGCCGGCTCATAACCGGGAGCCGGTGGACGGTCCATGTCCTCGACCGCGTGCTGCAAGCTTGGTTCAGCGTCGCCGCCATTGGCCGAGGAAGGCGCTTCGCCGTTACGGCCTTGCCGGTTGCGGCGGCCGCCGCGGCGGCCGCGCCGTCGCCTGCGGCGGACATCGCCTTCGGCTCCCGGCGCTCCGCCTTGACGCGGGCTGCTGATCGGCGCCTTCACGCTCCTCGGGCGAACCGTCGCCGTGATCTTCCTGCGCGTTGAGTTGTTCGGGCGCGGCGTCGCGCGGGAAAGGCGGTGCGCCTTCGCGCGATCCCCGCGCCTCGCCGCCACGGCCACGCCCGCGTCGGCGCCGCCGTCTGCCGCCATCGCGCTCGCCGTTGCGTTCGCGGTCGCCGCGCGGCGCTTCGCTTGGCGGTTCGGCTTGCATGAGATCCGGAGTCTCGGGTTCCGGGTGGCCTTGCGTCTTGGCCTCGACGTCCTCGTCGGCCTCTTCGTCGGCTTCAGCCTCAGCCTCGCCGTCAAGCACGTCTTCGTCGGCTTCGAGCGCCGAGGCCGGCAGCGCCGGCGCCGCTGCGGCGATGGCCTTGGCCGCTTCCGCGGTGTGCACTTGCTCGCCGCGATCGACGATGTAGGAGACTTGCGCGTTCACGCTCGCATCGGCCGAAATCGTGATGGTGATGCGGAAGCGCTCTTCCAGCGCGCGCAAGTGCGCGCGCTTGTGATTGAGCACGTAGAGCGCCACTTCCGAGCGCGTGCGCACGATCAGATTATGCGTCGCGCCCTTGATCAGCATTTCTTCGATCGCGCGCAGCAATTGCAGCGCCACCGACGACACCGAGCGCACATGGCCGGAGCCGCCGCAGACCGGGCATTTCTCGGTCGAACTTTCCAGCACCGAGGTCCGGATGCGCTGACGCGACATTTCGAGCAGGCCGAAATGCGAGATGTGGCCGACCTGGATGCGGGCGCGGTCGTGCTTGAGCGCGTCCTTGAGGCGGCGCTCGACCGTGCGGTTGTTGCGGCCTTCGTCCATGTCGATGAAGTCGATCACGATCAAGCCCGGCAAGATCGCGCAAGCGCAGTTGGCGCGCGATTTCCTCCGCCGCCTCGCCATTGGTCTTGAGCGCGGTGTCCTCGATGTGGTGCTCGCGCGTCGCGCGCCCCGAGTTCACGTCGATCGCGACCAGCGCTTCGGCCTGGTTGATCACGATGTAGCCGCCCGAGCGCAGCTGCACGGTCGGCGAGAACATGGCGTCGAGCTGGCTCTCGATGCCGTAGCGCGTGAACAGCGGTTGCGTGTCGTTGTAGAGCTTCACATGCTTGGCGTGGCTCGGCATCAGCATGCGCATGAACTCGCGCGCTTCCTTGTAGCCTTCGTCGCCGGAGACGATGATCTCGTCGATGTCCTTGGTGTAGAGATCGCGGATCGAGCGCTTGGTCAGCGAGCCTTCCTCGTAGACCAGCTTGGGCGCCATCGATTTCAGCGTGAGATCGCGCACCGTCTCCCATAGCCGGAGCAGATATTCGAAATCGCGTTTGACTTCGGTCTTGGTGCGGCTGGCGCCGGCGGTGCGCAGGATCACGCCCATGCCCTGCGGCACTTCCAGTTCGCCGGCGATTTCCTTGAGCCGGCTGCGGTCCTCGCCGCTGGTGATCTTGCGGCGAAATGCCGCCGCCGCGCGCGGTGTTGGGCATCAGCACCGAATAGCGGCCGGCGAGCGACAGATAGGTGGTGAGTGCCGCGCCCTTGGTGCCGCGCTCTTCCTTGACCACCTGCACCAGCATCACCTGGCGGCGCTTGATGACCTCTTGAATCTTGTACTGGCGGCGGAAGCGCGGCATGCGCGCTTCTTCCAGGGCGTCGGCGCCGCCGACGGATTCAACAGCTTCTTCTTCGCGATGGTCGTCGCCGTGGCCGTTGCTCTGGCCATTCTGGGCGTCAGCCTCGCCGGATGGCGCAACTTCTATGTCCGGATGGTCGCCGGTTTCGCCGTGAGTGTCGTCTTCCGGCATCGGCGCCGGATCGATTGTCGCTTCGCCGGCGACGCTCTCGGCCGCCTCGCTCGCCTGCTCTTGCGCTTCGACCTCAGGCGCGGGTGGCTCGTAAGCGGGCATTGCCGCCGCGGTCTCGGCGATCTGCTCGGCAGTCTCATGGCCAAGTCATGGCCAGTTCATGGCCAAGTTCATGGCCAAGTTCATGGCCAAGTTCATGGCCAAGTGCCGCTTCCTCATAACCAAGCGTCGCTTCGCCGGCCGGAATTTCGGACGTCCCGCCGGGGAATTCCTGTCTGGCCTGTTCCTCGCCGGCGACCGGCGCGCTTTGCGCCACATCGCGGCCGCGCTGGCGGTCAGCGCCGCGTTGGCGGTGACGATTACGGCCGCCGCGCCGGCCGCCGGCGCGGTGATCGGCGTCGGCATCGGCGTCCTTCTGGGCGCGCTGCTCTTCGTCGAGCAGCGCCTGACGGTCGGCGACCGGAATTTGATAATAGTCGGGATGGATTTCCGAGAACGCCAGGAAGCCGTGGCGGTTGCCGCCGTAATCGACGAAGGCCGCTTGCAGCGATGGCTCTACGCGCGTGACTTTGGCGAGATAGATGTTACCGCGAAGCTGCTTGCGGTTGGCGCTCTCGAAGTCGAATTCCTCGACGCGATTGCCGCGCAGCACCACCACGCGGGTTTCCTCCGGGTGGGTCGCGTCGATCAGCATTTTGTCGGCCATTGTAATTTCTCACTGAGGCGGACCGGCCCGCGCGCTCGCGCCAAAAGACTCGTCGAGTTGACGGCGCAAGGCGACGCATAAGGCGGTCGGCCAATTGGATGTGGATGATGATGGGAAGGGGCGCGTTTTCACGCGAAAGCTCGGCAAGATTCGAAATTTGGCCCATAGCAAAGCGCGCAGTCACGATTGTCTCGCGAAAGCGGTGGACCTCGAATTGCCTTTGCTGCGAACTTGGCAGCATGAAACTTGCGACCCGTAGCGCTGCGGCCGCGCTTATAGAAAACGCCGCCGAGGTTTCTCGTCGCTGACCGCCGTTGACGCGAGCGGCCCGCTTGGCCGCGCGCTGATCCGGATGTCCTTCACAAGGGTTTCGGCTCGCTTCGCCGTCCGTTCGCCCGGCTTCCTCGAGGGGGCGATCCTGGACTGGCGGGCCGGGGGCCCGAACGCGGCACAACCGGAACTTTAACCGTCAGCACACTCTACATACGGACCAAAAACCCCCCTGGCAAGGGAGGTGACACGAAGCATGTGCAGGCGTGCCACACCCGCGCGTAGAACGCCGCGTTTGCTCAAGTTCCGTTAACCGAAGCAGCCCCTAATGGAGTAAAACGAGGCGGAAAGGGTCAGGATTCGTGACTGTCCGCGCCATCGCATTCGTCTTGGGCGTGAGCCTGCCTTGGTGGTCGGTCGTCCTGGCGGCCGAGCCGAGCGTTGCTGCGCATAAGCTGCCGGCGGTGACGGATTCGATCCCGATAGCGACCGACGTGCGGCTTGGCGGCGACGACAAGCAGACGCGTTTTGTGATCGATCTTGATCGCAAGCTCGACGTCGCGGCCTTCACGCTCGCCGATCCCTACCGGGTCGTGATCGATCTGCCGCAGGTGACTTTCAAGCTGCCGGAAAAGGCCGGCGAGCACGGCCGCGGCCTGGTGAAGGCGTTCCGCTACGGCCTGATCATGCAAGGCGGCTCGCGCATCGTGCTCGATACCAAGGGGCCGGTGCGGGTGGACAAGGCCTTTTCGCTCGCCGCCACCGAGGGCCAGCCGGCGCGGCTGGTGCTCGATCTCGTCGCCACCGACCGCGACAGCTTCCTGCGCACCATCACGATGCAGGATCGCAGCCCGCACATCGCCAAAAATAACGTGAGCGTGCCGCCGGAGGCTGCCGGCGATCCGCGGCCGCTGATCGTGATCGATCCCGGCCACGGCGGCATCGATAGCGGCACCAAATCATTCGCCGGGCAGGACGAGAAGGACGTCGTGCTGGCATTCGGCACTGACGCTGCGCGACAAACTGGAGAAGACCGGCAAATACCGCGTGGTGATGACGCGCAGCGACGATACGTTCATCCCGCTCGACGAGCGAGTGCGCTTTGCACGCGCGCATAAGGCCTCATTGTTTATCTCGATCCATGCCGACTCGATCCCGCGCAGCGAGGGCCAGGCGGAAGGCGCCTCGGTCTACACGTTATCGCCGCACGCATCCGACGCCGAAGCGGCGCGGCTCGCCGAAGCCGAAAATAAATCGGACGTGATCGCCGGCGTCGATCTCAGCTCCGAGCCCAATGACGTGGCCAATATCCTGATCGATCTGGCGCAACGCGAAACCAAGGCGTTCTCGCAACAATTCGCCCACGTTCTGGTCGGCGAACTCAAGGCCACCACGCGGTTGCATCTCCATCCGATGAAATCGGCGGGCTTCATCGTGCTCAAGGCGCCCGACGTGCCCTCGGTGCTGGTCGAACTTGGTTATATGTCGACCAAGGATGATCTGGTTCATCTGATGTCGGCCGACTGGCGCTCGCACACCGCGGATTCGATGGTTCATGCGGTGGATTCGTTTTTCGCCCCGCGCATGGCCGGCGCCGCTGGCGGAGCCAATTGAGATGGATTCCCGGCCTCAGTTTCAACATAAAACCGGGTCACCAAAAGCTTGCGCCGCGCCTTGGGCCGGAGGCCCGGCGTTGGTGGTAAGAACTTATGAAAAACCTGCCAGGTTTGCGCGTCGCGATGCTGGTTGGCGGCAACGGTCGGATGCCAAGCGGGACGATTTGACGCATGAAGCTCATGTTGCGCTTCTTCGGCTTCCTGTTCGCGGCGGGCACGATCCTGTTCGTGGTGGGCGTGGCCGCGACCGCCGGTCTGCTCTGGCATTACTCGAAAGACCTGCCGGACTATTCCCAATTGCAGGATTACGAGCCGCCGGTGATGACGCGCGTGCACGCCGCCGACGGCTCGCTGGTCGGCGAATATGCGCGCGAGCGCCGGCTGTACATCCCGATCCAGGCGGTGCCGAAACTGGTGATCAACGCCTTCCTCGCGGCCGAGGATAAGAACTTCTACGAGCATGGCGGGCTCGATTTCTTCGGCATCGCGCGCGCCGCCGCCAACTATATCCAGAACTTCGGCTCCAGCCGCCGCCCGCAAGGCGCTTCAACCATTACGCAACAAGTCGCCAAGAACTTCTTGTTATCGAATGAAGTTTCTTTCTCGCGCAAGATCAAGGAGGCGCTGCTGGCGCTCAAGATCGAGCGCACTTACAGCAAAGAGAAGATCCTCGAGCTTTACTTGAACGAAATCTATCTGGGCCTTGGCGCCTATGGCATCGCCTCGGCGTCGCTTACTTATTTCGACAAAGGCGTCAATGAGTTGACGGTGCCCGAGGCCGCCTATCTCGCGGCGCTGCCGAAAGCGCCCAACAATTATCATCCGTTCCGTCAGCGCGAGCGCGCACTTGAGCGCCGCAACTGGGTGATCGACCAGATGGCGCAGGATGGCTTCATCAAGTCTGCCGATGCCGAGAAGGCCAAGCGCACGGCGCTCGGCGTGACGCAGAAGGCGACAGCCACGCATACCTTCGCCGCCGAATATTTCGCCGAGGAAGTGCGGCGCGAATTGTTCGACCGCTACGGCGAGAAAAAGCTTTACGAAGGCGGCCTGTCGGTGCGCACCACGCTCGACACCAAACTGCAGGTGCTGGCGCGCAAGACGCTCACCGACGGCCTGGTGCAATTCGACGAGGCGCAGGGCTGGCGCGGGCCGGTCACCAAGGTCGACGTCTCCGGCGATTGGGGCGTCAAGCTTGCCGACGTCAAGGCGCTGGCGGACGTGTCGCCTTGGCGGCTTGCCGTGGTGCTGGAGGTCGGCGATCAGTCGGCTCGCATCGGATTGCAGCCCGGGCGTGAGCCGGGCGGCTAGTGTCAGCAAGGAACGCGATGTCGGCATCGTCCCGCTGGAAGGCCTGAAGTGGGCCAAGAGCGGCGGCAAGGCGGTGACCAAGGTCGGCCAGGTTCTCAACCCTGGCGACGTCGTCTATGTCGAGCCGGCCAAGCTCGCAGGCCAGTTCCGCCTGCGCCAGGTGCCGGAAGTCTCGGGCGCGATGGTGGTCGAGGATCCCTGGACCGGGCGTGTGCTCGCCATGGTCGGCGGTTTCTCCTACGACCAGAGCCAGTTCAATCGTGCTACGCAGGCGCTGCGCCAGCCCGGCTCGTCGTTCAAACCGATCGTCTACGCCGCCGCGCTCGATAACGGCTACACGCCGTCGACCTTGGTGCTCGATGCCCCGATCGAGATCGATCAAGGCCCCGGGCTCGGCACATGGAAGCCGGAAAACTACGAAAACAATTTCTATGGTCCGTCGACATTGCGCTTCGGCATCGAGCATTCGCGCAACGTCATGACGGTGCGGCTGGCGCAGGACGTCGGCATGCCGCTGATCGCCGAATATGCCAAGCGGTTCGGCGTCTATGACGAATTGCCACCCTATCTGTCGTTCGCGCTCGGTGCCGGCGAAACCACGCTGCTGCGCATGGTCACCGCCTACGGCATGTTCGACAATGGCGGCCGGCGTATCAAGCCGACGCTGATCGATCGCATCCAGGACCGTTACGGCCATACCGTCTATCGTCACGACGAGCGCGAATGCATCGGCTGCGACGCCAAGAAATGGGAAAATCAGCCCGAGCCTTCGCTGATCGACCGGCGCGAGCAGGTACTCGACCCGATGACCGCCTACCAGATCACCTCGATCATGGAGGGCGTTGTTCTGCGCGGCACGGCGGCGGGCGCCGGCTTCCAAAAGGAAGTCGGCAAGCCGGTGGCGGGCAAGACCGGCACGACCAATGACGAGAAGGATGCCTGGTTCATCGGCTATACGCCGGACCTCGTGGTCGGCGTCTATATGGGTTACGACAAGCCGCGCCACCTGGGGCGCGGCGCGACCGGCGGCCGTCTGTCGGCGCCGATCGTGAAGGATTTCATGAAAGTCGCGCTCGCCGACAAGCCAGCAGTGCCGTTCCGCGTGCCGCCAGGGATCAAACTGATCCGCGTCGACCTGAAGACCGGACTGCGCGCTGGACCAGGAACCGAGCGGCCGATCCTGGAAGCCTTCAAGCCTGGTACCGCGCCGCCCGACAGCTATTCGGTGGTCGGCTATGGCGAGAATGGTGGTGGCGGCAATGGCGGCGGCGGCCGGGCATGGGGCGCCGGCGTGACGCCCGATGCCGACCGCGCGGTGCGCTCGGGGACCGGCGGGCTGTATTGAAAGCCTGATCCAGCAACCAAGGTTGCACCGCCGCGCTCGCAACGTTAAATCCTCCTCAGAGAATCGAACGCCGCTTTTGCGGCATTGGACCTAGTCATGCGCGCCGAAACCCAGAGCCTCATCGAAGAGATCAAGCAGTCGCTGCGGCTGCTGAGGAGGCATCTTTGACGTCGACACCGCGACGCGCCGCCTCGCCGAGCTGAACAAGGAGTCCGAAGACCCCAGCCTGTGGAGCGACCAGAGCCGCGGCCAGCGCGTGATGCGCGAGCGCGACGCGCTGGAGGATAGTCTCAACGCCATCGGCCGCATCGAGCGCGATCTCGACGACCAACTTACCATGATCGAGTTGGGCGAGGCCGAGAAGGACGACAAGACCCTCACCGAGGCCGAGACCGCCCTCAAGCGCCTGAAGGCGGAGGTGGCGCGGCGCGAACTCGAAGCCCTGCTGTCGGGCGAAGCCGACGCCAACGACTGTTATCTCGAAGTTCATGCCGGCGCCGGCGGCACCGAGAGCCAGGATTGGGCCGGCATGTTGATGCGCATGTATGTGCGCTGGGCCGAAGCGCACGGCTACAAGGTCGATTGGGTCGAGGAAAGCGAAGGCGAGGGGGCCGGCATCAAATCGGCGACCGTGACCATCAAGGGCCACAATGCCTATGGCTGGCTCAAGAACGAAAATGGCGTCCACCGGCTGGTGCGGATATCTCCGTTCGACGCCAATGCGCGCCGGCATACGTCGTTTCGCCAGCGTCGTGGTGTTTCCGGTGGTGGACGACCGCATCAAGATCGACATCAACGAGAGCGATGTGCGTACCGATGTGATGCGGTCGGGCGGCGCCGGCGGCCAGCACGTCAACAAGACGGAATCAGCGGTCCGTCTCACCCATATCCCGACCAACATCGTGGTGAAGTGTCAGCAGGACCGCTCGCAGCATCGCAACCGCGCCATGGCCTGGGACATGCTGCGCGCGAAACTGTTCGAAGCGGAAATGAAGAGGCGCGAGGCGAAAGCCGAAGCCGATCAGGCCGCCAAGACCGACATCGGCTGGGGCCACCAGATCCGCTCTTACGTGTTGCAGCCCTATCAGATGGTGAAGGACCTGCGCACCGGCGTTTCGACGTCAGACACCGGCGGCGTGCTCGACGGCGATCTCGACCCGTTCATGCAGGCAGCGCTCGCGCAGAAAGCCTTCGGCGGCGGCCCGGAGCAGGTCGAGGATGTGGAGTAGACTTTATCCGTCAGCACTTCAAAATTTTTGTGGCCCGACAGTGTACGGCACGCAAGGCTTGGAGATGCTGGGTGCGGCGCAAAAGGTGAGTACGAGACTTCCGCTGCGTCTGTTCAGTACCGCAGTAAACATTCCGCATTGCCGCTGTGAGTGCGCGCTGATGGTCTCGCTGGTGAAGGTCGCAGGTAGATTAGCAAGACCAGCGGCAACTCCCCCAGTAACAGGATCAATGTTCCCGGCTTCGTCGATAGAGTCATAGGTCAATGTCTTTGCGCCGTAGTCAATTGTAATAAGCTTGGGTGGCGTGCCGTTAGTGAACTCGCACTTGAGTCGTTTGATCTGCGCAGAAACAGGCGACGTCCACAGAGCAAGAACAAATGCCGAAATTGCAAGCCACTTCATGCGCCCCATCCCACGTGCAAAACACATACCTTTCGACGACGCTACACTGATTGTATCCCGGTGTCTCCAGCGACGAATGTTGCCGATGGGTCGTTTCCACGCCCTAAATATTACTTCCCAAAATCGCGCCGCCCAGCCTCAACCCCGCCCTTAAAAACCTCTGCGGGTCGACGGCCTCGCCGTTGATCCGCGTCTCGTAGTGCAGATGCGGGCCGGTGGAGCGCCCGGTCGAGCCAATCTTGCCGATCACTTCGCCGATGCGCACAAACTGCCCGACCTTGACGTCGATTTCCGAGAGATGGCCGTAGCGGGTGGCGAGGCCATTGCCGTGATTGATTTCGACCATGTTGCCATAGCCGCCTTCGCGGCCGGCGATGGTTATTTTGCCGGCGGCCGTGGCGTGCGCCGGCTCGCCGGTTTCGCCGCGCAGGTCGATGCCGGTGTGGATGGCGGGCCGGCCCATGAACGGGTCCATGCGCATGCCGAATGGCGAACTCATGTCGACTTCGCCGGTGACCGGTTTGCGCACCGGCACCGCGACCAGCGTCTGGGAATATTGGTTGATCTCGGCGCGCGCGACATTGATGCGGTAAAGCTGGCGGTCGAAGGCGCTGGCGCCCGAGCGCGGCGGCTTCAACGGCACGAACGGTCCGCCGACGCCGGCGCGCGCCTGCGCCTTGGCTGGATCGACGCCGAGATCGCTCAGCACGCTGCGCATGCGGCGCGCCTTGGTATCCGCGTGTTCTTCCAGATCGGTCAGCACCGCGATTTGCCGCCGCTCGACTTTGTCGAGCGCGGCCGAAACGCGTCCGAGAACACCATCGATGCCGCCAAGATCGCCGCGGCTGGCGATCCGCGTCATGCCACCACGCATTTCGCGCGATTCAAGCCGCGCCTCGCGATCCGGCGGCGCGACGAAAATGACCGTGTCGCTGATCGGCGAGGCTTTGACCGGCTTGTTCGACGGAATTTCCGCCGGCGCGTTGCGCGCGGGTCGGATCGAGCCGGTGGTGATCTCGCCACCAAGCGCGGCGGTGCGCTGCTCCAGCGCGGCTTGCCGTTGCAACAGCGCGCTGAGTTTCTGCTCGAACTGGTCCTGGTCGAGCAACTGTCGGCTGGTGATGCGATCGACCTGCGCGCGCAATTCGGCGATGCGGTCCTCGTAGGCGAATTGCATTTCGGCCTGGCGGCCGATCAGGCGGGTGAGCACGTCGTTGCTGAAGGCGAAATATGATCCGGTGGCGATCGACCACACCGCCATTATCACGAGCGTGCCGACCACGATCCAGAATGCGATCGGCCCGATGCGGATCTGACGCCCGCCGTGCACCAGCGTGTAGTCACCGTGGCGCGATGCAGATGGCGGGACACGGCGGCGGCGGATTGCGCGCGGGGATGCCCGGTGCGGCCGGCGTGGTCGGTGGTCGGACAATACGAGTGGGACGAATGCGACATCGACGCTCCGCGCCGGTTCGCCCGCGGCCGTGACCGGTGGACCAGCGCCTCGATATCAATCGCTTATGGTTAAAAAAGCGGAAATCCGCACGGTTCGCTGGTAGATTTGCCTTGAGAAGTGCAGGAATTACAGACTTTTGGCCGCTTCGAGCACCTCTTCGGCGTGGCCCGGCACGCTCACTTTCGGCCAAATGCGCGCGATACGGCCTTGGGCGTCGATCAGAAAGGTCTTGCGAATGACGCCCATGAATTTGCGCCCGTACATCGATTTCTCACCCCAAGCGCCATAAGCTTCCAGCATCCGCTTCGTCTCGTCCGAGGCGAGCGCGATTGTGAGTTTGTGCTTGGATTTGAATTTGTCCTGCGCCCTGATCGGATCGGCGGAGACGCCGAGAATCTCGGTGCCGGTTTTGGCGAAGGCCGTGCGTAAGCTCGAAAATGCGATGGCTTCCTTGGTGCAGCCCGGGGTGTCGGCCCTCGGGTAGAAATAGAGGACGAGGTTGCCGCCCTTGAAATCCTTCAACGAGACCTGCGATCCGCCGTCGCGCTGCAACGTGAACGCCGGCGCCTTCGCGCCTGCGGCAAGTTCGCGCGCCATATGCCTTCCTTTCGTCGTTTTCGCACCGTCAATGGTGGAATTGCCAGTTGCGTCGGGTGGGCGCAAGCGGTTCCACGGTTACGTGCCACGGGCCGCGCTGGACCAAATCCTGGCCGTCGGCAGAATACCCGCAACGCATCGGACGAGGGGCGCCCATTAGGGCATGACACCGCACAAACACGATCACAGACACCCAGCCCACCACGACGCCGGTTGCGGGCGCTGCGCAGAGTTCCAGCGTCCGGCAATGGAACGCGCTGCGCCGTGGCGTGGCCGGATTTGTGCGCCAGCCGTGGGTGCGGCGGCTGTTCTGGGGCGCGGTCGCGGCCGTGCTGGTGGTTGGACTCGGCATTGGCGGCCTTTGGTGGCGTCTTTCCAGCGGCCCGATTGAACTCGACGTCGCGACGCCATGGCTGAAAGCGGCGATCGAAAAGAATTTCGGCGGCAAGCAGACGGTCGTCGTCGGCGGCACCCAGATCGAGCGCGACGAGAACGGCCGTACGTCGCTGCGCTTGCGCGACATCGTGGTGCGCGATGCCGACGGCACCGTGGTCGCGAGCGCGCCGAAAGCGGAAGTAGGCATCTCCGGCACCGGTCTGCTGATGGGCAACGTGCGGGCGGAAAGTCTCAATCTTGTCGGCGCCGAAATGTCGGTGCGGATCGAGATGGACGGCCGTGTCACCGTGTTCGCCGGCGCCGACAAGCGGCCGATCGCCACCGCATTCCCATCTTTGCCGCCGGAACTACAGCACCCCGGCCATACCGCGGACTCGCTGGTGCCGCAGGGCGCGCTGCGGTCCGGTTTGCAGGACGTTGCCGGCATCATGACGTGGATCGACGGTCTGGGCGCGACCGGCCTCGACGGCCACGATCTTCAGGAACTCGGTCTCAAGAACGGCAATCTGATCGTCGACGATCAGCGCAACGGCAAGCGCTGGACGTTCAGCAAGATCAACGTCAGCCTGACGCGGCCGGAGCAAGGCGGCGTGATCTTCCGGGTCGCATCGGACACGCCTGAGCGGCCGTGGGTGTTCAGCGCCGCAATGCGGCCGCTCGGCGACGGCGTGCGCGCGGTCGGTATTGAGGCGCGTCACGTCTCTTCGAGCGATGTTTTACTGGCGCTGCGTCTCAACGAAGGCGATCTCGAAACGGATCTGCCGCTGTCGGCGAGTGTGCGCGCGGAAATCGCGCCCGATGGCACGTTGCAGCGGTTCCAGGGCCAGGTGCTCGCGGAGGCAGGCACCATCGTCGATCACGACGGTCAAAATACCACGATAAAAATCGATAGCGCGGATATCCGATTCAATTGGGACGTGCGGCAGCGGGCTTTGATCATTCCGTTTCAGATTCATTCAGGGGGCAATCAATTCACGTTGCGCGCGGCGCTCGATGCCCCAACGGATCAGAACGGGGTCTGGCTTCTCAGTGTGGCGCGCGGCGATCCGGTGATCGATCCGATAATCCTGGCTTCGGCGGGCAAGTCCGAAGACGAAGGCTTCGCCCTCAACCGCGTATTAGTGCGCGCGCGCATCGACACGATGCGCCAGCGCGTCGATCTCGACCAGGGCGATTTCGGTCGCGTCGATACCCGGCCTTCGCACAATGTCGCGGTCGCGGTCACCGGCAGCCTGGATTATTCCGGCGCCGAACCGCGATTGGCCTTCGGCGTCGCGGCCACGCGCATGCGGATGGCGGTGCTCAAGCGCATGTGGCCGGTCTTCACCGCCGTCCACGTGCGCGAGTGGGTCGACAACCATATGTCCGATGGCGTCATCGAGCGCGTCGTGATCGCCGGCAACGCGCCATTGCCGGAGTTCAAGGCCAACGGCCGCCCGATGTCCGACGAAGGCCTGTCCGTCGATATCGAAACCAGCGGCACGACGCTGCGTCCGATCGAGACATTGCCGGCGATCCGCGACGCCGATCTGACGGTGCACATCACGGGCGGCACCGCTACCGTCAATCTCGGCCGCGGCACCGTGGAAGTGACGCCGGGGCGCAAGCTTAATATCGCCAGCGGGGTTTTCGAGATTCCGAATACTCACCCCAAACCGCAGCCCGCCCGAGCACGCTTTCGCATCGACGGAGCCGTGCCGGCGGCGGCGGCGCTGCTGGCCACCGACGCGTTGCGCGACAGCGTCGGGATCGTGCTCGATCCGGCAACGAGCCGCGGCACCATCGCAGCCCAGGTCAATGTCAACATGCTGCTCGGGCGCGAGGCGCCGGAAAATAACGCGACCTATACCATTACCGCGGATCTGACCAATTTCGGCGCCGATAAAATGCTGATGGGACAGAAAGTCGAAGCTTCGGCGTTGCGCGTGACCGCATCCAACGATGGCTACCAGATCAGCGGCGACGTCAAAATCAACGGCACGCCGGCGACCATCGAAATGAGCAAGAAAAAAGGCGATGCCGACGCCGATTTACGGTTGCAAGCGTTGCTCGACGAGGCCGCGCGCCGCAGGCTCGGCATCGATTTCGGCGGCGCCGTCACCGGCGCGATCCCGGTCAAGGTGGTCACCCGTGCCGGCGGCGAGGGCAAGGATCCGCCGATGGCCGTGGAGGCCGATCTCACGCCGGTGAAGATCGACAACTTGTTGCCGGGTTGGGTGAAGCCGGCCGGCAAGCCGGTGCACGCCACTTACACGCTGACCAAGACCGGCCAAACCGCGCGGTTCGACGATCTCAGCATCGCCGGCTCGGGCGTCAATGTGAAAGGTTCGGTCGAACTCGACGATACGAGCGACATCGTGTCGGCTAATTTTTCCGTATTCAGTCTGTCGGATGGCGACAAGGTAACGCTCAAGGCCGACCGCGCCAACGACGGCGTGTTGCACGTGGCGATGCGCGGCGATGTGTTTGACGGCGCCAATTTCGTGAAGTCTTCGCTCGCCGGCGCCACGTCCGAAAAATCCAAACAAAAACATACCGATCTCGACCTCGACATCAAGCTCGGCACGGTCTTAGGTCACAACGGCGAAACGTTGCGCGGGCTCGATCTCAAGCTGATGCGCCGGGGCGGCCGCATCCGCAATTTCGCAATGAACGCCAAGATCGGCCGCGACACGCCGCTCAGCGGCGATCTGCGTTTGCGCAGCCGCGACAATCATCAAGTGATTTATTTCGAAACCAACGATGCCGGCGCGCTGTTCCGGTTTACGGATATGTATCCGCGCATGTTCGGCGGCCAGATGTGGGTGGCGATGGACCCGCCGACGCCGGAGCACACCCCGCAGGTCGGCACGCTTTATATCCGCAATTTCGCGGTGCGCGGCGAAGCCGGGCTCGATCGCATCGTTGCCGGCGCGCCCGGCCAGGCGCAGAGCGGCGTGCAATTCAGCGAGGCGCATTGCGACTTCACGCGCGTGCCCGGACGCATGGCGGTGCGCGACGGCGTCGTGCGCGGTCCGGTGGTCGGCGCGACCATCGAAGGGCAGATCGACTACCTCAAGGAAGATATGCATCTGCGCGGCACATTCGTGCCGTTCTACGGCCTCAACAATATGTTCGGACAATTGCCCGATCGTCGGTCTCATTCTCGGTGGCGGCAGCAATGAGGGCCTGCTCGGCATCACCTATGAGGCGATCCGGCCCGCCGAGCGCGCCGCGCATCACGGTCAATCCGGTGACCGCGATCGCGCCCGGGCTGTTGCGCAAGTTCATCCCGTCGCCGGACAATATGGATCGCAATTTCATTCCGCCGTCGCGGTGAGCTGCGCGGTCACTCAACCATGGACGCGCTATTTATTCTGACTTGCGCGTGAGTTGAACGTGACGTTTCTTGCCAAACGACAGCTTATGCACGCCTTCAGGCGTCGCGTTGCTGTTTGTTAGCGTCATTTTTTCGTCGGTTACGACAGCATCGTTCACTTTGAGGCCGCCGCCTTTTATTTGACGGCGCGCCTCGCCGTTCGAAGCGACGAGCCGGTCTGGTCGCAACCGCCGTGAGCACGCCGAGGCCTTGTCGAGTTCGGCGCGCGCAATTTCGACTGTCGGCAATGTCTCAGCCGGCGTGCCTTCCTCGAACGTCTTGCGCGCGGTTCCGCCGGCTTCGTCGGCCGCCGCGCGGCCGTGCACCAAGGCGGTCGCTTCGGTGGCGAGCACTTTCTTGGCCTCGTTGATGTCCTGGCCTTTCAACGCGGCGAGTTTGGCGATTTCGTCGAGCGGCAGCATCGTGAACAGCTTGAGAAAGCGCACGACGTCGCCGTCCTCGGTGTTGCGCCAGTATTGCCAGTAGTCGTAGGGGCTCACCAGATCGGCGTTGAGCCAGACCGCGCCGGCGGCGGTCTTGCCCATCTTGGCGCCGGACGAGGTCGTGATCAGCGGCGAGGTCAGCGCGAACAGTTGCGCGTTCATCATGCGGCGGCCGAGATCGATGCCGTTGACGATGTTGCCCCACTGATCGGAGCCGCCCATCTGCAAAATGCAGCCGGTGCGCTTGTTGAGCTCGACGAAATCGTAGGCCTGCAGCACCATGTAGTTGAATTCGAGGAACGAGAGTTCCTGCTGGCGGTCGAGCCGCATCTTCACCGAGTCGAACGACGAGCATGCGGTTGACCGAGAAATGCCGGCCGACGTCGCGCAGGAAATCGATGTAGTTGAGCTTGTTGAGCCAGTCGGCATTGTTGGCCATCACGGCGTTGCCGCCGTGCGCCCTCGAATTTCAGGAACTTGGAAAAGACCGCGCGGATACCTTTGAGGTTCTGCTCGATCATCTCGTCGGTCAGGATGCGGCGGCTCTCGTCCTTGCCGGAGGGGTCGCCGACCCGCGTGGTGCCGCCGCCCATCAGCGCGATCGGCCGGTGGCCGGTCTGCTGCATCCAGTAGAGCATCATGATCGGCAGCAGCGAGCCGACATGCAGCGAGGCCGCGGTGCAATCGAATCCGATATAGCCGGTGATCGGACCGGCCTTGGCGCGCGCGTCAAGCGCGTCCGGCTCCGACACCTGGTGGATGAAGCCGCGCTCGGCAAGAATATTAAGAAAGTCGGATTTATAGGCGCTCATCAAATTTGATCGGGAAGTCTTTCGGGCCGCGGCCTTCTCGCATCCTGGATGCGGGTGGTGTAACAGGTCCGGCGTTAAATGCGACAAAGGGGTCGGGTGTTGGGCGACGTGCGGGCCATTGGATTGATGAGCGGGACCTCGCTCGACGGCGTCGATGTGGCGCTGATCGAGACCGATGGCGAGCGCATTGCCGGTTTCGGGCCGACCGGCTACCGGCCTTATTCGGACGGCGAGCAAACGCTGTTGCGGCAGGCGCTGGTGGAAGGCGCCGCTTTGACCGACCGCACGGCGCGGCCGGGCGTGCTGGCCGAGGCGGATGCCTTCGTGACCCGCGTCCATGCCGAGACCGTGGAGGCGTTTCTTCGCGCCGAGCACATCGACAAATCCGGTATCGCGATTGTCGGCTTCCACGGCCAGACGGTGTTGCACCGGCCGGCGGCGCGGTTGACCGTGCAGATCGGCGATGGCGCCGCGCTGGCGCGCCGGCTGGACATGACCGTGGTTCATGATTTCCGCGCCGCCGATGTCGCCGCCGGCGGGCAAGGCGCACCGTTGGTGCCGGTGTTCCATCAGGCGCTGGCACGCGATCTCAAACGCCCGCATCCGATCGCCGTGCTCAATGTCGGCGGCGTCGCCAACGTTACCTTTGTCGATGGCGGCGATCCAATCGCCTGCGATACCGGCCCCGGCAATGCGTTGATCGACGATTTCATGCGCGCGCGTACCGGCGCGCCGCTCGACCGTGACGGCGATCAGGCGGCCAAGGGCCGCGTCGACGAGGATTTCGTCAAGCGCGTGCTGGCCGGCGGGTTTTTCGATCAGCCGTGTCCGAAGTCGCTCGACCGCAACGCCTTTGCCTTCGCCAATATGGGACTGCCGGATTTTTCCGTCGCCGACGGCGCTGCGACATTATCGGCGTTAACTGCCGCCTCGGTCGCGCGTGTTGTGCCGCATCTGCCGTCGCTCCGCGCGCCTGGATCGTGGCGGGCGGCGGCGCGCGCAATCCTACCTTGATGCGGATGCTGGCCGAGCGGCTCAAACCGGCGACGGTGGAGACCGCCGACGCGATCGGCTGGTCGTCACAGTCGATCGAAGCGCAGGCTTTTGCTTATCTGGCGGCGCGTACGCTCAACGGGTTGCCGATCACGTTTCCCGCCACGACCGGCGTCAAGCAGCCTATGAAGGGCGGAATCCTGGCCGCGCCGCACAGTTGACCGGGTGTCCGATCTAGAGCAATTTCAACCCGTTATCGAACGGAGAGCATACTAAATGAGCGATGTTGCGGGCGGCGTGATTGAAATCATCACCAAGAAGAAGCGCGTCGAGAAGTCGCCTGTCGAGCTTTCAGACCGGATCGAGGCCTTGGGCATAGAATCGCTCGACGCGGTCGAGATGATTTTCGATATCGAAGAGAAGTTCGATATCGAAATCCCTTATAACGCAAACACGAATAGTCCGCGCACCGAATTCGATACCGTCGGCGATGTCGTCAACGCCATCGAAAAGCTGGTCGCAAAAAAGAAGCCGTGACCGGCATGACCCGTGTCGTCGTCACCGGCCTCGGCGCCGTCACGCCGATTGGGCATACGGCTGTCTCCTACTGGGCCAACCTCAAGCTGGGCGTCTCGGGGTTCGGCCCCATCACGTTGGCGGCAATGCCGGAGGAACTCAGCCAGAAGGTCGCTGCCGAGGTCAAGAATTTCGACCCACTCAAGCATTTCGAGGAGCGGCAGATTTCAAGCCTCGACCGCGTTTCGCAATTCGCGGTGGTGGCGGCGCGCGAAGCGATCGCACAGGCTGCGATCACCTTCGACATGCCCTTGTCGATCCGCACTGCTTGCATCGTGGGCACTGGTGCTGCTGGCCAGACCAGCCAGGACGACAGTTATCGCCTAGTCTATCTCGAAAAGAAGAAGCGGATCTATCCGCTCACTATTCCAAAGCTGATGACGAATGCGCCGGCGAGCCAGGTTTCCATGCAATGCGGGTTGCGTGGGCCGGCCTTTGTGGTGGCGAGCGCCTGCGCCTCGGCGACCCATGCGATCGGGCTTGCCTTCCATATGGTGCGCTCCGGCCAGGTCGATTGCGCCGTTACCGGCGGCGCGGAAGCCTGCATTGCCTTTGGAGCGATGCGCAGTTGGGAAGCGCTGCGCGTGATGGCGCCCGATGCTTGCCGGCCGTTTTCGATCGACCGTAAAGGTTTAATTCTCGGCGAGGGTGCGGCGATGCTGGTGCTGGAGCCGTTGGAACGGGCGCAATCGCGCGGCGCAAGTATCCTTGGCGAAATCGTCGGCTTCGGCATGAGCGCGGATGCCGCCGATCTCACGGCGCCCGATCTGGGCGGCATGACGCGCGCGATGGAAGGCGCGCTCGCCGACGGAAAACTGAACGCGCAGGACATCCAATACGTGAACGCGCACGGCACCGGCACAGCGGTGAATGACGCGACCGAAACCCAGGCGCTGCATCGGGTGTTCGGGGCACACGCCGGCAAACTGGCGGTATCGTCGACCAAGTCCATGGTCGGACATGCGCTTGGCGCTGCCGGCGGGCTTGAAATGGTGGCGATGTTGCTGGCGGTACGCGATGGCATCGCGCCACCGACCATTGGCTATCTCGGCCCGGATCCGGGCTGCGATCTCGACTATGTGCCGAACGAAGCGCGCGCCATGCCGATCGAAGCCGCAATATCGAACTCCTTCGCCTTCGGCGGGCTCAACGCCGTGCTCGCGGTAAAGAAGTTTTCGTGAAGCGGAGGGTTACGCCGCGCTCGGCTTGCGGTCGGTCTTGAGGCGCTTGTCGAGATAGGCGCAAATGTTGGTGAGCAGCGGCTCGACTTTGCCGTCGAAGAAATGGTTGGCGCCGGGGATCACCTTCTGCTCGATAATGATGCCCTTCTGGGTCTTGAGCTTGTCGACCAGTGTGGTGACGTCTTTGGGCGGCACCACCGCGTCCTTATCGCCATGGATGATCAGGCCTGAGGATGGGCACGGCGCCAGGAACGAGAAATCGTAGAGGTTGGCGGGGGGCACGATCGAAATGAAACCTTCGATCTCCGGCCGGCGCATCAGCAATTGCATGCCGATCCAGGCGCCGAACGAGAAACCGGCGATCCAGCAGCTCTTAGCCTCGGGATTGATGGTCTGCGCCCAGTCGAGCGCGGCGGCGGCATCCGACAATTCGCCGGTGCCGTGATCGAAGCAGCCTTGGCTGCGGCCGACGCCGCGGAAATTGAAGCGCAGCGCCGAGAAGCCGCGGTGCACGAAGGCATAATAGAGTTGGTAGATGATCGGGTGATTCATGGTCCCGCCGAATTGCGGGTGCGGATGCAGGATGATCGCGATCGGGGCGTTCTTCTGCCGCGCCGGGTGGTACCGGCCCTCAATCCGGCCGGCCGGACCGGTGAAAATGACTTCAGGCATGGCGTTCGACCACTAGTTTAGAATTATTCTAATTATATGAATTCCGCTGTTCACGCTCGCAACACAGGCTATAAGTTGCCGCGTGATGGCGGCTTCTAACACGACCCCTAGGGCAAAAAGCAAGCTTTTTGCGGGGTCTAGCGCCGAAACGGTAGCTGGATACTGACGAATTCCATGACTGAACGGGCTTATTTCGACTGGAATGCAACCGCGCCCCTGCGGGACGGAGGCGCGCGCGGCCATGGGCGCCGCACTGGAACTGACTGGCAACGCGTCCTCGGTCCACGCCGAGGGCAGGGCTGCACGCCAGAATGGTTGAAGAGGCACGCGAAAAAGTCGCGGGCCTGGTCGGCGCCGAGGCCAAAAACGTCACGTTCACCAGCGGCGCCACCGAGGCCAATATGCTGGCTCTGACGCCGGCGCTTGAAGTTGCTGGCGTAAAGCATTGGCGCGACCGGCTTTTTGTCTCGGCGATCGAGCATCCCTCGGTGCGCAGCGGCGGCCGCTTTGCCGCCGACGCAATCGAGGAATTGCCGGCCACGAGCGATGGTTTGCTCGATCTTCATGCTCTTAGAAGCTGCCATTGCTCGGGCCGAGCGTCCGCTGGTTTCGGTGATGCTCGCCAATAACGAGACCGGCATCATTCAGCCGATCGCGGAAATCGCGCAGATCGTGCACGCCGCCAACGGCCTGTTGCACGTCGACGCGGTGCAGGGTCCGGGCCGCATCGATTGCCGTATCGACGAGCTCGGCGCCGATCTCATGAGCCTGTCCGCGCACAAGCTCGGCGGGCCGCAGGGCGTCGGCGCGCTCATTCGCCGCGGCGACATCCATATCGCCGAGCCGTTGATCAAAGGCGGCGGCCAGGAGCGCTCGCTGCGCGCCGGCACCGAGAATGTCGCGGCGATTGCCGGCTTTGGCGCGGCGGCGGATGATGCTCAACATCAGCCAGACGCCGCGCGCATGACGCGTTGCGCGACCGACTGGAAGCGGGCCTGAAGGCAGCGACGCCGCAGGCGGTGATTTTCGGCCAGGGCTTGGCGCGGCTGCCGAATACGACTTTGTTCGCGGTTCCCGGCATCAAGGCGGAGACCGCGATTATCGCGTTCGATCTCAATGGCATAGCGGTATCCTCGGGTTCCGCCTGCTCGTCCGGCAAGGTGCAGGCCTCGCACGTGCTGGCGGCGATGGGCGTGGAACCGCAGCTTGCGCGCGGCGCGGTGCGCATCAGCCTCGGCTGGAGCACCAGCGAAGCGGATGTCGAATGCCTGCTAACTGCTTGGAATACGATGATTTCGTCACTACTTAACAAGCGTGCCAATGCCGCATGACGCGGCTTCACCAGGAATGATCGCAACGCGCCAAGCGAACCGACCATAACCGACAAATCCAACCCGCGGTCCTTGCAACCGTGAGCGGAGGGAAGAATGCCGGCCGTACAAGAGACCGTCGATCAGGTCCGCCTCATCGATGTTGATCAATACAAATATGGGTTCGTCACCGACATCGAATCCGACAAGGCCCCCAAGGGCCTGTCGGAGGACACCGTCCGTTTCATCTCGGCCAAGAAGAACGAGCCGGCCTGGATGCTGGAGTGGCGGCTCGAAGCCTACAAGCGCTGGCTGACCATGCGCGAGCCGACCTGGGCGCGCGTCGACTATCCCAAGATCGATTACCAGAACGCCTATTATTATTCGGCGCCGAAGAAGAATGCGCTGGCTTCGCTCGACGAAGTCGATCCGCAGATATCTGGAAACCTACAAGAAGCTCGGCATTCCGCTGCGCGAGCAGGAAATTCTCGCCGGCGTGGTACGCCCAGAAGGCGAGCGGCGCGTCGCGGTCGACGCCGTGTTCGACTCCGTTTCGGTCGCGACCACCTTCAAGGAAGAGCTGAAAAAGGCCGGCGTGATCTTCATGCCGATGTCGGAAGCGATCCGCGAACATCCCGACCTGGTGAAGAAATATCTCGGCTCCGTCGTTCCGGTCACCGACAACTTCTTTGCGACGCTGAATTCCGCGGTGTTCTCCGACGGCTCGTTCGTCTACGTGCCGCCGGGCGTGCGCTGCCCGATGGAGCTGTCGACCTATTTCCGCATCAACGAGGCCAACACCGGCCAGTTCGAGCGCACGCTGATCATCGCCGACAAGGGCGCTTACGTGAGCTATCTCGAAGGCTGCACCGCGCCGATGCGCGACGAGAACCAGTTGCATGCCGCGGTGGTCGAATTGGTCACGCTCGACGACGCCGAGATCAAATATTCGACGGTGCAGAACTGGTATCCGGGCGACGCCGACGGCAAGGGCGGCATCTTCAACTTCGTCACCAAGCGCGGCGACTGTCGCGGCGCGCGCTCGAAGATTTCCTGGACCCAGGTCGAGACCGGCTCGGCCATCACCTGGAAATATCCGAGCTGCATCCTGCGCGGCGATAATTCGCGTGGCGAGTTCTATTCGATCGCGATCTCGAACGGCCGCCAGCAGGTCGACTAGCGGCACCAAGATGCTGCATCTTCGGCAAGAACACCACCAGCCGCATCATCTCCAAGGGCATCGCGGCCGGCAAATCCAACAACACCTATCGCGGTCTGGTGTCGGCGCACCGCAAGGCCACGAACGCGCGCAACTTCACCAATTGCGATTCGCTTTTGATCGGCCATGACTGCGGCGCGCATACCGTGCCCTACATCGAGGCGAAGAATTCTTCCGCCACTTTCGAGCACGAGGCCACCACCTCGAAAATCTCCGAGGACATGCTGTTCTACTGCCGCCAGCGCGGCATGTCGGCGGAGGAGGCGACCGCGCTGGTGGTCAACGGCTTCGTCAAGGACGTGCTGCAGCAGTTGCCGATGGAATTCGCGGTCGAGGCGCAGAAGCTGATTTCGATCTCGCTCGAAGGCAGCGTGGGCTAAGGCCATGACGCAGCTATTGGTTCAAACCGAAGCGCTTCGGCTACGGCGCGACGCCGGTGACCTGGGAAGGCTGGGTGGTGACGTTCGCCACGGCCGCCGTCGTGGCGGGTTCGGTGATCGTGATGGAACTGTTGGTGGACAAGTCCGACCTTGCCGCCTGGCTGGTATGGGTGGCGCTGATCGCGGCGGCCACCTGGTGGTTCATCCAGTTCAGCCGCCGGCGCACCGACGGCGAATGGCATTGGCGTTGGGGCAAGGGCTCGGACGCGCCGAAAACCTGAATGACCTTTTCAAGCTTGTGAGGACGAGAACGTGGCACTGTTGGAAGTCAAAAATCTGCATGTCGAGGTCGAGGACAAGAAAATCCTCAACGGCCTGACGCTGACCATCGAGAAGGGCCAGGTCGCGGCCATCATGGGCCCGAACGGCTCGGGCAAGTCGACGCTGGCTTACGTGCTGGCCGGCAAGGACAACTATAAAGTCACCGAGGGCGACGTGCTGCTCGACGGCGAGAGCATTCTCGGCTGGCGCCGGACGAGCGCGCCGCCAAGGGCCTGTTTCTGGCGTTCCAGTATCCGGTCGAAGTGCCGGGTGTCGCCACCATGACCTTCCTGCGCACTGCGCTCAACGCGCAGCGCAAGGCGCGCGGCGAGAGCGAGTTCTCCACGCCGGATTTCATGAAGCGGGTGCGCGAGACCTCCGCCCATCTTGGCATCGACGCGGAGATGTTGCGCCGGGCGGTCAATGTCGGCTTCTCCGGCGGCGAGAAGAAGCGCAACGAGATCCTGCAGATGGCGGTGCTGGAGCCGCGCCTGGCGGTGCTCGACGAGACCGATTCCGGCCTCGACATCGACGCGCTCAAGGTCGTCTCGGAAGGCGTCAACCGGCTGCGCTCGCCGCAGCGCTCGATGGTCGTGATCACGCATTATCAGCGGCTGCTCAATTACATCGTGCCCGACGTGGTGCACGTGATGGCCAAGGGCAAAGTCGTGAAATCGGGCGGCAAGGAACTGGCGCTCGAGTTAGAGGCCACCGGCTATGCGCAATTCTCGGACGAGGCGGCGTGATGACGGCGGACGTGCGCACCATCAAGACCGCGGCCGAACAGGGGCTCGCCGCTGCCTATGCGGCGGCGCGCGATCGGCTGCCGGGCAAGGGCGCGGTCGTAAAGCTGCGCGACGAAGCGTTCAAGCGTTTCGACGCACGCGGACTGCCGCACCGGCGTGTCGAGGAATGGAAATACACCGATCTGCGCGCGCTGATGCGCGACGCCAAGCCGCTGGCGGGTCCGGCCGGCGCAAAGCCGAAAGGCGGCATTCCGACCATATTGACCGGCGTCGAGGCTGACACGATCGCCATCGTCAACGGCCGTTATGAACCGGCCTGGAGCGATAGCAACGCCCACGATCCGGGCATCACGATCGACGAACTGTTTGCGTTCCTCACTGAGAACCCGGGTTACCGGCTTGGCCAAGTCCCCGGCAGCGACGACCCGGCACTGTCGCTCAACACCGCCTTCATGAGCGGCGGCGTGGCGCTGCGTGTCAAAGGCAAGGTCGCCAGGCCGATCCATATCGCGCATGTGTTCACCGGCGAGACCGCCGCCGCGATGTATCCGCGCGTCGTGGTGATCGTCGAGCCGGACGCGCAGGTGACGCTGATCGAATTGTTCATCGGCCCCGAGGGCCTCGACTATCAGGTCAATTCGGCGCTCGAGCTGACCATCGGCGACAAGGCGCATGTCGATCACATCAAGATCGGCTGTGACGGCGGTGCGGCGCTGCGCGTTTCGACGCTCGGCGTCTCGGTCGCCAGCAAGGCGAACTACAACGATTTCGCCTTCACCCTCGGCGGCGCGGTGGTGCGCAACCAGACCTTCGTGCGTTTCGGCGGCGAGGGCACGCAGGCGCTGCTCGGCGGCGCCAGCCTGCTCAAGGGCCGCCAGCACGTCGACAACACGCTGGTGATCAATCACGCCGCCGGCGGCTGCACCAGCCGCGAGCGGTTCAAGTCGGTGCTCGATGGCGAGAGCCACGCGATTTTCCAGGGCAAGATCATCGTCGAGCAACATGCCCAGAAGACCGACGCCAAGATGATGACGCGGGCTTTACTGTTGTCGGACGAGGCGGAAGCCGACAACAAGCCGGAGCTGGAAATCTTTGCCGACGACGTGCAGTGCGGCCACGGCGCCACCGTCGGCGCCCTGGACCCCGGCCTTAAATTCTATCTGATGTCGCGCGGCATTCCGGAAAAGGAAGCCGAAGCGCTGCTGGTGCAGGCCTTCATCGACGAAGTGCTGGAAGAGGTCGCGCATGAGGGCGTGCGCGAGGCGCTGATGTTTGCCGCGCTCAAATGGCTCGGGAGCCGGTGATGAGCGCGCATCCGGCGGTCAGCAACGGCTCCTACGACGTCGCCAAGATCCGCGCGGATTTTCCGGCGCTGGCGCATGAAGGTCTATGGCAAGCCGCTGGTCTATCTCGACAACGCGGCCTCGGCGCAGAAGCCGACGCAAGTGCTCGACCGGCTGCATAAGGCCTATACCAAGCAATACGCCAACGTGCATCGCGGCCTGCATTACCTCGCCAACGAAGCGACCGAGGCCTACGAGGGCGCGCGCGAGACCGTGCGCGGATTTTTAAACGCGGAGAAGAAAGAAGAGATCGTCTTCACCCGCAACGCCACCGAGGCGATCAACCTGGTCGCCTATACGTTCGGCCGCGAGCGCATCAAGCCGGGCGACGAAATCGTGCTCTCGATCATGGAGCACCATTCCAACATCGTGCCGTGGCATTTCCTGCGCGAGCGGCAAGGCGCGGTGATCAAATGGGCGCCGATCGACGAGGAGGGCAACTTCCTGATCGACGAATTCGAGAAGCTGCTTTCGCCGCGCACCAAGATGGTCGCGATCACGCAGATGTCGAACGCGCTCGGCACCCAGGTGCCGGTCAAAGAGGTCGTCAAGCGTGCGCATGCGCGCGGCATTCCGGTGCTGGTCGACGGCGCGCAAGGCGCGGTGCATCTGGACGTCGACGTGCGCGATATCGATTGCGACTTTTACGTTTTCACCGGCCACAAGCTCTACGGTCCGACCGGGATCGGCGTGCTGTACGGCAAATACGATCTGCTCGCGGCCATGCCGCCGTTCAACGGCGGCGGCGAGATGATCCACGAGGTGTTCGAGGACCGCATCACCTACGGCACGCCGCCGCATCGCTTCGAGGCCGGCACGCCGGCGATCGTGCAGGCGATCGGGCTCGGCGCCGCCATCGACTACGTCAATTCCGTCGGCAAGCCGCGTATCCGGGCGCACGAAGGCGCGCTGGTGAAATATGCGCAAGAAAAGCTGGGCGCGATCAATTCGCTGCGCATCATCGGCAAGGCGCCCGACAAGGGGCCGATCGTGTCGTTCGAGATCAAGGGCGCGCATCCGCACGATGTCGCGACCATCATCGACCGCGCAGGGCGTGGCGGTGCGCGCCGGCACCCATTGCGTGATGCCGCTGCTCGCCCGCTATGGCCTGACCGCCACGTGCCGGGCGTCGTTTGCCATGTATAATACCAAGGACGAGGTGGACGTTTTGGCCGCCTCGCTCGCCAAGGCGCAGGAATTTTTCGCATGAGTGACGACGCAACCAAGGCTGACGCCCCGGCCGACGCGGCTCCGTCCGCGGACAAGGCGCCGGAAAACGCCGCCATAACCGGTTCGGCCACCATGCCACAGGCCGAACTCAACCGGTTGACCGACGACATCATCGCGGGCTTGAAGACCGTCTACGACCCGGAAATCCCGGCCGACATTTACGAAATCGGCCTGATCTACAAGATCGATATCGGCGACGACCGGGCGGTGAAAATCGACATGTCGCTCACCTCGCCGAACTGTCCGTCGGCGCAGGAACTGCCGATCATGGTGGAAAACGCCGTTTCCAGCGTGCCGGGCGTCAAGGAAGCCAAGGTGACGGTGGTGTGGGACCCGCCTTGGGATCCGAGCCGGATGTCGGACGAGGCCCGTCTCGTGCTCAATATGTGGTGAGTTACGATCGGTGAACGAAGACATTAGATAAGGACGGAATCAAGAGGACGACCATGGCCACGCCACGACCCCGACCCCAGGTGATGAAGCTGACCGACGCCGCCGCGCTGCGCATCAAGGATGTGATGGCGCGGGCCGAGCGGCCGGTCGCCGGCGTGCGCGTCGGCGTCAAGAACGGCGGCTGCGCCGGCATGGAATACACCATGGAATATGCCGACGCCGTCAAGCCGACCGACGAGGTGGTCGAGGACAAGGGCGTCAAGATCATGGTCGATCCGAAGGCCGTGCTGTTTTTGCTCGGCACCGAGATGGACTACAAGACCGAGAAGCTGTCGGCCCAATTCATCTTCAACAATCCGAACCAGACCGGCGCCTGCGGCTGCGGCGAATCCGTGCAGCTCACCCCGTCCAAAGACGCGGCGGAGTAGCCCTCTACCGTCATGCCCGGCCTTGTGCCGGGCATCCACGTCTTTGATCCAACAAGCAAGGCGTAGATGGCCGGGACAAGCCCGGCCATGACGAAAGAATAATCCGCGGAGGAATTACGGCCTACGCGACCTGCATTGCGGTGCCGCCGGCGGTGACTTCCGGGTCGGTCTCGCACATCACGCGATTGCGGCCGTGGCGCTTGGCGGCATAGAGGCAGGCGTCGGTGCGCTCGATCAGCGACTGCGGCGTGTCGGTCTTGTGCAACGTCGCGACGCCGATCGAAACCGTGACGCGGCCGAGGTGTTCGCCGGTCGAGCGTTTCATCAGTTCCTTGGTCATCACCGCGCGGCGGATGTGGTCGGCGACCGTGATCGCCGAGCGCAGCACCGTGTTGGGCAGGATGATGGCAAATTCCTCGCCGCCGTAGCGCGCGGTGGTGTCCTGGCCCTTGACGTTCTGCCTTCATCGACATCGCCACCAGGCGCAGCACCTGGTCGCCGGTGAGATGGCCGAAGCTGTCGTTGAAGTTCTTGAAATGATCGATGTCGGTCAGCATCAGCGACAGCGCCTCGTTTCTGGCGCGCGCCTCGTCGATGGCCTTTTCCAGCATGGTGTCGAAGAACTTGCGGTTGGAAAGCTGGGTCAGCGGATCGGTCAGGCTTTCGCTGCGCACCGCCTCCAAGATTGGCATGTAAATCGAGGATTTCGCGCTTGGATGCGACGAGCCGCTCTTCCAGCTTCTGGTTGGAGACTTCCATGTCCTTGGCGGTCTGCACCAGGCTTTCGACGATCGTGCGAAGGCCCTCGCGGTCCTTCGATTGGCCGATTTTCTCGGACATGTCCGGCGAGGCTCTCGGTGTAGCTGGAGGCGGAGCCGGCGGCGGTGTCGATCATCGACATCACCTGCTCGATCTCGCCCTTGACCTGGCTGCCGACCTCGTCGATCCGGTCGGTCAGCCGCGTCGGCGACAGATAGGTCGAATAAATGGTGTCGAGGTTGTCTTCGCCGAGCACGCCGCTGGCCTTGAGCGTCTCGTTGATCCTCTGATTGAGCGAGGGGTGATAGCCGGTGGCGTAGGCGTACCAAATCTCGTAATTGCGCGGCGTCGCCGCCTGACGCAGCGCCTTGATCTGGCCGAGCGCGATTTCCGCGAACGCCATCGTGCGTTCGTGTTCGTCAGCGGCCTCAGCCATCTGCAAACCCCCCTAGGCGAGCGTCCTGCCCGCAAGTCTGCACACGCGCGCAGCCGACTGGCCGCGTCGCACGTCCATGCGGGGACGGTATGGGAGGGATATGAATCGGCGGTAAATTCGGAACCGGTTGCGCCGCAATATTTCGGCGCGGCCGGTTGCAAAAATGTCCGTTTATCAGGCTTTGAGCGATACCGGACGCAGTAGGAAGGCGGGCAGGTGGCTGCCGTCAGGTTCTCCCGCCTGCTCACGCGGCGGCTGCGGGCGCGCAGGCACCGCGGGCGTTGCCTGCGGACGAGGCCGCGGGACCGCGCGCGGCTGTTCTTTGTGCTCTTGCGGTACGGGCTGGCGATTGCGGCCTTGGCTCCGGCCACGCCCGCCGCGTCGGCTGCGCTCGCCGTCATGCGGCCGGCTTTCGCGGGCTTCACGCGTCTCGGCGGGCGCCGGTTCGCCCATCCAGGGGATGGTCTGGCCGATCAGCCGCTCGATGGCCGACACCGCCTTGCCGTCGATCGGCGCCACGATGGTGATGGCGGTGCCGCTCAGGCCGGCGCGGCCGGTGCGGCCGATGCGGTGGACATAATCGTCGGGGTGATGCGGCACGTCGAAATTGAAGATGTGGCTGACCGCCGGGATATCGAGGCCGCGGGCAGCGACGTCCGACGCGATCAGCAGCTTGGCCTCGCCGTTGCGGAATGCGTCAAGCGCCGCGGTGCGCGCCGATTGATCGAGATCGCCGTGCAGCGCCACGGCGTTGAATTTGTGCTGGACCAGCGAGCGGTGCAATTGCGCGACCTCGCGCTTGCGGTTGCAGAATATGATGGCGTTCTTGAACCCTTCAGCCGAGCGGATCAGCCGGCGCAGCGTGTCGCGCTTTTCGTGCCGCTCGCGCCCGGTCGCGACCAGCAACTGAGTGATGGTGGTGGCGGCGGTGGCGGGCTTGGACACTTCGACGCGCACCGGGTTGTGCAGGAAAGTATCCGCGATGCGCTGGATTTCCGGCGGCATGGTGGCGGTGAAGAACAGCGTCTGGCGCGTGAACGGCACCAGCTTGCCGATGCGCTCGATGTCGGGGATGAAACCCATGTCCAACATGCGGTCGGCTTCGTCGATGATGAGCAATTCGCAGCCGGAGAGCAGCAGCTTGCCGCGCTCGGAATGGTCGAGCAGGCGGCCGGGCGTCGCGATCAGCACATCGACGCCGCGCAAGAGCTTGGCGTTCTGGTCGTCGAACGAGACGCCGCCGATGATCAGCGCGACGTTGAGCTTGTGGTTTTTGCCGTATTTTTCGAAATGGTCGGCGACCTGCGCGGCGAGTTCGCGCGTCGGCTCGAGAATGAGCGTGCGCGGCATGCGCGCGCGGGCGCGGCCTTGTTCGAGCATCGTGAGCATCGGCAGCACGAAAGCGGCGGTCTTGCCGGTGCCGGTTTGTGCGATGCCGAGCACGTCACGGCGCGCGAGCACGTGCGGAATGGCTTGTTCTTGAATGGGGGTGGGGGTCTTGTAGCCGGCCGATTCAATGGCCGCGATAACTTTGGCGGATAAGCCAAGATGGGAAAAAGACATATAACCTCTAGTTGGGACCGCCCGGCGCCCGCGCCGGAATTGAAAAACGGGTTTCGATGCGCGGGAATGGACGGTCGAATCTTGTTCGAAGCCGTTTCACGCGGAACATAGGCGCAAAGGGCCGAAAGTCAATGCTGGGACAATGCAATAAGTCTCGTTAACGCTTAATCTTTTCGTCACAGGAGGGTTTTAATGGCGCAATCTTTACCGCTTGTTCTGGTGCCCGGCCTGACGTGCACGGCGCGACTTTATGCCCCACAGATCGCGGCGCTCTGGCCATTCGGACAAGTCGCGGTCGCCGATCATCGGCGCGATTCCGACATGGCGACGATCGCCGCGCGCATTTTGTCGAATTCACCGCCGCGGTTCGCGCTCGCCGGTCTGTCGATGGGCGGCTACGTCGCTTTCGCCATGATGCGGCTCGCGCCCGAGCGCATCGCGAAGCTGGCGCTGCTCGACACGTCGGCGCGGCCCGATACGCCGGAGCAGACCGCGGGGCGCAAAACGCAAATCGATATGGCGCAGTCCGGCCGCTATGGCGAGATCCCGGATCTGTCGATTCCGCGCTATTTGAATGCGAACCATCAGCGCGACGAGCGCCTCACGACGATCGTGCGTCAGATGATGACGGAGACGGGGCCGGAGGCTTTCGTGCGGCAGCTCAACGCCATCATGTCGCGGCCGGATTCGCGGCCGCTGCTGTCGTCGATCAAGTGTCCGACGATGGTGCTGGTCGGCGAGGACGACGTCGCGACGCCGCCGGAGCTCAACAAAGAAATTGCGGCCGGGATTTCCGGCGCCAAACTGACGGTCGTTCCCGACAGCGGGCATTTGTCCACGCTCGAGAAGCCCGACGCGGTGAATGCGGCGCTTACCGAATGGCTCGCTGCCTAATGCAGCGACCGAACTCAAAGCGCCGCCGCGCGTTGTAAGAGGGTCATGATGGGCATCGAAATGCGTGACACCGCAGGAGTGATTGCCCCGCCGCCGCTTATTGCGCTGGCGGCGCTGTTGCTTGGCCTTGCGTTGGATTGGCTGATACCGGCCTATGTGCTGACGGTGCTGCTAACGTTCGACATACGTATTGTGCTTGGCGTCTTGCTGATCGCGGCGGGGTGTGCGCTACCCATCTCTGCCAGGAGCACCTTCGTTGGGCTCGGCACCAATGTGAATCCTTTCAAGCCTGCGAGCGCGCTGGCGACCGAGGGCGTCTACGCTTATGTGCGCAATCCGATGTATGTCGGATTGGCACTCATCGTCGCTGGCCTTGGCATTGCGCTCGCCTCGGACTGGACGTTGGTCATGCTGGTGCCGGCCATGTTGCTCATACATTTTGGTGTCGTTGCGCGAGAGGAGCGCTATCTCGAAGCCAAATTCGGCGACGCCTACCGCAGTTACAAAGCGCAAGTGTCGCGTTACGGCTGGCCCGGCTAAGTCAGCGCCGATATCCAAGTCATTTATCCAAGTCATTTATCCAAGTCTTTCCGGCAATCGTCCATTTGCGCGGTGCGGGTGTTGCTTCTATAGGGTCGTCACTCGCCCGCCGGGAGACATACATGCGCACGCAAGTCGGCATCATCGGAGCAGGGCCGGCCGGCTTGATGCTGGCGCGGCTGCTGCATCTCGCCGGCATCGAGTCGATCATCATCGAGAACCGCAACCGTGAATATATCGAGAACCGCATCCGCGCCGGCTTGATCGAGCACTGGGCCGCCGATCTGCTGACCGAGCTGGGCGTCGGCGAGCGCATGAAGCGCGAGGGCGTCCTGCACTGGGGCAGCAATATCGGAATTAACGGCGATCTGCACCGGATCGATTTCAAGGCGCTGGTGAATAAGCGCGTTACCATCTACGGCCAGCAGGAAATCGTGAAGGATATGGTGGTGCGCCGGCTCGCCGATGGCGGACCGTTGCTGTTTGAGGTCGACGGCGTCAGCGTCCATGACCTGACATCGAAGCGGCCGAAGATCCGTTTCACTCATGAAGGACGGGGCAGGAGATCGAGTGCGATTTCATCGCCGGCTGCGACGGATTTCACGGCATTTGCCGGCCGAGCTTCCCGGACGGCGTACTCAATGTGTTCGAGCGGGACTATCCGTTCGGCTGGCTCGGGATTTTGTCGGAGTCGCCGCCGCCGGATCACGAACTGATCTATTCCTACACCGATCGCGGTTTTGCGCTCTATACGATGCGCTCGATGTCGCTTTCGCGGCTCTATCTGCAATGCGACCACGACGAGGATATCGAGAGCTGGCCGGATGCGCGCATCTGGGACGATTTGCACAAGCGGTTGGGCGGCGCGCGCCAGCTCGAGGAAGGCAAGATTCTGCAAAAAGGCGTCACGCCGATGCGCAGCTTCGTCGCCGAGCCGATGCAGCATGGGCGGTTGTTCCTGGCCGGCGACAGCGCTCATATCGTGCCGCCGACCGGCGCCAAAGGCATGAACCTGGCCTTTGCCGACGTGGTGTTTTTGTCGCGCGCGCTCGACGCGTTCTACAAGAACAAGCGCAACGACTTGCTGGAGAATTATTCGGCAAAATGTTTACGGCGGGTCTGGAAGGCGCAGCGCTTCTCGTGGTGGATGACGCAGATCATGCACCGGTTTCCGCACGAGACGTCGTTTGACCGCAGGCGGCAACTCGCCGATCTCGATTATCTCGTGGGCTCGCAGGCCGCCGCCAAGGCGCTGGCCGAGCAATATGTCGGGCTGCCGCTGGATTAATCTTGTAAAAATGCGCGCAACGGGCGGCTCAGCAACGCGATTGCCAGGCCGGCAACGGCGGCGATGAGCGCGAGCATTAGGAAGAACGCGGATTTGGTCATGCTCGACCAGAAAGTGCCGAGGTACCCGGCGAGAAACCCGCCAATAAAGCTGGTTGCCAGCCATACCCCCATCATCATCGACAACAAATGCAAGGGCGCTACTATGGTGACCAGCGACAGGCTGGTTGGCGACAAATAGAGTTCGCCAATCGTAAGAACGACGAAATAGACAAACAGCCAGAGCCAGCTCGCTTGCGCGCCGCCGGAGAAAAACGCGGCGGCGACCAGCAGCAGATAGGCGAAGCGCGGCGAGGAAACAGCCGATCGCCATCTTGGCCACCGTGGACGGCTCGCGCGCGCCCTGCCGGCGCCACAGCGCCACGATGAAGGGCGTGAAGGCGAAGATCATGAACGGGTTGAGCGCCTGGAACCAGGTGACTGGAATCTCCGCGCCGAGCAGATGGCGGTCGGTGTATTCGCTTGCCCACAGTACGATAGTATTGCCTTGCTGCTCGTAGATTCCCCAAAATAGGCTTACCGGCAGAAACAGCAACAAAAGTGCGACGATTGATCGCCGGGCGGCGCGATCGGGCGGCGCGTGCGTAGTTTCCCGTCTGGCCAAGGCATCGGGCGGCAGCGCCGGCGCGGCAAAAAGATAAATGACGAGACCTGCGGTCATTCCGACGCCGGCGGCGGCAAAACCGTAGTGCCAGCCGAATTCCTCGCCGAGCGTGCCACACACCAGCGGCGCCAGGAACGCGCCGAGATTGATGCCGACATAGAAAATCGAGAAGGCGCGGTCGCGGCGGCGGTCGCCGGGCGCGTAAAGCGCACCGACCTGGGTCGAGATATTGGGCTTGAACGCGCCGTTGCCGAGAATGAGAACGCCGAGCGCGAACAAAAACAGATGCTCGAATGCCATCATGAAATGGCCGATCGCCATCAACGCCGCGCCAAGGATGACGGTGCGGCGCTGGCCGAGCACGCGGTCGGCCAACAGGCCGCCGAGGATAGGCGTGAGATAGACGAGGCCGGTGTAGAAGCCGTAGATCTGCGAGGCGAGCTGCTGCGTTTCAAGCGGGCCGAACACGAATTCCAGAGCGCTTTTGAATGCGCCGAGGCCCGCCACACCCGCTGCGTGCTGTGGCGCGAGCAGATATTTGACCATATAGAGCACCAGCAGCGCGCGCATCCCATAATAAGAGAAGCGCTCCCACATCTCGGTGGCGAACAAGAAGGTGAGCCCGCGCGGATGGCCGAACAGATCTCGTTGCCTGCGTCCTTCGTCAGCGGTTGTGGCGGGAGAGGCGTTCATTCTGCTCAGTTTTAAGCGCGTCGCTGCGCCCATGGTAGCACGTCACGATAAGGCCATTTCCGAATGCGTAGCGGCGGTGTAGGATTTTGCCAACGAGCGTCAAAACGGGTGGAAAACATGACCAGAAAAATAACCGGCGTCTTGTCCGGCGCGTTGATGACGTTGCTTGCGCTGTTTGCCGGCGCGGCGCGCGCGCAAGATGCCTATCCCGACCGGGCCATTCATTTCATCGTCGGCTTTGCCGCCGGCGGCGGCAACGACATATTCGCGCGTCTGGTGGTGCAGAAATTCCAGGAAAATACCGGCGCCACCGCGGTCATCGAAAACAAAGTCGGCGCCGGCGGCCGGATCGCCGCGGAATATGCCGCGCGCGCGGTGGCCGACGGTTACACGGTGCTGGTCGGCGCCACCGGGCAGATGTCGATCGCCGCCGCGATTTATCCCAAGCTTGCCTACCATCCGACCAAGAGTTTCATTCCGCTCAACATGATTGCCTCGTTCCCGCTGGTGCTGGTGGTGCCGGCCGATCACCCCGCCAAATCGGTGAAGGAACTGGTGGCCTGGGCCAAGGCCAATCCCGACAAATCGAACTACGGAACCTCGTCGCCATCGTTCACGATTGCCAGCGAGTTGCTCAAGCTCAAAACCGGCATGCCGGCGGTCGCGATACCATTCAAGAGCAGCAACGAGTCGAATTTGTGCGTGGTCAGCGCGCAGTGTTTGTTCACCATTTCCGATGGGCCGCCGGCGATCCCGCTGGTCAAAGGCGGCAAGACCCGCGCACTGGCGGTGACCGGTGCCGCACGCTCGCCGGAAATTCCCGAAGTTCCCAGCATGGCAGAAGCCGGCTACCCCGACGTCGACACCCATTTGTGGAGCGGCTTTTTCGTGCCGGCCGGAACTCCGGCGCCGATCGTCGACAAGCTGACCAAGGAACTCGCCCGCGCACTCGCCGACCCGGGCGTACAGAGCGGCTTGAAAAAAATGGCGGTGACGCCGGGCGGGCCGACCGGTGATGCATTCAAGAAAATGATCGAGGCCGATATCAAGACGTTTGGCGATGTGGTGACGGCGGCGAAGCTGACCTTCCCGCAATAAAAACGTCACAGATAAATTAATTCGGACCGCGATCGTCACGTTGCGATTGCTGCCGCACGGCGCGCTGCTATGATTCGCGTTGGGTTTTGCGAGTTGATGGAGTGGCGGCGTCATGCGGATCGCGGCGGTGATTGTGCTTGCGGCCGCGTCGTGGCGCCCGTCCGGGCGGCGCCGGCCGATGAATTGTTCCAGCAGTTCGGCCTGTTCGGAACTTGGGCGCCCGATTGCGGGCAGGCCGCCTCGCCGGCCAATCCGCATGTCAGCATTACGACGCCGAGCGTGGGCCTGGTGCGGGAGGACCACGATCTCGGCTCCGGATTTGCGGTCAACCGCTACAGCATGCTGTCGGCGGAACGGCTTTCCGACGAGCGATTATCGGTTGAGGCGGTTTTCCAGCCTGGCAACGCCGCCGAGGACCATGAGCAATTGATCTTTCTGGTGCGCGGGCGCACGCGGCGCACGATCTTCAATCAGCCGGCCGGCAGGGAGGCGCGGGTGAAGGACGGCATCGCGCTGCCGGGCGGCAGCAAGACGCCAGTGCTGAAGAAATGTGACTAGCGGCGCCCGCTATACGTCCAGCAAATCGGCGCTGGCGAATTCGGCGTTTTCCTGGATGAAGTCGAAGCGTGCTTCGGCCTTGTTGCCCATCAGCCGCTCGACCGATTTTGCGGTCGCCTTGTTGTCCTTGTCGGCCAGCATCACCCGCAGCAGCGTGCGCTTGGAAGGATCCATGGTGGTTTCCTTCAGTTGCGCCGCCATCATCTCGCCGAGGCCCTTGAAGCGGGAGACTTCCACCTTGGCATTGGCGTTGAATTCTTTTTTGAGCAATTGCTCTTTGTGCTTGTCGTCGCGCGCATAGACGATCTTGCCGCCGTGCTGCAGGCGATAGAGCGGCGGCACCGCGAGATAAAGCCTGCCGGCATCGATCAGCTTCTGCATCTGGCGGTAAAAGAACGTGATCAGCAGCGAGGCGATATGCGCGCCGTCGACGTCGGCGTCGGTCATGATGATGACCTTCTCGTAGCGCAAATCCTTCTCGTGGAAATGCGCGCCGGTGCCGCAGCCGAGCGCCTGGATCAGATCGGCGAGCTGCGCGTTCTGCGCCAGCTTGTCCTTGCCGGCGCAGGCGACGTTGAGAATTTTGCCGCGCAGAGGCAGCACGGCCTGGGTGCGGCGGTCGCGCGCCTGCTTGGCCGAGCCGCCGGCGCTGAGTCGCCCTCGACGATGAAAATCTCCGAGCCTTCCGAGGCCGATGACGAGCAGTCGGCGAGCTTGCCGGGCAGGCGCAGCTTGCGCACCGCGGACTTGCGCGCGATGTCCTTTTCCTGGCGGCGGCGCAGCCGCTCCTCGGCGCGCTCGATGACGAAATCCAGGAGCTTGGTGGCCTGCAGCGGATTGCCGGACAGCCAATGGTCGAACGGGTCCTTGATCGCCTGTTCGACGATTTTCTGCGCGCCGGCGGTGGCCAGCCGGTCCTTGGTCTGGCCCTGGAATTCCGGCTCGCGGATGAACACCGAGAGCATGCAGCCGGCGCCGGTCATCACGTCTTCGCTGGTCACGTCCTTAGCGCGCTTTTCCTGGCCGGCGCGCGCGGCGTGATCCTTCAAGCCGCGCAGCAGCGCGGTGCGCAGGCCGGACTCGTGGGTGCCGCCGTCCGGCGTCGGGATCGTGTTGCAATAAGATTGCAGGAAGCCGTCGGCATCGGCGGTCCAGGCCACCGCCCATTCGACCGCGCCGTGGCGGCCGGTCTTGCCGGCGCTGCCGGTGAAAATGTCCGGATGCACCAGCGTGGCATCTGCGAGGTTGCTGGCGAGATAGTCCTTCAGCCCGTCGGCGAAATGGAACGTGGCCTTTTCGGGCACCTCCGTAACGCCCTTGAGCAGAGCCTTGTCGCAATGCCAGCGGATCTCGACGCCGCCATAGAGGTAGGCTTTCGAGCGCGCCATCTTGAACACGCGATCGGCCTGAAACGCGGCCTTCGGCCCGAAAATATCCGGGTCGGGCTTGAAGCGAATTCTGGTGCCGCGCCGATTGGGCGCGCGGCCGGCCTTTTCCAGCTTGCCCTTCGGCTTGCCGCGCTCGAATGCCATCCGGTAGAGCTGCTGCTCGCGCGCGACTTCGACTTCCATGCGCTCGGACAAGGCATTCGCGACCGAAACGCCGACGCCGTGCAGACCGCCCGACGTCTCGTAAACTTTTGAATCGAATTTGCCGCCGGCATGCAGCGTGCACATGATCACTTCGAGCGCCGACTTGTTCTTGTACTTGGGATGCGGGTCGACCGGAATGCCGCGGCCGTTATCGGTGACCGTGACGAAGCCGTCCGCCTCCATCTCGACTTCGATCCAGTCGGCGTGACCGGCCAGCGCCTCGTCCATGGAATTGTCGATCACTTCGGCGAACAGATGATGCAGCGCCTTCTCGTCGGTGCCGCCGATATACATGCCGGGACGGCGGCGAACCGGCTCGAGCCCCTCCAGCACCTCGATATGTTTGGCGGTGTAGCCGGATTCAGCGCTGCGTTCACGCACCGGCTTGGCGCGGCCCGTGGCCCTTCCGGTCGGTTTGCGCGCCTTGGACTCGGCCGCCCGGCGGGCGGCATCGAACAGATCGGGCTGTTTCGAGTTTTTTTTCTTAGTCGCGGATTTGGTCATTGCTGCCCAGGACATAAGGATAGGACGAATCAGTTGCCACCGAATATGCCATGAAGTCGCCGGAACAGTGACCGCCAGCCACCGTTATCAGGGGTTGGCGGCCGCCGGTTGGGCGGCATTTTCGGAGGATTCGGTGGATTCCCCTAACGGCAAAATCGGCCGGCGGCAGGTCTTGGCGGTTACCGATCCGCAGCCGGTTGCCGCGGTGTCGACCCTCTGGCGCACCGCCACGCAGGCCGCGACCATCGGCATATTCGTCGTGCTTTTCATCGCGGCGCTCGACTTGGCGCGGCCGATCTTGCTGCCGGCGGCTTCCGCCTTTGTGGTGACCATGATGCTCGGTCCGTTGTCGGCGCGTGCGGACCGACTTGGCGTGCCGCCGGTGTTAACAGCGATTGCGCTGTGGCTGCTGGTGACCGTGGTGTTCTACGGACTGATCGTGCTGCTGTCGGCGCCGGTGGTGCAGTGGGCCGGCAAGGCACCCGATATCGGCCGCAACATCCAGGAGAAGCTGCGCGTGCTCGAGCAGCCGTTATCCGCTTTGCGCGACATGCGCAATGCGTTGCTGCCATCGGAGGGGGACAAGGGCTTTGGCATTGACATCATGTCAATCCTGCAGCCGACGGTTGGCGTCGTAACGCCGGCGATCGGCCAGATTTTCGTATTCTTCGGCATGCTGTTCTTCGTGCTGCTCGGCCGAAGCCGGATGCGGTATGTGATGGTGGCCTTCTTCCATAAGCGCGAAGCACGGCTGCGCATGCTGCGGATCATGAATGATGTTGAACATAACCTGACCGGTTATCTCAGCGTGGTCGCGATGATCAATATCGTCGTTGGTCTCGGCGCCGGCATCGTGGCCTGGGCCGTGGGACTGCCCGACCCGCTGGCCTGGGGGGTGTTGGGTTTCGTTCTCAATTTCATTCCTTATATCGGCGCGCTGATCATGGAGCTCGGCATGTTCATGGTCGGGCTGGTGAGCTTTCCCTCGTTGACCTATGCGCTGGTCGCGCCGCTGGCGTTTCTGGCGCTGGCGGTGCTGGAAGGACACTTCATAACGCCGAGCATTCTCGGCCGCCACTTCACGCTCAATCCGCTCACGGTGTTCTTGTCGCTGATATTCTGGACTTGGCTATGGGGGCCGGTGGGCGCGTTTCTGGCGGCGCCGTTGTTGATCGTGGGGATGGTCGCGGTGCTCCACCTATTTCCCAAGCAGACGCCGGAATTGCCCGAATAGGTTCGGCATCGCTGGCGCCAGGCCGCGCGGCGGGCTAGATAGCGGCGCGGGGACGGTCTGATTTCCGATGGGATTCCATGACTACGTCGAGCAGGTCATCGCCTTCGTGCGCGACAACGCGGCGTGGGCGCCGCCGATCGTCTTCGCGCTCGCATTCGGGGAATCGCTCGCCTTCATCTCGCTATTGATCCCGGCCTGGGGCGCGCTGGTCGCCATCGGCGCGCTGATCGGGCCGAGCGGCATCAATTTTTGGCCCGTGTGGATCGCGGGCGCGCTTGGCGCGGCGCTCGGCGACTGGCTGTCTTATTGGGTGGGCCTCAAGCTCGAATATTCAGTCGCGAAAATCTGGCCGCTGTCGCGCCATCCCGAGATGATCCCGCGCGGGGAGGCCTTCATGAAGAAATGGGGCGTGCCCGGCATTTTCATCGGCCGGTTTTTCGGGCCGCTGCGCGCCGTGGTGCCGCTGATCGCCGGAATTTTCGAAATGCCGTTCTGGCGATTCCAGGCTGCGAATTTTTCCTCGGCTTTCGTCTGGGCCGCCGTGTTGCTCACGCTCGGCGACGGCATTTCGGTTGGCTTGCAATGGTTGTTCAGTCTTTGACGAAAGGCACGAGAAAATTCCGCCGGAGACTTTCGTCCCGGCGGAATTTGCCAGCAAAGCGATCTGCTACTTGACGGCGGCGACGCCGGCTTGCGAGATCGTGTCGTCCTGCGAACCGCTGCCGCCGGACACGCCGATAGCGCCGATGAGCTTGCCGCCGACAACGAGCGGATTGCCGCCGCGCGAGCCGACAAAGCCGTCTCCGAGCGTCGGCAGATAGGAGAAGAAGGGTCCCTTGCCCATCAGGCGTTCAAACACCAGGGTCGGACGGCGATAGCGGGCCGCAGCTCGTGCCTTGGCCTGCGAGATGTCGACTGATGCGTACTGGCAAAGGTCGGGCTTTTCGAAATAGACAAGGTCGCCTGATGGACCAACAACCGCGATGCACATACCCGCCCATTTTCGCTTAGCCGCTTCGGCCGAGGCCGCTGCGGCAACCTTCTTGGCGGTCTCAAGATTGATCGGCTCGCCGTAGGGCGTATTCGGTTGCGCCTCCGGAACATTTTCGTTCGGATTGCTCGGATCGGCGGGCACTTGAGCGAAAGCGCCGGTGTTGGTCAAAAGCGCGACGCACAGGGCGCCCGCCATCATCGTCAAACGATGCATCGTATTCCTCCCAAGGAATGTTTGCCGGTCTGGCCGGCTTAGGACTTGTCCAGGCCATTGCGGCACAGGATGCAGAAAGCATAGCCTATACCGGCCGGTCGCCCAACCCGGTTATCTTCGGCATAATGCGGGCAGGGCCGGGGTTTATACCGGTGAAATTCAAGCCATGATCCGGTCGTCCAACGAGACGGCGGGCAGAGAGGGAGAAAACAAAATGATGAATCTAACACGACGCAATCTATTCGCTGGCGCGGCCGCAGCCGGCGCGGCAACGGCCCTCACGCCACTCGCGGGACGAAGCGCACAAGGAGCCGAACCGCCGGCCGGAAAGCAGGCGCCCGGCATCTATCGCTACAAGATTGGCGATTACGAGGTTACGCAGGTTGCCGACGGCGCCCGTACCTTCCCGATGCCGGACAATTTCGTCACCGGCGCGACACCGGCCGAAGCCAAGACAGCTTTGACCGACGCTTACATGCCGGAGGGCAAGCTGACGATCATGTTCAATCCGATGGTCGTCAACACCGGCTCGAAGCTCGTCCTCATCGACACAGGCAACGGTCCCGGCGCTTATGCGCAGACCAAAGGCGCGGTCGGTCAGTTGCACGGCAATCTCGAAGCGGCCGGCATCGACCGCAAGGCGATCGACATCGTGCTGATTTCGCACATGCACGGCGATCACATCAATGGCATCCGCAACGCGGACGGCACGCCCGCCTTCCCAAATGCCGAGATCATGGTGCCGACTGGCGAATGGGCGTTCTGGATGGACGACGCCAACAAGAGCAAGGCGAATCCGTATAACCAGAACTACTTCCCGAACGTGAAGAAGGTGATGACTGGGCTCGAGAGCAAGGTGACGAAGTACGAGTGGGGCAAGGAGATCATCCCCGGCATTCACTCGATTGCGACACCGGGCCATACGCCGGGCCACACCTCGTTCATGGTCCAGTCGGGCAACGGCAAGCTGCTCGTGCAGTCCGACGTCTGCAACAACCCGGCGATGTTCATGGACCATACGGATTGGGTCGCGCCGTTCGACAACGATCCGGCGCTGACGCTCAAGACCCGCCACAAGTTCTACGACATGGCCTCCTCCGAGAAGGTGCTGGTCGCCGGCTATCACTTCTCGTTCCCGGCGGTCGGCCACGTGGAGAAAAACGGCAAAAACTTTCGATTGGTTCCGGTTCTGTGGACGCCGGTCTGATCGAAGAAAAATCGCATCATGAAAATGGGAAGGCCGTCTCCGTGAGACGGCCTTTCTTTTTCGGAACCGCGCTGGCGGCGCTCGACCCAAGCGGTTAAATTGTCGGCGTCAAGTTGAATTGGATGTTTCGATGACCGAAACCGCCTTCGAATCCGCTCTGTCTACTCGCGTCGGCGAAATGCTCGACGCCTGCACCAAGTGCGGCAAGTGCGTCGAGATCTGTCCGGTAACCGGCCCGGCGGGCGTCGGCGCAGCCTCGCCCGAGAGAAGTCATTTCCGGCGTGCTCGATATCGTGCGCACGGGCGAGGGACCGGCCGCCTCGAAAGCCTGGGCCAAGGGCTGCGTGCTCACCGGCGACTGCATCAGCGCCTGCGATTACGGCGTCAATCCGCGCTTCCTGCTGGCGATGGCGCGCGTGAAAATGGCGCGTCATTCAAACGAGCCGCGCGCGCAACGCAAACAGGGCGTGGAAAATTTCCGGCTAGTCGCCGATGGCACCAACGTGCTGGCGCGCATGCAATTGTCGGCCGACGAATTGACGCGGCTCGGTCAACGCGTGAACGCGCGGCTTGAATCCGGCTCGACCGTCACGCCGGGCGAGCGGCCGGATTTCGTATTCTACACCGGCTGCAACGTTCTCAAGACGCCGCACATCGCCTTGCTCGCGCTCGATGTGATGGACGCGCTCGGCGTCACCTATAAAGTTATGGGCGGTCCGAGCCATTGCTGCGGCATCGTTCAGGCGCGCACCGGCGACATCGAAGTGTCCGGCCGCGTCGCGACCAATTCGCTCGACAAGCTCGCCGAAGGAAAAGCCGGCGTGATCTCGTGGTGCGCGAGCTGTCATGTGCAGTTCACCGAGACGACGCTGCCGACGATCGAGAAGGTGCGCGGATCGCGGCCGTTCGAGATGACGCCGTTCATGCTGTTTTTGGCGACGCGGTTTGAAGATCTGCGGCCGATGCTGCGCAAGCCGGTGCCGCTGAAGGTCGCGCTGCACAAGCATCCGGGCGTCAAAGGCGTGGTCGAGGCGGGGATCGATCTGCTGCAAATGGTGCCCGGCATCGAGCTCGTCGATTTGCAGCAGCCGGCGGTCGGCTTGATGAGCAATTTCGTCAATGCGCTGCCGGACTATAAGCGCGGACTGCATTTGGCCGAGCTGGAAGCGGCGGAGGCGGCCGGCATCGACGCGCTGGTTGCGATCTATCACCCCGATCACCGCGATCTGTGCGCGCACGAGCGCGATTGGCCTTTCAAGATCATCAATATCCTCGACGTCGTCGCTGAGAGCATGGGGCTGCACCACGACGATCACTTCAAGCGATTGAAGATCATGCAGGACGCCGACGCCATCGTCGCCGATTGCAAGGATATGATGGCCGCCAATAATGTCGATCCGGCAATGGCCCGCGACATGGTCGTCAAGGTCATGCTCGGCGATCAGCCGCTGCCGCTCGGGCATGGTCCCAAAAAGTGGAAACCGGTTTTTGGAAAAGACCATGCCCAAACCTAATGCGCGGCCGGCTGCTTGACGCTGAAAGGCGGGGGCCTTATATCGCGCGTCTATGACGACGTTTTTTGCAGCAAACGCGCTCAGCCGCCGCCGTATCGCCACGGCACGGGCGCGTTTTCGCATGTGAATCGTCACCCCGTGCCGCCGGATTTAAGGCCCGCGGCACTTTTTCACTGACATCCGCGCTGTTGGCCTTGCTCCGGTAGTCCATTAAGACTCTGGATGAGGATCGACTCATGGCGACCAAAGCGAAAATCGGCGTGCTCGGCGCCTCCGGCTATACCGGCGCGGAGCTGGTGCGGATGCTGTTGCGCCATCCGCGCGCGGAGATCGTGCTGCTCACCGCCGAGCGCAGCGCCGGCAAGGCGATGCGGGATGTATTTCCGCAATTCTCGCCATACACCTGCCGACACTGACGGCGATCGACGGGCTCGATTGGGCCAAGCTCGCGCTCGATGGCGTATTCTGCGCGCTGCCGCATGCCACCACGCAGAAAGTGATCAAGGAATTGCTGGCGCAAGGCGCCGGCGACCAAGGTGGTCGATCTGTCGGCCGATTTTCGGCTGCATGACACGGCGGCTTACGCAAAATGGTACGGCCACGAGCATCACGCGCCGGAGCTTCAGAAGGAGGCGGTCTATGGCCTCACCGAGATTCATCGGCGCGACATCAGGCACGCGCGGCTGGTCGCCAATCCGGGCTGCTACACATCTTGCGCCGAGCTGCCGCTGATCCCGCTGATCAAGGCCAAGGCCATCGATCTCGACGAGATCGTGGTCGACGCCAAGTCGGGCATGACCGGCGCGGGCAGGGCCGCCAAAGAGGCCATGCTGTTCTCGGAAGTGTCGGAAGGCTTCCACGCCTATGGAGTCGGGCATCACCGGCACATGGCCGAGCTTGACCAGGAGTTTTCGCTTGCCGCCGGGCGGGAGGTGATCGTGACCTTCACCCCGCATCTGGTGCCGATGAACCGGGGCATTCTCTCAACCATTTATGTACGGGGCCGGCGCGGGCGGACCCCGCAGGAGCTTCATGCATTACTTTTAAAGTTCTACGCGAAGGAGCCATTTGTGCATGTGCTGCCGTTCGGCGAGACGCCGCAGACCCGGCATGTACGCGGCTCGAACATGACGTTCATCGGGGTCGCCAACGACCGCATCCCCGGCCGCGCCATCGTGGTCTCGGCGCTCGACAATCTGGTCAAGGGCGCCTCCGGCCAGGCGATCCAGAACATGAATCTGGTGATGGGCTGGCCGGAGACCATGGGGCTGGAGCAGGTGGCGCTGTTTCCTTGATTCGGCTGATACAATGATTATGCCTTTGCCGGAGACCGCGAATGTTCGAGGTCAGCAACCAGCCGCCACCGCTTGAGCCCTATAATCTGTTCGCGAGCGACGCCGTGCTGCGCGAGGCGGTCAAGCGCGAGCATGCGGGATGGGCGGATAAAGAACTGAGCGCGCTCGGCGCGACGCTGGGCCAGCCGGAGACGGTGCAGCTCGGTTTCGACGCCAATAAATACCCCCCGAGCTTGCGCACGCTCGATCGCTACGGCCATCGGCTCGATGAGGTCGAGTTTCATCCGGCCTGGCACGCGCTGCTCGCCATCGCGCTGAAGGCCGGCCTGCATTCGAGCCCCTGGGCCGAGCCGAAACCCGGCGCGCATGTGGCGCGCGCGGCCGGCACCTACATGCTCAACCAGATCGAAAGCGGGGTCTATTGCCCGGTCGCCATGACCTACGGCTCGGTGCCGACCTTGCGCCATGCGCCGGCGATCGCGGCGCAATGGCTGCCGAAGATTTTTTCGCGCGACTACGACAAGCGCTTCATCCCGGTCGAAGAGAAAAGCGCGGCGCTGCTCGGCATGGGCATGACCGAGAACCAGGGCGGCTCGGACTTGCGCACCAATACGACGCGCGCCGAGCCCGCGGGTGACGGATCGTTCCGCCTGCACGGCCACAAATGGTTCATGTCGGCGCCGATGTGCGACGCCTTTCTCGTTCTCGCGCAAACCGCCAAGGGCCTGAGCTGCTTCCTGATGCCGCGCTGGACGCCCGACGGCGAGCGCAACGCCATCCATATCATCCGGCTCAAGGACAAGCTCGGCAACCGCTCCAATGCGTCGAGCGAAGTGGAATTCGACGGCGCCTATGCGCAACTGATCGGCGAGGAGGGCCGCGGCATCCCGACCATCATCGAAATGGCCAGTTACACCCGGCTCGATTGCTGCATCGGCTCGTCCGGCGCTGATGCGGCAGGCGGTGGCGCAAGCGGTGCATCACGCGCGCCATCGCACCGCGTTCCAGAAGCATCTGATCGACCAGCCGCTGATGACCAATGTGCTGGCCGATCTGGCGCTGGAATTGGAAGCGGCGACCGTGCTGACGATGCGGCTGGCGCGCGCCTATGACGAGAGCGACGAAACTGCGCAAGTGTTACGTCGCGTGGTGACGCCGGCGGCAAAGTTCTGGATCTGCAAGCGCGCGCCGTTCGTCACTTACGAGGCGATGGAGGTGCTGGGCGGTTCCGGTTATATCGAGGAGTGCGTCTTGCCGCGACTCTATCGCGAGGCGCCGGTCAATTCGATCTGGGAAGGCGCCGGCAATATCATGTGCCTCGACGTGCTGCGCGCCATCGAGCGCACGCCGAAGGCGGCGGAAGTTTTGCAACATGAGCTTGCCGATGGCGATGCGCGGCTGAAGACCTTTGTCGACCGGCTTCAAAAGCGGCTGAGCGCCGCCGACCGCAGCGATGAAAGCCAAGCGCGCGTGCTGGTGCGCGATCTTGTGCTGGCATTGCAAGCAGCGCTGCTGATCAAGCATGCGCCGAACGCGGTGGCGGACGCGTTTTGTGCCTCGCGGCTTGGCGGCGAGGGCGGCGCTTTCGGCACGCTGCCGCGCGGTCTCGATCTGCATGCAGTCGCTGAGCGAGCAGGGCCGCTCTCCTGATCCGTCATCCTGAGGTGCGAGCCAACGGGTCCGCGCAAAGCGCGGCCCGATGACAGGCTCCGCGAGCCTCGAAGGATGAGCGGCCGTCGCCCTTCGAGGCTCGTCGCTTCGCGCCGAGCTCCTCAGGGTGACGGAGAACTAAAGCTTCCCGAATATCGCCAGCACCAGCGCGACCTGCGCCGCGAAGCCGACCGCGAAAGCAAGCGTGCGCAGCACGGGGACGCCCATCGTATAGATAACAACATGGGCAAGCCGCGCCCAGAAATAAACCGCGCAGGCGATCGCCGTGCTTTCGGTCGAATGGCCCTGGGCGTCCAGCACGAGCACCAACGTCGCAAAGATGACCAGATTTTCCACCGCATTGGTGTGGGCGAAATAAAGCCGCTGCGCCCAGGACGATTGCGGCTTGTCATTGCGCGAGGGATTGGCCATCGCGCCCATCAGCCCGCGCACCATGATGCGATCGAGGATGTACGGCACCCACATCAACCCGGTCAGGACGACCGTCAGCGTCAGCCACATCAATTCCCTGGACATCGTCAGCCCCTTTTCTTGAGTAAATCGGCGGTGCGGTAGATTAGTGGATGAAATGCCGCGCGTCAGGCCCAGCTTTTCACTTTCACGTATGACCCCGGCGCGTCCTCGATTGGCTTGAGCTTGCCGCCGCCAATGTCGCGCGCCGGCACCGTCTCAGCGCCGGCGTCCTTGAGCCATTCGAGCCAGTCCGGCCACCATGAGCCGGGGTGTTCGATTGCTTTCGCCATCCAATCGCCGAGATCGGCGCCGCCCGGCTTACCGCCGGTCCAATACTGATATTTCGGCTTGCCGGGCGGATTGATCACGCCCGCGATATGGCCCGAGCCGGCCAGCACATATTTCACCGGGCCGCCAAAATATTGCGAACCAAAGAGCACCGATTTTGCCGGCGCGATGTGGTCCTCGCGGGTGGCGAGATTGTAGATCGGCACTTTCACCTTGCGCAGGTCAAGCACTTCGCCGGCGATTTCCATCTTGCCTTTGGTCAACGTGTTGTCGAGGTAGCAGTTGCGCAAATAGTACGAATGATTAGCCGCCGGCATGCGGGTAGCGTCGGCATTCCAGAACAGAATATCGAACGGGAACGGCTTCTTGCCGCGCATGTAATTGTTGACCACGTAAGGCCAGATCAGGTCGTTGGAACGCAACATGTTGAAGGCGTTGGCCATGCGCGAGGCCTCGAGGTAACCTTGGTCTTTCATGTGCGCTTCGAGTTGCTTGATGCGCTCATCGTCGACGAACACCATCAGGTCGCCGGCATAGGTGAAGTCGATCTGCGCCGCAAACAGCGTCGCCGAGCGCACGCGCTCCTGTTGTTTGGCGGCGAGGTAGGCCAGCGTGATCGACAGCAGCGTGCCGCCGACGCAATAGCCGATGGCGTCCACTTGCTTCTCGCCGGTGATCGTCTCGATCGCATCGAGCGCGGCCAGCACGCCTTCGCGCATATATTGCTCGAAACTTTTGGCGGCCAACTTGGCGTCGGGATTGACCCAAGACACCACGAACACTGTTAGCCCATTGTCGACGCACCACTTGATGAAGGATTTCTCCGGCGTGAGATCGAGGATGTAGAACTTGTTGATCCAGGGCGGCACGATCAGCAGCGGAACCTTGAGCACTTCCTTGGTCGCCGCCTGGTATTGAATCAACTGCATCAAGTCGTTCTGGAAAACCACCTTGCCGGGCGTGAGCGCGAGATTGCGGCCGACCTCGAAATTTGAGGGGTCGGACTGGCTGATCTTGAGATGGCCGTGCCCGGCTTTGATGTCTTGTGTGAGCATGTGCATGCCGCGCACAAGATTGCTGGCGTTCGACGACATCGTTTCGCGCAACAACTCGGGGTTGGTGAACACGAAATTTGACGGTGAGATCGCGTTGGCGATCTGCTTGACGTAGAACGCGGCCTTCGCGCGCGTGTGATCGTCGATGCCGGCGGCGTCCTTGACCAGCCGGTCGCTCCATTGCGCGGTGAGCAGATAGGCCTGCTTGAGAAAATCGAAGAACTGGTTCTGCGACCATTCCGGATCGGCGAAGCGCTTGTCCTTCGCATCGGGTGTCACCACCGGCTCGGCCGTTTCGCCAGCCATGCGTTTGACCGCGCCGGCCCACAGATCGAGATAGGCGTGGCCGAGGCTCGCCTGTAATTCGATCGCGCGCTGGGGATCCGAGAGCCAGTATTCCGCCACTTGGCCGACGGTCTTGACCACGTCGGTGATGTCGTCGGTCGTCTCGTTTTTGATTTTGCCTTCCTCGCGCGGCTTCATATAGGCGGCGAGCGCCTTGCCGCCTTCTTCGACCAGACGAGCGATATTGTGCGCGAAGGCCTCGACCTCGACCGAGCCGATCTTTGGCGCTTCCTTGGCCGTTTCCTTGATCTTTTCCGAGACCGGTTCTTTGGCCGGTTCGGTGCTGGGCTTTTTCATCAGCGTCATGTCGCTCCCTGCACCAGAATTGGGCCGGGCCGCGTCCTCCTGCAAGGCTCGATTGTAGGCATGGTTTCGCCGAAATGCGGCTTCCCGCATCGACCTTGCTGCGGCCATATTAGCCGGTTAGGCGGTTATGGTATAATTCATTGAGTCTGCATCGATTTCCCGTCTCAAGCAGAGGCTTTGCTGAGCATGCAGCGTGCTTTCGATCGATCAATGTTGGCGGCCTTGACCCTGGCCTTAACCGTTGCTGTGGCCACGAGTTTGGCCGGCTGCTCGGGTGCCGCGATGGTCGAGCAACTGCCGGCCAGCATAGGCGGAGAGCCGGCGGGGATCCCGGAGCGGCCGACGGAGGTTTACGCGTATCCGGCCGTCCACGACATGCCGCCGCCGCGCGCGACCACGACCCTGACCGAGGAACAGCAGGTAAAGATGGAAAAGGAGCTCTCCGCGGTGCGCGACAAGCAAGAAGCCCGCGATGGCGCCGCCAAAAAGACCGCGCAGCCTGCAAAAAAGAAGCCCGAGACCGCCAATACCGGGCAGGCCACAGGGACCGCCGATACCCAGGATGGCGCTAAGAGGAACCCGTGATAAAAGCCTGCCGGGGTTATGCCTGCCGGCTGGAAAGGGCAGCCGACTTAAGGGTTTGAGACTATGGAAGACTATTACCGCATCCGCCGCTTGCCGCCCTACGTGTTCGAGGAAGTGAACCGAGCCAAGGCGCGCGCCCGCAACGCGGGCGCCGACATCATCGATCTCGGCATGGGTAATCCGGATTTGCCGGCGCCCGCCCATGTCATCGAGAAGGTCAAGGAGACGCTCGGCAAGCCGCGCACCGACCGCTATTCGGCCTCGCGCGGCATTCCGAAATTGCGGTTGGCGCAGGCGAAGTATTATGAGCGACGCTTCGGCGTGAAGCTCAATCCGGAAACGCAGGTCATCACCACGCTCGGCTCCAAGGAGGGCTTCGCCAACGTCGCGCAGGCGATCACCGCGCCCTGGCGACGTCGTGCTGGTGCCAAACCCGAGCTATCCGATCCACGCCTTCGGCTTTCTGATGGCGGGCGGTGCCGTGCGTTCGGTGCCTTCGGAGCCGACGCCGAATTTCTTCCACACGCTCGAGCGCGCGATCATCCACTCGATCCCGAAGCCGACCGCGGTGGTGGTGTGCTATCCGGCCAATCCGACGGCTTATGTCGCGAGCCTCGACTTCTACAAAGACCTGATCGCCTTCGCCAAGAAGCACGAGATCCTGGTGCTATCCGATCTCGCTTACGCGGAAGTTTATTTCGACGACAATCCGCCGCCGTCGCTGCTACAGGTACCGGGCGCGATCGACATCGCGGTCGAGTTCACCTCGATGTCGAAGACTTTCTCGATGCCGGGCTGGCGCATCGGCTTTGCGGTCGGCAACGAACGCGTGATCGCGGCATTGGGCCGCGTGAAATCCTATCTCGACTATGGCGCCTTCACGCCGATCCAGGTGGCGGCCATCGCCGCGCTCAACGGTCCCGACGATTGCATCAAGGACATGCGCGAAACCTATAAGCGCCGCCGCGACGTGCTGGTGGAAAGCTTCGGCCGCGCCGGGTTCCACGTGCCGTCGCCGCGGGCCTCGATGTTTGCCTGGGCGCCCATCCCGGAGCCGTTCCAAAGCATCGGCAGCGTGGAATTCGCAACGCTGCTGGTGGAGAAGGCGGAACTTGCGGTCTCGCCCGGCATCGGCTTCGGCGAATACGGCGAGGGCTACGTGCGCATCGCGCTGGTGGAGAACGAGCAGCGCATCCGCCAGGCTGCGCGCAATGTCGGCCGCTTCCTGAAATCCGGGCCGGAACAACTTCACAACGTCGTCCCGCTCGCCACGCGGCGCTGATCCCATGACCGCAGCCCTGAAAGTGGGTGTCGCCGGATTGGGCACGGTCGGCGCCGCCTTGATCGCCCAAGTGGCGCGCCAACGGGACGCGCTCGCCGCGCGTTGCGGCCGCGCCATCGAGATCGTCGCGGTCTGCGCGCGCTCGAAGGGCAAGGATCGCGGCGTCGATCTTAAAAAAGCCAAGTGGTTCTCCGATCCGGTCGCGCTCGCGCGATCTTCCGATATTGACGTGTTCGTCGAACTGATCGGCGGCGCCGGCGATCCGGCCAAAAGCGCAATCGAAGCGGCGTTGGCGTCGGGCAAGTCGGTGGTGACCGCCAACAAGGCGCTGCTCGCGAAGCACGGCGTCACGCTCGCCGCGCTCGCAGAAAAACATCACGTCGCACTAAATTTTGAAGCCGCGGTCGGCGGCGCCATTCCAATCGTGAAAACGCTGCGCGAGGGGATGGCAGGCAATTCGTTCGAGCGCATCTACGGCATTCTCAACGGTACCTGCAATTACATTCTCACCCGGATGGAGCAGGACAAGCTGCCATTCGCGGAATGTCTGAAAGAAGCGCAGCGGCTCGGCTATGCCGAAGCCGATCCGAGTTTCGATATCAAGGGGCACGACACCGCGCAGAAGTTGGCGATCCTGGCTTCAGCTCGCTTTCGGCACCAAAGTCGATCAAAGCGCGATTTACGTGGAAGGCATTTCTTCGATTACGCCGGCCGATCTCGCCGCCGCCGACGAACTCGGTTATCGCGTCAAACTCTTAGGCGTTGTAGTGAGGACCCCGAAAGGCATCGAGCAGCGCGTGCATCCCACCATGGTGCGCAAGGATTCCGCCATCGCCCAGGTGATGGGCGTGACCAACGCGGTGACCGTGGACGCCGAGGGCATCAATCCGCTCACGCTGGTCGGGCCGGGCGCCGGCGGTGCCGCGACCGCCTCCGCCGTGCTCTCGGATATCGGCGACATCGCGCGCGGCGTGCGCACCGCGCCGTTCGGCCGGCCGGCTGCGCGGCTTACGGCCGTGCGCAAGGCGCCGATGCAGCGGCATGAGGGCGGCTATTACATCAGGCTCTTGGCGCGCGACAAACCGGGTACCGCCGCGACCATCGCCACGCGTCTTGCCGAACAGAAGATTTCGCTGGAATCGATCGTTCAAAGGCACGATCAGAAAAGCATAGGCAGCGGGGCGAAAGGAAGCGCAGTCCCCGTTATTCTCATCACCTATGCGACATCCGAGGATGGCGTGCGCAAGGCCCTTGCCGCAGTGGGCCGCGATAGGGTGATCTCGGGCATACCGCAAGTCATCCGGATCGAGAAGAACTGAACCCGCACAATTCCGAAAAGTGGGAACTGGTTTTCGGATAAGATGTTGCGAATATAAAAAGTCGTTTTGTTGAGGGGAATACCGCCATGGCATCGATCACCGTCCAGCCCGAGCTGCTGCTGGAGCGCATTCTCACCCTCGAGATCGTGCGCGTGACCGAGCGTGCGGCGGTTTCGTCGGCGCGGCTGCGCGGACAAGGCAAGGAAAAGGCCTCCGACCAGGCCGCGGTGGATGCCATGCGGCGCGAGCTCAACAAGCTGCCGATCGACGGCACGGTGGTGATCGGCGAAGGCGAGATCGACGAGGCGCCGATGCTGTTCATCGGCGAGAAGGTCGGCAACAAGACCGGCCCGAAGGTCGATATCGCGGTCGATCCGCTCGAGGGTACCACGCTGTGCGCCAAGAACATGCCGGGCGCCATTGCCACCATCGCGATGGCCGACGCCGGCACGCTGCTGCACGCGCCCGATTGCTATATGGAAAAGATCGCCATCGGTCCAGGCTACCCGAAGGGCACCATCGATCTCGACGCGCCGGCGGATGAAAACATTATCCGCCTCGCCAAGGCCAAAGGCGTGAAGCCGTTCGGAGATCACGGCGATCCTGCTCGACCGGCCGCGCCACGCCGAGATCATCGCCAAGGTGCGCAAAGTGGGGGCCGCGGTGAGCCTGATCAGCGATGGCGACGTCGCTGGCGTCATCCATTGCGCCGAACCGAAAACAGGTATCGACATCTATCTCGGAATCGGCGGCGCGCCGGAAGGCGTGCTGGCGGCGGCGGCCTTGCGCTGCATCGGCGGCCAGATGCAGACGCGGCTGATCATCGATACCGAGGAATTGCGCGCGCGCATCCTGAAGATGGGCATCAAGGACGCCAAGAAAAAATACGAGATCGAGGATATGGTGAAGGGCGACTGCCTGTTCGCGGCCACCGGCGTGACCAGCGGCGCGATGCTGAGCGGCGTAAAATTCGGCAAAGCAGTGATCGAGACCGAGACGGTGGTCATGCGCTCGGCGACCGGAACGGTGCGGCGCGTCTACGCCGAGCACCGGGATTTCGAGAAATTCCACCTCGACTGAGCGGCCCCGTACTCAGGCTGGCTCCGTAACCCCCAGCGAAGGCGCCGCCGCATCGCGTTCGCGCGCCAGCAGACCGCCGAGGTATGCCGCGATCGCGCCCATGCCGCTGTGGGCGGTATCCGACGCGGCCGTCTTTGGCTTCGGCGTCGGGGTTATAGTTGGTGTTGGTGTTGACGTCGTAGGTGTAGGAGCGGTCATTCTCGTCGACGATGAATTCGACGCCCGCGATGCCGATGTCGTTGGCGGCAAGGAACGCCTGCCAGCGCGCCACCAGCGGATGCTCGAAACCGCGCAGGATCTGGAATTTGTCGCCAGGCGCGACCGCGGGACAAACCCCGGCGAGCGCCGGCGACTCGATATTGCACGCATCGGCCGGGCAGAGCTCGAAACCCTGCGACGTATCGACCCGCACCGCATAAAGGAATTTGCCGCCGACGAATTCGACGCGCGTGATGAACGGCTGCGGCGCCTTGATATAGCGCTGGACCAAAGTGATGCCGTCCACCGACTCGGCGAAGTCGCCGCCGGCAAGATGCTCGTCAAGCGCCGCCGCGGATAAAAACAGCCGGACGCCCAGCCCCTTGCCGGCGCGATTGTGTTTGAGGATCAGCGGAAATCCGAGCCGGCGCGCGGCCTCGGCGATATTCTGCTTGCCGACGACAGCCAAGGTCTCCGGCGTCTCGACGCCGAATTTGTCCAGCGCTTCATATTGCGCGACCTTGGAAACTTCAAGAGCCAGCGCGCGTTCGCCGTTCACCACGGTGCGGCCATGACGCTTGAGCCAGGCCAGCACGGCGCCTGTCAGTTCGGGCGCGTAGCGGTGGTCGCGCGTGTGCGAGGAGGCGCTCATGCGGTTGTAGAAAACGCCGGGCGGCGGCGCGGCGCGCAGGTCGAGGACGCCCTGGTCGAGGAACCATTCGGTGAAGGGAATCTTGCGCGCCTCGAATTGCTTGCGCAGCGGCACGACCCAATCGTTGTTCTCGTGGATCACGTAAACGCGGGGCGAGGAGTCATCACCTTGACGCATGATGTCGTCCATAACGGCGGGTAAATCGATTAAAGCTGGAACCTGAAATATTCCGCTGCGGCAGGGACAACAACGGCGTGCCAAGAAAAAGAGAAGAAATAAATCGGTTGCTACAATGGGTTTGCTGCGCAGGAGAGATTTTCTCCCGAAGCTCGAACTTTTAGATCAATATCCCACCCGGAATCGCCCCAGAATCGATCAGGAATCGGCCAAAACCGTACATGGCGTTGCCACACACCAATGCATTGCCGCGAGCATTTCTCGGCGTGGAGAAGTCCGCGACCGGTCGCACATGGCGCGACCGCCTGGACGAGCGGGGACAGGCGCGGGCGCTGACGATTGCGCAAAGGCACGGCGTGCCGGAATTGTTGGCGCGGGTGCTGGCGGGGCGCGGCGTCGAGCCGGACGAGGTTACGGCCTATCTCGATCCCACCATCAAGAGGCTTGATGCCTGATCCGCACGCGCTGACACAGATGCAGGCCGCGGCAGAGCGCATCGCCGATGCCATCGTTCGCAAGGAGAGTGTCGCGATCTTTGGCGACTACGATGTCGACGGCGCAACGTCCTCTGCCCTGCTGGGCGGCTATCTGCGGCGTTGCGGGCTCGATCCGATCATTCACATCCCGGATCGTATCTTCGAGGGCTATGGTCCGAACGTCGACGCGATCCGCTCGTTTGCCGAGCGCGGCGTCAAGATTGCTGATCACCGTCGATTGCGGCACCACCAGTATGGAGCCGCTGTCGGAGGCCAAGAAGCTTGGTCTCGATACCGTTGTGATCGATCATCATCAGGCCGACGAGGAATTGCCGCCGGCGATCGCGGTCGTCAACCCCAACCGCGCCGACGATCTGTCGGGCTTGGGTCATCTCGCGGCCGTTGGCCTCGTGTTCCTCACGCTGGTGGCGCTCGCCCGCGAATTGCGCCGCCGCGGCTTTTGGAACGGCGCGCGCGCCGAACCCGATCTGCTATCGCTTTTGCATCTGGTGGCACTCGGCACCGTCGCCGATGTGGTCCCCCTTAAGGGCCTCAACCGCGCCTTCGTCGCCAAGGGACTGATTGCGCTGCGCCGTCGCGACCATGTCGGCGCCACCGCACTGATGGATGCGGCGCGGCTTTCCGGTCCGCCAGAGCCGTGGCATCTCGGCTTTATGCTGGGCCCGCGCATCAATGCCGGCGGCCGCATCGGCCGTGCCGATCTCGGCGTACGGCTGCTGCTGGAAGAAGACCCAACCGAGGCTGCGCGCATCGCCGCCGAACTGGAGCGGCTGAACATCGAACGTCGGCAAATCGAGATCGCAACGGTGGCGCAGGCCGACGCGGAGGCGATGGCCGCGCTCGGCCTTGAGGAAAAAGGCGCCGTGGTGGTGACGGCGGGCGAGGGTTGGCACGCCGGCGTGGTCGGCCTGGTGGCGGCGCGCTTGAAGGAACGCTACGGACGCCCGGCCTTCGCAATTGCGCTTGAGCCAGGCGGCGCGGGCACCGGATCGGGCCGCTCGATCGCCGGCGTCGATCTCGGTCAGGCGGTACGGCGCGCGGTGCGCGAAGGCCTGCTGCTCAAGGGAGGCGGGCACGCCATGGCGGCCGGCATCACGCTGCGCAAAGACGCGCTGGCCGCGTTCCGCGCCTATCTCGAGGAGGCGCTGGCCCCGTCGGTCGAAGCGGCGCGGCGCGAGCGCGCGCTGTTGATCGACGGCGCGGTCAGCGCCGGCGGCGTCAATCCGGCGCTGTGCGAAATGCTGGCGCGCGCGGGGCCTTATGGAGCCGGCAACCCGGAGCCGATGCTGGCGTTGCCGGCGCATACGCTGGTCTACGCCGACCTTGTGGGTGAAAACCATATCCGCGCGCGTTTCAAATCCGGCGACGGCAAGACCGTCAATGCGATCGCGTTCCGCGCCGCCGGTCAGCCGCTGGGCCGCGCGTTGTTGGACAACCGCGGCCGCGCCATGCACGCGGCCGGGCATCTGGCGGTTGATCGCTGGCAGGGCGAGGAACGCGTGCAAATGCGGCTCACCGACGTGGCGGTGAGCTAGCCTTGACCGGTCACCATCGGCGGTCTGTTAACGACTTGCTAACCGTCGATTAACCGCAAAAGAACAGTATCCAGAATAAGGTCCCCGATCTCATGCGGCCGGACAAATCATGCTCAAACTGTTTTTCTCGCTAACGCTCAGACGCGCTTCGGGACTGGTCGTGCTCATCGGGCTAGCCTCATTCATGGTGAGCTATGGCGTATTGACGGTCTTCGCGTCCGGATGGGCCTCGGCCGTCATCCGCACGGCGTCCGAAACGACTCTCATCGTGGTCGTGGCCGCGGTCATCACCCAGTTTACGATGAGCGTGGCCGGCGCTTTGGTCACTCGGCAGCAAAGCCGGGAAATCGAACAAATGCGCACCGCCATCGACAGCATGCCGCAAGGCCTGTGCATGTTCGATCGCTCGGAACGGCTGATCGTCTGCAACACTCGGTATTATGAGATGTACGGTCTAACATCGGCCGAAACGGCTCCGGGATCGACGCTTTCCGAAGTGCTGACGAGGCGGGTCGCCAAGGGCACGTTCGCTCGCGATCCCAATGAATACCGAAAGGAATTTCTGGCGGCGGTCGCGCTCGGGCGCACCATCGTGCACGAAGTCAAATCCACCGGCGGGCGCCTCCTATTGGTGACAAATCACCCAATGAAGGACGGCGGCTGGATCGGTACGCACGAGGACATCACCGAACGGCGTCAGGCGGAACAGCAACACGCAGCCATGCAACAAAAGGAAGAGCGCCGCGCCGTCATCGAGAGCGCCATATCGAACTTTCATCATCGCGCGGAGAATCTGCTGCGCAGCGTGGCCGACAGCGCCCGTGAAATGCGCTCGACCGCCGGCGGTCTGTTGACCGCGTCCGGCTATACGTCGCAACGCGCCGAAAGCGCGGTGCGGGCGTCAAACGAGTCCTCGGCAAACGTCGAGACCGCGGCGGTCGCCGCCGAAGAACTGTCGAGTTCGATAGCGTCGGTCGGACAGCAGCTCAACCAATCCGCGAACGTGGTGCGAATTGCAGTCGATGAAGCGCGCGTTACAAATCAGGATATCGGTGCCCTGGCGCAGGCCGCACAGAAGATAGGCGACGTCGTCAAGCTCATTCGCAATATCGCGGGACAAACCAATTTGCTGGCGCTCAACGCCACGATCGAAGCCGCGCGCGCCGGCGAAGCCGGCCGTGGCTTCGCGGTGGTTGCTTCCGAGGTGAAGTCGCTCGCCGTGCAGACCGCGAAGGCAACCGAGGAGATTTCCGGTCAGATTCTCGAAGTACAAAACTCGACCGGCAAAGCCGTGGAAGCGATTGGGCGGATCACACACCGCATGCGGGAAATCAATTCCTATACATCCGCGACCGCGGCGGCGGCGCAGCAGCAGAGCGTCGCGACCGGCGAAATTTCGCAAAACGTGGCCAGCGCCGCCGATGGCGCCAAATTAATCGTCTCGGTGTTGAGCGAACTTGCCGGCGCCGCTACCAAAACCCAAGAATTGGCGCAGACCGTGCTCGCCGCATCGGAATCGGTGGAAGCGGCTGCTGCCACGCTGCGCGGCGAAGTCGAGGGTTTCCTCACCAATGTGGCGGTCTAACCGCGGCCATCGACATCGGCCGGCGGGACGAAATGCAAGCTAGCGCTTTCGTACCTTCTTGCAGAACACGTCGTAGATCGCACCGATCACGGTACGCGCCTCATCGCTGGCGAGACTGTAGTAAATAATCTTGCCATCGCGCCGCGGCGACACCAGACCGTCGGCGCGCAGCCGCGCGAGCTGTTGCGACACCGTCGGCTGGCGCAGGCTGAGTTCGTGCTCCAACTCGCTCACGGACTTTTCGCCGTCGGCGAGAATGCAAAGGATGATCAACCGGCTCTCATGCGCGAGGGCTTTGAGGAAATTGCTGGCGCGCTTGGCATTATCGAGCATGCGGTCACGCTCGTGCGGCCGGCCGCGCGTTTCCTGACGTTGCAATTCCATGGCCGTGCAATCCCGTCTCGTTCAGGCGTTTATGTGTAATGTCTTTTCAAGTAACTGCGCGCGTTCGCCGCCGGTTTCAGAGGCATCGAGTTTCTTGAACAAGACGCCGAGCAGGCCCCAAAAGTTTTCCTCGCCGGGATAACCGCGAATGCGGCCGATCTCGCGTCCCCGGTCAATCAGCACGAACAGCGGCGTCAGCCGTTCCGGTTCGATGAACGCCAAGTCCGGCGGCAATTGCCGCGCAGTATCCACGCGGCGCAGCGGCGCGCGCGAACCTTCGTCGGTCTTACCATAAATCGGCGCGATTTCGCGATTGAAGACTTCGCACCATTCACAGCCAGCTTGCTCGAACATTATCAGTTCGGCTGCGCGCGCGCTCGATAAACTCAACACAACAAACATTACGCCGAACAGTACGGCGCGAGAAAAAAATTCTTGGGCGCGCTGCAGGCTCGCTAACTTCATTCTCTTGTGCATTTTATTGCTGAAAAACCGTTTTTGAATCGGCGGAATATGTATCACAGAAACAGAATATGTCGATGTGATCCGTGCCCTAGCCGAAGCGAAACGCCAGCAGATTGTCGAACGAGCGCAGTTCGATGAGGACCCGATGCAACAGGTCGCTGTCGCGGGTGGCGATGGCTTTTGGAATCAACGCCAGGCCGGCCTTGGCGCCATCGATCAGCCGGCGGAATTCCGGCGTCTTGCGCAAACTTGCGTCCGCCATGCCGTCGCAACGATCGAGCACGTAGTTGTAGATCGAGGCCTTGCTGGCGATACCGAAGCGCGTTTCGGACTTGGTCCAGTCGAGATCGTGGTCGTTGTAGATCATCAAGCCGTCCATAACGGTATTGGCGTCGCGTATGCAGTCGGCCAGCACTGTTACGCCCGCGGCTTTGCGCAGGGCGTAGAGGTCGCCGCTGATGCCATCGAGCGATTGGCGCGCGACGTCGGCGCGTCCGGACTTGAGCATGAGGTCGGCGGCGACCAGGCGTGCGCTCACGCCGGTCCACAGCGTGCCGTAGAGCCCAACGCCGTCGAAGGCGTCCGGCCGCTTGCCGGCGAAGCGCTCTTGCAGCGTGTGCCAGGATTCGCGCAAGCGATCGATTTCGAGCGAGGCCAAGTCGACATTGCCGGTGCGCAAGTAGCCAATGGCGACCCGGTTATGGGATTGGGCCGCCTCGACCGCGGTGTTGAAGTTGGCGAGATCGCCGGCCAAAGCAGGGCTTGCTGCGAGGACGAGCGCGAGGCATGCGGCGCGGGCAATGCAGGACGGCATCGATATTCACCGTATTTTGACGCAAAGCGACTACGTTTGAGAATATAAGCGTCGCCGGGCAGGGCGGCGAGGCCGCTTTGCCCGCGTGGTTTACGAGGACCGATATCATGACGACGCGGCGAAATCTGCTGATCGGCGCGGCGTCATTGGCGCTCCTCGGCCGCGCGCGTGCGGAACCGATTCTGACCGATGACGGGCTCTACAAGGAGCCATGGTTCCTGGAAAGCTTCCTTGAGCTCGGCGACGATCTGGAAAGCGCGCACAAAGAGGGTAAGCGCTTTGTCATCATGTGGGAGCTCAAGGGTTGCCCCTATTGCAAGGAAACGCATTTCGTCAACTTCTCGCAGCCGCGCATTTCCGACTACATCAAGGCGAATTTTGAGGTGCTGCAGCTCAACATCATCGGTTCGCGCAAGGTGAAGGATTTCGACGGCGCCGAATTGTCGGAAAAGAAGTTGGCGGCGAAATATAACGTGCGTTACACGCCGACCTTCCAGTTTTTCCCCGAGCGGGCCGGCCCGCTCAAGGCGCTGGCTCCCGAGAAGCGAGAGGTCGCGCGCGCGCCCGGCTATATGCGCCCGGACGATTTCCTCGCCATGTTCCGATTCGTGCGTGAAAAGGCCTACGAGGGCAAGAGCTTCCGCGATTTTCTCAAGGCGATGCCGAGTTGATCCAAGCCCCAGTGCGGCGGCAGCAGTATATTCTTTTTTGTGAATATAATTTGAACCGGCCGCCGCTCGTGGTTATGGTCGCTGCCGGGTAGGGGCCGTTCTTGCTGCCCCAAAACAATGACGCGGAGGATTTACCGATGCGACAGCTATCCCGTCGCGCAACCTTGATGCTTGGAACGGCGGTGGCTGCGCTTTCCGTCCTCGGCTGGGGCGGACGCGCGCAGGCCGGGGCCAAAGAAGCGGCCGAACAGATCGCCAAATTCACCGGCGGCAAGACGGCCGTAAGCGGCAAGATTTCGATCGAATTGCCCGAGATTGCCGAAAACGGCAACACCGTGCCGCTGCAGGTCACGGTCGACGCGCCGATGACGGCCGACAATTACGTCAGCGAGGTGATGGTGGTCGCCGAGGGTAATCCCAATCCCGGCGTCGCTACGTTTCATTTCTCGCCGTTGTCGGGCAAGGCGCAAGCCGCGACCCGTATCCGGCTCGCCGCCACGCAGAACATCGTCGTGGTCGCCAAGACCAGCAAGGGTGAATTCTTCACCGGCCAGAAGGCGGTCAAGGTCACCATCGGCGGCTGCGGCGGCTAATCCAAAAAATCCGGGAGAACGACCATGGCGGAACGACCGCGGCTGAAGTTGCCCAAGGAAGCCAAGAAGGGCGAACTGATCGAGATCAAGACGCTGATGCCGCACATTATGGAATCGGGTCAGCGCAAGGACAAAGACGGCAAGACTATTCCGCGCAAGATCATCAATAAGTTCACAGCCGAGTTCAACGGCAAGCCGGTGTTTTCCGCCGATCTCGATCCGGCGATCGCCGCCAACCCGTATATGCAGTTCTTCGCCAAGCTGGAGGAGAGCGGCACGTTCAAGTTCAGCTGGACCGACGACGACGGCACGGTCACGACCGCGGAAGAAAAAATCACCGTCAGCTAACGGCAATAGAAACGACAATAATAACGTTCGGAGGATGCGATGATCCGGGGAGGGATTCTGGCGAGCGCCGCCGCCATTGCACTGATCGCGGGCGGCGTCGTTGTTTTGGCGGGCGAGGCCCACGCGCAAGCCAAAGGCAAAGAGGCGCCGCTCGAACTCAAGGGTGACGCCGCGGTGCGGCCTTGGGTGCGCTATTCCGGTTGGCCCAAGCGCGACGAAGCGAAATGGAACACGCTCGATCATGTTTCCTCGCCGCCGGCGCCGAAAGGGCTGCGCAAGATCGCCGGGCCGATCACGGGTAACGCGGCGAACGGCGCCAAGCTGGTGGCCGACCGCACCCGCGGCGGCTCGTGCCTTGCGTGCCACGTGATGGGTCCGGCCGGTGGAGCCACCCTACCGGGCAATGTCGGGCCCAATCTGTCGGAAATCGGCAATGCCGGGCTTTCCGACCAGGAACTCTTCAATTTTATCTACGACGCGCGCGTCTATAACGCCGAGACCGTGATGCCGCCCTGGGGCAGTCACGGCGTGTTCAGCGACGCGGAAATCAACGACATGGTCGCGTTCTTGAAGACGTTGAAATCGCCGGCGCCGTTCAAGACCGCGCTGGACGATCCCGGTAAGCGTCCGGACCCGGTCGAGAATCGCGACAACCTCGACCCGATGGAAAATCCCGGCCTTTGGACGATCGATAAGGCGCAGGCGCTTTGGAAAGAGAACGGGCCGGGCGGCAAGTCCTGCAATAGCTGCCACAGCAATCCGGCGGCGGCGTTCAAGACCTGGGCCGCTTCGATGCCGAAATGGGAGCCGCGCCTCGACAAGGTGCTCGGCGTCGAGGAATTCGTCACCCGTCACGCCAAGGCGACCACCGGCGCGGCCTGGCTGATGGAGACCGACGACAATCGCGTCATGTCGGTTTACCTGCACTTTCTCGCCAATGGCCAGCCGATCAATGTCGACATGAGCCCGCCCGCGAAAGCCGCCGCGCAGCGCGGCGAGGCGCTGGCCAACCGCAAGCTCGGCGAGCTCAATTTCGCCTGCACCGATTGCCATGGCAAATCCGCGAACCATTGGATCCGCGGGCAATGGCTGGGGGCGCCGAAGGGCCAGTACGACCATTTCCCGACCTGGCGCACCAGCCAGCAAAAGATCTGGGACATTCGCCAGCGCTTCCAGTGGTGCCAGGTCAACATTCGCGCCAACGAACTGCCGCCGGATTCCAAGGAATACGGCGACCTTGAAATGTATCTTGCGACACAGAGCCAGGGCCTCAAAATCAGCGTGCCGGGCATTAGGGGTTGACCTGAGGCGATGATGACACGCCGCGAGGTCCTGCAAGTCGGCGCCGCCACGGCGGCGCTGGCGGTGGGCGGCGGTTTCACGCGCGCCATGGCGCGGCAGCGCCTGACGCAAAACGAGCTGTTGAAATTCGACGCGCTCGGCAACGTCACGCTCCTGCATGTCGCCGACATCCACGGCCAGTTGATGCCGGTCTATTTCCGCGAGCCGTCGATCAATCTCGGCGTCGGCGCGGCGCGGGGGCAGCCGCCGCATTTGACAGGCAAAAACTTCCTCAAGCATTTCGGCATCGTTGAGAAATCCGCCGCCGCCTATGCGCTGAGCTCGGAGGATTTCAGCGCGCTGGCAAAAAGCTACGGCCGCATCGGCGGGCTCGACCGGCTGGCGACGGTGGTCCGCCACGTGCGGGGCGAGCGCGGCGACAAGGTGCTGCTGCTCGATAGCGGCGACACCTGGCAGGGTTCTCTCGGCGCCAACCGAAGCCGGGGCCAGGACATGGTCGACTGCATGGCGCTGCTCAAACCCGACGCCATGACCGGCCATTGGGAATTCACCTATGGCGAGGCGCGGGTAAAGGAACTGATCAAAGGGCTCGGGTTCCCGTTCCTGGCGCTTAATGTGCGCGACACCGAGTGGAACGAGCCGGTGTTCGACGCGATGAAAATGTTCGAGCGCGGCGGCGTGAAGATCGCGGTGCTCGGGCAGGCGTTTCCCTATACGCCGGTCGCCAATCCGCGCTGGCTGATGCCGAAATGGTCGTTCGGCATCCGCGAGGACGACGTGCGGGCCAATGTCGAGAAGGCGCGCAAAAGCGGCGCGCAGTTGGTGGTGCTGTTGTCGCACAACGGTTTTGACGTCGACCGCAAACTGGCATCGCGCGTGTCGGGTATCGACGTGATCTTGACCGGGCATACCCACGACGCGCTGCCGGAGGCGATCAAGGTCGGCAACACGCTGCTAATTGCGTCTGGCAGTCACGGCAAATTCGTGTCGCGGCTGGATCTCGACGTCCAGAACGGCGCGGTGAAAGGCTTCCGTTACAAATTGATCCCACTGTTCGCCGACGCCATCAAACCCGACGCCGAGATGACGGCGGCGATCGTCAAAGCGCGCGCGCCCTATGCCAAGGAACTTTCGCGCGTGGTCGGCAAAACGGACTCGCTGCTCTACCGCCGCGGCAATTTCAACGGCACCTTCGACGACGTGATCTGCGCTGCGCTGCTCAAAGAGCGCGACGCCGAGATCGCGCTGTCACCCGGCTTCCGCTGGGGCACCAGCGTGCTCCCGGGGCAGCCGATCACTATCGAGGACATCCACAATGCCACCGCGATCACCTATCCACAGGTCTATCGTTTGCCGATGACCGGCGCGCGGCTCAAGGAAGTGCTCGAGGACGTGGCCGACAATTTGTTCAACCCCGATCCCTACTACCAGCAAGGCGGCGACATGGTGCGCTGCGGTGGTCTTGGTTATGCGATCGACGTGTCGAAACCGGTCGGAAGCCGGATTTCGGCCATGACGCTGCTGAAAACCGGCAAGCTGATCGCGCCTGAGAAAGAATACACGGTTACAGGATGGGCCAGCGTGAACGAGGGGACCCAAGGCCCGCCCGTGTGGGACCTAGTCGAGCGTTATATCGCAGCGGCGAAAACGCTGCGCGTTACGCCAAACCGCAGCGTGAAAATTTCCGGGGCATAAAGCCGATCGCGCATTACATTCAATAATAAGAATGTGATAGAGCGATGTGATGAAAAACCCGACCGATGAGGGACGCGCGTCGCGTCGTCGGTTTCTCGCCGGCGCAGCGGGTCTCGCAGTGGCGGGCGCGGGCGGACGCGCGCTGGCCGGCAACGCGAAAAATCTGCCGCCTAACGTGGCGGACTGGACCCGTAATCTCGGCGACGGCGTTGGGGTGCGGCCTTATGGCCACCCGTCGCAATACGAAAAGGAAGTCATCCGCCGCACGGTGCCGTGGCTGACTGCGACGCCGGAATCGTCGGTGGCGTTCACGCCGCTGCACGAACTCGACGGCATCATTACGCCGAACGGCCTGTGCTTCGAGCGCCACCACGGCGGCATCGCCGAGATCGATCCGCAAGACTACCGGCTGATGCTGCACGGTCTCGTCGATAAGCCGCTGATCTTCACGCTTGAGGACATCAAGCGCCTGCCGCGCGTCAACCGCATCTATTTTCTCGAATGCGCCGCCAATTCCGGCATGGAGTGGCGCGGCGCCCAGCTCAACGGCTGCCAGTACACCCACGGCATGATCCATTGCGTGCAATACACCGGCGTGCCGCTGAAATTGTTGCTGGAGCAGGCGGGGCTCAAAGCCAACGCCAAATGGATTCTTGGCCGAAGGCGGCGACGCCGCGGCGATGGACCGCTCGATCCCGCTGGCCAAGGCGCTCGACGATTGCCTGGTCGCCTATCGCATGAATGGCGAGATGCTGCGGCCCGAGCAGGGCTATCCGGTGCGTCTGGTGGTGCCGGGCTGGGAGGGCAATCTCTGGGTCAAGTGGTTGCGCCGCATCAAGGTCGGCGACGAGCCCTGGTACACGCGCGAGGAGACCTCGAAATACACCGATCTCATGGAGAACGGCAAAGCGCGCAAGTTCACCTTCGAGATGGACGCCAAGTCGGTGATCACCGCGCCGTCGCCGCAGGCGCCGGTGCGCGCCAAAGGCTTCACGGTAATTTCCGGGCTGGCCTGGTCGGGCCGCGGCAAAATCAAGCGCGTCGATATTTCGCTCGACGGCGGCCGTAACTGGCGCAACGCGCGTATCGACGGGCCGGTGTTCGACAAAGCCTGCGTTCGATTTTACGCCGAGATCGATTGGAACGGCGAGGAACTGCTGCTGCAATCGCGCGCCATGGACGAGACCGGCTATGTGCAGCCGAGCAAGGATGCGTTGCGTAAAATTCGCGGCGTCAATTCGATCTACCACAACAACGGCATTCAGACCTGGTCGCTCAAAGCCAGCGGGGAGGTCGAGAATGTCGAGGTGGGGTGAAACGTAATTCCGTTCATTCCCTGAGGCGCGAGCACAGCGAGCCTCGAAGGGCGACGGTCCGTTCATCCTTCGAGGGCTTCGCGTCGCGATAGCCATTTGCAGCGATGACGGGCTCGTCTTGCTGCTCGTGCTCTTCGCCGCGCCCGCGCTGGCCCAGAACGCGCCGCGAAACTACGGCATCGGTCACGCCGCAACGCCGGCGGAAATCGCCGGCTGGGACATCGACGTGCGGCCCGACGGGCAGGGCGCGCCGCCGGGCCGCGGCTCGGTGAAAGCGGGCGAGAAGGTTTATCTTGAAAAATGTGCATCCTGCCACGGCGAGTTCGGTGAAAGCGCGGGGCGCTGGCCGCAACTGGCGCAAGGCAAGGGCACGCTCGCCTCGCACGATCCGGTCAAAACCGTCGGTTCGTATTTTCCCTACGTGTCGAGCGTGTTCGACTATATCCGCCGCGCCATGCCGTTCGGCGACGCGCAGTCGCTGTCGAACGACGAGCTTTATGCGGTCACGGCCTACGTGCTCAATCTCAACGACATCGTGGACGATAAATTCGTGCTGTCGAAGGCGACCTGGGAGCCGGTCAAGATGCCGAACGCCGGACGGCTTCTATGACGACGACCGGAAGACAACGGAAAAGGCGTTCTGGAACGCCAATCCCTGCATGCGCGATTGCCGCGGCCCAGTGAAGATCACCGGGCGCGCGCAGGCGGTCGACGTCACCCCCGACGACAAGACCCAAAAGCGCGGGGTGGAGTAGCGTCCGCGCCCCGTTTCGCTTATGACAATCGCCCGAAAGTCACTCCAAGCCCGGGCGTCTCATGGCCAAGCTCAATCTCTCCGTCGCCGTCGGCCCCTATGACCGCACGCGCGCGCTGATCGACGGGACCGTACAGATCGACGGCGTCAACGCCGGCCTGCATGACGCTGTCGCCGGAGGAAATATTCTTCCGCGCGTTTCGCGCCGCCGAATTCGACATCTGCGAGCTGTCGCTGTCGAGCTTCACGGTCAAGACCGCGCAGGGCAATTGCCCTTATGTTGGCGTGCCCGCGTTTGTGTCGCGTACCTTCCGGCACACCTCGATTTATGTGCGCACCGACCGCATCAAGAAGCCGGCCGATCTAAGGGGCAAAAAAGTCGGCGTTCCGGAATATCAACTGACCGCGAATGTCTGGGCGCGCGCCATTCTTGAAGACGATCATGGCGTGAAACCTTCCGACATCCATTGGATACGCGGCGGCATCGAGGATGCCGACCGGCCGGAAAAGATTTCCATCAAGCTGCCCGCGAATGTGAAGCTGGAAGACGCGCCCAAGGGCAAAACAATTTCGGCGCTGCTGGCCGAAGGCGCGATCGACGGCTTCATCGCGCCGCGCCCGCCCTCGCTTCCGAAGAATACGCCGAATGTCGGCTGGCTGTTCGCCGATCCGGTCGCGGCGGCCAAGGACTACTTCAAGCGCACCGGTATTTTCCCGATCATGCATCTGGTCGGTGTGCGGCGCGAGCTTGCCGACAAGCATCCGTGGTTGCCGGGTGCGGTGTTCAAGGCGTTCGACCAGGCCAAGAGCGTGGCGCTCGCGGAATTGAGCGACACGTCGGCGACCAAGGTGACGCTGCCATTCGTCGAGGAGCGCCTGATGGAAGCGCGCGCGCTGATGGGCGAGGACTTCTGGTCATACGGCGTCGCGCCCAACCGCAAGACGCTGGAGACCTTCCTGCGCCATCACCATTCGCAAGGTCTGTCATCGCGGCTGGTCAAGGTCGAGGAAATGTTCCACCCGGCGACGTTCGAGACGTTCAAGCTCTAGCCGGAGACGGAGGGGCCGATGAAGCCTTTATTCGCACTAGCCGCAGCCATGGTGACCAGCATGTCCGCATCAGCCGCCGAGATCCACGTCATGAGCGGAGGCGCGCCCAAGGAAGTATTCGCGCTGCTCACGCCGAAGTTCGAAACGCAGACCGGCAACAAAGTGAAGTTCACTTACGCGGTGATCACCGCGCTGCGCGAGAAGCTCGCCGCCGGCGAAAAAGCCGACGTGCTGGTGCTACCGGTGCCGGTGCTCGACGGCCTCGCCAAGGACAACAAAGTGCGCGCCGACGCGCGCGCCACCTTCGGCATTGTCGGCATCAGCGTGGTGGTGAAAGAGGGCGCGCCGAAGCCCGATATTTCCACGAAGGAAAAGTTCAAGGCGGCGATGTTGGCCGCCCATTCGGTCGTGCATGCCACGCCGGGCAAGACGCCGAGCGGCACGCATATGGGCAAGGTGATGGAACAACTCGGCATCGCCGATGCCATGGCCAAGAAGATCATCCACAAGCCGGCGCTCGACGGCGGCGTGCAATTGGTCGCCGGCGGGCAGGCCGATATCGGCATCTATCCGGCGAGCGAAGTCGCGAGCGTCAAAGGGATTAGCGTGGTCGGCCCGCTGCCGGCCGGGGATCGAGTTCAACATCGTCTATGGCGGGGCGGCGAGCGCCGACGCTGCCGCGCCGGACGCCGCGGCGGCCTTCGTTAAATTCATGGCCGCGCCGGAAAACCGTGCGCGCCTGGAAAGACGCCGGCTTCGATCCGCCGGCGAACTAGGTGCGCTTGATGCTGTCGAGACCGCCAAGGCGGCCGACCAGGGCGTTGGCGCCGATCGCCAGCACGAACAGCACGATCAGCATGGCGTACATGCGCGGCATGTCGAAAATGCTGTAGGCCTGGATGATCAGAAAGCCGACGCCTTTGTTCGACAGTTTGGTCTCCGCCAGCAGCGTGCCGATCAGCGCAAAGCCGAGGCCCAGCCGCACGCCGTTGATGATCGGATGGCGCATGGCCGGCAGATAGATCTTCATCACCATCTGCCAGGGGCTGGCGCGGAAGCTTTCGCCGACGCGGATCAGCACCTTGTCGATTTGCGCGCATGCCGGCGGCGACGCTCAGCACGACCGGAAAGAAGCAGGACAGCGCGCCGAGCGCGATCTTGGATTCGACGCCGACGCCGAACCACATGATCATGATGGGGAAGAAGATGATCTTGGGCGTCGGCCCGAGGTAATAGAGATAAGGCTCGTAGGCCCTCGATAGGAAGCGGTTGACGCCAAGCAGCAGGCCGAGCGCAAGTCCGGCCAGGCTGCCGATTGCAAGGGCGACGCCGATTTCACCGGCGGTGACGCCGAGGTTGAACCAAAAATCGGGGCTGGCGAGCAATCCGTACAGCGCGCGGCCGATGGCGAGCAAAGACGGCACCACGTCGCGGTACAGCCAGCCGGAATGGGCGAGAAATTCCCACAGCGCCAGCGCACCCAAAATAATCGCCACCCGCAGCAGCGTGACGGGGCTCATAAGCGGCACGTGCGCGCGCACTAATCGACCGGTCTCAGCCATCGCTCGGCTCTTTTCCAGCGCCATGAAGAACAACACGCTCACCAGAATGACGAAGCAGATCGCCGCGTAGGTGCCGGCGAGGTCGTAACGCTCGGCCAGGTCTTCGATGAGCTGGCCGAGCCCGCCGTAATTGATCAGGAATTCGGTGCCGACGATGTTGATGAGCGCGAAGATCAGCCCCAATCGTATGCCGACGAAAATGGTCGGCAGCGCCGCCGGAAACAGGATTTTCCAGAACTGCTGGGTGGCGGTGAGATTGAAGCTGCGCCCGACATTGACCAGCACCTTGCGGGTGCCGGAAATGCCCTCGATGGTTTTCAGGATCACCGGCGGCAGCGCCGAGACGAAACCCATCATGATGATGGTCCAGGCGTTGCGGCCGAAGATCACCATGAAGAGCGGATACATCAGCACGAACGGCGCCGAGGCCAGCGCCGCCACCCAGGTTTCGCAGGCTTGCTGCAACAGCCTGAAGCGATGCATCAGCACGCCAATGCCGATGCCGAACACCGTGAGCATGACGCCGGCGATAAGGCATTCGCCGGCGGTTAGAAAAAGCGGCGGACGATATGCTCTTCCAGAAACAAGCGGCCGAAGCTGCCGACGATTTCCGACGGCGGCGGCACGATGTATTGGCTGATCCAGCCGGCGCGGATGAGCGCCTCAGCCGCCAGCAACATGACGACCAGCGAGCCGAAGCCCACTGCCGCGGGAGCAAATCGGCCGAGCGTCGAGGGTTTGGCAGGCGCGACGGCGGTCATGACGATCCTGAGTCGTGCAGCGCGTGGGCTTCGGCATCCTTCATGCCGCGGCTCGCTTCCTCGCGCAGGTCGTTCCAGATTTGCGCGACGTAGCGGCCGAAGGCCTCGCTGCCGACGATCTCCGAGGTGCGCGGGCGCGGCAGATTGATGTCGACGATGCGTTTCATTTTGCCGGGCCGGTAGGTCATCACCAGAATGCGGTCGGACATCTGCACCGCTTCGGTGATGTTGTGCGTGATCAGGAGCGTGGTCTGCTTGAGCTGCTGCTGGATTTGCAGCACCTTGTCGCCGAGCAGCAGCCGGGTCTGCTCGTCGAGCGCGGCGAACGGCTCGTCCATCAGCAGGATTTTCGGCTCGGAGGCGAGCGTGCGGGCGAGCGAGACGCGTTGGCGCATGCCGCCGGAGAGTTCGCCCGGATAGCGGTTCTCGAAGCCGTCGAGCCCGACCAGCGAGATGAAATGTGCGGGCGCGCTCGATGCGCTTGGCCTTGGCCATGCCGACAAGCTCAAGCGGGAAGGCGACATTGTCGATCACCGTGCGCCAGGGGAAGGTCGATTCCTCCTGGAACACCATGCCGATCGACTGGTGCGGGCCGGAAATGGTTTCGCCGGCGACGCTGACCGCGCCTTGATGATGGCCGAGCAGGCCGCCGATCACATTGAACAAAGTCGATTTGCCGCAGCCCGAGGGCCCGATGACCGAGACGAATTCGCCGGGCCTGACCTTGAACGATACGTCGTCGACCGCGACGATCGGGCCTTCCGCCGTCTCGAAGCGCACGACGATGTTGTCCACCACCAGGATGGCGTCGGTGCTTGCCGGTGCCGCCGCGGCCATCGCGCTATTCGCTCTTGCGCGTCATCACCGCGGTCATGGCGGCGGTGTAGCCGGGTTCGACCCGCACATCGACGACCGCGACGTTGCCGGCGTCGACCGCGGCGATTGCCTTCGCGAACACCGCCGCGAGATCGCTCGTTGCGTTGACCGGGCCGAAGGCCTGCGCACCTTGCGCGCGCGCGACGCCGGCGATGTCGATGTCAGGTTCGGAAATGCGCTGGCCGACCCAGCGGTTCTCGACCGGGCGGTTGCGCATGCGGGCGACGCGTTCCTGGTGCAATTCGTCGTTGAAGAACGAGCGGTTATTGGCAACGACGATGAGCAGCGGGATGCGGTAATGCGCCGCGGTCCAGATCGCTGTGCAGCCCATCATGAAATCGCCGTCGCCGCAGACCGCGACCGGCAAGCGGCCCGAGCCCTTGAGCGCCAGCGCCGCGCCGACCGAAATGCCGGGTCCGCCGCCGACGCCGCCGCCGCCGTCGGAGCCGAGATAATCGAGCGGATGGCGGAACGGCCAGCTCGCGCCGTTCCACGACAACGAGACATGGGTGAGGGAGGCTGGCCGGTCGCCGACCGCGCGCGCAGCGCGGCGGCCAGATGATCGACGGTGAGCTTGTCGCCGGCCGGCTTGAACGGCTCAGCGCTGCGGCTTTGCACGGCGTGCGGCTTGGCCGGGCCGAGCGCTTCGAGCAGCAGGGGCACCGCGACGTCCGGTCTCGCAGGCGATCATCACCTCGACCGGCGGCAGGCCCTGATAGTCCATGCTCCAGCCGTTGTGCAGGTGATGATCGACGCGACACCTGCACGACCTTGGCGCCGACATTGCCGACATGTTTGAAGGTGCCGGCGACGTCGAGCCAGTCGAGGCTGAGGATGACGTCGGCGGCGCGGATGGCGTCGCCGGCTTCCGACGACCGGCGCGATGGTGCCGGGCGCGCCGGCATGCAGCGGATGATCGGTCGGGAAGGCGGCCGCGACCTTCAAATCGGTGACGACGCGCGCATTGAGCCGCTCGGCCAGCGCGATACGCGCGTTCCAGGCATCGAGATCGCGCAACATGCGGCCGGCCAGGATCACCGGACGCTTGGCGTTGCGCAGCAGATCGGCGGCGGCGGCAATCGCGGCCGGCGGCGCCGCGCTTTCGACCGGCGGCATGAAACGCTTGGCGTCGATCGGCGGCACCGGCTCGGCAAGCTTTTCCTCCTGCATCCCCGCGTCGAGATTGACGTAGGTCGGGCCGCGCGGCGCGGTGTTGGCGATCCAGCCGGCGCGCAGCACCGCTTCGCGCGCGGCGAGCGGGCGAGGCCGGCTGGTCGTCCCATTTGGTATAGCCGCGCACCAGCGCGCCCTGGTCGCGCGCGGTGTGGATCCAGTCGATCCACGGCCGCCGCTTGGTGGCGTCGACCGGCCCGGTGGCGCCGAGCACGACCATCGGCATGCGATCGCACCAGGCGTTGAAGAACGCCATGGTGGCGTGCATCAGCCCGACATTGGAATGCACCGCCGCCGCCATCGCCTTGCCGGTGACCTTGGCGTAGCCGTGCGCGATGGCGACCGCGGCTTCCTCGTGCAGGCAGAGCAGCATCTGCGGCCGCTCGTTGCCGAGATAATTCACCAGGCTGTCGTGCAGGCCGCGATAGCTGGCGCCGGGATTGAGCGCGATATAGGGGATGTCGAGCGCGCGCAGCGCATCGGCCACCACGTCGCTGCCGAAACCGGCGGCGTTGACGCCGGCCGGGACCGGGCGATCGAGCTTGGCTATGTCGGCATCGCTGCTGGTTTTGGCGCTAACGGGTTTGGATTTCGGCACTTTTGGACCCCGGCAACCCGATTACGGGCAATGGCGGCATTTGAACCGGATCACGAGGCCTGACGCAACCTCGCCAGTACCTTCAGGCCCGCATAGCCGTCGGCCGGCTCCATGCCGACCTTGCGCTGGAAGGCGAGAATGGCCTTGACCGTGTCGCTGCCGGTGCGGCCGTCGATGCCATCGGTCTTGAAAACCGAGCTCGTTGAGGCGGCGCTGGATTTCCTTGACTTCGTCGATGGTGGGCACGCGCTCGCCGCCCGGAAACTGCTGGCGGAACGGCGGATCGCCGCGGATGAGATCGCCGAGATGCAAGCAGCGCCAGCGTGTAGCTGGTGGACGGATTGTAGGAATAGACGGCGCGGAAATTCTGCCCGATCAGAAAGGCCGGCCCGCCGGCGACCGGCCGCCAGAGCTTCACGAGGTCGCCGGGCCGCGCGTAGGCCGCGCCGTCGGCGCGCTGCGACGCCGAGCTCCTGCCATTTCGCGTAAGCGCGCATGGTGCGGTTGTCGGCGAGATGTTCATGACCGAGGGGCAGGTTTATCTCGCAGCCCCAAGCTTCGCCGCGGCGGTATTTGCCGCGCTCGACCAGATAGCGCGCGGTGCCGGCCAAGCGAATCATCGGGCTTGCCGAACGGCGTGACGCGGCCATCGCGGTCGTAATCGACGCCCATATGGAGCCACACCTCCGGCATCCATTGGGTGTGACCCATGGCGCCGGCCCACGATCCGATCATCTCGGCGGGGTGCGACCAGCCTTTGTCGACGATCACCAGCGCGTTGAGCAGTTCGGATTCCCAATAGGTGCGCCGGCGCGGCTCGCCGAAGGCCAGCGCCGCCAGCGCCGGGATCACCGGCCGCATGTATTTCGGATTGACGATGACGTCGCCGAACGACAACTCCATGCCCCACAGACCGAGCAGCGTGTAGCGGTCGACGCCGTAGTCTTTCTCCAGCCGCGTCAGCAGGCCGGCATATTCGCGGGCGCGCTCCTTGCCGGTGATGACCCGCCAATCCGAGCAGCGGCGATTGATGTATTGCCAAACCTGTTCGGTGAATTCCGGCTGCGCGCGGTATTGCTCGTAGACGCTGGTGTCGGGCGTGACCGCGTTCATCACGCGATCGTAGGTCGCCTCCGAAATGCCACGCCGTAGCGCGCGCAGGCGGAATCCGGCGACCCAGCGCGCAAAGGCAGGCGTCTGCTTGGCGAACGCGCGCCCGCCGAGCGCGAGGCCGGCGGTTGCGCCCAACACGCCGGTCATCAAAGCGCGCCGGCTGATTGTGTGCGCCGAAAGTCCAACATAGGGGATTCGCAGCATGCGGCATTGTAGTCATCACGCCTGCGCAAACAATCGGCCCACGCTACTCGTGGTGATGCCTGTGCCGTCTGCGGATGTGGTGGCGCCGATGCGGCTTGGCGCGCTCGACGGCGGCTTCTTCAATTTTTTCTACTTTGGGCAGTGGCGGCGCAGTAGCAGGCGAGGGTGAGGCCGCTGCGGGGGTCGGCGTGGGATGCAAAATCACCGGAGGCTTGTCGGGCACCGGCGGCGCCGGCGAGCCCGGCGCGATCTCGGTGCCGCGACCGCCGATCTGCCGCTCATAGGCCGCGACCAGCGTCATATAGGGATTGACCCACACCCAGCCGATTGAGGTGAACACCTGGATGTTGAAATGGATGTGATAGGAGGTGCCGTTCTCGTAGTCGCCCCAGGTCGCGACCTTGCCGATGATCTCGCCCTCGCTCACCTGCCGGCCGTTGAGAAAACCATCCGCATCCAGGATTTTCGGATCGAGGTGCAGATAGCGAAAACGGACGTGCTCGTCCGCCGTGTTGACCACGATGTAAATACCGATATTTCCGAGCAGACGACGGATAATGCCGTTTTCTACCGCGGCGACCGTGTGCTGATAGGGCAGACAGCGGTCGGCCTCCGCGTTGGCGAGCACGCAGTTTCCGGGACGGATGTCCTCGCCCTGGTGACCGTAGCCGCCTGGGCATTGGCCGACGAGAAAATCCCGCAGTTCGCAGAAATTGTCGCGCCAGGGATAGGTGAAATTTTCCGCCGCCAATTCGTCGAACACCAGCGGCTTATCGTTGATCTTGCAATGATAAGGCGCGCCCTTGCGCCCGAGCCGCCCGACGATGCCGCCGTGGTAGCAATCGCCCCACGACATGAAGGATTGTGACTTGACGTAGCCCGGCGCGTCGGCGATCGGAAACCGCATGCGCGCGTAGACGTGATAGTCGGCGCGGCCCGGCATTTTTTTCCAGCCGGAATTCTCGATCAGATCGCCGGGGCTGTAATACGTAAAGTCCGACTGAGCTTGTGGCCGGCTGAGGTCGAGTTTTGGCTGGACTATTTTTGCCGGCGCGCCGCCGGCGGTGCGCAACAAATTCAGAAAACGCAGCGCCAGCGGGTCGGCTTCCCGGCAGGCAAGATGTCTGGATGACGGCCGCATATCGTAGCATTGGATCGACAGCACATAGGGCACGCCAAAGCGCTCGAACACGTAACGGACATGCGCCTCGCTCAAGACGCGGCGGATGCCGGGAAACTGCGCCGCCAGATCCTTCGGCGGTGGCTCTTCCTTTTCGATGTGGTTGGGCGGATCGAGGTCGTAGACGAAGGCCGCGCCCGATATCTCGAACACGATCGACTTTTCAAAGTCGATTTTGAGGCCGTCTGCTTTACCGCTCAGCGTGTAGGTCGCATCGTAGCCCGCGGGTCCTGCCAGGAAGAACTTGGTGGGATGGAAGCCGCCGAAATATTTCTCCGACGTCGCGGTCTCCGGCTTGCCGTTGGAAACGTCCTTGCGAAACGCATCGACGTCGAACGGCAGCAGCACCGGAACGGTGCTCTTGGCGATGCCGGTGAAGCGTTTTCCAATGATGGCGTTGAGCGCGGCGAAGGCCTCCGCCGGTGGCTGGCTGCCTTGGTCGGACAGGCTCGCCGCCGCCGCGTCCCAATCGACCTCGCTCAGCGTGACGGTAGGGCGTTGCATTTCACCGGCGGCCGCGGGGCCGGCGACGAGCAAGGCAAGGCTAACGAGTACGGCACGTTTCAACAGACAATCCTCGTCCGGCCCCGAGCCCGGGCGTAGTGGTCGTGGCCGAGAGTTAACGGCATCGCCTGGCGGCATACAAGGGTCGCGCGCTGGTGTAGGGTGCCGCCGCCAAAAACCAGGAGAGACGCGTACGATGACGGTCAATGAAGCGAGCAGAGTGGGCAGCGCCGAGCGTCGAGCCGGAAGTCATCGAGAGCGGCGGCACGGCGCGGCTGCATCTGACGCTTGCCACCACCGACTACGACCATGTGCGCGATCTGATGAACGGCGTGGTGCGCGCCGAGGGCATCGTGCTCACCGGCTTCGTGCTGCCGGTGGAGGAAATCTTCTTCCGCTTTATCAAGAACCGTGAGTGGGATGTTTCCGAAATGTCGTTCGGGAAATTTATCGGCTATGCTTCGCAGGGAAATTCTCCCTTCGTCGGCATTCCGGTGTTTCCCTCGCGCGTGTTTCGCCATTCGGCGTTCTACGTGCGTGCCGACCGCGGCATTAAATCGCCGAAGGATATGGAAGGGAAAACCGTCGGCATCCCCGAATGGGCGCAGACAGCCGGGATTTACGCGCGGGGCTTCCTGGCCGAGACCGCTGGCGTCGATCTTACCAGGATCAAATGGGTGCAGGCCGGCATGAATCAGGCTGGCCGCGAGGAGAAGGTCGAGTTCACGCTGCCAAAGGGCATTCAATACTCACAGCGGCGCGATACCAGCGTGAGCGCGATGCTGCTGTCGGGCGAGATCGACGCGGCGATCTCCGCGCGCGTGCCGGAAGCGTTCGATAAAGGCGGCGGCCGGATCGCGCGGCTTTATCCCGACTATCGCTTGGACGAGATGCGCTACTACGACGCTACCGGCATTTTTCCGATCATGCACGTGATCGCCATGCGGCGGTCGGTGTTCGAGCGCTGTCCGTGGGTGGCGATGAATATGTTGAAGGCATTCGATGAAGCCAAGGCACGCAGCCTCGAGCGCATCGGCGACCTGACGGCCTCACGCATTCCGGTGCCGTGGGCATCCTCGGTCGCGGGCGAGTGGAGCAAGAGTTTTGGCGCCGATCCTTTTCCCTACGGGCTTGAGGCCAACCGCAAGACACTCGAGGCGTTCTGCCGCTTCGCCCACGACCAGGGCGTGACCGCGAAGCGGCTCGCGCCTGACGATCTTTTTCCGAAGGAAGTGCGGGCAAGCGTGCGGGTCTAATTTGACGGGGTGAAAAAGCGGAACTATCGGCGCTGCCGACGCAATTTGGACTGCCCAAACTTAACCTTAATGCAACGCGAACGCGGTATTTGAAGCCTCGGCGGATCACGTCCGAGAGGCCTTATGTTTCAGGTATTTTCCTGTCTAACCAACGATCATGACTGGCGTCTCGTCGTGCTCGCCGGCGTTGTCTGTCTGCTTGCCAGCATCACCGGGATAGCGCTTTTCAAGCGCGCGCGAGCGAGCGCCGGTTCGGCGCGACTGAAGTGGATCGTCGGCGCCGGAGCTGCCACCGGCTGCGGTATCTGGGCGACGCACTTCATTGCCATGCTGGCCTACGCACCCGGAATCTCGATCGCCTACGATGTCGCGCTCACTTTGTTGTCGCTGGCGGCCGCCACCGCGATAACCGGCATCGGTTTCGGCATCGCAATCTACGGACCACCCGCCGTGCGCGCGCCTTTCGGCGGCGCTGCGATCGGCGCGGGCGTGGCGAGTATGCATTATCTCGGCATGTCCGCCGTCGAAATGCCCGGCTACATCAGTTGGTCATGGAGTTTGGTTGCCGCATCCATCGTCCTCGGCATGTTATTGGGGATGGCTGCGATGACGGTGGCGGAAAGGCACGACACGAGACGATCGACGATTTTTGCGGCAGTCCTTTTGACGTTGGCGATCGTGTCGCATCATTTCACCGCAATGGGGGCTGTGGCGGTCGTGCCAGATCCCACGCGCGGTTTCGGCGGGCTGTCGGTTTCTCCAACCTCGTTGGCGGCGGTTATCGCCAGCATCGCCGTTGGTATTCTGGGGGTTTGCCTTGTGTGCGCCTTTGCCGACCGCACGTCGAAGGAGCAGTTGCTGTTACTCAACGATGCCCTGGATCACATGTCGCAGGGGCTCGTTATGTTCGACAAGAACGAGCGCCTCGTGCTCTGGAACCGACGTTACGCCGAATTGTATTCGTTGCAGGGCAAGCTGACGCTCGGCTGTACCCTCGAGGAACTGATGCATCAGCGGCGGGCGGCCGGGAGCCTGGAGGAAGACCCTGTCGAATACGCGCGCCGCGCCAAGGCCGCAGCGTTGTCGGGCGCTAGCTTTAAGCACGTCTTTGTCTTGCCGAACGGGCGCAAGGTCTCCGGATCGAACGTCGCCAGGCCGAGCGGCGGATGGGTTTCGACCCATGAGGACATCACCGAACGCGAAGAGGTCGCGCAGGAACGTGCCGCGCTCCAGGGCGAACAACGCCGCCGCGCGCTGATCAACTCCGCGATCGCTGAATTTCGCCCACAGGCCGCCGGTCTCATCGGCAGCGTCAAGGAAAGCGTCAACGCAATGCGCGATACCGCGCATGCGCTGCTCGGGAATTCGCATCAAACGTCCGAGCGCGCAGCCGGTGCGGTCGGCGCATTTGACGAGGCATCCGCCAACGTGAACGCGGTAGCGGCCGCGGCGCACGAACTTTCAGCGTCGATCGCGGAAATAAACAAACAGCTTCTCCACGCTACGGACGTGGTTAGCGTCGCCACGCAGGAAGCCGAGGCGACCGATGGCGAAATAGCAAGTCTTTCGAGCGGCGCCGAAAAGATTGGCCAAGTCATCAAATTTATCCGCCAGATCGCGGCTCAAACGAATCTGTTGGCGCTCAACGCCACGATTGAAGCGGCGCGCGCCGGTGAGGCCGGACGAGGGTTTTCCGTCGTCGCCTCGGAGGTCAAATCGCTGGCGATACAATCGGCTAAAGCGACCGAAGACATCGCCAGACATATTCTCGAAGTGCAGAATTCAACCGCCAGTGCGGTCTCGACGATTCAGCGAATTGCCGGACGGATGCAGGAAATCAACACGCGCGCAAACGCTGTCGCCAATTCAGTTGCGCAACAGAGTGCGGCGACCGACGAAATCTCCCGCAACGTGTCGAATGCGGCGCAAGGAACCAGCATCGTGTCCTCGGTTCTCAGTGAAGTCGCGGGCGCGACGACGGAGGCGCGAGAATCGGCTGAGATTGTGCTGAGTGCTTCCGAAAGCGTGGAAAAGGCCGTTTCAAATCTCCAATCGCAAGTCGAGCGTTTCCTCGCCAAGGTTGCCGCTTAAGGCTAAGGCCGGCATATCGCCGAACAGTAGCGTGCGGGCGCTCGTCAATCCTTGGCGCGCTCGACATAGGCGCCGTCGGCGGTCATCACCACCACGCGGGTGCCGGGGACGATATGGGTCGGCACCATGGTGCGCACGCCGTTCGACAGGATCGCCGGCTTGAACGAGCCGGACGCGGTCTGGCCCTTCATCGCCGGCTCGGTCTCGGTGATTTCCAGGATGACCTTCTGCGGTATCTCGATCGAAACCGCGACGCCCTCGTGGATGGCCAAGTTTACCTTCATGCCTTCCTGCAAATAGGCCGCCTGGTCGCCGATCAGGTCGGCGGGCAGGGCGACCTGGTCGAAGGTTTCCCCGTTCATGAAGTGGAAGCCGTCGCCGTCCTGGTAGAGGTAGGAATATTCCACGTCCTCGACATGGGCGCGCTCGACCTGGTCGGTGGTCTTGTAGCGCATCTGGGTCTTCACGCCGTCGGAAATCCGGCGCATATCGACCTGGGTGGTAGGGGTACCCTTGCCGGGATGAAAATTTTCCGCGTTAAGGACGACATAGAGCTTGCTGTCGAGATCGACGATGTTGCCTTTGCGGAGCGAACTGGCGATGACCTTCACGTTTAGCTTCCTTGAGCTGAGGGCGGCGCGTAACCGCGGTTTCGGGCCGCACCATAGCGATCTTCTTGCGCGATGCCAGTCCTTCCCGGCCCATGTTTTTGCCCGGTTCCGTTGAGGTAAACGTGCCCGAGACCCCACCATTCTGGCTGCCCGGTCCGCATGCCGCCCGCAGGCCTTTTCTGCTGGCGCGCGGGCGGATCGCCGCCACTTTGCGGGCGTGGTTTGCCGCGCGCGATTTTCTCGAAGTTGAGACCGCGGCCTTGCAGGTTTCGCCCGGCAACGAGACCCACTTGCATGCCTTGGCGACAGAGTTGATTGGACCGGATGCAGCGCGGCGGCAGCTTTACCTGCGCACCTCGCCGGAATTCGCCTGCAAGAAGCTGCTGGCGGCGGGCGAGACGCGCATTTTCGATTTCGCCCGCGTGTTTCGCAACCGCGAGCGCGGCGCGCTGCATCATCCCGAATTTACGCTGCTGGAATGGTACCGCGCCAACGAGCCTTACGAGACGCTGATGGACGATTGCGCGGCGCTGATGGCGGAGACCGCGCGCGCCGCCGGCGCTAAGCAGTTCACTTTTCGCGGCAAGACCATCGATCCGTTTGCCGCGCCGGAGCGCGTGACGGTGGCGGAAGCCTTCGAGCGCCATGCTGGCGATCGATCTGCTGGCGACGGTGAGCGGCGGGCAGGGCGACACCGCGAACCTCGCCGCGGCGGCGGTCAAGGCCGCGATTGCCACGGCGGCGGATGATACCTGGGGCGATATCTTCAGCCGCATTCTGGCCGAGCGCGTCGAGCCGCAACTCGGCGTCGGGCGCGCGACGATATTATACGAGTATCCGCTGCCGCTGGCGGCGCTGGCGCGGCCGAAACCGGGCAGCGACAAGGTTGCCGAGCGTTTCGAGCTTTATGCCTGCGGCGTTGAACTCGCCAATGCGTTCGGTGAACTCACCGACGTCGCCGAACAGCGCGTACGGTTCGAGGCGGCGATGGCCGAGAAGCAGCGCATCCATGGCGAGCGCTACCCGGTGGATGAGGATTTTCTGTCCGCGTTGGCGGCGATGCCGCAGGCTTCTGGCATCGCGCTCGGATTCGACCGGCTGGTAATGTTGGCGACGGGAGCCGAGCGCATCGAGCAGGTAATATGGACGCCGGTGGCTGAGCCATGAATGAAGAAGGAAAGACCATGACGACGCTTCGCACGCCTGCGCAACTTTGCGGGCACGGATTTGCGCCACCCGAACAACGCGCCGCGCTGGACTCGGTGGCGGCGCGTTACGCAATCGCGCTGCCGCCAACTTTGGCGGACCTGATCGATCGCAACGATCCCCATGACCCGATCGCACGCCAGTTCGTACCCACGGCGGACGAACTCGATCATCGGCCCGAAGAACTGCTCGATCCGATCGGCGACGATGCTCATAGCCCGGTCGAAGGCATCGTGCATCGCTATCCCGACCGGGTGCTGCTTAAGCTCACCCATGTCTGCGCGGTCTATTGCCGGTTCTGCTTCCGGCGCGAAATGGTCGGCCCGGGCAAGGCCAAGGCGCTATCGACGGCGACGCTGGCGCGGGCGCTCGACTATATCCGCAGCCGTCGGGAAATCTGGGAAGTGATCCTGACCGGCGGCGATCCGCTGGTGCTGTCGCCGCGCCGCCTGCGCGATGTGATGAAGCTCTTGGAGGCGATCGAACACGTCAAGGTGCTGCGTATCCATACCCGCGTTCCGGTCGCGGAACCGGCGCGCGTGACGGCCGAGCTGGTGCGCGCGATCAAGGTCAAGGACAAGCCGACTTATGTGGCCTTACACATCAACCATGCGCGCGAGCTGACGCCCGCGGCGCGCGCGGCCTGCGCGCGGCTGGCGGATGCCGGCATTCCCCTGCTCGGGCAATCGGTGCTGCTCGCCGGCGTGAACGATACGCCGCAGGCGCTTGGCGATCTGATGCGCGCGTTGGTCGAATGCCGGATCAAGCCTTACTATCTGCATCACGGCGATCTGGCGCCCGGCACGTCGCATCTGCGCACCGGCATCGCGACGGGACAGGATTTGATGCGCGCGCTGCGCGGCCGGCTGTCGGGCCTGTGCCAGCCGACTTACGTGCTCGACGTTCCCGGCGGCCACGGCAAGTCTCCGATTGGCCCGAATTACATCGAGCGCGATGGCGGGAATTTCCTCGTCGAGGATTTCAATGGCGGCCGGCACATTTATCCGCCGCCGGATGCACAGCGGCTTAGTGGTGGATCGACAGAAAATCGAGCAGAGCCGCCGCCACCGCGAGGCTCGCGAAGCCGATAAACATCACCGCGATCACGGCGTGCCAGACGTAGGACACGTCGCGTCGCAACTCCGCCACCACATTCTTGCTTTTCATCATGGCCTGATGCTCCCGAGGAGAGCTTCATTGCTGGGCATGGTTTACCCGCAAGGAATCAGCCGGCCTATAATTTCTACGTTAAATAACGCGTGAAATGCAGATCAATGACGCATGGCAGCCCGGCGCGGCATGCGCGGAACAATGGCGCGCCCTAGGGGATTCGAACCCCTGTTACCGCCGTGAAAGGGCGGTGTCCTAGGCCTCTAGACGAAGGGCGCCTACGCGAAACCGTAGAATTCGCGCGAGGTATAATGAGCTTCGCCGTGTGCAGCAAGCACGCGCATCCCCAAATGTGGGGAAGCGGATTGCGCCATGAACCATACCGCTTGCCGTCACCATTTTCCGGTGTTGGGCATCGACTGCCACGGTTCCTGCGGCGGCTTGGCGGCGCCCTTTTGCAAGAGTTCGATCGAATGATTGTCGGGCGAGCGCACGAAAGCCATGACACCGTCTCGCGGTGGGCGATTGATGGTGACGCCCGCTTTCATCAAGCGGTCGCAGGCGGCGTATATGTCGTCCACTTCGTAAGCGAGGTGGCCGAAAAAGCGCGCCTCGCCGTAGTCCTCGCTGTCCCAGTTATAGGTCAGCTCCACCTCAGGCCCCGGGCGGCCATTCTTCTTGCTATCTTCGACCAGCTTTCCGTCGTCGGCGCCGGCCAGGAACACCAGCGTGTACTTGTTCTTCTCGTCCACCCGGCGGCGGGTCTCCTTGAGGCCGAGCTTGTTGACGTAAAAATCGAGCGCCGCATCGAGATTGCGTACGCGCAGCATGGTGTGCAGATATCTCATGGCTCAAACCTCGTGAAACTGGGCGGCTGCCCGGGGACCTCGATCGTATAATAATGATTGCACCCGATCTTGAAACCGCAATCTCCCGCCTGCGCGAGCTGATCGAGGGCGCGCGCACCATCGTCCCATTCACCGGGGCGGGGATATCGACCGAATGCGGCATTCCCGATTTTCGCTCGCCGGGCGGCCTGTGGACCAAGAACCAGCCGATCCCGTTCGACGACTTCATGACGAGCGCCGCGATGCGCGACGAGTCCTGGCGCCGCCGTTTCGTCATGGAAGAGAGCTTCGCCAAGGCGAGACCGGGACGCGGCCACCAGGCGCTGGCGAGCCTCTATCGTGCTGGCAAGGTGCCGGCACTGGTGACGCAGAATATCGACAATCTCCATCAAACTTCCGGCATCGCGGCCGACGACGTGGTCGAATTGCACGGTAACACCACCTACGCGGTGTGTCTGGAATGCGCGCAACGGTATGAATTGTCGTGGGTGAGGCAAAAATTCGACGCCGCGGACCGGCACGCGCCGGATTGCAGACTGCGGCGGCTACATCAAAACCGCCACCGTGTCGTTCGGGCAGGCGATGCCGGCTGCGCCGATGCAGCGGGCCGAGGAACTGAGCCGCAATTGCGATCTGTTTCTCGCCATCGGCTCGTCGCTGGTGGTGTGGCCGGCGGCCGGCTTCCCGCTGATGGCCAAACGCAACGGCGCGGCGCTGGTCATCATCAATCGCGAGCCGACCGAGTTCGACGACATCGCCGATCTGGTGGTGCAGCACGACATCGGCGACGTGCTCGCGACCCTTCATCGCGCACTGATTCGCGTTGTGCTGCGCTGTGTATAGACCTGTGTGCAAGCCGATTTTGCACTTTGCCGCGTCAAGACCGGTGTTATCTTCAAATCACAAATTCGTTGAAGCGCCCTTGAAGAGGCGCCAGAAAAATGGCGGCGCGCGGCGTCATGGCGTCGGACGGGGTTGAATCAAAAATGCCTGGGGCAAATCTCCGGCCGGGAACGGTCAGAGAAGTCATCGACGAAACGGGTGCCGAGCTCATCGAGTTGGCCGGCATCATCAAATGGTTCGACGTTGCCAAGGGCTTCGGCTTCATCATCCCCGACAACGGCATGCCGGATGTGCTGCTGCATGTAACCTGTCTGCGGCGCGACGGGTTCCAGACCGCCTACGAGGGCGCCCGGGTGGTATGCGAGGTGCAGCAACGCCCGAAGGGCCTGCAGGCCTTCCGGGTTTTGTCGATGGACGAGTCGACCGCCATCCATCCGGCGCAGATGCCGCCGCCGCGCACCCATGTCACGGTGACGCCGACCAGCGGGCTCGAGCGCGCCCAGGTCAAGTGGTTCAATCGGCTGCGCGGCTTTGGATTTCTCACCTGCGGCGAGGGCACGCCTGACATTTTCGTGCACATGGAGACGCTGCGCCGCTACGGCCTCGCCGAGCTGCGGCCCGGGCAGACCGTGCTGGTCCGTTTCGGGCCGGGGCCGAAGGGCCTGATGGCGGCCGAGGTTCGCCCTGACGGCGGACCGCTGGGTCTCGCTTCGCACTGATCCGCGTCAAGCTCTCACCCGACGCATTCCGGCCGCTTTTTCCGTTGCCGCCCGGCATCCGTCCGCGTAAACGCCAGCCCCATGCGCGTACTGCGATCTACCGCCTTTGTCTTCTTCGCCCTGTTGGTTGCCTCAGGCCCGGTCCGGGCCGCCGGGTTGCAGACGCTTGAAATCGCCAGCAAGACCGGCGTGCATGCGTTCACGGTGGAACTTGCGGACAACGACGCCGAGCGCGAGAAGGGCCTGATGTATCGCAAGGAACTGCCCGAAGGCCGCGGCATGCTGTTCGACTTCCACCAGGAAGCGCCGGTCGGCTTCTGGATGGAAAACACTTACATCTCGCTCGACATGATTTTCATCCGCGGCGATGGCAGCATTTCGCGCATCGCCGAGAACACCGAGCCGCTGTCGACCCGGATCATCCCCTCGGGCGGGCCGGTGCGGGCGGTCCTGGAGGTGATCGGCGGAACCGCCCGCAAAATGGGCATCGCCCCGGGCGACCGCGTGGCGTCGCCGATCTTTAAGCCGCGCTGAGTTGATGGCCGGGCCGCAAGCGTGTATCGCGTCGTCCGTCGGGGCGTGGCGCAGCCCGGTAGCGCATCTGCTTTGGGAGCAGAGGGTCGCAGGTTCAAATCCTGCCGCCCCGACCAGTTGTCCGCCGTGTTGCCAGTCCGCTGCGGCAGCCGTATAGGGACGCATCATGACCGCGCGCATCTACAAGCCCGCCAAGACCGCCATGCAGTCGGGCCTCGCCAAGACCAAGGCCTGGGCGCTCGATTTCGATCTGGCGGAGCCGCGCACGGTCGAGCCGCTGATGGGCTGGACCTCGTCCGGCGACACCCGTCAGCAATTGCGTTTGCGTTTCGACAGCAAGGAAGAGGCGATCGCCTATTGCGAGCGCCATGGCATCGCCTATCAGGTGCTTCGAGTCGGCGGAAGCTGCCACGCGGCGCGGTATTTCCTATTCGGATAATTTTGCCTTCAAACGCCGCGACGCCTGGACGCATTAAGCCTGCACTAAAAAACCCGCATTTGGCGACCCCGGCTGGATTCGAACCAGCGACCCCCAGCTTAGAAGGCTGGTGCTCTATCCGGCTGAGCTACGGGGTCTTGCCTAAGCCAAGGTTTACCCGTGCCGCGGTCCTATTGAAAGGTGCGCGCGGCGCTTTGCGCGGCTAACCTGTGTCGCCATGAACGCTATCGCCGACCTGACCTGTACCGATTTGTCGCTGGCCTACCGGCGCGGCGAGCTATCGCCCGTCGAGGTGGCGCGCGATTGTCTGGCCCGCATCGATGCCCATGGGGCGCTCAATGCCTTCATGCCGATCGAGCCGGAGCGTGTGCTGTCGGCCGCGACGCAATCGCAGGCACGTTGGCGGGCGGGCGCTCCGCTCGGTCCGATCGACGGCGTGCCTACGTCGATCAAGGATAATATCTGGGTCAAGGGTCTGCCCACCCGGCGCGGCTCGATAACCAGCGATGCAACGCCTGCACAAGATGACGCACCGGCGGTCGCGCGTTTGCGCGAGCAGGGCGCCGTCATCCTCGGCAAGACCTGCATGCCCGAGCACGGCTGGATCGGCGTCTGCCATTCGCCACTGACCGGCATCACCCGCAATCCCTGGAATCCCGATTACACGCCCGGCGGCTCGACCGGCGGTGGCGCAGTTGCGGCATTGCTGGGGCTGGGCGTGCTGCATCTCGGCACCGATGGCGCCGGTTCGCTGCGCATTCCGGCGGCCTTTACGGGCGTGTTCGGCATGAAGCCGACCTATGGTCTGGTGCCAACGTTTCCACCATCGCCGCTCAACGTGCTGGCGCACCAGGGACCGATCACCCGCATGGTTGCCGACGCCGCGCTGATGCTGTCGGTGATCGCGCAGCCGGACGCGCGCGACATGACAGCCTGGAATACACCGGCGCCGGATTTCAGCGCTGGTCTGAACGCTGGCGTGCGTGGCCTGCGCGTGGCGTTTTCGGCGCGCCTCGGACAAGACTTCGTGCTCGATCCTGAGATCGAGGCCGCGGCGCGCAAGGCGGCGCGCGCGCTGGAAGAGCAGGGCGCCGTGGTCGAGGGGGCGGACCCGCCGCTCGATCGCAGTCGCGAGCTGATCCAAAAAATGTGGTGGCCGGTCATGAGCGCGCTCGTCGACTCCGTGGCGCCGGAGCGGCGCGGCGAGATCGACACCGGCATGCTGGCGCTGGCCGAACGCGGCCGGCGTTTCACGGTTGGCGATTATCTCGCCGCCTATGGCGCGCGGGCCGAATTGCACAACGCCATGCTGACCTTCCATCAGCGCTACGACCTGCTGCTGTCGCCGAGCGATGCCGATCACCGCGCTGAAAGTCGGGCGCGAAACGACGGAGGACGGCGCCTATGGCGACGACTGGTCGGGCTGGTCGCCTTACACCTATCCGTTCAACCTGACCCAGCAGCCGGCGGCCTCGGTGCCGAGCGGGCTGGCGCAGCAACGGCCTGCCGATGGGGGTGCAGGTCGTGGGCGCGCCGCGGGCCGACGCCATGGTGTTGCGGGCGGCGCGGGTGCTCGAACAGGCGATGCCGATGCCGCGGCCGCCGGGCTCGGCCTAACCGGCAATTTGCCTAGTTAAATTAAAGCTTTAAGAGTATCGCTTACGGCACTTCATGTAACTTCTCAAAATTTATCGCTAGCGGTCTGTTTAAGCGCGCCGTTACGCTTCTAGCTGTGCCATCCCATAATCCATCCATGCGTCAGCCACGACCTCGACACGTTCCGGCGCTGAACTGATAGTGGTGGCCGCGCTACTCATAGAGTGACGACCCGTCGCCGACCTGGGAGGCTTTCTCGATGTTCACGTCCGTCCGCGCCGGCCTTGCCGCCGCGTTCATCGCCCTTGCCGTATTTCCGGCCATGGGCGCCGACAAAGCGTTCAAACGGACCGATCTCGACCAGGCGGCAATCAAGTTCGAGGCCCAGATCAAAAGCGATGCCGGGGCGGTGACCAAGCCGGCGGCAACGCTCCGTCGCGACGCCGACGCCGCCTTTCTGAAGAACGATTTCCGCACCGGCATGACGGTGCTCGGCCAGCTGGTCAGCGTGGCGCCGACCGACGCCGCGAGCTGGCTGCGCCTCGCGCGCGCCGTGCTGCAAATCCGGCCGCGCGACGACAATGAACGCGCGCTGCTGCTCGATCGCGCCTCGACTGCGGCCTATATCGCCTACAACCGGGCCGGCGACCGCAATCTCGAAGCCGACAGCCTGACGACGCTCGGCCGCGCGCTATCCGACCGCAAAGAATGGCGTCCGGCGCTCGACGCCATGCGCCTTGCGCTCGATCTGCGCGAGACCGCCGAATTGCGTGGCCAATACGAGCGGCTGCGCACCGAGCACGGCTTCCGCATGCTGGATTACTCGGTCGATTCCGACGCCATCTCGCCGCGCGCCTGCTTCCAGTTCTCCGAGGAATTGCCCGGCCGGCGCACCGATTTCTCGCCCTTCGTGGCGGTCGCGGGCCAGGACAAGCCGGCGATTTCGGTCAACGACAAGCAGCTCTGCGTCGAAGGCCTCAAGCACGGCGAGCGCTATCAAATCACGCTGCGCGCTGGTCTGCCGTCGACGGTCAAGGAGACGCTGGCGAAATCGGCCGACTTCACCATCTTCGTGCGCGACCGCAAACCGTTCGTGCGTTTTTCCGGCAAGGCCTACGTGCTGCCGCGCACCGGCCAGCGCGGCATCCCGGTGCTCAGCGTCAACACCGGCGCGGTGCAGCTCGCAGTCTACCGCATCGGTGACCGTAACCTGCTCGAGACAGTGCTGGGCTATGACTTCCAGCGCAACCTGACCCAATACGATGCCGAGCGGCTCGCCAACGAGCGTGGCGCCAAGGTTTGGGGCGGCGAACTCGCCGTCGAGTCCAAGCTCAATACCGAGGTTGCCACGGCGTTTCCGGTCGATCAGGCACTCGGCGAACTCAAACCCGGCGTTTACGTGATGACCGCCGCGCCGAAAGACGCGATCTCGAACGACTACGATCAGCGGGCCAGCCAATGGTTCATCGTTTCCGACTTGGGGCTGACCGCCTATAGCGGCCATGACGGCATCGATGTCTTCATTCATTCACTGGCGAGTGCCGAGCCGAAAGGCTCGGTCGAGGTGCGGCTGGTTGCGCGCAACAACGAAGTGCTGGCGGCCAAGCCGACCGACAAAAACGGCTTCGTGCATTTCGAGGCCGGGCTCGCGCGCGGCGAGGGCGGGCAAGCGCCGGCCGCGATCGTCGCCGCGGACAAATCCGACTATGCATTCCTGAGCCTGAAAACGGCCGCCTTCGATCTGTCCGACCGCGGCGTCGCCGGCCGGCAGGTGCCGACCGGACTCGATGCTTTCGTCTTCACCGAGCGCGGCGTCTATCGCAGCGGCGAAACCGTGCACGTCACGTCGCTGTTGCGCGATGCGCGGGGCATTGCCGCGGCGGCGCCCCTTACTCTGGTCATGGAGCGGCCGGACGGCGTCGAATACCGCCGCGCGCTGGCGCCCGACCAGGGCCTCGGGGGCCATGACTGGAGCGTGCCCATTGTGTCCTCCGCCTCGACCGGCACCTGGCGCGTGAAGGCCTTTACCGATCCCAAGCAGCCGGCGGTCGGCGAAGCCACCTTCCTGGTGGAAGACTATGTGGCCGACCGCATCGAATTCAATCTAAGTACGGCGGCCAAAGTCATTCCGCGCGACGCGCCGGCGCAAGTGAGCGTGGACGGGCATTTCCTCTACGGCGCGCCGGCCTCCAATCTCGATCTGTCAGGCTCGGTGTCGATCGCGGCGGCGAAAGAACGGCCGGGCTTTGCCGGCTATGCGTTCGGGTTGGCCGACGATGAAGTCACCGCCGGGCGTCAGGATATCGAGGAAATGCCGGCGACCGATGCCGCCGGCAAGGCGAGCTTCCCGGTCAAGCTCGACAAGATCCCGGCGACTTCGCGCCCGTTGGACGCGACGATCACGGTGAGTATGGCGGAATCCGGCGGCCGCGCGGTCGAGCGCAAGATTACGCTGCCGGTGGCGCCCGATGCAGCCATGATCGGCGTCAAGCCGGCTTTCTCCGGCCGCTCGCTGGGTGACGGCGCCAATGCCGATTTCGACGTCGTGGTGGCCGCGCCCGACGGCAAGACGCTGGCGCAAAGCGGGCTGCATTACGACCTGCTGCGCGTCGAGACCAGTTATCAGTGGTATCGCCAGAACGGCCAATGGCAATACGAGCCGGTCAAGCGCACCGAGCGCGTCGCCAACGGCACGGTCGATGCGACCGCCGACAAGCCGGCGCGGATTTCGCATGCCGGTGAAATGGGGCCGCTATCGTCTGGAGGTGTCGTCGCCTGAGCCGAATGGCGCCATCACCTCGCTCACCTTCGATGCCGGTTTCTACGCCGAAGCCAACGCCGATACGCCCGATCTGCTCGAAGTCGCGCTCGACAAATCCGATTACAAATCAGGCGATGCCATGAACGTCTCGGTGACCGCGCGCACGGCCGGCCGCCTGACGCTCAATGTGTTCACCGACCGGCTGGTATCCAGCACGTCGCAAGACGTCAAAGCGGGTAGCGTGCGCGTGCCGCTCACCGTCGGACGCGACTGGGGCACCGGTGCCTATATGGTTGCCACCTTGCGCCGTCCGCTCGATGCGCCGGCGCAGCGCATGCCCGGCCGCGCCATCGGCGTGCAGTGGTTCTCGATCGACAGGACGGCGCGCTCGCTCGCGCTCGCCCTGACGCTGCCGTCGACGCTGCGGCCCAATTCCACGCTCAACGTGCCGATCAAGCTCGCGGGCCTTGCCGCCGGCGAGGAGGCGCATGTGGTCGTCGCCGCCGTCGATGTCGGCATTCTCAATCTGACCAATTACAAGCCGCCGGCGCCCGACGCTTATTATCTCGGCCAGCGCCAGCTCACCGCCGAAATCCGCGATCTCTACGGGCAATTGATCGACGGCATGCAGGGCGCGCGCGGGCAAATCCGCAACGGCGGCGACATCGGCGCGGAATTAACGGGCTCGCCGCCGACGCAGGCGCCGCTCGCGCTTTATTCCGGCATCGTGACCGTCGGTCACTGACGGCACGGCGCAGGTGAATTTCGATATCCCGGCCTTCGCCGGCACCGTGCGCGTGATGGCGGTGGCCTGGAGCAAGGACAAAGTCGGCAAAGCTTCCGGCGACGTGATGGTGCGCGATCCGGTGGTGCTGACCGCGACGCTGCCGCGTTTCCTGCGCACCGGCGACCGCGGCGCGGTGCAGCTCGAGCTGGACAATGTCGAAGGCGCGGCCGGCGACTACAGCGTTGCCATCAGCAGCGAAGGCACGGTCAAGCTCGACGGCGATAAGCCGCTCACGCTCAAACTCGCCGCCAAGCAGCGCGACCATCTCTCGGTGCCCGTATCAGCCGCGGGGTCCGGGGCCAGCACCATCAATGTAAGCGTGAGCGGGCCGAACGGCTTTGCGCTCGAGCGCGCGTTTGCGCTCGACGTGCGGCCGGCCAACCAGATCCTGACCCGCCGCAGCGTGCGCGCGCTTGAGCCAAGGCGAGACGCTGACGCTGTCGAAGGACATGTTCGCCGACTTCGTGCCGGGCACCGGGCGCGTCGGCCTGTCGGTCGCGATCTCGACCTCGCTCGATATCGCGACGCTGCTGAGCGAACTCGACCGCTATCCGTTCGGCTGTTCGGAACAGATCACCAGCCGCGCGGTGGCGATGCTCTATGTCAACGAATTGTCGGCGCAGGCGAAACTCACGCTCGACGGCGACATCGATCAGCGCATCAAAGACGCCATCCAGCGTCTGCTGGCGCGCCAAGGCTCGAACGGCTCGTTCGGCCTGTGGTCGGTCGGCGGCGAGGATCCTGTGGCTCGATGCTTACGTGACCGATTTCCTCACCCGCGCGCGCGAGCGCAAGTTCGAGGTGCCGCAGGCGGCATTCACGCTGGCGCTCGACCGGCTGCGCAATACGGTAGCGGCCTCGCCCGAGCCGACCAAGAACGGCGGCCGCGATCTTGCCTATGCGCTCTACGTGCTGGCGCGCAACGGCGTGGCGCCGGTCGGCGACCTGCGTTACATCGCCGACACCAAGCTCAACGATCTGGCGACGCCGATCGCCAAGGCGCAAATCGCCGCCGCGCTCGCCATGCTCGGCGACAAGGCGCGCGCCGACCGCGTCTATCTCGCCGCGCTCGACGATCTGGCGCCACAACCCAAGCTCGACTTCGGCCGCGACGATTTCGGTTCGGCGCTGCGCGACTCCGCGGCGCTGGTGACGCTTGCCTCGGAAGGGCACGCCACCCAGAAAACCATCGACGACGCGGTCTCGCGCATCGATGCGGCGCGCGCGCTGTCGGCGCGGACCTCGACGCAGGAGGACGCCTGGCTGGTGCTCGCGGCCCGCGCGCTCGCCAAGCAGCTCAATGCCATCTCGCTCTCGGTCAACGACGAGACGCGGCAGGGCACCTTCTACCGCAGCCTGCGCGCCGACGAACTCGATCAGCCGCTGGCGGTGAGCAATAAGGGCAACGGCACGGTGCAGGCGGTGGTGTCGGTGAGCGGCTCGCCGCTGACGCCGGAACCGGCGGCCGAGCGCGGCTTCAAGATCGAGCGCAATTATTTCACGCTCGACGGCGAGCCGGCCGACGCGACGAAGGCCAAGCAGAACCAGCGTTTCGTGGTGGTGCTCAAGATGACCGAGCCGCAGCCGCAGTTCGGCCGCGTGATCGTCGCCGACTATCTGCCGGCCGGCTTCGAGATCGACAATCCGAAGCTGGTGTCGTCGGGCGATACCGGAACGCTCGGCTGGATCACCGACGCGGTCGAGCCGGTGAACAGCGAATTCCGCGATGACCGCTTCACGGCGGCGTTCGACCGCAAGCAGGATTCCCCGCCGGTGTTCACAGTGGCCTACGTGGTGCGAGCGGTGTCGCCCGGCCACTACGTGTTGCCGCAGGCGGTGGTCGAGGACATGTATCGCCCGATCGCTTCGGACGTACCGCAACGGACGCTATCGACATCACGGCGCCGAAATGAAGCGTTGGCGTTTCATCGTTAGCGGGGCTCGCCGGCGCGGCCGTGCTGACCGCGCTGGCTGGGACCGCGTGGGTGTATTCGCTCGGCCGCGCGCCGCTCGGCAAGGATCTCGAAACCTCGCACGTGGTGCTCGACCGCGACGGCAAGCTGTTGCGCGCCTATGCCACGACCGAAGGGCGCTGGCGGCTGCCGGCGAGCGTCAAGGATGTCGATCCGCGGTTCTTGCAAATGCTGTTCGCCTATGAGGACAAGCGCTTCTGCGACGCATCGCGGCGTCGACGCGGCGGCGCTGGCGCGCGCGGCCGTGCAGTTCGCCAGCAGCGGCCACATCGTCTCCGGCGGCTCGACCATCACCATGCAGGTGGCGCGGCTGCTGGAGCCGCGCGAGCAGCGCAGCATTTCCGCCAAGTTGCGCCAGATCACGCGCGCGCTCGAACTCGAACACGCGCTCGACAAGAACGAAATTCTTTCGCTTTACCTGACGCTGGCGCCCTATGGCGGCAATCTGGAAGGCATCCGCGCCGCTTCGCTGAGTTATTTCGGCAAGGAGCCGCGCAAGCTGTCGCTCAGCGAAGCCGCGCTGCTGGTGGCGCTGCCGCAGTCGCCGGAACTGCGCCGGCCGGATCGTTTCCCGGATATCGCGCGCGCGGCGCGCGACCGCGTGCTCGACCGCGCGGCGGCGGCCGGCGCTGTGCCGCGCGACGAGATCGCGCGCGCCAAGTCACAGGACGTGCCGCATGAACGCCGGCCCTTGCCGGTGCTGGCGCCGCATTCCGCCGATCAGGTGGTCGGTGCCGAGCAGGACCGCCGCATTCACCGTCTTACGATCGAGGCCGGACTGCAGAAGACCTTGCAGGAGTTGGCGCGTGAACGTGCCCATGCACTTGGACCGCAGATTTCGGTCGCCATTCTTGCCGTCGACAATGAAACGGGCGAGGTACGTGCACGCGTCGCCACCGCCGACTATTTCGACCAGCGCCGCGCCGGCCAGGTCGATATGACGCAGGCGCTGCGCTCGCCCGGCTCGACGCTCAAGCCGTTCATCTACGGGATGGCTTTCGAGGATGGCCTGCTGCATCCCGAAACGCTGATCGACGACAAACCGGCGCGCTACGGCAGCTACACGCCGGAGAATTTCGATCTGACGTTCCAGGGCACGGTCACTGTGCGGCGTGCGCTGCAAATGTCGCTCAACGTGCCGGCCATCGCGGTGCTCGGCAAAGTCGGCGTCAGCCGGTTGAGCGCGCGATTGACGCAGACCGGTGCGACGCTGGTGCTGCCCAAGGGCGAGGCGCCCGGTCTTGCCATGGGTCTCGGCGGCGTCGGCATCAGGCTCAACGATTTGGTGATGCTCTATACCGGATTGGCGCGGCAAGGTTCGGCGGTGCCGCTGATCGAGCGTGAAGGCGCGGGAACGCCAAATGCACGCCGTCTGCTCGATCCGGTCGCCGCCTGGTATGTCGGAAATATCCTGATCGGCGCGCCGCCGCCGGACAATGCGATGCCCGGACGCATCGCGTTCAAGACCGGCACGTCCTACGGCTACCGCGACGCCTGGGCGGTCGGCTACGACGGCCGCATGACCATCGGGGTCTGGGTCGGGCGGGCCGATGGCGCGCCGGTGCCCGGCCTGGTCGGCCGCGCGGCGGCGGCGCCGATTCTTGTTCGACGCCTTTGCGCGCAGCGGCAATGCGCCGGCGCCGCTGGCGCACGCGCCCAAGGGCGTGGTGTTCGCCGCCACCGGCAAGCTGCCGCCGCCGCTGCAACGCTTCACACCCGAGGGCGGCGTGAGCGCCGCAGCCGAGCCGCCGCGCATCATGTTCCCGCCGGACGGCGCGCATATTGAGCTTGCCAAGAGCGCGTCCGGCCGAGCCGGTTGCGCTCAAGATAACAGGCGGCGTCGCGCCGCTCACCGTCATGGCCAATGGTGTGCCGCTCGACACGCAAGGCGCCCGCCGCACCGTGTTCTTCGCGCCCGATGGGCCGGGCTTCGTGCGGCTTACCGTCATGGATGCCCGCGGCGCCACCGACAGCGTGAGCGTTCGCCTGCAATAGCCAGCGCTGCGGCTAGGGCTTATGGTCCCGGAAAATGCGCAGAATCATCTGGAATCGATCGATTAATGAGCACGGCCACCAATGATGCACAGCAGCCGCTGACCACGGCGCGGGGTTTGGCGGGCGTGCTGGATTATGCCGGCGCTTCGCACCGTCGCGTTTGCGTATTGCTCGTTGTTGTTTTCGCTGATCGCTTTCCTGCCGGGTTTTTTCCAGATTCCGCCGGTCGACCGCGATGAGGCGCGCTTCGCGCAGGCCACCAAGCAGATGCTGGAAAGCGGCCAATATATCGACATCCATTTCCAGGACGAGGTTCGCTACAAGAAGCCGGTCGGCATTTATTGGCTGCAAGCGGCAGCGGTGAAGGCGGGCGAGGCGGTCGGAATCCCGCATGCCCGCACCACGATCTGGCTCTATCGGTTGCCGTCGCTCATCGGCGCCATCGGCGCTGTGCTGCTGACCTATTGGACCGCGCTTGCATTTTTGCCACGCCGCGCCGCGCTGCTGGCGGCGCTGATGATGGCGAGCTCGGTGCTGCTTGGCGTGGAAGCGAGGCTCGCAAAAACCGACGCCGTGTTGCTGCTCACCTGCATGGCGGCGATGGGTGCAATGGCGCGCATCTATCTGACGAGCCGGCGTACGCCGGATTTGACCATTGGCTGGCGTTTGCCCGCGATCCTGTGGACCGCGCTGGCGGCGGGCGTGCTGATCAAGGGACCATTGATCCTGATGGTCGTCGCGCTCACCGCACTCACGCTGTCGATCGCCGATCGTTCGGGCCGCTGGATCTGGAAGCTGCGCCCGTTCGCAGGCCTTGTCTGGCTGCTGGTGCTGGTGCTGCCCTGGTTCGTGGCTATCGTCGTGAAGTCCGGCGCCAGCTTTTTCGAGCATTCCGTCGGCGAAGATATGCTGGCCAAAGTTTTCGGCGGGCAGGAAGCGCACGGCGCGCCGCCCGGACTTTATTTTGTTTTGTTCTGGGTGACGTTCTGGCCGGGCTCGATACTGGCCGGCCTTGCCGCGCCCCGGATATGGCAGGCGCGGCGCGAGCCGGGCGCGCGATTTCTTCTGGCGTGGTTGATTCCGTCCTGGGCGGTGTTTGAGGCGGTGATCACCAAGCTGCCGCATTACGTGCTGCCGCTCTATCCGGCGATCGCGATCCTGATCGCCGGCGTTCTCGAGTCGGGCGGTCTATCGACCAACCGCTGGCTGGTGCGCGGCACCGCCGGCTGGTTCGCGTTTCCCGCGGTGATCGCGGTCGGCGTGGTCGTCATCTTTATTGTTATCGGACACGATCCCGGCTTTGTGGCGTGGCCGTTCGCCGCCGCCGCCGCGATTGTCGGCCTATTCGCCTGGTGGCTTTATGAGGTGGATGGCCCCGAGCGTTCATTGTTGCGCGGCATGGCAGCGTCGGTGCTGATTGCCGTCACGGTCTATGCCGTGACGTTTCCCTCGCTCCCTGCGTTGTTCCCGAGCGCGCTGGTTGCGGACGCGTTGCGCGCCGGCGAGTGCGGCTCGCCGCGTGTAGCCTCGACCGGCTATTATCAGGAACCGAGCCTGGTGTTCCTGCTCGGCACCGATACCCGCTTCACCGATGGCGCCGGCGCGGCCGACTTCCTGTCGAGGGGCGCGTGCCGCTTTGCGCTGGTCGACGCGCGGAGCGAGCGTAGCTTCGTGCAGCGGGCAGATGCGATCGGACTGCATTATGCGCTCAGCCAGCGCGTCGACGGCTACAACGTCAGCATCGGGCGGCCGGTGACGCTCAACGTATTCCGCTCGGCGGCAACGCCATGACCGCGGCCAACGGTTTAAATCGAGGCGATCCCTACGCGGCGGCTTCGGCGTTGCGGCGCTGCGCCGCCAACGTGGTTGCGGCGCTCGGCGTGCTGGCGCGTCCGGCGCGCATGCCTGCGCGCAATCCGTGGCCGCTGACGCCGCAACAACTCGTGATCGCCGCAGGGATTGTCGTGCTGGCTTTTTTGTTGGTGCAGTTTGTAGCGGACGGCGCCGCGATCCGCGCGGTTGCGCGTCTGCCGCGCTGGCTGGTCTGGTTTTTCGATCAGATTACGGATTTCGGCAAGTCGGGCTGGTTCCTGTGGCCGCTTGGCATTTTATTTTTAGTGCTTGCGGCGTTGCCCGGTCTGTCGCGGGTCTCGCAGTTGGTGCTGGCGACCGCAATGGTACGCGTCGGTTTCCTGTTCGCCGCCATCGCCGTGCCCGGCCTGTTCACGACCATCGTCAAGCATATATTCGGACGTGCGCGGCCGCTCGTCGGAGGAAGCCTTAATCCGTATCTGTTCAGTCCTTTTACGTGGCCCGCCGCCTATGCAAGCCTGCCGTCAGGGCATGCCACGACGGTGTTTTCAGTGCTGGTGGCGTTCGGCACGTTTTGGCCGCGCGCGCGTACGATTTTGTGGATCTATGCCTTGTTGATCGCGGTCAGCCGCGTGGTGGTGACCGCGCATTACCCGAGCGACGTGCTGGCCGGCGCCGTGGTCGGCGTTGTGGGAGGGCTGCTGGTGCGACGCTATTTCGCGCTGAGAAGGCTCGGTTTCTCGGTCGGGCCGGACGCGGTCTTGCATCAAAAGCCTGGACCATCGCTGCGGCGGATCAAATCCGTTGCGCGTGCGCTGTTGTCCCAATAGAGCTTCCGAGATGAACGCCAATGATCCAGCGGTTTCCGTCGTGGTTCCAGTACGCAACGAAGCCGACAATATTGAATTGCTGGTCAAGGAAATCGCCACCGCGCTCGATGGCCAATGGCGGTTCGAGGTTATCTACGTCAATGACGGCTCGAGCGACGGCACCGAGGCCGAACTCAATCGCTTGATGACGCAATATCCCTGGCTGCGCCGCGTGCGGCACAAGCAATCCTGCGGTCAGTCGGCGGCGGTGCGATCGGGCGTGGCTGCGGCACGCGCGCCGCTGATCGCGACCCTCGACGGCGACGGACAGAACGACCCGGCGTTCATTCCGGCCATGTTGCGCGCGCTCGAAGCAGGCGGCGGCCAGGTGGGGCTGATTGCCGGCCAGCGGGTTGGGCGCAAGTCCAGCGGCTTCAAGAAATTTCAATCGCGCGTCGCCAATACAGTGCGCGGCGCGGTGCTGCGCGACGGCACTCGCGATACCGGCTGCGGCCTCAAGGCGTTCCGTCGCGACTTGTTCCTGCGGCTGCCGTATTTCGACGGCCTGCACCGGTTCCTGCCGGCGTTGGTCAAGCGCGAGGGTTGTGACATCGGCTATGTGGACGTGGTCGACCGGCCGCGCGCCCACGGCGTATCGAATTACGGGATGTGGGACCGGCTATGGGTCGGGATCCTTGATCTTGCCGGCGTTTGGTGGCTGATCCGCCGCAAGAAACGCATACCGGAAGTTTCGGAGGACTAGCTCAAATGTTGATCGACATCACGCGCGCCGTCGGCGGCTACCTGCAAGACGTATTCGTCGGCAATATCGATTGGGGAATCCTGATCGGCTATGTCGCGCAGCTCATGTTCGCCATGCGCTTCGTGGTGCAGTGGATCGCTTCGGAGCGAGCCGGGCGCAGCGTGGTGCCGACCGCGTTCTGGGTGTTCTCGATCGGCGGCGGCCTGATGCTGCTCGGCTACGCACTCTACCGCAAGGATCCGGTATTCATCCTTGGGCAGGCGTTCGGCGTCTTCGTCTATCTTCGCAATCTTCAATTCGTGATCCGCAGCGGCGGGCAGGGCGCGCCGGCTTAATCATTTGGCCGCCGCCATCGCCGCGAAGCCGCCTTCGAGATCCGTGATCAGATCGTCAGGATCTTCGAGCCCGATGTGAAAGCGCAGCGTCGGGCCGCCCGGCGCCCATTTGGTCGCGGTGCGGTACTCGGCGCAATCGAACAGGATCACCAGGCTCTCGAAGCCGCCCCACGAAAAGCCCATGCCGAACAGCGCGAGTTCGTTCATAAAGGCGAGCACGGATTTCTCGCTCGTCGGCTTGAGCACGATGCTGAACAACCCGCAGGCGCCGGAAAAATCCCGCTGCCAGATTTTGAAGCCGGGATCGCTGTCGAGGGCCGGGTGCAATACGCGCAACACTTCGGGCCGGTCTTTGAGCCAGCGCGCGACGCGCAGGCCGGATTCGTTGTGACGCTTGAGCCGCACGGCCATCGTGCGCAAGCCGCGCAGCGCGAGATACATATCGTCCGGGCCGACGCACAGGCCCATCGTTTGCACGACGGTCTTGAGCGCCGGCAATGTTCTGACGTTGGCCGACACGCAGCCAAACATGATGTCGGAATGGCCGCCGATATATTTGGTGCCGGCCTGGATCGACAGATCGACGCCCTTCTCGAAGGCGTTAAAATAAAGCGGCGTCGCCCAGGTATTGTCCATCAGCACGACCGCCCCCTTGTCGTGCGCGGCTTTCGCGATGGCCGGAATGTCCTGCATCTCGAAACTTTGCGAGCCGGGGGCCTCAACGAACACCGCGCGTGTGTTCGGCTTGAACAGCTTGGCGATATCTGCGCCGATCAGCGGGTCGTAGTAGGTGGTCTCGACACCCATGCGTTTGAAGACGCCGTCGCAAAAGTTGCGGGTCGGCCGGTAGACGCTGTCGGTGACCAGGACGTGGTCACCCGAGCTTGCGACCGCGACCAACGCGGTTGAAATCGCCGACAATCCCGAGGGCAGCAGTGCGACGCCGGCACAGCCTTCGCCCTCGATGCTGGTTAGCGCTTGTTCGAGCGCTTCGGATGTCGGCGTGCCGCGCCGGCCGTATTGATAGCGCGAGCGATGCGCGATCTGATCCTCCGCCGTCGGATAGAGAACGGTGGAGGCGTGACAGACTCGCCGGATTGACGAAACCATACTGGCCTTTGGTGTCGCGGCCGGCGGTAACCAAGCGGGTTTCCGGCTTGGCCGGCTTTTTCGGCGTCTTCGCCATAGGATTTTTCGGTCCGGTCTGAAGCGGTGAGGTAATGGCGGGCGTGCGGCGGCCATATACGGCCGCCGAGCCCGCAAGCGTCAACCCCTTGACGCCGCAGCCTGATCGTTCTCAGATGGTGAAAGGCGATGAGGCGTGGGGAAAATAGGCCAGACATCGATATTTCCCACTTTTGGGCCGTGGCTCAAGGGTCGGAATGACTGGCCTGCCCGCGAGGAGCGCCGTACCCGAGTTCGCGCTGAAAAGGCCATCCCATGAAACGCATTGTCACACTTCTTTCCCTTGTCACCGCCGCTGCGATTGTTTTCGCGCAGAGCCGCCTCAGCCCAGACGCTCAAGAGCGTCAAGGATCGCGGCATCCTCAATTGCGGCGCCAACGGCACGCTGGCGGGCTTTGGCCTGCCGGACGCGCAGGGCAAATGGACCGGGCTCGACGTCGACGTCTGCCGCGCCATTGCTGCCGCCATCTTCAACGACGCCAGCAAAGTGAAGTTCGTGCCGCTGTCGGCCAAGGATCGCTTCACCGCGCTGCAGTCCGGCGAAGTGGACGTTCTGATTCGCAACACGACCTGGACGTCGTCGCGCGACAGTTCGCTGGGCTTGAGCTTTACCGGCGTCGATTATTACGACGGGCAGGGCTTTATGGTGCGCAAGGCGCTGAAGGTGAATTCCGCGCTCGAACTCAACGGCGCCTCGGTCTGCGTGCAGCAGGGGACCACCACCGAGCTCAATCTCGCGGATTTTTTCCGCGCCCATAACATGCAGCTCAAGTCAGTGACTTTCGCCACCGCCAATGAGGCGGTGAAGTCGTACGACGCAGGGCGCTGCGACGCCTACACCACCGACGCTTCCGGTCTCTATTCGGAGCGCCTGCGTCTCGCCAACTCCAACGACCACATCATTCTGCCCGAAATCATCTCCAAGGAACCGCTCGGTCCGGCCGTGCGGCAGGGTGACGATCAGTGGTTCACCGTTGTGAAGTGGGTTTTCTTCGCGATGTTGAATGCCGAAGAATTGGGCATAACCTCCAAGAACGTCGATGACATGATGAAGTCCACCAATCCGGATGTGAAACGCTTTGTCGGCACCGAGGGCAACTACGGCGAACAAATCGGCCTCACCAAGGACTGGGCCGTGCGCATCATCAAGCTGGTCGGCAATTACGGCGAGGTGTTCGAGGCCAATGTGGGGCAGGGTTCGCCGCTCAAGATCGACCGCGGCTTGAACAAATTGTGGAGCAAGGGCGGCATTCAATACGCACCGCCGATCCGCTGATGTAGTGGCGCCGCGGGGTGCGGGGGCATCCCGCGGCGTTCCGGACTAAGAGAGGGTGCTGCCGGGCACCGCCGCCAATGCGGCGAGGGGTAAATGACGGACCAAACGACGGGCGTGAGCCCCGCGCGTGTCGCGTTTTACAACGACCCCAAAATTCGTAGCATCATCTATCAGGTCGTTCTCTGCGCCTTCATCGCGCTCTTGGTCGTTGGCGCGACCTTCAACGCCATCGAGCATCTGCGCCGCGCGCATATCGCTTCCGGCTTCGGCTTCTGGGACAACACCGCCGGTTTCGACATCAGCCAGACGCTGATCTTTTATTCGGCGCAGGCGTCGACCTATGGCCGCGCCTTCTGGGTCGGGTTGCTCAACACGCTGCTGGTCGCGGGCCTCGGCATCGTGTTCGCGACCATTCTGGGTTTCACTATCGGTATTTCGCGGCTGTCGAAAAACTGGCTGCTGTCGAAATTCGCCACCGGCTATGTCGAGACCATCCGCAATCTCCCGCTGCTGCTGCAGTTGTTGTTCTGGTACAACGCTGTGCTCAAGGCGCTGCCGGAGATGCGCGACAGCATAGCCATTCCCGGCGGCACTTTTCTCAATAATCGCGGCCTTTTCTTGCCGTCGCCGGTCTTCCTCTATGGCTTTAGCGCGGTAGTGGCCGCGCTGGTCGTCGGCGTGATCGGATCAATCGCGTTCTATATCTGGGCGCGCAAGCGGCAGGAGCGCACCGGTCAGCAGGCGCCGGTGTTCTTGGCAACGCTCGCGCTGGTCATCGGCTTGCCGTTCGTCGTGCTGGCGCTGAAAGGATTTCCGCTCAGCTTCGACTATCCGCAGGCCGGCCGCTTCAACATCACCGGCGGGCTCGAGGTGCTGCCGGAATTCGCCGCGCTGTTGTTCGGGCTCTCGATCTATACGGCCGCGTTCATCGCCGAAGTGGTGCGCGCCGGCATCACGGCGGTATCGCGCGGCCAGACCGAGGCGGCCTATTCGCTCGGCCTCAAGCCGCGCCCGACATTGCGGCTGATCGTGGTGCCGCAGGCGATGCGCGTGATCCTGCCGCCGCTGACCAGCCAGTATCTCAACTTGACCAAGAATTCCACGCTGGCCGTGGCGATCGGCTATCCCGACCTGGTGCAGGTGTTCACCGGCACGGTGCTCAACCAGACCGGCCAGGCGGTCGAGGTCGTGGCCATCACCATGCTGGTCTACCTCACCATCAGTCTAACGACGTCGTTCGCTATGAACATCTACAACCGCCGCGTCGCGCTGGTGGAACGGTGACGCCATGACCATGTCGGAAGGCGATCTGGCCGTTGCCGAAATCGCGTTCGTGCGCAAAACGCAACTCGAACAACAGCCGCCGCCGCCGCATATGACCGGCGCATGGGGCTGGGCGCGCGAGAACCTGTTGTCGACGCCGTTCAATATCGCGCTGACCGTTATTGTCGCGCTGCTGCTGCTCTGGATCATTCCCGATCTCGTGAAATTCTTGTTCATCGACGCGGTCTGGACCGGTGCCGACCGCGATGCCTGCCGCGAGATCGTCCAGCACCGCGAGATCGGCGCCTGCTGGCCGTTCGTATGGGAGCGGCTGCCTTACTTCACCTACGGCTCCTATCCGATCCCCGACCGCTGGCGGGTCGATGTTTTCTTCGCAATGCTCGCCGTCGGCATTGCTTGGATGCTTTGGCTCCAGGCGCCGCGTCGCGACCTCGGCGCGCTTTATTTTTTCGTCGTGCTGCCGATCTGCTCCTACTTCCTGCTGCACGGCTTTGAGACCATTGGCCTGGAGATTGTCGATACCGTGCTATGGGGCGGCGTGCTGGTTACTATCGTGGTCGCCTCGGTCGGCATCGTGGTGTCGCTGCCGCTCGGCATCTTGCTGGCGCTGGGACGGCGTTCGCCGATGCCGACGGTGAAGCTGTTCTCCACCATCTTCATCGAATTCGTGCGCGGCGTGCCGCTGGTCACCGTGCTGTTCATGGCGAGCGTGATGCTGCCGCTGTTCGTGCCCGAAAAATTCGAGCCCGACAAATTGCTGCGCGCGCTGGTCGGCATCGCGCTGTTCGCCTCGGCCTATATGGCGGAGGTGGTGCGCGCCGGCTTGCAGGCGATCCCCAAGGGCCAATTCGAGGGCGCCCAAGCGGTCGGCTTGCGTTACTGGCAGATGATGCGGCTCATCATTTTGCCGCAAGCGCTCAAGATAACGATCCCGAATATCGTCAACACCTATATCGGCCTGTTCAAGGATACCACGCTGGTGTTCATCGTCGGCATCTTCGATTTGCTGCGCACCATCGAAGTGGCGCGCATCGATCCGAAATGGGCGACGCCGGTCACCAGCACCACCGGTTACGCGGTGGCCGCGATCTTCTACCTGGTCTTCTGCTACGGAATGTCCCGCTACGCCCGCGCCACGGAAGCGCGTCTCGCCACTGGCGACAAACGCTGAGGCTGCATCATGCCCGACACCAAAGCTGCGACTGGAACCACCGGTAAGCCGCGCCGTCTCACGACCGACGTAGCGGTGGAGATCGTCGCCATGAACAAGTGGTACGGCGACTTCCACGTGCTGCGCGACATCAATCTCAAAGTCGGAGGTGGCGAGCGCATCGTGATCTGCGGGCCGTCGGGCTCCGGCAAGTCCACGATGATCCGTTGCATCAACCGGCTGGAAGAGCATCAGGCCGGCCGTATTGTCGTCGACGGCGTGGAGTTGACGAACGATCTTAAAAAGATCGACGAGGTGCGCCGCGAGGTCGGCATGGTGTTCCAGCATTTCAATTTGTTTCCGCATCTCACGGTGCTGGAGAACTGCACGCTGGCGCCGATCTGGGTGCGCAAGATGCCGAAGAAGGAGGCCGAAGAGGTCGCGCTTCATTATCTCAAGCGCGTCAAAATCCCCGAGCAGGCCGGAAAATTTCCCGGCCAACTCTCCGGCGGCCAGCAGCAGCGCGTCGCCATCGCGCGCGCGCTGTGCATGAATCCGAAGATCATGCTGTTCGACGAGCCGACCTCCGCGCTCGACCCGGAAATGGTCAAGGAGGTGCTCGACACCATGGTGCAACTGGCCGAGGACGGCATGACCATGCTGTGCGTGACGCACGAGATGGGCTTCGCGCGCCAGGTGGCAAACCGCGTGGTGTTCATGGACCAGGGCCAGATCGTCGAGGCCAATACGCCGGAAGAGTTCTTCGCCCATCCGCAGCACGAGCGGACCAAGCTGTTCCTGAGCCAGATTTTACACTGAATTCTAACGCGCGAGCGGGCCGTTCGCCCGTTTCCAGGCGTCGATGCCACCCTCGACGTGGAGCGCCGACATAAGCCCGGCGTCTTGCGCGGCTTGCACCGCCATGGCCGAGCGTTCGCCAAAGGCGCAATAGAATACGATGCGCTTGTCGCTGGCGCGCGCCAGCTCGCGCAGCATGCCGCCAGCGCGCACGTTCTCCGGCAGATTGCCGTAAGGCGCGTGCAGCGCGCCCGGAATGCTGCCGTGCTTTTGGCGCTCGCTGGTTTCGCGCAGGTCGACAAAGGCGACGTCGGGCCGGCCGACCAGCGCGATCGCCTGAACGGCGTCGAGCGCCCAGCCGCGGCGCGCGATCTCCTGCTGCGCCAGCCCGATTTTCATGTTGGACGGCACCGCGACGTCCATCATTTTCGGGTTCGGCAAATTAAGGCTCGCCATCAGCGCGACATAGTCGTCGATCGACTTGACTTGCAGGCGCGGATTGTAGCGCTTCTCCTCGCCGATGGTGGACACGGTGTCGCCTTTGTAGTCGTGCGCCGGGAACACCAACGTCTCGTCGGGCAGGCGCAGCAGCTTGCCGAAGATCAATTCATATTGCATGCGCGCGTCGCCGTTCTGGAAATCGGTGCGGCCGGTGCCGCGGATCAGCAGCGTGTCGCCGGTGAAGACGCGATCGCTCATGCAGGAAGCTGTAGGAATCGTCGGTGTGGCCCGGCGTGTAGAGCACGTCCAGCGCGAGGCCTTCGATGGTGAGCTTGTCGCCTTCGGCAAGCCGCATCGACACGACATCGGCTTTGCTGTTCTCGCCCATCACCGTTATGCATTGGGTGCGGTCGCGCAGCGCGCCCAGGCCCGTGATGTGATCGGCGTGCAGATGTGTGTCGACGGCCTTGACCAGTCTGAGGTCGAGTTCGCGGATCAATTGCAGGTAGCGGTCGACCTTTTCCAGCACCGGATCGATGATCATGGCTTCGCCGCCCGCGCGGCTGGCGAGCAGATAGGAGTAGGTGCCGGAAACGCTGTCGAACAATTGGCGGAAGATCATCGAGGCCTCGCGCCGCTGCGGCGAGTCACATGCAACAATTTATATATAGCAGGTTCGGCAACGCCTAGTCTTTGACCACCGGCAAATCCGGCCTTGCGCCCCATTCCGACCAGGAGCCATCGTAAATGCGCGCCGGCTTGCCGAGCGCATCGAGGCCGAGCGCAAGCACGGCGGCAGTGACGCCGGAGCCGCAACTGGTGATCATCGGCTTGCTGGTATCGACGCCGTGTTTGGCGAACACTTGCGCGATCTTTTCGGGCGAGGCGAGCCGCCCGTTCTCGACGATCTCGGTGAACGGCACATTCAAAGCGCCCGGCATGTGGCCGGAGCGTAATCCCGCGCGCGGCTCTGCCTCGCTGCCGGCAAAGCGCCCGGCCGAGCGCGCATCGACGACCTGCGTGCTGCCGTCGTTGAGCGCCATCTGCACGTCGGAGACCATGGCGACCGCGCCGGTGTCCATCTCGGCCTTGAAGGTGCGCGGTGCGCGTTTGACTTCACCGGCTTCGACCGGGCGTCCTTCGGATTTCCAAGCCGGAAATCCGCCATCGAGAATGAAGACGTTTTTGGCGCCAAAGATGCGGAAGCTCCACCACACGCGCGCTGCCGAATAGAGCCCGGTGCCGTCATAGACCACGATGGTGTCGGTTTCAGTGATGCCAAGCGCGCCGACCGCCTCACCAAACTGGTCCGGTCCTGGCAGCATATGCGGCAAATCGGTTGAACGATCGGCGATGCCGTTGATGTCGAAGAACACCGCGCCCGGGATATGGGCGGCAAGGTATTCCGCCTTGGCATCGCGCTTTTGCGTCGAGAGATAATAGGAGCCGTCCACGACCACGACATTGGGCTTGCCTAGCTCGGCGGCGAGCCATTCGGTCGATTTGAGCCATTTGCTCGATGTTGAATTCGGCATTGCGGTTTCCATATTGCGTGCGGCAAGCTTGGTCGATCCTGGCAATGAGTGCAACGGCCAACGCTGCCAATAGGTTGCATTCACGATGGTGGAGGGTCCTCAATGATTGCGCGCATCTGGTATGGCTGGACGACGCCGGAAAATGCCGACGCCTACGAAGCCTTGCTGAGAACCGAAGTCTTTCCATGGATTGTCGGAAAGAAAATCGGCGGCTTCCGCCGCATCGAACTGCTGCGCGGCCCGGCCGGCGGCGAAATCGAGTTCGCGACGATCATGTGGTTCGACTCGATGGCGGCGATCAAGGCTTTTGCCGGCGCGGACTACGAAACCGCGGTGGTGCGGCCCGACGCGCATGCGCTGCTTAAGCGTTACGACGCGCGCTCGCGTCATTACGACGTGGCGGTGGAAGCCGAGGCCGTCTAGCCAGCCGTGGAAAGGCAAAAAAGCGGCGTTGACCAAGTTGTCAGGTCATCATACAACTGAGAGAACGAGGTGCCACCCATGAAAACCACGCCCGTTTCCCCCGCCGATCTCGCCGCTTCGGTTCTGTCGGTTCCGCCGCTGGCGCGGCGCGCGGACTTGACCATCGACCCCGTGCAAAACGGCCGCCTGCTCGACCATCTCCGCTCGGGCGGCGTGCGCACCTTCATGTATGGCGGCAACGCCAATCTCTACAATATGGGCGTCAGCGATCTGCGCGCGCTGTGCGATCTGCTGATCAAACTCGCGCACGACGGCGACTGGATGATCCCCTCGGTCGGCAGCGATTACGGCAAGGCGCACGACCAGTTGCGGATGCTGCGCGATTATCCGTTCCCGACCGCGATGGTGCTGCCGCACAAGGCGCAATCGACGCCGGCCGGGGTCGCGACCGGAATCCGCAAGCTGGCCGATGCCTATGGCAAGCCGGTGATCGCTTACGTGAAGGACGAAGGTTACGTCGAAGCCTCCGACATGGGCCGGCTGGCGAAGGACGGCGCGATCTGCGCGATCAAATATGCCATTGTGCGGCAGGATCCATCGCAGGATGCGTTCCTCGGCGATCTGGTGAACGCCGTCGACCGCAATATCGTCATCAGCGGCATCGGCGAGCGCCCGGCGATCGATCATCTCACCAAGTTCGGTCTCAAAGCGTTCACGTCGGGCAGCGTTTGCGTGGCGCCCGGCCTGTCGATGTCGCTGCTGCGCGCCATCAAGCGCGGCGACATGGCCGAGGCGCAGCGCCTGCGCGCTCTGTTCATTCCGCTTGAGGATCAGCGCGATGCGCATTCGCCGTTGCGCGTGTTGCATGACGCGGTTCGGCTCGCGGGTATTTCGGATACCGGTCCGATGCAGCCTTATCTGTCGAACTTCAGCGAGCCCGCTATCCTTGCGGGGATCGAAAAGGCGGCGAAGGAATTGCTCGCAGCCGAACGCGCAGCCATGGCCAAGGCCGCTTAGTAAGGCCGCGCAATTTAGGCGAAAGCGAGCCGCACGCGGCGGTTCTGCTTGCCTTTCTTTTCGATTTGCGTGACCCGCACCGAACCGATTTCGCCGGTGGCGCGCACATGGGTGCCGCCGCACGGCTGCAAATCGAGATTGGCTATTTCGATCAGCCGCACCCGGCCGGTGCCCATCGGCGGTTTCACCGACATGGTCTTGACCAGGCCGGGGTTGGCCGCGAGCTCATCGTCGCTGATCCAGCGGCTGGTGACTGCGGCATTGCTCGCGATCATCTCGTTGACGCGCGCCGTGATTGCATCCTTGTCGAGGCCGGCCTCCGGAATGTCGAAATCGAGCCGGCTTTCGCTTTCACCGACCGACCCGCCGGTCACCGCGTAGGGCAGCGCCGCCGACAGCAGATGCAGCGCGGTGTGCATGCGCATGCGGGCATAGCGTTTGTCCCAATCGATCTCCGCGGTCACTGCATCGCCGGGCTTGACGGCAGGGGAGCCGGCCGCCGGCATATGAGCGATTTCGCTCTTGGCCGCGTCGGTGAAGACCGCGGTCTCGATTGCGATGCACGTGCCGTCGGACGTCGTGAGATGAGCCGCTATCGCCCGGCTGGCCGCCCGAATTGGCGTAGAACACCGTGCGGTCGAGCACGATGCCGCCTTGCTCGGTGACCGCGATCACGCGCGCCTGGCAATTCTTTAGGTAGCTGTCCTCGCGGAACAGGCAATCGGTCGGCATTGCGAACTCACGTCTTCACGAATGGCGGTTTGATGTTCGACTTGCCCTCCAGCCAGTCCGGCACCGGCAGGTTTTTCGAGCGCAGGAAGTCCGGATTGAACAGCTTGGACTGATAGCGCGTGCCGTAGTCGGCGAGCACCGTCACGATGGTGTGGCCGGGGCCGAGATCTTTCGCCAGCCGAATGGCGCCCGCGACGTTGATGCCGGAAGATCCGCCGAGGCAGAGGCCTTCGTGTAACAGCAGGTCGAAGATGATCGGCACCGCTTCCTCGTCGGGAATGAGATAAGCCTTGTCGACCTTCATTTCTTTGACAATCGCGGTGACACGCCCGAGTCCAATACCCTCGGTGATCGAGCCGCCTTCGGTCGCCTTGGCCTCGCCGTCCGCGAACAGATGATACATGGCCGCGCCGCGCGGATCGGCGACGCCGATGACGACGTCCTTGTTCTTTTCCTTCAGATAGCGCGATACGCCGGCCAACGTGCCGCCACTGCCGACCGCGCAGATGAAGCCGTCGATCTTGCCGCCGGTCTCATTCCAGATTTCCGGCGCGGTCGAGACGTAGTGGGCTTTACTGTTGTCGAGATTATTCCACTGGTCGGCGAAGATGACGCCGTTCTTTTCGGTCTTCTTCAATTCGTCCGCCAGGCGGCGTCCGACGTGCTGGTAATTGTTCGGATTGCGAATAGGCTATCGCCGGCACCTCGACCAGCTCGGCGCCAAACAGCCGCAGCACGTCCTTCTTTTCCTGGCTTTGCGTATCGGGGATGACGATGATGGTGCGGTAGCCGCGCGCATTGGCGACCAGCGCCAGCCCGATGCCGGTATTGCCGGCGGTCGCCTCCACCACCAGGCCGCCGGGTCGCAGTTCGCCGCGGTTTTCGGCTTCCAGGATCATCTGCCGGCCGGCGCGATCCTTGACCGAGCCGCCCGGATTCATGAACTCGGCCTTACCGAGGATGGTACAGCCGGTCGCCTCGGAAGCGCGTCTAAGCTTGATCAGTGGCGTATGGCCGATGGCGTCAACGATGCCGTCGCGGATCTGCATGCCCGGTTCCGGTAGCGGTGGAGACGAAAACGACCCTAGTTGAGCCCTCTAGGGGCGACAAGGCCGCCCAATGGACGCGTTTTGAGACCCTTTTGAGCGCAATATCGGCGGCTCAATTCGGATGCCAGCGGTTTCGGATACGTCCTTGAAACCATGTCGGCGCATTGGCCGGACGCTACCCCGGCCCATTCACCACTTCATTACCGGGCGCGGCCTATGCGTAACCCCAGGGCCCACAACAAAAAACCGGGCTTAGGCGTTAAACGGGCGGTACCGGTTGATGAATCTCGACGTCAACACCCTCTTCATGGTGACGATCTATGTCGAGGCGATCCTCGGATTGCTGCTGCTGTTCGTCTGGGTGCAGAACACCTACGATCTATGCGGTCGCCTGGTGGGGTTTCGCCCATCTGATCCGCGCCGCCTCGATCGTGCTGTTCGGCATGTACGGCTCGGCGCCCGACCTGATCACCATCGATCTCGCCAATGCGCTGCTGTTCACCGCCTTCGCGGTGACCTGGACCGGCGCTCGCGTTTTCGACGGCCGTCCGGTCGAGCCGGTCTATCTGGTAACCGGCGCGGTGCTTTGGCTGCTGGTCTGCCGGCTGCCGGTGCTCACCGAGGCGGTCGATACGCGCGCGCTGATCGCGTCCGGCATCATCACCACCTACACGTGGCTCACGGCCTATGAGTTCTGGCGCGGCCGCGGCGAGCCGCTGGTGTCGCGCTGGCCGGCAATCTTCATGCTGTTCGCATATGGCGCGCTGTTCCTGTTGCGCACGCCGCTCGTCTCGGTGCTGCCTATTGCGCCGACCAACCGTATGCTCGGCAGCGTTTGGCTGACCGTGCTCTCGTTCGAGGCGCTGCTGTTCACGATCTCGGTCGCCTTTATTCTGCTGGCGATGGCAAAGGAGCGCACGGAACTGCGTCACCGCACGGCGGCCATGGTCGACCCGCTCACCGGCATCGCCAACCGCCGCTCGTTCCTGCAAGATGCGGCCCAACTCGCCAAGCGCCATATCGCCAATCCGCGGCCGGTCGCCGTGCTGCTGATCGATCTCGACCACTTCAAGTCGATCAACGACCGCTTCGGCCATGCGCTCGGCGACCGCGTGCTGGAAATCTTCACCGAGTCCGCGCGTCATTCGGTGCGCGCGTCCGATTTGTTCGGGCGCCTCGGCGGCGAGGAATTTGCCGCGGTGCTGTGCGATACCAGCCGCGACAAGGCAGTAGCTGTGGCCGAGCGGATTCGCGAAAGCTTCGCGCGCGCGACGCTGGAGGTCGACAGCCGTCCGGTTTGCGCGACCGTGAGCATCGGGCTGGTGCATTGCCAGGAAGCGGCACTCGATATGGCCGCGTTGCTGGCGCAGGCCGACCAGGCGCTCTATATCGCCAAGGAACGCGGCCGCAACCGGGTCGAGGTCGCAACGTTGGATATGATGCTCAAGCACAAAGATGACGTTCCGGGCGCTCCTGCGGAGCAGGTCGCCGCCAAATCCGCGGCCTGACCGTTTATTGCGCCGTGCGGCGCAGTCCCAAGTATTTCAATCTCACGTCTTTTAACTACCCCAGGTCATCATTGACGTTTGCGTGCGAACCGCCGCCACGCTTATGCGTGGCGCGCGGCCCGCGCCATTGCGATTGACCGCAGCCCGTGAATTAGTCCAGTTTAGCGCGAAGGGGCGGAATACCGGCCCGCGAATTAGTGGGATTTCAAACTAATTCAAGGATCTAAGGGAGGACTTCATGAAACTTATAGGATGGCTGGGATGCGTTGCCTTGGCCCTGACAGTGGGCGGAACCGCCCAGGCGGAGACGGTTAAAATAGGCGTCGTGCTGCCGTTTAGCGGCGCCAATGCCGACCTCGGCCACCAGATCGACAAGGCCTTCGATCTTTACGTCAAGCTGCATGCCAAGGATCTCGAGCCCAACAAGATCGAAATCATCAAGCGTGACGAAGGTCCGCCGACAGGCGCGGTCGCCAAGACCGTTACCACCGAGCTCATCACAAACGACAAGGTTCAGCTCGTCACCGGCTTTGTGTTCTCGCCGTCGGCGATCGCGCTGGCGCCGACCATCACCCAGGCCAAAGTGCCGATGGTAATCGCCAATGCCGGCACCGCCTGGATCACCAATCTGTCGCCTTACATCGTACGGCTGTCGTTCAGCATGTGGCATCCGGCCTATCCGATGGGCGCCTATGCGCACGATAAAATCGGCTGCAAGACCGCGGCCATGGCTTATACCGACTTCCCGCCGGGCAAGGATTCCACCGAAGCCTTCAAGACCGGCTTTGAGAAGGCCGGCGGCAAGATCACCGACGTCGATCCCAATGGGCAGCCCGGTGCAGGTGCCGGATTTCACGCCGTTCTTCCAGAAGGTCAAAGACGAGCACCCCGACTGCATGTACGTGTTCATTCCCTCCGGCGCGCACGCGACCGGCGTGATGAAGGCCTATGGCGAACTCGGCATGCGCAAGGCCGGCATCAAGCTGATCGGCCCGATGGATCTGATCCCCGACAACAAGCTGCAGGACATGGGTGACGCCGCCATCGGCACCATCGTGATGGGCCACTACGCGGTCGATCTCAGCAATCCGCAGAACAAGGCCTTCAACGAGGAATGGCACAAGGCCTACGGCAAGGATTCCTATCCGGACTTCATGTCGGCGGCAGGCTGGGACACCATGCATGCCATCTTCGACACTATCAAAAAGCTCAACGGCAACATGGCGGATGGCGCCAAGGTCGTCGACGCGATGAAAGGCTGGTCGGCCAACGGTCCGCGCGGACACGTGATGATCGACCCCGCCACGCGCGACATCGTCCAGGACGAGCACGCCATGGAGGTCTACCGCAAGCCGGATGGCAAGCTCGGCGAAAAGATTCTCGACACCACCAAGGCGGTGAAGGACGAGTGCAAGGTACTTAAAGTCGGCCGCTGCGGCTCCTGAGCCACTTGGAAATTGACACTCAACGGCGCCGCCGCGCATAACGGCGCGGCGGCGTTTTCGTCAACACGGGGTGGGGCTCGTGCCGCATTTTGCCATCATAGCCGTCAGCATTCTGTTCGACGGCTTGGCTTATGCCATGTTTCTGTTCATCACTTCCGTCGGCCTTTCGGTGACGATGGGGCTGATGAATTTCGTCAATCTTGGCGCATGGCGCCTTCGCCATGGCCGGCGGCTATATCGTCGTGACGCTGACGCGAACGCTCGGCGTCGACTTCATCCCCTCGCTCGTCATCGCATCGGTGTCGGTCGGCTTGATCAGCATCCCGTTCGAACGGCTGCTCTACCGCCGACTCTACAAGGCCACCGATCTTGAGCAGGTGCTGCTCACCATCGGCCTCGCTTTCATGTCGATCGCGACCTTCACTTATTTCTACGGGCCGATCCCCAAGTCGGTGCCGCTGCCGCACTGGCTGCAAGGCGACATCAATCTCGGCTTCCGCAACTTTCCGAGCTACCGCGCCTTTCTGATCGGACTCGGCGCCGTTTCTCATCGCCGTGCTCTGGTACGGCTTTGAGCGCACCAATATCGGCGCCAAGATCCGCGCCGCGGTCGATAACCGGCGCATGGCGGAATTGGTCGGCATCAATGTCGATTTGCTGTTCACGCTCACTTTCGCGGTCGGCTCGGGTCTGGCCGCGCTCGGTGGCGGGCTTGCCATTCAACTGTTCGGCCTCTCGCCCAGCTTCGCGGTGCTCTATCTCGTTCTGTTCCTGATCGTCGTTGCGGTCGGCGGGCTCGGCAGCCTGAAGGGCACGCTGTTGGCAGCCCTGGTGCTCGGCGTTTTCGACACCGCTGGAAAATATCTGCTGGCCGACGCCGGCGGCTTTTTCATTTACGCCGTGACGGTCGCCGTGTTGCTGGTCAAGCCTGCGGGGTTCTATGGCCGCGAGTGACACCAGGAGCACCGACGGCATCAAGGCCCGCGAACGGGCCGCCGATTATCTTGTGAGCCGCCATCGGTTCCGCTGGCCGGAGGCCTTGCCGTGGCTGATCGCGATCGCGGCGTTTTTTGCTTTCCCCGATCGGATGACCTTCGGCGGCCAAGTGCTGATCATGGTGCTGTTCGCGCTCTCGCTCGATCTCATCCTCGGTTATGCCGGGATCGTCACGCTCGGCCACGCCGCGTTCTTCGGCATCGGCGCCTATACGGCCGGGCTTTTGATTGCGCGGCTCGGCTACAGCGAGCCGATCTCGACCTTGTTCGCCGCTGCGTTGATGGCGGGGTTGATCGGCTTCATTACCGGCTGGTTCCTGCTGCGCTATCGCGGTCTTACGCTGCTGATGCTCACGCTCGCCACCGCCATCATGCTGCAGGAGACCGGCAATCTGCGCTCGGATATTTCCGGCGGCTATGACGGCCTGCCGGGGCTGACGATTTCGCCGCTGTTCGGCAAGTTCGACTACGACCTCTACGGCCACGTCAATTATCTCTACGTGCTGGGCGTGCTGGCGGTGGTGTTTTATTTCGTGCGGCGCATCGTTTATTCGCCGTTTGGCCAGGCGCTCACCGGCATCCGCGAGAACGTGCGTCGCATGCACGCCATCGGCTCGCCGGTGCACCGCCGGCTGGTTACTGCCTATACCATCGCCGCCGCCATCGCCGGCGTCGCCGGCGCGCTGTTCACCCAGACCAATGCCTATGTGACCTTGACGGTGTTCGACTTCGACAATTCCGCCAAGGTGATGGTGATGCTGATCCTCGGCGGCACCGGGCGGCTGTACGGCGCCTTCGCCGGCGCGGTGGTCTACATGGTGCTGGAGGATTACTTCTCGAAATTGAGCCCGACGTTCTGGCAGTTCGGCATCGGCCTGCTGCTGGTGCTGGCGGTGCTGTTCGCGCGCCGGGGCGTGCTCGGGCTGCTCGAAGACGCCGGCAGGTATTTCTCGAAGAGGAAAAAGCCGTGAGCGACGCCGCGCTGGAAGTGCAGGGGCTCAACCGCGCGTTCGGCGCGCTGCCGGTGACGCGCGACGTCAACCTCTCGCTCGAGCGCGGCGCGCGGCGCGCGTTGATCGGCCCCAATGGCGCGGGCAAGACCACCTTGGTCAATTTGATAACCGGTGCGCTCAAGCCGTCGTCCGGCCGGGTATTGCTCGACGGCGAGGACATCACGGCGACCTCGCAGTCCGAGCGGGCGCGGCGGGGGCTGGCGCGCACCTTCCAGATCAACCAGTTGTTCCGCGGGCTGACGGTTCTGGAAAATCTCTGCATGACGATTGGCGAGCGCGACGGCGAGTGCAGCAATCTTTGGCGCGCCGCCGGCTCCAAGCGCGCGGTGATCGATGAGGCGCTCGATCATCTGGATTCTCTGCGGCTGGTTGATGACTCGCTCAAGCTGGTGCGCGAATTGCCTTACGGCCGGCAGCGGCTGGTGGAAATCGCCATCGCGCTGGCGCAAAAGCCACGCGTGCTGTTGCTCGACGAGCCGGCGGCGGGCGTGCCGTCTTCGGAGAGCCATCTCATTCTCGACGTGGTGGCCGCGCTCGATCCCGACATCGCGGTGCTGATCATCGAGCATGACATGGACGTGGTGTTCCGCTTCGCCAAGGAAATTACCGTGCTGGTGCAGGGCGCGGTGTTCACGCAAGGCACGCCCGCGGAGATCATGGCCAACGCCGACGTGCGCGCGGTTTATCTCGGCGAAGAGGGCCACAAGGGGCGGCGTCATGGCTGAGCGCGCGCTCGAACTCGACAAGGTTTTCGCCGGTTACGGCGAGACGGTGGTGCTGGAGAATATACGTCTCGTGCTGGACACCGGCGAAACTTTGTCGATCATCGGCCGCAACGGCGTCGGAAAATCCACGCTGCTCGCGACCATCATGGGGCACACCACGCGCCACGGCGGGGCCGTCCGGCTGCACGGCAAGGATGTCTCGCAGCTTGCGACGTATAAGCGCGTGATCGCGGGGCTCGGCTATGTGCCTCAGGAGCGCGAGATTTTTCCCTCGCTGACGCTGCGGGAAAATCTCGAGGTCGCGGCGCGGCCGGGACGGTGGACGGCGGCGGCCGTATTCGAGCTGTTTCCACGTCTCGCCGAGCGCGCCGACAACCGCGGCAATCAACTGTCGGGCGGCGAGCAGCAGATGCTGGCGATCGGCCGCGCGCTGATCGGCAACCCGACCGTGCTGCTGATGGACGAGCCGTCGGAAGGACTGGCGCCGGTGATCGTGGAGGAACTGGCGCGCGCGGTGAAGCGGCTGACGCAAGCTGGCGGCCTGACCACGATCCTGGTCGAGCAGAATTCGCGCCTGGCGCTCGAGATCGCGCCGCGCGCGGTGGTGATGGATCGCGGCCGCATCGTCTATGACGGGCCGAGCGAGACGCTGCGCAACGATCCGGCCAAGCTCGAGCAGTTCATCGGCGTCGTGAAGGCATAACGGCCGGGTTGGGATGGCGCCCACGCATTGCCTTCCGCGCACGCTGGGGGCATAGAGCGCGCATGAAACGCAGCACCAGCCGTATTCTCACCACGCATGTCGGCAGCCTGATCCGGCCGCCGGCCTTGCAGGAATTCCTGCGCGCCAAGCAGGCTGGCAAGCCCTACGACGAAACAGGCCTATCGAGAAATGTCTGACCGACTCCGTCGCCGACGTGGTGCGCCAGGCAGGCGCAGGCCGGCATCGACGTGGTGAGCGACGGCGAGTTCGGCAAATCGATCAGCTGGTCGCAATATGCGCTCGAACGTCTTGAGCGGTTTCGAGCGGCGGCCGATCAAGCATGACGCCGCCAATCCGTTCAAACGCGGCGCCGACCGCGAGCATTTCCCGGAATTTTACGCCGAGCTGGACGCCCATGACGGCGTCGCCACCACCACCGAAGCGATTTGCACCGGACCGATCAAATATACCGGGCAGGCCGAACTCCAGCGCGACATCGACAACTTCAAGGCCGCGCTCAAGAGCGTGAAGGTGGAAGAAGCGTTCCTGCCGGTGGCGGCGCCGGCGAGCGTGATCCCCGACCGCAAGAACGAATTCTACAAGAGCGAAGACGACTTGCAGGCGGCCATCGCCGATGCGATGCGCACCGAATACAAGATGATCATCGACGCCGGCTTCCTGGTGCAGCTCGACGACGCGCGCAACGCCGTCACCTATGACCGCATGGTGCCGCCGGCGACCTTCGAGGACTATCGCCGCTGGCTCGCTAACCAAGTCGACATCATCAACCACGCCATCGAAGGGCTGCCCGCGGATCGCATCCGCTATCACGTGTGCTGGGGCAGTTGGCCGGGCCCGCATGTCAGCGACGTGCCGCTCAAGGACATCGTCGATCTGATCCTGAAGGTGAAAGTCGGGGCCTATGTGATCGAGGGCGCCAATCCGCGCCACGAGCACGAATGGCAGGTATGGAAAAACGCCAAGCTCGGGGCCGGGCAGGTGCTGATCCCCGGCGTCATCAGCCACGCCACCAATGTGGTGGAACATCCCGAACTGGTGGCCGAACGCATTGTTCGGCTGGCGAAAATTGTTGGCCGCGAAAACGTTATCGCCGGCACCGATTGCGGCTTCGCGCAGGGGCCGTTCCACCGCCGCGTGCATCCCTCGATCATGTGGGCCAAACTTGAGGCGCTGGCCGCCGGCGCGAGGCTTGCGAGCAAGGAACTCTGGCAATAGTCTGCCGCAAAGCGTCGCGACAGCCGGAGCACCATCATGAACGTCAGCGCCCAGCATTCCAGCGGCTTGAAAATCCCGTTCGACCACAAGCGTCTCGATCGGTTGATGGATCAGGCCGGCATCGACGTGGTGGTCGCGACCTCCAAGCACAATGTGCAGTATCTGCTCGGCGGCCACCGCGCCAATTTCTTCGATTACATGGATGCGACCGGCGTCACCCGTTATTTGCCGGTGCTGGTCTATCCGAAGGGCGCGCCGGAAAAGGCGGCCTATTTCGGCCATCGGCTGGAAAAGTTTCAGACCCAGAATAATCCGCTGTGGACGCCTGAGACGCAGACCAACACCGCCGGCTCGGTCGACGCCATGCAGAAAGCGGTCGATTATATCCGCAAGGCCAGCCTGAAGACCAAGCGCATCGCCGCCGAATTCGGATTCCTTCCCTACGACGCCTCGATCGTGTTGCGCGGTGCGTTTCCCGACGCCGACTGGGTGGATGCCTTGTTCGTGCTGGAACGCCAGCGCGTCAAAAAATCCGCCGACGAACTGGCGAAACTGAAAGTCGCATCGGAAGCGGTGTTGGCGTCGATGCAGGCGGTGATCGCCAATCACGGACCGGGCGCGACCAAGGCCGAGGTGGTCGAGGCGCTGCGCCGCGAGGAAACCAACCGCGGCCTGACGTTCGAGTATTGCCTGATCACCTGCGGCACCAGCATGAACCGCGCGCCCTCCGATCAGAAATGGGAGAAGGGCGACATCATGTCGATCGACTCCGGCGGGAATTATCATGGCTATATCGGCGACATCTGCCGCATGGCGATCCAGGGCGAGCCCGATGCCGAATTGAACGATCTGCTGGCGGAAATCGAAAGCATCCAGCGCGCGGCGATGAAGCCGATAAAGGCCGGCGCCTTGGGCTCCGAAATCTACGCCGCCGGCGAACCGCTGGCTTCAAAATCGAAGCACCACAATCATCTCGACTTCCTGGCGCACGGCATGGGGCTGGTTAGCCACGAGGCGCCGCGGCTCACCAATCATGGGCCGGTGCCGTATCCGGCGACCGATGCCGACATTCCGCTCGAAGCCGGCGAGGTGATCTCGGTGGAAACCACGCTCATGCATCCCTCGCGCGGCTTCATAAAGCTCGAGGATACGGTCGTCGTGACCGATGCCGGCCACGAAATTTACGGCGAAGGTGCGCGCGGCTGGAATAAAGCGGGAACGGCGATTCGCTAATTTCTCGTCTTGGCGTCCGCTTTCGCTGCCAGGACTTTGAGCGGATCGGCAACTGTCACCGGATAATCGCCAGGCTCTAGTTGCCGCAGTGGCTCCGGCAGGCGCGCGAGATCGCGGGCGGCGCGTTCGCGGATTTGTGTGAGCGTCGGGGCGGGCGCGATGCGCTTGCCCGCGCGCATTACCGGTACGATCAAGGCTTCGCCCGGCTGATTGTCGGCCTCAACCGACAAAATATCGCCGGTCATGCGGCCATCGGCGCCGTAAGCGCGCCACACCTGCTTGCGGCCGGGCCAGGTCACTTTGCCTTCGGACAATTTGCGCTTCGGCGTGCCGGCATATTCCTGCAGCTTGTAGGCGCAATCCAGTGCCGGCACGTCCACCGAAGCCGCGAGATTGACGCCGATGCCGAAGCCGTCGATCGGCGCGCCGGCTTTCATCATGCCTTGTAGCACGTCTTCGTTGACGCCGCCGCTCACCAGAATGATGACATCCTTCAATCCGCCGGCGTCGAGAATGGCGCGCACCTTTCGCGCGCTCGCCGTCAGGTCGCCGCTGTCGATGCGCACGCCGCGGATGGCGATGCCGTCGGCTTTCAGGCGCGGCGCCAGCTCGACCACTTTGCGCGCGCCCTGCTCGGTGTCGTAAGTATCGACCAGCAGGATCACGCCCTCGGGTCGCGCGCGCGCGAAATTCTCGAACGCGGTCATTTCGTCGCCGTACACCTGCACAAACGAGTGCGCCATGGTGCCGACGATCGGCACGCCGTAGCGTTCGCCGGCCAGCACATTGGCCGCGCCGGCAAAGCCCGCGAGATAACTGGCGCGCGCCGAATAAAGTCCGGCTTCGGCGCCATGCGCGGTGCGCAGGCCGAAATCGGACAGGATTTTTCCCGGCGCCGCCAGCACCATGCGCGCGGCTTTCGACGCGATCAGCGTCTGGAAATGTAGAATATTGATGAGGCGCGACTCGACGAGCTGCGCCTGCGGCAGCGGCGCGGTGATGCGGATCAGCGGCTCGTTGGGAAAACAGATGGTGCCCTCGGGAATCGCATGCACGTCGCCGGTGAAGCGAAAGGTTTTGAGATAATCGAGCAGATTGCCGCGAAACCGCCCCGTGCTCTTGAGCCAGTCGATCTCGGCGGCGGAAAATTGCAGCGTTTCGAGATAGCCAAGCGCGTCGTCGAGCCCGCGGCGAGCAAAAAGCCGCGCCGCGGCGGCAGACGCCGCACAAAGAACTCAAAGACCGCCTCGCCGTCGTCGCCACGGTCCAGATAGGCCTGGATCATGTTGAGTTCGTAGAGATCGGTAAGGAGTGGGCTGGTCGGGGGCATCATGGCCCCTCGCGAAGGGCGGGCTTTTGCACTATCGGATGGAAAAGGTGGCTCCCCGGGCCGGATTCGAACCAGCGACCTACCGGTTAACAGCCGGTTGCTCTACCGCTGAGCTACCGAGGAACACGCCGGCCTCGCCGGCAACGCCGCCTATAACAAAGGCCTAAAGCTTTGCAAAGCGTGTAGGCCCGCCTTCGCGAAGGCGGGTGGAGGCCACGGCCGGAATCGAACCGGCGTGCAAGGATTTGCAGTCCTCTGCGTAACCACTCCGCCACGTGGCCGTTCGAAGGGCACGCCCGACGTTAAAGTCGGAGGTGCCGAGGTAGCTCCTGCCTATATAGCAGCGAATGGCGCGCGACAACGCTGCCGGTTGACTTGCCTTTTATGAAGGGTTGCCGCACAAAAGCCGCGTATTCCTGGGGATTTGTTGAGGATCGCGATGACCGATTTTGCCGCCGCGCGCCGCCATATGGTCGACGGGCAGATCCGCACCGCCGACGTCACCGACCTTCGCATTATTGCGGCCATGCTCGAGGTTCCGCGCGAGCGGTTCATGCCGCCGGCTTCGGTCTCGCTCGCCTATCTCGATCTTGACGCGCCGGTTAGCGCCACCCGCCGCCTGCTTAAGCCGATGGTGCTGGCCAAGCTGATCCAGGCTGTCCAAATCGGCGCCACCGACCGTGTGCTCGATGCCGGTTGCGCCACCGGTTACACGGCGGCCGTGCTCGCCCGAATCGCGGAGCGGGTAGTTGCGCTCGAGCCGGACCCCGGCCTCGCCAAAGCGGCAACCGATGCGCTATCGGCGCTGCCGAATGTCGATGTCGTGAGCGCTCGGTTGACGGACGGCTGGCCGCAAGGCGCGCCCTATGACGTGGTCATTCTCGATGGTGCTACCGAGATTGTGCCGCAAACGCTGTGCCGGCAGCTCAAGGATGGCGGCCGGTTGGTTTGTGTGTTGGGTGCGGGTCCGGGCTCCAAAGCCATGATTTATCGCCGCAGTGGCACAGAGGTGGGTGGCCGGGCGATCTTCGATGCCTCCGCGACTTTGTTGCCGGGCTTCGCGAAAACGCTGGCTTTCGCATTCTGATGCCGCGGTTCCAAACGTGACGGGAAATCCCCAGTCCGTGTCTTTTCGGTGGGCTGACACTATCTGGGGGTTTTAACCCCCTGCGGGGACGAATAAGGTTCCCGACTCCTTGTTTTGGCGTAAAGGACGCCTTGCGCCGGTCGCGTGAAGGTTGGGGTTGGCATGTCGTCTCGGGATCGTAGCATTTGGGCGGGTGGAATTGCGGCCGCGATGGCCGCGTGCGCCGTATTGCCGCTGGCGGCGTCACCGGCGCGCAGCGAAACGCTCGAATCCGCGCTGATGCACGCCTATCAAAATAATCCGTCCCTCAATTCGCAGCGGGCCGCGACGCGCGCGATCGACGAAGGTGTGCCGCAGGCTTTGTCCGGCTACCGGCCGAGGGTCGCGGTGACCGCGATCGGCGGCGAGCAGACGTCGTCATCGACGCAAAAGTCCACGACCATTACGCCCGGCACGTCGCCATACAATACGCTGAGCGGCTACAACTCGCCCGTCCAAGTCGGCGGCACCATCACCCAGACGATTTTCAATGGCTTTCAGACCGCCAACAAGACCCGCCAAGCCGAGAGCGCCGTGCTGGCGCAGCGCGCGACGTTACGCACCACCGAACAATTCGTGCTGCTCAGCGCGGCGACGGCCTATATGAATCTTTTGCGTGACAACGCTATTCTCGATTTGCAACGGCGCAACGTCGAGGTGCTGCAAGAGCAACTGCGCCAGACTCGCGACCGCTTCAATGTCGGGGAGGTGACCCTCACCGACGTGGCGCAGGCCGAGTCGAGCCTCGCCGCCGGTCGCTCGCAAGTGCTGACCGCGGAAGCCAATGCCACTGCGTCGGCTGCGACCTACCGGCAGGTCATCGGCACTAATCCGGGCAAGCTTTCGGCCGCCACGCCGGTCGACCGGTTCTCGCCGCGTAACGTGTCTCAGGGCGTCGCGGTCGGCACCGTCAACAACCCGGCGGTGACGACGGCGCAATACAATGTCGATGTGGCCGAGCAGGCGGTGAAAATTGCCGAGGGCGCGCTCTATCCGACTTTGTCGGTGCAAGGCAGTTACACCAAAAATTGGCTGAGCACGCAGAGTCTGACCACCATGGACGCCTACAACGCCTCGGTGCTGGGTACGCTGAGCGTGCCGATTTATCAGGGCGGCGCCGAATATTCACTGATCCGCCAAGCCAAGGAGACGCTCGGGCAGAAACGCATCGACCTCGACACCGCGCGCGATACGGTGCGTCAGGCCGTGGTGCAGGCCTGGGGCCAGCTTGAAGCGGCAAAGGCCAATATCGATGCGACCGAAGCCCAGGTGCAGGCGGCCGGCATCGCGCTCAACGGCATTCGCGAGGAAGCCCGCGTCGGTCAGCGCACCACGTTCGACGTGCTGACGGCGCAACAGACTTTGGTGAATGCGCGGGTGGCGGTGGTGACCGCCCAGCACGACCGCGTGGTGGCGTCATACACTTTGCTGTCCTCGGTCGGGCGGCTGTCGCCGGAGGTGCTCGGTTTGCACGTGCCGGTCTACGACGCCCAGATCGCATTACCAGCAGGTGCGCGATAGCTGGGCGGGCGTCCGTACGCCGGACGGGCGCTGAGCCGTCCACAGTTCATTACGGGCGGTCCAATTTCGGCCTGCTACACGCCCATGCCGCTAGCGTATAAAAGGGACGCAAGCGACGATTCGCTCGTGCCGGCGCCGGCAAGGGCTATCGGTGGGTGCGACAGTTCGGTCGGGAATGCAGGAATGAGCCAGTCGGCAAAGGTCCAAGAGCCCTCAATGGAGGAAATCCTGGCCTCCATACGACGCATCATCGCCGATGATGACGCCGGCAAGACGGCCAAGCCGCCCGAGCCTGCCGCCACGGTTCCAGGCCGGTCGGCCGCGCCGCCGCGCTCAGTAGGACTGCCGCCCGCGCCACCGCCGCCAGCCGTGGCTAATAATCAGGACGCCATCGATGCCATGATGGCCAATGCCGATCCGTCAGGGGATGTGCTCGACCTGACCGAAGCGATGGCTGCGCCGGTTCCGGACCCCGGACCCGCGCCGGTCTTCCGCACGATCGATGCCTCGTCCGACGTGGTCTTCACCGAGCGCACACCCGACGCGCCGGCCGAGTCCGCGGTGCGCATCATCGAAGAGGCGCGCCGGCCAGCCGCGCCACCTCGGACGCCGGCGCCGGCCGCAACACCCGCGCTCGACCGCGGGCTGATCTCGACCTCGACCATCGCGGCGGTGGACAGCGCGTTCAATACGCTGGCGCAGACCGTGATCGGCCAAAACGCGCGCACGCTCGAGGATCTGGTGAAGGAGATGCTGCGGCCGCTGCTCAAGTCCTGGCTCGACGACAATCTGCCGGGCGTGGTCGATCGCATCGTGCGGGCCGAGATCGAGCGGGTCTCGCGCGGCCGGCCTTAAGCCGTTTCGCCGCTGCCGCCGCTTCAGCTGGCGCGCGAACCACAGACTCAGCACCAGCAGAACGATGCCGGAGACTACAAACAGCGGCACCGCCGTAAGGCGGTCGAACACCACGCCGCCGGCGGCGACGCCGGCGGTCTGCCCGAGATAAAGCGCCGAGGAAAAGATCGCGACCGCGGTGCCGCGCGCTTGCGGCGTCATCTGGGTGGCGTTGGTCTGCAGCGTATTGTGCAGCATGTAGAAGCCGAGCCCCGTCAAGGTGATCGCGGCGGGCGCAATCCAGTAATGCGGCTCGAACGCGAGCGTGACGTAAGCCAGCGCGAGCAACACGCCGCCGCCGGTGGCGAGGCCGATCTGGCCAAGGCGGTTGACCAGCACGCGAACCGACAGGCTGTAGATCAAGCCGCCGATCGCGAAAGTGCCGACAAACAGCCCGACCAGCGTGAAGCCGACGCCGAAGCGCAAATGCAGGTCGGCGCCGACATAGGTGAAGGCGCCGTACATCGCGCCGCTTTCGATGAAGGCAATGACGATCACCGCGCGCGCCCAAGGCGAGCGCAGCACGGCGCGTATAGTCGGCGACAAAGCCGCTTCCGCGTTCCGCCGGCGTGGCGTCGGCGTGGGTGACCGGATTGCGCATGAGCTCGTAGAACAGCCCGAGCGTGGCGGCCGCCAGCAGCGCGGCGAGAATGAAGAACACATTGCGCCAGCCGAACCAATCGCCGAGCACGCCGCCGGCGGCCTGGCCGAACAATTGGCCGAGGATTTGCCCCGACAGAAAGCGGCCGATCACCTGTTGGCGGCGGTCGTAGGGGATGACGTCGCCGACGAAGGCGAGCGCGAACGGAATGATCCAGCCGGTGGCCAGCCCGCAGGCGAGCCGCGCCGCCACCAGGATCGGCAGCGACGGGGCGAGCCCGCAGGCGATCACCATGGCGGTCGAAAACGCCGCGGCGATGGAGACGCAGAGATATTTGCCGAAGCGGTCGCCGATCGGCCCGATCACCAGTTGCACCGAACCGTGCGCCAGCAGATAGGCGGTGACGATGATCGAGGTCGCGCCGACGCTGACATGAAGGTCGGCGGCGATCTGCGGCAGCAGCGAATCGGTCGAGCGCACCATGGCCTGGGCGGCGAAGGAGGCGAGCGCCAGCAGCGTGATGGCGCTGGTGGCGCTGCCGCTCGATTTGGCTTGGGATTGCGGCAAAGTTGACACTCGTGGCGTGGCGGGCTTTCTACCGCATGATCCCGCAAAAGCGGGGACCGGTTTCGGACAAGATCATGCGGAAGAAAACAAGCGCAACATGATCAAGACAAACGACAATGATCGACAAGACCTATCAGCCCTCCGAGGTCGAGGGCCGCATCTACAAGACGTGGGAAGAGGCGGGCGCCTTTCGCGCCGGCCGGCCCGAACGCGCGCGGCGCGCAGCCGTACTCTATCGTCATTCCGCCGCCCAACGTCACCGGCTCATTGCATATGGGCCATGCGCTCAACAACACGCTGCAGGACGTGCTGTGCCGGTTCGAGCGCATGCGCGGCAAGGACGTGCTGTGGCAGCCGGGCACCGATCATGCCGGCATCGCGACGCAGATGGTGGTCGAGCGGCAGTTGATGGAGCGCCAGCAGCCGGGCCGCCGCGAGATGGGGCGCGAGGCATTCCTCAAGCGCGTGTGGGAATGGAAGGCGGAGTCGGGCGGCACCATCGTCAATCAGTTGAAGCGGCTTGGCGCGTCCTGCGACTGGTCGCGCGAGCGCTTCACGATGGACGAGGGGCTGTCGCGCGCCGTTCTCAAGGTTTTCGTCGAGCTTTATCGCGAGGGCTCATCTACAAGGACAAGCGGCTGGTCAACTGGGACCCCAAGCTGCTCGACCGCGATTTCCGATCTCGAAGTCGTGCAGGTCGAGACCAAGGGCCACCTGTGGCACCTGCGCTATCCGATCGAAGGCAAGACGTTCGATCCCGACGACAAGTCGACTTACATCGTCGTCGCGACCACGCGGCCGGAGACGATGCTGGGCGACACCGCGGTCGCGGTGCATCCGGATGACGAGCGCTACAAGGCATTGGTCGGCAAGAACGTGATCTTGCCGCTGGTCGGCCGCAAGATTCCGATCATCGCCGACGAATATTCCGATCCGGAGAAAGGCTCCGGCGCGGTCAAGATCACGCCGGCGCACGACTTCAACGATTTCGAGGTCTGGCACGCGCCACACTCGCGACAAGGATTATTTCAAGAAGCAAGCTTGAACGGCGGCCTGATCAATCTGTTCACGCCCGAAGCTCAAGATGAACGAGAATTGCCCGCCGCAATATCGCGGGCTGGATCGCTTCGAAGCGCGCAAACGCATCGTCGCGCGATCTGGAAGCGCTCGGGCTGGTCGAGAAGATCGAGAAGCATCACCCACGCCGTGCCGCACGGCGACCGCTCCAACGTCGTGATCGAGCCGTATCTGACCGACCAGTGGTACGTCAACGCGAAGAAGCTGGCCGAAGCCGGCGATCGCTGCGGTGCGCGACGAGCAAGACCAAGTTCATGCCGAAGAATTGGGAAACGACCTATTTCAACTGGATGGAAAACATCCAGCCTTGGTGCATCTCGCGCCAGCTCTGGTGGGGCCATCAGATTCCGGCCTGGTACGGGCCGGACGAACAAGCCTTTCGTCGCTCTGACCGAAGCGGAAGCGCAAAGCGAGGCCGACAAGCATTACGGCAAAGCGACGCCGCTCAAGCGCGACGAGGACGTGCTCGACACCTGGTTCTCCTCGGCGCTGTGGCCGTTCTCGACGCTGGGCTGGCCGGACGAGACGCCAGAACTCAAGCGCTTCTATCCGACCTCGACGCTGGTCACCGGCTTCGACATCATCTTCTTCTGGGTCGCGCGCATGATGATGATGGGCCTGCATTTCATGAAGGACGAGAAAGGCGCCCCCGAAATTCCGTTCCACGACGTCTACATCCATCGCCTGGTGCGCGACGCCTCCGGCGCCAAGATGTCGAAGTCGAAGGGCAACGTCGTCGACCCGCTCGGCGTCATCGACGAATTCGGCGCCGACGCGCTGCGCTTCACCTGGCGCGCAACGTCGCGCCCGGCCACGACATCCGGCTCGGGCCGCAGGACGTCGAGAACAACCGCAACTTCGCGACCAAGCTGTGGAACGCCGCGCGCTTTGTCGAATTCAACGGCGCGGCGCGCGTCGACGGGCTTCGATCCGAAATCCGCGAAGGAAACGCTCAACCGCTGGATCGCGCACGAAACCGCGAAGGCCGCCGCCGAGATCACGCAGGCGATCGAGGCTTACGCTTTCAGCGACGCCGCCGGCGCGGCCTATCGCTTCGTCTGGAACGTCTATTGCGACTGGTATGTCGAACTGTCGAAGCCGCTGCTGACCGGGCCCGATGGCGCGGCCAAGGACGAGACGCGCGCGATGGCGGCCTGGGCGCTCGACGAAATCCTCAAGCTGCTGCATCCGTTCATGCCGTTCATCACCGAAGAGCTTGTGGGCGGTGACGGCGGAGCAGGGGCCGAAGCGTTCCAAGCTGCTCGCGCTCAGCGAATGGCCGAAGCTCGATGGCCTCGCCGACGACAAGGCCGAAGCCGAGATCGGCTGGGTCATCGACCTCATCACCGCCATCCGTTCGATCCGCGCCGAGATGAACATCACCGCCGCGATCCCGCTGGTGCTGGCCGGCGCATCCAAGGAAACGCAAGGCCGCGCCGAACGCTGGGCTGAGTTCATCAAACGACTGGCGCGCGTGTCGGAGATTTCGTCGGCCGCGAGCGCGCCGCAGGGCTCGGTGCAACTCGTCGTGCGCGGCGAGGTGGCGGCGCTGCCGCTGATCGGCGTCATCGACATCGCCGCCGAGCGCGCGCGCCTCGCCAAGGAAATGGCCAAGGCCGACGCCGACATCGCCCGCGTCGACGCCAAGCTCAACAACGCGAATTTCGTCGCCACGCGCCGGAAGAAGTCGTCGAAGAAGAAAAAGAAAAGCGCGAGGAGGCGGTCGCGCGCAAAGACGAAAATCGCCGAGGCGCTGGATCGGCTCAAGGGCGCCGCATAAATGGCGAATTGCGACGTGATCGTCACGTCGTTAATGAGTGCAATGTCGTGAAAATATTTCTCGCTGGAGCGGGCGGCGCGATCGGGCGGCGGTTGTCTCCGCTGTCTGCACGCGGCGGGACACGTCGTCGCCGGCACCACGCGCTCGGCCGACAAGGCCGCAGCCTTGCGGCGCTCGGCGCCGAGCCGGTGGTGGTCGACGTGTTCGATGCCGCGGCGCTCACGCGCGCGGTTGTGGCCGCCGCCCCGCAGGTCGTCATCCATCAGCTCACCGATCTGGCTTTCGCGCCAAATACGCCACGCTACCAGGAAGGCCTTGAACGCAATGCGCGTCTGCGTATCGAGGGCACGCGCAATCTGGTGCAGCGGCCAAAGCCGCCGGCGTCAAACGCTTGATCGCGCAGAGCATCGCCTTCGTCTATGCGCCGGGCGAGGGCGCGCGTGTTGAAACGAACCCGCTCGATCTTTCAGCGACGGGCGCGCGCAAACGCACGGTCGACGGCGTCGCCGCGCTCGAACGGGCAACGCTCGAAATGCCGGAAGGCATCGTGCTGCGCTACGGATACCTGTACGGGCCGGGAACCTGGTTCGCAGACGAGAAACGCGCCGCGCCTGCTTTGCATGTCGACGCGGCGGCGCAGGCCGCGTTACTGGCCGTCACCAAAGGCGCGCGCGGCATCTACAACATTGCCGAAGACGACGGCGCCGTGTCGACCGACAAAGCCAAACATGAGCTTGGTTTCGACCCGGCTTTCCGGATCAAGCCTTGAACGGCTTGCTCAAAAACCGCGAACCTTTAAGCCCGTAGCGCCACGGTTTCTCCATCGCCTTGGTGATGCCGATGCGCATACCGCGCACGATCTCGGCGTTGCCGTCGCCGGCGCGCAGCTCGAACGGCGCTCTGTCGAGCGGCAGGCCGTTGTGCCTGATGCGTCACGCCCAGCGCCTCGCATAATTTGCCCGGGCCCGAGCACAGCAGCCGCTCATCGGCGACGCCGCGCCGGCGGCGCATCAAGCCAAGGCCTTCGGTCGGCTCCAACGCGCGAATAAGCACCGCGCTGGCGCTGCCTTCTTCCTCGCAGACGAAGTTGAGGCACCAGTGGATGCCGTAGGAGCGGTAGACGTAGGCCACCCCGGGCGGCCCGAACATCACGACATTGCGCGGTGTCGGTCCCCGGAAGCTGTGCGCCGCCGGTTCGGTGTGGTGATAGGCCTCGACCTCAACGATCCGGCCGCCGACCCCGTTCACCAGCAAAGTGGCCCCGATCAGGTCGTGGGCGACCTTAAGCACTGGCCGGTCGAAAAAGTTGCGCCGCAACATTGGTGGCAGAGGCATTCGAGAGGGTGCCGGGCTGTGGCTAAGCTGCAACACGTTTAGAACATTTAAGTCATAGGCGCTCATCATCCCCGTGGTGCCGCGATTTGGCCATACCCTTCCACGACACGAAGGACCGCCAGACCACGGCACAAACCGTTGTACGGCTTTAAGGTTTTCGCCGGGCGGGCTGTTCGGCGGCAGTAATTGGGGCCGGGGGGCCCAAAGACGATTATGGACGCCAAGGTCGATACCAAAGCCAATACCGCAGCTCTGAAAGCCAGACTGCCGAGCCGCCACGTGACCGAGGGCCCGGCGCGGGCGCCGCATCGTTCGTACTACTACGCGATGGGGCTGACCAAGGAGCAGATCCACCAGCCCTTCGTCGGCGTCGCCAGCTGCTGGAACGAAGCCGCGCCCTGCAACATCTCGCTGATGCGCCAGGCGCAGGCGGTGAAAAAGGGCGTCGCCTCCGCCGGCGGCACGCCGCGCGAATTCTGCACCATCACCGTCACCGACGGCATCGCGATGGGCCATGCCGGCATGTATTCGTCGCTGCCGTCGCGCGAAGTCATCGCGGATTCCGTCGAGCTCACCATCCGCGGCCACAGCTATGACGCCATCGTCGGTCTGGCCGGCTGCGACAAGTCGCTGCCCGGCATGATGATGGCGATGGTGCGGCTCAACGTGCCGTCGATCTTCATCTACGGCGGCTCGATTTTGCCCGGCTCGTTCCGCGGCCAGCCGGTGACCGTGCAGGACATGTTCGAAGCGGTCGGCAAGAATTCGGTCGGCGCGCTGTCCGATGCCGATCTCGACGAGATGGAGCAGGTGGCTTGCCCGTCGGCCGGCGCCTGCGGCGCGCAGTTTACCGCCAACACCATGGCGACGGTCTCCGAGGCCATCGGCCTGGCGTTGCCTTATTCCGCCGGCGCGCCCGCTCCTTACGAAATTCGCGACAAGTTCTGCACGCTCGCCGGCGAGATGGTGATGGAACTCATCGCCAAGAATATCCGCCCGCGCGACATCGTCACCCGCAAGGCGCTGGAAAACGCCGCTGCAGTCGTGGCCGCTTCCGGCGGTTCCACCAATGCGGCGCTGCATCTGCCGGCGATCGCGCACGAATGCGGCATCGAGTTCACTCTGTTCGACGTCGCCGAAATCTTCAAAAAGACTCCGTATGTCGCGGATTTGAAACCGGGCGGCCGTTATGTCGCCAAGGATATGTTCGAAGTTGGCGGCATCCCGCTGCTGATGAAGACGCTGCTCGACCATGGCTTCCTGCACGGCGACTGCATGACCGTTACCGGCCGCACCATCGCGGAAAATCTCAAGTCCGTGAAATGGAACCCGGACCAGGATGTCGTGCATCCGGCCAACAAGCCGATCACCAAGACCGGCGGCGTCGTCGGACTGAAGGGCAATCTCGCGCCCGACGGCGCGATTGTGAAAGTCGCCGGCATGACCGAGTTGAAATTCTCCGGCCCGGCGCGCTGCTTCGATGGCGAGGAAGCCTGTTTCGAAGCGGTGCGCAAGAAAGCCTACAAAGAAGGCGATGTGTTTGTCATCCGTTACGAAGGTCCGCGCGGCGGCCCCGGCATGCGCGAAATGCTTTCGACCACGGCAGCGCTTTACGGACAGGGCACGGGCGGCAAGGTCGCGCTGATCACCGACGGACGCTTCTCCGGCGCGACGCGCGGCTTCTGCGTCGGCCATGTCGGACCGGAGGCCGCGGTCGGTGGACCGATCGCGCTGGTGCGCGACGGCGATCTCATCGCCATCGATGCCGTCAACGGCACGATCGAGGTCAAGCTTACCGATGCCGAGCTTGCAGCCCGCAAGAAGGATTGGAAGCCGCGCGAGATCAATTTCGGTTCGGGCTATCTCTGGAAATACGCCCAGCAGGTGGGACCCGCTGTCAACGGCGCGGTCACGCATCCGGGCGGGGCGGCCGAGAAAGAGTGTTATGCGGATATCTGAGGCCATGCTGCGCGTCGTGGTGATCGGTGCCGCGCTTGATGGCGGCGCCCGCGATGGCGTTCGACGGCACCAAATCCGACGGCGCGATGGCCGCTGCGCCGCCGCTGTCGGCAATGGATGCGTTTCGCTCGGGCACGCATTGGCTCAAGGCCGGCGATAAGGTCAAGGCCGTTCACTCGCTCGAATATGCCGCCGAAAACGGCCATACGCTGGCGCAGTGGAAACTCGGCCGCATGTATGCCGAAGGCGACGGCGTTACCCAGGACGACCTCAAGGCGTTCGACTATTTCCGCCGTATCGCCGACCGCCACGCCGAGGACAATCCCGATACGCCGCAGGCGCGCTTCGTCGCCAATGCCTTCGTCGCGCTTGGCCATTATTATCTCGAAGGCATCCCGAAGACGGCGATCAAGCGCGATCCCGACCGGGCGCGTGAAATGTTCGGCTATGCGGCCTCGTATTTCCGCGATCCGGAGGCGCAATATTATCTGGCGCGGCTGTATCTGGACGGCACCGGCGCGCCGCACGATCCGCGCCAGGCTGCGCGCTGGTTTGGTCTTTCGGCGCAGAAGGGTCAGTGCCAGTCGCAGGCCATGCTGGGCGCGATGTTGTTTGCCGGCGACAATGTGCCGCGCCAGGCCGCGCGCGGACTGATGTGGCTCACGCTCGCCAAGGACAACGCCAAGGAAGGCGCCGCCACCGATCAGGATTGGATCAACCGGCTTTATGACAGCGCTTTCCAGCAGGCGACCGAGGACGAACGCGCGCTGGCGCTGGTCTATCTCAAGCGCTGGATGGAGACGCGGCGCGAATAGATCCGCACCGATTATTTCGCCGTGCGTAATCTTTTTGGAAAAACCACCCCCCAATTTTTGGGATGCCGCGCTATCGCGCCTCGATATCGAGATCGACGTAAACCGGCACGTGGTCGGACGGCTTGTCCCACGACCGCACATGGCGGTCGATGCCGGCATCGATCAGCCGGTCGGCGGCGTGCGGCGAGAGCAACAGATGATCGATGCGGATGCCGTCGTCCTTGGCCCAGGCTCCGGCCTGGTAGTCCCAGAACGTGTAGAGGTCGCGGGCATCGCTGGCTGCACGGATGGCGTCGGTAAGACCCAGATTGATCAATGCCCGGAACTTCTCTCGGGTTGGCGGCAGAAACAGCGCATCGTTCGTCCAAGCCTCGGGACGCCGGGCATCGGCGGCGGTCGGAATGACATTGAAATCGCCGGCCAGCAGCATCGGCTCTTCCAGTTTCAATCGTTCACGTGAAAACGCAATAAGCCGGTCCATCCATTTGAGTTTATAGGTGTATTTATCTGTGTTCGGCGGGTTGCCATTGGGCAGATAGAGGCTAACCACGCGCAGTACGCCGGTCTTGGTCGAGACCAGTGCTTCCAGAAACCGCGCCTGCACATCGTCTTTGTCACCGATCAGGCCGGGCGCCACTTCATCGAACGGCAGCTTGGAGAGCAAAGCCACGCCGTTAAAAGCTTTTTGGCCATGCACGGCGACGTTGTAGCCGAGGCTTTCAAACGCCTCGCGCGGGAAGGCCTCGTTCACGCATTTGATTTCTTGCAGGCAGACGATGTCGGGCCCGCGTTCCTTCAGCCAGGCCACCATATTATCCAGCCGCTGGCGGATTGAATTGACGTTCCAGGTGGCGATGCGCATCCAAACTCCGGCGGACAGACCTGAATAAAACCAGTGTTTTACGTGTTTACCAGTCAGCGCAGGGATATGCACCCGGCTGCGTTTATATGCTAGAAGGCGGCCAACGCGGCCCCTTGGAAGTGGTGAAAAAGTAGTTCCGCGGAATTAGGGAGCGCCTGGGCAGGGCTCTTAACAGCTCAGGCCGACAATCGCCGATGACGAAGCGAAAGTGGCTATTTGGGGTGGCGGCGCTCGCCCTGATTGGCATTGTGTTGTTCGTGCGCGGTTCGTGGACCAGCGACGGCGCCGCCGCGCGCTCGCAAGCCGCTGTCCGCGCGGTGCCGGTCGAGGTCGCTACCGCCGAGCGTAAAAAGGTGCCGGTGCGCCTCGATGCTCTCGGCAACGTCACCCCGATTGCCAGCGTCGCGATCAAGGCGCGCGTCGACACCAACATCGTCGGCGTCCACTTCCGCGACGGCGCCCAGGTCAACCAGGGCGATCTGCTGTTCACGCTCGATGGTCGCGCGATCCAAGCGCAAATCGCGCAGACCGAAGGAATGGTCGCGCGCGACCAGGCACAACTCGCCGGCGCCGAGCGCGACGTCGCGCGTTACACCGATCTGGTGGCCAAGTCCGCGACTCCCGTCATCAATCTCGACAACGCCAAGACACAAGCCGACGTTTTTCGAGCCGCGATCAAGACCGATCAGGGGCTGCTGGAGAATCTGAAAGTCCAGCTCAGCTACTGCACGGTCACCGCGGCGATCTCTGGCCGCATCAGCGCGGCCAACGTCAAGATTGGCAATTTCGTTCGTCAGGCCGATACCGCGCCAATGGCGACCATCAATCAGATGGCGCCGGTCTATGTCAGTTTCACGGTGCCGCAGAAAAATCTGCCCGATATCCGACAGGCCATCGCCGCCGAAACTGCGACCATGCTGGCTAAGGTGCCAGGCGAAGAGAAGCGCGCCAACGGCCAGGTCTCCATGATCGAGAATACGGTCGATAGCGCGACCGGCATGGCAACCATCCGCGCCACCATGCCCAACAAAGACGAAGTTGCTCTGGCCCGGCACGCTGGTGACCACCGAGATGACGCTGCGTGAAGAAGAAGCGGTGGTTGTGCCGAACGCGGCTGTGCAGGTTAGCCAGACCGGGAATTTCGTCTTCGTGATCAAGGACGGCGTTTCCAAAGTTCAGAAGGTCACGGTCGAGCGCAGATCGACAACGAAACGGTGATCACTTCCGGCCTTAGCGGCGACGAGACCGTTGTCACCGACGGGCAATTGCTGCTGTCGGATGGCACCCGTGTCACTCCTCGTCCGCCTAAGGCCGCGGGCAGCTGATCCATGAACATCTCTGAAATCTGTATTCGCCGGCCGGTGCTGACGACGCTGATGACGGCGTCGCTGATCGTGTTCGGTGCCTTCGCCTACCGGCTGCTGCCGGTAGCGGCGCTGCCGGCGGTCGACTTCCCGACCATCCAGATCACCGCGACATTCCCGGGCGCGAGCCCGGAAACCATGGCGGCCTCGGTGGCCTCGCCGATCGAGCGGCAACTGTCGACCATCTCCGGCATTTCGTCGATGACCTCGTCATCTTCGTTCGGCTCGACGCAGATCACCATCCAGTTCGATCTCGGCCGCAATATCGACGGCGCTGCGCTTGACGTGCAGACCGCGCTGGCGGTGGCGCAGCGCCGGTTGCCGGTCGAAATGACCACGCCGCCGTTCTTCCGCAAGGTCAATCCGGGCGATTTCCCGGTGCTCTATGTCAGCATGCGCTCCGACACCATGCCGCTGTCGTCGGTGGACGAGTACGCCGAAACCGTGCTGGCGCCGACAGATCTCGCAGTTGCCCGGCGTCGCCCAGGTGCTGGTCTACGGCGCGCAGAAATTCGCCGTGCGCGTTCAGGTCAGACCCGGTCGCCGCCGCCGCGCGCAACATCTCACTCGACGATATCCGTACCGTCGTCGCCAAGGCCAATTCCAGTACGCCGGTCGGCACGCTGCTCCAAGGGCCGCAACAATCCGTGACGCTGCTGGCGACCGGCGCCATCGAACAGGCGGCCGATTATCGCGACGTGATCGTTGCTTACCGCAACGGCGCCCCGGTCAAGCTCAATCGAGGTGGCGCGCGTGATCGACAGCGTCGAAAACGACACAGGTCGCCACCTGGTTCAATGACTCGCGCGCCATCGTGCTGGCGATTCAGCGCCAGCCCGACGCCAATACCGTCGAAGTGGTGGATCTGGTGCGCGAGAAGCTGCCGGCCATGCGCGCGCAGATCCCGCCGGCGATCCAGATGCAGCCGCTGTTCGACCGCTCGATTTCGATCCGTGACGCGGTCAGCGACGTGCAGGAAACGCTGGCGATCGCGATTTCGCTGGTGATCATGGTGATCTTCCTCTTCCTGCGCAAAGTATCGGCCACCATCATTCCGGCGCTGGCGGTGCCGGTGTCGTTGATCGGCACCTGCGCGGCAATGTATGCCTTCGGCTTCTCGATCAACAACATGACGTTGCTGGCGCTCACGCTGTCGGTCGGCTTCGTGGTCGACGACGCCATCGTCATGCTGGAAAACATCGTTCGCCACATCGAGGGCGGCATGCGCCCGTTCGAGGCGGCGCTGAAAGGCTCGCGCGAAATCGGCTTTACCATCGTGTCGATCACGTTCTCGCTGATCGCCGTGTTCATCCCGGTGCTGCTGATGGGCGGCATGGTCGGCCGCGTGTTCCGCGAGTTCGCGGTGTCGGTGTCGGTGGCGATCATCGTCTCGGGCTTCGTGTCGCTGACGCTGACGCCGATGCTGTGCGCGCGCGTGCTGAAGAGCCATCACGCCGAGGAAAAGCAGAATTTTGTGCTGCGCGCCTTCGAGCGCATTTTTCGAGACTTTGCTGGCCACCTATGAATGGACGCTCGACCGCGTGCTTGCGCTACAAGTCGATCATGCTGATGGTGACGCTTGCGACCATCGCCGGCACGATCGCGCTCTATATCGTCGTGCCGAAAGGCTTCTTTCCCGACCGAAGATACCGGCTATGTAATCGGCATCACCGACGGCAGGACCGACATCGCTTTTGACGTCGATGGCCGAACACCAGCGCAAGGTCGCCGATATCGTACGCGCCGATCCGGCGGTGGACTTACGTCAATTCCACCGTCGGCGGCGGCGGTCCGAATTCCGTCACCAATAGCGGCCGCATGCTGGTGGCGCTCAAGCCGCGAAACGAGCGCGACAGCTTGCCTGAAATCCTGGCGCGGTTGCGCAAGACCGCAAATGTTATTGTCGGCATTCAGATCTTTTTCCAGCCGATCCAGAACATCAATCTCGGCGGCAAGCTGACCAAGAGCCAGTATCAATACACGCTGCAATCCAACGATACGCGATTCGCTGTATCGCTTGGCGCCGGAACTTCGCGACAAGATCGCGAAAATCCCAGGCCTGCTCGACGTGACCACCGATCTTTACATCAAGAACCCGCAGATTATCGATCGATGTCGATCGCGAGAAGTCTGCGGTCTATGGCGTCAGCGTCGATCAGGTGCGCCAGGAACTCTACAACGCCTTCGGCACGCGTCAGGTCGCTACCATTTACACGCCGGCGAACGACTATCAGGTCATCCTGGAAAGCATGCCCGAGTATCGAGCGAGCGCGAGCTGATCTCGATCGGCTCTATCTGAAGACGACCAACGGCACGACGGTGCCGCTCTCGGCCGTCACGCATTTCGTGCCGACCGTCGGACCACTGCAGGTCAACCATCAGGGCCAGCAGCCGGCGGTGACTATCTCGTTCAACCTGCAGCCCGGATTTTCGCTCGGCCAGGCGACCGATGCGATCCAGAAGCTCGAGCGCGAAGACCGTTTGCCGGCCACCATCAACACCGGTTTCCAGGGCACCGCGCAGGTGTTCCAGGATTCATTGCGCGGGCAGGGCATTCTGATCTTGGCGGCGATCTTCGCGGCCTATGTGGTGCTCGGCATCTTGTATGAAAGCTTCATCCATCCGATCACCATCATCTCCGGCCTGCCGTCGGCCGGTATCGGCGCGATTCTGACGCTGATGCTGTTTCGGATGGATTTGTCGGTGATCGCCATGATCGGCATCGTGATGCTGGTCGGCATCGTGAAGAAGAACGCCATCATGATGATCGACTTCGCTATCGAGCGCCGCCGCGTCGGCCTGTCGGCGGAGGCCGCGATCCGCGAAGCGGCCATCTTGCGCTTCCGTCCGATCATGATGACGACTTTCGCCGCGATCTTCGGCTCGCTGCCGATCGCGCTCGGCACCGGCGCCGGCGCCGAATTGCGCCAGCCGCTCGGCGTCGCGGTGGTCGGCGGCTTGTGTCTGTCGCAATTGCTGACGCTTTACATCACGCCGGTGATCTATCTCTACCTCGACCGCTTCGATCGCATGATCAAGCGCCGGCTCGAGCCGCAGCTGGAAGAAGTGGTGGAAGCGCCGCCCGCAGTGGCGGCGGAGTAGAGAATTGTCATGCCCCGCGCAGGCGGGGCATCCAGCGGTTACTTCAGATAACATGATTGCTGGATCGCCCGCTTTCGCGGGCGATGACGCTCAGAGCGCGAAGCTGGTCCCGCAGCCGCAGGACGCGGTGGCCTTCGGGTTTTTCACCTTGAACGAGGCGCCGATCAGGTCGTCGACGAAATCGATCTCGGACCCGGCCATATAATCGACCGAGACCGGATCGATCAGGATCGACGGCGCCCTCGCGGGCGATGACGAGGTCGTCGTCCGCGCGCGCGCGCTCCACGCCAAATTTGTACTGAAAGCCCGAGCAGCCGCCGCCTTCCACGCTGACGCGCAGCATGGAGCCTTCCGGCTCGCTTTTGAGGATCTCGCCGATCCGCCGGGCCGCGCGTTCGCTGACTGTGACGTTTAGGCCCATTCGTTCACCCTTGCGGCCGCGATGCTATTGGCAACCGGCCTTCTGAATAGTTAAGTGCGCCGACCAGCGAGGTCAATGCGGGCATGGCAATCGAAACCGGGCGCCAGCGGGCGGTTTATGCCGCCAATCCGGCCACCAGCCGGGGCCGGCGCTATGCGGAGCCGCCCAGTCCGACCCGCAACGCGTTCCGGCGCGACTGCGACCGCATCATCCATTCGACCGCCTTCCGCCGTCTGGCGCACAAAACGCAAGTGTTCGTCTATCACGAGGGCGACCACTACCGGACCCGGCTCACCCATACGCTGGAAGTCGCTCAGATCGCCCGCTCGCTGGCGCGCGCGCTCGGGCTCGATGAGGATCTCGCCGAAGCGCTGGCGCTGGCGCACGACCTCGGCCATCCGCCTTTCGGCCACGCCGGCGAACGCGCGCTCGACCAAGCACTGAACAAATTCGGCGGCTTCGACCATAATGCCCAGGCGCTGCGCATCGTCACCGATTTGGAGCGACGCTACGCCGCGTTCGACGGCCTTAATCTTACCTGGGAAACACTGGAAGGCTTGGTCAAGCACAACGGTCCGCTCACCGATCGCGCCGGCAACGCGGTTGGCCGCCATCGCGAGCATGGCGTGGCGGCCGCGATCCTGGCCTACAACAAGATTCAAGATCTGGAACTATGGTCGCAGCCGAGCGCGGAGGCGCAAGTCGCGGCGCTGTCCGACGATATCGCCTATGACGCCCACGACATCGACGACGGCTTGCGCGCCGATCTGTTTACGCTCGACGATATCGCCGCGGTGCCGATCATCGGCGACATCCTGCGCGACATCGCCACGCGAAATCCCGGTATCGATCCGGGCCGCCGCGCGCACGAAGCCGTACGCGGTCTGATCACCCGCATGATCGAGGATGTCATTGCCGAAACCGGCCGGCGGGTTGCCGCGCATAACCCCTCGGCGACCGAGGTGCGCCACGCCGCGGGGCCGCTGATCGCATTTTCGCCGGCCATGCAAAAGGCCGACGCCGCCATCAAGGGCTTTCTCTATCCGCGCATGTACCGGCACGAGCGGGTGATGCGCGTGATGGACGATGCCGAGCGCGTCGTGCGCGATTTGTTTGCGCACTTCGCCAAATCGCCAGCCGACATGCCGGCGGAATGGCGCGAAGGCATCGAGGGGGCCGACGAAGGCACCCGTGCAGGCCGCATCGCCGACTACATCGCCGGCATGACCGACCGCTATGCGCTGGTCGAGCACGCGCGGTTTTTCAAGACCACGCCGGAGTTGCGGTGAGATCGGAAATGGGCGCGGAGCTGGAAGTCGATCTCTTGATTGCGGGAGCCGGACCGGCCGGAATGACCGCCGCGCTGGTGGCCTCGCTCGAGGGTCTCGACGTGCTTTTGTGCGAGAAGTCCGATCAGGTCGGCGGTACCGGGTCGACGTCGGCCGGCACGCTTTGGATTCCGGGCAATAGCCAAAGCCGGGTTGCCGGCTTTAACGACAGTCCCGAGCAAGCCGACGCCTATCTGACGGCGCTGATCGGGGAGGCGACCAATCGCGATTTGCGCAACGCCTATCTGCAGACCGGCCCTGCCGCGATCGACTATCTTAGCGCCCGCACCGATGTGCAATTTCTTGCCTGCGGGCCGCATCCGGATTACCGCAGCAACATGGCGGGCGCGGCCTTCGCCGGCCGTGCCATCGTGCCTGAACCGTTCGACGGCCGCTTGCTGGGCGAGGATTTCCGCCGCGTTCGCCCGCCCGTCCCGGAGTTCATGGTGTTCGGCGGCATGATGGTCGGCAAGGCCGACATCGCGCCGCTTATCGGCCGCTTCAAGTCTGTTCGGAATTTTATCTACGCGACAAAATTGTTCGCGCGTTATCTCGCCGACCGTCTGAAATATCCGCGCGGCACCCGCATCATGATGGGCAACGCGCTCATCGGCCGGCTGTTCTACAGCCTGCGCAAGCGCGGCGTGCCGGTCCTCTTCCACGCATCGATTGCGGATGTCACCGGCGACCGGCGCGGCGTCAGCGGCGCGCGCGTGACCGTCGATGGCAAGGAAATCCTGGTGAAGACCCGCAAGGGCGTCGTGCTGGCGACCGGCGGCTACGCGCACAATGAAAGCTTCCGGAAAAAATTCATGCCGCAGCCGGTGCCCGAGCATTCAATGAGCTACCAGGGCAACCGCGGCGACGGCCTTGCGCTCGGCCAGCGTCTCGGTGCGGCGATCGCGCCCGAGCGCGGCAGCAGCGGACTGTGGACACCTGTGTCGATCGTGCCGCGGCCCGATGGTGGCAAAGGCTTGTTCCCGCATCTCGTCCTCGACCGCGCCAAGCCGGGGCTGATTGCCGTGAATTCGGCCGGACGGCGCTTCGTCAACGAGGCGGTCTCCTATCACGATTTCGTCCTGGCGATGTTCGAGAGCAATGAGCGCGTGCCGTCAATTCCTGCCTGGCTGATTTGCGACGCCGCTTTTATGAAGAAATATGGATTGGGTGTCGTTTATCCCGGGCATCGCAATCCCGGAAAATTCGTCGATAGCGGCTATCTCATGAGCGGGCGTACGCTCGATGAACTGGCGGACAAGATCGCGGTCGATGCCGCGCAGTTACGCGCCACAGTCGCGCGCTACAATGGCTTTGCGGAAACCGGCGTCGATATCGATTTCGGCAAGGGCGAGACCGAACTCAACCGCTTCAACGGTGACGCCAGCCACCGCCCCAATCCCTGCATCGGGCCGATCGGGAAGCCGCCGTTCTACGCGGTCGCCGTTTGGCCGGCGGATATCGCGGTAAGCACGGGTTTGGCGACCGACGCCGATGCGCGCGTGCTTGACACCGACGGACAGCCAATCCCCGGGCTTTATGCCTGCGGCAACGACATGGCGTCGGTGATGGCGGGAAGCTATCCGGGCCCCGGCACAACGCTGGGCCCGGCGATCGTCTTCGCCTATCGTGCCGTTATGCATGCAAGGGACGTTTAGCGGAAGCAAGGACAGTCTTATGGCGCGATTGGCTGGCAAGGTTGCATTCATCACGGGCGGCGGCGGCGGCATTGGCCGCGCCACCGCCGAGCGATTTGCGGAGGAGGGCGCTAAGGTTGTTATCGCCGAGATCGACTAAAGAGCGGCAAAGCGGCCGCGGAGTCGGCCCGCGCGCGCGCTGAGAATTCCGGCGGCGACGCCGTTTTCGTGCACTGCGATGTCCGCGAACGGACAAGTGTCGAGGCGGCCTTCGCCGAAACGATCAAGCGCTTCGGCAAGCTCGATATCTTGCACAACAATGCCGGCGGCTCCACGCCGCAGGACGGGCCGGTCACCGATGTGTCTGAAGACGAATTCTGGCGCGTCATCAAACTCGATCTGTACGGCACGTTTCTCTGCTCCAGGATCGGCATTCCCTACATCATCAAATCCGGCGGCGGATCGATCATCAACATGTCCTCGATCGTTGCCTTGAAGGCGCTGCCGGGACGGGATTGCTACACCGCCGCTAAGGGGGCGATTGCCGCGATGACGCGCTCGATGGCGGTCGAATACGCAGCCCAAAAGATCAGAGTCAACGCCATCGCGCCTGGCGTCGTGCTGTCGGATCGCGTCAAAAAGCTGCTGGAAGGCTCGAAGGATATCGAGAAGCTCGCCGCGACGCATCTGCTCGGGCTCGGCTTGCCGATCCATATCGCCAATGTGGCGGTCTATCTGGCGTCAGATGAGGCCGAGATCACGACCGGACAAGTTTTGTCGGTCGATAGCGGGGCCACGATCGTGTAGCAGCATGTGGCGTTCCGCCGGACTTTGACTCCCCACCCGAAATCCCTTACCCGCAGCGCCACGATGCCCACCGCCGACAAGCCGCAACATCTGTTCGCCGCCATGCTCGATCGCGTGCGCGCCGCATGTGCGTCGCAGCTTGGGCCGGACGCGGATTTAGCGCGCGTGGTGGTCGAGCCGCCGCGCGATCCAAGTCACGGCGACATGGCCACCAACGCCGCCATGGTGCTGGCCAAGGACGCGGGAAAGAAGCCGCGCGAGCTCGCCGAGAAAATCGCCGAGGCATTGCGCGGCGACGACATGATCACCAAGGCTGAGGTCGCCGGGCGCGGGCTTTATCAACCTGACGCTCAAGCCGCATTTGTGGGCCGAGGAGCTGCGCGTCGTTCTGGCGGCTGGAAAAGAATACGGCCGCAGCAACATCGGCAACGGCGACAAGGTCAACGTCGAATACGTCTCGGCCAATCCGACCGGCCCGATGCACGTCGGACACGGGCGCGGTGCGGTGTTCGGCGATGCGCTTGCCAATCTGCTTAGCTTCGCCGGCTTCGATGTGACACGCGAATACTACATCAACGACGCCGGCGCGCAGGTCGACGTCTTGGCGCGCTCGGCGTTCTTGCGCTATCGCGAGGCGCTCGGCGAGGCCATCACCATTCCTGACGGACTTTATCCCGGCGAGTACCTGAAGCCGGTGGGCGGTGAGCTCGCGGCCAAGTATGGACCGAAGCTCAGCGCGATGAGTGAATCTCAATGGCTGCCGATCGTGCGCGCCAAAGCCGTTGCCATGATGATGGATATGATCCGCGCCGATCTGGCCGCGCTCAATGTGCGCCACGATGTATTCTTTTCCGAACGCTCGCTGATCGAAGGCGGCAAGGACCAGGTCACCGCCACTATAAAATCATTGCAGGCAAGCGGTGAAGTCTATGAAGGCCGGCTGCCGCCTCCGAAAGGCGGCAATCTCGAGGATTGGGAAGACCGCGAGCAAACTTTGTTCCGATCCACGTCGTTTCGGCGACGACGTCGACCGGCCGCTGAAGAAGTCGGACGGCAGCTATACTTATTTCGCTTCCGACATCGCCTATCACAAATCGAAATTCGATCGTGGCTTTCGCAACATGATCGACGTCTGGGGCGCCGATCACGGTGGCTACATCAAGCGCATGCAGGCGGCGGTGAAGGCGGTGAGTGGCGGCAAGGCCGAGCTCGATGTGAAGCTCGTGCAACTCGTGCGTCTTCTGCGCGCCGGCGAGCCGGTTAAAATGTCGAAGCGCTCCGGCGACTTCGTCACCTTGCGCGAGGTGGTGGAGGAGGTCGGCAAGGACGCGGTGCGTTTCGATATGCTCTACCGCAAGAACGATGCCGTGCTCGATTTCGACCTGGCCAAAGTCATCGAAGCGAGCCGCGAGAACCCTGTGTTCTATGTCCAATACGGTCACGCCCGCGGGGAATCCGTGTTCCGCAATGCGCGCGAGACAATGCCGGACCTGCCGGTTTCCTCGAAAGCGCGCGCCGGCTTCCTCAAGGACGCAGCCCTCGACCGGCTGAGCAATTCTGGCGAATTGTCGATGCTGCGCCGGATCGCGCTTTATCCACGTATCGTCGAGGCGGCGGCGCTGGCCCACGAGCCGCACCGGATTGCATTCTATCTCTATGAATTAGCAAGTGAATTTCACGCGCATTGGACGCGCGGAAAAGACTTGCCTCATTTACGCTTCATTATCCAGAATGATCCAGATACGACCACGGCGCGGCTCGCTTTGGTGCAGGGGATTGTCACAGTTCTCGCCTCGGGCTTGGCGTTACTCGGGGTCGAAGCGCCGGAAGAAATGCGTTAAACTCCAGCTCGACCGCGTTTGACGCAGGTTCGTGTTTTTGTGGGGCGAGGGCGCTCAGTAACCGGGGACCGAATGGCCGACGATCATACCCAACGACCCTATCGTTCAAATGAGCCACCGGCGCGCAACACGCCTGCCGCCGCCAGCGACCCACTCGCCGAGCTCGCCCGGCTGATCGGACAGAACGACCCCTTCGCCGAATTCGGCCGCGACAGCGCGCGCCGCGCCGCGCCATCGTCCGCGCCAGCGTGGTCTGCGCCGGCGGCACAATCACAATCCGAAGCGCCACCGGCAACGCCGAAATATGGCGCCAGCGGTTATTACGCTGCGTCGACGGCACCCGCCGCGCCGCCTCCGGAAGCCCAGCCTTATGGCGCGCCGGTCACGCGCCAGCCTCACGCCAACTCGCCTTATGCCGCGAACGCCGATCGCTATCGCACCGAAGACGAGACGCCCGATTATCCAACCGCGCCGGCTGGCTATAGAGCGGGTGCGTATCAACAGAACCAAATGCCTCACGCCGGCGAGGAAGATGAAATCTACGACGATGCTCCGCCGCCGCGCCGGCGTATTGGCATCATGGCGATCGCCGCCGTATTTGCGCTCGCGGTGATCGGCACCGCCGGTGCCTTCGGTTATCGCGCGATGTTCGGCTCCTCCGGAGCGAACTTGTCGCCACCGGTTATCAAATCCGACACCGCGCAGATCAAAGTCGTGCCGGCGAGCACGGGCAAGACTTCGGGCAAGTTGATTACCGAGCGGCTGACCGATCACGCGCAGGACGAAAAGCTGGTCTCGCGCGAAGAAAAACCGGTCGAGGTGACGAGCACTCCGCCCGCCGGGGCGATGACGCCGTCGCAAGACGGCGCGCCGCAGTCCGCCAATCAGGCGGCACTCGGTAGCGGAGTTATTTCCAGCGAGCCAAAGAAAGTCCACACCATTGCCATCCATCCCGACCAGGCCAGCTTGGGCAATAGCCAGCCGCCGTCCGGCGCGCGACAGGCAGGGCCTTCGCCGGTCAGGCCGATAGCGCCGTCGTCTCGGGCCGCCAACAATGCTCCGCCGGTTGCGGACAATCCGGAGCCGCCGCCAGCACCGCGTCAGACCGAGGCGCGCGCCGCGACGCCGGAGCGTCAAGCGGCCGCGACGCCGCGCGGCAACGCGCCGCTCTCGCTGAGTCCGAATGCGGCCCCGGCCGCGCGGACCGCCATGCGCACCGCGTCGGTGCCCGCCGCGTCCGCAAAGTCAGCTGCCGCCGGCAGCGGCAGCTATGTGCAGTTGTCGTCGCAGCGCAGCGAAGCCGACGCACAGAGCGCATTCCGCGGCTTGCAGGCCAAATACCCAACTCAGCTTAGCAACCGGCAGCCGGTGATCCGCAAGGTCGAGCTTGGCGGGAAGGGCACGTATTACCGCGCCATGGTCGGGCCCTTGGCCGGCAATGAGGCGACGGAGCTTTGCACCGGTCTCAAGGCTGCCGGCGGGCAGTGCCTTATCCAGCGAAATTAACGCGCCGTTGCTTGAAGTTACGGCAGGCGCGGGCTAATCCGCGCCGATGGCGCCACGCGCATTCATCACCGGATTAAGCGGGCTGACGATCTCCGCCAGCGAGCGCGCATTCCTCAAAGACGCCCGGCCTTGGGGTTTGATCATCTTCCAGAGGAACGTGAAGACACCGCAGCAGGTGACTGAATTAACTAATTCATTCAGAGATTCAGTTGGCCGGGATGCGCCCGTTTTCGTGGACCAGGAAGGCGGCCGGGTGCAGCGGCTCGGACCGCCGCATTGGCCGAAATACCCTCCCGGCGCGGCCTATGGGGCGTTGTTCGACAGGGAGAAAGCGGTCGGCCTGGCGGCTGCCCGGCTCGGCGGCCATCTGATCGCGGCAGATCTCGGCATTCTCGGGATCGACGTCGATTGCCTTCCTCTGGCGGATGTTCCGGCGCCCGGCGCCGACCCGGTGATCGGCGACCGCGCCTATGGAACCGAGCCCGGCAAGGTCGCGGCCATCGCCGGCGCGATCGCGCAGGGCCTGCTGGCCGGCGGTGTCTTGCCTGTGCTCAAGCATCTGCCGGGGCATGGCCGCGCCAGCGCCGACAGCCATCATCGGCTCCCGGTGGTCGAGACCGACCGCGCCACCCTGGAAGCGACCGATTTTGCCGCCTTTCGGCCGCTCGCCGGGTTGCCAATGGGGATGACGGCGCATGTCGTATTTTCCGCCATCGACCCTGATGCGCCGGCCACAACTTCGGTCACAATAGTGCGCGAAGTGATTCGCGGATTTATCGGCTTTCAGGGCCTGCTGATGAGCGACGACGTTTCGATGAAGGCGCTGTCCGGCACGATCGCCGAGCGCAGCCGTGCTTCGTTTGCGGCCGGCTGCGACGTCGTGCTCCATTGCAACGGCAACTTGGGAGAAATGGCGGCGGTCGCGGCGGAAGCGCCGGCGCTCGAAGGCGAGGCGGCCAAGCGTGCCGAGACGGCGCTGGCGCAACGCAAGGCGCCCGAGGCGTTCGATATCGATGCCGCGCGCAAAATCTTCACGCAGATGGTGGCTGCCGAGCAGCCGCCGTCGCAACGCAAGACCGGTTCATGATGGCTGAGGATTTCGACACCACGCTGGAAGCGGACCGCGGCACCACCGAGCCGGCGATGATCGTCGACGTCGAGGGCTTCGAGGGCCCGCTCGATCTGTTGCTCGCGCTGGCGCGCACGCAGAAAGTGGATCTGGCGAAAATTTCGATCCTGGCGCTGGCCGATCAGTATCTCCAATTCATCGACGCGGCGCGGAAACTGCGGCTTGAATTGGCGGCCGATTATCTGGTGATGGCGGCTTGGCTCGCCTATCTGAAATCGCGGCTGCTGTTGCCGGATTCAGGCCCGGGCGAGGGGCCGAGCGCCGAGGACATGGCGCTGGCGCTGGCCCATCGCTTGCGCCGGCTGGAAGCGTTTCGCGGCGTGGCGACGCAACTGATGGAGCGGCCGCAGCTCAGCCGCGACGTCTTCGCGCGCGGCGCGCCCGAGCCGATCGACGAAATCAAGCAATCGGAATGGACCGCGACGCTTTACGATCTGCTCAGCGCCTATGCTCAGCAGCGCTCGCGCAGCGCGCTGTCGCGCGTCCGCTTCAAGAAGCGCACGGTGTGGTCGCTGGCCGAAGCGCGCGCCGCGCTGGAGCGTCTGATCGGAATGTCGACCGACTGGTCGCGGATCGACGCGTTCCTGATTTCGTTCGTGGTCGAGCCCGCGCTGGCGGCGACTGTCATGGCGTCCTCGTTCGCCTCCGCGTTGGAACTGGTGCGCGAAGGCGTTGCCGAGATTCATCAGAAAGAGTCGTTCGCGCCGATCTACATGCGCAAGCGGGTCGGTGTGAATGGAAGTGCTTTGACCTATGACGCGCAAGAAAACGCATAAGGGGAAAGACTCAATGCCGAGCGTGGCCAAGAAGCTCGTTATTGTTCACGACAACGATGCGCCGGCCGCGGAGCCGGCCGCCGCCCGGCGGCGAAGCGGCGGCGCGGCCGGAAGAACTGCGGCTGCTCGAAGCGCTGCTGTTTGCCGCCGGCCAGCCGCTCGACGAGGCGACGTTGGCGCGCCGGCTGCCCAAGGACGTCGACGTGAAGGGCGCGCTGGCGCAACTGAAGGCCGAATACGCCACGCGCGGCGTCAATCTGGTGCGCGTCGGCCGCAAATGGATGTTCCGCACCGCCGACGATCTGTCCTGGCTGCTCACCAAGGAGACGGTCGAAACGCGCAAGCTGTCGCGCGCCGCGATCGAGACGCTCGCCATCATCGCCTATCACCAGCCGGTGACGCGCGCCGAGATCGAGGAAGTGCGCGGCGTGGTGGCCGCCGCCGGCACGCTCGATGTGCTGCTGCGCACCGACTGGATCCGGCCGCGCGGGCGGCGCAAGGCGCCCGGCCGGCCGATCACTTACGGCACCACCGAGCAATTCCTGACCCATTTCGGGCTGGAGGAGGTGGGCGATCTGCCCGGCCTCGACGAACTCAAAGGCGCGGGGCTCTTGGAAGGCAATTTGCCGCCGGGCTTTGCGGTTCCAATGCCATCCGACGACACAACCTTGCGCGATGACGAGGAGCCGCTGGACCCCGGCGATCTCGACTTAGGGTTAGCGCCGCCGCTCGCGCGGCGAGACGTAATCGAAGCGGCCATCCGAACCGTCATGGCCTGAGGCTTGTCCCGGCGATGCGACGCCTTGATTGGCGACGGCCAATGCTTGCAAGAACGCCGTGGACTGCCCGGCCATCGAAGGCCGGGCATCGACGGCCACCTAGGATGACGGATCGAGTCGAATTGGCCTAAGGTAACTGTCGGGAACTTAAGGTAAATATCGCCTCCGCCGGCGGCATTGACGGCGCGCATTACAAAGGACGGAAGTCCTTGTTTTTGCCCTCTCCGGGGCCTAGTTTCAGATCAAATCAAAGGCGGGGCGGGCAAACGGCGCCGCCGCCGCGGAGGGTTCGCCAATGGGTTCGTTGAGCATATGGCACTGGATGATCGTCATCGTCGTGGTGATGCTTCTGTTCGGCGGCCGCGGGAAATTGTCCAACCTGATGGGTGATTTCGCGCAAGGGATAAAGGCCTTCAAGAAGGGCATGTCGGAAGACGACAAGGTGGCGGAGCCGGTCCAGACGGAGCCGGCCAAGACCATCGATCACCAGGCGGCGGCCGGCGCGCCGCCGAAGACGGAAACCGAGCGGCGTGCCGAGGGCGCGCGCTCTTAATCTTGGTAGCGGCGGCGTGACGCGAGAGACGGTGGTCGAGCAGTTTTTGCTTGCGCATGATCTTGTCCGACCTTGCTTCGCCCGCCGAAGCGGGCTTCGCGAAGGCGGGAAACCGGTTCCCACTTTTCGGGATCATGCGCTGGAGTTGATCTATCCATGTTCGGTCTAGGTTGGGGCGAGATGGTCGTGATCGGCATCGTCGCGCTGATCGCGATCGGGCCCAAAGAGCTGCCAACCGTTCTGCGCACGCTCGGCCAGTGGATGGGCAAGGTCCGCCGCATGGCCAATGAATTCCAGGGCCAATTCCAGGAAGCGCTGCGCGAGGCCGAGTTCGCCGACCTGAAGAAGCACGCCGACGATATTTCAAGTTCGGTCAGCGAGTTCTCCAACATCGATCCGCTGGCCGACGTGCAGAAAGACGTCGAGCGCCAGTTCGCGGAAACGCCGGCGGCCGAGACGCCAAGCGCGGACGCGGCGGCTTCGGAAACCTTGCCGCCTCCCGACGGCGCCACGCTGCCGGCCGGCGTTGTGCCGCCCGCGATCGATGTTCCGCTGCCGGAGCCGCCGGCGCCGGTCACGGAAAAAGATTTTGCGCCCACTGAGCCGGTATCTGCCCCGGCGAAGTCCACGGTCAAGACCGAGGGCGGCGCATGAGTCACGAGGACATCGAGGCCACCAAGGCGCCTTTGCTTGAGCATTTGATCGAGCTGCGCTCGCGCCTGATCAAGGCGGTCTTGGCCTTTGCCGTGATGTTCGCGCTCTGCTTCGTGTTCGCCAGGGACATCTACAATGTCCTGGTGTGGCCGTTCGTGTGGGTGGCGGGGCCGGAAAATTCCAAATTCATCTACACGGCGCTGCTGGAATACTTCGTCACGCAATTGAAGCTGGCGATGTTCGGCGCGGCGTTTTTGTCGTTTCCGGTGGTGGCGGCGCAGATTTATATGTTCGTCGCGCCGGGCTTGTACCGCAACGAGCGCAAGGCGTTTCTGCCCTACCTGATCGCGACGCCGTTTTTCTTCACGCTCGGCGCGCTGGTGGTCTATTTCCTGGTGCTGCCGATGCTGATCCGGTTTTCGCTGCACATGCAGCAGCCGGGAACGTCGAACGAGGCCTCGATCGCGCTGCTGCCCAAGGTCGGCGAATATCTGTCGCTGATGATGACGCTGGTGCTGGCCTTCGGCGTCGCGTTCCAGTTGCCGGTGATCCTGACGCTGCTCGGGCGTATCGGGCTCATCACCTCGCAGCAACTAAAAGAGAAGCGGCGCTATTTCATCGTCGGCGCCTTCATTCTGGCCGCCGTCCTGACGCCGCCCGACGTCATCAGCCAGATGTCGCTGGCCGTGCCGCTGATGCTGCTCTACGAGGGCTCGATCTGGTCGGTGCAGGATCGTGGAGAAGAAGGTGCGGGCCGAGGAAGCCGCCAAGGAAGCCGAGAAGGCGGCGGCGGAAGCGGCAACGGCCAAGCCCGCGGAGTAGGGTGGTGTTTCAGTTGGCAGCGTCGGCTCTGGCGCTTGCCGGTGTTAACCGCCAATTGAGCGTCGAAAGCCCGCTTGTAGGCGGGCCGCGCTTCGCCGCGGGCGACATAGGCGGCGAGGTTCGGATATTCGTCCAGAATGCCCGATGATTTCAACCTGAGCAGCACCGACACCATCATCAGGTCGCCCGCGCTGAACGCGCCATCGAGCCAGTCGGCGCCGCCAAGGCGCGCGGAAAGTTGTTTCAGCCGGTCGCGGACGCGATCCACGACCAGAGGCAGGCGCTCCTTACTCCAGGGCTTGTCGCCCTCCAGAATCCTGGCGGTTGCGAGTTCAAGGATCGGCGGCTCCACCGTGTTGAGCGCGGCAAACATCCATGCGATCGCGCGCGCCCGGGCATTGGCATCGTCCGGCAGCAGGCCTGCATGACGCTCGGCGATATGGAACACGATCGCCCCCGTCTCGAACAGGGCAAGATCGCCTTCCTCATAGGTCGGAATCTGGCCGAAAGGATGAAGCGCCAGATGCGCGGGTTCCTTCATCGCCCTGAACGAAACAAGACGAACCTCGTAAGGTTGGCCCACTTCTTCAAGCGCCCAGCGAACGCGCGTGTCACGCGCCAGTCCCTTGCCGCCATCGGGTGACCGCTCAAAGGCGGTAATGGTGATGGTCATCGTGAGGCTCCTCCGTGGCGAAAATCATCGGCTGCGAGGCTAGTGGTCCGATTCTAACATTCGCATCCCTTCTCGGCGGGCTCTCTTGCGAATGTTAGAATCAAAGGACCACTAGCAAATATAAATTTCTAGTGGAGCTTTGGATTTGACATTCGCTTCGCGATCCCGCGGCCGGGTGGATAGCGAATGTCAAATCCGCTCCACTAGCAAGCTGTCAAGGCAAACTCACCGGGATCGAAGACGATCCCCTTCCATGTCCGGTTTGTCCGCATAGCAGACCTTTGCAAACTCAAATTGATGCGCTTTAGGACAAACGCGAGAGAACTTTATCCCTTTCGAACCGGGACCTGCCCGGAAAGCCGCTTGACTTTATTCCCAATTAGGTACTTGACTCCACAAACCACTTAGGCTAGTATTTCCTCATCAAATTGAGGATTTCAGCCATGTCTAATGCCTTTGATGCCCCCCATTTCCAGACCCCAGAAAGCGCCCGGGAATGGCTGGAAAATACCCGTTGGCCCGAAGGCCCGATCTGCTCGCATTGCGGCACCTTCAACCATGCCTACAAGACCAAGAAGCCCGGCTGGTATCGCTGCGCCGAAAAGGAATGCCGTAAAGATTTTACGGTTACGACCGGCACCGTCATGGAGCGCAGCCATATCGCTCTGAATAAGTGGCTGATGGGCTTCTATCTTATGTCGGCCAGCAAGAAGGGCATGTCGGCCCATCAGCTTCATCGCGCCCTCGGCGTCGAATACAAGTCGGCTTGGTTCATGTGTCACCGCATCCGGGAAGCGATGGCCGGTGAGACTTTGGGTGGTGGCTCCGGCCCGCTCGGTGGGGGCGGTCGCGTGGTAGAGGCGGATGAGACCTACTACGGAAAAGCCGACACCATGCGGGTCTCCCCGGCTCGCCGTGGCCGTCCCTATACCAAGCGCGGCAAGTTCAAGAACAATCGCCCCATCGTCTCGCTGGTCGAGCGCGGCGGCAACGTACGGTCGTTCCATGTCGCGGTTGCCGATCAGGAGGCGGTTACGAAAATTCTGGCTGATAACATCAAGCAGCGAACCACGCTGCACACCGACGAAAGCAAGCTCTACAATTTCGCGCGGCAGCATGTGACCGGCCACGAAACGGTTAAGCATAGTGCAGGCGAGTACGTTCGCGGCTCAGTCCACACGAACACGATTGAAGGTTATTTCTCGATCTTCAAGCGTGGCATGAAGGGCGTCTACCAGCACTGCAAAGAGAAGCACCTACATCGTTATCTGGCCGAATTTGATTTCCGCTATAATCACCGCATCGGACTCGGGTGCAGTGATATTGACCGGACAATCGCTGCCGTGAAGGGCGCGGAAGGCAAGCGCCTGGCAATCACTAGGAGTAGCGCCCGGCGGTTGAAGGCGCGACAAATGCACCGCAGCGGGCTTGCCACAATCAGATGGACTTTATTCCTAATAGGATTATAGTCACCTTATCCGATCCACCGAGGGCGCTCTCATGAGGCGTGATGTTAGCGGGATCGGATGCGGCGCCCGCGGGCAGGAGACGAACGCTCCTCCTGCACCCGGGCGGCGCCGGGGCTCCGCCCGGGGTCACTAGGGACCCCTGCCAGGAGCTGGCTGACGGCGGCCGGGTCGCCCGGTCGAGTAGGCTTTGCGGCGTGGCTTCCCTCCGGGGGCCGTCGCTTGAAAAGCCGAAAGACCTTGGCTCAAGAATCCGGCACCGAAAGCGCGGCCCGGCGCTGTAAGGAAGACGCCGCGATGGAGCGCCGAGAGGCGCGCACCCGTCGTCACGAGAGCCCACGTGCAAGGCGTGATTGCATGACGCGCCGCTTGGCGCGCCATCCCCTCGATTTATTCGAGGGGGAGAAGGCTTGCCCGCCGAAGCCCGAAGGGCGAAGGCGGGGACTACGGCGTACCCCGCGCCGCAAAGAATAGGGGCGATGACGCGCGCCTATTCACTGTCATGCCCCGCGCAGGCGGGGCATCCAGCACTTGGAAGACAAGGGCTGGATTCCCGCTTTCCGCCTTCGCGCAGTGCGCTTCGGCGGACTCAAACCCGCCGAAGCTCGCGAAGCGAGCGTAGGCTGGGTCGCGGGAACGACAGAACATAGAGCGCTCACTTTCGCGCCCCCCAAAATCCGACTAAGAAGCCCTGCATGTACGACATCAAATGGATTCGCGAGCATCCGGAGGCCTTCGACCGAGGGCTGACGCGGCGCGGGCTGGAGAAGCTGTCCGGCAAGTTGATCGCGCTCGACGAAAAGCGCCGCGCGGCGATCACCAAATTCGAGCAGGCGCAGGCGCGGCGCAATTCCGCGTCCAAGGAAATCGGCGAGGCCAAGAAGAAAAAGGACGAGGCCGCGGCGCAAAAGCTGATGGCCGAAGTCAACGAACTGAAAGTCACGCTGCCGGCGCTGGAAGCCGAGCAGAAAAAACTCGGCGACGAACTCGACAAGGAACTGGCGCAAATTCCCAACTTGCCGCCGACGACGTGCCGGATGGCACGGATGCGAGCACGGCAATGTCGAGCATCATCAGTTCGGCAAGAAGCGCGACTATGCGTTCAAGCCCAAGCAGCATTTCGAATTGGGCGAAGCGCTCGGGCATGATGGATTTCGAACTGGCCGCGAAATTATCCGGCGCGCGCTTTGTGGTTTTGCAGAAAGGCCTGGCGCGGCTGGAGCGCGCGCTCGGGCAGTTCATGCTCGATGTGCATACCAGCGAGAAGCATGGCTACACCGAAGTCAATCCGCCGCTGCTGGTGCGCGACGATGTGATGTTCGGCACGGCGCAATTGCCGAAGTTTCGAAGAGGATCAATTTGCTCGCTGATCAAGCGACGAGTTTCATCCAAGAGGCATTGTAAGAGCTCGAACACTAAAGCTGAAGATTGATCCGATGTGAGGACTGATGGCGTCGAAGAGATCTTGAATACTCGATTGAAAGAGCGTATGGCTCGAGAACAGATCGCTCTGGCTCATCCCCACCGCCGAAGTGCCGCTCACCAATCTCGTGCGCGAGTCCATCGTCGACGAAGACACGCTGCCGCGCCGCTACACCGCCTGCACGCCGTGCTTCCGCGCCGAAGCGGGCGCGGCGGGCAAGGACACGCGCGGCATGATCCGCCAGCACCAGTTCACCAAGGTCGAACTGGTCTCGATCACGACGCCGGAAAAATGCAAGGAAGAACACGAGCGCATGCTGGCCTGCGCCGAGGAAGTCTTGAAAAAACTCGACCTGCATTATCGCGTGGTCACGCTCTGCACCGGCGACATGGGCTTCGCCGCGCAGAAGACCTACGACATCGAGGTCTGGCTGCCGGGCCAGAACATGTACCGCGAAATCTCGTCGTGCTCGAACTGCGGCGAGTTCCAGGCGCGGCGCATGAACGCGCGCTACCGCGGCAAGGACAACAAGCCGGCCTTCGTGCACACGCTCAACGGCTCCGGCGTCGCGGTCGGCCGCGCGCTGATTGCCGTGATGGAAACCTATCAAGATGACAAAGGCGCGATCGTGGTGCCGGAAGCGCTCAAGCCTTATATGGGCGGCGTGACGAAGATCGAGCGGAAGTGATGTCGATCCGAGCGCAATTATTTTCTTATCCCTCCCCCGCTTGCGGGGGAGGGTGGCCGCCGAAGGCGGCGGGTGGGGGGTGCTGACCCGCCCCGGCTCGCCATAGCGCGTCGCGACGCGCGTCAACGCGCTTGCGGCTCGCCGACCCTCCCCTTTCAGGGGAGGGATAAGAAAGACATGCGTATCCTCATCACCAATGACGACGGCATCCACGCGCCGGGCCTCGAGGCCTGCGAGACCATCGCGCGCGCGATTGTCGGACGAGGTCTGGATCGTGGCGCCGGAAAGCGATCAGTCCGGCGTGTCGCATTCGCTCTCGCTCAACGATCCGCTGCGCCTGCGCGAAGTGGCCGAGCGGCATTTCGCGGTGCAGGGCACGCCGACCGACTGCGTCATCATGGGCGTGCGCCACATCATGAAAGAGCCGCCGGACCTCGTGCTGTCCGGCGTCAATCGCGGGCGCAATTGCGCCGAGGACGTCACCTATTCCGGCACGGTCGCCGGCGCCATGGAAGGCACCGTGCTCGGCATTCCGTCGTTCGCGCTGTCGCAGGCCTATGCCTCCGCCAACAAGCACAAGCCGTTTTGGGACACGGCGATCAAGTTCGCGCCCGACATCATCAAGCGCGTGCTCAAGGCCGGCCTGCCGCGCGACGTGCTGGTCAACGTCAATTTTCCCGATTGTCCGCCGGAGCGAGGTCGCCGGCACGTCGCTCGCGGTGCAGGGCAAGCGCGACCAGGAGCTTCTGCACATCGACGCGCGGCGCGACGGCCGCGGCAATCCGTATTACTGGATCGCGTTCGGGCGCGGCGGCATCGCCGGCGCTTCGGAAGGCAGCGATCTCGCCGCGCTCAACGACAAGCGCATCGCGATCACGCCGCTGCGGCTCGACCTGACCGACGAGAAGTTCATGACCAAGCTTGCGGGTGTTTTTAATTAAGCCTTGGCAAGCAGCCCGTCGAGCATGGTTTTGAGCTGCTCGATCTGGAACGGTTTCTGCAACGCCGGGCGATTGCGATAGGGATCGATCAGGCTGTTCTCGCCATAGCCGGTGACGAATACGAAGGGCAGGCCGCGCTTGGCCAGAATTTCGGCGACCGGATAGATCTCCTGGCCGTCGAGATTGACGTCGAGCACGGCGGCGTTGAAATCGCCTTTGGCCGCGAGGTCGCTCGCTTCGGCGATGGTGCCGACCGCCGCCGCGACCTCGTAGCCGAGGTCGGCGAGCATATCTTCCAGCAACATGCGGATCAGATATTCGTCTTCGACGACGAGGATACGAGATGTGGCCGCAGAGGAATTGCTCATCGTCGCCTGAAATCCCATAAACGCATAGGGCCGCGAATCCTGTGTTTATAACGCCGCGGCCGTGAGCACCAGATAGCTGGTTTGACCATAAAAGTGCTAGAATTGGCAATAAAAGGGCCGTGAACGTGTCCAGACCGGGATTGCACGACGTCGGCCGCATGGAATTTCTGCTGACGCTGCGCCGTCGCGGCATCGGCGATCAGGCGGTTCTGCGCGCCATGGACGAGGTGCCGCGCGGACAGTTCGTCGAACCCGAATTCGTTGACCGGGCCTATGCCGACCAGGCGCTGCCGATCGCCTGCGGGCAGACCATCAGTCAGCCCTATGTCGTGGCCTATATGACCGAACACCTGGGGTTGCGCCCGCATCACCGCGTGCTGGAGGTCGGCACCGGCTCGGGTTACCAGGCTGCGGTGCTGTCGCGGCTGGCGCGCGAGGTGGTGAGCATCGAGCGTTATCGCACGCTGGCCGAGCAGGCGCGCGGCCGGTTGGCCTCGCTCGGCTATGAGAATGTCGAGATCGTGGTCGGCGACGGCTTTGCCGGCGTGCCGGGCAGGGCGCCCTATGACCGCATCGTCGTCACTGCCGCCGCGGAGGAATTGCCGCAGGCCTTGACCGACCAGCTCGGCGACGACGACGGCGTGATGATGTTGCCGCTCGGCCCGCATGGCGGCTCGCAACATATTATCAAGCTTACCAAATCGAAAACGGGAATTACCCGCGAAAACCTGATCGCGGTGCGTTTTGTGCCGTTATTGCCGGGGCAGGCGCAAGAACTCTGACTTTTGCCGTCGTGCGCGCGACCTTTCGGAAAACCGGTTCCGCGCTGTGTTGTATTTTTGCCGGACTCAGCACGGCTCGTAACGAAGCGCTAATCCTTAAAGGCTTATTTACCGGCTGCTGCTTTATTTCGAATTCTAGTTTTTGTGCGTATGAGTGAGTAACCACATGCCGTGCATCAACGTGCCGTCCCGCTCGCGTGCCAGCTCGCGTCATTGGCCGCACGTTGCCGTCCTCGCCCTCGTCGGTCTCGCCGCCGCCGGCTGCTCGGACTCCGCGCGCTTCGATTCAAGCCCCTACGCCAGCAACCGCCCGACACCGCCGCAAGAAACCACCGGCTCGATCGCTTCGCGTCCGGCGGCCAGCGCGCGCGTTGAATCCCAACCGCTGCCGGCGCCGAGCCGGCCAGCCACGGTTGCCTCCAGCGGCGGTGTGGCGACGGGGGCGCAGGGTCTTGGCGCTTACCGGCCCGGCAAAACCGAAATCACTGGATCGGTGTCCGCGCCGCGCGCGCCGGCGCCGACCGGGCATTGGACCTGGGACGGCGGCTCGCCGGTAACGGTCGCCTCGGGTGAAACGGTTGAGATGATCGCGCGCAAATACGGCGTACCGGCTTCCGCCATCATGGAGACCAACGGCTTCCGCGAAGGCACCTCGCTCAGGCCCGGCCAGCGCGTCGTTATTCCGCGCTACGTTTCGGCCAGCGCTGGTCATGCGCCGGCCGCAGCCGTGGCCATCGCGCGCTCGGCCGAAAGCGTGCACATCGTCGCGCCCGGCGAGAGCATGCTGGGCATCGCGCGCAAGCACGGCGTTACGATCACAGCCTTGGCGCGCGCCAACAAGATCCAACCCTATGCCAAGATCAGTATCGGTGAGCGTCTGACGATCCCCGGCGGTCACCCGGTGGTCGCCGAACGCCAGGTCGCGGCGGCGCCGCAACTGGCAAAACCCAACACGGTGCCGGCCGAGAAGGTCGCCAGCGCGCCGGTTCAGAACGCGCGCATCGCGACGCCCGAGACCCACACCACCACCGAAAGTCTGCCGCAGACCGCGGAAGCGGCAGGCGGCCTGCCGTCATTCCGCTGGCCGGTTAAGGCTCGCATCACCGGTCCGTTCGGCGCCAAGATCAATGGCGCGACCAACGACGGTATCAATCTGGCCGTGCCGGAAGGCACGCCGGTCAAGGCCGCCGATGACGGCGTCGTCGCCTATGCCGGCAATGAGCTCAAGGGTTACGGCAATCTGGTGCTGGTGCGTCATGCCAACGGCTACGTGTCGGCCTATGCCAACGCGAGCGAGCTGCTGGTCAAGCGCGGCGACACCGTTAAGCGGGGGCAGGTGATCGCGCACGCGGGCCAGACCGGCAACGTGACCTCGCCGCAACTCCATTTCGAGATCCGCAAGGGCTCGACCCCGGTCGATCCCACCAAGTATCTCGGCGGGGCGTGAGTCCCGAGCGCTGTCATCGATAGAGCTTAGTGGGCAGCCAGCGCCACAGTCTAGCGACGGCCTTCGCGGTAGCTATGGCGATGCCCTGTCGCTTTTTTTCGTAACCGTGATGTCGTGAACTCTCACTTTTTTGGCGGTTTTTGCGGTACCGTCCCAATTCTTTTGGCCATCGACCTTAAGCCAAAGATCATAGAGACACAGAACCGCGATCGCGCCGACAAAACCGCCGGCGACCCACGCGCCCGTGGTAGCCGCGCCGGCGCCGGCTGCGGCAGGCGGCGTAACGATTACGATGGCTTTGGATTGGTTTGCCGATCCGATCAATAGCGCGAGAACTGAAAGTGCGATAACGCATTTGCGAAGCATGGCCGACCCCACTTTGTCATGCAGCGCCAGGCGGGCATGATTCTGTTTAAAGCACGCGCGCACCGCAGTGAATTAAAGCGGTAGTTGAATCCGATGCTGTTTGTCCAGACCAGGTGGGGATAGCCGCGGCAAATCCAGTTGTACCAATTCTAGCTGTGATAATTATACAACGCTGGTTTTGCTGCTGTCGAGGCGCCTTTTCAAGCCCTAGCCTTTGATTTCGGCCCCGAGCCGTCCGGCCAGATCCTGCACGAATTGCCAGGCGACGCGGCCGGAGCGCGAGCCGCGCGTGGTCGACCATTCGAGCGCATCGCGGTGTAAGGCTTCTTCGCGCGCCGGAATCTTGTAGTGGGCGACGTAGCTGTCGACCATGGCGAGGTATTCGTCCTGGCTGCAACGGTGAAAACCAAGCCAAAGCCCGAAGCGGTCGGACAATGACACCTTCTCCTCGACGGTTTCGCCCGGGTTGATCGCGGTCGAACGTTCGTTCTCCATCATGTCGCGCGACATCAGATGGCGGCGGTTCGAGGTGGCGTAAAAAATTACGTTGTCGGGCCGGCCTTCGATGCCACCCTCCAGAAGCGCCTTGAGCGATTTGTAGGTGGTGTCCTCGCCGTCGAACGACAGATCGTCGCAGAACACGATAAAGCGGTATTCCGAACCGCGGATGATCGACATCAAGTCGGGCAGACTCTGAATATCCTCGCGGTGAATTTCGATCAGCTTGAGCGGTCGGTTCTTGACGCCGCGCGCTAATGTGGCGTTGACGCCGGCATGCGACGCCTTGACTAGCGACGATTTGCCCATGCCGCGCGCGCCCCACAGCAGCGCATTATTGGCCGGCAGGCCCCTGGCGAAGCGCTCGGTATTCTCGACCAGCACGTCGCGCACGCGGTCGATGCCCTTGAGCAGTGACATCTCGACACGGTTGACGCGCTTGACCGGCGCGAGCCGGCGTCCGTCCGGCTGCCACACGAAGGCGTCCGCGCCGGCCAAATCGGGCATGGCCGCGCGCTGCGGCGCCAGCCGCTCCAGCGCGTCGGCGATGCGCGCCAGCACCTCGGCGTTACCGGCGCCCGCGCCAGACTCGTGCTTGGAACTGCGCTGCGATTTGGATTTCTTTTTTGCCATGGGACCGTTTTTTAAAGTGTGCTGCTCTTAGCGAGCCTGCGTTGCCCCGGCAAGCTGCCGGTGGTGGAAACGCCCAAAAAGGGCCGGTTTTAAGGGTCTCGCGGCGTTGCAATTGGGGCTACGGCCGCTATAGTCCGCGCGAAATTACACCACCGTTGCCGGGCCTGGGGGCATCGGCCGGCGGGCCCCAAAAAGCTCAAAGGAAGCTTCGATGTTCATTTCGACGGCGTTTGCGCAAGGGTCGCTAAGCTCTCTTTTCGGCGGCGGGGCCAGCGGCGACAGCGGCAACATGATGATGCAGCTGCTTCCGTTCGCGCTGATCTTCGTCATCATGTACTTCCTGATCCTGCGTCCGCAGCAGAAGCGGGTGAAGCAGCACGCGGAATTGGTCAAGAATGTCCGGCGCGGCGACACCGTCATCACCAATGGCGGGTTGGTCGGCAAGGTCACCAAGGTGATCGATGACGACCAGATCGAAATCGAGATTGCGGACGATGTGCGCATCCGCCAGATGCGGCAGATGATCACCGACGTTCGCGCCAAGGGTGAACCGGTGAAGGACGAAGCGGCAGCCGGCTGATCGCCGCGCGGCGTTTTTCAATTCAAGTTTTCCGGATTAAGTCGGGACGTCATGCTTTATTTCACGCGCTGGAAGGCGACGGCGATTCTGCTCACGGCATTCGTCATTTGCCTGTTCGCCGTTCCTAATTTCCTGCCCGAAAAGATGGTGGCAAGCTGGCCGAAATGGGCGCAGCGCCACGTCGTGCTCGGCCTCGATTTGCAAGGCGGCTCGCACATCCTGCTCGAGGTCGATACCAAGGCGGTGCGCAAGGAAATGCTGGAGACGCTGCGCGACGACATGCGTCGCGTACTGCGCGACGCCCGCATCGGCTATACCGGCCTGGTCGTGCGCGGCAATAGCGTGGAAGTGCGCATCCGCGAGGGCGCCAATTCCGATCAAGCGGAGACCAAGCTGCGCACCTTGTCGCAGCCGCTCGGCGGACTTCTCAACGCCACGGGGCAGCGCAGCATCGACATCACCACCGAGGCCGGCGGCCTGATCCGGCTAACCGTGACCGACCCGGCGATTATCGAACGCGTGCGCCAGTCGGTCGATCAGTCGATCCAGATCATCGAGCGGCGCGTCAACGAATTGGGAACCGTGGAGCCGCTGATTCAGCGGGAAGGCACCGACCGCATCCTGGTGCAGGTGCCTGGCCTGCAGGACCCGACCCGGCTCAAGCAGCTGCTCGGCAAGACCGCCAAGCTCGATTTCCGCATGGTGGATACCGGGACTTCGCCGGAGCAGGCGGTGCAAGGCCGCGCGCCGCCGGACGACGACCTGCTGTACTCCGCGAGCGCGCCCAAGACGCCGTATCTGGTTGAAAAACGCGTGCTGGTGTCAGGCGGCGACCTGACCGACGCGCAGCCCGGCTTCGATCAGCGCTCCAGCGAGCCCATCGTCTCGTTTCGCTTCAACACCAGTGGCGCGCGCAAATTCGCGCAGGTGACGCAGGAGAATGTCGGCAAGCCCTTCGCCATCGTTCTCGACAATGAAGTGATCTCGGCGCCGGTGATCCGCGAGCCGATCCTGGGCGGCTCCGGGCAGATTTCCGGCAGTTTCACGGTGCAGAGCGCCAACGATCTCGCCATTCTGTTGCGCGCCGGCGCACTGCCGGCGCCGCTCACCATCATCGAGGAGCGCACCGTCGGGCCCGGGCTCGGCGCCGACTCGATCGCCAAGGGCAAGATCAGTTCTTACGTCGGCGCGGCGATGGTGATCGTGTTCATGCTGGCCACTTACGGGTTGTTCGGGCTGTTCGCCAATATCGCGGTCGCGATCAACGTCGCCATGATCTTCGGCGTGCTCTCGATGCTCGGCGCCACGCTGACGCTGCCGGGCATCGCCGGCGTCGTGCTCACGGTCGGCATCGCGGTCGACAGTCAACGTGCTGATCTACGAGCGCATCCGCGAGGAAGTGCGCGGCGGCCGCACGCCGATCAACGCCATCGACGCCGGCTTTTCCCGCGCGCTTGCGACCATTCTCGATTCCAACATCACCACCTTCATCGCCGCCGCAGTGCTGTTTTACATCGGCACCGGGCCGGTGCGCGGCTTTGCCGTGACGCTCGGCATCGGCATCCTCACCACGGTGTTCACCGCCTTCACCCTGACGCGGCTGATCGTCGCCACCTGGGTGCGCTGGCGGCGTCCGCAACGCGTGCCGATTTAGGGCAGGGACCAACAGCTTATGCGCCTGCTTCGCATCGTCCCCGACGACACCAAATTCGATTTCATGCGCTTCCGGCGCATCAGCTTTCCTGTTTCGGCGTTGATGTCGATCCTGGCGATCTCGCTCTATTTCTTTCACGGGCTCAATTTCGGCATCGACTTCAAAGGCGGCACGCTGATCGAAATCCAGACCAAAGCGGGCGATGCCGATCTTGCCAAGATGCGCTCGACGCTGAGCGGGCTCGGTCTCGGCGAGGTGCAGCTCCAGCAATTCGGCGCGCCCAATGACGTGCTGATCCGCATTGCCGAGCAGCCGGGCGGCGACGCCGCCCAGCAGGAAGCGGTGACCAAAGTGCGCGGCGCGCTCGGCACCGACTATGATTATCGACGCGTCGAGGTGGTCGGCCCGCGCGTGTCGGGCGAATTGCTTTCGTACGGCGTTATCGGGCTGGGTTTGGCGATTTTCTGCATTCTTATTTATCTGTGGTTCCGGTTCGAATGGCAGTTCGCGCTCGGCGCCATGATCGCCAACGTGCACGACATCGTGCTCACCATCGGCTTCATGTCGGTGACGCAAATCGACTTCGACCTCACCAGCATCGCGGCGCTGCTGACCATCCTGGGCTATTCGCTCAACGACACGGTCGTGATCTACGACCGAATTCGCGAAATGCTGCGGCGTTACAAGAAATTGCCGATGCCGGATTTGCTCAACGCCTCGGTCAACCAGACGCTGTCGCGTTCGGTGATCACGCACGTCACGGTGTCGCTGGCCTTGCTGGCGCTGCTGCTGTTCGGCGGGCAGGCGATCCACTCGTTCACCGCCACCATGATGTTCGGCGTGGTGCTGGTCGGCACCTATACGTCGGTGTTCATTGCCTCGCCGATTTTGATCTATCTCGGCGTCGGCACCGGGCGCGATGCGCTGACCGCGCCCGAAAGAAAAAGCGACAAGCCCTAGCGCATGGTGAGCGGCGCCGACGCCCCGCATCTGCCGAGACCGGCGCCGATCGACGCCTATGGCAGCGGCGGCTTCAGTTTTGCCGGCATGTCGCACCGCGGATCGCTGTTGTGTCTGCCGGACGGCATCTGGGCCTGGCCGGTGAGCGACGTCCGCGACATCACCACGTCGTCGCTGGAGATGGTCTTTGCCCGCGCGGCGGACATCCATGTCTTCCTGATCGGCGCCGGACGCGATCCGTGGCGCATTCCGGACCGGCTGCGGCAGCGCTTTCGCGATGCCGGGATATCGGTCGATGCCATGACCACGGGCGCCGCGGCGCAGACCTACAATATCCTGCTGTCGGAAAATCGCCGGGTCGGCGCCGGGCTTATCGCCGTCGATTAAGTTAAAGTGGCGGAATGGCGACGAATTACGAACACTGCGCCGCGCTGGTGCGCGAGGCCGACCGGGACCGTTATCTCGCCACGCTGTTCGCGCCGGCGCAGCACCGCGACGCGCTGTTCGCGCTTTATGCCTTCAATGTCGAGATAGCGCGCGTGCGCGATTTGGCGCGCGAGCCGATGCCGGGCGAAATCCGCCTGCAATGGTGGCGCGAGGTGCTGTCGGGCGAGCGCGCCGGCGAGGCGGCCGCGCATCCGGTGGCGGCGGCGCTGCGTGAGACGCTGACGCGCCATGGCATTGCCGGCGATCGGCTGATCGCCTTGATCGATGCGCGCAGCTTTCGATCTCTATGACGAGCCGATGGCGACCGCGACCGATCTGGAAATTTACGGCATCAAGACGCAATCGGCACTGTTTGCCATCGCGGCTGAAATTCTCGGGGCGGCGGCGCGGCGAGCGAGAATGGTGACGCTTGGATGCCGGCATTGCCTACGCCATCGCCGGAATTCTGCACGATTTTGCGCGCCATGCGTCGCGCCGCCAGCTTTATGTGCCGCTCGATCGTGCTCAATCGCCATCGTGTCAATCGCGACGAGATTTTCGCCGGGCAGGCGAGCGAGGGCGCTGCGGGCGGCGCTTTGCCGACATGCGCGCGCTGGCGCGCAGGCATCTCGCGGCGGCGCAATCCAAAGTTGCAAGCCGCGCCGCCCGAAATTCTGCCGGCATTGTTGCCGGCCGCGCTCGTCGGCCCGCGCTGCGTCGCATGGACCGGCCGGGCTACGATCCGTTCACATTCGAGCCGGCACTGGCGTGGCGGCGGCAATGGTGGCTGTGGCGCGCCGCGCGCGATCCGCGCCGTATTTTTCACGCTTGAGCTATTCCGCCGCTGCGGCCGGCATCTCGCCCGAAATCCAGCGATCGAGATCGACCAGCGCCCGTTCGCTGAGCGCGCCCTTGCGCGCCAGGTTCTTGGCCGAGCCGCGGCCGAATTTGCGGCCTTCCGGCGCGGCCGGCGCGGCGATCGGCGGGAACAGGCCGAAATTCACGTTCATCGGCTGGAACGAGGAGGGCCCGGCATCGATGGTCTCGATGTGGCCGCCGGTGATATGGGCGAGCAGCGCGCCATGCGCCGTGGTCGGCGGCGGCGGCACGATGGCTTCGCCGTGGCGCTCGGCGGCGGCAAAGCGGGCGGCCAGCAGGCCGATGGCCGCGGATTCGACGTAGCCCTCGCAGCCGGTGATCTGGCCGGCGAAGCGCCAGCGCGGATTGGCCTTGAGCCGCAGCGTGTCGTCGAGCAGCCGCGGCGAATTGAGGAAGGTGTTGCGATGCAGGCCGCCGAGCCGGGCGAACTCGGCGTTTTGCAGCCCTGGAATGCTGCGGAAAATCCGTACCTGCTCGCCATGTTTCAACTTGGTCTGAAAGCCGACCATGTTGAACAGCGTGCCCAGTTTGTTGTCCTGGCGGAGTTGCACGACCGCGTAGGGCTTCACATCGGGCTGCCGTGGATTGGTCAGGCCGAACGGCTTCATCGGGCCGTGGCGCAAGGTTTCGCGACCGCGCTCGGCCATCACTTCGATCGGCAGGCAGCCGTCGAAATAGGGCGTGGACGCTTCCCAGTCGTGAAACACGGTCTTGTCGCCGGCGATCAGCGCGTCGATGAAGCCGTCATACTGCTCGCGCGTGAGCGGGCAATTGATGTAGTCGGCGCCGGAACCGCCGGGGCCGGTTTTGTCATAGCGCGACTGAAACCAGGCTTGATCGAGATCGATGCTGTCGCGATGCACGATCGGGGCGATGGCGTCGAAAAAAGCGAGTGCATCCTCGCCGGTCAGTGCGCGGATCGAAGCGGCTAGATCCGGCGAGGTGAGCGGGCCGGTCGCGATGATGACGCTGTCCCAGTCCGCTGGCGGCACCGGAACTTCGCCGCGCGTCAGCGTGATCAGCGGTTGGGCGGCGAGAGCCGCCGACACAGCAGCGGAAAAGCCGTCGCGGTCGACGGCCAGCGCGCCGCCGGCTGGTACTTGGTTGGCATCCGCCGCGCGCATTACCAACGAGCCGAGCCGGCGCATTTCCTCGTGCAGCAGGCCGACCGCGTTGTGGTCTTTGTCGTCGGAGCGGAACGAATTCGAGCAGACCAATTCGGCATAGCCGTCGGTCTTGTGCGCGGCGGTGGCGCGCAGCGGGCCGCATCTCGTGCAGAACCACCGGCACACCGGCTTGCGCCAGTTGCCAGGCGGCCTCCGAGCCGGCGAGGCCGCCGCCGATGATATGGACTGCTTTCAACGCCATCGCGGCAAACTAGGCGCGTGCGCACGGGGCGGCAACCTTGCTTGTTTGTTGGCGCATGATCTTGTCCGAAAACCGGTTTCCACTTTTCGGGATCAGGCGCAAATGAAAAAGCCCGCACGAGGCGGGCAATTTCAAGAATTTGAGGCGCGGCTTAACGCTGCTGCGCGTGGTTCCAGGCCACCCGCACGATGTCGGAGCGGCTGATGCCGATGTCGGCGAGCTCGCGGTCGCCGAGGCGAGACAGCTCGTTCAGGCTGCGATTGTAGCTATTCCAGGAACGGATCAGACGGACAAGATTGGCAAACATAGCGGTTCTCTTTCTCTGCTCTTCGATCCGGCGCATTGCCGGTGACTCGACTGAACTGGAAAATAGTCTTATTCCGCCGGATGAACAGCAATAATGTTGCGCCGCAGCAATGCAGAATACGCATGGCTTAAGTAATTGATTGTTAACTGAAACAGCTTGTTGGAACCCGAATTTCCTTCGACTTCATCGCAAGACATTGCGCCCGTCGCGATTAGGGCCAGCCGGACCCAAAAATGGGCCGGATCGTGTAGATTGCTGGGCTGTACCGGAGAAAATCGATGAAAAATCGTCTCTATCGCGCCGTTGTCATCGCCGGGACACTCGGCTTGGCCGGATCGGCTGCGAACGCGGCCGAGGTCAAAGTGCTGACCGCCGGCGCGTTCAAGCAGGTCGTGCTGGCGCTGGTGCCGAATTACGAGCGGCAGACCGGCAACCACGTCACGGTCGACAACGGCACCACCGGTCAATTGAAAGGCCGCATCGATGGCGGCGAGGCTTTCGACATCGTGGTGATTACGCCGGCGGTGGTCGATCAAATGACCGCCAGCGGCAAGGTCGCGGCTGGCAGTAAGATCAATCTCGCCTCGGTCGGCATCGGCGTGGTGGTGAAGGAGGGCGCGCAAAAGCCCGACATCAGCACGGTCGAAAAGTTCAAGGAAGCGCTGCTGAAGGCGAAATCGGTCGCCTATATCGACCCGGCCAGTGGCGGCTCAAGCGGTATCTATGTCGACAAGCTGGTGGAAAAACTGGGCATCGCCGATCAGATCCGGCCCAAGGCCAAGCTCAAGAAGGGCGGCTACGTCGCCGAGCTGATCGCCAGCGGCGAGGCGGAACTCGGCGTCCATCAGATCAGTGAGATCGTACCGGTAAAAGGTGTGACGCTGGTCGGCCCGCTGCCGAAGGAAATCCAGAACACCACGACCTATGCCGCCGGCTTGAGTGCTTCGACCAAGGAAAAGGACGCGGCCAAGGAACTGATCGAGTATCTCTCGGGGGCCGACGCCGCGGCGGTGCTCAAATCTAAGGGCATGGACCCCGCCAAGTAAGGAAAGCGCCTTGTCATCTGACGGACAGGCGCTGGAAGAACGTGCGCTCGACCGCCGCGTCGTTATCAGCGCGCTCGGCGTCGCGCAAATTTTGGCTTGGGGCACTTCGTTTTATTTTCCCGCCGTGTTTGCGGGGCCGATTGTCGCCGACACCGGCTGGTCGCTGGGGTTTGTGGTCGGCGGCACATCGATCGGTCTGCTGGTGGCCGGGCTGATCTCGCCGCAAGTCGGCCAAATCATCGACGTGCATGGCGGCCGGCCGGTGCTATTGGCAAGTTCGCTGTTTTACGCCGCGGGGCTGATCGGCATTGGCTTGGCGCCGGTGTTGCCGGTCTATCTTTTCGCCTGGGTGCTGCTCGGCATCGGCATGGGCACCGGTCTTTATGACGCAGTGTTTGCCGCGCTCGGCCGGATGTACGGCAGCGCGGCGCGCGGGCCGATCACCAACCTGACACTGTTTGGTGGCTTCGCCAGCACGATCTGCTGGCCGCTGAGCGCCTTCATGATCGAGCACGTCGGCTGGCGCGAGGCATGCTTCGTTTACGCGGCGCTTCACCTTTGCGTCTGCCTGCCGTTGGAAATGGCGGTCATTCGCCCGGCGCCGAAACCTGCTGCTGTGAGTGTCGCGGCATCCGACGCCGCGCAACCACCAGTGCCGATGCGTATTCCGAACGAGACACTGATCTTTGCCTTGCTGGCGCTAGTGCTGTCGATCGCCGCCGGCGTCGGCTCGATCGTGATTGTGAGTTTCATGATTTTCCTACAGGCGAGGGGCGTGGACTACGCCGTGGCGGTGAGCCTCGGCACGCTGTTCGGCCCGGCACAGGTCGGCGCCCGCGTGGTCGACCGACTGTTCGGCAGCCGTTACCACCCGATCTGGACCATGATGGCTTGCTGCGTTTTGATGGCGGTTGGACTGCTGTTGCTGGCCGGGCACTTCCCAATTTTGATTTTGGTGATCCTGCTCTATGGCGCCGGTTACGGTATTTCCTGGATCGGGCGCGGCACGCTGCCGCTGGCGCTGTTCGGGCCGATTCGGTTTCCGCGGCTGATGGGCAAACTCGCATTCCCCAGCCTGATCGTGCAGGCGGCGGCGCCGTCGCTCGGTGCGCTCTTAATCGAAGCCGTGGGGCCCGATGCGACCATCGGCGTATTGACGGCGCTGGCGCTGATCAATGTGGTGTTGATCGGGTTGTTGTGGGCGGTGTGCCGGCCGCGGTTGGGCGCGTGATCATGCTGACTTTGCAGACGTTGTACTTCGAGGATCTTTCCGTCGGCATGACCGAGCGCTTGAGCAAAACAGTCGCGTCGTCCGATGTCGTCGGTTTCGCCGAGGTGACCGGCGACCGCAACCCGATTCATCTGTCGGAGCACTTCGCCGCCAAGACCCCGTTCCGCACCCGCATCGCGCACGGGCTCTATACCGCGAGCCTGATTTCGGCGGTGCTCGGCACGCGGCTGCCGGGCCCGGGCGCGATTTACATTTCGCAGACGCTGAATTTCCGCGCCCCGGTCAAGATCGGCGACACCGTCGATGTCAACGTCGTGGTGGCCGAGTTGATGCCGGAAAAATCCCGCGCGCGGCTTGCCTGCACCTGCACGGTCGAGGGCGCGACCGTCCTCGACGGCGAGGCCTGGGTGAAAGTGCCGTCGCGTAAAGCGACCAGCCGCCCGTTACCGCGGGTGTAAGACGGCACACACGACCGTTCGATCAGCTGCCCGGCGGCGGCGCGAAGAAACAACGCGGTGAGCCGTCCGGCCGCTTGCAGCGCCAAAAGGCGCCGTCCGGCGAGGGCAGCGACTGGCTATAAGGCACGATCTCGTTGACGTTTTCCTGGCGGGTCGGTCCGTCCCTTTCGTTGCCGGTCACGCCCATGCCGTAAGTGACCGGGCCGCGCAACGAATAACCGCCGGTGCCGGCTTTCACGGCATCGCGCGAGACGACGCCGCAGTCCTCGGCGCCGCAGCACCATTCGCCGGCGGGATTTTTATACGTGCCGCGGCTGATCCACACGTCGTGGGCGAGCGCGGCAACGCTGAATAAAGACAGGACGAAAACGAGCAGTGAGCGTACCAAGTTTCGCAACATCGGTGGCCTCCTCGAAGTGGCCCGGCGTGGCGTAACTCAAGGTTTCTTCTCTGCTCCTCCTTCTCCCGTGGCGTTGGCCGCCGGTTGCGTTCCAGATCGGCCGAGTGTTTGTGTTCAACTTTGCACGCGGTTGTGACGAATTGTTTGGAAGAAAAAATGCTAGCACAACCCCGCGTATCCAGAGGGTAAAATTGTGCGACGCACTATGACGGATAGCCGACGCTGTGGTAGGCGCGGACGATGAATTCGGCGGCGAAGGTTCACTGGCAAATCTGGCGCGACCGGCGCGGGCGGCTGTCGCCGCTGCGCATGGCCGCGCTGGCGCTGTCTGCTTGTTCCCGCTCGCCAAAGCGCTGATCGACGTGCAGGCGATCGCGCACGGTGCGCGGCCGCTCAACGATCTGATCCACCGCGCCGGTTTCTGGGCGCTGGTATTTCTTGGCGTGACGCTGGCGGTAACGCCACTCCGGCGCATCGCGCGCTACGGCAATCTGATCGATGTGCGGCGCATGCTCGGCGTCGGAACGTTTTGCTATATCGCCGCACACCTCACGCTGTTTTTCGCCGACCAGAGCTACAGCTTCGGCAAGGCGGCTTATGAGATCACGCATCGCTGGTATCTCATTATTGGCGGCACGGCCTGGCTCGGCCTGGCGACGCTGGCCGCGACCTCGACCGACGGCATGGTCAAGCGGCTCGGCGGCCCGCGCTGGCGGCGGCTGCATCAACTGATTTATGCCATCGCGCTGCTCGCGCTGATTCACTATTTCCAGCAGACCAAGGCCGACGTCACGGTGCCGACATTTGCCGCTGGGTTATTTTTGTGGCTGATCGCCTACCGGCTGGTGGCCTGGTGGCAGGCGAGCCACGAATTATCCACGCTGGCATTGCTTGCGCTGAGCGTAGCGGTGTCGGCTCTCACCTTTATCGGCGAGGCGGTCGGCATCGGCATCGCGTTCCATGTGTCGCCGATGCGTGTGCTCGACGCGGCATTCGATTTCGATGCCGGCATAAGGCCAGGCTGGCAAGTTCTAAGCGCGGGGCTCGTGGTGGTCTCGGTGGATTTCGTTCGGGCCAGATGGAATAAGCGGATCACACGAACCGTTGCGGCCGAATAAAAAGGAGGAGGGCGATGGCCACTTTCGTTGTTGCGCACGGCGCCTGGAGCGCCGGCTGGGGCTGGAAGAAAATGCACCCGCTGATGAGCACGCGCGGGCACCGTCTGATCACGCCGACGCTGACCGGGCTGGGTGAGCGCGGACACCTGGCGCATCCCAACATCGATCTCGACACGCATATTACGGATATTCTCGGCGTGATCGAGTTCGAGGATCTGACCAACGTCAGCCTGATCGGTCACTCCTATGGCGGCATGGTCGCGACCGGCGTCGCCGACCGCGCGCGCAAACGAATCGCGCAGCTGATTTATATCGACGCCTTCGTGCCCGATGACGGCGACAGCGTGATTGATTTGCTGCCGGAAGCGGCACGCGCTCAGCGTAAGCCTTCGCCCGACGGCTTCATTCCACCGGTGCCGATGCCGCCCGACACCGCGCCGGAGGACCGCGCCTGGGGTGAGCCGTTGCGGCTGCCGCAGCCGGCCAAGACCTTCGATCAGAAGTTGAGAATTCAGAATGGCGCGCTCACGCTGCCGCGCTCTTACATCTATTGCACGCGGAATGCGCCCGACGACCGCTTCCGCCAATTTTATGCACGCGCCAAACGCGAGAATTGGGGCGCCTATGAAATCGATTCAAGCCACAATCCGCACATCACCTGTCCCGATGTACTGGCGGATCTGCTGACGCGCATCGCCGTCACCAACTAGGCCTGCTTGCGTTGCGCAATCGAAACGGCACGCTTCGGTGGCGCCGGTTTGAAATGCCGGGCCGCGTTGATGAGTGGATCAACCAGTTCGCCCTTCACAGTGTGAGCGTTGGGATGATCCGGGAAGCCGAACACCAGCGGCTCTCGTTCCTTCGCCGGCACGTAGAGCGTGCCGAACATCCAGTCCCATAGCGCCAGGCAGCTGCCGAAATTCTTGTCGAAGTGTTTCGGATTGTCGGAGTGGTGCACCTGATGATGCGCCGGCGAGACGAAGATGCGGCCGAGCCAGCGCCGCGGAACGATATCCACATGTGCGAATGCTGCAGGTGGACGTAGGCGTGGATGAACAGCACCAGGATGATGTTGGTGTCGTTGAACGCGTACTGATAGGCGGTCTCGCCGAACATGTAATTGCCGAAGCCGTTGGCGACCGCGACCGAGACGGCGAGAATGTTGGCAAATATCCAGCCGTAGATCGGATGGACGCGAAAATTGGTGAGCGGGGTGAGCACCTCGGCGGTGTGATGCACTTTGTGGAACTCCCACAGCACCGGCACCTTGTGGCTGAGCCAATGGTTGAACCAGTAGCCGAGCTCGTAGGCCAGAAACAGCATCGCGGTGATGACCGAACGCGTAACGTAAGGCGGCCAGGTCGAGGGCGCGACGGGGCCGGCGACCGCAATAAGTCCTGCGATAATTCCGTTTGAAATGAACTGATAGGAGAGCACCGCCCAGCCAAACAGCACGCTGAACATGAACACGTTGAAAAACAGATAGAAGATATCGGCCTGGTTGGAGGGGCTGCGCATGATGCGACGCGGAAACAGCGCGCGTGCGATCGTCTTCAGGCGAATGCGGCGGCCGCGCCGGTGCCGTTGCCAGGCAAAATAAAGCGCCGAGATAACCAGCGCCGCGGCGAGCGAGGTGAGCGAGAAATGCGAGCCGAGCGAAAAAAACAGCCTGCCGAGCTGGCCGAAGAAAAATGCAATGCCGGCCGAAAAATCCAACGCAAACTCCTGACATCGGGCGAGGGGCCCAATGTCTTACCGATGGGTAAATTTTGCGTTAGGCAAAACCGGCGAACGGCGCGCATCTAGCGCAGCAAATCCGCGTATTCCGGATGCTTGGCGATATAGCCGGCGACGAACGGGCAGACCGCCACCACCTTGAGCCCTTGCGCACGCACGTTGTCGAGCAAGCCGCGCACCAGCGCCGAGCCGATGCCCTTGCCGCCAAGTTCCTTGGGAACCTCGGTGTGCATGATGGTAATGATGGAGCCGTCGCGCTTGTAGTTCGAGAACGCGACGTGGCCGTCGGCGTCGAGCTCGAAACGATGTTGCTCGGTATTGTCGCGGACTTCAGGCATGGTCACGTTCTCTGCACATTCGAGGTCTAACCGTAAGTTCGTTTGGAACCACCCACTTTGCAAGGTGCCTCATGCCCAATCTCACGCTTTATCACGCCTCGCCGTCGCGCTCGTCGGTCGCGCTGTGGATGCTGGAGGAAATCGGCCAGCCTTATGACATCAAGTTGATCAGCCTGAGCAATGGCGACAACATGAAGCCCGACTATCTCGCCATCAACCCGATGGGCAAGGTGCCGGCGCTCAAGCACGGCGACACCATCATCACCGAGTTGGCGGCGATCTGCACCTATCTGGCCGATGAGTTTCCGCAAGCCAAGCTCAACGTGCCGGTCGGCACGCCGCGCCGCGGCGTCTATCTCAAATGGCTGTTCTTCGGGCCGGGCTGCCTCGAGCCGGCGGTGATCGACCGCGCGGCGCCGCGCAAGGAACCGGCAAAGCGCGCCATGCTCGGCTACGGCGACTTCGACACCACGATGAATGTGCTGGCGAAAGCCATCGAGAAAGGTCCGTGGCTGATGGGTGAGCAGTTCACCGCCGCCGACGTGCTGATCGGCGCCAATATCCGCTGGGGCATGATGTTCAAGATGATTCCGGAACGAAAGGAATTCGCCGACTACGCCGCGCGCATCGCGGCGCGTCCGGCGGCCAAGCGGGCGGAAGCGAAAGACAAGGAGATGCAGGCCAAAGCAGCGTAGAGACGGCGGACGCCGGCGGCGATCTTGATGGTGGTCGCCGGCATTCGTTCTCCCGCGCGATTTTATTTGTTGACGATCGCGATCCCTCGGACCGCTTGATTGAGCGAGGCGACCTGCGCCGATGTCAGCTCCTTCGCGCTCAGTTCGGCCGGCCGAATCCCGCTTGCGCGGGAATGAGCGGCATTTATGCTCGGTGCGGCCCGCCTCAATCTCAGGATGTTCTGCAATGAAAGCCATCTTCATCGTGCTCGGCATCGCCTTGCTCGTTATTGCCGTCGTGTATTTCGTCGTGCCGGCGGATTCGCTGCCGGGCTTTTTCCCGGGCCATGAGGCGGGCGTCGCGCGCGTGCACATGAAGCACGGCGTCGTCGCCGGTGTGGCCGGCGTCGTGCTGCTGGCGGCCGGCCGGATCATGGGGCGGCGGGCGTAAGCGGCGTCACCCAGGCCTGCGCGCGGCGGTGTTGGCGCGCGCGATCCAGTTTTCGACCGCGGCGACTTCGGCCGGCGCGTCGTCGCGCACCTCGTCATAGCTCAGGCCGTATCGCCGGCCTTCGTGCATGAGCGCGGCGCCGAAGCGCGCGTCCTCCGGCACCAGCGGCGCATAGCGCGCGACACAGTCGCGCGGATCGCGCTTGCAGCACTGCGCGCGCCGGCAGGCCGGGTTGGCGCACAGGCACCAGAGGCAGATCAGGTCGCTCGCCCAGCGCAGGCCGGGGGCGGAGTCGGGATGGTCGGTGTTGGTTGTCATTCAGGCATGCTCCAGTGTTGCGTGTTGATCCGTCACCCTGAGGTGCGAGCGCGAAGCGCGAGCCTCAGGGCGACGGCCGTCCATCCTTCGAGGCGCGGCTAAGGCCGCGCACCTCAGGATGACGGAGTTGGGTTTGTGCGTGATTCATTCAGGCAGGCTCCATCGTTCTCGCGGCGCGGATGCGCCCGGGTTTTGCTCCCCCGTTGCCCCGGGGCGGGGTCTTTCGCCCTCCCGAAAAAGGGAGGGGGACGGCGCGCCAAGGGGCGCGTCCAGTCCGTCTGTTCACACCTTCTTATCGAAGGTGTGGCGCCTCTCGGCGCGCCGTCGCGGCGTTTTCACTGCGGCGCCGGGCCGCGCTTTCGGTGCCGGATGCTTGAGCCGAAGTCTTTCGGCTTGTCCGGCGCCGGCCCCCGGAGGGAAGCCTTAGCCTTGAAGCCTACTCGACCGGGCGACCCGGCCGCCGTCAGCGAGCTCCTCGCAGGGACCCGTAGTGGTCCCGGGCGGAGCCCCGGCGCCGCCCGGGTGCGTGGCTTGCTGGCCACGCCCGCGGGCGCCGGCCCGAACCCCACGAGCCGGAGCAACCGGTTCGCGTCCCCTCGGGGGATCGGGCGAAATGGAATAAAATCCTAAAGTATGGCGGAATTTTGTCCTAAAAATAGGTTGCGATTCACCGTTTAACGTAGTATATTTATGCCATGATCCGGTCGTGGCGGAATTCCGTAAGCCGCAAGGTTTGGGAAGGCGAGCGGCCGAACCAGTTGCGCGGGCTCGACTTCGAGAATGCGATCGATCTGTTGCTGGCGCTCAATGCGGCGAAATCGCTGAACGATTTGAGTCCGTTGAAGAGTGTTGGCTTGCATAAGCTTTCGCGCGACCGCAAAGGCCAGTGGGCAATGACCGTCAACGAGCGCTGGCGCATCTGTTTCGAGTTCAAAAAAGGCGATGCTTACGAGGTCGAGATTGTCGACTATCACCGAGGATAGACCAAAGGACGTAACATGACCCCCGTTTCGCATCCCGGCCGCTTGCTGAAGCGTGAACTGGCGGCGCGCAAGCTGTCCGCCAACCGGCTGTCGCTCGACATCGGCGTGCCGTCCGGCCGCATCACCGACATTCTCAATGCCCGGCGCTCGATCACCGCCGACACTGCGGTGCGGCTCGGCCGCTATTTTGGCAACAGCGCGCAGTTCTGGCTCGATTTGCAGAGCCAGTACGACATCGGCGTGGTCGAGCGCGAGAAGGGCGGGGAGATTACGAAACGGGTGAGGCCGGCGGACGCGGCGTGACGTCGTAGCCCGCATGGAAGCGCAGTGCGGGATCAGCGCGGCCCGGATTTCGCCGCGCTCATCCGGGCTACGCTTGCTTCCTTCGTCAGCGGCAGGCCTTGGCGTTCTCGGGCCGCGTGCACATGGCGATGTAGTCGGCCATGATCTTGCGCACCGACCATGCGGTGTCGACGGTGCCGCGGATGTCGTCGATCAGCCAGCGGCCGCGTTCCAGAACCATGTCGTAGCGGATGAACTCGCGCGGCGCGGGCTGCGCGATGGGGCCGGGCTTTTCTGAAATACGGACGACGACCGTCGCGCTCTTGGCATCCTGCCTTTCGATCGACGTATCGAAAGCGCGCACCAGCGGGTCCTGCGAATTGGTGACCGGATCGAAGTCGAGCGGGTCCACGTCGCCCTTCGGCGTCAGCCGGTCGGCCTCGCGCCAGAGCTTGGCCGTGCGCGCGGAAAAATACCGGCGCCGGGCCTTGTCGCTTTTCATGATGAAGGTGCCGTTTTCGGCATTGTTTTGCTTGCCGTCATAGCTGGCGACGACGCGCTGGTAGATCGCGGTGACGGGAGCGGCGGGGCCGGAGTCGGCGGCCAGCGCCGGTGTCAGCGCCAGGGCAAGGGAAAAGGCAAGCGCGAGCAAGGCGCGGCGGGCGAGGCAGGGCAATGCTTCGGTCATGCGCCAAACTAACCTATCATGGCCGGGCTTGTTCCGCTCCGTTCGTCCCCACGACCCGGCCTTCGCTCGTTTCGCGAGCTACGGCGGGTTTGAGTCCGCCGAAGCGCGGAGCGCGAAGGCGGAAAGCGGGGACCCAGTGCTGGGCGGATTGCGCTTCGCTAATCCACCCTACGGACTTAACAAATTCTTGACGCTGCTGCCGCTACACTCCGTGCCATTGTATCAAGCGGACAGACCGCAATGGCATTTCGTTTCAGGAAAACAAAATCGCTTGGCAGTGGCGCTCGGCTCAACGTCGGCAAGCGTAGCGCCAGCATCCGTCTTGGCGGCCGAGGGTTTGGAATTACCGGGGGCACGGCAGGCTTGAGGGCAACGGCCGGTCTGCCCGGCACTGGAATTTCGTTCACAAAGAAGATCGGCAGCGGCAAGCGCGGCGGGATTGGCTCTACCTTGTTCGGTGGTTTCATTATGCTCGTGCTGATCGTAGCGCTGTTCCGCTGGATGTTCGGCATACACTAATAACGAGTTTGTAGCCCGCATGAGCGAAGCGACATGCGGGGTCTCACCCGGTTTTGCTTCGCTCATCCGGGCTACGCTTGCTGGATTCCTGCTGGAGCCTGTCCCCGCGCAGGCGGGGACGGGAATGGACGTGATGGTGTAGGGCGGGTTAAGGTCTTGCGCCTTACATGCCATCGCTGTGAAAATTGTGGATGGGTGTAATCTCACTCACGTAGCTTACGGTATAATTCATACCGGATGCCGATAAGCTCCAATGATTTCCAAACAGAAAGTGTGCCAGGTAATAGACGCCGCAGCCGCTAAAATCGAGCGGTGCTGGGATGCGTTGGCTCAACTCAGAGGACAAGGAAAATCTGCTGGCTATGAAGTCAAAAACCTCCAGACAACGCTGATCGCGGTCCTTTGGAGTCTCGATGACATTCATAGAGAGTTGCACACTGAGCGCCGACGATTAATTGCGAAAAAAAGTAGATACTCTCAAACTTGGTTCAAAGGGAGAATGGCTACTCTATCGAAGTACCAGGATGCGGTCCTGCATACGATTTCACTTGCGAAGACAGTGGGTGATGGCTTCGCATGGATCTTTTATCACAAGGAATTCAAACTCATAGATGAGCATCTGAAATCACAACGTCAGATTCATTTGCCGCCGCGGATTGGGAGAATTGGGGAAAGGGCGTTCGTCGAGCGGTTTCAAGTATTCAATGATAAGCTGGTTCTATATCACGGGATTACTACTTTCCTGCGTATGGACGACGTTAGCTTCTTCGATTTTGCGGAGCATCGAATAACTAATATTGGAGAGATCAAGACGGAGCACGTTCAAGGAGATGAATATCTCATAAGGTTGGCGTTCGTTTATGGAGGCAAATTTGCATCTGTTGTTGATGTGCCAGAGTTCCATACTCAGCCGAAACCAAAGACTGAAATCGAAACTGCTCAAGACATTAAATTAGCCCGTCAGCTCTCGATAATTTCCAAGTTTCTTTCGGGGGACAAGAAGCAGGATAAATATAAGGCATCTCAGCACGGCGTCTTTTATTTTGACGAGTTGAACCGGCTAATTGGCGATAGCAGTCGCAAATCGATGCGGACAAGAAAAGCAGGAGACGGGCTGCTTTTGGTTGCTTTGCGAATGCCGAAGTCACAGCTTTTGTCGCGCAAATTGTTAAGTTCGAAGAAATTTGAAGTGGGAAAAAAGCTAGATGGCATGGCGGCCGTCACGTCATCAATTCTAGATCAGAAATCGCCGGATAATGCTTTGGTAGTCTCAGAATTGGGCGTCAGTTCCAAAGGTGTCGTCGGATTCCTAAGAGGGACAGTACCGCTGTATTGGTGGCCTCTAAAATTCGATGATCTCAAGGATATCGCTTTCAGCAACGTGATAATTCTAACGCTTTACAATCCTGCTCATTTTTGGAGACGCCTTCGAAAGAAAGGATTTCAACTTACGATCGGCGAGCGCGCCAGGATAACGACAATCAAGAAACCGGTGAGGGGACGGTGGGCTGCAATTTATAATTTCGATTATCTTCAATCGTTTATCACTCATTATTTAATGAGCGAAGATAGCGTGATTGAAATGTTGGAACGAGCCATTGATATTTCGGTACCCCTTGAAGGTGGCACGCGAATAGATCTGAGCCCACAATTGCGTTTATAGTTCTCCGCCGTAGCTGCTTTATGGCTTCGGCGTGCTACCTTCACTCCGCCGCCTGCTGTCCGCCCTTCTTGCGCTTATTCTCGCGCCGCCCCAGCACCGGCTTCAAAAACTGCCCGGTGTAGCTGCGCGCGACCCGCACGATATCCTCCGGCGTGCCTTGGGCGACGATCTCGCCGCCGCCGTCGCCGCCTTCGGGGCCGAGGTCGATGATCCAGTCGGCGGTCTTGATCACTTCCAGATTGTGCTCGATCACCACCACCGAATTGCCGGTCTCGACCAGCTCGTGCAGCACGTCGAGCAGCTTGGCGACGTCGTGGAAATGCAGGCCGGTGGTCGGCTCGTCGAGAATATAGAGCGTGCGGCCGGTGGCGCGCTTGGACAGCTCCTTGGCGAGCTTGACGCGCTGCGCCTCGCCGCCCGACAGCGTGGTGGCCTGCTGGCCGACATGGATGTAGTCGAGGCCGACGCGGTGCAGCAGCGCCAGCACGTCGCGCACGCGCGGCACCGCCTTGAAGAATTCCAGCGCTTCCTCGACCGTCATGTCGAGCACGTCGGCGATCGACTTGCCCTTGAACAGCACCTCGAGCGTTTCGCGGTTGTAGCGCTTGCCCTTGCAGACGTCGCAGGTGACGTAGACGTCGGGCAGGAAGTGCATCTCGATCTTGATGACGCCGTCGCCCTGGCAGGCCTCGCAGCGGCCGCCCTTGACGTTGAACGAGAAGCGGCCGGGCTCGTAGCCGCGCGCCTTGGATTCGGGCAGCGCGGCGAACCATTCGCGGATGGGCGTGAAGGCACCGGTGTAGGTCGCCGGATTGGAGCGCGGCGTGCGGCCGATCGGCGACTGGTCGATGTCGATGATCTTGTCGATGTGCTCGAGGCCCTCGATGCGGTCGTGCGCGGCGGGCGCGAGCGAGGCGCCGTTCAGCTTGCGCGCCACCGCATTGTACAGCGTGTCGATCAGCAGCGTCGACTTGCCGCCGCCGGAGACGCCGGTGACGCAGGTGAACAGGCCGAGCGGGATCTCGGCGTCGATGCCCTTGAGATTGTTGCCGCGGGCGTTGACGATCTTCAGCGCGCGGCGCGAGCGCGGCTGGCGCTCGGGCACCGGCACGCTGAGTTCGCCGGACAGATATTTGCCGGTCCATGAGCGCGGCGCGGCGATCAGGTCGTCGACCGTGCCTTCCGCCACGATATGCCCGCCGTGAATGCCGGCGCCCGGGCCGATGTCGAGCACGTAGTCGGCGGTGCGGATGGCGTCCTCGTCGTGTTCGACGACGATCACGGTGTTGCCGAGGTCGCGCAGGCGTTTCAGGGTTTCGAGCAGGCGCGCGTTGTCGCGCTGGTGCAGGCCGATCGAGGGCTCGTCGAGCACGTAGAGAACGCCGGTCAGGCCCGAGCCGATCTGCGAGGCCAGGCGAATGCGCTGGCTCTCGCCGCCGACTGAGTGTGCCGGAGGCGCGCATCAGCGTCAGGTAATCGAGTCCGACATCGACCAGAAATTTCAGCCGCTCGCGGATTTCCTTCAGCACGCGCACGCCGATTTCGTTTTGCTTGGCGTTGAGCTGCTTGGGCAGTTCGGTGAACCATTCGCCGGCGCGGCGCACCGACAGCTCGGCGACTTCGGAAATGTTCTTGCCGCCGATCTTGACGCAGAGCGCCTCCGGCTTGAGCCGGGCGCCGTGGCAGGCCTTGCACGGCACGTCGGTGAAATATTTGGCCAGGTCGTCGCGCGCCCAATCCGACTTCGGTTTCCTTGAAGCGGCGCTCGAGATTGGTGATGACGCCCTCGAACGGCTTCTTGGTGGTGTAGCCGCGCAGGCCGTCGTCGTAGACGAATTTGATGTCGTCCTCGCCGGAGCCGTACAGGATGGCGTCCTGGGTTTTCTTGGCCAAGTCCTTCCATTTGGTATCGAGCGTGAAGCGGAAATGTTTCGCCAGCGCGTCGAGCGTCTGGATGTAATAGGGCGACGACGACTTGGCCCAGGGCGCGATGGCGCCTTTCTTCAGCGTGGCGTCGCGGTCGGGGATCACCAGATCGGCGTCGATGTGCTGCTCGACGCCGAGACCGCCGCATTCCGGGCAGGCGCCGAACGGATTGTTGAACGAGAACAGCCGCGGCTCGATTTCCGGCAGCGTAAAGCCGGAGACCGGGCAGGCGAATTTCTCCGAGAAGATCAGCCGTTCGGCATTGGCGTTGCGGCCGCGGTTGGCGGAGGCGCCGGTCGCCTTGGTGTCGGCCAGCTCGACGACGGCGAGCCCGTCGGCGAGCTTGAGGCATTGCTCGAGCGAATCCGCCAGCCGCGTGCCGATGTCGCCTTTCACCACCAGGCGGTCGACCACCACGTCGATGTCGTGGGTGAATTTCTTGTCGAGCGGCTTGACCTCGGCGATCTCGTAAAACGCGCCGTCGATCTTGACGCGCTGGTAGCCCTTGCGCAGGAACTCGGCCAGTTCCTTTTTGTATTCGCCCTTGCGGCCGCGCACGACCGGCGCCAGTACATAAATGCGGGTGCCTTCCTTGAGCGCCAGCACGCGGTCGACCATTTGCGACACGGTCTGGCTTTCAATCGGCAAGCCTGTTGCCGGCGAGTAGGGCACGCCGACGCGCGCCCATAGCAGGCGCATGTAGTCGTAGATCTCGGTGACGGTGCCGACCGTCGAGCGCGGGTTGCGCGAGGTGGTCTTCTGCTCGATCGAGATCGCCGGGGACAGGCCGTCGATCTGGTCGACGTCCGGCTTCTGCATCATTTCGAGGAATTGCCGCGCGTAGGCCGACAGACTTTCGACGTAACGGCGCTGGCCCTCGGCATAGATGGTGTCGAAGGCGAGCGACGACTTGCCCGAGCCGGACAGGCCGGTGAACACCACCAGTTGGTCGCGCGGAATCGCGACGTCGATGTTCTTGAGATTGTGCTCGCGCGCGCCGCGGATCGCGATGGTGCGGCTGTCGCCGGGCTTTTTTCGGGGAGTGTCGTTCATGGAACCGCTGGCCGCGCCACCAGCGGCGCATTCGGAACGTAGTGAGAACAGAGCGGTTTCGCCAGTCCCCGCGGGGCGATGGGGATAACGCTGAATTTGGTCCCCCGCTCGTCCCCGCGGAAGCGGGGACCCAGATTTTGCCAAAGAACTGGATTCCCGCTTGCGCGGGAATGAGCGGGTTCGCGCGCCGCTGCGATTTCTCTCATAGGCGGCGAGCGGCTATGGTCTGGTCTTCGCACAAAGGGAGGCCGCGTGCGTCTTCACAACAAGATCGCCATCGTTATCGGCGCCGGGCAGGGTCCCGGCACCGGCATGGGCAACGGCCGGGCGACCGTCATCCGCTTCGCGCAGGAAGGCGCGACGGTGCTGGCCGTCGACCGCGATTTGGCCTCCGCGCAGGAGACCTGCGCGATGGCGGCGAAAGACTCAAAAGGCAAATGCGAGGCCTTCGCGGCCGATGTGACGCAGCGAAGCGTCAATGCGAGACGTGATCGCGCACGCCCAGCGTAAATGGGGTCGCATCGACATCCTGCACTATAATGTCGGCGTCAGCCTGGCCGGCGGCGACGCCCCGCCCACCGAGATCACCGAGGAGGCCTTCGACCGCGTCGTCACCATCAACCTGCGCGGCATGGTGATGGCCTGCAAACACGTGCTGCCGGTGATGCGCGCGCAGAAATCCGGGGTCATCCTCGGCATTTCCTCGATCGCGGCGATCGAGAACTACCCTTACGTCGCCTACAAAGCGACCAAGGCGGCGATGATCGCCTATGTGCAGCAGCTCGCCATCCACGAAGCCGAGCACGGCATCCGCGCCAACGTCATCCTGCCCGGGCTGATGGACACGCCGATGGCGGTCGACACGCGCGCGCGGCATTCCGGCAAGAGCCGCGCCGAGGTCGCTGCCATGCGCGACTCCCATGTGCCGTTACGCAAGAAGATGGGCACCGCCTGGGACGTCGCGAACGCAGCGCTGTTTCTCGCCTCCGACGAGGCCAATTTCATCACCGGCGTGGCGCTGCCGGTCGACGGCGGAACGCTGGTCAAGATCGGGTGAAAAGACTCAAAGTCCGGGCGCAAAGGGCTTGCGGAGAGCCCTCACTGATGTTAGAACATAACAGGAACAAGACTTGGCCTTGCGTTTTACGGGGACAAGTGCGGGCGCGGCGCGCGGCAGCCGCGAACCTCGGATGAACCCGGGGTAGTGTGATCCGGAAAGCAGGAATGGAGAGTGCGATGGCAGGCAGCGTCAACAAGGTGATCTTGGTCGGCAATCTGGGCAAGGATCCGGAAATCCGCCGCACCCAGGATGGGCGGCCGATCGCCAATCTCAGCGTCGCCACCTCGGAAAGCTGGCGCGACAAGACCACCGGCGAGCGCAAGGAAAAAACCGAGTGGCACCGCGTCGTCATCTTCAACGAAGGCCTGTGCAAGATCGTCGAGCAGTATCTCAAGAAGGGCTCGAAGGTTTATCTCGAAGGCGCTTTGCAGACCCGCAAATGGACCGACAAAGACGGCCACGACAAATATTCGACCGAGGTCGTGCTGCAGGGCTTCAATTCGTCGCTCACCATGCTCGATACCCGCGGCGGCGGAGGCGGTGCGACCGTTCCGACGGCGACGATTTCGGCTCGAGCGGGCCGAGCGCATCGCGCGAGCGCAAGCCGGCGATGGCCGGCACCGGCAAGTCGGCCGACATGGACGACGAGATTCCATTCTGACGTTCGACTAGGCTCACGAAATTATTCGTTCGTCTCCGCGAAAGCGGGGACCCAGTGTAACAATTATCTGGTCTTGTGTTCGTGCCCCTGGATTCCCGCTTGCGCGGGAATGAGCGGGATTAGCGTGAGCGTCACCTCGCCAGCGCCGCGCGCACGCCGTCGATGACGAACTGAACGGCGAGCGCGGCCAGCAGCACACCGAGCAGGCGCGACAGCACCACATTGGCGGTGGTGCCGAGCAGCTTGGCGATGCGCGCCGCCAGCGTGAACACGACAAAACACAACGCCATCACCACGGCGATGACGCCAAGCAGCGCGCCCAGGCGCAGCGGATCGCCGCCGGCGCGCCCGGCGAGCAGAACGGTGGCGGTGATCGCGCCGGGCCCCGCCATCAGCGGAATGGCGAGCGGGAAGGCGGCGATGTTGCGCACGTGCTCCTCGATGGCTTCCTCGGCCTGGCGCGATTGCCGCACGGTGCGCACGCCGAACACCATTTCGGAAGCGATCGAAAACAGCAGCAAGCCGCCGGCGATGCGGAACGCCGGCAGCGTGATCGACAGCGTGCGCAGCAGCCAGTCGCCGATCAGCGCGCTGCCGGCGAGAATGGCGGCCGCGATCAGGCAGGCGCGCAGCGCCACGCTGCGGCGCGACCGCGCGGGCAGGCCTTGGGTGATGGCGACGAAGGCCGGCACCAGGCCGAGCGGGTCGACCACGACAGCCAGCGTGACCAGCGCCGAGATGAGAAATTCAAGCGGCATAAGTTCCGCGTAGCGGCGGCGTTCGGCCCGGTCAAATAAGCTGTGCAACGGCGGCAATCTGTGGCAATTTTGCGGGCCGCCTTACGGCTTTGGAAAATATTGATAAGATATTGAAATAGAAGGAAAAAATACCCGGTATGCGGCGTGATTTCGAGTGGCCATGCGCGGATGAATCAGTTAAGAAAATTGGTCCGTAAAATAGCCGCGGGAAACACCCTTGTCCGACGTCGAAAATCCGAAATCGGGGGACGGAAGTCCGTCCGATATTCGCCCGGTCTCGATCAGCGAGGAAATGAAGCGCTCGTATCTCGATTACGCCATGAGCGTGATCGTGTCGCGGGCGCTGCCGGACGTGCGCGACGGCCTGAAGCCCGTGCATCGGCGCATCCTGCATTCGATGAACGAGCAGGGCCATACGCCCGACAAGAAATACGTCAAATCGGCGCGCGTCGTCGGCGACGTGATGGGCAAATATCACCCGCACGGCGACCAAGCGATCTACGACGCGCTGGTGCGCATGGCGCAGGATTTCTCCATGCGTCTGCAACTGATCGACGGGCAGGGCAATTTCGGCTCGGTCGACGGCGATCCGGCGGCGGCCATGCGCTACACCGAATGCCGCCTGGCGAAGCCCGCGATGGCGTTGCTCGACGACATCGACAAGGACACCGTCGACTTCCAGGCCAACTATGACGGCAACGAGCACGAGCCGGTGGTGCTGCCGGCGCGCTTCCCCAATCTGCTGGTCAATGGCGCCGGCGGCATCGCCGTCGGCATGGCGACCAATATTCCGCCGCACAATCTGGGCGAATTGATCGACGCTTGCGTGGCGCTGATCGCCGACCCGGCTTTGAGCATCGACGATCTCAATGCCATCGTGTTGGGCCCGGATTTCCCGACCGGCGGCATCATTCTGGGCAAGACCGGCATCCGCAGCGCCTATCTAGACCGGCCGCGGCTCGATCGTGATGCGCGGCAAGGTCGCGTTCGAGACCATCCGCAAGGAGCGCGAGGCGATCGTCGTCACCGAAATTCCCTATCAGGTGAACAAGGCCACGATGGTCGAGCGCATCGCCGAATTGGTGCGCGACAAGAAGATCGACGGCATCGCCGATCTGCGCGACGAGTCGGACCGCGACGGCTACCGCGTGGTGATCGAGCTCAAGCGCGACGCCGAGCGCGACGTGGTGCTCAACCAGCTTTACCGCTTCACGCCGCTGCAATCCTCGTTCGGCGCCAACATGGTGGCGCTCGACGGCGGCCGCCCGCTGCTGATGACGCTGAAGGACATGCTCGCGGCCTTCGTCGCGTTCCGCGAGGAAGTCGTGTCGCGGCGCACCAAGCATCTGCTCGGCAAGGCGCGCGACCGCGCTCATGTGCTGGTCGGTCTCGCCATCGCGGTCGCCAATATCGACGAAGTCATCAAATTGATCCGGGCGTCGAGCGACGCCAACGAGGCGCGCGAGGCCTTGATGGCGCGCGAATGGCCGGCGACGACGGCGGCCACGCTCATCGAACTGATCGACGATCCGCGCCACAAAGTCAGTGCCAAAGGAACGGCGCGGCTGTCGGTCGAACAGGCCAAAGCCATTCTCGATCTGCGCCTGCAACGCCTCACGGCGTTAGGCCGCGACGAGATCAAGGCGGAACTCGACAAGCTTGCCATTGAGATCGCCGACTATCTGGAAATCCTGCGCTCGCGCGCGCGCATCCAGGCCATCATCAAGGATGAGCTAGCCAAGCTGAAAGATGAATTCGCCACGCCGCGGCGCACCATGATCGCCCAGGAAGAAGGCGCGATGGAGGACGAGGACCTGATCCAGCGCGAGGACATGGTCGTCACCGTCTCGCACCAGGGCTACATCAAGCGTGTGCCACTCTCGACCTATCGGGCGCAGCGGCGCGGCGGCAAAGGCCGCGGCGGCATGCAGGTGCGCGAGGAGGATTTCGTTTCCCGGCTGTTCGTCGCTTCCACCCACGTGCCGCTGCTGTTCTTTTCGTCGCGCGGCAAAGTTTACAAGGAGAAGGTCTGGCGGCTGCCGATTGCGGCGCCGCAGGCGCGCGGCAAAGCGCTCATTAATATTCTTCCGCTGCAACAGGGCGAAACCATCACCACCATCATGCCTTTGCCCGAGGACGAGAAGGCCTGGGGCGAGTTCGACGTCATGTTCGCCACCACCAAGGGCATGGTGCGGCGTAACAAGCTCTCCGATTTCGTCGACGTGCGGCCGTCCGGCATCATCGCCATGAAGCTCAAGGACGGCAATGAAATCGTCGACGTTAACATCTGCACCGAGAAGGACGATGTGTTGCTGACCGCGCAAGGCGGACAGTGCATCCGATTTGCGGTGCCCGACGTGCGCGTGTTTTCGGGGCGCGACTCGATCGGGGTGCGCGGCATCAACCTGGCCGAGGGCGACAAGGTGATTTCGATGTCGATCCTCGGCCACGCCCAAGGCACATCGGAAGAGCGCGCGGCCTATCTCAAACGGGCCAATGCCGTGCGCCGTGGCGGCGACGAGGAAGTGGTCGAGGTCGAGGAGGATTCCGAGGAGCCCGCGGAGGCCGCCGGCGCGATCGAGCTTGGCGAGAAGCGCTATGTCGAAATGTCGGCGGTCGAGCAGTTCATTCTGACGATATCGGAGAAGGGTTACGGCAAGCGCAGCTCGTCCTATGAGTATCGAATTACCAATCGCGGCGGCAAAGGCATCGTCGCGATGTCGATACTCGAGGGCAAGAAGGGCGCGAAAAAGATCAGGGAAAAAACCGGCAGGCTGGTGGCCTCGTTCCCGGTCGAGGAGAGCGACCAGGTGATGCTGGTCACCGACGCCGGCAAGCTGATCCGCACGCCGGTCGCCGGCATCCGCCTCGCCGGGCGCTCGACCCAAGGCGTGATCGTGCTCAACACCGCCGACGACGAGCACGTGGTGTCGGTCGAGCGGCTCTCCGAGGAAGAGGGCGAGTGATGAATTGGCAGTTGTTTTCTGCCTTTCTCGTTATCACGCTGGTTTTATTTCTGACGCCTGGACCGATCGTCACGCTGGTGGTCACGACCGGCGCGCGCAGCGGCAGCCGCGCGGCCTTGCTGACGGTGGCCGGCGCCAGCACCGGCAATGCCGTGTTGGTGGCCTGCATCGCCTTCGGCCTGAGCTGGGTTTTGAAAACCTCGTCGGAGATTTTCGATTATCTGCGCTGGATCGGCGCCGCCTATCTGGTCTGGCTCGGCATTCAGGCGTGGCGGCACGCCGGCGCTGCGGCCGAGACGGCGCCGCCGCGCGGCCACGTCTATGCCTGGCGCGGTTTCATCGTGGCGATCACCAATCCGAAATCGATCGCGTTCTTCACGGCGTTCCTGCCGCAATTCATCGATCCGGCCTTGCCGGTCGAACATCAGTTGCTGGTGATGTGCGTGGTGTCGGTCTTGATGGGCGCGATACTGGATTGCGGCTGGGGCGTCGCGGCCAGCCTCGGCCGCGCCTGGTTCATGAAACCGCGTCACAACAAATTGCTCGGCCGCATTTCCGGCGCGGTCCTGATCGGTGGCGGCATTTGGCTGTCGCTGGCGCGCCGGCCGGGATAGCCGCCTCAGTCCGCTTTCAAATTGAGCGCTGCGACGATCGGCTTCCACTTTTTGGTTTCATTCGCCATGTAGTCGGCCAGCGCCTGCGGCGTGCCGCCGCGCGGCTGTGCGCCGAGCTTGGCGAGCGTGCTTTTCATCGGCTCTGACTCAAGCGTCTTGTTCACGGCGGCGTTGAGCTTGGCAATGATGACGGGAGGCGTGGCTTTCGGCGCCAGCAGCGCGGTCCAGGCGCCGGTCGAGATGGTCGGAAACCCTTGCTCGCGCATGGTGGGGACGTCGGGCAATTCGGCGACACGCTTGGGCCCGACGACGGCAAGCACGCGAAGCTTGCCGTCGCGCGCCAGCGGCAACGACGTGGCAACGGTGTCGAAGGTCATCTGCGTTTCGCCGGCCACCACCGCGACCAGCGCCGGTCCGCCGCCTTTGTAGGGCACGTGCACGATATTGGTGCCGGTGATTTGCTTGAACAGCTCGGCCGACAGATGAGGGAGCGTGCCGATGCCGCCGGTCGAATAATTCAGCTTGCCGGGATTGGCTTTCGCGTAGGCGACCAACTCGGCCATGCGTTTTCACCGGCAGTTGTGGATTGACCACGAGCAGTTGCGGCGTCTCGGCGATGAGCGCGACCGGCGCAAAGCTCGACGCATCATAGCCGGCGGTGGAATAGATCATCGGGCTCATGATCAGCCCGCTCGCCGCCGATACCATCAGCGTATAGCCGTCGGGCGCGGCTTCGGCTGCCAGCCGCGAGCCCAGCGTATTGCCGGCGCCCGGCTTGTTCTCGACAAAGACATTCTGCCCGAGGCTCGCCGGCAGCGCGCCGGCGACCAGCCGCGCCATCACGTCGACCGGGCCGCCGGCCGGCGTCGGCACGATGATGCGGATCGGGCGGTCCGGATAGGACTGGGCGAAAGCGGGCGCTGCCGACAGCAGCGCGACGACCAAGGCAAAAACCCGGCGCATGCGTTCTCCCCGCGGGGTAATCCCGGCAGGGAGCCTAACGCATGGGGCGGAGGCGGGGGAGCGGGATTACTGCGTCATCGGTTGGTGGTGACGAGGCGAATGCGCGGATTGCCGAACGGGGTGCCGACGCAGTGGAGGTAAGGCCAGGGCTGTCCGACACAGGCGTTCAAGGCGGCTTCGGCGGGCTTGGCCAGCGGGCCGGCATCGACCGGGGCGCTGGGCGCCGAAAGAAGAGTGATGGCGGCGGCGATCGTCGCGGCGATCATAATGGCGGTGGTGGTTTTCAGCATGGTAGCCCCCTGTTTTTGGCGTCTTACCGGTTGGTCGCGGACGCACGGCAACAGGTTCAAAGGTCCAACGGACGAGGGGGCGGAAAGGTCCGGGCAGGCCGGTAACAGTCTTGCGACCGGCAAAAGGCCGGGCTAGACCCCGGTTTATGGCGCGAACCGCCCTTTACGCCGGGTCTTTCGACCCCGTCACCAACGGCCATCTCGACGTGGTGCGCCATGCCGTGCGGCTGGCCGACAAATTGGTGCTGGCGGTGGGCGTCAATCCCGGCAAGGCGCCACTTGTTCTCGGCCGACGAACGGCTGGCCATGTTGCAGGAGATCTGCGCGCCGCTGGCGCGCGAGGCCAAATGCGAGCTCGTCTGCGTCACCTTTTCCGGTCTGGTGGTGGAGGCCGCGCGCAAGGCGGGCGCGACGCTGCTGGTGCGCGGCCTGCGCGACACCACCGACTTCAATTACGAGATGCAGATGGCGGGCATGAACGAGGCCATGGCGGCCGACATTCAGACGGTTTTTCTGCCGGCTTCGCCGTCGGCACGCCCGATCACCGCCACATTGGTGCGTCAGATCGCCGGCATGGGCGGCGACGTCTCCGCCTTTGTGCCGGCCGGCATCGCGGCGCGGCTGAAGAAGAAGTTTTCACGCTAGCGCATGATCCCGAAAAGTGGGAACCGGTTTTCGGATAAGATCATGCGCAATCAAATAAGCCAGGAGCTTCCATGATCCGTGTTCTCGCAATCGTCATTGCGCTGGTGTGCGCCGCGCCCGCCATCGCGCAGGTGAAACTGCCGGCCGGGGCTCGATCCGCAGAATACCCTCCTGATCGACACCAAATACGGCCGCATCGTCATCAAGCTGCGCAACGATCTGGCGCCAAATCACGTTGCACGCATCAAGCAGCTGGCGCGCGAGGGCTTCTACAACAACGTGCCGTTCCACCGCGTGATCGCCGGTTTCATGGCGCAGACCGGCGACGGGCAAAACGGCAACGGCACCGGCGGCTCGAAATATCCTGACCTGAAACGGAATTTTCGAACGTGCCCTATGTGCGCGGCATCGTCGGCATGGCGCGCACCTCTGATCCGAATTCGGCCAATTCGCAGTTTTTCATCATGCTCGCGGAGAATTCGGGGCTGAACAACCAATACACCGTGGTCGGGCAGGTGGTGTCCGGTATGGAGGTGGTCGACAAGATCAAGAAAGGTCCGAAGGAGGCAAACGGTGCCGTCACCGATCCCGACAAGATGCTGAAGGTGCAAGTCGCCGCCGACGCGAAGTGATTTAGCAAAAACAGGAACAGACCCATGGCCAAGCCGGAAGACACGCTGACGCTCGAAACCACCAAGGGCAAGGTGGTGATCGCCATGCGGCCCGATCTCGCGCCCGGCCATGTCGCGCGCATCAAGGAACTGGTGAAGGAAGGCTTCTACGACGGCATCGTGTTCCATCGCGTGATCGACGGCTTCATGGCGCAGACCGGCTGCCCGCAGGGCACCGGCACCGGCGGCTCGGGCAAGAAGCTCAAGGCCGAATTCAACAAGGAGCCGCATGTGCGCGGCACGGTGTCGATGGCGCGCGCGGCAAGCCCCGATTCCGGCGACAGCCAGTTCTTCATCTGCTTCGACGACGCCCGCTTTCTCGACAACCAGTACACCGCCTGGGGCAATGTGATCGAGGGCATGGACAACGTCGACAAGATCAAGCGCGGCGAGCCGGTGAACGAACCCCGACAAGATCGTCAAGGCGACGATGGGGGCGAGCTTCCCTAGGTCACGGCTGTTAAGGCCGTCATGCCCCGGCGCAAGGGCAATGACATAGAGTGAAGTGATGCGCACCGATCTCTTCGACTTCGACCTGCCCACCGACCGCATCGCGCTGCGGCCGGCGAGCCCGCGCGACGCAGCGCGGCTGCTGGTGGTGCGGCCGGGGCACTCGCCGGAGCTGAAAGACCGGAAAATCCCCGATTTGGCGGACCTGCTGCGGCCGGGCGACTGCCTGGTGGTCAACGACAGCAAGGTGATCGCGGCGCGGCTCAGGGGCCGCCGTATCGGGCGGGGCGCAACCGAACCTGAGATCGAGGCGACGCTGCACAAGCGCATCGACGGCTCGCACTGGAAGGCCTTCATCCTCGGGGCGAAGAAGGTAGCGGAAGGCGACACGCTGCGCTTTGGCACCGAAGGGCGGGTCTGTTTTCTCGGTGAGCTTGATGCTCAAGTTTCACAAAAAGATGAGAGAGGGGAGGTAACCCTTTCATTTTCCTTTCATGGCCCGGTGCTCGACCAGGCCATAGCCGAGCGCGGCGAGATGCCGCTGCCGCCCTATATCGCCTCCCGCCGTGCTCCGGACGACCAGGACCGGGCGGATTACCAGACCCTATTCGCCGACCCGGAAGGCTCGGTAGCGGCGCCCACGGCTGGCCTGCATTTCACCGAAAATTTGCTGGCGCGGCTCAAGGCGCGCGGCGTCGGCTTGCACAAGGTCACGCTCCACGTGGGCGCCGGCACCTTTTTGCCGGTGAAGGCCGACGACACCGAAGGCCACAAAATGCACGCCGAATTCGGTTCCGTTTCTCGTGAAACAACCGATGCGCTCAATGCCGCGCGCGCTCAAGGCGGGCGTATCGTGGCGGTCGGCTCGACCGCGTTGCGGTTGCTGGAGACCGCGGCCGGCGCCGACGGAAAATTGCGCACTTTTGCCGGCGACACGGCGATTTTCATCACGCCGGGCTATCGGTTCCGCGCCGTCGATCTGATGCTGACCAATTTCCATCTGCCGCGCTCGACGCTGTTCATGCTGGTGTCGGCCTTCAGCGGCCTGGACGTGATGAAACGCGCCTATGCGCACGCGATTGCGACCGGCTATCGCTTCTATTCCTATGGCGATGCCTGTCTGCTGTATCCTGCCGGCCAATGAGCGAGCCCTTCTCCTTCCGCCTGCTCGAAACCGACGGCGCCGCGCGCCGCGGCGAAATCGTCACGCCGCACGGCAACGTGCAGACGCCGGCCTTCATGCCGGTCGGCACGCAAGGCACCGTGAAGGGCTTGATGCCGGAGGCGGTCGCTGCGACCGGCACCGAGATCGTGCTCGGCAATACCTATCACCTGATGCTGCGGCCCGGCGCCGAGCGCATCGCCGCGCTCGGCGGCTTGCACGCATTCATGAACTGGCCGCTGCCGATTTTGACGGATTCCGGCGGCTTCCAGGTGATGTCGCTGTCGGGCTTACGCAAACTGTCCGAACAAGGCGTGACGTTCCGCTCGCATCTCGACGGCGCCGTGGTGGAGCTTTCGCCTGAGCGCGCCATCGAGATCCAGGCGCTGCTCGGCGCCGATATTTCCATGCAGCTCGACGAATGCCTGAAGCTGCCGGCGACGCGCGAGGAGATCGCGCGCGCGATGCAGTTGTCGTTGCGCTGGGCGGAGCGCTCGAAACGCGCGTTCGAAAGCGCGCCCACAGGACGGGCTTTGTTCGGCATCGTGCAGGGCGGAGACGAAGCGGCGCTGCGCGATGAGAGCGCGCGGGCGCTGGTCAATATCGGCTTCGACGGCTACGCCATCGGCGGTCTCGCGGTTGGCGAGCCGCAGGACGTCATGCTTAAGATCGTAGCCGAGTGTACGCCTGTGCTGCCGGCGGAGCAGCCGCGCTATCTGATGGGCGTCGGCACGCCGGGCGATCTTCTGGAAGCGGTTGCGCGCGGCATCGACATGTTCGATTGCGTGCTGCCGACCCGCAACGGCCGCCACGGCATGGCGTTCACGCGCTTCGGCGCCATCAATCTGGCCAACGCACGTCACGCAGACGATAGCCGTCCGCTTGACGAGGAAAGCCCGCATCCCGCGGCGCGGACCTATTCGCGCGCCTATCTGCATCACCTGACCAAGGCCAATGAGATGCTCGGCGCGGTGCTGCTCTCGACCATCAACCTTGCTTATTATCAGGAACTCATGGGCGGCATGCGCGCGGCGATCGAGGCTCGACGGTTCGCGGATTTCCATGCCACGATCAAGCAAACCTGGGCGCGCGGCGATCTGCCGGCGCTGTCGTGACGTAAGGCAACGATGACCCGATCCCTCGAAATCATTCTCGCCGGCCAGTTGTCCGACCCGGACAGTCATTGGGGTCTGGGGAGTTTCGGCGCCATCGCGGAATTCACGCGCGATCTGGATGAACCGGTGGCACTCAATGTCACAGGGCCGGTGCTGTCGGCCGTGACGCCGCGCGGCGGCATCCGCATCGTTTGCTGCGAGGGCCTGCGCGTCGTCGCGTTCGAAACCGCCGCCGGATCGAGCTGGAACCAGAATGTCGCGCTCTGTTTGCGCGAGGACGCGGCGCCCATGCACCGGCGTTCGGTGTTGACCGAACTCGGCGCCGACCGCGAGGCGCTGCGCGATGAGGACAAGAGGATCCGTGCTGTTCGATCTCGGACTCGCCATTCCGCACGTCGATGCGCTGATACGCGTGTGCGACCCGGCGGCGATCGAGCAGTTGCGTACGCAGGCGGGCAAGAACGTATTCGCGCCCGACAGCCGCGCGATGCGTATCGTTCTTGCCGCGCAGCCGCACCGCGTCTTCATCAGCCGCTGCGCGCGCGTCGAGGTCTTTCAGCCGATTCCGCCGCCGGATGGCCGCAGCCCGGAAGGTCCGCACACCCATGTGCTGCCGAAATTGCTGAGTGCGGGCCGCACCCATGCGGCGACCGAGCCGATCCCCGAAGGCTGGGTGCCGTGTCTTTCGGTTTATCCGGCGCATCCGGCGAAGGATGCGCTCGGCCGCGCCAAGCCGTTCCAGCCCGCGCGGCACGACGCGTTCCAAGAATTGCTGCACGCCTATGGCGACCCCGCAATCAGCCGGCTCAAGTCGCAAATCGCGGCGGCGCTCGCCGGCGGCGAAGCGCCGCGCGCGCCCGACAATGGCGACCGCTTCGCGCGCGCCTGCATCCGGATCACTTTGCGGCAGGCGCAGGCGACGGGCTTGAATTCGCCCGCGCTCGGGCTATGGCGCGATAAATATGAGCGGCCGGGCGGCGAGGACCGCAGCGACATCTCCGGCTGCCACTGACGGGAAAATCATGTCCGCACTCGACCTGAAATCGCGCCGCAAGCCGCGTTTCAAATTACCGCCGCGTACCTGCGACGCGCATTGCCACGTGTTCGGGCCGGGCGATAGGTTTCCTTACGCGCCCAATCGCCGCTACACGCCGGCCGACGCGCCCAAGGAAATGCTGGCGGCGTTGCACGCGCATCTGGGTATCGATCGCGCGGTGATCGTGCAGGCGAGCTGCCACGGTACCGACAACGCGGCGATGCTCGATTGCATTGCGTCGGATCCCAAGCGCTATCGTGGCGTTGCCATCGTCGACGACAGCTTTACCGACGCCGATTACGACAAGCTTGATGCCGGCGGCGTGCGCGGCGTGCGCTTTAATTTCGTCAAACATCTCGGCGGCGCGCCCGATATGGCTGTGTTCAACCGCGTCATCGACCGCATCAAGGACCGCGGCTGGCACGTGGTGTTGCATCTCGACGCACCCGATATCGTGCCGCTCTCGGACATGATCCGGAAGCTGCCGCTGCCGTTCGTGATCGACCATATGGGCCGGGTGCCATCGGCCGCGGGCGTCGATCAGCCGCCGCTGCGCGCGCTGATCGAGCTTTCGGGCCATGAAAACTGCTGGATCAAGGTATGCGGCGCCGAGCGCATTTCCATGCCGCCTTATGCGGCGGCGGTGCCGATTGCTCGCGCTTTGGTGCAGGCGGCGCCGGCGCGCGTGCTGTGGGGCACGGATTTTCCCCATCCCAATCCCACCCATGAGGCCGATGAGGCCGATCTGGTCGACCTGGTGCTGCAATACGCCCCCGAAGCGCTGGCGCAAAAGCGCCTGCTGGTGGACAATCCGGCCCGGCTTTATGGTTTCGACCAATAAGAAGAAACGACGTAAGGATTTGTGGGAGGATCACGATGAAGAAAGCTTTTTTCGCGTTGCTGGCGGCTGCGATCGTGGCGCTGGCACCTGCCGTTCCGGCGCAGGCGAAATGGCCGGACAAGCCAATCCGGCTGGTGCTGCCGTTCGGCCCCGGCGGCGTCGCCGACGTTACCGCGCGCATTTTGGCCGCCAAGCTCAGCGATAAATTAGGCCAGCAGGTCGTCGTCGAGAACATGCCCGGCCCGGGCGGCATCAACGCCGCGCGCGCGGTGATCCAGGCGCCGCCCGATGGCTACACTATGTTGTATGTCACCAATGGCACCGCGATTAGCGTGGCGGCGTTCAACAAATTGCCGTTCGACCCGGTGAAGGATCTCGAAATGATCTCGATGGTCGGCACCTTCGATCTGGTGTTCGCGGTCGATGCCGCTTCCGAATACAAAACGCTGGGAGATTTCATCAAGGCGGCGAAGGCCGCGCCCGGCAAGCTCAATATCGGCACGACGCTGTTGGGTGGCACGCAAAATCTCGGCGCCGAATTGTTCAAGTCGATGGCGGGCCTCAATGTGCAGGTCGTGGTCTACAAGAATTCGCCCGATATCGTGGTGGCGTTGCTGCGCAAGGATATCCAGATGATGATCGATTTTCCGCCGGCGGTGCAGGGTCAGGTCAACGACGGCAAGCTCCGCTTGCTGGCCAGTTCCTCGCCCAAGCGCTCGGCCTTGATGCCGAAAATTCCGACCGCCGACGATGCCGGCGTCAAGGGCTACGAAGTAATCGCCTGGAATGGCGTCGGAATGCCAAAGGGCACGCCAAAAGACGTCGTCGACACCATGAACAAGGCGATCCGCGATGTCATGGCAATGCCCCAGGTCAAGGAGCAATACGCCAAGGTCGGCGTCGTGGCGCAGGCCAGCACGCCGGCCGAGTTGATGGGCCGGTTGACCGGCGACATCAAGAAGTGGAACGCGGTGATCGACAAGGCGGGAATCGCGAGAAAGTAGTCACGGCCCGCCGTAGAGCCAGGCGATGCCGTCATAGGCTTCTTCAACGGTGCGGCCGCCAACCGCCATGTCGCGCAATTCGGCGGTGACGCCGCGCGCGTGATAGAATTCGCCGTAGACCCGCGCCATGATCTGCGTGCGCGCGGTGCGCAGATAGCGTTCCTGCTCATAGGCCTTGAATGCGGCCGGCAGGTCTTTCGGCGAGGCCGCCGCTTTCTCCGCCAGCACGACCGCGTCCTCGGTCGCCATGCAGGCGCCTTGCGCGAGATATTGCAGCATCGGATGCGCCGCGTCGCCGAGCAGCGTGACCGGCCCTTGGTCCAGTTTTTCACCGGCTCGCGGTCGCACAGCACCCACATGCGCCAGGTGTTGATGCGCTCCAACATACGCGTGACCTGCGGAACCTGCATCTTGAAGTGCTGCCACATGACGTCCTTGGCGCCTTCCGCGTTCCAGCCTTCCTCGTAGTGATCGGAATGGAACACGGCAACGAGGTTATAGAGCTCGCCGCGACGCAGAGGATAGTGAACGAAGTGCGTGCGTGGGCCGGCCCACAGCACCACGTCGGGCCGCCACAGATCCTCCGGCACTTCCTCGCGCTTGAGCACCGCGCGATAGGCGATGTGGCCGGAGACGCGTGGCTTGCCGTCGCCAACGATGCGCTCGCGAATGCTCGACCACATGCCGTCGCAGCCGAGCAACGCCGCGCCTTCGGCGCGCTCGCCGCTTTCGAGCGTGACGGTGACGCGGTCGCCATGGTCTTCGTAACCGTCGACGCGCCGGCTGGTCTCGAGCGAGATCAAATTGCTGCTCTGGCAGGCTTTGAGGAACGTGGCGTGGATGTCGGCGCGGTGCGTGACCGCGTAAGGCTGGCCGAAGCGCGCGGTGAACTCATCGTCGAGGGGCACGCGGGTGATCAGCTTGCCGGTCAAGGCGTCGCGCATTTCCTGCGCCGGCGGGTGGTGGGCGTCGGCCAGGACTTTGTCCTTGAGGCCGATTTTCTCCAGCATGCGGAAGATATTCGGCCCGAGCTGGATGCCGGCGCCGACTTCGCGGAATTCGGGCGACTGCTCGAAGACCCGTACCGCGAAACCCTGGCGCGCCAGCGCGTAGGCGGTAGCGAGGCCGCCGATACCGCCGCCGGAAATCAGGATCGGAGCCGAACCGCCATTCGTCTGGGCCATAATTGCTTCCATTGTTCTTGAGGCCCAAAGCTTAAAACGCCGGACCTCCGGTCGCCAAGGGCACCCGCGGGTGCCGTTTCGGCAAAGAAAAACCCGCCGGTCGCGGGACCGGCGGGTTACGCAATGTGAAAGCGGCTATTTCGTCAACTGACCGCGGATCTCGCCGCCTTTGTTCGCGGCGGTGTGGACGTTGACGTACCACTTGCCGGCCATCAAATCGGCGGCCTGGGCGTCGGTCAGCGTGGCCGAGCCTTCGAGCGGGCTGGTGGCCGGCGCGATCGGAACGGCTACGCCGGCGTTCTTGCCAGTCTCGGCCGGGCCGTGAAAATGGGCCGCGGTCGCCGGACCGGTCAGGTCCTTATAGCTGCCCTTCCAGGTCAGCTTCTTGCTGGTGGTGTCATAGGTGGCTGTAACGGTGCCCGTGCCCTTGGAATCGGTCGGTGGCACTTCGCTCTTGGCATCCAGGGCGGCTTTGAAGTTCATGCTGGCCGCCATGGATGGGGCGGCGAAAGCCATGGCGCCGGCGAAAGCAATGGCGGCCACGGTGGACCGCAGAATGGTGGATGTCATGTTTGCTCCTCCTCCTTGTTCAGGCTGTTTTTAGCCTGTTTGGCAAACACCACACACTAGCAGCTATTCCCTTGGAATAGGGGTCAATGGGTCGTGAGCGGGATCGAGGTGGAGGAGGGCTCGCCGCAGGCGTCGCATTCCCAATGGTGGCGGATTTCGCCGCCTTCGACGAATTCAGACACCAAAGGAGCCACCATCCAATCGCCGCAATGCGGGCAGCGCGCCGGCGCGGCAAAGGAGCGCAGTTGAGCGAGTTTGGCCGTATCGGTATGGAGCTGCATGGTCTCGGCCTCCAGTGAAAATCGTTGCCTTGCGCCCGTGATTAGACGCGCATCATGGCGGCGGCGCGACCCTTTGATGAAACTGTGGTGGCCGGCGCGTTAAAGTTTTGCAACGCACATGTGTATCCGTGACGTAAACATGCGCCGCAGAGCAGTGCAGGCACTGAGTCTCTCACAACAGCCTCGGCCAGCGATGCGTGCGCTGCGGCGAACAAAGTTTGAACGATTTTACTAAAGCCGCCGGCGCGGCTGGCGGTCAGCCTTGTCGGCTGAGCCGGGGCAATGGAATCTTTGCGATCAGAATGGTCCGGTCGCGTGACGCAATGGCCCAAGCGAAGCCGGCGACAGGAAGAAAATCGGCTGTAGCAGCAAAACAACCAGGATCGCCGCCGCCAACGGCCAGAACGCCAGACGAAAGAGTTTTTCGATAAGCCCGGCGGTTTGGTCCATGTTTTTATGAGGGTCGTGTGGTGAGCGCGGTGGGGATCGAACCCACGACCACTCGATTAAAAGTCGAGTGCTCTACCGCTGAGCTACGCGCTCGTCACCAAACGCATGGATCATGCGTTGGGGCCGGTTTAGGGGTGCGGACATGCCCGGTCAATAGGCGGTTTTCGCCCCTTTGTTGAACTCGCGCACCGGCCGTGCAGTTTGCTACACTGTCGCCTCACAAGGAGCCTGATTCATGCCGATCGTCAACCGTATCGCCGACCTGCATGGCGAGATCACCGCCTGGCGGCACGATCTGCATGCCCATCCTGAAATCCTCTATGACGTGCAGCGCACGGCCGGCGTGGTCGCCGAGAAGCTTAAAAGCTTCGGCTGCGACGAAGTGGTGCCGGGCCTCGGCCGCACCGGCGTGGTCGGCGTCATCCACGGCCGCAAGGGCAAGTCCGACAAGGTCATCGGCCTGCGCGCCGACATGGATGCGCTGCCGATCGAGGAGGCGACCGATCTGCCGTACAAGTCGACGGTGCCGGGCAAGATGCATGCCTGCGGCCACGACGGCCACACCGCGATGCTGCTGGGCGCGGCCCGCTATCTCGCCGAGACGCGCAATTTCGCCGGCACCGCGGTGGTGATCTTCCAGCCGGCCGAGGAGGGCGGCGCCGGCGCCAAGGCCATGCTCAACGACGGCATGATCGACCGCTTCGGCATCAACGAAGTCTACGGCATGCACAATTATCCCGGCATGCCGCTCGGCTCATTCGGCCTGCGCGCCGGACCGCTGATGGCGGCGGCCGACCATTTCTCGATCGACATCGAAGGCGTCGGCGGACACGCCGCGCGTCCGCATATATCCATCGACACCGTGCTAGTGGGGTCGCAGATCATCAACAATCTGCAATCGATCGTCGCGCGCAACGTCGATCCGCTGGAAGCAGCGGTGATCTCGGTCTGCATGTTCCATGCCGGAAATACCGACAACGTCATTCCGCAGACCGCGCAATTGCGCGGCACTGCGCGCAGCCTGGTGCCCTACGTGCGGGACCTGGTCGAAAAGCGCATGCACGAGGTCGTCGAAGGCACAGCGCAACTACACGGCGCCAAGGCGAAGCTGAAATACAAGCGCGGCTATCCGGTGCTCAAGAACCACGCCGCGCAAACCGAGTTCGCGGCCTCGGTCGCGGCCGAAATCGCAGGCCCGGATAAAGTGAATACCTCGCTGGCGCCGGTAATGGGGGCGGAGGATTTCTCCTTCATGCTCAATGCGCGGCCCGGCGCGTTCATTTTCATCGGCAACGGCGACAGCGCCGGGCTGCATCACCCGGCCTACAATTTCAATGACGACGTGATCCCGCTCGGGACGTCGTATTGGGTGAAGCTGGTGGAAACCGCGCTGCCGGGCTAGCGCGTGCTTACTGAACGAGTTCGGTCTGCTTGACCGGCGCAGGCGCGGGCGTTGGCGCACGTCCCAGCCGCCGCGTGACAAATTCGCCGACCCACGCATCGAGCGTGCGCCAGTAAGCAAAATCATTGAGCTGGGTGCGCTCGATCATTGCCAGCCCGACTGCCGCGATGAACGGCAGGCTTTGCACCAGCAGCACGACGGCAAAAATATTGATCTCGCGCACTTGCTTGACGTTGGTCGCGACCAACACTACCGCGCCGAGGATCAACAGCCCGGCCAACACTGCTTCCCAGAACGCATGGAAATCCGTGCTGCGGCGCAGCCCGCCTTTGGACGTACGCACGAACGGCAGATGATCGCGGATCACACCGAAGCCGACCGCGCGCGCCACCGTCCATTGCACCGACATGGCGGCGAACACCGAGCCGGTGAGCTGGCCTTTGGTGGTGCGTACACGCAGCCGGTATAGCGTCACGAAATGCGCCAACGAGACGGTGAAGGTGGCGATGATCGGAACGGTGAGAATGCGGTCGGGCACCGCGATGTCGAGGAAAGCGACGATCGGCACCCAGATGATATTCAGGATAGCGACCACGACGCCGATACTTTCGGCGCCGAGCCAATTGAGCCAACCGAGCGCGAATTCGCGCTTCTGATCGCCGGTCAGCCGGCTCGCGCCGGGCAGGAAGCGGCGCCAGTGCTTCTTGAGGATTTGGAATCCGCCATAGGCCCAGCGGTGACGCTGTTTCTTGTAGGCCTCGAAGCTGTCGGGCAGCAGGCCGTGGCCGTAGCGCTTGTTGGTGTAGTGCGCGCGCCAGCCGAGTTCGAGCAGCGTGAGGCCCAAGTCGGTGTCTTCGCAGATCGTGTCGCTCGACCAGCCGCCGGCGGCTTCCAGCGCGGCGCGGCGGATGAGGCACATGGTGCCGTGCACGATGATGGCGTTGACTTCGTTCCGCTGTACCATGCCGATGTCGAAGAAACCGGCATATTCGCCGTTCATAGCGTGGTGCATCAGGCTGCGCTCGCCGTCGCGGTGATCCTGCGGCGCCTGGACCAAGCCGACTGCGGGGTCGCGGAATAGCGGCACCAAATCTTTGAGCCAGTTCGGTTGCACGACATAGTCGGCGTCGAGCACGGCGATCACTTCGGCATCGGCCGCGGTGTGCACCATGGCGAGGCGTAATGCGCCGGCCTTGAAGCCTTGAATGGATTCCGCGTTGACGAACTTGAAACGTTCGCCGAGCGCGCGGCAGTGCTCTTCGATCGGAAGCCACAACGCGGGATCGGGCGTGTTGTTGATCACCACCACGCATTCGAAATTCGGATAGTCGAGGCGCGCCACCGCATCGAGCGTTTGCGTGAGCATTTCCGGCGGCTCGTTGTGGGCGGGGAGATGGATAGAAACCTTTGGCGTCGCAGCCTCGGGCAACTGCGGAACCAGCGACGGCGAGCCGACCAGCCGCTGCGGCTTGCGGCCGAAGGCGATCATGGCGAGCTCATCGATGCGCGCCAGCGCAATGATGACCAGCGGTATCAGCAGCACGACGCCCAAGCCCAGCGCGAAAGCCGCGCCCGGCACGAAATAATGTCCGTTCCAATAGGCGAATACGGCGGCGAACCATGCGCCCACCACGTTAGCGGCTGCTGCGAGCATGACGGTCTGCCACAGCGTCACCGCGGCCATCGCCAGGATCGGCAATGACAGCAACACGCTCACCAGCAGCGCGATGCCGGCGAGCTTCCAATGGTCGGGGTCGGTGATCGGGCCGGTCCAGTCGAATTTCGGCTGGCGTGACGCGTCGAGCATGCCCCAATAGGGGCCGACGCCGCCTTCGAAGATTTTCCACGGCTGGTCGATCGCTTCGACGATGTTGTAGTCGATGCCCAGCGCCTCGGCGCGCGAGATGAAGTCGCGCAGCACAACGGCCTGCTCGACGCGGCCGGGATTGGCGTCGCGCAAATTGTAGCCCGCGCTCGGCCAGCCGAACTCGGCGATGACGATGCGCTTGCCCGGATAGGCCTGCCGCAGCTTGTCGTAGATTAGGATTGCCTGATCGACGGCCTGGCCTTCTGAGAAGCCTTCCCAATAGGGCAGGATGTGCGCGGCGATATAGTCGACCGAGGACACCAGCTCAGGATGCTCGATCCAGACATGCCAGATTTCGCCGGTGGTGACCGGCACGTTGGTCGAGCGCTTCACCCGCTGGATCATCTTGATCAGGTCGGCAACTTTCTGCTCGCCGCGATAAATCGTTTCGTTGCCGACGATGATGCCGTTGACGTTGCTGTGGCGTTTAGCGAGCTCGATGACCGAGCGGATTTCGCGCTCGTTGCGATCCTGGTGCTTGTCGATCCAGGCGCCGATCGTGGCACGCAGGCCAAACTCCTGCGCGATGCCGGGGACCAATTCGACGCCGCCGGTGGATGAATAAGTGCGGATCGCGCGCGTTAGCGGCGCAAGTTTTTGAAGATCGGCGCGGATTTGCGCGGCCTGCGCTCTGCCGCCTTCATCGGGATTGATCGAGCTTGCGAACGGCGCATAGGAAACGCTGGCGAGCTGACCATTGATGTTGGGCGCGCTCAGGTGATCCTGCGCGGCAGCCCACAAACCGGCATGCACGCACGCCACGAGGGCGATCACGGCAGCGACGGTGCGCATAACACTCACAACCAACTGGGGCAGGATGGCAGATCTTCGAACCCGTCCCCTGGGCTCAGCGGAAGCTTGATCTGTTGCGATGCAGCATAGCCCGGCTTAAGGCCGTCATTCAAGTACGAACCGGACATGGCAAAACCTTGTCACGCGCATGACGGCGATAAGTATTTTAGCTTGAAGGAAACGCCATCAACGCGGAGTGGTTCCGCCGGAAGTGGTGGCGGCGGCCGGCGGCTGGGCGGCGGTTGCTGGTGTGGGGGTGAGCGCCGGATTGAGCCAGCAGACATGGACGCGGCCGTTCAGGCTGTCCTGGGCCTTGGGATCGATATGGCCCTGGCGCACAACGCAACGGAAAGTTGCCTGGATATGCGAGCTTGGGCAGCCAAATCGGTCGTAAAGGTCGAGATGGCGGAAGGCGGTGTCGAGGTCGTCCCGCCACAGCAGGCTGACGACGCGGCGGCCCAGCCAGACGCATTCCGGATTGCCGGCCGGTCCGGTGAGCAGGCGCGACGCCTCGGCGATCTCGTCGATGCTCTTTTGGCCTTCTTTGGCGGCGTCGGCGGCCGACTTCTGCTGTTCGGGCGTGGCGACATTGCCGCTTTGGGCGAACGCCACACTACCTGCCAAACCGAAGGCAATGACGCAGAACACGGCACAGAACGCACGCAACAAAGAGGTTATCGGCATTGTCCCGCCGGTTTTGATGAAAGCCACCCGCCCACTGTCCGGTTGGTTATGAGACCGGATTGGGACGCGATTGCGGCGTTTGCTTCCGGCCGTCCCGGCGCTGTTGCCTTAAACACTTGAACTCTCGACTTGAACCGCCAATTCTGGCGAATTTTCCCGGTAGAGAACTTGGCCTTAATGGCCGGGTTTTGTCCAGCGGCAGTCAGTGGTTTGCTTAAGACGCCAAAGACGGCAGGCCCGCTTGGCAGCGCCAGGCCCGCGCTATAAGCCCTTCGGGGGTCTTTTTCATACCGCCGAAACAGGTTTTAGCCGATGCGCTCTGGACTAGCCTGCCTCGCTTTGTCGGCGGTGGTCATCGCCGGCATCTGGGCCTGGCTTGGCGCCCCGGTGGCGATGCCGCAAACCCCGCTGAGCGCCGGCGAAAAGCTCTACTGTCTGTCGTATTCTCCTTTCCGCGGCAGCCAGACCCCGCTCGATTCCAACACCCGCATCTCCGCCGTCCAAATTGACGAGGACTTGTCGCGCCTGGCCAAGATCACCGATTGTGTGCGCACTTATTCGACCGAGTTCGGCCAGGACCAGATTGCTGAAATCGCCGCCCGCTACGGCCTCAAGGTGATGCAGGGCCTCTGGCTGTCAGGTCATCCCGACAAGAACCGCGAGCAGATCGAGAGCGTCGTCGCGCTCGCGAACAAATACCCCCGCACGATCCGGTCGGTGGTGGTCGGCAACGAAGTGCTATTGCGCGGCGAAATGTCGTCTGCGGACCTCGCCGCGACCATTCGGGCGGTGAAGGCGCGCGTGCCCGTGCCGGTGACCTATGCCGATGTGTGGGAATATTGGCTGCATAACGCCGATGTCGCCGCCGCGGTCGATTTCATCACCATCCATATTCTGCCTTACTGGGAGGATTTTCCAATCCCGGCGCGCAGCGCCGCCGCCCATGTCGACTCGATCCACCGCCAGTTGGTAACCGCCTTTGCCGGCAAGGAAGTAATCATCGGGGAGGTCGGCTGGCCGAGCGCCGGTCGTATGCGCGAGGGCGCGCAGCCGTCGCCGGCCAACCAGGCGCGCGTGATTCAGGATGTACTGGCGCTCGCCAAGCGCGACAATTTCCGCGTCAATGTGATCGAGGCGTTCGATGAGCCGTGGAAGCGCGCGCTTGAAGGTACCGTGGGCGGCCATTGGGGTCTGCTTGACGACGCCACGCGGACGCCGAAATTCGTCTGGGGCGAGGCGGTGTCCAATCATCCGCATTGGAGGTTGCAGGCAGCGGGCGGAATTTTATTCGCCGCGATCGTATTCGGCGCGGCTTTCGTAGCCCGGCGCAGCGCATCGGTGTCGGTCGCGCGGTGGCTGGCGGTGACCACGAACGCTATCGCCGGCGGCGCGCTAATCGGCTGGAGCGTCGCCAATGCACCGATTGAATCTCTCGGCGTTGCTGGCTGGCTGCGCTCGCTGGCGTTTGTCGGCGTCGCGCTGTTGGCGCCGCCGGTTTTAAGCGCCGCGGTCATGCGTGGCACGCCACTGCCGCCGTTTTCCCGGCTGCTCGGACCCACGTCGGAGCGCATCCGCGAACCGTTCGCGCTGCTCATCGGCGCGATCCTGATCGCAACAATGTTGCTCGCGATTTTGTCCGCGCTCGGCCTGGTGTTCGATCCGCGCTATCGGGATTTTCCGTTCGCGCCGCTGACCGCGGCGGCAGTGCCGTTTTTAACGCATAGTTTATTTACGCCGCGGCCGGGCGGCGGCCAAGTTCTTACAAAATTTGGTGCGGCCGAGATGGCGGGCGCGGCTGTGCTGGCGCTGTCAGTGCCTTACATCGTGCTCAATGAAGGCTTCGCGAACTGGCAGTCGGTCTGGCTGTGCTCGGCGTTCATGGCGCTGACGTTCAGTCTGGCTCGGGTGCGCGACGCGCAAAGCTGAGCATCAGCAGTCCGATTGCGAGCGCCGACAGGGCAACGTTGTAGAGCACGACGCCGAAGCAGGCGACGCAAAGCGCGATGGCAAACAAAACCAGTGACGGCCGCAGCAGGTTGAGCGCAGCGACTGCGAGGGCGGCCCAGCCGAACACTGTGTGCTCGAACAGCGCGATGGCAATTCGTCGCGAAAAGCACAGCCACGTGTTGAGCCCGGCCGCGCAGGCAAGCCCGACATTGGCCTGCTCGATGGCGAGATAGCGGATGTAAAGCGCATAGCCGAGCGAGCAGAAGCCTACGATCAGCAGATAATTGGTTGCGCGCGCACTCGGCAAGAACAGCTTCATGGCGGGATTATGCCGGTGCGCGGATATGCCGACAATCAATGTTCGGCCAGTTGCGCGCCGTCGAACTTGGCCGGCCGGCAGCCGGTGCCGGTGACGGGGAAGCGGGCGCATAGTTTGGCCGCTTCGGCGCTATTCGGCAGCGGTCCCGCTATGAGGCGATAGTCGACTCCGGCCGGGCGCTTCAGACGCTGCGAAGCGACCGGGCGCAGGCCCGCCAGCAGCGGCCCGTAATTGGCCTTCATGGCCACCCAATGGATCCGCAGCGCTTCGAGGGTGGCAGCACCGCCGAGATCGATGCCGAATTCAGCCTTGGCCGGCGGTTCGTGCGCGTGTTCGTTCACTGCCGTGGCGGCGATGTGGGCCAGTGGCGGTGGAACTTGGGGTGTCGGCACAACCCCAAGAGCCGGCATCGCGAGCGGGTCCAGGACCGGCAGCGTGGTGGCGGGCGCGCTCGGCGCCGGCGTTACAGCCGTGCGGGCGGCGGCCAATTGCTCGCTCTGCTGCTTGATGGAACCGGTCATGTCATCGAGATTGCGCTCGAGCATAGCAATACGCGCGGTCAACCGCTCGCGGTCGGCAGCAAGGTCGTGGACCTGAACGGCGAGGCGCTGGGTCTCCGCCTGTGCTTTGGTATCAGTCTTGGCCGCAGTCTTAGGCTCCGTTTGGGCGGTGTGCGACGGTATCTGGGCGACTGCGCGCACTGGCTCGCTCAAATCGGCGGCCACCCGCGCCGGATCGCTCAAATAGCCGATCGCAAGCTGCAAGCGTTGGCTGCCGGCTTGCGTCTGGCCGGTGAGCACGACAGCAGCGAGCGCGATGGCGGCCGCGCCGCCCCAGCCCAACACGCGGCGAAGCTGTCGCGGCTTGCGGATATTGGACCAAATCGGGCTCCAGCGGCGCGACTTTGATCTCCATGTCAACCTCTGCGCGGGCGAATCACGTCATTGAAAACGTTAGCAGAATCCGGCAATGCTCGCTTTCATCTCAATGCGCGCCGTTCGCCGAGGCCGCGCCGAAGGAATGTTTGCCCGCAGAATCGGGTGCGCCGCTATTGTGGCAACACCGTGAGCCGGAAACCGATGAGACGAAGAACGTGTCTTGCGATCGTGCTGGCGGCCGGCGAGGGCACCCGCATGCGCTCGGCGCTGCCGAAGGCGCTGCACAAGATCGGCGGGCGCACGCTGCTGGCGCATGTTCTGACCTCGGCAACGCAGGCGGGCGGGGGCGACATCGCCGTGGTGGTCGGCCCCAATCATGGCGGCGTGGTGAAAGAAGCGCAGGCGTTCGCGCCCAAAGCCAAGATGTTCGTGCAGAAAGAACGGCGCGGCACTGCGCATGCGGTGCTGGCGGCGCGTAAGGCCATCGCACGCAAAGCTGACGACATCTTGGTGATGTTTTCCGACACGCCACTGGTGCGGCCGGAAACACTCACCGAGCTGCGCGCGGCCCTAAGTCGAGCGGCCGCGGTGGCGGTGCTCGGTTTCCGGCCGGCTAATCCAGCGGGATACGGCCGGTTGCTCACACGCGGTGATGAACTGCTGGCGATCCGCGAAGACCGCGACGCCAGCGCGGAGGAAAAGAAGATCGGCTTGTGCAACGGCGGGCTGATGGCGCTCGCCGGCGAGCACGCGCTCGCCATTCTCGATCGCGATCGGTAATGCCAATGCCAAGGGCGAATACTATCTCAGCGATGCGGTTGCCATAGCCCGCGATATGGGTTTGAAGGCGGTCGCGATCGAAACCGGAGAGGACGACATGCGCGGCATCAATACCAAGGCACAGCTCGCCGAAACGGAGGCTGTCCTGCAAAAACGTCTGCGCGCCGCCGCGCTCGATGCCGGTGTCACGATGACCGCGCCGGACACCGTGTTTCTGTCGGCCGATACCAAATTCGGCAAGGACGTCACCATCGAGCCAAACGTGGTGTTCGGGCCGGGCGTGACGGTCGCCGATGGCGCGACGATCCGCGCGTTCTCGCATCTGGAAGGCGCTCACGTCGGCAAGGGCGCCCGCGTCGGACCTTTTGCCCGGCTTCGCCCCGGCGCCGATCTCGGTGCCGACGTGCATATCGGCAATTTCGTCGAGGTGAAGGAAGCCAAGATCGAGGCCGGCGCCAAGGCCAATCATCTCGCCTATATCGGGGATGCGCGCGTTGGTGCGGGCGCCAATATCGGCGCCGGCACCATCACCTGCAATTACGATGGCGCCGCCAAGCATCGCACCGATATCGGCAAGGACGCCTTTATCGGCTCCAATTCGTCGCTGGTCGCGCCGGTTAAGATCGGCGACGGCGCCTATGTTGGCTCCGGCTCGGTGGTAACCAAGAATGTGCCGGCTGACGCGTTGACGCTTGAGCGAGCAGAACAGACGATTAAGCGTGGCTGGGCTAAACGCTTGCGGCAGCTCAAAGGCTTGGGCAAGAAGAAGGCGACGAAATCGCCCAAGAAGTGAGCCTTGGAACGGGCCTTGCGGCGCGTATCCTCGGTTGTCATATGGCGAAATACGTTTTGATTTCGATAGGCTTGGCCAAACTGGTTAAAGCGAGAACTTAAAAAGTAAAGGGCCATCCAAACGGATGTGCGGGATTGTCGGAATAATCGGGCGTGAGCCAGTCGCCGGGCATTTGGTCGAAGCGCTCAAGCGCCTCGAATATCGGGGCTATGACTCGGCCGGCGTCGCTACCTTGGATCGCGGCGCGCTTGGCCGTCGGCGCGCCGAAGGCAAGCTGCAGGCGCTGGAGAAACGCCTGAAAAGCGAGCCGCTCGCCGGCAATATCGGCATCGGTCACACTCGTTGGGCGACCCACGGCAAGCCGACCGAGAGCAACGCTCATCCGCACGCCACCGACCGCGTCGCGGTCGCGCATAACGGCATTATCGAGAATTTCCGCGAGCTGCGCGAACGTCTCGGCAAAAACGGCTCGAAATTCAACAGCGAGACCGATACCGAAGTCGTCGCCCATCTGGTCACCGACGAAATGAAAAAGGGCAAGCCGCCGGTCGAGGCGGTGGCGGCGGCGCTCAAGCAATTACGCGGCGCATTCGCGCTGGCCTTTCTGTTCGCCGGCGAGGACGATCTGATGATCGGCGCGCGCAAGGGTTCGCCGCTCGCAATCGGCTTCGGCGACGGTGAAATGTATCTCGGCTCCGACGCCATCGCGCTCGCGCCTTTCACCGACACCATCAGTTATCTCGAGGACGGCGACTGGGCGGTGATGACGCACAAAGGCGTCGAAATTCACGACGAGCAGGGCGCCCATGTCGAGCGCGCGGTCATCAAATCGACCGCCTCGGCGCAACTGGTCGACAAAGGCAACCACAAGCATTTCATGGCCAAGGAAATTCATGAGCAGCCCGAAGTAGTCGGCCACACGCTCGCCCATTACATTGACATGACGACCGAAAAGGTTGTGTTGCCTGAAAAGTTGCCGTTCGACTGGAAGAAACTCAAGCGGCTGTCGCTGTCGGCCTGCGGCACGGCTTTCTATGCCGGGCTGGTGGCGAAATACTGGTTCGAACGCTTCGCCAAATTGCCGGTCGAAATCGATATCGCGTCGGAATTCCGCTACCGCGAGGCGCCGCTTGAAAAAGGCGATCTCGCGATCTTCATTTCGCAATCGGGCGAGACCGCCGACACGTTGGCGACGCTGCGCTATGCCAAAAAGCACAAGCAACACGTTTTGTCGGTGGTGAACGTGCCGACCTCGTCCATCGCGCGCGAAAGCGACGTGGTGATGCCGACTTTGGCCGGTCCCGAGATCGGCGTCGCCTCGACCAAAGCCTTCACCTGCCAGCTCTCGGTGCTGGCATGTCTGGCGATCGCGGCCGGGCGCGCGCGCGGCGAACTATCAGCGAGCGACGAGCAGAAACTGGTGCGCGCGCTGATCGAAGTGCCGCGGCTGATGGCCGACGCGCTCAAGCTCGAGCCGCAAATCGAACATCTGGCGCAGGATCTCGCGAAAGTGCACCACGCGCTTTATCTCGGGCGCGGTACCAGCTTTCCGATCGCGCTCGAAGGTGCGCTCAAGCTCAAGGAAATCTCCTATATCCACGCCGAAGGCTATGCCGCAGGCGAGCTCAAACACGGGCCGATTGCGCTGATCGACGAAACTATGCCGGTGATCGTCATCGCGCCGTTCGACCGGGTGTTCGAAAAGACAGTGTCGAACATGCAGGAAGTGGCCGCGCGCGGCGGCAAGATCATTCTGGTAACCGACGCCAAAGGCGCCAAAGAGGCGCCGGTCGATTCAACCGAGATCATCGTGCTTCCGGACATGGCCTCCACGGTGACGCCACTGGTCTATGCCATTGCTGTGCAACTGATCGCCTATCATACAGCGGCGGCTATCGGCACCGATGTCGACCAGCCGCGCAATCTCGCGAAATCGGTCACGGTGGAATAAGATCGCCCGATGGCCGAGATTGATCACCAACCAAGCGTAATGCCGGCCGCCGCCGCGCCGTCGCAGACAAGCATTGCCGGCCGCATCCGCAATTATTTCCTGACCGGTTGGTGGTGGCCGGACCGCTCGCGGTCACCGTCTGGTTGATCTGGTCAATCGTCACCTGGGTGGACGACGCGGTGCGTCCGCTAATCCCGCCGGTGTACCGGCCGGAAAGTTATCTGCCTTGGCCGATCCCGGGCACGGGGCTGGTGCTCGCGTTCCTCGTGCTGACGCTGCTCGGTTTCCTCACCGCCAATTTGGTCGGGCGCACGCTGGTGGGCTGGGGCGAAAGCCTGCTCAACCACATGCCAATCGTGCGGCCGGTCTACAAAACGATGAAGCAGATTTTCGAGACGCTGTTCTCGAAGACCGGATCGAGCTTTCGGCAGGTGGCGCTGGTGGAGTTTCCGGCGCCCGGCATGTGGTCGCTGGTGTTTCTGTCGCAGCCGCCGAGCGGCGATCTCGCGGACAAGTTGCCACGAGGCGAGCATGTCTCCGCCTTCATGCCCTGCACGCCCAACCCGACCACCGGTTTTTTCTTTTACGTGAAGCGCAGCGATCTCATCGTGCTCGACATCTCGGTGGAGAACGCCATGACGCTGCTGATCTCGGCCGGCATGGTGCAGCCCGACAGCGGCGAGGGGGCGCAGAAAAATCTCGCGGCGCTCGCGGCCAGCGCGCGAACGGCGCAGCCGACCAAGTCGCCGGCAAGCGCAAAATAATTTATCCCGCTCGGATCAGCTTGATCGCCTCGTCCTTGCCGAACAGATAAAGCAGATGCTGCAGCGCCTGGCCGCGCGGCGTCTCAAGCGTGGCGTCGCGCGACAGCACCAGGGCGGCGTCGTCGCGCGCAGCACCCAGATATTTGCCGTGCGTCTCGATACGGGCGATGTGGAAGCCGGGTAGGCCGCTCTGACGCGTGCCGAGCAGGTCGCCTTCGCCGCGCAGCTTCAGGTCTTCCTCGGCGATGCGGAAGCCGTCTTCGGTGTCGCGCAGCACGGCGAGGCGCGCCTTGGCGGTTTCGCCGAGCGGCGCCTTGTAGAGCAGCAGACAGGTTGAGGCGCCGGGCCCGCGGCCGATGCGCCCGCGCAACTGATGCAACTGCGCCAGGCCAAACCGTTCGGCGTGCTCGATCACCATGATGGTGGCCTCCGGCACGTCGACACCGACCTCGATCACCGTGGTGGCGACGAGCAATTGCGTCTCGCCGGCCGCGAACCGCGCCATGGCGGCGTCCTTCTCGGCGCCTTTCATGCGGCCATGCACCAGATCGACTTTTTTGCCGAAACGCTTGCGCAGCTCCTCGAAGCGTTCCTGCACGGCCGCGAGATCGATCTTTTCGGATTCCTCGATCAGCGGGCAGACCCAATAGGCGCGTTTGCCTTCGGCGATGGCGCGGCCGACCGCATCCTCGACCTCCTCGATGCGCGACATCGGGATCGTGCGGGTGTCGATCGGCTGGCGGCCGGGCGGCTTTTCCCGCAACTCGGACACCTCCATGTCGCCGAAATACGTGAGCACCAAAGTGCGCGGGATCGGCGTGGCGGTGAGTACCAGCACGTCGACGGCGTCGCCCTTTTGCGCCAGCGCGAGTCGCTGATGCACGCCGAAGCGATGCTGCTCGTCGACGACGGCGAGCGCGAGATCGCGAAATGCAACCTCTTCCTGGAACAGCGCGTGGGTGCCGATCAACAGATTGATATCGCCGAGCGCGAGCCGGTTGAGGATGGTCTCGCGCTCGCCGCCGCGCTCGCGGCCGGTGAGGATGGCGACGCGGATACCGGCGGCTTCCGCCAGCGGCGCGATGGTGTTGAGATGCTGGCGCGCGAGGATTTCGGTCGGCGCCATGAAGGCGGCCTGACGCCCTGCCTCGATCACTTCGGCCGCGGCGACCAGCGCGACGACGGTCTTGCCGGAGCCGACGTCGCCTTGCAGCAGCCGCAACATGCGTTGCGGCACGCGCCAGATCGGCGACGATGTCGTCGACCGCCTTCTGCTGCGAATGGGTCAGCGTGTAAGGCAAGGCTTTCAGAACACGCGCGCGCAGCAGACCCTCGCTGGCCGAGCCGCGGCCGGCCTGCCGGCGCATGTGCGCGCGCAGCAACGCGAGCGCGAGCTGACCGGCGAGCAATTCGTCATAGGCGAGCCGCGTCCAGGCCAGGCTCTCGGGTGCAATGTCGTGCGGCTCGGCCGGGCGATGCAGATGGCGCAGCGCCTCGGAGAATGCCGGGAAACGCTCGCGCGACAACCAGGCTTCGTCTTGCCATTCCGGCAGATCGGGCAGACGGGCGAGCGCACCGTCCATCGCGCGCCGAATATTGCCGGCGGCCAGCCCTTCGGTGAGCGGATAGACCGGCTCGACCAGCGGCAAATTGGCGAAGCCTTTTTCGTCCACGACGCGGTCGGGATGCACCATCTGCAACATGTTGTCGTAGACCTCGGCGGTGCCGGAGACGTAACGCATCTCGCCCTCTGGCAAGAGCTTGCGCAGATAGTCCTCGCGCGCGTTGAAAAAGGTCAGCGTCAGCGTCTGGCCGGTGTCGTCGCTGGTGATGATGCGGTAAGGCGCGCGCGGCCGGTTGCGCGGAACCGGCCGGTGTTCGTCGACCGTCACCGCGACGGTGACGATCTGGCCGGCCTGCACCTCGTTGAGTTTCGGCCGCGCCCGGCGGTCGATGACGCCCGAAGGCAGATGAAACAGCAGATCGACTACGCGCGGTGCCTCGCGGTCGAGCAGCCGGGCATAGAGCAGCTCCAGCTTCGGCCCGACGCCGGACAGGCTGGTTAGGGCGGCGAACAGGGGGTTGAGTATGAGCGGGCGCATCGAACCCATGCTGGCTTGCGCCGATTACGGACGCAATGCGGCCCTGTGCAAACCAAACGCTGACAACGCCGCCGAACGGCCCTATATAAACCCCGCACCCGGCACCCGCCGGGTTTTTGGCGTTGGAGCAGCATGTGACCGGAAGCGGGATTTCGAGCCAAGGTCTGGATGCGCGGCGGCGGCGATTGCTGTTTCGCGCCTGGCATCGCGGCATCCGCGAGATGGATCTGGTGCTCGGGCGCTTCGCCGACAGCGCAGCTTGCGGGCCTGAGCGCGGTCGAGCTCGGCGAGTTCGAGACCTGGCTCGACATTCCCGATCAGCAGATTTTCGCCTGGGTCAGCGGCCAGCAGGAGGCTCCCGCGGCGATCGACACGCCGCTGTTCCGGGCCTTGCGTGAATTCCGCGGCGAGGGCTCCGACTAGATGGCGAAATCTCCCGCCGAATTGTTGAAGCCGGCGCAAGCGCTCACGCTGGCGCAGGTCGCCGATGGCGCCGAAGGACTGGTGCTGGCGGATCTGGCGCGCGCCATCGCCGCGCGCACCGATGCGCCGGCGGTTTCGCTTGCCGTGATCTGCCGCGACGGCCAGCGCATGGCGGCGTTGTCACGGTCGCTTTCGTTCTTCGGCCCCGACATTCAAACCATGGAATTCCCTGCCTGGGATTGCCTGCCCTATGACCGAGTGTCGCCGAATGCCGGCGTGGTGGCGCAGCGCATGACCGCGTTGTCGCGGCTGGCGCGCGTCAAAGGCCGCGACAAGCCTTCGGTGCTGCTGACGACCGTCAACGCCGCGTTGCAGCGCGTGCCGGCGCGCGAGTTCGTCGCAACGCATGCGCTGTCGGTCGCGCCCGGCAATGTCATCGGCATGGCGGGCATCGTCGAATGGCTGGAGCTCAACGGCTTCACCCGCGCCTCGACCGTGCGCGAGCCCGGCGAATACGCGGTGCGCGGCGGCATTCTCGATCTTTATCCGCCCGGCATGGATTTGCCGGTTCGTTTCGATTTTTTCGGCGATGCGCTGGAGACGATCCGCAGCTTCGATGCTCAGACGCAAATCAGCGAAACGCAATTGCGCGGGCTCGATCTGGTGCCGGTGGCCGAATTCCAGCTCGTCACCGAAACCATCCGGCGCTTCCGCACCGGCTATGTCGCCGAATTCGGCGCGGGCTCGCCGGACGATCTATTGTACGAAGCGGTGAGCGAAGGCCGCCGCTATCCCGGCATGGAGCACTGGCTGCCACTGTTTCACAATTCAATGGAGACGTTGTTCGACTATCTGCCGGGCACGCCGCTGGCGCTCGAACATCTGGCCGAAGACGCCGCGCATGAACGTTTCACGCAGATCGCCGATTACTACGACGCCCGCCGCGAGGCGCTCGAAGCAAGGCGTGACGCCGCCTTACAAGCCGCTGCCGCCGGCGCGGCTTTATCTGGCCGAAAAGGAATGGAAGGAGCGGCTCGATCGCCTCGGCGCTGGCGAGGCTCACGCCCTTCGCCGTGCCGGAGGCGCGCGACGTGATCGACGTCGGCGCGCGCGCCGGCCACAATTTCGCGGCCGAGCGCGCCGAGCCCGGCGCCAATGTGTTCGAGGCGCTGAGCAAGCACGTGCTGGCGCAGCAGGCGGCCGGCAAGCGCGTCGCCATCGCGCTGTGGAGCGAAGGCGCGCGCGAGCGCATGAGCCACGTGCTCGCCGATCACAAGCTGCACAATCTGACCCCGGTCGGCTCCTGGCCGCAGGCTTTGGCGCTGCCCAAGCCCGCGATCGCACTCGCCGTGCTCGGCATCGAATCCGGTTTCGAGACCGCGGATGCGGCCATCGTCAGCGAGCAGGACATTCTCGGCGATCGTCTGGTGCGGCCGCGCCGCGCCATGCGCCGCGCCGACAATTTCATCGCCGAGGCCACCAGCCTCGCGCCCGGCGATCTGGTCGTGCATGTCGATCACGGCATCGGCCGGTTCGTCGGCCTTGCAGCCAATCACCGCGGCGGGCGCGCCGCACGATTGCCTCGAAATCCATTACGCGGAAAATGCCAAGCTCTATCTGCCGGTCGAAAACGTTGACCTGCTGTCGCGCTACGGCGCCGAGCAGAGCAATGTCGATCTCGACCGGCTCGGCGGCGGCAACTGGCAGGCGCGCAAGGCGCGCATGAAGAGCCGCATTCGCGAAATCGCGGGCGAACTGATCAAGGTCGCGGCCGAGCGGCTGACGCGCGAGGCGCCGCGCTTCAGCGTCGGGCCGGGCGCCTATGACGAATTCTGCGCCGGTTTTCCCTACGAGGAGACCGACGACCAACTCGCCGCCATCGACGCCACCATCAAGGATCTCGGCTCAGGCCGTCCGATGGACCGGCTGATCTGCGGCGATGTCGGTTTCGGCAAGACCGAAGTGGCGTTGCGCGCGGCCTTCGTGGCCGCGATCAACGGCAAGCAGGTGGCCGTGGTGGTGCCGACTACGCTGCTGGCGCGCCAGCATTTCAAGACTTTCACCGAACGCTTCCGTGGTTTCCCGATCAATATCGCGCAGGCCTCGCGCCTGGTGCCGGCGGCGCAGCTCAACGCGGTGAAGGCGGGCTTGGCCGATGGCAGCATCGATATCGTCATCGGCACCCATGCGCTGCTGGGCAAGGGCGTCACCTTCAAGGACCTTGCGCTGCTGGTGGTCGACGAAGAGCAGCACTTTGGCGTCGCGCACAAAGAAAAGCTCAAGACGCTGCGCTCGGAAGTGCACGTGCTCACGCTGACCGCGACGCCGATCCCGCGCACGCTGCAACTGGCGCTCACCGGCGTGCGCGATCTCTCGATCATCGCGTCGCCGCCGGTCGATCGCCTGGCGGTGCGCACGTTTGTGTCGCCGTTCGATCCGATCACCGTGCGCGAGGCGCTGCTGCGCGAGAAATACCGCGGCGGCCAGGCCTTCTATGTCTGCCCGCGCATCGAGGACCTTGCTGGCGCCAAGGATTTTCTCGATAAAAACCTGCCGGAGCTGCGCGTTACGGTCGCGCACGGCCAGATGCCGCCGACAGTGCTCGACGATATCATGACGGCGTTCTACGACGGAAAATACGACGTACTGCTATCGACGACGATCATCGAATCCGGTCTCGACATTCCGACTGCCAATACCTTGATCGTGCACCGCGCCGATCGGTTCGGCCTGTCGCAGCTTTATCAGCTGCGCGGCCGGGTCGGACGCGCCAAGCTGCGGGCCTATGCGCTGTTCACGCTGCCGGCGCAGAGCAAGATCACGGCGCAGGCCGAGCGGCGGCTGAAGGTCTTGCAATCGCTCGATACGCTCGGCGCCGGCTTTCAACTCGCATCGCACGACCTGGACATTCGCGGCGCCGGCAATTTGCTGGGCGAAGAGCAATCCGGCCACATCAAGGAAGTCGGCTTCGAGCTGTACCAGCAGATGCTGGAAGAGGCTGTGCTCAGCCTGAAGGCCGGCATCAGCGCGCCGGTCGCCGACCGCTGGTCGCCGTCGATCACCATCGGCACGGCGCTGCTCATTCCGGAAGATTATGTCGCCGACCTGTCGGTCCGGCTCGCGCTGTACCGGCGGTTGGCCGAAATCGAGGACGAGCGCGACATCGAAAGCTTCGCCGCCGAATTGGTCGACCGCTTCGGCCCGCTGCCGGGCGAGGTCGAACATCTGTTGCAGGTGGTAGCGATCAAGGCGCTGTGCCGGCGCGCCAATGTCGAGAAGCTGGAAGCGGGACCCAAGGGCGTGGTGCTGTCGTTCCGCGATAATATTTTCGCCAATCCGGACGGGCTGATCGCCTATATCCGCGAGCAAGGCTCCACCGTGCGCATGCGCAACGATCCGAAGGACGCCAAGGGCCAGCAACTTGTGTTCTTCGACGATTGGGAGCGGCCGGAGGATCGCCTGAAAGGCACCGCGGCGATTTTGCGCAAGCTGGCTTCGATCGCGGCGCCGGCCAAGGCGGCGTAGTTACTCCGCAGCGTCGCTCTGTTTCCCGATGCCACGCGGTCGATCGCCTCGGCGAGATATTCCGGCGACTGCGCGCCCGACACCGCGAACTTGCCGCCGAAGATGAAGCAGGGCACGCCCTCGATGCCGGCTTCCTTGGCCGAGAGCGCCTCTGTTCGATCTGCGGCGACGTCCTGGTCGCTTGCCAGCGCCTCGCGCACTTTCTTGGCGTCGAGCCCGACGTCGGCGGCGGCTTTCACCAGCGTGTCGCGGTCGGTGAGGTCGGCGCCTTGCGTGAAATAAAGATCCATCAGCTGTCTGCTTCATCTCGGCTGCTTTGCCGATCGCCTCCGCCCAGCGGATCAGCCGGTGGCAGTCGAGCGTATTGGGCTGACGCTTCATCTTGTCGGAGGCATAGACCAGCCCTTCGGCCGCCGCGGCGGCGCCGACGCGCTGGGCGATGCCCTTGTAGCGCTCGGGCGAGCCGAATTTCGTCGTCAGATATTCCTCGCGCGAAATGCCTTCGCGCGGAATCCAGTCGTTGAGAAAATAAGGCCGGTAGTGCACCTCGACCGCGATCTCCGGGCCGTAGCGCCAGCGCTTTTTCCAGCCGGTGCTTGCCGATAAAGCACCACGGGCAGACCACGTCGGAAACGACGTCGATACGAACCGGTTGATTGTCGGGCATGGCTGGCTCCTGTCGGAGCTAACCTAATCACGGAACTACTCGGCGGCAACCGCCTGGCTGCCCATCACGCGCAGCATCAGGCTGTCGAGCGTATCGCCGGCCTTGAGTGTCGCCAGCGTCACATTGGCGGCGACCTTGTCGCCGGCCGCGCTGCGGCATCAGCATGATATTCTTGATCACGCCGGCGATGCGGCGCGCCACCACATGGGCGCTGCGCAGATCGGTCTGGGTGAAGGCGATCAGCAGCGAGCCGTCGTCGTCGCGGCAGCCGAAATCGATGTTGCGGATCAGCCGCGTCACCAGCCGGGCGCCGTCCTTGCTGGCGCGCGCGTCGAGCGGTCCGTCGAAGGAAAAGCGCGCCGAGCGACAGCGCCGTGCTGCGGTCGCCGGCTTCGGCCATCGCCTTGTCGAGTTCGTGCGCAGAACGTGTCGCGCGTGAGCAGGCCGGTTTCCGGATCGAACATGCCGTTGGTGTCGAGCGTCTTGAGCATGCGCTTGAGCCGCGCCTCGAAGGCGTGCATGCGCACCAGCGGAACCATGCGCGCGACCAGGCGCGCCGGATCGCCGTCGACGTGATCGATGTTCGGCAGCACTTCGGCGAAATCGGGCGGCGCCTCGCCGATCACCGCGACCGGAATGTCGCGGAAGCGGGTGTCCTGCGCCAACACGGTGAGGAAGGCCTCCACCATGCGCGGGGAAAATCCGTCGCCGACCACGATGCCGTCGATGTCGCGCGCATTGAGATGCTTGGCCGCGGTCTCGACGCTGAGCGCGCCGAGCATCTTGACACGCTCGCCCATCGCCACGCTCAGCTTGGGATAGAGCGGCCCGCGACCCGCGATCAGGACGGTGGCGTCGTCGAGCGCGTCGCCGACCGGGAGCGGCGGCAACCTGCCATCATGCGAGGCGAAGGTTTCGATGCGGCGCAATACAGTTGCATGGAGCGCGCGCACGCGCATGGCCGATTGCAGGCGCGCGACCAGTCGCTCGACCGGCAGACCGGCATCGGCCGGCAGCGCGATCGGAATGGCGACTTCCTGGTCGCCGTAAACGCATGCGATGACCGGCACGATGATGCCGTTGGCGGTGGCAATCTGCTGGCAGAGCATGCGGGCGGCTGCTTCGCTGGGCGAGGCGCCCGGCTCGGCGATGATCACGGCGGTCGGCTTGACTGCGACGAAGGCGGTAGGCGCATCGGCCCATTTGGCTTCGACGATCGGAAAGACGCCGGCGGCGCTCAGCGCGTCGACCAGATCGGTCACCGGATTGTCGGCGACCACGATCATCGGACCTTGAAGCGACATGAGGGCGCACGCGCAGAGTTACAGGAGCGTGCCATCCTAACGGGCTGCGATTAATGCCCCGTCAACGGCAAAGGCTGGATTTACGCGACTTTTTCGCGGGCCCGAAATGCCCCGGCAATCAGCGCGTTGACGCCGCGCGCCTGTAATTGCGCGGCAGCGGCTACCCGGTTTGGGGCGCTGCCAGCGAGGCGCTGGCCGAGCAAAGCGTCGGGCAGCGCGATGATAACGGCGTTTAGGTCGGCGGCTGCCGCGGCGGCATCAATCTCGCTTTGCCGGAAGTGATACCCGCCGACCGCGATCAATCCAGCGGGAGCGCCGTTTGGGCGTGGCGCCGGCAGGCCGTCCGGCCCGCGCCTCGCCGCCAGCACGTCGGTTTCGCCAAAACTCGTGATATCCACCAGCGCGGCATTGCCCCGCCACGGCGGCGCGGCGGCAAGCTGCTCGGCTGCGCGCCAGAGTGCCAGGATGCTCTTGGCTTGATTTAGCAGCCCGGCCTCCGCTATCGCGCTCAGCGCCGGACCCGGCAGGACGACGGCCGAAGCGTCATGCGCGCGGCATTGCTCCGCGAAAACCACGGGCTCGAAGCCGTGATGGAGCGCGAGCGTGCCGCCGGCGAGCAGCCACGGCATTAGAGTGAGCGCGATGCCCGCGAACGAGCCAAGCGGGATAGTCGAGAGGATGCTTGCGTCTTGCGCGATGCCGGCTTGGCGAAAAACGGCAAGCCCGCCGGCGATCAGGTCACTATGGCTGCGCGCGACGGGAACGATGCCGTCGATGGTGACGTCGAAGGTGATGACGGCAACATGAGCGGCGCTACGCCGCACCGAAGACTGGAAGAATGCGTTTGTGCCGGCATCGAATATAGTGTCGAGCGGCGCCACGCCGTCAGGTAAGTCGCGCCCGAAGCCGGCGACGGCGCGGATCGGAAACAGTTCGGCCGCCACCTGCATCGCGATGTCAGCCCGAGCGCCAGCCGTGACGATCGCTTTGGCGCCGGCGCGCGACAGCGCCGCCACCATCTCCTGCTTGCGCCAGAGCAGCGGCAACGGCGCCGCGATCATGCCGGCGCGCAAAACTCCGAGCAGCGCGATCACGTTCTCCACGGAATTGGGCAATTGCATCGCCACCACGGCGTCGGTGGCAAGACCCTGATCGCGCAGGCTGCCGGCGAGCGCCGATATCGCTCGGTCGGCTTGCGCATAAGTGAGGTTCCGCAACCCATCGCTCAGCGCCATCGCGTCGGCGCGCCGCACGCCGGCACGGCGGAATAGGTCGTCGAGCGTTAGCCGGTTGCCGTCCGCCGGTTGCGTGCCGCTTGCGATCATCCCGCGTGCCACCATGTTTCCGGCAGATAGCCGAACAAAGACGTCTGCGAGGGATGCTTGATTCGGGTCCAGCGCGCTATCCATTGTTTCGGCGGGAAATAAAGCGGCACCACATAGAAGCCGGACAAGCAGCACGCGATCAAGCGCGCGAGTGGCGGAGACAAAATCGGCGCGGGTGGTGGCGCTGAGCATGGCGGCGATCATGGCGTCGGCCGCCTTCGACCTCACGCCCATGTAATTGCGGCTGCCATCTTGGCTGGCCGCGTCTGAACTCCAGTAGAATAGCTGTTCATTGCCGGGCGAGAGCGACTGCTCCCAGCGGTACTGCATCATATCGAAATCGAAACCTATACGCCGGCGCTCAAATTGAGTGCCGTCCACGCTGCGCACCTGCGCGTCAATGCCGGCGCGCTTGAGGCTACGCGTGAAAGCGAGCGCCAGGCGCTCCTGGTCGCGCGTGGTGGTGAGAATCTCGAACGCAAATAGCCGTCCGCTGGCAGTATGCACCAGTTGCGTGCCCTTCAGCGCGTAACCGGCTTCGGCGAACAGGGCAAAAGCTTTGCGCAATCCGACGCGGTCGCGGCCCGAACCGTCGGTGACCGGCGGCGCCCAGTTACCCTCCATGATGTCGGGGCGTATCTCGTTCGCGAAACGGCGCCAGCAGTTTGCGCTCACGCGCATTGGCCGGCACGCCATGAGCCGAGAGATCGCAGCCGTCGAAATAACTGGCGGTGCGTTTATAGAGGTCAAAGAAATAATTGTGATTGATCCATTCGAAATCGAACAAATTCAGGATCGCCTCGCGCACGCGCACATCAGCGAATATCGGCCTGCGCGTATTGAACACCAGCCCGTCCATGCCCTTCGGCAGTCCGTAGGGAAATTCTTCCTTCACCACGCGGCCTTGCGTGATCGCAGGAAAATCATATGCGGTCTGCCAACGCCCAGGGTCGGTTTCCAGACGGACGTCGTAGCTGCCTTTCTTGAACGCTTCGAAATGGGTGTTGCCGTCACGGTAATAGTCGAAGCGAATAGTATCGAAATTCCACAAGCCGCGATTTATCGGCAAATCGCGTCCCCAATAATTCGTGTCGCGCGTGAAGCTGACACTCTCGCCCGGCTTCACGGCATTGACCGTATAGGGGCCGCTGCCCAGGAGCGGCGCGAATGTCGTGTCTTCGAATTTGCCGACGTCGATCGCGTGCTTGGCTAACACCGGCATCAGTCCGATGATCAGCGGCAATTCGCGATCGTTGGCGCCGGCGAGTTCGAAGCGCACCGTCCGCGCATCGACCGCAACGGCCTTGGTGACCTTCACGTAATAGATGCGATAGTTTGGCCGGCCGCGATCGCGCAGCAACTCCCAGGAAAAAATAACGTCTGCGGTCGTCACCGGCTTGCCGTCGGAAAATCGCGCCGCCGGATTGAGCGTGAACGTGACGACGCTGCGCGCATCGTCTGTTTCGACGCTCTCGGCCAGCAGACCATAAAGCGTGAACGGCTCGTCATAGCCGCGCGCCAGCAGGCTCTCAATGACATAGCTACGGATATTGGCCGCGGGCAGTCCTTTGACGATGAACGGGTTGAGACTGTCGAACGTACCAAGCACGCCTTGCACCAGTTGGCCGCCTTTGGGCGCGGTCGGATCGGCATAGGTCGGATGGCTGAAATCGGCTGCCCAAGCCGGCTCGCCGTGCATGGCGATGGCATGGTGTGCGGCAGCGGCCCGTACCGTGCGGCCACCAAGCCCGGATGCCGCCATCAGCGCGCCAAGCATCACCGCGCGCCTTGATGCCGGCAATCGCATCAGCGCGGGGGAGGACAAGGAGGGCGCGAATGGGGGTCGAATGCGATTCGTTTCCGATTTTGCGTAATTTACCACAAGGGGCAGGCCCCCGGCGGCCCCGTATTTTCGGCACATTCGTGGCTTTATTGCAGGGCCAATATCGGCTATCAGGCAACCCTGACGGGTCACGCTGCCGCCGCATTTGGCGGGGAGACAGCCCGACTTGAGGGGCGACCGTTCGGCCGGGGATAAAGCCGCGGGCGGTTGCGAAAATAAGGACGAATAGCAATGGATTATCGGGTCGCCTCGGCCCGGCCGTTGGGCCGGACGTTGACCGTTTCTTTCGCTGCCGCAAGCTTGCTGGCCGCGGCGTTGGCCGTTCCCGCGCTGGCGCAGCAGCCGGCGGCCCCGGCCAAGCCGGCGGCGCCGAAAGCCGCTCCGGCAAAACCCACGCAACAGAAACCACAGCAGGCACAGCCCGCACAGCAACCGGCCCCGGCTCAGCCACCAGCTACCGCCGAACAGCAGCCGCAGCTGATGTATTCGCCGTGGATCAAGGTTTGCGGCAAAGGCCAGGAAACCAACAACAAGGAAGTCTGCGTCGTCACCAAAGATGGCCGGCTTGAAAACGGCATGCCGGTCGCGATCGTCCAGTTGTTCGAGCCGGAAGGCGAGGCAAAAGTTTTGCGCGTCACCGTTCCGCTCGGCATGCAGCTGCAGCACGGCACCCGCATGATGATCGATCAGGGCACGCCCGCGCAGCAGCCCTACAAGATCTGCTTTCCGGTCGGCTGCATGTCGGATTATCCGGTGACCGATGACATGATCGCCAAGATGAAGAAGGGGCAGACCATCACTCTGCAAGCGATCAACATGCAGGGCACGCCGATCAGCCTCCCGATGCCGCTCGCCGATTTCGCCAAGGCCTATGACGGTCCGCCGACCGATCCGAAAGTGGTCGAGGAGCAGCAGCGCAAATTGCAGGAAGAGTTGCAGAAGAAAGCCGAAGAGGCGCGCAAGAAGCTGGAGGCGCAGCAGCCGGCAACCGCAGCGGCACCTGCCCAGAAGAAATAGCTCGGCGATCTCGCCGAACGCGAAAGGCGTGGGGCCTCAAGCCTCGCGCCTTTTTTGTTTCTTAGTTCAACTGGCTGTTGCGCGGGCGATAGACGCCGCGGCCGTCTTTTTCAAACACTTCGGCGACCTGCGGGTGACGCAGCGGCTTTTTCGACGTGTCGGGCAACAGATTCTGCTCCGAAACATAGGCGACATATTCGGTGTCCGCGTTCTCAGCGAACAGGTGATAGAACGGCTGGTCCTTGTGCGGGCGCACCTCGGCGGGGATCGACTGCCACCATTCCTCCGTATTGTCGAACACCGGATCGATGTCGAACACCACGCCGCGGAACGGATAGAGCCGGTGCTTGACTACCTGGCCGATCTTGTATTTGGCGATACGGATATTGTTCATTGGCATCCATCACATAATGCAAGATTGCCGCGTTCGCCAGAGCAGCTATAGCCCGTAGTGCGTGCCCATTTCGGGATCTTTGGTGGCGACCAGCCGGGCCAGATCGAGCAACACCTTGGCCTGCTTCCAGGTGGCGTCGTCCTGCATCTTGCCGTCGATCATCGCCGCGCCGGCGCCGTCAGGCATGGCCGCGACGATCTTTTGCGCGAAGGCGACCTCGGCCGGATCGGGCGAATAGACTTTCTTGGCGATGGCGATCTGCGACGGGTGCAGCGACCATGCGCCGAGGCAGCCCATCAGGAATGCGTTGCGGAATTGCGCTTCGCAGGCGGCCGCATCGGAGAAATCTCCGAATGGACCGTAGAACGGCTTGATGCCGGCCGCGGCGCAGGCGTCGACCATCTTGGCGACGGTGTAGTGCCAGAGGTCTTGCTGGTAGGCGGCGCGCGGCGCATCACCTTGCGCATCGGCCAGCACCTTGTATTCCGGATGGCCGCCGCCGACGCGCGTGGTCTTCATCGCGCGCGACGCGGCGAGATCCGCCGGGCCGAGGCTCATGCCGTGCATGCGCGGCGAGGCGCTCGCGATCGCCTCGACATTGTTGACGCCTTGCGCGGTTTCCAAAATGGCGTGGATCTGAATTGGTTTCTTGATCTTGTGGCGCGCTTCGATCTGCGCCAACAATTGATCGAGATAGTGGATATCCCAGGGTCCGTCGACTTTCGGCAGCATGATGACGTCGAGCTTATTTCCGACCGCACCGACGATCTCGGTCACATCATCGAGCGCCCACGGCGAGTTGAGCGCATTGATGCGCGTCCATAGTCCGGTCGAGCCATAGTCGACCGTCTTCGCCATCTCGATGAAGCCTTTGCGCGCGGCTTCCTTGGCGTCGGCCGGGATGGCGTCCTCGAGATTGCCGAGCACAACGTCGACCTGGCGCACGAGTTCGGGGACCTTGGCACGCAGCTTTTCCACGTGCGGTGGCACGAAATGGATCATGCGCTCCAGCCGCACCGGCAATTCGCGCAGCGGCGCTGGTGCGCCGATGGCCAAAGGCTGAAAGAACTGGCGCGGGAGTTTCAAGGCTCTGGTCCTTCCAAACAAGCGTTCAGCCGTTTAGAGGAATGCAAAGGCCGCGCCAAGTGGGTATAGGTCGAGTATGCAGCCGCTATCAGGCGTTTTCGTTCTTGATTTCACCACTTTGCTGCCGGGGCCGCTGGCGAGCCTCATGCTGGCCGAGGCCGGCGCCGAGGTTCTCAAGATCGAAAAGCCGGGCGGCGAGGACGCGCGGCGCTTTCCGCCGCGTTTCGACGGCGAGAGCGCGCCTTTCGCTATGCTCAATCGCGGCAAGAAAAGCGTCACGCTTGATCTCAAGGACAAAGGCGATCGCGACAAGCTGATCCCGCTGATCAAGCGCGCCGACATTCTGATGGAGCAGTTCCGTCCCGGCGTCATGGCGCGGCTAGGACTGGGTTACGACGATGTACGCGCGATCAATTCGCGTCTGATCTATTGCTCGATCAGCGGCTACGGTCAGAGCGGTCCACGTGTCGGCGAAGCCGGGCACGACATCAACTACATCGGCAATACCGGCTTGCTTGATCTGCAACCGGGTCCATTGGATCGTCCGGTAGTGCCGCCGGCGCTGGTGGCAGACATCGCGGGCGGCAGTTTTCCGGCCGTCATCAATATTCTGCTGGCGTTGCGCGCACGCGACCAAAGCGGACAAGGCTGTCATCTCGACATCGCCATGACCGACGCCATGTTTACTTTCGGCTGGTCCGCGTTGGCGATCGGCGCCGCGACCGGGACATTTCCCAAACCGGGGGAGCTGTGGTTGGTTGGGGGCTCGCCGCGCTACCAGCTTTATCCGACTAAGGACGGCAGGCTCGTAGCTTGCGGCGCGATCGAGCAAAAATTTTGGACCGCATTCACCAAGGCGATTGGATTGGCTGTGGAATTCATCGACGACCGGCGCGATGCGAAAGCGACGCGCGATGCGGTCGCGAAAATAATTCTGACGCGAACGTCGGACGCGTGGCGGCCGATCTTCGCCACGGCCGATTGCTGCACGACGATCCTTGTGCCTCTGGAGGACGCGTTGCGCGACCCGCATTTCGTGGAGCGCGGGCTGTTCGACCATAAGGTGGAAAGCGAGGCGGGAAAATCAATCCCCGCACTCCCGCTGCCGATTTCGCCGCAGTTTCGCGAAAAGCCGAGCGCGAAGAAGTCGCCGAAGCTGACTTAGTCGTTCCAGCGCGCGTGCCGCGAACCCGGAACGACTGTTTATAATGCTTCTCCCCTCATCAGCCGTGGCTGCGCGGCGGCCGGCGCCACGCCTTCGCGCATCACTGCGCGGCGCAAGGGCGCGATGCGGTCGATCATGTAGAGCCCAAGCCCCCGCATGCCCTGTAAAGGCAGAAAATCCGTGAGCAGCGTGCGATTGAACAGATCGATGGCGAGCGTGCGGCTGCCGATGTCGGTGCGGCGCATCTTGTCGTAAGCGGTGAGAACGTCGGAACCGCCAATATCTCCGCCCACGCGCTGCGCGGCAATGGCCAGTTCGCCAATGCTGGCCGCGTCGCGCAAACCGAGATTGAGGCCCTGCGCGCCGATCGGTGGGATGACATGAGCCGCTTCACCCACCAGCACGATGCGCTTGTCGGCGAAACGGCGGGCGGTCGCGACGCTGAGAGGAAACATTCCGCGCCCTGGTTCGACCTCAATCTTGCCGAGGATCGAATGCGACGCGTGCTCGACTTTGACCGACAGTTCAGCATCGCCAAGTGTCGCAATAGTGTCGGCCTCTGCCAGGTCGAGCACCCAGACCAGGCTGGAGCGATTGCCAGGCAGTGGCACCAGCGTGAACGGACCGCTGGGCGTGTGAAATTCGGTCGAAGTGTCGCGATGCGGTCGCGAATGCGTCATGCAAACCGTGAGGGCTGATTGCTTATAGTCGCGTTCGTCGATTCCGATGGCGGCGGCCGCGCGGCACAACGAGCGCCGCCCGTCGGCGGCGATCACCAACGGCGCTTGCAGCGCGTCGCCGCTCCCGAGTGTTACCGCGACGGCATCGTTGCCGGGCACGACCGACGAAACCTCGTCTTCGATCATGCGCAGCGATGGCAATGCGCGAGCGCGCTGCTCGAGCGCTGCGACCAGATGACGGTTTTCGATATTGTAACCGAACGCATCCAGATCAATTTCGTCCGCTTCGAACTTCACCTCCGGTGCGCGCCATAGCCGGCCGGTATCGTCGACAATGCGCATGATCTTGAGCGGCGCGGCTTGCGCGGCGCACAGTTCCCACACACCCAAAATCTCAAGCGCGGCTACCGAGCCGGCGAGCAGGGCGGTGGTGCGGTTGTCGGCCTTGGCGGGGCGTTTCCCGACCAGCATGGTGGCAACGCCGGCGCCGGCCAGCGTGATCGCGGCGGTCAATCCCGTTGGCCCGCCGCCCACCACGATGGCCGAAGCCTTTTGGCGTTGATTATCCGGCATCGAACCGTCCGCGTCTGTTGTGTGTTAACCGAGTAGCACGCGCCGGGCCGGAGCGGAAACCACGCTAGCGGCTTTCGGTACCCGGGCCCGACGCAATGGGCTATTTACTAACCTCAATGACCGGCACCGCTCGCCACGATCTGTCTTTTCTGCCGCCCGCCGCCGGCTGGTTGGGCGCGGCTTTGGCGCGGCCAAAGGCGCTGGCCGCGATCTGCGTGGTTGCGCTCGGTGGCTTGGGGTGGCTCGCGCTCGGCCTGATGGTTTCCGGCATGGGCATGCTCGACGCGCTGTGCCGGCCGCTGATAAGCCAGGCATGGAGCGTGAGCGGTTTCGCGATCATCGCGGCGATGTGGGGCGCCATGACGCTCGCCATGATGCTGCCGAGCGCTGCGCCGATGATCATGACCTATGCGGAGATAGCGGATACCGCTACACGCAAAGGCGAGCGGATCGTTTCGCCCTTCGTGCTGGCCTCCGGTTATTTGTCGGTATGGCTCGGCTTCGCCGCCGCCACCACGTTTGTGCAATGCGTATTCGCGCGCGTTGCGCTGCTCGACGCCGGCATGGCCCCGGCCAGCGGCTCGTTCTCCGGCGCCATCTTTATCGCCGCCGGCATCTATCAATTCTCGGCGCTAAAGCACGCTTGTCTGACGCAATGTCAGCAGCCGTTCCCTTTTTTCTTTTCGCGGTGGGCGACCACGCCGCGCGGCGTTTTAAAACTCGGTCTGAGCCAAGGACTTTACTGCCTCGGCTGTTGCTGGGCGATGATGCTGGTGATGTTCGCGGTCGGAGTAATGAACGTGATTTGGATGGCGGCGCTTGGAATGGTGATGACGATCGAAAAGATCGGTACCGGAAAACGTTTTACTTATGCCGTGGGCGTAGGGTTGATCGCTATCGGCATTGCGGTTGTGGCGGCGTCGCTGACGGCCCATTGGCCGGTGCACGCAGTATGAGTTAGAAACAAAAAAAGCTGGGAGTAGTCCTTGAGCGAAAGTTGGACCTTGAAAGGCGAAATGGCACTGTCATGCAGTTGCACGGTGTTCTGCCCCTGCGTTCTCTCGCTCGGCGATCATCCGCCGACCGAAGAGCGCTGCCAGACCTGGGCCGGCATCCGCATCGATGACGGTCATATCGACAGTGAGGATCTGTCCGGCCTGAAAGTCGGGCTGATGATGGACCTGCCGGGCATCATGTCGCGCGGCAATTGGACCGCGGCGCTATTCGTCGACGACAAGGCCTCGGCGATGGCAGTCAAGGGGCTGACCCGGATTTTCACCGGACGCGTTGGCGGCACCACGCATCTGCTGTCGATTCTGGTCGGGCAGTTCCTCGGCGTGCGCCAGGTGCCGATCAGTTACGAGACGCAAGGCGAGACGCGCATCGTGCACATCGAAAAATATGTCGATGGCGCCATCACGCCGGTACGCGGCAAAGAGCAGGGCAATGTTGTGATCCGCAACAGCGAATACTGGATCGGCCCTGACGTCATCGTCTCGCGCGCCGACAAGTCGCGCTTCCGCGGCTTCGGCCGCAACTGGAATCTGGCCGGCCGGTCGGCCGAGATCGTCAAGCTCGATTGGGGCAACCAATAACGCATGGAGCGCGTTCGCGCTTTTGCCGTTCACGTTTTCACCGCCTGCGGCGCGGCGCTGGCTTTGCTTGCGCTGATCTTCGCGGCCGGCGGTCATTGGGCCGCGATGTTCTTCTGCCTGGGCCTGGCGCTGGTGGTGGACGGCGTCGACGGACCGCTGGCGCGCGAATTCAAAGTGGCAGAAGTGCTGCCGCGCTGGTCGGGCGAGACGCTCGATCTGATCGTCGATTTCACACTCATACGTCTTTGTTCCGGCTTACGCGATCGCCGCCAGCGGGCAGCTGCCGAACGCGCTGGCTATTCCCGCCGGCGTTGTCGTCGTCATCGCCGGCGCGATTTACTTCGCCGACCGGAAAATGAAGACCGCCGACAATTATTTCCGCGGTTTTCCCGCGGTGTGGAACCTCGCCGCCTTCTATCTCTATCTGCTCGAACCGCCGCCGTGGCTCGCCGCCGCCGCGATCGTCGTGCTGGCCGCCCTGAGTTTTGTCCCGATCAGGTTTGTGCATCCGCTGCGCGTCCGCCACATGCGCGCGTTCAATATCATGCTCTTGACGGCATGGGCGGTACTGGCCGGCATGGCGGTGATCCAAAATCTCTCGCCGGGGCCTTATGTCACCTGGCCGCTCTCAGTAATCGCGGTTTATTTTTTCGCTGCCGGCCTGTTGCGTCGCCCGGCCTGATCGTGCTGGCTAGCGTCTAAACCTTCCGGGAGTTCTTCATGTCACGACCCGTGCTTCTGATCGCCGGTGGTAGCCGCGGCATCGGCGCCTCGACCTGCAAGCTTGCCGGCGCGCGCGGCTATGACGTAGCGGTAAATTACAAAAGCAATACCAAGGCCGCGGCCGACGTGGTCGATGCGGTAAAAGCCGCCGGCGGCAAGGCGGTCGCGATCCAGGGCGATATGGCCGTCGAAGGCGATATCGAGCGCGTGTTCGAGCGCGCGGTGAAGGATCTCGGACCGCTTACCCATTTCGTGCATTGCGCGGGGATCATCGGCCCGTATTCCCGGCTCGACGAGGCCAGCGCGCAGATGATGCGCGAGGTGATCGAGATCGATACCGTCGGCGCGCTTTTGTGTCTGCGCGCCTGCGTCCGACACATGTCGACCAAAAATGGCGGCAAAGGCGGCTCGGTGGTGATGTTGTCGTCGATGGCGGCGGTCATCGGCGGGGCGGGCGAGTGCGTCTGGTATGCCGCCGCCAAGGGCGCGGTCGATTCCATGGTCATTGGCGTGTCGCGCGAAGTCGCCAAGGAAGGCGTGCGGGTGAACGCGATCACGCCCGGCGTAATCGACACCGACATTCAGCCGCCCGGCCGTGTCGAACGGGTGGGGCCCCAACTGCCGATGGGCAGGACGGGGCAGGCAAGCGAAGTGGCGGAAGGCATCCTGTTCCTGCTCTCTGATGCCGCCTCCTATATCAATGGCGCCAATCTGCGCGTATCGGGCGCGCGCTAGCGACCCTCCTTGCGCTTGCCGCTTAGCTGCCTATGATCCCCGCCGAAACCCACCGGCACAACAAACCAGTTTATTGAGGGAGTGAAACTATGGTCGCGGCAGTACGGGTACACAAAGCAGGTGGTCCGGATGCACTGGTTTACGAGGACGTCCAGATCCCGGCGCCCGGCCAGGGCCAGATCAAGATCAAGCAGCATGCCTGCGGCGTCAATTTCATCGACTGCTATTTCCGCATGGGCATGTATCCCTCGCCGGTCGGCATGCCGTTCATTGCCGGCAATGAGAGCGCCGGCAAGGTAATCGCGGTCGGACCCGGCGTGTCCGATCTCAAGGTCGGCGACCGTGTCGCTTACGTCGGTCCGCTCGGAGGCTACGCTGCCGAACGCGTGTTCAACGCCGACCGCGCAGTCAAACTGCCCGACAACATTACGTACGAGCAGGCAGCCGGGATGATGCTCAAGGGTATGACGGTGCAGTATCTGCTCAACCGCACCTACAAGGTCGGCAAGGGCACCATCTGCCTCATCCACGCTGCTGCCGGCGGCGTTGGCCTGATCGCCTGCCAATGGGCCAACCATCTTGGCGCCACCGTCGTCGGCACCGTCGGCTCCAAGGACAAAGCCGAGATTGCCAAGAAAAACGGCGCACACCACATCATTCTCTACCGGGACGAGGACTTCGTGGCGAAGGTGAAGGAGATCACCAGCGGCAAGTTGTGCGACGTCGTCTATGACGGCATCGGCAAGGACACGTTTCCGGCCTCGCTCGATTGCCTGCGGCCAATGGGTTATTTCGTCAGCTTCGGCAGCGCCTCGGGCCAGATCGAAGCGTTCAACATCAACATACTGCAGGCCAAGGGTTCGCTGTTCGCGACACGGCCCACGCTCAACCATTACGCCGCCAAGCGCGACGACCTGGTCAGCATGGCCAACGACTTGTTCAAGGTGGTGGGCTCGGGCGCGGTGAAGATTCCGACCCATACATACGCGCTCAAGGACGCCGCCCAGTCGCATAAGGACCTGGAAGGCCGCAAAACAACGGGCTCGGTCATATTGATCCCGTAGTTACGGAGACAGGCGCGATGAAGCCTTGGGGGCGGTTTGCAACCTTCGCCCTCGCGGCCATCGCTTTGCTGGTTGGCCAATTTGCAGCGCTGTTCGCGCTGACCTACTGGTACGGCCGCACCATCGGCCATTTGCCGAATTTCAGCGGCGACGGTGCGGCGATTGCGATCATCATCGGAGTATCCACGCCGGTCGAGGTGGCGCTGCTGTTCCTGTTCGCCCGGCGCGCGGCCACCAGCGCGGCCGAGTATCTCGGCCTGATCTGGCCGCGCCGGAGCGAAGTGATCTTCGGCGTCGCGGCCATGGTAGGCCTGATGATCATCGGCGACGCGCTGAGCGGGCTGCTTGGGCGCAGCTTCGTCACACCGTTCCAAATCGACATCTATACGACGGCGAGCGAGGGTGGCTGGCTGTTGTGGCTGTGGCTGGCAATTGTCATCGCAACGCCAATAGGCGAGGAGATCATCTTCCGCGGCTTTCTGTTTCGCGGCTGGCTGAAGTCGCCGCGCGACGTGTGGCCCGTCATCGTCACCACGGCGCTGCTCTGGGCAATTATTCATTTGCAGTATGATTGGTATGTGATCGGTCAGATTTTCGTGGGCGGGATGTTCCTCGGCTGGATCCGTTGGGCTACCGGCTCGACTATCCTGACAATCATGCTGCACGCGCTGATCAATACCGAAGGTATGATCGAGACCTTCGTGGATTTGAAATGGCTGAGTTGAGGCCGGCGCTATAGATGCGCCGCGATTTTTGCGAAGGCCGGATGTGAGTTGAGGCCGCCCGGCAGTCGCGGCATGCCGACGACGCCAACGCCATGCGCAAAACGCGCGATGCTGGCGACAGTGTCGTCGAGCTCGACCGGATTGCGCTCGCTCTCGCTGACGATGATTGCTGCGACTTTCAAATGGCGCTGTGCCAATACGTCGAGCGCGGTTAGCGTGTGGCTGATGGTGCCGAGATAGCCGCCCACCACCAGTAGCAGCGGGACGTCGAGCGCCGCCATCCAGTCGAGCACGGTGCGCTCGGCATCGAGCGGCACCATGATGCCGCCGACGCCTTCGATAAAGAGAATGCCGTTGACTCCTTCGATTTCTTTGCGGCTGAAAGCGAGGAGTTCCTCGAAATCGATGGTGCGGCCTTCACGCGCGGCGGCGAGATCGGGCGATAGCGGCGCGCGGAAACGCCAGGGCGCGACACGGTCAATGGTTTCGGCGTCGATCGGTAATCCGAGCGCGTTGAGCAGCACGGCGGGATCGCTGGTCTCGACCACCGATGAATTGTAGCCGCTCATCACCGGCTTGATCGCATGCACGGCCTGGCCAGCCTCGCGCAGATAGCGGATCAATCCGGCGGTGACGAAGGTCTTGCCGATGTCGGTGCCGGTCGAGGTGACGAAATAGGCGCTCATCAATTCAAAATCCGCTCGCGCACGATGTCCGCGAGACGCGCAATGTGTTCGTCGGGATGCTGCGCGGTGAACGTTAACCGCAAGCGCGCGGTGCCCGCCGGCACCGACGGCGGGCGAATGGCGGCGGCGAGGTAACCCTCATTGGCGAGCATGCGCGACGCGGCGAGCGTTTCTTCCTCGTCACCGACGATCACCGGCACGATCGAGCTTTGTGCCTCGGGCAGATCGGCGGCTTGCGTGAAGGCTCTGGCCTTTTGCACCGGCAGCGCGGCGTAGCCCGGTTCGCGCTCAATCAATTCGAGGGCTGCGATGCTGGCGGCGACGCAGGCCGGCGGCAGACCGGTCGAATAAATCAGCGTTCGCGCTCGGTTGCGGATCAGATCGATCGCCGCAGCCGACGCGCACAAATAGCCGCCATAGGCGCCGACCGCTTTCGACAATGTGCCCATCTGCAATGGAATGGGAATATGCGTATTGTCGGTAAAGCTCGAGCCGCGCCCGCCACCGACCACGCCGAGACCATGGGCATCGTCCGACATCAGCCAGGCGTCGTGCTCGTTGGCCAAGGCCAGCAAATCGCCGAGCGGCGCGAGATCGCCGTCCATCGAGAACACGCCATCCGTCACAATGAGTGCATGATCGTGTTCGGTGCGGTGCGCAGCCAACATTTCACACGCATGCGCGACGTCGTTGTGGTGGAAGGTCATCACCGTGCCGCGCGACAATTGCGCCCCGGCGAACAGGCAGGCGTGCGACAGCTCGTCCGCCAGCACCAGCCCATCGCGCCCGATCAGCACCGGAATGATACCGGCATTGGCGAGATAGCCGGAACCGAACACGCAGGCCGCCTCGGTCTGCTTGATGCGGGCGAGCCGCGCTTCCAGTTGCGCGTACAGCGGATGATTGCCGGTGACCAGGCGCGAAGCGCCGGAGCCAGCGCCATATTCCTCGATCGCGGCAATCGCAGCCTGCTTGATCGCCGGATGCTGGGTCAAATTGAGATAGTCGTTGCACGAGAACGATAGCAGGCGCCTGCAGTCACGCTCGACCCAGATGCCGTCCTCGCGCACGGTCTCGGCCAGCGCGCGGGAGAGATGGCGGCGTTGCAGGTCGTCGAGCTTTGCTTGCGCGAAGGTGTCCAGCGAATGCATGGTGACCTTGGATAGCACAACAGGCAAAATGTCCGCCACGACGAGGCGAGGAATAGGCCAAATGGGCGTCAGCAGCAATAAATCCGGTCCGTCCGGCTGGTATGGGGAAGGGCTCGAGCACATCTGGCTGCCTTATGCCCAGATGAAAACCGCCGCAGCACCGCTGCCGGTGGTGCGCACACAAGGCTCGCGCATTGTGCTGGCCGACGGCCGCGAACTGATCGACGGCGTCGCAAGCTGGTGGACCGCTTGCCATGGCTACAACCAGCCAACGATACGGCACGCGGTCGCGAAGCAGCTCAAGCAGATGCCGCATGTGATGTTCGGCGGACTGGCGCATGAACCGGCATTGACGTTGGCGCGGCGGTTAGCGGCGCTGCTGCCGGGGGATCTCACCCGCGTATTCTTTTCGGATTCAGGCTCGGTCGCGGTCGAAGTCGCGCTGAAGATCGCGGTGCAATACTGGATCAACCAGGGGCAACGCGAGCGCACGCAATTCATCGCGTTCAAAGACGGTTATCACGGCGACACCATCGCCGCGATGGCGGTGAGCGATCCGCATGCCGGCATGCACTCGATCTACCGCGGCCTGATGCCGCAGCACGTTATTGCCGACCTGCCGACGGACGACGCAAGCATGGCAGCGCTGGATGCGCTGGCCATGCGCCATGACGGCGACATCGCCGGCATCATCGTGGAGCCGCTGGTGCAAGGCGCCGGCGGCATGAAATTCCATGATGCACGCGCGCTCAAGCGCCTGCGCGCGCTTGCCGACAAATACAACCTGCTGCTGATCTTCGACGAGGTGTTCACCGGCTTCGGGCGCACCGGAACGATGTTTGCCTGCGAGAGGGCGGGCGTTTCGCCCGACATCATCGCTTTGTCGAAGGCGCTCACCGGCGGCACACTGCCGTTGGCGGCAACGGTCGCGACTAACAAAGTGTTCGACGCATTCTGGTCTGACGACCCCGCCAAGGCGCTGATGCACGGGCCAAGCTATATGGCAAACGCACTTGCTTGCGCCGCCGCCAACGCGTCGCTCGATCTGTTCGAGAGCGAACCGCGGTTGCAGCAAGTGGCCGATGTATCCGCTGCTTTGTTGCAGGATCTGAAATCTTGCAGCACGATTCGCGGTGTCAAAGACGTGCGCGTCAAGGGAGCTATCGGTGTGGTCGAGATGGACGCCATCGACAATCTCGATCGCTTGCGCGCGCGGTTCGTGGAGGAGGGCGTGTTCGTGCGCCCGTTCGGCAATATCATTTATCTGACACCCGCCTTCAGCATCGCATCCGACGAACTCAAGACGCTGACCGACGCCGTCGTGAATGTCGTGCGCTCGATGAAAAAGTAACGGAGAGACCATGGCGCGTTACAACGGACCGGTGATCGACACCCATCACCATATTTGGCTGCGTAAGGACGTAGGGTGGCTGGCCGATCCGCCGATCCCGCGTATGTTCGGCGATTATTTCGGCCTGCGCTGCGACTATCCGGTCGAGGAATGGATCAACGACGTCGTGCCGCAAGGCGTCGTCAAGTCGGTGCATGTTACCGCGATGTGGGGTCCGGGGCGCGAACTTGACGAGACGCGCTGGCTACAATCGGTCGCCGACAAGCGCGGCTTTCCGCACGGTATCGTTTGCAACGCCAATCTGGCCGATCCCGATATCGACGCCGCGCTCAAGGCGCAGAAGCAATTTCCCAATCTGCGCGGCGCACGGCAGATGCTCTATTGGGATGCCGACCCCGTGCGCCAGGCGGCAAGTCGGGCGGACTATTGTAGCGATCCCGGTTTCAGGCGCGGCTTCGCGCTCTTGGAGAAGCACGATCTGCATTTTGAGTTGCAGGTTTACGCCGGCCAGGCAAAACACGCGGTCGACCTGATCAAGGCGTTTCCGAACGTGCGCATGATCCTGGTGCACGCCGGTATGCTCACTGCCCACACGCCCGAGGCGATCAACGAATGGCGCTCGGCGCTCGCGGCAATGGCCACGTTCCCTAATCTGCATGTCAAGATTTCCGGGCCCGGGATGTTCACTAATGGCGTGACGTTTGAGCGCGCGCGCCAGTGGATCCGTGACGTCGTTCAGATTTTCGGCGTTGAGCGCGTCATCTACGGCAGCAATTTTCCGCTGGAGAAACTGCACGCGAGCTATTCGGACTTCTTCGCCGTCTACCGCAAAATCATGTCGGAATACACCGAGGCCGACCAGCGCAAGGTGTTTCACGACAACGCGGTGAAGTTTTATCGGCTATAAGTCTTAAAACCCGACCGCCGTGCCGTGCAGATCGTATTCGTCGGCACGCTCGATCTTCACGGTCGCGATCTCGCCGACGCGCAATGGCCGCTTGCTCGCCACATAAACCGCGCCGTCGATTTCCGGCGCGTCGGCCATCGAGCGGCCCTTGGCGACCGTCGGCCCGGTGGAGTCGATAATGACTTGCTGCCGGGTGCCGACTTTACGTTTCAGGCGCCGCGTCGAAATCTTCTGCTGCGCCTGCATAAAGCGATGCCAGCGGTCTTCCTTCACGTCATCTGGCACGACGGCGGCTAGATCATTGGCGACAGCCCCGCGCACTGGTTCATATTTAAAGCAGCCGACGCGATCGAGTGCGGCTCCGTCCAACCATTGCAGCAGCAGGTCGAAATCGGCGTCGGTTTCGCCCGGAAAGCCAACGATGAAAGCCGAGCGCAGCGTAATGTCGGGACAAATCGCGCGCCATGCGGCGATGCGCTCCAAGGTTTTTTCCTGCGCGGCGGGACGCTTCATGCGCCTGAGTACGTCGGGCGCCGCATGCTGGAACGGAATGTCGAGATAGGGTAGCACCTTACGCTCGGCCATCAGTGGAATGACATCATCGACGTGCGGGTAAGGGTAAACATAATGCAGCCGTACCCACACGCCCAATTCGCCGAGCGCCTGTACGAGGTCGATGAACTTTGCACGTACGTCTCTGTCGCGCCATTTACTTGCGGCGTATTTGATGTCGAGGCCGTAGGCCGACGTGTCCTGCGAGATCACCAGCAGCTCTTTCACACCGGCCGTTACCAGCTTCTCCGCCTCACGCATCACGTCGCCGGCTGGGCGCGACACCAGATCGCCGCGCAGCCGCGGGATGATGCAGAACGTGCAGCGGTTGTTGCAGCCTTCGGAAATTTTCAGATAGGCGTAGTGCCGCGGCGTCAACTTGATGCCTTCCGGCGGCACCAGGTCGAGAAACGGATCGTGCATCGGCGGCAGCGCTTTGTGCACGGCGTCGACCACGCTCTCGTATTGCTGCGGACCGGTAATCGCCAGAACCTGCGGGTAGGCGGCGGAAATGCTTTCGGGTTCCGCGCCCATGCAGCCGGTGACGATAACCTTGCCGTTTTCTTTCAACGCACTGCCGATGGCCGCGAGCGATTCCGCCTTGGCACTGTCGAGAAAGCCACAGGTATTGACGATGACCAAGTCGGAGCCGGCGTGCTCGCGCGACAGCTCATAGCCTTCGGCGCGCAGCCGCGTGACGATGCGCTCTGAATCGACCAAGGCCTTCGGACAGCCAAGCGAGACAAAGCTCACTTTCGGCGCGGCATCGGGTTTTTTGTCGGGAGCGAGCATGCGGGCAGGGAGCTAGCCGCGAATGCCAGCGAGCGCAAGGCCGGCCAGCTAGCGGTTCCGCCAGGCCTCGGCTTCTTCGTGGAATTTCTTTTCCCAGGCCTTCTGGTTATCCATGCCTTCGCGAATGAAGGGCGTGAACACCGCCAGATGCAGCAGAAGCCAATTGAGGAAATTCGCCGGAAAGCGCAGCGGCTTGCGGAAGTCGACGAACAGCACTACGCGCGTGTGCAGCGTGCGATTCCACGCCTCGTGCTCGTAGGCGTCGTCGAAAATCACCGCTTCGCCTTCGCGCCACCGGTAAATCTCCTTGTCGACCCGGATGCCGAGTTGCTCGCGCGGCTCCGGCACGATCAAGCCGAGATGGAGCCGCAGCACGCCGTTATAGGGGCCCCGGTGCGGCGGCAGATGCTTGCCCGGTTCCAAAATCGAGAACATGACCGTGGTCAGTCCGGGGATGTTCTGGCAGGCGGCCCAGGTTCGCGGACACAAGCCGATATTCGGGCCGGAGCGGAAGCCATAGCCCGCGAGTACGAACGTCTTCCAGCCGCTGTCCTGGCTGATCGTGGCGACGTCGCTCGCCAGCTCGTGGAAGCCGGGTAATTCGTCCTTACGCGTGAGTACGCGGTCGAGTTCGGCGCGGATGGCAGGCCAGTCGCCCTCGATTGTCTTGGTCCACGGAAACACCGCGGTGTCGTAGATCGGCGGATTGCCGACCTTGCTGCAAGTGAGGTTCAGCCGCTCGACGAACGCGACCACGGCCATGAACAGCCGCGCAACCAGAACTCGGCCGCTCCAGCGGCTTGATGCCAGCTGTGCCGAAATTTTGGACGGGATTTTGGACGGTTTCGGCTGACTGTTCCGAAATTGCGCTCAACCGGCTCTCCTTCACGCCCGTACGTGCATGATTTCCGAAAAGCGGAAATCGGTTTTCGGATAAGTCATGCGCTGCTAAAAGGTCTTGTCAGAATAGCAATGGGCGCCGACATGGGGAAGTTCCTATCGTCTATCGTCCTCTGTATTGGCGTTCCCGCGCGACGGGGCTATGCTCCTAGCCGGAAAAGGCCATCCATGAAACCCTTCGCCATAGCCCTTGCCCTTATGCTCGGGAGCGTGCTTTTGCCGCCGGCGCCGGCCGCAGCCGGGGACGTACAGACTTGGCGCTATAACCGCCACAGCGAACAGCCGCCATTCCCGCTCGGCGAACGCGAGGAGTCGGTCTGGGCCTCGGGCGCCTGTTGGACCGAATGCGGCTCGTACACGGCGTGGAATCTCGTCGCCTGTCTCGAACACGACGCGCAAGGCCGCTGCCTCAAGCGCGCGGATCGCGGCGACCGCGTGTGCCAGCGCACCTGCCGCACCAGCGGCGGCCCGTGGCTGCCGGATATTTTCGATTTCTAGATCTTCAGTTCCATCCCGCGGATATTTGGGCTCAAGCTCAGCCGTAGCCCGGCGAACAGGGACATTGATTAATTCTCGAGACCCCATTGCGTGCGCAATGTTCTGACTTGCTGGCATTGATCAAGGCGGAGTTAGTGACCGGAGCCGGACAAAAATTCCGTCGCAATCGTGCGCAGGATAATTCTGCAATCCTGCACGAACGACCAACGCTCGATGTATTCCAAATCGCAGTCGACGCGAGACAACGCCGCGGCCGGTTCGGCCGTTGTACCGCGAAAGCCGCGCACCTGCGCCAAGCCTGTGAGACCGGGGCGCATGTTGTGGCGCTGGAAGTAGTAGGGTATGAACTCTTCGTAGAGCATCCCGTTCGCGAGCATGCCCGGCACATGAGGGCGCGGGCCGACCAGCGACATTTCGCCCTTGAACACGTTGATCAGCTGAGGAAGCTCGTCGAGGCTGGTCTTGCGCAGGATTCGTCCGAGCGGTGTCACGCGCGGATCGGCGTTTGTTGCCTGGCACGTTCCACGCTGATCGCTGAGCTCGATGTACATGGTGCGGAACTTGAAGATCCAGAAGCGTCTGTTGTGATAGCCGTACCGCTTCTGCCGAAAGAAAACAGGCCCATGCGATGTGAGCTTGATGGCGATCGCAATCCCGATCAGCAAGGGCGCCATAATCAACAGGCCGGCGGCCGAACCGAAAATGTCTAGCAAGCGTTTAGCGGTCTGGTGGGAAAGCGCAGGTTCACACAGAACTGCGTTGTCGAAACGGCGACTTGATGTTCGGCGTTTCGGGCGGTGTTGGCGAAATTGCTTCGCTTTAGTCCACGGAAACGCCCCTGCGCCTACACGCTTGAACGGCAGCGAACCACTGAAAGCCATCTTCTGTTCCCTCTGATCGATTGCGATCTGTTGTCCTCCTGTTTGGACCTTTGGGTCTCCTCCCAGCGGTTTTTGTTTTAGTCAGAGCGAGAACGCCCGTTCGCACGAAACGTTTCGCAGTGCACTACGCTAATTTATTTTGTGAAAATATTACGGCAGTGCGTGCTCAAATCTGTCTCTTTTCTATGACATTGTGTGATGGAGATGTTTTTTTGCGGTACGGTTTGTTCCATGGCGAGTGCTGAGGCAGTTCTCGCCAAACTAATTCGGCAAAGGATTTTTGTAGGCAACGCTGCAAAACGAGCGCGACCAAAGAATGATGCGACGAGAACAAAACTCAAACGAGGCCGCCTGCATGGCGCTGCTATCGAGCTTGTCGCGCTGGATTTCTTGGCGAAATTTGATGACATGTGCCTGCCCCGGGCGGCAGATTAGGTATCACCTTTTTATTGCGGATCTTTTGGCTTGGTTGCTGATTATCCTGACTATTCTTTATGTTTTCAGTCCGGTTTGAAAAAAGATGCACTGCACGGGAACCTCCGGCGGCGATGTGCATTTAATAGAGTTATGTGGGCGTGCGTTGATCACAGTTGGCGCGCGAATGATGAGGTTTCGGGTGTTCCAGTGGGGGTCTCCAATGTTTCATTCTCGAAATATATTGTGTTTAATACTCTTCCTTACGTTAGCCGGATGTAGCACCTCCATCGGACTCCAGCCCGCACAATACGCAGAAGCCAGCGCAAGTTATGCCGGACCGGCGCCCATGCGCGGCTCGGACGGTGCCTACGTTCTTGGGCCGGGCGACCGTTTGCGCATCAAAGTTTATAGCGATCCCGATATGAGCGGCGAATATGAAATCAATAGTGGCGGCGCGGTTTCGCTCCCGCTAGTCGGCGATGTCAAGGCAACGGGCTTGACCACGCACGGGCTCGAGCAAGCGATTGCGGCGCGCATGAAAGGAAAAGTCGCCAACGAGCCGCACGTCAGCGTCGAGATGGCGTCTTACGCACCTTTCTATATCATGGGCGAGGTCAAGAAAGCGGGCGAATATCAATATCATATCGGTCTGACCGTGGCGGACGCCATCGCTACCGCCGGTGGACTGACGTATCGTGCCAACGAAAAGCAGATTTATCTTCGTCACGCTGGCCGTACGGTTGAACAAATCGTTACCGTCGACCAGCCGGTCCCGGTTTTTCCTGGCGACAATATTCGCGTGTCGGAACGCATCTTCTAAAAAGTTTCTGACGGTTTGCAGTGCGGCGTCCCCAAATGCCCTATGTTTCAGCCTCAAGCCGGGCTCCGAAATGCCTCCGATTGCTAAGATTTGCTGTCGTGCGTCACGGAAACGGCTCACGCAGAAAATTTTCTTGCCGCCATTACGGGGTTTATCGCTGTTCACATAGCTTGATGCAGCCGGGTGAGCCTGCGTGCCCGCGGAATAAACCGGAACCGAGCAAGCAAGAATTCCAATTTGTCGCCGCGGTCTTGTCTGGATGCAGCCAAACGACCTTGGATTATGAGCCGTGAAAACGACCCGTCGGGCGCGAGTCGTACGAAGTACCAAGGAGCGATCGCATGCGATGGCGTCGACGGTGAAGTATTGTGCGAGCAAACACTTCTGGCTCCGATTGGCGTTTACCGCCACCGCGTTTGTTGGTGTGGCTTCGTCGTCCGACGCACAGGTCGTTCCCGATGCGATCATCATTAGGACGCCGCCTTGGAATGAGCAGTATGTGTTCGATCCCACGCCAGTGCCGCTACTGAGTGATCCGGCGACGCGCGAAGTCCTTGCGCCCGAAGATACTCCCGTCAAAAGCAGGCAGTGGCCGGAATATCGGCCATCCGGGATCCGCGCCGGCGCCTGGATGTTCGATCCGGCCGTGACCGCTGGTGGCTTTTACGACAGCAATGTTTTCTCATCTAATACCAACAAGGTCAGCGATCTCGCTGCCAGGATAGGCGCAAGCCTACGCGCTTTGAGTCTTTGGGATCGGCATGGCATCGAGCTGCAAGCCGCGACGCTTTCCACCATCTATCGTGAACACTCAGGCCTCAATCAAACCGACGCGAGTTTGAACGGCAAAGGCCATTTCGATATCGATCACGCAACTACGCTGCTCACCGCCTTCCAGGCCGCCAATCTCCACGAGGCGGTTGGGAGCTTGACCTCGCCGGCCAACGCCATACAGCCGACGCCTTACAGCCTATTGTCCGGCGACGTGACGCTGCGGCGCGAATTTGGCCGCTTCACTGGCTCGGTCGGCGCGCGCGTCGATTCGTACGATTTTGGCTCGACGGTCGCGCAAAATGGCACGACCATCAATCAGGATTCGCTCGACGGCCAAATCTACACGGCGCACGGACGTGTCGATTATGCTTTTTCCGAGAAGTCGGCGTTTTTCACTGCACTCGAGGGCAATGCGCGGCGCCTGCGCGGCACGCCGGACCAGTCCTTCAATTCCGACGGCTATCGCGCCTTGGCCGGGTTTGATGTTGAGATCACACATTTAATTAAAGGTGAGGTCGCGGCCGGTTACATGGATCAGCGTTTCGAGGCCGCTTCCGTCGGCACGATCCAGGGACCGGCCTACCGTGCGATGTTGACATGGAGTCCGTCGCGGCAGCTCGACATTTTTTTTAAGACCGAGCAGCTCATCACCACAGCTTCAGATACCAGTTTGACCGCGGTTCTTGCCAACGCCGCGCAGTTTGGGTTCGACTACGAAATTCGCCGGAACGTCATCCTCTCGACGGCAGTCGCTTATGAAAAGGATAATTTTAAAGGACAGCCTCGTGACGACAATGTCTACGTCCTCGACGCGCAACTCAAATACCTTTTGAATAAGATCAACTCGGTTTCTCTTCAGTATCGCTATCAGCGGCGCAATAGCAATCAGACCGAATTCAGCTACGACAAGCATCTGATCGGTATCATGGCTACGGCCCAGTTTTGAGTGTCAAACGACAAGCAGGCGGTTCCGATCCAAAGTCTGTCTGGCCAAAAATGTCACTACAACTGATCAACTAGCCGCCGTTTTATTGAGCAGGGAGAGAAAGAGATTGGATGCCAGGTTCCATTCCGTCTGAGAATGATGAAAGCAGTCCGGGCATAGTCCGCCTCGAATCGCAGGAGATAAAAAGAAAATTCGGCCAACAAGTCTCTTTCGAGCGATGCAATTTTATTTTGAAAGCAAACTTCGGACAATGAACAAATTCACGGACAAGTACTCCGTTTCACCTGCATTTTCCGGCGTCACTATTTCCTCATCTTTGGCAATTCAAGGGTCGCGGTATCTTCCGCATTGTCCGCGTATGCAAAACGTTATTTTTTATTGTGCGGTGCGGAACGGATCAAGGCCTTCGGTGTTACGTGCAGTAACATCAACGCTGGGATTTTCGAGTTCCGGTGCTCGGTGTGCCGGTCACATGTCCAGGCGGGTGGGGTGAAAACGTTTTGGGGAACCGGAACTCCGATGAAATCGTCGCGGCATTGCCTGGATGTGGCCGTGGTGATGCCTGATTGGCATACGATGGCTTTGAAAGGGAGGGCGACGTGACTTTAAAATCCTATCAGCATCCTTCGTCACTTATGAATAAACGTGTCTGTGGTGTCGGGTGGTGGGGTAGCGACGACTTACGAGGCCTTGAAATTTACGGAATGGATTCGAGGTAGTCATCATATGCTTCAGCCCGCCTCTAATTCTCAACTCCGTAGGGAGCTGATCGACGCGGCGCCGATCATGTCGGACGCTGATCCGGAGAGTTACTCGCTCGACCTGCGCGAGATAGTCAGGATCCTGCGGCGACGTCGGTGGATTATCATTTTGACGACGCTCGCTTTGATGTCGGCGGCTATTCTTTTTGTGCTTCTTGTCGCGCCCCGATATACGGCGACGGCAACGATTTTGATTGATCCGCATCGCAGTAACGTTATCGATAGCGATGCCAATCGATCCCCGCCAGCGTCGAGTTTTGATTCCGACAACGCCTATGTTAATAGCCAGTTAGGCCTGATCCAGTCGGATAGCGTGCTACAACCGGTCGTGAGCAATCTCAATCTTGCTCACGATCCGGAATTCGGGCCGCATTCCAGCTTTATCGATTTAGTTCTCTATCCAATCAAATTGCTTTTGGGCCCCAAGCGCCCACCGGTTCCTGGACAAACCGCGGAGGATATCGCGAAGGCTCAAACGCTTGGCTTCTTGCAAAAGCATCGATTGAAAGTGAAACGCGAGTTGACGACGTTTCTCATCGATATCAGCGCCGCCTCTAACGACCCGACGAAGGCCGCGAAGATCGCAAATGCAATCGTCAATTCGTATTTTGAGGAGCTGGTGCATGGCAAATACGACACAAATAAAATCGCTTCCTCCTGGTTTAACGAACAGATCGAGCAACTGAAATCGAAGGTGCTCGAATCCGACCGAGCGGTCGAAGAATTCCGTGCTGCTAACGACCTGACGCTGGCGCAGGGTACTGCCGTTGTACCGGGCGCCACTGTCAGCGATCAGCAACTCGTTGATCTGAACAACAAGCTCATCGATACGCACGCTCAAACCGCGGAAGCGCGCGCTAAATTTGATCAGGTACAAGATATCGCAAAGGGTAAAGTGGATCCGGGCGCCTTGAGTGACGCTTTATCTTCGGGGGTCATTACCCAACTGCGAACGCAATATGGCCAAGTAGCAAGAGACTTGGCCGAGGCATCGAGCAAATATGGACCTCAACATCCGCAAGTGCTCAAAGCGAGAGCTCAACTGCGCGAGACGCAGAAGCTGATCAATCAAGAAATCCAGCGAATTCTCGAAAGCGCGCGCCAAGCCTATCAAATCGCAAAGTCACGAGAAGGCGCGCTGAAACAAAGTCTCGATAATCTCAAGCATGTTACGGACGAGACAGGAAAAGCGCGAGTTCGTCTCCGCGAGCTTCAACGCGAGGCAGATGCCAGTCGCGCTCTGTACGAGTCGTTCCTCGCCCGTTACAAGGAAACCAATGCCCGCGAAACTGCGAATTTGCCAGATTCCCGTATCGTTTCGAAGGCAGACATTCCCGTAACCCCATCGTTCCCAAAGATATTTCTCATCCTGCCCGGGGCCCTGGTAGCGGGAATCGGACTTGGCTGTGTGCTGGCGCTCGCGGTTGATTACTTCGATCGGCGGGTAAAGACACCGCGGCAAGCGGAAGAGATCACCCACATTCCGACGCTCGCTGCGATGCCGCTGATAGGCACGCGTGAGCTTGCCAGCCGAGCAATTCGCGGCCGTCAGGAGTTGAGCCGATATAATTCGGCGTCTGTAGAGATGCTTCCGGCGGCCATGCAGCCACCGCTGATGCGGTATGTTCTGGAAGAGCCGACGTCGCTATTTGCTGAGTCCGTGCGGTCCGTTCGCCTTGCCATTCAGCGTGCGTCGCGTGCGACCTCGGTGAAATCCGTCATTGTATCATCGTCGATCGACGGGGAAGGAAAAACTACACTTGCCGCGAACCTCGCACTTTCGCTTGCGGCGATTGGCCATCGAACAATCCTGGTCGAGGGAGACTTGCGCAATCCTGAAATGAGTCGATCGCTGTGTCCATCTGCAAGCGTCGGTGTAATCGACGTTGCCAGCGGTAAAGCGCGTTTCGAACAGGCATTATTTGCCGATCGCACAACAGGGCTGGCGGTTCTGCCGTCGCCACCGAGACAGCGGTTGGCGGGCATCAGTGAATTTGTGTTCTCCGACGCGATGAGTAATTTGCTCGAAAAGCTGAGGGAACACTTCGATTACGTTATTATTGATTCGCCGCCGCTCGTTCCGTTGGTTGATGCGCGTGCGCTGGCTGAAATCGCAGATCGCATCGTTCTTACGATTCGATGGGACAGCACGCCGAAGGATGTCGTTGCGCAAGCGCTGCGTACACTGGCGCCGGACAACGATCGCGTACTCGGAACGGTGCTAACGCGCGTCGATATGCGGCGACTGCGTTTCTACGACTACTACCGGAGCTCGTCTTACATGACACCGTATTCTTATCTCGGGCAGCCGCGGGCGGGATACGCCTCGTCATGAAAACGTCTGCAATGGACACCAGGATGAAATGAATGGCCTCGCTGCTTCGGCTTTGGGAAGCGTAACCTAGGGTTGGTCGGATAGATGCAAGCAGTTCGTGAATCGACGTCCGCGGTCGAGAGGCAACAAGGCTTGGCAGCCGCGAAGCGCTGGTACGTCGCGTGGACGCAGCCTCATGCAGAAAGGCGCGCGGTGGCCAATCTCGAGAAGCAAAGCTTTCTGGCGTTCTGTCCACGATTTCGCAAATCGCGGCGGCACGCACGGCGACTTGAAAACGTATTGGTGCCGTTGTTCCCGAGATATGTTTTTGTGCAGCTTGATCTGTCGTGCGATCGCTGGCGCGCGGTGAACAGCACACGCGGAGTAACGAATATCATAATCCAGGGTGAAATCCCACAAGCAGTGCCCCCCGGCGTTGTTGAATCCTTACAGCAACAGACGCGCGCGGATGGGACTATCGATTTGACGCCTGTGCTAGAGGTCGGTCAGTCCGTTCGTATTACTCACGGGCCATTCGCTAATTTGGTAGGGACGCTCGATCAATTGGATTCCGCTCGTCGCGTTCGCGTGCTCCTAAATCTGCTGGGACGTTCGGTTTCAGTTACTCTGAATGGCACAGGCTTGCTACCAGCCGTGTAAGCGTGCTGCCACGCGGAAAGGCTGAATGACAGGTGGAAAAGCAGTTTTCACCCGAATGGCGGTAGCATGGTTGTCACTTGATTTGTAGGTAAGGAGGAACGAAATGAAGCAAGCGCTCGTGTGTGGGGCTGGAGGGTTTATTGGGAGCCACATGGTCAAACGGCTAAAGCAGGAAGGCTTCTGGGTTCGCGGAGTTGATCTGAAGTTTCCAGAATTTTCTGAAACAACAGCCGATGACTTTGTGGTTGCCGATTTGCGTCGGCAAGACTCATGTCGCGAAATTGTGGATCGGAAATTTGATGAAGTCCATCAGTTCGCGGCAGATATGGGTGGTGCCGGCTATATCTTTACTGGTGAGCACGACGCTGACGTTATGCACAACTCAGCCACGATCAATCTCAATATAATCGATGCTTGTCATCGCAGAAACGTAAAGCGGATTTTCTATTCATCCTCAGCCTGTATGTATCCGGCATACAATCAAGAAGATCCGGATAATCCGAACTGTGCAGAGAGCTCAGCGTATCCCGCGGCACCAGATAGCGAGTACGGCTGGGAGAAGCTCTTCAGTGAGCGATTATATATTGCGTTCAACAGAAATTACGACATGGAGTGCCGCATTGCTCGCTATCACAACATATTTGGCCCGGAAGGAACATGGTGCGGTGGAAGAGAAAAAGCGCCTGCAGCTATTTGTCGCAAGGTTGCAGAGGCTGCCGATGGAGGAACTATTGAAATCTGGGGTGATGGAAATCAGACCCGTTCATTTTTGTACATTGACGAATGTATTGAAGGTACACTGCGCGTAACGAGGTCTTCCCACTCCGGGCCCTTTAACATCGGTTCCGACGAGATGGTAACCATCAATCAATTGGCGCTAACTGTGATGAATGTAGCAGGTAAGAAGCTGACCCTCCGACACATTGCAGGCCCACTCGGTGTGCGTGGCCGCAATTCCGATAATGATTTGATCAAGCGGACACTGGCTTGGGCGCCCTCGCAGCCGTTGCGTCGGGGTCTAGAGAGAACATATGCATGGATTGAGAAACAAGTTCGTAAGGGGGATGGGAAACTAGCAAGAGAAATGACAGCAGTTACCACTGTAGCCGCTGCGGAATGAACATCCGACTGGTATAAGCGTTAGCGAGGCAGGGCATGAGTTTCGAGTCGTTAAGGCTGGAGGGCGGCTCGCTGAGAATTCTCGGCGTGCCGATTAGCGTCCTCGATATGTCCCGCGCGATAGCGATGATTATTAGTTGGGCAAAGCAAGGTGCACCCAGAACGGTCCTTGTGCGCGATGTGGCGGCCCTTGTGCTCGCGGTCAACAGGCCGGAGTTTCGTCAGGTGCATGAAAACGCCGATTTAGTGACGCCTGATGGAACCCCTCTGGTCTGGATAGGAAGATTGCGCGGCTATCCTATGGGCCGCGTCTGTGGGCCGGATCTGCTGCCGGAAATCTGTCGCGAAAGCCTCAAGACCGATCAGTGTCATTACTTCTACGGAGGCCAGCAAGGGGTGGCGAAGGAACTGGAATATCAGCTTAAAAAGCGCTTCCCGGGCCTAAGGGTGGTGGGAGCATACGGGCCGCCAATGCGCGAAATCGGTCCAGAGTTTCGATTGACTGACGACATCAGAGCCGAATTGGATGTCATAAAGGCCAGCGGCGCCGATTTCGTGTGGGTTGGCCTCTCAAGTCCAAAGCAGGATTACTTCATTATGGAAGCCGCGCCGTACGTAGGCCGCGGTGTATTTCTCGCTGTCGGCGCAGCCTTTGATTTTCACGGTGGGCGAGTAAAGCGCGCACCGCGCTGGATGCAAAACATCGGCCTTGAGTGGCTTCACCGACTGATGAGTGAGCCGCGGCGCCTGTGGCGTCGCTATTTGGTACTTGTGCCCAAATTTTTTTGGCTAATCGCTCTGGAAAGAGCGGCGGGGTACGGCGACAAGATACGATGGGATCACGAAGGGTGATCAAGGCATCCCCTGGGGACGCTTCGCGTGATTGAGAAAGTACACGAAAAACCGGTGCGGACTTTAGGTGCTCTCGGTGCGTTGGTGCTTGCATTAGTTGGATGTATTGCTGCAACAATTGGTCAAGACACTGGATCCGTTCAGGCGATGAGTGCGACTGCCAGCGTGTCTGTCAGCGATTCTACTGGCCGCCGGACGATTGCAGCAAATGACGCCACTTCCACGCAGGGGCTCGCCAGGAGAGGTCTGCCCGCGCACGTATTCGCGGCCGACAGCTTCTGGTATCGGCCCATTCCAAAAGACGTCCAGCTGCACCCAAATTCTGAAAATTTAGTACGTGAATTTCTTCGTCAGTTAAGAGCGAACTATGGACAGGCAACAATCAATAGGGGCGCGTGGAGCGCTCCGATTTACGTCGTCGGTCCCGAGGTGCGCACGAACACGGTAACGCAGTGGGATTGTCATAAGCCCAGCTACCACGACAAGCACTTGGATGAGCAGTGGCAAGCGGTTCCGATACCGTCATATGCCCAACCCTCCCAGGACAGCGATGGTGAAATGACAGTTTACCAGCCCGCTACCGATACGCTTTGGGAATTCTGGAAGACGCGGAAGGCCGACCGCCATTGGGAGGCATGCTGGGGTGGACGCATGCAGAACGTATCCAAGAGTAACGGCATCTCACGACGCCGCTATGGAGCTACCGCTACAGGGCTGCCGCTCATCGGCGGCATGATAATTGTGGACGAGCTTCGCCGCGGACAAATCGATCATGTTATGGGCATCGCGCTCGTCGAGGCAGAGCACTGGAATGTAATTTCGTGGCCGGCGAATTGCTCGGACGGCTGGAATCCATCCGAGCTTCCCAACCGCATCCCGGAAGGACTGCGGTTCAGGCTCGATCCAGCAGTCGACGTCGACGCATTACAACTGCACCCAATCGCAAAGACCATCGCGAAGGCTGCCCAGACCTATGGTTTTGTCGTGTGGGACAAGGCGGGGGCCATCGCGCTCCGCGCCGAAGATCCCAAACGCTTTACCGCCGTCGGTCAACCGGACCCGTACCCTGATTTATGGAAAGGCGCGCCTTCATATGCAATTCTCGCGCACTTTCCATGGGACAAGTTGCAGTTCCTGCCCATGAATTACGGTCGTCCTTAACGCATGTGGTTGACCGTCGAGGCCTTAGGCGGGGAGCACGAGAAGTAAGATGAGGTACTGCGCGCCCTTAGCTAGCCTAGAGGTACCAGAGGTCTTGCAGACCTCGAGTTATGAAGAGATCGATCAAATTATGCGTGACGCAATTCGGGTGCACGCCAGGCAGCGGGGGGGGCCACTGTCGATAGCCGAGGCCGGCTGCGGACAGCGCTGGACTCTCGATCTTTCTGGCGTCCAGTACACGCTCACCGGGGTTGATCTCGATCCTGTTGCGCTCGAACTGCGCAAAACCGAGGCGTGCGATCTCGACGTGGCAATCGTCGGCGATCTGTGTTCGGTCCACCTGCCGGAGGCATCATTCGACGTCGTGTTCAGTAGCTTCGTTCTGGAACATGTGCCGCGCGCCGACATCGCGCTGCAAAACTTTGTGCAGTGGCTCAAACCCGGCGGGCTGTTGATCCTGCGCTTGCCAGATCGGGACACAGCGCGCGGATTCCTTACTCGCATGCTGCCTTATAGACTGCATGTGTTATATTACCACTACTTACTCGGTTCTAAGTCTGCAGGCCAGCCTGGCTATGCACCATACCCTACTTATTATCACCCGGTGATCGCCCGCGAGAGGCTATGCCGTTTCCTCAATGAGCGAGGTGTGAGATGCTTGTCTATATACGGAGACGGATTCAGACGCGACGGCCGAGGTGTGGCGCAACTGTTGCTGCATGTTGCGCTTAAATTTACGTCCATTGTTTCTCTCGGGCGTTTAACCGCAAAATATACAGATCTTTTATATATAGCGGTGAAGGGGCGCCGAAGTGCTTCTTTATAACCGCCAAAACTCAGAGTTGAGACACCTCCGAATCCTTGACCATTAATATCGGGTGGCAGCCATCCACCCCCGCTGCAAAAAGACAACCCCTAATCGTCGCATTGATCTGCGAGCCAAGCGCGTTCGCGCCTAGATAACTGATAAGAAATACAGGAATGAACTGAGACAGATTGAGCAGACGAATACGAAGTCGAGTTATCAATCGGGACCCACAGTCTAGCTGATGGACTTCTTGACCTTCATGATACTCTTGATGCGGTCCAGTGCAGACCGTGTCTTCGATATCATGCGAATCGAGGTTGCTGGCATGGAAATGACACCCGGTGCCATTCTGAATCTTGGCCGTCCTGGGGCTCATCGGGCTGATGATCCTCATGCGCCCGCTCCGGCTCCGCTTATCCTTTCCGCGTCTGGCTGCCTTTCCTCCTCGTCGCGGCCGTGTCGATTGCCTGGTCGCCCGATCGGGCCGGTGCGCTCAGAGCATTCTTTGCGCTCCTGACCTACCTCAGTTTTTTTGCCATACCGTTTCTCGTTTGCATAGCCTGGCGGCACTCAGCTCGTCTGCTCAAGGCAACCATATATTCCTCGATTGTCCCGACTGCGGTGGGTCTGCTCGAACTGGTGTTTTTTCGTAGGCCAGATGGCCGCGTGCTTTCAACCTTTCTCCATCCGAACGGGTTCGCTTTCTACCTGATGGTGGTTTTAGGCGTCATTTATTTTCTGCTTTCGTCGTCGGCGGTGCGGTTCACACCCTTGGTCCGAAGACTGATGGTTCCTTATTCCGGAGTGCTGGTGGGCTTGATCATAATGACGCAAACACGGGCAGCGTGGGTCGGCGACTTTCGTGATCCTGGCAACATACGCTCTCTTTATAAATCGACGCTACCTTATTGTCTTCCCGCTATTGCCGCTCCTCATATTCATCCCGGCTGTTGGTGATCGTCTTGCTGATCTTGAGCGAGGCACCGCGTACACTGGAGCAATGGCAAGCAAAGCCGATGCAATCAACTCTTTCGCTTGGCGGCAGCTCATGTGGGAGAGCGCACTTGCGGATGTAGCCGATACAGCCGTATTTGGAAAAGGTCTCGCTTCGTTTGTCGCGAACTCGCGCATATTCTTTCCACTACCGGAGAGCACCAGCCAGACATACTACCGGGGCGAGGGCTTCCCCGCGCACAACGTCTATGTGCAGGTCTTTTATGAGACGGGTGCTGTCGGACTCTTCTGCTATCTCATGATTTACATGAATCTGTTTTTACGCACCCTACGCAACTACAAAGACGACCCGCGAGGATCAATCATGTTGGCCTCAAGCATCCTCGCCTACATGATCGTCAATTTTTCCGACAACATTCTCGATTACGGCCCGCTCAATTGGTATTTTTGGGGTTTTGTCGGAATCGTTTTCGCTAAATGGGCAGAGCAACGGTCTAGGTTCTCTTTTTCTTCCTCGCCATTGGCTTACTGGCGAAGTGTGGCCTATCTAAAAACATCAGCTTAATCAGCGCTGGGCTTGCATTGACCACGCTTCACCCGCCGCCTCCCATCGTCGCTCCTTCGGGCTTATCGCGGCACGCGTCGCAAAATCTGTGTCTTACGATGCTCCGTCGGACAGAACTGTGTGATAAAGGCGGGCTGACGTGAGATGTCAAATTCGTGTGGCGTAGCGGGTGGAGTGTAGTGTGCTAAATAATGAGGCGGCGTGGATCGGTAAGGCATTGTTGGCCTTACCAACTGAGCGTGTTTCACCATGCCTCAACTTGGGCTCAAGCACGGCATCCTTCCGAAAAATCCGACAGCCTTATATAGAGGACAAAATCGTTCAGCCAAACGAAGCAAGGGGGGTGAAGTTCATTCACGCCGATCTGAAGGCAGCGCCGGGCGTCGAGATCATTGGCGACGTATTCGATCCAACTTTTCGTACTCGACTACAAGAACTTGCCGTCGGAAGCCTCTTGTGCTGCAATGTATTTGAGCACGTTCTGAAGCGCGAGGCGCTCGCCGATATTTGTGCTCAAATTGTGCGCCCTGACGGATACATAATCGTCTCGGTCCCAAATAGCTTTCCTTATCATCTCGATCCTATCGACACTTATTTTCGCCCCACGCCAGCTGAACTTGCTGCTCTTTTTCCAAACTGCGAAGTTGTTGCCGAGAATGTCGTCATGGAGACGACATATTGGAATGAACTGCGCGGACTTAAGCCACAGGAACTGATCAGAACCATAGTGAAGATGTTGGTGCATATACCGCTCCCATTTTACAAATGGGAGCGGTGGAAAAGTAGGCTCCACCCTCTGATTTGGCTATTTCGTCCTTATAAGGTCTCAATTGTAGTCTTAAAGCGAATGGTCGTTTAGGTTTTGCGTCGAAATGAAGTCTTCTAACTCTGAGTACTAACCACAAAAACGCTGATGAGCCAATACTTGTCAACGACAGAACCATTCAAAACTGCTGGCCAAGGTCGTTGATTCCGTACTCGCCCAAGCTTATCCGGACATTGAGTTGATTGAAGTGAACGATGCATCGACGGATAACGCGCACACTTAGACGCTTGTTATATTGAGCATTACAGATTGCTGGTCAGTATTTATCTGCCAACCCACAATCGAATTGGTCTCCTCGACTCTCGCGGTCGAGTCGGTCCTTTCGCAGACCTACGATGCCATCGAGCTGATTGTCGTCGACGATGCTTCCTCGGATGGAACAGCCGATTTCTTGCGACAGCGAGCAGCGTGCGGATTGTCGATTAAAGGTTTATCGACAACGCGACGCCGCGAGGTGCGTCGGCCTCTCGCAACCTCGGCGATTATGCAATCGCGCGGCGAATTCGTCACCGGCCTCGACGACGACGACGAATTCCAGCGCTGATCGCATCGAAGCCTTTGTCGAAGGCTGGAATAGATTGATGGCGAGGGGCATCAAGGCCTCTTGCCTCTACGCGCAGGAGATTTGGACGAGAAATGGCGCGCCCTACCGCACGACGCGAAAGAAGTCCGTCGTCACCGCGCCGGACTTGTTCGAGGAAAACTATATCGGCAATCAGATTTTCGCGCCCCGCGATTATCTGGTGGGGGCGGGGTTGTTCGACGAAAGACTGCCGGCTTGGCAGGATCTGGAGTTCTTCATGCGCGTGCTGCAGGTCTATGGACCGGCCTATCTGGTCGATCCGTCACATATTTATACGACGCCACGCCGCGCGGCGACCGGATTTCAGAACAACCGAACCAGGTGAGGACGGCCTTCGAGCTGGTCGCGGGAAAGCACGGCCGGAGCGACGCCGCGCAACTGCGGGCGCTGTTCCTCCAGGTTTTCCACAGTGATTACAGGATCCCGCCCAGAGCTGGCGGACTGGACGCGGTTCCTGTCATGGGGCGGCACGGCGGCGGGGCGTCACGCGTTTGTTGCGCGCGACGATTGGTAACCGACTGCGGCGGATGCTCACGACAGGCGGCGCAATAGGCATGCGCGTGCTTGCAGCGAGACGCCGCCTGGCGACCTTGCCGGGAACCGCATAGGCCGCAGTGAACACACCGGCCGGCGGCGCAGCCGCTGTTTCGCATCGCCGCGCCTTGAAGATTCTAGCGTCCCCCTACCGGGAGACGGCGCAGGGAAATCCGGTGCAGTCACTGCTTTACGACGCAATGGAGAAAAGCGGCACGCAGGTCGCGGCCTTTTCGCGGCGCAGGCTTTTGGGCGAGCGGTGGGACGTCTGGCACTTGCATTGGCCGCTGGAATATGTCGTCAACCAAGCCAACGCATTCGTATCGCGCGCAATTTGCTGGTGTTTGCGCTTGCCTTGAAAGCCGCCCGCGTCAAAGGAACGAAGATTTTCTGGACCGTGCACAATATTCGCTCGCATGAACAAAGCCACGCGTGGCTCGAATGGATATTCTGGCGAGTGTTTTTGCCAAACCTCGATGGCATTATCTGCATGTCGAATGCGGGCACGGAGGAGCTTTTCCGCCACCACCCGCGGACGCGATCCATTACGGTTTTCACGATCCCGCACGGCCATTATCGCGGCGCCTATCCCGACGTAATCGGCAAAGATGAAGCGCGCGTTGCCCTGGATATTCCGGCCGGAAAATTCGTCGCGTTATTCATCGGCCAGATCCGCACCTACAAAGGCGTGCCGGATTTGATCCGCTGTTTTGTCGGCGCGCGGTTGGACAATGCCGACTTGCTGGTCGTCGGAAAAGCCGATGAGCAAACCACGCGAGACATCGAGAACGCCGCCGCGCACACCTGCGGCGTCAGGCTTGCTCTCGGATTTGTCGCGCGGGAGGAGATGCAGAAGTATCTTCGCGCCGCTGACCTCGTCATCCTGCCCTATACCGAAATCCTCAATTCTGGCAGCGCCATCCTCGCGCTGTCGTTCGACCGGCCGATCCTGGTGCCGGCGCAAGGGGCCCTCGCCGAGTTGCGCGGCATCGTCGGGCCCGACTGGGTGAGGCTTTACGAGTGCGCGCTCAGCCCTGACATCGTCCGCGACGCCGTGCAATGGGCGAAGGCTCGTCCGCTCCAGCCCGGCGTCCGCGCCCGGCTAGATGCATTAAGTTGGGACCGCATCGCCCGGATGACGCTCGAGGCCTTCGCATAATGACCGACAACATCCACGTCGCCGCGAGCGTGCCCCCGATCGACGCCTCCGCGTCGAGCCGCGCCCAACGCCTGTTTGAAACCGACCACTTGCAGCACGACCTTCGCCGCCGCAGCGTGCGCGGCGCGGTCGCCACCATGCTCGGCCAGGCCGCGCGCTTTGCCATTCAGCTCGCCGGCGTCGCGGTGCTGGCGCGCCTGCTGCTGCCGGTCGACTTCGGCGTCTTCGGCAAGACGATCGCGCTGACCGGCTTCATTACCATGATCCAAACTGGCGGGCTGTCGCTCGCGACCATTCAGCGGCGGGAGATCACGCACGAGCAGATCAGCACGCTGTTCTGGTTGAACGCCGCATTCGGCGTGATGGCCGGTGTCATAATCGCGGCCCTTAGTCCCGCCATGGCCTGGTTCTACAATGACCCGCGCGTCTTGCGGCTTGGGCTGACGCTGGCGGGCGCGGTCGCCATTGCTGGCCTTTCGGTGCAGCATGACGCGCTGATGCAGCGCCAGATGCGCTTCACCGAAATCGCCATCATCAATTTTATCGCGCTGGTCGCAGGTCTGGCGGCCGCGATCCTCAGCGCATGGCGCGGCGCCGGCTACTGGGCGTTGGCCGTGCAGCAATACGCCTACAGCCTGACCTTGCTGCTCTTGTTGCTGGCGTTTTGCCGTTGGCTGCCGAGTTGGCCGCGCGGCGGCACCGGCGTGTGGCCGATGGTCAAATTCGGTATCCACCAGACCGGTTTCAATCTGCTCAACTTCGCCAACCGCAATTTCGACAACGTCCTGATCGGCCGTTTTGTCTCCGACGCGGCGCTTGGCTTTTATACGCAAGCCTACCGCCTGCTGCTGCTGCCGATGACGCAGATCAACGGCCCTGTGTCCGCCGTGGTCGTGCCGGTCTTGAGCCGTCTCCAGGATCAGCCCGAGCGCTATGCGCGTTTCTATTATCAGGCGATCGGCGCCATCACCTTTGTCGGCATGCCCATCATCTGTTTTCTGCTGGTCGAAGCGCGGCCGGTCGTCCTGCTGGTGCTCGGCTCAAAATGGCTGGAGGTGGTGCCGATTTTCCAGGCGCTGGGTGTCGCGGCCTTTGTCGGCACCTTTAATGTGGCATGGGGGTGGGTCTACGTATCGCTCGGGCGAACCGGCCGACAGTTGAAATGGCAGGTGCTGGTGTCCACGCCCGCGACATTTGCGGCCTTCTTTTTCGGACTGCACTGGGGTGCAGTCGGCGTCGCCGCATCGTTCAGCGGCGTCACCTTGCTGCTCACCATCCCGAGCCTGTCGTACTGCTTCAATGGCACGCCAATCCGGATCCAAACCATGTTGCAGACTGTGACGCGGCCCGCTGCAGCGGCGGTGAGCGCCGGCCTGGCGCTGTGGGGCGTTCAATCCATGGGCCGGGTTTGGCCGGAGCTGTGGATCGCGCCGGATTTCCTCATCTACGGCGCGGCCTATCTCGCGGTCTGGATGGCCGTGCCCGGGAGCCGCGCGCAGCTTGGCTGGCTTTTGAAATTTCTTAATGAGCTTCGCCCCGCTTCGAATTGAGAGCCGATCGGCGCCGAGTTTATTTTCAATCACGCGGCGCTGCGCGGGCCAATGGTCCGGTAGCGCCGCACAGGAGGCGACGTGATCAAGATGGCGGGTAGGGTGCGAAGCGGGCGGGGCACGGCCTCGGCCAGTTTCGCCGACCTCATCATCGAGATCGAGAGAATTACTCGTGAAGCGATACGCCCCGGCACGCTCAACATCATTCTCGACCGGCCTATGCGGTTGAACGAGGCCGAAGCGAGCTTCTTCGACCGGAATTCGCGCATGGTCTGGCCGGCGCGGCTCAACGACGTGAATGTTTGGGTCTATCGTTGGAAGCATTCGGCGCTTCATGTCGTGGAAGTGCTTTCGTCGGTGAATTTGCGCGATCGCCTCGGTCTCAAGGACGACGATCGCGTGACGCTGACAATGCAAGCCGAGCACATCGACCGCATCGGCGCGGTCGCGGCAATCATATGGGTAATCGTTTGGTTCGGCAGGCGGGATTGGTGCTACACCAACGACAGGTACTATTTCGCATTCCACAAATTTTGTCGGACGCTTGGCGCGACCCAGCAGAGTCTCGCAGGAAGCCTGAAGGAGCACATGTCGGTCGTTCCGGTCGCACTGCGAATCGATCCCGAGCAACCGCTCGCCAACGGCGATACGGCGAAGGCTCCCAATGCCTGTGCCGCCAAGCCGACCGATTTGAAGCTGTCGTGACGGACTCGCCTTGTTTCGCGAACATCGGAGTTGAGATGAGTCTTCGGCAAGTCATAACCAAGGTCAATAGTCTGGGCGCGTCGCTACGGCAGTTGCGCGTCTACGACCGGCGCAAGGAATATCAGCTGCCGGAAATCGCGATCCTGAAGAAATTCGTCGAAACCTATGCCATCGATTGCATCTTCGATATCGGCGCCAATCAGGGTCAGTACGCGAGATTGCTCCGGAAGAATGTGGGATTTCAGGGCACCATCATATCGGCCGAGCCCAATCCGGAAACATTTCGTGTTCTTCGCAGTTGGTCGGATGCCGATCCGAAGTGGTACGCAGAGAATATCGGCCTTGCAGCTCACGACGGCGAGCAGTCCTTGTCGATTACGGCGGGGCACCAATTCACGACCTTGAGCGAGCCGATTGCGACGGAAGTCGCACACGCCTCGAATGTCAGCTGCCTGAACACCGTGACAAAACGAATAAAAGTGCCAGTGAAGACGCTCAAGACGTTTTATCTCGAGGCAAAGAACGCGATGCGATTCAAGCGGCCATTCCTCAAGATGGATACGCAAGGATACGACACGGTCATTGCCAATTCGGCGGGCGACAACCTTGGAAGATTCATCGGCATCCAGAGCGAAGTATCGTTTGTCCGTCTCTATTCGGATTCGATCCCATTCCATGAGTCGCTCGACTTCTACGCCCGCCGCGGCTTTACGTTGTGCGCGCTGGTGCCGAACAATGCGGGCCATTTTCCCTATCTCATCGAGCAGGATGCGGTCTTCATCAGCGACGATTTTCTGAAGAACGGCTTCGCAATGAGATGATGTCGTGAATTCGAAATTTCTCGGCGGCAGACGAAATATGCGATTGAGTAAATCGATCAAGGCAGCGATCGCGTCGTTGATCCCGGCGTCTCTTCTCACCAGATATCGGATATTCCGATATCAGGTTCGGAAAGCCCAAAGATCCGCCGACGAACCGGAATTAAGATTGCTGTCGGCGTTCGCAGGCTGCGGTAACTTCGTGGATATCGGCGCCAACATCGGAGCCTGGTCGATCAGGGCTGCCGGATTGTTTCCGCAAGTCTATGCCTTCGAGCCGGATGAAAACGTTTTCGCGCTGCTTCAAGCGACAGCGCCGGCCAATGTGCGGGTGCATTCGATCGCGCTTTCAAATCGCTCGGGAATTTCGCAACTCGCCGTGCCAGTCGTCGATGGCAAGGAGCTCGCAACGCGTGCTTCCCTGGAAAAGGGCGCGAATCCGGGATTTACCGAGATTCATCGCGACGTTGCGCTGGCGACCCTGGATAGCCAACAATTGCGCGATATCGCGGTCATCAAGATCGACGTGGAAGGCCACGAGGCTTTCGTTTTGGACGGAGCCGCCGAGACGATTACGCGCGAACGCCCGGTGCTGATCGTGGAAATCGAGGAGAGGCATCACCGCGGCCGTTCACGCGAAGTGTTCGAGCGCCTTCTAAGTCGAGGCTACGCCTGCCAATTTGTTCGCGACAATCGTCTCCATCCATTCCACATATCGATGATCGAGGGATTGCAGCCAGTAGAAATGGAGCCGGAATTCGGATTCAAACACGCCGGCTATATCAACAATTTCATTTTTGTGCCCGAAGAACGCAGCCAACTTCTCCACACGATGGCGGACGCGCTTGCCGAATAGATCGATTCCAAAGCAAGAAGGGACCGCACCGCTCTCAGTGCCGGCGCCGGACCACCGGCGCATCAAGACCTACTTAAAGAACGGCCATCACGTGCACGGGTGGCTCGATCGATACAGCGCCGCCTTCATCGGCGGCCTGTCTCGGATTCAACGTGACAGCGGCATGCATGGCGCTGTCGGCGAAATCGGCGTGCACATGGGGCGCCTGTTCATCCTGCTGAAGTTGACCACGGTCGAAAACGAAAGATGCTTTGCTCTCGATGTGTTCGGCGAACAGCACCTCAACATAGACCATTCCGGCTTCGGCGACCGGGACACGTTTCTGCGCAACGTGTTCCAGTGGACCGGAGACGCCGATATTGCAGTTATTCAGGCGTCGTCGCTCGACGTGAAGCCGGCCGACATTGTCAACGCCGTCGGGCGGTGCCGTCTGCTCTCCATCGACGGCGGCCACACCGAAGATATCACACACCATGATCTTCAACTCGCTGAGGCGGTTCTGACGGAAGACGGGGTGGTCATTCTGGACGACTTCTTCAACCAATCATGGCCCGGTGTTGCCGCCGGCGCGGCGCAATACTTTCTCGATCCGGCGGCAGAGATCCGTCCCTTCGCCATTTCGCCGAACAAGCTCTATCTGGCGCCGCCGGCCTGTCACGGTTTCTACAGAAGCGAGCTCATGCGGGCGCAGGAAATGCATTTCGATAAGACCACCCGCATGTTTGATTGTGAGGTGGACGTCTTTGGCTGCCAGTCGATCCCAGTGGGCCAACGGATCCGGAACACCATCCGCGGAAGCAAATTAGGTTCCGGCGTACGCTTCGCAAAGAGATTGTTGTCACAGACTGGGCGGCGTTTGGCCGTGCTCTCGATGATGCTGGGCTCGGTCGGCCTCGTCGCGTCGACTATGGAGCAGGTGGGTGTGTTTAACGGCGCGGCATCGGCTGCATCCGACGAAGTGTCCGAGACGAAACGCCTGCCCGCGCACGTATTCGCGGCGGACAGCTTCTGGTACCGGCCGATTCCCAAAAATGCGCCACTGCACCCGAACTCGAAAAATTTCGCACGCGACTTTGTCCGTCAATTAAAGGCGCATTACGGAAACGCGACAATCAATGCGGGCAGATGGAGTGCCCCAATTTATATCGTGGGTTCCGAAGCGCACATGAGCACCGTAACGCAATGGGATTGTCTGAAGCACGGCCATCACGACAACACGTTGGAGGAGCAGTGGCACGCGGTGCCGATACCGTCATATGCCCAGCCCTCCCAGGACAGCGATGGTGAAATGACAGTTTACCAGCCCGCTACCGATACGCTTTGGGAATTCTGGAAGGCACGGAAGATGGAAAGTCAATGGCAGGCATGCTGGGGCGGACGTATGCAGAACGTGTCCAAAAGTAACGGTATCTGGCCAAGCCACTATGGAGCTGTCGCGACCGGGCTACCCCTGATAGGCGGGATGATAACAGTCGATGAGCTTCGCCGCGGACAAATCGATCATGTTATGGGCATTGCGCTCGTCGAGGCAGAGCACTGGAATGTAATTTCGTGGCCGGCGAATCGCTCGGACGGCTGGAATCCATCCGAGCTTCCCAACCGCATCCCGGAAGGACTGCGGTTCAGGCTCGATCCAGCAGTCGACGTCGACGCATTACAACTGCACCCAATCGCAAAGACCATCGCGAAGGCTGCCCAGACCTATGGTTTTGTCGTGTGGGACAAGGCGGGGGCCATCGCGCTCCGCGCCGAAGATCCCAAACGCTTTACCGCCGTCGGTCAACCGGACCCGTACCCTGATTTATGGAAAGGCACGCCTTCATATGCAATTCTCGCGCACTTTCCATGGGACAAGCTGCAGTTCCTGCCGATGAATTACGGTCGTCCTTAACGCATGCTCGCGGGTACACGAGAACAGATGTACAGCGCCAAAACGGTACAAAATGGAAACGCGTGGCCGGCAGAATCTGCTGCGAGTCGCAAGATTGCCTATCTCATCAATCAATATCCAAAGGTGAGCCACAGTTTTATCCGCCGCGAGATCCTCGCCTTGGAGGAACATGGGTGGTCGATCTTCCGGGTAGCCTTGCGCGGCTGGGACGCAGATTTGGTTGATCCTGCGGATATCGCCGAGCGTGCTAATACGACATTTGTGCTAAGACAAGGCGCACTTTCATTGGCCATGGCTCTCGTGCGCCAAGCTGTCTGTGCACCAAAGCGTTTTCTCGACGGCGCTATGGCTAGCGATACGAATGATGCATCCCTCGGATCGCCCACTCGTCTGGCATCTGTTTTATCTTGCTGAAGCTTGCTGGATTGCTCCTCACCTCACCAGGCGGAAGATTACTCACCTTCATGCCCACTTCGGAACAAATTCCACCGAAGTCGCCATGCTGGTCGGTATACTTTCTAATATTGGATATAGTTTTACTGTCCACGGCACAGGGGAGTATGACAAACCAACCCTTATTCACCTTGCAGAAAAGGTAAGAGGAGCTGCGTTCGTGGTCGCGGTGTGCTCCTACATCCGCGGGCAAATATTTCGGATAACGCAGCAGACTGACTGGCATAAAATAAAGGTTGTTCGTTGCGGAATAGATGCGGCGTTTGCCCAACTCAATTCTGTCGTGCCTTCCGATTCTAACCGTTTGGTGTGCGTCGGAAGACTATCCGAAGAGAAAGGCCAGATCTTCTTGGTCAAGGCCATCGAGGCCCTTGTCGAAGAAGGACGCAAGTTTGAACTGGTTTTGGTCGGCGATGGCGAGCATCGCAAGCCAATCGAACAATTGATTTCGAACATGAACTTGGCCAGGTCCGTAACAATAACTGGGTGGGCGACCGCCGACGAGGTCAGGCGGGAAATCCTGAAAGCCCGCGCACTGATATTGCCAAGCTTTTCTGAAGGACTGCCGATTGTTATTATCGAGGCGATGCTTCTTGGACGACCCGTTTTAAGCACATACGTTGCCGGAATTCCTGAGCTTGTTGTCAACGGAGAAACAGGCTGGCTTTTCCCGGCCGGCTCAAAAGAGGACATGTTGTGCGCGGTTCGCGCGTGCCTCGATGCTCCGATTGATAAGCTTCAGGCTATGGGATTCGCCGGTCGCGAACGTGCCTTGCGCTATCACAGGGTTGATGACCAGGCGAAAGCGCTTTCGGCATTGTTCGACGTGGCAATCGGGAGCGAAAGGAAGCCGTGCTATCCGCCATAGAAGTGGTTCTGATTGTGGTCGGAGCTCTTCTTGCTGCGCCGGCACTCACGATCTGTATTGAGATTGTTGCCGGCGCCAGAAGGCATGTTGCATTAGCGATCCAAGAAGGGCCGCGTCCACATGTCGCTGTACTTGTGCCAGCACACAATGAAGAAGCGGCTGTTACCCGCAATCTGGGTTCTATTTTAAGTCAACTCAAGCAAGGCGATCGGCTGATCGTCGTTGCGGACAACTGTTCGGATGATACTGCGAATGTCGCGCGGGGGAAGGGGGCCGAAGTTACAGTACGAACCAATCTGACCCTGCGGGGAAAGGGATACGCCCTAAACCATGGTCTGAAATTTCTCAAGCAAACAGGCGCTCCGGAAGTAGTGATGTGTATTGATGCCGATTGCCAGATTGGGGCAAATTGCATTGATCGTCTCGGCCGTGTTTGCTTCGATACGCGTTCTCCAACACAAGCTGCGTATATCATGAGGCCGCCACAGCCAGCCGGTAGATTTGCCCCAATTGTTGCCTTCGCATGGCTCGTAAAGGATTATGTCCGTCCTTTAGGTTTACACCGTATGGGGCTCCCTTGCCAATTAGCAGGGAGCGGAATGGCGTTTCTTTGGGACGACATCTGCTCGGTCAATTTAACGAATGCAAATTTAGTTGAGGATCTGACTTTGGGTCTGGATTTGGCTTTAAATGGAAAATTTTCAAGGTTTTGTCCCGAGGCACTCGTGACCAGCGAAGTCGCCGCGGGAGGCACTCCGAGCTCTGAACAGCGTGCGCGCTGGGAGCACGGAGCCATAACTACCGCCATACGGTACGCGCCGCTTCTCATAGGCAGATTTTTGAGTTCGGGAAACGTATTCTTAGTCACAATGATGCTTGATCTTGTTGTTCCGCCGTTGGCTCTTTTGTTGCTATTGCTTGTGGGCCATTTTGTTCTTGCAGCAATCCTATATGTAATAAGCGGTAACGTCGCTCCACTCGCACTCGCAACGATAAATAATGTGCTTCTTATGACGGGCGTTGGAGTGGCGTGGTGGTGTTGCGGCCGAGACTTCGTCTCGCTTTGCACTTTGGCAATGGCGCCGGTTTATGCCCTCAGCAAAGTTCCATTGTATCTGCGGTTGTTTGTAAACCGACAAACAGAGTGGGTGAGGGGCAAGCGTGGCTTATCCGGTTGATGCAGTCACTCGCCGAAGTCGTCGCATCGGTTGAGCGCCGCTGATCTCGCGCGAGAAGAAAAGTTAGGACTAGCTACAATTCGGCGCGCCGAAATTGCCGAAGTAAAAACATCGATGACTGTCGCCAACCAGGTTGCTGTGCGACGTGCCTTGGAGACTGTTGGCGGCGAATTCATCGACGAAAATGGCGGTGACTCTGGCGTGCGGCTGCGTAAGCGTCAGCAGGCAAAATAGCGAAGCCGTTCAAAACAAGCAACGGGTGCAGCTAACTGAGCATTCGTGTTTAGCTCATCCGGAAAGTGCTCGAATTCTGCGAAATTTAGGTCATTACGCCAGCAAACATGGGCTGAGCATTCCGGTCATGATGGACCGCACGCTGCACAAAACCGCGTTTGACATCGCCCACACGATAGCGGGCGAGGGCGCCAAAGACGCCATCCTGGGCCAGGCCCTCGTCGTCGCCGAATGTGAGCTGATGCTCCAGCGCATCGACCAAGCCCGCGTGGCAGCGATCGAACAGGCGACGTCCCAGGTGCCGAACCAGGCGGCCACGACAACGACCGACCTCGCCGGCGCGTTCGTGGAAGCCTTGCCTACCTTGAGCGGCATCGAGCGCTATGAGCGCCGTGTTTACTCTCGCAAGAAAAGGGCATTGGCGAACTTGCAAGATCTGCAGCTGATCGCACAGCTCAAGGTCTGACCAATCAAAGAGGTATATGTTCAGGGCGATTTTTTTCGCGCGTAACCACAACCGAAGCGAGTAAATCGGACAAAGTTCTATAAATAGGAATTTTTGGCAGAACGAACTCACCAAGCTTTCTTCTTCGCCCCTCGCGGCATGACCTAAACGGAAAAATAAAAGGCGACGCATCGATGCCAAAATCACCACACAAAGCAACTTGACTGGCGGAAGGGGTGAGATTCGAACTCACGGTACCCTTGCGGGAACGCCGGTTTTCAAGACCGGTGCCTTAAACCACTCGGCCACCCTTCCGTAACACTCCTGCGATACAGCTAGTCCAATGGTCGAAGCTCTTCGCCCTTGCAAGCGGGCGATTGTCTGGGTTATTCCGGTCAAGCCATCAGACCGGCAAATGTGGCAGTGGAACCAAGTATTTACCACCCCGCAGGCCGGCGGTTCCAGAAACGGCCTACGTAAGGTAAACTGGGCGCTTCGCAATCGGGGATTTGAGGCAGCATGGGCGGATTCGGGGGCAACGGCCGATTTAGCCGCTTGACGCGCCTGCTTGGGGCCGCAGCCGGCTGCCTGGCCCTCGCCAATTGCGCCAATAGCCACATATCCAGCCGGGTCGATCCCAGATACGGCACTTCCGCCAGCGCCCGCGTCGTCGAGCCGGGCGAACCGGTGCCTAAGGGCGGCGGTGTCTACCGCGTCGGCAAGCCTTATATGATCGGCGGCCATGAATATGTGCCGCAGGAGGACGTCAATTACAGCGCGGTCGGTATGGCGTCCTGGTACGGCGACGATTTCCACGGCCGCTACACGGCCAATGGCGAAATCTTCGACATGAATTCGCTCTCGGCCGCGCATCCGACGCTGCCGCTGCCGTCTTATGTGCGCGTCACCAATCTGGCCAACCACAAGTCGATGGTGGTACGCGTCAACGACCGCGGCCCCTATGTAGGCAACCGTCTGATCGACGTTTCGGTGCGCACCGCCAAGCTTTTGGGCTTCTATGGCAACGGCCTCACCAAAGTGAAGGTCGAATACGTTGGCCGCGCGCCGCTGCAAGGCTCAGACGATCGCAAGCTGGCATCGACTCTGCGCGACGGCGCGCCGGGCGCCCTGCCGCAGGTGCAGCTCGCCTCCGCCGGCAATTATGCGCCGGCTTATTTCGATAGCCGCCCGATGACGCAGCTCGCCGCCCGCGTGCCGGCGCCGCCAGATCGCCCCTATAGGCTGGGCGAGAGCGCCCGCGAGCTGCCGGCGCGAGCTGCCGCCCCCTCGCACACCGTTGAACTCGCCGCCGCTTCGCGCCCGCAAGCCGAGCCGTCATTCGCCCGCGAGGCTGCCGCCGAACCTGAGATTTCGCCGGTTTCCGCCTATGCCCCGGTCGGTTCCGATGTTCGCGCAGGGTTCATGAGCGGCCGCGGCCTTTACTGAGCCACAAAATTCCGTCACATCGTCGCTGATTGAGCCGCGGGGCAGGCGCCCGTGCGGGCAAAAGAACATTAGCGATGCTGTTTCGGCTTGGTGCAATCGGACGGTTCTTAACGGCGGCGGCGTTGTTCGTCGCTTTCAGCGCGCTGGCCGTGGCTGCGCCCAAGCACGACGTAAAGCCCCACAAACCGACGGCGCCGATCGCCGCAAAAAAAGAGCCGCCGCGCAACAAAGACGAGCCGATTGTCAATGCGCCGCACGTCATTCTGACCGACGCCGAAAACGGCGGCGTGCTGTTCGAGCGTGACCCTGACAAGCTGATATTCCCGGCCAGCCTCGCCAAGCTGATGACGGCGGAATACGTGTTCCACGAGATCAAGGAAGGCCGCCTCAATCTCACCGACGAATTCAGCGTCAGCGAAAATGCCTGGCGTAAGGGAGGCGCCCCATCGCACAGCTCAACGATGTTTGCCGCGCTCAACAGCAAAGTCCCGGTCGACGACCTGCTGCACGGTATGATCATTCAGTCAGGCAACGACGCCTGCATCGTTCTGGCCGAAGGCATCGCCGGCACCGAATCCGAGTTCGCCGAAAAGATGACGCAACGCGCGCGTGCGATTGGTTTGCAGAAGTCCGTGTTCACCAATTCCAACGGGCTGCCAGACCCCGGCACCAAGGTAACGACGCGCGAACTCGCGATGCTGGCGCGCCATATCATTCTCGACTATCCGGAGATGTATAAGATCTTCGGCCAACCCGATTTTACTTGGAACAAGATTCGCCAACCGAATCGCAACCCGCTGCTCGGCTCGGTCGAGGGCGCCGATGGATTAAAGACCGGCTTCACCAGCGAGGCCGGCTATGGGCTGGTCGGCTCGGCGGTGCAGAACGGCTTGCGGCTGATCGTCGTGGTCAATGGCGCAAAAGATGCCAAGGAGCGCGGCGACGAGGCCAAGAAACTTCTGGAATGGGGTTTTCGCAGCTTCGAGCAGCGCGATCTGTTCGCCGACGGTCAGATCGTCGGATCAGCCAAAGTCTACGGCGGCGCCAGCGGTTCAGTGCCGTTGCAGGCGTCGGGCCTGGTAAGATTGATGGTGCCGAAAAGCGGCGGCGAAAAGCTGATCGCGCGCATCGCCTACCAGGGCCCGGTGCCTGCGCCGATTGCGCAAGGCCATCCGCTCGGTGTGCTCAAAGTCTGGCGTGACGACAAATTGGTTCTGCAAATTCCCCTCAAAGCCGCCGAAAGCGTTGCCAAGGGGAATATCTCCCAGCGCGCCATCGACGCGGTCAGCGAAATGGTGATTGCGCTGTTCCGCGCCGGCGCCGAACGGCTATAATCTTTCTTTTCTCACCGCCAAGATAAGGACGCAATGCGCGGACGTTTCATCACCTTCGAAGGCGGCGAAGGCAGCGGTAAGTCGACCCACGCACGCATTTTAGCGGACCGGCTCAACGCGCTTGGCATCGAAGTAGTCCTCACGCGCGAACCTGGCGGCTCGGCCGGCGCCGAGATCATCCGCCACATTTTGCTCTCAGGCATCGCCAAACCGCTCGGCGCCGAGACCGAGGCGATTTTATTCGCGGCGGCGCGTGACGATCACGTGCGTGCCACCATCCTGCCGGCACTGGTTGCGGGTCGATGGGTGATCTGCGACCGCTTCATCGATTCCACCCGCGTCTATCAAGGCGCGCTCGGCAAGGTCGACGCCAAGCTAATCCGCGGTCTCGAACGCGTGACGGTCGGCGCCGTCATGCCCAATCTTACTTTCGTGCTCGACGTTCCGGCCAATGTCGGGCTGGCGCGCGCCAAGCGCCGGCGCGGCAACAGTGCTACCGACCGCTTCGAGGCGGAATCCGTCGAGTTTCACGAGACGTTGCGCCAGGCCTATGCCGCGTTGGCAGACAAGGAGCCCAAACGCTGCATCGTCGTCGACGGCCGCGCGCCGCGCGACGTCGTGTCGGATCGGATCTGGGAAGCGGTGCGTGAGCGTCTCAATCCACTGCTGCGCCTGGCCAGGGCGGCAGCGCCGTGAGCGACGACGGCGGCATCCGGCACCCGCGCGAAACCAGCGTGCTATTCGGCCATGAAGAAGCCGAACGCACGTTGCTTGAGGCCTATAAAGGCGGCCGCATCCCCCATGCTTGGCTCATCGGCGGGCCGCCCGGCATCGGCAAGGCAACGCTGGCCTATCGCCTGGCACGTTTCGTGCTCGCGCATCCCAATCCGAAGGCGCCGGCGGTGCGGAAAGCGACATCGCTTGCGGTCGATGCCGACAACCTGGTCGCGCGTCGCATCGCCGTGCAAGCGCAAGGCGATTTTCTGGTGATGGATCGCGTGATCAACGAGCAGACCGGCAAGCTCTACACAGTGATCCGCGTCGAAGACGTACGCAAGGCTATACCGTTTTTTGGCTCGACCGCGGGCGAGGACGGCTGGCGTATTGCCATCGTCGATCGCGCCGACGAACTGCAATATCCGCAAGCCTCCAATGCGCTGCTCAAGATTTTAGAAGAACCGCCGCCGCGCGCGCTCCTGCTGCTGGTGAGCGAAGCGCCCGGCCGGCTGTTGCCGACCATTCGTTCGCGCTGCCGCCGGATCGAGTTGCGTCCGCTGTCGGCCGAGAATGTTGCCTGCGCGCTCGCCGCTGCGAACGGCCGCAAGACGAACGACGCGGAGATAAAAGAGGCCGCGGACGCCGCCGAAGGCAGCGTCGCGCGCGCCATCGGTCTGCTCGAAGGCCCGGCGCTCGCTCTGCGCCAGCGCGTACTTGGGTTGCTTGCGCAACTCCCGGATCCGGATCCGCGCGCGCTACATGCGCTAGGCGACGCGCTTGGCGGTAACGAGCCGCAAACGCTCGCGGCCTTCATGGACATGGTCAACGGCTGGTTGTCGGCGCAAATATCCGGCGGCGTCCCTCCGGCACGGCAGGCCGCGCGCACGGCCGAAGTGTGGGAAAAGGTCAATCGCGCGGCGCGCGATGTCGAGACCTATAATCTCGAACGCAAGCCGCTGGTGTTTGCGGTGTTCGGCCTGCTGGCGGAAACAGCGCGCGGCTAATGCCGCTACTTGGCAATCCGGCGCGGCGCAACGCCTAATTTGCGCGCGATCTTTTGCGCCAGCGTGCGCTTAGGAGCTTCGGTGACCTTGTAGGCGAAACGATTCCAAGCCGCGACGGGGAGCTCGACGATCGCCGGCATCGGGTCGTCGAACGCAAAGTTCGCAAACGCCAAACGCTTGCGGAAACTTTTCAGATACTGGCCCAGCGTCAGGGAACCAGCGATGATTTCGCTGTAGGCCGCCATGATATCGCGGCTGGTATGCATCCACGCCATGCCGGTGTGTGCGCGGGCAAGAGAGACGCTCATACCCATCGCCTGCCGCCACGCTAGATAGGGAAAATCGACGCCGGCAAGCGCGCCCAGACCGTTCCAGGTCCAGAACCGGCCGTTGACGTCGAGCAGCTTGTACTGGCCGTAGCGGCGGTCATGCTTGAATTCAACCTCGATGACACCAGTGTAATTGAGCGACTTGAGAAGCCGGCAAGCCAATTCCTCGACCTCGCTTTGCTCGATGCTCTCGACGTAGGTGCTTGAGCGGCCGAAATCGATCGGATGCTGACGCGTACGCCGTGCGGTCAGCGAGACGACCGGTTCGCCGCGCTCACACAATGCGGCGTAGGAAAACTGCGCTTCGCCGCCGCCGGGGATCCACTCCTGCACGATGATGGCGTCGTTTCCGACGAGCGCTGCGGCGCGCTTGTAGAGTGAGACCAACTGCGCACGGTCCTCCGCCTTCCAGGCCTTGGCTTGAGTAAATTCGTCGATGCCCTTGCGAAAGGCCGGTTTCAAAATGACTGGGAAGCGGCAATCGATCCGCTCGATCTCGCCAAGTCCGCGCGGCTCGAAACTCTGTGGGAAGTCGACCCCCAGCTCGGCCGCGCGTTGATAGGTGAGGCGCTTGTCGTAAGCCCACTGGGTCGTCTCCCAGTCCGGCGTCGCCACCCGAAAATGTTGCGACAGCAGCGCGTGGTTTTTTGAAATCAGGCGCATGTCCTGATCACCGGTCGCGAACAGCACCCAGCCTTGCAGGTTGTGCGTCTTGGCAAGCTCGATGATCGACGACACCCCATCGGGATGTTCGGCGCCGCACCAAGGGAAGCTGCGCCTGACGTAACGCGAATAAGTCGGGATCGGATGATTGGCCAGCAGCCAGACCGGTACGCCTTGTCGGCCGAGGCTGCGGGCGACCGCGATGCTGACATGCGCGCCGCCGACAATCAGCGCGCCGGGCGTTGGTGGCTTAAAGCTCATGAATGCTCGCTGTTGGCGGCAAGCGGCATCGGCTCGGCGGCGATCTCGCTATGGCCGATCGAGCGCTCCCTACCACGGCTCGCCGCACGGGTGACCCGACGCGCCGCGAAGCCCGCGCCGCAGATGAATCGCAACAGTGGACCGAAGCTCCCAACCGCCGAAGCGCCGATAAAATGCAGGCCTGGTACGTTTGATTCAAATCCGCCCGACAAAACGGGGAGACCATTATGCCGCGCGATTTTCTCGCGCAGCTTCGGATCGAGCATCGCCATTTTGTCGACGTCGATACGGTAGCCGGTCGCCAGCATCACATGGTCGAAGCATTTGCTGGCGTTGTCCAAAGTGAGCGAAATCTGCTCGCCGATCCTGCGCGCGGTACAAATGGTGCGACCTTGGTCTACGGCTATGTCTTTCAAGCGCGAGCGCAGCCATAGGATTGCGGTAGCCCGCAAATTAAGCTCGTTCCAGCGGTCGCGAGTCGCTTGCGAAAACTGCCGAATGACGCCGGGCGTCTCGTTGAGCCAGTTGTACGGGAAGGGGCCGACCTGCGACGGCGGGATCAGCACATTGCCGAGCATGGCGCGCACCGCCTTGCGCATCGAGCCGCGCTGGTCGGGATCAGCGTTCCAGACCAGATCGCCGCGGCAGATGATTTCCACATCAGCGCCCGCCTCATGCAGCAGAGCTGCGGCCTCGCAGGCGCTCTGGCCGCGGCCGATTACCGCGACGCGCTTTCCCCGGTAGCGCTCGGAATCGGTATGTTCGCACGAGTGGCTGACCAGCGCACGCGGCAGGCCGTCGAACTGCGCCGGCCGGTATTCGTGGCCGAGCAGACCGGCGGCTATTACCACGCGCTTGGCGAAGAAGATGTCGCCGTCCTCCAGCACCAGGCGGAATCCGCCATCGCGTGCGTCGACGCGACGGACCGCGCGGCTGTCGAGATCGGGAGCGGCGCGCTCCGCGAACCACTTGCCGTAGCCGACAAAGTTTTCCACCGGCAGGAGCTTCGGCACATCCATGCCGGCCTGCTCGTAGTAGGCGTCGAGCGTCTGGCGTTTGGCAGGATCAGCGATGTGGGTGGCCCCCCAAGGCGAGCGCAGCTTCATTCCGACCGGCATGTGGTCGCGCCAGAACGAAACGGCGTCGCCGAAAATTCGAAACGGCACATTGGCGGCGCGCAGATGCGCGGCTGCGGCAAGGCCATAGGGACCGGCGCCGATTATGGCAACGGTGGCGTTGTTATGCGAATAGACGGAAGGCGTGGCGATGTTCATGGCAGATTTCCGGTGTGGTCGCCCCTGCTGATAGGTGGCGCAAATTAGCCGCGCATTCTTAGCAGTTTGACAATCACGACGGATAAACCTCGCGAATTAAGCCTAATCGGTTCGCGGCGCGGACATTTTTTATCAATGCCCGGCGGTTGGCGTAAATTGAACGTTAACTGCGGCTGAAAAGGCTTGGCGCGGAGGCTGGTAGCGGCGTAGTGAGGCTTTGCCAGCCGCAAAGGTTGCGGCCGGGCAGGCGATGTTCCGGCCGGCCATACGACAAAACACAAGGTCACAAGGGGGCTAAATATGAAGTTCAAATTCGCCGTTGCCGTTGTCGTGTTCGCCGTCATGCCGGTTTGCGCGCAGGCGCAGGGCAAACCGCCCAAAGCGACCAAGGCGGATGTGCAAAAGGTCGTCACCATGATCACCACCGACAAGGCCAAGTCGAAGACGTACTGCGACATGACCAAGCTCGGTGAGCAGATCGAGGCGGCCGATCAGAAGAAAGACACTAAGACGGTCGACGCGCTGTCCAAGAAAATGGACGACATGAGCCAGAAACTCGGCCCCGAATACGTCGCGTTGATGGACGGGCTGGCCGACGTCGACCCGAATTCCAAGGACGGCAAGGACATCGGCGCGATGCTCGAAGGTCTCGACAAACTGTGCGCGAAGTAGGGCTGAACTCAGTGGGATGAGGCGGCTATTCCGGATTGGCGTGCCTGCCAAAAGGCGCAGGTCATCAAGCCGGTCGACATGCCGACAAAACCGCCAGCGATCACGTCGCTGAGGAAGTGGTAATTGGCGCCGATCAGCCCGACCGCGACCGCCAGCACGACCAGCGCATAAAGCGGCCGCAGCCTGGGATACAGGATCCAAAGCACCGAGATCACGGCGCAGGTCGCCGCCGTGTGTCCGGAGGGGAACGAGGCGTAGCCGACTCCGCCGTGAAACGGGTTGAAGCCATAGGCACCGTCGTGGATGAACGACGGATTGTTTTGCACCCAGGTATCCGGCCACAACCTCCCAAAGACGAATTTGAGCTGGCTCTTGATCGTTTCAGCCACAATCAGGCTGATGCTGCACAGAATGCCAGCCTCGACGATTTTCGGCATCGGCCGCCCCGCCAACGCCCAAATCCCGAAGGCCACGAACGCGATAACGGCGAACGGAAGCAGCAAGTCGGGAATATGGGTGAGGCGGACCAAAGCCTCCCGATGCGCGCTGTGGGCATGCGCCAGCAAAGCGAGCGGCCGGTCGACCCACTGATAGCAGACGATGACCGCCGAGGCGGTGAGCAACAAGGCAAGAAGCCATCGCCGTATGGCGGTCATCGAAGCGGGCTCAAGAATCCCCATACGCGGACGCTACCAGTAATTACCGCCGACCGATTGGCCCAGCCAATAAATCAGTGATTACAGCGTTCCGTTCGGACTGGCCTGATCGACCGCGGCCGGAACATGTTCGGCGAGCAGTTTGAGCGCGGCGTCCACCGGAACGCCGAAATGCTCGGCGATCTGTTTGATCTGGTCATTGCCGAGCGCTGCACGGAGTTGATCCGCCGTTATCGGCATATTGCTGCCATTGCCAAGCCACGACTTAACCTGATCGCCGAGGCCGCCCTGCTGAAGCTGGTTTACGAGGCCTTGCATATCGCCAAGGTTCGTTTTCGCCAGTGCCGCCGAAATAAGCCCCGGCGCGGCTCCTTCCGCCAATTGTCCAACCATGCCGCCGAGATTATCGAGTAGTCCCATGGTTCAACTCCGTTACTGGGGTGTGTGATCGATCGCGCGATTTCCTCCGTGCCGCATCAGACGTCGCCGCGGCTTCAGGGATGTTTCTCATTCTTGGCGGCGCGCATGCCCTGACCCGTGGCATCCTTCTCGCACATATAGGCGCCTTTCTTTGTGTGACCATAGTCGTCGTGACCTGCGAAGTGGTAGATCTTCAACTCAAGATTGGCCCACACGACAGTGCCGGGCCCGCAGCGTGCTTTGGCCTGCGCTTCCGCAGCGAACTGGTTGGCGCCGGACGGTGTGCCGGTAGCGGGAGCCGCCGCCTGCGCAGGCGCCACTGCTTTTTCTTTCACAGCGGCGGCAGGCGCGGGCGCCATTGGGGTCGACGTCTTCTCCTTCGCGGCTGCGGACGCCGGAGTGGTGGTGGCGGTTCCGGACCGGCAGGTTTCGACGTAGGCCTTTTCCGTGATTCCTTTGGCCTGGTTGGCAGCCTTGTTCGCCTGCCATTCTTCTTCGCAGGCTTTGGCGGTCTTCTTCGCGGCGCCGGCAGGGGCGGCCTTCTTTTCCTTGGCGGTTTCCTTCGGGGTCGTTGCGGCAGCCGGTTTGCTCATCGGTTCCGTGCCGCTGGCCTCGGTCCGGCATTTTGCGACGTAGGCTTTTTCGGTGATCTTGTTAGCCTCGTTAGTGGTTTTATTCGCCTGCCATTCCTGCTGACATTCCTTCGCGGTTTTGGCTGCCGCGAGCGTGGGGGAGGAGAGCGCCACAATGCCGACGATCGCCGAGCATAGGACTGCAATAAAAGACATTCTCATTTTAAACCCCAATTTTCTTGAGGATCGTTCGCGCAACACACCCAGCGGCCGGATCGCGGCCGCTGGAATTCGATGGATTTGGCGATCCCGTTGTCGCGATCGACGACAACGCAATTATGACGCCTAGGCGTCATTCTCGCATTTCTTCATGAAGCTGTCTTTGGCGGCGCCAGCCAGCGGCTTGCCATCTTTGCTCACCGCCTTTCCAGCGCAGGCGTCTTCCTTGCACTTCTTCATGTAGCTCGTCTTGGCGGCGCCGGCCAACGGCTTGCCGTCTTTGCCCATCGCGGTCGACTCGCAGCTTGCAGCCACGGCTGAGGTCATCGCGAATGCCGAGAGCGCGACCGCGAGAATGATTCTTTTCATCTGCTTCCTCCGTCGTCGGGGTGTGAAAAATTATTGGCAAGCAGATATATCCAAACAATTCAGACAGATTTATGAATTTGATTCAAGTCACCCCGATTGCGCTATTTCCGATATAGCTCAATGATAGTGCGTCGGCATTTCGGTGGTAGGTGGGTACGATAATGCGCGCGCGCAGATGCCGTTTGGCACCGGGGCATGATCGATTTGAGCAAAAAAACGGGACGTCTTTTACTTTTAGAATTTGCGGAAGTTGGTCGAGCTAGTTTTCGTGCGCGCTGCGCAGCGTGACGAAACCGTCCGTGGCCGTCGCTGCGATCACCGCGCCCACGATCCGTCTGTGGTCGAGAAGCGACCGGCGATCCAGCCGTCAGTAGCCGCGCCGGCGCACTTTCTTGGCCGCTTTGCGCGCGGCGTAGCGGGCATCGCGCTCGGCTTTTTGCTCGGCCGCCAGCGCGGCCGCCGCTTCGGCTTTTTGCGCCGCGATCAAAGCTTCGGCTTGTTCCTTCTCGCGTTGCGCCTGCGCCGCGAGTTCGGCAGCGCGGGCGGCTTCCGCCGCGAGTTCCGCCTCGCGCACTTTCTTGGCGGCTTCGCGCTCCGCCATCCGCACCGCGCGCGCCTCGGCCACCGCGACGCGCTGGGCGCGCAGTTGCTCGGCGCGGGCAGGGTCCTGTGTGACGGAGCGGAACTTTGCCAGCATCGCCTTTTTGACCGCGTCGGCGTTATTGCGGCGTTCCAATACGTCCGGGCTCCGAAAACCGCTCATTCATGCTCCTTGGGGAAGGTGACTCGGGCCGTATATGGCGCACTGCGGCGCCTTGTTCAACAGCCGCTGAGGCGACTTCATCGGCTTGAACGCGATTCTTTGTGATTGCCTGGCGCTGCCACGCCCAAGGTATGCACGCGCTCGATGACGCGACATTTCGTGTCCACAAGAGATCGCTATTTACAAGTGCTTAACCGGATTGCTCGCATTGTAGTGACTAGCGTCACACATTGTTAAGCGGCGGATCAGCATGGCAAATTCGGGTTTCCCATCCTTCAAGCACGCAAGTCCGCTCGAAATGCCGCCAGCACGGCCGGCCATCGCGTCAGTTTAATCCAGCCCATTTCGAGTAGTGCGTATCATGTCGTGCGCGGCCGCGACCTTCCGGGGCGTTTCTGCTTTTGATGCTCGGGTCATCCCTCTTGGATCTTTTGGCGATTTTCGTCGGTTCGTTGGGGCAGGGGCGGTCTTCGGCTTCGGGACGTTGGCCGCCGCATGCGCGCTCACCGTCGCCGCGATGGCTGCCGCGGGGCTGTCCGCGTTCGTTCTCTCCAGCCATTCACGGGCGCCGATTGGCCGTTCGACGATTGCTCTGGCCGGCCCATATCCCACGTTGGCCGGCGCGGCGGATATCTTTGCTTCGGCGCGAACGTTGAGCGGCCCGGCCTATGTTCCGCGTTTCGAGGTTGCGACAAATACGCCGTCAGCGGCGCGTGCATTGTCGGCACCGATCGAGGTAAAGTCTGAATCAGCCCGCCCGCCCGAATTGACGCAAGTTGCCAAACTCGCGCCCGCTGTGGCCGCCATTCCGCTTCCGCCCAAGCGCCCCACCCAACGGACGAACAGCGTGCCGCTGCCGCGGCCCTATCCGGCGGAGCGTGAAATCGCTCTATCGACGATCCACGAAACTGGCGTTCAAGTCGCGCTAGGGGTCGCAGCGATAGCGCCGCCACCGCCCGCCGCGAAGCGCGTTGCGCCGCAGCAAGAGGCGCACAACAAGCCGGCGGAACTGCCCAGCCACAGCAGCCGCACCGCGGTTTACGATATCGCCGCGCATACCGTCTATTTGCCCAACGGCGAGAAGCTTGAGGCGCATTCAGGGCTCTATGAGAAAATGGATGATCCGCGCTTCGTCAAGGTCAGGATGCGCGGGCCCACGCCGCCAAATGTCTACGATCTCACGCTGCGCGAGGAGGTTTTCCATGGCGTCCAGGCCATCCGCCTCAACCCGGTCGACGAGGACAAAATGTTCGGTCGTGCCGGCATGCTGGCGCACACCTACATGCTCGGTCCCAACGGCCAGTCGAACGGCTGCGTGTCGTTCAAGAATTACCAGAAGTTCCTGCAAGCCTACCTGAACGGCAAGGTCGACCGCCTGGTCGTCGTGGCGCATCGTGACGATTTGCCGTCGCGCGTCGCCCATGAGCGCCGCGGCCGCGCCGAGCGATTTGCCGCCAATAATTGAGCGCTGTGATCCCAGCCCAAAAGGGTACGGGCCGTGAGCCGACGACATCGCGCGACGTTTGACCCAATGGTAGGCGCGCTTCTTGTCGCTGCTTCGCTTGCCCCGGCCAGCCGCCGTTGATACCTAGTTCCTGACTCGCCATGACCGGACTTATTTCCGGCCATTTCCGTTTTCAACAAAGTCTCAAATGCCGGCCGAAAAACAGCCCTATTACATCACCACTGCGATCTCATACCCGAACGGCCCGCCGCATATCGGCCACGCCTATGAGGCGATCGCCACCGACGCTATCGCGCGCTTCATGCGGCTCGACGGCTACGACGTCTATTTCCTCACCGGTACCGACGAGCACGGCCAGAAGATTCAGCAGACCGGCGCCAAGCGAAGGGCTGACGCGCGACGCAGTTGCTCGATCGCAACGTGCCGCGCTTCAAGGCGATGGTCGAGCGCATGAGCTGCTCGAACGACGACTTCATCCGCACCACGGAGGAGCGCCATCATCGTTCGTCGGAGGAAATCTGGCGGCGCATGGAGAAGAACGGCGACATCTATCTCGACAAATACGCCGGTTGGTATTCGGTACGCGACGAGGCCTATTACGCCGAGGACGAAACGCATCTGAACGAACAGAAGGTGCGGGTGGCGTCGAAAACCGGTACGCCGGTCGAATGGGTGGAGGAGGAGAGTTATTTCTTCCGCCTCTCGGCCTATCAGGACAAGTTGCTCAAACTGTTCGAGACGCCGAACTTCGTGCTGCCGAAGGAGCGGCTCAACGAGGTCGCAAGTTTCGTTAGCGGCGGGCTCAAGGATCTGTCGATCTCGCGCACGACGTTCGACTGGGGCATCCGCGTGCCCGGCAACGACAAGCATATCATGTATGTGTGGGTCGACGCGCTGACCAATTACATCACCGGCGTCGGCTTTCCCGACGATGGAAGCGAAAAATTCAAACGCTACTGGCCGGCGGCGTTGCACGTCATCGGCAAGGACATCGTGCGCTTCCACGCGGTCTATTGGCCGGCGTTCCTGATGTCGGCCGGGCTCGCGGTGCCGAAACGCATTTTCTCGCACGGCTTTTTGTTCAATCGCGGCGAGAAAATGTCGAAGTCGGTCGGCAATGTGATCGACCCGTTCGCGCTGGCAGACGCCTATGGCGTTGACCCGCTGCGATATTTTTTCCTGCGCGAGGTGCCGTTCGGGCAGGACGGCAATTACAGCCACGAGGCGATCGTCAACCGTATCAATGCCGATCTCGCCAACGATCTGGGCAATCTGGCGCAACGTTCGCTGTCGATGATCGGCAAAAACTTCGACGGCGTGTTGCCGGAGCCGGGCGCCTTCAGCGGTACCGACAAAACGATGCTCGCCGCAGCCGACGCCATGATCGGCAGCGCGCGCGAGCACATGAAGACGCAGCAACTGCACCAGGTGCTCAACGCAGTCTGGGCGGTGGTGGCCGACGCCAACCGCTATTTCGCTTCCGAGGCGCCCTGGGCGCTCGCCAAGACCGATCCGAAACGGCAGGGGACCGTGCTCTACGTCACCGCCGAGGTTTTGCGATGCGTCGCGATCATGGCTCAGCCATTCGTGCCTTCCTCGGCCGCCAAACTCCTCGAACTTCTGGCTGTTCGGCCCGAGGAACGCAGCTTCTCCGAGCTCAACGGCACCAAACGTATCGCTCCCGGCAGCAAACTGCCGCCGCCCGCGCCGGTGTTCCCGCGCTATGTCGAGCCCGAAGCAAAGGCTTGAAAATGCTGGTGGATAGCCACTGCCACCTGGATTTTCCCGATTTTGCCAGCGAGCTGGACGCCGTTGTCGGGCATGCGCGGGCCGCCGGCATCGGTCGCATCGTCACGATCTGCACGCGCGTGCGAAAATTTCCACAAGTACTTGCCGTAGCGGAGAAGTTTCCGGAAATTTTCTGCTCGGTCGGCACGCACCCTCATAATGCCCATGAGGAATTGGACGTAGATTCAAAGGCACTGATCGCGCTGACGAAAAATCCTAAAGTGGTGGCGATCGGCGAGGCGGGACTCGATTATCATTACGACAATTCTCCACGCGACGCGCAGGCCCAAGGGCTACGCCAACATATTGCGGCTGCCCGCGAAACCGAACTTCCGCTGGTTATCCATTCGCGCGACTGCGATGCCGACATGGCGCGGATTCTGGAAGGCGAAACGGGGAAGGGCGCCTTCCCGGCCGTGCTGCATTGCTTTACCGGCGGCCGCGATTTCGCGATGCGTGCCATAAACTTGGGGCATTACGTTTCGTTCACCGGCATTCTTACCTTCAAGAATTCGCAAAATTTGCGCGACATCGCGCGCGATCTTCCGGCCGACCGCATTCTGGTCGAGACCGATGCACCTTATCTCGCGCCGCTGCCGTTTCGCGGCAAGCGCAATGAGCCGGCTTATGTGGTCAAAACCGCTGAAGTTTTAGCCGAAACCCGCGGCGTGTCCGCAGACGAAATCGCGCGCCAGACCACGGAAAACTTCTTCCGGCTGTTTAGCAAGGTGCCGCGTAACCTGGCCGACGCCGCATGAGTTTGAAGTTCACTATTCTCGGCTGCGGCTCGTCCATGGGCGTGCCGCGCGTCGCCTTGGGCTGGGGCGATTGCGATCCGAACGAGCCGAAAAACCGCCGCCGGCGCTGCTCATTGTTGGTTGAGCGCGCAAATGCAATGGGTCAGGTCACGCGCGCGCTTGTCGACTGCACGCCGGATCTGCGCATGCAGTTGCTCGATGCCAAGGTCGACTGGCTCGACGGCGTATTGTTCACCCATGAGCACGCCGACCATACCCACGGCGTCGATGATCTACGGCCGCTATTCGTTAATAAGCGTCGCCGCGTTGACGTTTGGCTCGACGAGCCGACCTCGCAGTCTATGCACGCCCGCTTCGGCTATTGCTTCACGACGCCGCCCGGTCGCGAATATCCGCCGATTTTGACCGAGCACCGGTTGGAGGCGGGCCATGGCGTGGCCATCGACGGGCAGGGCGGCCCTATCCAGGTGCTGCCTATCCTCCAAAATCACGGCGATATCCCCTCCCTGGGCTTCCGCTTCGGTAACGTCGCCTACTCGGCCGATATCAAAAGCCTGCCCGACGATAGCCTGACGGCCCTGGCCGGGCTCGACGTCTGGATCGTGGACGCGCTGCGCAAGACGCCACACCCAAGCCATTTCAATCTCGACGAGGCGCTGGCCTGGATCGCCCGGGTGAAGCCCAAGCGGGCGATCCTGACCAATCTGCACAGCGACATGGATTACGCAGCGCTATGTGCCAGTCTGCCACCGAATATCGAGCCGGCCTATGACAGGATGGTCTTTACGGTCTAATTTAATTTCTGCATTGTTAATCCATCACATTGATAATATTGTAAATACTAATATTCCATAATATGTCTTATGCGACTCACCCATCAGCGGTCGCGGCTTTGGGCGGTCTTTGGTACGGTCGGTTTTTCCAGTCGCAACGAGCCACAAGCCGTGAAGCCCTCCCGTGACATTGGCCGCCTGATTGAGATCATGGCGGCGCTGCGCACGCCCGGCAGCGGCTGCCCCTGGGACCTCGAACAGACCTTCCGGACCATCGCGCCCTATACGCTTGAGGAAGCCTATGAGGTGGCCGATGCCATCGCGCGCGGCAATCTCTCCGACCTCAAGGACGAGCTCGGCGACTTCTGCTCCAGGTGGCGTTCCATGCTCGCATGGCCGAGGAACAAGGCACGTTCGATTTCGGCGACGTGGTCGAGACCGTCACCGCCAAGCTGGTCCGCCGTCATCCGCACGTCTTTGCCGATGCCGAAGGCCGCACGGCCAAGGCGGTCGAGGGCCTGTGGGAACGTATAAAATTGGAAGAAAAAGCCGAACGCGGCGAGGCGGTCCCAGCCGGCGCCCTGGCGGGCGTACCTGTCGCCCTGCCCGCGTTAACCCGCGCCTTGAAGCTTCAGAAAAAGGCCAGCCGTGTCGGTTTTGACTGGAATGATCCGCGCGCGGTGTTGGCCAAAATCCGCGAAGAAGCCGACGAAATTGAAGCCGAACTCGATGGTTCCGGCAAAGCCGATGCGGCAGCCGAGGTCGGTGACCTGCTGTTCGCGGTGGTCAACCTCGCCCGGCATCTCGGCGCCGACCCCGAAGACATTCTGCGGCAGACCAACCTGAAATTCGAGCGCCGTTTTGGTTCGATCGAACGCGCGCTAGCGGCGCGCGGAAAAAAGCCCAAAGAGGCAACTTTGGCCGAAATGGATGTGCTCTGGGATGTGGCAAAAGCCGCGGAAGACTAAGGTGTCAGACGGCGAACTTCGCCCTAACCCGCGCCGCTTTTTCCGGGTCGGCACGTACCGTCACGGCGAGGCGCCCTTCCTCATTCATGTTCCGTGAAAGCACTTCGGAATTGCGGTAGAGCCAGCTCAGACCGGCCCCATCGCCAGGGTCGAGCGACAATTCGAGGGTCTGGCGGCTTTCTGCGAGACGCGCTTCGATCGTCGTGACCAACCGATCGACCCCTTCCCCGCTCAAGGCCGATACCGGAATTGGCCGGCGCGTTTCCGGCTGGCGTTCGGCCAAGTTGAAAATCCGCGCGTGCGCTTCGCCATCGAGCCGGTCAATCTTGTTCCAGACTTCGATCAGCCGGGGATCGGCGGCCTCGATGCCGAGCGCGCCGAGAACTTTTTCGACGTCATGTGACTGCGCGGCCGAAATCTTCGTGCGACATGTCGCGCACATGCAGGATGACGTCGGCCTCGATCACTTCTTCCAGCGTGGCGCGGAACGCCGCCACCAGCATGGTCGGCAGATCTGAAATGAAGCCGACCGTGTCGGACAGAATGATCCGGTTGCCGAGCGGCAAATCGACTGCGCGCAAGGTCGGATCGAGCGTCGCAAACAACATATCGGCCGACAGTACGCTCGCCGCCGTCATGCGGTTGAACAGCGTCGATTTACCGGCATTGGTGTAGCCCACCAACGCCACGATCGGATACGGGCACGCGCTTGCGGCTGTCGCGATGCAGCTTACGGGTGCGCTTGACCTTGTCGAGCTCGCCCTCGATACGTGCGATGCGGTCTTCGATCACGCGGCGATCGGCTTCAAGCTGGGTTTCGCCCGGCCCGCCGAGAAAACCGAAGCCGCCGCGCTGGCGCTCGAGATGGGTCCAGGCCCGCACCAGCCGTGTCTTCTGATAATTGAGGTGCGCGAGTTCGACTTGCAGCGCGCCTTCGCTGGTGCGGGCACGTTGGCCGAAAATTTCCAGGATCAAGCCGGTGCGGTCGATGACTTTCGCGTTCCAGGCCTTTTCTAGATTGCGCTGCTGCACCGGTGAAACCGGGCAATCCATCACCACGACCGACACCGAAAGACTTTTCACCAGGCCGGCGATCTCATCGACCTTGCCGGTGCCCAAATAAGTCGCGGGCCGGGTCTGATTGAGCGTGACCAATCCCGATTGCACCACGGTCAGATTGATGGCGCCCGCAAGTCCCACGGCTTCCGCCAGACGCGCTTCGGGCGAACGCGTTTCCACCGCGCGCGTGGATCCGCCGCGCGCCGTCGCACGCTTGATCCACGGCTCGATGACAATCGCGCGCCCGGTCTCGTCACCCGACGTCAGGCTGAGACGATCGGCGCGCTTGTCACGCTGACGTTCTTCCAATCAGACCTTTTCCCGCAGCCGGCGGCTCTTCGCCGCCCTCGAACAGCTGGATCGGGTGACCGGGCATGATGGTCGAAATCGCGTGTTTGTAGACGAGTTGGGAATGTCCATCCCGCCGCAGCAAAACGCAGAAATTATCGAACCAAGTCACCACGCCCTGCAATTTAACACCGTTTACCAGGAAAATGGTGAGCGGGATTTTTGCTTTACGGACGTGGTTGAGAAACGTGTCTTGTAGATTTTGTGCTCGTTCGGCTGCCATGGCCGTGTTCCATTTTTTGCCCGCGTCTAGCGCGCGAGACCTTTGTTGCCCGAGTCCATCGCACGGGAGTTCCGGACCATGCGCCGCTTAGCCCCACGCAGAAGCGTGCCGGGCTCAGGAGGCTGCTATTAGATGGCAGGCCTTGTTCCGGTGCAAGCACAAGTTGACGTATGGGCCATCAAACTGCTGAAGTAATTGCAATTTTCCGACCTTGGACAACCGAAAGTCAGGCAATTTCGGCATGATGATGGTATTCGCGGCGCAAGGCCGTCGCGATCAGGCCCGGCGTGCCATTGCCGACCGACTTGCCATCGATGGCCACCACCGGCAGCACGATCTGGCTGGCCGAGGTGATGAAGGCCTCGCGCGCGGTATAGGCCTCGTCGACCGAGAACGCCCGCTCCTCGAACGTCACCCCCTGCGTCCTGAGCATATCGATCACAACCGCGCGCGTGATGCCGCCCAAAATATCGCGGCCGAGCGGGTGCGTAATCAGTTTGCCGTCGCGGCTGACGATCCACGCATTCGACGAGGCGCCTTCGGTGACGCGGCCTTGGCCATCGACCAGCCACGCTTCGCGTGCGCCGCGGTCGCGCGCGGTTTGCTTGGCCAGCACATTCGGCAGCAACGCGACCGATTTGATATCCACCCGTTGCCAGCGAATATCGGGCACGGTGACTACGGCGATGCCCTCTTCCGCCAATTGTTCGAGCCGCGCGCGATCGTTGCCGCGCGCCGTCACGACTACGGACGGCTTGGTGTCTGCCGGGGGAAATGGAAAATCGCGCCGCGCGACGCCACGGGTGATTTGCAAATACACGATGCCGTCGCGCACGCGATTGCGCCGCACGGTTTCGCCCATCACGACCGCCAGCGCAGCCGGTGACATCGGACGCGCGATGCGCAATTCGGTGAGCGAGCGATCGAGCCGGGCCATATGACGGCGATCGTCGACCAGACGCCCTGCCCGCACCTCACAGACTTCGTAGACGCCGTCGGCGAACTGATAGCCGCGGTCTTCGATAGAGACCATGGCGTGGGCATGTGGCAAATAGCGGCCATTGACGTAGGCAATGCGAGACATGAACGGACTAGCCTATGCCAAGCGCCTTGAGCTTGCGGTGGAGCGCGGAACGCTCCATTCCGACAAACTCGGCGGTGCGCGAAATGTTGCCGCCGAAGCGGCTGATCTGCGCCACCAGATATTCGCGCTCGAACACTTCGCGCGCGTCGCGCAACGGCAATCCCATCAGATGCTCGCCGCCGTTGCCGTTGGGCATCTGCGGCACCATCGAGCCAACGTCCGGCGGCAGCATACTGGCGTCCATCACCGCGTCCGGATCGCCGCCGGCGAGAATCATCAGGCGCTCGATATTGTTGCGCAGCTGGCGGACATTGCCCGGCCAGTTATGCGACTGCAGCACGGCCATGGCATCTTCGCCGATGCGGCGCTTCGGCAGGCCGGTCGCCTGCGAAATCTGGTCCATGAAATAATCCACCAGATCGGGGATATCCTCTCGCCGCTCCGCCAAAGGCGGTACCCGGATCGGCACCACCGACAGCCGATGATAGAGATCCTCGCGGAATTTTCCGTCCACAATCTCGGCTTCGATATTGCGCGCCGTCGACGACACGATGCGCACGTCGACCGCGACCTTGGCGCTGCCGCCGACGCGCTGGAAAGTCTGGTCGACCAGCACGCGCAGGATCTTGTTCTGCGTCTCGCGTGGCAGTTCGGCGACGTCGTCGATAAACAGCGTGCCGCCGTGCGCCTCTTCCAGCGCGCCGGGCTTGCGTTCTTCCGAACCGTTGGAACGGTCGACGCCGAACAGTTCGATTTCCATGCGCTCGGGCGTGATGGCGGCGGCGTTGATGACGATGAACGGGCCATTGGCGCGTCCGGACAATTGGTGGATCGTGCGCGCCGTCAGTTCCTTGCCCGAGCCCGACGGCCCGACAATGAGGATGCGGCTATTAGTCGGCGCCACCCGTTCGATGGTCTGGCGCAATTGCGCGATCGCCGCGGAGCGGCCGATCAGCGACGCCGGCTGCGGCGCCGATTGTTTAAGCTGCTTGACCTCGCGCTTGAGCCGTGACGTCTCCAGCGCGCGATCCGCCACCAGCACCAGCCGGTCGGCCTTGAACGGCTTCTCGATAAAATCGTAAGCGCCGAGCTTGATCGCCGCGACCGCGGTTTCGACGTTGCCGTGGCCTGAGATCATCACGACCGGAACTTCCGGATGCTCGCCTTTGACGGCTTCCAGCAGTTGCAGCCCGTCGAGCTTGCTGCCTTGCAGCCAGATGTCGAGAAACACCAGATTGGGCTTTCGCGACACGACGGCCGCGAGCGCGTCATCGCTGTTGCGTGCGGTGCGCGCATCGTAGCCTTCATCCTGCAGGATTCCGGCCACCAGGTCGCGGATATCGGCCTCGTCGTCGACAATCAAAATATCTGCCGCCATTCCATTACCCGTTCGCGTGATTTTGTTTTTCAAGTTCAGCCGGATTCGCATGGCCGGCGGCGGCGAAACGCACGCGCACCCAGGCACCACGCTGTCCCGGTATTTTGTCGGCGGCGTCGCGCAGATCGATGCTGCCGCCGTGGTCCTCGACGATGCGGCCGACAATGGCCAAGCCGAGCCCAGTGCCCTTCTCTCGCGTCGTGACATAGGGCTCGAGCAACCGGTTGCGATTCTCCTTCGGCAGGCCGATGCCATTGTCCACCACGTCGATGACGATGTCGCCGCCGTCGCGGCCTGCGACGACGCGGATCGTGCCCTTGCCAAGCTCGGCCGGCGACACGGCGCCGATCGCTTCGGCGGCGTTCTTGATCAAATTGGTGAGCGCCTGCGATATCAGCCGGCGGTCGAATTTCGCGGGCATCGGGTCTTCGGCGATATCGGCGTCGATATCCATCTCCGCATTGCCGACGCGCATCAGGAACACGGCCTGGCGCACGGTATCGGCGACGTCCTCGGCGGCGATCACGGGTTTGGGCATGCGGGCAAAGCGCGAAAATTCGTCGACCATGCGCCGGATGTCGTCGACCTGGCGCACGATGGTGTTCGTGCACTGGTCGAATACGGCGCGGTCCTCGCCGATCATGTTGCCGTATTTGCGGCGAATGCGCTCGGCCGACAATTGAATGGGCGTGAGCGGGTTCTTGATCTCATGCGCGATACGGCGGGCGACGTCGGCCCAGGCGGACGTGCGCTGTGCCGCCACCAATTCCGTGATGTCGTCGAGCGTCACGACGTAGCCGTGATCGAACTCACCGGACTGCTCGCTGGTGATCCGCACCGACAAATTGCGCTCGCGGCCGCTGCGGGTGATGGTGACCTGATCTTGCGTGCGCGCGCCACTTCTTGCAGCCGTCATGAAATCCGCGAGTTCCGGAAACACTTCGGTCAAAGGCCGGCCGAGCGCTTCGGGCTCGGTACGGCCAATTAGTTTTTCCGCCGAACGGTTGAGAATGCTGACGCACCCATTGCCGTCCACACCGATCACGCCCGCGCTGGCGCCGGCAAGCACGGCTTCGGTGAACCGCCGCCGGCTGTCGATGAGGTCGCGCGCGCGCATGATATCGTCGCGTTGCGTGCGCAATTCTTGGGTCATGCGGTTGAATGTTTCACCGAGTTGCGCGAGATCGCCTTCCGACCGGTGAACCGGTACGCGGACGTGCAGGTTGCCGGTGGAAACGACGTTGGCCGCGCCGATTAGCCGCCGGATTGGCGCCACCAGCTGGTTGGCGAAGTTCAATCCGATCCAGACCGCGGACAGCAGGACGGTGAGCGCAATGACCGTGTACATCAACGCGAACGCGACCTGCACGCCCAGGCGGCGCGCCTCGATCGCGGCGTATTCGGTCACGCTCTCGCGAGTCGCCTGTAGTTGTGGCACGACGCTCGGATCAAGCAGCCGGGTCACGTACAAATAGTCGTCGTCGTAATCCTTCAATTTGACGACCGCCGCGACGTAATTGGTGTCCGGCAACAGGACGATTTGTGGATCGTTGTCGCCGATTTTCGCAAGCGCGTCGCGCGGCGGCATCGCGAAGGTCTGATTTATCTTGCGGTCGTCTCGCGCAATGACATTGAGCTCTTTGTCGATAACAATCGCGGCAGCGAGCCCACGTATCGACGCCTGGAAGGTTAAATATTGCCGTAGTTTCTCATGATCTTGCTCGAAGGTCGATTTGGAACGCGCGATGTCGGTGCTCATCACCATGATATCGGAGCGCACGATCGCAGCGTGGTCGCGCAGATAGGCTTCCGCGACGATCAGCGAATTCTCGATGGCGGCGCGGGTACGGGTGGAGAACATCCTGTCGAGGCCGCGATCGAGCGTGATGCTCGCGACGATCGCGACCAGAATCGCCGGCGTCGCTGCGATGATGGAGAACAAGCCGACGATATTGATATGCAGCCGCGCGGCCGCCCGTCCGCTGCGGCGAGCTTGCACAACCTGCCAGACTTCCCGCACGATCACGCCGAGCAGCAACACCACGGCCGCGGCATTCACCGCCAACAACGTGACGACAACGTCATGGGTCGGCGAAATCGGCGTGAGGTCGGCGAGAACGATGAAGGTGATAAACGCGGAGAACAGGGCAATAGCGACCGAAATCGGCCCCAGCACCCTCATTTCCCCCCGCTTGGCGGGTGAAGCGAGGAGCGCGGCCTCGGCGTTGGCGGCCTGTTCTGCGCTCATGGACCCCTGTCAACGATGGCGGAGCGCGGCAGCTCCAGAAATGGCGCACCAAAAGGACATGCCCAGTAGGCATAACCCCGCAATTGATGCTTTTATACAACAATGTTGCTGAATTACGACAAAACCGCGGCGCAAAAGCCACAGTTTGGTTTCTCGCCGCCGGCTAATTGCCGCCGCGGAAAACCTGGATGTCGAGATCGCGGATCTTCTTCCGCAGCGTATTGCGATTGACCCCCAACAAGTCGGCGGCGCGGATTTGATTGCCGCGGGTCGCGGCCAAAGCGGCCGACAGCAGGGGATATTCGATCTCACGCAGAATCCGGTGGTAAAGACCCGCCGGCGGCAGGCCATCGGCGAACTCGGAAAAATAAGTGGCGAGGTGCCGCTCGACCGCGACACCGAGATTTTCCTCGCTGCGCGGATCGTCGCCGCCTATCGGCAGCGCGGGTTGTGCCAGCTCGGACTCGAGCACCGCCGCCGTAATCGTCTCCTGCGGATAGAGTGCCGCCAGCCGCCGCGCCAGGTTCTCAAGTTCGCGCACATTTCCGGGCCAGCGGTGACGCTTCAAGCGTTCGAGGCCCGCTTGATCGATCTGCTTCGGCGGCAAGCCGTCGCGCTGAGCCTGCGCGAAGAAATGTCGAATCAGATCGGGCACGTCCTCGCTGCGCTCGCGCAAGGGCGGCAGCCGTAGCGGCACCACGTTGAGCCGGAAGAATAAATCCTCGCGGAACAGGCCCTGCTGAATCAGCACCCGCAGCTCTTTATTGGAGGCGGCGACGATGCGGACATCGCTTTTGATCGGCGTGCGTCCACCGACCGTCGTGTATTCGCCCTGTTGCAAGACCCGCAGCAACCGGGTCTGCGCCTCCATCGGCATGTCGCCGATTTCATCCAGGAACAACGTGCCGCCCTCGGCTTGCTCGAAGCGGCCGGCGCTGCGGCTATTGGCGCCGGTGAAGGCGCCCTTCTCGTGACCGAACAATTCGGATTCGATCAAATCGCGCGGGATCGCCGCCATGTTGATGGCGACGAACGTGCCGCTTCGCCGCTTGCCGTAATCATGCAGCGCGCGCGCGACCAATTCCTTGCCGGTGCCGGATTCGCCGGTGATCATCACGGTCAAGTCGGTTTGCATCAGGCGAGCCAGCACGCGGTAGATTTCCTGCATCGCCGGCGAGCGGCCCACCAGAGGAATGCTGTCGAGCTCTTCGCTCTTTGCGTTCGGCGGCCGTTTCTCTTTTGGTTCCGACAATGCACGCCCGACGATCGCGATGAGTTCCTTCAGGTCGAACGGCTTCGGCAGATATTCGTAGGCGCCGCGTTCCGACGCGCGGATCGCCGTCATGAAGGTGTTTTGTGCGCTCATCACGACGATCGGCAAATCGGGACGCGCCTTGCGGATGCGCGGGATCAAGTCGAAGGCATTCTCATCCGGCATCACGACGTCGGTGATGACCAGGTCGCCGTCGCCTTGGCTGACCCAACGCCAGAGCGTCGCCGCATTGCCGGTAGAGCGCACCTCGTAGCCGGCGCGCGATAGAGCCTGATTGAGGACGGTACGGATCGCCGCGTCGTCATCCGCAACCAATATGCTTCCCGTCGGCATGGTCTTACCTCACGGGCTCTGGACCGGCGGCGCGTCTTCGGCAACGCTGTCGCCACTGTAGACCGGCATTAAAACGCGAAAGGTCGTCCGCCGCGATTGCGACTCACACTCGATGATGCCGCCATGGTCGCCAACAATTTTGGCTACCAATGCCAGCCCGAGCCCGCTTCCGCTCTGCTTGGTGGTGACGAACGGATCGAACAAATGCGGCATGAGATCTTCCGGCACGCCCTGCCCGTTGTCTTTCACGCAAAACTCAAGCGGCAACGACACGCGCGCCTTGCTGCCCGGCATCGCCAGCCGCACGCCGGGGCGGAACGCGGTCGTGAGCTGGACCTCGCCGTCGCTTGCTCCCTCGCCGATCGCCTCGGAGGCGTTCTTCACCAGATTGAGAAAAACCTGAACCAGTTGATCGCGATTGGCGAGAACCGACGGCAGCGAGGGATCGTAGTCCTCGACGAATTTGATGTGCCGGCCGAAACCGGTCTGCGCCAGACGCTTCACGTGATCGAGCACCACGTGAATATTGACCGGCTCGCGTTCGACCGGCCGCTCGTCGGCAAATACTTCCATGCGGTCGACCAGCTTTACGATTCGGTCGGTCTCGTCGCAGATCAGCTTGGTGAGCGAACGATCGTCCTCGTCGGCCGACTGCTCGAGCAACTGCGCCGCCCCGCGAATGCCCGACAGCGGATTCTTGATCTCGTGCGCGAGCATGGCGGCGAGCGCGATTACCGAGCGGGCGGCGCCGCGGTGGGTGAGCTGACGGTCCATTTTGTCGGCGATGGTGCGCTCTTGCAGCATCACGACGACGTGGTCGGGGTATTCCGCCAGCGGCCCGACATAAAGATCGACCAGCCGCTCGCCCGGATTGCGCGGGGTCGCCAAATCCACCTTGTACTCATTGACCGCGGCGCCGCGCGCGCGGACCTGCTCGACCAGCGTGAGCAGCGGCGAGCCGAACGGCACCAGATCGCGCAACATGTGCCGGCGCAGCACCGGAATCGAAGCTTCGAAAAATTGCTCCGCGGCAACATTGGCGTCGGCGATCTTGCCGTCCGGCGAGACCGTGATCACCGGATGTGGCAGCGCGTGCAGAACCGCGTCGGCCGGAGAATTAACGGTGGCGGAGACGGCGTGAGCGCGGCTCATGCGGCAGCTCTCCATGCGAAAGCGTCGTAGGCATCGGCGAGCACGCGGCGAGCCTGTGCCGGCTCCTCGGCCGTGAGCACGCGGGCGCGGTGCTGCTTGAGGAGATCGCTTGATACGCCGGCGGTTGCCGCCGCGGAATCGAGCGCCCAACCCAAATGTTTGCGGGCGTGACGGCGGCCGATCGTCAGGCCGTGATGGCTGAGCATTTCGTCGTAGAGCGTATCGATCAGCGTAAATTGTTCGCGTAGCGGCGGCGCCGGCTCCCGTTTGCCTGTCGCGATGTAGCGCGCCACCTGCCCGGGAAACCACGGACGGCCCTGCGCGGCGCGCCCGACCATGACGGCGTCCGCGCCGGACGCTGCGAGCGCCTTGGTCACGTCGTCGAACGAACGAATATCGCCGTTGACGACGACCGGGATCGTGACGGCCTGCTTCACCGCGCGCACCGCCGGCCAATCGGCCTCGCCGGTATAAAATTGGCAGCGGGTGCGGCCATGCACGGTGATCATGCGAACGCCGGCTTGTTCGGCGCGGCGCGCCAGTTCCGGCGCATTGAGGCTGTCGTGGTCCCAGCCGAGCCGCATTTTCAGCGTGACGGGCACGCGCACGGCCGCGATCGTGGCCTCGACCAAGCTGAGCGCATGATTAACATCACGCATCAACGCCGACCCCGCCGCCCCGTCCGTCACCTGTTTGGAGGGGCAGCCCATGTTGATATCGATCATGTGCGCGCCTTGCGCTTCGGCAATGCGGGCGCCTTCCGCCATCCAATGGGCTTCACAGCCCGCAAGCTGCACGACGTGGATCGCCACGCCCTGCCCCTGGCTGCGGACGCTGGCTTCGCGCCTGCCCTGCGCCAGTGCTGCGCACGCGGTCATTTCCGAAACCACCAGACCGGCACCATGCCGCTCGGCGACCCGGCGAAAGGGCGCGTCGGTGATGCCGGACATCGGCGCAAGAAGCACGCAATTCGGCGCGCTTACAGGGCCGATTCGCAGCAATTTCGGCCCTATATCAGACCCCGGCTGGATTCTGCCTACCATTTAGGCGGCTCCTATCAATGCTCAGAGTTTAGCCATTTTGTCAGACGGCGCAAGTGCTGCACCGCAAAAAGCTGTTCGCAGTGAATGCACGAAACAGCGCGGCGCGGTTGCCGTTCCCACACGCCACGATCATGCGATAAAGCGACTGGGAAATTGAGGAGAACCAACAGTATGGCAGGTGTCGCAGCCGTCGTTGTCGCAGCGGGGCGCGGGATTCGCGCCGGCGCCGACATGCCTAAACAATTTCGTCCGATTGGCGGGGAAAGCCCGCTTCGCCGCGCGCTTTTAATGTTCGTAGAACATCGCGAGGTCGGCTTCGTACAACCGGTTATCCGGCAAGAAGACCTCGATCGCTACCGATCCTCGGCGGCCGGAATTGACGTTCTTGGCCCGGCATTTGGCGGGTTGACCCGGCAAGCCTCGGTGCGCGCCGGATTGGAGGCGGTCGCCGAACGCAAACCCGACATCGTCCTGATCCACGACGCGGCGCGGCCGTTCGCGAGCGCCGCTCTGGTCTCGCGCGCGATTGCCGCCGCCAAACAGAGCGGTGCGGCGATCCCGGCACTTGCCGTCACCGACACCGTCAAGACCGTCGACGCGTCCGGCCTGGTCGGCGCGACGCTCGACCGCAACACGTTGCGGCTGGTGCAGACGCCGCAGGGCTTCGCCTTCGAAACTTTGCTTGATGCGCACCGCCGCGCTGCCGCGCAAGGCCGCGACGACTTCACGGACGATGCGGCGCTCGCCGAATGGGCCGGTCTCAAGGTCAGCGTTTTTCCCGGCGATCCCGGCAACATCAAGATCACAGAGGAAAGCGATTTCGCGCGCGCCGAGGCGCATGTGCTCAGCGCGCTTGGCGACGTGCGCACCGGCGCCGGCATCGACGTGCACGCCTTCGGGCAAAATACGGATTTTGGCGATCACGTCACCATCGGCGGCATCCGCATCCCGCACGGCCAGGCGCTGACCGGTCATTCCGATGCCGACGTCGCACTGCATGCGCTGGTCGACGCCATTCTTGGCGCGCTCGCCGAAGGCGATATCGGCGCGCATTTTCCGCCCAGCGACCCGCAGTGGCGCGGCACGGCATCCGACCGCTTTTTGACATTCGCGGTCGAGCGCGTGCAAGCGCGCGGCGGCCGCATCGCACATCTCGATCTCACCATCGTGTGCGAGAGCCCGAAAATCGGCCCGCATCGCGACGCCATACGCGGGAACATTGCGCGGCTCGCCGGCATTGATGCCGGGCGCGTCGCAGTGAAGGCGACCACCAGCGAGAAGCTCGGCTTCACCGGCCGCGGTGAAGGCATCGCGGCCTATGCCACCGCCACCATCCGCCTGCCCTGGACATCGACCGATGCTGGATGACGATATCGTCGAAGTCGCCAAACAATTGCTGGCGACCTGCAAGCGCAAGAACCTACTGGTCGCGACCGCGGAGTCCTGTACCGCCGGGCTGGTGGCTGGAACGCTGACGGAAATTCCGGGCGCCTCCAACGTCCTCGACCGCGGCTACGTCACCTATTCGAATGAATCCAAACACGAGATGCTGGGCGTGCCTCGGGACATTTTGAACAAGCACGGCGCGGTGAGCCGCGAAACCGCCGAAGCGATGGCGCGCGGCGTGCTCGGTCACTCGCGCGTGCACCTTTCCATCTCGGTCACCGGTATCGCCGGACCGGACGGCGGCACGGAAGAAAAGCCGGTCGGCCTGGTGTATTTCGCTGCCGCCTCGCGCAGCGGCGCGCTCACGCACGCGGAAAAACGTTACGGCGATCTCGGCCGCATCGCCGTGCGGCGCAAATCGGTGCTACAGGCGCTGATGATGCTCAAGAACCTGGCGGACGCGACATAGCCGCAAACAGCGGCGGAAAGACAATCGGCGCCGGACGAGAAACTGGCCCTTATCAATATCGTTCCGCAGTTCCCGGTCATCGTTGCCACGATCATTGTGTTTTCTTCGGTTCGAATGGATGGCGGGCCTCGCGCTGGCGCCACTTGCGGCCTGGGTCGGTTTCGCCGCCGCGTTCAATGCGGCGATCTGGCAGCTCAACGGCTAGCTGATGCCGATCAGGCGGATTTTCGCCCATAAACCTCGTCGGCCCGCTTTTCGAATGCGCCGGCGAATTTGCGGAACGCGGTATCGAACATCGCGCCCATCAGCAAAGCAAAGGTGCGGCTCTTGAATTCGTAGTCGATGAAGAATTCGATTTCCGAGGCGCCCTCGCCCGTTGGCTGAAATGTCCAGCGGTTCTGCAGGCGGCTAAACGGGCCGTCGAGATACTCCACCAGGATTTTCAAGTTCGACTTGTCGAGCGTGACGCGGCTGGTGAAGGTCTGCTGAATTAATTTGTAGGCTACCGTCATCTCGGCGATGACGATGGTTTCGTTATCCTTCTGCGCGCGGCTGCGCACCTTGAGGGTGCGGCACAACGGAACGAATTGCGGATACTTCTCCACGTCGGCGACCAGATCGAACATGTCGGACGCGGCGTGGCGGACGCGGCGTTTCGAGGAGAATTGCGGCATTAATTTCTACGCTTGCGCGGCGCGCGCGGCTTTCAGGCGCGCGAAGTCCTCGCCGGCGTGATGCGAGGAGCGCGTCAGCGGCGAGGCCGACACCATCAGGAAGCCCTTGGCATAGGCAATGGTTTCCAGCGTCTTGAATTCTTCGGGTGGCAAAAAACGCATGACCTCATGGTGCTTGCGAGTCGGTTGCAGATATTGCCCGATGGTGAGGAAGTCGACATCGGCCGAGCGCAGATCGTCCATTACTTGCAGCACTTCGTTTCGTTCCTCGCCCAGTCCCACCATGATGCCCGACTTGGTGAACATCGTGGGATCGATTTCCTTGACCCGCTGCAACAGCCGCAGTGAGTGGAAATAGCGCGCGCCGGGGCGAACGCCGAGATAGAGCGATGGCACGGTTTCCAAGTTGTGGTTGAACACGTCGGGCCTGGCCGCGACCACCAGCTCGATCGCGCCGTCCTTGCGCAGGAAATCCGGCGTCAGCACTTCGATTGTGGTTTGCAGGCAGCGCACGCGAATGGCTCGGATGGTGTCGGCGAAATGCTGCGCGCCGCCGTCGGCCAGATCGTCGCGGTCGACCGAGGTGACGACGATGTGCGCGAGTCCGAGTTTCGCCGTGGCTTCGCCAACATGCGCGGGCTCATTGGGATCGAGCGCGCCCGGCAATCCGGTCTTGACGTTGCAGAAGGCGCAGGCGCGCGTGCAGGTGTCGCCCATGATCATGAAGGTGGCGTGCTTTTTCTCCCAGCACTCGCCGATGTTCGGGCAGCTGGCCTCCTCGCACACGGTGTGCAGACCGTTGTCGCGCATGATGCGCTGCGTCTCGAAATAACCCGGCGACACCGGCGCCTTGACGCGGATCCAGTCCGGTTTCTTTTGCACCGGCGAATCCGGCCGGTACGCTTTTTCCGGATGGCGCGGGCGCGGGCTGTTGATGTCGTAGACGACGGCCATGGGTCTTACTTACGGCTGCGCGCCATGCGCCGCAAGGTCAGGCGTTGCGGATCGCGCGCCAGATCGCAAGGAACACGACGGCGCCGATGGTGGCGACGATCAGATTGCCCCAGAAATCCGGCATCACCTCGAGATGCAGCTTCTCGAACAGAAAGCCGCCGACAATAGCGCCGACCAGTCCGACCGCCAGGTTATGAAAAATGCCGCCGGGGCCGCCGAGGATGACCTTGGCCAGCCAGCCTGCGATCAGGCCGACGATGATCCAACTGAGAATGCCCATAAGTTTTCCTCTAAGTCGTTTTCCGTTGAGTTACATATTCAACACGCGCTCATACGCATCGAGCACCGCTTCCTTCATCATCTCCGACAGCGTCGGATGCGGGAAGATCGTGTGCATCAATTCTTCCTCGGTGGTTTCCAGATTCATCGCCACCACGTAACCCTGAATCAACTCGGTGACCTCGGCGCCGACCATGTGCGCGCCGAGCAATTGCCCGGTCTTCTTGTCGAAGATCACTTTCACCAAGCCCTGATCTTCACCCAAGGCAATGGCCTTGCCGTTGCCGACGAAGGGAAAGCGGCCGACGCGAATATCGAGTTTCTTGTCTTTCGCGGCCTGCTCGGTCAGCCCGACCGAGGCGACCTGCGGCGAGCAATAGGTGCAGCCGGGGATCATGAGTTTGTTCATGGCATGCGGATGCAGGCCTTTGATCGCCTCGATGCAGACCACGCCCTCGTGTTCGGCCTTGTGCGCCAGCATCGGCGGGCCGGAGACGTCGCCGATGGCGTAGATGCCCGGCACATTGGTCTTGTTGAAGGGATCGACACTGATAATGCCGCGCTCGGTTTTGACGCCAAGCTTTTCGAGGCCGAGATTTTCGATATTGCCGGCCACGCCGACCGCCGATATGACCCGCTCGGCTGTAATTGTCTGCGTTTTTCCGCCCTCTTCGATGATAGCCGTGACGCTGTCGGCTTTCTTGTCAAGTTTGGTGACCTTGGCGTTGGTCAAAATCTTGATGCCCTGCTTCTCGAAGCTCTTGCGCGCAAATGTTTGAATCTCGGCGTCCTCAACCGGCAAAATCTGCGGCAGCACCTCAACCACGGTCACTTCGGACCCAAGCGTGCGGTAGAACGAGGCGAACTCGATGCCGATCGCGCCCGAGCCGATCACCAGCAACGATTTCGGAATCTTGTCGGGTGCCATGGCCTCGAAATAGGTCCAGACCAGTTTCTTGTCGGGCTCGAGCCCGGGCAGCACGCGCGGCCGCGCGCCGGTCGCGATGATGATGTGCTTGGCCTGATAGGAGCCAGGCCCGAGCGCGCCTTTCGGCGCATCGTTCTTTGACGCTTTGACGGTGACCTTGCCGGGCGCCTCGATCGTGGCCTCGCCCCAGATGATCGACACTTTGTTTTTCTTCATCAGGAAGCCGACGCCGTCGTTGAGGCGCTTCGACACCGCGCGCGAGCGCGCGACCACGGCCTTCGGGTCGTAGCCGACGTTGTCCGCCTTCAGCCCGTAGTCCTTGGCGTGCTGCATGTAATGGAAAATCTCGGCCGAGCGGAGCAGCGCCTTGGTCGGAATGCAGCCCCAGTTGAGGCAGATGCCGCCGAGATAATCGCGCTCGATAATCGCGGTTTTGAAGCCGAGCTGCGCAGCGCGGATCGCGGTAACATAGCCGCCGGGGCCGGACCCGATGATCAGAACGTCGAAATTGCTGTCAGCCATACGCTCATTCACCTCCGCACGGACTCGATTGAACCTAGCCCAATTTAGGCATGTAATGGCCGCGATAACACCGGGAGAAACGTCATGGCGAGTATCTTGGGTAGGAACGCCGGCCGCCTTGCGGCTATCGCAGTATTTCTATTGACGCAAGCTGCCGTCGCGTGGGCCGCCGAAATCAAGGTCTTTAGTACCGTCGGCGTCAAGAGCGTGCTCGAGGAGTTGGTTCCGAAATTCGAGAAGGCAACCGGCCACAAGCTCGCCATCACATGGAGCACTGCATCTCTGCTCGCAAAGCGCGTGCAGGCCGGGGAACAAGCCGACGCGTTGGTCCTGATCAAGGGCGATGTCGAGACCCTTAAGACCGCCGGCAAGATCATGCCCGACACCGACGTGATATTTTCAAAATCCATTTTCGCGGTCGGCGTCAAAGCCGGCGCGCCGAAGCCGGATATCTCCACGCCCGAGGCGTTCAAGCAGGCGCTGTTGACGTCGAAGGCCGTCAGCTACACCGATCCGGCCACCGGCGGCGCCAGCGGCGTCTATACCGCCAAGCAGATCGACAAGATGGGCATTACCGAGCAGATGAAAGGCAAGACCAAGCATCCGCTCTCGGGCGGCTTCTCGGGCAGCCTGCTGGTCGACGGCCAGGCCGACATCGCCATCAATTCCAAGCCCGAGCTGATGTCGGTCCCCGGTGTCGAAGTCATCGGTCCGCTGCCGGGCGACATGGCCTTCACGGTGACCTATGACGCCGCGGTCCAATCCGGCGCGGCACAGGCCGATGCAGCGAAAGCGTGGGTGAAATATCTGACGACGCCGGAGGCGCAGGCGGTGTTCAAGGCGAAGGGTTTCGATCCGGCATAAAGATGTGAACGAGTAACGCCGATTGACTTTTGTCCGACTTCACATAGATTGCGGCTGTCGGGCCACATTGCAGTCGCCCGGCTACTCCAAGGCACATCGCCCAAGCACTGCGCTTCGTCCGCTCGTCGGACCGAGGGCTTTTGGCGGTATGCGATATCCCCTCAGCGTCTCATCGACAGCGGCATCTCCGGGCCAACGACAACCGCCCGGTCAGCTGCCTTGCAGCCAAATGTTGTCTCAACTCCTCAGGGAGATGAGATATGTCTTGCACTTACAAAACTTCCTCCTCGCCGACCAATCTGCGGCCATCGTCGCCGGTTTGGCTGGCTCAGTTCGTCTTCATGAAAGCGATCACCACGATCGCCGATATTTTACAAGATGCATTCGAACTTTCGCGCAGTTGTAGCCACATGGCACAACGACGGCGCGGGCGGCAGGCGCTACTGGAACTCGACGATCGGCTTTTAAAAGATATCGGCGTGACGCGGGAGCAGGCAGAGCGCCAATCCCGCAAGTGGTTCTGGCAATAAATACAAAACAGCGAACGGTCCGAACCTCGGCGCGATGATGGTGGCTAAACCACCATCATCACCGGATTTTCGATCAGCTTCTTGAACGCCACAATCAATTCGGCGCCAAGCGCGCCGTCGACCGAACGGTGATCGCAGGATAGCGTCACGCTCATGATGGTGGCGACGGCAAGCTGGCCGTTGCGCACCACCGCCCGCTCCTCGCCGGCGCCGACCGCCAGGATCGTCGACTGCGGCGGATTGATCACGGCGGTGAAATCCTTGATGCCAAACATGCCGAGGTTCGACACCGAACTTGAGCCGCCCTGGTATTCGTGCGGCTTGAGCTTGCGGGCCCGCGCCCGCGCCGCGAGATCGCGCATCTCGTTGGAGATCACGGACAGCGACTTGCTTTCGGCACTGCGCACGATCGGGGTGATCAGCCCGCCGGGAAGCGCCACCGCCACGCCGACGTCGGAATGCTTGTGCTTGAGCATGCCGGCTTCGGTCCATGACACATTGGCGTCAGGCACGCGTTGCAGCGCGAGCGCCAGTGCCTTGATGACGAAGTCGTTGACCGAGAGCTTGTAGGCGGGCTTGCCGTCTTTGTCCTTGGGCGTTGCGGCGTTGATCTCCTCGCGCGCGGCGACGAGTTTGCCGATGTCGCAATCCATGGTCTCGTAGAAATGCGGGACGGTCTGGACCGAGGCGGTCAATCGTTGCGCAATCGTACGGCGCATGCCGTCGTGCGGCACGAGTTCGTAGGAGCCTTCCTCATAGAGCGCGCGAATTTGCGCGTCGGACATTGACGGCGCGATCGGCCGCACCGGGTGCGGCAGCGGGTCCGCGCATGCCTTTGCCGGATTTGGCATCCTCGATATCGCGCGCGATGACGCGACCATGCGGGCCGGAGCCCTGCACACGGCTGAGATTGAGGCCGGCATCCTTGGCAAGACGGCGCGCGAGCGGGGAAGAGAAGATTCGGTTGGCGCCTTCAGCGCGCGGTGACGGCGCCCCACCCGGCGCGGCTTTCGCCGCGCCACCCTCCCCACTGTGTGGGGAGGGATTAGAAGGTGCCGCGGGCGCGCTTATCCCTCCCCCTTTGGGGGAGGCGTGGCGCCGCAGGCGCCGGGTGGGGTGCGATTTTCTGGGGCGTTGGTTTTTGAATGGCGGCCGCGGCCGCCGCCTTGACGTCCTCGCCTTCGCCGGCCAGCACCGCGATCACGGCATTGACCGCAACGTCCTGCGTGCCTTCCGGCACCACGATCTTGGCGAGCGTGCCCTCGTCGACCGCCTCGTATTCCATCGTCGCTTTGTCGGTCTCGATCTCGGCGATGACGTCGCCCGACTTGATCTTGTCGCCCTCCTTCTTGAGCCAACGCGCCAGGTTGCCCTTTTCCATCGTGGGCGACAGCGCGGGCATGAGGATGTTGGTGGGCATCGCGCTACCGGTAGCAGACGGCCTTGGCCGCCTCGACCACTTCGGCGACCGACGGCAGCGCGAGCTTCTCGAGATTGGCAGCGTAAGGCATCGGCACTTCCTTGCCGGTGACGCGCACGACCGGCGCGTCGAGATAATCGAAGGCCTGCTCCATCACGCGCGCGGCAACTTCAGCGCCGACGCCGGACTGCGCCCAGCCCTCCTCGACCGTGACGCAGCGGCCGGTCTTCTGCACCGAGGCGACGATGGTGCCGGTGTCCATCGGCTTGAGCGTGCGCAGGTCGATGATTTCGGCGTCGATACCATCTTTCGCAAGCTCATCGGCGGCTTTCAGCGCGTAGCTCATGCCCATCGACCAGGCGACGATGGTGACGTCATTGCCGGCGCGCGCGATCCGCGCCTTGCCGATCGGCAAAACAAAGTCATCAAGTTTCGGGACCGGCGAGGCGTGGCCGTAAAGAATTTCGTTTTCCAGAAAGATCACCGGATTGGGATCGCGGATCGCGGCCTTGAGCAATCCTTTGGCGTCGGCGGCGGTCGAGGGCGCGATCACTTTCAGGCCGGGAATGTGCGAATACCACGACGAATAATCCTGGCTGTGCTGGGCGGCGACGCGAGCCGCCGCGCCATTGGGTCCACGGAACACGATCTGGCAACCCATCTGGCCGCCCGACATGTACAGCGTCTTGGCGGCCGAGTTGATCAACTGGTCCATCGCCTGCATGGCGAAGTTGAAGGTCATGAACTCGACGACCGGTTTCAAGCCGGCGAGCGCGGCACCGATGCCCAAACCTGTAAAGCCGTGCTCGGTGATCGGCGTATCGATGACGCGCTTGGCGCCGAACTCCTGCAGCAACCCTTGCGTGACTTTGTAGGCGCCCTGATATTCGGCGACCTCCTCGCCCATCACGAACACGTCCTTGTCGCGCCGCATCTCCTCGGCCATGGCGTCGCGCAGGGCTTCGCGCATGGTCATGGTGACCATCTCGGTGCCTTCGGGGATGTCGGGATCCGCGGCGATTTTGGTTTCGGGCGCTTGCGGCGCGCTCTGTTCTTTTTTCTGTGCGGGCTTGACTTCAGCTTCTTCCGACTTTGCCGCGGGCTTGGCTTGCGGCGCCGGCTTGCTGTCCTTGATCGACGATTTATCTTCGCCGTCGCTCAGAATGACCGCGATCGGCGTGTTGACCGCCACGTCGGCGGTGCCTTCCGGCACCAGAATTTTTCCCAAGGTGCCCTCGTCGACGGCCTCGACTTCCATGGTGGCCTTGTCGGTCTCGATTTCGGCGATGACATCGCCGGATTTGACCTTGTCGCCTTCCTTCTTGAGCCACTTGGCGAGATTGCCCTTCTCCATGGTCGGAGACAGCGCGGGCATCAGGACTTCGATTGGCATGCGCGCGCCTCAGCGGTACACGTTGGTCCAAAGCTCGGATACGTCCGGCTCCGGATCGTGGGTGGCAAATTCAGACGCCTGATTGATCAGGTCGCGCACCTCGCCGTCGATTTTCTTCAGCTCGTCTTCCTTGGCGAATTTCTTTTCCAGGATGCGGGCGCGCGCCATATCGATCGGATCGTGGTGGCTGCGAACTTCGTCGACTTCCTCGCGCGTGCGGTATTTCGCCGGGTCCGACATCGAGTGGCCGCGGTAGCGGTAAGTGAGCATTTCCAGAATATAGGGCCCCTTGCTGGCGCGGCACCACTGCACAGCCTTTGCGCCGGCGGCTTTGACCGCCCGCACGTCCATGCCGTCGACCTGCTCGCCGGGAATATTAAATGACAGTCCGCGCCGCGACAGGTTCACTTCCGCCGAGGAGCGCGTGATCGAAGTTCCCATAGCGTAGCGGTTGTTCTCGATCACATAGACCACTGGCAGCTTCCACAGTTCGGCCATGTTGAAGCTTTCGTACACCTGGCCCTGATTGGCTGCGCCGTCGCCGAAATAGGTCACGCTAACATTGTCGTTGCCGCGGTAATGGTTGGCGAAAGCCAGCCCTGTGCCGATCGGCACCTGCGCGCCGACGATGCCGTGGCCGCCGTAGAACCCCCTGTCGACGCTGAACATGTGCATCGAGCCGCCTTTGCCCTTGGAATAGCCATGGGTGCGGCCGGTCAATTCCGCCATCACGCCTTTCGGATCCATGCCGCAGGCGATCATGTGGCCGTGGTCGCGGTAGCCGGTGATGACTTCGTCGCCGGCTTTCAGCGCCATCTGCATGCCAACCACCACGGCTTCCTGGCCGATATAGAGATGGCAGAAACCGCCGATCAGCCCCATGCCGTACATCTGGCCGGCTTTCTCCTCGAAGCGGCGGATGCTCAACATCATCCGATAGGCGGACAGCTCCTCGTCCTTGCTGAAATTGGCGACCGGGGTAGCCGGCTCGGTGCCCGGGCTGCCCTTGGCCCCGTTGTTGGCTTCGTTTTTGGCGACGGCCATTGGCACTCCCTGCACAAGCGTCCGGCCGATTGTGACGTGGGCTTCGGTTAGGCTTTGCAACCCTCCAATAGCTTAATCCGCCGGAGGGCGGAAGCACGAGACTGCCAGGCGGCATTGCGGAAAACGTCTGGAAATTGGACGAAAATTACCGAGCCGAGCGGTGGATAACGCAGACGACCTCCGGCTTTAAGGCCGTTTGATCAGGAAGGTCAGGTCGCGCGCGTCGACCCAGCCTAGCAGCGCGCGCGCGCGCTCATCCAACATGTCCGGATCGATGCGGTCGGCGCGCAGCAGCGCCACCCGCCGGTCCCACAGCGCGCGTTCGGCTTTTAAATGCCGGAGCTCGTCCTGCATCGAAGCCATTTGCTGGTCGAGGTCGGCTTGCGCACGCAGGCCGTGATTGCCGGTGAAGGCATTGACCGCGAAATAGCCGATGAACAGCGCGGCGAACGTATAAAGGCCGAGCGCGGTCAAGATTGCGTGGCGACGCCTGTGAGAGACCATCCAATCAAGATGCGGCAATCGCGTTAAGGCGACTTTAATGCCGCGAGCCCGTCAGACCGGAACGTATTGGCGGATCTCGTTGAGCACGAAATTACCGAGACGCTTGCCGCGGTTGCGCAGGACCTTGAGCGCGCCCTGGTCGACGAAATAGGTCAGCAAAATGGAATCGCGGCTTTTGACGCGGTTATGCACGGCGTCGGCCGAATGCCAGGTATCGCTGCCGACGGCGAAGGCGTAGCCGGTATTGGGCGCAAAGCGCATCTGCGTATGCTTGGGCATTGAGCCATCGGGCAACCGCTCGTGGAAGATGGTGCCGATATCGGTGTTGGCGTCGTCCTTCGGCAGATAGAGCTGGACGGTGATGCCCTTCCACTTGGTATCGGTATGCGGCGTGATCAGGTAGCCGGGAATGTCGCGGGTCAGGATCGGGATCGGATACATGCCGACTTTGGCGAAGTCGGCGCCGAAACGCTTCGACAGGCCGGGCGCGAGCTGGCGGATGAAGGCCTGCTCGACCGTCGCTGAGCAGAGAGCGCGGCCGACCACGTCCCACAGCGCGCGTTTCTCCGGCGGCAGATTGCGGATGTATTCCGGAAACAGATCGATCTTGACGCGCGTATGGGTACCGTCGGTGAGATCGTGGCCTTTGCTGCGGCCGTGCATCGGCCGGTAGTCGGTCGCCTCCGGCTTAAGCGCCAGAATTTGTGCGTAGATGTCGTCGGGAAACACGCGATCCAATTCGAGATGGAAGAACGGCTTCTCGACCGCACGCGCGGCGTCGACCGATTGCGCGACGAGCGCAGAAAGTCGCTCGACTGCGCGGCGACGGTCATTGCCGGTGATGCCCGTGGTTTGATCCATGTCGATTATGCTTTCAAATTAGAGTCGCGATTTCAAGGCGTGGCGGCCGGCATATTTGGCCTGCGCGCCGAGTTCCTCTTCGATACGCAGCAGTTGATTGTATTTGGCGGTGCGGTCGGAGCGCGCCAGCGAGCCGGTCTTGATCTGCCCGCAATTGGTGGCGACGGCGAGATCGGCGATGGTTGAATCCTCTGTCTCGCCCGAGCGGTGCGACATCACGGCGGTGTAACCGGCCTTGTGCGCCATCTCGACGGCGGCCAGCGTCTCGGTCAGCGTGCCGATCTGGTTGACCTTGATCAGGATCGAATTGGCGAGGCCGCGCTTGATGCCGTCCGCGAGACGCGTCACGTTGGTGACGAACAGATCGTCGCCGACGAGCTGGCATTTCGAACCGATGAGGTCGGTGAGAATCTTCCAACCCTCGAAATCATCCTCGGCCATGCCATCCTCGATCGAGACGATCGGATATTTGGCGACCAGATCGGCGAGGTATTGTGCTTGCTGCTTCGGCGAACGGGTCTTGCCCTCGCCTTCGTAGACATAAGAACCATTCTTGTAGAATTCGGTGGATGCCGGATCGAGCGCGATCATCACATTGTCGCCGGGCTTGTAGCCGGCCTTCGCGATCGCCTGCATGACGAGCTCGATCGCGGCTTCGGCCGATTTCAGATTGGGCGCGAAGCCGCCCTCGTCGCCGACATTGGTATTGAGCCCGGCGGCCTTAAGCTGCGCCTTCAGCGTGTGGAAGATTTCCGAGCCGGCGCGCAAAGCTTCGGCAAATGTCGGCGCGCCGACCGGCATGATCATGAATTCCTGGAAGTCGATCGGATTGTCGGCATGCACCCCGCCATTGACGATGTTCATCATCGGCACCGGCAACGTGCGCGCGGACGTGCCGCCGACATAACGATAGAGCGGCGCCTTCTTGGCCGCGGCGGCGGCCTTCGCTACCGCGAGCGACACGCCCAAGATGGCATTGGCGCCGAGCCGGGCCTTGTTGGGCGTGCCGTCGAGCGCGATCAGCGTCTCGTCGATCTTGGCCTGCGCCTGCGCATCCATGCCGCCAAGCGCGTCGAAGATTTCGCCGTTGACGGCGTCGACCGCCTTGGTGACGCCTTTGCCGCCGTAGCGCGCCTTGTCGCCATCGCGCAGCTCGACCGCCTCATGCGCGCCGGTCGAGGCGCCGGAAGGAACCGCGGCGCGGCCCACCGCACCGTCCTCCAGCACGACGTCGACCTCGACGGTCGGATTGCCGCGGCTGTCGAGGATTTCGCGGCCGATAATGTCGGTGATGGCGGTCATTTGCTTTCCTGGCGCATGATCTTGTCCGAAAACCGGTTCCCACTTTTCGGGATCATGCGCTGCGCGCTTCTACAGGATCGATGGCCCTCTTGTCATCTGGCCAACAAACAATGCATTAACAGCCGATGGCAAGAAAACCACTGCAGCTTGGCCGCCCGAGCCCGATTCCCGCCTCGCCCGACAAGGCCAGGCTCGACCGCGTGCCGAATCCGCACACGGATACGAATTACGTGGCGCGTTTCACCGCTCCGGAATTCACCTGCCTTTGTCCGATCACCGGCCAACCCGACTTCGCCCATTTGGTGATCGACTATGTGCCGGGGCGATACTTGGTCGAGTCGAAGTCGCTCAAGCTTTATTTGAACAGCTTCCGCAATCACGGCACCTTTCACGAGGACTGCACCGTCGCCATCGGCAAGAAACTGGTCGCGCTGCTCAAGCCGAAATATCTGCGCATCGGCGGCTACTGGTATCCGCGCGGCGGCATGCCGATCGACGTGTTCTGGCAGAAGGGTAAATTACCAGACGACGTCTGGGTGGCCGATCAGGGCGTCGCGCCCTATCGCGGTCGTGGTTAGATTGGACCAGGCTGCGGTCTTCGCAGCCCCAAAGCGCAAACCCAGCCGGTCGCCGTCAGCATGACAGCGCCCAGCAGCAGCACGGGCGCTGATCCCCACGCTGTGCAGGCCGATCCCATAGACAATCGGCCCCAGCGCCTGCCCGACAAAAAAGAAAAACGAATGCGCGGCGGTCGCCGATCCGCGCGCGCCGGGCGCGAGTTCGGTGACATAGGTCTGTAGACAGCCGTGCAACAGGTAGAAGCCAAAACCGAGCAGCACGAAATTGGCGAATTCGACCGACCAGGGCATGCGCAGCGCGATCACGATCAGGCAGAACGCCATCGCCATGCCGCCGGTCGCCATCAAGCGCCGCTCGCCGATATGCATCAGCAGGCGCGACACCGAGACCGTGTAGATAATGCCGCCCACAGCAAAGCCGGAAATCACCACGCCGGCGATCGACGAACTGGTCACACCTTCGGTGCGCAGCATCCCGGCGATGTAGGGGAACACGCCGAACAGAAAAATCGCTTCCACGAACACGCCGCCGAAGCAGTATTTCGCCAGCGGATTGCTCAACACCGCGCGATAATTGGGAATGAGCGAAGAGAGATCGAAACGCCCCGCAGGTTCCGCCATGCCGCGAAAGCCAGGGATCACCGCAATTAGCGCGATCAGATCGATCGCGCCGGTGGCGAAGAACACGCCACGCCAGCCGATCAAATCGCCGATCACGCCGGCGCCGGACGCGCCGAGCAGGTTGCCGCTCATCGCCGCGAACAGCAGTTTTCCGATCGCGACCTGGCGCTGCCCGACCGGCACTTGATCGCCAACGACGGCGAGCGCGATCGGGAACACCCCGCCGGCGGTGATGCCGGCCACGATGCGCAGGCTCATCAGCATCTCGAAATTGGTTGCCAGTCCACAGAAGAGCGTGGCGATGCCGAGAATCAGCATGCAGATCGAGATCAGCCGCGTCTTGCTAAACATGTCGGCAAGCGCGCCGAGGACAGGTTGGATCAGCGCATAGGGTAGCGTGAAGCCGGTGGACAGCAGCGCGGCAGTCGTCGGCTCGACGTTAAGGCCGCTGGCGATTTGCGGGATGACCGGATCGATCGAGCGCATGAAAAGCGACGTCGCGAACACGACGAACGCCATGAGATTAAGGACGCGGCTCATGCGGGGTAATGCTCGGCGCGGGTCAGCGCTTGGCCAGCCGGTCGAATTCGACCAACGTGCGCAGCAGCCTCTCCACATCCTTCAGCGGCAGCATATTCGGTCCGTCGGACGTCGCCTTGTCGGGATCCTGGTGGGTCTCGATGAATACGCCGGCGACGCCGACCGCCACTGCCGCGCGCGCCAGCACGGGAACGAATTCGCGCTCGCCGCCGGAGGACGCGCCCTGCCCGCCTGGCTGCTGCACAGAATGCGTGGCGTCGAAGATTACCGGCGCGCCCATGCGCTTGAGTATCGGCAGCGCGCGCATGTCGGACACCAGCGTGTTGTAGCCGAACGAGACGCCGCGTTCGGTCACCAGCACGTTTTTGTTGTCCGCGCCGGTGATTTTCTCGACCACGTTCGGCATGTCCCAAGGCGCCAGGAACTGACCCTTCTTGACGTTGACGACTTTTCCCGTCTTGGCGGCGGCGACCAGCAGATCGGTCTGCCGGCAGAGAAACGCGGGGATTTGCAACACATCGACCGCCGACGCTACGCGTGCGCACTGTTCGGCGTCGTGCACGTCGGTGAGCACTGGGATTTTCAGGCTGTCGCGGATTTCGGCAAATATCGGGCAGCGCCGCATCGAGACCGATGCCGCGCTTTGCTTTTGCCGAGGTGCGGTTGGCCTTGTCGAACGAGGTTTTATAAACGAGGCCGATGCCGACGCCGGCTGCGATTTCCTTGAGCGCGGCCGCCATCTCCAACGCGTGCGCGCGGCTTTCCAGCGCGCAGGGGCCGGCGATCAATGCCAGCGGCAGCGCATTGCCGAAGCGCATGGCGCCGATGGTGACGGTCGAGTTGGGTTTATGGTCCACGATTGGCCCTCGCGGGCGCGACCATGAAGCGGCAAAGCTGTCCGGTCAACGGGCGGGTTCGAATACCAGCACGGCGCTCAAGACAGTGTGTTTTCCTGAGGCCAGCGCGGGACCGGAGAACCGCAAAGCCGCCAATCGCGCGCCGCCCACGGTGTCCGGCGCCGGCAATCCAAAACGGCGCTCGAAGACGGCAGGCCGCATCAACTCAATTGCTCCGCGCCGCAGATCGATAGCAAAGCCGTCGCCGCTGTTGCGCGCGGATTGCGCGCCCGTAAAGGCCAGCAAGAAATCACGATGACGCGCCGGATCGTCGGCGACCATCACGATACCAGCGACGGCTTCAACGCCGTTGGCGTGATTCTGAAACGCCGGATTCCAGAAATTCTCCGGATAATGCTGCTGACAGGTGGCGAAATGGATGTCCGGCGCGAGCTTGTCCTCGGCGAAAACCAATGAGAATCCGACCTTTACCGGCGAGCCATCTGGCCGTTTGCCCTCACGTTCGAAGCGCATCACTTCGGAAGCCGCGATATGTGCGGCGCGGAATGCCGCCTCATCGACGCCAGCATTGCGCGATTCCAGAATAAGCAGCGCAAAACCTTCATCGCGATCGAGAAAGTCGCGCGTATGGGCCGTGAACAATCGGGAAAAACCGTCGCTGCCTAGTTTGTCCGGCTCAGCCAGCGTCAGCAACTCGATGAAAAAGCCGGGAAACTGGATGATGTAATTGTGCGTGCCCCAGGGATGCCGGTTGCGCGCGCCGACGGTGAATCCAAGGCCGCGATAAATCTCGGCCGCCGCATCGAGATCGCGCACGGCGTGAACAATGTGATCGAGACCGCGTGACATTTCGAGATTCCCGCAACAGGCTGCGGCTATACCAGCCGGCTCTGCTCTACCGCCGCGCCAATGAAAGACGCGAACAGCGGATGCGGCTCGAACGGCCGCGATTTCAATTCGGGATGGAATTGCACGCCGATGAACCACGGATGGTCCTCGTATTCGACAATCTCGGGCAAAATACCATCAGGCGACATGCCGGAGAAGCGCATACCACGCTGCTCAAGCCGGCCTTTGTAGGTCGTGTTAACCTCATAGCGGTGGCGATGACGCTCGGAAATTTCAGTGCCGCCATAAATCTCCGCGACGCGGCTACCGCGCGTCAACGTCGCCACATAGGCCCCGAGCCGCATGGTGCCGCCGAGGTCGCCATTGGCGGCGCGCTTCTGCAATTCATTGCCCTTGAGCCACTCCGTCATCAGGCCGACGATCGGCTCGGTTGTCGGGCCGAACTCGGTGGAATTGGCTTGTTCGATGCCGCACAGATTGCGCGCGGCTTCCACCACCGCCATCTGCATGCCGAAACAAATGCCGAAATACGGCACGTTGCGCTCGCGCGCAAAGCGCGCCGCGCGGATTTTTCCTTCGGCGCCGCGTTGGCCGAAGCCGCCCGGCACCAAAATGCCGTTGACGTGCTCAAGAAACGGCGCCGGATCCTCGTTCTCGAACACCTCTGACTCGATCCAATCGAGATTGACTTTCACTTTGTTGGCGATGCCGCCGTGCGAGAGCGCTTCGTTGAGCGATTTATAGGCGTCCTTCATGCCGGTATATTTGCCGACAATCGCAATGGTGACATCACCCTCCGGATTACGAATGCGCTCATTGATCGTGTGCCAGCGCGCCAGATCGGGGGCGGCTTTAGGTTCAAGACCAAAGGCGGCCAGCACCTCGTTGTCGAGACCGGCTGCACTATAGGCCTCCGGCACCGCGTAGATGTTGTCTACGTCGCGCGCCTCGATCACGGCGTTTTCGCGCACATTGCAGAACAGCGCGAGCTTGCGCCGTTCGCCGTCCGGAATAGGTCTGTCGGTGCGACACAAGAGAATGTCGGGCTGGATACCGATCGAACGTAATTCCTTGACCGAATGCTGGGTCGGCTTGGTCTTCAACTCGCCCGCGCTCGGGATGAACGGCAGCAGCGTCAGATGAATGTACACCGCGTGGTGGCGCGGCAGATCGTTGCCCAATTGCCGGATCGCCTCGAAATACGGCAGGCCCTCGATATCGCCGACGGTGCCGCCGATCTCGCACAGCACGAAATCGAAGCCGTCATTGCCATCGCGGACGAAATCCTTGATGGCGTTGGTGACGTGCGGGATCACCTGGATGGTGGCGCCGAGGTAGTCGCCGCGCCGCTCCTTGGTCAGGATGTCCTGATAGATGCGACCGGTGGTGATGTTGTCCTGCCGGGTCGCGGGCCGGCCGGTGAAGCGCTCGTAGTGGCCGAGGTCGAGATCGGTCTCGGCGCCGTCGTCGGTCACGAACACCTCGCCGTGCTGGTAAGGCGACATCGTGCCGGGATCGACGTTGATATAGGGGTCGAGCTTGCGCAGCCGGACCTTGTAACCGCGCGCTTGCAGCAACGCGCCGAGTGCCGCGGATGCGAGACCCTTACCCAGTGAGGAGACCACGCCGCCGGTGATAAAAATGTACCGCGCCATGGGGCCTAACCTCTAATCCCCGCGAATCGATTCGACGAGCGCGAAAATCTCAGGGCCGGTCTGCCCCTGTGTGCAAATCCAAAAACCATCATATTCAGAGACTGTTGCATCGGCATTTTTACGCTTTACCTGAAACCCACTCGGCCTCTTTTCCCCACGCCATGTCCCCTAACGCGGAAGGGCCGGTTTCCCGGCCCTTCATTAGCTCGTCATTTCGATTGCGGCACCTGTGGCCCGGCTGGAGCCGCCGGCGGCGTCGCAGGCGCGCCCTGCTGCAGTTGCTTGAGAATTCCGCTGGCATCGAGCGGCGCCGGCGCGCCGGGCGCGGTCGGCGCGCTTTGGCCGCCTTGCAGGATCGAGGTCGGCTTGCGGTTGATGCCGGCGAGGATCGACAGAATGAGACTAGTCGCGAAAAACAGCCCGGCCAGAATCGCGGTCGCGCGCGTGAGCACGTTGGCGGTGCCGCGGCTTGTCATGAAGCCGCCGGTCGAACCGATGCCGAGCCCGCCGCCTTCGGATTTTTGCAGCAGCACCACGCCAATCAAGGCGAGCACCAACATCAGGTGGATCACGATAACGACGTGCTGCATTCGGTCTCAATCCATTCAAACGAGCCGGCCCGGGCTGTCCGCCCAGCGGGCCGTCGCGACCTATATAGGAATTCGCCGCGGTCTCTACACGATCAGGAGCGGTTTTTCCACCCTTCCCCAGGCTAGCGGTAAACGGCCGCAATACCGAGGAAATCCACCGCTTTCAGGCTGGCGCCACCGACCAGGGCGCCGTTCACGTTAGCAATCGTCAGCAGTTCCTTGGCATTGGCCGGTTTGACCGAGCCGCCATAGAGGATGCGGATACGACCGCCTTCGGCGCCGAAGCGCTTCGCCAGCCGCGCGCGAATGAAAGCATGCGCCTCGGCTACGTCGGCTCGCATCGGCGTGAGGCCGGTGCCGATCGCCCAGACCGGCTCATAGGCGATTACCAAGCTGGCCGCCTCATCGGGCAGCGAGCCGTCGAGCTGCCGACCGATCACGTCCAACGTCTTTTTGGCCTCACGCTGGGCGCGCTGCTCACCAATGCAGACGATCGCCGTCAGCCCGGCGCGACGCGCGGCCATGGCTTTGGCACGCACTTGCGCATCAGTCTCGCCGTGATCGGTACGGCGCTCCGAATGGCCGACGATCACCGCCACGGCGCCGGCATCCTTGAGCATTTCGGCGGCGATATCGCCGGTATGAGCGCCGGAGACCTCGGCGTGGCAATCCTGCCCGCCTATCGACACCGCCGAACCGCGTACCGCGGCCGCGAAGGTCGCGATCAAAGTGGCCGGTGGGCACACCATCAGTTCGGCTCGGCCGGCGAGTGCGCTGGCGCCATGGATGATCCTGGCGAGCTCGCCTTCGGACGCGGCCAACCCGTTCATCTTCCAATTGCCCGCGACCAGCGGCGTTAAGTCGGCCGGCGTCATGTTTTGGTCCCTATCCGCTGCGGTTATCAGACCGGCGCGCAGCGCACCAGAGCACACGGCACGCAAGCCGATCCTTCTTGTGTTGCAAGGAGTTGGCCCGCTCCCTATAAGGGCGCCACCACCCTAATTGATCCCCAACCGTAGCCCGGGAACAACGCGCGCATGCTCCGCGGTATTCACAAAGCCTCCTCGACCTGGCTCGGCCGCGGCATCATGGCCGTGATCATGGGCGGTCTGGTCGTCAGCTTCGCGATCTGGGGCATCGGCGATATTTTCCGCGGCTTCGGGCTCAATTCGGCGATCAAGATCGGCAAGACCGAAATCTCGACCGAACAGTTCCGGCAATTTTACAACGACCGTTTGCAACAGCTCAGCCGCCAGGCCGGCCGCCCGATCTCACCCGATCAGGCGCGCGCGCTTGGACTCGACCGGCAGATCCTGAGCCAACTGGTGGCCGAAACCACGCTCGACGAGCAAGCCAAGGCGCTCCGCCTCGGCATCAGCAATGACGAGATCGCCAATCGCATCACCAACGATCCCAGTTTCCGCGGCGTCAACGGCCAATTCGACCGCGCGCGCTTCGAGGCGATCATCCGGCAAGCCAACTTCAGCGAAGGCCGCTTTGTCGAGGAGCAACGGCGCGTGACGCTGCGCCGGCAGATCGCACTCAGTCTCAGCGGCGACATTCGCGTCCCGACGACGGCGATGGATGCCATCAATCAATATCAAAACGAAAAACGCGCCATCGAGTACCTCAGCTTGGGTCCGGCGCAAGCCGGCGAAATTTCGCAGCCGACGCCCGAAGAACTCGGTAAATATTTCGAGGAGCGCAAAGTCGTATTCCGCGCGCCCGAGTACCGCAAGGTGACGCTGCTCTCGATGGCGCCGGCCGACCTCGCAAAGCCGGACGCAGTCAGCGATGACGACGCCAAGAATTATTACGACCTGCACAAAGCGAGCTACGGCACGCCCGAACGCCGCGAACTGCGCCAGATCGTATTTCCGAAGTCGGAAGACGCTGCCGCCGCGCGCGAGCGGATCGCCAAGGGCGCGACGTTTGACGACATCGTTAAAGAGCGAGGTCTAAAGACCAGCGATACCGACGTCGGTGTAGTGGCGAAGACCGACATCATCGATCCCGCCGTCGCCGACGCTGCCTTCGCGCTCAAACCAAGCGAGGTCAGCGCGCCCGTTAAGGGCCAGTTTGGCACCGTACTGCTCGAAGTCGGAAAGACCGAGCCAGGAAGTCAAAAGACCTATGACGAGGTCGCGACGCAGATCAAACGCGAGATCGCCGAGAACCGCGCCAAGACCGAAATCGGCAATCTGCGCGACAAGTTCGAGGACGAACGCGCTGCTGGCTCGACGCTGGCCGAGACCGCCAAGAAACTCGGTCTCAAGTCGCACACGATCGACGCGGTCGACCGCTCCGGCCGCGGTATGGACGGCAAACCGGTCGCCGGTCTACCGAAATCGCCCGACGTGATCGCAGCGGCCTTCTCCACCGACATCGGCGTCGACAATGATCCGATGCAGCTGCCGAATGGCGGCTATCTCTGGTACGACGTCATCGGCATCACGCCGTCGCGTGAGCGTGCGCTCGACGAAGTGAAAGACCAAGTGGCGGCGCGCTGGCGCGACGACGAAATCGCTAAGCGCCTGCAGGCCAAGACCGGCGATATGCTCGGCAAGCTCAAGGCTGGCACGACGCTGGCGCAGGTTGCGACCGAGAGCGGGCTGAAGGTGCAAACGGCAACCGACTTGCAACGCGGCAAGCCGGGCGGCTTTGCGCCGGCGAAGCTCGTCGATGCCGCATTCAAGACGCCCAAAGGTACGCCGGGAAACGCGGCCGGCGATCAGGAAACCGCGCGTTTCGTGTTTCGCGTGACCGACGTGACCGAACCCAAGCTCGATCCTCTGTCGACGAAACAGATATCGGGTACGCTGCAGAACGCCTATTCCGACGACATTGTCGGCGCCTATGTTACGCGTCTTGAAACCAATCTCGGCGTCACGATCAATCCGCAGGCGATCACCCAGGTCATCGGCGGCGGCGCACCGCAATAAATTAGCACCATGCAGATCGAGCCATCGGAAAGCGCATTCGCGGAAATCTACGGCCGCGGGCAAGCGCAAGTGGTGTGGACGACGCTGGTCGCCGACCTGGAAACGCCGGTTTCGGCCTATCTCAAGCTCGGCGGCGCCAAGCCGATGAGTTTTCTGCTGGAATCGGTGGAAGGCGGCGCGGTGCGCGGTCGCCATTCGATCATCGGCGTCGAGCCGGACCTGATCTGGCGCACCAATGGTGCCGAGGCCGAAGTCAATCGCAACGCGCGCATCAAGGCCGATGCCTTCGCACCCTGCCCCGAGCCGCCGCTCCAAGCGCTGCGTACGCTGCTTAAGGAAAGCCGCATCGAAATGCCGGAAAGCTTGCCGCCGATGGCGGCCGGCGTGTTCGGCTATCTCGGCTACGACATGGTGCGGCAGATGGAGCAACTGCCGCCGCCCAATCCCGATCCGATCGGCATTCCCGATGCGGTGCTGATTCGGCCGACCATTATTGTCGTATTCGACGCGGTGAAAGATTCGATCACCGTGGTGACGCCGGTGCGCCCGGAAAAGGGCGTCGACGCCAAGACGGCGCTGACGCGCGCGGTCGAGCGGCTCTCCGGCGTCGTTGAAGGTCTCGACCGGCCGCTCGACATGTCGTTTTCTCAACACGATGGCGGCCCGCTCGAGGTCCCGCCGCAATCCAACACCACGCCGGCGGAATACAGAGAGATGGTCGGCAAAGCCAAGGACTACATAACCGCCGGCGATGCCTTCCAAATCGTTTTGGCGCAACGCTTCGAAGCGCCGTTCACTTTGCCGCCATTTTCGCTCTATCGCGCGCTGCGGCGGACCAACCCGTCGCCTTATCTCTATTACCTCGATTTCGGCTGCTTTGCGGTCGCGGGATCGAGCCCGGAGATTCTCGTCAAAGTGGCTGGCGATGTGGTCACCATTCGTCCGATTGCCGGCACGCGTGCGCGGGGCTTAACGCCGCACGAGGACAAGGCGCTGGAAGAAGAACTGCTCGCCGATCCGAAAGAGCGCGCCGAGCATTTGATGCTGCTCGATCTCGGACGCAACGACGTCGGCCGCGTCGCGCAGATCGGCACGGTCAATGTCACCGACCAATTCTTCGTCGAACGCTACAGCCAGGTCATGCACATCGTCTCCAACGTCGAGGGCAAGCTCAATTCCAGGCGCGACGCGCTCGATGCGCTGGCCGCCGGGTTTCCCGCCGGCACCGTATCGGGCGCGCCGAAAGTGCGCGCCATGCAGATCATCGACGAATTGGAAAAGGAAAAGCGCGGGCTTTATGCCGGCGCAGTCGGCTATTTCTCAGCCGACGGCGAGATGGATACCTGTATCGTGTTGCGCACCGCGCTGGTGAAGGACGGCATCATGTACGTGCAGGCCGGCGCCGGCATCGTCGCCGACAGTGACCCCGGCTTCGAGCAGCAGGAATGCATCAACAAGGCAAGGGCTTTGTTCCGCGCCGCCGAGGAGGCCCGCCGCTTCGCCAGCGCCGCCAAGCGCGGACAATAAGCACGGCGAGGAGCAAGGAAAGCGCGCCGGGGTGCTAAAGTGCCCCTTATGCGATTCCTAAATCGGCTCGACCGCCTGACCGGTCAGATCACCTCGACCGCACAATGGCTGGCGTTACCGCTGATCCTGCTGCTGTTCTTACAATGGCCGCTGCGCGACATCATCCGCTGCTGTTCGCGCGGAGCCAATGACCTCGGCCAGATCGTCTTCGCGCTGTTCGTCGCGGTCAGCGTGACCGCAGCGACGCGCGCCGGCAGTCATTTGGCATCGGACGCGTTGGCACACCACTATTCGGCGCGAACACGCCACCGGTTGCGGCAACTCGGTGCCGCCATCGCAGTTTTGCCTTGGGCCTTGTTCATCGTGATCGCAAGCGAGCCCTTCGTGTTGGCCTCGGTGCTTGGGCGCGAGTCATTCGCCGACACATTCAATCCCGGCTACTTCATCATCAAGGCGGCACTCTGGCTGATGGCGATCCTGATGATCGCGCAGGCAGCGCTCGATATTTTCCGCCCGTATTCGGATGACGCCTGATGGAATGGAGCGGCCTCGCGCTTTTGCTCCTGGTTGGCATTGGCATCGTTTCGACAGGCCTGCCGGCCGCGTTCATCCTGATAGGCGCCGCCACACTCGGCGCGCTGCTGGGCGTCGCCACCGATGTGATCCCGCTGCGGTTACTCTCGGCTTTGCCTAATCGTTTGGTCAATCTGCTCGAGAACGATCTTCTTCAAGCATTGCCGCTCTACGTCACCATGGGTCTGCTGCTCGGCCGTCTGCCGGTGGCCGACGCGCTCTACCGCTCGAGCATTGCGCTGCTGCCTAAGCGCGCCTCGGCACCGCTGGTGTCGGGCATGGTGCTCGGCGCGCTACTCGGGCCAATGAACGGCTCGGTTGGCGCCAGCGTGCTGGGCTTGTCACGTGTGGTGGCGCCGCGGTTGACCGCGCAAGGCGTGCCGGAGGCGACGCGGGACGCCGTAATCGCGGTCGCAGCTACCCTCGGTGTGCTGGTGCCACCGTCGCTGGTGCTCATTCTGCTTGGCGACGCCATGCTGTCGGCCCACACCACCGCAGTGACGGTGACCGGCCGCAGCGACCGCGTCATCAACACGCAAGATGTTTTTCACGCCGCGCTGGTGCCGGCCGGGATATTTCTGCTGCTATGTTTCGCGCTGGCTTGGCTCGCCCGCCGCGGCCAGCCGATATCGGCAGCGCCCCACGAACGCCCGGCGGCACAGCAGATTGTTCTTGCGGCGCTCGCTCTTGCTGCGCTGCTCGTGCTGCTCGGTGGCGTCGCCACCGGCTATTTCTACGCGGTCGAAGCCGCCGCCATGGGCGCCTTTGCCCTGCTCAGCGGCGGATTGATCAGCGGCCATCTACGCGGGCCGGTGTTGCGCGAACTGCTGCACGACGCGATCGCGATCACCGGTGCGCTGTTTTCGCTGTTGCTCGCGGCCACCACGTTCACGCTGGTGCTCCGCCTGCTTGGCACCGACCGGCTGGTGGATCACATGGTCGCCGCCATTCCGGGCGGCGATATCGCGGCGGTCGCGGTGGTGCTCGGCGTCATCGGGCTCTGCGCCTTTGTGCTGGATGCTTTCGAGATCATTTTCGTCATCGTGCCGATTATTATTCCACCATTGCTTATACGTGTTGCCGACGCCCGCTGGGTGGCGGTGCTGGTGCTGCTCACGCTGCAATCGAGCTTCCTGCTGCCGCCGTTCGGCTATGCGCTGATGATGGTGCGGGGCGCTGCAAAAAATCCGGCGCCATTTCGGCTGTTCGTGAAGGCTCTCATCCCATTTTTGCTGGCGCAGTGGCTGCTGCTGATCGTCGTGCTGCTGGTGCCCGAACTGGTGCATGTCGGCGAGAACGCCGCCGAAAGTACCCGCGCCACCGCCGTGCCGGTCACGGACCAAGATATCGACAGACTGATGCACGATATGGTGCCCTTGCCGCCCGATCCCGAGCCCAAATGACGCTAACTTGACCCCCTCCGACGCGCGCCGTAAGACCTTGCGCGGACACAAAAACATGATCGTTTTGGTCGATAACTACGACAGCTTCACCTTCAACCTGTTCCATTATCTGGGCGGGCTGGGGGCGGACGTCGTCGTCCATCGCAACGATAAGGTTTCGGTGGCCGACGTCCTGGCGTCGGAGCCGGAAGCGATCGTACTCTCGCCCGGCCCCTGCACGCCGAACCAAGCTGGCATCTGCCTCGATCTGATCAAGCAGGCCTCGCCCACCATTCCGATCCTCGGCGTCTGCCTCGGCCACCAAGCGGTCGGCCAGGCGTTCGGCGGCGAAGTGGTGCGTGCGACGCCGATGCACGGCAAGCTGTCGGACATCCATCATTCGAACTCCGGCGTATTTCACGGCATCAACGGACCGTTCAAGGCGACGCGCTATCATTCGCTGGTGGTCGAGCGCGCCAGCATGCCGGCCGAACTGATCGCCAATGCCGAGACCGACGATCATCTGGTGATGGGGCTGATGCACGAAAGTCTGCCGGTGCACGGCGTGCAATTCCATCCCGAGAGCATCGCGTCCGAGCACGGCCATCTGATGCTGAAGAATTTTCTCGACATCGCCGCCGAATGGAACAGGCTTCGCGGCCGCAAGCCGGGCGCGGCAGCGGCATGTAAAACGCTCGCGCACGCGCTTTGAAGGCTTGATGCCATGGCCGACGATTTCAAAGCGCTCATCGCCAAGGTCGCGACGGGGGCAAGCCTCACGCGCGCGGAGGCCGCCGCCGCCTTCGACCGCATGATGTCGGGCGAAGCGACGCCCTCGCAGATGGGCGGCCTGCTGATGGCGCTGCGCGTGCGTGGCGAAAGCGTCGACGAGATCACCGGCGCGGTCACCACCATGCGCGCCAAGATGCTGGGCGTGAAGGCGCCGGGCGACGCAGTCGACGTGGTCGGCACCGGCGGCGATGCTTCCGGCTCGTTCAACATCTCGACTTGCGCGGCGTTCATCGTTGCGGGTGTGGGCGTGCCGGTGGCCAAGCATGGCAATCGCGCGCTGTCGTCCAAATCCGGCGCGGCCGACGTGCTGCAAGCGCTGGGCGTCAAGATCGAGCTCAACGCCGAACAAGTGGGCGCCTGCATCCGCGAAGCCGGCATCGGCTTCATGTTCGCGCCCGCGCATCACCCGGCGATGAAGAACGTCGGTCCAACCCGCGTCGAGCTCGGCACCCGCACTATTTTTAATCTGCTAGGGCCGCTGTCTAACCCTGCAAGCGTCAAACGACAGATGATCGGCACGTTTTCGAAGCACTGGATCGAGCCGATGGCGCAAGTGCTCAAAAATCTCGGCTCCGAAAGCATCTGGGTAGTACACGGCTCCGACGGCCTCGATGAGATCACAACTTCGGGCGCGACCAGCGTGGCGGCGCTCGAAAACGGCAAGATCCGCACGTTCGAAGTCACTCCCGAGGATGCGGGCTTGAAGCGCGTCAAGCCGGCGGCGCTGCGCGGCGGCGATGCCGAACACAATGCCAAGACGCTGCTCGACGTGCTCAAAGGCAAAGCGGGCGCGTTCCGCGACGTGTCGATCTTGAACACGGCGGCGGCATTGATCGTCGCCGGCAAAGCCAAGGATTTGAAAGAAGGCGCGATGCTTGCGGCCAAATCGATCGACGGCGGCGAGGCCGAAGGCCGGCTCGACCGCCTGATCAAAGTGTCCAACATGGTGGATGCGTAGCGCATGATCCCAAAAAGTGGGAACCGGTTTTCGGATAAGATCATGCGAAGGAAAAATGTATGAGCGACATCCTTGCCAAAATCGAAGCCTATAAGCGCGAGGAGATCGCGGCAGCCAAGCGCGCCCGCCCGCTGGCTGCGCTCGAGGCACGAGCCAAAGCGGCATCCCCGCCGCGCGGTTTCCTGAACGGCGATCGAGCGAAGGATTGCGGGCGGCGACTATGCGCTGATCGCCGAAATCAAGAAGGCGAGCCCTTCAAAAGGGCTGATCCGCTCCAATTTCGACCCGCCCAAGCTCGCCAAAGCCTACGAAGCCGGCGGCGCGACCTGTCTGTCGGTGCTTACCGATGGGCCGTCGTTCCAGGGCAAGCCGGAATTCCTCGGCGCCGCCCGTAACGCCACGGCTTTGCCGGCATTACGCAAGGATTTCATCTACGAGCCCTATCAGGTGGTGGAATCGCGCGCGCTTGGCGCCGATTGCATCCTGATCATCATGGCTGGCGTCTCCGATATGGCAGCCAAGGAAATCGAGGATGCTAGTTTTACCAATGATATGGATGTCTTGATTGAAGTTCATCAAGAAGATGAACTTGAACGCGCGCTGAAACTGAACTCGCGGCTGATCGGTATCAACAACCGCGATCTGCGGACGTTTGAGACGTCCCTCGCGGTTTGCGAGCGTCTGGCGCCGAAAATCCCACGTGACCGCATCGTGGTGGCCGAAAGCGGGCTGAACGCACCGGCCGACCTAGCCCGCCTCGCCGGCATCGGCATTTCGACCTTTCTGGTCGGCGAAAGCCTGATGCGGCAGCCCGATGTCACGGCCGCAACCCGCGCTTTGCTAGCGCGCGCACCACGCAACGCGGCGGCGGAGTAAGCTATGGCCCGCGCCAGGAAAAGGGCCAGGAAACCTGCCGCACAGCCCAAAAAACCGGTGGTTCGCCGTCCCAAACTGAAGGCTAAGCAGACGCCTCGCCTAACCAATACCGAGCTCACGCATATCGACCCGCGCGGGCAGGCCCGTATGGTCGATGTCTCCGCCAAGGACATGACCGAACGGCTCGCCATCGCCGAAGGCCGCGTTATCATGCGCAAGGAGACGCTCGATCTGGTGGTAACCGGCAACGCGCTCAAAGGCGACGTGCTGGGCGCGGCGCGCCTCGCCGGCATTATGGCGGCCAAGCGCACCCACGGGCTGATCCCGCTCTGCCATCCTCTGCCGATCACCAAGGTCGAAATCGACATCAATCCCGAGCATGCTTTGCCTGGCTTTCTGGTGCGCGCCACTGTGAAGGTGACCGGGCAGACCGGTGTCGAGATGGAAGCCTTGGTCGCGGTATCGATCGCGTGCCTGACGATTTACGACATGGTCAAGGCGGTCGAGCGCGGCATGCGCATCGAGGGCATTCACCTGCTGCAAAAGAGCGGCGGCAAATCCGGCGACTACCGCGCCGAGGACTAATCATGGCCCTCCTCCTAGTCGCCGAAGCTTTGGCGCGTGTGCTGGCCGATGCCAGCCCTTTGCCGGCGGAAATGGTAACGCTCAACGACGCGCAGGGCCGCGTGCTGGCGCAGGATATGGCGGCGCTGCGTACCCAGCCACCGGCCGCGGTCTCGGCTATGGACGGCTACGCCGTGCGGGCCGCCGATGTGGCGACGGTGCCAGTCACGCTGAAACTGATCGGCGAAGTCGCCGCTGGGCACCCGTTCGACGGCGAGATGCACGCCGGCGGGACCGCTCGCATTTTCACCGGCGGCCTTATGCCCAAAGGCAGCGATACCGTGGTGATCCAGGAACTCGCCACGCGCCAAGGCGACACGGTCGCGTTTGCGAAGCCGACCGCCAAAGGGCGCAATGTGCGCGACCAGGGCATCGACTTCGCAGTCGGCCAGACGCTCCTCCGCAAAGGCCGCCGCCTCACCGACCGCGATTTGATGCTGGCCGCCGCTATGAATTATCCGACCTTAAGCGTACATCGCCGCCCAAAAGTTGCGGTGCTCGGCACCGGCGACGAGCTTGTGCCGCCCGGCGCTAGCCTCAAGCCCGGCGAGATTGTCTACTCCAACGGTTTTGCCCTCATCGCCTTGGCGCGGAGCGAAGGCGCCGAGGTGAGCAATCTCGGCATCGCCCGCGACAAGGTTGAGGCCATCACGGCGGCCGTGCGGCGCGCGCGTGACTGGGGCGCCGACATTCTGCTGACCAGCGGCGGCGCTTCGGTGGGCGAGCACGATCTGGTGCAGCGCGCGCTTGCTAGCGAAGGTCTCGATCTGTCGTTCTGGCGGGTGGCCCTGCGCCCCGGCCGGCCGATGATGCACGGCAAGCTTGGCGCCATGCAGGTGCTGGGCGTGCCGGGCAACCCGGTGTCTTCCTACGTATGCGCCTTCCTGTTTCTGGTGCCCCTGCTCCGCCAGCTCTCCGGCCGCGCGGATGTTGAGCATCATCCCGTGCCCGCCCGGCTCGGCCGCGATATGGCAGCGAACGACGAGCGGGCCGACTACCTGCGCGCGACGCTTTCCGAAGGTCCGGACGGTCCCGTGGCCACCCCGTTACCGGCGCAGGACAGTTCCCTGATGGCTCCGCTGGCTAAAGCCGACTGCCTGCTGATTCGTGAGCCAAATGCGCCGGCGGCGAGTTCCGGTTCACCATGCGTCATCCTTAAGCTCGCCCTGTAGCGGCCTTTCGATTTTTTCACTCCAAATTAAATGGTTGCAGAACACATATGGAACGGATAGTGTTCGTTCATGATTTGTTTCTGAACCGGTACCCCAAATGGGCCCGGCCGAGACGGGGAGAGACAGATGTTGACCCGCAAGCAATTCGAGCTCCTGCGCTTCATCCACGAGCGGCTGACCGAGGCGGGTGTGCCGCCTTCTTTTGACGAAATGAAGGACGCCCTTGACCTGCGATCCAAATCCGGCATCCACAGACTGATTACGGCGCTCGAGGAACGTGGCTTCATCCGCCGCCTGCCCAATCGGGCGCGGGCCATTGAGGTGATCAAGCTGCCCGACTCAGTTGCCCACGGCATCGGCGGCGGCCGCTCGCGCGGCTTCACTCCCAGCGTGATCGAGGGCGACCTCGGCCGGGTGCGGGCCGCTTCCGCCAATCCCAACGACCAAGATGAGGACAGCACCCGCCCAATCGCGGTGCCGGTGATGGGGCGCATCGCCGCCGGCACGCCGATCGAGGCGATCCAAACCCGTAGCCATGTCATCAACATGCCGCCCGATTTGCTATCGGCCGGCGAGCATTTCGCACTCGAAGTGCGCGGCGACAGCATGATCGAAGCCGGTATCCTCGACGGCGATATCGCACTGATCCGCAAGACCGAGGCGGCCGAGACCGGCGACATCGTAGTGGCGCTGATCGACGATGAGGAAGCCACCCTGAAGCGGTTCCGCCGCCGCGGCGCCTCGATCGCGCTTGAGCCAGCCAATACCTCCTATGAGGTGCGAATTCTTCCACCCAACCGCGTGCGCATCCAGGGCAAGCTGGCCGGGCTGTTCAGGCGATACTAATCCCCCGCTTCTAGATCGTCCGCGCGTGGCGTCGTATCGGGCACGGTTGGCCGTGTCGGCGCCGTCGTGCTTTCGCTGACACCACGCAGCACGCGCGCCCAGGGCCGCTCGTAACCCGGAGGCCGCGCATTTATTTGTTCGAAACCATCCCCGATCCAGCGCAGCGCCACGGCGCCATTGGCGCGCCAGACCTTGCGGTCGATCAAGATGGCCGCGCAGCCGCCCGGAGCCTCGCGCGCGCTGACGACCACCGCGGCGCGCGTGCAATCCTCGGCAAAGGCTTCCGCTGACAGTACCTCCGATGCCAGCCGGCCATCGGCGAGCCGACCGATACAGCCGACGGCATCGCAGGTAACGCCCTCATGCAAACTCGCGTCTTTAACCGTGCGGGCATCGCCGTCGGCTGCAAGCCATTCTTTGATGGCGAAGCTGTCGCGATTGCTGTGCAACACCATGAGCCGGCCGTCGCTGCCGCGTATGGCGGCGGCCTGGCCGTCACCGGACACCAGCACATCGGGTAGCGGCGTCGACACCGCCCACAGACTTGCGATCAACGCTAGCGCCGCCCCGCTCCAGCGCAGCGGCGTGCGCAATAAGCACAGCAGCAGGATCGCGGCGGTGGCAAGCAGCAACGGCCCGGTTCCGAACGCCCGCATTCGGCCGACCGCGCCGGGCAGGCTGGTCACCCAGAGCGCCACCGTGTCCATCCAGGTGATGCCGACGCCCATCAGCTTCCAGAAGATCGCGTCGAAGCCGAACGGCATCGCCAGCACGCCGAGAATACCCATCGGCATGACCTCAACGGATACAACCGGCATGGCGAAAAGATTGGCGATCATGCCGTAGGGTGCGGTGCGGTGAAAATGAAACGCGGCATAGGGCGTGGTGCCCAGCCCGGCGACGAAAGACGCCAGCGCCAACCCCACAATCTCGCGCCCGCCCCACAGAGCGACCCGCGCGCCGATCGACGTCTCCGCGTTGGCTCGCCATGGCAGCCCGTACTGATAGGCCGCGATCAGCGCGAGCGTCGCCGCGAACGACATCTGGAAGCTCGGATTGACCACCGATTCCGGCGACAGCAACAGCACCCCGAGCGCGGCCACGGTAATGGTGCGAAACGTCAATGTTGGCCGATTCACCATGATCCCGGCTAGCACGATCGCGATCATGATGTAGGAGCGCTGGGTCGCGACCTCGGCGCCCGAAAGCAGCAGATAGAAAGTTGCGGCGGCGAGCGCGGCCGCAGCCGCCCATTTCTTGATCGCATAACGGCTCGCCAGCGACGGGATCAACGCTAGCCCGGCACGAATAAAAAAGAACACGATGCCCGCCACCACCGCCATGTGATAGCCGGAAATCGACAGCACGTGCGCAAGGCTAGAGACGTACATCGCGTCATTGACCGGCGTCGAAATCGCATCGCGTTTTCCCGTGATTAGCGCGGAAGCGATTGCACCTTCATCGCCCGGCAACTCGGCGCGGATACGCTTGTCGATGGTCTCGCGGATGTTGTCGATCACGGCCGCGTAGCGCAGCCAAAAGCCGCCGGCGACCGGCGCCGCCACGACCGTGATCTTGCCCAGCGCATAGCCGGACGCGCCGATGCGCTGGAAATACATGTCGCGGGCGAAGTCGTAGCCGCCGGGCCGCAGCGGCGCGAGCGGCGGCGACAGATGAGCTTTGAGCGCTATGAAGCTGCCGACCGGCGGCGCGGTATTTTTACGCACCGCAAGGCGCACGCGCTCGGGCGCGTCGGTCAGGCGCCTGCCCTCGATCGTGTGCACACGCACCACGATGCGGTCGCTGCGCTCGCGCTCCTCGCGGATTTCCACGAAACCCGACAGCGTCACCGTCGAGACCGCGTACTGCAACACCGGGTGCGCCACCCGCTGCGTCCGCAGCGTCGCTGTCGCAAATCCTGCGGCGATAGCGGCAAAGCAGAGCGCAAGCGGAAAACCGATCGGACGATGGCGTGCAAGAATCGCGATTGCGACACCAACGAAGGCCAAAGCCACAGCGGCCCACCAGGCCGGTTCGCGGTCGGCCGTGAAATAGCCGACGATGCCGATGCCGAACGCGACCGCCAGCCAGGGCACCAGCCGCCCCGGCGCGACTTCGGCGAGAGACCATTGCGACAGCAATTGGCGCAAGCCAGCATTACGGTCGGTGAGCCATTCCGGGAGCGTGATGCCGGCGCGCTGGCGCGCGGCGTCGACGTCGGCGGCCCACACTTTAGCACGTGGCCGGCGTTGCTTGCTTTCGGCCATGACGCGGTCCCCGACGCTCGCGCAACCTGCCCTCAGGATAACTCAGCTATAGGTTGTGAAAAGGAGAACGGTTGTGAACGCGGCGTTAGCCCACTAGTTTTTCCTTGGCCTGATCTTTCGCTACGTCTCTGGCAAAGGTATCGCGCAGGCCGATAGTGCGGTTGAATACCGGTTTGCCCGGCATCGAATCCGGATCGAGACAGAAATAACCGTTGCGCTCCAACTGTACGGGAACTTCGAGCTTGGCGCCGACGAGCGCCGGCTCGAGGCGAGCCCCGGTGAGCACTTCCAACGAATTCTGGTTGAGATCGGCGGTGAAGCCCTCCCCGCCGGTCGGATCGGGTTTGCTGAACAGCGGATGGTATAGACGCACCTCCGCGGCAATCGAATCCGCTGCCGAGACCCAGTGCATGGTCGCTTTGACCTTGCGGCCGTCCGGCGCGTTACCGCCCTTGGTCGCGGGGTCGTAGGTGCAACGCAGCTCAACGATATCGCCAGCTGCATTCTTCACCACGTCGTGGCATTTGATGAAATAGGCGTATCGCAGCCGCACTTCCATGCCGGGCGACAGCCGGAAGAACTTCTTTGGCGGGTTCTCCATGAAGTCGTCTCGCTCGATATAGAGATCGCGGCCGAATTTGATCTTGCGGGCGCCCGCCGCCGGATCGTCAGGGTGATTGACCGCGTCCAGTTCTTCGGTCTGCCCTTCCGGGTAATTCTCGATCGTCACCTTGAGCGGCTTGAGTACCGCCATGCGCCGCAGCGCGGTTTTGTTGAGCGCCTCGCGCACTGAAAATTCGAACATGCCGACGTCGACCAGGCTATTGGATTTCGCAACGCCAATACGCTTAATGAAATCGCGGATCGCTTCCGCCGGCACGCCGCGCCGGCGCAATCCGGCGATGGTCGGCATGCGCGGATCGTCCCAGCCGGTCACATGGCCATCGCGCACCAGCGTCGTGAGCACGCGCTTGGAGAGCACGGTGTAAGTGAGGTTGAGCCGGGCGAATTCGTACTGATGCGGCTTTGACGGCACGTCGATATTGGCGATGCACCAGTCGTACAGCGGCCGATGGTCCTCGAATTCGAGCGTGCAGATCGAATGGGTGATGCCTTCGATGGCGTCCGACTGGCCGTGGGCGAAGTCGTAGCTCGGATAAATCTTCCACGCCGTGCCGGTTCGCGGATGCGGCACGTGCAAGATTCGGTACAGCACCGGATCGCGCAGATTAATGTTGCCGCTCGCCATATCGATCTTAGCCCGCAGCACCCGCGCGCCATTGGGAAATTCGCCGCCGCGCATGCGGCGAAACAGGTCGAGGTTCTCCTCAACGGTTCGGTCGCGGAACGGACTGTTCTTGCCGGGCTCGGTCAGCGTGCCGCGGTTGGCGCGAATGTCGTGCTGGTTCTGGTCGTCGACATAGGCCTTGCCGGCGCGGATCAGATCCTCGGCCCAGCCGTAGAGTCGCTCGAAATAATCCGATGCATGGTAGAGATGTTTGCCCCAGTCGAAGCCGAGCCAGCGCACATCACGCTCGATGGCGTCGATATATTCCTGCTCTTCTTTGCTTGGATTGGTGTCATCAAAGCGCAAATTGCAGTGGCCGCCGAATTCCTGCGCGATGCCGAAATTCAAGCAGATCGACTTGGCATGGCCGATATGCAGGTAGCCGTTCGGCTCAGGCGGAAAGCGGGTGACGACCTCGCGCGCACGCCCGGCGGCGAGATCGGTCCTGACAATTTGACGAATGAAGTCTTCCGAAAACGCGTCCGCTGCTAGGTTGCCAGCCCCTTTTAGGTTAGCAGAAATCTCGCTTGCTTTATCGCCAGTCGCCATGCTTCCTCGCGTTCAAGTCAATCCCTCTGACGCGGCCTATCCCATGACGTGCCGCGCCGCTCAATGTCAATTGCACTGACAATTTCCACTCAAATTATGGTACAGGGCGCGCAATGAGCGAGCCCGTCATCACCCGTTTCGCGCCGTCCCCCACCGGCTTTCTGCATATCGGCGGCGGGCGCACCGCGCTATTCAACTGGCTCTATGCGCGGAGGTATGGCGGCAAGATGCTGCTCCGCATCGAGGACACCGACCGCGAGCGCTCCACCGCCGCGGCCATCGCCGCCATCATCGACGGGCTGACTTGGTTGGGGCTCGCCTGGGACGGCGAGATCGTGTTCCAATTCTCGCGTGCGGCGCGCCATCGCCAAATCGCCGAACAATTGCTCGCGGCCGGCAAGGCTTACCATTGCTATGCCTCGCCGGAGGAACTCACCGCTATGCGCGAGGCCGCCCGCCGCGAAGGCCGCGCCAAGCTCTATGACGGCCGCTGGCGTGACCGCCATCCGTCCGAGGCCCCGCCGGGCGTCAAGCCGGTGATCCGCCTCAAGACGCCGCAGACCGGCGAGGTCGCGATCGAGGACCAGGTGCAGGGCCGCGTGGTCTGGCAGAACTCCGATCTGGACGACCTGGTGCTGCTGCGCTCCGATGGCACACCTACATACATGCTGGCAGTGGTAGTGGACGATCACGACATGAACGTGACCCACATCATCCGCGGCGACGACCATCTCACCAATGGCGCGCGGCAGAAACATATCTACGAAGCGTTGGGCTGGACCGTGCCGGTCATGGCACACATCCCGCTGATCCATGGGCCGGACGGCTCCAAGCTATCCAAGCGTCATGGCGCGCTCGGCGTCGATGCCTATCGGGCCATGGGCTACCTGCCGGCGGCCATGCGCAATTATCTGGTCCGCCTCGGCTGGGCACATGGCGACCAGGAAATTTTCTCCACCGAGGAGATGATCGCCGCGTTCGATCTGCCGCAGATCGGCCGGTCGCCGGCGCGATTCGATTTCGCCAAGCTGGAAAGCCTCAATGGCCACTACATCCGCGCCAGCGCCGATGCCGATCTGATCACCGCTCTGGAAGGCCTGTTGCCGCATATCGCCGGCGGCCAGGAGTTGGCCAGCAAGATGACCCCGGTGTTACGCGCCAAGCTACTCACGGCCATGCCGGCGTTGAAGGAGCGCGCTAAGACCTTAGTGGAACTATATGACGCGACACGCTTTCTCTGGGCGAGTCGTCCACTCGAACTGAACGACCAGGCCAAGGTCCTGCTCACACCCGAGGCCAAAATGGTTACCGCAGGGTTGCTGCCGGAACTGGTGGCCATGATCGTTTGGACGCCGGAAACGATCGAGGCGATCGTACGCGGCTATGCCGAGCGCGCGGGACTCAAGCTCGGTGCGGTGGCGCAACCCCTGCGTGCCGCGCTGACCGGCCGGACCACGTCGCCGCCGATTTTCGACGTGCTGGCGGTGTTGGGTAAGGACGAAAGTCTAGCTCGATTGCGGGATCAGGCGGGCTAACGCGACGGCGCAAGCCATGCCTATATACCGGGAGACGCGCGCGTTACGCTATCTTGCGCCTCTCTACCTTGCAGCGCACAATACGATTGGTTACGCAACCCGCCGCCAATTCGAGGGCTCGACCATGGACGCCAAGACGGCTGCTAAGACAACCGCCAAGACCAAGACCGGCACCATCACAGTCGGTAACAAGAACTGGGATTTCCCGGTCTACGACGGCACCATCGGCCCGCAGGTGGTCGACATCGCCAAGCTCTACAGCGAGAGTGGCATGTTCACCTACGACCCCGGCTTCACCTCGACGGCGAGTTGCGAGTTTAAGATCACTTATATCGACGGCGACGAAGGCATTCTGCTCTATCGCGGCTATCCGATCGAGCAGCTTGCCGAGCACGGCGATTTCCTGGAGACCTGCTACCTGCTGCTTTACGGCGAATTGCCAACGCCGCAGCAGAAGGCTGATTTCGACTACCGCGTCACGCGCCACACCATGGTGCACGAGCAAATGATGCGGTTCTTCCAGGGTTTCCGGCGCGACGCGCATCCGATGGCGGTGATGACCGGCTGCGTCGGCGCGCTGTCGGCGTTCTACCACGACTCGACCGACATTTCCGATCCGGTTCAGCGCATGATCGCTTCGATCCGCATGATCGCCAAAATGCCAACGCTCGCCGCCATGGCCTATAAATATTCGGTGGGCCAGCCGTTCGTCTATCCGAAGAACGACCTCGACTATTCGACCAATTTCCTGCGCATGTGTTACGCTGTGCCAACTGAAGACTACAAGGCGAACCCGGTGCTGGCGCGCGCCATGGATCGCATCTTCATTCTGCACGCCGATCATGAACAGAACGCCTCGACCTCGACGGTACGGCTGGCCGGCTCATCCGGCGCCAATCCGTTCGCCTGCATCGCCGCCGGCTGCGCGTGCCTGTGGGGGCCCGCGCATGGCGGCGCCAACGAAGCCGCGCTCAACATGCTGCGCGAGATCGGCACGGTCGACCGTATTCCGGAATTCATCAAGCGCGCCAAGGACAAAAACGATTCTTACCGCCTGATGGGCTTCGGCCACCGCGTCTACAAGAACTACGATCCGCGCGCCAAGATCATGCAGAAGACCTGCCACGAAGTGCTGGCCGAACTTGGCATCAAGGACGATCCGCTGCTCGACGTCGCCCTGGAGCTCGAAAAGATCGCGCTGCACGACGACTATTTCCTGGAGAAGAAGCTCTACCCCAATATCGACTTTTATTCGGGCATCACACTCAAGGCGATGGGCTTCCCGACCACGATGTTCACCGTGCTGTTTGCAGTGGCGCGCACCGTCGGCTGGATCGCGCAGTGGAAGGAAATGATCGAGGATCCGAAGCAGAAGATCGGCCGCCCGCGCCAGCTTTATACCGGCGCGACGCAGCGGGACTACGAGCCGATTTCGCGACGGAAGTCTTAACTGCCTTTGCCGTTCGTGCCCTTGCCATTGAGCTTCGGCGCTTTGGCGCCATCGTAAGCCCACTGCACGTAAATGCCGGCCCAGGTGAACCCGCCGCCGAAAGCGGCCAGCACCATCCGGTCGCCGCGCTTTAATCTCGGCTCGTAATCCCACAGACAGAGCGGGATGGTGGCGTTGGTAGTGTTGCCGTATTTGTTGATGGTCACCATTACCCTTTCCATCGGCAGGCCCATGCGATCGGCTGTGGATTCTGATGATTCGATTATTGGCTTGGTGGGGCACCAGCCAGTCGATCATGTCGGCGCGCAGATTGTTGCGCTTCATGATCTCGCCCGCCACTTCCGCCATTTTGGCGATGGCGAATTTGTAAACTGCGGCCCCTTCCTGATGAATGTAATGCAGACGCTTGGCGACGGTTTCAGCCGTCGGCGGCATACGGCTGCCACCGGCCTTCTGATGCAGATGAATCATGCCGGAACCGTCCGAGCGGATCAGCGCGTCCATGATGCCGGTGCCGTCAACGCTCGGCTCCAGCAGGACCGCGCCGGCGGCATCGCCGAACAGCACGCAGGTGGCGCGATCGGTATAATCGACGATCGAGGACATCTTGTCGGCGCCGACCACGACGACTTTCCGCGCGGTGCCGTTGGCAATGAATTGCGACGCGATAGTGAGCGAATAAAGAAAGCCCGAGCAGGCCGCCTGCACGTCGAAGCTGCCAATATTTTTCACACCCACCATGTCGCAGATCAGGTTGGCGGTGGAGGGAAATTGCATGTCCGGCGTCGTGGTCGCGCAGATCAGCAGATCGACGTCTTCCGGCTTGGTGCCGGTCTTCTGCAATAACCCGCGCACCGCTTCCGCGCCCATGTGCGAGGTGCCGAGCCCCTCGCCTTTCTGGATGTGGCGCTCCTTGATACCGGTGCGTTCGGTGATCCAGGCGTCGCTGGTATCCACCATGCGCGCCAGTTCCGCATTGGTCAGCAGGTCCGGTGGCAAATAGCCATGGACTGCGGTAATCGCGGCGCGGGGGGAAATGGTCAAAGTCGAGTATTCCAATTAACGGGCATGGCATAAGCCGATTTGGCTTAATGAGGCAAATTACGCCGTTGGCGGCCTCGATACCACTATTTCGCGTTGCGGTTGGTTAAGGGCGCCGGCGCAATCGAGCACCAAGGTTGCGGCGCGGCCACTGGGCGCGCCCTGGCCGATCCCCATAATGCTGTCGAGCCGGCCGAAGGCCTGAACCTGCCGCCGCCGTTCCGGCGTATCGGTCAATAGCGGCATAAGGGCGTCGGCAAGCCGTTCGGGCCTAAAATCCCGCTGCAGGAACTCCGGAACGACGTTTTCGCCCAGAACCAGATTGGCCAGGATGATGCTCTGGAGCTTGATGAACAGCCGCGCGATCGCTTCCTCGAATAGCGGCACCTTATAGGCCGCGACCATCGGAATGCCGGCAACAGCCAGTTCGAGCGTCGAGGTGCCCGATTTGGTCAGCGCAGCGCGCGCGGTGCGGAAGGCCGCATCCTTTTCGGCTGGATCCGTCACGACTCGCGCCGGGGTGCGCCAGGATGCGACCTCGGTCTTCACTGTGTCGGCAAGCCGCGGGACCGCCGGCACCACGACCTCGATCGCGCCGACACGGGCTGCGGTGAGCGCCACCGCCTCGCCGAAGACGCCTGCCATACGGCGGATTTCCCCGCCACGGCTACCCGGCAACACCAGCAGCAAAGGCGGGTCACCGAGCCGCCGGCGGGCCTCCTCCGCGTTGGGCCGCAGATCATCCAGCTGTTCGAACAGCGGATGACCGACATAGGTGCAGGGCGGCCCGCCCAGTTCCTGCATCACCTTAGGCTCGAACGGCAGCAGCGCCAGCACATGATCGACGTAACGTTTCATGGCGCGCGCGCGGCCCGAACGCCACGCCCATACCGATGGACAGACGTAATCGACAATCGGAATTTGCGGTGCGCGGGCCCGCACGCGGCGCGCCACGCGATGGGTAAAGTCCGGACTGTCGATGATGACCAGCACATCCGGCCGCGCGCCGACGACGGCGTCCGCCGTTTCACGGATGCGCGCTACAATTCTCGGCAGGCTCGCCGGGATATCGGCAAAGCCGATGATCGCAAGCTCACCCAGCGGGAACAGGCTCGACACGCCAAGAGATGCCATCTGCGCGCCGCCGACACCGGAAAACTTCGCTTCGGGGCTGCGCTGCCTGATGGCGGCGATCAACGCGGCGCCGAGCCGGTCGCCCAACTCCTCGCCAGCCACTAGAAAAATATGCGGGCTCATCACTTGGTTTCGGCCGGCGTGCCGATGACGAAAATATCGCCGCGGTCGGCCGCCTGAATCAGCTTTGCCGGTTCGGCGACGATGGTCGAGCCGGCCACCACGGCAATGCCGGCCAGACCGGCACGCACGACGTTTTCAACGGTTTGCGGTCCGATGGAGGGCAAATCGAAACGCCGGTCCTGGCCGGACTTCGGCGCCTTCACCAGAACCCCGCTGCCGGCCGGGCTGCTCACGCGGCCGTTGGCGCGCATTTCAGCAACGCGCGCCAGCATCTGGTCGGTGCCTTCCGCCGCCTCCACCGCCAGCACGTGCTTGCCCGCCACCACCGCAGCTTGCCCGACGTCAAACGGTCCGCTGGCCCGCAAGTAGTCGAGGCCCAAGGCGATATCGACCTGGTCGCGCTCGCCAGCCTGCACAATGCCAAGCGCGCCCTCCGGCATCAGGATTTCGGGCGCGACCTCGTGGGAGCCGAGCAAACGGAAGCCATATTGCTCGAACAGGCGTGCAATATTCGACAAAAGGTGATCGTCGCCGCCACGAAAGGCCGCCAGAACGCGCGGCAAAACCTTTAGCGTCGTGAGATCGATACGGATTTGCCACGGCGACGGCCGCACGATCGAGCCGATGAACACGACGTCGCGGCACCCCGCGGCGCGCACCAGCCGCAGAAACTTGCCGCTCTGGCCGAGATAGAGCCAATGATGCGGTCGCTGCTCGAAATCGGCGGGATTAGCCGCACCGTGCAGCGGAAACAGCAGCACGGCGCGCCCGCGCGCGGTGACCGAATCCGCCACCGCAAGCGGCAAACTTCCGCCGCCACAAATCAAAGCAAGCGGGCCATCATTGCCTGAGGCCGGCGCAGCGCTCATGCGTCCTCTTCGTCCGGCCCGGCCTTGCCACGCTTGCCCATGGTCAACGGCCGCCTGCCGGCGCGAATGAACTCGATCATTTTGCCGACCTGGGCATTGCCGGCGTATTCGCCCGCGACGCGCTCGAGCCGGGCGCGGAATTCGCCGTCGCCGAAAAACAGTGCGCGAAAGGCGGCGCGATAGTCATGGACGTCGGCCTTGGCAAAACCATGCCGGCGCATGCCGATAACATTGAGGCCGACCAGGTCGGCAAACGGCGCGCCCTGCGCCATGCCCCAGGGGATGACATCGGCACGCGCGCCACTGAGCCCCACGATCATGGCACCCTCGCCGATGCGCGTGAATTGACGCACCGCTGCGCCGCCGCCGAACACCACATGGTCGCCCACAGTAGCGTGTCCGGCCAACAAGACGTTGTTGGCGAACACGACATCATTGCCGACTTTGCAATCGTGTCCGACATGCGAGCCAACCATCAGAAAGCAGCGGTCGCCGACCTCGGTGACGCCGCCGCCATCCTCAGTGCCTGTGTTGACGGTGACGTTTTCGCGGATATCGCAGTCGGCGCCGACCACCAGCCGCGTCGCCCCGCCGCGATAGTGCACCGATTGCGGCGGCGAACCGAGCGAGGCGAATGGGCAGATGACGGTCCGCGAACCGATCGTGGTATGGCCGGTGAGATTGACGTGCGCCAGCAGCCGGCAGCCCTCGCCGACCGTCACATGCGGGCCGACGGTACAATACGGACCGATGCTGACGCCGGCGCCGATCGATGCGCCGTCCTCGATCCGCGCCGAGGCGTCGATCGTGCCCACACTCATGCGTCGCCAATCATGGCACCGACTTGCGCTTCGGCAACGATGCGACCGGCCACTTTGGCCTCGCCGCGGTACCACCACATGCTGCCGCGTTGCGAGATTTTGTTCATGTGGTATTGGACGACGTCGCCCGGAAATACCGGCTTGCGAAATTTCGCCTTGTCGATGGTCAGAAAAAACACCGCCTTCGGCTGCATGGTTTGCAGCTTGATCAGGCAAAGCACGCCAGCGGTCTGCGCCATGCCTTCGATCATCAAAACGCCCGGAAATACCGGATTGCCTGGAAAGTGTCCTTGGAATTGCGGCTCGTTGACGGTCACGTTCTTGATCCCGATGCCGTGGTCGTCGCCCTGGATGTCGATCACCCGGTCGACCATCAGAAACGGATAGCGGTGCGGCAGCAATTTCAGCACCACCGAGATGTCGGCCACTTCCAAGTTGCTCGAGGGCTTATCCATGGCGGTTGTCTCACTCGTCCGCTGCTGCCGCTGCGGCGCTGCGTCTGGCGCGCGCCATTCGCTCGATCGTCATGATCTCGCGGAACCACTGTGCCATCGGCTTGGCCGGCGAGCCGCCCCAGCGACCCCCGGCCGGGACCGGACCATTGACGTTGCTGACGGCGGCTATTTGAGCGCCCTCGCCGATCGTTACGTCGTTCTTTACCCCGACGCGTGCCGCCAGCACAACGAAATCCTCAAGCGTGGCGCTCCCGGCTATTCCCACCATCGACACTAAAATGCAGTGCCGGCCGATACTTACGTTGTGGCCGACCTGGACCAAATTGTCGATTTTGGTGCCCTCCCCGATGACGGTGTCGCGAATGGCGCCACGATCGATGGTTGTGCCGGCGCCGATTTCAACATCGTCCTGGATGATGACACGCCCGACCTGCGGGATCTTCAAATGTCCGGCGGGACCCATCAAGAAGCCGAAGCCGTCCTGACCGATCTTGCAGCCCGGATGGATGATGACGTGATCGCCGATCAGCGCGTCACTGATGACACATCCGGCGCCGATCGAACATTCGCGCCCGATCCGTACGTCGGCTCCGATCACGGCGGTGGCCCCGATGACGGTGCCGCTGCCGATCTCGGCGCGCGGCCCAATCACCGCGCCCGGTTCGACCGTGGCCCCGCTCTCAAGCCGCGCGGTCGGGTTCACATGGGCGCCAGCGATCTGACCCGCCTCGACGAGCGAGGACGGCCGCAGCGCGTGGGGAAACAATTCGCGCGCCACGGTAACGAAGGCTCGAAACGGCTCGCTTACGATCAAGGCCGGCACCGCCGAGGGCAGATGCGCGGCAAGCACAGCTGTCGTGAAGCAAGCTCCGGCGTGAGTAGCGCCCGCGGTCGTGATGTATTTGTTGTGGTCGAAGAAGGTCACGGCGCTTGGCGCCGCGCGATTGAGCGGCGCGACATCGACGATGCGGCGGCCGAGCAGCGGCGCCGCGGGCGGCGCAGCTCCAGTCAATGCGACGATCTCAGCCAGCGTGAGGCCGTGCGCGTGTCTTTGGAATAGCGGCTCGCTCATGCCGTCACTGCCGTGCCGCCATGCGCGGCCAAGGTCAGAACTTCGTGCCGCCGCTGAAGCGGAAGAACTGCGTATGGTCGTAGCTCGCCTTGGTCAGGGCGTAGGCAAAATCGAAGCGCAACGGCCCGAGCGGCGAATCCCAGATCAAGCCCATGCCGACCGACGATCGGATCGTCTTGTCGTCGGCGACCTGGAGCTGTTCGCCGGTGACCGCCCAAGACGTCTCGCTTTGATAATTCCACAGCGAGCCGGCGTCGGCGAAAGCGGCGACCTTGATGCCGACTTCCTTCGGCAGGAAGTACAACGGCGTTTGCGCCTCGAAGCTCGCGCCCCAATACATGGTGCCGCCGAGGGCGTCCTGCGTGCTGCCCGGCGTCAAATCGCGCGGACCGATGCCGGCCGGCGCGAAGCCGCGCACCAGGTTTGGACCCATCTGGAAGTTGTCGAGCATGCGCAACTGTTGACCGCCCCAGCCGTTCAGGACGCCGCCCTGCAAGTGCAGCACGCCGACGATGTCGGGGAAGAGTTCGTAGTAGTTGCGGGCATCTCCGGAGGTGCGGATGAAATTCACGTCGCCGCCAACGCCGGCGAAATCCTGCTTCAACTCGAGATAAAGGCCGCTGGTCGGGCTCTTGTTGTTGTCGAGCGTATTGTAGGACAGCGAATAGCCGACGATGGACTCGATCACCGCACCTTTGGAAAGCTCGATGCGAACCGGCAGCGAGGCTTCGCCGTCGCTGTAACAGCCCTGTGGGAAGCCAGCTGCGGTGCTAAAAACCGTATCGGTATTTGCACCTGTAACGCCTTCATTGGCCGGAGACACGCCGGGGCCGTGGTTGATTGTGGCATTGCTCGAAAGCAGACAGTTGTTCAGGTTATCCGGCAGCGAGACCTCCTGCCGGAAAATCGAATAGTGCGGCGCAAACGCGATTTCCTCCGACAGCGCGAAGCCCAGGCGAAAGTTCACGCCGACGGTTTGGGTGTTGTAGGAGACGTAGGACGTCGAAAACGTCTGGCGCGCAAAAAGATCGATGCCGCCGGCCATGCGGTAACCGAGCAGATAGGGCTCGGCAAAATTCAGTTCGAAGCCGCGGGCATATTGGCCGTAGGTCACCGACGCCTTGGCGAACAGACCTTTGCCCAACAAGTTGCGGTCGGCGACGCTGGCCGAGGCCAGGAAGCCGTCGCTGGTGGAGTAGCCGCCCGAGATCGAGAACTCGCCGGTCGATTGTTCCTCGACATCGACATTGATGATGACACGATCGGGCGCCGAACCCGGCTCGTTGGTGATCTTGACGGTCTTGAAATAGTTCAGATTCTTGAGCCGGCGCTCGGCGCGGTCAACCAGCGCGCGGTTATAGGCGTCGCCCTCGCCAAGATCGAATTCGCGGCGAATGACGTAGTCGCGGGTTCGCGTATTGCCGCGAATGTTGATGCGCTCGATATAGGCGCGCGCGCCTTCGTCGAGCACGAAAGTCAGATTAATGATCTTTTTATCGTAATCGCGGTCGCCGCGCGGGCGCACATTGGCGAAGGCATAGCCGCGCTTGGCCGCCTCGATCGTCATCGCCTCGATGGACTTCTCGACCAGATCGGCGTTGTAGACGCTGCCCGCGCTCATCTTGAGGCTGCCGCGCAGCGTCGCCGGATCGATCGAGTGGACGTTCGAGATCACGTCGACGGTGCCGACGTGATACAGGCTGCCTTCATCGATAGTGAAGGTGACGATAAAGCCCTTCTTCGCCGGATCGTATTCTCCGAGCGCCGAGACAATGCGCACGTCGGCATAGCCATGTTTGAGATAGAAGCGGCGCAATAGATCGCGGTCGGCTTCCACCCGGTCCGGATCGTAAATGTCGCTGCTCTGGAGGAAGCTGAGCCAATTGCTCTCGGAGATCTTGATCACGTCCTTCAGGCGGCCATTCGAAAATGCATGCGTGCCGACGAAGCGGATTTCCCGCACACCGGTTTTCTTGCCCTCGGTGATTTCGAACACCAGATCGACGCGATTGTTCGGCAATTCAATGATCTTCGGATCGACCTTCACATCGAAGCGGCCGTTGCGGTGATAGATTTCGATGATCCGTTGCACATCGGCCTGCACGGTCGGCCGCGACAGCGTGCCGCGCGGCTTCGACTGGACTTCGGCCTTGAGCTGCTCGTCCTTGGCTTTCTTGTTGCCTTCAAAGGCGACGCGATTGATCACCGGGTTTTCGATCACGGTGATCACCAGCCGGCCGCCCGCGTGTTCGGTCCGCACATCCTGGAACAGACCGGTGGCGACGAGGGACTTCAGTCCCTCGTTTTCCTGCTCGGCGGTGAGCCCGCCCGGGCCGGCCTTGAAGTACGAGCGGATGGTCTCGGCTTCGACCCGCCGGTTGCCGCGCACCTCAATGGAATTGGCGGATTGCGCGGACGCAACGCCCGCGGACACCACGCTCGCGATCCCAGCACCGACAGGGATACCCGCGAGGACGATGCAACAAACCGCCAGTCCCCGTAAAACCCGCACACCAAGTCCCATGCGCTACGCGCCCTTTTGATCCCCAGGACCGCCCCCGCAGCGGAATCGACCGTCCTTCGGGATCGCTTTTGTCAGCTTTGTATAGCGTTTTATTGGCACTGCAAACGAACTTCCCCGCCAAGTTTCCCTTTTCCCTCATTAAGTTGCAGGCCGGCAACGATTACGACGTGGCCAAGCGCAGAATGTCATTAAATGTTGCAAATATCATCAACATGACCCCCGTCGTGCGCCGAATCCGGGTTCATATATCTGGGCTGAATCGACCAAAATTGCGGCTTAGGACGCACTGCAAATGCCTATTTTGGTGAACCAGGTCCATTGACACAGATCATTTCGCATTGCGAAGCCCATGAGCAGCAAAACAAGTACGAACCCGACCCGGAACCCGACCTCCTGGGCCTGTTCGGGCAAGGGTCGGCCGCGGATCGCCTCGATTCCATAGAACAAAAGATGACCGCCATCGAGGAGCGGGATCGGGAACAGATTTAAGAGCCCGATAGATATCGACAGCACAGCTGTCAGCTCGATTAGCGGCACAAAGCCAGCCGTAGCTACTTGGCCGGATACTTGGGCGATACGGATCGGGCCACCGAGCTGATCAGCAAATTCGCGCCCGGTAAATATGCCGCCGATGTAGGACCCTGTACGGTCGATTACATACCAGGTTCTTTGAACCGCCATGACGACGGCCCGTAACGGGCCAACCTTTTCCGTTTTGATGTCGCCGGGTGCCATGGATCGGCTAATGCCGAGTACACCAAGTCTCTGCACATTCCCGAACTTATCTTTCAGCTCTTTGAGTTCAGGCGTGGCCTTGAGCGTGACGTGCACACCGCCCCGTTCGACTTCGATAGCGAGCGGGTCACCGGCGTTGATGCTAACGATGCGCTGCATCTCCGCGAAACTGTCGATATTCTCGCCGTTAATGGCCACGACCAGATCGCCGGGCTGAAAGCCGGCAGCCTGCGCGGCGCTTGCGGGCTGCACGGTATCGACGCGGGCGCTGGTGGTTTGCTTGCCGAAAATCATGAAAACGCCGGCGAAAATGGCGATCGCCAGGATGAAATTCGCGATCGGACCGGCAGCCACCACGGCGGCGCGCGGGCCGACCGGCTTGTGGATAAAGCTGACCGCCTTTTCTTCATCGGTCATGCTGGCGGCGGCCTCATGATCGGGCTTGCTCGCCGCATTCTCGTCGCCGAGAAATTTCACGTAGCCGCCGAGCGGGACCGCGGAGATTTTCCAGCGGGTGCCGTAGCGGTCATAAAAGCCGACGATTTCGGGCCCAAAACCGATCGAAAACGTCAGCACTTTGATGCCGCACAAGCGGGCCACCAAAAAATGACCAAGCTCATGAAAAAACACGACAATTGTCAGGACGAATAGGAAGGGAACCAGATAACCGGCGAGATTGCCGCCAAACGCGCCCAAATGGCCTATAATTCCGTCGAAACTCATCACACCCTCATCCCCGTGCTCGTATGGCGGCGCATCATTACCGCAAGCTTACTAGGATGACTTTGCGGCAATTTCGGGCAAGAGGCCTAAGGCTATACTTCTCGCAATATGGTCAACGGCGATGGCGGCATCGATTCCGGCCGGTTCGCCCAGCAGACCCTGGCCCGCCGCCTTGTCCAGCGTTGCCTCGACCAGCGCCGTAATCGCAGGAAAACTGATGCGTCCGGCGATGAACTCACCGACGGCGATCTCATCGGCTGCGTTGAGCACGGTTGGCGCCGCGCCGCCGGTCTCCAAGGCGCGCCGCGCCAGAACAAGGGCCGGAAACCGGACCAGATCGGGGGCCTCGAAGGTCAATTCGCGCACCTGTGCCAAATCGAGCCGAGCCGCCGGCCCATCGATGCGCTGCGGCCACGCCAGACAATGGGCGATCGGGATGCGCATATCGGGCGAACCGAGCTGGGCCACCACCGAGCCATCGCGGAATTCGACCAGCCCATGGACCACCGATTGCGGATGAACCAGGACGTCGATCTCGTCTGGCTTGAGGGCGAAGAGATGATAGGCCTCGATCACTTCGAGGCCCTTGTTCATCAAACTGGCAGAATCGACGGTGACCTTCGGGCCCATCGACCAATTGGGATGGCGCAGCGCCTGTTCCGGCGTGGCCGCCTTGATCGCTTCCAGCGACCAGGTGCGGAACGGGCCGCCCGAGGCGGTAAGGATCACTCGTTTAACGTCTGCGCGCGGGCCGGCACCGAGCGCTTGGAAGATCGCGTTGTGCTCGCTGTCGACCGGCAGCACGGTCGCGCCGGCGCTGGTGGCGCGGCGCATGAACAAGGCGCCGGCACACACCAGACATTCTTTGTTGGCGAGCCCGACGGTGGCGCCGCGTTCGATCGCAGCCATCGTCGGCTTCAATCCGGCCGAACCGCTGATCGCCGCCATCACCCAGTCCGCCGGACGCTGTGCCGCCTCGAGCAGAGCCTCTTCGCCCGCCGCCGCCGCAATGCCGCTGCCGGCCAAGGCATCTTTCAGCTCGCCGTAGGCGTCCGGATCGGCAATGACAGCAAATTGCGCGCCGGCGTCGCGCGCGATCTTCGCAAGCGCCGCCGCGTTGCGCCGTGCGGTGACGGCCTCGACGCGAAAACGTTTCGGCTCGCGCTTGATGAGATCGAGAGTGCTGGCACCGATCGAGCCGGTTGCGCCCAATATCGTGACGCTGCGCAGACCGGCCACCAACCGCGGCTCGGTTCGGGGAAGACTCGATGACAAGTTACTGGGGACTGTCATAAGCTCACCACACCAGCAGGCCGGCGGCGGGATTGCCAAAGCCGCCACGCAGCACTCCGATCACACACGCAACAAGCGCGGCGGCCCAAAAACCGTCGAGGCGGTCCATCACGCCGCCGTGGCCGGGGATGAGCTGGCTCGCATCCTTGGCGCCGAACCGGCGCTTAATCCAGGATTCGAACAAATCGCCGAGCTGCGCCATCATCGACAGCAGCAAAGCAACGAGCGCAATCGCGATGACGTGGAACGATCCAAAACTTTTTGCCAACAGAACAGCCACGATCATGGCGCCGAGTGTACCGGCAATTGCACCCGACCAGGTTTTTTTCGGACTGATCGTGGGCATGAGTTTCGGCCCGCCAAAAGCGCGCCCGGCGAAATATCCGAGCACATCAGTGGTCCAGACTACCCCGAACAAAATCAGCATGGCGAGCAATCCGAACTCGCTATCGCTGCGCAACACCAAAGGCGCGACCAGCAAGACGCCGGCATAGGCGATACCGGCGACGATCCAGCCGGGGCCAACGACGAGTTTGATCCATTCCCATAACACGGCAAGGGCTGCGGCCACCCAAAGCAGCGCGAATGGCCAGCCGCCCAAATAGGTCGTGAACAACGCGAGCGGCGCCATTACCGCGGCGGATACGACACGCAATGTAAGATTGCTCGCGGCATCGGCCACGTGTCAGGATCCGGTCTTCGCGACCAGGCCGCCGAACCGACGCTCGCGCTGTTGGTACTCGCGGATCGCCGCTTCGAGCGCGGCGCGGTCGAAGTCGGGCCAATAGGTCGGCACGAACACCAGTTCGCTATAAGCCGACTGCCAAAGCAGGAAATTCGACAGCCGCTGCTCGCCGCTGGTGCGAATGACGAGATCGGGATCGGGAATATCGGGCGCGTCGAGAAATCCGCCGACGCTGTCCATGGTCACGTCGGCGGGCTTGATGCGCCCTTGCGCCACGCCTTCAGCAATGCGCTGTGCCGCGCGCGTAATCTCCTGGCGCCCGCCATAATTAAACGCCACCACCAACGTAAGACCGTCATTATTTTTGGTGAGTTCTTCCGCCTCCGCCAGCAGCCGGCCGATATCCGGATCGAGCCCGTTGCGTTCGCCGATGATGCGCACGCGCACGTTGCTTTTGTGCAGTTCGGCGAGATCGTTGCGGATGAAGCGGCGCAACAGCCCCATCAACTCGCCGATCTCGTTGGCCGGCCGCGACCAGTTTTCCGAACTGAACGAGAAGATAGTGATGAACTTGATGCCGATTTCACCGGCGGCGCGGATGGTCTTACGCAGCGCTTCGACGCCGCGGCGGTGCCCTTCCCCCCGCGGCAGGGCGCGGGCCGCCGCCCAGCGGCCATTGCCATCCATGATGATGGCGACGTGACGCGGCGCTTGCTCGAAGGGCGTCGCGGCGCTCTGCGGAAACTCGGCCTCAGGCATGGGGTTAGACCTCAGATGGTGAGGATTTCCTTTTCCTTGCCCGCCAGCATGTGGTCGATCTCGCTGATTCCGGCATCGGTCGCTTTCTGGATATCTCCGGAAAAGCGATCGTGATCGTCTTTGCTGATCTTGTGTTCTTTTTCCAGCTTCTTGATCACGTCCATGGCGTCGCGGCGCACATGGCGCACCGCCACGCGCGCGGTTTCGGCGTATTTGTGCGCTATCTTGACCAGTTCCTTGCGCCGCTCCTCGTTAAGCTCCGGGATGCGCAGCCGCAGCACCTGTCCTTCGGTCGCCGGCGACAAACCGAGATTGGAGTTCACGATGGCTTTTTCCACCGCGTGTACCAATGAGCGATCCCAGACATTGACCGCGATCAGGCGGGGCTCCGGGATGGTCACGCTCGCCACCTGATTGAGCGGCATTTGGGCGCCATAGGCCTCGACCATCACCGGATCGAGCAGATGGGCGGAAGCTCGGCCCGTGCGTAGGCCGGATAATTCGGTCTTGAGCACGGCGCTGGTGCCCTGCATGCGGCGCTTGATTTCGTTGATATCGTGCGTTTCGTTTGTCATGGCGATCCCCCGAACGCGACTCCGCCCGTCTAAAAGCGGGGTCGGTCTAGCCAATCACCGTCGAGCGGCCCTTGCCGCGTAGAACGGCCTCGATGGCGCCGTTTTCGGCGATCGAGAACACGATGATAGGCATGTGGTTTTCCCGAGCAAGCGCGAAGGCGGTGGAATCCATCACCCGCAGGTCCCTCTCGATCGCCTCCTGGTGGCTGAGCTTGTCGTAGCGCTTGGCTTTCGGGTCTTTCTTTGGGTCGGCGGTATAGACCCCGTCCACATTGGTGGCCTTGAGCACCGCGTGACATTCGAGTTCCGCCGCACGCAGCACCGCCGTGGTGTCGGTGGTGAAGAACGGATTGCCGGTGCCGGCGGCAAGTAGCACGACACGGCCCTTGCTGAGATTCTTCACGGCGCGCTTGCGGTTATAGGTTTCGCACACCGCGGTCATGGCGAGCGCGGACAAAGTGCGCGCCTCGCGCCCCGCGCGCTCGATCGCAGCTTCCAGCACTAGGCAATTCATCACGGTTGCCAGCATCCCCATGGTGTCGCCGACCGGACGCGGCACGCCGCGCGCCGAGACTTCGACACCGCGGAAAATATTGCCGCCGCCGACCACCACGCCGAGTTCGACACCCATTTTGGCGGTATTCACGAGATCTTTAGCGATTTTTTCGACCGTGGCCTGATCGAAGCCGGAGCCATGCGGGCCGCCAAATGCTTCGCCCGACAATTTTACGATGACGCGTTTATAGGCCGGGTCACTCATCTGCGCGATCCGTAGCGCCGCCCGGTCAGCTTTGACCGGCGGCGGCCGCGACCTCGGCGGCGAAATCGGTTTCCTGCTTATCAATTCCCTCGCCGAGCCCGTAACGCACGTACCCGGTTATCTTGATCGGCCCGCCCACTTTGCCTTCGGCGTCCTTGAGCGCCTGCGCGACGCTCTTGTCCGGCTCATGAACGTAGACCTGATCGAGCAGACACACTTCCTTATAGTAGGTCTTGAGGCCCAACTCGACGATCTTGTCGATCACGTTGGCAGGTTTTCCCTGCGCCTTGAACTTGTCGGCAAGCACGGCCTTCTCGCGTGCTACCACCGCCGGATCGAGGCCAGCGGCATCGATCGCCTGTGGATTAGAGGCAGCGACATGCATCGCGACCATGCGGCCGAGACTGGTCAGTTCTTCGGCGTTGCCGGTTGATTCGAGTGCCACCAGCACACCAATTTTGCCGAGCCCGTCGACCACAGAGCTGTGCACATAGGCGCCGACCACGCCCTTGCCGACCGTAAGCGAGGCCGCGCGTCGCAAGGTCATATTCTCGCCGATCTTGGCGATGGTGTCCGCAATCGCATCCGCGATTGTGATGCTGCCAACCTTGGCAGCCTTGATCTTTTCGACGTCGGTGCCCGAACCAAGCGCTACGCCGGCGATCATCTTCACCAGGCCCTGGAACAGATCGTTGCGGGCGACGAAGTCGGTTTCCGAATTGACCTCGATCACCACGCCCTTGGTGCCCCGCACTTGCACGCCAATGAGGCCTTCGGCCGCGACGCGGCCGGCCTTCTTGGCGGCTTTCGACAGGCCCTTCTTGCGCAGCCAATCTTGCGCGGCCTGCATCTCGCCGTTGGTCTCGGTGAGCGCCGCCTTGCAATCCATCATGCCGGCGCCGGTCGACTCGCGCAGTTCCTTGACCATCTGGGCCGTGATATTCGCCATTGTCGTTGTTACTCCGCCGTCAGTTCCTTGGCCTTCGCGATCCAACCATCGACGCGGCCGGGCAAGCCCACTTCCTCGCCGACATTATGCGCGGCTTTCTCGTTGAGCTCGGCGATCTGCGAAAAATGAAAGATGCCGAGATCGTTGAGCTGCTTTTCGATCGCCGGTGAAATACCGGGCAATTTCTTGAGATCATCGGCGACGCCGCGCGGTCCGGGCAATTGCTCGAAACCGAGATCGCCCGGCGCCGGCGCGACCGGCACCGGCTCGACGATCGGCTTCTCGGCCGCGCCGGCATCAACGCCGGCCTCGCCTTGGGCGCGCGAAATTCCATCGATCGCGGCCTTCGCGACCAGATCGCAATAGAGCGACACCGCGCGGCTGGCGTCATCGTTGCCGGGAATGGCATAGGTGATGCCGGCCGGATCGGAATTGGTATCGACGATGGCCGCGACCGGAATATTGAGCCGGCGCGCTTCCTTGATGGCAATGTCTTCTTTGTTGGTGTCGATCACGAACAGCAGATCGGGCACGCCGCCCATGTCCTTGATGCCGCCGAGCGAGCGGTCGAGCTTGTCGCGCTCGCGCTGCATGGTGAGGCGCTCTTTCTTGGTGTAGCCGCCGGGATCGCCCGAATTGAGCATCTCGTCGAGCTTGCGCAGGCGCGAGATCGAACCGGAAATGGTTTTCCAATTGGTCAGCGTGCCGCCGAGCCAGCGCGAATTGACGTAATACTGCGCCGACTGCTTGGCGGCGGCGGCGATGGCGTCTTGCGCCTGCCGCTTGGTGCCGACGAACAGGATGCGGCCGCCTTTGGCGGCGGTGTCGCTTACCGCCTGCAGCGCGCGATGGAGCATCGGCACGCTCTGGGCCAGATCGATAATGTGAATATTGTTGCGGGTGCCGAAGATGTAACTACCCATCTTCGGGTTCCAACGGTGGGCCTGATGGCCAAAGTGCACGCCAGCTTCCAAAAGCTGGCGCATGCTGAAGTCTGGAAGCGCCATAATCTTCTCCGGTTGATCCGCCGCGGACGTTGTGAGCCCCGTGAAGGGACCACCGGACGGCCTTTTTGACCCATTGTCGGGGCCTAAAGCCACGGTCCGCGTGAGTGATGCGAGGGGCTTATATAGACGCAATTTTGGGTATGCAAGGCGTGGCTCTCGCCCGCAACGGGCGCCGAACCATCGGCGGCGACAAGCGTTGTCGCCGTGTACACAGCACAGCGACCGACTTGGCCGCGGCTTCCCTGGGCGACGATACCATGGAGGACGCCATGACGACGCGCGCGCATCACATCCACCACCGGTCGAATTCATGATGGCCTGCATCCCCTCGTCTATCGGAGCATCATCGGGCTGACACTCTGGCTGGTGCTGTCAATCTGGGCGTTTTTCAGTACCGGCGCATATGTCGAGCTGACATTGGCAATGATCACCGTGTTCTTCGTGGTCGTCGTCGCGATACCGGTCGTCATCTGGATGACGTGGCACCACAACGCCGCGCCGCGCGAAACGCACACGTTTAAGGAGTCTTTCCGCGATTGGGCGTCGGAGGATTTCGCCACCTGGACCGGCGGTCTAAGCGGCCGCGAGGCGGCGATTCAAATTTTATTGCCGATCGCGGCGGTGTCGATCGGGATGACGATCTTCGGCTTGGTGTTTTATTTGGCCGTACCGAACAGCGGCTACTAACGGCGCTATAATGCCTCGACCTGCACTACGCCGGGCAGCGCCTTGATGGCGCCGGCGATCTGCGGCGAAACCTTGAAGCGGCCGGGCAATTTCACTTCCACCTCTGTGCCCTGCTCCAGCATCAGCACCATGCTCACTTCGCCGTCACCGTTGGCAGCCGAGCGCGCGATCGGCTCCAGCCGTTTGGCCACCGCTTCGATCGGCGCAGGATTGCGTAAGAAAACGCGCAAGCCCTTGTTGAGGTTGGCGGCGGCGGCATCGAGCGGCTCGACCGACTGGATGCGCGCGCGCACGTCGTCGCCTTGGACCTCGGCCGATAGGAACAGCAAGACCGCGGTGCCGGGTTCGAGCAGATCGCGATGCTCGGCCAGCCCCTCGGAAAAGATCACCGCCTCGTAGTGGCCGGTCGGATCGGACAGCCCGATGATACCCATCTTGCTTCCGGTTCGCGTGCGCCGCTCCTGACGCGACACCACAGTGCCAGCTACCTTGCCCGCAGTTGCGCCGGTTTTCACCGCGCGTGAAAATTCAGCCCAGGACTGCACACGCAATTTCTTGAGCGCGGCGGCGTAGTCGTCGAGCGGATGGCCCGACAGGAAGAAGCCGATGGCCTCGTATTCGCGGCGCAGCCGTTCGGCCGGCAGCCATGGCTCGGCCTGCGGCAGCGCGACCGGTTCGCGCTGTCCGCCGCCGCCGAACAATTCGTTCTGCCCGATCGTCGCCGAATCATGCGCGCGCTGGGCGCGGGCGAGGACCACGTCCATCGCGGGGAAAACGCGCGCGCGGTTGCCTTCGAAGTCATCGAAGGCGCCGGCTTGGGCGAGGCTTTCCAGTACACGCTTGTTGACGGCGCGCGGATTGATGCGGTCGGCGAAGTCGGCCAAGTCGGCAAATTTATGCTCGCCGCGCGCCGCGACGATCTCCTTCACCGCCTGCGCGCCCACGCCCTTGAGCGCGGCCAACGCGTAGATGATGGTGTTGCCGTCGACCTCGAAGTCGACATGCGAGCGGTTGATCGAGGGTGGATCGATCTTGATGCCGAGCCGTTCCGCCTCGGCACGAAATTCGGCAAGCTTGTCCGTGTTACCCATATCGAGCGTCATCGAAGCCGCGAGAAACTCGACTGGAAAATTCGTCTTCATATAGGCGGTCTGGTAGGCGACCAGCGCGTAGCCTGCGGCGTGGCTCTTGTTGAAGCCATATTCAGCGAAGCGCTCGAGCAGATCGAAGATGGCATCGGCTTGATGGCGCTCGATGCCGCGTTCAGTCGCGCCCTTCACGAAGTGCGAGCGCTGCTCCTGCATTTCCTTGCGGATCTTCTTTCCCATGGCGCGGCGCAACAGGTCCGCCTGCCCAAGGGTGAAGCCGGCGAGGATCTGCGCCGCCTGCATCACCTGTTCCTGATAGACGATGACGCCGAAGGTTTCCTTCAAGATCGGCTCGAGCTTGGGGTGGATGTAGTCCGGCTGCTCCATGCCGTGTTTGCGCGCGCAATAGGTCGGAATATTCGCCATCGGACCCGGACGATAGAGCGCGACCAGTGCGATGATGTCGTCGAAACGGTCGGGCCGCATATCGAGCAGCGCTCGTCGCATCCCCGCGCTTTCCAGTTGGAACACGCCGACCGCTTCGGCGCGAGCCAGAAGATCGTAGGTATTCTTGTCGTCGAGCGGGATCGCGGTCAGATCGATCTCGATGCCGCGCCGTTTCACCAACGCCACCGCGGTCTGCAACACCGTCAGTGTCTTGAGGCCGAGGAAGTCGAATTTCACAAGGCCCGCTTGCTCTACCCATTTCATGTTGAATTGGGTCACCGGCATATCGGATTTCGGATCGCGGTAGAGCGGCACCAGTTCGGACAGCGCGCGGTCGCCGATCACGATGCCGGCGGCGTGCGTCGAGGCGTGGCGGGTGAGACCTTCGAGTTTCCTGGCGATGTCGAAGGCGCGCTTGATCACCGGGTCGCCGTCCCGCTCGGCTTGCAGCTTCGGCTCGTCCTCGATGGCGCGCGCCAGCGTGACCGGGTTGGCAGGATTCTGCGGCACCAATTTGCACAGTTTGTCGACCTGCCCATACGGCATTTGCAGAACGCGCCCGACGTCACGCAAAACACCGCGCGCCTGCAAGGTGCCGAACGTTATGATCTGCGCGACCTGATCGCGGCCGTAGCGCTCCTGCACGTAGCGAATCACCTCGTCGCGGCGGTCCTGGCAGAAGTCGATGTCGAAGTCCGGCATCGACACGCGCTCGGGGTTTAAGAATCGCTCGAACAAGAGCCCGAAGCGGATCGGGTCGAGATCGGTGATGGTCAAGGCGTAGGACACCAACGAGCCGGCGCCGGAGCCGCGGCCGGGGCCGACCGGAATGCCTTTCGCCTTCGCCCACTGGATGAAGTCCGCGACGATCAAAAAGTAGCCGGGATATTTCATGCCGGCGATGACACCGAGTTCGAAGTCGAGCCGCTCGCGATATTCCTGCTCGTTATGACCGGACGCGACGCCGGCGCTGGCGAGCCGGTGCACGAGGCCAGCCTCGGCGCGCTTGCGCAGTTCGCTGGCCTCATCCACCACGCTTTCGCCGACCGAAAAGCGCGGCAGGATCGGCGCCTGGATGTGCGGGCGGAAGGCGCAGCGCTTCGCGATTTCAACGGTCGAAGCCAGTGCTTCCGGCAGATCGGCGAACAGCGCGGTCATCTCGGCGCGACTCTTGAAGCGGTGCTCGGCATTGAGCTGGCGGCGGTCGCTCTCCGCCAACATGCGGCCTTCCGCGATACAAATCAGCGCGTCGTGCGCCTCGTGGTCGGTGCGGTCGGCAAAATAAGGTTCGTTGGTGGCGACCAGCGGAATGCCTTTGCTGTAGGCGAGATCGATCAACACCGGTTCGGTCATGCGCTCATTCGGCGTGCCATGGCGCTGTAGCTCGACATAGAGCCGGTCACCGAACAGGCGGGCAAGCGCGTCGAGCCGCGTGGTGGCGAGATGGCTCTGACCGGCGGCGATGGCCGCATCGAGCGGGCCACCGGGGCCGCCGGTGAGCGCGATGACGCCCTCGGTCTCGCCTTCGAGCCAGTCGAGCTTGAGCCGCGGCGGCTCGTTCGGCGGCGTATCGAGGAAGGCGCGCGAGGACAGCCGCATCAGACTGCGATAGCCGCCCTCGCGCGCGGCTAAGAGCACGATGCGCTCGCGCGGCTGTGGCGCGTTGGCATTGCGCGCGCCGTGGTCGGTGTCGCCGAAATCGATGGCGAGCGCGCAGCCGACGATCGGCTGGATGCCGGACGCAGCGAGCTTTTCGGAGAATTCCAGCACACCGAACATATTGTCGGTGTCGGTGAGCGCCAGCGCCGCCTGCTTGTCGGCTTTCGCGAGATCGGCAAGGCGCGCCAGCGGTATCGCGCCTTCCAGCAGCGAATAGTTCGAGTGCACGTGCAAGTGCACGAAGTCGAGGTTGGACAAGCGGTGATTCCCTGGTTGCCCCCAGAGTGGGGACGCCGGGCGCTCAAGTCCACCCGCCCGCACGCAGGCGGCCTAATCTTTCCCCGTCATCCTGAGGCGCGAGCGCAGCGAGCCTCGAAGGTGACGGAACTAGGTCAGAGGTTACTGAACACCTGCGACCAGATGGCGATCATACCGACGAACAGCGTCAGCGATGCCAGGGCGGCGGCTTCTTGGATCATGACTTTGAACATGGTTCTCTCCTCAGAACGGACAGAGAACATAGTTCATGATATGTTCCAAAGTCAACGATAATCAAATAGCCCGCTCTCAGCGACAATAGACAAATTCAGACAATGAGTTAGAGGACTTGTGGCGTCACCGCGGCCAGCCCCAATTGAATTTATAATTCAGACCCAGCCGCACGGTATCGATAGTTGACGTTGCATCGACCCGCTGAGCGGCGAGCGGGAACGTGACGGACTGCGAGCCCAAGTCCAGGTGCAGATATTCGAGCCGGGCGACCCAATTGGGCGTAATCCCCCACTCGATACCGCCGCCCGCGACCCATCCTGTGCCGATACCCGATGCCGATTCCAGCGTGCCGGGGGTCGCGAGATTGACCGTGCCGATTTGCTGGGTGCGCGCGAGCTGTTCATGTGCCCAGGCAAAGCCGCCGGTACCGTAAAGCCAAACATTGTTCCACGCATAGCCGAACCGGCCGCGTACCGTGCCGAAAGCGTTGATCTTGTTGTCGGGCTCGCCAAATGCGGTGGCGCCAATGGCGGAACTTTGCAAATCCGCGGCTGAAATGTCGGCTTCCAGCCCTGCGATCCAATTGCGGCTCAGCGCATAGTTAAATCCGACCTGGCCCCCGCCCGTCAGATTGCTGCTCTGGGCCGACCCCGAGGTTAGAAACACGCCGGTCGCCGCATCGAAAACCGAGCCGTCGCGGCGATCCCAGGCGCCACCGATATGGCCACCCGCATAAAATCCAGCCCAATCATAGGGTGCGGGCGCCGCCGGGGCCTTGTAGATCGGCGCAAGCGACAAATCGGCAGCAGAGGCAAAATCGCCTCCCGACGCTGCAGCACAAACGCCGGCTGCAAGAAGCGTAATTGCCCATCGACGCATGCTGACGCCTTGGCTGCCGTGCTTCGCCCCACGCCGATCTATAAGCGGGAATAAGGGCGCCGAAAGGCCGGATTTGGGGCACGGATTGGCCTCTAGGCCATCTCCGTCACCACGCCATCCTTGAGCGTCACCCGCCGATCCATGCGGGCGGCGAGTTCCAAATTGTGGGTGGCGATGATGGTCGCGAGCCCCGAAGCGCGCACCAACTGAGTCAAAGCCGCGAACACGTGGTCGGCGGTGTGCAGGTCGAGGTTTCCGGTCGGCTCGTCGGCCAGCAAAATCCGCGGCGCATTGGCGACCGCGCGCGCGATAGCGACGCGCTGTTGCTCGCCGCCGGAAAGTTCCGCGGGCCTGTGGGTCAGCCGGTTGCCCAGACCCAGATATGTCAGCAGCTCGACCGCGCGCTTCTTGGCCTCGTCGCGTGTCAGGCCGCGGATCATCTGCGGCAGCAGCACGTTCTCCAACGCGGTGAATTCCGGCAGCAAGTGGTGCGACTGGTAGACGAAACCAATTTCGTTGCGGCGGATGCGGGTGCGTTCGTGATCAGGCAGGATCGCGGTGGCGCGGCCGTTGATATAGACGTCGCCAAGGTCGGGGTGCTCGAGCAGACCGGCAATATGCAACAGCGTCGACTTGCCGGCGCCCGACGGCGCCACCAGCGCCACCGACTGGCCGGGCCAGACCGCGAGCTCCGCACCATTGAGAATGTCGAGCGTGGCGTCGCCCTGCCGGTAGTGGCGCTCGACCCCGTGCAGGAACAGGACCGGGATTTCCTCGGCCTTTTCCACGACCTCGACCCCGGCCACCGCGGCGTCACTCATAACGCAGCGCCTCCACCGGATCGAGGCGCGCGGCGCGCCAGGACGGATAGAGCGTAGCGAGGAACGACAACACCAGCGCCATCACCACCACCGCGCTGGTCTCTCCGGTATCCATGTCGGCCGGCAGATGCGAAAGGAAATAAAGCTCAGGCGAGAACAGCTCAGTGCTGGTGAGCCAGGACAAAAATTGTCGGATGTTCTCGATATTGAGGCAGACCACCACGCCGAGCAAAAATCCGACAATGGTGCCGACGACGCCGATTGCGGCGCCAGTGATCAGGAACACGCGCATGATCGAGCCTTGCGTGGCGCCCATAGTGCGCAGGATAGCGATGTCTTGGCCTTTATCCTTCACCAACATGATCAGGCCCGACACGATATTGAGCGCGGCCACCAAGACGATCAGCGTCAGAATGAGGAACATCACATTGCGCTCGACCTGCAACGCGTTGAAGAAGGTGGCATTGCGCTGGCGCCAGTCGATCATGAAGATCGGGCGGTTGGCGGCCTCGGTCACTGCTTTGCGGTAGCGGTCGACGCGATCGGGATTGTCGGTATAGACCTCGATGGCGGTGACATCGCCGGCGCGGTTGAAATAAGCCTGCGCTTCCTTCAGTGGCATAAATACCATGGCGCTGTCGTATTCCGACATGCCGATCTCGAACACCGCAGTGATTTTGTAGACCTTGATGCGCGGTGTAGTGCCCATCGGCGTCACCGCGCCGCGCGGCGCGACCAGCGTGATGTTGTCGCCCGAGCGCAACGAGAGCTGATCGGCAAGCCGCCGCCCGATCGCTACGCCTTGCCCTTCGTCGAAACCGGCCAGCGTACCCTGCTTGATATTGTTGATGACCGACGGCAGGCCTTCGAGGTCCTTGAGCCTGATGCCGCGAACCAGAACGCCGCCCGCGTTGAACGGAGAGGATGCCAGCGCCTGCCCTTCCACAATCGGCGCAGCCAAGCGGATGCCCTTAACGCCAGCGATACGCGCGGAAACCTCTTCCCAATCGGTCAGCGGTTTTTCGAGCGGCTGAATCAGCAGATGGCCGTTGAGGCCAAGAATCTTGTCGAGCAATTCATGGCGGAAGCCGTTCATCACCGCCATCACGATGATGAGTGTGGCGACACCGAGCATAATTCCGAGGAAGGAAAAGCCCGCGATGACCGAAATGAATCCTTCTTTGCGTCGCGCCCGCAAGTAGCGCAGCGACAGCATCCATTCAAACGGCGAGAAGGGTCGCGTCCCGTTGGGCTCGGTCATTGATTATTGGTTCCCGTCACGGGATTTTCACACGATTCTGGCGGATTCAAGCCGGATATCGCAGCGACAGGCCTTGGCCGCACACAAGATTCTTGATCCGCGGCTGCGGGAGAAGGCCACGCATCACCGTGACAGCAAATCGAGCGCGGCCGCGGGCGTCATCAATTCCTTGGCTCCATCGACACGTTTCTTGACCTCGACCTTGCCCTCCGCCAGGCTGCGCGGGCCGACCATCACCTGCCAGGGCAGCCCGATCAGATCGGCGTTGGCGAATTTCGCGCCGGCGCGCTCGTCGAGGTCGTTATAGAGCACCTCGACGCCCTTGGCGGTAAGATCGCGATAAAGCTGCTCGCAGGCCGCGTCGGTGGAGGCGTCGCCCTGTTTGAGATTGAGGATCGACACCTTGAACGGCGCCACCGGCTCCGGCCAGATGATGCCGGCATCGTCGTGCGAGGCCTCGATGATGGCGGCAACCAGCCGGCTCGGTCCGATGCCGTAGGAGCCCATGTGCACCGGCGTCTCGCCGCCCTCGCCGGTGGCAACCAGCGCCTTCATCGATTCGGAATATTTCGTACCGAAATAGAAAATGTGGCCGACCTCGATGCCGCGCGCCGAAACTTGCGCGTCGGCCGGAATTTTTCCGAACGCGGCGGCGTCGTGCATATCCGAGGTGGCGGCATATTGCGCCGTCCATGTGTCGACGATTCCTTGCAGGCCCGTAGCGTCGTCGAAATTCACATCCGCCGGCGGCACCGCAAGATCGAGATAGTCCTTGTGGCAAAACACTTCCGACTCGCCAGTTTGCGCGAGGATGATGAATTCGTGACTGAGGTTGCCGCCGATCGGCCCCGACTCGGCGCGCATGGGAATCGATTTGAGCCCCATGCGATCAAAGGTGCGCAGGTAAGCAACGAACATCTTGTTATAGGAATGCTGCGCACCGGCCTGATCGACATCGAACGAGTACGCATCCTTCATCAGGAATTCACGGCCGCGCATCAAACCAAAGCGCGGGCGCACTTCATCGCGGAATTTCCATTGGATGTGATAGAGATTGAGCGGCAGATCTTTGTACGATCGTACCGAAGCGCGGAAGATTTCAGTGATCATCTCCTCGTTAGTCGGCCCATACAACATGTCGCGCTCGTGGCGATCCTTGATGCGCAGCATTTCCTTGCCGTAGGCCTCGTAGCGTCCACTTTCGCGCCACAGATCGGCCGACTGGATGGTCGGCATCAGCAGTTCGATGGCGCCGGAGCGGTTTTGCTCTTCGCGAACGATCTGCGCAGATTTTCTGCAACACCCGAAAACCGAGCGGCAGGAACGCATAGATGCCGGCCGCCTCCTGCCGCATCATACCGGCACGCAACATCAGCCGATGCGAGACGATTTCGGCCTCGCGCGGCGGCTCGCGCAACGTCGGCAGGAAGTAGCGGGACAGGCGCATGGAATCGCTGAAGATTCGCGGTGATCGGGCTTGAGTGAAAGCGGATAAGTCGTAAAAAAACAAGGGCCGCGAGGCATTATGTGGCAGCGGGAATTAAACGCCGCTTCGAGCGTTATTGTCTATGATAGGAAGACGCTCGGCTAAGACAGGGCGTTTTCTCGATGCGTTTGGGCGCGAGACAGGTACTGAGCTGGGTGGCGATCTACGCGGTCGCCATGCATACTCTGTTGACCGGCATCGGCCCGGCTTTCGCGGCCGCTCAAGGCCGCGTCGACCCCTTCTCCGTTATCTGCCTGCACGATGCCGGCGCGGGCTCCAAGACCGGCCAACAGCCTTCCGGTCCGGTCCCCGGGCACGCCGGCGAACATTGCAACTTCTGCGGCGTCGCGGCGCCGCCACCGGCGCCCGATGTCATGCTCATCGGCGCTCTCATGCCGACACGGCTGCAAAAGGTGCTGCGCCCGGTATCGTCGGCACCCGGCATCGGCGTCGCCTTCCGTCCCAATCTTGCGCGAGGTCCCCCGCTTTCCGTCTGACATTCGAATTTTCATGTCGGAACGAAAACGGAGTGACCCATGTCTCCTCAATTGTCTGCGCGCGGCGCTACGCGTTGGCCCGATCGCGTTACTTGCTTTAACGGCCGCCAACGCCCACGAGATCGTCGGCAACCGCATGTTTCCGGCGACGCTCGCGATCGACGACCCGGGCGTCGCCGACGAATTGGCCTTGCCGACCATCGCCTTTTCCAAGATCGGCGACGATCCGTCGGTAAAACAACTCGACATCTCCGGCGAATATTCCAAACGGATCACCGAGGATTTCGCGGTGTCGTTCGCGCCCACCTGGACGCACATCTATGCGCCGGGCGGCCCGAACATGGTCGGCGCCAGCGGTTTTCAAAACGTCGAGACCACGTTCAAGTATCGCGTGTACAAGAACGCCGAACATGAGTTCGTCGCTTCAGTCGGCCTCAATATCGAATGGGGCGGCAGCGGCGCGCAGGATGTCGGCGCCGACCGATTCACGACTTACACGCCGACGTTCTATTTCGGCAAAGGCTTCGGCGATTTGCCGGCGAGCATGGGTTGGGCGCGACCCTTCGCGATCACCGGACAGGTCGGCTATGCGATCCCGGGCTCGAACGCGACGGTCACCGTCGATCCCGGAACAGGCGATGTCGATACCGAATTCAACCCGCGCGTTTTGGTGTGGGGCGCCTCGCTGCAATACAGCCTGCCCTACCTGAAGGCCTCGGTGGTGGATCTTGGACTGCCAGATGTCGTCAACCGGCTGATCCCGCTGGTGGAGGTCGCGTTACAGACGCCGGTCTCCAACTTCGCAAGTTCCGGTACCGTAACGACGGGCACCGTCAATCCCGGGCTGATCTACGTCGGTGACACCTATCAGCTTGCACTTGAAGCGATGATTCCGGTCAACCGGGATAGTGGCACCAATATCGGCGTCATCGGCCAGGTCCATTTCTTCCTCGACGATATCTTCCCCAACTCCATCGGGCGGCCCATTTTCGCCAACAACTTCGCATCAGGGAGGCCGACGTTCGGCAACAAGCCATGAACTGCACCTTAAAAATCATCGCTGTCGTGTCGATAGTGTTGTTTCCGGTCACGGCGCTGGCGCACGCCATGCTCGACCATGCCAGCCCCAAGGTCGGAAGTTCGTCGCCCACGGCGCCGCGCGAGGTCGTGTTGTGGTTCACCGAGAAACTGGAGCCGGCGTTCTGCACAATCGAAGTCCGCAGCGAAGACGGTGCGCTGGTGTCGAGCGGCAAGGCACGCCTCGGCGCGGGCAATGAGCTGCGCGTCGCGCTCAAGACGCTCGGCCCGGGGACTTACAAGGTCAGCTGGCGTGTTCTGTCGGTGGACACCCACCGCACGCAGGGCGACTTCAGCTTTCATGTCGGACCCTGAACTTGCTTGACCCGCTCATCCTGGCGCGCGGCATTCATTTGGCCGCAACTGTGCTGGCCGCCGGCACGGTTGCGTTCATGGCGCTGGTAGCCGATCTGCCGGCGCTGCGCCGGGATTTGAGGGTGCTGGTCTGGGCCGCGCTCGCGGTCGCGATTCTGTCCGGGCTCGTCTGGCTGGTCTGGCTCTCGGCCGACATCTACGGCGCGCCGATCATCGAGGTGTGTCTGCATGGCGGCGTCTGGTCGGTGCTCATCGAAACACGTTTCGGCCTGGTTTGGATCGCGCGGCTGGGACTGGCGCTGCTGCTCGGCGTTCTGATGCTGTGGCCAGCCACACGGCTGTTGCAATTGGCCGTGGCAGCCTGCCTGCTCGGCCTGATCGCGCTTATCGGCCATGCAGGTGCTACGCCCGGCACCGCCGGCCAGATTCATTTGCTATCCGACATGGTGCATCTGCTGGCGGCCGGCGCCTGGGTCGGCACCTTACCCGCGCTGGCCATGCTACTGACCCGCGCTCGCCACGAGGACAATGCGACGTGGGACGACTACGCGGTCGCAGCCATCCGGCGATTTTCGCTTCTTGGCGAACGGTCAGCGTCAGCGCCCTGCTGGCGAGCGGCCTCATCAATAGTTGGAACCTGCTTGGCGGGCCGCGCGATCTGGTGACGACCGACTATGGACGGCTACTGCTGCTCAAGGTTGGGCTGTTTGCCGCCATGGTTTATATCGCTGCCGCCAACCGGTTCCATTTTACGCCGCGGCTGCCAGCCGCCGGTGCGTTGCGCGCTCTTGCCCGCAACAGCATGGCCGAAACCGGGATTGGTTTGTGCGTGTTGCTGATTGTCGGCGTACTCGGCGCCATGTCGCCTAGCGGCCATGCCCATGACACCAGTGCGCAGATTCCGCCCGATGCCGCCTTCGTGCATATCCATAGCGATGAGGCCATGGCAGAGGTCACCATCGAGCCGGGCCGGGCCGGACATGCCAACGCAATTATCCGCATCTTGCGGGAGGATTTCTCCGAATTCCCCGCCAAAGGCGTTCAGTTGACTCTTGAAGCGCCAGCCGCCGCCGGGAACAAGATTGCGCGCAGCGCAGCTCATTTGCCGGATGGAACCTGGCTGGTGAATGCCGTGGATTTGTCCCAGGCCGGAGTCTGGACCGCTCGGGTCACCATCGCGCCCGCTGCCGGACCGTCTATCGTGCTTGACGCCCCAATTGTGATCGAGCGTTGACGAAATCGTGGTGACAAGGCGCCTACGATCGATTAGCGTCATATCTCCGTAAGACTGGAGAGTTCGGCGCTATAAGCCTGACCCCAGGCTGCGGTCCAAGTCTTGGGAGGAGTCAAGTCCTTGGCGCGGAAACGCCGCCGCCTCGCACATCAAAACAAAAGCGGGAATGAGGACTTTAAAATGCGACGAGCAGGGCTTCGAGCCCTGCTCTTTTTTTGCTGTCACGACCGTGATGGTCCAGCAATCCGCATAAGAAGATCGTACGGGATCAAATTCAATTTATAGATCGCGGTAAGAACGCCGAACACGACACCGGCGATCACGGTGGTCCATATCAGCTTCGTCCAGATGCGATGCACTACCGGTGCACCCGGATCTGTGCCGGGCGCAACCTCGCCGCTTTCCTGCTGGCTGTGCACGCCCCAGGGCAGCACCGCGAACAGCACCACCCACCAGATGATAAAATAGATCGCTAAGGCGGTGGTCTTCTCCATGGCCGCTCAAGCCTGCTCAAGTTCGACCAAGGTGCCGCAGAAATCCTTCGGATGCAGGAACAGCACCGGCTTGCCGTGCGCACCAATCTTGGGTTCGCCGTCGCCCAACACGCGCGCGCCCTGCACCTTCAATATATCGCGCGCGGCGCGAATATCCGGCACTTCATAACAGACATGATGGATTCCGCCGTCCGGGTTCTTCTCCAGGAATTTTCCAATCGGCGAGTTTACGCCAAGCGGTTCAAGCAATTCGATCTTGGTATTAGGCAGCGTAATGAAAACCGTCGAGACACCGTGATCGGGCTGCGCGACCTTGGCAGAGACACCGGCGCCCAAGATATCGCGGTACACCGCCGAAGCCTTGGCGATATCGCGCACCGCGATGGCGACATGATTGAGACGGCCGATCATTTCCTTCCTCACTTAGCTCCAGCGTTCCATCATACTGTCAAGACGTGGACGTGGCACATGGGCTTTTTGCCCCATCGCTCGTTGACCGCGGCGCGTACCGCGCGGCGGATCGATTCCGCCACCGCGTCGGGATCACCACGGCGCTTGCGCGGCAAAGATTCGAATGTCGCCAAGATGGCGTCTTCCACCGCCTCCTGCATCGAGCCGCCATCGCGATCTCGCTCCGGAATGCCGATCATGTCGAGTTCCGGATCGGCCGCGAGCTGACCCTTGTCGGTGATCGCAAGCGCGACCGAAACGCTGCCGGCAAAACTGAGCCGCTTGCGGTCGGCCACCGTGCGCGCGTCGGCCTCGACCAAAATCGAGCCGTCCTTGTAGAGCCGGCCGGACGGTACTTCGTCGATAATGCCGGCGTGCCCCTCCGCGATCCGCACCAGGTCGCCATTGCGGCATTGCACGACTTCCTTGACCCCGCAGCGGCGCGCCAACGCGGCATGCTCGGACAAATGCATCGCCTCGCCGTGCACCGGAATGAGAATCTTGGGCCGCACCCAGGAGATCAGCTCCTCAAGCTCGGCGCGGCGTGGATGCCCTGACACATGCACCAGGTGCGTACGGTCGGTGATCACGGTGATGCCCTGATCGATCAATCCGTTGATGATGCGGCCAACCGCTTTTTCGTTGCCGGGAATGGTGCGGGCGGAAAAGATCACCGTGTCGCCGCGCGACAGCGTGACTTCCGGATGCTGATCCTCCGCGATACGCGCAAGCGCCGCGCGCGCCTCACCCTGGCTGCCGGTACACAGCGCCACAACTTTGCTCGGCGGCAGATAGCCGTAGGCGTCGACCGGTCGAAATTCCTGCACGCCATCGAGATAACCGGTCTCGCGCGCGATTTGCACGATGCGCTCCATGGCGCGGCCGACTACGACGACCTCGCGCTCGGCGGCGCGGGCGGCGACGGCCACGGTGCGTAGCCGCGCCACGTTGGATGCAAAGGTCGTCACCGCGACGCGGCCACGCGCTTGTCTGATGAGATCGGTGATGGTCTTGCCGACATCGGCTTCCGACGGCGAGCGGCCATCGCGCACCGCGTTGGTCGAGTCCCCAATCAGGGCGAGACAGCCTTCGTCGCCCAGTGCGCGCAGCTTTTTCTCGTCGGTGACATCGCCCAGGATCGGCGTCGGATCGATTTTCCAGTCGCCGGTATGAAGTACGGTTCCGCACGGCGTGCGGATGATCAGCGCGTTCGATTCCGGAATCGAATGCGCCATCGAGACCAGTTCGACATCAAACGGTCCGGCCTTGAAGCTGCCACCGAGCGGCACGATGGTGACCGGAATGTCCGGCGCGCCCGGCTCGCTGGCGCGCTTGGCCGCGAGCAGCGCGGCGGTGAACGGTGTGGCATAGACCGGGATTTTCAGCCGCGGCCACAGGTCGAGCAGCGCGCCGAAATGATCTTCGTGGGCGTGCGTAAGCACCAGGCCGGCGAGGTTTTTACGTTCCTGCACTAAATAGCTGATGTCGGGCAGGATCAGATCGATGCCGGGCAATTGCTCTTCGGTGGCGAACGACACGCCGAGATCGACTGCGAGCCAGCTACGCGTCCGCCCGTCGCCCAGCCCATAGATCGACAGGTTCATGCCGATCTCGCCGACGCCGCCGAGCGGCGCGAACACCAATTCCTGTTGCCCTTGCGCCATGATCAGGACCCGCCCAGGCCGAATACTTCGCCGGCGGTCACGGTTGCAAGCCCGTCGGGCTGCTGCACCAGCAACCTTCCGGCTTCATCGAGCCCTTCAAAGCGGCCACGCAGCTCGCGCTCCGGCATCCGCACGCGAATATCCTCGCCAAGACCGGCGGCACGCGCCAGCCAGTCGGCGCGGATCGAGGCAAATCCAGTGCCCTTCTGCCACTGCGCCAGACGGCGCAGCATCGCCGCCGACAGCACGGTAAACAAAGCGTCGGGCGCGACCATCGCGCCTGCTAACAGCAAATCGGTCGCTGGAAAAACCGTGTCGAGCGGGTGGCTGACGCAATTAACGCCAAACCCAATGACGACGTTGAAAATGCCATCGCTCTGGCCCTCGACCAGAATACCGGCGAGCTTGTCGGTCCCGAGCAGGAGATCGTTTGGCCATTTCACCTTGAGCAGGGGTCCGAGCCGCGGCGCGCAGTCGCATACCGCATCGTGTAGTGCCAAAGCGGCCACGAATGACAGTTGGGGCGCCATAGGCTTGGGCGATGGGTCGCTCAGCAACAATGACGCATAGAGATTACCCTTCGGCGACGTCCAGGTGCTGCCGCGGCGGCCGCGGCCGGCGGTCTGGCTGAGCGCCGTAATCCACAGCGGCCCAAGTTCGCGCCAACGCGCGCGAGCGAGCGCCTCGGCGTTGGTAGAGCCTACTGATTCCAATGCGATGTGCCGGACCCTAGCCGCCCGGGCCGTGGGATCAATCTGCATTCAGAATAAGGACTTCGCCGCCGCGGTCGCAGCGCCGAGCAAGGGAGCGGGATAGACAAAAAACAGGATATTGATCAGGCCGGAGACGCCAAGCACGATCCGCAACAGCCCCGGCATGTTCTGGAAGCTTTTCGCCGGCTCGTCGAAATACATGATCTTGATGATGGTCAGATAGTAGAAGGCGCCCACCACGCTGGTCAGTACGCCGACCACCGCCAGCATGTATAGTCCCGCCTTGATGGCGGCGAGGAACACGTAGAACTTGGCGAAGAACCCGGCCAGCGGCGGAATCCCGGCGAGCGAGAACAGCAGCATCGCCAGCATGAAGGCCGTGGCCGGATGCGTGCGCGACAGGCCCGCGAGATCGGCGATGGTCTCGACATAGGTGCCGTCGCGCCGCATCGCCAGGATGCAGGCGAAGGTGCCGAGCGTCATCGCCACATAGATCGACATATAGATCAGTACACCCTGCACGCCCTCGGGCGTGCCAGCGGCCAGACCGACCAGCGCGAAGCCCATGTGGCCGATCGAGGAGTAAGCCATCAGCCGTTTGAAGTTGCGCTGGCCAATGGCTGCGAAGGCGCCGAGCGCCATCGAGGCGATCGAGACGAACACAACGATCTGCTGCCACTCGTGCGTAATACCAGGGAACGCCACCACGGTGGCGCGCACGAAGATGGCGATGCCAGCGACCTTGGGCGCGGCGGCAAAAAACGCCGTGACCGGTGTCGGCGCACCCTCATAGACATCGGGAGTCCACATGTGGAACGGCACCGCTGAAATCTTGAAGCAAAATCCGACAAACAAAAACACCAGGCCGAAGATCAGCCCGAGATTTCCGCTCTGCCCCGCGGCCTTGGCAATGCCGATAAATTCTACGGTGCCGGTGAAGCCATAAATCAATGACGCGCCGTACAGCAGCATGCCGGACGACAGCGCGCCCAGTACGAAATATTTCAGGCCGGCTTCGGTCGAGCGCACGTTGTCGCGGTTCGATGCCGCAATCACATAGAGCGGCAGGCTCATCAGTTCGAGGCCGAGATAAAGCGCGATTAAGTCGGCCGCCGAAATCAACATCATCATGCCCAGCGTCGAAAGCAGCACCAGCACACCGTATTCGAATTTCTGCTGTTTTTCGGCATTGAGATAATCGAGCGACAGCATCAGCGCGCCCGTCGAGCCGGTCAGCGCCAGCAGCTTGAGGTAGCGCGAAAAATCGTCGACCACGAAACTGCCGCCGAACAACACGAAACGCCCAGCCGGCACCCAGGCGATTATCGCGTAGGCCACCAATACCAGCACGCCGATGCACCAGCCGTTGACGGCCGGCGCGCTGCGCTCACCCTCGATCACGCCACCCATCAGTACGATCACCGCGCCGCAGGCCAGGATGATTTCCGGCAACAGCGGCATCAGATCTTGAATGTGCGTCATTTGGTTCATTTCACGGCGCTCACCGGAAAGATTTGGGCGCGCTCGATCTTGATCGTCGCAGAACCAACCGTTTCTCTCCCGGCATCCGCCGCAGCGAGCGCATGCTTGTAGTTATCGAGAAGCTGGGCCACCGAGGCCGCCGACATGTCGAGCACCGGCTTCGGTGCGACGCCGAGCAAAATGGTCAGCACCACCAGCGGCGTGAAAATCAGCGTCTCACGCCAGCCGATGTCTTTGATGCCGGCAAGCGCCGGCTTCAAATTGCCGAAGACCATCTTGCGGTAGAGCCATAAGGCGTAACACGCCGATAGAATGACGCCGAGCGTAGCGAGGGTCGCCACCGCGGTATTGGCCTTGAAGGTGCCGATCAGTGACAAAAATTCGCCGATAAAGCCGGAAGTGCCCGGCAACCCGACATTGGCGAGCGTGAAGACCATGAAGACCACGGCATAAAGCGGCATACGGTTCACCAGCCCGCCGTAGAACGCGATCTCGCGCGTATGCATACGGTCGTAGACGACACCGACACAGAGGAACAGCGCGCCGGAAACGATGCCGTGTGAGATCATCTGGAAGATACCGCCGGCAATGCCTTGCGTGGTCGCCGCGAAAATTCCCATGGTGACGAAGCCCATGTGGGCGACCGAGGAATAAGCGATCAGTTTCTTCACGTCCTCCTGCATCAATGCCACCAGCGAGGTGTAGATGATGGCGACGACGGACAGCGTGAAGATCAAGGGCGCGAACTCGTGGCTGGCCGAGGGAAACATCGGCAGCGAGAAACGCAGAAAGCCGTAGCCGCCCATTTTCAACAGGATGGCGGCGAGGATCACCGAGCCCGCAGTTGGCGCCTCGACATGCGCGTCGGGCAACCAGGTGTGCACCGGCCACATCGGCATCTTCACGGCGAAGGACGCAAAGAACGCCAGCCACGCCCATTTCTGCAAGCCGAGCGGGAAGCCGTGCCGCAGCAGCGCAGGGATATCGGTGGTGCCGGCGTCCCAATACATCGCCATGATGGCCAGCAGCATCAACACCGAGCCGAGCAGCGTGTAGAGGAAGAACTTGAAGCTGGCATAGACCCGGCGCGGACCGCCCCAAACGCCGATGATCAGAAACATCGGGATCAGTCCGCCTTCGAAGAACAGATAAAACAGCACCAAATCGAGCGCCGAGAAAGTGCCGATCATCAGCGTTTCCAACACCAGGAACGCGATCATGTATTCCTTCACGCGTTTCTGGATCGAGGTCCAGCTCGCTAGGATGCAGATTGGCATCAGCGCCGTGGTAAGGATGACGAAGGGCAGCGAAATGCCGTCGACGCCCATGTGATAGGAGGCGATGCCGAGCCAGGGATGCTTCTCGACGAATTGGAATTCCGCCGAACCGGCGTCGAAGCGCCACACCATCACCAGCGAGATCGCGAAGGTGACCAGCGTGGTCCACATCGCCACCCAACGCGCGGTGCCCCGCGCCAGCCGTTCGTTGCCGCGCACGAGCAACATGACGAGCAGCGCGCCGAGCAGCGGCAAAAAAGTGACGACGGAGAGGATGGGCCAATTGAGATTCATGTCATTTCACCGCCAGCATGAACCAGGTAATGAAGGCGGCTGCGCCGATCAGCATGGCGAAGGCGTAGTGATAAAGGTAGCCGGTCTGCAGCCGCATCACATTGCGCGTCACGTCGAGCACGCGCGCCGAAACGCCGTCGGGCCCGAAGCCGTCGATCAGCCAGCCGTCGCCGCCCTTCCAGAGCAGGTAGCCGAGCCGCTTGGTCGGCTTGACGAAGACGACGTCATAGATTTCGTCGAAGTACCATTTGTTGAGTAGAAACTTGTAGAGCAGATCGTGCGTGCGCGCGAGTTCGACCGGAATATCGGGCCGGCGGATATAGAAGTGCCAGGCGATGACAAAGCCGACCGCCATCATCACGGTCGGCAGGATGCCGATCTCGAGCGGCACGTGATGCATGTCTTCAAGCACGGTGTTGCTTTTGGCAAACGTTAGCGCCTCACGGAAGAAGCCCTCGACGCCGTGACCGGCAAAGATTTCCTTGAACGGCAGGCCGGCCATGATCGAGCCGAACGCCAGGAAGCCGAGTGGGATCAGCATTACCATCGGGCTCTCATGCGCGTCCTTCCAGTGCTTGCGGTCATGCGGCTCGCCGTGGAAGGTCTTGAAAATCAGCCGCCAGGAATAAAACGAGGTCAGCAGCGCGGCGGCGACCGTGCAGATGAAGGCATAAAGCGCCATCGGATTTTTCCCGACATAGGCCGCCTCGATGATGGCGTCCTTGGAGAAATAACCGGCGGTGAGCGGGAATCCTGTGAGCGCCAGGGTGCCGATGATCATCACGATATAGGTGTAGGGGATGCGCTCCTTCAAGCCCGCCCATGTGGCGGATGTCCTGCTCGTGATGCATCGCGGTGATCACCGAGCCGGAGCCGAGGAACAGCAGCGCCTTGAAGAAGGCATGCGTGAACAGATGGAACATGCCGACCGAATAGGCGCCCACTCCCATCGCCACGAACATGTAGCCGAGCTGCGAGCAGGTCGAGTAAGCGACGATGCGCTTGATGTCGTTCTGCACCAAGCGCGATGGTTGCGGCGAAAAAACAGGTGGTGGCGCCGATGAAGGTCACGAAAGTTTGGGCGTCTGGCGCCAGTTCGAATAGCGGCGACAAACGCGCCACCATGAACACGCCGGCGGTCACCATGGTGGCGGCGTGAATCAGCGCCGAGACCGGCGTCGGGCCTTCCATTGCGTCCGGTAGCCACGTGTGCAGCAGAAACTGGGCCGACTTGCCCATCGCGCCCATGAACAGCAGCAGACACGTGATGCGTCAGCGCGTCGGGATGCCAGCCGAAGAACGGAATGGTCTTGCCGACGAGCGACGGCGCCTGCGCGAACACGGTGTCGAAATCGATCGAGCCGACCAGCATATAGATCGCGAAAATGCCGAGCGCGAAGCCGAAATCGCCAATGCGGTTGACCACGAAGGCCTTGATCGCCGCGGCATTGGCTTCCGGCTTGTGAAACCAGAATCCGATCAGCAGATAGCTCGCGAGGCCGACGCCTTCCCAACCGAAGAACAGCTGCACCAGATTGTCGGCTGTCACCAGCATCAACATGGCGAAGGTGAACATCGATAGATACGCGAAGAAGCGCGGCCGGTACGGATCCTCTTCCATGTAGCCGATCGAGTACATATGCACGAAGGCCGACACGGTATTGACCACCACCAGCATCACTGCGGTGAGCGTGTCGATGCGCAGCGACCAATCCACCTTCAAGTCACCCGACAGCATCCAGGTGAACACCGGCACGCGCATGTCGTGATGGGCGAAGCCGACCTGCACGAAGGCGATCCACGACAGGATCATCGAGATCAACAGCAGCGTGGTGGTGATCAGTTCCGCGGTGCGCGATCCGACGGCGGCCGGCTCGTGCGCAGTCTCGTCGTGTTGTGAGCCGTGAATGACACCGGCGTCGTCATGGACGGATGGCGCGCGGTGATGCGGGGCCTGGTCAGCCACACCGTCTTCCGCGCCCGGCGGCGGCCCCTCGCCCGGCCAGCGCGCGCGCGCGCCGGCAAGCGCGATCAGGCCGGCCAGAATGGCGCCGAGCAAGGGCAGGAAGACGATGGCCTGATACATTAAAAAGTCAGCCCTTCATCAGATTGATGTCTTCGACCGCGATCGAACCGCGGTTGCGGTAGAATACGACGAGGATGGCAAGCCCGATCGCGGCTTCCGCCGCTGCAACCGTGAGCACGATCAGCGCAAATATTTGTCCGACGATGTCGCCGAGATGGGTGGAGAACGCAACCAGATTGATGTTGACCGCCAGCAAAATCAGTTCGATCGACATCAAAATGATGATCACGTTCTTGCGGTTGAGAAAGATGCCGAATATCCCGAGCGTGAACAGGATCGCGGCGACCGAAAGATAATGTCCGAGCCCAATGGTCATGGGTTGCCCCCCAGACCCTGCCCCGGCCGCACCTGGCGGATTTCAATCGACATCGCCGGCGTGCGCGCAACCTGCTCGGCGATGTTCTGCCGGCGTACGCGCACGCGGTGCTGCAGCGTGAGCACGATGGCGCCGACCATGGCGACCAGCAGGATCAGCCCGGCGACTTCAAAGAAATAGACATAGCGGGTATAGAGCACGAGCCCGATCGCCTCGATATTCGGAATCTTGGCCGGAATGGGCGCGGTGATCGCCTGCGGAATGCCGGGCCCGATGGCCCAGGCGCCGACCACCAGCAGCAGTTCGGCCAGGAAAATGCCGCCGATCAGCATACCGATGGGCAGATATTGCAGCGCGCCCTGCTTGAGCTCGGCGAAATCGACGTCGAGCATCATCACCACGAACAAGAACAGCACGGCGACCGCGCCGACATAGACCACGATCAGGATCATGGCGAGGAATTCGGCGCCCATCATCACGAACAGCCCGGCCGCATTGACGAAGGCCAGAATGAGATAGAGCACCGAATGCACCGGATTGCGCGCCGAAATGACCATGACCGCGCTGGCAACGCAGATGCCGGCAAAGAGATAAAAGAACAACGCGGCGACGATCATCGTCTCACCTATAAGGCGCGTCGAGCGCGAGGTTCTTGGCGATCTCGCGCTCCCAGCGGTCGCCGTTCGCGAGCAGCCGTTCTTTGTCGTAGTAGAGTTCCTCGCGCGTCTCGGTGGCGAATTCGAAATTCGGTCCCTCGACGATGGCGTCGACCGGACAGGCTTCCTGGCACAGCCCGCAATAGATGCACTTCACCATGTCGATGTCGTAGCGCGTGGTGCGGCGCGTGCCGTCGTTGCGGCGCGGCCCGGCCTCGATGGTGATGGCTTGCGCCGGACAGATCGCCTCGCACAGCTTGCAGGCGATGCAACGCTCTTCGCCATTCGGGTAGCGGCGCTGCGCGTGCTCGCCGCGGAAACGGGGCGAGATCGGCCCTTTCTCGAATGGATAATTGAGCGTCGATTTCGGCCGGAAGAAATAGCGCATGCCCAGCACGAAACCGGACACGAACTCCATCAGGAACAGGCCTTTGGCGACGCGGTCGAGCCTCATCGCATCCTCGTTTGTGAGCTCATTTGGCCACCATGCCGTACTGGAGCACGGCGGCGACGATCACCACCATCGCCAGCGACAGTGGAAGGAACACCTTCCAGCCGAGCCGCATCAACTGGTCGTAGCGGTAGCGCGGCACGATCGCCTTGACCATGGCGAACATGAAAAACATGAACAGCGCCTTGAGCGTGAACCAGATCACGCCCGGCACCCAGGTAAATGGCGGGTAAGGCACCGGCGACAGCCAGCCGCCAAGGAACAAAATGGTGCCCATCGCGCACATGGTGGCAATCGCCACGTATTCGCCGAGCATGAACATCATGTACGGCGAGGAGCCGTATTCCACCATGAAGCCGGCGACGAGTTCCGATTCCGCTTCCACCAGATCGAATGGCGGCCGGTTGGTTTCCGCCAGCGCCGAGACGAAGAACACGACGAACATCGGAAACAGCGGCAGCCAATACCAGCTGAACAACCCGTAGCGGCCGTTCTGCGCTTCCACGATGGCCGAGAGATTGAGCGAGCCAGCGCACAGCAGCACGGTGATGAAGACAAAGCCGATCGAGACCTCGTAGGACACCATCTGCGCGGCCGATCGCACTGCGGCCAGGAAGGCGTATTTCGAATTCGACGCCCAGCCCGCCATGATCACGCCGTAGACCATCAGCGACGAGATCGCGAAGATGTACAGGACGCCCACGTTGATGTCGGCAATCACCCAACCGAGGTTGACCGGCACCACCGCCCAGGCGGCGAGTGCCAGCACGCAAGTAACTAATGGAGCCAGCAGGAACACGCCCTTGTTGGCGCCGGCCGGAATCACCGGCTCCTTGAGGATGAATTTCAAGAGATCGGCAAACGACTGGAACAGGCCCCAGGGCCCGACCACGTTCGGCCCGCGCCGCATCTGCACCGCGGCCCAGATCTTGCGGTCGGCGAGCAGCACGTAAGCGATGGCAATCAGCAGAATGACTAGCAGCATGACGGATTGCGCCACCATCACGATCAGCGGCCAGACATATGCGGCAAAAAATTCGGCCATCGCCCTACTCCGCCGCCGTCTTGGCCGCCGCATTCGCCAGCGCCGAACATTCGGCCATGATGGCGGAGGCGCGCGCGATCGGATTGGTCAGATAGAATTCATGAACCGCGGTCATGAACGGCGCCTTGTCCGCCTTGCCGCCGAGCTTGGCCAAATTGTCGATATCGGCGGCATTGCCGGCCGCGATCTGGTCGAGCCGCATGAAATGCGGATGCGCCGCGAACAGCGCCTGGCGCAACTGCGGCAGCGAATCATACGGCAGCGTATGGCCGAGCGCGGCCGACAGCGCGCGCAGGATCGCCCAGTCCTCGCGCGCGTCGCCGGGCGGGAACGCGGCGCGGTTCGCCATCTGCACGCGGCCTTCGGTATTGACGTAAATCGCGGATTTTTCCGGATAGGCGGCGCCCGGCAGGATCACGTCGGCGCGATGCGCACCGCGGTCGCCATGGGTGCCGATGTAGATGACGAAGGCGCCGGGTTCGGCCTCGACTTCATCGACGCCCAGCAAGAACAGCACATCGAGCCCGCCAGCGTTCAGCATGCCGCCGGTATCGAGCCCGCCCTCGCCCGGCACAAAACCGAGATCGAGCGCGCCGGGAAGCGACGCTTCCGTGTGAAGGATGTTGAAGCCGTTCCAGCCGTCCTTGACCACGCCGAGCGAGCGTGCGGCCTTGGCCGCCATCGCCAGCACCGCCGCGCCGTCGGGACGGTTGAGCGCGCCCTGGCCGATGATGAACATCGGCTTTTCTTTCTGGGCAGGCGCGTGCTCGACGAATTGCGCCAAGCTCTCGGGACCGGCGCCGAGATAATTATAAGGATATGTAAGGTCGGCCTTTTCGCCGACCACACCCAGCAGCACGTTGCCTCTAAGATATCGCTTGCGGATGCGGGCATTGAGCACCGCCGCCTCCCGGCGCGGATTGGTACCGATCAGCATGATCGCGTCGGCAGAATCGATACCGGCGATGGTCGAGTTGAACAGATAGCTGGCGCGGCCGTGCCTGGGATGCAGCGGCGAGCCCGGATAGCGCGCGTCGATGTTGGCGCTGCCGAGTGCGGCCATCAGCGCCTGCAAGGCGAACATCTCCTCGACGCCCGCAAGCTGGCCCGCCAGCGCGCCGATGCGCGCGGGCTTAGCTGCCTTCACCTTGGCGGCGATGACGGCAAAGGCCTCTTTCCAGGATGCCGGACGCAGGCGGCCATTGGTGCGCAGAAAAGGCTGATCGAGCCGTTGCGTGCGCAAGCCGTCGACGATGTGACGGGTCTTGTCGGAAATCCATTCCTCGTTCACGGCGTCGTTGGTGCGCGGCAAAATGCGCATCACCTCGCGCCCGCGCGTATCGACGCGAATGGCGGAGCCGAGCGCGTCCATCACGTCGATCGATTGCGTCTTGTCGAGTTCCCATGGCCGCGCCGCGAAGGCGTAAGGCTTGGAAGTGAGCGCGCCGACCGGACAGAGATCGACCACGTTGCTCTGCAACTCCGAGGTCATCGCCTGCTCGAGATAGGTCGTGATCTCCATGTCCTCGCCGCGGCCGATGGCGCCGAGCTCCGGCACGCCGGCGATCTCGCTGGCAAAGCGGATGCAGCGCGTGCACTGGATGCAGCGCGTCATGATGGTCTTGACCAGCGGGCCGATATATTTGTCCTCGACCGCGCGCTTGTTTTCCTTGTAGCGGCTGGAATCCACGCCATAGGCCATGGCCTGGTCCTGTAGATCGCATTCACCGCCTTGGTCGCAGATCGGGCAATCGAGCGGATGATTGATCAGCAGGAATTCCATCACGCCTTCGCGCGCCTTTTTCACCATCGGCGTCTTGGTATTGAGCACTTTCGGCGTGCCGTCCTTGTTGGGCGCCAGATCCTTGACGCCCATCGCGCAGGAGGCCTGCGGCTTTGGAATTCCGGCAACTTCAATGAGGCACATGCGGCAATTGCCGGCGATCGACAGCCGCTCGTGGAAGCAGAAGCGCGGGATTTCCGCGCCCGCGGCTTCGCAGGCCTGGAGCAGCGTGTACTCCGGCGGAACGTCGATTTCTGTGCCGTCGACAATAAGTTTTGTCATGCCGCGTGCTCGCTCGGTGCGCCGCAACGTGCCGTCTTCCACAGTTGTGCTGCCGGCAAACGATTCCAGCCGAAGGCGTAATCGCTGGGCCCATGCATCTTGAGATGTTCCAGGCGCTCGACGCCCTCCACCATGCTTGGACGATGCCCTTGCGGCACATGCCAGAGCACCAGCGGCGTCTCGATATGCTCGAACCATTCTTCGCGGCGGCCATAAAAGCGTTTGTGCAGCGTCTGCCAGACAAAGCGCTCCAACGCCGCCACATTTTCCCAGACGGTCAGGTTCGGCAGAATGGCCGGATCATCATAGACCGTCATGTTCATGGCGTTGCCGCTCTCGTCTTGTAGCCGCCAGACGAAGCCGTCGATAGTCTCGGCAACCCCGTTCACCCGCGCGACATTGTCGACGAATTCCTTCATGCGCGGATCGTCGAGCGGATACTTGGTCCGCGCGATGTTGAACTGGGCGAGATGTTGCGCGGTCATCGCATCACTCCGCCGCCTGCGCGTCGAGCGGCATCGGATCGCGCACCGCGCCCTGCGCGTCGGCGTTGCGCGTGTATTCGTCGATGCGCCGCTCGATCTCGGGACGGAAATGCCGCAGCAGGCCCTGCACCGGCCAGGCGGCGCCGTCGCCGAACGCGCAAATGGTGTGGCCTTCGATCTGCTGGGTGACCTGCATCAGCATGTCGATCTCGCGCTTCTGCGCACGGCCTTCGCACATGCGCGTCAGCACGCGCCACATCCAGCCCATGCCCTCGCGGCACGGCGTGCACTGGCCGCAGCTTTCGTGCTTGTAGAAATAGGAGATGCGCGTCATCGCCCGCACGATGTCGGTCGACTTGTCCATCACGATCACAGCGGCGGTGCCGAGCGCGGATTTCTTGTCGCGGCAGCCGTCGAAATCCATCAGCAGCGTGTCGGCCTGATCGGCGCCCGCCGGCACCAGCGGCATCGACGAGCCGCCGGGAATGACCGCCAGCAGATTGTCCCAGCCGCCGCGCACGCCGCCGGCATGGGTTTCCAGCAGTTCGCGCAGCGGAAGGCCCATGGCTTCTTCAACGTTGCACGGCTTCATGACGTGGCCGGAAATACAGAACAGCTTGGTGCCGGTATTGTTGGGCCGGCCGATGGCGGCAAACCAGGCGGCACCCCGGCGCAGGATGTCGGGCGCCGCCGCGATCGACTCCACATTATTGACCGTGGTCGGACAGCCGTAGAGCCCGACATTGGCGGGGAACGGCGGCTTAAGCCGCGGCTGGCCCTTCTTGCCCTCGAGGCTTTCGAGCAGCGCGGTTTCCTCGCCGCAGATATAGGCGCCGGCGCCGTGATGCAGATAGAGATCGAAATCCCAGCCGTGCACGTTGCCCTTGCCGATCAGCTTGGCCTCGTAGGCCTCGTCGATCGCCGCCTGCAGTCTTTCGCGCTCGCGGATGAATTCGCCGCGGACATAGATGTAGCCGGTATTGGCGCCCATGCTGAAGCCGGCGATCAGGCAGCCCTCGATCAAGAGATGCGGATCGTGCCGCATGACCTCGCGGTCCTTGCAGGTGCCGGGCTCGGATTCGTCGGCGTTGATCACGAGATAATGCGGCCGCCCGTCGGATTTCTTGGGCATGAACGACCATTTCAGTCCGGTCGGAAATCCGGCGCCGCCACGGCCGCGCAGGCCCGACGCCTTCATCTCGTCGATGATCTTGTCGCGGCCGCGTTCCAAAATCGCCTTGGTGCCGTCCCAGGCGCCGCGCGCACGCGCGCCTTTGAGACCCCAATCGTGCAGGCCGTAGAGATTCTTGAAGATGCGGTCCTTGTCGGCGAGCATTCTTATTCCCGTGCGGACTTTGCGTAGATCGATTTGTCGGTGAGCGTGTGCGGCCCGCCGACCGGCGCCGACAATTGCCGGTCGACCTGCGGGCCGGGCTTGGGCGTCTTGCCGGCGGCGAATTGGTCGAGAATCTTGCCGAAGCTCTCCGCGGTCAGATCCTCGTAATAATCGGCGTTGATCTGCACCATCGGCGCGTTGACGCAGGCGCCGAGGCACTCGACCTCAACCCAGGAGAATTTGCCGTCCTTGGTGACATGGCCCGGCTCGCCGATGCGCTTGCGGCAGACTTTTTCGATGTCGTCGGCGCCGCGCAGCCGGCACGGCGTGGTGCCGCAGAACTGCACGTGGAATTTCCCGACCGGTTCCAGATTGAACATCGTGTAGAAGGTCGCGACTTCCAGCGCGCGGATATGCGCCATGCCGAGGAATTCCGCGACGTGGCGGATCGCCGCTTCCGGCAGCCAGCCGCCGGATTGCTCCTGCGCGCGCCACAGCAGCGGAATGATCGCGGACTGCTGGCGGCCTTCCGGATATTTGGCGAGCTGATCCTTGGCCCAGGCAAGATTGTTCTTGCTGAAGGCAAAACCCTTCGGCTGAACTTCGGGCGGGGCGAGACGTCGCACGCTCATCGGTCAACCTCGCCGAATACGATGTCGATCGAGCCCAAGATCGCCGAGACGTCCGCCAGCATGTGGCCCTTGCAGAGGAAATCCATCGCGCTCAAATGCGCGAAACCCGGCGCGCGGATCTTGCACTTGTACGGTTTGTTGCTGCCGTCGGCGACGAGATAGACGCCGAACTCGCCCTTGGGCGCCTCGACCGCGGCATACACTTCGCCGGCCGGCACGTGATAGCCCTCGGTGTAAAGCTTGAAGTGGTGGATCAGCGCTTCCATCGAGCGCTTCATCTCGGCGCGCTTGGGCGGCACGATCTTGTGGTCGTCGACCGTGACCGGCCCCTGCCCGTCCGGGCTTTTTAATTTTTCGACGCACTGCTTCATGATGCGCACCGACTGGCGCATCTCTTCCATGCGGATCAGGTAACGGTCGAAGCAATCGCCGTTCTTGCCGACCGGAATGTCGAATTCCAGTTCGGAATAACATTCGTAGGGCTGCGCGCGGCGTAAATCCCAGGCCGCGCCCGAGCCGCGCACCATCACGCCGGAGAAGCCCCAGTTCCAGGCATCCTCAAGCTTGACCACGGCGATATCGACGTTGCGCTGCTTGAAGATGCGATTGCCGGTGAGCAGGCGGTCGAGATCGTCGACCACTTTCAGGAACGGATCGCAGAACGCGCCGATGTCGTCGATCAGCTTCTCCGGCAAATCCTGGTGCACGCCGCCGGGCCGAAAGTAAGCCGCATGCATGCGCGAGCCCGAGGCGCGCTCGTAGAACACCATCAGCTTCTCGCGCTCCTCGAAACCCCACAGCGGCGGGGTGAGCGCGCCGACGTCCATCGCCTGCGTCGTGACGTTGAGCAGATGGGACAAGCAGGCGGCCGATCTCGGAATAAAGCACGCGGATCAATTGCGCGCGCCGCGGCACCTTGATGTCGAGCAGCTTTTCGACCGCCAGACAGAAGGCATGCTCCTGATTCATCGGCGCGACGTAATCGAGCCGGTCGAAATAAGGCACTGCCTGAAGATAGGTCTTGTATTCGATCAGCTTCTCGGTGCCGCGGTGCAGCAGTCCGATATGCGGATCGACGCGCTCGACGATTTCGCCGTCGAGCTCCAGCACCAGGCGCAGCACGCCGTGCGCCGCCGGATGCTGCGGGCCGAAATTGATGGTGAAATTGCGCAGGTTGGTTTCGGCCATGTTAGCTCACCAACTCCGCGGCCTTGGCCTTCTCGGCGACCTTGGCGTTGAAGCGATCCCAGGCCACCACCACGCGCTCATGACGGCCCTCGCCGATCAAATCGACGCCGTCATGGGCGCGCACCTTGAACACAACTTTGCGGCCGCTGACCTCGATGCATTCGGCCTCGACGGTGACTTTGAAACCGGGTGGCGTCGCCGCAAGATGCGATACGTCGACATGCGTGCCGAGGCTGCCCTCGCCGGCATCGAGATGCGGCTCCAGCAATTGCGCGCAGGTCCATTCCATCAGCACGATCATGAAACCGGTGGCGAACACTTTCGGCATATTCGCGATGATGTCCGACTCCGGATACGTGAACGGCACCGTCTTGTTCTCCGGCACCACATAAGAGAACGAATGCTTCAGTCCGGGCTTGAGCGTCGGCTTCATGACGGCGCCTTTTTCTCAGGCTCGCCAGCGAGCCTGCTGCCCTCTTTCGCCTTCTCGTCGCCCGGCAGCACGTAGTCGGTGCCTTCCCAGGGCGAAAGAAAATCGAAGGTGCGGAATTCCTGCGCCAGCCGCACTTTGTCGTAGACGACGCGTTTCTGTTCGTCGTCGTAACGGACCTCGACGAAGCCGGTGAGCGGAAAATCCTTGCGCAGCGGATGTCCCTCGAAACCGTAGTCGGTGAGAATGCGGCGCATGTCCGGATGGCCGGTGAACAGCACGCCGTAGAGATCGTAGGTCTCGCGCTCGAACCAATCGGCGCCGCGGAACACATCGACCAGCGACGGCACCGGCGTTGTCTCGTCGGCCATGACCTTGATGCGGATACGCTGGTTCAGGCGCGGCGAGAGAAAATGATAGACCACGTCGAAGCGCTGCTCGCGGCCCGGCCAATCGACGGCGGTGATGTCGATGATGCAGATGAACTGGCAGGCAGCATCGGTCTTGAGAAACGTCGCGACTTTGACGATGTCGGCGGCCTCTGGCATTGACGGTCAGTTCGCCGCGCGCGACTTCATGGCCGGTGACGGCAGCGCCCAACGCGCCCTTGATCGTTGCCCCCAACCTGTCGAGCATGTCGTCCATTGGCGCGGCTCCGCTCAGCGCTCGATCGTGCCGGTGCGGCGGATCTTCTTCTGCAGCAGCATCACGCCGTACAGCAGCGCCTCCGCGGTCGGCGGACAGCCCGGCACGTAGATGTCGACCGGCACGATGCGGTCGCAGCCGCGCACCACCGAATAGGAATAGTGATAGTAGCCGCCGCCATTGGCGCAGGATCCCATCGAGATCACGTAGCGCGGCTCCGGCATCTGGTCGTAAACCTTGCGCAGCGCCGGCGCCATTTTGTTGGTCAGCGTGCCGGCGACGATCATCACGTCGGATTGCCGGGGCGAAGCGCGCGGCGCAAAGCCGAAGCGCTCGGCATCGTAGCGCGGCATCGACATCTGCATCATCTCGACCGCGCAGCACGCCAGTCCGAACGTCATCCACATCAGCGAGCCGGTGCGCGCCCAGGTGATCAGGTCGTCGGCGGCGGTGATGATGAAGCCCTTGTCGGCGAGCTCGTTGTTGACGCCGGAGAAAAACTCATCGTCGGCGCCGACCGGCTTGCCGGTGCGCGGATCGAGAATTCCCTTCGGTGCAGGCGCAACCAAGCGTCATGCGTCACTCAATCCCATTCGAGCGCGCCCTTCTTCCACTCATATATGAAGCCGACGGTGAGAACGCCAAGGAACAGCATCATCGACCAGAAGCCGTAGAGGCCGATTTCGCGGAACGCCACCGCCCAAGGGAACAGGAAGCTCACCTCGAGATCGAAAATGATGAACAGGATCGCGACCAGATAGAAGCGCACGTCGAACTTCATGCGCGCGTCGTCGAAGGCGTTGAATCCGCACTCGTAGGCGGACAATTTTTCCGGGTCCGGCTGCTTGAAGGCGACGATGAAGGGCGCGATCAGCAGGGCCAAGGCCGATCACCAGCGCGACCGCGATGAAAACGACCAAAGGCAGGTAATCCAGCAGCAATGAGCTCATCGGCGACCTCAACGTATAGTCCCGCGCGCCCTACCCGGATTTACGCCCGCCCGGACTGCTCGGCAGCCCGAACCCGGCGCCGTCACCCCGCACAAAAAAGCCCTTGCCGTGGTTGGAATAGCCTCAAGGACGGGAGCGTTTGTGGCTTAGCGCAGCGCACATAGGGTGGCAAGACGACAAAGGGCTGCATCCACCAGCGCGATTTGCGGCGCCGGATGGATGCGATTGACAGGGCCGCGAGCTGCTCTCGATAGTCGCTGCGGGCGGCCCGAGGAAGCACAAAATACCGGAAAACCTGCATGTCATCGGTGCGACATTTCGTAGCCCTCCTCGCTGTGGCAACACTCGTCACAATCGCGTTAGCGCCCGCAAAGGCCGCCGAGAAGGCCGAGGACTACCCCTCGCGGCCGGTCCGAATCATCGTGCCGTTCGGCGCCGGCGGACCGACCGACGTCTTTACCCGCGCCATCGCCGAGGAACTGCGCAAGTCGCTCCACCAGACCTTCGTCCAGGAAAACAAGCCGGGCGCCGGCACCACCATCGGCACCGATTACGTCGCCAAGGCCGCGCCAGACGGCTACACGCTGTTGATGGTCTCCGGCACGCAGACCGTCAACGAGACCTTGTTCAACCGCAAGCCCTACCACCTGATGCACGATCTCGTTGCCGGTCGCGCCGCTGATCGAGAGCGACCTGGTGCTGGTTGTGCACCCTTCGGTGCCGGCAAAGACCATGACCGAGTTGCTGGCGCTGGCGCGCGCCAAGCCGGGCACCCTCAATTTCGGCTCGTCCGGTCCCGGCTCGAACTATCACATGGCGGCCGAGCTTCTGAAACATCTCACCGGCATCAACATCGTACACGTGCCCTACAAAGGCTCGACCGGCATGCGCACCGACATCCTCAGCGGGCAAATCCAGATGCTGTTCGACAGCATCCCCACCATGGCGGCGCAGATCAAAGCAGGAAAAGTCCGCGCGCTCGGCACCAGTGGCAAGGTGCGCTCGCCGATCCTGCCGGACGTGCCGACGATCGCGGAAGCTGGCGTGCCCGGCTTTCAGGCGACGTTGTGGGTCGGCTTCATGGCACCGGCCGGCACGCCGCAGCCGATCGTTGAAAAACTCAACCGTGAAATTACCAAGATCGTGTCGCGGCCGGACATCAAAGCAGCTTGGGAACAGCAAGGCGCCGAACCGCTCACGATGACGCAGCCGGAATTCAAAGCCTTCATGGACGCGCAGATCACCAAATGGGCGGACGTGATCAAGGCCAATCAGATTCCGGCGATCAATTAGCCACGAAGGGCGCACGGCCAAAGTTCTTAATAAGTTGTTAACCGTGCGCGGACAGGATCGCGGCGGGCGGCTGAAGCAGCGAATCAGCCATCAAGATCGAACGAATGAGCCGCGACCGGTTCGCTTGGCTCAGGACCACGCCGATGAACATCCTTGCCTTGCGCAGCGTTGTGGTGTCGGCGCTTATCGTTGTGTCGGGCAGCGCCGGTGCGGCGGCCGACGACGGGGTCAGCTTGGACAAAATTCTTTTTGGCCAAGTTGCCGCGCTCAGCGGTCCCGCGCAGGCGCTTGGCCAGGGCATGCGCGAGGGACTGCTTGCGGCATTCGAGGAGATCAACCGGGCCGGTGGAGTTGGCGGGCGCAAGCTCGCCTTGAAATCAGTCGATGACGGCTATGAGCCGGAAAAAACCATCGAAGCCACAAAAAAAATTATAGCCGAGGACAAGGTTTTTGCTCTGGTTGGTTCGGTTGGCACGCCAACCTCAAAAGCCGGCCAACCGATTGCGAGCGCGGCCAAGATTCCTTTCATCGGCCCCTTCACCGGCGCGGAATTCCTGCGTAATCCCTATAACCGTTACGTCGTCAACATTCGTAGTTCGTATTTTCAGGAGACCGAGGCCTGGATCGAGCATCTGACCAAAGACCTCGGCATCTCCAAAATCGCCATTCTTTATCAGGACGACGCCTTCGGCTTGGCGGGACTTGAAGGCGTCAATCGCGCGATGAAGAAGCGCAATATGGCGCTTGTTGCCACCGGCTCGTTTCGACGCAATACGGAAGCAATAAAGTCGGCGTTGCTCGATATTATGAAGGCCGAGCCGGAAGCGGTCGTAACGGTCGCCCCCTATAAGCCGGTCGCCAAATTTATCAAACTCGCGCGCCAAGTGAAATTGAACGCGGTGTTTGTGGCCATTTCCTTCGTCGGCTCTGACGCATTGGCGAAGGAATTGGCCGGAGAAGGCGACGGCGTTATTGTCAGCCAGGTTGTGCCGTTTCCGCGCGACAAATCGTTGCCGGTCGTGGCGTCTTATCAGGCGGCCCTCGCCGCCCTCGACAGCAAGGCCCAGCCGAATTTTGTTTCCCTGGAAGGATATCTGGTTGGCCGTCTCGTGGTCGAGACGTTGAAGCGGCTACCGGGGGAACCGACGCGTGAGAACTTCCTCGATGCCATCGCCATGGCGCCATTCGACTTCGGAGGCGTGACGCTCACCTACGGGCCAACAAAAAACCAAGGCTCGGATCAGGTCTATTTTACCGTTTTGCAGGCCGATGGTTCGCTCAAGCCGGTCACGCGGCTGACCCGATGACAGCGCGATGGCATCGCGACCTTCTCCCGATTTGAGGGCAAACGCAGGAACTCAAATGAGCCGGTTCGGATCCACGTTGATGAAATACCTCAGGGCAAACGAGACAAGCGTTTTGGGTCGGCTCAACACGATCCGCGCGCGGCTTTATTTGGCCTTCGGTTTTGCCGCCTTCTTGACGGTGGTTTGCTCGCTGGTTGCGCTCGTTGTCTTTACCGTCATCGGCCGCACGACAACCGAAATCGTCTCACATACCATGCCGGCGACGGTCGAATCGCTCCGCCTCGCGGAAGAGGTCAACCGGCTCATTGCCTCTATACCCGGCTTGCTGACGGCTCAGGATGAGCGTGGCCGCAAAGTGGTGGCTGACGACATCGCCCAGCAGCAGAAAACGCTTGAGTCACAGATTGAACGCCTGCTGGCTTTGGACGAAAGCAAGAGTAAGGACATCAACGAAGCCGAAATCGTGATGACCGAGCGGCTAGGCGCGCTCAACCGCGCGGTAAACGAGCGGATTATTACTTCGCACGAGCGGCAGGAATTGATGAGCATGGCTCGCGCGGCCCACGAGGATCTGCTCGAAGCTCTTGTCCCGGCGATTGACGACGCCAATTTCGACCTCATGATGAAAACCAAGTCTGTTGCCAACCCGGCAGCGCTTGGCGATCTGATCGAGTCGCTTCGCCGCCTGCTTGAGATCGAGGCCGAGTCCAATCTTCTTTCCGGTTCGCTGACCGAGGCTTCTCTGGTCAATGAAAGCGCGCGGCTGCAACCGTTGCGGGATATCATCGGCGCATCGCGCCGTAAGGCCGAGGCCAACCTCAAGGCGCTCACCAATTCCGCTCTGCGGGAAAAGCTGTCGAAATTTTACAAGCAACTCTCCGACATCGGCGGCGACGACGGAATCCTCAGTTTGCGTACATTCGAACTGAGCCGACAACAGGATGCGCAGGCCGCATTTTCGGCAACGCAGATCGAGGCAGTAAAGCTCCAAAAAGCGGTCGACAGCTTGGTTGATCAGGATAGCCAGCGCGCCCAGGCCATATCGGCCGAGGCCGCGAGACAGATCCTTGCCGGACGCATCGTTCTTATCGGGTTGGCGATTATGGCGCTGGTCGCCGCCGGTCTCATCGCTTGGCTTTATGTCGGCCGTCATATTGCCGTCCGCTTGGGCTTCCTGAGCCAGGCCATGCAAAAAATTGCCAGCGGCGACTTGAACGTGACCATTCCGCAGGACGGCCGAGACGAAATTGCGGAAATGGCGCGGACCCTTTTGATATTCCGCCAGGCCGCCATCGATATAACCGTCGCGCGTGAAAAAGACGTGCAACGAGCACAGACGTCGGAGATTCGCCGGCTGCAGATCGAGCAATCGACCAAGACCTTTGAACAGACTGTATCCAATGTCGTGCGCACCCTCGATAACGCGTCCATGGATATGGATAGTGCAGCTCGCGCCATGGCTGGCAGCGCGGATCACAACCAAGAGCAGGCAATAGCCACCGCTGCGGCGTCCGAACAGGCGACGGCGAATGTCGGAGCCGTCGCCATGGCAGCGGAGGAAATCGCTAAGTCGGTCGAGCACATTTCCAACGAAGTCGGTAACTCAGCGACAATCGCCCGTGAGGCTGCCGGCCAGGCAGAGGCCATCACCGGCGCCGTCGAAGCCCTTGCTGCGTCAATCGGAAAGATCGCCGACATAAGCAATCTCATCAGCAATATCGCATCGCAAACCAATTTGCTTGCGCTCAATGCAACCATCGAGGCTGCGCGCGCGGGCGATGCGGGCCGTGGATTTGCGATTGTTGCGCAGGAAGTAAAGAGCCTGGCCACGCAGACGGGAAAAGCAACCGAGAGCATTACCCAGCAAATCTCATCGGTCGAGAAAACCACCGCTCACGCTGTCGATACAATGAGAGCTATTGCATCGACCATCGCCCGGCTCGATCAAATTGCCGATGAGGTGGCCGTCGCAATCAGTCAGCAAGGCGCGGTGACGCATGATATCGCCCAGAGCGCCAACGCGGCCGCCGAAGGTACGCGCGATGTTTCGGAAAATATCAGCCAGGTATCGAAAACCGCGATCGAAACCCGCCAAATTGCCAATAGCGTTTTAAGCGCCGCCGGGGAGCTCGCGACGCAATCAACGATGCTAAGGCGGCAGGTCGAGCAGTTCTTGGCCGAAGTTCGCGTCGCCTAGGCCTCATCAGCTTCTAACCAATTATTTCGGACATCTCGCAGCAGCGCCAGGCACCTCCCTGGCGAGGACTTTCGCTTATGGCGCAAAGCCGGATATTCGCTGATGATTGCCCTTAGCGGACATTCCGCAACTGAGGTAATAGAGTTCGCCCTTCGGGAGCAAAACGGACATTGACGAACCGTGGTCACGGCGTCGCAGCAAAGTTAGCGCACGAGAACCATACGGGTGAACGATGAATGAAATGACCAAACCGCCGATCAAGGGTGAGGAACATTGGACCACCAAAGACGGCGACGTGAAGTTGTTCCTGTTCGAGAAATGCGCCGGCGATCCGGGAAAGAGCATTGGCACGATTTTGTTCGTGCACGGCTCATCGATGGCCTCGCAGCCGACCTTCGATCTGCAAGTGCCAGGCCGCCCCGATTCATCCGCCATGGATCACTTCGCCCGCCGCGGCTACGACTGCTGGTCGGTCGACATGGAAGGCTATGGCCGCTCGACCAAGGACCGCGACAACAACGCGCCGATCGCGCAAGGCGCCGACGATTGCTATGCCGCCGCGCTTTATATCCAGAAGCTGCGCGGCAAGCGGCCGTCTCCTGGTCTACGGCATTTCCTCCGGCGCCTTGCGCGCGGCGATGTTCGCCGAGCGCCATCCCGAGATGGTGGCGCGGCTCGCGCTCGATGCCATGGTGTGGACCGGCGAAGGCTCGCCCACGCTGGCCGAGCGCCGCAAGAAGCTACCCGAATTCAGTATCCAAGAACCGGCGGCCGATGAGCAAGGCCTTCATTCATTCGGTGTTCGACCGCGATCATCCCGACACCGCCGAGCGCAAGGTGATCGACGCCTTTGCCGACGCGGTGGTCGCGCTCGATGACTCGGTGCCGACCGGCACTTATGTCGACATGTGCTCGCGGCTGCCGGTGGTCGATCCGGAAAAAATCACCGTGCCGACGCTGATCATGCGCGGGCAACACGACGGCATCGCGTCAATGGAGGATTTGCTGAAGTTTTTCGAGAAGCTGCCGAACCCGGACAAGCAGTTCACCGTGATGTCCGGCATTTCGCACGCCAGCTTTCAGCAGAAGAACTACATGATGGTCTATCACATCCTGGCGAGTTTCTTCGCGCAGCCCGAGCCGGTGTATCAAAGGGTGATTGACCTCTCCGCCGTCATGCCCGGCCTTGTGCCGGGCATCCACGACTTTTTTGCAGCCAAGACGTGGATGGCCGGGACAAGCCCGGCCATGACGAAATGAAATCACGTGCCGAGCTTATCCGCCAAATCGGCCAAATCCTTCGCCGCATAATCGACCTTCACCGTCGGCACCGGCTCGCCGGTATTCGGCCCGTACTCGTTCGGCCGCGCGGTGTGCGCCGTGCGCAATCCCTGCTCCGCAGCCGCCGCGAGATCCTTGCTGTGCGCCGCCACCATCATGCATTGCCCGGGCGCAAGATCGAAGGCCGCGCAGGCGGCGAGATAAACGACCGGTTTCGGCTTGAAGTCGCCGGCAATCTCCGAGCCCAGAATTGCGTCCCAGGGAAATTGATTACGGCGCGCGAGATCGACCATCAGCGAAATATTGCCGTTCGACACCGGCGCCAGCCAGAATTTCTTCTTGAGCCGCGCCATCGCCGCCGGCACGTCCGGCCAGGCGTCGAGCCGGTGCCAGGACAGCGTCAACTCATGCAACACGGCGTCGGGTAAATTCTGCAAACCGAAACGCGGAATGAAACGTTCGAGATTGCGCCGGTGCAGCACGTCGAGCTTGGCAAAAGGCTGCCGGCCAGAGCGAACCTCCTCCATGCCGGGCTGGTATTCGCCCCGCCAGGCGTCCGCGAAAGCGGTCCAATCGAGGCTTGTGACCCAGGGGGCCGAGGACTTTTTCGGCCTCCCGGGCGATCGACGTGCGCCAGTCGACCAGAGTTCCGAATACGTCGAAGAACAGGGCTCGCGGACCGAGGTTTGGGGCTTCTACGAGCATTAAATCATGGCCCGAAACGCGGCCGCTTTGCCGGCCGCAACCTTGGCTAAGTCATTGATAAAATGGCGGGAGCGACGGGACTCGAACCCGCGGCCTCTGCCGTGACAGGGCAGCGCTCTAACCAACTGAGCTACGCCCCCGCGGGCGATGGTTCGAGTTATAGCCGCCCCTACCCCAAGTCAAGGTAAACGATCCCGGCGCACAGAAATTGCGAAAAAGCCTTATTTACCGCCAAGAATCGATGGTCAGACGCCCCCCGAATCGTCTATGCGGGCAAGGTGTTTGGCGCTCCGCCAAGCTCACGGATTCACGAGGAGGGTCCTAAGATGGGAATGGTTCCTGGAAAAGCTCCGACGCCGCCGACCGTCACATTGAAGCATCTTGCGGCCGCGCTCGCGGAAACCCACGAGATGTCGAAGAAGCAGGCGGAAGCCGTGCTCGGCGACTTCGTCGGTAATATCGTCAAGCATTTGAAGAAGGGCGAGCGCATCCGCATCGGCGGCCTCGGCATCCTTCAGGTACGCAAGCGCGCCGCGCGCATGGGCCGTAACCCGGCGACCGGCGAGGCTATACAGATCAAGGCGAGCAAGAAGGTCGCCTTCCGCGCCTCCAAGGAATTGAAAGAGTCGGTCTAACGGTACGACCGGATCCTCCGGGCAGAATACCGGCAGGCTGGGAGCGATCAGGCTCCTCGCCTGCCGTTTTGCGTTTGTAAGTGCGAAGATTGGCTCGCCAACCGAAGCGGCGGGATATTCGCAATCAGTCCGCCTTCGCTAAAGCTACGGCGGACAACCTCCGCCGCTCCGCGGCGAAGGTTGGTGGGCGGTGACGGACTCGAACCGCCGACATCCTGCGTGTAAAGCAGGCGCTCTACCAACTGAGCTAACCGCCCTTCCCGTCCAATACCGCCTGATCGGCAGGCGATGCAAGCAGACCGACCGGGCCCATAAATGAAAACGGCGCCTTGCGGCGCCGCTTTCTTTTTTGGTTTATCGCCGCTCAGTGCGCGGTCAGACCGGAGCCGTCGTCTTCCACCACCGGCTCGGCGGCGGCAGCCGCGGCGGCGAGCTTGGCGCTCGCCTCGTCCCACTCGATCGCCTCCGGCTTGCGTACCAGCGCGCGGGCGATCACCTCGTCCATGCGCGTGACCGGAATGATGTCCAGGCCTTTCTTGATGGTGTCGGAGATCTCCACCAGGTCCTTGGCGTTCTCCTCCGGGATCAGCACCGTCTTCATGCCGCCGCGCGCGGCGGCCAGCAGCTTCTCCTTCAAGCCGCCGATCGGCAGCACGCGGCCGCGCAGCGTGATCTCGCCGGTCATGGCGACGTCGCGGCGCACCGGGATGCCGGTCATCACCGACACGATGGCCGTGACCATGGCGACGCCCGCCGACGGCCCGTCCTTCGGCGTCGCGCCTTCCGGCACGTGCACGTGGATGTCGCGCTTGTCGAACAGCGGCGGCTCGATGCCGAAGGCGACCGCGCGCGAGCGGACATAAGACGCCGCCGCCGAAATCAACTCCTTCATCACGTCCCGCAAGTTGCCGGTGACGGTCATCTTGCCCTTGCCGGGCATCATGACGCCTTCGATGGTGAGCAATTCGCCGCCCACGTCGGTCCAGGCCAAGCCGGTGACCATGCCGACCAGGTCCTCGTCCTCGATCTCGCCGTAGCGGTGTTTCGGCACGCCCAGATAGTCGCCGACGGTCGCCGCGGTGACGGCAATCGACTTCTTCTTTGAGGTCATCAACTCCTTCACCGCCTTGCGGATCAGGGTCGAAAGCTCGCGCTCGAGGTTGCGCACGCCCGCTTCCCGCGTGTAACGGCGGATCATGAGCAGCAGCGCCTCGTCGTCGATCGACCATTCCTTGGTGTCGAGGCCGTGCTTGGCAATCGCGTGCGGGATCAGATGCTTGCGCGCGATCTCGACCTTCTCGTCCTCGGTGTAGCCGGCGATGCGGATGATCTCCATGCGGTCCATCAGCGGCGGCGGAATATTGAGCGTATTCGCCGTGGTGATGAACATCACGTTCGACAGATCGTAGTCGACCTCAAGATAGTGGTCGGCGAAGGTATGGTTCTGTTCGGGGTCGAGCACCTCGAGCAAAGCCGATGACGGATCGCCGCGGAAATCGGCGCCCATCTTGTCCACCTCGTCCAGCAGGAACAGCGGGTTCGAGGTCTTGGCCTTGCGCATCGACTGGATGATCTTGCCGGGCATCGAGCCGATATAGGTGCGCCGGTGGCCCCGGATCTCGGCCTCGTCGCGCACGCCGCCGAGCGACACGCGCACGAATTCGCGGCCGGTCGCCTTGGCGATCGACTTGCCGAGCGAGGTCTTGCCGACGCCCGGAGGACCGACCAGGCACAAGATCGGCCCGGTCAGCTTGTTGGCGCGCTGCTGCACGGCGAGATACTCGACGATGCGTTCCTTGACCTTCTCCAGGCCATAGTGGTCGTTGTTGAGAATCTTCTCGGCGCCGACCAAATCCTTCTTGACCTTGCTCTTCTTGTTCCACGGGATCGAGAGCAGCCAATCGAGATAGTTGCGCACGACCGTCGCCTCCGCCGACATCGGCGACATCTGGCGCAGTTTTTTAAGTTCGTGCGTGGCCTTCTCGCGGGCTTCCTTGGAGAGCTTGGTCTTCTTGATCTTGTCTTCGAGTTCGGCGAGCTCGTCCTTGCCTTCCTCGTCGCCGAGTTCCTTCTGGATCGCCTTCATCTGCTCGTTGAGATAGTACTCGCGCTGCGTCTTCTCCATCTGCCGCTTGACGCGAGTGCGGATGCGCTTTTCCACCTGCAACACGGAAATCTCGCTCTCCATCAGGCCAAGCACCTTCTCCAGGCGCTGGGTGACGGTGGGCGTCTCCAGGATGTCCTGCTTGTCGGGAATCTTGACGGCGAGATGCGAAGCCACGGTGTCGGCGAGCTTGGCGTAATCCTCGATCTGCTGGATCACACCCACGACCTCGGGCGACACCTTCTTGTTCAGCTTCACATAATTTTCGAATTCGGTGATCACCGAACGCGCCATGGCTTCCGCCTCCACGCGCTCGCCGACGTCGTCGACAAGCACGGTGGCATCGGCCTCGTAATAATCGCTGCGGTCGGTGTACTTGAGCACCTTGGCGCGCTCCGCGCCCTCGACCAGCACCTTGACGGTGCCATCGGGCAGCTTGAGCAACTGCAAGACGCTCGCCAGCGTGCCGACCTCGAAGATCGAGTCGGTCGCCGGATCGTCGTCGGACGCATTCTTCTGCGTCGCGAGCAGAATAAAGGTGTCGGAACGCATCACTTCTTCCAGCGCCTTGATCGACTTTTCACGGCCGACGAAGAGCGGAACGATCATGTGCGGAAACACCACGATGTCGCGCAGCGGCAATACGGGATAGGCCCGGGTCTCGCCGGGCTGCAGCTGGGGTCGTGGCTTGTTTGTCATTTGTCCAAAGTCCTTTTTTGTGCCCCTGTCCGTCGACCCGCTTATGCGGCATCGCCGAACAGTGCCGGGAGGGATGGGCAAGAGGACGTTGGGCGTAGGCTCGCCCGACGCGCCTTGAGGAAGGGTACGAACCCTCACCCACTCGGGAAACTACGATCTTTCGTACGCGACTTCGCTTCGAACGCTATACGTAGGATGACGGCCTAGGGTCCGCAAGTAAGGTCCGTTTTCTGAGCAAAGACGGACTCCAATACCCTCAGCACGCCATCAACGGTGCGATTCTACAAGCGGTTCCCTCGCCGCCCCTTGAGGAGACGCGACTAGGCGCTGGCGCTGCCCTGCTCGGCTGTCCGATCGCTACGGTCGGCATAGATGTAGAGCGGGCGGGCGGTCCCTTCGACCACTTCCTTCGATATCACCACCTCTTCGACGCCTTCCAGGCTGGGAAGGTCGAACATGGTGTCGAGCAGGATGGTCTCCATGATGGACCGCAAGCCGCGCGCGCCAGTCTTGCGTTCGATTGCCTTGCGGGCGATGGCACCCAACGCTTCCTCGGCCAACGTGAGATCAATCGATTCCATCTCGAACAGCCGCTGGTACTGCTTGACCAAGGCATTCTTCGGCTGGGTAAGGATGAGCTTGAGCGATGGCTCGTCGAGGTCTTCGAGCGTCGCCACCACCGGCAAGCGCCCGACGAATTCCGGAATGAGACCGTATTTCAACAGATCCTCCGGCTCGACTTCGCGGAAAATTTCACCTTGCTTGCGATCTTCCGGCGCAGCCACCCTGGCCGAGAAGCCAATCGAGGTAGACCGTCCCCGCGCCGAAATAATCTTGTCGAGGCCCGAGAAGGCGCCGCCGCAAACGAACAGGATGTTCGTCGTGTCCACCTGCAGGAACTCCTGCTGGGGATGCTTGCGTCCGCCCTGCGGCGGCACGGAGGCGATCGTGCCTTCCATGATCTTGAGCAGCGCCTGCTGCACGCCCTCGCCCGACACGTCGCGGGTGATCGAGGGATTGTCGGACTTGCGCGAAATCTTGTCGATCTCGTCGATGTAGACGATGCCGCGCTGCGCGCGCTCGACATTGTAGTCGGCCGACTGCAGCAGCTTGAGAATGATGTTCTCGACATCCTCGCCGACATAACCGGCTTCGGTAAGCGTGGTAGCGTCCGCCATCGTGAACGGTACGTCGAGGATGCGCGCCAGCGTCTGCGCCAGCAGCGTCTTGCCAGACCCGGTCGGGCCGATCAGCAGGATGTTCGACTTCGCGAGCTCGACGTCATTGTGCTTGGTCTGGTGGTTGAGCCGCTTGTAGTGATTGTGGACGGCGACCGAGAGCACCTTCTTGGCATGATCCTGGCCGATGACGTAGTCGTCGAGGACTTTGCGAATTTCTTTCGGCGTCGGGATGCCGTCACGCGATTTGACCAGCGAAGATTTGTTCTCCTCGCGGATGATGTCCATGCAAAGTTCGACGCATTCATCGCAGATGAACACGGTCGGGCCGGCGATGAGCTTGCGGACTTCGTGCTGGCTCTTGCCGCAGAACGAGCAGTAGAGCGTGTTCTTGGAATCGCTGCCGCCGACTTTGCTCATTCTATTCTCCGTCACACTCGTTCGTCTTGCGTGGTCGGCGAAGTCTTGAAACTCAACTGTCTAGACGCAACACAACGAACGAAGCAAGTTTCGCGCCGGGCTACCGGCTCGGCGGACCTTCGTACTGGGAGGCCGCTTCCCTCCTACTCTCCCACACCTTAAGCGAAGCATGCTAACGGCGTGATAATCAAGAATCTATTAACGATAATGCTCAACCAAACCCTGCGGCGGAAGTGGAACTTCCGTATCGTTCCGCGGTGCTGGAACGTGCCGAGGCAGCCCGTAACGGGACGATCACGCGGGCTTTGGCGCTACTTCCTCCGTCCGGCGCTCGATCACCTTGTCGACCAGACCGAAGTCCTTGGCCGCCTCGGCAGTGAGAAAGTAGTCACGCTCGAGCGCGTCTTCGATCTTCTTCAGCGACTGTCCGGTGTGCTTGACGTAGATCTCGTTGAGGCGCTTTTTCAGGTTCAGGATTTCCTGGGCGTGAACCATAATGTCGGTGGCTTGGCCCTGGAACCCGCCCGAAGGCTGGTGAACCATGATGCGGGCGTTCGGCAGCGCAAAGCGCATGTCCTTGGCGCCGGCGGCAAGCAATAGCGAGCCCATCGAGGCAGCCTGCCCGACGCAAAGCGTTGACACCGGCGGGCGGACGAACTGCATGGTGTCGTAGATCGCCATGCCCGATGTCACCACGCCGCCGGGCGAGTTGATGTACATCGACACTTCCTTCTTCGGATTCTCAGCTTCCAGGAACAAAAGTTGTGCGACCACCAAGGTGGCCACCCCGTCTTCGATCGCGCCGGTGATGAAGATGATCCGCTCTTTGAGCAGCCGCGAGTAAATGTCATAGGCCCGCTCGCCCCGGTTGGTCTGCTCGACCACCATGGGCACCAGGTAATTCATATAAGTATCGACGGGATCTCTCATTTCGGCTCCTTCGCGCGAATCACGCGAGGCTAGATTAGCCTTATAGCGGGTTGGGTATCTATTTCCGCAGCAGTCCTGCCGCAAGATGCCGAGCGATCAGACAGCCGATTCGTCTTCCTTGTAGAGCTCCTCACGCGAGACCTTTTTCTCGGTCACTTCGGCGAGTTCGAGCAGAAAATCGACCACCTTTTCCTCATAGATCGGCGCGCGCAAAGCTGCGATCGCCTGCGGGTTCTGTCGGTAGTAGTCCCACACCCGCTGCTCCTGGCCGGCGAACCTACGCGTCTGCTCCATGACCGCGCGGTTGAGCTCTTCATCGGTCACCGTAATGGTGTTCTTCTCGCCGATTTCGGCCAGCACCAGACCAAGCCGCACCCGCCGCTCGGCAATGGCGCGATATTCGGCCTTGGCTTTATCCTCAGTGGTGCCCTCGTCGGCGAAGGTCTTCTTCTCATTTTCCATCTCGCTTTGCACGGACTTCCAGATCCGGTCGAACTCGTCCTCGACCAGCGATGGCGGCGGTTCAAATTTGTGCCGGGTATCGAGTTCGTCAAGCAGTTCGCGCTTGATCTTCTGCCGCGACATACCGACATGCTCGGCCGCGACACGCTCCTTGATCGCCTCGTGCAGCTTGGCGAGCGATTCAAGCCCGAGCGATTTGGCGAAGTCGTCATCGACCGTCACCGTGCCGGGGGTCTCGATCGACTTTGCCGTGACGACGAATTCCGCGTTTTTGCCGGCAAGTTCGGCTTTCGGATAATGCGCCGGGAACGTCACTTTGAGCGTGCGCGTTTCGCCTGCGGCGATGCCGACGAGTTGGTCCTCGAAGCCGGGAATGAACGTGTTCGATCCGATCATCACGACGGAATCGTCACCCGAACCGCCCTCGAACGGCTGGCCATCAATGGTGCCGGCAAACGAGATAATGACGCGATCGTCCTTGGCCGCCTTGCCGCCCTCCGACTTCGGGCTATACGGCTTGTTCTGCTCGGTGATGCGCGCCACGGCTTCGTCGACCTCGGCGTCGGTAACGTCGCCGGTGAGTTTCGTGAGCTTGATGGTCTTGAAATTGGTGAGCTCGATCGGCGGCACGATTTCGACCGCCATGGTGTAATCGAGGTCGCTCTCGCCGGCGATCAATTTCTCGACTGCGGCTTGTTCGGTCGGCAGCGTCACCTTCGGATCGGAGGCGAGCTTGTAGCCGCGCTCGCTGACGATTTGATTGTTGGTATCGCGCACGGTCGCCTCGATGACCTCGGCCATCGCCGAGCGGCCATAGACGCGCCGCAAGTGCGCGACCGGCACCTTGCCGGGACGGAAGCCGTTGATCCGGACGCGGTCTTTCAGTTCGTCCAGGCGCACATTGACCTTGGCATCGAGTTCGGCGGCCGGAACAACCACCTTGAATTCGCGCTTGAGGCCTTCGGACAGGGTTTCGGTAACTTGCATCGATCACACACTTTTTGCTGATCCGCGCGAAGCGCCGGACGTGTCGGTTGAGAAGCAGCTAGCCCTCGGCGTGGTGCGGGCGGAGGGACTCGAACCCCCACGACTTTCGTCACGGGAACCTAAATCCCGCGCGTCTACCAATTCCGCCACGCCCGCAAAGGGCAAGCTCAAGGACGATCCTGGCGCCGCAATCCGGCAGGGCTTAACGCACCAAAGCCTGCCAGGGCAAGCCGTTAAATAGGCCGTACCTGGGCTCGCTCAAGGGCTGTCCAGCTCGGCGAACAGGCGCCGGTAGACCGCCGGCAATGCTTCCGGCAAGTCCTCGGCAATCAGGCCGGGGCCGAACGCCGTAGCCGCTTCGCCATGCAGCCAGACCGCGGCACACGCCGCCTCGAAGGCCGGCATACCCTGCGCCAGCAGGCCCGCAATCATGCCAGCCAGCACGTCGCCGGCGCCGGCGGTGGCGAGTGTGGGCGGCGCATTGTCGGCGATTGAGGCACGGCCGTCGGGCGCGGCCACTACGGTATCGGCACCCTTGAGCAGCACCACGGCCCCACTGGATCGGGCCGCTAGACGAGTTTTTTCAAGTTTTGCGTGAACATGAGAATCCTCATGTATCACTTTAAATAATCTCGCGAATTCGCCTTCGTGCGGCGTCAGGACGACGTCCCGTTTCGGGCCCCGCGCGATCATTCCGGCCAGGGCCTCCGGCTCCTGCGCGAAACTTGTCAGCGCATCGGCATCCAGGACCACCGCCGCGCCGCTCGCCAGCGCCACCGCGACCTGCTCGCGCATGGCTGGGCCGACCCCGCCGCCTGGCCCCAGCAGCACCGCGTTATGCCGCTTGTCGGCGAGGAAGGCCGCCAGTTCGCTCGCGCCGTCCACCGGCCGCACCATGATCGCCAGTGTCGCCTCGGCATTCACGGTGAGCGCGTGGTGCGGGCTGGCAATGGTGACCAGTCCTGCCCCTGCCCGTAACGCGCCGCGCGCCGCCAGGCGCCCGGCCCCGGTGGTAGGCAGGCCGCCGGACACGACCACTGCATGGCCGCGGGAATATTTGTGGCCGTCCGGACGCGGTCGCGGAAAGGCGCGGCCCCACAGTCCCGGCCGGTTCAAAAAGGTCGCAGGATTGATCGCCGCCAGCACGCTCGCCGGAATGCCGATGTCGGCCACGTGAATTGCGCCGCAATGCAGCCGGCCGGGCAGCAGCAGGTGGCCGATCTTTTGCCGGAAGAAGGTCACTGTATGGGCAGCATTGACCGCGACCCCCATGACGGCGCCGGTGGTGCCGTTGACGCCGCTCGGCAAGTCGACAGCAACGACCGGCACGCCGGCGGCGTTCATCGCCTCGATCATGGCACGCGGCAGTCCTTCGACCTCGCGATCGAGCCCGGCGCCAAACAGGGCAGTCGATGATGAGATCGCAATCGGTGAGCGAGGCTGGCGAGGCCGCCTCGACCGGCCCGCTCCAGCGCTTGGCGGCGAGCGCGGCGTCGCCCTTCAGCCGCGCCTTCGATCCCGACGAAGCTGACGCGCACCGAAAAGCCGCGCTCCGCCAAATAACGCGCGGCGACAAAACCGTCGCCCCCATTGTTACCCGGTCCCGCCACAATCGCCACACGCCGGCCTTGCAGCGAAGCCGCAGCATCGGCCACCGCGCGACCCGCACTCTCCATCAGATCAATGCCTGGAACGCCGCCGGCAATCGTCAACCGATCGGCCTCCGCCATTTCTGCTGTGGTGAGAAGCTCGAGCATTGCAGTCAACCCTATCGGCCGGCCGGAACGCCGACAATTCGGGCTGTTTGGCCGCGCCGCAACACAACGTCCGACGGCTGGCAAAAGTTTTTGCAGGGTGCTTAATTGCTGGGCAACGGCTCTGGGGCGGGGTTCGACACTGGCGGCGATCTAAACCCTAAAGCATTGTGGAAGAACGACTATTGCACTCTGTCCGGCTTGGCACGGGTTCTGCTAACCGGTAGCGCGGCACTCCGCAACAAAGCGGTGGGTTGGGGGGAAGGAAAAAAGCGATGAAAAAAATCGAAGCCATCATCAAACCCTTCAAACTCGACGAGGTGAAGGAGGCGCTCCAGGAGGTCGGACTGCAAGGCATCACCGTCACCGAGGCCAAAGGCTTCGGCCGGCAGAAAGGGCACACCGAACTTTATCGCGGCGCCGAATACGTGGTCGATTTTCTCCCCAAGGTGAAGATCGAAATCGTGCTCGGCGACGATATGGTGGACAAGGCGATAGATGCGATCCGGCGCGCTGCCCAGACTGGCCGGATCGGTGACGGCAAGATATTCGTATCCAGCATCGAGGAAGCCATCCGGATCAGGACCGGTGAATCCGGTGCCGACGCCATCTAACCCGCGGGCAAAGTCCTTGCGGCTAAATCCATCAATAACGGGGGAATGCAATCCATGACGACAGCTAAAAATGTCATGAAGATGATCAAAGACAATGACGTGAAGTACGTCGATTTCCGGTTTACCGATCCGCGCGGCAAGTGGCAGCACGTCACCTTCGACGTCGGCATGATCGAAGAGGACACGTTCGCCGAAGGCCAGATGTTCGACGGCTCATCGATCGCCGGCTGGAAAGCGATTAACGAGTCCGACATGAACCTGATGCCGGATCCCGCCTCAGCTTGTATCGACCCGTTTTTTGCCGAAACCACGCTGGTGCTGGTCTGCGATGTGCTGGAACCGACCACCGGCGAACCCTATAACCGCGACCCGCGCGGCATCGCCAAAAAAGCCGAAGGCCTGGTCAAATCGATGGGCGTCGGCGACACGATCTTCTTCGGCCCGGAAGCCGAATTTTTCGTGTTCGACGACGTCAAGTACAAGGCCGATCCCTATAACACCGGCTTCAAGCTCGACTCGATCGAATTCCCATCCAATTCCGACACCGAATACGAAGGCGGCAATCTCGGCCACCGCGTCGGCACCAAGAAGGGCTACTTCCCGGTGCCGCCGCAGGATTCGGTGCAGGACATGCGCTCGGAAATGCTCGGCGCCATGGCCCGCATGGGCGCCAAGGTCGAGAAACACCACCACGAAGTGGCGTCGGCCCAGCACGAGCTCGGCTTGAAGTTCTCGCCGCTGACGCAAATGGCCGACATGATGCAGGTCTATAAATACTGCATCCAGCAGGTGGCGCAGATCTACGGCAAGACCGCCACCTTCATGCCGAAGCCGGTCTACGGCGACAACGGTTCGGGCATGCACTGCCACCAGTCGATCTGGAAAGCGGGCAAACCGGTGTTCGCGGGCAATAAGTATTCCGATCTCTCGGAGACCTGCCTGTCCTATATCGCCGGCATCATCAAGCACGCCAAAGCGGTCAACGCCTTCACCAACCCGACCACCAACTCCTACAAGCGGCTGGTGCCGGGCTTCGAGGCGCCGGTCCTACTCGCCTATTCGGCGCGTAACCGCTCGGCGTCATGCCGCATTCCCTACACCACCAACCCGAAGGCCAAGCGCGTCGAGGTACGTTTCCCCGATCCACTCGCCAATCCGTATCTGGCCTTCGCCGCGATGACGATGGCGGGCCTTGACGGCGTCAAGAACAAGCTCGATCCGGGCTCGGCGATCGACAAAGACCTCTACGATCTGCCGCCGGCGGAGCTCAAGAAAATCCCGACGGTGTGCGGCTCGCTGCGTCAGGCCCTCGGCGAACTCGACAAGGACCGTGCGTTCCTGACGGCCAATGGCGTATTCGACGACGACTTTATCGACAGCTACATCGATCTCAAGATGCAAGAAGTGATCCGCTTCGAGCACACCCCGCATCCGGTCGAATTTGACATGTACTATTCGTCGTAAGCGTTTCTCCCAAACATCGCGCGAGTTACGCGGTGCAACTCATCGGGCGTCCCCGCCAGGGGGCGCCCTTTTTCATGCGGCGGGGATTGAATTGCTTAGACGATGAGGAAAACGATCACCGCGAGAGCGGCAACAATGCCCGCCGCGGTCGCCACGATATGCTTGCGGCGGCGTTTGGGACCGTAGACGCCGGCGGCACGGCGCTCGGCGATCAACGCGGCGTCGTATTCGGCCGACGACGAATAGACACAGGCCAAGGCCGCGCCTGCCCGCTCGGCATAGGCTTCGAGGGTCAGGACGGCAGAATCAGGGTGACCGCTGTTAGCTGGACCCGACATGCGTGGATGTTAGCTCGGATAAGGTAAACGAGTGGTTGCGATATGCCTGGGAGCGACCGGGAGATCGTCTTTGGGCCGCCGGGCCATGCCATTGCGCCGCAATATACGATCGCGTTTGGACATTCGCCCGGCGCCGTCGGCGGCAATCCGGTGAGAGGCCTTGCCCGATCCCGCCACGTTCGCGGCCGTACAGATACGGTTTCGGCCCGCGCGCTTGGCGCGGTAGAGCGCAGAATCAGCGCGCGCGATCAGGGCATCGATATCGGTCACAAGTTCGTACGACGTAGCGGCGCCGATGCTCACCGTTGAGCCGATTGTGTGGGCGCCGACCGTGGCGCCGGCGGTCTCGAAAGCGGCGCGCAGGCGCTCGGCAACGATCAGGGCGCCTTCAATTGGCTCGGGCACGATAGCCGCGAATTCCTCGCCGCCCATTCTGCCGATGATGTCGCTCGCGCGCATGCTGTTGTGTGCTACCGCCGCGAACACGCGTAGCATCCCGTCGCCGGTAGCGTGACCGAAGCGATCATTGACCGATTTGAAATGATCGAGATCAAACATCATCAGCGTCACCGGTTTGCCGCGCTTGCGCTGATGGTCACACATCTTGATTGCGCATTCCATGAAGGCGCCGCGATTGAGCAGCCCGGTTAAGCTGTCGATCGTGGCCGCCTTGCGATAAATGTGGACGTGGTGATCCTTGACCATCAGCAGCATGATGAACGCGGTGCCAACCGCGTAAAGAATCGACTCCAGCGCGAACACGGTGAGCCAATCGTTGGCGAACAGCGCCGGCACGAACGCCCGCAGAGCGAGCGGGATCATGAAAATTCCTGCATGCAGTCCAGTCACGATGATAGCGACCATGCGCGAATAGACCGCATGACGACGCTCGCGCCAGAACTCATAGGCGATGAAGAACGTGTAGGCCGCGACCACGACCGCGCCGAGCGCCATCAGCGCTATGCTGCCGGACGACAATGCCGGAACCTGGCTCAGGGTCAGCCAACTGACGGCGCCCGCGAAGATCGCGACCGGCAACAAAGTCCGTCCATGGAACAGCCGCACGCCGTTCCAGATCATGCCGCAGGCCACGAAAAGTAACGCCGACGGCAATTCCCGTGGCAAGGGGAACAACGGCGTCGGCGCGCTCCACAAAGCCAACGACGAGGCGCCGATCAAATAGGCCGAGCCCCACCAAGCAAGCGCGCGCGCATCCCGCTGCTGCAGCCAGGCAAAGATAAGGAAAACGCCGAGCAGCGTGGCAATGCAGACCGCGACAAACGCTAGGGTCGGCACATCGAGCATCGAGGGCTGCAGGCGTGCCGCGGCGAGCATCTAAACTCCTACCGGCCGGCAAAGGCCGGGCCACGGTTTAAATATACCCACAGGCTTATGGGAAAAGCCTTGCACCCTTGCGCCAGGTTCGATGCAAGACTTGCGAAAATTGTAATTAAATCTGCGCCAAAGGCTGGCCGAGCCAGCGCGAAAAAGGCGTGCATTTCTGCGCGCCCTTTGCGAATTTGATTAACTGAGTTGCGCGGTTAGCGCTTGGAGAACTGGAACGAACGGCGGGCCTTGGCGCGGCCATATTTCTTGCGCTCGACCACGCGTGAATCGCGAGTGAGGAAGCCACCCTTCTTGAGCGCGCCACGCAGATCGGGTTCGAAATAGGTCAGCGCCTTGGAAATGCCGTGACGCACCGCGCCGGCCTGACCTGACAGACCGCCGCCCGAAACGGTGCAGATCACGTCATATTGGCTGGTGCGATTGGCAGCGACCAGCGGCTGCTGGATCATCATGCGCAGCACCGGGCGCGCGAAAAAAACTTCCACGGTCTTGGTGTTGACCAGGATCTTGCCGGAGCCAGGCTTGATCCAGACGCGCGCGACCGCATTTTTGCGTTTGCCGGTGGCGTAGGCGCGCCCCTGCGCGTCGATCTTCTGCACGTATTTCGGCGCTTCCGGAGCTGCCGGCTTGAGGCTCGCCAATCCTTCCAGCGACTGTACGGTCTCGACCACGATCAGGCACTCCTCACGTTCTTGCGATTCATGACGGCGACGTCGAGCTGCTCGGGCTTTTGCGCCTCGTGCGGATGCTCGGGGCCTGGATAGACGCGCAGATTTCCGAACTGCACGCGGCCGAGCGGCCCGCGCGGCAGCATGCGCTCGACCGCTTTCTCGACGATGCGTTCGGGGAAACGGCCCTCGAAGATCGACTTGGCCGTGCGTTCCTTGATCCCGCCGATGAAGCCGGTGTGACGGTGGTAGACTTTCTTTTCGCGCTTGCGACCCGTGAACACCACTTTGGCGGCGTTGACGATGATGACGTTGTCGCCATCGTCGACATGCGGGGTGTAGGTCGCCTTGTGCTTGCCGCGCAGCCGCATCGCCACGATCGTGGCGAGCCGGCCGACCACGAGCCCGGTGGCGTCGATGGTCACCCATTTCTTTTCGATGTCGGCGGCCTTGGCCGAATAGGTCGTCATGACTGTTCCTTGGATTGGCGCGCATTGGCGCGCCGAAGGCTACGGCTATCTAGCCAAGGGAGCTTTTCCGGTCAATGCCAAACTGTGCATAATTTCATAAATAATATCAAATAGTTATATGAATGGTATTTTGACACCAGCATCTAATCACCGGGTCTGCGGGATTGAATAGGTGGCGGTGACATGGGCGACCGGCTCATCCGTGCCCTCCGAATAGATCGTAACCTCACCCACCGCCAGCCGCTTGCCGACCTTCATGAGACGGGCGTCGGCGACAAGGTCGGCGCGCGCCGGCTTGCGCAGGAAATTGATGTTGAGATTGGTGGTGACCGCCAGCGGCTGCGGCCCGATCGCCGAAAACACCGCGACATACATGGCGAAATCGGCAAGCTCCATCATAGTCGGCCCGGACACGGTGCCGCCCGGGCGCAAGGCTGCCTCATCAAAGGTCCAGCGCACGCGGATGTCGCCATAATCGACGCGCTCGATGCTGTGGCCGCAGCCCGGATAAAACGCCTGCGGAAATTCCGCTGCGAGCAATTTCGCGATTTCGTCGGCCGACATGGCCGGCGATTTGGCTGGCGCAGGCATTTTCGTCCCCCTTGCCGGTTCGCCCGGCGCCTCCGTCTTAGACCGGCCAGCAATAGGGTCAAACGGTCTTTTCAGTTGCCTTGCGCGCCCGGATGGCCGGGTTAAAGATCACCGTCATGACCGCGCGCAGCACCAGCCCAGATTCCGCGACCTCGCCCGTTTTATTGCGCGGCGATATCGACGGCATCGCCTTGCTCTCGCTCAACCGGCCGCAGGCGCGCAACACGCTGTCGGAAGCGATGCTGGCGGCGCTGCATAGCGAATTCGCAGCGATCGCCAGCGACGACCAGGTTCGCGCCGTCATCATCTCGCACAACGGCCCGGCGTTCTGCGCCGGGCACGACATGAAGGAAATGACCGCGCATCGCAACGATCCCGATCGCGGCCGCGGCTATTTCAAGACGCTGATGGAGCGCTGCAGCGCGCTGATGATGTCGATCCAGAAATTACCGCAGCCGGTGATCGCCGCCGTCGAAGGCGTCGCCACCGCCGCCGGCTGCCAGCTGGTCGCGACCTGCGATCTCGCCGTGGCGTCCGAGACCGCGCATTTCTCGACGCCCGGCGTGCATATCGGCCTGTTCTGCTCGACGCCGATGGTGGCGCTGTCGCGCAACGTCGCCAACAAGCACGCCATGGAAATGCTGCTGACCGGCGACATGGTTTCGGCCGACGACGCCCATCGCATCGGCCTGGTCAACCGCGTCGTCGCCGCCGGCAAGGCGTCCGAACACGCGCTCGAACTGGCGCGCCAGATCGCGTCGAAATCGACGCTGACGGTCAAGCTCGGCAAGCAGGCATTCTACCGCCAGCGCGAGCTCGATCTCGCCGGCGCCTATAAACTCACCATCGACGTCATGGTTGAAAACATGCTGGCGCATGACGCCGAGGAAGGCATCGGCGCCTTCATCGAGAAGCGCGACCCAAATTGGGAGGACCGCTGATGGCCCATGAAGGCCCATGAATAATTCCAGCATCGTCTTCTCGCCGGCGGTGCAAAAGGCGCAAAGCGAACGCGGCTCGGCCGAGCGTTACAAGGCGCGGATCGCCGAAGGCTTTCCCGGACAAGATCACGCCGGAGCTCGCCAAATTCATCGCCGAGCAGGACACCGCGTTTCTGGCCACCGCCGGCGCCGACGGCGCGCCTTACGTGCAGCATCGTGGCGGACCGAAGGGCTTCATCAAGGTCATCGACGAACACACGTTGGGCTTTGCCGACTATCGCGGCAACCGGCAATACATCACGCTCGCCAACCTGCAGGAAAACGAGCGCGCGTTTTTGTTTCTGCTCGACCCGGCGCGCCGCCAGCGCATCAAGCTATGGGGCCGCGCCCGCGCGATCGAGAACGATCCGGCGCTGGTCGAGAAACTGTTCGATGCCGGCTACAAGGCCCGTCCGGAGCGCGCCATCCTGTTCACGATCGAGGCATGGGACGTGAACTGCTCATCGCACATTGTGACGCGGTTCACCGAAGCCGAGATCGAGCAGGCGCTCAACACCGTGACGGCCAAGATCGCCGAACTTGAAGCCGAAAATGCACGGCTGCGCGCCGCGCTGGCTCAAGCATCATCGCCGCCGTCCGAGCCGACGCGATGAGCCACGACAGTTATTCCGATAGCTATATTCGCGGCATTCTCAATACCGTGAAGACCGTCGCCATGGTCGGTATTTCGCCGAAGGAGAACCGGCCGAGCTATTTCGTATTCAAATATTTGAAGGAGCGCGGCTACCGCATGATCCCGATCAATCCGGGCCAAGCCGGCAAGGAAATCCTTGGCGAGAAAGTCTACGCCAGGCTCGGCGACATTCCCCAGCCGGTGGATATGGTCGATATCTTCCGCGGCTCCGACCATGTGATGCCGATCGTGCGGGAGGCGATTGCGCTCACGCTGAAACCGAAAGTGATCTGGATGCAGCTCACGGTGCGCAATGACGAGGCCGCAAAACTCGCGGAAGACGCCGGCCTGAAGGTGGTGATGAACCGCTGCCCGAAAATCGAATACGGCCGGCTGTCGTCGGAAATTTCGTGGATCGGCGTCAATTCACGCGTGCTGTCATCCAGACGCGCGCAACCGCTCGGCAAGGGCGTGCAACGCATGTCGATCGAGGAGAGATCGGGCGCCTCCGATCCGGTGCCGCCTGTCAATAGCGGAAAGCGTTCGAGCTAAGCGCGGCTGCAAGCGGGTAGGATACCGGTCAGCGCCCGGCATGCAGCGACCAAATTACAAATTGGCGAATTTCATTCGGGCTATAGCCGGCTGCAAAAGCCGCGCACATAACGGCGATGCCGATGTGGACGATAAAGCCCAAAGTGAAGACTATGGGCCTGTCATTGAGATCAAAACTGTATCCTCGGCTGTAAATCACGCCGCTCCGCCACGCACGTAGTAGCGTCCAAGCGACGAACAAACCAAGTCCACCCATGATTACGCGTGCGATTGGATCCACGTCGACGCTCCGTGTCGCCGCTAGTATGGTCGAAACTTCCTAAACAAAACCTGCCGGAAGTAAAGAATCGCCACTGCCGACCGGGGGCCAAGCCATTCCCTTGACCGGTGGCGGCCTTTCGTTAAACACCAGCAAACGACCGGCACGAGACGTCCGGCAGCAAGGGGGAGCACCATGGCCGACGCCGAACGTACACCAGGCTTTTCGACGCTCGCGATCCACGCCGGCGCCAAACCCGATCCGACCACCGGCGCGCGCGCGACGCCGATCTACCAGACCACATCGTTCGTGTTCGACGACGTCGAGCACGCCGCTTCTTTGTTCGGACTGCAGGCTTTCGGCAACATCTATACCCGCATCGGCAATCCGACCTGCGCCGTGCTGGAAGAGCGCGTCGCCGCGCTTGAAGGCGGCACCGCCGGCCTCGCGGTCGCCTCCGGCCACGCCGCGCAGGTGATCGTGATGCATGCGTTGATGACGCCGGGCGACGAGTTCGTCGCCTCCAAGAAGCTCTATGGCGGCTCGATCAACCAGTTCAATCATTCCTACAAGAATTTCGGCTGGAATGTGGTGTGGGCCGACCCCGACGACATCGCCTCGTTCGAAAAAGCCGTGACGCCGAAGACCAAGGCGATCTTCGTCGAGTCGATCGCCAATCCCGGGCGGCGTCATCACCGACATCGAGGCGGTCGCCAAGATCGCGCGCAAGGCCAACGTGCCGCTGATCGTCGACAACACGCTGGCGACGCCCTATCTGTGCAAGCCGATCGATTACGGCGCCGACATCGTGGTGCATTCGCTCACCAAGTTCCTCGGCGGCCACGGCAACTCGATCGGCGGCCTGATCGTCGACGGCGGCACCTTCAACTGGCCGCAAGACAAACGCTATCCGATGCTCTCGGAGCCGCGCCCGGAATATTCCGGCATGGTGCTGGGCGAGACCTTCGGCAATTTCGCTTTCGCCATCGCCTGCCGCGTGCTCGGCCTGCGCGACCTCGGGCCCGCGCTGTCGCCGTTCAACGCGTTTCTCATCGCCACCGGCATCGAGACCCTGCCGCTGCGCATGCAGCGCCATTCCGACAACACGCTCGCCGTCGCGCAATGGCTGGCGAAACGGCCGGAGGTGGCCTGGGTGAGTTATCCGGGGTTGGCCGAGCGACAAATACAACGCGTTGGCCAAGAAATACGTGCCGAAAGGCGCCGGCGCGGTGCTCACCTTCGGGCTCAAGGGCGGCTACGACGCCGGCGTGAAGCTGGTGTCGAACGTCAAGCTGTTCTCGCATCTCGCCAATATCGGCGACACCCGCTCGCTGATCATCCATCCCGCTTCCACCACGCACAAACAATTATCCGACGCGCAGAAGGTGCAGGCCGGCGCCGGGCCCGACGTGGTGCGGCTGTCGATCGGGCTGGAGGACATGGACGACATCATCGCCGATCTCGAGGAAGGCCTGAAGGGGTAGCGACCGGCGTCAGGACTTTCTTGAGGGTGCGCGCGACGTAGTCGCGGATATAGGCGAGCGTTTCCGGCGCGGCCCAGATTTCGGTCACGCCTCGTCGGTCGCCTCGCCGCTTTGCGCCACGCGCTCGGCTACCGGCGCGCGGATTTGCATTTTGGTCTGCGCGAAGGCCGGCGGCGACAGCGCGGCAAGTTCCTGCGCGACCGCAATCGCGCGCGCCATCAGCGCTGCAGGTTCAACCGCCTCGTTGACCCAACCGCGATGCGCCGCGACCTCGGCCGGAAAAGTCGCGCCACCGAGCATGGTCTCGGCTGAAAAAATACGGCGGCGTGGCATGACGCATGATCTCGAAGGCGAGCGCGGGAAACGGCACGCCGACTAATAATTCCGTCACGCCAATACGCCCGCCGTCGTTCGCCATGACCCGCCGATCCGCACAGCACGCGAGCACGCAGCCGCCGGCAATGGCGTGGCCGTTGATCGCCGCCACCACCGGCTTCGGCTGGTAAAACACGGCGTCATAAAGCCCGTGCAGCGCGGGCAGGAATTTTCGGATGTAATCCGCGCCGCCCTCACTCAGCTTGATGAGATTGACGCCGGCCGAAAAAATCTTGCCCTGCCCCGTTATCACGACCGCTTTGGCATTTGATTTGCGCAGCTCCATGAAGCGCGCCGCCAGCGCCTCGCAAAGCTCGATGTCGAGCGCGTTGGCCTTGCCATGCTTGAGCGTCACCACCGCAATGCCATCTTCGATCTCGATGTCGATCACAAGGCCGCGCTCCGATATTCACCGCGATGGCACACCCGTTCGGCATGCACGATCGCGATGGTGAACACGACAATTGCAAGCAGCTGATGCGCGAGCGACAGCATGATCGGCGCCTGGTTCATCAACGTTGCGACGCCTAGCGCCGCCTGCAAAGTGACCGCGCCAGCGAGAACGATCGCGCCTCCCGCGCCGCTATGGGCCTGCCGCGCATCGATAGCGTGCAGTCCGGCGAGCACCCATATCGCATAGGCCAGCATGCGATGGTCGAACTGAACGGTGAGCGTGTTCTCGAATAAATTGCGCCAGACCGGCGCTATGAACCACAGCCGCGACGCTTCCGGCACGAAAGAGCCGTCGATCAGCGGCCAGGTGTTGAACACCAGACCGGCGTGCAGTCCCGGCCACCAGCGCGCCGAGATAAATCTGAAGCAGCAGCAGCGACCGCGATCGCCAGCGCCACGACGCGCAGCCGTCTGGGCGCGGCGCTGCGCGCCAGCGGCGTCAATTGCTGCGCGGTCCACACGATGGCGGCATAGATCGCGCAGGCGAGCGTCAAATGAAACGCCAAGCCGGTATTGCGACACGCTGACGCGCGTGCCCGACAGGCCCGAGGAGACCATCCACCAGCCGACCACGCCGAGCAGCGCGCCGCCGCCGAAAATAGTCCACAGCCGCGCGCGCAAGCTGCGTGGAACCCAGCCGCGCGCGAGGAAAAACAAAAACGGCAGCAGGAACACCGCGCCGGTGGTGCGCGCCACCAGCCGGTGCGTCCATTCCCACCAATAGATCGTCTTGAACTCGCCGAGGCTCATGCCGCGGTTGAGTTCGCGGTATTGCGGGATGGCCTGGTATTTCTCGAATTCGGCCTGCCAGGCGTTCTCGCTCAGCGGCGGCAGCACGCCGGAAACCGGCTGCCATTCCACGATCGACAGGCCGGATTGCGTGAGCCGCGTGGCGCCGCCGATCACCAGCGTGAGAAAAATCATCGCGGCGGCGGCAATGAGCCACAGCCGCACCGCGCGCACGTGAAACTCCGGAACCGAACGCTGATCGTGCATGGAATGCTTGCTTGAGGAAACCGCGCGGACCATATAGTCATGCGCGCCTCATCGCAAACAGCGAACCAGCACGCCATTCATGCCCGTCCGCGTCCGCAAGCTGATCGGCACCGTCGCCTTGCTCGTGCTGGTATCGGTGTGGGCCCTGCTCGCCATGGCGCTGGCGCAGTCGGCGCTCACCGACATCAACGGCTTCGTGGCGGCGATCTATTACGTGGTGGCAGGGCTCGGCTGGGTGCTGCCGGCGATGCCGATCATCAGTTGGATGTCGCGGCCCGACGGCACAAAGGAAAACGCTAAGCCGCGTTGACGCGGCGGAAGCCGTTCCACATCGCGGTGGCGGCGCCCGACATTAGAACCTTCAGATAGCGCTGTTGCTGGAAATCGCCATTGACCGAAATGCGCGGCAGCGCGGTCAGATGGTCGCGGTGCGCCTTGAACAGCACGCCGGGCCGCGTCGTCACCGCGGTCTTGAAACCCAACTCGGCGGCGATGCGGAATTCGCGCGTGCCGGCCGAGGTCGGATCGCCCACCGGATAGGCCAGATGCTCCGGCCGCCTGCCGAGCGCGGCTTCCAGCACCGCGCGGCTCATTTCCATTTCGGCTCGCACCGCGGAATCGTTCGCCATCTTCTTGAGCATCATGTGATTGACGGTGTGAGCGCCGATGGTGACCAGCGGATCGGCCGCGAGATCGACGATCTCCTGCCAGTCCATGCACAGGTCGCGGCAGAACGACGAGATGTCGACGCCGTGGCCGGCGGCAAGGTCGCGTACCACGCGGCGCAATTCGTCCTCGCTCTTCATGCCGCGCAGATAGCCATAGATCCGGTCGTACAGCTCGCGCTTTTCCCGCACGCTGCCGCACTCGAAAAACCGGTCTTTGCCGTCGATCACCATGCCGATGCGGCCGTTCCGCGCGATCACCGCTTCGAGCGCGACCCACCATAGTTCGCCGAGCCGGTCCGGGAAGCTGGTCGGGATATAGAGCGCGAAGGGCAATCCGTATTTTTTCAGCAGCGGATAGGCCCAGCGCATCAGATCCTTGTAGCCGTCGTCGAACGTAATGCAGACAAAGCGACGTTCGAAATCGCCGCCGATGTAGCGGGCGTGCATCTCGTCGAGCGAGATCACGTCGATACGCTCGCGCTTGAGACGCTGGAGCAAACCTTCCAGGAACAGCGGCGTGACTTCCAGCAGATGGTTCGGCTGAAACGCATCCGGCCGCGGCGGGCGCACGTGATGCAGCGTCAGAATGGCGCCGACGCCGCCGACCAACGGGCGCATGACACGATGCATGCCGCTGAAATAGAGCGTCTCCAGCCCGGTCCGGATGATGGTTTGTTTCATACCGGCCACGTTACTTTTTCCTAGGCGATGCCTTCGATGGCCGTACCGTAACGACGGCTCAGGCGGCGGCGACCTGTGGCATGCCAGCCATCAGCGTCACGTCGGCAAATCCCGCCATCATCAGCCGCTCGCGCGCGGCCCGTGTCGCCGGATTGGCCAGGTCGGCCGTCACCAATACCGCACGCGCGGCGAGCGGCGCGAACCGCTCGACCGCGATATCGGCAGCGGACCCGATATCGATCACCACGTGATCGTAGCTGCGCACCAGCGCTTCGACCATCGTCGCCAGCATCGGCGAGGCCGCCAGCACGGAACCGTCGCTGCCGACATGACCGGTCGCATATCAGATGCGCGGCCGAATATTGGTCGCGCGTGATGATGTCGCCAAACGAAGCGGTGCCGCGCACAAGCTCGGCAATGCCGGGCGCCTTGGGATCGCTCGAAATGATCGACACGTTGGGCGCGCCGAAGGCGAGATCGACCAGCACCACGTTGGCGTCTTTCGCCAGAGCGCGGGCGAGCGAAATCGCCGCATAAGTCGCGCCGGCATTGCGCGTCGCGCCCGTCACCGTAACGCGGCGGCCAGCGTCTCCCGCTTGCCGTAGACTACGCGCGATCTGCTCGACCGTGTTAAGCGTCATCGACGCCGGCGCCATGGCGTTGGCGGGCGCCGCGACGGCATCAAGGACGGCGACATAGACGTGCGGCATCATCGGCGCGGCCATCGCGGGACTTGCGTAGCCCGCCGCCGCATAGGCATAACCAGACGGCGGCGACGCCAGCAGCGCGCCGGTCATCGTGAATCCCGACATTAGCGCAAAAGCGGCAAAGGCCGCGATTAGCACGGTCGGCAACTTCTTCGGATAGTCCGGCTTGATCGCGGGGCTGGCGCGCGAAATGATGCGCGCTTCAGGCGGCGCGGCATTGATGTTGTCGCGCGCGGTAGCCTCGCGATATTTGGCCAGATAGGATTCCAGCAAATCGCGTTCGGTCTTGGCTTCGCGATCGAGCGCGCGCAGCTGCACGTCCTGCTCGTTGGTTTGCGACGCGAGTTTCTTGACGGTGTCGAGACTGGCGGTGAGCGTCTCCAGCCGGTCGCCGGCGACCTTGGCATCGTTGTCGAGCTGGCGCGCCAGGCGCTCGCCTTCCGTGCGCATCTCACGCTCGACTTCGGCGATCTGCGCCCGCAATTCCTTGATGCGCGGGTGCAGGTCGAGCAAGGTGGTGGATTGCTCGGCCAATTGCGAACGCAGCGCGTTGCGCTGCTCGATCAGCCGGCGCATGGAATCGGAATTGGCGATGTCGGACAACTCGATCGGCTTGCCGGCGCGGATGACGTCGCGCAATTGCCGCGCCCTCGCCTCCAGATCGGCTTTCTGCCCGCGCGCCGCCGAAATCTGCGAATTGATCTCGGTGAGCTGCTGACTGGGCAGCGAGGTATTGTTGGAACCGACAAACAGATTGGACTTGGCGCGGTAGGCCTCGACCTTGGCCTCCGCATCGGCCACCTTGGTGCGCAGGCTGGCGATTTCGCCGGCCAGCCAGTCGCCGGCGGCGCGGGTCTGATCCTGTTTCGAGGATTGCTGCATATTGAGATAGGTCTCGGCAACCGTGTTGGCGACGCGGGCGGCGAGATCGGGATTGGCGGAATCGAAATCGACGGCGATCACTCGGGATTTTTCCACCGCATAAACGTTGAGCCGGTTGTAATAGGATTCGAGCGTGCGCTCTTCCGGCGTCAATGTGCTGGCGTCGCCCCTGAACAGGCCGAGCACCGATTTCAGCAACGAGGCGCTGCTGCGCGCCGGGTCGAATTCCGGCTGTTCCGCGAGCTTGAGTTTCTTGATCACTTCGCGCGCCAGATCGCGCGACAGCACGAGCTGAATCTGGCTGGTCACGGCCTCGGGATCGATTGTGTTGCGGTCGCCGCCGTTCTTGTCGGCCTCGGCGCGCAGAAACACGTTCTCGCGTCCCTCCAGCAGCAACCGCGATTCCGAGCGGTAACGCGGCGTCATGGAGTTGACCACCGCAAACGCGGCGGCAGCGGCCAAAAGCGTGACGCCGAGAATTTTTACTTTCTTGGCCCACAAAACGCGGCCTAAACCGCGCATATCGGGCTCGCCGCTGACGGCGGCCGGCGCCACGACGGGGGCTGGCGCGTTTTCGACTTTCGACTTCTTACTGAACAACATTCGCGACTCCAAACGCACAGCACTGTGCCACCTGGAGCATCACAACCTATTATGGTTGCTTCTGCGTTAATTTCCGGCGGCTTATTGGCCATGAGTTAGATTTTGTTAACCATGCTGACCCCTAATCGCTTTACCGATTACCCACGGGACCGGGAATTAGGCCTCATGCAGCGCCACACGACTTTGCCGCAGCGTCGCTCCACTAGCGAATGACGCCACTCAATATCCTGCATGTGTTCCGGGCGCCGGTCGGCGGTCTTTTTCGTCACGTGCTCGACCTGACGCGCGAGCAAATCGCGCGCGGACATCGCGTCGGGCTGGTCGCCGATCTGCGCACCGGCGGGGCGCGCGCCGAAGACGCGCTGCGCAAGATCGAGCCCTTGCTCGCGCTCGGCCTCAGTCGCGTCGCGATGCGGCGCCAGCCGGCCGCCAGCGACATTTTCGTGCTCGCCCATGTCATGCGCCGCGTCGCGCAGGCCAAGGCCGATATCGTGCACGGACACGGTGCCAAAGGCGGCGGCTATGCCCGTCTCGTGTTCGCCAATAAACGCGCCGCGCGCGCCTATACGCCGCATGGCGGCAGCCTGCTGTTCGGCCACGAGACGCTGGCCGGAAAATTCCATCTGACCACCGAGCGCCTGTTGATGTCGCGCGGCGACCTGTTCCTGTTCGAGAGCGTCTTTAGCGCCGACATGTTCGCCAGCAAGATCGGCAATCCGCGCGGCTTGGTGCGCATCGTCCACAACGGCGTGTCGCGCGCCGAATTCGAGCGCGTGGCGGCGCGCATGGATGCGACCGACCTGGTGTTCCTCGGCGAACTGCGGCTGCTCAAAGGAATCGATGTGCTGATCGATGCCATCGCGGCGATGCGCAACAACGGCCGGAGTGTTACCGCAACGCTGGTCGGCGACGGGCCGGACCGCGAAATGTTTAAGGGACAGATCAGCCGGCTTGGCCTCGACACAGCCGTGCGTTTGATGCCGGCCATGCCGGCGCGCGCGGCTTTTGCGTTCGGACGCATCATGGTTGCCCCGTCGCGGCACGAATCCTTACCCTACGTGGTGTTGGAGGCGGCCGCGGCCGGCAAACCGTTGATTACCACCAAGGTCGGCGGCATCCCCGAAATCTACGGTCCGCTTTCCAATACCCTGGTACCGCCGAACGACCCCGCAGCCCTGACCCGGGCTATCGCCGGCGCGCTGGATGGTCCGAGTGCCATGACGGACATCACGCAGAGGTTGCGCGAACGAGTGAAGGCGTCGTTTTCAATCGACAGCATGGTCGACGGCGTACTCACCGCCTACCAGACCGCGCTAGAAGCCTTGGTTAAAAGTGGCCGCCGTTAAGAGTTTTTCGAGCGATCCAATAAGCCTTTTTTGACACTCTTTCCGTAGAAATTTCCAGGAATTAAGGACAATCCCTTCCGCTGCTCGGGGGCGAGCGGATGGCTGATTGCTGGCCGCAGCGATGACCGACATCGACACTCGCCCTTCGACGAACGCACCGGCTCGCGCCGCGCTGCTTGACCGCCTGCACGCGGCGCCGCGCGCCAGGTCCAAGAACCAGGCGTTATCGCCGGAAGCTCTGGAGGTGGTCGCCAAGCCCGCGCCGGCGCCGATTTCGCCGATCGTGCTGGCGGGTTTTGTCCGGATGGGCGAGTTCGCGCTGATCGTCGTGGTCGGCTTCGCGGTTTTCGCCGCTTACGGTTTGCCCGGCGAAGGCGATTTCTGGCGCTATACCGGCGCGATCTTTTGCCATCGCCTTGCTGTCGATGTTCGCTTTCCAGACCGCCGATATCTACCAGGTGCAGGCGTTCCGCGGCCACGAGAAGCAATACATGCGGCTCGCTTCGGCCTGGTCGGTGGTATTCCTGATCGTGATCGGCGCCTCATTCTTCGCCAAGGCCGGCGAGATGTTCTCGCGCGTCTGGATCGGCAGCTTTTATGCCGGCGGCCTGGTCGCGCTGATGGCGTCGCGCAGGTTGTTGTTCCTGCTGGTGCGCAAATGGACGCGCGAAGGACGGCTGACCCGGCGTACGGTGATCGTCGGCGGCGGACCGTCGGGCGAGCACATCATCGAGGCATTGCGGCAGCAGAAGGACTCCGGCGTCAAGATCATCGGCCTGTTCGACGATCGCGGCGATGAGCGCAGCGGCATGGATTGCGCCGGCCAACGCAAGCTCGGCATCGTCGACGATCTGGTCGAATTCGGACGGCGCACGCGCGTCGATCTGGTGGTTTTCTCGCTGCCGATCTCGGCGGAAGACCGCATCCTGCTGATGCTGAAGAAATTGTGGGTGCTGCCGGTCGATATCCGGCTCGCCGCCCACGCCAACAAGCTGCAATTCCGCCCGCGCTCCTATTCCTACATCGGCAGCGTGCCGGTGCTCGACGTGTTCGATCGGCCGATCGCCGATTGGGACGTGGTGATGAAATGGCTGTTCGACAAATTGATCGGCGGCCTCATGCTCGTGTGCGCATTGCCGGTGATGGCGGCGATTGCGCTCGCCATCAAGCTCGAAAGCCGCGGGCCGATTCTGTTCAAGCAGAAGCGCTATGGCTTCAACAACGACCTGATCGAAGTCTACAAATTCCGCTCGATGTACGCGGAAGCCGCCGACGCCACGGCGAGCAAGCTCGTCACCAAAGACGATCCGCGCGTCACCCGCGTCGGGCGCTTCATCCGCAAGACCAGCCTCGACGAACTGCCGCAGCTTTTCAACGTGGTGCTCAGGGGCAACCTGTCGCTGGTCGGCCCGCGCCCGCACGCGGTCAACGCCAAGGCCGAAGCCCGTCTCTATGACGAGGCGGTCGATGGCTATTTCGCGCGCCACCGCGTCAAGCCGGGCATCACCGGCTGGGCGCAGATCAACGGCTGGCGCGGCGAAACCGACACGCACGAAAAAATCCAGCAGCGCGTCGAACACGATCTCTACTACATCGAGAACTGGTCGGTGCTGTTCGATCTCTACATCCTGGCGCAGAACGCCATTCGCGCTGCTCAAGACAGAGAATGCGTATTGATCACCGCGCGGGACATCGCATTTCATCGTGCTCCGCCGGTGCCGCAGACGCCGCGCGCGCCGGCGGTCGCGTTCACCGAACGCCTACTGTTGGTCGTGCTCTACGTCACCGTATTGGCGAGTTCGGTCGCCTTTATCGAGCCCTCGCCGCATGACGCCTTGATGGGCGTGCTGGCGCTCGCCTGCCTCGTCGCCGGCGTGCGGTTCGATCGCCACATCGCGCTGCTGTTTCTTCTGCTGCTAATCCTCAACGTGGCCGGGTTGATGGCGCTGCTCAATGTGCCAGGGCAGGAGCAGACTGTGCAGTATGCCGGCACATCGCTCTATCTGGCGGTGGCGGCCGTGCTGTTCGCCAGCCTGTTCGCCCATAACACGATGCCGCGCATCGTCGCCGTGCGCGCGGCCTATATCCTGACGGCGACCATCATCTCGGTTGCCGCCATTGCCGGCTATTTGAACCTATTTCCGCACGCCCATGATCTGTTCGCGACCAACGATCGCGCGCTCGGCGGCTTCAAGGACCCCAACGTGTTCGGGCCGTTCCTGATCTGGCCGGCGCTGGTCGTGATCGAGCGGATGCTGGCGCGCCGTATTCGCCTGACCGACGTGCTGATCGTCGGCGTTCTGCTGCTGGCGTTGCTGCTGAGTTTTTCGCGCGGCGCCTGGTTTCACTTCGCGGTGTCGTGTGTGGTCATGATGATGCTTGCTTTCGTAACGGCGCAGACCGATCTTGCCCGCCTGCGTATCTTTGCCATGAGCGCAATCGCTGTCGCGGTGTTCGCGGGGCTCATTGTCCTTGCCCTGTCGTTCGATTCGATCGGAGCAATGTTCCAGGAGCGCGCGCAGCTCATCCAATCCTACGACGTCGGCAGCGGTGGCCGCTTCCGCTTGCAGGAGCTGGCGCTCACCGCGCTGCTCGAATACCCCAACGGCATGGGTCCGTTCGCGTTTTCCAATGCGCACGGCGGAACGCAGCAGCACAATGTCTATCTGCAGGCCTTTCTCGTCTACGGCTGGGCCGGCGGTATGGCCTATCTCACGCTGCTGGCCGCGACGATCTGGATGGCGTTGCGCTCCGTATTCGTGCGTACGCCGTGGCAGCCTTATCTGATCTGCGCGTTCGCCGCCTTCGTCGGCGAGATGCTCGAAGGCTTCGTGATTGACACCGATCACTGGCGGCATTTCTTTTTATTGCTCGGCATGATCTGGGGCCTGGCGGCGGCGACGTTCAATCACGTTCGCGACCGACAGACGCCCGCAGAACGGTTCTCTCATGTCCGCACTTGAATTTATCGCTACCGAACCGATACCGCCGCGGCGCAGCGCCCTGCGCCGGCTGTGGCAGCGCCTGCCGCAGAACACGCGGACTCAACTTTTGTTCGACGTCAGCCGCATGCTCGCGCCGCTGCCAGATGCAAACCCACGCGGCGGATTTCCGATCGGCATCGCCGGCCTGTTCTCGACCGCCAGCGGCGTCGGCGAAGGCGCGCGCCTCGCTTATGCCTCGCTGGAGGCGGCGGGTTTGGCACCTACCGCGTTCGATCTCAGCCCGGCCTTTGGCCAGGTTGAACTCGATGAAGGCGCGCGCCGCCGACCGGTCACGCCGGGCGCCGGCAGCCTGATCGTCCATCACAACGCCCCCTATCTGCCCCACGCTTTGTGGGCGCTCGGCCGCGCCCGCGTTCGCGGCCGCCGCATCATCGGCTATTGGGCCTGGGAACTGCCGCGGCTGCCCGACGGATGGCAGGCCAGCATGCGCTACCTGCACGAAATCTGGGTGCCGAGCACCTTCACGCGCGATGCCGTAGCCGCCGCCACCGACAAGCCGGTGCACGTGGTGCCGCATCCGCTGCCGCCGACGGCGGCGACGCCCAACATGCGCGGCAAGTTCGGCCTGCCGGAGCAAGCGCTGGTCGTGCTCAACGTATTCCATCTCGGTTCCGCCTTCGCCCGCAAGAACCCGCTGGCTGCGGTCGCCGCGTTCCGCAAGGCGTTCGGCGAGCGCGCCGATCGCGTGCTGGCAATCAAGCTGATCGACAATGGCGCGGCAGGCGCGCGGCGCGAGCTTAACGCGGCAATCGCGGGGGCCGGCAATATTCGTCTGATCGAAGGCATGCTGCCCGAGGCCGACATGGCGGGGCTGATGGCCGCCGCCGATATCGTGATCTCGCTGCACCGCTCAGAAGGCTTCGGCCTGGTGCCGGCGCAAGCCATGGCCCTGGGCAAGCCGGTTATCGCCACAGGGTGGTCCGGCAATCTCGATTTCATGAACAAAAATAATTCGGCGCTGGTGTCCTATTCGCTCATTCCCGTTCGCGATCCGGAAGGCGCCTTCCAAGGCGACGATCAGAAATGGGCGGACGCCAATGTCGACGAAGCGGCCGAATGGCTGCGCCGGCTCGCCGGCGACGCCGATTTGCGCGCGCGCCTTGGCGCTGCCGCCGCCAAAGACGTGGCGGCGCAGCTGTCGCCGAAACATTTTGCCAAGGCCGTCGCGGAACTCGTTGAAGCCCGGGAGCGCCGTTGATGTCGTTACCGCGGATTGCGATCAACGGCCGCTTCCTCACCCAGCGCGCCTCCGGCGTACAGCGATTTGCCATGGAAGCGATCAAGGCGATCGACACGCTGCTCGACCGCGACTATGCCGCGCTCAAGGGCCGGATTGAAATTTTTGCACCCGCCAAGGCGCGCGACTTTCCGCTCAAGAACATTTCGCTCCGGCGGGTCGGATTTTCGTCCGGCTACGCCTGGGAGCAATTTGAGTTTCCGTTTCACGCCGCCGGCCGCCTGTTACTTAATTTGTGCATGCTCGGGCCGCTGGTAACGAAACATCAGCTCGTGGTCGTGCACGACGCCACCGTCCGCGCGCTGCCGGAGAATTTTTCGTCTCGCTTCCGCGCGGCCTACGGCTTTCTGCTGCCGCGCCTGTGCCGGCGCGCCGAACTGCCGGTGACGGTCTCGGAATTCTCCCGTCAGGAGATCGGCAAATATTACGGTGCCGATATTGCCCGGATGCCGGTCTGCCACGAAGGCGGCGATCACATGACCGCGGTCGCTGCCGATCTTTCCATGTTGCAGCGGCTCGATCTGGTCGGCCGCAAGTTCTTCCTCGGCGTCGGCGTCAACTCGGCCAACAAGAACATCGCGACCGTCGTTGCCGCGTTTCACAAGGCCAAACTCGACGGCGCCGTGCTGGTACTGACCGGCGCCAAGGACCCGAAGGTGTTCGGCCAAATCGACCATATCCAGTCCGACGACGTGCGCATGGTCGGGTTCATTTCCGACAGCGACCTGCGCACGCTTATACGAACACGCGCTCGCGCTGGTATTCCCGTCGTTTTACGAAGGCTTCGGCCTGCCGCCGCTCGAAGCCATGACCTGCGGCTGCCCGGTCATCATCAGCGAACAGCCGGCGCTGCTCGAGGTGTGCGGCGACGCCGCGCTGCATTGCCGCGCCGACGATGCCGCGCAGATCACCAGACACATGCAGGCGCTCCATGCCGACGCAGGCTTGCGCGCCCGCCTGTCCGCGGCCGGCAAGGCACGCGCGCAACGCTTCACCTGGCAAGCCACCGCGCGGATGCTGCTCGATCATTGCCTTGCGCTCGACGCCAAGCGGGCGGCCTGACATGACGAAACGCCTGATCTCCATACCGTTCTTTCTGCTGCGCACCACCACCGCCGGTGCCGCGCTGCTGACCGGGTTGCTGCAAACTTACGTGTTCGCGCACGTGCTCAGCCCGCAGCGGTTTTCGATCTTCATCCTGGTCGCGGCCTTCGGCTATTCGCTGTGGCTGATCGATTTCGGCATCGTGAAGATCCTGTTCGTGCGGCTGCGCGCGCGTTTCCTCGCGGGCGACCGCAGCGACGCGGTCGCCGGTCACGCCACCGCCGTCACGCTGTTTTATTTCGGACTTGTCGAGCACCGGCGCCCTGCTCTGCTTCGCGTTCATGGCGACGCAGACCACGGCTTCAATTCGCGAAGCGGTGGAATTTGGATTGTTCTTCTGGTTCGTCGCGCTCAATTTGGTCTGGTTCGCGCTGCGCAATATTTCCATCGCGGTCGACGAATACGTGCTGTTCGAGGCGCTCGAAACCGTGCGCCGCGCCGGCTATTTCATCGGTCTTGCCGCGGTGCTGTTCGGATTGCCGTTGCTCGCCATGCTGATCGCGCTCAACGCGCTGTGGGCCTTGGTGATCGCAGTTTGTGTCAGGCGCCTGATCGCGCGCGGCGCTCTGCGGCCGTATATCCGCGGCTTTGCCGCCGATCTCGCGCGGTTCTTCCGCGCCAACAAGGCCCAACTCATCCACAGCGGCACCTATGGCGGCGGCGAACATCTATACCGGCAACTATCCCTATCTGATCGTACCTATGCTATTCGGCCTCGGCGCACCGCCGATCATCCTCGACACCACCTTCAAGGTGTATCGCGGCGGCTCCACGATATTCGGCGCGGTCACGACATCCTGGTGCCGCGGCAGACCAGCGCGCTCGCGGAGCGCGACGGGCCGACGTTGGTGCACGCGACCGTGCGGCGGCAGCGCTCTGTGCCCTGCCTGCGGCGATCATCAGCGCCGTGTTGCTTCTGGGCGCCGACAGGCTTTTCGCCATGCTGCTCGGCCATGCCGCCACCATGCCGCCCGCGACGACGCCAATCCTCATCGTGCTGATTTTCGCCAACCTGATGCAGATGGTCTGCGTCAGCGTGCTGGTGCACAACGGCTACTTCAAGGACGTGGCACGGCTCGGCGTTGGCGTGGCCGTAGCCATGACCGCGGTCGGCGCTTACGTGATGCTCGCGCATCTGGACATCGTGCGCTTCCTGCAAGGATATACGGCCGTCTATGCCTGCGGCGCCGTGGCCTCGCTGGTGCTTGATGATCCGCGGCCCGTTCCAGCTCGCCTACAAACCGACACCGATGCCGCAAGTCGTGCCGCATTAGCGCGGTCCGCGCGGCGTGCCACGGGCGGACGGCTACTTCGTGAAGATCAGCCCGTCATCGCCTTCGTCGCGGTCGAACATCGACTGCAGCGCGGGCAAGAAACTGGCCTTGTCCACATCGAGACCCTCGGATGGGATCACCAGCTTGTTGAAATGCCGCTCCACCGGAACGAGGAATTCACGAGGGCTTACCCCGCTGACGTTCCGCAGATGATGTGGCAGAAATTCGACAAACAGCGTCTGCGCGGCTTGCAAAATTCGCTGCATGCCCTTCAGGGCAAAATACTCCGAACCTTCGATGTCCATGAAGATCAGCGAGAAGGTCGCATCCTTCAGGAATTCATCGAGAGAAACCGCCTGCACGGAAAACGTTGACGGCTTATCGTAGAAATACTCGAAAACATGCACCTTCGGCATCCGCTTGGTACCACCCGAATTGCTCCGGCTCGCAACGAATTCGAGACGCTCCGACTTTTCGCTGGCCGCAATGTTATGGGCGCGAACATTCGTTACGTCGTTCAGCAGCAGGTTCATTTTCAGAAGCTCAAAAGTCTGTGGATTGGCTTCGATGGCCACTACACTTTTGCACTTCTTGGCAATCGGGACGACGAGAGCGCCGAGATGAGCGCCGACGACCAGAACGTCCGTATCCCGATTTGTATATCGAAACACCCGTTCCAACTCGTCTTGACCGTAGGAGCCGGTTTTGCGCAACTCGCTGCCGACGCCCATGTCTTCCGGGTCCGTCGCCAGCACGCCGTTATCCGTCCGGTAGACGATCGCAGCCACATTCGTTCCCAGGAGAGACTTTCGCAGGCCGCCAATCAACGACGAAGCGAACAATCGAAACCGAAAAAGCAACCGCCGCACAAACCTCCTCCGTCATTCAGCCAATGGGGCGCTTTCTCAAAAAGCCCAGCAGAGTGCGCGCCCTGCCAAACAGCGCCCACAACACCGGCGTCTGCTTGATCCAGCGCTTGAGCCGCTGCGTCGCCAACATCGGCACTGCTACCAGCGTGCCGCGCCAGTTCGCCGCCGCGATGAAATCGAACAGCTTCAACTCGGTGTCGCACCAATCGCGCTTGTAGCGCTCGTCGCCGATGGTGAAATCGAAAATTTTGAACCCGCGCTCGATGGCGAGCTGCATCAGGTCGTGCAGGTGGGCGGCGCCCGGCCCGAAGCGGGATACCTCGCCGTCGTCATAGCTCGCCAGCAGATGATAATAGCAACCGCGCCAGGTCAGCCCGAGGTTGATCGCCGCGGGCGTCGCGCCGACGTCGAGCCGGCTGATGTGCACCAGATTTTGGGTCGCGAGATCGGTCGCGAGCGCGCGATAGAACTCGGCATGGCCGGGCTTGGCGAACAGATTGCCGACGCCCATGCGCGCGAACGAGCGCGACTTCTGCGCCATCAGCGTGTCGAGCGTGCCGGCGGTTTCGCTGCCGCTCGCCGGATTGATCAGCTTCACCTCGCCGAATTCGCCCAGCCGCTTGCGCTTGGTGCGGTCGCGCCGGCGCGTCGACGACGAGCGCTTGGCGGCGTAGAACGTTTCCCAGTCGCCGGCGAGATGCGTCAAATAGGCGCCGCTCGGATTGATCGTGCCGCCGAGCTGCCGCATCGGATTTTGCTGCGCGCCGACCGTCTCCGGCATCTTGCTCAGCTTGATCAGGTCGAAGCCGAGGCGCGGATGGCTTTGCAGCATGCCGGAGATCGTCTGCCACAACGCCGGAAAACCCGCGGCATCGAACCGTTCGGAGAAATCCGGCGCCAGCAGCGGCGCGTTGTAATCGCAGAGATCGCTGCCGAGCCAGGCCAGCTCGCGCGCAAAACCGGACGCGCGAACCGAGAGCGGCAGCAGGAACAGGATCGCGCCGCTGGCGTCGCGAGCAACCACGACGGCGGGCGTGATGTTGTTGCGCACGCCAATATGCCGCTGCCAGGTCGCGAGCCAGTCGAAGCTCTGGAAAACCGTGCCGTCGGCCTGCGGCTCGAACGCGCGCCAATCCTTTTCGATCGCTTCCAGGTTCTCGTAAATGCTGAGGCGAACGTCGCCGGGAACCGCAACAGTCGACTGCGTCTGCGCGCAAACCGCAGCAAGCGGTTCGACGTCAAAATGCGCATCTAGTCGGGCTGGAACAGCTTGGGCCATGGCCGCTTCTCGGTCGGGAGCGCTCGGACCCCGATTACGTCCGAGAGGCGTGCACAATCCGTTAACTCGGCCGCACCGGTTGAAAAGCGGCAGACGCCACGTTATTGCAGGGCCACGGTCGCGTCCCTATAGTCCGCGCCGTTCCGGTCGGGGCGTGGCGCAGCCCGGTTAGCGCGCTTGTCTGGGAGACAAGAGGTCGTGGGTTCAAATCCCGCCGCCCCGACCAATTCTCCCCTTCAGCGGCGCCGGATCGCTAATTCTTCACGGAATTGACCGCGCCGAGCGCGTCGATCACGCCGGCGCCGACATCGCGCTTGTTGCCGGGAACCGCACGCGCCGACCGGATCAGATCGCGGCGCACCTCATCGGGCGTGAGCTTGGGATTGCGCGCCAGCAGCAGCGCCGCCACGCCGCTGGCATGAGCGGCGGCGACCGACGTGCCGGTGGTCAGCGCGTATTTGTCGTCGGGCGCCGGCACCAGCACTTGAACGCCCGGCGCCGACACCGCCACCTGCGGCCCGCGATTGGCTTGCGCCAGGAGCTTGTCGTCGGCGTCGGTCGCGGTCACGCCGATGACATCGGCATCGGCCGCCGGATAAAGCGGTGGCGAGCGCGGGCCGGCATTGCCGACCGCGGCGATCAGTACAATGCCGCGCGCATGCGCCTTGGCCAGCATGTCGCGGAACATCGTATCGGCCGGTCCAGCGAAGCTCATATTGACGATGCGGGCGTTTTTAGCAGCGGCCCAATCGAGACCTTTGAGAATGTTGAAGGTCGTGCCTTGCGCGCCCTCGCCCTCGCCGCCGAAAGCGCGGATCGCAAGCAGCTTCACTTTCGGCGCCACGCCGATGAGCTTGGAATGCGCCGCAATCGCACCGGCCATGCCGGTACCATGCACATGCGATTTTCCCGGCGTGCCGAGCGCGTCGTATTCGTCCGCGATCACGCCGGCAAGATCGGGGTGACCAGTGTCGATCTTGGAATCGATCACCGCCACCAAGACGTCATCGCCATTGGTGATGCGGTGCGCTTCCGTGAGATGCATCTTGGAAACAATGTATTGCGCGGCGGCCGCGTCCGATTGCGCGGGCGGCTGCGATTGTCCGAACCGATAGAGGAAATTCGGCTGCGCCGCCGAAATCCGGCCGAACGGCAGCATCCCGCGCAGCGTGCCAGCGACAGTGCCGCGGCCGTCGATGTGCCAGCGTTGCAGGCTGCGGCCGGTGAGCGTGAAGCTTTGCGTCTCCAACAGCGTCAATTGCAGGCGGCGCGCGACCACGTTGAGATAGGCGTCCGGCGTGCCGGCCTCGACTTCCAGCAGCACCTCATCGGGCACGAAGCTGGTGACGCCCCGTCCGGGAATATCGATGTGGCGGCCGCGCGTCTGCCGCGGGCCTTGTCGGGTGCCTTGCGGCGGCGGACTGCCCGGCGGCGTGACCGCCGTGACGACGACCGGGTCAGGAAACAAGACCGGACCCAGCAGCCAGCCGACCGGCCCAAGAAAACACGATAATGCCATGCGGTCGACTTCGGTGATGGTCAATTCGCGGCCGAGCACGAGCGTGCCGATCATCGGCGACACGGCGGCGCAACCGATGGCACCGAAAGCGAACCAGCCGAACGTAGGGATGGGCTGCGAGGTAATGTTAGGTGGTGGCGGTGGTGGCGGCGGCGGTGCCGCGAACTGGGCCCAAGCCGTATTATGGGCGCCGACGATCGTCACGATCGCCAATATCGCGGCCGTCGCAATGCGTCGCATCAGGGGCCCCCTAGCCCGGTGAACGATCCCAGGTCCGCATTCTATACCGGCTTTGGTCTGGCGCCACCGCCCGCAGGTTCAAAAAAAGCCGGCAGAGCCCACGTCAAAATCGTCACGGCCGGACGCAAACTTGGCGAAGCCCTGGGGTGGATATGCTGCCGCGTTAGACGCCTTGCGTCGCCACGGCGTCGATAAGCTTGCGGCATTCGGCAAGCTCATGCAGCACCGCGTGCAGCTTGCGCACATCCTCGCGCGCCAGCCGGCCGGGCATGGAACGGAGCGCCGCCGGCGCGGGTTCGGCAAGCTTCGGCTCCTCGACGCTGGGGATCGCGCGATCGGCCGGCTCGACGCGCAACTCCGGTGCACTTTTGAGCGGCGGCTCGCGGCGCGCCTCGACGTCGTCGCCGCGATCGCCCAGATCGCGGCCGATCAGCGAAGACAGCCGGCCACGCAATCCGCGTTGCTCGTCAGCCGGCTCGGTCTCTACCGCGACCGTGTCTTCGGCAAAATCCTCTTCCTCGGCTGCGCCATGCGGTGGCTGCGGCGCGTCTTCCTGCCAGACAACTTGCACGAACCGCGCGCCCTGCTCGCGCAAAATGCGCTGCACGCCGCGGATGGTGTAGCCCTCGCCGTACAACAGATGGCGAATGCCGCGCAGAAGGTTGACGTCGTCGGGGCGATAATAGCGCCGGCCGCCGCCACGCTTCATCGGCTTGATGTCGCGGAAACGGCTTTCCCAGAATCGCAGCACGTGCTGCGGCAGATCGAGTTCGTCCGCCACTTCACTGATGCTGCGAAATGCGTCTGGCGCCTTGTGATCCAAAGCGGGCCCTCTCGATGCTGAGTTGAACGCAATACTGAAGCGAGACGAACGTAGCTGCTCTATTCGGCGTGGCCGTTAATGCGATGCTTGAGGATCGCCGACGGCTTGAACACCATCACCCGGCGGGGCGAGATCGGCACTTCCTTGCCGGTCTTGGGATTGCGGCCGATACGCTGGCCTTTTTTGCGCACCACGAACGAGCCGAATGAGGAAAGCTTCACGGTTGTCCCGCGCTCAAGGCAGTCGGTGATTTCTTTGAGCACCAACTCCACGAGCGACGCGGATTCAGTCCGCGAGAGGCCTACCTTTTGGTAGACCGCTTCACACAGGTCCGCCCGCGTTACTGTTTTACCAGACATCGCCTGCTCAGCCCCCGGCAGATATCCCGCTGAATTATCGACGATATTAGCATCGTCGCCGGGGGTCAACGGGGCGATTGCAAATCCGACACCGGGCGGTTCGGACTTAAGTCCTGCCTATCTCACCAGCGCAGCAGCGCCGAGCCCCAGGTAAAACCGCCCCCCATCGCCTCCAGCAAGAGAAGATTGCCGCGCTTGATGCGCCGGTCGGCCACCGCGTCCGCCAGCGCCAGCGGGATCGAGGCCGCCGAGGTATTGCCGTGGCGGTCCACGGTGATCACCACCTTCTCCGGCGCGATACCGAGCTTATGGGCGGAGCCGTCGATGATCCGCTTGTTGGCCTGGTGTGGCACGAACCAGTCGATATCGGCGGCGCCGGTGCCGGTGGCCTTGAAGGCGTCGTGGATCACGTCGGTGATCATCGCCACCGCGTGCTTGAACACCTCGCGGCCCTCCATGCGAAGGTGCCCAACGGTCTGGGTCGAGGACGGCCCGCCATCCACATAGAGTTTGCTCTTGTGGCGGCCGTCCGAGCGCAGATGGGTGGTCAGAATGCCGCGATCGGCCGCGGTTCCTGGCTGCTCCTGCGCCTCCAGCACCAACGCGCCCGCCCCGTCGCCGAACAGCACGCAGGTGGTGCGGTCGCTCCAATCCAGGATGCGCGAGAAGGTCTCCGCCCCGATCACCAGCGCGCGCTTGTAGCCACCGCTTTTGAGCATGCCATCGGTCACCGCCAGCGCATAGATGAAGCCCGAGCAGACCGCCTGCAGGTCGAAGGCCGCGCCGTGAATAATGCCAAGTCCGGCCTGCACCGAAACGGCGGTCGCCGGGAAGGTCTGGTCCGGCGTCGACGTGGCCAGCACGATCAGATCGATCGAGGAGGCCTCGACCCGGGCATTGGCGAGCGCCGCCCGCGCGGCATTGAGCGCCAGATCCGACGTGAGCTCGCCGGCCGCCGCGATATGCCGTTCGCGGATACCGGTGCGCTGCACGATCCATTCGTCGGTGGTCTGCACCGACTTGGCCAGTTCGTCGTTTGAGAGAATGCGCGCCGGCAGATAACTGCCGCAGCCGAGCACCACCGAACGCAATCGGGTCACGAGGCGGCCCCGCTGCTGGCTACGCGCGCGGTCGCGCTGACCTGCATATCGCGCGCCATCGACTGGCCGATCTTGGCGAGCAATTCGTAGCGCACCATGTCGTAACCCATGTCGATGGCCGCCGCGAAGCCCTCGGCATCGGCGCCGCCATGGCTCTTGATCACGACGCCCTTAAGCCCGAGAAACACCCCGCCATTCGATTTGCGCGGGTCCATCTTGTCGCGCAGCGTCTGAAACGCCGGGCGCGCCAGCAGATAACCGAGCCGCGCCGCCCAGGTCCGGTTCATCGCGCCCCTCAAATACTGTGCGAACTGCCGTGCAGTGCCTTCGGCGGTTTTCAACGCGATATTGCCGGCAAAGCCTTCGGTCACCACCACATCGACCGTGCCTTTGCCGATGTCGTCGCCCTCGACGAAGCCGGCGTAATCGAAATAGGGGAAATGGCCCTCGCGCAGCAGGCGTCCCGCCTCGCGCACCTGTTCGAGGCCTTTGACCTCCTCGACCCCGATATTGAGCAGGCCCACGGTCGGCCGCTCGATGTCGAACAGCACACGCGCCATGGCGCTGCCCATGGCGGCGAGATTGATCAGATGCTGCTCGTCGGCGCCGATCGAGGCGCCGACATCGAGCACCACCAACTCGCCCTTGAGCGTCGGCCAAAGTCCGGCAAGCGCCGGCCGCTCGATGCCCTCGATCATCTTGAGATTGAAACGCGCCATGGCCATCAAGGCGCCGGTATTACCGGCCGAGACCACGGCATCGGCCTCGCCCTTCTTCACCGCGTCGATCGCCAGCCACATCGAGGACTTGCCCCGGCCATGGCGCAGCGCCTGGCTCGGCTTGTCGTCCATGCGGATCGACACTTCGGTATGCACCAGTTTCGATTTGGCCTTGAGGCGGGGCAGCCCTTCGAGCAAGGGGCCGACCACGGCGCGGTCGCCGAAAATGATGAACTCACTGTCGGGGTGCCGGGTGAGCGCGATATCGGCGCCCGGCAGAACGACCGTGGCCCCATGATCGCCGCCCATGCCGTCGAGTGCGATGCGAGCCCGGTCAGGCATGGATCGGTTTCGGCGGGGCTAGAGCAAGCGCCGGAAATTCGGTCATGGGGGTTTGACGCACGGGGGCGACCTTACCCGCTGCGCCGCGGCAGACAAGACGGTTGCAGCACCGTTTTATGGCATGGCTCGTTTTCACGGCTGGCCGCCGCCGAGACGCTTTTTAAGCGCTTCCAACGCGGCAAAGGGACGCTCGCCGGCATCCCCGGCCGTGGGCCGGCGCGAATTCGGCGCCGGGCTTGCGCGGATAGGGATCGATGCCAAGGATCAAAAACTCGGTCGCCAGCGCGCCCAAATCGAGCGTTCCGTCGACCAGCGGTTCCGGCGGATCGGCATCGCGGGCACGCTTGCGGGTGGTTTTGGGCGCGGGTTCCACCCCCGCTGCCAGCGGCACAAACTCAAGATCGACCGCCTCTTCGATGGTGCTTTCGATCGGCTCGAGCGTCACCACGCAGATCTGGCCGACTTTGGCCTTGACCCGACCCGTGACGTGAACGCCCGCACCCATGCCGGACGAGATCGAATACTCCCGACAGCGCCGGCAATTCGCGCAATTCGGCAAGTTCCGCCACTTCGGCGCGGATCGCGGCCGGGGCCTCGATTTTAAGATGCAGCCCGGTGTCGGGAATATCGTCCACGGCCACCGGCACGCTCCAGAGGCTAGCGTTATTCTTCATCGGGCTCAGTCTCTTAGCTTGTAATTTCGGGAACCTAGCTTGTAATTTCGGGGACCAAAATGGGGTCCGGAAAGTGCACTTGGCCGCTGGCTAGACTGACTGTCTCCTGGCTTGCCAGATCACGTAACGCCTCCCGCATATAGGCCGCAAGCCGCCGCGCCGCGCCGTGCTGGGCGCCGCCATAGATATTCCGTGCCAGCGCCGTCATCAACGCCTCGTCACCGCTGTCAGCCAACGCTGACCGATAGGCCTGCGCACGACCATAAAAGGCCTCGCCCATGCGCCGCATTTCCTTCGGCACCTTGAGGTCGGCAATGCCGATTTCGCGCAAATTATCGTCCATATCCTGACAAAACCGGTCGAAAACACCCTGACCCAGACTTTTCAAGGCGCCATCTTGAGCCAAGCGGTCCAGCACCAGCGCCAGATGCAGTACGATCAGGTCGAAGCGGCCGTTAACCGTGTCGGCGACCGCGTAGTCGCGGTAAAAACAGGGCAATCGCGCCTGCGCCACGATCATGCCATACAGGGTCGAAATGGTGTGCGCCTGCGCGTTGCGGCGAAATAGGGGGAAAATCATCGGGTTGGTTTGCCGCTGACCGGGGTCTATCGCCCGGTACGGCAATGCCCTCGCCGATGCAAGATCGAAATGACGGGTTCGCCTTTGGGGTCTAAAACCGCTCACAATCGTCTTCGGCTGAGCCGGCTCGCGCTGATGCTCGCCTGCGGTTTGTCGCTCGCCGGCTGCGGCTTCGGCGAGACGCTGCAGCATGGTTACGTGATGCAGGAAGGCGCGCTCGAACAAATTCCGATCGGCGCCACGCAGGAGCAGGTCCTGATCGTGATGGGCACGCCCTCCACCGTCGCCACCGTCAACGGCGAGGTGTTCTACTACATTTCGCAGAAGACCGAGCGCAGCGCCGCCTTCATGCCGCACGAGGTGGTCGATCAACGCGTGGTCGCGGTTTATTTCGACAAGGATCGCCGGGTGCAGCGGCTCGCCAATTACGGCCTCAAAGATGGGAAAATCTTTGACTTCGTGTCGCAGACAACGCCGACCGGCGGCCAGGAACTGCGCTACCTGGGCCAAATCTTCAAAAACCTGAAGTTCGGGCTCTAACGGCGCGATGCGAGACGAAAAAAGCCCGCGGCAAGCGCGGGCCTTTTTGTCGTTTTGCGATTTGTCGCCGCGCTAGTGCGCCAATACCGCCAGCAGCAACAGCGCCACGATATTGGTGATCTTGATCATCGGGTTCACGGCGGGACCGGCCGTGTCCTTGTAGGGGTCGCCGACGGTGTCGCCGGTCACGGCGGCCTTATGCGCGTCCGAGCCCTTGCCGCCGTAGTGGCCGTCCTCGATGTATTTCTTGGCATTGTCCCAGGCGCCGCCGCCGGAGGTCATCGAGATCGCGACAAACAAACCGGTCACGATCACGCCAAGCAACATGGCGCCGAGCGCCGAGAAGCCGGCCGACTTGCCGGCCGCCCCGCCGCCCGCGACCAGGAAGATCACGAAGTAGCAAACGATTGGCGAGAGCACCGGCAGCAGCGACGGCACGATCATTTCCTTGATCGCGGCCTTGGTCAGCATGTCGACCGCGCGCCCGTAGTCCGGCTTTTCCTTGCCTTTCATGATGCCCGGCCGCTCACGGAATTGCCGGCGCACTTCTTCAACGATTGCCGAGGCGGCACGGCCGACGGCGGTCATGCCCATCGATGCGAACAGATAAGGCAGCATACCGCCGAACAGAAGTCCCGCCACCACGTAGGGATTGGTGAGCGCGAAGTCGAGCTTGACGCCGGTGAAGTAAGGATGCGCCGTTGAATCCTTGGCAAAGAACAGCAGATCCTGGTTATAGGCCGCAAACAACACCAGCGCGCCAAGGCCCGCCGAGCCGATGGCATAGCCCTTGGTGATCGCCTTGGTGGTGTTGCCGACCGCGTCGAGCGCGTCGGTGAATTTTCTCACGCCCTTCGGCAGACCGGCCATTTCGGCAATGCCGCCGGCATTGTCGGTGACCGGGCCGAAAGCGTCGAGCGCGACCACCATGCCGGCCAGCGCCAGCATCGCGGTGACCGCGATGGCGATGCCGAACAGCCCGGCCTGCCCGTAGGAAACGAGAATGCCCGCGATGATCACGATCGCCGGCAGCGCGGTCGCTTCCATCGAAATCGCCAGGCCCTGGATCACATTGGTGCCATGGCCGGTGACGGAGGACGCCGCAATCGACTTCACCGGGCGGAAGTTCGTGCCGGTATAGTATTCGGTGATCCAGATGATGAGCCCGGTCACCACCAGCCCGACGACGGCGCAGATGAACAGTGCCTGGCCGGTGAAGGGGACGCCGGCAATCGCGCCGAAGCCGACCAGGTGATCGGTGACGAACCAGATGGCGCCGAGCGAAAGCACCGCCGAGGCGATGAAGCCTTTGTAGAGCGCGCCCATGATCGACTGGCTCGATCCCAGCCGCACGAAGAACGTGCCGATGATCGAGGTGATGATGCAGGCGCCGCCGATCGCCAGCGGATAGGTCATCATGTTGGTGAGCGCAGGCGTGCCGGCAAAGAAGATCGAGGCCAGCACCATGGTGGCGACGATGGTCACCGCATAGGTCTCGAACAGATCGGCGGCCATGCCGGCGCAGTCGCCGACATTGTCGCCGACATTGTCGGCGATGGTCGCCGGATTGCGCGGATCGTCTTCCGGAATACCGGCTTCGACTTTGCCGACCAGATCGCCGCCGACGTCGGCGCCTTTGGTAAAGATGCCGCCGCCGAGACGGGCGAAGATCGAGATCAGCGAGGCGCCGAAGCCGAGCGCGACGATCGCATCGATGACGGTGCGGTCATTGGGCGCCAGATGCAGATAACCGGTGAGGAAGCCGAAATAGAGCGTGACGCCGAGCAGTGCCAGGCCCGCGACCAGCATGCCGGTGATGGCGCCGGCCTTGAAAGCGAGCTCCAGACCGCCGGCCAGCGTCTTGGTGGCGGCTTGCGCGACACGGACGTTGGCGCGCACCGACACATTCATGCCGATGAAGCCGGTTGCCCCCGACAGAATGGCGCCGACGGCAAAGCCGAGCGCCACCAGCCAGCCGAGCGTAACGCCGATCAGGATGAGGATCACCACGCCGACGATGCCGATGGTGGTGTATTGGCGCTTGAGATAAGCCTGCGCGCCTTCGCGCACCGCCTCGGAAATCTCCTGCATCTTCTTGCTGCCGGCATCGGCGCGCAGCACCGAACCGGTGGCCCAGATGCCATAGAGAATCGCGAGCACGCCACAGCCGACGATCATCCACAAATTAATCATGGTCGCTCAACCTTCGATTTTGATTGGTGCGGGCGGAACGAACGCTCCCGCCGGTACCAGGAGCGTCGAGGATGGCCGCTTTATAAGGGCGCTTCACCCCGACCGGGAAAGCGGGCGGATATAGCCAAAAAGCGGCGGCCAGTGCAACGCGGTTCTTTCTTATCCCTCCCCCGCTTGCGGGGGAGGGATAACCGCAAAGGTGGCGAGTGCGTCATCACCCCTATTCTTTGCGGCGATCCTCAGGGAGGGATAAACGGCAGCGTCATCGCCCGTGCTCTTTGCGGCGCCGGGTTCGGGCTTCGGCGGGCAAGCCTTCTCCCCCTCGAATAAATCGAGGGGACGGAGCGCCGAGCGGCGCATCCTTAGCAATCCACGCCTTGCGGCGCGGGCACCCGTGACGACGGGTGCGCGCCTCTCGGCGCTCCATCGCGGCATCTTCCTTACAGCGCCGGGCCGCGCTTTCGGGGTTCGATTTCGAGCCAAGGTCTCCGGCTTTCGAAGCTCGACGGCGCCTTTCGGAGGGAAGCCGCTCCTGCCAAGCCTCGGGCAAGCCGGGCGACCGGCCCGCCGTCAGCCAGCTCCTGGCAGGGGTCCCTAGTGACCCCGGGCGGAGCCCCGGCGCCGCCCGGGTGCAGGAGGAGCGTTCGTCTCCTGCCCGCGGGCGCCGCATCCGATCCCGCCAACATAACGCTTCATGACAGCGCCCTCGGTGGATCGGATAATGGCGACTATATTCCTGTGATTATAGTCCTGTCAAGTGGCGGTAGTGGGTCAGTTTGAAATAGGAAAGTGGATCAGTTTGACGTACAGACAATGCATCTGGATCAAGTTTGGACACCGTCGAAAGCGCATTGCAAAACTGATTGGCGAACTAGACACTAAAGAAGATGTGGTGATGCATATCGCTGTTCTCGGGGGCGGAATACAGGGTTGCTGCATTGCTCTCGTGCTGGCTCGAAGGGGGGCGACCGTCGATCTCTTCGATCGCAACGCGAGTCTGCTTAGCCGAACCGCAGTCGCCAACGAAGGGAAAATTCATCTCGGGTATATGTACGCCGGCGACCCGAGCCTTTTCACTGCCCGAATGATGATGCGGGGCGCTCTGGCCTTTGCTCCGTTTTTTGCTCGCCATCTTGGCATGTCCGTTCACACCATCGCCGTTTCGGATCCCGCGGTATATGTCGTGCATCGCGAAAGCCAACAGCCAGTAGAACAGGTCGCCAATTATTTCTCACAAGTGCATGCGATGATTCGTGAAGAGACGGCCGCACGAAATGGAGATTATTTTGGCACCGAGATCATCACGGGATTGCGACAATGGTCTGATGAGGAACGGCGATCGGAGTTCGGCCCCGCAGTCCTTGCCGCTTTCGATACGCCGGAGGTTGCCATCGATCCGGTCGAGCTGGGAAATCGGCTGCGCGACTGTATCGCCGCGCATCCGCGCATTCGGTTGCATCTGACGCATACCGTCCTCTCAGTTGAAGATGACGCGGGACGCCTTTCTGTCGTAAGCGAGAGCTGCGCTGGCGGAAGCCGTCAACGCTACGACCATGTCGTCAATGCGCTTTGGGACGGGCAATTCGCGATTGATGAGAAGCGTGGTCATCGTCCCAGTCGCCCCTGGCTTCATCGATTGAAATACGGCGTGAGCTTTCGAAGGCCGCCAGCAATCCGCCCGAAGAGCGTAACGTTTGTGCTCGGACCATTTGGCGAAGTCGTTACCTTTCGAGACGGCTTGACCTATCTAACTTGGTATCCTGTCTGCATGCAGGGGATTTCAGGTGAGCTGACTCCTCCGCCCTGGCGCGTACACCCCGAGGAGCCGGAAGAGCCACGACGCTCGCGCCTGATCGAAGACACTTTGGCAACTTTAACTGAATTGGTTCCCGCGCTCCGCGCACTCGACCTGAGTAATATGTCGGATGTCCGCGTGAAGGGCGGCGTGATCGTTGCGTGGGGAGCGACCGACATAGACGACGTAAAAAGCGAGTTGCACCGCCGGTTCGAGATTGGCGTGACGTCCTTTGGACGGTATCACACAGTCAATCCTGGCAAGCTTACAATGGCTCCGCATTTCGCGGAGGATTGTGGCGACCGTATCTTTCCGCGTGTCTAGATGAGCGAGCCACTCGTCACCGTTGGCGTCCCGGTTTACCGCGGCCAGGACATGCTCCCGGTCACGCTCGAATGTCTGCGGACCCAGACCTATGCCAATCTCGACGTATTGATATCGGTCGATGGCCGGGACGATCCAAGTATTGAGGCGTGCCGGCCATTCCTAACCGACTCCCGTTTTCGGCTGCATGTCCAACCTTCGCGTCTAGGATGGGCCGGCAATCACGACTGGACAATGCGCGCGCGTCGAGGCGAGTTCTACATCTACCAGCAGCACGACGATCAAGTGTCCCCGGACTATGTCGCCGCTCTCGTCGCAGCGGCCAGGCAATGGCCGCAAGCGTCGGTCTGCTTCTCGAAAGTAAAGATAAGTGGATTGCAGAATCGCATTAATCGGGCTGGCTCGTACTTGGGCGATCCAGTCACGCGCGCGCTGCGCTACATGGAGGGGCTCGATGCGATCATGTTACGCGGTCTTATGCGTGGTTCGGCGCTTGCCGCCACATCCGGCCTGATCATGAATGAGTTCGAGGGCTATGGCAGTGAAAATCGGTTCCTTGCCGAACTGGCTTTGGCGGGGGAGTTTCGCTTCGTCGAAGGTCCGACCTACTACAAGCGCATTCATGGCAGAAATCTGCACCTGAAATGGTACAGTTGGCCCGACGAGCGCAAGCGAGACGCCTGGGTCTTGCTGGCGGCCTCGATGACCGAGGTCATCGTGCCGGCCGGCGAGTTGACGGAGGAGCGTCGGCGTCTATTGCACGCTGTGCTGGAGCGATTTCTGTTTTCAAAAGGTTGGCTGAGCGGCGGCCGCAATCGAGCGCGCGCGCTGTACAAGACCGATCTTGGCCACGTGTCACGCCTGCTTCTGGCATTTATTGATCGGTTGCGGAATAGCGATACGGTCAATGCGTGGCTTTTGCAGCGAAGTCGCCACATGTTTTATGAAACCGATAATCCTGCCGCGCGAAGCAAGCTATTGCGCGCCATCGTCGATCGCCTGGAGAGAAACGGGCGATTCGACCCCGTACTTTGCCTGGAGTCAGACTGGGCGACGCTGCGCGAACGTGCTGCCGACCAACTGGGTATTGCCGACGGTGCGCAGTAAGGTCGCTCCTCAATTGCTTCCGATAACTCCTTTCTTACGTGGTCAGACTTTCCAGCTTGAAACAATTGAGACTATGGGCGCCGCATTGGAGAACGCCTGCAAATCGCTCAAACCGGTCGATAGGTCCGACTCGCTAAATGAAGTTATCGCCGTAAAGGTCATCGTGCTCGCCGCAAGCGGCAAGCACGATGCCAAACGCTTCTTTCGGCCTCATGAAGAGTACAGAAGATGTGCGTCAGGAAGGATGAGGCGGACTGTGAGATTGGCTTGTCTTAAGCCACCGCCTCGTCGCCCCGGCGCAAGCTGAGCCACAGCAACATCGCGCCGGCGATGAAGATGGTCGGGAACACCACCTGATTGATCGCCTGCCAGCCGAAATATTCCAGCAATTGGCCGGACGAGAACGAGCTCACCGCCATGCTGCCGAACACCACGAAATCGTTGAACGCCTGCACCTTGTTGCGTTCCTGCGGCCGGTGGCACTGCGTCACCATGGTGGTGGCGCCGATGAAGGCGAAGTTCCAGCCGATGCCCAGCAGCACCAGCACGGTCCAGAAATGCGCCACCGTAATGCCGCTGATCCCGATCACAGCGGCGAGCGCGATCAGGCCCAAGCCAATGCCGGTGATGCGCTCCACGCCAAAGCGCGCGATCAGGGAGCCGGTGAAGAAGCTCGGCGCATACATCGCCAGCACGTGCCACTGAATGCCGAGCGTCGCGTCGGTGACCGAATGCCCGCACCCGACCATGGCGAGCGGCGCCGAGGTCATGATCATGTTCATCATGCCGTAGCTCGCCATGCCGCAGGCGACCGCGACGATGAATCGGGGCGCGCGCGCGATTTCGGACAGCGGCCGTGAGTGCACGACGCGCTTGGCGGCGAGCGGCGGCATCTTCACGAAAATCAGCACGATCGCCGCCAGCAGCGCGCAGGCCGACTGGCCGAGATAGCTGGCGGCGAACAGATGCGGCGGCAGCAGATCCTTGGTGAAGATGACGAGCTGCGGCCCGATCACCGCGGCGAACACCCCGCCCGCCAGCACCCACGACACCACCTTGGGCCGCAGCGCGTCGCTCGCGGTGTCGGCGGCGGCGAAGCGGTAGGAATTGTGCGCGGCGGCGTAGAGACCGCCGCAGAAGGTGCCGAGCAGCAGCAGCCAGAATTGGCCATGCATCACCGCCGAATAGGAAATCAGCCCGGACAGGATGCCGAATACCGATCCGGTCTGGAGCGCGAAACGGCGGCCGAAATAGCGCGCCAGATAGCCGATCGGCAGCGTGCCGAGCCACAGGCCGAGCACCATGGCGGTGACCGGCAAAGTGGCGAGCCCTTTGTCGGGCGCCAGCAATACGCCGATGATGCTGGCGGTCGAGACGATGACGGTGTTGTTGCCGCCGGCGAGCGCCTGCGCCACCGCGAGCACCAGCGCGTTGCGGCGCGCCATGTGATCGTCGACGTGGGCGTGGTGGATGGGCTCGGCGACCGCCGACATAGTACGATTCCCGGGAAATCCGTTCTCTCTTTAGCGGGCGCAGCAGAATATCGCTACTGCCCAGAGCGCAGGGCTGGGATGATCTTTATTGAAAAGCCCATCACGCCGATCGATTGGTTGAATTATTTGCGGCGCACCGGTTGACATCTGTAACTGGCCGGTTACGTTATGCGTAACCACATGGTTACGCATATTCATAAGCGGCGCGAGGCGGTATTCCGGGCGATTGCCGACCCGACACGCCGCGAGATCCTGAGCCTGCTGCGCGGCGGACGGCGCAGCGTGGGTGAAATCACGGCGAACTTCCGCACCAGCCGCCCGGCCATTTCACGGCATCTGCGTTTGCTGCGGTCCGTGGGCCTCATCGTTACGCAGCAGAACGGCGCAACACGGATTTGCACCTTGAATGCCAGGCCACTGCGCGCGGTCAATGATTGGATCAAGGACTACGAGGCGTTTTGGGGCGAGAGTCTGCGAAGCTTGAAACGTTACGTCGAGGAACAGCCATGAGCATGACGAGCGCAAGCGAGACGATCATCCAGGAAATCACGATCAAGGCGCCGGCGAAGCGGATATTCGACGCCCTCACCATTCCGGCTCAGCGCATGGCGTGGTGGGGCCTCAAAGGCCGCTTTGAGACCACCCACGTCGAATCCGATCTGCGGCCCGGCGGCAAATGGATGATGAGCGGCACCGGCATGGGCGGCAAACCGTTCGTCATCAAAGGCGAATATCGCGTGGTCGAACCTCCGGCGACGCTTGCCTTCACGTGGCTTCCCGACTGGTATCCGGGCGCCACGGAGTCGCTCGTGCGCATTCGATCTCTCGGAAAAAGACGGGACGACCGCGGTGCGTCTGACGCATTCCGGTCTCAGCGTCGAAGGCGCGCAGGCCCACAAAGGCTGGCCGCAAATTCTCGAGTGGCTGCGCGGTTACGCGGAGCGCACGGAGTCCTGACCGCGATCAGTCGTTGCTGTCGAAACGCCAGGCGCCGGGATGGCGGATCACGGCATCGCGCGCCTCGGCCAGCGACCGCGCGCCGATCTGGCCGAGCGAGGAGCGCAATTCGTCGATATAGAGGTCGATCAGGTGCCCCGGCCCCTCATCGCCGAGCGCGCCGACCGCCCACAGGAAAGATTTGCCGGCAAAGGCCGCATTGGCGCCAAGCGCCAAAGCCCGCATCACGTCCTGACCGCTGCGGATACCGCTGTCGAGCACGACCGTGGCCTTGCGGCCGACCGCCGCGACGATCGCCGGCAGCACGTCGATCGAGGGGGTGAGCGCCTCGATCTGGCGGCCGCCATGGTTCGACACCCAGATGCCCTCGATGCCGAGCGACACTGCTTTTTCGGCATCGGCCGGATGCAGGACGCCCTTCACCAGCATCGGGCCCTTCCAGCGGTCGCGGTAGCGCGCGACTTCTTCCCAGGAAAACACGCCGCCCATGTTCTTGCGCGCGAAGCGGATGACGTCGTTGGTACTGGAGTGCGCGCCGGCATAGGGACGGATGGTGGCGAAACGCGGATAGCCGTTGCGCAGCAGCGCCATGAGCCAGCGCGGCCGGATCAGCATTTCATAGATCATGCGCAAATTCGGCTCGAACTCGCGCCCCAAGCCGGCATAGCTTTCGCGCGTGCGCGTGGTGCGCACCGGCACGTCGATGGTCAGCGCCAGCGCTTTGACGCCGGCCGCGGTCGCGCGCTTGATCAGATCGAAGCCGATGGCGTGATCGTTCTGGTAGAAGCGATAGAGCTGAAGCCAGAACACGTCGGGCGCGACCTTGGCGACGTCCTCGATTGTCGCGCCGCCGGCGACGCCGAGCGTGTAGGGAATGCGCGCACGTTGCGCGGCTTTCGCCATCAGCAGATCGGCGCCCGGCCAGACCAGCGACGGCCCGCCCATCGGCGCGATGCCTATTGGTGCCGAATAGCGGGTACCGAACAATTCCACCTCGGTCGGCGGCACCGTGGTGATGGCGCCATAGCGCGGCACCACCTTGATGGCGTCGAAGGCCGCCCAGTTGTCCTGGATGCCGACATCGGCGCCGGCGCCGGTGTCGCCATATTCGAACGAGAACAGCGGCACGTTTTTCGGCGCGCGCGCACGCAAGTAAGCCGAGGACGGGAACGTCTTGTGCAGCGCCTCGAAATTCGGGCTGATGCCCGTGGGCATTTGCACCAGTTCTTTTTTCGCCGTCAGGTCGTCCATGGTTATTGCCCGGGTTTTTGGAAATCTACGGGTAGCTTATTTCAGAAGTGGCTGAAAGAGGCGCGCTTGAACGCCAAAGGCTTGCCGTCCGTCAGAAACCGGGCGCCCTCGCCCGCTTTGATCTCGCCGATATCGGTGACCGCTACCCGTACCGCTTGCGCCGCAGCACGGAAATCCTCCGCTTTGGCCGCCGGAATCGTGCAGATGATTTCGTAGTCGTCGCCGCCGGTGAGCGCGGTCTCAAACATGGCTGGCTCCGCCGCAAGTACGGCTCTGGCCGCGCCGGAGAGCGGCACTTTGCCGGCATCGATATCCGCCGCCACGTTGGATGCCCGGCACAGCTTGACGAAATCGCCAACCAGACCGTCCGATACATCCATCGCACTCGATGCATGGGTGCGCACGGCCTCCGCCAGCGCGTTGCGCGGCTGCGGCAGCAGATAGCGCGAGGTGAGATGCTGGCGTTGCGCGTCGCTGAGTTTCCAGGCCGCGCCCTTGCGCAAGCGCGAGCCCCAGCGCCGCGTCGCCGATGCTGCCGCTGACAAATACCCGGTCGCCTGGTTTAGCGCCGGCGCGCCGCACCATGGTGCCTTCCGGCACGCTGCCGAACATCGCGATTGAAATCGTGATCGGCCCCGGGGTGCGGTCGGTGTCGCCGCCGAACAAGGGGCAGCCGAACAGCACGGCGTCACCACGCAAACCTTCGGCAAATCCTGCCAACCATTCGTTGCCGGCCTCTTTCGGCAGCGCCAGCGACAATAAAAATCCAAGCGGCTTGGCGCCCTTGGCGGCGAGGTCCGACAAATTCACCCGCAGCGCCTTGCCGGCCACCGACTGCGCGGCATCATCGGCAAAAAAATGCACGCCGCCGACAATGGCGTCGGCCGTGAGCACCAGGTCGCAGCCGGGCGGCGGCTTGATGAAGGCGGCGTCGTCGGACAAGGCCGAGCGCGCCCGGGTGGGTGGCGATCGGCGCGAAGTACCGCGCGATCAGACGATCTTCGGCCGAACGATCGTCCTGTGCGGCCATGACATCACCCGGCAAATTCGGCCGCGCGCAGCTGGCGCGCCAGCTGATCGAGCACGGCGTTGACCATGCCGGTCTCGTCGCGCTCGACAAAGGCCGCCGCGACGTCGGCATATTCCGACACCACCACGCGCGCCGGCACGTCGCGGCGATGGTCGAGTTCGTAAGCCCCGGCGCGCAAGGCGGCGCGCAGCACCGCCTCGATGCGCTTGAGCGGCCAGCTTTTCGCCAGCGCCTCGTCGATGATCGGATCGAGCTTGCGCTGCTCGCGCACCACGCCCGAGACGATGTCGCGGAAGAACGCCGCCTCGGCCGGCAGATATTGCGCGCCCTCGACCTCGCGGCCGAGCCAGTGGCTTTCGAACTCGGCCAGGATTTCGTTCAAGCCGGCGCCGGCGAGATCCATCTGGTAGAGCGCCTGCACGGCGGCGAGCCGCGCCGCCCCGCGTTTGTTCGCCTTGCGCGCGTCCTTATCGGAGGTCGGCGCGCTCTTGGCCATTATTTGCCCGCGAGACTGCGTTTGAGCGCGACCATCGCCAGCGCCGCGCGCGCCGCGCCGAGCTGCCTTTGTTGCGGCTGTCGGGCGTGGCGCGGGCGCGCGCCTGCGTTTCGTTGTCGACGGTGAGAATGCCGTTGCCGAGCGCGAGCTGCCGGTTGACGCTCAGATCCATCAACCCGCGCGCGGATTCATTCGACACCAGCTCGAAATGATAGGTCTCGCCCTGGATCACGCAGCCGAGCGCCACCACGCCGTCATAGGGCGCGCGCTTTTTCTGCGCGGCATCGACCGCCATGGCGATCGCCGCAGGCACTTCGAGCGCGCCCGGCACCGCGATGCGGTCGTAGGCCGCGCCCGCTTCATCGAGCACCCGGGTCGCGCCCGCCAGCAGTGCATCGGCAATGTGTTCGTAGAACCGCGCCTCCACGATCAGGATGCGCAGCGTGTCGCGCTTTTTCGCGCCGCTTTTCTTTTTGGCCATGTTCTAATTGTCCTTGTTGAGCCGCGTGGTAGCAAGCGCGCGCGCGGCGAACAAGGCCTCTCACCGTCATCCTGAGGTGCGAGGCGCGGAACGCGCCGAGCCTCGAAGGATGACCGCCACAGAACGCACGCCGTCGCCCACCGAACTCAGGTTTACCTGAGTTCGGATCGTTGATTGCGCAAGTCGGCTAAAGCCGACTTGCGGCGGCTCGCTTCGCTCGCACCTCAGGGTGACGGCTACTGCGTTTCCATCAGCCGCGCCGCATAACGCGCCATGGTGTCGATTTCGAGGTTAACGTCGTCGCCCTTCTGTAAAGCGCCGAAAGTCGTCACGGCCAGCGTGTGCGGGATGATCAGCACCGAAAATGTGTCGCCGTCCACTTCATTGACCGTGAGCGAGACGCCGTCGAGCGTCACCGAACCCTTGGCCGCGATGAAGCGCGCCAAATCCGGCGGCGCGCGCAGGGCGAAACGCGCCATTTCTCGGGAGTTTGTCCGTCATGTCTTCGCGCTCGACGACGCTCGCCAGGCCATCGACATGCCCGGCGACCAGATGACCGCCCAGTTCGTCGCCGAATTTCAGCGGCCGTTCGAGATTGACCTTGCTGCCGTGCCGCCAGCGCCCGACCGTGGTCAGCGCCAGGGTTTCCGCCGCCGCGTCGACCGCGAACCAGGCGCGGCCGTCTTCTTCGCCCGCGCCCACCACCGTCATGCAGACGCCGGAACAGGCGATCGAGGCGCCCTCGATCAGTTCGGCGCGCGGGTAGTCGCAGGCAATCGTGATGCGGTGCAGATTGCCGGCGCGCGGCTTGACCGACCGCACCTCGCCCAGAGCGGTGACGATGCCGGTGAACATGTTACGCCCGCTCGAAAATTTCTAGCGTGTCGGCTCCGAGCTTCTCCCGCCCGCGCGACTGCAATTGCCCGGTCAGTCCGTCGATCGGCATGCCTTCCAGCGCTTCGATTCCGGTCGCGCCGATATTCTTTTCGCCACGCAGCAGCGCCAACTCATCGATCAGATGGGCGGCGGCAAGGGCACCCGCAACCTTCGGCCCGCCCTCGACCATCAGCCGGGTGATGCCCTGTTCGGCCAGCACTTTAAGCACCTCTTCGAGATCGAGCCGCCCGTCCGCATCGCCGACGCGGAACACCTTGCAGCCTTTCTGCTGCAGGATTTCCTCGGCGATCGCCGAAGGCTTGCTCGACGTGAACACCCAGGTCGGCGTGTCGCGCACCGTCGCCACCACCGAGGTCGACAGCGGCAGCGTCAATTTGGCGTCGAGCACCACGCGCACCGGCGAGCGCTCGAACATGCCCGGCAGGCGGCAGGTCAGTTGCGGATTGTCGGACAGCACGGTGCCGATGCCGACCAGAATGGCGTCGCTCGCCGCGCGCATCTGGAACACGCGCACCCATGCCGCCTCGCCGGTGATCGCCGCCGGCTTGCGCCCGGCCAAGCCCGCTTTGCCGTCGGCCGACACCGCCAGCTTGAGCGTCACATGCGGCCGGCCTTGGTGACGCGCATGATGTGGCCGGCATGCACGCGCCGCGCTTCGTCGGCGCCGAGCCCGATCTCGACCGTGATACCCTTCTCGCGCAAACGCGCATGGCCCTTGCCGGCGACTTCCGGATTGGGATCTTCCAGCGCCGACACCACGCGCGCGATGCCGGCCTTGATGATGGCGTCGGCACAAGGCGGCGTCTTGCCCTGATGCGAGCACGGCTCGAGCGTCACGTACATGGTCGCGCCCTGCGCCGCCTTCTTGGCCTGACGCAGCGCCTCGACCTCGGCATGCGGGCGTCCGCCGGGTTGCGTCCAGCCGCGGCCGACGATGACACCATCCTTGACGATCACCGCGCCGACCGCGGGATTGGGCCAGGTATTGCCGAGCCCACGCCGGCCAAGTGTAAACGCAAGCTGCATGAAGCGTGCGTCGTCCGCGTCCGCCATAGCGGCGTCCTGCTCGGCAGGCACACTCATTTGCGCGTCGCCGTCGGCGGCGGCGCATCGTCGCCCGACAATTCGTCGAGCGCGGCGCGGAAGTCCTTGGCCTCGCGGAAATTGCGGTAGACGGAGGCGAAGCGCACATAGGCGATGTCGTCGAGCTCGCGCAAATGCTCCATCACCAATTCGCCGATGGCCTCCGACGACACTTCGTTCTCGCCCTGACTTTCCAGTTCGCGCACAATCTTGGAGACTTCCTGCTCGATGCGTTCCGGATCGACCGCGCGCTTGCGCAGCGCGATCTGCACAGAGCGCATCAACTTGTCGCGGTCGAACGGCACGCGCCGGCTGTTGCGCTTGATGACGGTGAGCTCGCGCAACTGCACGCGTTCGAAGGTGGTGAAACGGAAATTGCAGGTCAGGCAAACGCGCCTACGGCGGATCACCGCCGAATCCTCGGTCGGCCGCGAATCCTTCACCTGGGTGTCGAGACTTGCGCAACTCGGGCAACGCATGACTACTAGCCCCCTACTCTCTCCAACCTGTCATGGCCGGGCATGACAGCAAATATGTTGCGCCACGCCTCATTGATAAATCGGAAAACGCGACAGCAATGTTTTCACTTTGCCCCGCACCGCGCTTTCGATCAGCGAATCCTCTTCGACCTTCTTCTGTGATAGCACGTCGAGCACTTCGACGATCATCTCGCCGACCTGGCGGAATTCCGCGATGCCGAAGCCGCGCGTGGTGCAGGCCGGCGTGCCGAGCCGCACGCCCGACGTCACAGTCGGTTTTTCTGGATCGAACGGAATGCCGTTTTTGTTGCAGGTGATGTGGGCGCGGCCCAGCGCCAGTTCCGCCACCTTGCCGGTGAGCCGCTTCGGCCGCAGGTCGACCAGCATCAAATGCGTGTCGGTGCCGCCGGAAACGATATCGAGGCCTTTCGACTTGAGCGTTTCGGCCAGCGCCTTGGCGTTCTCCACGACGTTCTTGACGTAGCTGCGGTAGCTCGGGCGCAGCGCCTCGCCGAAGGCCACCGCCTTGGCGGCGATGACATGCATCAGCGGGCCGCCTTGCATGCCGGGGAACACCGCCGAATTGAGTTTCTTGGCGATCGCCTCGTCGTCGGACAGGATGACGCCGCCGCGCGGCCCGCGCAGCGTCTTGTGCGTGGTCGTCGTCACGACGTGCGCGTGCGGGAATGGCGAGGGATGCACGCCGCCGGCCACCAAGCCGGCGAAGTGCGCCATGTCGACCATCAGCAGCGCGCCGACTTCGTCGCAGATTTCGCGGAAGCGTCGGAAGTCGATGATGCGCGGATAGGCCGAGCCGCCGGCGATGATCAGCTTCGGCCTGTGTTCTTTGGCAAGCTTCTCGACCTCATCCATGTCGATGCGGTGATCGTCTTGGCGCACGCCATAGGGCACCGGCTTGAACCATTTGCCCGACATGTTGACCGGCGAGCCGTGGGTGAGATGGCCGCCGGCGGCCAGATTGAGCCCCATGAAGGTATCGCCGGGCTGCATCAGCGCGAAGAAAACTTCCGCGTTGGCGGAAGCGCCGGAATGCGGCTGCACATTGGCGAACTGGCAGCCGAACAATTTCGTCACGCGCTGGATCGCCAGCGTCTCGGCGATGTCGACGAACTGGCAGCCGCCGTAGTAGCGCTTGCCCGGCAGGCCTTCGGCATATTTGTTGGTGAGAACCGAGCCTTGCGCTTCCAGAACGGCGCGCGAAACGATGTTCTCCGAGGCGATCAGCTCGATCTCGTCGCGCTGCCGGCCCAGTTCCTTGCCGATGACGTCGTTGATCTCTGGATCGACCTCGGCCAAGGACGCCGAAAACAAGGTTTCCACATCACTCAATTGCGCTGGCTTCGACGTCGCCGACATCACGATCTCCTGGCGCCGGGGGCAAACGGCGCCGACAAGGGAACAAGGTCCGGGATTGGCCGGAAATAGCATATCGGCCGCCCACCGCCAAGGACTGGCATAGCAGCTGTCGCTTACCGCAATATCTGGGGTCACTTCGCGGTGGACAAGTCCTCAGCCCAAAACGAAAAACCCCGGCCTTGAGGGGCCGGGGCAAGTCGTCTCACCAGTACGTCGCTGTCGGCGAATTACAGGCGATAGAGGATCTGATCGGTCCAGAAGCGCTCCAGACGATGCAGCGACTTGTTGAGCGTGGCAAACTCGTCGGCATTGATGCCGCCGACCTGCTCAACGGTGCGCACATGCTTCTGATAGAGCGACTCGACGATGTCGCGCACTTCCCGGCCCTTCTCGGTCAACTTGATGCGAACCGAACGGCGGTCGACGCGGCTGCGCTGGTGATCGAGGAAGCTCATCTCGACCAGCTTCTTGAGATTGTAGGAAACGTTGGAGCCGAGATAGTAGCCGCGCGTGCGCAGCTCGCCCGCGGTCAGCTCCTTGTCGCCGATATTGTAGAGCAGCAGCGCCTGCACCGAATTGATGTCGGCGCGGCCGCGGCGGTCGAATTCGTCCTTGATGACGTCGAGCAGCCGGCGATGCAGCCGCTCAACCAAGGTCAAGGCCTCATGATAGAGCGGCCTGATATGGTCGAAACGCGCCTCACGTTCGGCCGGTTCGACCGTCTTTACAACGGCTTTCATGTCCAACGCCCCTTTTGCGTTTATTGTGTTCGCAACGTCCCGGTAACGAGGCCCTGTTTTCCCCGCTCCAGATGTCACGACCCTATAAGGGGCACTCTAAAATCGGCTTAAATAACACCATAAAGATTAGGTTTATTTGCAACAGTGAATGCTTCCTTGAAGACGCAATTGAATCGATTGCCGCAAGATTTCGATTCACCTTGAGCAATCCGTATTAGCCTCGCACAAAGCGAATTATGCCCGAAAAATCCCTGCCCGCCTCCCCGCTCGCGACATATGCCGAATAAATCCTTTCAGCGTCCGCGCCGAGTGCCGTTTTGGCACCGGCCGATTTCGCGGCAGCTTGCGATAATTTCAAATCCTTAAGCATCATCGCCGCGGTGAAGCCCGCCTGATAATCGCGATTGGCGGGCGACGCCGGCACCGGCCCCGGCACCGGGCAATAGCTCGTCATCGACCAGCACTGGCCCGACGACTTCGACGAGATGTCGAACAGTTTTTGGTGATCGAGACCGAGTTTTTCCGCCAGCACGAAGGCTTCCGACACCGCGATCATCGATATGCCGAGGATCATGTTGTTGCAGATCTTGGCCGCCTGCCCGGTGCCGGCGCCACCAGCATGCACGATGGTCTTACCCATCTTCTCCAGGATCGACTGCGCGCGCGTGAATGCTTGCGCGCTGCCGCCGACCATAAACGTGAGCGTCGCGGCGCTCGCGCCGCCGACGCCGCCGGACACCGGCGCATCGAGCATCAACAGGCCGCGCTTCTCCGCCTCGGCGGCGACCGCGCGCGCGGTTTCGACGTCGATGGTCGAGCAGTCGATCAACAGCGTGCCTTGATTGGCGTTCTCGATAATGCCCGATGAGCCGAGATAGACCTCGCGCACTTCCTTGCCGGACGGCAGCATGGTGATGACGACGTCGCCGCGCGCCGCGGCGCTCTTTGGCGTCTCGACCCTGACGCCGCCGGCCGCCACCAGTTTCGCAACCGAGGCCTCGCTCACGTCGACGCCCTCGACCGAATGCCCGGCCTTGAGCAGGTTCTGCGCCATCGGCAGACCCATATTGCCGAGCCCGATAAATCCTATGCGCGCCATGGCGCCCTCCGTGAATTCATCCCTTTACGCATGATTCCGAAAACCGGTTCCCACTTTTCGGAATCATGCGCGTCACTCACTGCGGATGTTCCTGCGCCGACATTAAAGCCAGCCACAGATAAACCGCGAGCAGCCCGCCTTCCAGTACACCGGTCACCAAGCTGGCGCCGAACACCGGCGGAAAAAGTGCTTCCAGCGCCAGCATCGAGGCCACCGCCGTGAGCCAGATCACCGCACCCCAGGCGGCGGCTAGCCACAGCCCGACGGCCGCAACCAGATCGATTACCGCGAAAAATATCGTGGCGGCCTGCCAGGCGATCGAATGATATTGGAACGCGTCATTGGCATCGACGCCGATGCCGCAGACCCGCGACCAGTGATAGAGACCCTTGAGCATTGACACGCCGGCCATCACGCGCAGGAACAACACCAGCCGCCGCGTCCAGCGGCCGACGCTACGCTCGCCCTCGTCCTCATGCACCGGATCGAGGCTTTGCAGGTCGTCTCTTTGCATGTCGGCTTGCTGCATGTCGTCTTGGGTAAACGGTTCGCTTATCATGGCAACGCCAGATCGTCGCCATCGAGCGGCGCAAAATGGCGCTCGACCTCGGCGTTGCTCACCTCGCCGAGCGTTGCCGGCTGCCAGCGCGGTCTGTTGTCCTTGTCGACGATCACGGCGCGCACGCCCTCATAAAAATCATGTCCATGAATGACGCGCGACACTATGCGGAATTCAGCGCGCATGCACGTTGCGAAATCCCATTCTTTTCCGCGTCGCACCTGCGCTAGCGCGAGTTTGAGGCTGAGCGGCGATTTCGTCCGCATGGTCGCCTCCGTCTTGCCCGCCCATTCGGCATCGGCGCCGCCGGAGACCGCTTCGCGCTCGAGCGCCGCCAGAATGTCCTCGACCCGGTCGCCGGCGAACAGCCGATCGATCGTGGCGCGCCGCGCGATGATCGCGCCCGCACCGGCCGGCTCGGAAAATGCCGATAGCAGGGCATCCACCGGCACCGTGCCGGTCAATCCATCGAGCAAGGCGGCGAAGCGCGCCGACGGAATGCGATGGGTCACGATCCCGGCGGCCACGGCATCGGCAACGCCGAAGCGCTCGCCGGTGAGCGCGCAATAAGTCCCGAGTTCGCCCGGCATGCGCGGCAGAAACCAGGTGGCTCCGACATCGGGAAAAAAGCCGATGCCGACTTCGGGCATGGCGAACTGAAAACGGTCGCCGGCGACGCGATGAGAGCCGTGCACCGACACGCCGACGCCGCCGCCCATCACGATACCGTCGATCAACGCCACGTAGGGCTTGCGGAAACTTCTTGATCGCGGCGTTGAGCGGATATTCGTCGCGCCAGAATTGCAGCGCCTCGCCGTGACGTCCCGCTTTTCCGAGCTCCGTGAGCGCACGAATATCGCCGCCGGCCGAAAACGCGCGCTCGCCGGCCGCTTGAATGACCACCCGCGTGATCGCCGGATCGCCGGCCCAGACGTCGAGTTGCGCGCGCAACGCCAGCACCATGCCGTGGGTGACCGCATTGAGCGCCTGCGGCCGGTTGAGCGTGATGAGGCCGGCCGCGCCACGGCGCTCGAACAAAATGTCGATTTCGCTCACGTCGGCCTCGGGAAGATTTGGCGCCTCAATTCAGCGCCCATAGATAGCCGGCAACGGCCAGCAGGCCGAGCGCGCTGCGGCCGGCGTGCAGCCGCCCCCATTGCCGCACGAGGTCGCGCGTCTGTTCGCCTGCCTGGTCCGGCGGCGTGGATTTCAGGATCCGATTGGTCGGCATGATGATGAACATCGTATAGGGCCACGGCGCGATGATCAGCGCCGCCCCGAGCAACCAGCGCCAGTCATAAGTCTGGACAAACGCGATGATGCCGAGAGCGCCTGAAATAATCGCGAGGCTCGCCTGCATGATAGCACCACGGTGGTAGCTCGGTTGCCACTCGGTCATCAGTGCTTTGGTGTCGAGCTTGAGCCGCGCCGGCTGTTCGGCCACGTTCACGTAGATCGCCGCGCCGGTGAAAATCGCGGCGCCCGTGAGTGCGAGGTCTCCGCTCCACATTCTATTGCCTTCAGTGCTGCGGCCACGCGCCGGCAGCTTCCAGCCGCGCCATCGCCTGGTCGCTGAATTCGGCGCGCGGGCCATCGCCGCCGATCACGAACATCAGGATCGATTCCGCGTTGGGATCGCCCTTGGTGACGTTCTCGAAGCGGCGGATCATGCCGGGCGGAAACGACACCACGTCGAGGGGACCAAGATCGACGTACTCGACCTTGCCGGTTTCATCTTCCCAACTGGCGCGCCAGGTGCCGGTCATGGGAATGAAAGTCTCGTTGGTGTCGTGATTGTGCATCTCCGGCCCGTGGCCCGGCTTGGCCTTGCAGTAGCCGAGATTGAAGCCTTCGCTGATCTTGATGGCGGCGAGCCGTGCCGCGTCCGCGCCCACCGGCGACGTCACGCCGCCCTCGCCGATGCCTTCCGGCGGCTGGAAGCCGATGACATTGAACAGCGTGCGCTCGCAGCCTTTCATCTTGCTGTCGGGCAATCCGCCGTCGAAACCTTTGAGGTCCTTGAAGCGCGCGACCCGCTTCATCATCTCGTCGCGGGAACGATAAACCCGCGGAAGCTGTTCCATGGCGTCCTCCTTCGTTTCTTATACCATTAGCACGAAAAAACCGTATCCCGCTTGCGATATGCGTCAATTCCCCAGCATAGCGCGGCTGACGATCAGCCGCATGATCTCGTTGGTGCCTTCGAGTATTTGATGCACGCGCACGTCGCGCAAGACGCGCTCGATCGGATGATCGCGCAGATAGCCGTAGCCGCCATGCAGTTGCAGGCAGCCATTGACCACCTCGAAACCCGTATCGGTCGCAAGGCGCTTGGCCTGCGCGGCCAGCCGCGTCGCCGCAGGCTCGCCCTCGCCGACCGCGACCGCCGCGCGATGCAGCAGCAGACGGGCGGCTTCGATCTCGGTGGCATAGTCGGCGATGCGGAATTGCAACGCCTGGAAATCGGCCAGCCGCGAGCCGAACTGCTTGCGCTCTTTCATGTACTCAATCGTGCGGTCCAGACAGAATTGCGCGCCGCCGATCGAGCAGGCGCCGATGTTCAAGCGCCCGCCGTCGAGCCCGGCCATCGCGATCCTGAAACCCTGGCCTTCCCTGCCGATGAGGTTAGTGGCCGGCACGCGGCAGTTCTCGAAATTCACCATCGCGGTCGGTTGCGATTTCCAGCCGAGTTTCTTTTCCTGTGCGCCGTAGGAAAGGCCCGGCGTGCCCTTCTCCACCACGATGGCCGAAATGCCGCGCGGGCCGGCTTCGCCGGTGCGCGCCATCACCACATAGATGTCGGACACGCCGCCGCCGGAGATGAAAGCCTTGGCGCCGTCGAGCACGTAATGATCGCCGTCGCGCTCGGCGCGCGTCGAAAGGCTCGCAGCATCCGAGCCGGAATCCGGCTCGGTCAGGCAGTAGCTGGCGAAATGCTCCATGGTGCAGAGCTTGGGCAGGAATTTCTTGCGCAACGCCTCGCTGCCGAAGCCGTCGATCATCCAGGCCGCCATGTTGTGGATCGAGATGTAAGCGGCGGTTGAGGTGCAGCCCTGCGCCAGTTCCTCGAAGATCAGCGCGGCGTCGAGCCGCGACAGCGCCGAGCCGCCGACGTCCTCCTTGACGTAGATGCCGCCGAAGCCGAGCGCCGCCGCCTTGCGCAGCGCCTCGACCGGGAAGATTTCACCTTCGTCCCAATCGCGCGCCTGCGGCATCATTTCGTCGCGCGCGAATTGCCGCGCGGTGGCCTGAAACGCCCGCTGCTCGGCTGAAAGTTCGAAGTCCATGGGTCCGCCCGGCTGGTCGCACTGGGTTAGCAAGCAGGCACCCTACCCGGCAACTGGGCGGCGCGCTCGGCCGGATTGGCCTATGCTTGGAACCTCCCGGCCGTTGAGGCATCTAACAAGAGGCCGGGCGGCGTTAGTGCCCGCAATCGGAGGATATTGCATGGCGCAGGACGACAAGAAGCCAAGCGGGCCGGACCTCACCAAGGGCATCCCTTCAGCGGATCTGGCCGAAGGCGCCATGCTGACGGGCTACATCGGCGACGACGAGGTTCTGCTGGTGCGCCAGGCCGGCAAAGTGTCCGCCATCGGAGCCCATTGCACGCATTATCACGGGCCACTCGCCGACGGGCTTGTGGTCGACAACACCATTCGGTGCCCTTGGCATCATGCCTGTTTCGATCTGGCAACCGGCGAAGCACTGGCCGCGCCCGCGCTCAGTCCGCTGTCCTGCTGGCGGGTCGAAGAGCGCGGCGGCAAGATTATTGGCGGCGAGAAGATAGAGCAGCCGCCAGCGAAAAAATCCGGCGCGGCATCCGAGCATATCGTAATCGTCGGTGGCGGGGCTGCCGGATTTGCCGCAGCCGAGATGCTGCGGCGGCGCGGTTTTGCAGGCGCTGTCACGATGCTGAGCAACGACGATGCCGCGCCGGTCGATCGCCCCAATCTGTCGAAGGACTATCTCGCCGGCAGCGCGCCGGAAGAATGGGTGCCGCTGCGCGGCGACGACTGGTACGCCGAAAACAAAATCGACCTCAAACTAAAGACGGAAGTGACCGCGCTCGATCCCGAAGGCAAAGGAGCTCACCCTCGGCGACGGCAGCAAGATAAAATTCGACAAGCTCTTGCTGGCGACCGGCGCCGAGCCGATCAAGCTGCCAATTCCCGGCGGCGATCAGAAGCACGTCCATAACTTGCGCTCGCTGGCCGACAGCCGCGCCATCATCGCGCAGGCGAAATCCGTCAAGCGTGCGGTTATCATCGGCGCCAGCTTCATCGGCCTTGAGGTGGCGGCGGCGTTGCGCGCCCGCGACATCGAGGTGCATGTCGTCGCGCCGGAAAAGCGTCCGCTCGAACGCGTGTTTGGGCCGCAGCTCGGCGATTTTGTCCGCGCGCTGCATGAGGAGCATGGCGTCAAATTCCATCTCGAGGACAGCGTGACGGCGATCGCCGCCAACAACGTCACGCTCAAGAGCGGCGCCACGCTCGATGCCGGCCTGGTGGTGATCGGGGTCGGCGTCAAGCCGCGGTTGACGCTCGCGGAGAAGGCCGGCCTTGCGATCGACAAAGGTGTCAGCGTCAACGAATATCTGGAGACGAGCGCGCCGGGCATTTACGCCGCCGGCGACATCGCGCGCTGGCCCGATCCGCATAGCGGCGAGCGCATCCGGGTCGAGCATTGGGTGGTGGCCGAACGCCAGGGTCAGATCGCGGCGCTCAACATGATGGGCGTACGCACGCGCTTCCGCGCCGTGCCGTTCTTCTGGAGCCAGCATTATGACGTGCCGATCAACTATGTCGGCCACGCCGAAAAATGGGACACGATCGATATCGAAGGCGACGTGATGAAGCGCGATTGCGTCGTGCGCTACAAACTGGCCGGCAAGGTGCTGGCGGTGGCCTCGATCTACCGCGACGGCGACAGCCTGAAAGTCTCAGCCGCGATGGAAAAACAGGTCGAAAAAGCCGGCACGGCCTAGTTAACCGCACGGCTGCTGCCCAAATGCAAACGGGTGGCGGGTTGCGCCGGGACCGGCTAAAAAGAGCCCCGGAGACCCTGATGGCAATCAAATTCGGCCGCCCGATCGAAGCCCGCACCCGTTTGACGCCGATTGAGACCGCCGCCCCCGCGGAGCGGCTCGATCTGCCGACCCGCCTGCGCCGCAACCGGCGCAGCGAATGGGCGCGCCGGCTGGTGCGCGAGCATCAGATCACCACCGACGATCTGATCTGGCCGCTGTTTGTCATGGACGGCCAGAATGCGCGCGCAGCCGGTGCCGTCGATGCCCGGCGTCGAGCGCCTGACTGTCGATCAGGCCGTGCGCGAGGCGGAACGCGCCGCCAAGCTCACCATCCCCTGCCTCGCGCTGTTTCCCTATACCGATCCGGCTTTGCGCGATGAGGACGGCAGCGAGGCGCTCAACCCGGACAATTTGGTCTGCCGCGCCATAAGAGCCATCAAAAAAGAAGTGCCCGAGGTCGGCATCCTGTGCGACGTCGCGCTCGATCCCTTCACCAGCCACGGCCATGACGGCCTGCTGCGCGACGGCGAAATTCTCAACGACGAAACCGTCGCCGTGCTGGTCAAGCAGGCGATCGTGCAGGCGCAGGCCGGCTGCGACATCATCGCGCCGTCCGACATGATGGACGGCCGCGTCGGCGCCATCCGCAAGGCGCTCGACGCGCAAAATTTTACCGACGTATCGATCATGGCCTATGCGGCGAAATATGCCTCCGTGTTCTACGGCCCATTCCGCGACGCGGTCGGCTCCGCCAAGACGCTGACCGGCGACAAGCGCACCTATCAGATGGACCCCGGCAATACCGACGAGGCGCTGCGCGAGGTCGCGCTCGACATCGAGGAAGGCGCCGACATGATCATGGTCAAGCCCGGCCTGCCCTATCTCGACATCGTCTCACGCGTGAAAGAAACCTTCGGCATGCCGACCTTCGCTTATCAAGTGTCGGGCGAATACGCGATGATCATGGCGGCGGCCGGCAACGGCTGGCTCGACGGCGAGCGCGCCATGGTCGAGAGCCTGACCGCCTTCAAACGCGCCGGCGCCGACGGCGTGCTGACTTATTTCGCGCCGCGCGTGGCGGAAAAACTGAAAAAGGGCTGACGCCCGACGCTTCCTTCCCACCACGTCACCGCCCGGTGACGCCTGAAATCGACGGAAAACTTTCTCCATGGGTGAATTCGCAATCGGTCAAGGCGTTTCGCGTTTCGAGGATCCGCGTCTGATCCAGGGCGGCGGCCGCTACACCGACGACATCAAGCTGCCCGGCATGGCGCACGGCGTGGTGCTGCGCTCGCCTTATGCGCACGCCAGGCTCAAGTCGATCGACACGGCGGCGGCCAAAGCCGCGCCCGGCGTGCTGTGCGTGCTGACCTCAGCCGACATCAAAGCCGCCGGCTTTCCCGATCTGCCGGTGCCGGGCGGCCTCAAGCGGCGCGACGGTTCGCCGCAATACAAGCCACGCTATCCGATCCTGGCCGAAACGCACACGCGCTGGGTCGGCGACTACGTCGCCTTCGTCGTCGCCGAGACAATCGCACAGGCGATGGACGCCGCCGAGCTGATCGCGGTCGATTTCGAGCCGCTGCCCGCGGTCACCTCCACCGCCGAAGCGGCGAAACCGGGTAGCCCACGCGTCTGGGAGGATTGCCCCGACAATATCGCTTTCGTCGAACTGCTTGGCGACAAGGCCGCGACCGATGCCGCCTTCGCGCGCGCCGATCATGTGGTCAAGAATCGCATGGTCGTCAACCGCGTCACCGCCGTTGCGATGGAGCCGCGCGGCGCGGTCGGCGACTATAACGCCGCCGACGGACGCTACACGCTCTACACGGCGTTGCAGCGCCCGCATCCGGTGCGCGCCGACCTCGCCAGGCTGCTCGGCGTGCCCGAAAGCAAAGTGCACATCGTCACCGGCGATACCGGCGGCAGCTTCGGCATGAAGTCGCCGATCTTCAACGAAATGCCGCTGGTGCTGTTGGCGTCCAAGCTCACCGGCCGGCCGGTGAAATGGATCAGCACCCGCTCTGAAGCGTTTCTGAGCGACGCGCAGGGCCGCGACAACGTCACCGAAGCCGAACTCGCGCTCGACAAGAACGGCACCTTCCTCGGGCTGCGGGTGAAAACCGTCGCCGCGATCGGCGCCTATCTCCAGGCCAACATGCCGGCTTTCGTCGGCAATGCCGGAACGCTCGCCGGCTGCTACCGCACGCCTGCGATCCACGTCGACATCACCGCGGTGTTCACCAACACCAACCCGGTCCGGCCCTATCGCGGCAACGGCCGGCCGGAAGCGGCTTACGTCATCGAGCGCATGGTCAACGTCGCCGCCGCCGAGTTGAAGATCGATCCGGCCGAGTTGCGCCGCCGCAATTACATTCCGGCCAGCGCCATGCCGTTCAAGACCGGGCTGACATTTACTTACGACAGCGGCGAGTTCGAGAAGAACATGGACATGGCGCTGGAGCTTGCCGACGCCAAGGGCTTCAAGACGCGCAAAGCGGAGTCGCACAAGCGCGGGCGGCTGCGCGGCTTCGGCCTGTCCAACACCATCGAGCGCGCCGCGCCCGTCGGCACCGAAGGCGCCGAGGTGCGTTTCGACCGCACCGGCGCGGCGACGATCTTTTCCGGCTCCAATAGCCAGGGCCAGGGCCACGAGACCGTGCTCAAGCAACTGGTCTGCGACCGCCTCGGGCTCGACCCCAAAGATGTGCAATACGTGCAAGGCGATACCGACCTGGTGTTCTACGGCGAAGGCACTGGCGGTTCGCGTACATCCACCATGGCGGGCTCGGCCTTTCATCTGGCGACGGAGAAAATCGTCGGCAAGGCGCGCGCAATCGCCGCGCATCTCCTGAAGGTCAATGCCGACGAACTGAATTTTGCCGAAGGTGTGTTTTCCAGCAAGGCCACCAACCGCACGCTGTCGATCAAGGAAATCGCCAAGGAATCCTTCGACTTCGTCAAGCTGCCGAAGGACATGGAGGCGGGCCTGTCCGCCAACGCGGTCTATCACGCGCCGGTCGCCAATTATCCGAACGGCTGCCATATCTGCGAACTGGAAATCGAGCGCGAAACCGGCAAGGTCGAGATCGTGCGCTACACCGTGGTCGACGACGTCGGCACCGTGCTCAATCCCATGCTGCTGCACGGCCAGATCCACGGCGGCATCGCGCAGGGCGTCGGCCAGGTGCTGATGGAAGACATCCATTTCGACGCCGAGGGCCAGCTCGTCACGGCGTCATTCATGGATTACGCCATGCCGCACGCCCACGATTTCTGCGACATGGAAGTGGAAAGCAATCCGGTGCCGACCAAGACCAATCCACTCGGCACCAAGGGCGCCGGCGAAGCCGGCTGCGTCGGCGCGCTACCGGCGGTGTCCAACGCGCTGGTCGACGCGCTCTCGGAATTCGGCGTCAAGCACATCGAGATGCCGGCGACCGCCGAGCGCATCTGGCGCATCATGCAGCGTAAATAACGCTCAGCCGCAGCCGGCGCTCATCTCGATGTGGTCGCGCCGCAGATTGTCCTTGGCAGCACGCTTGATCGGATCCTTGCGCGGCAGATGCAGCCCGCACTCGCGGACGCCGTCGCTTTCCCACCACCAGCGGCCATTGCGCTCGGGCTTCGCCGGGCCGCAGCGCGCGCGTGCAGGGCGCACAGCCGATCGAGGCGAAGCCTTTGGCGTGCAGGCTGTTGATCGGAATATCGTGGCGGCGAACCTCCGCCAGCACCGCCTCGCGCGTCCAATCATGCAGCGGATTGAACTTCAGCAGGCCGCGGCTGGCGTCGAAGCCGATCAGCCCGGCCTCGCGCCGGTTGGCATTTTGATCGGCGCGCAGACCGGTGATCCAGGCGGCGGCGCCGGCAAGCGCGCGGTCGAGCGGCTTGCTCTTGCGCACATCGCAGCACGACAGCCGGGCCTGCTTCGATTCATAAATACCGTCGATGCCCTGCTTGGCGACCAACCGTTCCAGCGCCTTCGTGTTGGGATAAACCGCGCGAATACGGCGGCCATAGCGGCGCTCGGTCTCGGCCCACAGTTCGTAAGTCTCCGGGAACAGCCGTCCTGTATCCAGCGTTACGACGTCGATGTCGAGTTCGTGCTCGCAGATCCAGTGAAAGATAAGCTGACCTTCAACACCGAAGCCGTGCGTGAAGACGATCGCGCCGTCGATTGCTCTGGCGCAGCTGCACAAGGCGCTCAGTCGCCGGCAGCGACGCAAAATCTTCGGCTTTAATTTTGGTCGCGACATCAAGCATGCGGCACTTACATGAGCGCGCACAGCTTCGATGTCAAACTGGAAATAATATTCGCCATATCCAGAGTGGCGCGTCACCGGTGCTAACATTTTTGCGTCGTGAGGAACGCGCAACATCGTTCCAAGAATATTACAGTTGACATTCGTCGGAAAATATCATCGCCGACACGCGCGCACGATTGCCTGTCCTGTTATCGCGCCGCGCTGGCAACGTGCAAAGATATTGCACACAGGAGGCCATTCTTCCATCACAATCGCTCATTACTGCGTCAGAAAAACCGCTGCACGCGTCGTGCACAAGGCGGAACGCCTGTACCTGCGACTGGTCACTCCATCGCCGACGCCGCCGGCGATGCGCACCGGCGCATAGCCGTCGGCGGCGAGCGCGGCCATTGATTTCCTTGGCATGCGCCGCGTCGCGCGTCTCGATGGTGACATCGAGCTTGGCGCCCTTGGCCGGCACGTCGAGAAATAGGCGGCGGTGATCGACCTCCAGAATGTTGGCGCCGAGCGCCCCGAGCCGGGTCGCGATAATGCCGAGCACGCCGGGCCGGTCCGGTATGGTGAGGCGGAACGAGACGATGTGGCTCTCTCGCTCAAGCTCACGCACCATGATCGAAGCGAGGATGCGCGGATCGATATTGCCGCCGCACAAAATCAGCCCGACCTTCTTGCCGACGAACCGTTCAGGCTTTGCCAGCATGGCGGCGAGGCCCGCGGCGCCGGCGCCTTCCGCCATGGTCTTCTGCAACGTCAGGTACGCGTTGACGGCGCGCTCGAGATGCGCCTCGGTCACCAGAATGATGTCCGCGACGAGTTCGCGGATCACTGGCAGCGTCAATTTACCGACATTCTTGACCGCGATACCTTCGGCCAAAGTCGCCCCGCCGATCGGCTGGCTGTCGCCCTTGAGCGCATTCCACACCGCCGGATAAAGCGCCGCCTCGGCGCCGACGATCTCGATGCCGGGCTTTACCGCGCGCGCGGCGATGGCGTTGCCGGCGATCAACCCGCCGCCGCCGATCGGAATCACGATGCAGTCGAGGTCGGGAACATCCTCCAGCATTTCGCAGGCGATGGTGCCCTGCCCGGCCATGATGCGCTCGTCGTCGTAAGGATGCACCAGCGTGAGCCCGCGCTCGGCTTGGATCTGCTCGCAGCGCGTTTGCGCTTCCGCGACGCTCTCGCCGTGAAGCACGACTTCGGCGCCATGCGATTTCGTAGCCGCTACTTTGACGAACGGCGTCGTCACCGGCATGACGATGGTCGCCGGAATCTTGAGCCGCGCGGCATGATAGGCCACCGCCTGCGCGTGATTGCCGGCCGACATGGCGATGACGCCGCGCTTGCGCTCGGCCTCGTTGAGCGAGGTGAGCTTGACCAGCGCGCCGCGGTCCTTGAACGAATTGGTGACCTGCAGATTCTCGTATTTGACGTAGACCTCGGCGCCGGTGAGCGCCGACAGCCGCGGCGCCGGCAGCATCGGCGTACGCAGCACGGCGCCCTTGATCACGCGGCGGGCGGCTTCGATATCGGCAAGTGTGATGGCCACGCATTTTCTCCCGGCGCCACAATGCCGCAAGCAGGCCGCCCGTTCCAGCCGGGCTCCTCGGTGCCCTCGAAGCCCCTTGCGCAGCCCCGATTTTTTCTCCATCTCGGTGGCATGTCGATCGACATCAAACCCCACGCCTACGACCCGGCTGCCAACCCGGAGCTGTTCGAGGGCGTTCTGGCGCGCCGGGTGGTCGCTTTCGCCGTCGATTTCATCATCATCGCCATCCCCGTCGCTCTCGCGGCCATGTTCATTTTTGCCTTCGGCATCGTCACTTTGGGGCTCGGCTTTGCGCTCTATTGGCTGCTGCCGGGCGCCTCGGTGGTCTGGGCCATCGTCTATTTCGGGCTCACGCTCGGCGGCGCGCGCTCAGCCACCATCGGCATGCGGATCATGGACCTTGAGATGCGCACCTGGTACGGGGCGCCGGCCTATTTCATCCTCGGCGCCGTGCACGCCATTGCGTTCTGGTTCACGGTCTCGTTCTTCACGCCGTTCGTGCTGCTGGTCGCCTTTTTCAACGAGCGCCGCCGGCTGCTGCACGACATCATGCTCGGCACCGTGGTGATTAATAATCCCGGCGCGCGCCGCCATGCGCAGCGCGCCGGCGCGATAAAGGGCTTTGACGTGGCGCAGGCGGCGCGCGATGCTATGAATCGGAAGCAATAACGGCCGGACCACGTGACCCAGCACTCTCGCGATACGCCGCAATTTTATCTGACCGCGCCCTCGCCCTGCCCCTATCTGCACGGGCCAGGAGGAGCGCAAGGTATTCACCCATCTGGTTGGCGAGCGCGCTTCCGAACTCAACGATCTGCTGACCCACGGCGGCTTCCGCCGCAGCCAGTCGATCGCCTACCGGCCGGCCTGCGAGACCTGCCGCGCCTGCGTCTCGGTGCGGGTGGTGGCGGCGGATTTCGCGCCGTCGCGCAACATGCGCCGCATCGCCGAGCGCAACGCCGACGTCGTCGGCGACATCCGCACGCCGGCGCCCACTTCCGAGCAATATTCGGTGTTCCGCGCCTATCTCGACACCCGCCACCGCGACGGCGGCATGGCCGACATGACCGTGCTCGACTACGCCATGATGATCGAGGACAGCCACGTCGACACCCGCCTGGTCGAATACCGCCGGCGCGGCCCCGATACCGCCATCAACGGCCGCGGCGCCGGGCAATTGCTGGCGGTCGCGCTCACCGACGTGCTCAGCGACGGGCTGTCGATGGTCTATTCGTTCTTCGATCCGGACGCCGGCGAGCGCTCGCTCGGCACCTTCATGATCCTCGACCATATCGCGCGCGCGCAAGGCATGGGCCTGCGCCTACGTCTATCTCGGCTATTGGGTGCCGGGCTCGCGCAAGATGGATTACAAAGGCCGCTTCCTGCCGCAGGAACGCCTGATGCCCTCGGGCTGGACGCCGCGGTCGCGAAGAAGTATGCACGCCGGCTATTTCAAGCCCCGGGATCGGCACGCCGAGCGTCTGCACGATCAGAAACGCATTAAGCAGCAGCACCAGCACGGTCGCGATCACGGCCGCAACCTGGGTGACCCGGCCGTTGGCGAATTTGCCCATGATGTCGGGCCGCCGCGTGAATATCAGCAGCGCGATCATCGGCAGCGGCAGCGCGATGCTCAAGATCACCTGGCTGACCACCAGCGCCTGCGTGGCGTTGACGCCATAGGCCACCACCACGAAGGCCGGCACCATCGTAATGACCCGGCGCAGCCAGATCGGAATCCGGAAGCCGATGAAGCCCTGCATGATCATTTGCCCGGCCATGGTGCCAACCACAGAACTCGATACGCCCGAGGCAATGAGCGAGAGCAGGAAAATCCCGGCGGCGCCGATACCGAGCAGCGGCGCCAGCGTGTGATAGGCGGTTTCGATCTCGGCGACGTCCTGGTGACCTTCATGGAAGGCCCCCGACGCCATCATCACCATGGCCATGTTGACGATGCCGGCAATCGCCAGCGCGATCACCACTTCGTGGTTGGAGATGCGCACCAGCAGGCGGCGCTCGTGCTCGTCGCGGCCCGGCGTGCGCGCCTGCGTCAGACCGGAATGGAGATAAACCGCATGCGGCATGACGGTGGCGCCGATGATGCCGACCGCGATCAGCAGCGCCTCGGCGTTGGCAATTTCCGGCTTAACCGAATGAAAAGCCGCCGCCGCCCAATCGACCGGCACGATGAATAGTTCGACCAGGTAGCAGAGCCCGATGATGCCGACCAGACTGCCGATGATTAGCTCCACCGGCCGGAAACCGCGGCTCTCGACCATCAGGATGGCGTAGGTAATGACGGCGGTGACTGCCATGCCGGCGATCAGCGGCATATTGAACAACAAGGACAGCCCGATTGCACCGCCGAGAAATTCGGCGAGATCGGTGGCCATGGCGGCGACCTCGCTCACGATCCACATAACGATGACGACGGGTTTGGAAAAATGATCGCGGCACATCTCCGCAAGATTGCGGCCGGTGACGATGCCGAGCTTGGCCGACAGCGCCTGGAACAGCATCGCGATCATGTTGGCGAGCAACACGACCCAGAGCAGGCTGTAACCGTATTTCGCGCCGGCCTGGATGTTGGTCGCGAAATTGCCGGGGTCCATGTAGGCGATCGAAGCGACGACCGCCGGTCCTGCAAAGGCCAGATAGGCCCCCGGCCCGCGGCGCTCGCCGCTGAGAATGGCCTGCGCCGCCAACACCGTGCGATCGGTGAGCGATCTGGGTTTCGGTGGCCCGGCCTGCATCAAACTTAAGTCTTTCCCGAGCCTCGAAAAAATCGGCCCGCAGTGGCACGGACCCTAGTCTAGTTGCGAATAGTTTGCAATTGCAGTCGGATGGAACTTTCCAAGCCCAGGCCGTGTTGCCGCTCACCTGAGCGCTGCAATGGGGGCTGATCTCGCATGAACCGATTCTGGCAACGCTTTTGGTGGCTTTGCTTGCCGCTGGCGCTGTTGGCCGGGCCGGCATTCGCCGCCGAGGAAGGCCAGAAGGGCCCTTCCGAAGTCATCTTCATCGCGGAAATCCTGGCGCTGATGATCGTCGGCCGGCTGCTCGGCGAAGCCATGTTGCGCATGCGCCAGCCAGCCGTGATGGGCCAGTTAATCGCCGGACTTTTGCTCGGACCTTCTTTGTTCGGGCTGCTGGCGCCCGATTTTCAGCACGCGTTGTTTCCCGAAGAACCCCGAACAAAAGGCGATGATCGACGCGATTTCGCAGTTCGGCGTCCTGCTTCTTCTGCTGATGACCGGCATGGAAACCGATCTCAAGCTGGTGCGCCAGGTCGGGCGCGCCGCGTGTTCGCCTCGCTGTGCGGCATCGTCGTCCCCTTCGTCTGCGGCGTGACGCTTGGCGAGTTCATGCCGGATTCCCTGTTGCCCGACCCGAGCAAGCGGCTGATCACCGCCTTGTTTCTCGGCACCGCGCTGTCGATCGCTTCGGTCAAGATCGTGGCGATGGTGGTGCGTGAAATGAACTTCATGCGGCGCGTGGTCGGCCAGGTCATCCTGGCCTCCGCCATCATCGATGACAGCGTCGGCTGGATTATCGTATCGATTATTTTCAGCCTCGCCTTGCACGGCGCGGTCGACGGCTGGTCATTGGCGCAAAGCGTGATCGGCACGCTGGTCTTTATGGCGGCGAGCCTGACCATCGGCCGGCGTATCGTGTTTTTCATCATCCGATGGGTCAACGACACCTTCGTCAGCGAATTTGCCGTGGTCACCGCGATCCTCGCCATCATGGGCGCGATGGCGTCGATCACGCATCTCATCGGCGTGCATACCGTGCTCGGCGCTTTCGTCGCCGGTATTTTGGTCGGCGAATCTCCGATCCTCACCAAGCATATCGACGAGCAGTTGCGCGGCCTGATTACGGCGTTCTTCGCGCCGGTGTTCTTCGGCATTGCCGGCTTGAGCGCGGATCTCACCATCTTCGCCGACCCGAAGATCGCCCTGCTAACCTGCGGCCTCATCCTGATCGCCAGCCTCGGCAAATTCGGCGGCGCGTTCCTGGGCGGTGAGTTGGGCGGTCTGACCCGGCGCGAAGGATTTGCCTTGGCCTGCGGCATGAATGCCCGCGGTTCGACCGAGGTCATCATTGCCACCATCGGCCTGTCGATGGGCGCGCTCAATCAAAACCTCTTCACCATGATCGTGGCCATGGCGGTGATGACCACCCTTGCCATGCCGCCGACGTTGCGCTGGGCGCTCACACGCATTCCCATGCGCAAGGAAGAAAAGCAGCGGCTGGAGCGCGAAGAACAGGAAGAAAAAGGTTTCGTGGCGAACCTCGAGCGCCTGTTGATCGCCGTCGACGACAGCCCGAACGGAAAATTCGCCTCGCGCGTCGCCGGCATGTTGGCCGGCACGCACGGCATGCCGACCACGGTGCTGCACATCAAAGATGCCGCCAAGATCGAGAACAAAAAGCTCGAGGACAAGGATTCGCTGATCAAGGCGGCAAAGGCGGCCGAAAAAAAGGCTGACGTTAAAAAATCCGAGAAAGAAGACAGTCGCAAAAAGACCGACAAAGATGAAAAACCCGGCAAGGCACAGGAGAAGAAGGCCGAGAAAGCCGGCGACACCGTCAAACAAGCGGCCGAACTGATCAAGAGCAAGCAGAAGGAAGAGGAAAAGGTCGACACGCCGGTGGAGGTCACCACCATCGTGCATGAGGCTCCCGGCCCCGAGGTCATCGCCGCCGAAGCCGAGAAGGGTTACGACCTGATGCTGATCGGCGTGGCAAAGACTATGCAGCGGAGCAAAGACTTCCACGACAGCGTGCAGAACCTAGCAAAAGGATTCGAAGGCCCGCTGGCAATCACCGATGTGCGCGGGGATTTGGCGGAAAAGCCGACCGGCAAGCTCAACATCCTGGTCCCGGTCAACGGCACCGAGCCCTCGCGCCGCGCCGCCGAAGTCGCCATTACCATGGCGCGCGCCAACAAAGCTTCGCTGATGGTGCTCTACGTCGCCGTCCGCAGCAACGGAAAACGCCGAGGCATGCGCACGCGTCGCCACGAAGAATCCATTCTCAAGGATATCGTCGCTATCGCCGACGGCTACAACATGAGTATTCGCACCGCGGTGGTGGCCGATAATGCCGCGGACGAAGCCATCCTCAATGAAGTAAAAAGGCGCAAGAACAATCTGATCGTCATGGGCGTCGGACGCCGGCCCGGCGAAAAGCTTTTCTTTGGCGACACCGCGTCATCCCTGCTGGAAGATGCCGAGTGTTCGCTGCTGTTCGTGGCGAGTTGAGCCGGGTCTTCTATTCCTCGCCGTCGCTGCTTCTTGCCGCCGGTCAGGCGTGCGCCGCGGAATTTGTTGTTCTTCGGTAGCCCTTGCGCGATACGGCCGGCGTCGGCGCGTTTGCCGCGCCAGTCCTTGAGATCTTTCATCGACAGAGTCTGAGTGCGACCGGCGCCATCGAGTCCAGGTCAGCCCATCGTCCGCTTTGAAGGTGGTGACGTCCGACAGCCCCCTCTCCTTGTATCGCTGCAAACGCACGCCGCGACCGCGCGTCATTTCCGGAATTTCGTCGAGCTCGAAGATCACCATCTTGCGGTTTGGTGCCGATGCTGGCGATCAATTCGCCGTCGACGACGGTCAGAGCGGTCGCCTTGTCGGGCGCTTTGAGGTTGAGCACTTGCTTGCCCTTGCGCGTGGTGCCGAGCACGTCGTCTTCCGGCACGACGAAGCCATTGCCGCCGTAGCTCGCCACCAGGAATTTGCGCTTGCCCTGATAGGCCAGCGCCGCCACCACGTCGGCATCCTGCTCGATGTCGAAATAGAGCCGCACCGGCTCGCCGTGGCCGCGCCCGCCCGGCAGTTTCGAGGCATCGAGCGTGTAAAACTTGCCGTTGCTGGCGAAGATCAAAATCTTAGCGGTGGTCTCAGTCGGGAACGCAAAACCCAGCGCGTCGTCAGCCTTGAAGGTAACACCCGACGAAGTCGCTCACGTGGCCGCGCAGGGCGCGGATCCAACCCTTCTCGGAGACGACGACGGTGATCGGTTCGCGCACCACCATCGCCTCTTCGATGGCGGCCTCGTCGTGCTCGGGCGCCTCGGCGAAGGACGTGCGGCGTTTACCGATATCGGTCTTGGGTCCGAATGCGTTTCTTATTTCCTTGATCTGCGTCGCGATCGTCTTCCACTGCTGCGGCACCGAACCGATGAGCGATTTGACCTTGGTGCGTTCCTCGCGCAGCGCCTTGTCCTCGGCGCGGATTTCCATTTCCTCGAGCTTGCGCAAATTGCGCAGCCGCATGTTGAGGATGGCGTCGGCCTGCACGTCGGTGAGCTTGAAGGTCCTCATCAAGACCGGCTTGGGCTCGTCCTCGCGCCGGATGATCTTGATCACCTTGTCGAGGTTCAAATAGGCGATCAGCAAGCCGCCAAGCACTTCCAGGCGATGCTCGATCTGCGCCAGCCGGTGCTTGGAGCGGCGCAGCAGCACGTCGCGCCGGTGGTCGAGCCATTCGCGCAAGGCCTCAGTGAGGCCGAGCACTTGCGGAATGCGGCCCTTCACCAGCACGTTCATATTGAGCGGGATGCGGCTTTCGAGCTCGGTCAACTTAAAGAGCGACTCCATCAGCAATTCGGCGTCGACCGTGCGCGAACGCGGCTCGATCACCAGCCGGAGATCCTCGGCTGATTCATCGCGCACGTCGGCGACCAACGGCAACTTCTTCTCGTTGATGAGTTCGGCGAGTTTCTCGACCAGCCGCGATTTCTGCACCAGCCACGGAATCTGCGTAATCACGATCGTATACGTGCCGCGGCCGAGGTCTTCTTTTTCCCAGCGCGCGCGCACGCGGAACGAGCCGCGGCCGGTGGTATAGGCCTCGGCGATTTCCGCCGGCTTGTCGACGATCACGCCGCCGGTGGGAAAATCCGGTCCCTTGACGTATTTGAGCAGGGTGCGGCTGCGCGCCTTCGGGTTGTCGATCAGGAACAGCGCGGCGTCGCACAATTCAGCTGCGTTGTGCGGCGGGATCGAGGTCGCCATGCCGACCGCGATGCCCTGCGAGCCGTTGGCGAGCAGATTGGGGAACGCCGCCGGCAGCACTACCGGTTCTTCGCCGGTGCCATCATAGCTCGGGCGGAAGTCGACTGCGTCTTCCTCGATACCGTCGATCAGCAGGCGCGCCACTTCGGTCAGCCGCGCCTCGGTGTAGCGCATGGCGGCGGCGTTATCGCCGTCGATATTGCCGAAATTGCCCTGCCCGTCGATCAGCGGATAGCGCTGGGCGAAATCCTGCGCCAACCGCACCAGCGCGTCGTAAATCGCCTGGTCGCCGTGGGGATGGAAATTGCCCATCACATCGCCGACAACCTTGGCCGACTTCTTGAATGCCGATTTGGGGTCCAGCCGCAAAATCTGCATGCCATAGAGGATGCGGCGGTGCACCGGCTTGAGGCCGTCGCGCGCGTCCGGCAAAGCGCGATTCATGATGGTGGAAAGCGCGTAGGCAAGGTAACGCTCCTCGAGCGCCTCGCGCAGTCCAACCTCTTCAACCTGGCCCTTCTCGGGGGGAATCAGTCTCTTGCCCATAGGTGATAGCTACTGCGTCGTCCGGCCATGAACAAGCGAGGAACATCGCGACGGTTTAATGTTCCAACTTTGATCTGTATCCTTTTAAGCCTTACCGGTTTGAGGGCTCTGTGTGATGACAAAATCCCGAAAAAATATGCGCGCCGCGACGGCAGCGCTTGGCGCTGCGATGGTGGTGTCTTCAGCGGCCGCGCAAGACGCCGATCTGCCGCGGCTCCACACCAACGAGGCTTACATTGCCGGGGTGATGACGCACACCCAAAAGCTCGCGATCGACGATCCGATGGCGGTCTTTGCCTACGTGCTCGGTAGCCTGCCCGAGCGGGTCAAGGTCTATCCGACCGAGAACCACTATTACTTCTCGTTCGACCTCAACGGCACAAGCTATGCCGGCAACATCAAGATCGATGCGCGCCTGCGCGCCGAAGGCCAAGTGGAGTTCTCCTATTACGAAGATCGCGCCACTTGGCTGAAGGATGCCGAAGGCACCGGACTTGCCCTCGGCCCTGCGCGCGGCGTGACGGTCGAGAAGCTCGAGCCCCTAGCCTACCGGGTGACGTACGGCACGAAGAGCGTCGTCTTTGCGCTCAACGACCTGTCAAAGGTCAAACCGCCGGCGGCGGCGCTTACGCCGGACGACCAATTCATCGGTCCGGTGTTCGACGAATCCGGGGTCAGATTCTTCTTCGTGTTCAATGCGAAACTGAAATCATTCCACTACATTCTCGACGAAGCGGTCAAACCCACCGATGTGTTGGTGCCGGCCCCCGTTGGCGGCGGGCGCATTCTGATCGGCAAGCGCACAGGCTTTGCATTTTATCGCGACCAACATCGCGATCGGAAAATTCTGATCGGCGTCTTCCATGATAATGTGGTCGCGAACAATTACTTGGATGGCCCGTTCGACCAGATGCCCGACAATTTCATCGATGGCGATTCATACCGGCGCGCTATTCTAGCGGTCGAACCGGACCTCAAGGGCAAGATCAATCGGTACGGCAGTTTGGCCGACGGCGCACGCGTTGCGGTGGCGCCCTATATGGAATACCGCAGCCCGAGGGACCTCGCGATCTTCGATCGCTGCGCGACCAGCCGGCGGATTCCGGCGGCGTTGTACGAGGCCTGCTTCGCGCTGCCGCTGGGCGGCAACAATGGCGCAGACGCGCGACCGATAGCGATGCAGCGGCATGCCCGATGACACGTGTCGCGAACTAAGTTCGCGCGCCGCCTAAACGAACGGGCCGGCGGTTTGCACCGTCGGCCCGCAAATTCAAAAGTCGTGGCGTCGGGATTCTACCAGCAGCCTCTCCGCGACCGCCACCGATGCCAGCAGCGACGACGCCGGCGCCACTGAGTCTTTTCAACCGACGCGACTGCATCGGCCGCAGTGCCTAGTGCCACTCCGCTAGCCGGAGCAGCTTTCAATGCCGGCATGCTGAAAAGGCCGAAGAAAAAAGCCATCAACGTTGCTATCACTAATCTTTGCATCAGGGCTTGCCTCCGTTCCTGCCGAACTCAAGTCGTGACCAGACCTGGATACCCGGCCATTTAGACGGTCGTGCGACCGATCTATTCGTTATTCATTAATACGGCAGTGTTGCCAAGGTTCCAGGAGACATTTTCGCTTATAGCATTTGGTACTATAATACCGTCAATCCTTGTGTCCGATTCCAGAGTTGGGAGCGCGGGCCTCTTCAATCGGTCTCCTCACGGGAAACACCTCGCGATTCGTAATAGATCTTTATGAACGGCGCCAAAATCTTGTAGAGCGCGTTCTTTGCAACCAACGTGTCGTGCAGGACCAAATAATCGATGCCCGTGTAGATGAAGCAATTCATCGCGTCCTGCGGCGTTTCGACGATGGGCTCGCCCTTGATATTGAATGATGTGTTGACCAGCACGGGCACGCCGGTCAGCTTCTCGAATTCCATCAGCAGGTCGTACATTCGCTCGTTCTGCTCCCGCCGGACCGTCTGGACGCGGGCGGTGCCGTCGACATGAACGATCGCCGGAATGCGGTCCTTCCATTCCGGGCGGACTTGTTTGGCGCGCAACATGAACGGAGATTCGTCCTCGCCGACGAAAATGTCCTTCGCCCGTTCATAGGCCACGATCGGCGCAAACGGACGGAAAGCTTGGCGGAATTTCACCCGCTTATTCAGGATATCCTTCATCTCGGGCCGCCGTGGATCGCCCAGGATACTTCGGTTGCCGAGCGCGCGCGGTCCGAATTCGCAGGGGCCTTGGAACCAGCCGAACACCTTGCCGTCCGCCAGCAATTTCGCCGTTTCACGGCAAATGCTCTCCCCCGGCCCGTTGAACGTCGTGCGGGTAACCAGCAAAGGATTGCCGGCGCGGCGCGCGACATCATCCGTGTACTCGACGCCGAGCGTCGCCCGCTTCATCACAAAGGTGCGCGGCTTCTTCTGGACCGCCAAACGGCCGTAATAGGCGCAACCGATCGAGATTCCGTTGTCGCCGGAAGCGGGCTGAATCCAGACATTATCAAACCCCGCCTCGCGCACGATGCGCCCGTTGGCGACACAATTGAGCGCTACGCCGCCGGCAAGGCACAGGTTCCTGGCGCCTGTGGTTTCACGCAGCCAGCGCGCACGCGCGAGCAACACCTCCTCGGCGTCGTGCTGAACGCGCCAAGCCAAATCCTCCCAATGCCGCATGGACGGACTGGCTTCCCACTTCTTTTGGCCATCCGGCATCCAAGGCTGATTGAACTCCGCATCCCATTCGGGAACATGCAGCTCGCCGTCCTTGAGCGCGAGCAGCCGTCTGAAATTATCGGGGCGACCGTAGGGCGCTAGGCCCATCACTTCGCCGCACTTGTTCCAATCGGCGAAGATGTAACTCGAGACCCGGCTGTAAAGCGCGCCGAGGCCGTCCATGTTGAAGAATTCGTCGCTCAAAAGCCCGCGACACGGCTGCAGCCACTCCTTCTTAAGCGTTTCGAGCTCGCTACCTTTGAACTTGTAGTAGCTCTCCGATTCGCGGGCGAGCGGATTAACGCTTTCGGTGAGTTGACCGGGTTCCTTGATGTCCGAGCTGTAACTACCGACGCCATCCACCACCATCACCACGCCCTCGTCGAATGGGCAGACGGCGAATGCGCTGTAGGCATGGGCGAGATGGTGCGAAACCGTCATCACTTTGTTCGATTTCGGCAGATAGAGAGCGCTCTTGATCGCTTGGTCGTGTTCGCGGGGATTCATATCGCCTTGATAGATCATGCGAACTTCCAGGTCCTCGACCGGCAGGACGTAGCAATTACGCACCACCAAATCGACGTCGTCGAGCGTGATGCCTTCGGCCTTGAGACAATAATCGACGACTTCCTGAAAAAATCCGCCGGCGTGTTTCTGCCGCGTGATCCGCTCCTTCTCAATCGCGCAGGCGATCTCGCCGTCGCGCAGCAGGCATGCGCTGACATCGTGGTCGTAGGCGTTTATGCCAAGGACATAAGTGTGATTTTTTGACATCGGGCTCGCGGTGCTAACGGGTTCGTGTAAGCGCGACGCCAATTCATCGTACGCGTCGTAAGATTCGCGCGCCAATGTGCATCATGTCGCGCGATATTTGCAACCATGAGACAGGCGTGTTCTGCCGTGCCTATGGCGCAATTACGATGACGGATTTACTATATCCGCGGCGGATCAGGCCGGGTCGGACGACATGAAATCGGTGAGACGCATTGCTCGCGATCGTTGCTGCGGCGCGATCATCGACCTCCAGGGTTTCTTCCTCTCGCAGGTGGACAAGCGCCTGCGTTCCAGGATCAAGACCAACGTCGGCAACCTTGTCCGCCTGCTCAACTATTTCCAAATTCCGATCGTCGTCACGCTGGAGCGACCGGTTGATTTCAAAGGATCGTTGCCGAAAGAGATCGGCAAACATCTGGGCGACCGCGCCCACACATTTGAAAAAGACTTTTTCGACTTGTGCAAGGATGAACAGATAAAGAGCCACTTCGCGCGTCTGAAGAAACGCCAGGTGATCGTGGCCGGCTGCGAAACCGACGTCTGTGTGCTGCAGTCATGCCTCGGCCTGCTCGGCCTCGGCTATGAAGTCTTCGTGCTGGAGGACTTGATATTTTCCTCCTCGCGCAACGCCGACGCGGCCATTACGCGGATGAGAAGCGAAGGCGTCGTGTGCTCGACCTACAAGAGCCTCTATTACGAATTAATCGAGGCCGTGGAGAGCCGCCACACTGAAAAACTTCAAAAGGCTTTCGGACCTCTTCCCGACGACCTTCCAGATTCGGCGCTTCAATAAAATTAGCGGCGATCAGATGGCGGCGGCGTTGCGTGGGCCACGCTGAATTGCCGCGATGAAATGCGCTCGCTCGTCGCCGAGCGCCAGACCGCGCGGCTCCATGACGTGACGCGCCAGGAAAAAGCCGGTGAGCGCAAAGCCGTCGGCGAGATCGCGGCCGCCGGGCTCAATGTCGCGGTCACGCAAGAACGCCGGCAGCCGCAACATCTTATCGGCCCATGGCTCGCCGGCGCTGCGCGATACCGCCCGCCCCGATTTGGGCGAGACATAAATCAGATCGGCGCTCGCCCCGGTCGAGGCGCATTGCTCGAGATCGAGGCCAAAACCGAGCTCCGACAGCAGTAGCAATTCGAAACGCACCACCATCGGCGCGGCCAGCATCGGATTGCCGAGGTGGTCGAGAATGCCGTCAAGTTCGGCATAGAGCCCGGCATGGGGGTCGCGCTCCGGCAACAGCCGCATCAGCGCGGCGAGGTGGCTGACGCCATAGATCGCGTGCGAGGCGGCGAAGAAATTCGACGCCCGCAGATTCAAGCCCTCCAGGGTATAATTGCCGAGATGCTCGTCGAGCCGCGCCCGCCAAGCCGCGCTGACGGAATTGCCGGTCTGCAAAATCGGCTTCATGCGGCTACCGAAGCCGCCGCGCACCAGCCCGAGATGCCGGCCATGCTCGCGCGTCATCAGCTCAAGGATGGCGCTCGCTTCCCCGTGCCGCTTGACGCCGATCACGATGCCTTCATCGGTCCATTGCATGATGTCGTTCTACGTCACCCTTTGGGAAACTCCAGCCCCATGGCGCGGTAGCGCTCCGGGTCCTCGCCCCAGCCCTCGCGCACTTTGACGAATAAGAACAGGTGCACTTTGGCTTCGACGATCTCGGCGATTTCCTTGCGCGCCGCCTCACCGATCGCCTTGATGGTCGCGCCGCCCTTGCCGAGCACGATCTTGCGCTGGCTCTCGCGCTCCACATAGATCGTCTGCTCGACGCGCAGGTCGCCGCGGCGCAATTCTTTCCAGGTTTCGGTCTCGACCGTGGAGTGGTATGGCAGTTCCTGGTGCAGCCGCTCGAACAGCTTCTCACGCGTGATCTCGGCCGCAAGCTGGCGCACCGGTGCATCCGACATCTGATCGGGCGGATAGAGCCACGGGCCCGGTTGCATGCGCGCAGCGAGCCATTGTTTCAGATCGAGCACGCCATCGCCGGTCAGGGCCGAGATCATGAAAGTGGCCTCGAACGCGGCCTTGTCGTTGGCGACTTTGGTGAGCGCCAAAAGCGTATCGCGCGGCACCACGTCGATCTTGTTGAGAATCAGGATTTTCGGCACCTTCACATCGGCGAGCCGCTCCAGGATCGCGTCCGCCTCCTCCTCGATACCCTTGCGCGCGTCGATCAGCACCCCGACCAGATCGGCGTCGTGCGCCCCGCTCCAGGCCGTCGTCACCATGGCGCGGTCGAGCCGCCGCCGCGGCGCGAAAATTCCCGGCGTATCGACGAAAATAAGTTGTGAGGCGCCTTCGACCGCGATGCCGCGGATCAGCGCCCGCGTGGTCTGAACTTTGCGCGAGACAATCGTTACCTTGGAGCCGACCAGCGCGTTGAGCAGCGTCGACTTGCCAGCATTGGGCGCGCCGATCAGCGCGACAAAGCCGCAGCGTGTGCCGTCTTCCGGCTTGCCGTCAACCATCAAGCTTGTCCACCGCCACGCCAACGCGCGTCAGCATGTCGGCAGCGGCGGCCTGTTCGGCGGCCCGCTTCGATGAGCCCTTGCCTTCGGCCGGCGGCCGGTCGGGCAGCACCACCGCGACGCGGAATTCTGGATCGTGATGCGGGCCGGTGCGCGCCATTTCGCGATAGTCCGGCGTCGGCAGTCCGCGCGCCTGCGCCCATTCCTGCAGCATGGTCTTGGGATCGCGCAGCGGCCGCAATGGCTTGAGCATGCGCTCTTTCCAAAACTTTGCGACCAGCGCTTCGGCTGCGTCAAAGCCGCCGTCGATGAATACGGCGCCAACCAGCGCCTCGCAGGCGTCGGCCAGGATGGTGGCGCGCAAACGCCCGCCGGCGTGCGATTCCGAATTGCCGAGCTTGAGCGCGGGCCCGAGATCCATTGCACGTGCCAACCTCGGCGCAGGTTTCCTTGCGCACCAGATCGGCCAGCCGGCGCGACAACTCGCCCTCGTTCGCCTTTGCAAACGCGCGATAGAGCATGTCGGAAATCACCAGGCCGAGCACATGGTCACCGAGGAATTCCAGACGCTGGTAACTGTTGGCGCGAGTGGCGCCGCCGGCGAGCGCTGAAATATGCGTAACCGCGCGCTCCAAGAGAGACTTATCGGCAAATTTATAGCCGATCCGGTCCTCGAGCGCCGCTCTTTCTTTGTCCTTGGCCTTACGGCTCATCGCACGATCGTGAACAACCTGCTCCAGCGCACCGACACCGGCCAACGCCAGAATTCCCAGGCGCGCTCGCCCTCGTAGACCGAGAAGAAAATAATCTGTGCTTTGCCGACGATATTCTCGAACGGCACCGTACCGACCTGGCTGAACCGGCTGTCGGTCGAATTGTCGCGGTTATCGCCCATCATGAAATATTGACCGGGCGGCACGGTGTAGACCTGGGTGTTGTCGGCAAAGCCGTTATCGACCAGATCGAGCGTGTAGAAGCTCACGCCGTTCGGCAGCGTGTCCTTCCAGCGCTTGACCGGCGTGGCACGTCCGACTTCCTCGGTTTCGATGAAAGGCGGCGCCGGCTCGTGCTTGACCGGCACGCCGTTGATAACGACACCGCCGTCGATCACCTGGATTTTGTCGCCCGGTAGACCGATCACGCGCTTGATGTAGTCGACATCGGTATCCTTCGGCAGTCGGAACACCACCACGTCGCCGCGCTGCGGCAACCAGCCATCCGGAATCCGGCCGGAGAATATTGCTGGCGAAAAAGGTATCGAGAAGTGGCTGTAACCATACGAGTATTTCGACACGAACAGATAATCGCCGACCAGCAGCGTCGCCTTCATCGAGCCGGAGGGGATATTGAAGGGCTGAAATAGGAACGTGCGGATCACCAGGGCGATGATCAACGCGTGAAAAATCACGCGGGCTGTCTCGGCAATGCCGCCTTCTTTTCGTTTTGTTCCGGATGTCACGCTCATCGGCCTCTTGTCCCGCCACGAAGGCGCAGTGCCCCGGCGACCTTGTAGCGGCTGCCATCCGGGCGCGCAATCAAGAACCCCACGGCGTAAACAATTGATTGGATTGCGTTTCCCGCCGTCACGCCGATGTCCGCGGTACCGCCGTTATGATGACAATGGCCTGCGCCGTCGGCCCCTCATCGGTCAACGAAACATCAATGCGCGCTTCGCACCCGGCCGGCGTGATTGCCTGCAAACGTTTCAGCGCGCCGCCGGTGAGCTTCATGGTCGGACGGCCGGACGGCAGATTGATCACGCCCATGTCGCGCCAGAACACGCCGGTGCGCATACCGGTGCCGAGCGCCTTGGAGCAGGCCTCCTTGGCGGCGAAACGCTTGGCGTAGGTCTCCGCCTTGTTGACGCGCCGGTCGGCCTTGGCGCGCTCCGCCGGCGTAAAAATGCGGGTCAGAAAGCGTTCGCCGTAGCGCTCGATGCTGCGCGCAATGCGCCGCACGTCCGCGATGTCGGAGCCAAGCCCGATAATCATGCGCGCGCTCTCGCTCGCCCGCGATCCATCGCGGCGCGCATGAACTTCACGGTGTCAGCCAGCCCCTCGAACACCGCTTCACCGATCAAGAAATGGCCAATATTGAGTTCGACGATCTGCGGCAGCGCCGCGATGGTCTCCGCGGTCGCATAATCGAGCCCGTGGCCGGCATGAACTTCGAGGCCGAGGCGCTGGGCCATGCGCGCGCCGGCACGCAGAAGTTCCCATTCGATATCGGCCTCGGCACGTCGTTTTTCGATCAATGCATCGCACCAGGAGCCGGTGTGCAGCTCGACCACTGGCGCGCCTAACGCGGCAGCCGCCTCGATCTGTACTGGTGCCGCGGCGATGAACAGCGAGACACGGATGCCGGCATCCTTAAGCGTGCGGATCACCGGCTTGAGCTGCGCTTGCTGCCTGACGGCATCGAGCCCGCCTTCAGTGGTACGCTCGGTGCGCTTTTCCGGCACCAGACAGACCGCGTGCGGCTTGGTCTTGAGCGCGATCGCGGTCATCTCGTTGGTCGCCGCCATCTCGAAATTGAGCGGCTTGTCGATTTCGGCCTTCAGCCGCGCAATGTCGTCGTCGCGGATATGGCGGCGGTCCTCGCGCAAATGCGCGGTGATGCCGTCGCAGCCTGCCGCAATCGCGAGCTTGGCGGCGCGCACCGGATCGGGGTGGCGCCCGCCGCGCGCGTTGCGGATGGTGGCAACGTGATCGACATTGACGCCGAGGCGCAGCGGGGACGTGGTCATCTCGCTATCCGTTGACCCGTTCCGCCTTCGCCACCACGGGCTTGGCGCGCAATTGCGCAATGATGGCGGTGAGATGCTTGAGGTCATAGACCTCGAGATCGATCAGCACATCGGTGAAATCCGGCGCCCGCCGCGTCATGCGGATATTGTCGATATTGCCGTCGTTCTCGGCAATCACCTGCGCGATCTGCGCGAGCGAACCGGGCTCGTTCACCGATTGCACCGCGATGCGCGCCGGGAAACGCTGCGGCGTGCTTTCTTCCTCGTCCCAGCGCACGTCCAGCCAGCGCTCCGGCTTGTCTTCGAATTCGCCGAGCGCTGCGGATTGGATCGGGTAGATGGTGATGCCCTCGCCCGGCGTCAGAATGCCGACGATGCGGTCGCCCGGCACCGCGCCGCCGTTCGGCGCGAAGCTCACCGGTAAGTCGCCGTTGATGCCGCGGATCGGGATAGCCGGTCCGCTCACCGCAACACCCGGCACCCTGAATTTGACCGAGGTGAGCTTCTTCAGGCCGAACCAGCCGCTCTCGCGCTTGCGCTTAACCGCCATGGCGGCGGCGCGTTCTTCCTTGTAGTCGGGATACATGGCGCGGGCGACGTCCGAGGCCTTCAATTCGCCGCGGCCGACCGCCGCCATCACCTCGTCGATCGACGCGCGCGCCAGCCGCGGCAGCGCGCCAGTAAGCTTCTCGTCCGAATAGGCCATCTTGGCGCGCTGGAACAGGCGCTCGACGATGCGCCGGCCGAGACCGGTATATTGCGTGCGCACGGCAGCGCGGGTGGCGCGCCGAATCGCCGCGCGCGCCTTGCCGGTGACCACGATCGATTCCCAGGCCGCCGGCGGGGCTATTTGCGCCTTCGAGGTGAGGATCTCGACCTCGTCACCGTTGATGATTTCCGATCCCAGCGGCGCAATTTGTCCATTGATCTTGCAGCCGACCGCGGTGTTGCCGACGTCGGTGTGCACCGCATAGGCAAAGTCGATCGGCGTCGCGTTGCGCGGCAGCGCGATCAGCTTGCCCTTGGGCGTGAAGCAGAACACCTGGTCGTGGAACAGTTCGAGCTTGGTGTGCTCGAGGAATTCCTCCGGGTTTGAGCCTTCCGCCAGCAGCTCGATGGTGCGCCGTAGCCAGGCATAGGCGCTCGACTCGCGCGACAGCAGTTCGGTCGGCGAGCCGGCGGTATCCTTGTAGAGCGCGTGCGCGGCGATGCCGTATTCGGCGAGTTCGTGCATCTCGGTGGTGCGGATCTGCAGTTCGACGCGCTGCTTGCCCGGACCGATCACGGTGGTGTGGATCGAACGGTAGTCATTGGCCTTGGGGGTCGAGATGTAATCTTTGTAACGGCCCGGCACCATCGGCCAGGTGGTGTGCACGATGCCGAGCGCCTGATAGCAATCCGCCACCGTCTTGACGATCACGCGGAAGCCGAAAATATCGGACAGTTGCTCGAAGCCGACCGATTTTCGCTCCATCTTGCGCCAGATCGAATAGGCGCGCTTGCGCCGCCCCAATACCCGCGCCGCGATGCCGCGGTCGGCGAGTTTCTTGGTGAGCTGCTGCTCGATCTCGCGTGATCAGATGCTTGTGACGGTCGGCGAGCGCGTTGAGCCGTCCGCTCACCACTTCGCAGGCTTCCGGATAGAGTTCGCGGAACGCCAAATCGTCGAGCTCCTCGCGCAGCGCATGCATGCCCATGCGGCCGGCGAGCGGCGCATAGATTTCCAGCGTTTCCTCGGCGGCGCGCCGGCGCGCCTCGACCGGCATGTAGTCGAGCGTGCGCATGTTGTGCAGGCGATCGGCGAGCTTGACGAGCAGCACGCGCACGTCGTCGGCGATCGCCAGCAGCAGCTTGCGCAGGTTTTCCGCCTGCTTGGCTTCCTTGGTGACCAGATCGAGCTTTTTGAGTTTGGTCAGACCATCGACCAGCGTGCCGATGTCGCGGCCGAACAAAGTGTCGATCTCGGCGCGGGTGGTTGCGGTATCCTCAATGGTGTCATGCAAAAGCGCCGCAGCGATGGTGGCGTCGTCGAGTTTGAGGTCGGTGAGGATCGCCGCCACTTCGATCGGGTGCGAGAAATACGGGTCGCCCGAGGCGCGCCGCTGCTCGCCATGCGCCTTCATGGCGTAGACATAGGCGCGGTTAAGCAGCGCCTCGTTGGTATTGGGATTGTAGCGGCGCACCCGTTCGATCAGATCGTATTGCCGCATCATCTGCGGCTTGCGGGATTGCGCCGGCTTTTCAACTACTTGCGGCGCGGCAACGGCCCGCTCCAGCGGCGCCCTCGTAGGCGACTGCTTCTGCATTCGCGGTAAATCTGAGCGCGCGCGCGCCATCCAAATGCCTCGCGGCCGCCGAATCTGAAGTCGGAACGGTGCCGGCTGCTGATTTCTACCACAGATATCACGACAATTCGCTGGGGCTGCAAGGGTTTGGCGAGGCAGATGATGCAAAACAACGGCCCAGCTTGGGGGCTGGGCCGCTGCATCAAATTTAGACGAAAACGTCTGCGAATGGCTTATTCGGCGTCTTCTTCCGGCACTTCTTCCGGCGGCGCCAGGCCTTCGAGACCCTTGAGCAGCTCTTCTTCGGTCATGCGCTCGGAGGTCACTTCGGTATCGTCGGAATCGACCGATGCGCCGGCCCCGGCCCCGATCAGCGGCACTTCGGGCTCCGGCTCGTCGACCTCGACATATTTCTGCAGTGTGTGGATCAGATCTTCCTTGAGATCGCCGGGCGATACCGTCGTTTCCGCGATCTCGCGCAGCGCGACGACCGGATTTTTGTCGTTGTCGCGATCGACGGTAATCTGCGACCCGGACGAGATCATGCGCGCCCGATGGCTCGCCAGCAGCACGAGATCGAAGCGGTTTTCAACCTTGTCGATGCAGTCTTCTACGGTGACACGGGCCATCGGCTCGTCACTCCCTGAGGTGGAACTTTGTCCTGAATTCGCCCGGTAGGTAGACCGTACCGGCTAAAAGTTCAAGTATTTTTGTCTTGGTTTGGCCTTGTGCCTCTGTTACCCAAATGTTGCAAGCAGGCCGATCCGGCTGGATTTTACCGGCAAAGGCGTGATTGCGCGGGTGCCAACTGAATTGATCGAGGGTGCCTTTCTGTTAACGCCGATTCGATGCAGCGCTCCGCGCCTCTCGTGCGTTTGGGGCGCGCTGAATCGGGAAATTCGGTTTGTATTGCGAGCAGTGAGAGAAAACCATGACGGTCCCCGGCGAAAAAATCGCATTGTTCATTGACGGCGCCAATCTTTACGCCACCGCCAAATCGCTTGGTTTCGACATCGACTACAAGAAACTGCTGAAAGAATTCCAGTCGCGCGGTTATCTGCTGCGCGCGTTCTATTACACCGCGGTGATCGAGGATCAGGAATATTCATCGATCCGCCCGCTGATCGACTGGCTCGATTACAACGGCTATTCGGTCGTCACCAAGGCGACCAAGGAATTCGTCGACCAGACCGGCCGCCGCAAGGTCAAGGGCAACATGGACATCGAACTCGCGGTCGATGCCATGGAAATCGCCGGCTCGATCGATCACATGGTGTTGTTCTCCGGCGACGGCGATTTCCGCTCGCTGGTGGAAGCGGTGCAGAAGCGCGGCGTGCGCGTAACCGTGATTTCGACCGTCACCACGCAGCCGCCGATGGTGGCCGACGAGTTGCGCCGCCAGGCCGACATCTTTACCGACATCGTCACGCTGCAGGGCAAGATCGGCCGCGATCCGGCCGAGCGCGCGGCCCGCGACGCGCGTGGGCCGCGTGACGATCGCGGCGAGGCGCCGCATCACACGCCGCAATTCCTGCAGCGTCCGCCGGCCGCCCCGCAGCGGGCCGGGGCTACCGTCGATGCCGGCGGTGGCGACGACGAAGAATTCGACGATTAATTTTAGTGAGTTCGGCCATGCCGCAGGCTCAGCCGGGGCGCGACTGCCCGCGCTGTCCGCGGCTGGCGGCGTTCCGCAATCAATGGCGCGCGCAGGAGCCGTCCTGGTTCAACGCGCCGGTGCCCTCCTTCGGCCCGCTCGACGCGCGGCTGCTGATCGTCGGGCTGGCGCCCGGTCTGCAAGGCGCCAATCGCACCGGCCGGCCGTTCACCGGCGATTACGCCGGCGTGCTGCTCTACGAGACGCTGGCGCGCTACGGTTTCTCACGCGGCATCTTCGACGCCCGCGCCGATGACGGGCTGGAGCTCGATCGATTGCCGCATCACCAACGCCGTGCGGTGCGTTCCGCCCGAAAACAAGCCGACGCCGGCGGAAATCAATACCTGCCGCGATTTCCTCAAGCTCACCATCGCCGAGATGAAAAACCTGCGCGCGATCGTCGCGCTCGGCCACGTCGCCCATAACAGCGTGGTGACCGCCTTCGCCGCCAAGAAGTCCGCCACGCCGTTCAAACATGGCGGCAAAAATATGCTGGGCGAACTGGCGTTATTCTCGAGCTACCACTGCTCGCGCTACAACACGAATACCGGCGTGCTGACGGCCCAGATGTTTCGCGATGTTTTTGCCGCGGTACGCGATTTTTTAGAGCGTGAAGCGGCCGGCGGCCCGTCGTAAGCTGCGCCACGGAATCGGAGGGTTTCGGGGATGGCAGCCGCAGCGGCACGGACGCCCTGGTGGGCTTGGGCTTGGCCGCTGTTGGCCTGGGCGGTTCTCATTTCGACAATCGTCGCCGGCACCGGCGGCGTTATCGCCGCAGCGGCCGGACTGATTCTGATCGTGACCGTATTTGCAGCCGTCTATCACGCCGAAGTCGTGGCACACCGCATTGGAGAGCCGTACGGCACGCTGGTTCTGGCCGTCGCCGTCACGGTGATCGAGGTAGCGCTCATCGTCTCGGTGATGCTGGGAGCGCCCGACAAGGCGGGGCTGGCACGCGATACGGTTTTTGCCTCGGTGATGATCGCCTGCAACGGCATTGTGGGCTTATGTCTGCTGGCGGGCGGCGTACGCCACCACGAGCAGGGATTTCAGCTTGAGGGAGCGAGCGCGGCTTTGGCCGTGCTCGCGGCGCTCACGACGCTGACGCTCATTCTGCCGAACGTAACGGTCGCCGCGCCCGGTCCGACGTTCAGTACGTCGCAGCTCGTGTTCGCCGGTGTTATTTCGTTGGTGCTCTACGGCTCGTACGTCTTCGTGCAAACCGTCCGGCATCGCGGTTACTTCCTGCCGGTGAAAGGCAAAAGCAAGAAGGCGCCGGCGGCGCCGTCCGACCGGACGGCGCTGGTCAGCGCCCTCCTCCTGCTGGTGGCCCTGGTCGCCGTCGTCGGCCTTGCCAAGGCGCTGACGCCGACACTGGAAATCGCGGTTTCATATCTCGACGTGCCAAAGGCCGTTGTTGGCGTGGTCATCGCGCTCTTGGTCTTGCTGCCGGAAGGCTTGGCGGCGTTGCGGGCGGCGCGAGCCAACCAACTGCAAACCAGCCTTAACCTGGCGCTTGGGTCGGCGCTCGCCAGCATCGGCCTCACGATCCCGACCGTGGCGGTCGTCTCAATTGTCCTCGGCCAGCCGCTTGAGCTGGGGCTCGGCGCCAAGGATGAGGTATTTCTGGCAGTCACTTTGGTCGTCGGCGTGATCACGCTGGGCACCGGCCGCACCACGGTGCTTCAGGGCATCGTCCATCTGGTCATCTTCGCGGCGTTTTTGTTCCTCACCGTGCTGCCCTGACAGAAATCAGCCGCGCAACGCCTGAAGCCAGGCGATCACTTCCGCGGCGTTCTTGTCGGGCGGGAATACCGGATAGAATGCCTTGATAATCTTGCCGTCGTCGATCACCAGCGCCATGCGCTTCAAGAGCGTCATGCCGGACGTCGTGAAGGTCGGCAGCTTAAGCGCCTTGGTCAGCGCCAGCTTATCATCCGACAGGATCGCAAACGGCAGATGCAGCCGGCTCGCCGCCTCCTGTTGATAGGCGGTGTCCTGTGTGGACAAACCGTAAAGTTGCGCCACGCCCAGGCGCTTCAACTCGCCGAAGTGATCGCGAAACGAACAAGACTGCGGCGTGCAGCCGCGCGCGCCGGGGATCTGGTCCCAGCCGGGCGGCGCGTCGACACCCGGCACGCCGGTGCGCGGGTAGATGTAAACCACCGTGCGGCCCTTGAGCTTCGACAGATTGACTTGCGCGCCGTCGGTCGCCGGCAAAGCCACATCGGGTAGCGCGGTGCCGGGCAGATGCTTGGCGGCGCCGTCGTCTTGCGGGGCCGGAATGCCTGGCGGCAGAACATTCGGATTATGCGTGCCCGGTGCTTCGGTCATCACTTCTCTCCATAACTCATGAATTCCATCAGCGACCCGTCCGGATCACGAAAATAAACCGACGTGCCCGGTCCCTTGGCGCCGAAACGTTGCATTGGCCCGCGCTCGACCGTGACACCGTGATCTTTGAGATGCGCGATCGCGCCCGCGATCGGCCCGCTCCATTCAAAACAAAGATCGGAATTACCCGGCTGCACCGGCAGGCGCGCGACTTCGGCAGGCGCAACGCCCGGCCCATGAACGTTGAGCTGCTTGTCGCCGAAGCGATAAGCAAAGCCCGCCGGACGCGCCACCAGCTCGGCGCCCATCACCTGCGTGTAGAATTGGTTCGAGCGCTCCCACTCGGAAACGTGAATGACGCAGTGATCGAGCTTGGTCGGCACAGCCATAAGCCTATCCCTTATCCCGCATCAGCCGGCCGCGCTCGCGTTCCCAGGAGCGCTTCTTGAGCGTCTCGCGCTTGTCGTGCAGCTTCTTGCCTTTGCCGAGCGCGATCGCGATCTTGGCGCGGCCTTTCTCGTTGAAATAGAGCCTGAGCGGCACGATAGTCATGCCCTCGCGCTCGACCGCGCCGGCCAGCTTGTTGATCTGGCGCGCATGCAGCAGCAATTTGCGCGGCCGCTTGGGAAGATGATTGAACCGGTGCGCCTGCAGATATTCCGGAATATTGGAATTGATCAGCCAGATCGCGCCGTCGCGCGCATCGGCATAGGATTCCGCGATGGTCGCCTTGCCGGCGCGCAGCGATTTCACCTCGCTGCCGGTGAGCACGATGCCGGCCTCGATGACCTCGCCGATTTCGTAATTGAAACGCGCCTTGCGGTTGTCGGCGACCGCCTTGAAGCGGCGCTCGGGTTTTACGGCCATGGAATTATTTGCCGCTTTAGCGCTGCTTCAACAAATCGCGGATTTCGCTGAGCAACTGCTCCTGCTTCGGCGGCGGCGCCGGCTTGGCCTCTTCCTTGCGTATGAGCCGGGTCATGGCGCGGATCACCAGGAACAATACGAAGGCGATGATGATGAAGTTAAGCGTGACGGTGAGAAAATGCCCCCAAGCCAGCACCGCACCTTGCTTTTGTGCCTCGGCTAAGTTGGCGGCCGTGACCTTGGACGAGAGGGCGATGAAGTAATTCGAGAAGTCGAGACCGCCGGTCGCGGCGCCGACCACCGGCATGACGATGTCGCCAACCAGCGCGGTCACGATGGCGCCAAAGGCGGCGCCGATGATCACGCCGACGGCGAGATCGACCACATTGCCGCGCAGCGCGAATTTCTTGAAGTCCTCAAGCATGGGTCGCCCCTCCAGACTTGGCTGCCGCCACGGGCGCGGATGCTAGTTGATCAGCCCGGCATGCACCATGGCCTCGCGCACGGCGGCTTGGGCCTTTTCGCTGGCCGGCACCATCGGCAACCGCACCGTATTGGCGCACTTGCCGATCAGCGACATCGCATACTTGATCGGCGCCGGACTGGTTTCGACGAACAGGTTGATGTGCAGCGGCGTGAGCTTGTCCTGCAACTTGAGCGCGGTCTTGAAATCGCCCTTCAGGCAGGCGCTCTGGAATTCGGCGCACAGCCGCGGCGCCACGTTCGACGTCACCGAAATGCAGCCATGACCGCCATGCGCCATGAAGCCGAGCGCGGTGATGTCCTCGCCGGAAAGCTGGTTGAAATCCTCGCCGACGCCGGCGCGCTGCTGCGACACCCGCGCCATGTTGGCGGTGGCGTCCTTGACGCCGGCGATGTTCTTGAGCTCGTAGAGCCGCTTCATGGTCTCGACCGACATGTCGACGATCGAGCGGCCGGGAATGTTGTAGATGATGATCGGAATGCCGATTTTGTCGTTGATCGCCTTATAGTGCTGGTAGAGCCCTTCCTGGGTCGGCTTGTTGTAATAGGGCGTCACCACCAGCACGGCGTCGGCGCCGGCCTTTTCGGCGTGCTGGGATAATTCGATCGCCTCCGCGGTCGAATTCGATCCGGCGCCGGCGACCACGGGAACGCGGCCGTCGGCCTGATCGACGCACCACTCCACCACCTGCTTGTGCTCATCGTGCGACAGCGTCGGGCTCTCGCCGGTGGTGCCGACCGGCACCAGGCCGCTGGTGCCCTCGGCGATCTGCCAGTCGACCAGGTCGCGGAACGCCTTTTCGTCGAGCGAGCCGTTTTTGAACGGCGTGACCAGCGCGGTGAACGATCCTCGGAAGTTCGTCTTTGCTGTCATCTTGGCGGTCCTGACACGATCTCAACAGGCGATAGTCCGACCCCATAGATATCGGGTCACCTGCGCCGTTGAAAGCCCTTCAACCCGATGGGCGCCATGAATAGGCGTGATAAATAGGGTCCCGCCCCGCTTTTGCCCGCCTTGCGGGATATGCTGAAGGCTGTTGGGTTTTTGGGTATCCTTTGGCAAGAATAATGGCCTAATGGGAGCTGCCCGGCGCCATTTGAGTCGGCGCCGGCAGGACCGAGAGACCGGGCGAAGGATCGGGCAAGGGATTGAATGGGCGCGATTAAACCGAACCAGGGCTTGGGATTGACCGTGGCCTTGGCGCTGGCGGCGGTTGGCGCGTTTGGCGCCCCGGCGGGCATCGAAACCGCCATGGCCGCGACCAAAAAAGTTCCACTGCCAAAGCCACGACCCGCCATCCATGCTGCCAAGGAAACTCCCAAAGAAACTGCCAAGAAAACTTTGAAGGAAGCCGTCAGGCAACCGGCCGCCTCGGTCGTCCATAATCTGCCGCTGTCGCACAAACGGTCGCCGGACGTTGCCGGCGCCTCGGCCTTCGCGCAGGCCAATGTCGGCATGCGGGGCGCCATGTTCAAAAGCCGCGCTTTGTTCAAGCCGTTGGCGCGTCCTGTTTCGGGACCATTTTCCGTTGCGCCCACGGCGCCACCTCGGCCGACGACATCGCGGCGGTGAAACGCGCGATCGAGGCCGCCCACAAGGGCAAGCTCGGCGATGCCGACGCCGCCGAAAACACCATCAAGGATCCGGTCGCCCGCAAGCTCGCCGAATGGGCGATCCTGCGCAGCGACAACACCAATCCGAGTTTCGCGCGCTACGCCGGCTTCGTGAACGCCAATCCGAGCTGGCCGCACGCGCCGCTGTTCCGCCGCCGCGCCGAGAACGCGCTGTGGAACGATCATCTCGACGACAACACCGTGCTGGCGTTTTTCGCCGATCACCAGCCCACCACCGCCAAGGGCCGCTATATGCTGGCGCATGCGTTGCTCGCCAGAGGCGACCGCGAAGCCGCCGCGGCTTTGGTCCGCCATGCCTGGCGCTACGAGGATTGCGGCAGCGAAGTCGAGGCCAAGGTGCTCGACATGTTCGGCGGCATGCTGACGCGCGCCGATCACAAGGCCCGCATGGAGCGGCGCTTCTTCGCCGGCGATGTCGAAGCCGGCTTGCGCGCCGCGGCCCGGCTCGGCGGCGACGAGCTGGCGATCGGCCGCGCCCGCGCGGCGGTGATCCGCAGGGCGGGCAATGCCAAGGCGCTGCTCGACGCGGTGCCGGCGGCCGCACGGCGCGATCCCGGCTACGTTTTCGCGCGCGTACAGATGCTGCGCAAAGAAAACAAAACGGAGGAAGCCGGCAAGCTGATCCTCACGGTGCCGCAGGATCCCGAAGCGCTGGTCGATGTCGATCAGTGGTGGGTGGAGCGGCGCCTGCTGGTGCGCAAGCTGCTCGACGACGGCGACCCGCGCACGGCCTACCGCGTGGCGCGCGACGCCGCCCCGCCGCCGCAAGGCAATTATCGCGTCGATCAGCACTTCACCGCCGGCTGGATCGCGTTGCGTTACCTGCACGACCCCAAGACCGCGGCCGAGCATTTCTCGCACATCGACGAAGGCACGGTCAGCCCGCATGCGCTCGCCCGCGGCGGCTATTGGCAGGGCCGCGCGGCCGACGCCATGGGCCAGCGCGCGCAGGCCAAGGCCTATTACGAGGCGGCGGCGCAGTACACCGCGACCTATTACGGCCAGCTCGCGCGCGCGCGCCTCGGCCTGACCGATCTCGGCTTGCGCGGGCCGCCGGCCTTCACGCCGCAGGAGCGGAGCGTGCTGAGCAATCTCGAAGTCGGCCGCGCGGCGGAAATTCTCTACGCGCTCGACGAACGCGACATGCTGGCGTCGATGTATGCCGAATTCGGCGAAAGCGGCACCGATATCGCCGGCATGGCGACGCTGGGCGAAATCGCCGCCAAGCATGGCGACGGCCGCTCGATGCTGCTGCTCGGCCAGGGCGCCTATACCCGCGGGCTGCCGCTCGATTATTACGCCTATCCGATCGTCGGCCTGCCCGACTACAAGGCGATCGCGCCGCCGATCGAGCCGGCGGTGGCCTATTCGATCTCCCGCCAGGAGAGCCACTTCAATCAGAAGATCGTCTCGAGCGCGCACGCCATGGGGCTGATGCAGGTGACGCCGGCGGCCGCCATCGACACCGCCAAGAAGTACAAGGCGACCTATAACCGCGACCGCCTGCTCAAGGATCCGGTCTACAACATGCAGATGGGCGCCGCCGAACTCTCCAATTTGCTCGGCGGCTATAACGGCTCCTATATCCTCACTTTCGCCGGCTACAATGCCGGCCGCGGCCGCGTGCGGCAGTGGATCGCGGCCTATGGCGATCCGCGCGATCCCGAAGGTCGATCCGGTCGATTGGGTCGAGCGCATCCCGATCTCCGAGACCCGCAATTACGTCGAGCGGATCATGGAGAACCTACAGGTCTATCGCGCCCGTTTCGGCGGCGGCAGCAGACTGATGATCGAGGCCGACATCAAGCGCGGCGCGATGAATTGACTATCCCTCCCCCGAAGGGGGAGGGTGGCGAGCCGCGCAAGCGGCGAGCCGGGTGGGGAGATGGCGAACCCGATCGCACGACGGTTACGAAAGACGTTGACGCCGCAAGAGGTGAAAGTCTGGAATCACCTTCGTTCGTGGCGAAAGCAAGGATTTCATTTTCGCCGTCAAGCGCCACGTCGCGGCTATATCGTTGACTTCGTATGTCTGAAGCATCGCCTTATTATCGAAATCGATGGCGGGCAACACAACGTTGATCCTCATCGAGCAAGCGACCAGGCGCGGGATAGAGAACTGAGTCGCGCCGGCTTTCATGTTTTTCGTTTTTGGAACAGCGAGGTCGATCAAAATCTGCAAGGAGTCTTGGAAACAATTTACACTGTGCTCATTGAAAGAAGCCCCCACCCGGCCGGCTTCGCCGTGAATCCCTCCCCTGAAAGGGGAGGGTGGCTCCGAGTGAGCGAAGCGAACACGGAGCCGGGTGGGGTTACTCCTCCACACCCCCACCCCGGCTCGCTTCGCTCGCCGACCCTCCCCCGTAAACGGGGGAGGGATTAGCCTACCAATCGTGCTCATGCCCGACGCACCAACCTCCATCTTCATCTCCGCCCCCGACGGCCTGCGGCTGCATGCGTTAGCAGCCGTGGCAGCCGCAGCGCGCCCGCGCTGCCGGTGGTCTGCCTGCCCGGCCTGGCGCGAACCGCCGCCGATTTCGACGCGCTGGCCGACGCGCTGGCAAATGACCCGCCTTCGCTGCGCTTCGGCGGGCAAGTGAGCAAGCCCGCCATAGCTGCCTACTCCGCCGAAGCAGCCGCTTCGGCTGCGAAGGCTGGATTAGCGGCGGCGGGCGCCGCCCGGCCGCGCCGCGTCATCGCGCTCGATTACCGCGGCCGCGGCCAATCCGAGTACGACCGCGACCCGGCAAATTACAACTTCCAGGTCGAACTGGCCGACGTGCTCGCGGTCATCACCGCGCTCGACGCCCTGCCCGCGATTTTCATCGGCACCTCGCGCGGCGGCATTCTTGCCATGCTGCTCGCCGCCGTGCGGCCGTCGGCAATCGCCGGCGTCGTGCTCAACGATATCGGCCCGGTGATCGAGCCAAAGGGGCTGATGCGCATCAAAGGCTATGTCGGCAAGCTGCCGCAGCCGCGATCCTTCGAGGAAGGCGCCGAAATCCTGCGCCGCCTGTTCGACGCGCAATTCCCCAAGCTTACCCCGCAAGATTGGCTCGCCAGCGCGCGCCGCACCTTCCGCGAGGAGAACGGCGCGCTGGTGCCGACCTACGACGTCAAACTCGCCAAGACGCTGGAAGGCGTCGACTTTGAAAAGCCGTTTCCGCCGCTGTGGGCGCAGTTCGACGCGCTCGCTCACGTGCCGGTGATGGTGATCCGCGGCGAAAACTCCGACATCCTGTCGCCGGCCACGGTCGAGGCGATGCGGGTGCGTCATCCGACGATGGAAACGATCGAGGTGCCCGATCAGGGCCACGCCCCGCTGCTGGCGGAGCCGGATATCATTGCGCGCATTGAGGACTTTGTCCTAAATTGCGACCGCGTGAGCATCAACTCAAATCCGTCATCCTGAGGTGCGAGGCGCATAGCGCCGAGCCTCGAAGGATGGGCGGCCCGTGATTCCGGGGCCGTCGCCCTTCGAGGGCTTCGCTTCGCGAAGCCACCTCAGGGTGACGGGTCCAAGGCTCGCTTCGCTCGCACCTCAGGGTGACGGAGAGAGAATAGGCGGCGCGCCTCGCACCTTAGGATGACGCTTTTGACTTTGGACGGCCCGCTCTGCGACGCGAAAGCGATTTAACAGAATCCCATTCGCCTTTAGTCAGCGCCTGCTTCTTCGCGCGGCTCCAGCCTTTGATTTTTCGTTCGGCCGTGATCGCGTCGGTAATACGCTCGAAATGTTCCGACCAAACAAGCGTCACCGGGCGCCGCGACCATGTATACCCGGGATATGCGCCCGACTGATGCTCGGCAATACGCTTGGTAAGATCATCACCGGTCGCGCTACCGACGTAGAAAGATTTGTCGGCACAGCGAAGCATGTAAACGAACGCGCCCATTTGCCGATCTTAGCACCAACTCAAAACCCGTCATCCTGAGGTGCGAGCGCATTTCCGCGCGAGCCATCACAAGTCGGCTTTAGCCGACTTGTGCGCCTTAAATTCCAATGTCGGGTAAACCCGACATTGGTGGATGAGCGGCCAAGGTCGCTGCCCTATTGGCCCGTCGCCCTTCGAGGCTCGGCGCGGAGCCTGTCATCGGGCCGGCCCAAGCGGGCCGGACCCGTTGGCGCCTCCCACCTCAGGGTGACGGACAGAGGCTGCCGATTCTACTCAAACGAATCAAACTCCAACGATGGCGGCTAAAGCCGCAGCTATGCGGCGAGGCGAAGCCGGAGGCCCGCCCGCTTTTGCAGGCACCCGATAACGCTGAACAGATTTCTGGCCTGGGGGTTGCCGCGCGGCCCGAACATGCGGATCAGGCTTTTCGGCGGCGTCGCGGTTGCTCGCCCCAGCTTCTCGAAGCCGATTGTCGCTTTGATGTAGTCGCGAAGGATGGTCTTTCCCGTGTCCACGTCGCCGCTCAGCATCGCGTCGATGCCTTCGCGCAGAAGCGCCTCTGCGAATTTCTTGTCAGCCCTCGCATGCTGCTGGACCAGTTCCTTGAATTTTTTTGTTTTTGCCATCTCTCGCCTCCGTCAGCGCCGCCGGCGCTTGCTTTGTTTGTAGTCCTGCCAATAGGCATGCGCCGCATCGATGTCGCGTTGTTGATGCTTCTTCGTGCCACCCGTCAGCAGAATCACCAGTGCGACGCCATCGCGCCCGAAATACACCCGGTAACCGGGGCCGAAATCGATTCGATATTCAAGCACACCTTCGCCGACCGACTTCACCTGCGAGAGGTTGCCCTGCTCCATGCGGGCGATAGCGCGCGTGACTTTGGCCCTAGTGCCCCGCTTCCGAAGTTCGTGATACATCGCAGCACCTTCCGACACGAACTTCGGAAGCAAAGGGGCACTAGCAAGTATATGATTCTAGTGCCGCTTATCGATTTGAAGTTCCCGAACGAGCTTGCGACGAGTGATGCAGGAACTTCAAATCGGCGGCACTAGCCCACCGGCACCAAATCGGCAAACCATTCCGCGAAAGGCTGCTGACCACCCGCAGCGACATAGTAGCGGATTTCGAGCATGGACCGAAGGTAACACGAATGTTACCAGATTCAAGGGCCCTTCGCCGGGGCGGTGTCCCGCTCGCGGCGCAGCGATTGGCCTTCGTGTCCCGGGTAAAATCGCCGTCAGCAACCGGGGTCCCGCGCCGTCTCCCGCAACGAAAAACCCCCGGCGGTTTCCCGCCGGGGGTTTCATCTCCGATCAAATCAGATCAGGGATAGAAGTTGCGCTGGACGCGGAAGATGCCCGACACCCAATCCTTGTCGTCGAAGGCGCGGCGCCGCGTACGCCGCAAGCCGTATCGAGGCGGTTGTACATCACCTCAAGGCTCAGATCGAGGTTGGCGACCGGCGTCCACACCGTGCGCGAGCCGATCTGGCCCAAGTTCCAGTTCGTCGAGCTACCAAGAGAGCCACGGCCGCCTGAGGACCGCACTGGCGGCATCGCTATACGTCATCTTGCCGTACGCACCGTAGAGGGAGGTCTTCCACTGGGGCGACCAGAAGTGCTCGAAACCGCCAGTGACGCTCCAGGCCTTGGTCTTGTCGAGGCTGTTGCCAGCGGTGAGGACAGCGTCGAATGCCGGCCCAATCGCATGACTGGTAGCATCGTTGTTGGTCAGGTTGAAGCCGCCGTTGACTCCCAGGCCGACATAGAGATCACACCTTCGCTGTAGCCGAGCTTGCGACGAGGACGTAGTCACCGTGGCCGATCATCGGCAGGTTGAACTTCAGACCGCCGCCGAAGGCCCAGCAGAGTCTGTTGACGTAACCAAAGTCGCCGGCAGCAGTAGATCGAAACGGCCCTGAGCTGATGGTAGGCGCCCATCACCTGAGCCGAACCCCAAGTCTGGTCGATGCGCAGGTTGCCGACGATGTCAGGCACCTCCTGATTGCCGTACTGCCCAGTCCCGCCGATGGTTAGACCGCCATTGGGCACAACGCCGATAGCCCCATTGGTGATAGACATGCGGCGACCGTACGGTTGTTCCGCCGAGAGCGACGCCGACATGCCGTTGCCGAACTGGGCGGTGTAGGCGAACACATCGATGCCGCCACCGGCGTAGTTCGAGCCCCAGACGTTGGTCTGGTTCGAATAGGGTTGCAGGTCGAAGTCGAAGAACGACGCCGTCTTACCCGCCGTGAAGCCGGCAAACTGGATGAACGCCGCGTTCGACCAGAGCGCCGTATATGGCGCGGTGCCCGAACCGCCGGGGTTGTTGCCAACGCCTGGACCGCCAGGGAAGCCGGCGTTGATGGTCTGGCCGTTCGTCGCCGTGGTCGCGACAATGAAGTACGAACGCAGGGTGCCGTACTCGGTCTGCGTGCGGGTATCGAACGTCACGCCGGCGCGCGAACGCCAGGTTTCTGTTTTCCCCTGGAGCGAGCCGCCGTTCACAGACACCGGACTGGAGGCTGGAGAAGGAACCGCCGGCATTGAAGTTCACTTCGGCGCGGACGAAGCCGCCGATCTTGATACAGGTATCGGTGCCGGGGATGTAATAGAACCCTGCACCATACAGACTACAAATCTTCACGTACTGGACCGGCTTGGCCTTTACGGGAAGATCGGCAGCCTGCGCCCCAGTCATCGCAACGAGACCCGCTGCGGTGCCCAGGAGAAGGCTTTTCACCATCTTCATCTTGAACCTCCAAATATTGTTTCTCTTGAGAGGGATCCGTATCCGCCCAGTGCGATCGGCACCGATGGAACTTCCCCGTGCTCCCCGCTTTCCGGAAAAACGTTTCACGTTCGTGAGCCGTCTGCCCGTAAAGCGCGACCTGGGGATGCCCCCCTCCGTCGCATTGACGACATTAACGGACGAGACTTGACGTGCAACGAAGAAGCGCCCTTCCCACAGGCTCCGAAGTCGCTTTTCGGCCGAGTGTTGCGTAAAAAACACGCAATTCCGAACGGGCGCCGCCGCAATTCAATGGCGGACGCAGCTACTCGCTGGCTTAATTTATCTTGTAATTACAATATCTTACTTTGATTTCCCGGCTCGATTTTTTCATCGCCCCGGTCATTCTCGTGCCGCCCTGTTTTACGCCGATGACGCAATTTCGGGCCGTTTTGAACGGGTTTCCGCTGCGAACGGACCCAATTCCAGCGGCATCTGGGCAAATGACCGCCGGTCTGCTTGGGCAGTACGGGCTTGGACGAGGCAGCGGCTGATTTCAGGCTTCGGCCCTGCCCGGCGAATCGGTTTCGGAGCAATCCGATTCGCGATCAATGCCGGCGGAAGTCCTGCGAAGCTGCGCAGCGCGAAGGCGGTGGCGGAGCCGGAGGGATTCGAACCCTCGATACGCCTTTGGAGCGTATAACGGTTTAGCAAACCGCCGCCTTCAGCCACTCGGCCACAGCTCCGCGTATTGAACTGCTTAGGCTTACCGAGAATCCGCGTCAAACGCTGTGTCGCAATCCGCGGATGCCGTAATCCGCACGCCGCTGCGGCGCCGGCTGAAAAAATTCACGGCGGCACTGCATCAATTCGTCCGGAGGGGGGTTAACTTGATCGAGGAAACATTCTCGGAGACATGCCAATGTTTAGGAGACATGCCAATGTTTAATCGAATGATCGGATTATCGGCCGTCGCGCTGCTGGCGGCCACGATGGTCACGCTGCCCTCACCGGCCCGCGCCGAAATCCAATATCCGTGGTGCGTCCAGTATGGCGGCGGAAGAAACGGCATCGGCGCAACCAGTTGCGCTTTTGTCAGCTTTGCACAATGCATGGCAACCGCCAGCGGATTGGGCAACATGTGTGTTGAGAATCCCGCCTATCCAGGCGCCCCCAGCCGACCGGCACATCGTCATCATAAGCATTGGAAGCAGACCTGACGCGAAACGCAATTCGCGCAAGCGCCGGATGCTGCGCGCGGGAGCTCGCAGCGCTTCATCGCCGCATGACTGACCGTGACGAACCGCTTTAAGCCGCCGCGCGAATGGCCGGCATCGGCGCGCTCGCCTGCGGATGGCTTTTAAGCCAATCGCGCGCCGCGCGCTGGGCGCGGCCGATCTCGGCATCAAGCATCTGCTCGGCCACTTCGCGGCGCAGCCGCGCAGCGTCGGCGTGCCCGCGCATGGCCGCGATGTTGAACCACTTGTGCGCCTCGATCAGATCGACCGCCACGCCCGCGCCGGCGGAATAATTCATGCCGAGCGCAAAGCAGCCGCCCGCGTCCGTAATCTCGATAGCCATTTTGGCCTCCCCATTATCGCGAACGGTCCGCCCCAGCGGCCGCGTCGCTAACGTCCCTGTTGCCCGGGCTAACGTCGGTGTCCGAGCCCGCGATCATGGTGAGAAGATTTGAATGACAGTTTAATCGTCGCGATGAATCGATGATGAAGACCCGCAAGCCAACCGCGTCGCGAACCCATGGAAATGCCGCAGTAAGGCCGCAAAACGACGCAGATGTACGTTTAGTGACAGATCGCTAACCGCGATGATTTAGCCGGAACTAACCACCGGGCGATATCGCGTTGGGCCGGGCAAACCTACAGGAAAGATCGTGATGGTTTTGAAGTGCATTTCCGCGGCCATAATCGGCCTGACGGCATTATCGAGCGCAGCCTATGCCATGCCGGCGGAGGGAACCTGGCTGTCGCAGGACGGCGGGACCAAAGTTCGCCTCAGCAATTGCGGCGGCAAATTGTGCGGCACCGTGGTCTGGCTGCATGAACCGACCGACCGCGCAACCGGCCGGCCGAAGACCGACAAGCTCAACCCCAACCCCGCCAAGCGCGCGCGTCCGATGATCGGCTTGCAGGTGGCGCACGGCCTCGCGCCCGACGGTCCGAGCAAATGGTCGGGATTGATCTACAATGCCGACGACGGCCACACCTATCAGGCAAGCTTCCAGGTGCAGAGCCACAGCACCGCCACGGTTCAAGGTTGCGTCTTGTCGGTGCTGTGCAAGAGCAAAACCTGGACGCGCAGCAATTGAGTGTCCTCGTCATGGCCGGGCTTGTCCCGGCCATCCACGACTTGCTTTGCTGAAAGAAAGACGTGGATGCCCGGCATAAAGCCGGGCATGACGGAATCCTCGGACTTAAGTTTTCTAACCCGCCCTCGCCCGCTGGCCGAACAGCACGGCCTGGACTTTGGGATCCTTCATATCGATGCCCTGGCGTAGTTCCAGGCCCAGCGCCATGCCGCGCTTGACCGCCGGACGCGCCTTCATGGTTTCGAGCCAGCGCCGCAAGTTGGGAAACTCGTTGATGTCCTGGCCTTGCCGCTCCCAGCCATTGGCCCAGCCGACGATCGCCATGTCGGCGATCGAATATTTGCCGGCGATGAACTCGCGGTCCTTGAGACGGATGTTCATTACGCCGTAAAGCCGGTTGACCTCGTTGACGTAGCGGTTGATCGCGTAGGTCAGCGTCTCCACCGCGTAATTGCGGAAGTGGTGCACCTGCCCGGCCATCGGGCCGATGCCGCCCATCTGCCAGAACAGCCACTGATCGACTTCGACGCGCTCGCGCTCGTCGCGCGGATAGAATTTGCCGGTCTTGCGGCCGAGATATTGCAGGATCGCGCCGGACTCGAAGATCGAGATCGGCTTTCCGCCCGGACCATCCGGATCGACAATCGCCGGCATGCGGTTGTTCGGCGAAATTTTCAGGAAATCCGGCTTGAACTGCTCGCCGTTGGAAATGTTCACCGGGATCAGCTTGTAAGGCAGGCCGCACTCTTCCAGCATGATCGAAATCTTGAAGCCGTTCGGCGTCGGCCAGTAATACAAATCGATCGGCTTGGCCGCTTTGGCCCTCGCTTTGCTCTTTGCCAGCTTCGATTTTGCCGCCCGCTTCACCTTACGCGCCATTGCCTGCTCCCTGCCCTGATGCCTCGAAACAACGCGGTCTGACGTAAGACCGGCGGCCATAATCCGCAACTCTCCCAAAAGCCTTACAGGGCGGCGTTTACCGCCGATCCCGTGGCACGACACTAGACGAATACAACCTGTGATGGTTATTCTACCCCGCCGGGTTGCAATCGCTGCAGCCTTAAAAACCAAAGGGGGGATTCATGTCCAAAGCAGTATTTGCCGCCCTCGTGGCGGCCAGCCTGATCGCCGCGCCGCTGCCGGCGCTGGCACAGACCGCAACGGCCACGTCGGACCAGAAACCAGCCAAGGCGAAGAAGCCGCCGACGCCCGGTCAGCTTGCCGCGCGCGAGCGGATGAAGAAGTGCGCCGCCGAGTGGAAAGAAGCCAAGGCCGCCGGCAAGATCGAGAAGGGCATGAAGTGGCCGAAATATTGGAGCGCCTGCAACAAACGCCTCAAGACGGCCGGCTAGGCGCGCGCGGTTTGATATTTTCAAGCGCGGAATTTTTTGAATTCCATTTCGCCGCGCGCGAAATCGAACGGCAAAAAAGTTGAGGGCGTCGGCGAGACTTTGAAGTCTCGCCGACGCCCTCAGTTGTCATCGGAACCGGCGCGCCGCGGAACAACCGCATTGCGCTTGTCACTCCGTCGCGCGCACCGGCCCGTATGACGCAATCTTCGAAACGTTTAAGTCCGAAGATCGAGAAGAAGCACTAGAGCTTCTTCTTCTTCTTCGCTGCTTTCTTTCTACGTTTCGCCATTGCTGCCCTCCTAGCCATGAAACATGGCGGATGTCTGCATTAGTACGGTCGCGGATCGACACGCACTACATCTCGTTTACACCAGCAAAATGAAAAAAACAGTGACTCTGCTTGCGCGAGCGCTTGCGCGCGTCGTCTGCGACACAGCGCAACGATATTTTCAAAGCATGCGCGCAACGCAGCGGCATTTCGCGACGTCGCGCAGCGCGCATCGGCACCATGCCGCGGACATCGCAAAACATCCGATGAAATAAGGGCTTTTTGTAACCGCGACAGCGCGGCCTCGGTGCGCGCCACAACAAAATCCGTAAACACGCGCGTTCAATTTTGCATCCGTCGCGCGCGCGCCACCGTGATCTGCACAGGCGAAAATTTTTTTCACAATTTGCTTTGCAAACAGCGCGCGGCGACCGGATTCGATCAAAAAATGAGCGAATCAGTGCCGAGTGATTCGCGCCGCGCATGGCCGCCGACGTGTAAATTTTTGTCTCCGCTCGCTCGCCGACTGCATTTCGCGCCGAAAATTTTCGGTTACGCGCACGACGTCGCGGCGCATGCATGCCGCACTGCACACAAACCGTGCGCGTCAGAGTCCGAGTTTCTTTTTCAGGATGTCATTAACCGCGGACGGGCTCGCTTTGCCGCCGGACGCCTTCATCACTTGGCCGACGAACCAGCCGATCGCCTTCGGATTGGATTTGGCGTCGGCAACCTTGTCCGGATTCTTGGCAATGATCTCGTCGACCGTCTTTTCGATCGCGCCGACGTCGGTGACCTGCTTCAGCCCGCGTTGCTCGACGATCTTGCGCGGATCGCCGCCCTCGCTCCAGACGATCTCGAACAGATCCTTGGCGATTTTTCCGGAAATCGTGCCGTCGGCGATCAGATCGAGGACGGCACCGAGCTGCGCGGCGTTGACGGGCGACTGCCGCGATGTCGCCACCCTGCTTGTTGAGGCGCGCGAACAGTTCGTTGATCACCCAATTTGCCGCCGCTTTGGCGTCGCGCCCTTTCGCCACTGCCTCGAAATAGTCCGCGGTGTCGCGCTCGGCCACCAGCACGCCGGCGTCATAGGCCGACAGCGAAAACTCGCGCACGAAGCGCGCCTTCTTGGCGTCGGGCAGTTCCGGCAGGTGGCCTTTCAAATCCTCGACATAGGCCGGCGTGAACTTCCAGCGGCAGCAGATCGGGATCGGGGAAATAGCGGTAGTCGTGCGCTTCTTCCTTGGAGCGCATCGGCCGGGTCTCGCCTTTGTTCGGATCGAACAGCCGCGTCTCCTGATCGATCGCGCCGCCGTCCTCGATGATTTCGATCTGGCGGCGCGCCTCGTGTTCGATCGCCTCGCCGATGAAGCGGATCGAGTTCATGTTCTTGATCTCGCAGCGGGTACCGAGCGGCGCGCCCGGCTTGCGCACCGAGACGTTGACGTCGGCGCGCAGCGAGCCCTTCTCCATGTCGCCGTCGCAGGTGCCGAGATAGCGCAGGATCGAGCGCAGCTTGGTGAGGAAGGCTTTGGCCTCCTCGGCCGAACGCAAATCCGGCTTCGACACGATTTCCATCAGCGCGACGCCGGAGCGGTTGAGATCGACGTAAGACAGCGTCGGGCTGCGGTCGTGCAGGCTCTTGCCGGCGTCCTGTTCCAGATGCAGCCGCTCGATGCCGACGGTGACGGCCTCGCCGCCGTCGAGATCGACGATCACCTCGCCCTCGCCCACGATCGGCGATTTGTACTGGCTGATCTGATAGCCCTGCGGCAGGTCGGGATAGAAATAGTTCTTGCGGTCGAACACCGATTTCAGATTGATCTTGGCGTTCAGGCCGAGCCCGGTGCGGATCGCCTGACGCACGCATTCTTCGTTGATCACCGGCAGCATGCCCGGCATCGCGGCGTCGACCAGCGAGACGTGGCTGTTGGGCGCGCCGCCGAATTCGGTCGAGGCGCCGGAGAACAGCTTCGACTTCGAGGTCACCTGGGCATGCACTTCCATGCCGATGACGACTTCCCAGTCGCCGGTTGCGCCTTTGATGAGCTTGCCTGGAACCGCCATGACGCGACTATCTATCGCGGCTTGGCTCGCCAGACTAGACTTGGCCCCAGCAAAATAAAAACGTGATGGGAGGCTGCCATGAAGTCAGGCATCGTCACGGCTTGCGCGCTTTTACTGTCGGGTTTGGGGGCAACCATGGCGGGCGCCGTTGAAATCACCGTTCTGTCGACCCAGGCCACCGAGCAGGCCTATCGCGAACTGGTGCCGCAATTCGAGAAGGCCACCGGCCACACCGTCAAGACCACCTTCACCGGCACGCTCGACGCCAAGAAGCGCATCGCCGCCGGAGAGATGTTCGATCTGCTGATCATGTCGAGCCCGGACATCGACGCCTTCGCGACGCTCGGCACGCTGGAGCGCGGCAGCCGCGTCGATCTCGCCAAATCCGGCGTCGGTGTCGGCGTCAAGGCCGGCGCGCCCAAGCCCGACATCGCCACCACCGAGGCGTTCAAGAAGACCTTGCTCGCGGCCAAATCGATCGGCTATTCGACCGGCCCGAGCGGCGTCTACGTCATGGATCTGTTCGCGCGTCTCGGCGTCACCGATCAGGTCAAGCCGAAGCTCAAGCAGACGCCGACCGGCGTCTTCGTCGGCACCATCGTCGCTAGCGGCGAAGTGGAGATCGGCATCCAGCAGGTCAGCGAGATGTCGCATTTCGCAGGCGTCGATTATGTCGGCCCGCTGCCGGCCGACATCCAGAAGATGACGATCTTCTCGATCGGCATCGCCGCCAAGGCCAAGCAGGCGGACGCCGCCAAGGCGCTGGTCAAGTTCCTCACCGCACCGAACGCGGCCGAAGCCTTCAAGAAGCGCGGCATGGAGCCGGGATAAAACTACCACCACGTCTTTGGCGTAAACCGACCCGCCGCCTGCTCGATTACGCTGCCCAGCGAAAACAGCGTCTCCTCGTCGAACGGGCGGCCGATCAGCTGCAAGCCGAGCGGCAGGCCGTGCGCGTCGAGCGCCGCCGGCACCGCGATGCCCGGCAAGCCCGCCATGTTGACCGTCACCGTGAACACGTCGTTCAAATACATCTCGACCGGATCGGCCTGGCCCTTCTCGCCCAAGCCGAACGCCGCCGACGGCGTCGCCGGCGTGAGCATGGCGTGCACGCCGGCCTTGAAGCAGTCGTCGAAATCTTTGGCAATGAGCGTGCGCACCTTCTGCGCGCGCAAATAATAGGCGTCGTAATAGCCGGAGGAGAGCACAAAGGTGCCGATCATCACGCGCCGACGCACCTCGTCGCCAAAGCCCTGTTCGCGCGTCTGCTCGTACATGTCGATAATGTCGCGGCCCGGCACGCGCAGCCCGTAGCGCACGCCGTCATAACGCGCGAGATTGGACGAGGCCTCCGCCGGGTTGACGATGTAATAAGCCGGCAGCGCATACTTCGTGTGCGGCAGCGACACTTCCACCAGCTCGGCGCCGGCGGCCTTCAGCCAGTCGCGCCCCTGGCTCCAGATCTTTTCGATCTCGGCGTGCATGCCGTCGAGCCGGTACTCCTTCGGAATGCCGATGCGCAGGCCCTTGACCGATTTTCCGACCGCCGCTTCGTAATCCGGCACCGGCAAATCCGCGCAGGTGGTGTCCTTGGCGTCGGGTCCCGCCATCGAGCGCAGCAGGATCGCGGCGTCGCGCACCGTGCGCGCGAAGGGTCCCGCCTGATCGAGCGACGACGCGAAGGCGACGATGCCCCAGCGCGAGCAGCGCCCGTAAGTCGGCTTCATGCCGACCGTGCCGGTGAAGGCCGCCGGCTGTCTGATCGACCCGCCGGTATCGGTTCCCGTGGCGCCCAGACATAACTGCGCCGCCACCGCCGCCGCCGAGCCGCCGCTCGAGCCGCCCGGCGTCAGCGGCGTGTTGGCGCCCTTGCGCCGCCACGGCGAAATCACCGGACCGAAATACGAGGTCTCGTTCGACGAGCCCATGGCGAACTCGTCATTGTTGGTCTTGCCGAGCAGCACCGCACCGTCGCGCCACAGATTGGCGGTCACGGTGGAGTTGTAGGTCGGCACGAAATTATCGAGGATGTGCGAGCAGGCGGTGCTTCGCACGCCTTCGGTACAGAACATGTCCTTGATGGCGAGCGGAATGCCTTCGAGCGGGCCGGCTTTGCCTGCGGCAATGCGCGCGTCGGAGGCTTTCGCCATCGCGGCGGCGCGCTCCGGCGTCGCCAGCACAAAGGCATTGAGCGCGCGCGCCTTTTCGATCGCCGCGACATGCGCGTCGGCCAAGTTCGACGGCCGAGAAGGATTTTTTCTTCAGCCCATCGCGCGCTTCCGCCAGTGTGAGCGAATTCAGGTCGCTCACAGCTTGGTCACGACAGGTTTGCGCTCATCCACGACGGGCTGCGCGGCCGGCGGCGTCTCGGACGCCTCACATTCAAAACGCGCGGCTTGATCGCGCAGGATCCGTTCGCGGTCCTCCGGCGGCAGCGCGTCGATCATGACCAGAAATTCATTTCGCAGGCGATGCACATTATTCGACGACCTTGGGAACCAGAATAATAATTCTCGTCGTTCTGCGGTGCGTTCTTGAGCACTGCCTCGGCGATCGCCGCCGTCGGTGACGACGTCGGCGCGCTTTTTCATGGTCATCGGCGTCACCGAGATCATCGGCTCGACGCCCTTAACGTCGACTTCCTGCAACTGCTCGACGAAAGCCAGCATGGCGTTGAGCTCGGCGCGCAGGTTCTCGACCTCGCTATCGGCGACGGCGATGCGCGCCAGATGCGCGATGCGGCGGACGGTGTCGGCGTCAACGGACATAGAGCGCGTATAGCAGAGGGCTCTTTGCCCTCGCAATCCTCACGCCGCCTTGCGTTCACGGTCCTCGCAGGCATGCACCTCGACGGTCACATGCGACAGCCCGTCGATCCCTTCGAGCCGTTGCTTATAGACCGAGGGCTTCTGCGGGCGGTCGGAGACGATCGCCGCAATCAGGCCGGCGTGGCCAGGCCCAAGCCGCCACAGATGCAGGTCGCTGACCCGGTCGCCGTCGACTTCGAGCCGCTGGCGGATGGTGCCGGCCAAATGCCGGTCGGGCACCATGTCGAGCAGCACCGTGCCGGCCGTGCGAACAAGCCCGAACGACCAGCTCAGGATCACGCCGACGCCGATGAGCGCCATCAGCGGGTCCAGCCAGACCCAGCCGAACGCCAGGCCGCATGATAGAGCCACGATGGCCAGCACCGAGGTCAGCGCGTCGGCGAGCACGTGCACGTAGGCCGCGCGAATGTTGGTATCGTGCCCATGATGCGCGTGCGCATGGCCGTGCTCGTCGCCATGATCGTGCGCGGTTCCGTGCGCATGATCGTGGTGATGATCGCTGTCGAACAACAGCCAGGCGCTGGCCAGATTGACCGCCAAGCCCACCACCGCCAGCGGGATTGCCTCGCGGAAGTGGATGGCGACCGGCGCGTAGAGCCGCGTCACCGCCTCATAGCCGATCGCCGCCGCGATCATGGCGAGGATCACCGCGCTGGTGAAGGCCGCCAGTTCGCCCACCTTCCCGGTGCCGAAGCTGAAGCGCGCGTCGCGCGCGTGGCGGCTGGCGAAGCGATAAGCCAGCGCCGCGATGGCAAGCGCGCCGGCGTGCGTCGACATGTGCCAGCCGTCGGCCACCACCGCCATTGAGCCAAAGATGGTGCCGCCGACAATCTCGGCGACCATCATGGCGGCGGTGAGCGCGACCACGAACCACGTGCGCCGCTCGTGGCGGTCGTGCTTGGCGCCCAGAAAGACATGGCTGTGCCGCCAAGGCTCGATGGAGTGCGTATGCATGAGGCACCTGTTTTTGGACGCGCGGTCTCAGTAATAACCGCCTGAGCGCTATTTACGTTCTCGCCGGGTCCGGCGCTAGCCTGCCATTCGCTTCATTAAGGCTTGCGCCTCGTCGGCGAGCTTCGCGGTCAATTCGCGCGCCGGCATTTCGCGGCCGAGCGAGGCTGCCTGCCCGGCCCACAACGATGAAAACTCGCCGGAGCCCTGCGCCTGTGCCTTGGCTCCGAGCGGGGCGAGCGCGCCGCCGGCGAGTGGAAATTCCGGCGCGATGGCGTTGATCGGCCCAAGGTCTCGCATCACGCGGTTGATGATGCCGCGGGCCGGCTTGCCAGTCAGCAGATTGGTCACCACCGTGCCGTCATCGCGCGCGGCTTTGAGCGCGGCGCGATGCGGCGGCCGAATCGTCGATTCCGGACAGAACATATAGGCGGTGCCGACCTGCGCCGCGGCGGCGCCCAACGCCAAGGCCGCCACGATCCCGCGCGCGTCGGTAATGCCGCCGGCGGCGATCACCGGCACTTTCACGGCATCGACGATTTGCGGGACCAAGGCGAAAGTCCCGATCTGCGTCGCTAGATTGTCGGTCAAGAACATGCCGCGATGGCCGCCGGCCTCGTAGCCTTGCGCGATCACCACGTCGCAGCCATTCGCTTCCAGCCAGCGCGCTTCTGCGACCGTGGTGGCCGAGCTCATCACGATGCAGCCCGCTGCCTTTACACGTTTCAGCAGCGACGCCTCCGGCAAGCCGAAGTGAAAGCTCACCACCTCCGGCTTGATGTCCTCGACCGCCGCGCACAACGTCGCGTCGAACGGCGTGCGGTTGCTCGAGGGCACCGGCGCCGCCGGATCGATGCCGAGTTCCACGTAATAAGGCTTGAGCGCCTCGCGCCAGGCGTGCTCGCGTGTATTGCTAGGCACCGGCGGGCTGTGACAGAAGAAATTCAGGTTGACGGGCTTGCGCGTGGCGTCGCGGATGATCGCCATCTGCTCGCGCATCTTCTGCTCGTTGAACAGCGCGACCGGCAGCGAGCCAAGCGCGCCCGCTTCTGCTACCGCGATCACAAGCGCGGCGTCCACCGCGCCGGCCATTGGCGCCAGCACAATCGGATGTTCGACCCCGAATAGGTCCAGCAATCGTCGGTTCGGCCACATGATGCTCACTCTAGCGCCGGACGCAGCATTACCCAATTCTTAAGCAGCGAATGGAGGCACAACACAAGGACGAAGTCTCGTTTCGCAAGCAAGCGGGCATCGTAGAAACTATACTCACGACGCTGTGACTTTGGTCAGCGCTGGCGAAAGTTGGCAAAATAAGCGTCGGCGGCTTATCACCGCTTCAGAGGACGACGCCGACAGGGTTTAATGCTAAGACCGATTGCAACGCTGACATTTTTGATTACGGCAAACCTCGCCGCCTCCGCCGCCACGGTACACATCGTCGCTTTCGGCGACAGCGCCACCTTGGGCTATCTGGTCCCGCGCACGCAAGCCTATCCGGCCCGGTTGCAGGCGTTATTGCGCAAGAAGGGCTACGACGCTGTTGTCGCCAACGAAGGCGTCAACGGCGACACCATTGCCGGCGCGCTCAAACGCTTCAATCACGCAATCGCGCCCGGCACCGACATTGCGATCGTCGAATTCGGCACCAATGATCTGCGGAGCGGTGCTTCGACGCAGGCCGTGCGCACGCGCCTGACCGGATTGATCCGCGCATTGCGCGCCCGCGGCATCGCGGTGCTGGTCGTAGGCCTCGGTCACCTTGATCTCACCGATGTCGCCCGCGTTAACGGCGCGCTCTACGCACAATGGACGTTGCCTGCCGGAAAATATCGCGCGCGCGACGGCGCCCATTTCAATGCCGAGGGCTATGCGATCGTGGTCGCGCGCATGTTACCGCAGATGGAGACGCTGATTTCGCGCCTGGCGCACAAATGACTTGATGCCCGATGCACGGGCTTCCATCACGTGCTATCGCTGCGCCGATGGCTGTCATATTGCCCCTCGTGGAAGCCGCCGCGCATCTGCCCGAACGCGGGTCGCTGATCGGCCTCGACCTCGGCACCAAAACCATCGGCGTGGCCTCGAGCGATCCCGACCGCAGACTTGCAACCGGGGTCGAGACCATCGCGCGCACCAATTTCACCGTCGATGCCGACCGCCTGCTGGCGCTTGCCGGCGAGCGCGCCGCAGTCGGCTTCGTGCTCGGCTTGCCCATCAACATGGACGGCACGGAAGGCCCGCGCGCGCAGTCGACCCGAGCCTTCGCCCGCAACCTCGCCAAGCTCACGCCGTTGCCGATCGCGCTGTGGGACGAGCGGCTGTCGACCGCCGCGGTCGAACGCGAGCTGATCGGGCTGACGTCAGCCGCAAAAAACGCGCGGCGGTGATCGATCAGCACGCCGCCATGTATATTCTGCAAGGCGCGCTCGATCGCCTCGCCAAAATGGCAATTTAAATCGACGGCCGGAGATGCAAGAAAGGGCGGGCTTATCGCCCGCCCCTCCCGCTTCCACACGTTACTGATTGTTGCAGGGAACGTAGTGGACAGACCCTGGCGACAACGAGCAATCGCCCCAGTTGCGGTCACTACGATTGTAGTCGTAGCGCGGTCCGTAATATAGTTGGACGCCGGCTCGTAGGCATAACCGTCCGTATAACCCGGCGCGTAGGCATAGCTATCGTCGTAATAACCGTAACCCGGTCCGTAATAGTTATTGGCCGCAGCCGCGCCGACAACTGCACCGGCCGCGAAGCCGCCGATCACGGCAGCGTTGCGTCCGTTGCGCGCCTGGCTCGGCGTCGCCATCGCGACGGCGAGCGCGCCTGCCAATGTCGACGGCGGTCGCATACTTGATGAACATTTTCATGATGCCTCCTGAGGTCGATCGTGGGTTGTTCCGGCGCGCGGCGCCGGGGCGACTGCGGCATCAACCCCGGAACATCCGTCGCAGTTCCGGCAACTCGGCGGTGTTACGATCACAAAGGTGTTTTGGAACACAAACCTGTGAAAGCGCGCGCGCTAACCTTGTGGATCGATACGTTGCCGCCCCCTTGCCGCGGGCGGAACTTGCGCCTATAGAACTGCCTTTAATGAACATCGCGTCGAAATCTTCATTCGTCCTCAGCCGGCGGCATCTGTTGGGGATCGAGGGGCTTTCCCGCGAGGATATTTCCGGCCTGCTCGACCTCGGCGAGGAATTCGTCGAACTCAATCGCCAAGTCGAGAAAAAGCGCACCTCACTGCGCGGCCGCACCCAGATCAATCTGTTCTTCGAGAGCTCCACCCGCACCCAATCCTCGTTCGAACTGGCCGGCAAGCGGCTCGGCGCCGACGTGATGAACATGTCGGTCGGCCAATCCGCTATGCGCAAAGGCGAGACCCTGATCGACACCGCGATCACGCTCAACGCCATGCATCCCGACATCCTGGTGGTGCGCCATCACGCGTCCGGCGCGGTCGAGCTGCTCGCCAGCAAGCTCGACTGTTCGGTGATTAATGCCGGCGACGGCGCCCACGAGCATCCGACCCAGGCACTGCTCGACGCGCTCACCATCCGCCGCAACAAAGGCGGCATCGAAGGCCTGCTGGTGGCGATCTGCGGCGATATCCTGCACTCGCGCGTCGCCCGCTCCAACATCATGTTGCTCAACGCCATGGGCGCGCGCGTCCGCGTGGTCGCCCCCTCCACGCTCCTCCCCCCCGGTATCGAGCGCTTCGGCGTTGAAGTGGCGCGCGACATGCGCGAGGGTCTCAACGGCGCCGACATCGTGATGATGCTACGCCTGCAGCGCGAGCGCATGAACGGCTCCTACATCCCGTCGCTGTCGGAATATTTCCACTACTGGGGCCTCGACGAAAAGAAACTCAGCTACGCCAAGCCCGGCGCGCTGGTGATGCATCCGGGACCGATGAACCGCGGCGTCGAGATCGACTCGATCGTTGCCGACGGCGTGCAATCGGTGATCCGCGAACAGGTCGAAATGGGAGTGGCCGTGCGTATGGCGGTGCTGGAAGCACTGTCGCGTAATCTGCCGAATGCATGATGTTGTCCGACCGCCGCCCGATCCTGCTCGCCAACGCCCGAATCGTCGATCCGTCGCGCGACTTCGACATCGTCGGCGATCTGCTGATCGCCGACGGCACGATCCGCGAAGCCAAGAAGGGCATCGGTGCCGCCGGCGTGCCTGAAGGCACCGACGTGATCGACTGCCGCGGCAAGCTGGTCGCGCCCGGCTTGATCGACATGCGGGCCTTCGTCGGCGAACCGGGCGCCGGTCACCGCGAGACGCTCGCTTCCGCCAGCCAGGCCGCGGCCGCCGGCGGCGTCACCACGATTATCTGCCAGCCCAATACCTCGCCCGTTATCGACGATCCGGCGACGGTCGATTTCGTGTTGCGCCGCGCGCGCGATACCGCGATCGTGCACGTGCATCCGATGGCGGCGCTGACCAAGGGCCTCGAAGGCAAGGAGATGACCGAGATCGGCCTGTTGAAGGCCGCCGGCGCGGTCGCCTTCACCGACGGCGACAAGAGCGTGACCAACGCCCAGGTCATGCGGCGCGCGCTGACTTACGCCGGCGATTTCGACGCGCTCATCGTGCATCACACCGAAGATCCGGACCTGGTCGGCGACGGCGTGATGAACGAAGGCGAATTCGCCGCGCGGCTCGGCTTGCTCGGCATTCCCAAGGCGGCGGAAACCATCATGCTCGAACGCGACATCCGACTGGTCGCGCTGTCGGGCGGCCGCTATCACGCGGCGTCGATCAGTTGCGCTGAATCGCTCGACGTCTTGCGCCACGCCAAGGATGCCGGCCTCGGTGTGACTGCCTCCGCCTCGATCAATCACATCACACTCAACGAAAACGATATCGGGCCCTACCGCACCTTCCTGAAGCTGTCGCCGCCGCTGCGCGCCGAAGACGACCGCAAGCTGCTGGTCGAGGCGATCGGTCGCGGCCTTATCGACACGGTAATGTCGGATCACAATCCGCAGGACGTCGAAACCAAGCGCCTCCCGTTCGCCGAAGCGGCGCCGGGCGCAATCGGGCATCGAGACCATGCTCACCGCCGGACTGCGGCTGGTGCATTCGGGTGAAATCGATTTGATCGCTTTGCTACGCGCCATGTCGACGCGGCCGGCGGAAGTGCTCGGACTGCCCGGCGGCACGCTCAAGAGCGGCGCGCCGGCCGACATTATCGTCGTCGATATGGACATGCCATGGGTGCTCGATCCTCTGGAGCTCAAATCGAAATGCAAGAACACGCCGTTCGATGAAGCGCGCCTGACCGGCCGCGTGGTGCGCACGATCGTCGCCGGCCGTACCGTCTACGAATACGCATGACCCCGCTGATCGCCTTCGCGGTCGGCTATCTGCTCGGCTCAATTCCCTTTGGGCTGATCCTGACCCGCGCCGCGGGCGCACCCGACATCCGCGCCATTGGCTCCGGCAATATCGGCGCCACCAATGTGCTGCGCACCGGCCGCAAGGGGCTGGCCGCCGCGACCTTGCTGTGCGACGCGCTCAAGGGCACCGCGGCGGTTTTGCTGATGACGCATTTCGTCGGATATGAGACTGCGCTCGTTGCCGGCCTAGGCGCTTTTTTCGGACACGTGTTTCCGATCTGGCTCAAATTCAAAGGCGGCAAAGGCGTCGCAGTTTATATCGGCGTACTGATCGGGCTTGCATGGCCAGCCGCGCTGATTTGCATCGGGACCTGGCTCGCCGTCGCGGCGGTCAGCCGCTACTCCTCGCTGGCCGCCTTGATCGCCAGCGCGATCACGCCGCTGGCGTTGTGGCTGTTGGACCGGCCGAATGCGGCGGTATTGTTTCTGCTGCTGACCGCCCTGCTCTGGATCATGCACCGCGCCAATATCGGCCGTTTGCTCAATGGCACCGAGGGCAAAATCGGCGCGAAGTCCACTGCGCCGCCGACCTGACCCTAGGTTGTAGTCACTGAAATCAGGTTGTGGTGGGCCGCCTCTTGGGCGATGCTTTCCCTGTTGTCTTTTGGGGGCGTCGTTGAGCGAGCGTGTAAAGCTGACCGAGGAGCAGCGGCTCGATTGGTTGCGCCTGATCCGCACCGACAATATCGGTCCGCGTATCTTCCGCGATTTGGTCAATCATTATGGCGGTGCGCGCGCAGCACTCGCCGCTCTGCCCGCGCTTGCCCGCCGCGGCGGCGCGTCCGGACCAACGCGCATTTGCTCGCTTGAGGATGCGCAAGCCGAATTAAAAGCCGCTCGCGCGCGCGGTGTCGAATTCGTCGCGCTCGGCGAACCGAATTTTCCGCCGCGTCTGCAAATGATCGACGATTGCCCGCCGTTGCTGGCGGTGCGCGGCCAGCCTTGAGGTCTTGATGCGGCCGCTGGTCGCCATCGTAGGCTCGCGCAACGCCTCGGCGGCCGGCGTCAAATTCGCCGAGCGCCTGGCGCGCGACCTAGGCCAGGCCGGTTTCAGCACCGTGTCGGGCCTGGCGCGCGGTATCGATGCCGCCGCTCATCGCGCCAGCATTGCGACCGGCACCATCGCGGTGCTGGCTGGCGGTCACGAGCGTATCTATCCCGCCGAGCATGCCGATCTGTTGGAGCAGATCCTCGCCGCGGGCGCCGCCGTCTCCGAGATGCCGCTGGCCTGGGAGCCGCGGGCGCGCGATTTTCCGCGCCGCAACCGGCTGATCTCGGGGCTCTCGGTCGGCGTGGTGGTCGTCGAAGCAGCGCGCCGCTCCGGTTCGCTGATCACGGCGCGGCTCGCCGGCGAACAGGGCCGCGAAGTTTTCGCAGTGCCCGGTTCGCCGCTCGATCCGCGCGCAGAAGGGACCAACGGATTGCTCAAACAAGGCGCAATCTTGGTCACCGAGGTCACCGACGTTATTGCGGCGTTGGAGCCGATCCTTGGACACGGCTTCGACCTGCCGGTCGAGGAGCCCGAGCCCAACACGCCCGGCCCGCTCGATGTCGAACCGGCCGGGGACGAACGCGCCCGCATTACCGATCTGCTCGGGCCCACGCCGGTTTCGATCGACGATCTGGTGCGCCTTTCACACACCTCGCCAGCGATCGTGCGCACGGTACTGTTGGAACTTGAAATCGCCGGCCGGCTGGAGCGCCACGGCGGCAGTTTGGTGTCGCTGCTATAAGATGCAATACGTATCGTGCCTCACGAGCTAGCAGCATGATCATTCGCCAATTTGCCGTCCTGGCTTTTCTCATTGCGTTCTGCAGCGCGCCGGCGCACGCGCAAGATCAATCATTCGCGGCATTCGAGGCCGAGCTGTGGCCGGACGCGCAGGCCAAGGGCATCACGCGCGCCACCTTCGATCTCGCTTTGAAAGGAGTGACACCGGACCAACGCGTGGTCGCCGCCACCAAGCGCCAGCCGGAATACGGCAAACCGGTCGGCGCCTATGTCAACGACATCGTCTCACGCGGCCGCATCGCTAACGGCCAGAAGAAAGCCGCCGAATGGGCCAAGACCTTCGACGCGGTGGAAAAGAAATTCGGCGTCGAGCGCTGGGTGCTGACCGCGCTGTGGGGCATCGAGACCGATTACGGCGCCGAGAAAGACCACTGGGACGTGTTCCGCTCATTGGCGACGCTCGGTTATATCCGCTACCGCCATCCTTATTTCCGCAACGAGCTCCTGGTCGCGATGCGCATCATGCAGGATGGCCGCTTCCCGCGCGCCAAGATGGTAAGCTCATGGGCCGGCGCCATGGGCCAGACCCAGTTCATGCCGACCAATGTCATCGACTACGCCATCGATTTTTCCGGCGACGGCAAAGCCGACATCTGGACCAATGTGCCGGACGTGCTCGGCTCGACCGCCAATTATCTCGCCAAGGAGCATTGGCAGCGCGGCCTGCCCTGGGGGTTCGAGGTCGCCGTACCGCAAGGCTTCGATTACATGAAGAGCCGCGGCACCTTCGCTGAATGGGCGAAACTCGGCGTGCGCCGTATCGACGGCAAGCCATTCCCGCCGTCAGGCCCCGGCATTCTGTTTTTTCCAAGCGGCGCCAACGGGCCCGCTTTCCTGACGACGGAAAATTATCCCGTGCTCAAGGAGTACAACAACTCCGATGCCTACGTGATCGCGGTCGGCCACCTCGCCGACCGCATGAATGGCGGCGCGCCGATCAAAGCAGCCTGGCCGGCCGACGACCACCCGCTATCGCGCGACGCGCGCATCGCGTTGCAGAAAAAACTATCGCGCTCGGCTACAAAGTGCTCGACTTCGAAGGCCACATCGATTTTGACCTGCGCGACAATATCCGCGCCGAGCAGCAGAAGATGGGAATGGTGCCGGACGGCAATCCGACCGCGGCGTTTCTCGAACGGCTTGGCGTGAAAGTTCCCTAATTAGCTGCCACCTGCCGCCGATTGCTCGGCCATGACGTAAAAACACATGGGCCTCTGTGGAATAGCAGTCTCTAAATTGTCTTGGAATACAAATACACCTTTTGATTGTATCTGGACGCAGGCCGGTCTCCTTCATGCCCAAATTGGCTGTTCATAAAGGTTTTCCGGGCACCCTTATTTGACAGGAGGGGTGCCTTCACCATGTTCCGGCCAAAGCTAGCGGTCAATTCCGCCCGGAATCGCGTTGATTTCGGCGGCTAACCTATTGGATTCTCATGAAAGTTGTCGTTGTCGAGTCGCCCTCCAAGGCGAAGACAATCAACAAGTACCTAGGGCCCGGTTACGAGGTCTTGGCCTCCTTTGGCCATATCCGTGACCTGCCGGCCAAGGACGGATCGGTCGATCCCGACAATAATTTTAAGATGCTCTGGGAGGTCGACCCCCAGTCGCAAAAGCGGGTCAACGACATTGCCCATGCCCTCAAGGGCGCCGATACCCTTATTCTGGCGACCGACCCGGACCGCGAGGGCGAGGCTATTTCTTGGCATGTCCTTGAAGCGCTGAATGAAAAGAAGGCCTTGAAGGGCCAGGCGGTCGAGCGCGTGGTCTTCAATGCGATCACCAAGCAGTCGGTGACCGAGGCGATGAAGCATCCGCGCGCCATCGATAGCGCGCTGGTCGATGCCTATCTGGCCCGCCGCGCGCTCGATTATCTGGTTGGCTTCACGCTGTCGCCGGTGCTCTGGCGCAAGCTGCCGGGAGCCCGCTCGGCCGGCCGCGTGCAGTCGGTCGCGCTGCGGCTGGTCTGCGATCGCGAGCTGGAGATCGAGAAATTCGTCGCCAAAGAATATTGGTCGATCGTCGCCAAGCTCGCGACGCCGCGCGGCGACAGTTTCGAAGCGCGCCTGGTCGGCGCCGATGGACAGAAGCTTCAGCGCCTCGACATTGGCTCCGGCGTTCAAGCCACCGATCTGAAGAATGCGCTTGAAAGCGCGACCTTCACCGTCGCCGCGGTCGAGGCCAAGCCCGCGCGGCGCAATCCGCCGCCGCCCTTCACCACCTCGACCATGCAGCAGGAAGCGAGCCGCAAGCTCGGCTTTGCGCCCGCGATCGCCATGCGTCTGGCGCAGCGGCTCTATGAAGGCGTCGAGATCGACGGCGAGACCACCGGCCTCATCACCTATATGCGCACCGACGGCATCGACCTCGCACCGGAAGCGATCACCGACATCCGCGTCATGCTCGGTAAGAATTACGGCAAGGAATACGTACCGGCCTCGCCGCGCGAATATCACAACAAGTCGAAGAACGCGCAGGAAGCCCACGAAGCGATACGCCCGACCAGTGCAAGCCGCACACCGGCCGAGGTCGCCAAATATGTCGACCGCGATCAGGCGCGTCTCTACGAACTCATCTGGAATCGCGCTGTGGCAAGCCAGATGGAATCGGCCGAGCTTGAGCGCACCACCGTCGATATCGCCGCCAAATCCGGCAGCCGCACCATCGATCTGCGCGCCACCGGCCAGGTGGTGAAATTCGACGGCTTCCTGACGCTCTACCAGGAAGGCCAGGACGAGGCCTCCGACGACGACGAGTCGAAGCGCTTGCCGGCAATGTCGGAAAATGAGGCGCTCGCCAAACAGGCGATCGAAGCCTCGCAGCATTTCACCGAGCCGCCGCCGCGCTTTTCGGAAGCCGCGCTGGTCAAGCGCATGGAAGAACTCGGCATCGGCCGGCCCTCGACCTACGCCTCCATTTTGCAAGTGCTGCAAGACCGCGGCTATGTGCGCATCGACAAGAAGCGGCTCATTCCAGAGGACAAAGGTCGCGTCGTGGTCGGCTTTCTTGAGAGTTTTTTCCAGCGCTACGTGGAATACGATTTCACCGCTTCGCTCGAAGAGCAGCTCGATCGCGTTTCCAACAACGAGATCAACTGGAAGAAGGTGCTGGAGGATTTCTGGACCGGCTTCATCGGCGCGGTCAACGACATCAAGGAACTGCGCATCACCCAGGTGCTCGACGCGCTCAACGATCTGCTCGAGCCGCATATCTTCCCGGCGCGCGCCGACGGCGGCGAGGTGCGGCAATGTCCGCAATGCGGCACCGGCAAATTGTCGCTCAAAGTCGGACGCTTCGGCGCCTTCATCGGCTGTTCGAACTATCCGGAATGCCGCTTTACCCGGCAGATGACGCCGGGCGCCAACGGCAGCCAGCCCACCAAAGTGCTGGGTGTCGATCCGATCACCAATCTCGAGGTAACAATCCGCGGCGGACGTTTCGGGACTTATCTGCAACTGGGTGAGCAAGCCCCGGCGGTGAAGCCGCTCAAGGGCGAGAAAGCGGTCAAGCCCGAGAAGCCCAAGCGCGCCAGCCTGCCGAAAGGCGTCGCGGCCGAGGACATCGATCTCGACAAGGCGCTGGCGCTGCTGGCGCTGCCGCGCGAAGTCGGTAAATCGCCGGAAGATGGCGAGCCGATCATGGCCGGCGTCGGCCGCTTCGGACCTTACGTCAAGCACGGCAAGGTCTATGCGAGCCTGGAAGAAGGCGACGACGTTCTCACCGTCGGCCTCAATCGCGCCATGCATCTGATCGCCGACAAGATCGCCAATCCGAAAAAGGGCGGCCGCCGTTTTGGCGCCGATCCGGGCAAGGCGCTGGGCGAGCATCCCGACAAAGGCGGACCGATCGTGGTCAAGAACGGGCGCTATGGACCCTATGTCAGCCACAACGGAGTCAATGCGACGCTGACCGGCGACAAGACGCCCGAAACCGTGACGCTCGATGAGGCGGTCGTGCTGCTCGACGCCCGGGCCGCCATGATGGGAAATTCGCCGAAGGGCCGTAGAGCTGCCGGCCGCAAGAATGCTTCCGGCAAGGCCGTGGCCTCACCGGCTGCCAAGCCGAAGAAACCGACCGCTGCTAAACCGAAAAAAGCAGCCGTTGCCGCCCACGCCAAGCCGGTGCGGCGTATCAAGGCCACCGCCGCCGAGTAGCTAGCGAAGCTTACTTTCGATCATTACATTCATTTTCAGTCGCGCCTTTTTGGCGCAGGAAAACCTATTTTGAACAAGCAAAACAAAAGAACACCCTCCCTTCCCTCCAAGGCTGACATTCTCGCCTTCATCGGCAAGCAGCCCGGCAAAGTCGGCACCCGCGAAATCGCCCGCGCCTTCGGCCTCAAGAACGCCATGCGCGCCGAACTCAAGCGCATGTTGCGCGAACTCGGCCGACGGCGGCGCGGTCGAGAAACGCGGCAAGAAGCTGCACCATCCCGGCACGCTGCCCTCGACCGTGTTCGCCGACGTCACCGCGCGCGACAGCGACGGCGACCTCATCGCCACGCCCGACGAATGGGACGAAGACGCGCACGGGCCGGCGCCGAAGATTCGCGTCCACACCCCGCGCAAGGCGCGGCCCGGCGAGGCCGCCGGTATCGGCGACCGCGTGCTGCTGCATGTCGAGGAAACGGAAGAAGACAACGGCATCCGCCACCGCGGCCGCGTCATCAAGATCATCGATCATCCCAAGCAGCGCATGCTGGGGATCTTCCGCAATGCGCCGAACGGCGGCGGCAGGCTCGAGCCGGTCGACAAGAAAATGCTCGGCAAGGAAGTCACCATTCCAGCCGGCGCTATCGCCGACGCGCAGGACGGCGACCTGGTCGCGGTCGAGACCGGCCGGGCGCCGCGTTTAGGCCGCCCCACCGCCCGCGTGGTCGAGCGGCTCGGCTCGCTCGCCAGCGAACGCGCGGTCAGCTTGATCGCGATCCACGCCCATTCAATTCCCAGTATGTTCCGCCGCGACACGCTGGCCGAAGCGGAAGCCGCCAAGCCTGCAACGCTGTCCGGCCGGGAAGATTGGCGCGAGCTTCCGCTGATCACCATCGACCCGCCCGACGCCAAGGATCACGACGACGCCGTACATGCCGAACCCGATACAGCGGGCAACAATCATGGCGGCTTCATCGTCACCGTCGCCATCGCCGACGTCGCCCATTACGTGACGCCGGGCTCGGCGCTCGACCGCGAAGCTTTGGTGCGCGGCAACTCGGTCTACTTCCCCGACCGCGTGGTGCCGATGCTGCCAGAGCGTATCTCCAACGATCTGTGCTCGCTGCGGCCGCGCGAAGATCGCGCCGCGCTCGCGGTGCGCATGGTGATCGGCGCCGACGGCCGCAAGCGCTCGCACACGTTCCACCGCATCATGATGCGCTCGGCCGCGAAACTTTCGTATCAGCAGACGCAGGCCGCCATCGACGGGCGCCCCGACGACACCACCGGACCTTTGCTCGCGCTGGTGCTGAAGCCGCTCTACGGCGCTTACGAAGCGCTCAAACGCGCGCGCGCCGAGCGCCAGCCGCTCGATCTCGACCTGCCGGAGCGTAAAATTCTGCTCAAGCCGGACGGCACCGTCGACCGCGTGGTCACGCCGGGACGCCAGGATGCCAACAAACTGATCGAAGAATTCATGATCCTCGCCAATGTCGCGGCCGCCGAGACGCTGGAAAAAGCGCGGGTGCCCCTGGTCTATCGCGTCCACGACGAGCCCGGCATCGAGAAGGTCAATGCGTTGCGCGAATTTCTCGCCACCCTCGACATTCCCTTTGCCAAAGGCGGCGCGATGCGGGCGGAAGCGTTCAACAAAATTCTGGCGCGGGTGAAGGGCCACGATGCCGAGCAACTCATCAACGACGTGGTGTTGCGCACGCAGGCGCAGGCCGAATATGCGGCGGAGAACTACGGCCATTTCGGCCTGAACCTGCGCCGCTACGCGCATTTCACCTCGCCCATTCGCCGCTATGCCGATTTGATCGTGCATCGCGGACTGATCCGCGCGCTCAAGCTGGGCAACGACGGCTTGCCCGAAGCCACCGACAACCGCTGCGCTGGCCGAGATCGCCGCGCAGATTTCGGCGGCCGAGCGCCGCGCTATGCTGGCCGAACGCGAGACCAACGACCGGCTGATCGCGCATTTCCTCGCCGACCGCGTCGGCGCCACCTTCGAAGGCCGCGTCTCCGGCGTGCACCGCGCCGGCCTGTTCGTGAAGCTCAACGACACCGGCGCCGACGGCTTCATTCCGGCCCGCACCATCGGCGACGAATATTTCCGCCACGACGAAGCCGGCCACGCCATGGTCGGTTCGCGCTCGGGCGAAACCTACCGGCTCGGCGACCGCGTCACCGTCAAACTGGTGGAAGCGGCGCCCGTTGCCGGCGCGCTGCGCTTTGAGCTTTTGTCGGAAGGGCGTCCGGGAAAACCTGGCCACCGCCGACGAAACGAACAGCGCCAGCAGCATTACCGCCCGCGCGGCAAACAACGGAAGGCTCGATGACGCGAAAGACCTCGCCAAGGTTTGGGCCGAGCGCATGACCAAATCGGAGCGCGACCAAACCTCGCCTGACAGCGAACCGCGCGACGCGGCGACCCTGATGTTAATTGACCGCACCGGCGACAAGCCGAAGGTGCTGCTCGGCCGCCGCCACGCCGGCCACAAATTCATGCCGGGCAAGTTCGTGTTTCCGGGCGGGCGCATCGAGCCGCTCGATGCCGAAATGTCGGCAATCAGCGAATTGCATCCCGACATGGCGAAGAAACTCAACGAACGCGTCGCCAAACCGAGCGCGGCGTTCGCGCGCGCCTTGGCGCTCACCGCGCGTGCGCGAAGTCGCCGAGGAAACCGGCCTGCTGCTTGGCGTCAAACGCGACCAGCCGCCCGCCACGCCGGGCGAGATCTGGGCCGAATTCGCCAAGGCCAAGGTTCATCCCGATCTCGGCAATATCCATTTCATCGCCCGCGCCATCACGCCGCCGCGCCGGCCGCGCCGCTTCGACACCCGCTTCTTCACCGCCGATGTGTCCGCGGTCGCGCACAAGATCGAGGGCGTGGTCGGACCGGACTCCGAACTGGTCGAGCTCACTTGGGTGCCGATCGAGGAAGCCACCCATCTCGACATGCCGACCATCACCGGCGTGGTGCTGGAGGAACTCGCCGCCCGCGTCGCCGCCGGCATGGGACACGCGCTGCCGGTGCCGTTTTATTTCATGATCGAGCAGCAGTTCTTCCGGGAACTGCTGTAGCGTCCGCAATTCGGGGTAGTATTCCATTTTGAATTTGCGTAGGTCTTTGCCCGTCTGAACGCATCATGCCAATCTGATATCGCGGGGGTTTCGGATGAAATTGCCCTCTTGGATCACGCTGAGATTTCTCAGCACCCCCGCATCGAAAGGATCTCCAACGAAATGCCCCAAATGCGGCAAAGAAACGCGCTTGGTGGACAGGAGTTCAATGTCGGGAAACGATATGCGGTCTTACCGTTGCGATAATTGCCACGAGGAACACATCGTGGATTTTGGTACTGCACACTGGAAAATACTGTCCGACGCGCGTGAATCCGACAAATGACGCGTAATAAGGGGCTTTCTTGACATTTACCGCCTGCCCGCTAGGTTCCGCGCCAATCACCGCCTTTACCGTTCAGTTGCGAGGGAAAATACCATGGCCAAAGCCGCCAGTCTGAAAATCAAGCTCGTCTCCAGCGCCGGGACCGGCCACTACTACGTGACGCGCAAGAATTCGCGCACCCAGACCGACAAGCTGGCGAAGAAGAAATACGATCCGATCGCCAAGAAGCACGTCGAGTACAAAGAATCCAAGATCAAGTGAATGCGCACGCTGTTCGCCGCTTTGCTGTTCGTTCCGCTCGCCTTCGCGCTCGGCGGGCGCGATGGAAAAGCATCAAGCTTGGCGTTGCAGATCAGCGACAACGACCCGGCCAAGATGAATGCCGTGCTCAACGTCGCCGCCAACGTGTCGAAATATTATTCCGACAAGGGCGACGAGGTCGAAGTCCAGATCGTGGCGTTCAATGCCGGCCTCAACATGCTGCGCGCGGATAAATCGCCGGTGCTGGAGCGGCTGAAGTCGTTCAAGCAGGGCATGCCCAATGTCGCCTTCATGGCCTGCGAGAACACGCTCGAAGCCATGACCCGCAACGAGGGCAAGGAGCCGCCGCTGGTCGAGAACGCCACCCGCGTCAAAGCCGGCGTGGTGACGCTGATCGAGCTCGGTGAAAAGGGTTGGACTATCGTCCGTCCGTGAGCCGCCGCAGCATCGTCGCGGCCTAAAAGGTGGCCGGCCGGAAACGGTGATGAGGAGGCCTCTCTCACCGCTCCCAGACCGGCCGAACCCCGCAGAACCCAGGAGATGCGGCGGACCTGAGCACTCCGCAGGGCAACAGCGCACGAGCGCGCAACGGCGCGCCCGAATCAGAAGCCGATGCCCGACGTTAGATCAGGCTCAGCGACCGGCCAAATTTCGTAATTATCGTCTTGAAATTGCGCGCGTTTTCTACGCAGCGTCCGGCACGACCCGGTTGCGGCCGTCGCGCTTGGCGCGATAAAGCGCGGTGTCGGCGCGCTTGAGGATAGCCGCCGCGTTGTCGGTGGCGTCGCCCAGCGCGGCTATGCCGATGGAAATCGTCACGTCGAGATTGCGCGCGCCCTGCTGGATCGAGAACGGCTCGGAGGCAATCCGTCGGCGCAGCCGCTCGGCCACCATGGTGGCGACCGACATGTCGGTTTCCGGCATCACGATGACGAACTCCTCGCCGCCGTAGCGACACGCCAGATCGATGTTGCGGATCGACTTGCGTATGCGCAGCGCAAATTCGCGCAATACGTCGTCGCCGGCGTCGTGGCCGTGGCCGTCATTGATCGCCTTGAAAAAGTCGATATCAACCACCAGCACCGTTATCGGCTTGCCGCGCGCGGCCGCCTGCTCGACCAGGCTCGCCAGATGCGTCTCCATGTAGCGGCGGTTGAACAGCCCGGTGAGCGCGTCGGTGATCGCCATCTCGATTTTCATCTGCACGTTGTCGCGCAACCGCTCGGTGTAGCGCTTTTTCTTGATCTGGGTGCGCACGCGCGCCAGCATCTCGTTCTTGTCGACCGGGCGGATCAGGTAATCGTTGACGCCGATTTCCAGGCCGCGCACCAGACGCGCATTGTTGTCGGCTTCGGCGACCGCGAGGATCGGCACGCCGCGGGTGCGCTCAAGCGAGCGCACCTGGCTGCACAGGCGCAAGCCATCGAAGTCCTTGAGGTCCAGCGACACGATCAGCAGGTCGTAATTGCCCTCGGCGGCGTTGAACAGCGCATCGGCCGGATTGTTTTCGACACCCACGGTATGCTCGACCGACAGCGTGCGGACGATGCGTTCGTAGGAGCTCTCGCGATCGTCGACGATCAGGATGCGGCCGTTGCGGCCGGTTTCGGCCACCGCTTCGCGCTCCGGGCTTTCGATGCCGATTTCCTTCGAGGTCAGCGCGCGCAGGCGCAACTCGTCGGTCACCATCTTCAGCCGCGCCAGCGAGCGCACGCGCGACACCAGCGCCACGTCGGTGACCGGCTTGGTGAGGAAATCGTCGGCGCCGGCTTCCAGGCCGCGCACGCGGTCGGATGGCTGATCGAGCGCGGTGACCATCACGACCGGGATATGGTGGGTCGCCGGATTCGACTTGAGCTTGCGGCAGACCTCGAAGCCGTCCATGTCCGGCATCATCACGTCGAGCAGCACGATGTCGCATTCGGCGCGCTCGCATACCGCAAGCGCCTCCAGCCCGTTATCGGCCGTGATGACGTCGAAATATTCCGCCGACAACCGCGCTTCCAGGAGCTTCACGTTGGCGGGGACGTCGTCGACGACGAGAACGCGGGCGGTCATGATTGCACCATCAGGCCGGCCCCAGGAAATGCCGGATGGTCTCGATGAACTTGCCGACCGAAATCGGCTTCGACAGATAGGCCTCGCAGCCGCCCTCGCGGATGCGCTCCTCGTCGCCCTTCATGGCGAAGGCGGTGACCGCCACGACCGGTATCGCCTTGAGTTCGGGATCGTCCTTGAGCCATTTGGTCACTTCGAGGCCGGATACTTCGGGCAGCTGGATATCCATCAGGATGAGATCCGGCCGGTGCTTGCGCGCAAGATCGAGCGCTTCGATCCCGTTGCGAGTGCCGACGGTCTGATAGCCGTGGGCTTCCAGCAGGTCGTGGAAGAGCTTCATATTCAGCTCGTTGTCCTCCACGATCAGGACGGTCTTCGGCATTTATCCCCGCCCCATTTGTCAGCTCGGCGTCGCCAGCCCCCGCGCGCTCGGGCATGATGCGTGCACGGTAGTGCCGATTTGTTACGGAAAGGCAAATTTGTGGCCAAGAAAGCCCCTCTTGCGATACCTCCGGAAGCGGCGGAAGCGCTGGCAATTCAGGCGCTTACCTTCATCGCAGGCGACGGCGAGCGGCTCGGGCGCTTTCTTGCCGTCACCGGCATCGGCCCGGCCGAGATTCGGGCGGCCTCGCGGGAACCGGGGTTTCTGGTGGGCGTACTGGACTATCTCGCGGGCGACGATCGCTTGCTATCGGCCTTTGCCGCCGAGACCGGGGTCGATCCGGCTGACGTAGGCAAGGCGCTGGCCGCATTGGGCGGGCATTGGGAGCGCGAGATACCGTGAGCTTCTGCCGCGATTGCCTGGCGGACACGCCGGACACCGCCAAGCGCTGTCCGGGCTGCGGCTCGCCGCGTCTTGCCCGCCATCGCGAACTCGAACACCTGACCATCGGTCATGTCGATTGCGACGCCTTCTACGCCACCATCGAAAAGCGCGACGATCCACTCCTGGTCGACAAACCGGTGATCGTCGGCGGCGGCAAGCGCGGCGTGGTCGCAGCCTGCTGCTACGTGGCGCGCACCTACGGCATCCGCTCGGCGATGCCGATGTTCGAGGCGCTGCGCCGCTGCCCGAACGCGGTGGTGATCAAGCCGAACATGTCGAAATACAGCAAAGTCGGCCGCGAGGTGCGCCACGCCATGCTCGCGCTCACGCCGCTGGTCGAGCCGCTGTCGATCGACGAAGCCTTCCTCGATCTGACCGGCACCGAGCGGCTGCACGGCATGAGCGCCGCCAAGGTGCTGGCGCGTCTGGCGCGCGACGTCGAGCGCGACCTCGGCATCACGATTTCGATCGGCCTGTCGGCCAACAAGTTCCTCGCCAAGATCGCCTCCGACATGGACAAGCCGCGCGGCTTTGCCGTGCTGGGCCAGGACGAAGCCGCGGCGTTTCTGGCGCCCAAGCCGGTCGGCTTCATCTATGGCGTCGGCGCCGTGAGCGCCGCCAAGCTCGCCGCCGACGGCTACCGGCTGATCGCCGACCTGCAACGCGCCGAGGAAGCTGACCTGATGCGCCGCTATGGCGAGGAAGGCGGCCGGCTATGGCGGCTGGCGCGCGGGCTCGACGCCCGCCACGTCAACGCGGAGCGCGACACCAAAAGCATTTCGGCGGAAACCACCTTCAACCAGGACATCAGCGAATTCCGCCCGCTCGAGCAGCATTTATGGAATCTGACCGAACGGGTTTCCGCCCGTCTCAAGGCCTCGCACCTTGCCGGCTCGACCGTGACCTTGAAGCTCAAGAGCGCCGATTTCAAAATCCGCACGCGGGCGCGCGCCTTGGGGGCGCCGACTCAGCTCGCGGCGCGCATTTTCGCCGCTGGCCGCGATCTGCTCAGCCACGAAGTGGGCGCGACCCGCTATCGCCTGATCGGCATCGGCGTCAGCCATCTGGAGGATGCCGCGGGCGACGATCTATCCGACTTGATCGACCGCCGCGCCGCCGAAGCCGAGCATGCGGTGGACCGCCTGCGCGCAAAATTCGGCCGTGACGCGGTAGTAAAAGGACTGGCGCTCGACGACGATTAACGGTGCGCCTACCGGCAGGGCTTCGGACTTCTTTAGGTCGAGCGACGTCATTTCGCCCTTGATGGTGAAATCGCTGTAGTCGAGCACCAGCGCGCGCGAGATGCCGTTCTCGTAAAGCTCGAAGGAAATCGAATAGACCGGCGTCTGCTCGCCGGTTTGTTCGGCCGCCTCGTCCTGCTGCTCGAAATAACTGATGGTCACCGGCCAGCGCGTGAGCTTGGCGAGCTCGGGGGTTTTTGCCGTTGCGTCTTCCGGCGGCTTTTCGCCCGGCGCGATTGCCCTGCCGATCACGGTAAGGGTGCTGTAGAGCTTCTCGCCGGTTTCCGAGCCGTCATACACCGGAAATTCCAGGATCGATTTGCCCTCGCGCGCAGCAATAATGATGCGCCGCATGTGTTCGGTCGGAAACACCGCGTTCACTGGAACGGTGAAATTCTTGTCCTTCGGTTTGCTCAGATTAACCGCCACGGTCTTGGCGTTGCGTTCGGCATGGCCGTCGACGGAATCAGTGGACTTATCGTTGAGCAGATTTTGCGAATTGAAACGGAACGCTTTGGCGTTGCCGTCTTCCCACGTGGTCGAGCGCAGATCGCTGAGCGCGGTCTTGCCCTCGCCTGAATCGAGCTCGGACACTTGGCGGAACTGCAATTCGTAACCATCGCAGGCATTGCCGGAAAAATCATACAGAATGCGTCCGCGCACCGCCTCGATGCCGCGGCTGCCGCGCGACTTGAACAGCTTGAGGTCGTAGACCGCCCGATGCGGCGCCAGCAACACTTTATCGGCGGGCGGCGCGGCCCCAGCCGGCCGGTGGACCGCCGTGACGGCGAGACCGATGGCCAAGGCCGGCAGGATCAGCCGTTTGACGTAAAGCGATGCTGTCATCGGTACGGACCTTCCGGCGGCGTTGGCGCGGCGTTCCGAAGATGAATCGTGCAAGATAGAGGCAAGATAGAGGCCGAGGCCGACCTCGGCAACGTGCGCTTGCACCGGCACGGCCGATACGCCAAGACACTTGCAAGCCAAGACACTTGGCTACGATAAGGCGTCACAGCGGAGGATCTCATGGCCGGAACAGTTGAAAAAAAGATTGAAAGCCTCGGCATCACGCTGCCGACCCCGGCCAGCCCGATCGCCAATTACGTTCCTTTCGTGCGCAGCGGCAATCTGCTGATCGTCTCCGGCCAGCTCTGCTTCGGCAACGACGGCAAGCTGGTCGCCAAAGGCCAGTTGGGCGCCGGCGTGTCGGTCGAGGACGGGCAAAAGGCCGGCCGTGCCTGCGCGGTCAATCTTCTGGCGCAGATCAAGGGCGCGCTCGGCGAGCTCGACAAGGTGACCCGCGTGGTTCGGCTCGGCGGCTTTATCAATTCGGCGCCTGGCTTTACCGACGGACCGAAAGTCATGAACGGCGCCTCCGATCTGATGGTGGAGGTGTTCGGCGACAAAGGCCGCCACGCCCGCACCACGGTCGGCGTCTCGGCACTACCCGCCGACGCCGCGATCGAGGTCGAAGGCATTTTCGAAGTGGCTTAATTCATGCCCGGCCTCGCCTGGCTCACCGCGCAACCGTTCGCCCATCGCGGGCTGCATGACGCGTTGGCCGGCGTGATCGAGAACACGGCGTCGGCGTTTTCGGCGGCCATCGCCGGCGGCTACGGCATCGAGACGGATATTCAAGTCAGTGCCGACGGCGAAGCCATGGTGCATCACGACGATGCGTTTGGCCGCCTGACCGAAGGCCGCGGCCGACTGGCCGAGATGACAGCCGCCGAGATCAAGAAGGTCCGCTTCCTCACAAGCGGCGACCGCATCCTGCGCCTGAGTGAATTGTGCGATCTGGTTCGGGCGCGCACGCCCGTCCTGCTCGAACTCAAAAGCCATTTCGACAATGACCGGCGGCTGGCGCAGCGCGTCACTGATGTACTGGCGGCCTATTCTGGGCCAGTGGCGGTGATGTCGTTCGATCCGGCCATGATCGAAGTGGTGCGCTGGATCGCGCCGCATCTGACGCGCGGCATTGTCGCCGAGCGGCATTACGTAGACCGCGAGTGGGACCGCTTTCCGCCGGCCGAAAAACGCCGCATGGCGTTTCTGCTGCACGCCAAACGCACCCGCCCGCATTTCATCGCCTACGGGGTGAAGGACCTGCCCGCGCTGGCCCCGCTGATCGCCCGTGCGGTCTTCCGGCTGCCGCTGCTGACCTGGACCGTGCGCAGCAAGGCCGACCGGGCCCGCGCCACGCGCTGGGCCGATCAGTTCATTTTTGAGGGAATTCGCCCGTAAACGGGCTTAAAGTCGGGCTAGCAGACCCGCCTATGACCGAGATCGAAATCCGTATCCGTATCGCGCAATCCCTCGCCACCGTCCCGGCCGCGGCCTGGGACGCCTGTGCGGGCGCAGATAGAATTAAAGTGAAACATGAGGATAACTTACGCCCGGACTTATCCACACAAGCAAAAGTCGATAACCCATTTATATCTCATGATTTTCTATCATCGCTTGAAGATTCATTTTCGGTCGGGCCGCGCACCGGCTGGCAGCCGCGCCACCTGCTGGCGGAAGCCGCCGATGGGGTGCTGCTTGGTGCCGCACCCTGCTACGTAAAAAGCCATTCGCGTGGCGAATATGTCTTCGACGCTGGCTGGGCCGAGGCCTTCGAACACGCCGGCGGCGACTATTACCCCAAGCTGCAAGTGGCGGTGCCCTTCACCCCGGTGACCGGTCCTCGCCTGCTCGCCCGCCCCGGTCCGCTGGCGGAGGTGGTGCGCGGCGCGCTGGCCGACGCGCTAGCCGAGATCGCCACCACAAACGAACTCTCGTCGGCCCACGTCACGTTCTTGACCGAGCTGGAATGGCGCGCGCTTGGCGAACGCGGCTTCCTGCTCCGCAACGACCAGCAATTCCACTGGGAGAATGCCGGCTATGCGACCTTCGACGATTTCCTCGGCCAGCTCTCGTCCCGCAAGCGCAAGACCATCCGCCGCGAGCGCAAGGAAGCGCTTGAGCCGGGCATCGAAGTGGCTTGGCTCACCGGCTCCGACCTGACGGAGGCGGTGTGGGACGCCTTTTTCGACTTCTACATGGACACCGGCTCGCGCAAATGGGGACGGCCCTATTTGACCCGCGAGTTCTTCTCGATCGTGTCCGAAAAGATGCGCGACCGCATTTTGCTGGTCATGGCCAAGCGCGCCGGGCGCTGGATCGGCGGGGCGCTTAATTTTTTAGGCGGCGACACGATCTATGGCCGCAACTGGGGCGCTGTTGAGCATCATCCGTTCCTGCATTTCGAGCTGTGCTACTATCAGGCCATCGACTACGCCATCACGCACAAACTTGCGCGCGTCGAGGCTGGCGCCCAGGGCGAGCACAAACTGGCGCGCGGCTACATGCCGAAAACCACGTATTCCGCCCATTTCATCGCTAACCCGGCGCTGCGACGGGCGGTTGCCGACTATCTGGCGCGCGAGCGCGCCTATGTGCGGGCCGCCGGCAAGGAGCTTGCGGCGGCCGCGCCGTTCCGCAAGGATTTGGTGGAGCAGGATTAGCGCATGATCGCGAAAAGTTGGAACCGGTTTTCGGATAAGATCATGCGCAAGCAAGCCTGAGTCCCGGGGAGAAGCCGATGCCGAATTACGATCCAAACAACATCTTCGCCAAGATCCTGCGCGGCGAATTGCCCAGCTACAAGGTCTACGAAGACGACAAGGCGCTCGCCTTCCTCGATATCATGCCGCGCTCGCCGGGGCACACGCTGGTGCTGCCGAAAGCGCCGGCGCGCAATATCCTCGACGTGGGCGCCGACGATCTCGCACACGTGATGACGGTGGCGCAAAAGATATCCAAAGCCATCATGATCGCGTTCGAGGCCGACGGCGTCACCATACAGCAGTTCAACGAAGGCGCCGGCGGACAGGTGGTGTTCCACCTGCATGTCCACGTCATCCCTCGCAAAACCGGGGTCGCCATGAAGCCGCCGGCGAGCGAGAAGGAAAAACCGGACGTTCTGGCCGAGCATGCCAAGAAACTAGCGGCAGCTATTGTGGCAGGCTGACAAAGATTAAGTCGTATATTCATAAAATTTGTTGTTCGCTACGCCCACTTTTCCTCTTAAAGCCTGCCGAATTTCAGCGCCATATGCCTGAGAAGATCGTCTGATCTATCTCAGGTCGACCTAGTCCTGGGATGATATAAAGTATAACTTGCCCTTGCGGCTGATCAGGCCTGCTGGCCACGCTCAGGGTGAACTACATGCTTTGCATGTTACGTTACACCGCTATCGCACTCATCACGGCGACGCTGTCGCTATCCCCCGCTGCTGGTGCACAGCAAGCTCCGGGACAGCCTATTCCCGTTGGCACTGTGGTTGCCGTGAAGCAGCCGGTAACTCAGGCGACCGAATTTGTCGGCCGGGTGGAGGCGATCGACCGGGTTGATGTCCGCGCCCGGGTCACGGGATTTCTGCAGCAGACTTTCTTCAAGGAAGGTGACGCGATCAAGGAAGGCGACAAGCTGTTCCAGATTGATCCCGCGCCGTTTGAGGCTGCGCTGCAACAGGCGCGTGGCGCCCTATTCCAAGCCCAGGGCACGTTGACCAATGCGACTTCGCAACGCGCTCGGGCGGACGAATTAGTCAAGACCGCAAGCGACTTCGGTCGCCGTTCGAGACGACCGCGTCGCGACCGAGCGCAGTGCACAGGGTGGCGTCGAGATGGCCGAAGCCAATGAGAAGACCGCCACGATCAATCTGGCTACACGACTATCTTGGCGCCAGTCTCCGGACGGATCGGTCGGGCCAAGGTAACCAAGGGCAATGTCGTTGGGCCTGACGCCGGCTCGCTTGTACTGATCGTTAGCCAGGACCCAATGTATGTAACCTTCCCGGTCAGCGAGCGTGAATTCCTGCGTTTACGCGAAGAAGGCAGCAAGAACTCGCAAGGATGGCTATGAGGTCAAACTGCGCTTTGCCGACGGCACCGCCTATGACCAGGATGGCAAGATCGACTTCGTGGACGTCACCGTCAATAAGGCCACGGACACGGTATTGGTTCGCGCGCGCGTGGCGAATCCCACGAACGCCCTAACTGATGGGCAGTTCATGCGTGTGGCCGTGCAGGGCGATAAGCCACAGGAAAAGATCGTGGTGCCGCAGGCGGCGCTGCTGGCCGATCAGGAAGGTCTGTATGTCTTCGTGGTTCAGGACGGCAAGGCCGTCGTGAAACGCGTCAAGACGGGTGCCGAGGTCGGTACCGGCATCGCCATTGAACAAGGATTGTCGGGCGGCGAGTTGGTCGTCGCATTTGGGCTGCAAAGCCTGCGTCCGAGCGCGCCGGTGGTCGCCTCGCCCATGCCCGCTGCGGTTACTGTTTCGCGCCCTGGTGGGGGCTGATCCGTGCTCTCATCGGTTTTTGTCGATCGACCGCGACTGGCGATGGTCATTGCGATCGTAACCACCATCGCCGGGCTGATCTCGCTGTTCGCAATCCCGGTCGCGCAATACCCGGACATCGTGCCGCCGCAAGTCTCGGTGACCACTTCGTATCCCGGCGCGTCGGCAGCGGTGGTGGAAGCGACCATTGCACAGCCCATCGAGGCTCAGATCGTCGGCGTCGACAAGCTGATCTACATGAAGAGCGTGTCGGGTAACGACGGCAGCTACTCGCTGCTGCTGTCCTTCGAGCTTGGCACCAATGCCGACATCAATACCGTCAACGTCAACAATCGGGTGCAGGTAGCGCTGTCGAAACTGCCGTCCGATGTGCGCACCCAGGGCGTGACGGTGAAGAAGCAGTCCTCTGCACTGCTCGGCGTGGTCAGCCTTTACTCGCCCAATCACACGCGCGATGAACTTTTCATCAGCAATTATGCCACGATCAATCTGATCGACCCTATTCGCAGCACTCCGGGCGTTGGCGATGCGCGATTGTTCGGCCCGCAGGACTACGCGATGCGCGTCTGGCTGCAGACCCAGCGAATGACGGGGCTGGGTCTGGCGGTGTCGGATGTGATCAGTGCCATCCAATCGCAAAATACTCAGGCGCCGGTCGGACGCATCGGTTCGCGTCCGGTAGCCAACGACCAGCAGATCCAGCTGAACATCGAGACCAAGGGAAGACTCGCCTCGGTCGAGGAATTCAAGGAGATCATCATTCGCACCAATCCCGACGGGTCGGTGCTCAAGCTGAAGGATATCGCTCGGGTTGAGCTTGGGGCGGCAAACATGGACCGCAGCACCCGACTGAACGGGGCCGGCGCGGCGCTGATCGCGGTCTATCAATCGCCCGGCGCGAATGCCCTGACCTCCCTCGGTGCGGTCAAGAAACTGCTTGGCGAAGCGCAGAAGAATTTCCCCGACGATCTCGCCTGGAAAGTTACCTACGATCCGACGACTTTCGTCACCGCCACCATCCACGAGGTGCAGAAAACGCTGATCGAGGCCTTTGTCCTGGTGGTGCTGGTCGTCTATCTGTTCCTCGGCAGTTTTCGTGCCACACTTGTTCCTACCATCGCGGTGCCGGTCAGCCTGATTGGCACGTTCATCGTGCTGAACGCCATCGGCTATTCCGCCAATTCCGTCTCCCTGCTCGCCATCGTTTTAGCAATCGGCATCGTGGTGGATGATGCCATCGTGGTGGTGGAGGCAGTCGAGCAGCGAATGGAAACGCATCCTGACGAATCGCCGACGCAGGCGACCAAGACGGCGATGGGACAGATTACGGCACCGATCATCGCCATCACGCTTGTGCTGCTATCGGTGTTCGTGCCGATTGGCTTCATCTCCGGCATCTCGGGCGAGTTGTTCCGCCAGTTTGCAGTGACGGTCGGCGTTTCGATGCTGCTGTCGGCGATCAATGCGCTGACGTTGTCGCCAGCTTTGTGCGCCTTGCTGCTGAAACCTCACCATGGTCCTCGCGGTGGACCGATCGGCGTGATTATGCGGTCCATCGACCGTGTGCGTGACACTTATGGCCACGTCGTGGCGCGGCTCGTACGCATTGCCATCATCAGCATTCCCATCGTGGGCGTTGCGGCGGTTGCCATCTACGGCTTGGGCAAAGTAACGCCGACAGGCTTCCTGCCCGAAGATGACCAGGGCGCGTTCTTCACTGTCCTTCAGTTGCCGGACGGCGCTTCGGTCGGGCGAACCCTTGAGGTTGTCCAGCAAGTCGAAAAAATTCTCGCGACCGAGGAATCCGTGGCTGACATATCCTCCGTCGCCGGCCTCAATTTCATCGACAATTATAGCCAGCCGAATTCGGCGTTTATGATCGTTTCGTTGAAGCCGTTCGAGGAGCGGACGGGCCCCTCGCAGACCGCACAGGCGATCATCGCGCGCTTGGCGGGAAAGTTGCGCGCCGTACAGGGTGGCATCGCCGTGCCGCTGGCGCCGCCTCCGATTATTGGACTCGGCTCGGGCGGCGGCTTCACGTACGTGCTGCAGGACACGCACGGTGGTGACCCCAAGTCGTTGGCGCAGGCGATGCGAGGCCTGCTGGTCGCAGCCAACCAGGATGCGTCGCTGAGCCGGGTGTTCAGCACATTCACCGCGGCAACGCCGTCGATCTATCTGGATATCGACCGGGAAAAAGCATCGGTGCTCGGGCTGAAGCTCAGCTCCATTTTTCAAGCTTTGCAGACCTTGCTCGGCGGCTATTATGTCAACGATTTCAACCTTTTCGGCCGCACGTGGCAGGTGCAACTGCAGGCGGAGGCGGCTGATCGGTCCTCAGTCGCCGACATCTATCGCATCAACGTCCGCAGCGATTCCGGCGAACTAGTCCCGCTGCGCAGCCTCGCTGAGGTGCGTTTGGTGCTGGGGCCGCAGGCCCTCATCCGTTACAACAATCGCCGCGCCGTGACGATCCAGGGCAGTCCGGCGCCCGGCCTATCCTCGGGCCGGGCGCTGGCAGCGATGGAATCCGTGGCCGCACGCGCGTTGCCACCTGGCTACCGCGGCGATTGGACAGACACCGCATTCCAGGAAAAGCGGGCTGAGGGCCAGACCACGATCGTACTTGGATTTGCGATCCTGTTTGCCTATTTGTTTCTGGTCGGCCTGTATGAAAGCTGGACCATTCCGGTGCCGGTGCTGCTGTCGGTATCGGTCGGCATCGTCGGCTCGTTCGCCGGCTTGGTGCTGGGTGGCCTTACTCTGGACCTCTATGGGCAGATCGGCCTGGTGGTGTCTGATCGGCCTGGCGGCAAAGAATGGCATCCTGATCGTCGAGTTCGCCAAGGACGAGCGCGAAAAAGGCGTGCCACTGCTGGAAGCGGCGACAAACGGAGCCAGGCTTCGCTTCCGCCCGGTGATGATGACGAGCTTCGCCTTTATCCTGGGCCTGCTGCCGTTGGTGATCGCGGTCGGTCCAAGCATGCTGGCACGACGCAATGTCGGCACCCCGGTGTTCGGCGGCATGATCGCGGCCAGCTTCCTCGGGATCTTCGTCATCCCGATCCTATACGTGGTGTTCCAAGGATTGCGGGACCGGATAAAAGGTACAGAGACGAAATCTGCAAGCCACACGGCGAAGTGAAGCCGTATCTATTCAACACGATCGATAATCCGGGTGTTTGGCACCGACATCCGCTTATTCGTCGCTACAGCAGATATCCACCCAGTAGCAGCGCCACCTCGCCAGCCGCGACGCCGACGAAAACAGAACGCTTCCCCGTCAGAAAAGCCAGATACCCGCAAGCCGCCGCGCCGATGCGCACGCTCAGTGGTATGCTTGCCAACGCGCCGGATGAGAACAGGATCAGCTTGGCGAGAACGCCGGCGATGATCGTGGTCGCCATCGCGCGCGACCATACCACGATTTCGGAATCCTCATTGAGCCCGCGCGCCAGCAGCAAGCCGAGCACACGCCAGATCTCGTTCGGCAAATAGCCGACCATGATCAACAGTAGATAAGGCCAAAGCTCAGCCATCGCGGCGCTCATGCGGCAGCGGCCTGCCGTAGCCGGTTAACGCCGTATGCGAGCGAGCCGCCGACCAGGCCGGTCCACATCAGATCGAGGCTGACGTGCCAGTAGCTCAGCAGCGGGCCGAGCACGAGTCCGATCACCAGCGCCAGCCGGTCAATCATTTCCCGGCAGTTGCGCGCGGTCGTGATCAAAAACGACATCGGCGTCAGAAACAGCAGCGCGCCGGCAAACAATGGCGGCAGCCCGGCCGCGAGATAATAGCCGACGAAGCCAAAGGTCGCCGCCGTGCCCATGTAGCCGGTCGACAGGCCGTTACAGAACGCGATGCGCCGCTCGCGCGGCATCCCCGGCAGCAACCGCATCAATTCCACCCACATGCTCACCGACGTGAAGTGCGTCGGCAGCAAAAGATCGCGCAGCCGCGTGCCGGGCCCACGCAGCAGCGGCAGCAGCGCCACCACCATGGGAAAAAGACGGATCGCGCTCAGGCTGACCGCAACCGCCACCTCGATCGGCGCGGCGCCGGTGCCAAGCGCGGAAATCAGGATCACTTGCGCGGGCGCGGCCCACACCAGCATGGTCGACAGCGCAAGCCACCAGGACGCCAGGCCAAGTTCGTGCGTGAGTGCGCCGATGCCGATATAGGTGCCCATCAGCACCAGAAAGAATACCGACGTGAGCGCCGATTTGACGCCGGCGAAGAAATAAGCGGCAGGCGATGAGTTTAGCGCGGGCGCGGACATGGCGGCGGTTTTTCTGTCCCATAGCTGCGCCGCCCGCGCAACCGCCGGCACCCGTGGTCATAGCATAGGCGCCCCGCAAAAATGAGAAGGCCGGCACAAGAGCCGGCCTTCGGCAATTACCGTTCGAGCGGCCGTTTATGCCTTGATCAGAGGCACCTTCGGCACCGAACCGCGCCTGGACTTGGGCCGCGGCGAGGAACGGCGCTTGGCTTTCGGGCGCACCACCGGCAGCTTCTCCGGCTTGGGTGTGACCGGCCCATCGAGATATTCAAAGCCGAGCTTGTCGCGGCCGTTCTCGTCCTTGTCGACGATCACGCGCACATGGCCGCCGGATTTCAGGTGCCCGAACAGCACCTCGTCGGCGAGCGGCTTCTTGATGTGCTCCTGGATCACCCGCGCCATCGGGCGCGCGCCCATGAGTTCGTCGTAGCCGTTGGCGATCAGCCAGCGCGCGGCTTCTTCCGACAACTCGATCGTGACATTGCGATCGCCGAGCTGCGCTTCGAGCTGGAGCACGAATTTCTCGACCACCTTGGCAATAACGTCCTGCGACAAATGAGCGAAAGTGATGGTGGCGTCCAGCCGATTGCGGAACTCGGGGGCAAACATGCGGCTGATTGCCTCGTGGTCATCACCCTCGCGCTTGGTGCGAGTGAAGCCATAGGCCTGCTTGGCCATTTCAGAGGCGCCCGCGTTGGTCGTCATGATGAGAATGACGTTACGGAAATCGACCGATTTGCCGTTGTGATCGGTCAGCTTGCCGTGATCCATGACCTGGAGCAGCACGTTGAACAGGTCGGGATGCGCTTTCTCGATTTCGTCGAGCAGCAACACGCAATGCGGATGCTGGTCGACGCCATCGGTCAACAGCCCGCCTTGGTCGAAGCCGACATAGCCAGGAGGCGCGCCAATCAGGCGCGATACAGTGTGCCGCTCCATGTATTCCGACATGTCGAAACGGATGAGCTCGACGCCGAGCGCCGCAGCCAATTGCTTGGCGACTTCGGTCTTGCCGACGCCGGTTGGGCCGGAGAACAAATAACAGCCGATCGGCTTTTCCGGCTCGCGCAGGCCCGCGCGCGCCAGCTTGATCGAGGCCGAGAGCGAGTTGATCGCCTTATCCTGGCCATAGACCGTGGTCTTGAGCGTATGCTCGAGATGCCGGAGCACCTCGGCATCGTCCTTCGACACCGTCTTGGGCGGAATCCGCGCCATGGTCGAGATGGTGGTCTCGATTTCCTTGATGCCGATCGTCTTCTTGCGGCGGCTCTCGGGCAGCAGCATCTGGGCCGCGCCCAACTCGTCGATCACGTCGATCGCCTTGTCCGGCAGTTTGCGGTCGTGGATGTAGCGCGACGACAGTTCGACCGCCGCTTTGATCGCCTCGTTGGTGTATTTGAGCTTGTGATATTCCTCGAAATAAGGCTTGAGCCCCTTCATGATTTCGATGGCATCCGCGACCGACGGCTCGTTGACATCGATCTTCTGGAAGCGGCGCACCAGCGCACGATCCTTCTCGAAATACTGGCGGTATTCCTTGTAGGTGGTCGAGCCGATGCAGCGGATGGCGCCGCCCGCGAGCGCCGGCTTGAGCAGATTGGACGCATCCATCGCGCCGCCCGACGTCGCGCCGGCGCCGATCACGGTGTGGATCTCGTCGATGAACATGATCGCGCCCGGATAGGCCTCGATCTCCTTGATCACCTGCTTGAGCCGCTCCTCGAAGTCGCCGCGGTAGCGCGTGCCGGCCAGCAGCGTGCCCATGTCGAGCGCGAACACGGTGGCACCTTTAAGCACGTCCGGCACTTCGCCATGCACGATGCGGCGCGCGAGACCTTCCGCGATCGCGGTCTTGCCGACGCCGGCGTCGCCGACGAACAGCGGATTGTTCTTCTGACGCCGGCAGAGCACCTGGATCGTCCGGCTGATCTCGGCGTCGCGCCCGATCAGCGGATCGATCTTGCCGTCCTTGGCCTTCTTGTTGAGATTGACGCAATAGGCGTCGAGCGCGTCGCCCTTCTTCTTGGGCTCGTCGCCGCCCTTGGTGTCGGCCTCCTCCTCGACGCCGCGCACCGGACGCGACTCCGTGAGGCCCGGCCGCTTGGCGATGCCGTGGCTGATGTAATTGACCGCGTCGTAGCGCGTCATGTCCTGCTCTTGCAGGAAATAAGCGGCGTGGCTCTCGCGTTCGGCGAAGATCGCGACCAGCACGTTGGCGCCGGTGACCTCTTCCCGCCCCGACGACTGCACGTGAATGACCGCACGTTGGATCACGCGCTGAAAGCCGGCGGTCGGCTTGGAATCCTCGGCGCCGTCGGTGATCAGGTTTTCGAGTTCGGATTCCAGATAGGCCGTGAGGCTGCGCTTGAGCTTGTCGAGATCGACATTGCAGGCGCGCATCACCGCCGAGGCGTCCTGATCGTCGATCAGCGCCAGCAGCAGGTGTTCGAGCGTGGCGTATTCGTGGTGCCGCTCGTTGGCGAGCGCCAGCGCGCGATGCAAAGACTGCTCAAGACTGCGCGAAAACGTTGGCATTAGATTCCCATCTTGCTTTGTATTGGACGCTCCCCGGCGCTTACTTTTTTTCCATCACACATTGCAAAGGATGCTGGTGTTTGCGCGCAAAGTCCATCACCTGAGTCACTTTGGTTTCGGCGACTTCATAAGTATAGATGCCGCATTCGCCGATGCCGTGGTGATGCACATGCAACATAATCCGTGTGGCAGCTTCGTGGTCACGGCCGAAGAAACGTTCCAGGACGTGCACGACGAACTCCATCGGAGTGTAGTCGTCGTTGAGGATGAGCACGCGGTACATGCTCGGCTTCTTGGTCTGCGGCTTGGTCTTGGTGATGACCGCGGTACCGGGGCCGCCCTGATCGGCGCGGCGCTTGCGGTCGTCGTCCGCCATGCGGGGCGATCCGTCGCCGGATAGATCCGCGTGAAATTGCCTCGTGCCGTTCGACGTCATGACTTTACCGTTGCCAAGCAGCTTCACAGAAACTTTAGCCGCCGCGTCCGCGCGCGGCCTTCCAGCCATCGTGCCCCCATCATAAAGACCCTGACGCAGCCAGGCCAAGCCGGAGCAAGTCGGCATTTTGTCCCGCTCCGGGACAAAATGAGCCCATTTTCGGCGAATCTGCCCGCATCAGAGCAGATATCCATTGGTTACCCGATCACAAGCGGCTTGCCGACAATGCGCGCCGATTTTTCCCCAAATTCGCTGCCCGGTTCCAACGATATCTCAAGACGGCGGCGGCATCGTCCTACCGCTTTATCGATTTGCCAATTTCCCAATAGTCCACAGGGGGGCTCGACCACCATGTTGTTGCAACGTTTCTGGAAAGACCGGCGTGGAGCCGTCGCTCCCATGCTGGGAATCGCGATCATCCCGCTGATGGGCGCCGTCGGCGCGGCCATCGACTATAGCCAAGCCAGCGCCACCCGCGCCGCGCTCCAAAACGCGCTCGATGCGACGGCGCTGATGCTCTCAAAAACCGCGGCGACATCTTCCGCGGCCGACCTGCAAGCGCAGGCCACCAACTACTTCAATGCCCAATTCAGCCGGCCCGGCGTCTCGAATATCTCGGTGACCGCCGATTATTCGTCTGCCGTCGGTTCCAAAGTCGTGCTGACCGGCACCGCCAGGCTCGCGACAAGTTTTCTCGCCGTGCTGAACATCGACCACATCGATATTTCAGCGTCGACGACCTCCACCTGGGGCAATACCAGGCTGCGCGTCGCGCTCGTGCTCGACAATACCGGGTCGATGGCGAGTTCCAACAAGATGACCGCCCTCAAGACCGCGTCGCAGAATCTGCTCGCGACTCTCAAAGCCGCAGCGACGACCCCCGACGACGTCTATGTTTCGATCATCCCGTTCAACAAGGACGTCAACGTCGATCCCAGCAACGTGGGCGCGTCCTGGCTGCGATGGGATTTGTGGGAGGCCGTGAACGGAAGTTGCAGCAACACCACCTACACGACGCAAAGCACGCTGCGTTTCGCACAGCAAGATCTGGACGCCGGCGGCGCACAGCACCTGGAATGGCTGTGCCACCGACCGCGACCAGAATTTCGATACCACCAATGACGCGCCGGTCGCCGGCAGCACGCTGTATCCGACCGAGCAGTATTCCTCCTGCCCGGTATCGCTGATGGGGCTGTCCAACGACTGGACCGCGCTGTCGGACAAGATCACGGCCATGCAGCCGGTCGGCAATACCAACCAGGCGATCGGCTTGCAGATGGGCTGGCAATCCCTGACGGCGGCGCCGTTCACCGTTCCCGCGCAGGATCCTAACTACCAGTACAGCCAGGTCATCATTCTGCTAACCGACGGTCTGAATACCCAGGACCGCTGGTACACCAATGCGTCGTCAATCGACGCGCGGCAGCAGAAGACTTGCGCCAATCTCAAGACCGCGGGCGTCACGGTTTATACCGTGCAGGTCAACACCGATAACGAGGCGACGTCGACGTTGTTGCAGAATTGCGCGAGCGACTCGAGCAAATTCTTCCTGCTGACGTCGTCGGTGCAGATCGTCTCGACCTTCGGGCAAATCGGCACCGCGCTGACCAACCTGCGGCTCGCCATGTAGCCAACCTCGCGGCCGCGAAAACCCCTGATTTACGACCTACAGGCTGTGTTTTCGCGGCCCGCGCCAACCAAGCGTTAACGACACCCCGTAAGAACTATTCGGCATTCGCGATATCGCGGGCAGACACGATTAACCAGACAAGCGATTGAACGAGCGGGCAGATCGGCCGATGCGCAGACTCGACAATTACCATGAGAGGGCTTTTTTCCCATTGTCGATATACCGGCCCTTTAACCCCGGGGCTTATGAAGGCAGGTGAATTCAACCGTTTTGGGTGAACGTTATGATGTCGCTTTGGACCAAACTCTGCAGCTCCCTTCGTTCATTCCGCCTCGCGCATCGGGGCAATGTCGCCATTACATTCGCGCTCGCCACCCTGCCGCTTGTCACCTTTGTCGGCTTCGCCGTCGATTACAGCCGCGCCAATGCGGTTAAGGTGTCGTTGCAGTCGGCGCTCAACTCGACCGCGCTGATGATCTCGAAGGAAGCCTCCACCGACACCAGCACGCAATTGTCAACGAACGCCAGGAATTATTTCTTGGCTTTGTTCACGCGGCCGGAAGCCACCAATGTCGTGGTTACCGCCAGCTATGACCCGAACGGCGGATCTGCGCTCGTTGTGAGCGCCTCCGCCGATGTGCCCACCTATCTTCTCGGCCTTCTCCCGGGACAAGCCTTCCAGACCCTGCCGGTAAGCGCCTCGTCCACCGCCAAGTGGGGCTCGAACCGTTTGCGCGTCGCGCTGGTGCTCGACAACACCGGATCGATGGCCGAGAGCGGCAAGATGACCGCGCTTATATCGGCCACCAAAAGCCTGCTGACCCAGTTGCAAGGCGCCGCAAGCAAGAATGGCGATGTTTACGTCTCGATCGTTCCGTTCGTGAAGGACGTCAACCTCGGCCCCGGTAACTGGAATTCGGACTACATTTACTGGGGCACTTGGCGCAGGATCCGCCGAACAACCCCGGCGCGACGATACAGGATCGGGGACCGATAACACTTCCTGGGATGCCATCAACGGCCAGTGCGAGGACCAGGGCGGAACACGTCCTCGGTACTTCCAGCAGCTTTAAACCTCGCAGCTCCTGCGTCACCAAACCGTCCTGCTCAATTTCAGGCAACATCACCCAGACTGCCTGCACGAACGCGGGCTCGTGCTCGGTGTCGGGTTTTACCAGCCAAAGCGCCTGCACCGGCGCAGGCACCTGCTCGCTCTCGGGCTTCACCAGCCAGAGCACCTGCACGGCGGCTGGCACTTGCTCCGTCTCGGGCCACAACAGCCAGAGCACCTGCACGGCGGCTGGCACCTGCTCGATCTCAGGCAATAACAGCCAAAGCAGCTGCACCAGCGCAGGCACGTGCTCGACTTCAGGCAGTACCCAAAGCAAGTGCACGAAGAACCACGGAACCTGGACACCCGGAAAGTGGACGGGCGCAACCTGGACGGCCGCAACCTGGACAGCTACCCCCGGGACGTGGACGGCAGGAATCTGGAGTACGGCCACCACGAAGTGGGTACCCAATGACCACAGTACGCGTGGACCGGCTGCGTGATGGATCGTGGTAATTCGACATCGCCGGACACGACATACAATTTCGATACCAATGCCAGCCCGCCGGATGCGGTCACGCCTCGGTGGTCATCGCTCTACCCGGCCGAGCAATTCAGCCCCTGCCCGCAAGCCGTCATGGGCCTGAGCTACGACTGGGCCTCGATGACCACGCTCGTGAACAACATGTCGCCGGGCGGCAGCACCAACCAGGGTCTCGGGTTGCAGCTCGGCTGGCTGTCGCTGGTCGGCGGCGGGCCGTTCACGATGCCGCCGCTTGAAACCGGCTACAACTACACGCAGGTCATCATCCTGCTGACCGACGGCTTGAACACCCAGGATCGCTGGTACGGCGACGGCTCCAGTCTCGGCACGTCGGACGACGCCAAGATTGACGCGCGCGAGCAATCGACCTGCGCCAACTTCAAGGCCGCCAGCATCTCCAACCCAACCAACGTCATCTACACCATTCAGGTGGATACCGGCGGCGATCCGACCTCCACGCTGTTGCAGGGCTGCGCCAGCTCGCCGGACAAGTTCTACCTGCTGACGTCGTCGAGCCAGATCCTCAACGTGTTCACCAAGATCGGCAACGACCTGACCCAGTTGCGGGTGGCCAAGTAAGCCTTCGCCACGCTGCGCCAAACAAAAAGCCCGGCTAAATCAGCCGGGCTTTTCCTTGAACGCGACGCAACGCTTAAGCGACGGAACTTACGCGACGCGAATTAGTCGGCCTTTTACTTGGCCTTCGCCATCAGATTTTCGAACGGCTTGTAGGTCTCCTTGGCGAGATCGGCATAGAGCTCGCCGATCTTGGAGGCCTTGGCCACGAAACCTTCATAGGCGGTCTTGGCGTATTCGGTCTGCACTTCGATGGCTTTCTCGAACGACTTGACGCCGAACAGCTTCTCGAGCGCCGCGGTACCGTCTTCGAAAGCTTTCTTGGAGTAGTCGGCAACCTCGACCGCGATGGCCTGGCCGCCCTTCGACAGCACGCCAACCGATTTCATGGCGATGTCGACATTGTCTTTGCTGACCTGCTGGAGGTCCTCGAAATTCTTGACCATTGTCATCCCTTTCCCGGCCCGCAAAAGCGGCGCCAATGTGCTGAACTGGGGTTCCCGGCTTGTCCGGGAATGAGGCAGCTTTATACTGCACTGCACAATAAAGTCAAATATTATTTTGCGGTGCGAAAAAAGCCTTAAATTCCAGGGGATTGTCTTAGTAATTTGTAAACCCTGTGCCCCTACCGTTGTAATTTATGGCGGCGCGGGGGCGCTATAAATCGGCCTGATTTGGCGGCTCTTAAGACCGCCTGATAACGGGGTTGGGATTGCGGATGTTGCGTAAGGGAGCCCTTGTCCGTTTGCCATGGGGCGTCCCTTGGGCGGCCCTTGTCCTGGCTGTTTTGCTGGCCATGACGGCCAGCGCCGACGCCCGCGGACGACACTACCGGCATCGCCACGCAGCCGTCGCCGAAAGCTACGAGCCTTCCACTTCCTCGATCGTGGTGGACGCCAATTCCGGCGCCGTGATGCAGGCGACCAATGCCGACGCGCCGCGTCATCCCGCCTCGCTGACCAAGATCATGACGCTCTACCTGCTGTTCGAACGGCTGGAGGCGGGCAAGATCAAGCTTTCGACTGAAATGCAGGTCTCGCCGCACGCCGCCGCGCAGGCGCCTTCGAAGCTCGGCCTGACGCCCGGCGACACCATTCAGGTTGAAACCGCGATCCGCGCCATCGTCACCAAGTCGGCCAACGACGTGGCGGTGATCGTTGCCGAAGCGCTGGCGGGCGACGAAAGCGAATTCGCCAAACTGATGACCGCCAAGGCGCGCGCGCTCGGCATGATGCACACCACCTACCACAACGCGTCGGGCTTGCCGGACGATCAACAGATGACCACCGCGCGCGATCAAGCCATTCTCGGCCGCGCCATCCAGGATCGTTTCCCGAGATATTACGCTTATTTTTCGACCCGCTATTTCGCCTATCACGGCCGGATGATCCGCAATCACAATCATCTGCTGGGCAGCATCGACGGCGTCGACGGCATCAAGACCGGCTACATCCACGATTCCGGATTCAACATCGTCACATCGGTGCGCCGCGGCGGCCGCCATATCGTGGCGGTGGTGTTCGGAGGCCGCACCGCCGCCGCGCGCGACGCTCGCATGCGCAGCCTGATCGACAACAATATCAATGTCGCCTCGCTCAAGCGGACCTCACCGCCGGTCGTCGAAGGCTTCGAGACTGCGGAAGCGCGCGCCAAGGACGTGAAGGAAACTCCACCCAAGGAAGCCAGGGAAAAAGTGGCTACGGCGGCGCCGGCACTCCATCGCAATGACCCGGCGCCCGGCTCGACCGATCCGATCAAGCCCAACGCCGTCAAAACCTTCGCCGTGCAACTCGGGAGCATACACACCGCGTCGCTGTTGCCGCTGCCGTCCGGTAATAGCCGCAAGCTGATGCCGGCGCCGGCCACCACCAGCCCGATCACCGTCACCAACGTGGCGATCGCCAAGCGGGATGCTGCGTCCCCGGCCGCGAAACCCGGAAACCTCGGCGTGCTGCCGGCCAAGCTCGCCTCGGCGTCCGAAAACGTGCCGGTCGCGGCGGCGTTGCCCGAACCCGCAGCCAAGCCGCGCAGCGGCGGTTGGATGATCCAGGTCGGCGCTTTCCCGGAAGAGAATGAAGCCAAGCAGCGCCTGACCGCGGCGCAGGAAAAAGCCAAAGCCCAACTCGGCCGGGCCGATCCGTTCACGGAGCGGACCACCAAAGGCGACAAGGCTTTGTTCCGTGCGCGCTTTGCAGGCCTCGATAAAGATCAGGCCGAGACTGCCTGCAAGCATCTCAAGCGCAGCGAAATTCCGTGCATGTTGCTGAAGAATTAGCGCGTGAAAAATCATGCGCCATAAGAAAATGATCCGACAGGGACGTGTCGATACCCAGGAGCCGCTGAAGGTGTTGCGTAAGGAGTACCTCAGCGATGGCGGCGAAACAGAATTTCCTTGGCCTCGTTAACGCGGGCGGCGAGATAGTTCGAGCCCCCTTGGTCGGGGTGCAGCTTCTTCATCAGCGTGCGGTGCGCACGCGCAATGACATCGGCATCCGCACCCGGCTCAACGCCAAGGATTTGATAGGCCTCCTGTTCCGTCATTTTTCCGCTCCCCGCCGCAGCCCGCCCCGCTGTCGCGTGACCTTGCGCGTATTCACTCCAGCCGGCATCCCGGCGGTCAAGATAAGCCACCAATAGCGCGCGGCTTTCTTCGTCGAAGGCGTCGAGCAAGCCGGCCAACGTCTTGACGTCAATCGCTTCCAGCGCCTCGCCGCTATGGCTGCCGGCGACGATACGGCCGCGCATTTCGCCGCTGTCGTGATCGAGCTCCATTTCGAGAAAAGCAGAACGCACGCGCGAAGTTTGCCCGGCGCTTTTTTTGGTGCGCTGGGAAAAGCCGGGAAGCCCGAATGGAATCCAGCCGAGCAATCCGAGCCCGAACACACCCAATGGAAGGGCAACGCCGATTTCGCCGCGCAGGCCGAGAAACACCGCAAAGCCGATCGCGAGCGTGCCGCCGGCGCCCTTGAGCACGCGCGCGGCGACTTTCGGGTCGACGCGCGAGATGACGCCGAGCACCCAAAGGGCGAGCGCGAGTACCAAGACGCCGAAGATGATGGTGGGCATATTAAAGATTCACTTGCTTGCGCATGATCTTTTTCGAAAACCGGTTTCCGTCCCCGATCTAGCCGAGAACATGTTTTTCGGGATCATGCGCGAAGTTGCGCCAGCAATTTGCGCGCGCCGTCCGAGCGCCGCGCCGACAAATCGGTCAGTGCCTTGATGCCGCCGGCGGCATAGGCGGCGACCGCGCGCAGCAATTCTCCGAGTTGGTGGGCCGCACCAGTGTCGAAGCGGCAATAGGCGCCGCGCGACAGCCGGGCAATTTCGCGATAGGCGTTTTCCGCCACCGGGTCGCCGCCTTCCTGGAACATAAAGACGGGCACGCCCAAGAGCCCAAGTTCGCCGGCCGCGGCGCACAGGTCGTCGATCTTCTCCTCCATGGCATCGCCGACAAACACCAAGGCCTGCACCCGCTGCTTGCCGTATTCCTTGCGCGCGTGGCTAAGAACCTTGCCGATCTGGGTGTGGCCACCGCGGCAATCGATGCGCGACATCAGCGCGGCGAGTTTCTCGGCGCCGGCGACCCAGCCCGAGGCGCGGCACTCGCCAAGCCCACGAAAATAAACCAATTGAATATCGAGCCCGCCGGCCTTGGCTGCCTCGCGGAACATATCGGCTTGCAGGATACAGGCGCTATCCCAGGTCGGCTGCCGGCTCATGGTGGCGTCGAGCGCGAAGATCAGCCGCCCACGCTTGCCGCCGGCCGCAGCGGGGCCGAGCCCACGCACGCGCTTAATGAATTCGGCGATCTCGGGCCGCGAAGCGGCCGGCGCCGGAGGCTGTTGGGAGCGGTCTTTGCTCATGGGAACAGTCTACACCGATTTAAGCTCGATCGGTGACGGGGCAAGGCGCCATCAACCGCATGGCCGCCTTGATGCCGCTTTGCTAGGTCTATCCCGGATTTGCGATAATCAGCCAACAGAGTCTCTCGAATTATGGCAAACCGCCCGACCGTCGTTCGCACGGTTTCAGCGCTGCGCCGCGTCCTTGCGCCGTTCCACAAGGCCGGCGAGCGCGTTGCGCTGGTCCCGACCATGGGCGCGCTGCACGGCGGCCATATGGCGCTGGTGGCGCAGGCGCGCCGCCGCGCCCGCCGCGTGGTGGTGTCGATCTTCGTCAATCCGGCGCAATTCGCCCCGCAGGAGGATTTCGACAGCTATCCGCGCGATATAAAAAAGGACCTAGCGGCGCTAACGGAAGCCAAAGTCGACCTGGTGTGGGCGCCGTCGGCCGCGGTGATGTATCCGGAAGGCTTTGCCACCCGCATCGAACCCGCCGGCGCGGCCAGAGTCGGACTGGAAGATAAGTTCCGTCCGCATTTTTTCGGCGGTGTCGCCACCGTGGTGGCCAAATTGTTCACGCAAGTTGCGCCCGACTTCGCGCTGTTCGGCGAGAAAGACTATCAGCAGCTGCGCGTCATCACCCAAACGGCGAAGGATCTCGATCTGCCGCTCAAAGTGATCGGCGTGCCGACCGTGCGCGAGAAAGACGGCCTCGCGCTGTCGTCGCGCAACGCCTATCTGTCGACCGGCGAGCGCGCGGCCGCGCCGACGCTCTACCGCGTGCTCAAGACCGCCGCCGCGCGCATAAAAAAAGGCGAGACGATCGAGCACGTGCTCGACGTCGGCAGGATAGAGATCGACGTCGCCGGCTTCACGCTGGATTACCTGGAGGCGCGCCATGCGGACACGCTGGCGCCGATCGCATCGCGCAAGGATGGGCCGATCCGGCTCCTGGTTGCCGCTACGATCGGCAAGACGCGATTGATCGATAATTTGGGCGTGTAGCCAACGCTCCGCTGTCCCTATTCTTTGAGGCGCGGGACACGCCTGTTTCCCTTTTTCCGTTTCCCCAAAAGGGAATGGAGCGCCGGGAGGCGCCAGGGCGCTGGCGAAGCGCCCTTAGGCGGGTTTGGCGCAACCCGCCTGCGCGTCTGGCGAGACGCGCGAGCCCTCTGGCGCAAGGGCCCGGCGCCTCCCGACGCTCCACCGCGACGCCGTTGTCGGGCGCCGCCGCCGGTCTCACTTTGACGACGCTTCATGAAGCGCCTCAGGCGAAACCGGACGGATTGCATTATAGTCACGATAGGAATATAGTCAAGAGCGGCCGATAGGGCCTACAGCAGGCCCAACTCGCGCAGTTCGCGCCGCATCTGCTCGGGCATTTTGGCGGCGCCGGGTGCCGCGCGCGACAGATCGCGCGGCGCGTCCTTGACCTCGAGATAGCGCCAGCCCTGGAAGGCTGAGCGCGGGCGCGGCTCGACCAATACCAGTTTGCCGTCGAGCACGACGCGACAGCGGCCGATGCCGTCTTTGTCGGTGAACGGGCGGATGTCGAGAATGCGCTCGCGGCAGGTGATCTGGCCTCGGATCACCCAATAGAGCGAGCCGCCGTCGCTGAGCTCATCGGCGCGCTTGGGCACCATGCGTGTGGTGTGGATGTGCTCGGCCTTCTGGCCGCGTTTCTTTTTCTCTTTGAGCTTTTGCTTGATCCAGTCTTCGAGATCGGCGACCGAGTCGCAGCCGACGCACAGCTTGATGAGATGAAGCGGCATTACGACCTACTTTAGTTCCAACGGCACTGAACAACTCCCGTCATCCTGAGGTGGCCGCGAAGCGGCCCTCGAAGGATGGACGGCCCGATCCGTCGCCCACCGATCTCGGGTTTACCCGAGATCGGATCTCCTAACGCGCAAGTCGGCTGTAGCCGACTTGCGATGGCTCGCTGCGCTCGCACCTCAGGGTGACGGATCGTTGACTGGCGTAATCACCATCATCATGGCATCCTCGGCCACCTGCGCGTCGGCGGTAACGGCGATCTCTGCGACGCCGTCGCACGGCGCCGTCACGCGGCTCAAAAACAAATGCCCCAAGGTTCGCCGGGGCATTTCATTCGCCGAAGCTCGCGCTTGCGATCAGAAGCGGAAGTTCACGCCGCCGCGCACGATGTTGTAGGCGAAATCGTCGGCGGTCACAGTACCCACGTTGAAGCTCGGCGAGCCCAGGTTCATGTAGAGGTATTCAACCTTCGCCGACCAGTTTCGTGCGAAGCGATATTCCAACCCGCCGCCCACGGTCCAGCCCCAGCGCGTTTGGCCGAAAACGCACGTGGTGGCAGGAAAGCAGGCGAGGGTATCCGCCGATCCCTTGACGTGTCCAACCGCGGCGCCGCCAGTCACATAAGGCATCCAGTCGCCCATGGCGTAGCCGGCGCGCAGCCGGCCGGTGCCGAACCAGTCGAGCTTCGCCGTACAACCGTCGAGGGAGCAAGGCGCAGCTGTGGTGAGAATAGAGCCTTTGACATCGGCGAAGGATATGTCGCCTTCGACACCGAGAACCAGCGGGCCGGTTTGCCAATTATAGCCAACGGTGCCGCCGCCGACGAAGCCTTTGGTGTCAAAGCTCACGGCCGAAGCGCCTACAAAGGTATACGTGGGATCAAACCAGCCGTAGCCCGCTTGCAAGCCGATATAGAAGCCTGCCCAGGAAGCCATGACAGGCGGCGCGTAAGCCGGCGCTTTCGTCGGCATGTCGGCCGCATAGGCCGGTGACGCCAGCGCGGCGACGGCGAGCAAAGCCAAGAAAATCTTTCTCATGATAAGCCCCTCAGCGAGTTCGAATTAACAATAGCACCTGTCGGTTGGTGGCAGAACACCAGGGATGGCATTCTCCCACGCATTGTTGCGTTTCTGTCACACGGCAAACAGAACAGTGAATTCAAATAATTAGACACTTGGCAGCGCTGCTGCCGGTTCTTCCGACGCGGCATTCGCCGGCTCGATCACCATCACCTTGGCGTTCTCGGCCACCTGCCCGTCGGCGCTGACGGCAATCTCGGTGACGGTTCCATCGATCGGCGCGGTCAATGTGTGTTCCATCTTCATCGCCTCGATGACGGCGAGGCGTTGGCCACGCGTGACACGGGCGCCCTGCTCCACCAAAATCGACAGCATCTTGCCATGCATCGGCGCACGCACCAGCCCGCTTGCGCCATGATCCCCAGCCTCGTCGAGGGTGAGATCGCGCAAGGACACTTTGGTCTGGCGGCCGTGGCGCAACACATAGACCGCATCGCCCGCTGTGACCGTCTCCGCGTCGGTCGCCGGCGCGACGCCGTCGATGGCAATCGTTGCGCCGCCAGGACCGTAGGCGACCTGCGCCACGACCGTCTCGCCTTCGGCCAGCACAGGCAACGCCAGTTTGCGCGCGCCGGCAAGCTGAAAGGCATCGGCGCTGTCCCAGGGTGAAGACGGCTCATCCGCCTCACGCATAATGGCGTCACCGATGCGGGCGCGTTCGCGCTCGACCAACGCCCCCGCGCCGAGCGCCACGGCGGCGCGGTCGAGGCCGAGCGGCACGGCGCCGAGACTTTCAAGATTTCTGGTCGATAAAACCGGTGTCGAAATCGCCGGCGCAAAAACCTGGCGCGCGGCAGAGCGCGGCCAGGAAGCTGGCATTGCTGTGCGGGCCGATCACAACGGTCTTGTCGAGCGCGGCGGCAAGCCGGTCGAGCGCCTCGGCCCGGTTTTTGCCGTGCGCGATCAGCTTGGCGATCATCGGATCATAGAACGGCGTCACATCGGAGCCGGCTTCGACCCCGGTATCGACGCGCAGACCCTCGGCTTTTGGAAATCGCAGCGCCAGTATTTTGCCGGTCGAGGGCAAAAAGCCGCGCTCGGGATCCTCGGCATAAAGCCGCGCCTCGACGGCGTGGCCGTTAAGCGGAACCCGCTCCTGTGTGAGCGGCAGCTTTTCGCCCGCGGCGATACGGAATTGCCACTCCACCAGATCGAGCCCGGTGATCGCTTCGGTAACCGGGTGCTCGACTTGCAGGCGGGTGTTCATCTCCATGAACCAAAAGCCGCCTTGTTTGAGCCCGCCGCTGCCGTCGGCGATGAACTCAACGGTGCCCGCGCCTTCGTAAGCCGCGGCCTTGGCGGCGGCGACCGCGGCTTCTCCCATCGCCGCGCGCAAGGCGGCGCTCATGCCGGGCGCCGGCGCTTCCTCGATGACTTTCTGGTGGCGGCGCTGCAACGAGCAATCGCGCTCGTTCAGATGAATGGCATTGCCGTGCTGGTCGGCGAAGATTTGCATTTCGATATGGCGCGGCGCGGCGACATATTTTTCGATCAGCACGCGATCGTCGCCGAAGGCGGATTTCGCCTCGCGCTGCGCCGATTCCAGCGCGGCATCGAAATCGGCGTGGCGATCGACGCGGCGCATGCCCTTGCCGCCGCCGCCGGCCGTCGCCTTGATCAGCACCGGATAGCCGATCTCGTAGGCTTTCTGCTTGAGGAATTTCGGTTCCTGCTTTTCGCCGTGATAGCCGGGCACCACCGGCACGCCGGCTTTTTCCATCAGCGCCTTGGCGCGATCCTTCAGCCCCATGGCGCGGATCGCCGAAGGCGGCGGACCGATGAAGGTCAGGCCGGCATCGATGCAGGCTTGTGCAAAGCCGGCATTTTCCGAAAGAAAGCCGTAACCGGGATGCACGCTGTCGGCGCGCGTTTGCCTGGCGACGGCAATCAGTTTGTCGATGGCGAGATAGCTCTGCGCCGCCGGCGCCGGGCCGATGAAATACGCCTCGTCGGCGAGCCGCACGTGCAGCGCGCCGGCGTCGGCCGCCGAATAGACCGCGATGCTGCGAAGGCCGAGCCGCTTGGCGGTACGGGCGATGCGGCAGGCGATTTCGCCGCGATTAGCGATCAGGACGGATTTGAACATGGGCCCGGCTAGTCTAGCCGATATTAACGGGGCGCCGGCGAGGCCGCTTGCGCCTGCGGCCGTTTTGGCGGCACCGGCTCGCCGCCGGCGGCCTGGGCGTCGGTTGCACCCTTCGGCAGCGGCGGCTCGGCATTCATGATGCTCACCGCCGGGATCGAGTCGGCCGAGGGAAAGTCGTATTTGCCCGACAACGGCGTCTTGGCCGGCGCTTGCGACATGCTGGCGAGCGGCGCCGACGCCGGCGGCTGCTTCTCCGCCATCGGCGCCGTTTTGGGCTCGGCCTTGTTCCAGTCCGCGGCATAGCGCGAGACGTACTGGTCGAATACCTGCGCCTTGAGATTGGACTTGAGAACGTCGGTGTTATCGAGCAGCGCAAAGATACTGCAACGCTCGGCAGTGCAGCCGTCGCGCACCGCCAGCACGTGGGCAGCGATGCCGTAACGGTCGAGTTCGATGGCGCGGCGCAGGCCGGCGAAGGCCGCGGCAAAGTCAGAATCGCCGTGGCGGGCAAAACTAAGCCCGTCAGCCAGCAGCGTCAGCCGCGCCGCCATATAGGCGACGGCGGCGGCCGCGCTTTGCGGCCCGGCGAATACCGTCTTCTCGCAGGCATTCTCGACAACATCGCCGGCCGCGCCGTCGAGACAGGCGAGCGCCGAGCCGGGCGCCAGCGACTGCCCCGTCAACGCAGCATGGCGCTGCGTCAGCGCGCGCCGTTCGGCGGAACGCTCGCCCTCCGTCATGCGATCGAGAACGGCCATGAGCCCAAGCCCGAACAGCACCACCGCCACGATCGGCAGCAACAGCCCGCGCGCCGCTCCGGTGCGCCGGAACGCCGCCACCAACAGCACGACAATCAGCGCCGCCAGCGCGCCGGCTATCAACGCCAGCGGGCTCGACAACAGGCCGTTCAACGACGCGCCATCGATGGTCGGCATAAGCCTCCGCTACTCGCGCGAGTTACTCGCGCACGGTTTTATCCGAAAACCGGCTCTCGTTTTTCGGGATCATCCGCTATTGAATCTTCGCTCCCGACACTTTTACCACTTCGGCCCACTTCGCAATGTCCTTGCGCAGATAGGCGTCAAATTCCTCAGGCGTCTTGACCAGCGGAATGGCGCCCTGCTTAAGCCAGGCCGCCTTCACGTCGGGCAGATTGATCACTTTGTTGATCGACGTATTGAGGAAGGTGATGACCTCCTTGGGCGTGCCCTTCGGCGCCATCACGCCAAGCCAGATAGTCGCCTCATAACCGGGCACCGTCTCCGCGACGGTCGGCAAATCAGGCGTGAGTTCCGAACGCTTCAAGACCGGTGGTGGCGAGTGCGCGCACCTTCCCGGCCTTGGCCAGCGCCGACATGGTGGTGACCGCGTCGAACATCATCTGCACGTTGCCGGCCATGACGCTGTTGCGGGCATCGCCCGAGGCCTTGTGCGGCACGTGCACGATGTCGGTGTGACTCATGGCTTTGAACAGCTCGCCGGCCATGTGATAGGGCGTACCGGGACCGGACGAGGCGTAATTGAGCTTGCCCGGGTCTTTCTTGGCGAGCGCGATGAATTCCGCCACCGTCTTGGCCGGCACCGAGGGGTGCACCACCATCAGCAGGTCGGAATAATTGATGGTCGCCACCGGCAGGAAATCGCGCATGAGCTCATATGGCTTATTGGACAGCAATGACTCATTGGTGGTGTGGGTGTTCGACATAAGCAGCAACGTGTAACCGTCGGGCGCGGATTTCGCGACCGCGTCGGTGCCGATCAGCGAGCCGGCTCCCGGGCGGTCCTCGACCACGAAAGACTGTTTGGTTTCGTCGCTCAGATATTTGGCAAGGATGCGCGCATAGACGTCCGCCGGCCCGCCGGCGCCGAACGGGACGATAATTCTAACCACGCGGCTCGGATAGGTGTCCGCCGAAGCCGGCAGCGCCAGCAAGACGGGCAACAGCATAAATGTGGTGACGCGTAGAAGCTTGAACATGAATCCTCCCTCTTATGTTTTGCGCATGATCTTGTCCGGAAACCGGTACCAACTTTTCGGGATCACGCGCTGATTTTTTGTTCAGTCCGACGATAACGCCGCGTTGCTTTTGTTTATTCCTTAAGGCCTCACGCGCCGCCAACCGACTTAAAGCTCGGCCGCCTTCTTGACACGCATCATAGTCGATGGCGGAGACGAAAGCGCGCGCGCTCGGCCGCGCTAGACGCGGTCGAGTTGGCTTTCCTTGGCGACGCGCTCGAAGGCCTCGCCGGAACTTTTGATCCGGTATTGATAATCATCGCCTTCCGACGGCAACAGCTTGACCACCGTATAGCTGCCGGTGGCGGCGGCACGGCCGAACGTCGGCGAGGTGTAGTAGACGGTTTCACCAACTTGGTAGCGGTGCGCCTTGATCGTGATTTCGTGCGCGGCCAATGGCTGCACTGGCGGACTGGTCGTCCGCAGCATCTTGGACTTCAGAGTGGACTTGAGCCCGGATTTGGGCGCGATGCTGGGCGCGCGGATCGCCGAGGCGGCGGGGCGCGTGGCCTTGCCGACCGGCCGGCGGGCCGATTTGGACGCTTTCTTGGTCACGGCGCGGGCGCTTTTGGCGCCTTTTTTCTCAGGCCCCCGGGTGGCTTTGGCCGATCGCCCGGCGGTTTTGGTTGAATGGCTGCTCATGACTTCAATATAGCAGTTTATTTCAATTCTGGCAGAACATTTTGAAGTCAGTACCCCAGTCTTTTCAATTAGTTATAACAACGGTTCCGGGCGCTTTCGGAACTTGCCCGCTTCGCCAAAACTCACGCCGCCGGAGCGTTAAATGCTAAATGAGCGGGGAACCGGCCGCTCCGGGCAGGCGTTCTGGACCGGGGGCGCGGAGGTTCATCATGCGAGTCCTGCTTGGGATCATTCTCGGCGTCATTTTGACCGTCGGCGGCGCCTATCTCTACGATTCTCACAATACCCTCGCGGCCGAGAACGCGCCGGCAAGCGCACAGCGGCGCCCCATGGTCAATTGGGACGTGGTCGGCACCAAATGGCAACACTTAACCGACCGCGCCCGCGCCGAATGGGCTCGCCACGCCGGCTAATCACAAGTCACGTGTGACCGACCTGCTCGCGTTCGCCGACCCCAAGCGCGTTGGCGATGGCGCGGCGGTCCATCCTGCTGCCATCGTCGCCTTCGATCAGCAGCGGCATTCTGCCGCCCTGCGCCACATGGCGCGCCCATGAGAGGGCATCGTCGAGCGCGCCGAATTCCTTAAACAGCATCAGCTCCTTGTCGAGCGGGGAAATGTCGGGCGAGCCTTTCGGGCCGCTATAGACGCGGTAGGACATGGTCACACCTCGTTATTGCGATTATGGAGGTTAACCCCGGAGCGCGGCAGCAGGTTCCGCAGACCGCGGCGCGTGATATCGTGCGGCAACGGAGGAATGGACGCATGCGGGCGGCGTATTACGAAAGCAACGGTTCCGCGCGCGAGGTTCTGCGCGTCGGCGACGTCGAAACGCCGCAGGCCGGCCCCGGCGAGGTGCGCGTCAAGCTCGCCACCTCCGGCGTCAACCCGTCCGACGTCAAATCGCGCCAGGGCGCGACCCGCAAGATCGCGTGGCCGCGGGTCATTCCGCAGAGCGATGGCGCCGGCGTCATCGACCAGGTCGGCAACGGCGTCGCCAAATCGCGCATCGGCGAACGGGTCTGGATCTGGAACGGGCAATGGAAGCGCGCCTTCGGCACCGCGGCCGAATACATCGCGCTCCCCGCGGCGCAGGCGGTCAAGCTGCCGGACAAAATCAGCTTCGAGGCCGGCGCCTGTCTCGGCATTCCGGCCATGACCGGCTATCACGCCATCGCGCTCAGCCAGGCCGGCAAAGGCACGACCTTGCTCATTTCCGGCGGCGCCGGCGCCGTGAGCCAATACGCCATCCAGTTCGCCAAGGCGGCGGGCGCGACGGTGCTGGCCACCATTTCCTCGCCGGAGAAGGCGAAGGCGGCGCAGGAAGCCGGCGCCGATCACACGATCAATTACAAATCGGACGATGTCGGCGCGCGGGTGATGGAAATCACCGGCAAGCGCGGCGTCGATGCGGTGATCGAGATGGATCTCGCCGCCAACGCCAAGCTCATTCCGGCGGTGTTGCGGCCGAAAGGCAGCGTGCTCGTCTATGGCACCCCGCCGGAGGCGGCGATCCCGGCGGCATTCTGCCTGGTCAACACGATCCGCCTGCAATTTTTCCTGGTCTATGAACTCGACGCGGCCGAGCGCGAGCGCACCGTCACCGGCATCACGCGTGCGCTCGATCAAGGCAAGCTGGCCAACCGAATAGCGCAGCCGGCTTATGCGCTGGCCGACATCGCCGCCGCCCACGAGGCGGTGGAACGCGGCACGATCGGCAATGTCGTGGTGAGGATTTAATCTCGCCGTCATGGCCGGGCTTGGCCCGGCCATCGCGCGCCATGCGATGCTCGAATGGATTTAAGACGGCTGGATGCCCGCGACAAGCGCGGGCCTGACGAGCGCTAATCATTGCAGACGTTTATGCGTAAGCCGCCGGCGGCGCGACTTCGGCGTCCTTGAAACCGGCGGCGTCGAGCGCCTTGCGCACCAGCCCCGATTTCTTGGCGTCTTCGATGAGGCCGGTCGCGATCTTGAGCGCAGCGGCACGGCCCTTCGGCACCGCCACCGAGATTCCGGTCTGCTGGAAATGGCCGGGCAGCACGCGTGCGCCGGGCAGCTTCGGCAGCAGGCCGGCAAACGAGTCATGCGACAGCGCGAAGGCATCGCCCTGCCCCTTTGACGCCATCTCGGTCATCAGATCGACGCTCGGCACTTCGTCGACCGAGGCACTGGGCGCGGTTCGGCGCGCGCTACGTGCGGTCGTGGTGTTGGAGATGGCGACGATACGCACGCCGGAGCGGTTGACCTCGTCGATGGTTTTTATTTTTGAGCCGGCCGGCACCAGATAGGTGCTGGAAATGAAATAATAAGCCGGGCCGAAATCGACTTTGCCCTCGCGCGTCGGATCGCGCGGCATGAAGGCGACATCGCAGGCGTCCGCTCGCCACCGCGTCGGTCACCTGCCCGGAATTGTCGAACACCTGCATGGCGAAAGGCAGCTTGAGCGCCTGCGCAAAGCTGTTGAGCAGATCGACCGTGACGCCGCGCACCGCGCCTTTGGCGTCGCGGATGGCGAAAAAGGCCGAAGCCGCCGGCGAGACGACAACGCCGCCGCGCAGTTTGCCGGTGGGCGCGAGTTGTTTGAGATCGTCGGGATTTGTCATGGGCTTTGCGTCTAGCACGCAGGACGCGCGCCTGCCAACGCTCGGCTCAAACCAACAAGCTCAAACCAACAAATTGAGCAACTGAGAACCGTTGGACGGCGTGGCGCCGGCTGCCGGCGCGACTGCGCTCACCACACTCTTGAGCGTGCCGCCGAGAACGATGGCCGGTTGGCCGTCGAGGCCGGATTTCTTATCGGTTTTGCCGGATTGCCCCGGCGGCGTGCCGGGCGGCGCATTCGGATCCTTGCCGGCCCTGGCGCTCGCGGCGTCGCAGGACGAGGCGCAGACATAGCCGTTGACCACGGAAATCATGACACAACGCTCCCCACACCAAGACGCTAGCTGTGCGGCGTAAACGGTTCATGAATCGGTCATTCACAGGCCCGTGAGTGCGGCGTGCCGTTCCTAAGCTGGATGCACGGGTCAAGCCCGCGCCCGACAGAGTGTTAGAACTTTTCGACCCACGGCCGCAGTTCGACTTCCTGAGTCCAGGCGCTGCGCGGCTGGGCCAGCACGCTGAGATATGTCGCGGCGATGGCGTCGGGATCGAGCAGTGAGTCAGGACTATCCGAAGGCTCGGCGCGGCGCGCGCTGCGAATGCCACCATCGATGACGAAATGCGCGACGTGAATGCCTTGCGGCGAAAGCTCCCGCGCTAGACTTTGCGCAAGACCGCGCAGCGCGAACTTGGCCATCGCAAAGGGTGCCGACTGCGCATAGCCCTTGACGCTGGCCGATGCGCCGGTGAACAGGATCGCGCCACGCCTCAGCGGCAACATGCGCTTGGCCGCCGCCTGCGCCACCAGAAAAGCGCCGAAGGCTGACACGTGAATAGCCTTCGCCACCTCGACCGGATCGAGCTCGGTGAATGGCCCGCGCGTGCGGTAGCTGGCGTTGTAGACCACCACGTCGGGCGCACCCGCGGCATCGAGCGCGGCGAACAGTTTGTCGACCTGCGCGCGGTCGCTAGCGTCGCACTGATGGACCTTGGCGCCGATTTCCTGTGCCAGCGCGGTAAGTTTGTCGGTCGCGCGCGCGGCCAGCGCGACGGCCAGGCCGGCCTTGGCGAAAGTGCGTGCCAGCGAGGCCGAAAGACCCGCGCCTGCGCCGACGATAAGAGCGGATGTGTAGGTCATTACTTAGCCTGGACCGAGAGAACCGCGAACACCATGCCGAGCAGGAAACTCAGTAGTGCAAACACAAACAGAACGATCGCGACCCAGCGTATCGTATCGATGGTGCGCGCTGGAAAGCGCTTGTCGAGCAGGTGATCGTGAATGCGCAGCGACGAAATTTGATACATAAACAAATAGGTCACGGTAGCGAGAAATACGCCACTACCGAAAGTGCCGAAGGCGTAGCGGACTAAATTGAAATCGAACTCGATAGGCGGCGTGCTCGGATGCGCCCGCCAAATGCCCTAGGAAGGCTAGCAGCGCGACGGCCGCTCCGCCGTTCAGCAATAACGCGGCGTGGATGCCGGCGCGCGCCATATGCGAGCGTTGCTCCATGAACAGCCGTTGCCACTCTTCGCTGAGATAAGGATCTTTCGCACGCCCCCGCATCGTCGCCTCCCCCTTACATCGCAAACACTCCAAACCGCGTTTCCGCCACCAGCGCACAACCGGAGTCGATACCGACGATAAGAGCGGATTGGTAATTCATGCTGCGATACCCACCACAAAACTACTTTTTGGCGGCCGCCGCCAGCCATTTCGATTCAATCGCACTGGCCCCGATTGCACGCGAGCCGGCTGGCAATCAATACGGGACGATGCCAAACTCCCGGCCTCGATTATTGGAGGCGGCTTATGATCGAAAAAGTCGGCGGACCCATCATAGCTGGTGAAAGTCTCCTCACGGGAGTCAAATTCAACTTACCGCTTGCAGTCGAAGTCTCGGCCCGCACCGCCGTCGTGGAGCAAGACACCACCGGCAGTCCCCAATTCACGTCCACCGAATTGGTTTTTCAAATGCAGCCGGGACAGTACTTCAACGTCAGAATTCCGCTGCCGACCCTGTCGCAATTCAAAAACTCAAGCGGCGGCGCCTTGCAGGTCAGCTCCATTGTGACGCAGTTGCAAATCCAGAGGATAAAGCCCGCCCTCATCGGCCATCTCGGTTGCGCCTACTGGGGCCCGCCGCAACTGCCCTTTGTCCAATTTGTGGAAAGCTGGGTCGGCGGCGACAATGGCCCAAAGGACTTCAAGCAACTCAGCTTCACCTGGAGCCCCGCCGTAAACTACGCCGGCGGCGGCGAGATCGGCATCTTTTTTCTGCAAGGCGCTTATGCGCTGAACGGCGAAGTTACCATCGACGAATTCCTGCCGGCGACCATCCACCTGCATGGGACGACCATCATCTTCGCGTGATCCTCACGTTCTGAATACCCCGAACCGCACACCGGCCGGAGCCGGCCACGGCTTGCCACTTGATCGCCGCATTTAATGTATATACAATAATTGTCGATGAAGATTGCCTTCGACCCCGCCAAGCGCGACTGGACCTTGCGCGAGCGCGGGCTCGATTTTGCGGAGGCAGACCAGGTTTTTGTCGGCGCCACGTTGGAACGTGCCGACAACCGGCGAGATTATGGCGAACTGCGCATGGTCACCGTCGGTTATCTACGTGAGCGCATGGTAATCATTTGCTGGACGCCGCGCGGCGAGACGCGTCACGTCATTTCGATGAGGAAGGCCAATGAGCGGGAACAAGCGAAATACAGCGAAGAACTTCAAGCGCGTCGGTAGCGACATGAAGAAAGTCGATGCCTACGCTCTTGGCCCGAAGGATTACGAAGAAATCCCCGAACTGACCGACGAGTGGTTCAAGCGTGCCGACCTTTACGAAGGCGGCAAATTGATCCGGCGTGGGCGCCCGCCATCACCTCGACCAAAAGAGGCACTCAGCTTGCGTCTCGATGCGGATGTGATCTCCTATTACCGCCGCACCGGCCGCGGCTGGCAGAGCCGCATCAATGCGGCGCTGCGCAAAGCGGCGAAACTGCCAGCGGTGAAGCGGAAGAAGGCGTGAATTTGTGGAGTGACCCACGCGATGTTTTACCAGATCACTCTGAAAAATAATCTTCGTCCATAATGTTCACTTCGTACGCATCTTTGGTGCGAACGCCGATCTTGTACTTAATCATAAACCGCGCCAATTCGTTTCCGTCGATCAGAACAACCCGTTTTGAAACCTTCTGCGCGAATTCCGTTGCGCTCGCAGGAAATGAGGACGTGGTGACAAATACGCCCTTCGACGCTCTATATCCCTCAAGGCTACCAACAAAATCTCGGACAGCGCTTACAGGAACCGTATTTCCTGCTGCGTAGCGTTTTGCTTGCACATAGACTACATCCAAACCCAACGCATCCTCGTTGATCACACGGTCTACACCTCCGTCACCGGAACGACCGAGCGCCTTGCCAGCCTCCGCTCGACCGCCGCCATACTCCATTGCCACCAAAAGATCGACGATTAATCGCTCAAAGAATACCGGGGGAGCACTCCGAATGCGATCTATCAAATCTGCCGCCAGCGCTTCTTGAATTTTTCCATATCCAGCCGAAATTTGGTCCTCGGGACTGCTTTCCTCTAATTCAACATCCACCGGTGGTTCTGTCGCCGACACTCGTGGCGAAGAGCTTGCGCTTCGCCTTCTCCATTCTACAAATTCCGGAAACCGCGACAGAATTGAGTTGTCAATTCGATTTAGTCCTTCTCTGAGCAATTCTGCGCCTCGCGAAGTGACTCGAAAATAACCATGCCTGGTACTCTCGATAACTCCCGCGCGTTGCATATACGATTTTGCCCAGTGCAGCCGGTTTAATAATAGCGTCTGGCCGCCACTGGGGATTAGTGCAGCCAAGTCCTCAGTTGTCAGCTTCATTTCATTCGCGATCTCGTCAACGAGTGCGCCGATGTGCGTTTCGCCGCCCCTTTCGGCAGCGTGCCGAAGCAATGGCAACATGAGTGTTTGATAGTCAGGCACGGCCATTTATCCGGTCCTTATCCGCTCACATCCTGAACACGCCAAACCTCGTCTCCGGCACCGGCGCGTTGAGGGCGGCGGAAAACGCCAAAGCCAGCACGCGGCGGGTTTCGGACGGCGCGATGATGCCGTCGTCCCACAGCCGCGCGGTGGCGTAATAGGGATTGCCCTCGCGCTCGAACTGCTCGCGCAGCGGCGCCTTGAAAGCCTCCTCCTCGTCGGGGCTCCAGCTTTTCCCGTCACCCTCGATATTGTCGCGCTTGACGGTAGCGAGCACCGAGGCCGCCTGCTCGCCGCCCATCACCGAGATGCGCGCGTTCGGCCAGGTAAACAAAAAGCGCGGGCCGTAGGCGCGCCCGCACATGCCGTAATTGCCGGCGCCGTAGGAGCCGCCGACGATCAAAGTGATCTTCGGCACGTTGGCGCAGGCGACGGCCGTGACCATCTTGGCGCCGTCTTTTGCAATCCCTCCTGCCTCGTAGTCACGGCCGACCATGAAGCCGACGATGTTCTGCAAAAACAGCAGCGGAATACGGCGCTGGCAGCAAAGCTCGATGAAATGCGCGGCCTTGAGCGCGCTCTCCGAAAACAGGATGCCGTTATTGCCGAGGATGCCGACCGGCATGCCGTGTATGTGCGCGAAGCCCGTGACCAGCGTGGCGCCGTAAAGCTGCTTGAACTCGTCGAACTCGGATGCATCGACAATGCGCGCGATCACCTCGCGCACGTCGTATTGCTTCTTGAGATCGATCGGCACAATGCCGTCAAGCTCGCCAACCGAGAGCGCCGGCTCGCGCGATGGCTTGAGAGCAATGTCGACGGCCTTCTTGGTGTTGAGATTGGCGACGATACGGCGCGCCAGCGACAGTGCGTGATGATCGTCCTGCGCCAGATGATCGGCGACGCCGGATTTGCGCGCATGCAGGTCGCCGCCGCCCAGATCCTCCGCGCTCACCACCTCGCCGGTGGCGGCCTTCACCAGTGGGGGGCCACCGAGAAAGATGGTGCCCTGGTTCTTGACGATGATGGTCTCGTCCGACATCGCCGGCACATAGGCGCCGCCGGCGGTGCACGACCCCATGACCACGGCGATCTGCGGGACGCGTAAGGACGACAGCGTCGCCTGGTTGTAAAAGATGCGGCCAAAATGCTCGCGGTCGGGGAACACTTCGGTCTGGTTCGGCAGATTGGCGCCGCCGCTATCGACGAGGTAGATGCACGGCAGCCGGTTTTCGCGCGCGATCTCCTGGGCGCGCAGATGCTTCTTCACCGTCATCGGGAAATAGGTGCCGCCTTTGATGGTGGCGTCGTTGCACACCACCAGGCATTCGCGGCCCTCGATGCGACCGATGCCGGTAATCAGGCCGGCGCCGTGGATGGCGTCGTCGTACATCCCGAAGGCGGCGAGCGGCGACAGCTCCAGAAACGGCGAGCCGGGATCGATCAGGTTCATCACTCTATCGCGGGGAAGAAGCTTTCCACGCGCCACGTGGCGTTCGCGCGACTTGTCCGAGCCGCCGAGAGCGGCTTGCGCGCGGCGAGCGTGCAATTCAGCCGTGAGCGCGGCCATCTTTTCGGCATTGGCGCCAAACTCGGCGCTGCCGGTATCGATGGCGGATGACAGAATCGCCAACGGTCCCTCCCCGGTCTGTAACTAAAGCGTGCCTTGGCGGAACCCGGAACGCAATGGCGCAAAAAACTGCGGCAGCCCCGCGATTTTGGAACTGGCGGGCCTCCGAAACGTTCTCACCTCACGCACTCGACAGCGTTACGAAACGTTCGGGAGGTGCCCAGAGGAGATTAAGATGAACAAAGCACGACTGTTATCGACCGTAGCGGCAACATTGCTGCTGGTTGGCGCCGCGTCGGCGCAGGACATGAAGAAGGACGAGGCGCCGGGACGCGCCCCGGCCGCACAGCAAAACGCGCCGGCCGAAAAAGTAGCACCGGCGCAAAAGAGCGCTCCGGCCTTGAGAAGCGAGCGCAAGACACCGGAGACGACCGGCCAGGCGCCGAAGGAGCCGGAAGGCAATCAGATGAACGCGCCGAAGGGGGCACCCAGATGAAAAAGGGTGCCCAAACCGAGAAGGCCGAGCCGCGCGCTGGCGTAAAGGGTTCAGCCGACGAACACGGCCGCGCCGACATGAAGGCCAAGGACGAGCATAACGCCTCCGAAAACCGGATGGCGCCAGGCGGCAAGTCGGCGGCCGAACAGAAGCAGACCACCACCGGTCAGGGCGCGGCAGCCGGCAGGGCCAATCTGTCGTCCGAGCAGCGCACCAAGATCAGCGCCGTCTTCAAGCGGCATCGGGTAACCCCGGCGCATCTCAATGTGTCGGTGCAGGTCGGCACGCGCGTTCCCGACAGCGTGCACTTCTATCCGATACCGCAAGATGTGGTCGTGATTTATCCCGAATGGCGCGGCTATGACTACATCCTGGTCGGCGACCAGATCCTGGTCATCGATCCGGGCAGCCACGAAATCGTCGCGATCCTCGACGCGTAAGCATTGCGCATAACGAAAAATGGCAGGCGGCCGGGAACATTCCCGGCCGTTTTGCCGTTATGCTGGCCTTGATCCTAAAAACTTTTCCCAAAATAGCGTAAGTTCCCGGAACAGCCTTCTTGTACACCGGTTGTCCGGTCGTGCCGCTATGCGGCACGACCCACACATGAGGAGGCGCTTAATGAAGACGCTAACCACTTTGACCGCGGTCGCAGCGCTGATCGCCGGAATATCGATTGCAAGCGCGCAGATGTCGCCCTCGCCCAAATCGCCGGGCGCCAGCAGCGGGATGTCCGGGTCCTCGCAACAGGCCACCGGCACCGGCAAATACTGCATCGGAACGTCAAGCGGTGCGATGAACTGCAAGTATGCCAGCCTGGCGGCCTGTCAAAAAGCCGCCAAAGCGCAAGGACAGGATTGCGAACCAAATCCGAAGAGCAGCACAACAGGCTCGAAGCAATAACCAGCGTGACGAAACTTTAAGCCCCGTGCCGGAGCGATCCGGTGCGGGGTTTGCGGCTGCGCGGGCGACCGGGACAGTCACGGAACGTTTGCAGGCATTCGCTCGTTGTCGTGACGATCACTAGACACGCAGCGAGAGGATAAAATATGAACAAGAATCGCATCGAAGGTTCGGCCGAGCAGGCCAAAGGCAAAGTGAAGGAAGTCGTCGGTAACGTCACCGGCGATAGCAAGCTCGAGAACGAAGGCAAGGCGGACCAGGTGGCCGGCAAGGTGCAGAACACCGTCGGCGGCATCAAGGACGCGGTGAAGGAAGCCGTCGACGATTGAGGACGGTTCACGGCCGGACTGGAAAACCCGGCGTAGCGCGCCGGGTTTTTCGTTAGCCGGGTGTTTCATTGTTTGCATTTCTGCATAGAGTGTCCTGCGCTTTGCACCGCAGGAGCTGTCGATGATCACGCGTTTTCCCGGCCTCACCCCCACCCGCAGCCGAGCCGTCGTTCACAATGGGCTGGTGTTTACGGTCGCGGTGTCGCCAGAGCCGGCGCCAAGTTTTTATGAGCAGACACGCAAGGCGCTGCAAAGGATCGACGAAAGTCTGACGCTGTCGGGCACCGACAAAAGCCGCATACTGTCAGCGGTCGTCTACATCGCCGATATTGCGCGCAAGGAAGAGATGAACAAAGCGTGGGACGAATGGGTGGACCGCGCCAATCCGCCGATGCGCGCCTGTCTCGGCGTCGATCTCGAGCCGCCTCACCTGGTCGAGATCGTGGTCACGGCAATACAATGACGGGGACGAACATGCGCGCGGCCGACGACTACAAAGGTCTCAAGCTCAAACTCGACGGCCTGGTGCCGCCGGGGCACGGCTTTCATCGCAATCTGCTGTTCGACACGCTCTACGCCTCGCTGCCGCGCGATCCGCAGGTCAAGGTGCAAATTTACAACGCCGAGATCGTGCCGGGTGGCTACACCAATTGGCATTGCCACAACGGCGCGGCGTTTTTCGTGGCGCTGCAGGGACTGTTCGAGGCGCATTTCCAGGAAGGCGTGCTGGTCAAAGCCAAAGCCGGCGAATGCTATTCCGAGCCGATCGCCAAATTCCACCGCGGGCATAACCCGCATCCCGATCTGCCCTATCTGTGCATCGGCCTTTGTTTCACGTCGCCCGACCGCGAGCACGTGACCAATTCGGCCGAGCGGCCTTGGTGAATTACGCCCTTACCTCCTGCCGCTGGAACGCGATATAGCCGCCGACGAACAGCAGGATGCTGGCCGCCACCATGCCGACGATCTGCGGCCACGCCACCATGATGCTGTCCCAAAGCGGCAACGGCGCGCCCATCACCGCGCCCTGGAGCTGGCTCAAATAGACCGGTCCGAGCGTACGGGTGCTCGGATCGAGCAGCGCCAGCACGCTTTCGCCGTAGAGCGTGGCGGGCGACAGCCGGGCCAGCATCTGCGCGGTGATCACGAGCGTCGCCTGATGCTCGGGTGAAACCACGGCCTGCGCGATCGCCGACGCCAGCGCCGGCCAGATCACCGAGAGGAACAGCCACAGCCCGAGCGTGACCAGCGCGGCGGTGGCGGCCGAGCGGAACACGACCGAGAGCAGCATGGCCAGCGCCAGCCATACGCCGGCATAGGCGATCGTCACCAGCAGGAAGATCAACGCGCGCGCCATCTCCTCGCCGCCCGGCGGCACGCCCAGCATGATCAGGCCGAGCCCGATCACCAGCAGCCACAGGCACACCAGACTGATCGCGATGACGCCAAGACCGGCGAGGAATTTTCCGAACAGCAGCGCGTCGCGATAGATCGGCTGCGACAAAATGCGCGACAGCGTGCGCCGGTTATGCTCGCCGTTCACCGCGTCGAAGCCGAGCCCGATCGCCATCAGCGGCACCAGGAAACCGAGGAACGCCACGAACGACGGCAGCGGCTCGCGCGCGGTGGTGAACAGCCGCAGGAACAGGAACGGATCCTCGGCTGTGACGTCGCGGATCTGCTGGATGGCGCCATAGACGGCGGCGAGCGCGGTCAAGACCACCAGCCATTCCAGGACGCGCATGCGCGCGCTGGCTAGATGATCCGACAATTCCTTCAAGGTCACCACGCCCAGGCCCTGGAAGGCCGAACCTTCACGCAACATCGCGCGCCTCCTGCGTATTCTGGAAGTAGCGGGTGTAGATGGTCTCGAGGCTCGGCCGGTCGAGCGCAAGTTGGCTAAGCCGGCCGCCCGCGGCCACCACCGCGGCCGCGGCTTCCGCGCGCAGGTCGCGATCGCACGTCATGCGGAAGCGGCCCGCGCCCGGCTGCTCGACGCTGCGAACGCCCGGCAGCGCCGCCAGCCGCTGGGCGACGCCGTCGCCGCCGTGGGCTTCGACTTCAACGGCATAGCCGCCGCCCAAGACCTGGCGCCCGAGCTCGGCCACGGTGCCCATCAGCACGATGCGGCCCGCGTTGAACAGCGCGACGCGGTCGCACACGCTCTGTACCCGGTCCAGCAAATGCGATGACAGCAGGATGCTGACGCCCTGCTCCTTCAGCGAACGGATCAGTTCCAGCAATTCGACGCTGGCCTGCGGGTCGAGCCCGTTGGTCGGCTCGTCGAGAATGGCCACGCGCGCCTGTTTCATCACGATTTCGGCGAGGCCGAGACGCTGGCGCATGCCGCGCGAATATGTGCCTACCTTTTTGTTGGCGACATGGCTCAAGCCGACGCGGTCGAGCGCAGCGGCGATGCGCTTGGTCCGCTCATCGGCGTCAAGACCCATCAGCCGCGCCGTGTAGTGCAGGTTGTCAGCCGCGGTGAGATGATCGTAGAAGCCGACCGAGTCCGGCAGATAGCCGACCAGACGCTTGACCTCCAGCGGCTGGCGCATCGGATCGTGGCCGAACACGCGCGCCTCACCGCCGCTGATGTCGCACAGGCCGAGCAGCATCAGGATAGTGGTGGTTTTGCCCGCGCCATTGGGACCGAGCAGGCCGAAGATTTCGCCGGCGGCGACGTTGAAGGTCACAGCACTGACGGCCTCGACGGCGCCGTAGCGCTTAGTCAGGCCCAGCTTTCGCTTCGATGACGGTTTCGTTCATCGCCGACCGAACCGTGCGACGGCCCCCACCATGATCAGTAACGCGGCGCCGATGATGCCGATGCCGGCGACGCCCCACACAGTCGAAGTAGTCACCGTGACGCGGAAATTGGCCGTGCCGGTCTCGCCACGCGCAGCCGCGGTCAGCGTGGTGACGTAATCGCCGGCAATCGCCTTGCCGGGCGGACTGATCAACGCCTGCACTTCCTTATGTTCGTTGGGCGCGATGCGGTCGATGGTCTTCGGTTCGAACGCGATCTTCCAGCCGTTCGGGGCATTGCCGGAGAGTTGAACATTCTCGGCCGGCGCGGTGCCGCTATTGGTCACATCGACCGGGATCGAGCTTTCCTTGCCAGCGGTCGCACGCGCGCTGAGCAAGCCTTCGCGGCCGGCGAGCGAGAGCTTGGGCTGGCCGGTGATGTCGAGCGCGACTTTGGCGGAAGCGCGTGCATCTTCGGCGGCGATATGCGCCGTCACGGGGTAATGGCCGGCATCGACCGTGTCGGGCGGCGTCACTTTCAGCTTCACGTCCTTGCTCTTGCCGGCATCGACCGGGATCGCGGTGAGCTGCTGCGAGCCGTAGGCCTCGGTAAACGAGGTATCGAAATTGCGCGGCGCGTTGGCGGCGAGACTGACCAGCAATTTCTTGCCGCTGTCGTTCTTTATCGTCAGCGTGTATTCGAAGCTTGAGCGCGAGGAGCCGCGCAGCTCCGGCAATTGCGGGGCCAGCGTCAGCTTAGCCGGCAATTCCTTGGCGAGCGTCACCGCCACCGGCAGCGTCACATGCGATGTGCCACCGTCGGCGCTCACCGTCAGCGTGTGGCTGCCGATCTTGGCGTCCTTCGGCACGTCGAGCCTGAGATCAAGCGAGACGCTGTCGTCGGTCGCCGGCATGGCCGCCGCGATCGGCTGGCCGCCGCCGAGCAGCGTCGCGGTCCAACCTTGCGGCACGCCCGTCACCGACAGCGCGAGCCGCTCCGGCGCCAGTGCGTAGTTGCGTAATTTCAGGTTGACCGTCGACGTGGTGCCGGGCTGCACCGTGACCGCCGGATAATCGCTTAGCAGATAGAGGCCCTTGATGTCGCGATTGGCGTCCGCGGCAAAGGCGGGCGCGCAAAGCGCAAGCAATGCGGCAATGATGGCTGGAAAATATTTGAGCATGGCGAGCGCCTCCGTGCGGAGCCTCCCCACGAGAGGTTCCGCCGCATCGCCGCCCCCAAAATGGAAACACAGCTTAAAGCCGTGCAAGTGACTCGACCGGTTTCGCTCCAAATTTTGACAAATTTGGGACGGTGGCCTCGGAAACTAGACGCCGCGCACCAACGGCCAATCCGGCTCGTTGCCTTGCATCACCCAGGGCTCTTTCAGCCCGGCGGCCCGCCATTCGACGAAGGCCGGCAGCGCTAGAATTGCGTCAATATAGGCGCGCGACACCGCGCTCACATCGAGGCCGTAGCTATGCAGGCGCGAGGCGACCGGCGCATACATCGCGTCGGTTGCACCGAAGGCGCCGAACAGAAATTGCCCGCTCTGCCCGAAGCGCGCGCGACAGTCGCTCCAAAGCGCGTCGATGCGCCGCAAATTGTCCATGACCTCGTCGGTCTGCGGTCGTGTTTTCACGGGCAGCCAGAGATTCATCGGACAGGCTTTGCGCAAGGCCTGAAAGCCGGCGTGCATTTCGGCCGCGGCCGCGCGGGCGTGGCTGCGCGCGCGCGCGTCGGCCGGCCAGAGATTGGCCTTGGGAAATTTCTCGGCCAGATATTCCAGGATCGCAAGCGATTCCCAAATCCGCTGCTCGCCGTCGATCAGCACCGGCACTTTACCGGTTGGCGAATATTTCAGGATCCGTTCGCGGCTGCCCGGCTCATAAAGCGGGATTACTTGCTCGTCGAACGCAATGCCCGCCATCTTCATGGCGAGCCATGGCCGCAGCGACCAGGACGAATAGTTCTTGTTGCCGATGATCAGCGTAAGCGGCATCGCATTTCTTCCGCTCAGACTTTCTTCTTTTCTTCCGGCGCCTCGACCGGGCCGCCCGCCTCTTTCCAGGCGCCGAAGCCGCCTTTGATATGGGCGACGGGTTTCAGCCCCATGGCTTGCGCGGTCTGCGCGGCGAGCGCGGAGCGCAAGCCCCCGGCGCAGAAGAACACGAAGCGCTTGTCTTGCGCGAAGGCCGGCTTGTGATACGGGCTCGCCGGGTCGATCCAAAACTCCAGCAGGCCGCGCGGGCAATGAAAGGCGCCGGGCACTTTGCCCTCGCGCTGCAATTCACGGATGTCGCGGATGTCAACCAGCACCACGTCGTCGCGGCCGGCGAGCTTGACCGCTTCGGCGGCGGGTAAGGTCTCAACCTCGCGTTCCGCGGCCTCAACCAAGGCTTTGGATCCGGTGGTGATGGTCTGCGGCATGGGCGTCTCCTTGGCTCGCAATGGTGGCAGACGCGACGCCTGGGCTCAAGCCGCCGGTTGAACCGGGCGGCGCGAGCAGGCACGATGCGCCATCGGAGTACCGCTATGCTCGCCTTCAGCCTGCCGGACCTGCTCGCCTTTGCCTGGTTCGTCGGGGCGTGGATCGCTTATTCGCAGATCATCGAGAAGACGTCCCGGGGCCACGGCAGCCTCAATGCGCTGATGAACGGCTACCGCGACCAATGGATGGAGCGACTGCTGAGCCGCGAGGTGCGCATCGTCGATTCCCAGGTAACGGCGGCCTTGCAAAATGGTACCGCGTTTTTCGCCTCCACCAGCCTGATCGCCATCGGCGGCACGCTCACCTTGCTGCGCTCGACCGAACAGATACTGAACGAGGTGGCGTCGCTGCCGTTCGGCGTCGCGACCTCGCGGGAAATGTGGGAAATAAAATTGGTCGGGCTCGCCATTATCTTTGTCTATGCGTTCTTCAAATTCGCCTGGTCGTACCGGCTATTCAATTATTTCGCCATCATGGTCGGCGCGGCGCCCCCGCCGGAGGAAAAGGATACCGCCGCGGCGCGGGATTTCGCGCACCGCGCCGCGCGGCTGTGCGCCGATGCCGGGCTGCATTTCAATCGCGGCCAGCGCGCGTTCTTCTTCGCGCTCGGTTATCTCGGCTGGTTCCTCGGCCCGCTTGAATTGGCGCTCACTACCACCGGCATCGTCATCGTGATGTGGCGCCGCCAATTCGCATCGGATTCGCGGCGGGCATTTTCGCAGACGCCGCCCGGTCCGGTCGCGAAATGACGACCTGAAACATGCTAAAAATCGACGCGCGAGCCCTCGACGAATACATGATGCGGCATTGTTTCGCGTTGGCGGCCAAAGCGGCCGCGCAGGGCGAATATCCCTACGCCGCCGTCGTCGTGCGCGACGGCGAAATCGTCGCCGAGACCACCAACAAGGTCGCGCAGGACCGCGACGTCACGCGCCATGCCGAAATGGTGGCGATAAGCGAAGCGCAAAAAAAGCTTGCCAGCACCGATCTGTCCGACTGCACCATCTACGCCAACATGGAGCCCTGCGCGTTTTGCTGTTACGCGATCCGCGAGAGCCGGATCGGCAAGGTGGTCTTTTCCATGCGCTCGCCGATCATGGGCGGCGCGTCGCGCTGGAACATCTTGGGTGACCGCAAGCTGTCGGACGTAATGCCGGAGGTGTTCGCGCCGCCGCCCGTTCTGATGGCGGAATTCCTGCCGGAAGAAGGCGACGCGGCGTTGCGACAGAGTTCGCCACTGATCTGGGCCGCCATGCGCGCGCGCGGGCTCTTAGCCGCGCCTTCGCCGCGCGGTGACCCGCACTTAGCCTCGACCGCGCAGCGATTTGGCGGCGCGGCGGAATGGATCATGCGCGCGTTGCGCAAGAATTTCTTCGATCGCTTCGGTCGCGGCGGCAGCGCGCGCGGCAAGAAGCGCTAATCCATCCCCATCAAAACGGCGATTGTCGCCACGATCAGCACCGCGATACTGGCGGCGACCACGGCGACGATGCGTTCGCCCCAATTGAGATTGAGACCCGGCGCAAATTTATCGGTGAGTCGCTTGGATGACGCGGCGGTGGACTGAGTGCCGAAGGCCATGGGCCGATCCCCCCTTGAAGGTGGCATCGCGGGATGCGCGATGGTGCACGAGTACGCAGACGCGGACTCGGGCGCATCGAATCGCCCTGGACCGATGAAGGATAGCACAAGCTCACGATCCGGCGGTTAAACCGGGCCCGCCAGCAATTCGGTGGTGCGCCCGGTCAGCCAATAGGCCAGCAGCCCGAGCCATTCGTTGACAGCCAGATCAGTGCGCCCAAGGCCGCCGGCGAAGGAGCGCGGCAGCCTGAATTCGAAGCCAGGGCCGGTGCGCCAGTCGACCGGATAAGCCTCCACGGCAAAACCGACGCGGCGGAAACAGCCGACCGCGCGCGGCATATGCCAGGCGGACGTCACCAGCAGCCAGCGCTCGCCCGGCTTAGGCTTGGCGATGTCCTTGCTGAAAGCGGCGTTTTCTGCGGTATTGCGCGAGCGCCGCTCGAGCGCGACCCGCTCACGCGGCACGCCCAGGTCGTCGAGCAACGGACCAACGAAATCCGCTTCCGCCGGACCGCCGGCAAGCGCGCCCGTGCCGCCGGCAAAGACGATACGCGCGTTCGGGAATTGCCGCGCGAGCTTTGCCAAAGCAAAAAAGCGGTCAGCCGCGTCATCGACAACGGGTGCGCCGTGCGCCTGCGACAGGCGCGTCGAGATCGGCCGGCCCAGCACCACGATACCGTCCGGCGCCCCGCGCGCCGCATCCCACGGCGGGAAACGGCTCTCGAGCTGATGAGTGAGAATATTTCCGGCCGGAGAAAATCCGGCGATCAATAGCAACACCAACCCGGCGATCGCCGTGCGTATGCCGCCACGCCGGAAACGGCTGAGCGTCAGCAGGATGCCGGCCACCACAAGCGCAATGAACAGATTTGAAGGAAGCAGAAATGGCGCAACTGTCTTGGAGAGAAAGAAGAACATTATCTTTTCTTCTTCCACTCCTCGTAGCGCTTCTTGTTTTCTTCATTCGGCGGATAGAGCCCGGGGAGCTTCGCGCCCTTCTCGACCTCCTGCACCAGCCAGCTTTCCATCAACTCGTGCTCGGCGCCCTCGTTGGCCACGAAATCGACGAGCGCAGCCGGGATCACCACCGCGCCGTCGTCATCGGCCACGATAATGTCGTCGGGAAAAATCGCGCAGCCGCCGCAGCCGATCGGTTCGTTCCAGCCGACGAAGGTGAGTTGGTTGACCGAGGCCGGCGCCGCAACGCCGGCGCACCACACCGGCAGGCCGGTGGCGACGACGCCGTGTTTGTCACGCATCACGCCGTCGCTGATCAGCGCGGTCACGCCGCGCTTGACCATGCGCATACACAGAATGTCGCCGAAGATGCCGGCACCTGTCACGCCCATGGCGTCGGCCACCACCACGCAGTTTTCCGGCATGGCTTCAATGGCGCCGCGGGTGGAGATCGGCTTCGACCAGCTTTCCGGCGTCGCCAGATCCTCGCGCACCGGCACGAAGCGCAGCGTGAAGGCGGGACCAACCACACGCTTGCCGCTAAAGCCGAACGGCATAGCGCCCGCCATCCATGAACGGCGGATGCCTTTCTTCAAGAGCATGGTCGTGATGGTGCCGGTGGTGACGTTACGCAGCGTTTCGAGCGTCGCGATCATGGGCTCCTCAGGCGGGTTGGAAGTCTCTCGATAGCCTGGTTTATTGAGTTAGCAGTTTCGCAGGTCTTGGCTCAATCCCATTTTGGCGACCAGGTCCAGTCGACGATGCGGCCGCCTTTGCGCGCAAGACCTGCGATTTCCTTCATCTCCGTGTCCGACAAATCGAAATCGAGGATGTTGAAGTTCTCTTCCAGCCGCTCGATCTTGCTGGTGCGCGGGATCACCACGATGCCCTGCTGGGTGAGCCAGCGCAGACACACTTGAGCCGCGCTCTTGTCGTGCACCTTGCCGATGCGCGCCAAAAGTTCGTCGCCCTTAGCCTGGCCACGCGCGATCGGGCTGTAAGCCACTACCGCCATGCCGTGCCTGCGGCAGCCCGCGATCACCTTGTCCTGATCGAGATAAGGATGACATTCGATCTGATTGCAGACCAGCGGCTCGCTGGTGACCTTATTGGCCTCGTCAAGCAAGGCCACGGTGAAATTCGACACGCCGATTTGCCTCGTGTAGCCCTCGCGCTTCATCTTCGCCATCGCGCCCAGCGTTTCCGCCAGTGGCACGCGCGGGTTCGGCCAGTGGATCAGCAGCAGGTCGATATGGTCGAGCCGGAGCTTGGCGAGGCTTTCCTTGACCGAGCGTTCGAGATCGCGCGGCGCCAGCAGCGTCGGCTGCACCTTGGTGGTGACCATCACCTCGTTGCGCTTGCCGGAGGCGCGCACGCCCTCGCCTACTTCGGCCTCGTTGTCGTACATCTGCGCGGTGTCGATGTGGCGGTAGCCGATGCGGATCGCCTGCTCGGTCAACCGCGCGCAGTCGCGACCGCGCAACGCCCAGGTGCCCAGCCCGACGATCGGGATATTGAAACCTTTGGCTTCAACCGTTTGTTTCAAGGCGTGTCCCACACCGGCGCGTGCGGCGGATTGACCACGCGCATACTGGTGGCGTTGAGCTTCTTGAGCTCGGCCATCTCCGCGGAAGACAATTTGAAATCGAACACGTCGAGATTGGCCCGAAGATGACTCAGGATTGGTCGAGCGCGGAACCGAAATGAGGCCGAGTTCGACCAGATAACGCAACGACACTTGCGCTGCGCTCTTGCCGTGCGCCTTGCCGATGCGCTCGAGCGCTTCGGCGCCCGGCACTTTGCCGCGCGCGATCGGCACATAGGCGACGACGGCCATGCCACGCTTCTTGCTGGCTGCGATCACCTTGTCTTGGTTGATGAAAGGATGCGCTTCGATTTGATTGCAGACCAGCGGCTCGGTGGTCGCCGCCCAGGCTTCGTCGAGCAATGCGGTGGTGAAGTTGGAGACGCCGATATGTTTGGTCTTGCCGTCCCTCTTGGCCTTGCAGAGCGCACCGATGGTAAGCGGGATCGGCACCGTTTTGCTCGGCCAATGAATCAGCAAGAGGTCAACTTGTGGAATTTGTAGATTGGCGAGGCTTTGCTCGAGTACGCGGGCGAACTCGTCCGGCATGGCATGGTCTGGGCGGATCTTGGTCGTGATGAACACGTCGTCACGCTTGACGCCGGACGCGCGCAGGGCTTCGCCGTTTTCCTTTTCGTTGCCGTAATGCGCAGCGGTGTCGAGATGACGATAGCCAATCTCAAGCGCGGCTTTCATGGCCTTAACGCCCGCGTCCCCGGTCAGGGTCATTGTGCCAAGGCCGATCTGCGGAATACGGCATCCATGGGCTTCAACGAATTGCATCTCGATCTCCTTAAACGGGGAATGGCCTTGGGCGGGGCTGCACAATGCCCGCTCGACGCCGCGCTGCCAACGGGGTCCGCTCGGGGCAGAGTTTCAGCGGTTCCGCAGCCGCAAATCCGCGGTTCGCGAAAGACCTAAATTTATTTATGCCAAGGCAATGCGCGACAATAGTTGGGCCGCCAAGCTGTTGCGCAAGCTTGTCACATTGGAATAATTCAAGTGTGAAAATAAGGACTTGCATCAATCGCCTTTAATGCTTTTGTGAAGCCTTAATGGCAAATGGATAAGCTTTAGAATCATGCTCGGCGCCCTGATCATCGTTTTCCGTGAAGTCATCGAGGCCGGCCTCATTATCGGCATCGTGATGGCGGCGACGCGCGGCGTCGCCGGGCGCGGCCGCTGGATCAGTATCGGCATCGGCGCCGGCATCCTCGGCGCCGCGGTGGTTGCGCTGTTCGCCGGCGCGATTTCGCAAGCCTTCGAGGGCGCCGGCCAGGAACTGTTCAACGCCACCGTGCTCGGCATCGCCGTGGTCATGTTGATGTGGCACAACGCCTGGATGGCGCGCCACGGGCGCGAGATCGCCGCCGAGATGCGCACCATCGGCACGGCAGTGAGTGAAGGCGCCAAGCCGCTGACGGCGCTCGCCGTCGTGGTGGGCTTGGCGGTGCTGCGCGAAGGCTCCGAAGTGGTGTTGTTTCTCTACGGAATTTTCGCGTCCGGCACGTCGGGCGCGGCCTTGCTGGTGGGCGGGCTGCTCGGCGTCGCCGCCGGCGCGGCCTTCACCGCGTTGACCTATGCCGGGCTGCTGGCGATCCCCAACCGCTATATTTTCTCGGTGACGAGCTGGCTGATCGCGCTGCTGGCCGCCGGCATGGCGGCGCAGGCCGTTCAGTTCCTCAACAATGCCGGCGTGATCGTGGTGCTCGATCGCACGGTCTGGGATACGTCGTGGTTGCTGTCGGAAGGCAGCATACCCGGCAAATTGCTGCACACGCTGATCGGCTACACCCAGCGGCCGACCGAATTGCAGTTGATGACCTATATCGCGACGCTGTTCGCGATGTTCCTGCTGATGCGGATCGCGCGCTATCAGCCGCGCCGGCGGATTACGGCACCGGCGGAATAGCCAGTCAGCGCCGCCGCCTTCCACCCAAAAGGCGCGCTAGCGCCGTCTTCCGCCTAAAGCCGCGAACGCCGCGTCCGGCGCGTTGTCGATCAGCTTGAGCAGCGCCCGTGCCGGACCGCGCGGATGACGCTTGCCCTGCTCCCAATTGCGCACGGTCTCGATCGGCACTTCGATCTTTTCGGCAAAGGCGGCCTGCGTCAGCCCGCAGCGCGCGCGCACCTGGCGCACGAACGCCGCCGGATCGGAATGATCGACGGTCCTCTCGGTGCCGTCGGGCATGATCTCGACGATCCGCCCGTCCGCTTTCAGCCGTACCCGCATCATGGCCTTCCCCATCGCTGGTGATGTCGGCCAATGACCTAGCTGATTCGGGAAGGCAAAAGGTTAATGCAAGGGCGCCTCTATGCACATGACCTTAGATGTCCTGGTGATCGACTGCACCTCGAATTTCCGAAGGGGTCGTGCTGTAGAAACGCTTGAACGTTCGGTTGAAATAGGACAAGTCGCCAAAACCGGTCTCAAAGGCGATCCACGCGATGCTCCGGTCGGCCCACCGTCGATCAGTTAACATACGATGTGCGCGCACGAGGCGACGGCCGAGGACGAATTGTGAGAATGACGTTCCTTCGCCTTCGAAGAGTTTGCGGATGTAGCTGTCAGACACTCCCTGGCGCCTCGCAACGACACCAGGCGAAAGGTCGCTGTAGGTGAGGTGCGCTTCGATATCGCTCTTGATGGCGCGCAGCCGTGCCGCGCGTATGCCGCGACCATCGGCAACCGCGGTTGCATCGCGCGTTGCTCCGAGAGTAACCGCGACGAGATCGCAAAGTTGGGCGACGGCCAACTGCCGCATCTCCGGCATCGCGAGCGCTGGATCATCGAATATCGCATCGACATAGTTTCTGAGCAAACTCAACATCCCCGTGCCGCGCGGAATTCGACATAGCACGGCATCATCAATATTCCGCACAAGGGGACTGAGTGCCGCGCGCGGGAGCCGGACTACGCGATGGTCCACCAGACCTGGTCGGCTGATGGTTCGCGAGAACGAATAGTTGAGCAGCATCGCGTCGCCATCTCCCAGCGTCATCTCGCCGCGTGCCCCCGAAACGAAGCTGAGCCCACTCAGATTCATGTGAAAGCTGAAATCGTCGTCGCCGTCGCCGCTGTCCCGGCGTGCGTGCTCGTGGCGAAGGCCTTGCACTGTTCCTGATAGGAGGCCGAGGCCGGGAAGCTTGCGGAGGGTAAAGTCTATGCCGCACGCAAGGTCAGGCATCGGTTTGAACGATACCCAAGTCACCCCGCGCTCGTAGAGCGACTGCACCGCGCCATCCTGCGCCTGCACATGCAGAGCGTCTGAAGTGCGCGTGCTCATATCGCCTCGCTTGGCGCGCGCAGCACTACGAGGCCGTCATGGGTCAATGTAGCAATCAGCACAGAGTCCCGCCCAGTCCTAGAGACATCCCCGCAGTGTCCAAGCCGGCCGAAGAGGACAGCCCTAAGCTACCGCACGAATTTGGAGGACGCCATGAAACTTTTACGCCGGGAGTTCTTGCATTTGGTCGCGGGTGCCGCCGCCGTCCCAGCTACTGCTTTTCGTCTGGCTTGGGCGGAGGAGGCTCCTCAACGCGTCCGAGTTGCAACGGGACTGCTTGCGACATGGCAAAGCACCGCGTGGCTTGGGGCTGAAGCGGGTCTCTTTAAGAAACGGGGGATCGATATGACCCTGCCGGCCATTGCCGTGGGAGGTCCGCAGGCTGCTGCGGGGCTCATCCGCGGCGACTGGGAGTTCGCCCACACCGGGACCCTCCCTGTCGCGGAAGAAGTACTCAAAGGCCGTGACATTGTGATCCTGGCAACGCCGACATCGGTATTCTCCAATTCCTTTGTCATGACCAGGAAGGAGATCACCCAGCTGGCACAGCTGGCCGGAAAGAAAGTCGGAGTACTGACTGAGACTGGACAGACCAGCGTAGCGGCTCGAATCACAGTCGAGAAGGCGGGCGCGACTGCGACCTACGTGCCTCTAATTAAATTCGATCGCATCTACGCCGCGCTGGCAGCCGGAGAGATCGATGCGGGTGCGCTGCCGATCGATCTGCGCTTTACCGGCCAGGCTCGCTACGGCTGGAATGCATTTCCGATACATGAGTTTGGCACGCCGTCGATATTCGCGAGCACGCGTAAGCTGATCGCTTCTAATCGCGAACTCGTGATGAATGTCATGAAAGGCTTCGTCGAGACGATCCATTTGTTCAAGACGCGGCCCGACATCGTAGTCCCTTTGCTGCAGCGGTATCTAAAGATCGACGATCGAAAGGCAGCAGAGGACCTGTACGCATTCCATGTGCCGGTCTTTCAAAAGGTTCCGCGGCCGTCGTTCCCGGGAATGCAGACGCTGCGGGAATTGCTTGTCGCGAAATACCCCAATGCGGCGTCGCTGAAGGAATCCGACATTGCCGATTCATCGTTCATCGACGAACTTGAGCGAAACGGATTCATAGACCGGCTTTATGCGGCTGATAGCAAATAGAAAGAGCTAAAATTCCACGAATCGACAGTTGGCGAGTCTTCGCCGGCGGCAAATCTGCAATGCGTCAAAATCGGAAATGGAGGAATGTTCGCGCTAAGTCCGCTTTACCCCGTATCGGACACTGGACGATGCATTCACCTCTTTATTCAGCTGGCCATCTATAAGTCCGCGCCCTACCGCGTCTTCTCGAAAATCTCCCGCCCGATCAGCATGCGACGAATTTCGCTCGTGCCGGCCCCGATCTCGTATAGCTTGGCGTCGCGCAGCAGGCGGCCGGTGGGGAAATCATTGATGTAGCCGTTGCCGCCCAGGCACTGAATCGCTTCCAGCGCCATCCAGGTGGCGCGCTCGGCGGCATAAAGAATGGCGCCGGCGGCGTCCTCGCGGGTGGTGCGGCCCTCGTCGCAGGCTTTGGCCACCGTATAAACGTAGGACTTCGCCGCGTTCATAGTCACGTACATATCGGCAAGCTTGGCCTGCACCAATTGAAAGCGCCCGATCGCCTGGCCGAATTGTTGGCGTTCGTGCACATAGGGAATCACCACGTCCATGCAGGCCTGCATGATGCCGAGCGGGCCCGCCGCCAGCACCACGCGCTCATAGTCGAGGCCGGACATCAGCACGTTGACGCCGTTGCCGACCGCGCCCAGCACATTTTCCTCCGGCACTTCGCAATCGGTGAACACCAGTTCGCTGGTGTCGGAGCCGCGCATGCCGAGTTTGTCGAGCTTCTGCGCGGGCGCGAAACCTTTCATGCCCTTCTCAACGATGAAGGCGGTGATGCCGCGCGCGCCGGCGGTGCGGTCGGTCTTGGCATAGACCACCAGCGTGTCGGCCACCGGGCCGTTGGTAATCCACATTTTTGAGCCGTTGAGAATATAGCGGTTGCCCTTTTTATCGGCACGCGTGCGCATCGACACCACGTCGGAGCCGGCGCCCGGCTCCGACATCGCCAGCGCGCCGACATGCTCGCCGGATATCAGCTTGGGCAGATATTTCTTTTTCTGCCCGGCGCTGCCGTTGCGGCTGAGTTGGTTGACGCACAGGTTGGAATGCGCGCCGTAGGACAGGCCGATCGCGGCGCTGGCGCGCGAAATCTCCTCCATCGCCACGCAATGTTCGAGATAGCCCAGAGCCGCGCCGCCATACTCTTCCTCGACGGTGATGCCGTGCAAGCCAAGCGCGCCCATCTCCGGCCACAAATCGCGCGGGAACGTGTTGTCGCGGTCGATCGCGCCGGCACGCGGCGCGATGCGATTCTGCGCGAAATCGTGCACGGATTTACGCAGCATCTCGACATCGGGGCCGAGCCCGAAATCGAAGCCCGCCCAGGTATTGGGGATCGTCATGCGCCCGACTCTATAGGCTAGCCGTCAGGCTGTCAGCGCCTCGGGAGGCTGCGCGCGGCCCAGTTTGGCCTGTGTTTTGGCTTGCGCCAGCAGGCGGTCGATCGCCTTGGCCGGCGCCGGCCGCGCGAACAGATAGCCCTGCATCTCGTCGCAGCCGGCAAGCCGTAGCAGGACGCGCTGCTTGTCGGTTTCCACGCCCTCGACCACCACTTTCAGGCCGAGCGCGCGGCCGAGCGCCACGATCGCCTGGATGATCACGCCGCCATTGGCGGAATTGCCCAAAGCCGTGACGAAGCTGCGGTCGATCTTGAGCTTATCGAACGGAAAGCGCTGGAGGTAGCCGAGACTGGAGTATCCCGAGCCGAAATCATCCAACGCCAGGCGCACGCCGAGCGCATGCAGATCTTTCATGCGCCCGACCATCTCTTCGGGATTGTTGATCAGCACGCCCTCCGTGATCTCCAAAATCAGCCGCGACGGCGGCACGCCGGTTTCGACGAGCGCGTCGCGTACCAGATCGACGATGCCGGGGCCGCGCATCTGCAGCGGTGACAAGTTGACCGAGATAGAAAGGTCCGGCCAACGCTTGGTCTCATGAAGCGCGCGGCGCAGCACGAAGGCGCCGAGCCGGTCGATGAGCCCCATTTGCTCCGCAACCGGGATAAAGACGGCCGGACCAATGGCGCCGCGCTCGGGGTGAGTCCACCGAAGCAAGGCTTCGACGCCGACAATACCGGAGCCGTCGGCGGCGACGATCGGCTGATAGTGCAATTCCAGCGCCTCGGCAGCGACGGCGCGCGGCAGTTCGCGGCGGATAAATTTCTGGTCTTTCGACATTGCATCGAGCGCGCGCCCGAATGCAACGACGATGCCGGATCCCTTTTCGCGGGCCGCGCGCAAGGCGAGACGAGCGCGGCGCACCAGTTCGTCGCTGCCGGTGGCGTCGCGCGGCGCCTGCGCATAGCCGGCATGGGCGCCGATCCGCGCTTCGGTGTCGCTGCGCTGTAAATCGGAAATCGCGCGCACCATCGAACGCAGCATCGCGAGCGCATCGGCCGCGCCGTCGCAGATGACCGCAAACTCTGTGGTTCCCGTGCGGCCGAGAGTGGCGTTGGCCGGCAGATGATCCTTGGTGTTCAAGATCGCGTCGGCGAGAAACTCTTCGCGGCGGATCATGCCGATTTCCTCGTCGATTTCGTTCAGTCCGGACAATTCGAGCAATGCAAAAGTCAGCGGCTTTCCGGCCCGCGCGGCCATCGCGTCGTCGAGCAGCGCGAGCATTTTGCGGCGGTTGGGCAGTCCGGTGAGCACGTCCTCCTCGGCGGTGCGACGCGCGTCATTCTCGCTCGCCGCCAGTTGATGCCGTGCACGGCGCAACTGCCGCAACGAAAATCCGGCGAAGCCGACCAGCACGAGGGCGATCGCGGCGATGAACGGCATCATCCGTTGCATCGCCATCATCATCGGATGCGCCCTCTCCCAGGTGAGAAAGCCGGCGATGCGGCCGTGCCCATCCACCACAGGCTGCATCTCGCGCTCGCTTGGGGGCGGGTCGGTTTCGAATTTTAGATCTTTCAGACCGACGCTCTGTTCGATCATGCGCACGAAGCGAGGGTCGATCTCGTCGGTCTTGCCGAACAGATTACGGAATTCGCCGACGGCATTGCGCAGCGAGGCGCGCTGCTCGGACCAGAGCCGTTCGTCGCTCTGCTGCGCCAGGCCGTAGCCGATAGCGCCGCACAGCAAGGTCGCGCTTATGGCGAGGACCGCGAGCGCGACGGCCAATTGCGTTGTCGACAGCATTTGGCGGGCGCGGGCGCGCGGCGCATCGGCAAGATCGAGCGCTTCTCCGGCGCGGCGGCGCTTGAAAACCGCCAGCAGTGAGCGGCTGGGATTTTCGCCCATCGCTTGCGATTTGACCTCGCCGTTCACCGGAATCCCCACGCGTACCGCTACGGTATTCAGGCGGGAACGCTAGGGATTTAGCGTTAATGACGGGTCAGCAAACAAGGTGAACAAAAAGTAACCTATTCAACGCAGCCCGAACCACAGCGTGGCGATGCTCAAAAACGAAAAGAATCCGACCACGTCGGTCACCGTGGTCACGAACGGGCTCGAGGCCACCGCCGGATCGACGCGCAAGCGATGCAGCGCCAGCGGAATGAGAATTCCGCCCAGCGCCGCCGCGACCAGATTGCACACCATCGCCAGCCCGATCACGACGCCGAGCGCCGGTACCCGGAACCAGACATAGGCCGCGATGCCGGTAATGACGGCGAAGGCGACGCCGTTAAGCAATCCGACCAGAAGCTCGCGCATAATCACGCGCTTTGCATTGGCGTCGCTGAGGTCTTGCGTCGCCAGCGCGCGCACCGCGACTGTCATCGTTTGCGTGGTGGCGTTGCCGCCCTGGCTCGCCACAATCGGCGCCAGCACCGCCAGCGCCACCATCTTCTGCAACTGGCCCTCGAACAGGCCGAGCACCGAGGACGCCAGAAACGCTGTGGCGAGATTGACCAGGAGCCAATTGAAGCGGCCGCGCGCGATGGTCCACACCGAGTCGGACAATTCTTCGTCGCGGGTGACGCCGCCGAGCGCCTTGATGTCCTCTTCGGCCTCTTCCTCGATCACGTCGGCGACGTCGTCGAAGGTGATGACGCCGACCAGCCGGTCGTCGGCGTCCACCACCGGCGCCGCCACCAGATCGTAGCGCTGGAACAACCGCGCCACTTCTTCCTGGTCCTCGTCGGCGTGCACGCGCCGGCGCTCGACGTCCATCAGGTCGGAAATCGGCACCGGCCGCTTACTGCGCAGCAACCGGTCGAGCGACACCGCGCCGACGAAGCGCTGAGCCTCGTCGGCGACGTAGAGTTCGTAAAAGTGCTCGGGCAGTTCGACGGTCTCGCGCATATAGTCGATCGCCTGACCGACATTCCAGGCCGGCGGCACCGCGATGAATTCCATCTGCATGCGCCGGCCGGCCGAGTCCTCGGGATAGTCGAGACTGCGCGCCAGCGCGACGCGTTCGGGCGGCGGCAATTGCTCGAGGATCTCGGCCTGCTCTTCCTTGGGCAGGTCCTCGAGGATGGCCACCGCGTCGTCGGATTCCAGTTCCCGCACGCCTTCGGCGACCTGCCTCGGCGGCATTTCCTCGAGGATTTCCTCGCGCACCGCGTCGTCGACTTCGGTGAGCGCGGAGAAGTCGAAATGGATGCCGAGCAATTCGACCAGCCGCGGGCGCTTGTCGGGCTCAAGCGCTTCCAGCAAGGCGCCTTGATCGGATTCGTGCAGATCGCCCGCCAAAGCGCGCAAGGCGGCCGTGTCGGAGGCATCGACCGCCTGAGCGACCTGCGCGACGAATTCGGCACGGATCGTGCCGTCGTCTTCGCGGAGCGGCGGCGGGCCGGATTTCTTTCTGGATTTCCTTTTAGCCATCCCGGCCTCGGTGACAGAGAACGCGCGCCGTTTGTACGCCGGGGCCTGGAACTGGGCAAATAATTAGCGCTTAAACTCACTTTATGATTCGTATCATCGCAATCGCGGCAGCAGTCGCCATTGTTCCGATCGTCGCCGCGGCGGAGCCCTGCCCTGGCCATCCCGACGCGCTCGGCACCGAGCGCGTACTCGCGGTCGACGCCGCCACGACGCCACGGGTCGGCCGCAAGAGTTTTGCCGACACCTTGCCACTTCAGCGCAAAGAGCTGGTGCTCACCTTCGACGATGGGCCGTGGCCGGGAACCACGCCGAAAGTCCTCGACGCGCTGAAGAACGAATGCGTACGCGCGACATTTTTCCTGCTCGGCCGCAATGTCGCGGCGAACCCCGCGATCGCCCGGCGCGAACTGGCGGAAGGCCACAGCCTCGGCCATCACACATTCTCGCACCCTCTGCTCGGCCGCATGGCGCCGTCCAGGGCGGTAGCCGAGATCGACCGCGGCATCGCGCAAGACGAATTGACGCTTTACGGCCGGCGCCGCAGCGACCCGACCACGCCGTTCTTTCGCTTTCCTGGATTCGTCTCGAACCGCGCGCTGCTCGACCGGCTGCAAGCCCGCCATATCGTGGTGTTCGGCGCCGACGTCTGGGCGAGCGATTGGCTGCCGATGAGTCCGCAGCAGGAGTTGCGTCTGATTCTGGCGCGAATCGATCGCGTCGGCAGCGGCATTGTGCTGTTTCACGACACGAAATCGCAGACCGCCGCGATGCTTCCGGCCTTCCTGCGCGAGCTCAAACGGCGCGGCTACCACATCGTTCATGTGGTCCCGGCCGGAAATCTGGGCAATTCCGGCTGAAACCATCACTCTTTACCAAAACTGTGGGCGGCGCTTGGCGGTTAATGTGCCGTTAATGTAGGTTTTTCTACGTCGATGAGCCTCGCCATTCGGGGGACGCGCCACAACAAGGCACGAACGGGCGGGGGCTGGGGTTTAAATGCGCCATTTAGCGATAGCTTTATCTTGTCTGGCTTCAATTGCCGGGTCCGCCACCGCCATGGCCGGCGATTGCCCGGGCAATCCGGACGCGCTCGGCACGTCCCGCGTGCTCACCATCAGCCCGGACGACTTCAGCCGCATCGGCAGCATGCAATACAAGCAATCGTTGCCGCTCGCCGACCATGAAGTCGTGCTCACCTTCGACGACGGACCGATACCGCCCTACAGCAACGCCATTCTCGACACGCTCGACGCACAATGCGTGAAGGTCACCTATTTTATGGTCGGCGAGATGGCGCGTGCGCATCCGGACATGGTCCGGCGCATCTACAATGCCGGCCACACCATCGGCACCCACAGCCAGGATCATCCGATCGGCTTCCAGCGTCTGGCCGAGGCGGGGGTTGAGCGGGAAATCGACGGCGGCATCGCCTCGGTTGATGCCGCGCTCGGCGACCCCAAAGCCCTATCGCCGTTTTTCCGAATTCCCGGTCTCGGCCGCTCCAAGACCGCGGAGGATTTTCTCGCCTCGCGGCATCTGGTGACCTGGAGCGCGGACGTGGTCGCCGACGACTGGTTCAGACGCATCAGCGCGCAGCAAATCGCGAAACGCGCGATCCAGCGGCTGGACGCGAAGGGCCGCGGCATTCTGCTGCTGCACGACATCCACCCCGCCACCGCGCTGGCCCTGCCAACCATCCTCAAGGAACTCAAAAGCCGCGGCTATCATGTGGTGCAGGTGGTGGCCGCCGGCGAACACCCGGCGACTTTGCCCGAAACAATGGTGGCGTCACCGATACCCGATAAGGAAGCATGGCCGCGCATCCTAAAAACCAGCGTCAGCAGCGCCGCCGGCGACGGGCCGGCGCTGCGGCGCCACCACCGGGGCAAGCGGACCCATGCCGCCAGGCACCGCCCGGCGAAACTCGCGGGCGTGACCGAGCCGGACTACAACAAGCTGAACCGGGACTGGCAGCTAAAGCAATTCTGACAGCGGCTTTCGCCGGTTGACGCCTAATCCATCCCGCCCGATAGTTTGCAGATGGCCGCTGTTCGCACAGTTCTGACCGCTCTAATTGCCCTCTCTGTTGCCGCGATGCCGGCAACCGGCCGAACCGCCGTTCCGACAACGCCCGTTGAAATGTCGATGCCCGACAATGCGGACATGCCGTGCTGCCCGAGTTGCAACGACCAGGATAATTCCAAGAGTTCGGTCGCATGTGCGCTAAAGTGCATCAACTTTGTCACCGCTGTTCTCCCGGCAATGGTCGATACCGAACTGCACTTAGTTGATGCGACCCCGCCATCTTTTGTTGGCAGTGTGCTGCGCGAACACATGAGCAGCCCTCCAACACACCCTCCCCCGGTTTGACGATTTCCTAGGCTGATAGTGCGACGCGAAAAAACACTCGCGCCGTCGCGCGCTTATTCTCGGTATCACCGGAGATCAATCATGAACGGCTCTCACGCGACCGCTCTTGCGGTTCTGGCTTCAATTGTAATCGCTTCACAAAGTTTTGCTGCGGAAGGCAATCCAGCCCGAGGCCAGCGCGTCTTCGGCGCTTGCGCCGCATGCCATTCCTTGCAGCCGAACCAAAATATGACAGGCCCAAGTCTCGCGGATGTGTGGAACCGCAAGGCGGGAGGCTTGGAGAGTTTCAGCCGATATTCGCCAGCCCTCAAGGCCGCGGGTATCGTATGGAACGACAAGACGCTGGATGAATGGATCAATAACCCCCAGCATGTCGTGCCCGGCAATCAAATGACCTTTGCCGGCATCAAAGACGCTGGACAGCGCGCCGACCTGCTGGCGTTCTTAAAGGACGCAACGCAAAAAGGCGGCTCCCAAATGGCGCAGCAAAGTGGATCAATGGGGAGGGCGGCATGACCGGCGGCGGACAAGTTCCTAATCTCAAGAAGCTCGATCCGGCAGACCGCGTGCAGACAATCACCTATTGCAAAGACACCTATGCAGTCACGACCGCCAACGGCGAGACACGTAAGTTTTGGGAACGCAATCTCCGCTTAAAGACAGATGCAAGCGGCGATGGCCCCGAAAAGAATACACCCGCTTTGCTCAATGCCGGCATGATGGGCGACCGCGCGGACGTGATCTTTGCCGACCCCGGCGAGATCAGTCAGTTCATCAAAGGAAAGTGCTGAATGGTAGAAACGTCTACAATCACCTGTCCGAAATGCGGGCATCAATCGACCGAGCGCATGCCAACCGACGCTTGCCAGTTCTTCTATGACTGCAAGGGATGCGGCGAGAGGCTTAAGCCAAAGCCGGGTGACTGCTGTGTGTTCTGCTCTTACGGATCGGTACCATGCCCGCCGATGCAATCTGGCTTCCGAGGCGTATGATTGGTGCGGCAAGAGAAATATGACAATCGTGCGCGATCAATGCGTTAGACAAAGGTGCGGGCGAAATGGTGCCTTTGAAAGTGCTTTGGAATTTTAGATGACGCCACCGCCCCCCCGCCATCTCGTCGGTTTCGACCGCTTGCCCGATCGAACCGTGGTTGGAGAAAATACTGATCGACCCCGCAACTAAAAAGCGGCTTGACGCAAGAAGCTTGCGTGTCACGCATGGCGTTTTGGACTTTAGATCAAAGCCACCGAACGATTCAAAATGGAGCGAAGGACAATCCTTTTATGAACGGTGGGCGCGTGGGTTGATCGAAACAGAAACCGTCGCTCGCTATCGCAGCGAACTCGAAACCGTGCGCGATATTTACACAGAGATGCCAATCATTGCGCCCTGTCTCGATGTCGGCGGCCTTGACGGCCGTATTCGCGCCTACATGCCGGAGGGATCGGCCTATGCCTGCGTCGACCCCTACCCTGACGCGATCAACGATCTCCGCGAACAACCGGCGTTGTTGGAGGTTTATCCAGCCTTAAAGAAGCCAGTGAATTTCGTCTGCGGATATGCCGAGCAACTTCCGGTATCCGACGCAACATTCAAGACAGTCCACATGCGCTCGGTGATCGATCATTTCTTCGATCCTCCGGCAGCCTTGCGCGAGGCCTGGCGAGTTCTTGAGCCGAACGGACAACTCATCGTCGGCATTTCAGTAATGGGCGGCCTCACCGGGAGGCTTTCGCTTAAGGAAAGGGCTCGCGAGCTTGCGCGATGGTTTTTAGTGACGCTCGGCGTCGAGCGATATCGCGACCACCATATTTGGCACCCGACCTTTCCCGGTTTGAAAAATTTGATCGATGAAGCGGGTTTTAAGATCGACGGCGTTCACTGGCATAGGCCATCTAAAGGCCGCGTCGTTTACATCCGCGCGAAAAAAATTTGACGCACAAACAAAAAAAGCGCCGATCATTTCTACTCGGCGCTCAAGTTTGGGAGGAACGTCACGCGAACGCCTGTTCGCGCACAGGACAGAAAGTGCGGGCGCCAGCGAAAAAACAAGCGTAACATCAAGACCTTATTTTTGATGGTGCGGCCAAGAGGACTCGAACCTCCACGGGTTGCCCCGCTAGCACCTCAAGCTAGTGCGTCTACCAATTCCGCCATGGCCGCATTGAAAAGGGACGAAAAGCGATGAAAGCCCCGCGTCCCAATGAGGCGGACCGTGTAACAAATAGGGTCTTGAGGGACAAGGCCCGGATATTGGGCCGCTAAAAGCCGCCCGGGCCCTCAGCGCATATCCGCCGGCCGCGGCATCAATTCGCCGACTTCGACCGCGATACGGTTGCCGTTGACCACCACCCTGCCCTTGGCGACCGGCAGGTCGTTGGCCAGGATGCTGACCGCGTCGTCCTCGGACGACTCCAGTTCGATGATGGCGCCACGGCCAAGCCGGAGCACCTGGTGGATCGGCATGGCGGCGGTGCCGAGCACGACGGCGATATCGATCGAAACCTTGTCGAATGTGGCCATTGAATTCCCAATGCTGCCCGCGCCAATGCGGGCAGGCTTCAGGTCACCATGGTATGGTGAACAGGTGGTTAACGCGCGCAACGCATTGACAGTTGGGCTTAAGCCGCCGTCCGGATCGGTGCCGGTAGAGTGGCGCGTCGACAATTCGCCGGTCGCTTACGAGGCGGCGGTCGCGTCCATGCAGGCGCGCGCGGCCGCGATCGCGGCCGGCCGCGAACACGAGATGGTCTGGCTGCTCGAGCACCCGCCGCTTTACACCGCCGGCACCAGCGCCAAGCCGCAAGAGCTGATCGAGGCGCGCTTTCCGGTGTTCGAGTCGGGCCGCGGCGGGCAGATGACCTATCACGGGCCGGGCCAGCGCGTGGTTTACGTGATGCTCAATCTCAAGCGGCGCGGGCCGGATGTGCGGCGCTTCGTGGCGACGCTCGAGGAGTGGATCATACGTACTTTGGCGGCGTTCAACGTGCGGGGCGAGCGGCGCGAGGACCGTATCGGCGTCTGGGTACGCCGGCCCGAGAAGGGCGAAGGCTGCGAGGACAAGATCGCCGCCATCGGCATCCGCGTGACGCAATGGGTGACGCTGCACGGCATGGCGCTCAACGTCGATCCGGATCTGTCGCATTTCACCGGCATCGTGCCGTGCGGAGTGAGCGAACAACGCTACGGCGTCACCAGTCTGGCCGATCTCGGCATTCTCGTGTCGATGCCGGAAGTGGACATGATGCTACGGCGAGAATTCGAGGGGCTGTTTGGACCTGTCAGCCGTCATCCTGAGGTGCGAGCGCGCAGCGCGAGCCTCGAAGGATGATCGGCCCAGAGAGTCGCCCTTCGAGGCGTGGCTTCGCCGCGCACCTCAGGGTGACGGATCACAAAGTCGCCAACACCGAGAACAGTTCGCCCGGTCGGCGCGGCGCCAAATCGGAATCCGTGCCATCGCGCTGATCGATTTGCTCGACGCGGGCGGAAAACGGCCCACGCCGGCAGGCATCAACGATGGCATCCAGTTTTTCCGGCGCGCCGGCGAACACCGCCTCTACCGAACCGTCGCGGCGGTTGCGCACCCAGCCTTCGATGCCCTGTTTGAGCGCTTCGTGCTCGACGAAGGCGCGATAGCCGACGCCCTGTACGCGGCCGCGCATCGTCACATAGCGGATCACCCGTGTGCTCATGCCCGCGCACCACTCACGCAAACTCTAGAATCACCGCGTCTACCGCCAGGCTGTCGCCCGGCTTGGCGCTGATCTTTTTTACCGTGCCGTCAATCTCGGCGCGCAGCACGTTTTCCATCTTCATCGCCTCAACCACGGCGACGGTCTCGCCGGCCTTGACCTCCTGGCCTTCCTTGACCGCGATGGAAACGACCAGCCCCGGCATCGGGCACAGCACCTGCTTGCCGGTGTCGGCGGCTTTCTTCGCCGGCATGAGTCGCGCGTAGCCGGCCTCGCTCTCGGTGTAAACGAAGGCATTCGCTCCGACACCGCGATAGGCCAGCGCGAATCCATTCGGAACGTTGCGCACCTGCACGGCGACCGGCTCGCTGTTGATGGTGCCGGACCACAAAACGTCGCCCGGTTTCCAGTCCGATTGGAGATGGCGGCGGACATCTTTGCCTTTGCCAGGGAAGCGCACCTCGATGGTGCCGTTCTCGCGTTTGACCTCGAGCCGGTATTCGGTAGCGCCGAGCCACACCGCGCGCCGGCTCTCGCGCGTCACGCCGCGTCCATCCATCTGCCCAGAAATCCGCCGCTTGCGCTCGCCTAGCACGTGATCGATCGCGGCGGCGACCGATGCTAGCATTTGGGCGCGCTCGCCCTCGGGCGCGATGGCGTGAAAGCCATCGGGGAATTCCTCGGCGATGAAGCCGGTGGAAAGTTTGCCGGCGCGCCAGCGCGGATGCGCCATCAGCGCTGACAGGAAAGGAATGTTGTGGCGGATGCCGTCGATGACGAAGACATCGAGCGCGTCGGCCTGTGCGTCAACCGCGGCTTCGCGCGTCGCCGCATGGGTGACCAGCTTGGCGATCATCGGATCGTAGTAGATCGAAATCTCGCCGCCTTCGTAAACGCCGGTGTCATTGCGCAGCGTGACGCCGCCGGCGACGCGTTCGGCCGGCGGGCGATAGCGCGTCAGCCGGCCGGTGGACGGCAGGAACTTGCGGTACGGGTCCTCGGCGTAGACTCTGGATTCGATAGCCCAGCCGTTGAGCGTCACGTCGCTCTGCTTGAGCGCGAGCTTTTCACCGGCGGCGCTGCGGATCATCTGCTCGACCAGATCGATGCCGGTGATCAGCTCGGTGACCGGATGCTCGACCTGAAGCCGCGTGTTCATTTCCAGGAAAAAGAAACTCTTGTCCTGGCCGGCGACGAATTCCACGGTGCCGGCTGAGTCGTAGCCGACGGCTTTCGCCAGCGCGACCGCCTGCGCGCCCATCGTCTTGCGGGTCGCCGCATCGAGCAGCGGGCTGGGGGCCTCCTCAATCACTTTCTGATTGCGGCGCTGGATCGAGCACTCGCGCTCGCCGAGATAGATGACGTTGCCGTGCTTGTCGCCGAGCACCTGGATCTCGATGTGGCGCGGATCGGCGATGAATTTCTCGATAAACATGCGGTCATCGCCGAACGAGGACTTCGCCTCCGACTTCGAGCGCGCGAAACCTTCCGCCACTTCCGATTCCGAGTAGGCGATGCGCATGCCCTTGCCGCCACCGCCGGCCGAGGCCTTGATCATCACCGGGTAGCCGATCTGGTTGGCGATCTTCACCGCCTGTTTTTCGTCTTCGATAATGCCGAGATGGCCGGGCACGGTGGAAACGTGTGCAGCAGCCGCCGCCTTCTTGGACTCAATCTTGTCGCCCATGGCGGCGATGGCTTTGGGATTGGGCCCGATAAAAACGATGCCGGCGGCTTCGAGCGTCTTCGGGAAAGCCTCGCGCTCCGACAAGAAGCCGTAGCCCGGATGCACGGCCTGCGCGCCGCTCGCTTTGCAAGCGGCCACGATTTTATCGATCAGCAGGTAGCTCTTGGCGGCCTCGGGCGGGCCGATGGCGATCGCCGTATCCGCCATTGCGACGTGCAGTGCGTCCTTGTCGGCCTCGGAATAGACGGCGACCGTCTCAATTCCCATGCGGCGGGCGGTCTTGATGATCCGGCAGGCGATTTCGCCACGATTGGCAATCAGGATACGCTTGAACATGGAGCGTCAGGACACCCGTCGCGAGCCGGTCCTTCCGCTTTGCGGCGTTGCAACGAAAATGTCAATGTGGACCGTTCCCGCTAAAACTCCAGCGCGCCGGTCAGATCGCCCATGGCCGGCTGTCCATTGGACCTGAGTGCCGCGTCGCGCGCGGCGATTCCCGGCAGGGTCTGCAGATCGAAGCGCCTGGTGATGAAGCGCAGGATCGACGTGGTGTCGTACGGGGTGTGATCGACAAAACCCTTCTTGGCGAAAGGCGACACGATCAAAGCCGGGACGCGCGAGCCCGGACCCCAGCGGTCGGCCTTGGGCGGGGCGACGTGGTCCCAGAGACCACCATTTTCGTCATAGGTGACGATGACCAACATGTGCGGCCATTGCTTACTTTTCTCAAGATGCGCGATGACATCTGCGATGTGGGCATCGCCGGAAAGCGCGTCGGCATAGCCGGCGTGCTCGTTAAGATTGCCCTGCGGCTTATAGAAGGTAACTTGGGGCAGCTTGCCGGCATCGACCGCCGCGATGAACCCGGCGCCATTCATACCGCCATCCTTGAGATGTTGGGCGCGCGCGTCGGTGCCGGGCGCGAAGTTGGCGAAATAGTTGAACGGCTGGTGGTGAAACTGGAAATTCGGCACCGGCGTCTTATTCTTGCCGTCGAGCGTTGCCTGCCAGGCGCCGGCATACCAGGCCCACGACACGCCCTTGGCGCTGAGCAAATCGCCGATGGTTTTTTCATGCTGCGGCGGCAGCGTGGTCGGTGCGTTCGGATCGGCATAGGCCGCGTCGCCGTCTTTGGCCGGCTTGTTCTTGCTCGGCTGGTAGGGCGGCTGCATGGTGTTGACGGCATAAAAATCGGGCGTGATGTCACCGTCCTCGACGAATTTCGGGACGCCGTCCATGGCCGACTTCGGCGAATTATCGGCGAGCGTCAGCGTCACCTTGTCGGCGTCGACGACGGCAATGTGGCCTTTGGCCGGACTTTTATCGGCGTCGGGATAGATCGGGGCGCAGGCGCAAACCAGCCAAATGTGATTGAAGAACGAGCCGCCAAAGGCGCCCATGAAGAAATTGTCGGCGAGCGTGTACTGCGTGGCGATATTCCATAGCGGCAGCTTCGAACCGTCATAATGGCCCATGACCAATGCGCCGGAATCCGCGTAAGCCACGAAGCGGTCGTTCTTGCCGCCGTCGATCTGCATCTGGTTCTGGTAGAAGCGATGCCAGAGATCGTGGGTAACGACGCCGAGCGGTGTGTTGAAACCGTCCGGATCGTCGATCGCGAACGGCTTGTTGGGCAGATGCTCGGTCTGCGCCTGCGTCACCGGCGGCGTGACGCCCTTGGCGGTGAGCCCGTCCCAGATCGGCGGCAACTCCTTGAACTCACTGCCGTCGCGATCGATCTGCGTGAAGCTTTCCGGCGTGACGTTCTGCAATCCATTGGCACCCGGGAACGAACCGTAGAGATTGTCGAACGAACGGTTCTCGGCGTAAATCACCACCACGGTTTCGATGGCATTGATGCCTTGCGCCTGCGCCGCGACCGCCGCCGGCAGTCCGGCCGCCAGCAAGGCCAAAAGCGCAATCGATCGTTTCATGGATGCTCCCTTGAATGGCAAGCGATCCTAAACCGCTTTCCATGGCAGTTCCATGAAAGTCGTGGGGATAATGGCGGCTGCCTGTTAGAATTCCGTCACGGACTACACTCACCCGCGTCATCCGACTGAATTGACGGCGCGCAAGGCTTGCCAATGGCTCGCGATACAACTGGACACGCCATGCTGGGACTTGTGCTCGGGCTCGCGTTCGGCCTGGCCGGCGCCCAGGCCAACGACCTTACCCGCGCGCAAGCCAATACACGCGCGGCAGCCTTGCAATCGCTCGGCCGTAATTTGTTCTTCGACGTATCGCTCTCGGCCTCGGGGAAGATGGCCTGCGCCACCTGCCACGACCCAAAGCACGCCTTCGGACCGCCCAACGCGCTCGCGGTGCAACTCGGCGGCAAGGATATGCGGCAACAGGGTTTTCGCGCAGTGCCCTCGCTCAAATATCTGCAAGTCGTGCCGCAATTCACCGCGCATTATTTCGAATCGAGCGACGAAGGCGACGAAAGTGTCGACAACGGCCCGACCGGCGGCCTGACCTGGGACGGCCGCGTCGATCGGCTGCGCGACCAGGCCGGTGTGCCGCTGCTCTCGCCGTTCGAAATGGCCAATGAGAGTGCCGCCGACGTGGTCGCGCGCGAGCGGGCGGCAAGCGATGCCGATGAACTGCGCAAGATTTTCGGCGAAACAATCTTCGACGACGACGCCAAGGCCTTCGCGGCCATCACTGAGGCGCTCGAGGTTTATCAGCAGGACTATCGCGCCTTCTATCCCTACAGCAGCAAATACGACGCCTACCTCGCCGGCCGCGCGCAACTCACGCCGCAGGAATCGCGCGGGCTGGCGCTGTTCAACGATCCGGCCAAGGGCAATTGCGGCAATTGTCATCGCAGCGAGCGCGCCAACGACGGAACGCCGCCGCAATTCACCGATTATGGATTGATCGCCATCGGCGTACCGCGCAACCGCGAGATTCCCGCCAACGCCGATCCGGCATTCTTCGATCTCGGCGCCTGCGGCCCGTTGCGAACCGATCTTGCCGGCCGCGCAGAATATTGCGGCTTGTTCCGCACGCCGTCTTTGCGCAACGTGGCGCTGCGCAAGACGTTCTATCACAATGGCTCCGAACACGATCTGCGCAAGGCGATCGAGTTCTACGTGGAGCGGGATACCGCGCCTGAGAGATGGTATCCGCGCGATGCCAGCGGGCGGGTGATGAAATACGACGACCTGCCAGCCCAGTATCACGGCAACATCAACAATGAGCCGCCGTTCGGTGGCAAACCCGGCGATCCGCCGGTACTGTCGGCGGCAGAGATCGACGACATCGCCGCCTTTCTCGGCACATTGACTGACGGCTACAGCCCGACGCCGTGAACGGAAAATTCTTTCAACGGAATGGCGGCCCGGGAACACTTGTCCTTCAACACAAGCACAAGGCGGTGGCTTGATGCTCTTTGCGCCAGGCCCTGTTCCGCTCCCGCTTGGGCCCCTATATTGAGTGCGCGAACGATCATTGAGCGCGCATTTGGAGGTTTGTCATGACATTGGCGATTGGCGATACCGCCCCGGATTTCGAGGCGGAAACTACCGAAGGAAAAATCCGTTTTCACGACTGGCTGGGCAATTCATGGGGCGTGCTGTTCTCGCACCCGAAGGATTTCACGCCCGTATGCACCACCGAACTGGGCACCATGGCCCGGCTCAAGCCGGAATTCGACAAGCGCAACGCCAAGATCATCGGGCTGTCGGTCGATCCGGTTGACAACCACAAGAAATGGGCGGGCGACATCAAGGACGTGGTCGGCTTCGCGCCGAACTATCCTATGATCGGCGACACCGATCTCAAGATTTCCAAGGCCTATGGCATGTTGCCGGCTTCGACCTCGGGCACCTCGGAAGGCCGCACGCCGGCCGACAATCAGACCGTGCGCAACGTCTTCATCGTCGGGCCGGACAAGAAAATCAAGCTGATCCTGGTCTACCCGATGAGCACCGGCCGCAATTTCGACGAGGTGCTGCGCGTGCTCAACTCGTTGCAACTCACCGCCAAGCACCGCGTCTCAACGCCGGCGAACTGGAAGCAAGGCGAGGACGTGATCCTCGGCGGCGCCATCACCGACGACGAAGCCAAAAAGCTTTATCCCGCCGGCTGGAAAACGCCGAAGCCCTATATCCGCATCGTGCCGCAGCCGAAGGCCTGACCTGGCATAAAGACTGTGCGATAAGGGCGCGGCATTCACACCGCGCCCTTATCATTTGTGTCATGACCGATCTCGGCTTCATCCACCGCTTCATTCCGGCGACGCGACCGGGCCTGCCTCCCCTGCTCCTGCTGCACGGCACCGGCGGCGACGAGAACGACCTCGTTGCGCTCGGCGAACAATTGTCGCCCGGCGCGGCGCTGCTTTCGCCGCGCGGCAAAGTTACGGAAAACGGCATGCCGCGGTTTTTCCGCCGGCTGGCGGAGGGCGTGTTCGACCAGGCCGACCTGAAAATTGCGCACTGCGGAGCTCGCCGATTTCATCGCCGCCGCGCGCAAAACTTATGCACTTGAGGCGCCGATCGCGGTTGGCTTTTCCAACGGCGCCAATATCGCCGCTTCGTTGCTGCTGGCACGGCCGGACGCGCTGCGCGGCGCCGTGCTATTGCGTGCCATGCTGCCGTTCGAGCCGCAATCCCCGCCCGTTCTCGCCGGCAAGCCGGTGCTGCTGCTGTCGGGCAGCACCGACCCGATGATATCGGCCGCCGGTCGCGACCGGCTGGTGGCTGTGTTGCGGGCGGCCGGCGCCGACCTCACCTACAAGGCCCTTCCCACCGGGCACAATCTCACGCAAAACGATTTCACCACCGCTGGCTATTGGCTGGAGCAATTGCAATGAACGACGCGGCTCAAACACTCAACCGCCCTTCGCCCAATTTTTGGGAATGAAGATCACCCACGTCTCGCCCGAGCGGGTCACGGCCGAATTGCCGGTGCGCGAGGAGCTCAACAACCGCCACGGCATCATGCATGGCGGCGCCATCATGGCGCTGGCCGACAATCTCGGCGGCACCGCCACCACCGCCAATCTAAAAGACGGCCAGTCCACCACCACGATTGAGAGCAAGACCAATTTTTTCGCCGCCATACCTATTGGCGATATTGCAAAAGCCGAGTGCACGCCGCTGCATCGCGGCCGCACCACCATGGTGTGGCAGACCCGCGTCACCCGCAGCGACGGCCGGTTGTGTGCGCTGGTAACGCAGACTCAGATGGTGCTGGAGCGAAAATAATCAAATTTCGCGCATACCCGCACCGCGATTGACCAGCACGACGCCGGCGGCGCACACCACCATGCCGGCGATCGACAGTGCATCCAGCTTCTCGCCGAACAGCACGAAGGCGAACAAGCGCCGTCACCCCCGGCACCAGATAGAACAGGCTGGCAAAACCAGTCGCCGCCGAGCGACGGATCAGCCAATACATCAGTCCGACCGCCGCGATCGACAGCACCAGCACCAGCCAGGCGATGGCGAAGACCAACTCGCCGCTCCAGTGGATCACACGCGTCTCGAAAGCGAAGGCAGCCGTGCCGAACAGCAACAGCGCTCCGGCATATTGCACGGTGTTGCCGGCGCGCCAGTCGATCGCGCCGCAAAAGCGTTTCTGATAGAGCGTGCCAAGCGTGATACCGATGAGCGAGCCGAAGCTGGCGATCCACCCAAGCGTCGAGCCCGCCGCCACGATGGCGTGGTCGTGCAGCACCAGCGTGACGCCGAACAATCCCAGCACCAGGCCGAGCCATTGCTGGCGCGTCACCTTCTCGCCCATGAAGCGATTGGCGATGGTCGAGGTGAGGATCGGCTGCAAGCCCGGGATCAGCGCTGAAATGCCGGCCGGTACGCCCTGGCTGATGGCGGTGAATACGCCGCCGAGATAAAGCCCATGCACCAGCGAGCCGGCCACCAGACTGTGCCCGATCTCGCCTGTGTTCGGCCAGCGTGCGCCGGCGATTAGCGCGATCGCCGCCATGACGAACACCACAAACACCATGCGCACCATCAGGAAGGTCATCGGCTCGATGTAAGGCAGCCCATAGCGCGCGCCGATGAATCCAGTGCTCCACAGCAGCACGAATAGAACCGGCGCCAGCGCAATCGCCAATTTCGTCAGGCGCATCTTGGTGTTCGCATCGGTTTTAGGGTGTGGCGGGAAAAAGGCAGGAAAAGCGCTGCTGACTTAGCATGTTCCAGCGGAGAACCAGGAGTTCACTCTTTTTTGCATCGCAGAGCATTGGATTTTTTCGGAACTGCGGCAGCGGGCCGTGGGTTGCCTCATTGAGACGGAAAACCCCGTCTGGAACCGAAGGAGGATTGCCATGAGTGATCCGCGTTTTACAGACCCACGGTTGAGCGACCCGGTACTGCGGCGTGACGAAGGCGTTGGCGGGACCTGGGGCTGGATTGCCGGCCTCGCGGTTCTAGCGCTGATCGCATTTCTGCTGATCGCCGGCTGGAACAGCAACCCCAACTCCGCGAATAACAACGCGTCGCCGGCCACTACCGGCACCGCGACACGCCAAATGAGCCCGCCGACGACCACCGGCTCCGGCCGGACATCGCCGCAACCGTTGACGCCGGCCGCGCCGCAACCGTCGCCGGCGCCCTCGCGGCAGTAAGTCAGTTCGTTACCGAGAAAGCCCCGGCGCCGGTCGCGCCGGGGCGCAGGTTTTGAGGGATAAGAACTTTGAAGGATAAGCATATGGCACATCCGCCGAAAGAAGCATCCGCCAATAGACTACAGATTGCCGCCGCTTTCATCGGCGCGTTTTTTATCGTCAGCTTTGTGCTTTACGGCATCAACAACCAGCGCGATGAGACCGCCGCCGGCGAACAGCAAGCGGCGGCAACACCGGAAACCCCGCAACCCGCCGCCGGTCAGCAAGCCAACCAGCCGCAAAGCAATCAACAGGGGCAAAACAAGCAACAGCCGGGACAGCAAGCGCAATTGCAGCAAGGCGGCGCCCAGCAACCGGCGACGCCATCGTCCAGTGCCAGCCAGCCGTCAACCGCCAGCAATCCGTCGACCACGACCGGCCAAGGATCCAATCCGCAGGCTAGTCCGGGCAGCAATAATGCGGCCAACGACGGTAAGACGCCGTCCAGCGCGGGCAATAGCTCAAACTCCGCGCCCGCCAATGGATCGTCGAACGCCCAGCCGCCGAACCGGACCGGCAATCAGTAAAATTATCCGACGATGGCGGAGAGGCCGAAGCCAACGGTAGCGCTCAGCACCGCTTCGATCGCCTGGAATTGTATGCCGCTCAAGACGTGGCTGACATAAGGGAACAGCACGTGCCCGACCGGCAGCATCACCGCCGCCACGACGGCGACGCAAAGCAGTTTAAGAATCAATGTGCGGTCGATCATTTCCAATCCCCTCCCCCACGGCGCTTCCGCGCTTTTTTGTATCTTGCACAGACAGCCCCGGCTGGGCAATTACCCTCAAGTCTGGAAGCCCGCGTCGATCGGCACCCGGTAGCCGTTGGCGAGCCGATTGGTCTCATTGGCCATGCCGGTAACCGCCATCACCTCGCCGAACATGGCCTCCGTCATGCCGGCCTTGCGGGCGGCGGCGGTGTGGCTGGCGATGCAATAGGCGCAGCCGTTGGTGACGCTGACCGCCAGATAGATCATCTCCTTGGTGAGCGGATCGAGCGCGCCCGGCGCCATGACCTGCTTGATGCTTTCCCAGGTGCGCTTAAGGGTGGCCGGATCGCGCGCCAGATATTTCCAGAAATTGTTCACGTCCGGCACGTTTCTGGTTTTCTTGATGTCGTCATAGACCGCGCGCACGGCAGCTGAGGCGTTGGCGTAGTCGATAGCGGCAGATGGGTTCATGATGGACCTCCTAAAAACTTTTTGCGCATGATCTTGTCCGAAAACCGGTTCCCACTTTTCGGGATCATGCGCGCTTTAGAAATCGAGCTTGTCGCGCACCGCCGCGATGCCGGCCTTGGCGCAAGCTTCGTCGTTTTCGCCGCCCGGAGCACCGGAGACGCCGATGGCGCCGACCAGCGCACCGGCCGCTTCCACCATCACGCCGCCGGTGGACACCGTCGCGCCGGGAAGCGCACGCACCCCGGTGCCGGCAGGCGTGGTGGCGACGACGTCGCCGGTGTTGTTACGGAAATTGACCGCGGTCCAGGCCTTGCCGGTGGCGGTCGTGATGGCGAATGCGCCGGCATAGCGGTCGCGCAACAGCACCTGGGTAATGCCGAAGCGATCGACCACCGCGACGGCGACCTGGTAGCCGCGCTTCTGGCAATCGGCGAGCGCGGCGCGGGCGAGCGCCAGCGCGAGATCCGGGCTCATTGATTTGAAGGTGACGAAGTTATCGTCGGCGCGGGCCGGCGCGTTGAGCAGCGGCGCCAGCAATAACGCGAACAGCAGTTTACGCATGACCATGAGGCATCCCTGCTTTTGTCGCAAAATCGGACTAGTTTCCTACGTCAGCCACTGACAGGCCGGCGGCGAATTTATGCAAGACGATATATGACGGCGGCGCGACACGGAACTATAGTCCCCCCAGGGGCGCGACACGTCCACGGGGGAATATCCGTTGCAACTTTACGACCGTGCCGCCGGCGCTGTCCGCGCCATTTACGATCGCCGCATTACAACACCGGCGACGCTGGATGCCGAGCACTTTTTCCCCAACGCCAAACTGTTCACCGACCGCTGGACCGACATCCGCGACGAGGCGCTCGCGATCGCCGCCACGCTCAACAAGGTGCCGCGCTTCCACGACATCATGCCGGCGCAGGCCGACATCTCGGCCAATGACGGGCGCGACTGGCGCATGTTCATCATGAAGGCCTATGGCGTGACCATGTCGAAGAATCTGGAGCGCTGCCCGACGGTCGCGGCGCTGCTCGACGAAGCGCCGGAGGTAGTGTCCGCCGTGCTGTCGTTTCTGGCGCCCGGCAAGCATATTCCGAAGCACCGCGGCCCGTTCCGGGCGATCTTGCGCTATCACCTGATGCTGTCGGTGCCGCGCGACGGCAACGGGAGACCTGCCTGCGAGCTCAATGTCGACGGCGTGCCCTATCTGCTCGGCGACGGCGAAAACCTGCTGTGGGACGATACGTTCCCGCACGAGGCGTGGAACCGCAGCGACCATGTGCGCATCGCGCTGCTGCTCGACGTCTGGCGCAAGGATATGCCGGCCGATATCGCGCTGCTGTCGCAGACCATCCTGCTCGCGACCAAGGCGGCGATCCGCATGGGCGGCATGTCTTACGGCGGCTGAAGAATGCGCTAGGCTTGGCTCTGGGGCCGCAAAGACGGCCTTGTACTGGGCGAGGAAGCCATGCCGAAGACACCGGATTATTTCCACGGCAAAACCATCGTCATCACCGGCGCCGCCAGCGGCATCGGACGGGCGACCGCGCTGATCTTCGCCCGCGAGGGCGCCAATGTGGTGTGCGCCGACATCAACGAAAAAGGCGTCGAAGAGACCGCCGAGCAGGTCAACAAGATCGGCAGCCAGGCGCTGGCGCTCACTATCGACGTCACCAAGCGCGCCGCCGTCAACGACATGGTGGAGCTCGCCATCAACGGCTTCGGCCGGGTGGATTTTCTGTTCAATTCGGCCGGCGCCGCGCTGGCGCGCTCGAAATTCCTCGACATCACCGACGATTTGCTGGAGCGCACGCTCAACCTGAATTTCAAGGGCACGTTCTACGCCATGCAGGCGGTGATCCCCCATATGCTCAAGAACGGCGGCGGCGTGATCGTCAATGTCGCCAGCATGGCGGTCAAGCGCGGCGGGCCGAACACCTCGACGCATTACGCGGCGGCCAAGGGCGCGGTCAATTCCCTGACGCTCGGCGTGGCGCGCGAATTCGCCAAGGACAATATCCGCTGCCTGTCGATCTCGCCCGGACCGATAAAGACCGCCTTCGCGGCGGCGGCCGCCTCCTCGCCGGAATTGCTCAAGCGCTTCCTCGACGACATTCCGATGGGGCGTTTTGGCGAACCGGAAGAAATAGGCGAATTGGTGCTGTTCATGTGCTCGGACGCCTGCCCGTTCATGACCGCCGACACGGTTTATGCGAACGGCGGCGGCGGGTGGAGATAGACCGATGACGACATGGTGCCGGTTCGAGAAGGACAATGTGACAAGCTACGGCCTGGTCGAGGACGGCCAGGTGATCGCCGTGGACGGAACGCCGTTCGGCGACCACAAGAAGACCGCCCGCGCCTACCCGCTCGCCGCCGTCAAGCTGCTGATCCCGGTGGTGCCGCCGACCTTCTACTGCGTCGGCATCAATTACGCCGACCACATCCGTAAAATGGCCGCCAAGCGCAACACCGAGCCGGTGTTCCCCAAACGGCCGGACATCGGCTACCGCGCCAACAACGCGTTGATCGCGCACGAGGAAAATATCGTGAAGCCGGCCGACAGCGGCGAGGCGTTCCAGTACGAGGGCGAACTGGTGGCGGTATTCGGCAAGCGCTGCCGCAACGTCAGCCGCGAGAACGCGCTCGATTACGTCCTTGGCTGGACCATCGGCAACGACGTCAGCGAACGCGGCTGGCAGAAAGACGACCGCACGCTGTGGCGCGCCAAAAATGCCGATACCTTCAAGCCGATGGGGCCGTGGATCGTCACCGGGCTCGACCCGGCCACGATGGAGACGGTTATCCGCTTGAACGGCAAGGAAATTGACCGTTTTGCCACCAACAACATGATTTTCGACACCGCGACCTACATCGCGGAAGTATCGAAATACTGCACCATCGAGCCGGGCGACGTGATGTGGATGGGAACCGACGGCATCCCCGCCAACATGAAGCCGGGCGACACGGTGGAGATCGAGATCACCGGCATCGGCGTGTTGCGGAATAAAGTTGTGGCCGGAACCTGACATAGCAAAAAACCGGGATAACTTTTCAGATTGCGCGCGAGCGGCGCGACAACGCCCGCGCGTTGGCGTAACGATTTTGGACGGAAAGATTTCGTTCAACGCCTCTCGAAGCCCGGTGCACTCCATGTCTCACGCCAATTCCGACGACGATGTCGGCCGCCAGATCCTCGACGTTTTCATACGCAACCGGATCCCGGCGAGCGGCATGCTGCCGCGCAACTACTTCTTCGCCGTGCGCGACGGCGATTTCCAGCGCGGGCTGAACAAGGCGGTGGCCAACGACTGGGTCGCGATCGACCCGCGCAACCGCTACCGCTATCAGTTGACCGAAACCGGCTATGCCGCCGGGCGGACGATCGACGCGCCGGCCGCACCCGATCGCTGACGCTTTCTTTCCCTCCCCCGTTCTACGGGAGAGGGAAAGTCAGATCGCCTCGCCCTCTTGCGATTACCGATTTAATTTTCAAACAGCGAAACACTTTTTCTTATCCCTCCCCCGCTTGCGGGGGAGGGAAGCCGCGAACATTTGCGAGCGGCGGGTGGGGGCATTTACACAATCACCCCACCCGGCTCGCGGAGTTTATCATCGGGCGGCGCTTCGCGCCGACCCGTTGGCTCGCCACCCTCCCCTTTCAGGGGAGGGATAAGAAAGCGCGCAAGCGTCATCGCCCGTATTCTTTGCGGGCGCCGGGTACGTCAGCCGCGAAGGCTGCCCGCCGAAGCCTTGCGCGAAGGCGGGCGTGCGCCATCGCCCCTATTCTTTAACGGCGCGGGGTACGCCCGTAATTCCTTTTCTCCCCTCGAAAAAACGAGGGGGATGGAGCGCCAAGCGGCGCACCAGTGCTTCCGTCTTGCCGCATCCTCTTTTCGAAGGATGCGGGCGCCTCTCGGCGCTCCATCGCGGCATCTTCCTTACAGCGCCGGGCCGCGCTTTCGGTGCCGGATTCTTGAGCCAAGGTCTTTCGGCTTTTCAAGCGACGGCCCCCGAAGGGAAGCCTTAGCCTTAAAGCCTACTCGACCGGGCGACCCGGCCGCCGTCAGCCAGCTCCTGGCAGGGGTCCCTAGTGACCCCGGGCGGAGCCCCGGCGCCGCCCGGGTGCAGGAGGAGCGTTCGTCTCCTGCCCGCGGGCGCCGCATCCGGCTCCATCATTTAGACGCCTCTAGACGACGCCCTCACTGAGCCGGACAACGATAGGAATACATACCTTGGGAATATAGTGGCGATGTTCCCGGACTTGACAGACGGCTAGGCATGTGGCAATATCCTTCCATCGTGAAGGGGAGAGCCGACATGGCCAAGAAACCTAAAGCCGTCCACCAGATGACCAGCGCCCAATTCGACGCCATTTTCGTCGATGAAACGGCCTGTATTCGCTATCTGGTGGCCCGTAGATGGCCTAATGGCATCCGGTGCCCTCGCTGCGCCAATAAGAAGGTCTATGCCCTTGCTTCGGGCCACCATTGGCAATGCGAGCGGTGCGCCGTGGACGGTTATCGCTTCTCCCATATCGCCGGAACCATCTTCGAGAACACAAACAAGCCGCTGCGCGACTGGTTCAAGGTCACTCACCTGATGCTCACCAGCAAAAAGGGGATGAGCGCCCGGCAACTGTGGCGCTACATGGGCTTCGGCTCGCTCAAAACCGCTTGGTACATGTGCCACCGCATCCGTGCGGCGCTTGTCGAAAGGAACATGGATAAGCTCGGCGGCATCGTCGAGGTGGACGAAACATTCATCGGCGGCAAAGCTAAGAACCGGCACGGTGGCCGTAGTGGCGTTGGCGGTGGTGCGGGCGGCAAAGCCCCGATCATCGGCGCAGTACAGCGCAAGGGCAATGTCGTTACGCGGTGCCTTGGTGCGGTCAGCAAGTTTGAGGCCGAGAACTTCGTGCGCGAGGTCGTCTCGACCAAAGTCAGCTTGCTCGCTACCGATGAAAGCCGGGTCTATGACGATCTGACCGAGTACCCGCATGGCCGCGCTTGGCACGCCGCGCACCGCTACGTTATCGGCGCAGTTCACACCAATACAATCGAGGGTTTTTGGTCTATCTTTAAGCGGTCTATCGTCGGCAGTTATCACAAGGTCAGCCGCAAGTACCTGCCGCTCTACATCGCGGAATGTCAGTTCAAATATAACAACCGTTTCAATGATGACATTTTCGGAACGGCGATTGAGGGATGCTGAGGTCATGCCAGTATCCAGAGGTAGAAAGCCAAAACAAAAAAAGCTAAAATTGCCCCCGACACAACTCCAGCGGCAAATGCCACAAGCCGTTCATAAATCTCTTTGGCAAAGTGTTCGCGATCATCCAATTTTTTGGGCGATTGGCGTGATTGCGGCATTAATCGCAATTTATGATCCAGTAGCGCGCGCTTTTGCGCCTCCTGACATTTCCGCAGACGCGACTGGCGACGTGTTAGCGCCATTTGCGAGCCCCTTCACGGTCAAAAATCAGAGTTGGGCTTTCGCAATGAGTGCCGCGCGAATGAGTTGCGACCTGGATCAGGTCGTTACGTCTAGGCTCACGTTTCGGTCCGTAATTTTGATTGGCGGACGGACCGCTACTGTAGATGCCGGACGCGAAGGAGCCTTTAGATGTCTGCTTGGAGATTCCCCAAGCGAAATCGTTCGCATCACGCCATTCGACTTGAAATCGGCGCACATTTTTTGTCGATAGAGTACACAATATTGTGGGTGATCCCGCGTAAATCGATACCTACCGAATTTACTTGGTACACCAGAGCAAGCCCACCGCACTGGATTCGCGGCGTAATCGCAAATTAATGCCGCGCTGCCCTGTCGGAGCATGGATAGCCATTTATTCCCCTTCTGTCTAGTCCGGGAACATCGCCAATATAGTCAAGAGGCGTGCCGCGGCGCGCGCCCTCTTATCCCTCCCCGCTTGCGGGGAGGGTGGACGCGAGCGTGAGCGAGCGGCCGGGTGGGGCGCGTGAATAATAACCCCACCCCGGCGCTTCGCGCCGACCCTCCCCTTTTAGGGGAGGGATTAAGAAGCAGACCCCCACTCCTCCGCCAGCGTCACAATATCGCGCGTGCGGGTGACGCCTTCGGGCCAGGATTTGTCGAAATCGGCGATCAACGCCTTCAATTCATCGCCGCCGAGCGCGGCGTCGCAGGCAGCTCTGTCGGCGAAACGATAGACCGCGTAATGCACGCCCTCCTCCACCTCGCCCCACAGCCGCCAAGCCTTATCGCATTTGAAAACCTTGATAGCCCACGGCAGGTGGTCGGTCGAATACCAGTGGTCGAATTTCTCGCGCAGGGGCGCGGCGACGACGGCACGGACGAGGAAGAAGGTGGTGGGCATGGCTTCACCCGGCAAGCTGATAGACGACTGCAAAACAGCTTATTGCATTCCCTTCGGACAGGCGCGCTCGGGCAAACGGGAATCGCAGGCCGAGACCTTGTTCAGGTAGCCGACCCATTGCTCCGCCTGTGCGGGCGACGGCTCGAACTTGAACGCCTTCTGCACGACATAGAAGCTGTCATTGCCGGCGATCGCCTTGAACCAGGTCATTTCCGGCTTGCCGGTCTGCTTATTGAGCGGACAGGAAAGCCGCCACATCGTCGTGACGTAACCGTTCTCGATGCCGCCCGAGACGGGCGCGCTCTTGGCGCCGGCGCAGGACGAGAGCCACAGCTTCTCCATGCGCAGGCGGAAGCCCATCACGCTTTCCTTCATGCCGAAGAAAATCTGCACCGTGACCATCTCGGTCCAGTTTTCGACCGTCTCAGCCGCAGGCACCATCTCGGTGATGACGCCTTTTGGCGCGTGCTTGGTGTAGCCGACCTTGTAACCGGGCGGCATGGTCACCAGCAGGTTCTCATTCTCCAGCGCCAAGGCGGGCCGTGCGATGAGGAGCGCGAGGGTGAGAATGAGGAGGCGGAGAGCCATCAGAGCTGCCTTAGCGTTCGCGTTTGAAGATGCGGCGGGCCCACGGCAGGTGGTCGGTCGAATACCAAGCGTCGAATGTTGAGCGCAGGTGTGGCGCGACGACCGCGCGGACGAGGAAGAAGGTGGTGGGCAATTTATTTTTCTCCCTGCACCCGAAAACTATACGCTCAATATCTCCAAGACGTCCCCGGCGGTGATGATGCCGCTAGAACTAAACAGCCGTTGAATTCCATCAGATCCCAGACCTACGGCAAGAGGCGCGCGCAATTTCTGATTGACTAGCTCAACAAGCGCTAACGCCTCGACAAAACAAACCTCGTTGATATGTGTGTCCATTTTCAGCGAGCGAACCAGATCATCGAACTCATCTACAAAGTTACTAGAAAAGATAATGTAGTAAATATTCCGAATACCTCGACGTTTCAAATTCCTGCTTTGAGTATCAATATATTCCCGAATTGTGCGGTCGTCAGTGCCCATCTTATAACCGTCAGAACGGGCCTTCGCATCCCACAGCAACGCGTAGGATTCGTTCACCGCTATCGCATCGCCGTCGGGCACACGCCCCATGCCCTGTCCAAGCAAATGTGTTTCATAGCCCAGCATCGTAAGCGCCGCGTTGATGCTTTTTTCTAACGAACGCTCAAGTGTCGTCCCCGATTGCTTCGCAATTTCCTGAAGATCGGAATCGTTTGAAGCAAGTCTTGGTATCGTGGCGACGATGGGTGGGACATAACTCTCAAGTAATAACGATTCCGCTGGCTTATTTGTCTGCTTCGCTATTTGACCGGCCTTGACTGGCGAAGCAGCCGCAGTTTGAGCGGGGGCTGTTTCACCAAGTAATCGCCCACTCTTGAACCAAAAGACATGCTCCACGTCATACAGACCAAATTTTCGTGTGAATTCTTTGGAAAAAAGCACCGCTAATTCTTCGTGCAAGCGTTTATACGCCAGGTAATCCTCGCCAATATCGCCAGTCGCCCGCAAAAGATTCATGCCTTCGATCATTTGCACAGCACTAGTGTAATACACAGGCCACATATCGGGCTCTTGGATTTGCCAAAAGTACGACAGAAAAAATGGAATGCTGTTTGGACTCGGTTTGCTGCGCGGGTCACCGCCAGCCTCGATAAACTGCTGACCAGCTCGAACTACGTAATTTTTGAAGTTCTTCAATATTGTATTCGCGCCCTCATTATTTGCTGGCTGTTTAATGGACAATCGCAATTGATCGTCCAATTCAGGTGTCGACTGAAGCTCGTCGACCGCGTTGACGAGCAAATTAAAGAACATCTGGCCTTTCGTGCCACTGAATCCCCAAAGCCTATTTTGCTTATTTATTCCGTCAATTTGACGTTTGAAATCGCCCGTGGAAATAGACCTTTCGAGATATTTTGTTAGAAGCGGCCGAAGCGCTTTTTCGATCAGCTCAATACGATCTCTGTCTAACTTAGCTTCAACCTCAACCGGCGTACGGCCATCTTCGAGCGAAGGCGCTTCCAAATACCCGCGTGCCGCGGCCACCGCAATTTTTTGAAGTTCTGGCGTCATTCGGCTATCCCGTACATTACTATACGGATATCTCCGAGAACTTCACACCGGCAAATTGTCGTGCTTCCTTGCCGGCATCTCGACCTTCTTGCCCTTGAGCATCGCCAGCGCGCGGGCGATGCGGCGGCGCGTCGAGTGCGGCATGATGACGTCGTCGATATAGCCGCGCTCGGCGGCGACGAAGGGCGACAGAAAGCGGTCCTCGTATTCCTTGGTGCGCGCGGCGATCTCGTCCTTGTCGCCGCCGCGGAAGATGATCTCGACCGCGCCCTTGGCGCCCATGACGGCGATCTGCGCCGTCGGCCAGGCGTAATTGAGATCGCCGCCGACGTGCTTTGACGCCATCACGTCATAGGCGCCGCCGAAGGCCTTGCGCGTGATCACGGTCACCAGCGGCACCGTGCACTGGCTGTAGGCGAACAAGCAGCTTGGCGCCGTGCTTGATCAGCCCGTTATATTCCTGCGCCGTGCCGGGCAAAAAGCCGGGCACGTCGACGAAGGTCACGATCGGAATCTTGAAGGCGTCGCAGAAGCGCACGAAGCGCGCCGCCTTGCGCGAGGCGTCCGAGTCGAGCACGCCGGCCAGCACCATCGGCTGGTTGGCGACGAAGCCGACGGTCTTGCCGGCGATGCGGCCGAAGCCGGTGACGATGTTCTTGGCGTAAGCCGACGCGATCTCGAAGAAGTCGCCCTCGTCCGCGACTTTCAGGATCAGCTCCTTGATGTCGTAGGGCTTGTTCGGATTGTCCGGGATCAGCGTGTCGAGCGAGGGCTCCTCGCGGTCGGCGGGGTCCTGCGTCGGCCATTCCGGCACGCCGCTCTCGTTGTTGGCCGGCAGGAAGTCGATCAGCCGGCGCATTTGCAGCAGACACTCGACGTCGTTCTCGAAGGCGCCGTCGGCGACGCCCGACTTGGTGGTGTGCACCGAGGCGCCGCCGAGTTCTTCCGCCGTGACGACTTCGTTGGTGACGGTCTTCACCACGTCCGGCCCGGTGACGAACATGTAGGAGGTGTCGCGCACCATGAAGATGAAATCGGTCATGGCCGGCGAATAGACGTCGCCGCCCGCGCAAGGCCCCATGATGACGCTGATCTGCGGAATGACGCCGCGAGGCCAGCACGTTGCGCTTGAACACCTCGCCATAGCCGCCGAGCGCCGCGACGCCCTCCTGGATGCGGGCGCCGCCGGCGTCGAACAGGCCGATGACCGGCGCGCGCGCCTTCATCGCCATGTCCTGCACCTTCATGATCTTCTGGGCGTGCGCTTCCGACAGCGAGCCGCCGAACACGGTGAAGTCCTTGGAGAACAGATAGACCGTGCGGCCGTTGACCGTGCCCCAGCCGGTGACGACGCCGTCGCCGGGGATTTTGGTCTTCTCCATGCCGAAGTCGGACGAGCGGTGCTGGACGAACATGTCGAGCTCCTCGAACGAGCCCTTGTCGAGCAGCAGTTCGATGCGCTCGCGCGCGGTCAGTTTGCCGCGCTTGTGCTGGGCCTCGATGCGGCTTTTCGCCGCCGCCCAGGCGGGCCTCGCCGCGCCGCTTTTCGAGTTTGTCGAGGATGTCTTTCATAACGTCTGCCCTGCCCGATTCCCCGGTGTTCGGCGCAAAAGCCATACCACGGCATAAGGCGACGCGGCAGGCTCCACGCAGGCTTGGCTTTGTCCGGAAAGCCTGATTAGAAGCCGGGATGGCCGAACCCCCGACCATCGCCACGCTGCTGAGCCAGGGCCTGTTTCACCATCGCCAGGGCCAGCTGGCGCAGGCCATGGAGCGCTATAGCGACGTGCTGCGCGTCGACCCGGAAAACGCCGACGCGCTCTATTACGTCGCGGCCATCGCCTGCCAGGAAGGCCAATACAGCGAGGGCATCGCGCTCGCCCGCCGCGCGCTGGCGCTGGGCGCGCGTCAGGCGCGCGTGCACAATCTGCTCGGCAAGGCGCTGGAGCGGCAGGGCGACCACCTGGAAGCGGTCAAAAGTTTCGACGCGGCGATCGCCGCCGATGCCGAATTTCGCCGAGGCGCACGGCAACCGCGCCGCCATTCTGGCCGCGGCCAGCCTGCCCGACGAGGCGCTCAAGGGCTTCGACCGCGCGCTGGCGCTCGACCCCAAGGCGACCGCCGACTGGATCAACCGCGGCGCGCTGCTGCAAGACCTCGGCCGTTTCGACGAGGCGATCGCGAGCTACGAACGCGCCATCGCGCTCGCTCCGGAAAATCCGGCCGCGCATTTCAACCGCGCCGATGCGATGCGCGCCGCCGGCCGGCCGCAGCAGGCGCTCGCTGCCTACGAGCAGGTGCTCGACCTCGCGCCGCGCATGCCCGAAGCGCAAATCGGGCGCGCGGCCGCGCTCAGGGATCTCGGGCGGCTGGACGAGGCCTTGGCCGCGGCGGAGCTTGCGCTTTCCGCCAGGCCGGAAATGGCGGGCGCGCACCGGCTGCGCGGGCGCTTGCTCAATGCGCTCGGCCGCGCCGCGGAAGCGAAAGCGAGCCTTGCCAAAGCCGCCGAGCTCGACGCGCAAGCCGCCAAAGGCCCCGCTTCCTGAGCCGGAACTTTTCTCGCGTCTGCCGCGTTGGCCTCTGCCCACGCCAACGGGGAGCATCGCCATGAGCACCAGCAAAACCACCGCCGGCCGCAACGGCACGCCGCGTCTCCGGACGCCGACCGATCTCGGCGCCAATGCCAGCAAGGATATCGCCGGCGCGATCAACGCCGTTCTCGCCGACACCTTCGCGCTTTATCTGAAGACCAAGAACTTCCACTGGCACATGAGCGGACCGCACTTCCGCGATTACCACCTCTTGCTTGATGAGCAGTCGGAGCAGATTTTCGCCACCACCGATCCACTCGCCGAGCGGGTGCGCAAGATCGGGCAACCGACATTGCGCTCGATCGGCGACATTTCGCGCCAGCAGCGTCTGGCCGACAACGACGCGGCCTATGTCACGCCCGACGATATGCTGGCGGAATTGCGCGATGACAATCAGCGCGTGGTGGCGTCGATGCGCGAGGCGCACGGCCTGTGCGATGAGCATGAGGACGTCGCCACCGCCAGCCTGCTCGAAGTCTATATCGACGAGGCCGAGCGGCGGGTCTGGTTCCTGTACGAGGCCGGCCGCCGCGGCGACCCGACCGGACATTAAGTCAGCAGCAACACCGCCGCCGCCGCGTCGAACTCGGCACGGCGAAACGCGCGTCGCTCAAGCGCGGCGTCATCGCGGCCCCATTGCGACATCTGCCAGTCTTCGTCGACATGCGCCGCGGCCCAGGCGGCGTCATCGTCGAGCGCGTCATGAGCCAGCGCCAGAGCCAGCAGGCCCGAGCCCGTCAACGTCGTGATCGAGGACACCGCACCCAAGCGCCAGGGATCGGCGGGGACACCCGCGCGCAAAGCGGCAATCGCCTCACGCGGCTGCGACACGTGCACCACGCCTTGCGCCAGCATAAAACGAGCGCCGAATGCATCGCGTGCCCAGGCCAGCACCGGATCCCAGCGTTGATTCTGCAGTTCGACCAGACCGGCCGGCGCCTCGGCGCGATAGCACAGCAAATCGGAGCCGAGATATTGCGCCACCTCGTCGGCCACCGGCCGCGGTGCATCCGTCACCGCGTCGATCACCGCGTTGGCGAGCCGGGTGAGCGGCATGCAGCCCGGATCGATCACCTCGGCCTGCGCGTTCCACTCATCCGCGAGTTTCTCGGCCAGCGCCTGGCTTGGCGCGGCCAGCGGACGGCGCGCCGGCGTTTTGACCGGCTTACCGTCGAGTAGCAGGGGGAATCCCTCGCCTGCCTTTTCGCCGGTGTGCGCACGCTCATAGAACCGTTTGCGCAGTTGCGGTCGTGCGCCGCGGCGCGCCGCCTCGCGCGGGTCAAGCGGCTGGTTCTCGAAAATCTCGGTGAAAATCTCTCGCATCGTTCACATCATTGTGCGCCGCAACACGGACGGAACCGTGGCGGGCACCCGCACGCCCTATTCCGAAAATAGCCGGTCCCGCGCCCATAAGCATTAACGCAACGCGGCGATTTTGCCGCGCCGCGGTCATGCTGTTGCCCCTTTCAGGGAGCGAAAAAGATAGCGTTGACTTACGGTTGATAGGTACTCGGCCTGACGGAAGGATAGGTAGCCTTGGGGGGATCTAACCAATATATTCCCGCCCCTGAATCGCGGTCATCCAAAGTGTGCCGCGCCGGGAGCAAGGGCAGCCACTCTAGGCTGTGACGCGACACCGTTTCATGTAATCGGCGTAGCGGGGCGCGTTTCGAGGAGTGAATGAAGAATACCAACATTGCCGCGCCGGACTACTTCCACAAGGTCGTGGATTGCCAATGGGCTTGTCCGGCGCACACGCCCGTCCCCGAATATATCCGGTTGATCGCGGCGGGCCGCTACTCCGACGCCTACATGGTCAACTGGCATTCGAATGTGTTTCCCGGAATTCTCGGACGCACCTGCGACCGCCCGTGCGAACCGGCCTGCCGGCGCGTCCGCGTCGAGAACGAGCCGGTGGCGATCTGCCGCCTTGAAGCGCGTCGCCGCCGATTACAAGGACGACATCACGGCGCGGCTGCCCAAGCCGGCGCACAAGAAAAACGGCAAGCGCATCGCCTGGTCGGCGGCGGGCCCGGCCTCGCTCACCGTCGCGCGCGATCTGGCGCCGCTCGGTTACACGTGCGTGGTGTTCGACAGCGATCCCAAAGCCGGCGGCATGATCCGCTCGCAAATTCCGAAATTCCGCCTGCCGGACAGCGTGATCGACGAGGAGACCGGCTACATCCTCGGCCTTGGCGTCGAATTCCGCGGCGGCCAGCGTATCGACAGCATGAAGGCGCTGCTGGCGGAAGGCTGGGACGCGGTCTTCGTCGGCTCCGGCGCGCCGCGCGGGCGCGACCTCGATATTCCCGGCCGCAAGGAAGCGGCGAAGAACATCCACATCGGCATCGACTGGCTGTCCTCGGTGTCGTTCGGCCACGTCACCAAAATCGGCAAGCGCGTGATCGTGCTCGGCGGCGGCAACACCGCCATGGACTGCTGCCGCTCCTCGCGCCGGCTCGGCGGCGAAGAAGTGCAGGTCGTGGTGCGCTCCGGTTTCGAGGAAATGAAGGCGTCGCCTTGGGAAAAGGAAGACGCCATGCACGAGGGCATCCCGATCCATAATTATCTGGTGCCCAAGGAATTCACCCACGAAAACGGCAAGCTTACCGGCATCACCTTCGAGAAGGTCAAGGCCGAACGCGACGCCAAGGGCCGCCGCAAGCTGGTGAATGCCGGCGAACCGGATCAGCATTTCCCCTGCGACGACGTGCTGGTCGCGGTCGGCCAGGAGAACGCCTTCCCCTGGATCGAGCGCGATTGCGGCATCGAGTTCGACGAATGGCATATGCCCAAGGTCGATAAAGTGACCTTCGCCTCGACCAACCCGAAAGTATTTTTTGGCGGCGACGCGGCCTTCGGCCCCAAAAACATCATCTGGGCGGTGGCGCACGGCCACGAGGCCGCCGTCTCGATCGACAAGATGCTCAACGGCGAGGACATCGCCGACCGACCGCTGCCAGCGGTCGCGTTGATGAGCCAGAAGATGGGCATCCACGAATGGTCCTACGACAACGAGATCGAACTCGATAAGCGTTACAAGGTGCCGCATCGCGACCTGGGCGTCGCGCTTAAGGACATCAAGGCCGAGGTCGAATTGGGCTTCGATCCCGATCTGGCGCTGGCCGAAGCCGGGCGCTGCCTGAATTGCGACGTGCAGACGGTGTTCTCGTCGCAGCTTTGCATCGAATGCGACGCCTGCGTCGACATCTGCCCGATGGACTGCATTACCTTCACGCCCAACGGCGAGGAAGCCGAACTGCGCACGCGGCTGACCGCGCCGGCGCGCAATCTGAGCCAGGACCTCTACGTCGCCAGGACGGTCTCAAGACCGGCCGCGTCATGGTGAAAGACGAGGACGTCTGTCTGCATTGCGGCCTGTGCGCCGAACGCTGCCCGACCGGCGCCTGGGACATGCAGAAATTCTTGCTCGATATGACCTACGCAGGGACTTCATGCCGACCGCCACACCGATCAGCCGCGTAAACGACTTCGTCGTTCGCTTCGCCAACGTCAACGGCTCCGGCTCCGCCAGCGCCAACGAGATGTTCGCGCGCGCGGTGCTGCGCATGGGCATACCGGCGGCGCCGCGCAACATCTTCCCGTCCAACATTCAGGGCCTGCCGACCTGGTACGAGGTGCGCGTCACCGAGGCGAACCATCTGGGCGCGCGCGGCGGCACCGATTTGATGGTGGCGATGAATCCGCAGACCTTCGACAAGGACATCGCCGGCATCGAGCCGGGCGGCTACCTGCTCTACGATTCGACCAAGCCGCTGCCGGCCTCGAAATTCCGCCAGGACATCACCGTTATTGGCGTGCCCCTGACCGCGATCTGCAACCGCGAATACACCGATCCGCGACAGCGCCAACTGTTCAAGAACATCATCTATATCGGCGTGCTCACCGCGCTGATCGAGATGGACGTCAAGGTCGTCGAGCAGTTGATCGGCGAGCAGTACAAAGGCAAGGAAAAGCTGATCGAGCCCAATATCAAGGCGCTGCATATCGGGCGCGACTACGCGACGCTCAACCTCGCCTGCCCGATCGGGCTGCGGCTGAAAAAGAGCAACAAGGTCGGCGACCGCATCTTCATCGAGGGCAATTCGGCGGCGGCGCTCGGCGCGGTCTACGGCGGCGCCACGGTGTGCGCCTGGTATCCGATCACGCCATCCTCGTCGCTGGCCGACGCCTTCACCCGGCACTGCGCCAAGCTGCGCGTCGATCCGCGAAACCAAGCAGGCCAAATACGCCATCATCCAGGCCGAGGACGAGCTCGCCTCCATCGGCATCGTGATCGGCGCCGGCTGGAACGGCGCACGCGCCTTTACCGCGACGTCGGGCCCCGGCATCTCGCTGATGCAGGAGTTCATCGGGCTCGCCTACTTTGCCGAAATTCCCGCTGTGCTGTTCGACGTGCAGCGCGCCGGTCCCTCGACCGGCATGCCGACGCGCACCCAACAGTGCGACATCATCTCCTGCGCCTATGCCTCGCATGGCGACACCAAGCACGTGCTGCTGTTCCCGGAAGATCCGGCCGAAAGCTTCGATTTCGGCGCGCAGGCCTTCGATCTCGCCGACCGGCTGCAGACGCCGATCTTCGTCATGCTGGATCTCGACATCGGCATGAATCACCACCTGTCCCGCCCGCTGGCCTGGGACGACAGCCGCAAATACGACCGCGGCAAGGTCATGACCGCCGAGGAACTGGAAGCCGGCAAGGAATTCGGGCGCTATCTCGACGTCGACGGCGACGGCATCACCTACCGCACCTATCCCGGCACGCACCCGACCAAGGGTTCGTTCTTCACCCGCGGCACCTCGCGCGACCGCTACGCCAAATACACCGAGGAAGGCGCGCCCTACGTCGACAACATGCAGCGGCTGGTCCGCAAGTTCGACACCGCCAAGGACCTGGTGCCGCGCCCGCTGCTGGCCAATGCCGACAAGCCCACCAAATACGGCGTGATTTATTTCGGTTCGACCTCGCCGGCGATGGACGAAGCGATCCATATGATCGAAGGCCACGGCCATGCGCTCGACCGCATGCGCATCCGCGCCTTCCCGTTCCATTCCAGCGTCAACAGTTTCGTCGCCGGCCATGACTTCGTGTTCGTGGTCGAGCAGAACCGCGACGCGCAATTGCGCTCGCTGATCGTCAACGAATGCGGCATCGACCCGGTACGGCTGGTGCCGATCCTGCATTACGACGGCACGCCGATCACCGCCCGCTTCATCGCCAAGGCGATCGGCGAGCATCTCGACAAGCTGAAAGTGACGCCGATGAAGGTGGTCTCATGACCTATCTCGCCAAGCCGAAATTCCAGCATCCCGCCTTGCCGAAGAACGAGCTGGGCTACACCCACCGCGACTACGAGGGCACGGTTTCGACTCTGTGCGCCGGCTGCGGCCACGATTCGATTACCGCTTCGATCATCCAGGCCTGTTTCGAGCTCTCAATCGAGCCGCATCGGGTCGCCAAGATTTCCGGCATCGGCTGCTCGTCGAAGACGCCGACTTATTTCCTCGGCAATTCGCACGGCTTCAATTCGGTGCACGGCCGCATGCCGTCGGTGCTGACCGGCGCCAATCTCGCCAACCGCGATCTGATCTATCTCGGCGTCTCCGGCGACGGCGACAGCGCTTCGATCGGTCTCGGCCAGTTCGCGCATTGCCTGCGGCGCGGCGTCAACATGGTCTATATCGTCGAGAACAACGGCGTTTACGGGCTGACCAAGGGCCAGTTCTCCGCCACCGCCGACCGCGGCTCGAAATCCAAGCGCGGCATGATCAACACCGACAATTCCATCGATCTGGTGGCGATGGCGCTGCAGCTCGGCGCCAGCTTCGTCGCCCGCTCGTTCTCCGGCGACAAGCAGCAACTGGTGCCGATCATCAAGGCGGCAATCGCGCATAAGGGCGCCGCCTTCATCGACATCATCAGCCCCTGCGTGGCGTTCAATAACCACGCCGGCTCGACCAAGAGCTTCGATTTCGTGCGCGAGCACAACGAGGCGGTGAACCGGCTCGACTTCATGGCGAGCCGCATGCCGATCGAGGTCAAATACGATCCCGGCTCGGTCGAGGTCGTCGAGCAGCACGACGGCTCGAAGCTCGCGCTGCGCAAGCTCGATGCCGATTACGATCCTACCGACCGCACCGCCGCGCTCGGCTTTCTACAGCACCATGCCGCCAAGGGGCAGATCGTGACCGGGCTGCTGTTCGTCGAAAAAGAGGCCGAAGACCTGCACGCCCATCTGCGCACGGTCGACGGGCCGCTCAATGCGCTCGGCGAGAAAGAGCTCTGCCCCGGCCAGGCGCGCTGGAGAAGTTCAACGCCTCTCTGCGTTAGGCGTTAAAGTCAGCCCATGGAACGCCGCCCGCTCGGGCAATCCGATCTGCACATCGCGCCGCTGATGCTCGGCGGCAATGTGTTCGGCTGGAATGTCGACGAGACGACCTCGTTCGCCATCCTCGACGCTTTCGCCGACGCCGGCTTCAACACCATCGACACCGCCGACAGTTATTCGCGCTGGGTGCCGGGTCACCCGGGCGGCGAGTCGGAAACCATCATCGGCAACTGGCTGAAGAAGAGCGGCAAGCGCGACAAGGTGTTGATCGCCACCAAAGTCGGCGAGGACATGGGCGAAGGCCGCAGCCTGAAGAAAGATTATATCCTGCGCGCATGCGAGGCGTCGCTGCGGCGCCTGCAAACCGACCGCATCGACCTCTACCAGACCCATTTCGACGACGAGGTCACGCCGGTCGAGGAAGACCATGCAGGCCTATGCGCAACTGATCAAGGCCGGCAAGGTGCGCGCGATCGGCGCTTCCAACATGAGCCCGGCGCGGCTCGTGGCTTCGCTGGCCGCCAGCAAGCGGCTTGGCCTGCCGCGCTACGAAAGCCTGCAACCGCTCTATAATCTGTCGGACCGGAACGAATTCGAGACCGAGTTCGAACCGATCTGCCGGCGGGAGAAGATCGGCGTCATCAATTACTATTCGCTCGCCGCCGGTTTTCTGACCGGAAAATATCGCTCGGCCGAGGAAGGTGCAAGACATCCGGGGCGTGGCGGACGGCTCAAGCGTTACCTGGACGCGCGCGGTCTGCGCATTCTCAAGACGCTGGACGAGGTCGCGGCCCGCTATGAGGCGACGCCGGCGCAAATAGCGCTGGCTTGGCTGATCGCCAAGCCCGGCATCACCGCCCCGATCGTCAGCGCGACCAGCCTCAAGCAGTTAGCCGAGATCATGAAGGCGCCGGGGATCAAGCTGGCGTCTGGAGACATGGCCGCGCTGGACGCAGTAGGCGCCTGAACGGCTAGCCTACTTTTGCCAGGGCTTGGTAATGAGGATTTGATTCACCGCTTCCATCATCTCTTTCGGCGGCTCCATCTTGATGGCCATCGCTTTGCCGGTTTCCAGCACGCTCTTGAGGTTCGACAAGATCGCCGGCCAGCCGGCGCGGCCGCCGCTAAGGATCGATTCGGGAACGTCCCACGAATGCGCTTCGGTCATGGTGAGCTTAACCGCCTCGCCGGACAGCTCAATGTCGTAGGTGACGAGGCATTCCGGCAGTTCAGCAAATTCCTTCATGCCCTCGACCAGCCACGTGATCGACAGACGACGCGGCGGTGACCACTCGATCACCTGGCCGCTGATGTGCGTGCGGCCATCCGGATAAAGCAGCCGGAAGACGCCGCCCTGCCTCGGTTCGACATCGACGGCGAAACCGAAGAAGTACAGGCGGCTGAAGGCCGGATCGGTCAGCGCCCGCCACACCCTTTCGGGTGTGGCGGCGATGTAGGTGACGTAGACCGTCTTTGGCTTGAATTTCGAAACGTCGACCATGCTTCAGGCCTTCGTCTCGTACGCAACCGCCCCGGTTTCGAGAAGAGACTTGAGATTCGAGAGGATTCTTGGCCAGCCGCCGGACACCGCCTCGATGAACTTGGTCCCTTCTCCTTCAAGCTCGTGACGGATGGTGAGCTGGGCAATGCCCTGGTGCGGCTCGATGGTCACGGTGCAGCGCGACCAACCTTCGGCCTTTATTTCCGGCTTCCATTCGTTGCGCCAGCGGATGACGAGGCGCTTCGGCGGCTCGGATTCAAGAATTTCGCCGGCGTCCGCGACCCGGCCGTCGTCGAACTTGAGCGTCCACGGCGAACCTGGCTTCCAGTCAGTCTCGGCGAAAGCGCCGAACCAGTACTTCTTCATGGTCGCAGGATCGGTCAGCGCCTGCCAGACCTTTTCGGGCGTGGAGCGAATGTAGGTGACGTAGACGAAGCTCGGCTTACTCATCGGACGACTCCAATGCTTGTTTCATGTCGCTGAGGGCCTGAAGGCGCCCCCGTTCGAATTTCCCGATCCAGCGCTCGCCGATCTCGTGGATCGGCACCGGATTGAGATAGTGCAGCTTCTCGCGGCCCCTTTTGACGGTCGCGACCAGATTGGCCTCCTCCAGGAGGCCGAGATGCTTGCTGACCGCCTGCCGCGTCATGTCCAGCCGCGCGCACAGTTCGTTCAAGGTCTGTCCGTTATCGACACGCAGGCGATCCAGAAGATCCCTGCGGCTCGGGTCAGCCAGCGCTTTGAACACTGCATCCATACTCACAATATGCAACCTTTTGGTTGCCTGTCAAGGCCCTCGAATGGAACTCTGCATCCGCCCGTACGTTGGAGCGTGATGACGACCGGCAAAGTCCGAACGCGATGACGGTCCACAATAAGGCCCGCCGGAAAAAAGGCGGCTCCAAAGGCATTTCCGAACAGGAAGTCGAAGACGTTGAGGAGATGTCGTCTCCTCGCACGCCGGTCATTTATGAGGTCGTCCGCCGGCTCGGCGATGAGGAAATGGCGCGGCCGGCCACCTCGCTGTGGTGGTCTGGCGTCGCCGCCGGGCTGTCGATCAGCTTCTCGCTGCTGGCGCAGGCGATTCTGCAAGCGCACCTGCCCGACGCGCCGTGGCGGCCCTTGGTCTCCGGTTTTGGCTACTGCGTCGGCTTCCTGATGGTGGTGCTGGGCAATCAGCAGCTATTTACCGAAAGCACGATCACCGTGGTGCTTCCGGTGTTCAAGGATCTCTCGTGGAAGAGCCTTTGGCGTATGGGACGGCTGTGGGCAATCGTGCTGGTGGCGAATTTCGCCGGCACGCTGCTGGCGGCGGTATTCTGCACCTTCACGCCCGTTCTACCGGGAAGCCTTCTGCAAGGCATGCAGACCATCAGCCGCGACTTGCTCGATATCGGCTGGTGGCCCATGGCCTTCCGCGGCGTTTCGTCGGGCTTCCTGATCGCCGCCATGGTCTGGATGATACCGAGCGCGGAGAGCGCGAAATTCGCGGTGATCACGCTGATGACTTATCTGATCGCGATCGGCGGCTTCACCCACATTGTCGCCGGCAGCATGGAAGCCAACATGCTGGTGGTCCACGGCGACTGGGAATGGTGGCGCATGCTCGGCCAGTTCTTCGTGCCGGTGCTGCTGGGCAATATCGTCGGCGGCACCGCGTTGTTCGCGCTGATCTCCTACGCGCAGGTAATGGAGGAGATTTAGCGTGCGCGTCCCTACTGATTAATGCACGTGCCCACAAAGGCCGCGCGGTCGCCGCCGTAGGTGCCGGCCTGGGTCGCGCAACGCATGGCGCGATCCTGAGAGGTCTCGGTCCGGTTCGGGCCAGACGGCGCCAGCACCGGCTGGTTCGGCACCACTACTTGGCCGGTCTGCGGCACCACGAAGGCCGGTGGCACGGCGGACCGCGGCAGCGGCACCTGTGTCGACGGCGGGATCACCACGTGCTCGGTCGAGCCGCGCGGCGTTTTGTATTTCGGCGGCACGCCCGGCTCCGGCCGCATAATCGTGTAGCGCCCATCGTCATCGATTTGGGCGAGCGCCGGCGCGGCGACGGCGGTAATCGCCAAGACAATCAATCCCGCAGCATAGGCGTTACGCATCAGAAGGCTCTCGGCGTGTCGCGGCGGATCAAACTATCAACGTGCCGGTCCGGATAATCCTGCGCGCCGGGTTACTCCTCTTCCGGCGCATCGACGATGGGGTCGTAACGCTTGGCGTCGAGACCGAGCAGGTTCCAGGATTGCTCCATATGGGGCGGTAACGGCGCGGTGACGTCGATGGTTCCGCCGCGCGGATGCGGCACCGCGATGCGGCGCGCCAGCAAGTGCAATTTGTCCTGCATGCCGCCGGGCAGTTCCCAGTTCTCGATGTTGAAATATTTCGGGTCGCCGACGATCGGATTGCCGACATGCGCCATATGGGCGCGCAATTGATGGGTGCGGCCGGTCACGGGTTTGAGCGAAATCCAGGCCAGCTTCTGCGCCGCCGTCTCCACCACCGCGTAATAAGTGACCGCGTGGACCGCGTCCTTGTCGCCATGCTTGGCGATGCGCATGTAGGAATCTTCCTCGACCTCCTGCTTGGCAAGAAACGTCGAGACCCGGCCCTGTGCCGGCTTCGGCACGCCGGCGACCAGCGCCCAGTAGATCTTGCGCGCCGAACGCGAGCGGAAGGTCTTGCCGAGCGCGGCGGCGGCAAAGCGCGTTTTCGCCACCAGCAGGCAGCCGGCGGTGTCCTTGTCGAGCCGATGCACGAGGCGCGGGCGCTGCGCGTCCGGGTGCGTCCCGCGCAAGGCGCCAAGCATGCCGTCGATATGTCGCGTGGTACCGGAGCCGCCCTGCACCGCAAGCCCCATCGGTTTGTTGAGCACCAGCACGTCGTCGTCTTCGTAGAGCGTGATCTCTTTGAGAAAGAAGCGGTCCTTCTGCGCCGCCGGCGCGTCGTCGCGCGGCTTGGGCGCGTCGAGCTTGAGCGGCGGAATGCGCACCGCCTGCCCTGCTTCGAGCCGCGCCTTCGGCTGGGTGCGCTTGCCGTTCACGCGCACCTCGCCTTTGCGGATGATGCGCTGGATGTGGCTGAACGAGAGGCCGGGAAACCGCGCCTCGAAGAAGCGGTCGACCCGCATGTTGTTCTCGTCCGGCGTAACGTTGACGTTTTGCACGCCGGCGGAAAATTGCGCAGCTTTCACACCGTCATCCTGAGGTGCGCGCCGCTTCGCGCGCGCTCGAAGGATGGCGGCCCGGGCCGTCGCCCTTCGAGGCTCGCCGCTCTCGCGGCTCGCGACCTCAGGGTGACGGGTCGGAGGCTATCGGCACATCGGGCGCCGCCACCGTCTCGTTTCGGCGAATGCTTCCCGCGCAGATCGGATCTGGCGCGGGTTGGGGCGTTCTTTAAGCCGCTCTTTCGATCGTTCCTCGTTTCGCTCATCCCGATCACGGCCGTGACCGCGGCCGCGCGGGCCCGCCTTTTGCTTGCCGCCGCCCGGCTGACGCGGTCCCTGTCTGCCACGTCTCACGAAGATCCCCGCTCCTTCCTCAGCTTCGCCCAGTAATCCAGCCGCTTTTTCACCTCGCGCTCGAAGCCGCGCTCGGGCGGATCATAGAACTGCTGGCGCGGCAGCGCGTCGGGAAAATAATTCTGGCCGGAGAAGGCCTCTTCCTGCGTCGTGGTCGTAGGCGTAGCCGCGGCCGTAGCCTTCCTCTTTCATCAGCTTGGTCGGCGCGTTGAGGATGTGCTTGGGCGGCAGCAGCGAGCCGGCCTGCTTGGCGGTGCGCATGGCGGCGCCGAAGGCCGCATAGGAGGCGTTCGATTTCGGCGCGGTCGCCATGTAGAGCACGGCTTCCGCGATCGCCAGCTCGCCTTCCGGGCGAGCCCAGGAAATCGTAGGCGTCCTTGGCGGCATTGGCGATCACCAGCGCCTGCGGATCGGCCAGGCCGATGTCCTCGATCGCCATGCGCACCACGCGGCGCGCGATATAGAGCGGCGGCTCGCCGGCGTCCAGCATGCGGCAGAGATAATACAGCGCGGCGTCGGGATCGGAGCCGCGCACCGACTTGTGCAGCGCGGAGATGAGATTGTAGTGGCCGTCCTGCGCCTTGTCGTAGATCGGCGCGCGGCGCTGCACGATCTCCTGCAATTTGGCGGCGCCGAATTTCTCGTCCTTGCGGGCGGCGCGCCAGACTTCCTCGGCCAGCGTGAGCGCGGCGCGGCCGTCGCCATCGGCCATGCCAATGAGCGCGGTGCGCGCCTCGGCATCGAGCGGCAGCGGCCGGCCCTCGATCTGCTCGGCGCGCGCCAGCAGCTTCTCGATCGCGGCCGCGTCCAGCGATTTGAACACCAGCACGCGGGCGCGCGACAGCAGCGGCGCGTTGAGTTCGAACGACGGATTCTCGGTGGTGGCGCCGACCAGGATGATGGTGCCGTCCTCCATCACCGGCAGGAAGCGAGTCCTGCTGCGCGCGATTGAAGCGATGGATCTCGTCGACGAACAGCAGCGTGCCCTGCCCCAGCTCGCGGCGGCGGCGCGCCTCCTCGAACACCTTTTTCAGGTCGGCGACGCCGGTGAAGATCGCCGAAATCTGCTCGAAATGCAGGTCGGTTTCCTGCGCCAGCAGCCGCGCCACCGTGGTCTTGCCGGTGCCGGGCGGGCCCCAGAACACCAGCGAGCCGAGCGAACGGGTCGCCAGCATGCGGGTGAGCGCTCCGTCAGGGCCGAGCAGATGGTCCTGCCCGACCACCTCATCGAGCTTGGTCGGGACGCAAGCGGTCGGCGAGCGGGCGCGGCGCATCTTTGTCGAGATGGGCTGCCGCGAACAGCGTTGGTCCCGCTTTGGCGCGCGGGTTCATCCGTTGAATACCGCGGTAATCTGTTGCCCGCCGCGGAGGATGACGATGCGCCAGGCGCGGCTCGGCTTGCCGGTGGCACGATCGAGATCGCGAGTCCTGGCGATTTTCTCGTCGTTGACCGAAAGGATCACATCGCCGCGCCGGAAGCCGAGATTGCTGGCGTAAGAACCATTGTCGACGTCGAGCACCACCACGCCCTCGTCGGCGCCCTGCAATTGCAATTCGTCGGCGAGCGCCGGCGACAGATTGGCGACCTTGGCGCCGGAGAACGGCGAGCGCGAGCGGATGGTAATTTCGTCGCGCGCGGTATCGGGCGCGGTTTGTAGCGCCACTTTCAGGTTCAGCGAACGTCCGGCACGCAGCAGATCGAGCGCCGCCGTGCCGCCGAGCGGCTTGGTGGCAAAGCGATAATCGAAGGCGTTAACGTCATCGACCGCCTGGCCATCCACGGTCAGGATCACGTCGCCGGCCTTGAGGCCGGCACGATCGGCCGGGCTGCCGGACGTGACGCTGGCGACCAACGCGCCGGCCGGCCGCTTCAAGCCCATGCTGTCGGCGATGTCGGCGGTCACCGCTTGCAGCTTGGCGCCGAGCCAGGGCCGCTTGACCGCGGCCCCGCCGCTCTTGGCCGAGGCCACCACCACCCGCACCATGTTGGCGGGAATGGCGAAGCCGACGCCCTGCGAGCCGCCCGAGCGCGAGAAGATCGCGGTGTTGATGCCGACCAGCCGGCCGGTGAGATCGACCAGCGCGCCGCCGGAATTACCCGGGTTGATGGCCGCGTCGGTCTGGATGAAAAACTGATAATCGGTGATGCCGACTTGCGTGCGCGCCAGCGCCGAGACGATGCCATGAGTGACCGTCTGCCCGACGCCGAACGGATTGCCGACGGCGAGCACCACGTCGCCCACTTCGAGCGCGTCGGAATTGGCGAAATCCAAAGTCGGGAAATGCTCGTGTGCGTCTTTAATGCGCAGCACGGCGAGATCGCTGCGCTTGTCCTTGAGCACAATCGTCGCTTCGAACTCGCGCTTGTCGGCGAGCGACACCTTCACTTCGTCGGCGCCTTCGATCACGTGCACATTGGTGACGACCAGGCCCGAGCCATCGACGATCACGCCGGAGCCGAGCGAGCGCTGCACCTGCGGGCCGCCGCCACCCGGCACGCCGAAGAACTGGCGGAAGATCGGATCGTCGAACAGCGGGTTGCGGTTCTGCACCGTCTTGGCGGCATAGACATTGACCACCGCCGGCGCCACGTGCTGCACCACCGGCGCATAGGACAGCCGAAGCTCGGAGGCGGTCGGCACGCGCCGCTCTTGTGCGGAGGCGGACGAAAGGCCAGCCACGGCCATGGCGGCCAGCACAATCGCGGTCAAAGCGGTCTTAAGGCACATGGCATCGAATCCCGGCTAATGGCCGAGATATAGGCTCCCTGCCGGGCTAAATGAAGGCCGATTACTCCTTCGCCGGCACCGTGCGCAGATAGGCCACGACCGCGTCGAGATCCTCGGGGCTGACCGTGGCGTAATACTGAAAGCCCATCGGCGGCTTGAGCTTGCTGCCGTCCCGGCTGACGCCCGTGGTGATGGCGCGCTTGATCTCGTCGTCGGTCCAAGCGCCGATGCCTTTGGTCTTGCTCGAGGTGATGTTGCGCGAGGTCGAGACGCCCCACGGTCCGGGGAAGTCGAAACCGCCCGCACCCAAACGCGTGCTCCATTGACGCACACCCTTTTCCATCGGCGTATGGCACTCCATACAATGCGCGATGCTCGCGAGGTAGAAACCCTTCTTCACTTTGTCGCTCATCATCGCTTCGGTGTAGGGCTTCTCAGCCCCCGGCAAGACATGCTCGGCTTGCGGCATCTTATAGATCGGGTCCGCCACCTTGTTGCCGACGGGTTTGAGCGTGTGCAGATAGGCAACGACCGCGTTGACGTCGCGCTCGGTCATGATGTGGTAAAAGCCGGTCGGCATCACCATCGCGATGTGCACGCCATTCGGTTGCTCGCCGGTGCGCAGCAACTTCTTGATGTCGGCGTCGGTCCATTTGCCGATGCCGGTGTCCTTGTCCGGCGTGATGTTCGGCGCCGTCACCTTGAACGGCGGCTCGTCCCATGAGAGACCGCCGGAAAAATCCTTGCCTGCGGTCGCCGCCGGCGGGCCTTTCGGCGAATGGCAATTGCCGCAGGTCATGATGCCGTTGACCAGATAGCCGCCGCGCTTGATCAAATCGGACTGCGCGTTGGCGACGCCGAGCGTGGCGGCAAGAGCGGCGAGTAACGTCGTAGCAAAACGGATCATGATATTCCCCCGGACGATTGAGCCCCGGGAGATTATACATAGCCCTCGCCTGACGGCGAGCCTCGCAAAGAAAAAAGGCGGCCCACCGGGCCGCCTTTGTGAATTTCACTTATTTGGCTGTCGTTCAGGCCGCCGCGGTCGCTTCTTCGTCGGCCTTCTTTTCCTGCACCGGTCCGGAATCCTTGCCCTTGGCCTCGACGTCGCGATCGACGAACTCGATCACGGCATTGGCGGCGTTGTCGCCGTAACGGAAGCCGGCCTTGAGCACGCGGGTATAACCGCCTTTGCGATCCTTGTAACGCGGGCCGATCACCTCGAACAATTTCTTGACCATCGGGATATCGCGCATTTCCGAGATCGCCTGGCGGCGGGCGGCGAGCCCGCCCTTCTTGGCCAGCGTGACCAGTTTCTCGACGATCGGGCGGAGCTCTTTCGCCTTCGGCAGCGTGGTGACAATCTGCTCGTGCTTGACCAAGCTCGCCGCCATGTTGGCGAACATGGCGGTGCGATGCGCGGAATGCCTGCCCAGTTTGCGGTGAACTTTTCCGTGACGCATCGCCTACTCTCCCCGTGACGTGCCGCTGGCAGCGGCTTAGTAATGATCCTCGAAGCGCTTGGCCAGCTCATCGATATTTTCCGGCGGCCAGCCCGGCACTTCCATGCCGAGATGCAGGCCCATTTGCGCCAGCACCTCCTTGATCTCGTTGAGCGACTTGCGGCCGAAATTCGGCGTGCGCAACATCTCGGCTTCGCTCTTCTGCACCAGATCGCCGATATAGACGATATTGTCGTTCTTGAGACAGTTGGCCGAGCGTACCGACAGTTCGAGTTCGTCCACCTTCTTGAGGAAGGCCGGATTGAACGCGAGATCGGGAATGGTTTCGGCCGTGGTTTCCTTACGCGGCTCTTCGAAGTTCACAAACACGTTGAGCTGGTCTTGCAGGATGCGCGCCGCATAGGCGAGCGCATCCTCGGGGCTCAAAGCGCCGTTGGTTTCGATGCTCATCGTGAGCTTGTCGTAGTCGAGGATCTGGCCCTCGCGGGTGTTCTCGACCTTGTAGGAGACCTTGCGGACCGGCGAGTACAGGCTGTCGACCGGGATCAGCCCGATCGGCGCGTCCTCGGGCCGATTGCGTTCGGCCGGCACGTAGCCCTTGCCGGTATTAACGGTGAATTCCATGCGGATCTCGGCGCCCTCGTCGAGGGTGCAGAGAACCAGATCGGGGTTGAGCACCACCACGTCGCCGACGGTCTGGATTTCGCCGGCGGTCACCGTGCCGGGACCCTGTTTCTTCACCACCATGCGCTTGGGGCCCTCGCCCTGCATCTTGATGGCGATGTCCTTGATGTTGAGCACGATGTCGGTGACGTCCTCGCGCACGCCGGCGATCGAGGAGAATTCGTGCAGTACGCCGTCGATGTGCACCGACTGCACCGCCGCGCCTTGCAGCGAGGACAGCAAAATGCGGCGCAGCGCATTGCCCAGCGTCACACCGAAGCCGCGTTCCAACGGCTCGGCAATGACGGTAGCGAGGCGTGTGGCGTCGTTGCCGGCGCTCACTTGCAGCTTGTTCGGCCTGATCAATTCCTGCCAATTTTTTTGGATCACGTCTTCACCTATTGAGCGGCGCGGGGTTTCCCCGCGCATCCCACCCGCCGTGTGGGGGAAAAGTTCGGCGGCAGCGGACGCGGCGCGTCCACCCGATAGCAAAATCAAACGCGGCGACGCTTACGAGGCCGGCAACCGTTATGCGGGATCGTGGTCACGTCGCGAATCGACGTAATCGTGAAGCCCGCCGCCTGCAGCGCGCGCAACGCCAACTCACGCCCCGAGCCCGGACCCGACACCTCGACTTCGAGGGTCTTCATGCCGTGCTCCTGCGCCTTCTTGGCGGCGTCTTCGGCGGCGACCTGCGCGGCGTAGGGCGTCGATTTGCGCGAGCCCTTGAAGCCCATGGTCCCCGACGACGACCAGGCAATGGTGTTGCCCTGCGCGTCGGCGATGGTGATCATGGTGTTGTTGAACGAGGCCGCGACATGCGCCACACCCGACACGATGTTCTTGCGTTCGCGACGGCGAACGCGGGTGGCTTCCTTACCCATTCTCAATCCTTTCGAGGCCCGCAGCCGTCAGGCGCGGGCAATTCCTATCACTGCGCGGTCGGTGTCTTTTTCTTGCCGGCGATCGTCTTGGCCGGGCCTTTGCGGGTGCGCGCATTGGTATGAGTGCGCTGGCCGCGAACCGGCAGCCCCTTGCGGTGGCGCAGGCCCCGGTAACAGCCGAGATCCATCAGCCGCTTGATATTGGTCGCCACTTCGCGGCGCAGGTCGCCTTCGACCATGTAATCGCGGTCGATCATTTCGCGAATCTGCAGCACTTCGGCATCGGTCAATTGCGACACCCGCCGCTCCTGCGGCAGGTTAACCTTCTCCATGATTTCATGGGCCTTTTTCTGCCCAATGCCATGGATGTACTGCAGCGCGATGACGACGCGCTTGTTGGTGGGTAGATTCACGCCCGCGATACGAGCCACGGATTATCTCTCCTGTTAACGGCCGGCCGCGCGGAACGCGCCGAATTCATGAACCCCTGGAAGGGGATAGCCCAAAGCGTAACACGACGCCTGTCCCCGGTTTTCTGGGGCCCGGCATCGCGTCAATCTCCTGAATGTGCAGCTTATTAAGGGATTCATCTAGCCTTCGTCAACCTCCACCGGAAACGCGATTTGCGCTGTCCTGGTCTGTTTTTGGGGCGGTCTGACTGGTGCCGCCCCCGCCGGAACTCAAGATTTGGTCGATTGCCGCGGTGACGGCGTCGATCGGCGCCATACCGTCCACTGTCTTGAGCATGCTTTTACCGGCGTAATGATTGGCCAGCGGCGCGGTCTGCGCCCGATAGGCGACCAACCGCCCCTTGAGCACCTCCGGATTATCGTCGCTGCGCAGCTTCTCGCCGCGGGCGGTCATTTCCGCGACGCGGTTCTCGATGCGTTTGATCAGGATGTTCTCGTCGACCCGCAACTCGATCACGCCGTCGAGCTTGAGGCCGCGCTCGGCCAGCAGGCGGTCGAGTGCCTGCGCCTGCGGCACGGTGCGCGGGAAACCGTCGAGCACGAAGCCGCGCTTGGCGTCCGGCTGATCGATGCGGTCGGCGATGATCGCCACGACCACTTCATCGGGAACCAGCTCACCGCGATCCATGATGGCCTTGGCGCGCAGACCGACCGGCGTGCCGGCCGCCACCGCGGCGCGCAGCATGTCGCCGGTCGAGAGTTGAACGATGCCGTGTTTCTGGATCAGGCGCTGCGCTTGCGTGCCCTTCCCCGCCCCCGGCGGGCCCGAGCAGGATCAGTCTCATCGATTGCGTCCCCGCAACTTGGAGCGCTTGATCAAGCCTTCATATTGGTGCGCCAGCAGATAACCCTGGATTTGCGCCACGGTATCCATCGTGACACTGACCACGATCAGCAGCGACGTGCCGCCGAAATAGAACGGCACCGCGGCATAGGAGATCAGGATTTCGGGGATCAGGCAGACGATGGCGAGATAGCCCGCGCCGACCAGGGTGATGCGTGACAGCACATAGTCGATATATTCCGCCGTGCGCTCACCCGGCCTGATGCCGGGGATAAAGCCGCCGTGCTTCTTCAGGTTATCCGCGGTCTCGGTCGGGTTGAACACGATCGCCGTGTAGAAAAAGGCGAAGAACACGATCAGCCCGATGTACAGGAACAGGAACAGCGGCCGGCCGTGGCCGAGCAGCGTGGTGACAGTGGTCAGCCAGCCCGGTCCCGAGCCGGCGTTGAAATTGGCCACCGTGGTCGGCAGCAGCAGCAGCGACGACGCGAAAATCGGCGGGATCACGCCCGAGGTGTTGAGCTTGAGCGGCAGATGCGAGGACTGACCCTCGAACATGCGATTGCCGACCTGACGTTTGGGATACTGAATCAGCAGGCGGCGCTGCGCGCGCTCCATGAACACGATGAAGGCGATAACCGCCACCGCCATCACGATGACGGCGAGGATCAAGCCGGTGGACAGCGCGCCCTGACGACCAAGTTCGAGCGTGCCGGCGATCGCCGCCGGCAATTGCGCCACGATGCCGGACAGGATGATCAGCGAGATGCCGTTGCCGATGCCGCGCGAAGTGATTTGCTCGCCCAGCCACATCAGGAACATGGTGCCGCCGGTGAGCGTGACCACGGTCGAGATACGGAAGAACAGGCCAGGATCGGCGACCACGCTGCCGGCACCTTCCAGCCCGATCGAAATGCCATAGGCCTGGAAAGCGGCCAGCACCACGGTGAGATACCGGGTGTACTGGTTCATGATCTTGCGGCCGGACTCGCCTTCTTTCTTGAGCGCTTCCAACGTCGGCGAAACCGTCGTCATCAACTGAATGATGATCGAGGCCGAGATGTACGGCATGATATTGAGCGCGAAGATCGCCATCCGGTGGATGCCGCCGCCGGAGAACATGTTGAACATGCCGAGAATGCCGCCGGCCTGGGTGTTGAATATCTGCTCCCAGGCGCCCGGATCGATACCGGGCAGCGGGATATAGGTGCCGAGGCGATAGACCAGCAGCGCGCCGACCGTGAACCAGATGCGCTTCTTGAGCTCATCGGCTTTCGCCAGCGCCCCGAAGTTCAGATTGGCCGCCAGTTGTTCCGCTGCCGAAACCATCGTTTCGCTCCTGCCGCCGCGCCCCGCCCAACCCCGCCGCAGCGGGCCGTCATCCGAAAGCTCTAGATAGGCACGCCACCGCAAACTTGTAGCCGGCGGCGCGAATTGGCCGCGCGGCCTTAATTATTCGGCCGGCTTTGCCTCAGGCTCGCCCGCTTCCGCCTTGGGCTTGTCGGCTTTATTGCCGCCTTTCGGCTTTGGGCCCTTGGCCGCTTCCAGCGCCATGCGCTTGTTCTTGCCTCTCGGCTCGACGTCCACTTCCTTCACCGCGGCCAGGATTTTGACGGTGCCGCCGGCCTTCTCAACCGCAGCGATCGCGGACTTCGAGGCCCGGTAGACCGCGAAATCAACCTTGCTCTTGAGCTCGCCGTCGCCGAGCAGCTTCACGCCACCCTTGGCGCGCCGCATCAGACCGGCCTTGACCATGGCCGCGGCATCGACCGGGCTCTTGATGTCGATCATGCCGGCATCGATCGCCGCTTGCACCTTGCCGATATTGGTCTCGTTCAGCTTGACCGCGAACGAGGTATTGCGGAAGCCGCGCTTGGGCAGGCGGCGATGCAGCGGCATCTGGCCGCCTTCAAAGCCCTTGATGCGCACGCCCGAGCGCGCGGTCTGGCCCTTGCCGCCGCGGCCGCCGGTCTTGCCCATGCCGGAGCCGATGCCACGGCCGATGCGCATGCGATTCTTGCGCGCGCCAGCGTTGTCGGCGATTTGGTTCAGTTTCATCGCACTCGTCCTCTTATTTCGCTTCGCCGACCACGCGCACCAGATGCCGGATCTTGTAGATCATGCCGCGCGTCGACGGCGTATCCGGCAAATCCTTGACGCGGCCGATCTTGTTCAAGCCGAGCCCGATCAGCGTCTCACGCTGGTCGTGATGGCGGCGCGACGCGCTCGCCACCTGCTCGACCTTGACCGTCTTTTTCGCCGGGGCCATGAGCAAATCCTCAGTCTGTTACAGCTTCGTCGGCGCCTTCGCGGCGGCGCGACTGCAGCGTTGAAACTTTGATGTTGCGGCGGGCGGCGACCGAGCGCGGCGAATCCTGGTGCTTGAGCGCATCGAAGGTGGCGCGCACCACGTTGTACGGATTGGACGAGCCGAGCGACTTGGCCACCACGTCCTGGATGCCCAGCGTTTCGAATACGGCGCGCATCGGGCCGCCGGCGATGATTCCGGTTCCCGGAGGCGCCGCGCGCAGGAACACCTTGCCGGCGCCGTGACGGCCGAGCACGTCGTGATGCAGCGTGCGGCCTTCGCGCAGCGGCACGCGGGTCAGCGCGCGCTTGGCCGCGTCGGTCGCCTTGCGGATCGCTTCCGGCACTTCGCGCGCCTTGCCGTGGCCGTACCCGGCGCGGCCTTTCTGGTCGCCGACGATCACCAGCGCGGCGAAGGCAAAACGCCGGCCGCCCTTGACCACCTTGGCCACGCGATTGATGTGCACCAGCTTGTCGGTGAACTCGCTGTCGCGCTCTTCACGGCCGCCACCAGCGCGGTCGCGTCGCGGCTCTCGTCGGGGTTCATGTGCCATAAGCGTAACGTCCGTTTCCTTTGCGCATCATCTTATCCGAAAACCGGTTCCCACTTTTCGGGATGATGCGCTCTCCGTTAAAAATTGAGGCCGCCTTCGCGCGCGGCATCGGCCAGCGCCTTGATGCGCCCGTGATAGAGATAACCGCCGCGGTCGAACACGACGTCCTTGATGCCCTTTTCCTTGGCGCGCTCGGCGATCAGCTTGCCGACGACCTTCGCCGCATCGATATTGGCGCCGGTCTTGGCGCCTTCGCGCGTCGTCTTTTCGAGCGAAGACGCTGTCACCAAAGTCTCGCCCTTCGCGTCGTCGATAAGCTGGGCGTAGATGTGCTTGGAGGAGCGGAATACGGACAGGCGCGCGCGGCCACGCACGCCGGCGGCGTGCTTGACCTTGCGGCGTACCGAGGCCGTCCGCCGCGCAGTTCGATCGCTTAATCTCGACATCGCGCGTCCCTTTACTTCTTCTTGCCTTCCTTGCGGAAGATGTATTCGCCGGCGTATTTCACGCCCTTGCCCTTGTACGGCTCCGGCGGGCGGTAGCCGCGGATCTCGGCGGCGACGTGGCCGACTTTCTGCTTGTCGATGCCGGTCACCACGATTTCGGTCGGCTTCGGCGTCGCAATCGCGATGCCTTCCGGAATCGGGAAGTTCACGTCGTGGGAAAATCCGAGCTGCAGGTTCAGGGACTTGCCCTGCACCGCGGCGCGGTAGCCGACGCCGTTGATCTCCAGCCGCTCCTCGAAGCCCTTGGTCACGCCTGCCACCAGATTGGCGACCAGCGTGCGCGAGGTGCCCCACATCGAGCGCGCGCGCTTGCTCTCGCCGCGCGGCTCGAGCGTGAGCGCCGCCTTGTCCAATTTGGCCAACACGTCGTCGTGCAGCACGACCTGCATGGCGCCCTTCGGGCCTTTGATCTTGACGGTTTGGCCTTCCACGTTGGCGGTGACGCCGGACGGGATCGAGACCGCTTTGTTGCCGATGCGTGACATCAGAACACCGTACAGATGATTTCGCCGCCGACATTGGCGTCGCGGGCGGCGTGATCCGCCATCACGCCCTTGGGCGTGGACAGAATCGAAATGCCGAGCCCGTTATTGATGCGCGGCAGCGCCTTGACCGAGGCATAGACGCGCCGGCCGGGCTTGGAGACGCGCGAAATCTCGCGGATCACCGGCTCGCCGTCGAAATATTTCAGCTCGATCTCGAGCTCGCTGCGGCCATCGGCATGCGCGACGCTGGCGTAGCCGCGGATATAGCCTTCGGTCTTGAGCACTTCGCAGACACGCTCGCGCTGCTTGGAGCCCGGCATGGAAACCTTCGACTTGGTTCGCATCTGCGCATTGCGGATGCGGGTGATCATGTCGCCGATCGGATCGTTGACAGCCATTGCGATCCCCCTACCAGCTCGACTTCACAAGGCCGGGAATCAGGCCTTTGGAGCCGAGATCGCGGAGAGCGATGCGGCTGAGACGATGCTTGCGGTAATAGGCGCGCGGACGGCCGGACAACTCGCAGCGATTGCGGATGCGCGTGGCCGAGGAATTGCGCGGCAGTTCGGCAAGCTTGAGGGTGGCGGCAAAACGCTCCTCCATCGGCAGTCTCTTGTCGTGAGCGATTGCCTTGAGCGCCTTGCGGCGATTGGAGAATTTCTTCGTCATCCGGCGCCGCCGGTTGTTCTTCTCGATCGAACTCTTCTTAGCCATACTTTCGCTCCTTACGATTCCGCGTTTGAGGGAAAGCCCCTCACTGCCGGAACGGGAAGTTGAATGCGGTGAGCAGCGCGCGCGCCTCGTCGTCGGAGCGCGCGCTGGTGCAGACGGTAATGTCGAGACCCCAGGAGTCGGTCACCTTGTCGAAGTCGACCTCCGGGAAGATGATGTGTTCCTTGATGCCGAGGCTGTAGTTGCCGCGGCCGTCGAAGCTCTTCGGATTGAGCCCGCGGAAATCGCGGACGCGCGGCAGCGCGATATTCACCAGACGGTCGATGAAGTCGTACATGCGCGCCTTGCGCAGCGTGACCTTGCAGCCGATGGCCTGGCCGTCGCGCAGCTTGTAGGTGGCGATCGACTTGCGCGACTTGGTGATCACGGCTTTCTGGCCGGCGATCATCGTCAGGTCGGCGGCGGCGTTGTCCACCTTCTTGCGGTCGGCGACGCCCTCGCCGATGCCCATGTTGAGCACCACTTTGGTGATCACCGGCACTTGCATGCGGTTGGTGTAGCCGAACTGCTTGCTCAGCTCGCCGCGGATGACCTGCTCGAATTGGGTCTTGAGCCGCGCCACGTAGTCGGAGCGCTCGCGCGGCTTCTTGACCTTCGGCGCGTCGCCTTTGGGCGCGCCGCCGTCCTTGGCGCCCTTGGGGGCGCCTTGCGGCTTCTGCGCCGGCTTCTTGGCTTCGGTATCTGCTTGCGTGTCAGCCATCGATCTCAGCTCCGGAACGCTTGGCGATGCGGACTTTCTTACGATCGCCGCCCTCGCCGACGAATTTGAAACCGATGCGAGTCGGCTTGCCGTCCTTGGGGTCGGCCACCGCCAGGTTGGACAAATGGATCGTGCTCTCCTTGGAGATGATCCCGCCTTCCTGCTGCGCGGTCTGGCGCTGGTGGCGCTTGACCATGTTGACGCCGCGCACGAGCGCGCGATTGGCATCCGGGCGCACCTCGATCACCTCGCCGGTGCGGCCTTTGTCGCGGCCGGTGAGCACGATCACCTTGTCGCCTTTGCGGATTTTGGCGGCCATCACAGCACCTCCGGCGCGAGCGAGATGATCTTCATGTGGTTCTTGGCGCGCAATTCGCGCGGCACCGGCCCGAAGATGCGCGTTCCGACCGGCTCCATCTGCGGCGTAATGAGAACCGCGGCATTGCGGTCGAAACGGATGACGGAACCGTCGGCGCGCTTGATATCCTTGGCGATGCGCACGACCACGGCCTTCATCACCTCGCCCTTTTTCACGCGGCCGCGCGGAATCGCTTCCTTCACCGACACGACGATGACGTCGCCGATGGTGGCGTATTTGCGTTTTGATCCGCCCAGCACCTTGATGCACATGACGCGGCGCGCGCCGGAATTATCGGCGACGTCGAGATTGGTCTGCATCTGGATCATGATGCGGCTCTTTCTGTCTTAACGAGCATGGCGCTTATTGAACTTTCTGCTTCTTCTCGCCGCGGACAACTTCCCAACACTTGAGCTTTGAAATCGGACGGCGCTCCTCGATCCACACCTGGTCGCCGACCGAGAATTCATTCTTCTCGTCGTGCGCGTGGTATTTCTTCGAGCGGCGAATAACCTTCTTCATCGTCGCGTGGGAAAAACGCCGGTCAACCCGCACGACCACGGTCTTGGCCTGCTTGTCGCTGACGACGACGCCCTGGAGCGTACGCTTCGGCATCTATGACCCCTTACTTCTTCGACTTTTTCGACTTGGTAGCCTTGGCGCGCGGTTTCGCAGCGGCTTTGGGCTTGGTGGTTTTAGGCTTAGCGGCTTTCGTCTTCTTCTCAGGCTTCGGCGAGGCGCCGGCCTTAGGCGCCGGCTCCGGCGCGCCGGCGCGCTTTTGCGCGGCGATGGTTTTAAGACGCGCGACGTCGCGGCGGATGACGCGCACACGCGAGGTATTCTCGAGCTGACCGGTGGCGCGCTGGAAGCGCAGGTTGAACTGCTCCTTCTTGAGCTTGAGCACCTCGTCGTCGATCTGGTCGAGCGTCATCGCTCTTACGTCTTGGGCTTTCATGGTCTACTCGGCGATGCGTTCGATGAAACGGGTCTTGACCGGCAGCTTGGCGGCGGCGAGCGCCAGCGCTTCCTTGGCCACGCCGATCGGAATGCCGTCGACCTCGAACAAAATGCGGCCCGGCTTGACGCGGCACACCCAATATTCCGGCGTGCCCTTGCCTTTGCCCATGCGGATTTCGATCGGTTTCTTCGACACCGGCACGTCCGGATAGACGCGTATCCACACCCGCCCCGACCGCTTCATAAAGCGGGTAAGCGCGCGGCGCGCGGCCTCGATCTGGCGCGCGGTGACGCGATCAGGCTCGATCGACTTGAGGCCGTATTGGCCGAAGGCGAACGTACTGCCGCTGGTGGCGACGCCGTGGATACGGCCCTTGAACGCCTTGCGGAACTTGGTGCGCTTTGGTTGCAGCATGACTTAACTCTGTTGTCCCTTTAGGCCGCGCTGTCGCGGCGTGGACGGCCCTGGTCGCCTTCGGCGAGTTTCTTGTCCTGCGCCATCGGATCGTGTTCGAGGATTTCGCCCTTGAATATCCAGACCTTGACCCCACAGGTGCCGTAGGTGGTGAATGCGGTGGCGACGCCATAGTCGACGTCGGCGCGCAGCGTATGCAGCGGCACGCGCCCTTCGCGGTACCACTCCATGCGCGCGATTTCGGCGCCGCCGAGGCGGCCCGAACAGTTGATGCGGATGCCTTCAGCGCCCAAGCGCATCGCGGACTGCACCGCGCGCTTCATGGCGCGGCGGAATGCGACGCGACGTTCGAGCTGCTGCGAGATCGATTCGGCGACCAGTTGCGCGTCGAGCTCCGGCTTGCGGATTTCGACGATATTGATGACCACGTCGCTGTCGGTGAGCTTGGCCACCGACTTGCGCAGCTTCTCGATGTCGGCGCCCTTCTTGCCGATCACCACGCCTGGACGGGCCGAGTGGATGGTGACGCGGCACTTCTTGTGGGGGCGCTCGATGATGATCTTGGACACCGCCGCCTGCTTGAGCTGCTTCATCAATTCTTCGCGAATCTTGATGTCCTCATGCAAAAGCGTGCCGTATTCGGCCTTGCCGGAATACCAGCGCGAGTCCCAGGTGCGGTTGATCCCGAGACGCAGCCCAATTGGATTGACTTTTTGACCCATCGACGAACCCCTTAGGCTTTCGCTTCAGCTTGCGCCTCGACCTGACGCACAATGATGGTCAGGTGGGAGAACGGTTTCAAAATGCGTCCCATGCGGCCGCGGCCGCGCGGGCTAAAGCGCTTGATCACCAGCGCCTTTCCGACGTGAGCCTCGGCGACGACGAGGTCGTCGACGTCGAGGTCGTGATTGTTCTCGGCATTGGCGATCGCCGATTCCAGGCACTTGCGCACATCCACGGCGATGCGCTTGCGCGAGAACTCCAGGTCGGCAAGCGCGCTCGCGACCTTCTTGCCGCGGATCATCTGCGCGACAAGATTGAGCTTCTGCGGGCTGACCCGGATCATCCGGGTCACCGCTTTGGCCTCGCTATCCGGGAGGCTTCGCTCGCGTGCGCTCTTGCCCATGACGTCTCTCGATTCCCTTAAGTCGCCGCCGGCGCAGCAGCAGGTGCTGCAGCCGCAGCACCCGGCGCGGCCGGAGCCGCTGCCTGACGCTTGGCTTTGCGGTCGGAACTATGGCCGTAGAACATCCGGCCCGGCGAGAACTCGCCGAACTTGTGACCGACCATTTCCTCGGTCACCATGACCGGGATGTGCTTTTGCCCGTTATAAACGCCGAAATTCAGGCCGACGAATTGCGGCAGAATGGTCGAACGCCGGCTCCAGATCTTGATCATCTCGTGACGGCCCGACGAGCGCGCGGCTTCCGCCTTGCGCAGCAGGTAGCCATCGACGAACGGACCCTTCCAAGCTGAACGCGTCATAATCGGTGTTCCTACTTCTGCTTCTTGCGCTCGTGGCGGCTGACGGCGATGAATTTTGTGGTGCGCTTGTTCTTGCGCGTCTTCTTGCCCTTGGTCGGGAAGCCCCACGGCGTGGTCCAGTGACCGCCGCCTTTGGTGCGCCCGCCGTGCGGGTGATCGACCGGGTTCATGGTGATGCCGCGGTTATGCGGCATACGGCCTTTCCAGCGCTGGCGGCCGGCCTTGCCGATGGTCGTATTCATGTTGTCGGGGTTCGACACCGCGCCGATGGTCGCCATGCAGCGGCCATGCACCAGGCGCTGCTCGGTCGTCGAGAGCCGCAGGATGACGTAATCCTGGTCGCGCCCGACGATCTGCACATAAGTGCCGGCCGAGCGCGCGATCTGCCCGCCCTTGCCGATCTTGATCTCGACATTGTGCACGATGGTGCCGACCGGAATATTGCCGATCGGCATGGCATTGCCCGGCTTTACGTCGGCATGCTCGGCCGCGATCACCTGGTCGCCCGCGGCAAGGCGCTGCGGCGCCAGGATATAAGCGAGTTCGCCGTCCTGGTACTTGATGAGCGCGATGAAGGCGGTGCGGTTCGGATCGTATTCGAGACGCTCGACGGTTGCCGGCACATCGAACTTGGTGCGACGGAAATCGATCTTGCGATAGGCCTGCTTGTGGCCGCCGCCGCGGAAACGCGAGGTGATGCGGCCGTTATTGTTGCGGCCGCCGGTCGAGTTCTGGCCTTCGGTGAGCGCCTTGAGCGGCCCGCCTTTGTACAGCGATGAACGGTCGACGATCACCAGCTGGCGCTGGCTCGGCGTGGTCGGATTATATGTTTTCAACGCCATCGCAGGCTTCCCTTACAATCCCGTGGTCACGTCGATGCGGTGACCCTCTTCGAGGGTCACGATCGCGCGCTTCACGTCGGACTGCTGCCCGAGTCTGTTCTTGAACATCTTCAGCTTGCCCTTGCGGGTGAGCGTGTTGACGTTCTTGACCTTGACGTCGAACAACTTCTCGACCGCTTCCTTGATCTGCGGCTTGGTCGCGTTCTTGCGCACCTTGAACACGACCTTGTTGTGCTCGGACGCCATGGTCGCCTTTTCGGTGATCACCGGCGACAGGATGACGTCGTAATGGCGGGGATCGCTGGTGCTCATTTGAAGCGCGCCTCCAGCGCATCGAGCGCGGCCTTGGTCAGCACCAAAGTCTTGCGCCGCATGATGTCGTAGACGTTGATGCCCTGCACCGGCAGCACGTCGATATTCGGAATGTTGCGGGCCGCATTGCGGAAGTTCAGCTCGATCTCCGCGCCGTCGATGATCAGCGCGTTCTCAAGCCCGAGCTTGCCGAACTGCGCGGCCAGCGCCTTGGTCTTGACGTCCTTCGCGGTCAATTTGTCGACCACGATGATGCCGCCACCCTTGGCCTTGGACGACAGCGCGTGCTTGAGCGCCAGCGCGCGCACTTTCTTCGGCAGATCGATGGCGTGGCTGCGCACGACCGGTCCGAAAGCGCGGCCGCCGCCGCGGAATTGTGGGACGCGCGCGGAGCCGTGGCGGGCGCCGCCGGTGCCCTTCTGCGCGTACATCTTCTTGCCGGTGCGCCAGATTTCCGAACGGTCCTTGGTCTTGTGCGTGCCACGCTGGCGCTTGGCGAGCTGCCAGTTGACGCAGCGCTGCAAGATGTCGCTGCGCGGCTCGAGGCCGAAAATCTCATCCGACAGATTAACCTTGCCGGTTTCCTTGCCGTCGAGGGCGATGATTTTGAGTTCCATCACTCGCCCTCCTTCTTCGCAGCGGACTCGGGCTTGGCCTGCGCCGTCTCATCCTGCGCCGGCTTGGCGTCCGATTTGGTTTCGGCCGCCTCGCTGACACGGAACTTGCCGGGCTTGGGCGCTTCCTTCGGAAGCTTCTTCTTGATCGCGTCACGCACGGTGACCCAGCCGGATTTGGCGCCGGGCACCGCGCCCTCGACCATGATGAGGCCGCGCGTCACGTCCGTTTGGACCACTTTGAGATTGAGCGTGGTCACCCGGTCGACGCCCATGTGGCCGGGCATCTTCTTGTTCTTGAAGGTTTTTCCTGGATCCTGCCGGCCGCCGGTCGATCCGATCGAGCGGTGCGAGATCGACACGCCGTGCGAAGCGCGCAGACCGCCGAAATTCCAGCGCTTCATGCCGCCCGCAAAGCCCTTGCCGATCGAGGTGCCGCAGACATCGACGAATTGACCGATCACAAAATGATCGGCGGTGATCTCGGCGCCGACCGGAATCAGCGCGTCTTCGGTCACGCGGAATTCAGCCAGCTTGCGCCTCGGCTCGACCTTGGCCTTGGCGAAGTAACCGCGGTCGGCCTTGATCATATTGTTGGTGCGGCGCGGGCCCGAGCCTAGCTGGAGCGCGACATAGCCGTTCTTGTCCTTGGTGCGATGGGCGATCACCTGGCACTGCAGAAGTTGCAGCACCGTCACCGGCACGTGCTCACCGCTCTCGGCGAACACCCGGGTCATCCCGATCTTTTGCGCAACCACTCCCGAACGCATCTTATTCCTCACCCGGCCTTTACAGCTTGATCTCGACGTCGACGCCGGCGGCGAGATCGAGCTTCATCAGCGCGTCCACCGTCTGCGGCGTCGGATCGACGATGTCCAAAAGGCGCTTATGCGTGCGCATCTCGAACTGTTCGCGGCTCTTCTTGTCGACGTGCGGCGAGCGATTCACCGTGAACTTCTCGATTTTGGTCGGCAGCGGGATCGGGCCACGGACTTGCGCACCGGTGCGCTTGGCCGTGTTCACGATCTCGCGCGTCGATGCATCGAGGATGCGGTGATCGAACGCCTTGAGCCGGATCCGGATATTCTGGCCGTTCATTTGTTTTCTCTCGTTCGTCACGCCCGGCCTTGTGCCGAGCATCCACGACTTCCATTCCGATTAAGACGTGGATGGCCGGGACAAGCCCGGCCATGACACTTTCTTCAACTACTCGATGATGCTCGCCACCACGCCGGCGCCGACGGTGCGGCCACCTTCGCGAATGGCGAAGCGGAGTTTTTCCTCCATGGCGATCGGCACGATCAGGTGCACTTCCATCGCCACGTTGTCGCCCGGCATTACCATCTCGGTGCCGGCCGGCAGGTGCACCACACCGGTCACATCGGTGGTGCGGAAGTAGAACTGCGGACGGTAGTTGGTGAAGAACGGGGTATGACGGCCGCCCTCTTCCTTGGTGAGGATGTAGGCTTCCGCCTTGAACTTGGTGTGCGGCTTGACCGAGCCGGGCTTGCACAGCACCTGGCCGCGCTCGACTTCCTCGCGCTTGGTGCCGCGCAGCAGGCAGCCGACGTTGTCGCCCGCCTCGCCCTGATCGAGCAGCTTGCGGAACATCTCGACGCCGGTGACGACGGTCTTCTGGGTCGGCTTGATGCCGACGATCTCGACTTCCTCGCCGACCTTGATGATGCCGCGCTCGATGCGGCCGGTGCACACGGTGCCGCGGCCGGAGATCGAGAACACGTCTTCCACCGGCATCAGGAACGGCTGATCCTTCGGCCGCTCCGGCTGCGGAATGTAGTCGTCCACCGCCTTCATCAGCGCCGCGATCGATTCCTTGCCGAGCTTTTCGTCCTTGCCCTCGAGCGCCATCAGCGCCGAGCCCTTGACGATCGGAATCTTGTCGCCCGGGAAATTGTACTTGGACAGAAGTTCGCGGACCTCGAGCTCGACCAGTTCGAGCAATTCGGGGTCGTCCACCATGTCGACTTTGTTCATGTAGACGACGAGCGCCGGCACGCCAACTTGGCGGGCGAGCAGAATGTGCTCGCGAGTCTGCGGCATCGGGCCGTCGGCGGCGGACACCACCAGGATGGCGCCGTCCATCTGCGCCGCGCCGGTGATCATGTTCTTCACATAGTCGGCATGGCCTGGACAGTCGACGTGCGCGTAGTGGCGCTTTTCGGTCTGGTATTCGACGTGCGCCGTCGAAATCGTAATGCCGCGCGCTTTCTCTTCCGGCGCCTTGTCGATCTGGTCATAGGCGGTGAAGGTGGCGCCGCCGGTCTCCGACAGCACCTTGGTGATCGCCGCGGTCAGCGTGGTCTTGCCGTGATCGACGTGACCGATCGTACCGATATTGCAATGCGGTTTATTGCGAAGGAATTTCTCTTTTGCCATGGAACTCTCCGTTCAGACTCTTTTGGTTGCGATCGTCACGCGAATTTCTTTTGTACTTCGGCGGATACGGCCGCCGGCAGCTCTGCGTAGTGATCGAATTGCATCGTGAAGGTGGCGCGGCCCTGTGACATGGACCGCAAAGTGTTGACGTAGCCGAACATGTTCATCAGCGGCACCATCGCGTTGACGACGTTGGCGTTGCCGCGCATGTCCTGGCCCTGGATTTGGCCGCGCCGCGAATTGAGATCGCCGATGACGGAGCCGGTGTAATCCTCCGGCGTCACGCATTCGACCTTCATGATCGGCTCGAGCAGGACGGGTCTCGCCCGCTGCATCGCTTCCCGCAGGCACTGACGCGCGCAGATTTCGAACGCCAGCGCGGACGAATCGACGTCGTGATATTTGCCGTCGATCAGCGTCACCTTGAGGTCGACCACCGGGAAGCCCGCGAGCGGGCCGGAGCCGAGAACGGATTCAAGACCCTTCTCGACGCCCGGGATGTATTCCTTCGGCACGGTGCCGCCGACGACTTCGTTTTCGAACTCGAACGGCGTGCCGGGCGGCGTCGGCTCGGCGATGATCTTGATCGCCGCGAACTGGCCGGAACCGCCGGTCTGCTTCTTATGGGTGTAGTCGTGCTCGACGCGCTGGGTAATCTTCTCGCGGAACGCCACCTGCGGCGCGCCGATATTGGCGTCCACTTTGTAGGTGCGCTTGAGGATGTCGACCTTGATGTCGAGATGCAGTTCGCCCATGCCCTTGAGGATGGTCTGGCCGCTTTCGTGGTCGGTGGAGACGCGGAACGAGGGATCTTCGGCTGCGAGTTTAGCAAGCGCGACGCCGAGTTTTTCCTGGTCGGCTTTCGACTTCGGCTCGATCGCAATCTCGATCACCGGATCGGGGAATTCCATCTTTTCCAAGATCACCGGCTGCTTGGCGTCGCACAGCGTATCGCCGGTGCGCACTTCCTTAAGGCCGGCCAGCGCGACGATGTCGCCGGCAAAGGCTTCCTTGATATCCTCGCGGTTATTCGCATGCATCAACAGCATGCGGCCGATGCGCTCTTTGCGTTCCTTGGTCGAATTAATCACGCCGGTGCCGCTGTTCAGCGTGCCGGAATAGATGCGGCAGAAGGTGATGGTGCCGACGAAGGGATCGTCCATGATCTTGAAGGCGAGCAGCGCCAGAGGCGCGTCGTCTTTCGGCTCGCGCACGACGTCTTCGCCGTTGTCGGGATTGATGCCGTGGATCGGCGGCACGTCGAGCGGGCTCGGCAGGTAGTCGACGACGGCGTCGAGCAGCGGCTGCACGCCCTTGTTCTTGAACGCCGAGCCGCACAGCACCGGAAAGAAAGCGCCCGTGATGACGGCCTTGCGGATCAGCTTCTTGAGCGTCGCCTCGTCGGGCATCTTGCCTTCGAGGTAGGCGGTGGCCGCGTCATCGTCGAGTTCGCAGGCCGCCTCGATCATCTTGTCGTGGTATTCTTTCGCCTGATCGAGCATGTCGGCGGGAATGTCGATGTCGTGGTAATCGGCGCCGAGGGATTCGTCGTTCCACACGACGCCCTTCATGCGCACCAGATCGATCAGGCCCTTGAAATTCTGCTCCGAACCGATCGGAAGCTGGATCGCCACCGGCTTGGCGCCGAGGCGGGTCTTGATGTCGTCCATGCACTTGAAGTAATCGGCGCCGATCTTGTCCATCTTGTTGGCGAACACGATGCGCGGGACTTTGTACTTGTCGCCTTGGCGCCAGACCGTCTCGGTCTGCGGCTCAACGCCCTGATTGCTGTCGAGCACGACAACCGCGCCGTCGAGCACGCGCAAGCTACGCTCCACCTCGATGGTGAAATCGACGTGGCCGGGGGTATCGATAATGTTGAGGCGTTTTTCTTTCCAGAACGCGGTAGTCGCGGCCGACGTGATGGTGATGCCGCGCTCTTGCTCCTGCTCCATCCAATCCATCGTCGCGGCGCCTTCATGCACCTCGCCGATTTTGTGGTTCTTGCCTGTGTAATAGAGGATCCGCTCGGTGGTCGTAGTTTTCCCGGCATCAATGTGGGCCATGATGCCGAAATTGCGGTAGTCCTCGATAGGGTGGACGCGGGGCATAGAAGTTCTAGTCCTTGATTGGGTTGTTCGTCGTCACCAGCGGTAATGCGAGAAGGCCCGGTTGGCTTCCGCCATCTTGTGGGTATCCTCGCGCTTCTTGACGGCGTTTCCCCTGTTATTGGATGCGTCGAGCAGCTCGGCCGAGAGCCGTTCGGTCATCGTCTTTTCGTTGCGCTCGCGCGCCGCGATGATGATCCAGCGAATTCCGAGCGCCTGGCGGCGCGACGTGCGCACTTCGACCGGCACCTGGTAGGTGGCGCCGCCGACGCGGCGCGAACGCACTTCGATCGAAGGCATCACGTTGTCGAGCGCCTGCTGGAAAACCGTGAGCGGGCTCTGCTTGGTCTTGCTCTCGATCATTTCGAGCGCGCCGTAGACGATGCCTTCGGCGACCGATTTCTTGCCGGCATACATGACGGCGTTCATGAACTTGCTGACGACGATGTTGCCGAACTTCGGGTCCGGGATGACTTCGCGCTTTTCTGCGGCGTGGCGGCGGGACATGTTCCGATTCCGATTATTTGGGGCGCTTGGCGCCGTATTTCGAACGGCGCTGCTTGCGGTTCTTGACGCCCTGGGTGTCGAGCACGCCGCGCAGGATGTGGTAGCGCACCCCCGGCAGGTCCTTGACGCGGCCGCCGCGGATCATCACCACCGAATGTTCCTGAAGGTTGTGCCCCTCGCCGGGGATGTAGCCGATCACCTCGAAACCGTTGGTCAAGCGCACCTTGGCGACCTTGCGCAGCGCCGAGTTCGGCTTCTTGGGCGTCGTCGTGTAGACGCGCGTGCAGACGCCGCGTTTCTGCGGCGAAGATTCGAGCGCCGGCGCCGTGTTGCGCACCTTGAGCGGCTTGCGCGGCTTGGCAATCAATTGGTTGATCGTCGGCATCGTTGCTTCGCTACTCTCGTTTGGGCCGGACCGGCCCGGATTCGTTTTGGGCTTTCGCCCAGCATTCCCACGCGCAAAACGAAATCGCGCCATCCGCTTGAAACGCGGGGGCGCTCTTTCGTTTTTGGACGACCACGATGCGATAAAGCGCCGTAGACGTTTCACCCTCAAGTCTGACAGTGGCTGTCAGTGGCAGCGTTTGAGCTTCATCCGTCGAGGCGATGCGCCGGCCAAGCTTTGAGAGTTAACGTAGCGATCTCAAAGGGTTAGCCGGGCGGCCGTTCCGAACAAGCGAAGCTCACCGCCTGCCGTAAAGTGTGGCGTATGTATCGGTGGGACTCAGCTCAAGTCAAGGCGAAAAGGGCCGGAAAATCGAGGGTTAATGGCCCTCCGCAAGATTCCGTCTGAGTCGCCTCCCGTAGGCGCGCCCTGAAGCAAAAAGGGCCGCCTTCCGGGCGGCCCTTATGAAGTCGTGTGCGGCGAAAAAGGCCTATTCGGCTGCCGGCAGCGCCGGGGCTGCCTCGGCTTCCGCCTTGGCCGCTGCTTTGGCGGCGTCCTTCTCACGTTCCTCGAGGATAAGCGCGTCGCGTTTGACCGCGACTTCGCGCAATTCGTCCATCATGGCACCCGTGCCGGCCGGGATCAGGCGGCCGACGATGACATTCTCCTTGAGCCCGTCGAGCGTATCCGCCTTGCCGTTGACCGCGGCTTCGGTGAGGACGCGCGTGGTCTCCTGGAACGACGCCGCCGAGATAAACGACCGGGTCTGCAGGCTCGCCTTGGTGATGCCGAGCAGAACGGGATGCCCGCTCGCCGGCTTCTTGCCGTCAATGGCGGCGCGCGCATTGATCTCGTCGAGCTCGGTCTTGTCGAGCTGCTCGCCTTGCAGCAACTCGGTTTCGCCGGTCTCGTCGATCTCGACCTTCTGCAGCATCTGGCGAACGATCACCTCGATGTGCTTGTCGTTGATGTTGACGCCTTGCAACCGGTAGACCTCCTGGATCTCGTTCGTGAGATACGAAGCGAGCTCCTCGACGCCCTTGATGGCAAGAATATCGTGCGGGGCTGGATTGCCCTCGACGATGTAATCGCCCTTTTCGATGACGTCGCCATCCTGCAGATGGATGTGCTTGCCCTTCGGGATCAAGTACTCCTTCGGCTCGTCGCCCTTGGCGGTCGGCTCGAGGGTAAGACGGCGCTTGTTCTTGTAGTCCTTGCCGAATCGCACCGTGCCGCCGATCTCGGCGATGATCGCCGCATCCTTCGGCTTGCGCGCCTCGAACAGCTCCGCCACCCGCGGCAGACCGCCGGTGATGTCGCGTGTCTTGGCGCTCTCGGTCGGAATACGCGCGATCACGTCGCCCGCCTTCACATGGGCGCCGGGATCGACCGAGATGATCGCATCGACCGCCAGGATGTAGCGGGCGTCGCCGCCGCGGGCGAGCTTGAGGATCTTGTTGCCCGACTTGATCACGATCGCCGGACGCAGGTCCTGCTGGTTGCGGGACGAGCCCGTGCGCCAGTCGATCACCACGCGCTTGGCGATGCCGGTCGATTCGTCGAGCGCTTCCGACATCGACAGACCGTCGACCATGTCTTCAAAGGCGATCGTGCCCTCGACTTCGGTGAGGATCGGCCGCGTGTAGGGATCCCACTCGGCGATGCGCTCGCCGCGCTTGATCTTGTTGCCGTCTTCGACGCGCATGCGCGCGCCGTACGGAATACGGTGATGCGCGCGCTCGGTGCCGTCGGTGTCCACCACCGCCACCACCATGTTGCGCACCATCGCCACTACGTCGCCATCCGAATTCTTGGCGATGTTCTTGCCCTTGAACTTGAGCTTGCCGTCGAAGTTCGACTCGATGAACGACTGCTCGGAGATTTGCGCCGCGCCGCCGATGTGGAACGTGCGCATGGTGAGCTGAGTGCCCGGCTCGCCGATCGACTGCGCGGCGATGACGCCCACCGCCTCGCCCATGTTGACCGGCGTGCCGCGGGCGAGATCGCGCCCGTAGCAGGCGCCGCACACGCCGTTTTTCGACTCGCAGGTGAGCACCGAGCGGATTTTCATTTCCTGAACGCTGGCGTTCGTGATCGCTTCGACTTCGGGCTCGGTCAACAGCGTGCCGCGCTTGACCACGGCCTTGCCGGTCGCCGGATCCTTGACGTCTTCGGCGGCGGTGCGGCCGAGAATGCGGATGGCAAGCGGCGCCACCACGGTGCCGGCGTCGATGATCGCCCGCACCTTGATGCCGTTCTTGGTGCCGCAGTCTTCGGTCGTGATGATGCAGTCCTGCGCCACGTCGACCAGACGCCGCGTCAGGTAGCCCGAGTTGGCCGTCTTCAAGGCGGTGTCGGCCAGGCCCTTGCGGGCGCCGTGGGTCGAGTTGAAGTACTCGAGCACCGACAGGCCTTCTTTGAAGTTCGAGATGATCGGGCTCTCGATGATTTCGCCCGACGGCTTGGCCATCAGGCCGCGCATGCCGGCAAGCTGGCGCATCTGCGCGGGCGAACCGCGCGCGCCGGAATGCGCCATCATGTAGATCGAGTTGACCTGCATGTCGCGGCCGTTCGCGTCTTTCTTAGTCGTCGAGATTTCCTTCATCATCGCGTCGGCGATCGCGTCGGTGGACTTCGACCAGGCGTCGACCACCTTGTTGTACTTTTCGCCCTGGGTGATGAGACCGTCGTTGTATTGCTGCTCGAACTCCTTGGCGAGTTCGCGCGTGGAACTCGACAATCTTCCACTTCGACTCCGGCACCACCATGTCGTCCTTGCCGAACGAGATGCCGGCCTTGAAGGCATGATAGAATCCGAGCGACATGATGCGGTCGCAGAAGATCACCGTCTCCTTCTGGCCGCAGTGCCGGTAGACCTGATCGATCATCGCCGGAGATTTCGCGCTTCGTCATGAGCTTGTTGACGATGTCGAACGGCGCCTTCACGCTGCGCGGCAACACGTTGCCGAGGATAACGCGGCCGGGCGTGGTCTCGTACCACTTGTTGAATTCCTTGCCCTTTTCGTCGACGCCAACCCAGCGATAGCGGATCTTGGTGTGCAAGGTGAGTGTACGCTCCTGCAGCGCATGCTCGATCTCGGCGATGCTCGTATAGTGGCCCTTCACGATGTTCTGCTTCTTCGGATCCTTCTTGATGTCGGCCTCGGAGTGCAGATCGAGCTTCCATTCGCCGGGCATGCCCTCGCTCATCAGCGAGAGGTAATAAAGCCCGAGCACGATGTCCTGCGACGGCACGATGATCGGCTGGCCGTTCGCGGGATGCAGGATGTTGTTGGTCGACATCATCAGCACGCGCGCTTCCAACTGCGCTTCCAGCGACAGCGGAACGTGCACGGCCATCTGGTCGCCGTCGAAGTCGGCGTTGAACGCGGCGCACACCAGCGGATGCAGCTGGATCGCCTTGCCCTCGATCAGCACCGGCTCGAACGCCTGAATGCCCAGGCGATGCAAGGTCGGCGCGCGGTTCAACAGCACCGGATGCTCGCGGATCACCTCGTCGAGGATATCCCAGACTTCGGGCTTCTCCTTTTCGACCAGCTTCTTGGCCTGCTTCACGGTGGTGGACAGACCCTTGGCGTCGAGCCGCGAATAGATGAACGGCTTGAACAGTTCGAGCGCCATCTTTTTCGGCAGGCCGCACTGGTGCAGCTTGAGTTCGGGACCGACCACGATCACCGAGCGGCCGGAATAGTCGACGCGCTTGCCGAGCAGGTTCTGCCGGAACCGGCCCTGCTTGCCCTTGAGCATATCGGCGAGCGACTTCAACGGACGCTTGTTGGCGCCGGTGATGACGCGGCCGCGGCGGCCGTTGTCGAACAGCGCATCGACTGCTTCCTGCAGCATGCGCTTTTCATTGCGGATGATGATGTCCGGCGCGCGCAGTTCGATCAGCCGCTTCAGACGGTTGTTGCGGTTGATGACGCGGCGATAGAGATCGTTCAAATCCGACGTGGCGAAGCGGCCGCCATCGAGCGGCACCAGCGGGCGCAGATCGGGCGGGATCACCGGCACGACGGTCAGGATCATCCATTCCGGCTTGTTGCCGGAGGCGATGAAGGCCTCGATCAGCTTCAGCCGCTTGGCGATCTTCTTTTTCTTGATGTCGCTGTCGGTCTCGCCGATGCCGACGCGCAACTCGGCCTGCATCTTGTCGAGGTCGAGCGCCTTGAGCATTTCGCGGATTGCTTCGGCGCCGATGGTGGCCGTGAAGCTGTCGCCGCCGAATTCCTCCTGCGCCTTCAGGTACTCCTCTTCGGACAACAGTTGGCGGTCCTTGAGCGGGGTGAGGCCCGGCTCAAGCACGACGTAATATTCGAAATACAGAATCCGCTCGAGATCCTTCAGCGTCATGTCGAGCAGCAGACCGATGCGGCTCGGCAGCGACTTGAGGAACCAGATATGGGCGACCGGGGCGGCCAATTCGATATGGCCCATGCGCTCGCGCCGTACGCGCGACAGCGTCACTTCGACCGAGCACTTCTCGCAGATGATGCCCTTGTACTTCATCCGCTTGTACTTGCCGCACAAGCACTCGTAATCCTTGATCGGCCCGAAGATGCGCGCGCAGAACAGGCCGTCGCGCTCGGGCTTGAAGGTGCGGTAGTTGATCGTCTCCGGCTTTTTGATTTCGCCGTAGGACCATGACAGAATCTTTTCCGGGCTCGCGATCGAAATCCGGATCTGGTCGAAGACCTGAGCCGGAGTCTGCGGGCTGAAAAGATTCATAATTTCTTGGTTCATCGCGTTCTCCGCTAAGCCGGCCGTCGCCGGCTAAATTCAAAGGTTCTCATCACGCCGCCTGGCCGGCCGGGCCTAAAGACCCGGCCGTTCCGCTTGTTATTCGGCGGCTTCCGCCGCCTCACCGCCCTGCCGTTGCTGCTTGGAATTGTGCAGATCGACGTTGAGGCCGAGCGAGCGCATTTCCTTGACCAGCACGTTGAAGCTTTCCGGAATGCCCGCTTCGAACGTGTCGTCGCCGCGCACGATCGCCTCGTACACTTTGGTACGGCCGGCGACGTCGTCCGACTTCACGGTGAGCATTTCCTGCAAGGTGTAGGCCGCGCCGTAAGCTTCGAGCGCCCACACCTCCATTTCGCCGAACCGCTGGCCGCCGAACTGCGCCTTGCCGCCGAGCGGCTGCTGGGTGACCAGCGAATAGGGGCCGATCGAACGGGCGTGGATCTTGTCGTCCACCAGATGGTGCAGCTTGAGCATGTAGATGAAGCCCACGGTCACCTGACGATCGAACTTCTCGCCGGTGCGGCCGTCATAAACGGCCGACTGACCCGAGTGATCGAGTCCGGCGAGATCGAGCATCTGCTCGATGTCCTTTTCCTTGGCTCCGTCGAACACCGGCGTGGCAATCGGCACGCCGTGACGCAGATTGCCGCCAAGCTCGACCAGTTCGCCTTCGTTCAAAGACTTGATGGTCTCTTCGTCGCCATAGACCTTCTTGAGAATGTCCTTGAGCGGGCGGGTGTCGTGCTTGCTATTGTAGAGGTCGACCGCCTGCCCGATCTTCAATCCCAAGCCGGCGCAAGCCCAGCCGAGATGGGTTTCCAGAATCTGGCCGACGTTCATACGGCTGGGCACGCCCAGCGGATTGAGCACGATGTCCACCGGCTGGCCGTCGGCGAGGAACGGCATGTCCTCCGCCGGCACGATCTTCGACACCACGCCTTTGTTGCCGTGGCGGCCGGCCATCTTGTCGCCGGGCTGAATCTTGCGCTTCACCGCGACGAAGACCTTGACCATCTTCATCACGCCGGGCGGAAGTTCGTCGCCGCGCTGCAGTTTCTCGACCTTATCGAGGAACCGCTGCTCGAGCAGTTTCTTCGATTCGTCGTACTGTTTGCGGATCGCCTCGATCTCGGCCATCAGCTTGTCATTGGGCGAAGCAAACTGCCACCATTGCGAGCGTGGATATTCATCCAGCACCGACTTGGTGATCTTTGAGTCCTTCTTGAAGCCCTTTGGACCGGCGATGCCTTGCCGGCCTTCCAGCAATTCCGCCAGACGGCCGTAAACGTTGCGGTCTAGGATCGCCTGCTCGTCGTCGCGGTCCTTGGCGAGCCGTTCGATCTCTTCACGCTCGATCGCGAGCGCGCGTTCATCCTTCTCGACGCCGTGCCGGTTGAACACGCGTACTTCGACGACGGTGCCTTGCACGCCCGGCGGTACGCGCAACGAGGTGTCACGCACGTCGGAGGCTTTTTCGCCGAAGATGGCGCGCAGCAGTTTTTCTTCCGGCGTCATCGGGCTCTCGCCCTTGGGCGTGATCTTGCCGCAGAGGATGTCGCCGGCATGCACCTCGGCGCCGATATAGACGATGCCGGCTTCGTCGAGGTTCTTGAGCGCCTCTTCCGAGACGTTCGGGATGTCGCGGGTGATTTCCTCGGGGCCGAGCTTGGTGTCGCGCGCCATCACTTCGAATTCTTCGATGTGGATGGACGTGAACACGTCGTCTTTCACGATCCGCTCGGACAGCAGGATCGAGTCCTCGAAGTTGTAGCCATTCCACGGCATGAACGCGACCAGCACGTTGCGGCCGAGCGCGAGTTCGCCGAGGTCGGTCGAGGGGCCGTCGGCGATAATGTCGGCCTTCTCGACGTTATCGCCCACTTTCACCAGCGGACGCTGGTTGATGCAGGTGTTCTGGTTCGAGCGCTGATATTTCATCAGCCGGTAGATATCGACGCCCGGCTTGGTCGGGTCGGTCTCGCCGGTGGCGCGAACGACGATACGGGTGGCATCCACTTGATCGACGATGCCGGTACGGCGGGCGGAAATCGAGGCGCCCGAATCGCGCGCAACCACGCCTTCCATGCCGGTGCCGACGAACGGCGCTTCGGAGCGAACCAGCGGCACGGCTTGCCGCTGCATGTTGGAGCCCATCAGCGCGCGGTTGGCGTCGTCGTTTTCCAGGAACGGAATGAGCGCCGCGGCAACCGACACGAGCTGCTTCGGCGACACGTCCATGAAGTCGACTTTGTCCCGGGGGACCAAGTGAACGTCGCCGGCGTGGCGGCAAATGATCAGGTCCTCGGTGAAGCGGCCGCGCGCGTCCATTTGCGCGTTGGCTTGCGCAACGGTGTAGCGGCCCTCTTCCATGGCCGAGAGATAGATCACCTCGTCGGTGACCCGGCCGTCCTTGACCTTGCGGTACGGCGTCTCGACGAAGCCGTATTTGTTCACCCGCGCATAGGTCGCGAGCGAATTGATCAGGCCGATATTCGGCCCTTCCGGCGTCTCGATCGGACAGATGCGGCCATAATGCGTCGGATGCACGTCGCGCACTTCGAAGCCAGCGCGTTCGCGCGTCAGGCCGCCAGGGCCGAGCGCCGAGAGCCGCCGCTTGTGCGTGATCTCGGACAGCGGGTTGGTCTGGTCCATGAACTGCGAGAGCTGCGAGGAGCCGAAGAACTCGCGCACCGCGGCAGCCGCCGGCTTGGCGTTGATCAAATCCTGCGGCATCACGGTGTCGATATCGACCGACGACATGCGCTCCTTGATCGCGCGCTCCATGCGCAACAGGCCGATGCGGTACTGGTTTTCCATCAACTCGCCGACCGAGCGCACCCGGCGATTGCCGAGATGGTCGATGTCGTCGATCTCGCCCTTGCCGTCGCGCAGATCGACCAGAGTTTTGATGACGGAAATGATGTCTTCCTTGCGCAGCACGCGCATGGTGTCGGGCGCGTCGAGCTCGAGACGCATATTCATCTTGACGCGGCCGACGGCCGAAAGGTCGTAGCGCTCGCTGTCGAAAAACAGCGAACGGAACATCGCTTCGGCAGTGTCGACGGTCGGCGGCTCACCCGGGCGCATCACGCGGTAGATGTCGAACAGCGCGTCTTCACGCGTCATGTTCTTGTCGACCGTGAGCGTATTGCGGATATAGGCGCCGACGTTGACGTGATCGATGTCGAGCAGCGGCAATTCCTTGTAGCCGTTCTCGATCAGAACCTTCAGGTTCTTCTCGTCGATCTCCTGGCCGGCCTCCATGTAGATCTCGCCGGTCTTCACATTGACGAGGTCCTCGGCAACGTAGTGGCCGATCAACTCCTCGTCCGTCATGCGAAGATGCTTGAGACCCTTTTCGGAGAGCTGGCGCGCCTGGCGCACGGTGATCTTCTTGCCGGCTTCGACCACGACGCGGCCGGTGTCGGCGTCGACCAGATCGTTGACTGCCTTGTAGCCTTTGAGCCGATTGGCATCGAACGGCACGCGCCAGCCTTCCTTGGCGCGCTTGTAAGTGACGTGCTTGTAGAAGGTGCGGAGAATTTCCTCGCCGTCGAGGCCGAGCGCAAACAGTAGCGACGTCACCGGAATTTTACGGCGGCGGTCGATGCGCGCATAGACGATGTCCTTGGCATCGAACTCAATGTCGAGCCATGAGCCGCGATAGGGAATGATGCGGGCGGCGAACAGCAGCTTGCCCGAGGAATGCGTCTTGCCCTTGTCGTGATCGAAGAACACGCCGGGCGAGCGATGCATCTGCGAAACGATGACGCGCTCGGTGCCGTTGACGATGAAGGTGCCGTTGTTGGTCATGAGCGGAATGTCGCCCATGTAGACATCCTGCTCCTTGATGTCCTTGACCGAACGCGCGGCGGTCTCCTCGTCGATATCGAACACGATCAGCCGCAGCGTTACCTTGAGTGGCGCCGCATAGGTCATGCCGCGCTGGCGGCACTCGTCGACATCGTACTTCGGCGGCTCGAATTCGTATTTGACGAACTCGAGCATCGACGAATTGGAGAAGTCGGAAATCGGGAATACCGATTTGAACACCGCCTGCAGGCCCTCGTCGGGACGCCCGCCCACGGGTTCTTTGACCAGCAGAAACTGGTCATAAGATGCCTTCTGAACCTCGATGAGGTTCGGCATCTCCGCTACTTCTTTGATTGATCCGAAAAACTTCCTTACGCGCTTGCGACCGGTAAATGTCTGCGCCATCGTCTATTTCTCTCGATTCGATTTTGGCGGCCAGCGCGGGCGCCTCTCCTAACGGTCGCAATCCATCGCGACCATCAGGACAGGCGTCGGGGCTACCCGTTTCTATGTGATTCGGGCCACGCCCGAACCGCCGCACACGTCACTTTTTCCGTCGAAACCCCCGGGGTTTAACCCCCGGGGATATCGGTCAAATAAGCATTCGCTTACTTGAGCTCAACCTTGGCACCCACCTTTTCGAGGGTGGCCTTGATCTTGTCGGCTTCTTCCTTGTTCACGCCTTCCTTGACCGGCTTGGGCGCGCCCTCGACCAGGTCCTTGGCTTCCTTGAGGCCGAGACCGGTGAGCGCACGCACTTCCTTGATCACCTCGATCTTCTTGTCGCCTGCGGCGGAGAGGATCACGGTGAACTCGGTCTTTTCTTCAGCGGCGGCAGCGCCGGCCGCGGGACCGGCCGCCACAGCGACTGCGGCCGCGGCGGAGACGCCCCACTTCTCTTCCAGCAACTTCGCCAGATCCGCCGCTTCCAGGACGGTCAGTTTCGACAACTCGTCGACGATCTTTTGCAAGTCAGCCATTTTCTTTTCCTACTGGGTTCGAACCAAATACGAGTTTGCTTTGTGCCGTCAGGCCGCCGCGCTCTTGGATGCATAGGCCTGGACCACGCGCGCGACCTTGGCCGCGGGTGCGTTGACGAGTTGGGCGATCTTGGTCGCCGGGGCCTGGATCAGGCCGACGATCTTGGCGCGCAATTCATCCAGCGACGGCAGCGAGGCGAGCGCCTTGACGCCGTTGAGGTCCAGAGCGGTTTTGCCCATCGACCCGCCGAGAATGACGAACGCTTCGTTCGCCTTGGCGAAATCGACGGCCACCTTCGGCGCCGCCACCGGATCGCCTGAGTAGGCGAGCACGGTCGGTCCCTTCAGCAGGGAGCCAATGGAGGCTACGTCGGTGTCCTTGAGTGCGATCTTTGCGAGACGGTTTTTCGCGACCTTCACGTGACCGCCCGCCAGCTTCATCTGCTTGCGCAGATTCTGCATCTGGGCGACGGAGAGGCCGTTATAGTGAGCCACCACCACGACGTTCGCGGTCTTGAAGACTCCGCTCAGTTCGGTGATGGACTCAGCTTTTGCCGCTCGATCCACTGCAAAGCTCTTTCCGGTTGGCGGCTTGCCCGCATGATCCGCGGGAGCCGCCGGGTTGCTACCGGCCGTCCCGCTTCAGGTTGCACGCGTAGCAATCCGGGCAGGACGACGTTCGAGTTAGCCTGCCCTCCGAGAGCAGCCGAAGCCGCAATCGGATATCCGAGGTTCGAACCGACTTGGCGCGTTCATGACCGGAGGTCATGTTTTGCGCAAACTCGGGTCTCTTCCCCGTCTGTGCTGGCCCTTTGCAGGATTAAGCTTTGGCTTGCGACCTCGGCACCGGCAGTCTTGGACAGGTCGGTCGGCCCGTTTCCGGTCCGGCCTTGCGCGCCGTTCAAAGCAATGAAATCGGTCCTTCCCTTTCAGATGTCCCGCCGGGATGCCCAAAAGGAATAGTTTCCAATCACCATTGATTTTAGAGACGCGCAAAGGCGTGCCGACAAACTGGGCCGGCACGCCCGATGCGGATCATTTAGAGCGTCTAAATGGCTTTGCCAAGCCCCTTTTCGCGCAAATCCCGCGAAAAAGTCAGGCAAAACCAGGTTTACTGGCCGCTGCCGGCGGCAAACAGCGAAGCCGGCTCGACTTTGACGCCCGGGCCCATGGTGGAAGAGATCGCTACCCTGTTGATGTAGTGGCCCTTGGCGCCCGGGGGCTTGGCCTTCTGTACGGCGTCGGCGAACGCCTTGATGTTCTCCACCAGTTTGTCCTCGGTGAATGAGGCCTTGCCGACCCCGGCCTGGATAATGCCGGCCTTCTCGACGCGGAATTCGACCGAGCCACCCTTGGCGCCTTTGACCGCGGTGGTGACATCCATCGTCACCGTGCCGACTTTCGGGTTCGGCATGATGCCGCGCGGTCCGAGCACCTTACCCAGGCGTCCAACCAGCGGCATCATGTCGGGCGTGGCGATGCAGCGGTCGAAATCGATCTCGCCCTTATTCACCTTCTCGACGAGTTCCTCGGCGCCGACCACATCGGCGCCGGCGGCCTTGGCCTCCTCCGCCTTGGCGCCGCGCGCGAACACGCCGACGCGCAGCGTGCGGCCGGAGCCGTTCGGCAGCGTGACGACGCCGCGCACCATCTGGTCCGCGTGCGTCGGATCGACGCCGAGATTCATCGCGATCTCGATGGTTTCGTCGAACTTCGCCTTGGCGCGCTCTTTCACGAGCTTGACCGCTTCCGCGATCGTGTAGGACTTGTCGCGATCGATGCCGGTACGAGCGGCCGTTGTGCGTTTTCCGAGTGCCATGACCGTTACTCCGCCACCGTGAGGCCCATCGAGCGGGCGGAACCTTCGATCATCTTCATCGCGGACTCGATCGTGTCGCAGTTGAGGTCTTTCATCTTCTGCTCGGCGATCTCGCGCAGTTGCTTCTTGGTGACCTCGCCGACCATTTCACGGCCGGGGGTCTTCGAGCCGCTGCCGAGCTTGGCAGCTTTCTTCAGGAAGTAAGACACCGGTGGCGTCTTCATCTCGAAGGTGAACGAGCGATCCTGATAGGTGGTGATGATCACCGGGATCGGCGTGTTCTTCTCGATCTTCTGGGTCTGCGCGTTGAACGCCTTGCAGAACTCCATGATGTTCAAGCCGCGCTGACCCAGCGCCGGCCCGATCGGGGGCGACGGGTTGGCGGCGCCTGCCGGCACCTGCAATTTAAGGAATCCAGTGACTTTTTTGGCCATTTCTCACTCCTGTAGTGGTGCGGATATTGACGGTTGGCGACCGCCTCACCTCCCACGCCTTTATGATGGCCGATGATGTAGTGGGTCCTGCCAGCCCTGTCCAGCATGCCCGCCGGGCGCACGGCAGGTCGAGCATCTTAAAGTTTTTCGACCTGACCGAATTCCAGTTCGACCGGCGTGGCGCGGCCGAAGATCGACACCGCCACCTTCACGCGCGAGCGCGCCTCGTCGACTTCCTCGACCGTGCCGTTGAACGAGGCGAACGGTCCGTCCGACACGCGTACCTGTTCGCCAACCTCGAACGACACCGAGGGCTTCGGCCGCTCGATGCCTTCCTGCACCTGATGCAGGATGCGGTTGGCTTCGGCTTCCGAAATCGGCATCGGCTTCTTGTCGGTGCCGAGAAAGCCGGTGACCTTCGGGGTGTTCTTGATCAGATGGTAGACCTCGTCGGTCAAATCCATCTTCACCAGCACGTAGCCCGGGAAAAACTTGCGCTCGGCGTTCACCTTGCGGCCGCGGCGCACCTCGACCACGGTCTCGGTCGGTACCATGATTTCCTCGAAGTGGTCGGCGAGATTGCGCTGCTTGGCCTGCTCGCGGATCGATTCAGCGACCTTCTTCTCGAAGTTCGAATAGGCGTGAACGATGTACCAGCGCTTGGGCCGGGTTGTCGTGGTTTCGGCGGTGTCGCTCATATCCCTCTGGCTTTCAACTTCCGATACCGAGCACGAAGGTAACGGCGATCCGGATGACTTGATCCGCGAGCAGGAAGAAAACCGAAGCGATCGCCACCATCACGAATACCATGGCGGTGGTGATCATGGTCTCCTTGCGCGACGGCCAGGTGACCTTGCGGGTCTCCTCGCGCACTTCCTGCAAGAAACGGAACGGGCTGACCCGCGGCTTTGCGTCGTACTTCTGCCGGCGCTTGATCGCTCATCTGTTCACTCTATCTCCCGCCGTTTCCCGCCTGGCAGGAGTGGCAGGGCTCGAACCTGCGACCCCCGGTTTTGGAGACCGGTGCTCTACCAATTGAGCTACACTCCTCCGGAAGCGGATACGGCGGACCATATAAGGGCCCGCCGCGCGGATGTCATGCATTATACACGGACCCATTGCAAGGCGGAAGATTGTGAAAGCGCGTCAATGCCTTGGACACCAGTCAAAGGTCATTTATGACGTGGCCGGTTCGGCTTGGACGCTCCGATGAAATTCAATCGAATAGCTGGCTATCTGTCGCAACCGGATATTACGCGACAGGTCATAAAATGCCATACCGCCATGCTGCTAGGACGGAAAAAACAAGCGCAGCGCCAGCTCATGGATATCTTCGAGCACATCAACCCCGGCATCGCCTTCGATACCCCCGCGTTTCGCCGGAAAAATCGAATTCTCTCCGATGCAGCCGACTGGCTGGCGGATAGCTTCGCCGCCGAATCGCACACCGGTCCCGGCGTCGCGTTCTTCCGGCGGATGCTGGAGATGCATCCAGGCTGGAGCGTTCTGTATCGCGGCCTATGCCGGCTTACATTTCCGGGAGATGACCACGTCCGCCTGCTGCGCGCGCTGCATGAACGCGTTCAGCCGAAGTTCTACGTCGAAATTGGCGTATCGAAGGGCGTGTCCATTTCCGTGGCAAGACCATCGACCGACAGCGTCGGTATCGACCCGATGCCGCAAATCGGAAAACGCCTGCCATCGAATATTTCGATCTACACGGAAACCAGCGACGCGTTCTTCCATGCCTACGAACAGCGGCCGCAATTTGCTGGACGGAAAATCGATATGGCCTTCATCGATGGCCTGCATCTGTTTGAACAAGCCTTGCGCGATTTCGTCAATGTCGAGAAGCGCGCGACTGCCAACGGACTAATTGCGATCCACGATTGCATTCCCTTCGACGAAGTCGCTTCCGCGCGCGACTACCATGCTCCGTACTGGGTCGGCGATGTCTGGAAATGTCTCGCCATCTTGATGGATCATCGGCCAGATCTTCAGATCGAGATCGTTGGCGCACCGCCTTCTGGACTGGTTTTGGTCAGCAAGATCAACCCCGCTTCGCGGATTCTCGAGGATAAATTCGATTCCCTCGTTCGCGACTATGCGCCTCTGCGCTTTGTCGATTGGGAAACCAGCTACGCGAAGCGAATTCAAATTATTCCAAGCGACGCCGAGGCGATCGGCCGAACCTATGCAAGGGTGGACAAAGCCGCACCTATGGCCAACACTTGATGGTCCTAGTGCCCTGCTTCCGAAGTTCGTGGTACATCGCAGCACCTTCTGACACGAACTTCGAAAGCAAAGGGGCACTAGCAAGTATATGTTTCTAGTGCCGTTTATCGATTTGAAGTTCCTGAACGAGCTTGCGGCAGGTGATGCAGGAACTTCAAATCGGCGGCACTAGGGCGACAACCATGAACCTCACACCGAACAAATCCTCGATGGGCGTGCGTCATCGATGACATCGATTTGTCAAAACCCGTCAGCCGTCCGCAGTTTGCAACCATCCTGTCGGCGCTCGGCCGCTACGGCGTCATTTGTTTTCCAAAACAAACGCTCGACGCCCGCGCCTTAAAGGCGTTCTCGCAACGATTCGGTTCCTTGCAGGGCTCGCCGACCGGCGCCTACTGCGAACCGGGCGTGCCGGAAGTCATGTTGCTGTCGAACATCGTGGAGAACGGCAAGCCGATCGGCTTGGCCGACGCCGGGCAGGATTGGCATACCGACATGTCCTATAACGAGGTGGTCGGCTTCACCAACGTGCTCTACGGCATCAAGATTCCGCACCGCGACGACAAGCCGCTCGGCAATACCGTATTTGCCGATATGCATGCCGCCTACGACGATCTGTCGCCCGCGCTCAAGAGCAAGCTCGCGAACGCCACCGCCACGCACGACTTCAACAAGTTCTGGGAGGAAATGCGCAAACGCCCTGGTTCGACGCGTCCCGCGCTCACGGCGGAACAACGCGCGCAGCGCCCGCCATCGGTGCATCCGATTTTCCTGACACATCCGATCACGGGCCGGAAAGTTCTCTATGCCAAGCCGGGCTATGCGGTTCGCATCAACGAAACTCGACGAAGCGGAAAGCGACGAGATTTTGGCGGAACTCACCCGCCATCAGCTACAGCCAAAATATCAATATGCTCACCAGTGGACCGAAGGCGACGTGCTGATGTGGGACCACATCGGTACGCTGCACGTCGCCATTCCGGATTACCGGGCGGACGAGCATCGGCTGATCAAACGCTGCCAGGTGATGGCGGACCGCATCTTCGATCCGGCTTTCGTGCGCGAGCACCTGGCGCAAGCGGCGATCTGATGGCGCAAAAGCAGCCCAATGTCGTCATTATTGGCGGCGGGATCGGCGGCCTGTTCGCGGCGAACGCGCTGATCGCTCACGGTCTCCAGGTGTCGGTCTACGAGCAGGCGCCGGCGCTGGGCGAGATCGGCGCCGGCGTGTTCCTGACACCGAACAGCGTGCGCCAATTGCAACGCGTGGGGCTCGGACCCGCGGTCGAGCAACGCGGCGCGCGGGTCGGCGCCGGTTCGCACTATTTCCGCCACGACGGCGCGCCGATCGCGCCGGTGCAGGTGACGGATTCCGCCGGCTGGAACGCGACGTTCGGCATGCACCGCGCCGACCTCGTCGAACTCCTGGCCAGCCCGCTGCCCGAAGGCGTCGTGCACACCGGACACCGCGCCACGTCCTTTGCGCAGGATGGCGAAAGCCGCGCGGGTGTCGTTCGCCAATGGCGCCGCCGCCGAAGGCGACATTGTCATCGCCGCCGACGGCATCCACTCCGAGCTGCGACGTTACGTCGCGCCGCCGTCGCGGCCGGTGTTCCATGGCTCGGTCGCCTACCGCGGCGTGCTGCCGCACGCGCTCGTGCCGCGATGGCCGACCGACCGCTGGCTGATGTGGCTCGGCAAAGCCAAACACTTTCTCTCGTTTCCCGTGCGCGCCGGCGAACTCGTCAACTATGTCGGCTTCGTGCCGGCGGATCAGGAAATGAAGGAATCCTGGTCGGCCCCCGGCGACGCGGACGTGCTGCGGGCCGAGTTCGCCGGCTGGGACCCGCGCATCGAACATCTGTTGAGCCAGGTTCAAACGACGTTCCGCTGGGCTTTGTATGACCGCGAGCCGCTGCCGGCCTGGACCAAAGGAAGGCTCACGCTGCTCGGCGACGCCGCGCATCCGATGCTTCCCCATCTCGGACAGGGCGCCAACCAATCGATCGAGGACGGCATGGCGCTGGCGACTATCCTGGCGCGCGCGAACGGCGAGAATGCGCCGGCGGCGCTACTGGCCTATGAGCGATTGCGCAGCGAACGGGTGGCGCACGTGCAGCGCGGCGCGCGCGAGAACGGCATGCGGTACGACTCGGCCTATTCCGATTTGGGCGTCCGCGACGCCGAGATCGCCGCCCACGCCGCGTTCCGCAAGCGACTCTACGACCACGACGTGGTTCCGGAAGCGCAAGCCGCAGCGGCGGCGCTGGTGTCATAGATCGCCCGCCTTCGCTTAAAGCTACGGCGGGCAGTCTTCGCTGTTCCAAGAATGGCTTGCCAGTCGAAGCTGCGGAGCAGCGAAGACTGGAGCGGGTGAACGGAATCGAACCGTCGTCATCAGCTTGGAAGGCTGTTGCTCTACCATTGAGCTACACCCGCGGAAGTCCAGTTTCTACCACAGTCTTTTCTTGGCAAATGCGTGACCTGAACCGGATTTCAGGTAGCGCTCGAAAACCTCGGCCTTTCGCTCATCAGAAAACGCAATATAGGTCACCAATTTCCACGGCAAATACTTGGACGTGTGCGAAGACTTCCCAGCGTTATGGTACGCAATTCGTTGTTTCAGATCGGACGCGATGCCCACATAGCGTTGACTACCGGCCATTTCGCTTTGCAGCAGATAGACGTAGCGCATTTAACAGCCCTCCTCCGCCAAGGCTTCGGAGGGCATCCTGCTTCGCGCTCGGGAACCGTGCAATCCTGCGAAGCGCCAAAGGCGCGAAGCAGGATGGTGGGAGAGGTAGGACTCGAACCTACGAAGGCATAGCCAGCGGATTTACAGTCCGCCCCCTTTGCCGCTCGGGACACTCTCCCAGAAAGCCGTCGCACCGTATTGATCAGATATGAAAAACGGCCGGACCTGCCGGCCGGATTCGCGCGTTTTATGGGCAGCCACCCCCTTTAAGTCAATGGAGGCTGTTCCGCATGGTGCGGATCGGTTAAGGCACGGCGATGGCAACACGACCCCCCACTGCATTCCGGCGCCAAACCGGGCGCGACCCGCCAGCAGACCGAGCGCCGCGAGCGTTTCGAGCGCGCCCGCCGCGACAGCCTGCGGCCGGCCGCCGACGGCCCGGTCGTGATGTATGGCTGGCACACGGTGACGGCGGCGCTGCGAAATCCGGCGCGCCAGGTCCGCAAGCTGCTCGCCACCGAAAACGCCGCCCGGCGGCTGGCCGAAGAAGGCATTACCATCAAGCCGGAACTCGTGCGGCCTTCCGCGATCGCCGAACGGCTGCTGCCCGATGCCGTGCATCAGGGCCTCTATCTGGAAGCCGACGCCGCTGCCCTCGCCGCGGTCGAGGCTGTCCCGGCAAAAGGCGTGGTGCTGGTGCTCGACCAGATCACCGATCCGCACAATGTCGGCGCCATCTTCCGCTCCGCCGCGGCCTTCGCGGCGACTGCGATCGTGACCACGCAGCGCCACAGCCCGGACGCCACCGGCGCGCTGGCCAAGGCCGCGTCCGGCGCGCTCGAATATGTGCCGCTGGTCAGCGTGCAGAACCTCGCGCGCGGGCTCGCCGCGCTCAAGCAGAGCGGATTTCTCGTGGTCGGCCTCGACTCGAGCGGCGACAGCGATTTCGCGTCGTTGCCGCTGCGCGCGCCGCTCGCGCTGGTGCTCGGCGCCGAGGGCAAGGGCCTGCGCCAGCTCACCAAGGAAACCTGCGACCATGTCGCGCGCATCGATCTGCCGGGCGACATCAAGAGCCTGAACGTGTCGAACGCGGCTGCGCTCGGGCTCTACGTAGCCCGCGCGAAGTTGTAAACGCAAAACGGCGGGCCCCCCAACCCGCCGTCCGCTCCCTTTAGCCCTTCAACAGGTCTTACTCGTCACCGTGTATCACGACGCCGCGATCGCGCGCTTTGCGAAACAGCCGGATGTTTATGCGGTCCGACCCGAGAATGATGACTTCGGCGTCGGCCCGGATCACGCGCCTCTCTTCGGTTGCCGCGTGTCGGTGGCGCGAAAGCGCTGGCTCATATTCGACGATATGTTTTCGTTCGATCAGCCGCGCCCGATGTTCGCAGTCCAGACAGCGGAAATACGGATAGTCGCGCATTGGGGTCCGCACTTCGTAGGAATAGAGCGGTTGCGCGTACCTCACGCCGTAGGACTGCGCTTGCGCCGAGGCGGCCGGCAAGATTCCGGCGGCGACAACCGCGAACGCTGCGAGATGGCGAGAACGGTGGGTCATTGATTTCAACATGGCGGCACGGCTTTCAAGGTTTGGGATTTTGCGGGGGTAAGTCCAAGCGCGGCGCCGGCTGGGCATTTGGCGGCAGCACGATGATGGGTTGTTCGCGCTCTAACGCCCGCTCCACGGCGGCGGCATTCGACCACTGGCGCTTGAACGTCTTTGCCGGACGCAGCGGCGCAGCGTGAGCATGCAAATTTTCGTCGCGGCCGATCTTCGGCGCCAAGCCGGTGGCCGGGAAATAACGATGATGTCGCCACGGCGCGCGCCAATACGAGCGCACAAGCACGCCGGGTTGATTGTCATAGACCACCAGCATTCCGGCGCGCTCACCGTATTCGAAATAGCCGCCCGGCTCGAAAGCGGATCGCTCGATCGGCAAATCAGCGGCGCGCGCGGCACCGGCGAAACCGAAAACTATAAGAGCGATGGTGAGCCGAACGCGCATCCGATCCATCTCCAATCGGCGAATTACTCGATGGCATTTTATACGAAGGCTTCACAGTGACGCCTTCTATCGCGAGGTAACATTAATCGCGCGGCGCCTTGAAGGCGCCGGAATTCCAGTCACGATCCGGTGTTCACTCACATGTAGCGGCCGCAACGCCCCACCGTTAAAGTTAATCGCCGATGCCGAACCAACGCCCCCCCGCCTCCTCTGCCAGATCGCGGCCGCGCGCCGGTTTCCGCGAGCGCTATGATGAACTCGAAACCTATCGCGCGGCGCTGGTCGCGCGGCTCACCTCGCTCGGCGAAACCGGCCAGCGGCATCCCGGCTACAAACGCGCGCTCAAGTTGCTCAACGACACGTTCCGCAAAGCCAAACTGGCGCAGCGGCTGGCGGTCCTTCAAGCCGCCGCCTGGCTGATCGACGTGCTGGAAAAGCTGATTTCGATCACCTGAACGCCGCTATGGGACGGCGTACGTTGAGCATTTTTTGCGATTGATGCTCTGCAACAAAATCCAGTCTCTTAGCCGGCCAACCTTATACTTTAGACGTAATACCTGAGGCGCACAGACGACATCACCGTCGGAGGCATACTCGTGCCCCTGGGGCGGTCTTTGGCGAACTTGCGGGAGGCAGTCCCCAACAAGAAATCAAACCAAAAAATCAAAGACAGGGGCAATGCCATGGCAACGATGACAGCGACCGGTGGCCGCGAAGTCGGAATGACCTCAGAGCAAAGAATGGTCATTTTCGCTTCTTCGCTCGGCACCGTTTTCGAGTGGTACGACTTCTATATCTACGGGACGCTCGGCGTCTTTCTGGCGAAATACTTTTTCTCCAACGTGCCGCCCAATGTCGGCTTCATCTTCGCGTTGCTGGCGTTTGCCGCTGGTTTCGCGGTGCGGCCATTCGGCGCGCTGATCTTCGGCCGGTTCGGCGACACGATCGGCCGCAAATACACCTTCCTCGTCACCATGAGCCTGATGGGCGTCGGCACTTTCTTCATCGGCGTGTTGCCGGGCTTTGCCACGTGGGGCATCGCGGCGCCAATTGTGCTGATCGCACTCCGTCTCGTGCAGGGCCTCGCGCTCGGCGGCGAATACGGCGGCGCGGCGATTTACGTCGCGGAGCACGCGCCCAAGAACAAGCGCGGGTTCTACACATCGTGGATTCAGACTACCGCCACGCTCGGTCTGTTCATGGCGTTGCTGTTGGTGCTCGGCATCCGCACCTGGATGGGCGAAGCCGCCTTCGGGGATTGGGGCTGGCGCATTCCGTTCCTGCTCTCGGCGGTCCTCTTGGCGGTGTCGATCTGGATCCGGCTCAAGCTCAACGAGTCACCGCTGTTCAAGAAGATGGTTGACGAAGGCAAGCAGTCGAAGCGTCCGCTGTCGGAAGCCTTCGGCCAGTGGAGCAACGCCAAAATCGCCATTCTGGCATTGTTCGGCGCCACCGCCGGTGAAGCGGTCGTGTGGTACGGCGGACAGTTCTACGCGCTGTTCTTCCTGACCCAGACCATCAAGGTGCCGGCCGTGACGGCGTCGATCATGATCGCAATCTCGCTCGCGCTCGGCACCGGCGGCTTCATCCTGTTCGGCTGGCTGTCGGACAAGATCGGCCGCAAGCCGATCATGCTCGCGGGCTTTGCCCTGGCGGTGATCACCTACTTCCCGATCTTCCAGGGCATCACCCACTTCGCCAATCCGAAGCTGGAGCATGCACTCGCCGCGGCGCCGGTGGTCGTCACCGCCGATCCGTCCGAGTGCTCGTTCCAGTTCAAGGCGACGGGAACCGAGAAGTACACCACCGGCTGCGACACGATCAAAGCCGCGCTGGTCGGCCTGTCGGTCAACTACGAGAACGTCGCCGCGCCGAAAGGGACACCCGCGAGCGTGAAGATCGGCGAGCAACAGCTCGCCGGCGCTGCGGCAACCCCGGCGGCCATCACCGCGGCGGTGAAGGCGCACGGCTATCCGGCCGGCGCCGATCCGGCGGAGATCAACTACGTCATGACGGTGCTGCTGCTCACCATCTTGGTCATCTACGTGACCATGGTATACGGGCCGATCGCCGCCTGGCTGGTCGAGTTGTTCCCGACCCGGATCCGTTATTCCGGGCTGTCGCTGCCGTATCACATTGGCAACGGCTGGTTCGGCGGCTTCCTGCCGGCCACCGTGTTCGCGATCGTGGCGGCGACCGGCAACATCTACTCAGGCCTCTGGTATCCGATCTGCGTGGCGGCGATGAGCTTCGTCGTGGCATTGATCTTCCTGCCCGAGACCAAGGATCGCGATATCACCCAAATCTGACCGAGCGGGGGCGGCTGGCAACGGCCGCTCCCTATCCACTCCGGCGCCCTGCACTTTGCGGTGCAGGGCGTTTTTTATGGCCGATAACCGCGAGCCGGCGGAGGTGCGCCGCATCAGCTTGTGGCAGACTTATGAGGCTGATAGCTGTGGATTCGAGCCGGGTTAGCTCAGCGGTAGAGCAGCGCTTTTGTAAAGCGAAGGTCGGGAGTTCAATCCTCTCACCCGGCACCAAAAACCGAGCGATCGGGACCCCGCAAAAAATAGGTCAATAGGGCGCGCGGCGGCCCTTCCGGGACCTTGTTCGGCGCTTGCCGAGTATGCCAAACTGACCCTGTTACCAGTAATACCTCGGAGATCTAGCATGCCTCAGGGCACCGTAAAGTGGTTCAATCCGACGAAGGGCTATGGCTTCATCCAGCCGCAAGAAGGCGGGAAGGATGTGTTCGTGCACATCTCGGCCGTTGAACGCGCCGGCCTCAGCACACTGAACGAAGGTCAGACCGTTCAGTTCGAGCTCGTCGAAAATCGCGGAAAGACATCCGCGGAGAACCTCAAGGTTAAGTGACCTCGTCGCCCGAGGCTACTTTCAGCCTTTTTGTCTGAACCTGTACTGCCGAGCTCATCGGGCTCGATCGTGTTTGCGCGTCTTTTAAGAGCGTCGCAACCGCGCGCTAGCGCGTGAGTTTTTCCAGTTCGGGAAACGGCGCGTAGACTGCGTCCTTGCAAAACGCCTGCACTTCTCGGGGCACATCGAGAAAGCGGTCGAGCTTGCCCGACACGAAGGTCGCCGCCCCGCCTTTCGGGCCGGCATATTGCCCGCCATCCTTGCGCGCGTCGTAGCGGACGCAGGCGATATAACGCTCGCCCGGCCCGACGTCCTTGAGCTGCGGCTGCGACACAGCCGCGCCGCGAATATGAGTCGGGTCGTTGATATAAGTGCGCAGAAACGCGATCAGGTCATTCCTGTAATTTTGCGGGAAGACGTTCTGCGCATCCCACTGCGCCTTCAACTCGGCTTTGCTCGGGCCAACGTCGCTCGCGCAACCGCCCAACGCGAGCACCGCTAACAGTGCCAACCATCGCATCCGCCTCTCCGCCTCCCCGTCCAAGCGCCCTCAATGACAATCATAGCGCCTTGCGCCGGATCGATGAAATAGGCGCTCGGCCCGCGGTGTTAGATGATAGGCCCGCCCGCCAAAGAAATGCCTTGGGCACGTGAAACGGAACACCATGACCGCGTTTTCCCGCCGTTCGTTCCTAGCCGGCCCCATGCTCGCCGCAGGCGCCGCCGTGTTGCCGGCGCGCGCGCGTGCCGCCGCGCCCATGGCCGCCGCGCAAGGGCCCGGCGTCTATCGGTACAAGCTCGGCGACTATCAACTTACCGCGCTTTACGACGGCATTTGGTATTTGCCGATTGACGACAAGTTCGTCCGCAATGCCAGCGGAACGGAAGTAAACGACGCGCTGGCCGTGGCCTTCTTGGCCCCGAGCGTGCTGCCGATTTCATTTACCGCGCTATTGGTGAACACCGGCCGCAAGCTGGTGCTGATCGATACCGGCACCGCCGGCCAGATCACGGACAGCGCCGGCTTCATGAACGCCAATCTCGCCGCCGCTGGCGTGCGCCGCGAGCGCGATCGACACCATCGTCATTTCGCATTTCCATCCCGACCATATCGACGGCATCAAGACCAAGGACGGCGCCAAGGTATTTCCCAAGGCGGAAATTTTGGTACCGGAGCCGGAATGGACGTTCTGGATGGACGACGCCAACATGGGCCGGGCGACCGGCGCCGTGCATAAGTATTTCCTCAACGCACGGCGCATCTTCAAGGACATCGCCAAGGAGGTGCGCCGGTTCAAACCGGGCGACGAGGTGGCGCCCGGAATCGTCTCCATTCCGGCTTACGGCCATACGCCGGGTCACACGGCCTTTGCGATTCACTCCGGCAATCAATCGATGCTGGCGATGAGCGACACCGTGCGCAATCCGTATCTGTTCGCCCGCCATCCTGATTGGCAGCCGATCTTCGACATGGATGGACCGCTGGCGGTGCAAACGCGCGCAGCCATGCTCGACCGCGCCGCAGCCGACCGCATGCTGGTCGAGGCCTACCACTTCCCCTTCCCGGCCTGCGGCCACATGGTCAAGACCGGCGACCGGCTACGAGCTCGTGCCGGTGATGTGGCAGCCGTTTATAGACGACGCATGCTCACATCTTCGACAGTTTGGCGATGTCGATCGCCTGCGCGTAAGCGAGCTTCGCTTCCGCGCTGGCCGAGCCATCCACGGTGACCAGGAATTTGTTGGCGACGACCAAATTGACCGAGCCTTCGTGGGTCTGAATCGCGCGCTGGTCGCCGACGCGGATGAGCTTGCCCATGGCGCCGGCGATCGACGGGTTCATGAAGATTTGCGCGAACTGCATGACCATCGCCGAATCGCCGGTGATGCGCACCTGCACATCGTGACCGTCGGACCCGATATAGCGGCGGCTCGCCGACGACGCGCCAAACATGGCGACGCCGACCGCCGCGGTCTCGACCTTCTCGGCCTTCCAGCCCGGCAACGCCGCCGGCAGCAAGGCCGCGAACGCTTCGGCGTTCTTCTGTCCGACCAGTTGCGAGGCCGTGTCGAGCGACTGCTTGGCGCCCGCCATGTCGCCGGCCTGATAGGCTTTGCGGGCCTGATCGATGGCATCGAGAACGTCGTCGGCGGCAAAGGCCGGGATCGCTAACGCGGCAAGCAAGATCGCGCTGAATACGATGCGCAGCAGAGACATGGTCGCCCCCTCTCAATTCGAATCGAGAGATTTTATCATGGATCGCCACGCCACTGCTGCGATTGCATCGTTCAGTTGCTAACGCGCACGCCTCCGAACACGCCGAGACCAGGCCGCAGGAAGCCGAACGGAACTTGATATTGAGCATTGAACAGATTGTCTGCTCGGGCAAATACGGTCAGATGCTTGTCCACGTCGTAGTTCGCCGCGAGGTTGACCGTCGTATATGAGGGCGCGTCCAGTCTGGGAATGAACACTGCGGTGTCGCGGTTCACATCGACCCAAGAACTGACATAAACGAGCGTGGCGGAGAGATTTAGCTGGTTAGTCGGGCTCCAAGTGCCCGTGAGACTCGCTTTGTGTGTGGGGCGCCGGAGCAATTCAAGGTCAGTCGCCTCGTCACGCGCGTGTGTGTACGTGTAGTCTCCGCGAATTTTCAGCTGGTCGGTTACCGCAACGGATGCGAAGGACTCGATGCCATACATTCTCGCCGCCCCAACATTCATATATCTAGCGTTGAAGGCAGCATCGAACGTATTGACGATAAGATTTTTGATCTCATTGTTGAAATAGGTTGCGCCGAATCTGACTCGATCATGAAAAAGCGGCTGTTCGAATCCGATGTCATATCCGGTGCTGGTTTCCGGCAACAGGTTGGGATTGGCAAACTGAAAAATTGACGGGTTGTTCACGTACAGTTCCGTAAGAGTGGGAGCCTTAAAACCTGTGCCATAAGTTGCCTTTAGCTTGGTTTCCGTACCCGGAACGATAAAGACCGGCGCAAGGCGCCACGTCGGATGCAATCCAAAGCTGTCGTCGTCGTCCAAACGAATATTTGAGACGAGGTAGAGGCGTTTGGAAAACTCGGATTGAAGTTCGATGTAGGCCGCTTTATTGCCAGTGCTGGCGTTTGTCGTGGTTGGTATTGGAAGGCCCGTGATCGGGTCTAAGTTAGCTGTCGAATCCGTTCGGAGCGATTGGGTCTCATCCTCGAGGCCGAGAACAAGAGTTTGTCCATTCGTCACCTTTACTTCGCCTCGCCAATCGTACTTGGTTTTCGTTCCGACGTTGGTCGTTGGCGGATTTACCCCGCCAAATGGATTAAAGCTGTCCGGATTGGGGTCCGAAAACCAACTCCATTGATTGCTGTAGTTTACCCCAAAGAAATTTTTGAACCTGTCATCAAAAAGCGACCAGACGACCTCGCCGCGCGCATATAGTTGATGGTTGCGCTGGGTGTCCTGCAGCACCTCGGGCGCGCTATTTGGAGGAAAATTCACGCCGTCGTCAGCGGTGAGGCCGTGCTTTGCGTCGGTATATCGGGCCACTAAATTGACGGCCAGATTGTCGGATAAATTGGCGCCAAGCTTCGTCGAGTATGTCCAGTTATTATAGTAGTCGTTGTTTCGCTGCTCGCCGGGCGCGAGCAGATCAAGCGGTGTTACCGGAATGCTCTTCGATTGCAGGTGCAGGATGTTGAACGAATAATTGAATTCTCCCTGTGAGCCGCGCAGGCTGGTCGCCTGGTTGAATGTCCCAAACGATCCGCCTTCGAATGTTGCCGTGACCTTTGGCGGACCCTCACCCTTTTTGGTGGTGATGGAAATCACACCGCCGATCGCATCCGAACCGTAGAGGCCGCTTTGGGGTCCGCGAAGCACTTCGATCCGTTCGACGTCGCCAGCCAGAAGGTGTGCAAAATCGAATGCGCCGTTTGGGATGCTCGGATCACCAACGTCGATGCCATCAATGAGCACCTTGACGTGGTTAGAATTTGTCCCTCGCATAAAGATCGCTGTTTGACCGCCCAGCCCTCCTGTCTGAACCACATTGAGTCCGGCTACCGCATTAAGCGCATCCGCGATCGTTCTGCGTTGATCGCGCTCAAGGTCTTCGGCCGTGATGACCGTTACCGAACTCGCAATTTCGTTTTGTGGAGTTGGAATCGTCGTCGGGCTGACGACGATTTGCGGCAAAGCCACGCTGTTGGCTGGCGGATTGTCTTGAGCGCCCGCGGCTTGCGCGAGCAGCGTCAGCGCCAAGCCGGCGCCGAGCAGACTTATTTTCATTCCCATGACGCGACATTCCTTCGTTTGCGCGCGCAATGGCGGCGCATCGGGTGAGACCAAACCCGGTACGAAGGACGCAAGCGAGAAAACGCGACGGCGCGCCTGCTCACATGCTGGATGTCGTGGGAGAAGCGTCTCTCACGGCCATCGCACCGGCATTGTCGTCACCGCTGCGAAAGACCGCTCCGTATGGACTCCCCGTCCACCGGTTGGGTGACCGTGCTGGCAGGTCTCCTGGCTCGCGGGTCGTCGCCCAGTTGCGCCCGGCCTTCCCGGTTTCCCAGTGGCCATATGGACGCGGGCTCGCCGCTCACAGTTGCGGGGGCAGCCACGGAGTTCTGCGAACCGGCAGATTCCGTGTTCCCTCTTTCGTCCCCGGAGTGACCCGGGGAACCAGCACGCTAAAATGTTCCCTGAAACCCGCCGGCGAGTCAAGGACGGCTCCGCCAGATTGTATTTCTTGTGAGGGACTAGACGGCATGGATCGGTTGTTTATGTCTTGTATTCAACGAACGAGGTTGTTCCATGACGTCAGCCCAGATACTGCGCCGCCTCGCGCTGGTGGCGGCGGCCGGCCTGCTCGCAGTAAGCATCGGCACCAAGCCGCTTTACGCCGTCGACGCGGGCACTTCCGACGGCGCCATCGACAAAAAGGCCGATCGTAAAGCTGCGGTCAAACCGACCAAGATGAAGCGCGAGAAATCAGAAGACAAGGCGCCACAATCGGACAAGTCGCGTTACCGGCCGGACGCCGTCCCCGGCACCGGCTATTAGTGCGGCAAGATGGCGGTGAAATAATCCGCTGACTGTTTCTCCGTAACAGCCGTTTTCGGCGTAATACCCAACCCAGCCGCTTTCCAAGAGGAGACCTACATGACCCTGACCAAAGCGCTTCGCACTTTCGGCATGTTCGCCGCCGCCGCTTTGCTCGTGACCGCCGTCAGCATCAAGCCGGTCGCGGTCTACGCCATGGGCACCGACAGTCCGCCGACCGACGACGGTAAAAAGAAGAAGAAAAAGAATGACGGCAGCGCCATCGAACAGCGTCAGCAGCAGCAAGCCGATGCAAAGTTTTTGCAGGACTATCGCGCCGCCCGCGAATTGATCCTGGCCGGCAATTATGAAGCCGGCATCGCCGCCATGCACGCGCTTGGCCGCGACGATCATCCGGACGTCGCCAATTACATCGGCTACGCCAACCGCAAGATGGGCAATTACGAGCAGTCGAAGATCTGGTACGAGGCGGCGCTCAAGGCCGACCCCAACCACACCCGCACCTGGTCCTATTACGGCATGTGGCAGATGGAACAGGGCAACCGCCTAAAGGCGGAAGATGACCTCCAGAAGGTCAAGTTGTTATGCGGCAGCACCGACTGCAAGGAATACCTCGAGCTCAAGGCCGTGATCGACGGCAAGGCGAGCTACTAAGCCATCGCCGCTTGATTGGACAATGCAATGCCCCGCTTTCGCGGGGCATTCGCTTTTTTGCGGGTGATGGAACTTAACCGCACCTGTCCAATTTTTCATCTGGCGTTCAGGACCCGGCAACGAAAGTCGCCTTAGTCTCGACATGAGACGGCGGCAATTTTCCCGCCGGGCGAGAGTCGAGCTTTAAGGACTCCAAGCGGTGGCGATCGATCCTGGCGCGCTGGATCCCAAGACGCAGGCGGCGTTCGCGCTGCATCGTTTCGGCTTTGGACCGCGCCCGGGTGGCATTGACCGCATTGCATCCGACCCGCGCGGCGCGCTGCTGGCTGAGCTAAAGCCCGGCGCCGGCCAGATCAGCGACTCCGAACTTCTTACCAGTGGCGCTGCGGCGCGAGCCGCTTTCGAATTCCGTCAGGAGCGCAAGACCGCGCGCGAAGAGCAAAAGATGCAAAACGGCGCGGGATCGATGGCACCAAATGCCGGCCCGGTGCCCGCGCCCGCCAAGGGCGGTATGATCGCCGTTCCGCAGCAAATTTATCTCGCCGAAGCCAAAGCCCGCTACGATGCCGCGATCAATGCCGATATCGGTTTGGTCGAACGGCTGGTCTGGTTCTGGTCGAATCATTTCTGCATCTCCGCCGATAAAGGCCCGACACGGTCGCTGTGTGGCGCTTATGAACGCGAGGCCGTCCGCCCGCACGTACTCGGAAAATTCTCCGATATGCTGCTCGCGGTCGAGACGCATCCCGCGATGCTGCTTTATCTCGACAATGCCCGCTCGATCGGACCCGCTTCAGTCGCCGGCATCCGGCGCGGCAAAGGCCTCAACGAAAATCTGGCGCGTGAAATTCTGGAATTGCATACGCTGGGCGTGCGCACCGGCTACACCCAGAACGATGTCACCAACTTCGCCAAGGTCATCACCGGCTGGACCATCGTTCCGCCGCGGCAAGATCCCCAGCATGGCGGCGAGTTTATCTTCAATCCGCGCATGCACGAGCCGGAGACGCAGACCGTCATCGGCAAGAACTATCCCGATGACGGATTCGCGCAGGGGCGCAAAGTTCTCGACGATCTTGCGCACCATTCGGCGACCGCGACACATATCGCCACCAAACTCGCCCGCCATTTCGTCGCCGACGAGCCCCCGCCGGCACTGGTCGACAAATTGTCCAGACGTTTCCAAAACACCGGCGGCGATCTGATGGAAGTGACGAGAACGCTTATTACCGCGCCGGAGTCCTGGCAGATGCCGCGCGGCAAGCTGAAAAAGCCCGGCGAATGGATCATGGCCGCGATGCGCGCGAGCGGCCTCGCCATGCACGACGTGCGCCGCGTTGTGAATACTCAAAATCTGCTGGGCGAACCGCTGTGGCGGCCACCCGCGCCCAAAGGCTTCTCCGACGACAGCGCGGCCTGGCTCGACGGCATGGCGGAACGGCTCGACATCGCCAATCAGATGGGACGCATTGTCGGCAATACCGGCCAGGAACCGGACGAGATGGTGGACGCGGCGCTCGGGCCGTTGGCCTCAAGGGAAACGCGCGAGGCGGTCAAACACGCGGAAAGCCGGTCGCAGGCGCTCGCGCTGTTGTTGATGGCGCCCGAATTCCAGAGACGGTGATGTCATGAACCTCCATGCCCCCTCCCGCCGCGAATTGCTGCTCGCCTCCGGCGTGCTGTTTGCCTGGGCGCACATGCCGCGCGCGGCGCTCGCCGAAGGGCGCGATCCGCGCTTTTTGGTGATCGTGCTGCGCGGCGCGCTCGACGGTCTCGCCACCGTGGCGCCGGTCGGCGATCCCGACTGGGTGCGGCTGCGCGGCGACAAGGCCTTGACGCTCGATGGTGCGACGGCGGCGCTGCCGCTTGATAACTTCTTCGCGCTCAATCCGGCGATGCCGAACTTGCATCGCATGTACAAGGCGGGCAATGCCAGCATCGTACATGCGGTCGCTTCGCCCTACCGTGAACGCTCGCATTTCGACGGCCAGGACGTCCTGGAAAGCGGCTTGCTCAAACCCGGCTCCGCCGACACCGGCTGGCTCAATCGCGCGCTCGCCTCGCTTCAGTCGGCAGGCCGCGTCAGCCACAAAGAGGCTTTCGCGGTCGGCCCGGTCACGCCTCTAGTGGTGCGCGGTCCGGCTCCGGTGCTGTCGTGGACACCTCCCAAGCTGCCGCCCGCCACCGACGATACGGTCATGCGGCTGCTCGATCTCTATCGCCACACCGATCCGGCGCTGGCGCGCGCGCTCGAGGAACGTATCGGGCTCACCGCCATCGCGCGCGAAGGCGGCATGGACATGATGCCTAAAAAATCGGGCGCACCCGCGCAGCAGATTCCGGGCGCCGCCGTGCGCGCCTATTTCGCGGAAGCGGCCGGTGCCGCCGCCAAATTCATGGCACGTGGCGACGGTCCGCGGATCGGCGCGCTGGCCTTCGACGGCTGGGATACCCATGCCAACGAAGGCGCCACAAGCGGACGCTTGTCCGCATTGCTCGGCGCGCTCGACGGTGCGTTGGCGGCGGTGGAAAGCGGCATGGGCGACGCCTGGAAGGAAACCGCGGTCGCCGTCATCACCGAGTTTGGCCGCACCGCGCGCATCAATGGCACCGAAGGCACGGATCACGGCACCGCGACGGTGGCGCTGCTCGCAGGCGGCGCCGTGAAGGGCGGCCGCGTGATCGCCGATTGGCCGGGCTTGAGCGAGACGAAGCTCTACCAGGACCGCGACCTCAAGCCGACCATCGACCTACGCGCAATCCTCAAGGGCGTCTTACGCGACCACCTGCGCGTCGACGAACGAGCCTTGGCAAGTTCGGTATTCCCCGGCAGCGTGACGCTGAGCGGCACCAAAGGTCTGGTGGTAGCGTCCTAACACTCGCCCAGTCTCCGTCTCGATCCGCTTCCCGCCTGCTCCGCCTCGACAATCGAGGCCCAAGTCGTATAGACGAGCACCGCGCGTTCCATCCAGAAGCCTGACGAACGCGCCAAAGAGTGTTCGCACATGAGCCGTCCGCCCCAGCGTTTCAAGCAGATCGCCTTCGTGGCCGGTGCGACGCCGGAGGCGCGCGCGGCCTATGACTTGCTGGCGGGCCGCTACGGCAATGCCGAGCCGAAGAACGCCGATGTGATCGTGGCGCTCGGTGGCGACGGCTTGATGCTGCAAACGCTTCACAAATTCATGAATTCCGGCAAGCCGATCTACGGCATGCACCGCGGCACCGTCGGCTTCCTGATGAACGATTTTGTCGCGGACGGCCTGACCGAGCGACTCACCGCCGCGCATATCACCGTCATCCACCCGTTGGTAATGCGCGCGCGCGACGCGCAAGGCCGCATCCACGAGCACCGCGCCATCAACGAGGTCTCGCTGTTCCGCCAGAGCGCGCAGGCCGCCCATCTGCGCATTTTGATCGACGGCCAGGAGCGGCTCGCCGAATTGGTCGCCGACGGCGTGCTGGTGGCGACGCCCGCCGGCTCCACCGCCTATAATCTGTCGGCACAAGGCGCGATCATCCCGATCAACGCCCCGCTGCTCGCGCTCACGCCGATCAGCCCGTTCCGCCCGCGGCGCTGGCGCGGCGCGCTGCTGCCCGACAAGGCCAAGGTCACGATCGATGTGCAGGAAGCCGACAAGCGGCCGGTCGCCGCCGTCGCCGACCACGACGAGGTACGTTCGGTGCGTAGCGTCGACATCGAGATGGACCACGGCATATCGCTCAATATGTTGTTCGATCCCGGTCACAATCTCGACGAACGTATTTTGCGTGAGCAGTTCGGGTTTTGAACGACCATCCGCTGGCGGCACCGAACCGCGAGTGCTACAAAAATCCGGACGTTCCAGGACTCTTGCCTATGCGCCGGAAATTGCCGATCGTTGCCCTCGCATCCACCCTGCTCGCCGCCTGCACCGGCCCGGGTCCCGGTCTCACCGGCAACGACACCGGCGGCATCATCACCTGGTCGCCCGAGCATCGACAAGTCGCGCGCGACTGGGCCGCCGATCACTGCGCCCGCTACAACAAGCGCGCGCGCATCACCAGCATCCATGCCCAATATGGCGACTATATCGGCTTCAGTTGCCAGTACGACCGCAAGCGGCCACCGGGCTGAGCGCGTTAGATCCGCCGCAGCGGATGGGTCAGCGCCAGGAAAAAACCCGCCGTCGTAAAACCCGCGATCAATAGGAAAGCCGTCCGAAAAGCATCGGTGATGTCGGTCTTGATCGCGGCGCGCTGCAACTCCGAGAGCGCCGTCCCGGCATTGTTGGTGCCTTGCTCGACCATGGCGGCGAAAACGCGCGCGGCTTGCGGGTTCTTAAGCGTTAGAAATCCGAACAAGACGGCTCCCACCAAAGCGGTGCCGAAGGCCGCCCCGATCGAACGGGAAAATTGCACCGACGCCGCCGCTTCCCCGAGCCGGCGTGGGCCTGACGCGCTTTGCACCGTCACTTGCACCACGCCCATCACCGTCCCCATGAACAACCCGTTCCACAGCAGGATGCCGGCGAACGCGACATTGCCGAGATCGGGCGCCCACAGTGCCAGCACCAGAAGATTGGCCGTGACCAGCGCAAGTCCAACAACCGGAAACGCCGTGGTCAGCCCCGTCTTGTGCACGAGACGGCCGGTCAACAGCGAGCCGGCGCCGATGCCGACGGTGAGCGGCACCAGCAGCAAGCCGGTCTCGGAAGGCGAGGCGCCGCGCACCACTTCCAGGTAGACCGGCAGGAACGTGATCAACGACACCAGCGCGGCGCCGTGAAACGCGGCCATGGCGTCGCTGCGCCAAACCGCCGGCATCCGCAGCAGCCCGAGCGGAATGAGCGGCGATGGCGCGCGGTTCTCGTGCCGCACCAGCAGCAGCAGCGCGATAATTCCGGCCACCAACAGCGCGGCAGCAACGGGCAGCGCGCCCAAATTGACGTGCTGCGCCTGCTCAAGCGCCAGCAGCGTGGTTGCCACGAACACGGTGAACAAAATCAAGCCACCGGGGTCGGCGCGCCAATGGTGAGGCTCGCCCGATTTGTGCGGCGGCAGCCGCCAGGTCAGCGCGACCGCGCCCAGCCCGATCGGTACGTTGATCAGAAAAATCGTCTGCCAGCCGAAATGCTCGGTGAGATAGCCGCCCGCCACCGGACCGAAGGAATTGGCGACCATCGCCACCGTGGCGAGATAACCCTGGTAGCGCGCACGCTCGCGCGGCGGTATCGATTCCCCGATCAACGCCTGCGACAGCGTCATCAGGCCGCCGCCGCCCAGCCCCTGCAACAGACGCGCGAGCGTCAGCAGTTCGATCGTCGGCGCCATGGCGCACAGGACCGAGGCCACGATAAAGACCGCCAGCGCCGCGAACATCAGCCGGCGGCGGCCGAACGCGTCGCCCAAGCGGCCGTAGATTGGCGCAGCAATCGTTGCGGCGATCAAATAGGCGACGACGATCCAGGAAGCGCGCTGCACGTCGCCGGTCGCCGCGGCGATGGCCGGCAGCGCGGTGGCGACGATGGTCTGGTCCACCACCGCCAGAAACATCGGCAGCATGATCGAGGGAAATACGGTGAGAAAACCGGGATACTTGGCTGCCGCTGGACTGGGCGCGCTCGCGTTCTTATCTGGCCCGTGCATCGGCGGTGTAATCCCGGATCGAGTTCAATGCGCCATGAAAATCGGCAGCGTCGCGTTCGCGAGAATATGGCGCGTGGCTCCGCCGAAGATCATTTGCCGCAGCCGGCTCTGGGTATAGGCGCTCTTGACCAGCAGATCGCAGCCAAGCGCCGCCGCGCGCTCCAGAATGACTTCGCCGGTCGCGCGCGCGCTCGGCTCCACTGTCAGTGCTTTAGCTTTGACCCCGTTCCGGCGCAGATGGCGCGCGGCATCTTCGCCCGACGGGCCGAGAACGCTGCCGCCTTTAACCGTAAGCACGGTCACCTGTTCGGCCATCCGCAGCAGCGGAAGCGCGAAGGCGTTGGTATGGGCCTGCTCGGTGCTGCGATTCCAGGCCACCAAAACATTCTTGCCGATGGTCTTGGACACGACCGGCGGCACGATCAACACCGGCTTGCCGCTCTCGAACAGAGCCGCCTCCAGCGGCGGCATGCGCGGATTTTCCGCCGCGCGGCCCGGCCGGCCCAAAACGATGAGATCGAAAATGCGGCCGTGGCTGCCGATGAAGCTATCATCGAAGCCATCCTGCATCGGCCAGCCGAAAGACAGCCCCGACATCTCGGCGGAGGCCTGCGGCACGCCCTGATTTGTCATGAAGGACTCGAACACCGTGCGGGCGTTGCGTGCCGCGTCGCCATCGAAGGCCCCGGAAATGGCGAGGCTCGAAACCGGCTCCACCGTCACATAGGTCCCCGCCGAAGGACGTACGGCAATGCCCTCTATGTAGCTGTCAAATATGCGCGCCATCGTCAGGCCGGCTTCCAGCACGGCTTGCATAGCGTCGTGGTCTTCGGTCGGGATCAGGATGGTTTTCATCGGCAGGAGCGGCTCCGCCCGCTATCAACATGGCCCGAGTAACCTGGGTTCCGTATGCTAAACCATTCGTTAACGCCGCCCCAGTAGCTTCAAGAACGGTATTGGGCTGACGGCGCCCGAGGCCACGGGGGACCATGGTCCGCATCGAATTTCACCGCCTGCGTTTTCTCGTCATCGACGATAACGCCCATATGCGGCGGATGCTGCGCACTTTGCTGCACGGCTTCGGCGCGCGCGAAGTGCATGAGGCGGAAGACGGCGCGGCGGGGCTGGAATCCTTCACCCAGCACCTGCCCGACATCGTGATCACCGATTGGGCGATGCCGATCTTCGACGGGATCGAACTCACCCAGATGATCCGCCAACCCGGCGCCAACCCCAATCCATACGTGCCGATCATCATGCTCACCGGGCATTCGGAGAAAAAACGCGTGGTCTCGGCACGCGATGCCGGCGTTACCGAATTCCTCGCCAAGCCGATTTCGGCCAAGGGCCTTTATCAGCGCATCGTCAACGTGGTCGCCAATCCGCGCCCGTTCATCAAAACCAAAACCTATTTCGGTCCCGACCGCCGCCGCAACGTCAACCCGAACTATGTCGGCACCGAACGCCGCAAGGGCGGCAAGGCCGACGTCATCAAACAAGCTCCTTTGCTTGAAAAAGTGCGACAAACGAGCTGACAAGGCAAAGATCCGGCATGGCCAATCCAAAAACCACGGCGGGAGTAGCGACCTACGGCGATCATGAGTTGATCACGCCGGAAAACAAACTGCGCGGCGTTGTCAAAGCGGGTTCGCCCGGGGACGACGATCCGGTCGCGCGCGCGGAAAAGGCGCTGTCCGAACTGTCGGGGGAATTCTCGAGCTGGATGGAATCCGAGTGCGAGCGTCTCGACAAAGCCCGCAACGCTATCGTCGCCTCGGGCTTCAGCAAGGCCAACAAGCAAGCTCTGTTTCACGCCGCCCATGACATCAAGGGCGAAGCCGCGACCTTTGGATTTCCGCTGGTAGCGGCGGCCGCCGACAGCCTGTGCCGGCTGATTGAGCACACGCCCGATGCCGCGCGTATGCCGATCAGCCTGGTCAATCAGCATGTCGACTCGGTGCGCGCGATCTACCGCGAATATTCCCGCTCCGACGCCAAAGAATTGGCCGCCGTGCTGACCAAGCGGTTGCGCGCGGTCACCGACGAGTTCCTGGTCCATGAGAACCGCGGCCGGCCCGACGTCCTGGAACAGATTATGGGCCCGTCGATCATTCCAGGCTGAGCGGCGGCTCAAGCCACCAATCGCGTGTCGTCTATGATCAACTCGGCGGCCATGATCGGATGGTCGTTCGCGACCAGATCGTCGCAGAACATGCGGGCTTCCTCGCGCGCGGCCTCGACCGCGAAACGCCGCAGCAAGGCGACCAGCGCCGCCAAATCGGGGGCATGCTCCGCAGCGCAAGCCTCCAGCACGCGCTCGACCAATCCCCGATTGAGCCGCGCCGCCCCGCCCTGCCCGCCGAACATGGCGCCCTCGCGCATGGCGGAGATCGCTTCGCGAAACGCCGGATAGGCCGAATCCGGCAGGCCCGCTTTGCGGTAAAGCGCCCTGAAGCCGGAAATGCTGCGGTCGTGGATAAAATTGGTGACGCGATCGATCGGCACGCCGGATAATTCCGCCAACGCTTCCTCGAACAGCACGACGTTGCCGGACAGAAGTGCGCGCAGGATCATGCCGGCGGTGAGTTGCCCGCTCTGGCGCAAATGCGCCACCAAGCTGCCCACTTCCTCGTACGGCGTGTCGGCGGCGAGCGCGACGGTCGCCTTCTCGCAGGCCTCGCGCGCCGCGTATTCGGCGTGTTCGGGACCCATCCATTGCCGTCCGGCCACGAAGCCGGCGAGCGTCTGCGACAGCTTGCTGAGCAGCGCCTGGCGGGTCGCCATCGGCAGATCGCCGCGCGTGAGCAACGGTTCGCGGATCGCCGCCAGATGGCCGAACCGCTCGATAACGCGGTCGATCGAGAATTGCGCGATATCGGCGTCGGAATTTTCCAAGAGCGCGAGACACGCCTGCGCGGAGCCGACTTCGGCGATCGCCGCGGCCAGCGAGCGCGGCAACATGGCGCGGCTAGCAATGGCCGCCTGTGCCGCCGGCTGCGCCGTGGCCACCAGGTCGATGAGATCTGCTTCCTGCAGCAGCGGCGACAGCGCGAGGATCGCCATCGCGATCTCCGGCTGATCGTTGGCGAGCGCATGCACCACGACCAGCGGCGCCTGCTGCGCTGTGGCGAACACGTCCGCCAGCGCGCGCCGCACCAGCGGTGAAGGATCGTCGAGCAACATGATCATCGCGCCTTCGGCGGCGGCGAGATCGTCGGGCGATAGTTCGGAATGGAGATAGGCGCGCGCCAACGCCGATGTGGCCTCGGCTCTCTCGCCGGGCGGCGCGTAACGAATCCACTGCAAAAACTGACGGACAATCATGACACGTCCAGACGCGACTGACAGCCATCGTGAACATCGACGGCACACGTGAAGCCTAGCGAATGAGGCTTAACAAAGCGTTCACCATAGAAATTGAAGCGCCGTTAACGATACGGTAAGCGCGGGCAGCCGCTCAAATCTTGCCGCCGGACGGCTTGCGCGGCGCGGCCGGCGCGTCAGTGAACAGATTGAGCATCGGCGGCAGCGCGGGTGCCGGCGGCATCGCCTCGGTCTTGGCCGGCGTCCACAAATTGCTCACGGTTTGCGCCACCGCCTGGCTGCCGCGATCGCTGAACATCGACTGAAAGAACGGTCTTGCTTCGGGAGGCACCGCTGCGATCGGCACCGGTATCGCGGGCGGCACATCGTTGGCTTGCGCATAGGCCTCGGTCACGCCTGCGGTATCGGGTGACGCCGGACTGGTACTGCCGCGCAGGGCGGGCGCAAACGACGCGGCGCGCGCGCCCTCGAACCGGCCGGTGAGCGTGGCATAGACCTCGCCGACGCTGCGCGGCTGGCCGGCTTTGTTCAAAAATATGGCGGGGTTCGCCGCCGCGGCCTGCGGAAACATATCGGACGCGTTCGCCCTCGGCTGGCGCGCCGCGACACTGATCAGCTTTGAGGCGCCGTCGGAGCCGAGGAAATGCGCGATGTAGAGTTCGCCCTCGGTCGGCATGCGGCCGATCGCGGTCGCCAACTGCACGGCGTTGCCCTGGGTGAAGGCGCCGGCCATGGTCGCGCTCGCCGCCGGATCGTTGCGCAACCGCATGATCGCCGCGCGCTGGTTCGGATCTGTCACCTCGTAGCGGCCGTCGGCGCTGAGCGTGATGGCGTCGGCATATTGGCCGTAGCCGTGCGCCGCGCCTGAAACTTTAAGGGTCGCGAGCCAGGTCTGATCGATGAATTGGTAAAGCCCCTTGGCCGACGAGGTCGACGCCTGCGCGGCCGGGTTAAGGTTTGATTCGATGCGCGCGGCGGTCAGCAGATATTCGAAGCTCGCCCCGGTCGAGCGCGCCGCGTCGCGGATGACGCCCGCGACGCGCGCCGACGCATTGGCTATGATGGAATCGATCGCCATGTCTGGCCTTAAAAAGACGGGCCTCAAGGTCGCGGGCCGAAAAACTGGCCAAACGAGACACCGACATCGCGAGTTCTGTCGATCCTGGGTAATTATGGTAAATGAATGATTAACAGCGGCGCGAACTCGCCCAAATCACGCAACGGAGAACGCTAATGGCGGACACGATCCAGCGGCACAAACGCGGCGGGCTTTATTTCGAGGACTTCGAGGTCGGCACGACCACCGAACACCGCTACACCCGCACGGTCACGCAGATGGACAACATGTTGTTCTCCAACATGACGCTCAACCCGCAGCCGCTGCACATCGACCGGCATTTCTGCGAGACCGAGACCGAGTGGGGCCAGCCGCTGATGAATTCGCTGTTCACGCTCGGGCTGATGATCGGCATCCAGGTCTCGGACATGACTGTCGGCACCACCATCGCCAATCTCGGCATGACCGACGTGAAATTTCCCAATCCGCTGTTCGAGGGCGACACCGTGCATTGCACGACCCAGGTGGTGAGCAAGCGCGCCTCGAAATCGCGCGCGAACGCCGGCATCATCGAATTCCATCACAAGGCCTTCAAGCAGGACGGCACGTTGGTGGCCGAATGCCGTCGCAACGCTTTCATCATCATGCGGCCGAAATGAACCGCCCGCCGGGGGACTCCTGACTATGCGGTCGCTTCTGTTCGTTCCCGCCGACGGCGGGTCCAAGCTCGACAAGGCGATGGCGAGCGGCGCCGACGCGGTGATCCTCGATCTGGAGGATTCGATCGCGCCGGAGCGTAAGGCGCATGCGCGCGAGGCCGCGCTCGAATATCTCAAGGCCATGCAAGCCAAGAAACAGCGCCCGCGCCTGCTGGTGCGCATCAACGGCCTCGACACCGGCATGACCGACGCCGATCTCGACGCCATCGTGGCCGGCGCGCCCGACGCCGTTTTGTTTCCCAAAGCCGAAGGCGGCGCGACCGTCACCCATCTCGACGCCAAGCTGACCGCGCGCGAGGCCATCGCCGGTCTGCCCGAAGGCTCAATCAAGATTCTGGCGCAGACGGTTGAATCCGCGACGGGCCTGTTCACCGCCGGAACTTATCGCAATGCGAGTCCGCGGCTGATCGGGATGACCTGGGGCCCGGAGGATTTGTCGGCCGAATTGGCGCCGAAGCCAACCGCGAAGCCGACGGCACGCTCACCGAGCCTTATCGGCTGGCCCGTTCGTTTTGTCTGTTCGGCGCGGCGGCGGCGAAGGTGCCGGCGATCGAGACCATTCACGTCGACTTCCGCAACACCGAAGTCTTGCGCCGCGACACCGAAATGGCGCGCCGCGACGGTTTTGCCGGGCGCCTGGCGATCCACCCGGCGCAGGTACCCGTGATCAACGAGGTATTCACGCCCTCGCAAGCGCAGATCGAAAAGGCCAAGTCCGTGGTCGCAGCTTTCGCGGCGCAACCAGGCGCCGGTACGGTCGGGATCGATGGCAAAATGTACGACCGTCCGCATTTGGTGCGGGCGCAGGCGCTGTTGGAAAGAATCGGAAAAAAGTAATTCGTCAGGCCCGACCTTGTGCCGGGCATCCACGTCTTGCTTCTTGGATGCAATGAAGGCGTGGATGGCCGAGACGACCCCAGCCATGACAGCTACTTGTAGACTTTCGCGGGATCGAACGTCTTCTCACCGTCGCGGAATTCCAGCGCCACGCTGCCGGCTTTGCCGAGCGGCACCGCGCGGTAAAAGCACGAGCGCCGTCCGGTGTGGCAGGCACCCTCGCCCGCCTGCTCGACCTTGAGCCACAGCGCGTCCTGGTCGCAATCGACGCGCAATTCGACCACGCGCTGGACATGGCCGGAGCTTTCGCCCTTCTTCCAGAGCTTTTTGCGCGAGCGGCTGTAGTACCAGGCCTCGCCGCTTTCGATGGTCTTGGCGACAGCCTCGGCGTTCATGTGCGCGACCATCAGCACGTCGCCCGATTTGGCGTCGGTCACGACCGCCGTCACCAGCCCGTCCGCGCCGAATTGCGGCGCGAAGGCCAGACCTTCCTCGATCTCGGATTTAGTCGCCAATTTCGCCTCGCGTTTTGACGCGGGGCCTAACGTTGCGCCCCGCGCAGCATGGTCATGAAGCGGACCTGTTCGTTCGGATCGTCGCGGAACAGCGCCGGTGAACTGCGTCGTCACCGTCAGCGCACCCGGCTTGGTCGACGCCGCGCAACGACATGCACATATGCTCGGCTTCGATCATCACCGCGACGCCGCGCGGCTTCAGGATCTCGTCGATCGCGGTCGCGATCTGCGAGGTCAGTGCTCCTGCGTCTGCAGGCGGTGGGCGTAGACGTCGACGAGCCGCGCCAGCTTCGACAGACCGACGACCCGGTCCACCGGCATGTAGGCGACGTGCGCCTTGCCGTAGAACGGCATCATGTGATGCTCGCAATGCGAATTGAAGCCGATGTCCTTGACCAGCACGAAATCGTCGTAACCGCCGATCTCGCCGAAGGTGCGGTCGAGCACATCCATCGGGCATTCGCGATAGCCCTGGTAGATTTCCTCATAGGCGCCGATTACGCGCTTGGGAGTGTCGAGCAGGCCCTCGCGGGCCGGGTCGTCGCCGGCATAGGCGATCAGCGTGCGGACCGCTGCTTCCGCTTCGTCGCGCGACGGGCGCGGCTCGACCGGCGCCGGCGCCGCCCGCACATGTTCGGACAGACCCTGCTTGGGCCACGGCTTTATGATTGTATTCTTGGCGTCCATAACGGTCTCTCCGTTCGACCGGGGCTTGCCCTCAAGGCAGCACCGGGAGTGTCACCGGGAGCCGCGTCAGTACCCGCTTCGCGACCGTATCGGTCCAATGCGAGGCGCCTGGACGCCGCATTCCCATTATTCATGGCAGTTTGGCCATGTGCGCGCGAAAGAACCCCTTCGCGCCATTGGTTCACCACCTATATATTCGTTTTGATGCGCCAGGCAACGTTCGGTTCCCGAAAAACGGCAAAAGGCCAATGCTTAACGACGTTTACAACGCCAAAATCCTCGACTTGGCGGGCAATATCCCACGTCTCGGGCGCCTGAGCGCGCCCGACGCCAGCGCCACCGCGCATTCCAAGCTGTGCGGCTCCACGGTCACCATCGACCTCAAAATGGACGGCCCGGTGGTCACCGATTTCGCCCATGACGTGAAAGCCTGCGCGCTCGGCCAGGCCTCGTCCTCGATCATGGCCCGCCATGTGGTCGGCGCCAAACCGGCCGAACTGCGGGAGTTGCGCGAGACGGTGCGCAAGATGCTCAAGGAAAATGGCCCGCCTCCTGCCGGCAAATGGGCCGACATCGCGGTGCTTGAGCCGGTGCGCGACTACAAGGCGCGCCACGCCTCCACCATGCTAACGTTCGATGCGGTGGTGTCGGCGCTCGATCAGATCGAGGCCAAGAAAAGCCAAAAGCCGGTGGCCACCTAGCGTCACTTCGCCGACGCAATGCCGCCGGTTTTGACCACCGGCAGGTCCGCGCGATCGCCAAGCGGCTTCACGCAACTCGCCACCAGCCGCGGCAGATTCTGCTGCGCGCCGGTATTGCCGAGGCGGATGCCGGTGACCGTGCCGGCGCTCTTGGTCTCGATCATCATCGAGTGATTACCGACCGCGGCGAAGGCGTCGATCAGCGCGGCCGGCACCGAGCCCGCGGCATAGGTGACGAGCTCGTTCGGCTCTTCGCGGCGCTCCGAAGACACCACCTTGAGCGTGGCCGCGCCGGTGGCGACGCGCACCGTGATGGTATTGAGCTCGGCCGGCAACGGCGCGCGGCCGCCGTCGTGACGGCGCTCGACGTAGCTCAGGTCATAGCTGTCGGTGCCAGCGCCGCACGCGAGTATGAGATCGAAGCTGCCGATATCCTCACCTTCGACGGTGAGCGGCTGGCGCCGCGCCAAGGATGCGGCCCCGGCGCGATCGACCACCGCCCAGCGCCGCTCGCTGATCTCGGTGGCACGCGCGCCGTCTGTCACGCGCGGCACCGGCCGCGTCGTCGCGGGAGCCGCGGCCGGCGACGCCGCCACCGTGGCCGCCACCGGCGCCGGCGGCTGCTCGGTCGCAAGCTTGGTGCGGCGCGTCTCGTCCGCCGACAAAGCATGCATCGGCTCCCACGGCGGGATGCGCAGCGCGAGATTGAGCAGTTCGATCGAGCCGCCCATGTCGATGGTGTATTGCGCCAGCCGTCCGATGTCGCGCTGGACCAGCACCAGATCCTCGGCCGAGTAGTTCGCGGCGGTCGGATCGTCTCTGCGGTCGCCGAGCCAGATCTGATGCACCATCACGCGCGCTTGCGGCGGCACGGTGCGATGGACGCCGCCGAGCAGAACGAAGCCGCACATGGATTCGCAATCGGCGCCCGGCGACGAATTTGGCGCGCGGCGTTTCTTGATCAGCGGCGCCAAGATCGACGACGCGGCCAACCGTGGTGTCGAGACCGAGGCCGCGAATGTCGCGGCCGAGCGCGATGGCGCCGAGCACCGAGCCGCCGTCGGAATCGAGCGCCACCGTGGCGCCAGCGAGATCGTGGCGGCGCGCGAACAATTCGAAATCGCGCGGCGTCTCGGCGGTGATCGAGCCGCTCGCCGAGATCCACAGCCGGCACGGCCCGCCGCAGCCGTCCACCGGACCTTGCAGGCGCAAATCAAAATGCATCGGCAGCGTGCGATCGGCGCTATCGGCCGATGCAGGCAATAGCAGGACCAGCGCCGCCGAAGCGAGCGCAAAGGCCATCGCAAGGAAGCGACTCATTCTTCCCCCTTCAATTGCCGCCGAGCCCTTGTTCTTGCGCGGTTATCCGCGGTCGTGCTGGGCTTTGGCAGCTTTAGAACCCCCGTTATGTGTCGTTTTTAATGCAAGGCATAGATTCGGGTCTAGTGTAAAAAAGTCGCTATCGGCCACCGATATTTCAGATGGCGGAACTTTTCCTGGAACTTCCATGCCGGCGAGCGGACACCAGATACGGTCTTGCGCAACTGCCGCGATTGATCGGGCGCGGGTTGGTAGCGTTTTACCGCTACACGCTGGCGCCGCTGATCGGTCCGCGCTGCCGTCATCTGCCGGGCTGCTCCGAATACGCCGACGAGGCAATTGGCCGCTTCGGACTGTGGGCCGGCGGCTGGATGGCGCTGGCGCGGATTCTGCGCTGTCATCCATGCGGCACGCACGGGCTCGATTTCGTACCGGCCGCGCTGCCGGCGCGCGCGCACTGGTGGCTGCCGTGGCGCTACGGCCGCTGGCGGGGCACGAACGAAACGCCGACGCAGTAGTTGCGTCCGTGGAACTTCTTGTTATATCCCTCTGCGCGTAACGCTTACCTGCGCTCGTTCGCAGGAGTGAGCCACAGGAGAAGAAGACATGGTCGCGCTGACCTTTCCCGATGGCGCGCGTCGGGACTACCCCCAAGGCACCACCGGGCTCGATATCGCCAAGGGCATTTCGCCCTCGCTGGCCAAGCGCACCGTGGCGATGGCGCTCGACGGCACGGTCGCCGATCTTGCCGATCCGATCGAACGCGATTCGAAAATCGAATTCCTCACCCGCGACGACCCGCGCGCGCTGGAGCTGATCCGGCACGACGCCGCCCACGTGCTGGCGGAAGCCGTGCAATCGCTGTGGCCCGGCACGCAAGTCACCATCGGCCCGGTGATCGAGAACGGCTTTTATTACGACTTCTTCCGCAACCAGCCGTTCACGCTGGAGGATCTCCCCGTCATCGAGAAAAAGATGAAGGAGATCATCGCGCGCGATAAGCCCTTCACCAAGGAAATCTGGTCGCGCGACCAGGCCAAGAAAACCTTCCGCGACAAAGGCGAGAATTTCAAGGTCGAGCTGATCGACGCCATTCCGGCCGACCAGTCGCTCAAGATCTACAAGCAAGGCGACTGGTTCGATCTCTGCCGTGGCCCGCACATGACGTCGACCGGCAAGGTCGGCAACGCCTTCAAGCTGATGAAGGTGGCCGGCGCCTATTGGCGCGGCGACAGCAACAATCCGATGCTCACGCGCATCTACGGCACCGCCTTCGCCAAGCAGGAAGAGCTCGATGCTTATCTCAAGCAGATCGAGGAAGCCGAGAAGCGCGACCACCGCCGCTTCGGCCGCGAAATGGATCTGTTTCATTTCCAGGAAGAAGCGCCGGGCTCGGTGTTCTGGCACGCCAAAGGCTGGTCGCTGTTCCAGGCGCTGGAGAATTACATCCGCCGCCGCCAGCAGGAATTCGGCTTCATCGAGGTCAATTCGCCGCAACTGATGGACCGCGAGCTTTGGGTCACCACCGGCCACATCCCGACCTACAACGACATGATGTTCTTGACCGCCAAGCGCGAGGAGGACGAGCGCGTCTACGCGATCAAGCCGATGAATTGCCCCGGTCACGTGCAGATTTTCAAGAACGGCTTGAAGTCGTACCGCGACCTGCCGCTCAAGATCGCCGAGTTCGGCAAAGTTCACCGCTTCGAGCCGTCCGGCGCGCTGCATGGGCTGCTGCGCGTGCGCGCCTTTACGCAGGACGACGCGCACATCTTCATCACCGAAAGCCAGATCGCCGAAGAGGCGCTCAAGGTCAACGACCAGATCCTGTCGATCTACGAGGACTTCGGCTTTTCCGACGTGCGCATCAAATTTTCCGACCGCCCCGACAAGCGCATCGGCGACGACGCGGTCTGGGACAAAGCGGAATCGGCGCTCGACGCCGCGCTCAAGGCCTCCGGCCGGCCCTGGACGCTCAACAAAGGCGAAGGCGCTTTCTACGGGCCCAAGCTCGAATACGTGCTGCGCGACGCCATCGGCCGCGAATGGCAATGCGGCACCGTGCAGGTCGATCTCAACATGCCGGGTCGGCTCGGCGCCTTCTATATCGACGAACACTCCAACAAAGTGACGCCGGTGATGCTCCACCGTGCCATGTTCGGCTCGATGGAACGCTTCACCGGCATCCTGATCGAGCACTATGCCGGTCACTTGCCGCTTTGGCTGTCGCCGCTGCAGGCCGTGGTCGCCACCATTACGTCGGACGCCGACGACTACGCGCGCGAGATGATCGCCGCCGCGCGCAAAGCCGGCCTGCGCGTCGAGGGCGACCTGCGCAATGAGAAGATCAATTACAAAGTGCGCGAGCACTCGCTCGCCAAGATCCCGGCCATGCTGGTCGTCGGCAAGAAAGAAGCCGCCGAGCGCACGGTGTCGGTACGCCGGCTCGGCCAGGAAAAACAGGACGTCATGCCGCTCGACTTGGCGCTTGAGGCGCTGGCCGACGAGGCCGTGCCGCCCGACATGAAGCGCGCGAGAGCCTAGTCTGTCCTGTCCGCTCATTCCCGCGAGCGGAAAATAGACTGAAGGTACCGCTAGCGCCCGGTCGCGATCCGGATCGGCGGCAGCGCGACCGCCGGCGGGTTCTCCAGCGTTTCCAGGAAACGCTCGGCCCAATGGCTGAGATCGTTCTGCATCAACGCCCTGAAATTCACGGCATGGCGCTGCAGCCGCTCTTCGTGCGGCATCGACAGCGCCCGGTTGATCGCGATCGCGACGCCTTCGGGATCGTATGGATTGACCAGCAGCGCGGCGGTGCATTCGCGCGCGGCGCCGGCAAAGCGCGACAGGATCAGCACGCCGGGGTCTTCCGGATTTTGCGCCGCGACGAATTCCTTGGCCACCAGATTCATGCCGTCGCGCAACGGCGTCACCAGGCCGACGCGCGCGGCGCGATAGAGCCCGGCCAAGGCGGTGCGGCTGTGCGCCTTGTTGATATAGCGCACCGGCGTCCACGAGGCTTCGCCGAAATTGCCGTTGATGCGCCCGACCACCTCGCCGACCAGCCGCGCTATGTCGGAATATTCCGGAATGCCGCTGCGGCTGTGCGGCGTGATCTGCAAATAAGTGACGTTGTTGTGCCAGTCCGGAAAGATCGTAAGGAAACGCTCATAGGCGTTCATGCGCTCCGGAATGCCCTTGCTGTAGTCGAGCCGGTCAACGCCGATGATCATGGCGCGGCCCGACAGGCTGTCGAGCACCCGCGCACAAAGTTCGATTCGATCGCGCGCCGCGCCAGCCGCGCCAAAGCCTCGGTTTCCACGCCGACCGGGAATACGCCGACCCGCACGGCCCGGCCGTCATAGTCGAAGGTCTCGGCGTCGAGGCGCTTGAGGCCTGCTTCGTTGGCGAGATAGCGGGAGAAATTGGTGGCGTCGACCTCGGTCTGGAAGCCGACCAGGTCGTAATTGCCGAGCGCGGCGATCAGCCGCTCGTGGTTGGGCAGCGCGGTGAGGATTTCCGGCGGCGGAAAGGGAACGTGGATGAAGAATCCGATTTTGTTTTTGTAGCCGCGCTCGCGCAGGGCCCGGGCGAGCGGTATGAAGTGATAGTCATGCACCCAGATCACGTCATCCGGGCGCAGCAGTTTTCCCAGATTGTTGGCGAAAAACTCGTTGACCCGGATGTAGCCGCCGAGATCGCGGCGTGTGAATTCTGCGAGATCGAGCCGGTAATGCAGGATCGGCCACAGCACGCGATTGGCAAAGCCGTTGTAGAATTCGTCGTAGTCGTCCTGGCGCAGGCCGATGGTGACGTAGGCGACGTTGTCTTTCTCGACGGTCTTGGCCGGGCCCGGATCGCCGTCGGTGACCTTGCCGCTCCAGCCGAACCAGACGCCGCCGCGTTTGCGCAGCGCCGGACGAATCGAGACCTCGAGCCCGCCGGCCCGCGCGCCGCTATCGGGAACGCCAACTCGGTTCGATACTATGACGAGCCGCGCCAATATCGGTCTCCCCAACTCCGCGACAGCTTGATCGCGGTCAATATCAATCCGGACATGGAATAAGTTTGGGGGAAATTGCCCCACAGCTTTCCGGTCACCGGATGCACGTCTTCCGACAGCAATCCGTACCGGTTGCGCAATTTGAGAGCGTCGACGAACATGTCGCGGGCCTCTTCACGCCGCCCGATATCCCACATTGCATCGATCAGCCAGAACCGGCAAATCAAAAAAGCCGTTTCCGGCAGTGCCGAAATCGTCCGCGGCGACATATCTCATAACGTGGAACTCGCGCCGAAGTTCACGCTCGATCGCCTCAACAGTCGAGACGAAGCGCGGATCGTCGGGCGCAATCAGCCCAAGTTCGGCCAATAGCAGACAGCTGGCGTCGAGATCGTCGCTGCCGAAAGCCGCCGAAAAGGCGTTGCGTTTCTCGTTCCAGCCCTGTTCCAGCACTTGCCGGCCGATACCGTTGGCGATACCGCCCCAATATTGGGCACGGTCGGCAAGCCCGAGATGGGAGGCGATCGCCTCCAGCCGATGGCAACCGGCCCAGCACATCGCCGCCGAATACGTATGCACGCGCTTGCGCCCGCGGTATTCCCAGATGCCGGCGTCCGGTTCGAGCGCCAGCCGCGCCGCCTGTTCGCCGAGCGGCTCGATCGCCCGAAACAATGCGGCATCGCCCGGCTTGGGCAGCCGGCGGTCAAAAAACATCGGCGTCGCCGCCATGATGATGCTGCCGTAGACGTCGTGCTGGTTTTGCGCGATCGCGGCATTGCCGACGCGCACCGGTCCGTCGCCGTTATATCCGGCGAGCGCCTGCGCGCCGCGCTCTTCGAGCGTGTCAGTGTGCACCACGCCGTAAAGCGGCTTGACCCGGTCGGCGCGGCCCGCGGCGACGCTCAGGATGTAGGAGATGAAGTCCTCCATCGTGCGCGTCGCGCCGATGCGATTGAGCGCGCGCACCACGAAGAAGGCGTCGCGCATCCAGCAGAAACGGTAATCCCAGGTGCGCCCCGAGCCCGGCCCTTCCGGGATCGAGGTGGTGAGCGCGGCCACGATCGCGCCAGTCTCCTCGAAGCTGCATAGCTTGAGCGTGATCGCCGCGCGGATGATCTCGTCCTGCCAGTCGATCGAAAACGCCAGCCGCCGGACCCATTCCATCCAATAATCGCGGGTGCGGTCGGAAAATTCCCGGCACGTGCTCTCGAGCGTGCCCTCGAACGGCTCGTCGACACCAAACACCATATGCACCGGGCGCGTCAGCACAAAAGAGGCTTCGTTCTCCACGTGCGAGAGCGGCGCATCGGTCGTCAGCCGCACCGGCACGTCGTCGCGCCAGTAACGAATGTGATTGCTGCCGGACGAACGCGACGGAACCGGCTCGCCGTAGCGATGCGTGGTGCGAAAACGGATGGTGACGCGCGGCATGCCGGCGATCGGCTCGATGATGCGTATGAGCTGCGGCGGACGGAAGATGCGGCCGTAGTTCGCAAAGCGCGGCGCAAAATCGGTGATGCGCACGGCGCCGCCATCGCCGTCGGTCAGCTCGGTCACCACCATGGCGGTGTTGCGCAGATATTCCGAGCGGCTCTCGACCTGTCCGTCGAGCACCACGTCGGTGAAACCTTTCTCCTCGTTGCCGGCGAGCAGCCGGCAGAACACCGGATCGCCGTCATAGCGCGGCAGGCACCACCACACGATGCGCCCGGACGGCTCAACCAGCGCCGCGGTGCGGCCGTTACCGATGACCGCCAGTTCGAGATTTGACTCGGTCATGACGCCGGCGTCCGTCCCGCCTGCCAGCCGCTGCAAGGCCACGCGCACGTCGTGGGGCGAATCGAAAATTCCAGCCAAGCCGCCGAAATGCCGTCCGACCGAGAAGCCCTTGCCGCCCAGCGCCGGCAGCACCGCGAAAACCGATTCATCGGTGACATCGTCGCCGATGAATACCGGCTTGCGACCGGCAAACGGCGAATGACTCATCAGCGCGCGCACGCCGTCGCCTTTGCTGACGTTCGGGCGTTTCACCTCGAACATCGCCTTGCCCGGCAGGACTTCGGTCGGCTCGGCGGGAAAGGCGGCGCGGCCGGCCGCGATATGCTTGCGCAGCCGATCTTCGTGCTGCGGCGCTTTGCGATAGTGCAGCGCCAGCGAATAACCTTTGTCCTCGACGATGACGCCCGAGCCCGGCGTCGCCGCATCGGCGAGTATGCGCCGCAGATCGTCGGGCAGCGGCCTCACCGAACTGGTGATCTCGTCCCCGCGCACGCGCATTTCGGCGCCATGGCCGCCAATGGCCGGCAGCTTGAGCGGCGCAAACAGCAGATCGAGATCGGCAATCGGGCGCCCGCTCACCAAGGCCAGCGCGCCGTCGGTCAGCCGCGAAAGCCGCGCGAGAGAATCGCGCAAGCCGTCGGAAACATGCACCTCGTGCGGCGACGGCCCGAAATCGATCATGGTGCCGTCGACATCGAGCAGCAGCGCGATGGATTTGGCATCGAATTTGACGAAAATATCGGCTGCTGCGTTGTTCGCAATAGGCTGCGTTACCATAGTCATTCCAACGAAAAAGATTGCGGGATTGTTCCCATTTGCCATTTGCGCATGATCCCGAAAACCGGTGCCCGGTTTTCGGGATCATGCGCTATTTCGCTTGCACCTCGACGTCGCCGTCGACGCCGGTCACGACCTTGAATTCGCGTTCGAATACCTTGCCTTCATTGCGCGCGATGGCGCGGTATTCGCCTTCGGCCAGGATCACGCGCGGAAATGCGCCGATCAATTCCTTGATCACGTCGCCGCCGGGAGTGAGCACCGACCAGGCGGTATTGGCGAGCGCCTCGCCGCCCTTCTCGGCCACCAGCTTGAGCGTGATCGCGGCCGCGCGATGCGTGACCGTGATATCGGTGAGCTTGCCGGCCTGCACGCGGATGTCCGAGCGTACCACCGAATTGGCGTCACCGTAGTTCGACACGATGTAATAAGTGCCCTCGGGCACCACGACGACACCGCCGGTCATCACGTGTTCGGCGATCGGCCGCCGGTCGCCGGGCTCGAACTGACTGCCTTTGTAGACATCGAAGGAAACCTGCCCGGCCGGAATGCGCGCATCGCCGACGCGTCCTTCCAGCCGCAATGCGCCGGCCGGCAGATCGAATTCCTCATGCACGGTCGATCCATTCAACGTCACCGGCTTGACCGCGGTCGCAAGTCCGAAGCCGACGTGCACGATATAAGCGCCGGCCGGCAGCACCAGCATGGGCGACGGCGAACTGTCTTCCTTGATCAAGCGGAATGTCCCGTTCGGATCCGCCTTGGCGGCATAGACGCGCCAGGTGAGTCCGCCGCTGATCGCCGGCGCGTCCTTGCCGAAGCGCGCGCTGAGCGCGAGCGCGACTTGTCCCGCCGGCACCATCGGCAGCGCCGCGGGCGTTGTCGCGCGCGGGCCCGACGGCGGCCATTCCGGTTGCGGCGCCAGCACGCCGGGCGAGCCGAACGGTTCGCCGCGCGCGACCGGCGACGGCGCCAACAGGCCGGTGGTGGGCGCCGCCGAAAACAAAGAATTCTGTCCGGCCACCTGCGCCGAAGCTGCCTGGCATGCGAACAAAGGCAAGATGACCGCGAATACCGGCCACAGCCGGCCGCGAGCGTCATTTGTCGGTGATGGGCTCATGGCGGCGCCGTTTTCGGCCCAAATCGCGGCGATTTCAAGCCACTAGGCTAGCCCGGCGGCACCATGCTAGGCGCAGCGGGTATTTGAACGAGGTGGCGATGCCCGACGCTTTGCAACTGCTCAAGACCCGCCGTTCCGTCAAGCCGATGGAATTGACCGGCCCCGGCCCAAGCCGGCCCGAGATCGCCACGCTGCTGTCGATCGCGTCGCGGGTGCCCGATCACGGCAAGCTTACGCCTTGGCGCTTCATCGTGTTCGAGGGTGCCGCCCGCGATGCCGCGGGCGACGCGATTGCCGCAGCCTTTGCCGCCAACCGCACCGACGCCACGCACGAGCAGATCGAATTCGAGCGCAAGCGGCTTTCGCGCGCGCCGCTGGTGATCGCGGTGGTCAGCCGCGCTGGTCCGCATGTCAAAATCCCTGAATGGGAGCAGCAATTGTCCGCTGGCGCTTCCGCCATGAGTCTGGTTTTCGCCGCCCATGCGATGGGCTACGCGGCGAGCTGGATCACCGAGTGGTATGCCTATGACCGCGCGCGTGCTGGATAAACTCGGCGTCGGAGCAAACGAACGCGTCGCCGGCTTCGTGCATATCGGCCGGCCGGTGAAGCCGCCCGAGGACCGCGACCGGCCGCTGCTCGAAGCCATCGTCAGCTACTACGCGCCCTGAGGAATCGATGTTCTACGAGCCTGACAAACGCGATTCCAGACTGCTTCGTCACGATCCGTTCAAGGCCATCGTCGCACCCCGCCCGATCGGCTGGATCACCTCCATGAGCTTGAAAGGCGAAGTGAATTGCGCGCCCTATTCGTTTTTCAACGGCGTCAATAGCCGGCCCAATCTGGTGATGTTCGCCAGCGAAGGCTTCAAGGATTCCGCGAATTTCATCGATGAAACCGGCGAATTCGTCTGTAATCTTGGCGACTTGGGATTTGCGCGAGGCGATGAACGCCACTTCCGCTCCTCTAGCGCGCGGCGTCAACGAAATGGAGCGCGCCGGCCTCGAACCGGTGCCGTCGCGGCTGGTCAGGCCGCCGCGGGTGAAGGCGTCGCCCTGCGCGCTCGAATGCAAGCGCATCAAGATCGTTACGCTCGAGGCGATCGACGGCAAGCCGGTCGATTGTCACGTGGTATTTGGCCAGGTGGTCGGCGTGCATATCGACGACCGCTTCATTGTCGACGGAGCGCTTGATACCGCGGCCATGAAGCCGATCGCGCGTTGTGGCTATGACCAATACGCCGTGGTCGAGAGCCTTTTTTCCATGCAACGACCTGTGAACTAATCGCTTCTTGGCGCATTTACCTTTGTGTAATCACGTAAGCGCACCCTCCCTGTATAGGGGGACGGGGAGAAAAATTTGGTGTTCGAAGGTCTATTCGGGCGCGCGCGCAACGGCGACCGATCGGCGGAAGCCACCACCGCGCCTATTGAGCCGGTCCTCACCCGTCCGAGCATTGGGCTCGCACTCGGCGGCGGCGCTGCGCGCGGCTTTGCGCATATCGGTGTGCTGCGTACGCTGGCCGCGCACGGCATCGTACCGGACGTCATCGTCGGCACCTCGATCGGCGCGGTGGTCGGCGGTTGTTACGCCGCGCGCCAGATGGAAGGGCTGGAGGAATGGGCGCGCGGACTGACGGTGCGTGGCGTCTTGAGCTATCTCGACATCAGTTTGTCTGGCTCCGGTCTCATCCGCGGCGGACACCTCGCCAAGCAGCTTGAGCAGGCGCTGACCGACAGCCGCATCGAGGATTTGCCGATGCGCTTTGCCGCGATCGCCACCGAATTCAACACCGGCCATGAAATCTGGCTCACGCGCGGCCGCTGGCCGAGGCTTTGCGCGCTTCCTATGCGCTACCGGGAATTTTTCCGCCGGTGCTGATCGGCGGACGCTGGCTGGTGGACGGCGCGCTGGTCAATCCGGTGCCGGTGTCGGCGGCGCGCGCGCTCGGCGCCCGGCTGGTCATCGCGGTCAATCTCAATTCCGATTTGTTCGGGCGCGGCACCATCATCTCCGATCACGGCTCCGACGCCAGCGATGACGCCGTCAATGGCGCACCAAAGCCGAGCGGCATTCGCGGCATTTTCAGCGGCGATCGCGCGTTGCGCCGGCAATTCCTCGGGCGGCGCGGCCGGCCGGGCATTCCGACCGTGATGGTCGAAGCGTTCAACGTCATGCAGGACCGCATCACCCGCGCCCGGCTGGCCGGCGATCCACCCGATGTGTTGATCAGTCCGCGGCTCGGCACCGTCGGCTGGTTCGATTTTCATCGCGCCGCGCGAGGCAATCACGATCGGCGCCGAAGCAACCGAAAAGACCATCGATAGCATCACCGAGGCCATCGGCGCGCTGTCGCAGCCCTCCGACGCCAACGGCGCCGCGAAGTAATCACGCGGTACGGATGTAATCCCGCAGCGCCTCGGATTCGCTTTCGATCTCCTCGACGCGCTGCTTGACCACGTCGCCTATCGACACCAGGCCGATCAGTTCGCCCTTGGCCAGCACCGGCATGTGACGGAATTTTCCCTCCGTCATTCGTTCCATGATGCTGGCAATGCTGTCGTCTTCGCCGCAGGTCGCGACGTTGCGGGTCATCACCTGGCCGACCGGAAGCGTGAGCGCGCCGGCGCCGTGTTCGGAGATGGCGCGCACGATGTCGCGCTCCGACAAGATTCCGGACAGGCGCCCTCCCGCGCCGCGGATCAGGACGGCGCCGATGCGGCGCGCCGAGAGCATTTGCGCCGCCGCCGCAAGATCAGCCGTTGGTTCGATCGAGACGATGTCGCCGCCCAAAACTTTGGCGGCCAAGATATTCTTGACGTTCATGGCAGCCTCCTTGGACCGGGCCGCGGTTTTGAAGAGCCGCAATGAGTCCCGGGCTCGGACCAACGATCCTGCCATTGTCCGGGTTCCGTCAAGCGCAATCATGGCGCGGCTGGTGCGGCGCGATCACATTGCTTAATGCGACGTTGCACCAATGTCGTCATGTTGCGGTGCTTGTGGTCCGTCCGGCATCGGATCGAACCAGGAAAATAAAATCAGGCCGGCGAGAAAGCCGCCGATATGCGCTTGCCAAGCCACAATCTGGTTCTCTCCCATGCCGGTCAACGGAAACGAGCCCAGCCCGAACAGAATATTGATCCCGAACCACGCCGCGAGAAAGGCGAGCACGCGCGGATCGCGCAGCACGCCAACGAGCGGGATCGCCGGCACCCGATAGGCCGCGTCATCGCTCTGGCGCCAGAAGCCGAGCGGCCCGCCGCGCTGGAAGGCAAATCGCATGGCCGCGGCCATGGTGCCGGAAATCGCCGCAGAAGCCCCGATCACCGGCGCTTGCGCGCCGGCATGGGTGGCAAGATGCATCGCCGCGCCGGCCGCCGCCGTCACCGCGAAGAACGCCAGAAACCGCGTCGGCGCCGAACCGCCGCGCCACCGCGCTGCCGAACGGCAGCAGCCAAACCGCGTTGACGCCAAAGTGCGTCCAGTCGGCATGAATCAGCGAATAGGTCACGAAGGTCCACAGTTCCGCGCCGAAGCCGCCCGGCAACACGCCGCCGAGCGCCGAGGATGTGTCGTAGCGCGCCGGAATGAAAGCGAAAGTCAGAACGAACTCGATGTCCTGCGCCTCGCTGAGCATGAGCGTACGCACGGCGTGAACCAGCGCCAGCACGGCCAATACGGCCACGATGACCGGCGGAATATTGAAGAGCGGTTCGCGTTTCACGGAGGTCCAAGGGCCCGGCGGGAGGTCCAGTTATGCCGCTTGGCCCGCGGACCGCAAGCAAAGATGACAAGAAAAAGGCGACGGCTTTCGCCCCCATCGCGATCTTAACACTAACGCGCATCGGCCGCCGATCGCGGCCTTTCCGGCACGGCACCTGCTCCGTGTACGCCGTCGCGGCGAAAGCCGGCGCGAATGTCCCGGTCGGGGACAACGAACGCCGTCACCGTCTCGCGACGGAACAGGTGGCGTCCATGAAACATCGCATCCACGCGAACCGTTTTCGATTATTGGGACAAAAAACGCGGGGCCCGCCCGGCGCCGGCGCGCGCCGACATCGATCCGACCGAAATCCGCCATGCGCTCAGCGATACTTTCATGCTGGCGGCGGATTTTGTCGATCAACTCCGGTTCCGCCTCGCCGGCACCCGCGTCTGCGCGCTGTTCGGCCGCGAGATCAAGGGCGAGGTCTTTGCCGAGTTGTGGAGCGAGACCACCCGCAAATCGATCGAAGATCTGCTCGCCGCCATCACGCATGAATCGGCCGGCGTGGTCGCCGGCGTCACCGCACGCACCGAGGACGGCAAGCCAAACCGATCTGGAATTGTTGCTGCTGCCGCTCGCCCATGTCGGGCACGCCCGCATTCGCGTCCTCGGCGTGCTGGCGCCGACGGTGGCGCCCTATTGGATCGGCGCCAAGCCGGTGGCCGAACTTACGCTTGGCACGCTGCGTCACATCGGCGCTGGCGTCGAAAGTCATCCGTCGCCACATTTGGTGCCGACGATCGAAGACGTCCAGGTTCGGCACGGCTTCGTGGTCTATAGCGGCGGCCGCGAGACCCCGTCCGGCGAGCAGGCCGGCTAACGCCCCGTTAACGATAGACGCCTAGGCTTATCGACGGGGCACATACGCCCCAAATACCCAGTCGCATCATGGCGCTACCATTGTCCAAACCGAGATCGCTGCCGCTGGCCGACGAGCGCCGGCGTCATCAGCGCGTCAAGGTCAACCTGCTCGGACGCTACATGCTGGCCGATCGGCGCGAATTTCCGTGCCAGGTATCCAACATGTCGCCCGGCGGCATTGCCATTGTCGCGCCGGTATCCGGCAATCCCGGCGAACGGGTCATCGCCTATGTCGATCATCTCGGCCGCCTCGAGGGCAAGATCGCGCGCACGCTCGACAACGGCTTTGCCATGACGATCGAGGCGACGTTGCGCAAGCGCGACAAGCTCGCCGCCCAGCTTACCTGGCTCGCCAACCGGCATATCCTTAATCTGCCGGAAGACCGCCGCCACGGCCGCTTCATCCCGCGCAAGACGATAGCGCGGATGATCCTGCCGAACGGCAACAACGTAACCTGCCGCGTCATCGACCTGTCGGAATCCGGCGCCGCGATCGCGATCTCGCCGGAACTGCGTCCGGCGGTCGGTACCATGGTTACCATCGGCAAGACGCAAGGCCGGGTGGTCCGTCACATCGAGGACGGATTCGCCATCGAATTCACCCGCCTGCAGCACTCCGACTTCATCGAAGAAAACGTCACCGGCGAATAGCGTCACTCGCCGGTAAACGGCGCGCGTAAAATTGCGCGCATTGAGGGCCGTGGTTTTGCGCCGATGCGGCCCCGGCGCGGACTCTCCCACCGATTTCCCAGAGCCTGAAACGGTAAACGCCGCGCGCAGGAATCCGCGCCGGCGCGGTTTTGCTGCGTTTCGGCGATTAATGTATACAATTTTAGATAAATAGTATTCGATAAGATTTTAATCAAACTCTATTCTAAGTTTTACTGTATTCGTCTCTTTCTTTAGTTTTGTTATCTTCAAAATGCCTCGCTGTACTTAGCGGCGATGCAAAAATTCTATGCGAATTGTGGTCCCAACAAGACGGCAAGGGGCCACGACGATGGGCGGGCGTTTCAAACGAGTTTCGACCGGCGGCTTGCTGGTCATTGCGGGCGTGTCGGCACTGCTCGTCTCGATCGGCAATGCCGCCGCAGGTGAACGGCTGGCCTATGGCGGCCCCGTCAATCCGCACGAGCGCCCTGCTTATATGGCGGTCGGCGAGGCCACGCGCCCGCCGATCGGCTGGGTCGAATTCTGCATTCGCTACAAACCCGAATGCAACACCAAGCCATCGGCGGCCCGCGACGTGGTGCTCACGCCCAAGGCCTGGTCCGACATGCTCAAGGTCAACGCCTGGGCTAACGACAACATCACGCCGGTCACCGATCTCGAGCATTGGGGCGTGGTCGAGCAATGGGATTACCCCGACGACGGCAAAGGCGATTGCGAGGACTACGTGCTGCTCAAGCGCCGCATGTTGATGCAGGCGGGCTGGCCGCGCGAGGCGCTGTTGATCACCGTCGTGCGCGACAAAAAGGGCGACGGCCACGCCGTGCTCACGGTCAAGACCAACCGCGGCGAATTCATTCTCGATAACCAGGAATCCGAAATCCTGTCCTGGAATAAGACCGGCTACCGCTTCGTGAAGCGGCAGTCGCAATCCGATCCGAATGTCTGGGTCGCGCTCGGTGAGCCGCATGGCGCACCGGCCACGGTCTCGGCACGCTAAGCTAATCGCGACCCCGGTCACGTCCCCACCCCTCCCCGTCCCCAGACCGGGTTCGTGAGCGGCCGGCCCTCCCCCAGGGGCCGGCCGCACCCTGTTTAAGGGTGCAAATTTTCAATCGATACGCTTGAGGCCCTTGGCGTATTGCTTCCAGCGCCGCACATAAATGTCGGCGCCGCCGCGGATCATTTGCGCGGCCTTCTCGTCAAGACTGCGGATCACGCGCGCTGGCGCGCCGACAATCAATGAATTGTCCGGGAAAGTTCTTTCCTTCGGTCACCACGGCGCCGGCGCCGACCAGACAATTGCGTCCGACTTTGGCGCCGTTGAGCATGATCGCGCCCATACCGATCAGGCTGTCGTCGCCGATGATGCAGCCGTGCAAAATGACGTTGTGGCCGATCACGCAATTGCTGCCGATCGTCAGCGGAAAGCCGGGATCGGAATGCAGCGTGGCGTTGTCCTGGATTTGCGAGCGCTCGCCGAGCTCGATCCATTCGTTGTCGCCGCGCAGCACAGCGCCGAACCAGACGCTCGCTTCGCGCTTGAGCCGCACGCGGCCGATCAGCACCGCGGTGTCGGCGACGTAATATTCGCCGTCGCCTGGAAATTCCGGCGCCTGACCGTCGAGCTCATAGATCGGCATTCCCGCCTCCTGGTGCGCGCAATCAGGCTGAGCGGGCATCCGGTCAGCCGCCCGGATTGCGCGCTATTTTAAAATTAGCGCACATTCGCAACGAAACCGGAAAATTGGAAGTGCTTAGGCGACCAGAAGGCCGCAGGCCTGCAATGTCATCACCAGCGCCAAGCCCGACATCAGGCTCCAGAAACCGGCAATCAGCGTCGCCAGGAACACGAATTCGAAGCGGCGGCCTTCTTGCTGGCGGCCGAGAATGGTGTTGCGCATGATCAGGAACGGCGCCGACAGCATCAACACCGGCACAGCCGCGAAGGTGGACGGGCTCGGGCCGGCGCTGAGCAGGCCGAAGCTCGGAAGTTGGCTGGTGGCGAGTTGGTAGGCCGATGCGCAAAGCCCCGCGACGGCAAAGCCGAGCGCAAGGGCCAGCAACATTTGTACCGATTCCGGCGTCATTCCTGCCTCAACGCAATACAGAGGGCCTATGTCGCAAAGGCACTGAGGGCGCGCCAGCTAATCCTTAACGAATGGTAAACGCCGGAATCCACGGGGTTCCCCGCCGCCGTGGCATAATCGGCCGCGATTCGATTTCAGGATACCGCATGGCCACGCTCACGCATGCGCCCACGACGACCGGGAGGAGACGCCGCCGTCATGCCGGGCGCAGCCCGCTCACCGGACCGCTTGTGCTGTTGGCCGCGGTCATGGTGATCGCCGCGAGCTATGTCGCTTATGTGCTGTGGCCGCGCTGGCCGGAATCGCAAGTTACCCTCGACGCGCCGTCGCTGCCGATCATCGTGGCCGGCGTTGTCTTCAACATCGAGCCGGCGGCGATCCGCATGGCGGTGCAACGCCGCCCGGGCACGCAGGAGCGCGTCGACCTCGCTTATCTGTGGCCGTCGCTGACGCCGCCCGATCCCGCGCTCAAGCCGACCGTCGGCGCGCCGGTCGATCCCAATGAGCGATTGTTCGTGACCATCGCCTCGGGCGACGGCACGCTGCCGCTTGCTCGAACGCGTGCAGACCATCTATCCGCGCTATCTCGTGCCGGAAGCCGATCGCCGGACCGCCGGGCTTGACGCTGCGCGGCTTCCGCGACGGCACGCCCTATCAAGACGAGGAACTGGTGTTCGAGCAGGCCGCGCCCGAACATTTCCTGGCGCGCTGTTCGCGCAAGGGCGTCACGAATAGCGGCACGTGCCTGCTGGAGCGACGCATCGGCAACGCCGACATCACACTGCGCTTTCCGCGCGATTGGCTGAGCGATTGGAAAGCCGTCGCCGCCGGCATCGACAAACTAATCGCGCGGCTGCATCCGAGCGGCTAAAGTTGAGTGCCTGAATCGACGAGATCGACGTCCAAAATCGGCAATTCAAGAATATACGACTTGCGGCCTTTTTCGTTTTCCAGAAACAGCACGCCGAGAAAATCCTCGCCGAGATAGACCTCGAGCGAATTGGTTTTCTTCGGCCGCGTCACGACGCGGATATTCTCGTTGTCGAATTTGCGCCGCAGATAGGCGTTGAGCGTCGGCACCGGCTGAATGCCGGGGTCGCTGCCGACCTGGATGACCATGCGGAAATTAAACGAGCGGTCGCCGTCCTCGTCGTCGAGCGTCAGTTCGCCGAGATCGTCCTCGCCGACAAAAACCTCGGCGGTATCGCCGCCCTTCGGCGCCACGCGAATATGCGCGTTGCCGAACAGCTTCTTGAGATAATTGTCGAGTTTTCTGACTTCGGTTACGTCCACCGGGCCGCTCCTTATTGTGGCGAGGTTTAGTTGCCCCATCGCGCCGCCCGGCGCAAGCACTCAGCCGTCGAGCATGATGCCGTACAGCATCTGGTCCATGGCGCGCGAAGGCTCGGGACAGCCGGCTTCGCCGACCACTTTGGCCGGGATGCCCGCCACCGTTACATTATTCGGCACCGGCTTGATGACGACCGAGCCGGCGGCGATGCGCGAGCAATGGCCGACTTCGATATTGCCGAGGATCTTGGCGCCGGCGCCGATCATCACGCCGCGGCGGATTTTCGGATGGCGGTCTTCGTTTTCCTTGCCGGTGCCGCCGAGCGTGACGTCGTGCAGGATCGAGACGTCGTCTTCGATCACGGCGGTCTGGCCGACCACCAAGCCGGTGGCGTGGTCGAGGAAGATGCCGCGGCCGATCTTGGCGGCCGGATTGATGTCGCACTGGAACACCGCCGAAGCGCGGCTTTGCAGATAGAGCGCGAAGTCCTTGCGGCTTTTGCCGAGCAGCCAATGCGCCAGGCGATGGGTCTGGATGGCGTGGAAGCCTTTGTAATAAAGCACCGGCTCGATGAAGCGGGAGGTCGCCGGATCGCGGTCGACGGTCGCCACGATGTCGGCGCGAAAGATTTCGCCGATCACCGGCTCGTCGTTGACGGCTTCGCTGTAGGCCTGGCGGATCAGATCGCCGGAAATATCGCTGTTGCCGAGCCGCTCGCTGACGCGATGGATGACGGCGGCTTCCAGCGTGTCGTGGTGCAGGACGTTCTCGTAGATGAAGGTGGCGAACTCCGGCTCGCGGCGCGCGATTTCCTCCGCCTCGCTGCGGATGCGTGCCCAGACCGGATCGACCTTGTCGAGGCCTTTGGCAGGCCGCGTCTGAAATTGAGCCATAAAGCGAATTCTCCGGAGCCTCTCGAACTCCCCTAGTTAGGTCTTTTATCACATTTTGTGAGGGGCCAAGAGGGCCAAGAAAGCATGCCGCGCATGGCTCATGCGCGTTGGTTAAGGAAGTCGAGAACGCCCGCTTTATAAGTCTTATCGCCAACCGCCAGCATGTGGTCGCGGCCCGTTATGTCGAGCGCCCGCGCGCCGGGAATAAGCGCGGCCAATTCGCGCGCATTGCCTGCCACATTGTCCTCGGTCCCAACCGCCACCAATACCGGGACGCGGATCGCGGCCACTTGTTCGGGACTTAAAGTCTGCCGCGTGCCGCGGATGCAGGCGGCGAGCGCGCGCAAGTCCGACTTGGTCTGCTGCGCGAAGCTGCGGAACAGCCGCGAGGTCGGATCGGTGACGTCATCGAGCGAAGGCGCCTCCAAGCCGAGCGCTACGGTCTCCGGCAGGCCGACGCCGTGCACTAATTTAATGCCAAGCCCCGCTAAAACGGCCGACCGCACGCGCGCCGGATGATTCATCGCCAGGAACGCCGTAATGCGCGCGCCCATGGAATAGCCCATCACATCGGCGCGCTCGATTTTCAGATGATCGAGCAGCGCCGCGCACGTCTTCCGCCATCTTGGACGTGTGATAGTCGGCCGGATCGTACAATTTGCTCGACGCGCCATGCCCGCGGTTGTCGAGCGCGATGGCGCGGCGGCCGGCGCGCGTCAGCGTCGTCACCCAGCCGGGCGCGACCCAGTTGACCTCCTTGGTCGAGGCAAAGCCGTGCACCAGCACGATCGGCTCGCCCGTCACCCTCGTCGAAATAAGCGATCTCGACGTTGCCGTTCCTGAAACTTGCCATGGTTGAGTTCTAGAGCCTGTACTCATTAATCAAAGCCAGTTGGCAAGTTGTCAATGTCCGCTGTACTCCAATAGCGGACAAAATATTGCGGTACCGCGAATGTCTGCTAAGTGCCATGAACGGACACGGAGGGCTTTGCCGATATCATAATGCTACGTTGGTTCTCGAAGGGGCCAAAGATCGACATTGTCTGCAGTTCGGATGCAACATCCGTTCTGGGGGTCACCAACAGCTGTCGTAAATTTGTGATGCATGTTGCGGATGCCTTCCTGCAGTCTGGCGAAATTGCCCAGCGCCGCTCAGAGGACAACACGCTTCTTGCGGGCGGCCCAGTCGATTTGACCAATGTGATCACATTCGATCCGAAAGACGAGCCGCAAGTCGTCTGGTCGTCCGGTGACGTGAAAGTCAGTGCTATCCGGTCTACTCATACGGCGGGCCATGCGTCCTATCGCGTAGACACGCCAGCGGGAAGTGTGGTGATCGGCGGCGACGCGGGCAACGATGTGCTCAAGCCGCCACGCGCTTCCTCGACATCCGATCAAGTGGAGAAATTGGCGAAGGGGGTGGACATCATCGTGCACTCAGCGTTCCACCCCGTCATGGGGCCGGACCGGGGTAGCGGTTTTGATCGACGACTACGAGATCTCTCTCGCCACGCCGGACGATATTCCTGGCATCTGCACGCTTCAGGAGCCAAACCTTGTGGAGCGAGGCGGTGGCTTATCAGTGCGGCAGAGTGCGGATTGGTTCAAGAACGCGATTGTCGAAAGGTCGGTTGTTGTCGGTCGCCGCGACGGCAAAGTTGTGGGCTATGTTTTAGGGACCTCACTCGCGGCAAAAGCCCATGTGACGATTATCCAGACCATGCTGCACGATTTCCCGGCTCCGCCTAACTGCTACCTTTATGGTCCGGTGTGCGTGGCCGAAACCGAGCGGGGAAATGGGCTCGCCGCCGCTCTGTTCAAAGAATTGCAAACGCATATGGGTAGCCGTCCCGCAATGACGTTCGTCCGGGCCGATAACGCGCCGTCGCTGCAGGCGCACCGGAAAATGGGCATGCGGGAACTCGGTACCTTCATAAGTGATGGCGTTCCGCATATCGCTCTTAGTTATTCTGCCTAATACCCCAAAGGCTGACATTCTACCGCGTGAGTGGTGTGTCGGCTATTGGTCAAAAGCAGACATCTGCAGCGCACTGGGCGCACTTATCGGAGCAGAGCGTAGCGAGAAAGCCAACTTTGAGCGTCGCGCTGGCCTTGTGGGAGTTACTTTAAAGGCGCACGCTTCCGTCATTCAGAAATTGGTCTGAGGGAATACACGCCATGAAATTGTTGCTCGCGGCGAGCATTTGCTTGCTCGCATGTACGAATGTCATTAGTGCGGCTGAAGTTAAGGTACGAAGCCCCGTCGCCCTCAAACATGTCTTTGAAAGAGTTCGGACCGGAGTTTGAACGATCAACCGGAAACAAACTCACAATAATCTGGGGTGAAAGTGGCGGTATCAGAGCAGATGTCGAAAAAGGTGAGCCATTCGATGTCGCCTTCCTTACACTGGGTTTTGTGGATGAACTTATCAAACAAGGGAAGCTCGACAGCGCTACCAGAACTCCCATCGCCCGCTCTGGCATCGGTATCATCATTCGCAAAGGCGCATCCAAGCCCGACGTAAGCACAACAGAGGCACTCAAACGCACTTTCCTGGCCGCTAAGTCGATCGGCTTTGTAGAGCACAGCGCTTCCAGCCGATACGTTCCAGTCCTCCTAAAGCGTCTCGATCTTACTGATGCGCTTAAAGACAAAATGAAGCCATTGCATGGGCCCGCAGGTCCGTTCGTGGGGGCCGGCGATCCTGAAATCGCGATCTCTCAGATGGCCGCTATCCAGCCGTCTGACGGTGCGGAAGTCGCAGGACCGCTACCGCCGGAAGTCCAGCTCTACACGATTTTCGGTGCTGCTGTGCGGCCAAGCTCAGACCCTGCTGCCATTGCATTTCTCAAACTGATGTCATCGCCGGCTGCTGTAGCGGCTTTGAAGGAAACCGGGCTTGAGCCGCCCATGTGACGCTGACGTGAGTGCAGCGCGTCGGCATCAATGTCCGCTTCGGGTCATTAGCGGACAAACCATCGCGGCCTAAAATCCACTGTTGTACGCTCTGGTCCAATAGCCGACAAACGCGGGCGCGGTCGGGATCGCTGCCAAATGTATCGCGTAAGCTGCACTGTTCGCGTATCGCTGGGCGTCAAGGCTTAGCTAGAAGGCAGCGGAAACTTGCGCTCACCCGATAGCTCCCGTCTTGTTGCCTGAATGGTGCGAGGGCCTTGCGGTGCGCATCAGTGACAGCCGCTTCGCTTGTATTGTCCATGGCCCTTGCCGCAACGCCGGAAGAGTTCAAGGCTCTGATCCCAGTTGTCTCGTCAGCATAAGAGAAGGGACTATCGACGTCGAAAGTCTCAATCGGCGTCAACCTTGCGTCCGTCGCAAACTTGCGTAGCGCCGTCTCATCTGACAACGCGAATGGTCCCGGCGCGCCCGGCGGCGGTGGCGGCATGAGGGGGCGCAGTGCGGTGACCAGCGAGGCGGCTTCCATCTTGGCCGGATCGCCCCACGTCATGATGACAAGCTTGCCGTCTAACTTTGTTACCCGGCGTGCTTCGCCCAGGGCAATAATCGGATTGCCGGCATATTGAAATGAGTTGAAGCCGGTGACGATATCGAAAGCACCGTCGGAATAAGGAAGTGCCTCTAGGTCGCCCGCGCGGAAGTCGCCGTTTGGTACACGCGACCGTGCGATCTCCAACAGCGCAGTCGATGCGTCGATTCCCGTAACGGCTGCACCGCGCTCGGCTGCTATTTGTGCGGCCATTCCCGCGCCGCAACCGGCGTCCAAATAGCGCGTTGCCTTGGAGACGGCGCATCGCGTCAGAACGACCTCATATACCGGTCTGCAGCAGCCTTCTTGAAGGTTTGCCCAATCATTCGCCCGCGCTCCCCATAATCCGCTATTGACCGCAGATGTTTGTGGCTTCAAGTCCGATGACATCGTTATCTCCATTGGAATTGGAGATGGTTTAGAGCACAGAACAAACCGACCTTTGCTAATTATTTTTCGCTTTGCCAAAAGCCAGCGATGTCCGCCACACATTGACCGCTCCTCCAGCGCTCCCACAGCTCAACCTTCTGCTTCGGCGTGAAGCATGTCCGTGCATTCCCTCCATATGCGCACCTCCTCATCTGGCAAGATTAGAAGGTGTTGCGTCGACCGGTTGAGCCCGCCGTCATTAGCGGACAAGCCGCCACGGGCCAAAGTCGACAATGGTCTGCTTTGGTCTAATAGCGGACAAACGCGGACGCGATTGGTTTGTCCGCTAAGTGCCAAAACCGGACATCCGGGCCGCCGAAGGGCTCGTTAGTTCTCGGCAATGCGATACCCGATCCCCGGCTCAGTCAGGATTAGGCGCGGGTCGTCGGAATGTTGCTCGATCTTCTGCCGTAGCTGTCCGACGTAGACGCGAAGATATTGCGTGTCCTCGGTATGCGCCGGGCCCCAGACCGCGGTGAGGATTTGCTTGTGGGTAACCACGCGGCCGGCGTGTCTCGCCAGAAATGACAAAAGATCGAATTCCTTCGGCGTCAGCTTGAGTTCCGCGCCTGCGCGCATCGCGCGGTGGCGCACGGCATCGACTTCCAGATCGCCGACGCGCAGCATCGGCGTCTCTGCCTTGCGCTGCATGCGATGGCGCAAGGCCGTGCGCATTCGTGCCAACAATTCGCCGACGTTAAACGGCTTGTTGACGTAATCGTCGGCACCCAAGTCGAGTGCCTCGATCTTTTCGGTCTCGCGCTCGCGCGCCGACAGCACGATGATGGGCAAGTCCGACCATTCGCGTGCCCGCTTAATGACGTCCTTGCCGTCGCCGTCCGGCAGGCCGAGATCGAGCAGCACCATGTCGGGCGACTCGGCGGCAATACGTTTCGTTGCTTCGGCGACGCTGCCCGCGCTAGTCATCTCGTAGCCGTTCGCTTCCAGCGCGGGTTTGAGAAAGCGCAGGATTGCCGCCTCGTCGTCCACCACCAGACACGTGCGTCTTTGCGCTCACGCCGGCACGTCCTGGCGCGGGAAGCTCAGCACGATGCGGGTGCCGCGGCCGTCCGCGAGCGGGCTCTCCGCCGCAATCGAACCGCCGTGCGCCTCCATGATGCCCTTGGCAATGGCGAGACCGAGACCGGTGCTCTGACCGCCGTCGGCCTGGGTCGCATCGCCCTTGATGAACTTATCGAACACGTGCGGCAGCGCCTGCGCCAGAATGCCGGGGCCGTCGTCGCCGATGCACAACTTCACGTCAACCGGATTGACCAGCGCATCGACCAGCACTTTTGTTTCCCGCGGGGTGTGCACGATCGCGTTGCCTATGACATTGCCGACCGCTTGCTCGACCAGCGTGGCATCGGCACGCACCATGGGCAAATCGGGTGGCAAGGCGACCTCAAAGGCCTGGACGGCGCCGCGCCGCCGGGTGGCGCTGATAACACGATCGACGATCTCCCGCAGATCGATCCAGTCACGCCGCAGCTCCAGTGCGCCAGCGTCGATGCGCGTGATGGCCAACAGATTACGTACCATTTCGTCGAGGCTCTCCGCCTCGGTCTTGATCTGGCCGAGAAGGTCTTTCTTGGCTCCGCCATCGAGCTTGTCGCCATAGTTGATAAGGCTGGTGGCCGAACCGAGGATCGACGACAACGGCGTGCGGAAATCGTGCGAAATCGACGCCAGCAGCGTGTTGCGGACGCGCTCGGTTTCGGTCGCGGTTCTGGCGCTCACCATTTCACGCGCCAGCGAGGCGCGTTCCAGCGCGGCCGCGGTTTGCTCCGACAGCGTGTCGAGCAGCGCGCGCGCCTCCGAATCGAGCGGCGGCGTACCCGGCGGCTTGGCAACGCCGATGACGCCGAGTGTCTTGTCGCCGATGCGCAGCGGCACGAAAAACCAAGGCACGATCGGCAGAGTGGCGGTGTCAGCACCGGCCGGTTCGACGTGGCTATAGGCCCAGCGCGCCGCGGTCATCGGTGCGGCGTCGAGCGTATCCTCCGGCGGCCACGATGCGGTTAAATCGAGATCGTCATCGCGTGCCAGCATGACCACCACGGAACGGCCGAGACTGGCGTGGACCTCGCTCGCCGCTCCTTCCGCCACTGCGTCGAGTGTGGCGAGACCCGAGAGGCGGCGCGTAAATTCATAAAGCCGCCGCATCGCGCGCATGCGCGTAGCCGAGACCTCTGCTTGCGCGCGCACCCGGCCTGCCAGCGCCGACGTAAACACAGCGACCACGAGGAAGATCACTAACGCCAGCAGTTCGTAGGGCTCGGCGATGGTGAAGGTGTAGATCGGCTCGATAAAAAAGAAATTGTAAACCAGGAACGACAGGACCGAGGCATAGATCGCCGGCCAGATGGCGAAGTTCACCGCGGTGAACAAGACCGCCAGCAGGAACACCATCGACAGGTTCGGGATCGGGGTAAGCCTGGTCAAAAGCTCGCCGACAGCGAGCGCCATGGCGACCGCGAGGGTCGCGTAAGCGAATGGAAGCGGTGCGCGCGTCATACCGTCGAATACGCGCCGAATGCGCGGGGGCGGCAGAGCCTCGCTCTCGCGCGTGACCACGTGAATGGCGATATCCTGGGTTCGCCGCACCAGCTCGTGCGGCAACGAGCGGCGCAGCAACTCGCTGAAGAAGCCGCTGCGTGAACGGCCGATCACGATTTGGGTAACGTTTTCGAATTTCGAATACCGCAGCAGTTCCGCCGGCAGATCGCTGCCGGTGAGCGTTTGCGTCTCGGCGCCGAGGCTCTCGGCAAGTTTCATGGCTTCGTCCAGCCTTTGACGCGCGGCCTCGTTGAGATTGGCGCCCGGCCGTTCCACCGTGACCGCAATCCACGGCGCATCCATCAGGTCGGCCAGCCGCTTGGCGGTGCGTACGACTGTCGGCGAAATCGGATCGGGCCCGATACAGGCGAGGATACGTTCGCCCGCCGCCCATGGGCCCTCGATCGCATGCGCCTGCATGCGCTCGATCAGGTCGGCATCGATGCGCTCGGCCGCGCGCCGCAGTGCCAGCTCGCGCAGCGCGGTCAGGTTTTGCGGTTTGAAGAAACTTTCGACGGCGCGCGCCGCGGTATCCTGGACGTAGACCTTTCCTTCCGCGAGGCGCTTGAGCAATTCGTCGGGCGGAAAATCGACCAGGATGATCTCGTCGGCCTTGTCGAACACCGTGTCGGGCACGGTCTCGCGGACGCGGACTTTCGTGATCTTCAAGATGACGTCGTTGAGGCTTTCCAGATGCTGGATGTTGAGCGTCGTCCAGACGTCGACGCCGGCCGCCAGCAATTCGGCGATATCCTGCCAGCGCTTGGGGTGACGGCTGCCGGGCACATTGGTGTGGGCGAATTCATCCACCAGCAGCAGGCTTGGCCGGCGCGCCAGCGCCGCGTCGAGATCAAACTCCTTCATGATCTGGTTGCGGTAGACGATCGGCTTGCGCGGCAGAACGTCGAAGCCGTCGATCAATTGCTCGGTTTCGCGCCGGCCGTGCGTCTCGACCAGGCCGGCGACGACGTCGCGCCCACCCGCCTTCTCGCTGCGCGCGGCGCTGAGCATGGCGTAGGTTTTGCCGACGCCGGGCGCCGCGCCGAGAAATATCTTCAGATGCCCGCGGCCCTCTTTCTTGGCGAGGGCCAGCAGGGCATCGGGGAAGCTCGTTGCGCTAGGTCGCGAGCCATTTAGCCGGCATTTTACGACTTAAGCTCGTCGAGCGCGAGATTAAGCTTGAGCACGTTGACCCGCGGTTCGCCCAGCAAGCCAAAGGCACGGCCTTCAACATGGGCGTCGACAAGGCCGCGGACGCGCTCCACCGGGAGGCTGCGGGCCTTGGCGACCCGCGGCACCTGGAAATAAGCCGCCTCCGGCGAGATATCGGGGTCGAGGCCGCTGCCCGAGGTGGTCACCAGATCGGCCGGGATCGCTGCGGACGGGTTTTCTTTCTTGAGCGTCTCAACGTCGCTCTTAACGCGATCGGCAAGCGCCTTGCTGGTCGGGCCGAGGTTTGAGCCGCCCGAGTTGGCGGCGTTATAGGGCGCGTCGATGGTCTTGGTGGCGTCCTTCGGATCCGGCGCATTGGTCGCGGACGGCCGGCCGTGGAAATATTTGGCGTCGGCGAAGACCTGCCCGATCAAGGCGGAGCCCACGACCTTGCCGTCACGCTCGATCAGACTGCCTTGCGCCTGGCGCGGGAAGATCACCTCCGCGATTCCGGTGATCGCGAGCGGGTACGCCAGGCCCGTGATCAGCGTCAGTAAGACGATCAGGACGATGGCTGGACGGATTTCTTTGAGCATGACTCTATCTCCTCAGACCAAGTGCAAGGCGTTGACCGCGAGGTCGATGGCCTTGATGCCGATAAACGGCAGCACGAGGCCGCCCAGCCCGTAGACCAGCAGGTTACGCCGCAGCAGCGGGCCGGCGCCGATCGGACGATAGGCGACGCCTTTCAGCGCCAGCGGAATGAGCGCGATGATGATGAGCGCGTTGAAGATGATCGCCGACAGGATCGCGCTTTGCGGCGTGGCGAGCTGCATGACGTTGAGCACGGCCAGTTGCGGATAGAAGGCGAGGAAGATCGCCGGGATGATGGCGAAATATTTCGCTACGTCGTTGGCGATCGAGAACGTGGTCAGCGCGCCGCGCGTCATCAGCAGCTGTTTGCCGATCTCGACCACTTCGATCAGCTTGGTCGGATCGGAATCGAGATCGACCATGTTGCCGGCTTCGCGCGCGGCCTGCGTGCCGGTCTGCATGGCAACGCCGACATCGGCTTGCGCCAGCGCCGGCGCGTCATTGGTGCCGTCGCCGCACATGGCGATCAGCCGCCCGTTCTCCTGCTCTTTGCGGATGTAGCGCAGCTTGTCCTCGGGCGTGGCCTGGGCGATGAAGTCATCGACGCCGGCTTCCGAGGCGATCGAGGCCGCCGTCACCGGATTGTCGCCGGTGATCATCACGGTCTTGATGCCCATGCGGCGCAGCGCGGCGAAGCGATCTTTCACGTCCGGCTTCACCACGTCTTCGAGATGAATCACGCCGAGGATGCGGCCGCCTTCGACCAGCCCGAGCGGCGTGCCGCCCGAGCGCGCGATCTTGTCGACCGCGGCGCGGAAATTCGGCGGTTCGGGCACATCGTGGCCGGCCTGCTCGCGCGCGAATTTGAGCACCGAATCGATGGCGCCCTTGCGCAGCTTGCGGGCGCCGATATCGACGCCGGACAGCCGCGTCATCGCCGAAAACGCAATGAACTTGGCGCCGGCCGGTGCCGCCTGGCGCCGGACGTTGTATTTGTCCTGCGTCATCGCGATGATCGAGCGGCCTTCAGCGGTCTCGTCGGCGTCGCTGGCAAGCAATGCGGCCTCCGCGGCCTCGCGCTCGGTCACACCCGGGACCGCAATGATCTCGGTCGCCTGCCGGTCGCCGAAGGTGACGGTGCCGGTCTTGTCGAGCAGCAGGGTATCGACGTCGCCGGCGGCTTCGACCGCGCGGCCGGACATCGACAGCACGTTGAACCGCACCAGCCGGTCCATGCCGGCAATGCCGATGGCCGAGAGCAGCGCGCCGATGGTGGTCGGGATCAGCGTCACGAACAACGCGACCAGAATGACGATCGAGACCGCTCCGCCGGCATAGGTCGCGTAGCTCGGGATGGTCGCGGTCGCGAACACGAAGATGATGGTCAGACCGATGAGCAGGATGTTCAGCGCGATCTCGTTCGGCGTCTTTTGCCGCTCGGCGCCTTCGACCAGCTTGATCATGCGGTCGAGAAACGACGAGCCGGGCGACGAGGTGATGCGGATCACGACGCGGTCGGAAATGACGGTGGTGCCGCCGGTCACGGCGGAGCGGTCGCCACCGGATTCGCGGATCACCGGCGCGGATTCGCCGGTAATGGCGGCCTCGTTGACCGAGGCGATGCCTTCGATCACGTCGCCGTCGCCGGGGACGATATCGCCGGCCTCGCACACCACGAGATCGCCGGCCTGCAAATCCTCGGCCGAAACGCCTTCGTAGACCTCATGATTGTCCGGCATCAGAATGCGCTTGGCGCGCGTTTCGGTGCGGGTTCTGCGCAGGTTGTCGGCCTGCGCCTTGCCGCGACCTTCCGCTACCGCTTCGGCGAAGTTCGCGAACAGCACGGTGAACCACAGCCAAAGCACGATCTGGAAAGTGAATCCGATGTCCGCGTGATGCTGGACCAAGTCGCGCACAAGCAAAACGGTGACCAGCGCGGTGACGACCTCAAGCACGAAGATCACCGGATTCTTGATCAGGGTGGCCGGGTTGAGCTTGACGAAAGCCTGCCCGATCGCGGGGGCCACGATCTTGGGGTCGAACAACGTCGAGACCGGCATCCGTTTGCGCAGTTTGGAAGTATCCATGGCCGTAGCTCCGAATGAATCCGAATTAGAACAGCGTGTTCGCCTGCATCGCGAGATGCTCGACGATGGGTCCGAGCGCGAGCGCGGGGAAGAATGTGAGGCCGCCGACGACGACAATGACGCCGACCACCAGGCCGACGAACAGGCCGCCGGTCGTCGGGAACGTGCCGGTCGACGCCGGTATACTCTTCTTCGCCGCTAGCGCGCCGGCGATCGCCATCGCCGGGATGATCATGAAGAAGCGGCCGACGAACATCGCAACCGCGCCGGTGATGTTGAAGAACATCGTGTTGGCGGAAATACCCGCGAAGGCCGAGCCGTTATTGCCGGTGCTCGACGTATACAGATAGAGCATCTCCGAGAAGCCGTGCGGCCCGGCATTGCCGAGTTGGGGCAATGCCTGCGGATTAGACGATGCCGACGGCCGTCCAGCCGAGATACATTAGCGGCAGGACCAGGATGGCGAGCATTGCCATCTTGACCTCTTTGCGCCTCGATTTTCTTGCCGACATATTCCGGCGTGCGGCCGACCATCAGGCCGGCGACGAAAATCGAGATGATAACGAACAGCAGCATGCCATAGAGGCCGGCGCCGACGCCGCCGACGATGATTTCGCCGAGCTGTATGTTGATCAGCGGAATCATGCCGCCGAGCGCGGTGAACGAGTCGTGCATGGCATTGACCGCGCCGCAGGAGGCGGCAGTCGTAATCACCGCAAACAGCGCCGAGGCGACGATGCCAAAGCGCACCTCCTTGCCTTCCATGTTGCCGCCGGCGACGCCCAGCGCGTGCATGGCGGTGGTGCCGTTGGCTTCGGCCCAGTAGCAGACGGTCACGCCGGCGATGAACAGCACACCCATGATGGCGAGAATCGCCCAGCCCTGGCGCTGATTGCCGACCATGCGACCGAACACGTTGGTGAGCGCGGCGCCGAGCGCGAAGATCGAGATGATCTGCACGTAGTTCGACAGCGCGGTCGGGTTCTCGAACGGATGAGAGGCATTGGCGTTGAAGAAGCCGCCGCCATTGGTGCCGAGCATCTTGATCGCGACCTGCGAAGCGACCGGCCCGAGCGCGATGGTCTGCTTGGCGCCTTCCAGCGTCGTGGCATCGACATAAGCCCCGAGCGTCTGAGGGATGCCTTGCCAGACCAAGAACAGCGCATAAGGAATGCAAATCGGAATGAGAATGTAGAGCGTACAGCGGGTAATATCGACCCAGAAGTTGCCGACCGTCTTCATCGATGCGCGCGCGAAGCCGCGAATGAGCGCGACAGCGAGCACGATGCCGGTCGCCGCCGACAAAAAGTTCTGGTGTGTGAGACCCAGCATCTGCACGAGATAGGACAACGTGCTTTCGCCACCGTAGTTCTGCCAGTTGGTGTTGGTGATGAAACTGATCGCCGTATTGAACGACAGGTCGGGCGCGACGGCCGTCTGTTCCGCTGGATTGAACGGCAACGACGCCTGCACGCGCATCAGCACATAGAGGATGAGAAAGCCGCCGACGTGAAAGAGCAGCATGCTGACGGTATAGATTAGCCAGCCCTGCTCGCGTTTTGCGTCAACGCCGCCCAGACCGTAGATCACGGCTTCAACCGGGCGCAGGATCGGCGACAGGAAGGTGCGCTCGCCGTTGAAGACGCGCGTCATGTAACCGCCGAGCACCGGCGTGATCGCGATAATGATCGCGCAATAAAGCAGGATTTGAACCCAGCCGATCGTGGTCATGACGCGCCTCTCAAAATTTCTCTGGCCGCAGCAGAGCGTAGGTGAGGTAGAACAGCAGCCCTGCGGTCACGAGGCCGGCGAGCGAATAGTCGAAAACCATGACAGCCCCCTTTAGAGCCGGTCGCAGGCGTAGGCTGCAGCCAATCGCCAGCGCGAAGAAGACGAAACCAATTGCCAGCATGATGATGTCGAGCATCGGTTGCTCCCTTTCAAATTCGTCGGGGCAACGTCTCAAATGAGCTTTTGGCGATAAGGAAGCGATGTGAATTTAGGCGGGGGAATATCAAGACGAAATAAAGATCGCCAGAGGCGTGATTTTCGAGAGCCTCGGTGAGAGAAGCTTGAGCGATGTCCGCTTTGGGTCATTAGCGGACAAACTGTGCCGGGGCCAAAATCAGTCTTTGTCCGCTTTGGTCCGATAGCGGACATTGGCCAGGACTTTATGAGTTCCACGCCCTAGAGATTGCCGCGGCTCTGAACAACTGAAACGACGCGCTAGGCATAACGCAAAGGCCCCGCTATGGTGCCTCGCGTCGAAAGCAATCGAGGTATCCATGGCGGAACACGTCGTCCCCCATTTCCACAACGATCCGGGCGTGCCGGTGATCGAGATCGGCGCCAAGGAATTCCAGTGTGTCGGCGCCCTGCCGCCGCACGATCATCCGCACGTGTTCCTCGACATGGGCGACAATGACGAGATCATCTGCCCGTATTGCTCGACGCTCTATCGTTTTGCGTCCGCGCTCGATCCGCATGTGGCGCGGCCGCCGGAATGCGCCTTTCCGTTCACCGCGGCCGCATAACACACCGGAGCCATAAGCCTTGGCGTCCGCGCGTCATGTCATCGTCGCCGGCGCCGGCATCGCGGGGCTGACGGCGGCGTTGACGCTGGCGCGCGCCGGGTTGCGCACCACGGTGCTCGAACAAGCCGCCAGGCTCGAAGAGGCCGGCGCCGGCATCCAGTTGTCGCCCAATGCCACTCGCGTGCTGATAGCGCTCGGCTTACGCGAACGCCTGCAAGCCTCGGTGATGGTGCCGAAGGCGATCCGCGTGATGGCGGGCGGCTCGGGCCGCGAGATTGTGCGCATTCCGCTGGGCGATGAGCGCCGAGCGTCGCTACGGCGCACCGTATTGGACGATCCATCGCGGCGATCTGCAAGCGGCGCTTGCCGACGCCGCGCGCGCCGCGCAAGATGTCGAGATCAAGCTCGCCACCCGGGTGGAGGATTTCGCCACCCATGTCAACGGCATCACCGTGCAGGCGCGCAGCGGCAGGACGCACGGTCGACGAACGCGGCTTCGCGCTGATCGGCGCCGACGGCCTGTGGTCCAACGTGCGCGCGCAATTGCCGGGCACGAGTCCGCCGAAATTCCGCCACCGCACCGCCTGGCGCGCGCTCATTCCGGCCGACACGGTGGCGGCGGAATTCCGCGAGCCGCTGGTGCATCTGTGGCTCGGGCTCGACGCGCATCTTGTGCACTATCCGGTCAAATCGGGGCGCCTGATCAATGTCGTCGCCATCGTGCACGACGAATGGAAAGAGGCCGGCTGGTCGGCCGAAGGACAACGCATCGAGATCCTGCGCCATTTCGCGCGCTGGTCCTGGGCCGACCGGGCCCGCGACTTGATCGCGTTGCCCGAGCAATGGTTGAAATGGGCGCTATATGACCGCAAGACGCCGTTTCGCGGTGGCGTGGGTCCGGTAACGCTGATCGGGGATGCCGCCCACCCGATGCTGCCGTTTCTCGCACAAGGCGCCGGCATGGCGATCGAGGACGCCGCCGTGCTGGCCGATATGCTCGGTAAATATACGGATGACCCTTCCGATGCGCTGCGCGCCTACGAAGGCGCGCGCGGGCTCCGCACGGCGCGTGCCCAATTGGCGTCCCGCCGCCAGGCTCGCATCTATGGGCTGACCGGCCCGGAGGCGCTCGTCCGCAATCTCGCCATGCGGGCGATGGGCGGAGAAAAGCTGCGCGCGCGCTACGATTGGCTTTATGATTGGCAACCGCCCCGGCTTATTCCAGAGTGCAGCGCGCATGATTTTTCCGTCCAGTGTCGCCGGCAGCCTGCCGAAACCGTCCTGGCTCGCCGAGCCGAACAAACTGTGGCCGCAGTGGAAGCTGTCCGGCGATGAACTCGCGCAGGCCAAGCTCGACGCCACGTTGCTGGCGGTCAAATTGCAGGAAGACGCCGGCATCGACATCGTCTGCGACGGCGAAATGTCGCGCCAGCATTTCGTGCACGGCTTTCTGGAATTCGTCGACGGCATCGATTTCGCCCACAAGGTCGAGATGGGCATCCGCGGCGACCGCTACAAAGCCATGGTGCCGGTGGTGCGCGGCGAACTGACGCTCAAGGGCCGCGTCCATGCAGGCCGAGGCGCGCCACGCCCGCGCCCACACCAAGCGGCAGTTGAAGATCACGTTGCCCGGCCCGATGACGATCTCCGACACCGTTGCCGACTCCCATTACGGCGACAAAATTAAAATGGCGATGGCCTTCGCCGGGTTGCTCAATCAAGAAGCGCGCGCGCTTGAAGCCGACGGCGTCGACGTCATCCAGTTCGACGAGCCGGCCTTCAACGTATTCATGGACGAAGTGCCCGGCTGGGGCGTCGACGCGCTGCATCGCGCCATCGACGGGCTCAAATGCAAGACTGCCGTGCACATCTGTTACGGCTACGGCATCAAGGCCAATATCGACTGGAAGAATTCGCTGCCCGGCGAGTGGACGCAATACGAAAAGTTTTTCCCGGCGCTGGCCAAGAGCCGCATCGGCCAGGTGTCGCTGGAATGCATCAATTCGCGCGTGCCGCTGAAGCTGCTGTCGTTGCTCGACGGCAAGGACGTATTGGTCGGCGTCATCGACGTGGCGAACGACGAAGTCGAGACGCCCGAGCGCGTCGCGCAAGTCATCGGCGAGGTCATGAAATTCGTGCCGAAGGAGCGCATCGTCGCCTGCACCAATTGCGGCATGGCGCCGATGCGCCGCGACATCGCCGCCGCCAAGCTGATGGCCTTGGGCGCGGGGGTCATATTGGCGCGCCAGCAGTTCGGGTAGTCTCTATCCGTCATCCTGAGGTGCGAGCGAAGCAAGCCTGCGAAGGCGATGACAGTTGCCAAGTTCTAAAGATGATCCTGGCCGTCGCCCTTCGAGGGCCGCGCCGCGCGCGGCCACCTCAGGGTGACGGATTACCTCCCCGCCCGTCCCATCACGTCCATCAATTCGGCTACCTTGCGCCGCTGATCGGTCTTGTCGCCGCTCGAAATCGCGTGCGCGACGCAATGCGCGACGTGGTCGCGCAGGATTTCCTCTTCGACCCGGCGCAGCGCGGCACGCACCGCGCCGATCTGCGTTACGATGTCGATGCAGTAGCGCTCGTCCTCGACCATGCGCGCGAGCCCGCGCACCTGGCCCTCGATGCGGTTGAGCCGCTTGAGCGTCGCAGCCTTGCTGTTTTTGGCCATGGCGTCTATATACCCCCTGGGGGTATTTAAGGCAAGGCATGATCGAAACGGCTGAACACCATCGTCACGGCGCCATCGACCCGGTCTGCGGCATGACGGTCGATCCCCACACCGCCAAACACCGCGCCGATTATCGCGGCCACCCCTATTATTTCTGCTCAGCCGGCTGCCGAACCAAGTTCTCCGCCGAACCCGCAAAAATATCTCGGCGCGCGCGCGCCCGAACCCGCGATCGAAGGCGCGATCTACACCTGCCCGATGCATCCCGCAGATCCGGCAGCAAGGCCCCGGCGCCTGCCCGATCTGCGGCATGGCGCTGGAGCCGGAGATGCCCACCGCCGATACCGGCCCCAATCCCGAACTCGCCGACATGACGCGGCGGTTCTGGATCGGGCTCGTGCTGGCCGTGCCCGTCGCCACTCTCGACATGGGCGGCCATTTCGCGGGCCCGCACAACTGGGTCGATCCGTCGCTTTCGAACTGGATTCAATTCGCCTTCGCCACGCCGGTCGTGTTGTGGGCGGGCTGGCCGTTCTTCGTGCGCGGCGCGCAATCGCTCGTCACCCGCAATCTCAACATGTTCACGCTGATCGCGATGGGCACCGGCGTGGCTTACGTCTACAGCGTCGTCGCCACGCTCGCGCCCGGCATTTTTCCGCAAGCGTTCCGCATGCATGGTGGCGCGGTCGCGGTCTATTTCGAGGCCGCCAGCATGATCACCGTGCTGGTGCTGATCGGCCAGGTGCTGGAATTGCGCGCGCGCGCCGCCACTTCGGGCGCGATCCGCGCGCTGCTCGATCTCGCGCCCAAGACCGCGCGCCGCGTCAAGGACGACGGCAGCGACGAGGAAGTCTCACTCGACGCGATCAGTGTCGGCGACCGCCTGCGCGTGCGCCCCGGCGACAAGGTTCCGGTCGACGGCGCCGTTCTGGAAGGCCACTCCTCGCTCGATGAATCCATGGTGACCGGCGAATCCATGCCGGTCAGCAAGGACAAAGATGCGCGCGTGATCGGCGGCACCATCAATGTGAGTGGCAGCTTCGTGATGCGCGCCGACAAGATCGGCCGCGACACGCTTGCTGGCGCAGATCGTGCAGATGGTGGCGAGCGCGCAACGCAGCCGCGCGCCGATCCAGCGGCTGGCCGATCAGGTCGCATCGTGGTTCGTGCCGGCGGTGATCGCGGCGGCGCTGCTGGCTTTCGCCGCCTGGGCCACGTTCGGGCCGGAGCCGCGCTTCGCCTACGCGACTGTGGCGGCGGTCAGCGTGCTGATCATCGCCTGCCCCTGCGCGCTCGGCCTCGCCACGCCGATGTCGATCATGGTCGGCGTCGGCCGCGGCGCCGCAGGCCGGCGTGCTGATCAAGAATGCCGAAGCGCTGGAGCGGATGGAAAAGATCGACACGCTGGTGATCGACAAGACCGGCACGCTGACCGAGGGCAAGCCGAAAGTGGTCGCGGTTGTGTCCCTGCCCGGCTTCGACGAGGCGCAGGTGCTGCGCCTTGCCGCCAGCGTCGAGCGCGGCAGCGAACATCCTCTGGCCGCGGCCATCGTCAAAGCCGCAGCCGAACGCAAAATCGAACTTGGTGACGTTCAGGGTTTCGATTCACCGGCCGGCAAGGGCGTGATCGGCATGGTCGAAGGCCTGCAACTCGCGCTCGGCAATGCCAAGTTTCTCGCCGAACTCAACATCGATACATCATCGTCAAATGACGAGGCGGAAAAGTTTCGCAGCGATGGCGCCACCGCGATTTTCTTCGGCATTAACGGCAAGCTTGCCGGCGTCATCGCCATCGCCGATCCGGTCAAGACCACGACGCCCGAAGCGCTTAAAGCGTTGACAGCTCTCAACATCCGCGTCGTCATGCTCACCGGCGACAACCGCACCACCGCGCTCGCGGTCGCCAAGACACTCGGCATCACAGAAGTCGAAGCCGAGGTGCTGCCCGATCAAAAGAGCGCGGTGATCGAGAAGCTCACCCGCGAAGGCCGCGTGGTCGCCATGGCCGGCGACGGCGTCAACGACGCGCCGGCGCTGGCCGCCGCCGCAGGTCGGCATCGCCATGGGCACCGGCTCGGATGTGGCGATCGAGAGCGCCGGCATCACGCTGCTCAAGGGCGACCTCACCGGCATCGTCAAGGCGCGCGCGCTGTCGAAAGCGGTCATGAGCAATATCCGGCAGAATTTGTTTTTCGCCTTCATCTACAACGCCGCCGGCGTGCCGATCGCGGCCGGCGTGCTCTATCCCGCCTTCGGGCTGCTGCTGTCGCCGGTCATCGCCGCCGCCGCCATGGCGCTGTCGTCGGTCAGCGTCATCGCGAACGCGTTGCGGCTGCGCCGCGCGGCGTTGTAGGCGTTGCCGGCGCAGGAGCGGCGGCGGGCGCATTGCAATTTTTGGCGGCGGCCGAGGCGTGCAAGTCATTGATCTCGCCGCGCACCGAAAGGTATTCCGGATCGTAGGCAAGGCCGCTGACCATGCGGCCGCCCGGGTCGGCGCCGGCTTTCGCCATCAGTTGCCCCAGTTCCTTTTCGCGCGCTTCCTTGCCGGTCAATTCTCTCGCGATCTCCGGACAGGTATAGAGCACGTATTTATCCGGCGCGACCAAGAGCCGCGCGGTGCTGTCGTCCGACGCGCAGCCGGCAAGCATCGCTGTTGCGAGCGCGGCGCAGACCGACAAGATAACCGATAAACGCCCAGGCATGGCCGGCATACTAACCACGACAATAACGGCAAAAAGCTGGTGCGGACGCCCGGACTCGAACCGGGACGGGATTACTCCCAAGGGATTTTAAGTCCCTTGCGTCTACCATTCCGCCACGTCCGCGCGTGGGCTTAATCCCGCCGGCGCGCGGCGGGTGAGCCCACGCGTCGGCGGTTACGCTATTGCGCTAATAACTTGCTCCAGGCCGGATCCCAGTCCTTGCCGCTGGCGTCGACCACGCGGCCGTCCTTTTCGAAGAACTTGTTCGGGATCTGGAACATGGCGATGAACATGCCGCCCTTCGGGCTCCAGGCGACGTGCCGGCTGCCGGCCGGCCGCCAGACGAATTCGCCGGCGCCCACTTCGATGCCGGCGTCGGGGCCTTCCTTGTCGACCAGCGAGCCTTCCAGCACGTAGGTCTGCTCGATCAAGACGTGCTCATGATCCGGCAGCACCGCGCCCGGCTCCATCCGCATCAGCATGGTGGCGAGCCCGCTCTTGGGATCGAACAGCAGCGTCTTCATTTCGCAGCCCGGAAACCGCATCTTCTGCCACGGCATGTCCTTGGCGCGCACCACGCGGGAGAGCAGATCGTCGATAGGCTTGGCATCTTCCGTATTCGGCTTGACGTTCATCGGTCACCTCCCGGAGGCCTAGCCCCAGCGCGCCGCATACTACAGCAAAAACCTTAGCTAGTTGCTCAATTTGATATCGGCCTGCTCGACGATTTTACCGAATTTTTTGGTCTCGGATGCCACGAAGCTCTTGTATTGCGCGACGGTCATCGGCTTCGGCACGATGCCCTGCACCATCAGCTTGTCGGCGATGCCGGGATCCTTGAGCGCGGTGTTCACGATGCCGTTGAGACGCTCGACAATCTCGCCGCGGCGTGCCGGCGGTTCCGAACATGCCGAACCAGTTGAGCAACTCGTAGTCCTTGAGCCCCGGCGCGCCCTCGCTCAGCGGCGCGACATCCGGCAATTGCGGCATGCGCTCCCTCGATGTGACAGCGACGGCGCGCAGCTTGCCGGCCTTGATCAGAGGCAGCGCCGCCGCGAGGCTCGAGAAGCTCATGGTGACGGTGCCGGTCGCGACGTCGGTCACCGCCGGCGCCGAGCCGCGATACGGCACGTGCAGCACCTTGATGCCGGCCATGCTGTTCATCAGCTCGCCGGCCAGTTGCTGCGGATTGCCGACGCCGGACGACGAGAACGACAATTTCCCGGCATTGGCCTTGGCGTAGGCGATCAGCTCCTTGGGATTGTGCACCGGCGTCGCTTCGGCCACCACCACGACGCAGGGCACGATGCCGACCAGCGCGATCGGCACCAGCTCGCGGCTGGCGTCGTAGGTCATCTTGTCCTTGAACAGAAATTGATTGATCGCGACCTCGCCCGATGCCGCCATCAGCAGGCTGTAACCGTCGGGATCGGCCTTCGCGACGGTGTTGCTGGCGATCATCGCGCTGGCGCCGGTGCGGTTCTCGACGATCACGGTCTGCGTTCAGCGCGGCCTTCATCGGCTCGCTCAACAGCCGCGCGACGATGTCGACGCCGCCGCCGGCCGCGTAGCCGACGATGATGCGGATCGGACGATCGGGATAGGCCGCCTGCGCCGCGGTCGGCACGGCGCCGGCGGCCACAGCCGATGCCGTCGTGGCGAGAAATTGGCGTCTGTTGAGCATCGAATCCTCCCGTCGATTTTCTATTTTATATTTCGACTATGCGCCGCGTGCCGCCCTGGTTCAATCGCCGCCCTCGCGGATCGGCGGCGAGAAAGCCAAAGCCGTGTCCCACGGAAAATAGATCCAGGTGTCCTGCGACACCTCCGTGATGAAGGTATCGACCAACGGCCGCCCCATCGGCTTGGCATAGACCGTGGCGAAATGCGCGTTGGGCAAAAGGTCGCGCACCACGCGCGCGGTCTTGCCGGTGTCGACCAGGTCGTCGACGATCAGCACGCCCTGCCCGCGCATCGCCGTCACTTCCGGCGCGATGCCCTTGAGCACCTTGATCTCGCCCTGATTCTTGTAGTCCTGATAGCTCGCCACGCAGATCGTCTCGATCAGCCGCACGTTCAATTCGCGCGCCACGATCGCCGCCGGCACCAGACCGCCGCGGGTGATGGCGACGACGGCCTCGAACGGGCCGGCCTCGTGCAGGCGCCAGGCCAGCGCGCGCGAGTCGCGATGGAATTGATCCCAGGACACGGGAAAGATTTTTTCCGGGCGTGGCGGACTGTCGGGCTGCGGTTTTGCCATGCGTCAGCGCGCCGCGGCTGCAAGTTGCGATTTTACTTTCTTGAGCATGTCCTCGACCGCGTCTTTCACGTGCCGCAATTTTTCCGGATCGCGCGAGCGCACCACGATATTGGTGTTGGGTCCGAGCTTCTCGTCGAAGAACGGATAGCTGCCGATGATGGCGTCCGGATGCGCCTTGGCGATGGCGCCCAGTTCGGTGCCGACGTCGCCTTCCTTGGCATCGGCGCGGATCGATTCCGACAACAGCTTGGCGCCGGTTTTGAGTTTCGGCGCCACTTCGTCGACCATCGCCTGCATGATCGCCGGCACGCCCGCCATCACGATCACATTGCCGATCCAGAAGCCGGGCGCGCCCGAAACTTTGTTCGTCACCAGCGCCGCGCCCGCCGGAATGCGCGCCATGCGCATGCGCGCTTCGTTGAGCTCGCCGCCGATCTTGGCCATGCGCTCCTTCAGGATCGCGACCGCTTCGGGATGATAATCGATCGCGACTCCGAACGCCTTGGCGACGCATTCGGCGGTGATGTCGTCATGGGTCGGACCGATGCCGCCGGTGGTGAACACATAGGTGTACCGCGCGCGCAGCGCGTTGACCGCCTCGACGATCGCGGTCTCGTCGTCGGAGATCACGCGCACTTCCTTGAGGTCGATGCCGATGGCGGTGAGATAATCGGCGATGAAGCCGATGTTCTTGTCCTTGGTGCGGCCCGACAGAATCTCGTCGCCGATGACAAGCACGGCCGCGGTGACGATCTCGGCGCTCGACATGGCGGCTATGGTATCCTTGTTGAGAGTCCCGAACTCGTAGCGTGGCGCGGCGCGCCACTCAAGTTACGGAACCAATGCGCGCGGGCAGCCTTGTATCCGAGGCGGGGTTCGCTCAAATTTTAGGCGCCAATTGGCATTTGGGCTAGGGTTTCGGCCGGACAAAATGGCCGCTTTACCGTGCTTTTTCTTTGAGTTGTCTTGGCCTGAAGATTGCAGACCAGAGATTTAAGCGTCTGCTGGGGAAGCGAGATGGCTGCCGCCTTCGATGAAATGAAGGGTCATGACGGGGACGTGCGCCCCGCCTATGGCGAGCTGTCGCGCTGGCTAAGCGAAGTCCCGGCCGATGTACTCGACATATCGGCGCCGCGAGGCCGAGCTGCTGTTCCGCCGCATCGGCATCACCTTCGCGGTCTATGGCGAAGCCGACGCCCAGGAGCGCCTGATCCCGTTCGACGTCATCCCGCGCATCATGTCGGGCGCCGAATGGCGGTTCCTGGAAAAAGGCCTGACCCAGCGCGTCAAGGCGCTCAATCTGTTCATCAAGGACATCTACGGCGCGCGCGACATCCTGCGCGCCGGCGTGGTGCCCGACGACCTGGTGTTCCGAAACCCCGCGTTCCGTCCCGAGATGAGCGGACACAGCGTGCCGCACGACATCTACGTCCACGTCGCCGGCATCGACATCGTGCGCGTCGACGCCGACACCTTTTACGTGCTCGAGGACAATGCGCGCACGCCCTCCGGCGTCTCCTACATGCTGGAAAACCGCGAGATCATGATGCGGCTGTTTCCCGAGTTGTTCGCGCGCCACCGCATCGCGCCGGTGGAGAATTATCCGGACGAATTGCTGGCCACGCTCAAATCGGTGGCGCCGGCTTCGGTCGCGCGCGACCCGACCGTCGTGCTGCTCACGCCCGGCGTCTTCAACTCGGCCTATTACGAGCACTCGTTTCTCGCCGACAAATTCGGCGTCGAACTGGTCGAGGGCCGCGACCTGTTCGTGAAAGACGAGTTCGTCTACATGCGCACCACGCAAGGGCCGCGCCAGGTCGACGTGATCTACCGGCGCATCGACGACGACTTCATCGATCCGCTCACCTTCCGTCCCGACAGCGCGCTCGGCGTCGCCGGGCTGATGTCGGCCTATCAGTCCGGCAACGTGACGATGGCCAATGCGGTCGGCACCGGCATCGCCGACGACAAGGCGGTCTACAGCTTCATGCCGGCGATCGTGAAATTCTATCTCGGCGAGGAGCCGCTGCTGAAAAACGTGCCGACCTGGCGCTGCCGCGAGCCGGAACATCTCGCCTATGTGCTCGACCATCTGCCCGAACTGGTGGTCAAGGAAGTGCACGGCTCCGGCGGCTACGGCATGTTGATCGGGCCAACCGCCAGCAAGATCGCGATCGAACAGTTTCGCGCCAAGCTCAAGACCACGCCGAAGAATTTCATCGCGCAGCCGACGCTGGCGCTGTCGACCTGCCCGACTTGCGTGCAGCAAGGCGTGGCGCCGCGCCACGTCGACCTGCGGCCGTTCGTGCTCAGCGGGCGCGACCGCACCCGTATCGTGCCCGGCGGACTGACGCGCGTCGCGCTCAAGGAAGGCTCGCTGGTGGTCAACTCCAGCCAGGGCGGCGGGACCAAAGACACATGGGTGCTGGACGGATGAAGACGCAATTCCAGTCATTCTCGAGATCGCCGCGAAGGCGGCGGACCCGGAATCCAGACGCGCGCAGGACAAGCTTCTGGATTTCCGGGCTCACGCCTTTCGCGCGCGCCCCGGAATCACAAGTCAGCAATGCCGACTCAATGCTCTCCCGCACCGCCGATAATCTCTATTGGCTCTCGCGCTACGTCGAGCGCGCGGAATATCTCGCGCGCATTCTCGACGCCACGCAGCGGCTCACCGCCTTGCCGCTGGCTTACGTCGGCGCCAGCAACGAATGGGAAACTGCGGTCGCCACCGCCGGCTGCGCCACCGCGTTCTTCAAAACCTATGACGAGGCCAACGAAGAAAACGTCACGGATTTTCTCGCCTTCTCCACCGCCAATTCCTCGTCGATCCGCAATTGCTTCGAGCAGGCGCGCAGCAATGCGCGCTCGGTGCGCACCGCGCTCACCACGGAAATGTGGGACGCCATCAACGGCACCTGGCTCGAACTCAAGCGCTACGGCAACGGGCCGGCCTCGCGCGAGGAATTCTCCCGCTTCCTGCGCTGGGTGCAGGAATCCTCGCTGCGCTACGACGGCTCGGCCTACCGCACCATGTTGCGCAACGACGCCTACTGGTTTTCGCGCCTCGGCGTGTTCCTCGAGCGCGCCGACAACACCGCGCGCATTCTCGACGTCAAATATCACTTGCTGCTGCCCGACAACGAGCGCGTCGGCGGCCCGCTCGATTATTTCCAGTGGTCGTCGATCCTGCGCTCGGTCTCGGCGCTCACCGCCTATCACTGGGTCTACCGCGAGAGCCTCAAGCCATGGATGGTGGCCGATCTGCTCATCCTCAACGAGCAGATGCCGCGCTCGCTGGCGAGCTGTTACGTCAGTCTGGTCGAGCACCTCGACAACCTCGCCGGCGCCTATGGCCGCCAGGGCCCGGCCCAGCGCCAGGCCCGCGGCATCCGCGCCCGGCTGCAAAACAGCAAGATGGACGGCATTTTCCAGCGCGGGCTGCACGAGTTCATCGGCGAATTCATCACCGAGAATAACGACTTGGGCGCCGCCATCACCGAGCAGTTTCTGCTATGAGCCTATGCTAGAACGTCACCGTTAAAGTCGGTCTCACTCAATATCTCATGCGCATTCGCATCTCACACGCGACCACCTATCGCTACGACACACCGCCCACCGGTGTGATCCAGATGCTGCGCCTCACCCCGCGCAATCACGAAGGACAATACGTCGCCGCCTGGCGCGTCGATCTGTCGGAGGATTGCCTGCTGCACCAGCACGAGGACGCCTTCGGCAACATCGCGCACTTCTTCACCGCCGAGGGACCGTTCAACGAATTGTCGGTCACGGTCGAGGGCGAGGTCGATACCCACGACACCCACAGCGTCGTGCGCGGCGCGATCGAGCGCTTTCCGCCCGGGCTGTTCCTGCGCGAGACCGCGCTGACGCAGCCCGATGACGCCATCGTCGACTTCGCCGACAGCACGCGCGCCGACGCCGGCAGCGATCCGCTGCCGCTGCTGCACGGGCTGATGACCGCGCTCAATCGCGAAATGAAATTCGACACCGACCCCACCGTCTCCACCACCACGGCGGCGGAAGCCTTCGCGCTGCGCCGCGGCGTCTGCCAGGATCTCACCCACATCTACATCGCGGCGGCGCGCCGGCTCGGCTTTCCGGCACGCTACATCGGCGGCCATTTCTACCGCGTCGACGGCGTGACCGAGCAGGACGCCGGCCACGCCTGGGCGGAAGTCTTTATCGAAGATCTCGGCTGGGTCGGCTTCGATCCGACCAACGGCATCGGCACCACTGAAGCCCATGTACGGGTCGCCGTCGGCCTGGATTACCTCGGCGCGGCGCCGGTGCGCGGCACGCGCTACGGCGGCAGCGGCGAAACCCTCAAAGTGGCGGTGCACGTCGACCAGGCGCGCCAGCAGGCGCAGAATTAACAGTGGCGTTGCCGCACCAAGCCCCGGCATGGCTATAACCCTGCGGGTCGAACAAGCCAGGAAATCGCGGAACGACATGACATATTGCTGCGGAATTCTGGTGCGTGACGGTCTGGTGATGATCGCCGACACCCGCACCAATGCCGGCCTCGACAACATCTCGACCTTCCGCAAGCTGCACGTCTACACGCAGCCCGGCGAACGCATCATGGCGATCGCCTCCTCCGGCAATCTGTCGCTCAGCCAGACGGTGCGCGCGACGCTGACCGAAGGCGTGGATAATCCCGAAACCGGCGAGCGCGAGACTTTGCTGAATTCGCCGACCATGTTTCAGGCCGCGCAGCGCATCGGCCGCGCCGTGCGCCAGATCCAGACCCTGGAGGGCAAGGCGCTGGAGGCGGCCGAGGTCGAGCACGACGTTGCGTTCTTGTTCGGCGGACAGATCAAGGGCGGACCGCTGCGCCTGTACATGATCTATTCGGCCGGCAATTTCATCGAATGCACGATCGACACGCCCTATCTGCAAATCGGCGAGCACAAATACGGCAAGCCGGTGCTCGACCGCGCCATCGGCTTCGACACCGACCTTTACGACAGTCTCAAGATCGGTTTGATCTCCATGGATTCTACCATGCGCTCCAATCTCGGGGTTGGGCTGCCGATCGACATCCTGGTGGCGCGCCGCGATACCTGCAACCCCGAGGTGAATTACCGGATCGAGCCCGGCGAGCCCTATTTCCAGGATCTGCGCGAACGCTGGTCGGCCGCGCTGCGCGCCGCCCATATCGCGATCCCCCGCCCGCCCTATCGCAGCCCCGGTTAGGTTCCTTTTTACCTTCGGTTAACACCACCGCCAGAATTGCGGCGTCTGGCCGCCATGCCGCCCGCCAAACAGGCCAAAAGGAAAGCCAAAAGCAAGCTTTCGACCCTAGGTTCCGACCCGAAAAAGCTAATCGGCAGGATACTTTAAGGGACTTGGACCTTGCCTTCTGCGGCTCGCCCGGGTGCATCTGACGAAAAATACACGAGTTGGGATCGCGCGCGTTTAAGCGTGGTGGTCCCGATCGGCGTCATCGTGGCCGTCGCCATCGTCTGCATCGTCGTCGCCGTGCTCTCCTCGGCCCAGCGCACCGACCAAGTCGCTCTCCAGCAAGAAAAGCAACTGTTCTCGCGCGCGCTGAACAACTATGGCGACCGCGTGCTGCGCGAAGTCAAAAGCGTCGCCACCTCGCAAGCCGCGATTGATAATCTGCGCGTTGCCTATGATCCGGCCTGGGCGCGCCAGCGCGTCGGACAATGGTTGAAGACCAATTTCAACCATAACTATGTTTTCGTCTTCGACGGCGGCGACCGTCCGATCTACGCGCAGCTTGGCCGCGTCGGCGCAGCGCAGCCTTCGTGGACCGAGGCGGCAATGCCCGAGTTGGTATCGGTGCTCGACTATATCCGCGGGCGCGATTTAGCGTTGGATGGCGCGCTGCCGCTTACTCCCACGGGCCCGACGGAAACCGGCACGCATCCGCAAATCTCTGTGATCCGCGACGTCGCGGGACGGCCCGCGGTCATTGCCGCGGCCGCGGTCGCACCGGCCGGCGCTACAACGACCTCGATCGAGGCCGCGCCGATCGTCATGTCGGTTAAGTTCATTGACAACGAAGCGCTGGCGGGGATCGCCGCGCAATTGCATCTTACCCATCTGCGCCAGCTCGGCGACGAGACGCCGCCGTCCACGGATTTGACGTACGACTTGGACGGGCCGCAAGGCAAGCCGATCGCGCGCTTCGCCTGGACGCCGAAGCAACCCGGCGCCGAGATCGTCAGCAGCGTCATCCCCTTCATCGCCGTCGCGCTTGCCGGCTTTACGCTGCTCGCCGCCTTCGTGCTGCGCTACATGCGGCGCACCGCGGTGGCGATCGCCGCCGGCGAAACGCGGCTGCGGCACCTTGCGATGCACGATCCGCTCTGCGGCCTGCCCAACCGTATTTTTTTCAGCGAGCGGCTCGAGGCCGTGATCGAGGAAGTGCGCGCCGGCTCCTCACCGGCCGCGGTGTTCTATATCGACCTCGACCACTTCAAGGACGTCAACGATACGCTCGGTCATCCCGTGGGCGACGAGTTGATCCGCAACGTGACGTTGCGGCTGTCGCATACACTGCGCGGCGACGATCTGGTGGCGCGGCTCGGCGGCGACGAGTTCGCGGTGATTTCCTCGATCGGCGACGACAGCGTGAAAATGATGGCGGTGGCGCAGCGCATCATCGCCGCGATCTGCGCACCCTACACGATCGGCGGGCAGAACATCATAATCGGCGCCTCGATCGGCATCGCGGTGATCGACAACAACTGCGCGCGGTTCCGCCGACATCATGCGCTATGCCGATATGGCGCTCTACCGCGCCAAGAACGAAGGCCGCAACCGCGCCTGCATCTACGACGCCGCCATGGACGCCGACCTATCCAAGCGCAAGTTGCTGGAAGGCGATCTGCGCGAAGCCATCGAGAACGACGGCCTGCGCGTGTTGTACCAGCCGATCGTCAATAAAAGCGGCGAGCAGGTGCTCGGCGTCGAGGCGCTTTGCCGCTGGACCCACGCCACGCGCGGCGAAATCCCGCCCAGCGAGTTCATCGCCACCGCCGAGCATAGCGGCTTGATCATCGAACTCGGCGCCTGGGTGATGCGCCGCGCCTGCCTCGACGGCAAGGCCTGGCCCGGCCTCGACGTGTCGGTTAACGTCTCGCCGCTGCAATTCCGCCGTGCCGATTTCGTCGAGACGGTGGAACGCATTTTGGCCGAAACCGGCTTCGACCCGGCCCGGCTGGAGATTGAGCTCACCGAAACCGTGTTGCTCAACAATATCGACAGCGCGGAAGCCGCCATGCTGCGGCTCAAGGCGCTCGGCGTGCGCATCGCGCTCGACGATTTCGGCACCGGCTATTCGAGCTTGCTCTATCTGCGCCGCTTCCCGTTCGACAAGCTCAAGATCGACCGCAGCTTCGTCCTGGCCATTGAAAAAGCCGCCGAAGCCGCGGCCATCGTGCACGCCATCGTCAGCCTCGGCCGCGGCCTCGGCATGAAAGTGACCGCCGAAGGCGTCGAGACCGCCGACCAGCAGCTGTTCCTGCGCGCCGCCGGCGTGCACTCTATGCAAGGCTATCGTTTCGGCAGGGCGACGAGCGCCGCCGCGATCACCGCGCGGCTACAATCGCCGGCCTCTTTCCAGCCGATCGAGCCCGCCGCACTGGCGGGCTAAGTCCTCACTCCTCTCCGTTCGTCCCGCGCTTCGCCGGAATCCCGCTTACGCGGCAATGAGCGCCGTGATATGGCGGTCACCGGAAAAACGTCAGGGAAGGAAATCCGATGAGCGCGTCCGCGAAAATTGCGCTGGTGACCGGGGCCGGGACCGGGGTGGGCCGGGCGGTGGCGATTGCGCTGGCGAAAGCCGGCTACAATCTGGTGCTCGCCGGCCGCCGCAAGGAGATGCTCGACAAGGTGTCGGCCGAGATCAACGCCGCCGGCGCCCAGGCGCTCGCGGTGCCGACCGACGTGTCGAAACGCGAGTCGATTTTGGCGCTGTTCGCCACCGTGAAATCGAGCTTCGGCCGGCTCGACGTGCTGTTCAATAACGCCGGCATCGGCGCCCCGCCCGTCCCGCTCGAGGATCTGCCGTTCGAGACCTGGCAAAACGTCGTCGCCACCAATTTCACCGGCATGTTCCTGTGCACGCAGGAAGCCATCAAGATCATGAAGGACCAGAAGCCGCGCGGCGGCCGCATCATCAACAACGGCTCGATCTCGGCGCACGCGCCGCGGCCGTTTTCAGTCGCCTATACCTCGACCAAGCACGCGGTCACCGGCTTGACCAAATCGACGTCGCTCGATTGCCGGCAATACGACATCTGCTGCGGGCAGGTCGACATCGGCAACGCCATCACCCCGCTCACTGAACGCATGGCGACCGGCGAAGGCGTGCTGCAGCCCGACGGCAGCAAGAAAATGGAGCCGCGTATGGAAGCCGACCATGTCGGCAACGCGGTGGTCTATATGGCCAGCCTGCCGCTCGACACCAACGTGCTGTTCATGACGGTGATGGCGAACAAGATGCCGTTCGTCGGGCGCGGTTAGTCCGGGATCGATGACTGTCGAACTCGAACATTGGCACGATTTCTATGTGCTGGTCGGGACCGCCGGCGCGACGTTGCTCGCGCTGCTGTTCGTCGCGGTGTCGCTCGGCGCCGGGTTCCTGAACGAGGCGCGGGCGGCGGCGACGCGCACGTTCTACAGTCCGGTCATCATCCATTTCGCCAGCGTGTTCTTCATTTCGGCGATCGCTCTGGTGCCGGCGCATCGCAGCATTTATTTCGCCGCGCTGATCGGCGCCTGCGCGGTGGTCGGTTTCTCGGTCTCGTTCTACGTGACCGTCCAGCTATTGCGTCACGATTGGACCCATTACAAGGAAGACCACCTCGCTTACGCACTTTTGCCGGCGATCGCCTATCTGGCGCTGCTGGTCGCCGCGGCGATGATCTGGGCGGAAAACGCCCTCGCGCTCGACTTCCTGAGCGCCGCCTTGCTGCTTTTGCTGCTCATCAATATCCGCAATGCCTGGGATCTGATGCTGTCGATGGTGCGCCACCAGACCGAACGCGAGCAGAAAAAGAAAAAACCCTAGTCGACGATCTTTACCTCGACTTTGGCGCCGGCCTTCACCTTGCCCAACACTTTGACGCTGCCGAGCGCCTTGGCGAATACGTTGCACGGGCTCGCCAGCCGTGTTTCGTCGCCTTTTGAGATCGGCGTGCGGCCGAAGCCGATGGCGATGGCCGGCCCTTCCGGCCAATAGGCGATCTCGCCCGGCACGATCACCGCGCGCGCATCCGGCTCGCGCTTAACATTCACCGGCACGTCGAAATAGACCTCCTCGCCCCAGGTCATCACCGGCGATGAAATCGGCAGCGCCGCGGCGATCGCCTTGGCAGTCGGCGTGTCGAGCAACTCGGCGTCGAGCGCCAGCGCGCCGAAATCGAAGCGGATGTGGGCCATGCGTGTATCTCCCTATGACTTAATCGCCACCGCCCGGTCGCGCGTGATGCTCCACACGCCGATCCCCAACGCCACGAAGGCGACCCCGGCAAAGCTTACAGCGTGCACATAGCCAAGCGCGAAAAGAAGGCCGCCGAGCGCCGAGCCGATCGCCTGCCCGGTATAAAGCACCGACGTATTGAGCGCGACCGACGCACTGGACAGGTCCGGTTCCGCCGCCACGAGGTGCCGTGGAGCTCTCTTGACTTTATTCCTATTACTGATTATAGTCCCATTATCCGATCCACCGAGGGCGCTGTCATGAGGCGTTATGAAAGTGGGATCGGATGCGGCGCCCGCGGGCAGGAGACGAACGCTCCTCCTGCACCCGGGCGGCGCCGGGGCTCCGCCCGGGGTCACTAGGGACCCCTGCCAGGAGCTGGCTGACGGCGGGCCGTTGAGGCTTGCCCGAGGCTCGAAGGAAGCGGTTGACCCGAAAGGCGCCGCGAGCTTCGAGCCGGAGGCTGAGGCGAAACGGACCCCGAAAGCGCGGCCCGGCGCCGAGTGAAAACGCCGCGATGGCGCGCCGAGAGGCGCCACACCTTCGATGAGAAGGTGTGGCGAACTTGAACTGCATGACGCGCCACTTGGCGCGCCATCCCCTCGACTTTTCGAGGGACGAAAGAGGGACTACGGCGCTACGCCGGCAGCTCGCAAGAGGCTGACGGGCGGCGGAGCGACTGGCGTACCCCGCGCCGCAAAGAATACGGGCGATGACGCTTGGCTGCTTCGCGAGTCTGAATCGGCAGTGGTCGCTGAGAAATTCGCCGGCGCCTAGCCGCCTGAGGAGCGCGCGAAAGCGGGGACCGCAGTACAGGATGCCCGCTTCCGCGGGCATGAGCGGAGCAGTCAGTGCAGCCGAAACTCGCCGTTGATCGCCTTGAGCTCGGCCGGCTTGATCAGCTTGCAATGCGCGACCTGGACCGAGTGCAGCGGGCCTTCCAGCTTGTCCTGCCAGAACGCCAGGAAGCGCATCAGCTCGGGAAACTTCGGAAACAGGTCGTAGGCCTGCCAGACATAGGACTGCAGCAGCCATTTGTGATCGGGACGCCGGTACAGAATGTGGGCGGTCGTCAGGCCGAAGCCATTGACCTGCTTGCGGAAGTCCTCGGACACCAAGCCTTGCGAAACCATCGCGCCCTCCAGTCGAGTCGGACACAAGTTTCCATTTCCGGCAACCAGCATTGCAAGCCGAAATGGTAAACAAACTGTTTATAATCAAGGCATTAGCAGCAAGCCTACGGATTGCTAACAACCTTGGCGGCGGGACCGAAGCCCCCAGCCGAGACTAACGCGACCGGCAAAGTAGCGGTTCCGGCGGCCCGGCGGTTAACCATTCAAGCTCAAGGACTTGTGAGAATTCTTGGCACTCGCGCTAAATGAGTGCTAAAAAATTTCCGGACGCCCCTTGCGGCCTGAAAAGCCGCACCCACCTGCTGTCCAGGTGCCGGCAGGGGGACCAGTCGGCTACCAAAAACGCAAAATGGTTCAATAATTTAGGAGGACTGCCATGAAGTTCCGCCCGCTTCACGACCGCGTCGTCGTCAAGCGCATCGATGCCGAGGAAAAGACCGCCGGTGGCATCATCATTCCCGACACCGCCAAAGAGAAGCCCTCGCAGGGCGAGATCGTCGCCGTCGGCCCCGGTGGCCGCGACGAGAGCGGCAAACTGATCCCGATCGATCTCGAAGGTCGGCAACACCGTGCTGTTCGGCAAGTGGTCGGGCACCGAAGTGAAAATCGACGGTCAGGATCTCCTGATCATGAAGGAAAGCGACATCATGGGCGTGATCGAAGGCGGCGCCGTCGCCAAGAAGCGCGCCGCTTAATCGCTTATCCGACATCAAACCGAAGGAATTCGAACTATGGCTGCCAAAGACGTCAAATTCTCCGTCGATGCCCGCGATCGCATGTTGCGCGGCGTCGACATTCTCGCCAACGCGGTCAAGGTCACGCTCGGTCCCAAGGGCCGCAACGTGGTCCTCGATAAGTCGTTCGGCGCTCCGCGCATCACCAAGGACGGCGTCACCGTCGCCAAGGAAATCGAACTCGAAGACAAGTTCGAGAACATGGGCGCGCAGATGGTGCGCGAAGTCGCTTCCCGCACCTCCGACCAGGCCGGCGACGGCACCACCACCGCCACGGTTCTGGCGGCGTCGATCGTGCGCGAAGGCTCCAAGGCCGTGGCCGCGGGCATGAACCCGATGGACCTCAAGCGCGGCGTCGATCTCGCGGTCGAAGCCATCGTCGAGCATCTCAAGGCCAACTCCAAGAAGGTCACCTCGAACGAAGAGATCGCCCAGGTCGGCACCATCTCCGCCAACGGCGACGCCGAGATCGGCAAGTTCCTCGCCGATGCCATGAAGAAAGTCGGCAACGAAGGCGTTATCACGGTCGAAGAAGCCAAGAGTCTCGAGACCGAGCTCGATGTGGTCGAAGGCATGCAGTTCGACCGCGGCTACATCTCGCCCTACTTCATCACCAACGCCGACAAGATGCGCGTTGAGATGGAAGACCCCTACATCCTGATCTACGAGAAAAAGCTGTCGGGACTGCAGGAATTGCTGCCGCTGCTCGAGGCGGTGGTGCAGTCCGGCAAGCCGCTGCTGATCGTGGCTGAGGACGTCGAAGGCGAGGCTCTCGCCACGCTGGTCGTCAACAAGCTGCGCGGCGGCCTCAAGGTTGCCGCCGTCAAGGCGCCGGGCTTCGGCGATCGCCGCAAGGCCATGCTGCAGGACATCGCGGTCCTGACCGGCGGCCAGGCGATCTCGGAAGACCTCGGCATCAAGCTTGAGAACGTCACGGTGGCCATGCTCGGCCGCACCAAGAAGGTGATGATCGACAAGGAAAACACCACGATCATCAACGGCGCCGGCAAGAAGGCCGACATCGAGTCGCGCGTCGCGCAGATCAAGGCGCAGATCGAGGAAACCACCTCGGACTACGACAAGGAGAAGCTGCAGGAACGTCTGGCGAAGCTCGCTGGCGGCGTTGCGGTGATCCGCGTCGGCGGCGCCACCGAGATCGAGGTGAAGGAACGCAAGGATCGCGTCGATGACGCGATGCATGCGACCCGCGCCGCGGTCGAGGAAGGCATTCTGCCGGGCGGCGGCGTCGCGCTGTTGCGCGCCACCGAGGCCCTCAAGAAGGTCAAGACCGCCAACGAAGACCAGAAGCACGGCGTCGAGATCGTCCGCAAGGCGATCCAGGCCCCGGCGCGCCAGATCGCCACCAATGCCGGCGAAGACGGCTCGGTCATTGTCGGCAAGATCCTCGAGAAGGATCAGTACAACTGGGGCTTCGACGCCCAGGCCGGCGAATACGGCAATCTCGTCACCAAGGGCGTCATCGACCCGACCAAGGTCGTGCGTTCGGCGATCCAAGGCGCTGCATCGGTCGCAGGGCTGCTGATCACCACCGAGGCCATGGTCGCCGAAATTCCGCAGAAGAAGTCGGCCGGCGGCATGCCGGGCGGCGGCGGAATGGGCGGTATGGGCGGCGGGATGGACTTCTAAGTCCTTCGCTCAGACGAAAAATACGAAAGCCCGGGAACGTTTCCCGGGCTTTTTGCTTTTCGGGTGGCGTAAAAATGAAAACGACCACAAATGAGAGGCGCGGGTACATCCGCCGTCGCCTTAAATCTCATCGTGGCCGCGTGGCGTTTCGTACTAACTTCCGAACCGCCAACTTGCAGATTATATAGCCTCACACTGTGACGACATCATGACAGCTAAAACAGGCTGGATTTACGTAGGAATTGGCGGCTGGACCTATGAGCCGTGGCGCGGCGTGTTCTATCCCAAGAATTCGCCACAATGCGACGGGCTGCGACCAAGCCAATAAATATAGGCCTTTTGCCGAAGCGCAGACGGCGTTTCACAACGCTTCACACCGGAACAAAACGGGTCGCAACGGCTACCTCCCGTGGAGGATCCGTGGACTCCGTTCACGGCGCGTTCCGGCAATCGACCTCCCATTTCCGATCACCAGTCACGCCGGCGCCGAGCAACGCGGCGGCAATTGTCCAATGACAATGCGTTAGGGGCGAGTGAGACGGCAGGGACAGGCAGGAGACGGTATGTGGCCTCTAATTGGAATCGGATGGTGGGTTCTCGGCACTTCCTCGATGCTTTGGCTATCGAGAGGCAAAAGATGTGGGCCGTCGAACAGGCCGTCCGATGGCCAACTAATTATTATGCGCCGACACCGACGCTTGGTTCCTTAGCCGGCGCTCAGCAGACGGTTTATTACACCGGATCGTCTGCCGTTCCAGGTCATTACGATGCTGACGTAATTGGTCGCGCCAGGAAACTATTGGATTTTCTTAAGGACTAGCAAATGACAGATTTTAAAGTGATTGAAAATCCGAAAGCGCGAATGCTGAATGTCGCGCTCGATTGCTACAAGACCGCCAATGAGAGGGCGGCTATGAGATCGGCCTTTGGTGATGCGGCGGCGCTCTGTGACGGATTGGCGAGAGACATAGCCGCCGAGAATTGCGGGCGTGGGGCAAAGGCGCTGTGACCACACTTGGCCTGAAACTAGAAGCTATCGCCAAACGCTGCGCCGACGAAATCTGGAATATGCGCGAACAAATCGAGATTCCGCGCTAACCGCAGGACTAGTCTGGGAAAATGGACGCGCTAGAAAAAATCATCCGGCCTATCGTTGAAGGTCAAATACGCGGCTTCCTCAAGGAGCATCCGCCAATTGTGGCTGCGGTAGATTGGTACAAGCCGCGCAAGGATGACAAGGCAACTACTTTCACCAATTCGCTCGCAAAGCGGATTGTAAGGGACCTAGCGTGTCCAAATACGAGGGCACGCATGGCGGCGGCTCTATTGGAATTTAGTGCTGAGGAGCTGCCTAAATCGCGATGGCACCGCCTACTGCCGCGATGGGTGGGCCGCTTGGTATGTGCATCTGAGCGGCCCGCTGCGCCTTAACCACAGTTGAATGAACATGAGAGACGATGACCCCGTTCCGCTAAGGACCGCTGCCGTTGATTTCGGCGTGTCCAAGGGCCTGTTGAAAGACTGCGGTTTGCGGGGCGAACTCGCTATTTATAAGCTTGGGAATAAATACTACACTACACCGAATGCCGTCAGAAAATGGGTGGAAATCTTGCCGCGTCGATCAAAAGGGCCACGGCTTTACCTTGATCCGAGGCGCAAGCAATACATCATCCGAGACGGATCGCGCTTCGTCCGCACGGGCTGCGGCGAACGAGACAGCGCAAAGGCTGAAAAGTTCCTCGCGCAATACATCGGTCACAAGCATACCCCCGAGCCGTCAGGTGCGCCGATGATCGCGGAAGTCCTGGACGCTTACAGGCGATAATGAGAATACAACTAAGTACCTGAAAATACACATTAGAACAAATCGGAACGACCATGAACGAAGCGGGAAAAGATACGCATATCAGTGCAGAAACTGTGCCATCGGGCATTCCGAAAACTGAGCGAGAATTTTTGGAATGGATGGCGGACAAGACGCTAACCCCGCCATTGCTGGCGCAAGCCTATCTGGTCAAGCTTTCACATCGGACGCTCTACTTAAACAAAAACAATCCGGACTGCACTCGCCAAGGCTCAGGAAATGCACGACGCCGACATGGCGAAGCTGGAAGCGATGTTCGGATCACCGTTATCAGAATAGGGGCGACGACTGTGTCTGCAAGTTTCGATTTGGTTTCAGAAGATTTGATAGGACTCCCCGCCGAATTGGTGGAGCAACTTTCGGCTAGGTGGCGTCCAAACAAGACGCCAAATAAAATTCTTTCGCTGATCGGAGACGATGGTGCTACGCGCGATGATATTTTAATTCGCATGTATCGGACCTATCGCGTTGTGATGACAAGGAATGCCGTCATCGGACATTTGTTTAGACTGACTAAAAAGGGCGTCCTCGTCTATCGGCGCGGGCGTGTCTACAAAATCACGAGTCATTTTAGGAACGCCACTCAATCCCTAACAATGCGTTAGGGGCGAGTGAGACGGCAGGGATAGGCAGGAGACTTAGCTCAACATGGGACACGGTTGGAAAAACGATGATCTAAAGGACGCGGTTGAAGCTATAATCTCTATTCCTGAATTGAACTCCGTCCTTGAACACGAATCGGCGCGACTAGCGCAGAACGTGGTGAGTGCAATCTCTGGCCGCGTCCATGAAGATAAGGTTGCGGCCCTCGTAAACGACGAGTGCAAAAAGGTCTTGGCGCGCTCAATGCTTGTTGGCTTACAGACGGGCATGGATAGACCATCGAACGCCGACATGCGCGCGTTCGGAGCGTCCGATGCCGCTTGCTATAAGTGGCCCGAAGATACTTCCGAACACAAAGCCCTTCGGGCGGCATACATGGAAGGCGCCGCTGACTGCGGCGGACAAAAATCTGTAAGCAGCGGTTAAGTGATGACGCATGACTGCCTACTACAACGAGATCGACCCCTATGCCGCCCAATGGCTCCGCAACCTCGTCAACGCCGGACACATCGCGCCCGGCGACGTTGACGAGCGAAGCATCGTTGACGTGCGCGCCGACGATCTCAAAGGCTACGTCCAATGCCATTTCTTCGCCGGCATCGGCGGATGGTCGATCGCCCTCCGACTCGCCGGATGGCCCGATGACCGACCTGTTTGGACAGGCACTTGCCCCTGCCAGCCCTTTCAGCGCCGCCGGCAGCGGGCAAGGCGGCCGATGACGAACGCCACCTGTGGCCTGCGTGGTTTCCTCTCATCCGCGAGTGCGACCCTCCAGTCGTCTTTGGAGAGCAGGTTGAGGCGGCGATTGGATGGGGCTGGCTCGACGCTGTTTTCTCTGACCTGGAAGGCGGAAGGCTACGCCTGCGGGGCGACCGTACTGCCAGCTTGCGGCGTCGGCGCGCCGCACATCCGACAGCGACTTTGGTTCGTGGCCGACGCCGATGGCCGGAACGCCAGCGCAGAAAGGCTACAACGAAGCGGGCAACACGGACAGCAGCCGCAAGACAGTGGCTCTGGCGAAATGGCCAACCCCAACGGCGCACGACGACCGGATGAGGGGCAACACGAACGCGGACAATCACAGTTTCCCGCACGACCTGCCGAACATGGCGGCACTCGCGAGTTGGCCGACAGCCCGCGCGGCGGACGGCGAGAAGAATGTCAGAACTCCGGAGGGATCGGCAGCGGAAATCGCTCGCAAGGGATCGCCGCAAGACTTGAACCAAGCGGCGTCCTTAGCGGCTTCTGGCGAGACGCCGAGTGGATTGCCTGCACAGATGGAAAAGCCAGGCCAGTTGGACCCGGATCATTCCCGCTGGGTCATGGGATACAGCGCCGAGCATCTAAGTTGCGCACCTACGGAAACGCTATCGTTCCTCAAGTCGCAGAGGAATTCATTCGTGCCGCGACCTAAAGAGTCAATCGGCATATTGTACTTCCCGTACCCAACCCCTACGGTTCCCGTGACGGGGATACTCATGGGGGTTGATGGCAACCCACCGTGGTCGCGAGCAAGTGCCCCGATTTGGGCGCATGTGAGCGGATATGCCCCCCGCCTTCGCGGGAGTTCTGGCTTGGCTTTTCTTCGGGCCTTCATCGACAATTCAGTAGCCCAAAAGGGCGACAAGCGCCTTTTTTATGCTGGCTATCTACACCGCGCCGATGCTTGGGCTAAGTTCTCAGAAGCTTGGGATCATGAATTAGCCCAGTGGCCACGCATCGAATATTTTAAGGGCTCCGAGGCCAGCAATATTCTCGATGGACAATTTAAAGGCTGGGATCACACCCAACGTATCGCCAAGGTCTCTAAACTCGCGCAGATAATTAGCGCGTTTGAGCCATTTCCATTCTACTTTTCGCTGAACAGGAAACTATTCGAGGATATCCTGAAACCGGTTTCACCATACGGACTGGCACAGCCTCACTTTTCTGCTTGTTTCAACGTGGTGTCCGGTGTCGCTCAATACGCCGCCTCTCAGGGCATAACTACACCGATTGAATTCATTTTTGATCAGCAAGACGGAGTTGATGACGACGTTCGGTTATTTTTCTCAGAAATGATCAAGGTTCTACCACAGGAAGCGCGCAACCTTGTAGCTGATGTACCTTGGTTCAAAAATGACCGAGATAAACAATTCATGCCATTACAGGCCGCAGATATGCTTGCGTGGCATGTGCGCCGTGAACACGAATATCCCGATCAGCCGCTGCCGTTGCTCAATAAGCTTCTGCATCCAGACGGCTTTCTGGTCGGTGAAATACCGGACGACGTATTGAGGAAATGGACCGATCACCACAGCAAGCTTCCCGGCGTTCCTTTAGTTCAATCACAAGCACAATGGCGCGATCTAAAGCAGGAAATTAGACACCTGAAAGCTGCGGGAATTGACCCATCCAAAATCACCGGACCAGGAATCTACTATCCCGAAGGAACGCCGTTGCTTGCGCGCTTAATTGACAAGATGCGGCGATTATTTTCCGACTAAATTGACGGATGTATCGCCAAAATATCATGAATAGCTGTGCCTAATTGCTCAACAGCAGTGTCGCATGAAGCAGAAATTTGGGCAGCATCTAGGTTTGTATTTCTTACTACATCCTTCGGGTCTGAGCCGAGGGAATATTCTATATTCTCCGTTGGAGCGCGACCATCGAGCCGTTGAACGCTTTTATGTAATAGTCGGCGGATTGTCCTCATATCTTTGATTGTTGCGATTGGAAGTGATTCCAATTTTCCCCACGCTTCTTCAATTTCCTTTGGTTCAGTAATTTGCATTTCTC
>CAWEKJ010000008.1:0-193841 GCA_963809675.1 uncultured Alphaproteobacteria bacterium
CTCACCTTCCCCTTCTCCCCCAACCCGCACTCCAGCGCCTTGCGGTCCCATTTCGCCGAAATCCGCCGCCGCGTCGTAGGTGCTCTGCAGGAATTCCATCAGCGCGGCGTCGGGGTCGCGCACCAGGCGCATGGCGTTATAGGGCAGGATAAATTCGCCCAGCGCCGCGTTGAAAAACGCCGCGCCCGGCGACACGGCCGCCTCAGCTGAAACCTTCCGGCGCCGGATAGGCGTAGGAATAAAACGCCGGATAATCGATCGCGCCGCCGCCCGGCCAGAAGCCGGCGCTCGACACCTCGTGCGAATAGGCCTCGCGCGCCACGGCTGTCGGGCAGATGCGGCACGCCGCCGGGATGGCGCGGGGCGCGCCGGCCGGAAAACCGCGTCACCGCCAGATCGAACGAGCCCCAGAAGAAATGCACCGGGCTCGATTTGCCGAGAAAGCCGGTGCGGAAATGCGCCATCACGTCGTGCGCGCGTGGCCAGCACGCGCCAGAACCGGTTGGCGTAGTCGGCGTCGTAGGATGAGTGCTTGGTGTCGTGGTCGAACGGAATGCAGTCGGCGATCTCGCACGGCATGGTGCTTATCTTGACCGCGATTCCCAGTTCTTCGAGCGCGATCATCACGTCGGCGTAAAACTCCGCCACCGGCGTCGGCTTGAGCATCAACTGGCGGAAATGGCCGTCGCTGGTGCGCAGCCACAGCACGTGGTCGATGAAATCGAAATCGATCTGAAGCGTGCGGCCGTCCGCCGGGCATCGGCCCGGTGGTCAGCCCGCGCGCGGTGACGTAGAGCGCGACGTGCCAGGAATGATTGAGCCAGGGGGTGAGCGCCAGCCGCACCTTGCCGACGACCTGCGTCCACAGCTGGAGCGTGGCGGCGGTGTCCGCCCAGGCGGCATAAGGCAGTTCGGGCCAACGGTCGGGATTACCGTCATGCGCAAAACTGCTGGCCACGCCGGAAAGCGGGTTATACCGCACCGATTTCATACGGTCATCGGCATGTTCAAAGCAATGCCCGACGCCGCGCTCGAGGGCGTGTCCAAAGCTTCGGCCAGATGATCCAGGTTTCCGGCGCCTGCGGCCCGCATCGGCACCGCGGCTCGCATGGCCGCTGCCGCCACGACCAATCGCCGGTAAATATTTGGCCAGGACCTTGGCCCGGACGGTCCGGGCAAAGCCTTTTTAAGGCGTTGACGCGCGCGGATTCGGTCTGGCATCCGCAACGTCCGACGAACTTCCGAATCGCGACACTCGCTGGAATCCACAGTCCGCAATGCCGAAAAGACCGTTCCGCGTCGGCCGCTCGATGACCGGCCTTGGCCTGTTCGCCACCAGACCGATCCGCAAGAGCCCCCGGATCGCCGAATACAAAGGCCGCAAGCTCACCACCAAGGAAGCCAACAAGATCGAGGCGCGCGGCAACCTTTACCTTTACGAAATCAACAGCCGCTGGACCATCGACGGCACGCCGCGCAGCAATGTCGCGCGCTATTTCAACCATTCCTGCAATCCCAATGCGGAAATATACGACGTCAAGCACCGGGTGTTCATCCGCACGCTGCGCAACATCAAGCCGGGCGAGGAAATCACCTACGATTACGGCGTCGATTACCTCAAGAACGTGATCGGGCGCTCGAACTGCAAATGCGGCCGCTGCCGCCGGCGGCGCGCCCGCAAGGCGCGCGAGCGCCGCACAGCGCTCAAACGCCGGGCGGCGCGGCTGGCCGGAGCGCGCAAGGCGCGCGCAAGGCACTGCGCAGGTCCAGGCGCAAACGCTAGGCGGCCATTCGCGTTTGCCCCTGCCCGGTTACGCGCCGCCGTGCTAGGCGGGGCGCCTGTTCCGCCTGAGGCCTGCCCCCGTGACATCCGAACGCCTCGACCAGCGCCTGCCCGCCGCGCGCGCCGACCGCGTGCCGCGCGGCATCCTCTACATGGTGGGCGCGACCGTGGTGTTCGCGATCTCGAACGCAATCGCCAAATGGCAGATCGGCAGCTACTCGTTCGCCGAAGTTCTGTTCTTCCGCGCCATCGTTTCGCTGGTCGCCTGCTCGGTTTTGATCCTGCCGCGCACCGGCATGATGGTGTTCCGCACCCACCGGCTGCGCGACCATTTCGGCCGCAGCGGCACCCAGGCCGTGGCGCAGAGCCTGATCGTCATCGCCTTCTCGCTGATGCCGCTCGGCGGCGCGGTCGCCATCAATTTCGCCTCGCCGCTGTTCGCCACCTTGTTCGCCGCGCTCTGGCTCAAGGAAAAAGTCGGCCTGGCGCGCGGCGCCGCGCTGATCGCGGGCTTCCTCGGCGTGCTGCTGGTGGCTGCGCCCGGCGCCGATACTTTCCGCATCGGCGCGCTGTTCGCGCTCGGCAATGCCGTGCTGTTCGGCAGCGTCACCGCGGCGGTGCGCGGCATGACCACGACCGAATTGGCGGAGACGCTGACCATGTACCAGATGGTCTTCCTCACTTTGTTCTTCACGCTGGCGCTGCCGGTGTTCGGCTTCACCTGGCCGACCGGCCTCGACCTGACCGCCATGCTGGTCAACGGCCTGTTCAATTCGCTGGGGCAGTATTGGTGGACGCGCGCGCTGTCGCTTGCCCCGCCTTCCGCGGTGGGGCCGTTCTATTATTTCTCGATCGTGTGGGCGCTTGGGCTTGGCTTCCTGTTCTGGGCCGACATCCCGACGCTGCCATTGCTGGCCGGCTCCGCCGTGGTGGTCTGCTCGGGGCTGTTTCTGCTCTGGCATGAGAGCGGCCGCAAGCCGCTGCCGGCCGACTAGATCAATTGCATTTGCGCATTTGTTACGTCAAAGATCGCCGCAACAAAATTCGAGGGAGGATACCGATGAGCCTGAAGATCCGCCGCGTCGTCACCGGCCACGACAATCAGGGCCGCGCCAAGGTGCTGATCGACGAACAGGTCACCAACGTGATCTCGACCCGGCCGAACGCCAACTCGTCGGTGATCTGGTCGAGCGCAGGCTTTCCGGTCGACAATGACGGCGACCACGACCCCTCGCACAAGGATATCCACACCACCATCGACAACGGCACGGTGTTCCGCGTCGTGAGCTTCGGTCCCGGCGTCGCGCCCCGCAACCACCGCACCAATTCGATCGACTACGCGGTGGTGATGTCCGGCGAGATCGACATGGAGCTCGACGTCGGCAGCGTGCACCTCAAGGCCGGCGACGTGCTGGTGCAGCGCGGCACCATCCACAACTGGGTGAACAACGGCAAAGAGCCTTGCGTGATCGCATTCACGCTGGTGGCGTCGAAATCGGTCACCGCGGGCGGCAAGACATTAAAAGCGCAAGGCTAAGGCTGCGCTAGCGATCCAATTCCGGATAGTGCCGGAAGATGCCCATCTCGTTGAAGGCAATCCTTCGATTCGAGTTGAGATAGGCTTCGATGCGCGGCCGGGCGACCACCCGGTCGTGTGCATCGACGACGTGCGGCACTTTCTTTTCGATTTCCGTCATGGCCGACGGAAACGCATAGCGCAGACCGGCGATCAGCTGGAACAAAGACAAATCTACATGGGTCGGCTTTCGCCCGATCACAAATGGGCCACCGCTTTTCTTGAGCACAGCTTCGAAGTAGCCGAGATATTTCGGCGCGCGCTGGTCGAGGAAATTCCTCGGCAAACCGCTTCGCCTCCGGCTTCTGATCCTCGTAATAAAGCCCGCTGCCGACCGGGTGATGGGTATCGTGAATTTCCTTTACGAAATCAGTGACCGTGAGTTGCAATTGATGCAGCCAGAGCCGGCCGGCCTCGTCGCGGGGGCTAAGCTTCAGGCGGGGGCCTAGATAAAACAGGATATTGGCGACCTGCGCGATGACGAGCTTGCCGGCCTTGAGAAACGGCGGCGCAAAGGGCGGGCGCTTGTCGCGGCCACCGCCGATCATCGCCGTCATTTTATCCATGCCACCTTTGCTGCGCGCAACATCGTCATATTTGGCGTTCGCCTCCTCCAGCGCCAGCCGCACAAATTCGCCGCGGCCCTGGATCTCCGGCCAATAGAACAATTGATAGCGCATGGGACACCTTTACCGCCGTTCACTGCCGTCATTCAGTCAACCAAAACAGCAGTGGCCGGGACAAGCCCGGCCACCGTAAAAAATTGCATGCCTGAGGTCAGTTGACGGCGAAGCAGTAAAGCAACCCGTCGCCGCCGGTTGAACGCAGATCGGCCTGCGAGCAGCCGCCCTCCGCGCCGCGTGAGGGATGCGACGAGTTCCACGAATGCGAGGCGTCGTCCTCGCGCAATCCGATGCGATCGTTGTGGCCAAGCATGGCGCTGCCTTGCGTGCTGCTCGTCCAGTTCTTGCAGGTCATGTCCTTGTCGGCCGGGAACGCCGTGCCGTCGGCCTGCGAACCGGTGAGGATGTCATGCCGGTTGGGCGTGTCGCCACGACCGTTGATGACCTCGCCCTTCTCCGACAGGTTGTTTTGCTTGTTGAGCTTGTTGTTGGCGCTGTGCAGATCGGCGACGCTGGTGGCAACGACCACGCCTTTGACATTCATCCACGGACCCTTGCCGATGCGATCGCGCGCGTTCACGGCGCCGGCGCCTTGCGTCGACAAATACGCGTGCCAAGTCTTGCCGCCCGCGCCTGCCGTTTTGGCGAGGTCCTGGCAGTGCTTGTCGGCGCCGGCAAGCCCGCCGAGATCGGCGCCTTTGCCCTCGCCCACGCTGGTGACGAAAAAACTCATATTGGCTTGCTGCGCCTGAACCGGCGCTGCATAGAAGAGCGCAAGACACGCCGCCAGCGACGAAGCCGTCCGTATAGCAATCATTTGGAACCTCCCGACGTTGGCAAAGGCCCGTCGCCCCGCCATCGGGAAAGCACAACACCGGTTGCTGTCCACTATTCCGTCGATCACGCGCCCTTGATCGGACGCGATATTCGTTCAGTCCACTGGCTTGGCTTTGTATTGTTCGTCGGTCACCGCTTCCAGCCATTTCACGTGCTCGCCGCCTTTTTGCTCCTGCATGGCAACGTGTTCCATGCCGTGCTCGGGCGTTGCGCCGTGCCAATGCTTTTCATCCGGCGGAATCCAGACCGTATCGCCGGCGCGGACTTGCCGGATCGGACCTCCCCAGGTCTGCACATGTCCGATGCCGGAGACGATGGCCAACGTCTGTCCAAGCGGATGGCTATGCCAGAACGTGCGCGCGCCCGGCTCGAACCGCACCCAGCCGGCACGCAGCAGCGCGGGATCTGGCGCCTGGATGATCGGATCCTGCCACACGGTTCCGGTGAAGCTCGACGCCGGCCCTCTGCGCGACGGCCGCGATCCGCAAGCGATGATGTCCATGGTGAACTCCTCCCGTACCAATCGTCTTTTTGCGCTAAGTTTGTCTAGCACACCCGGCTCGCATGCAAAAAGCCCGGCGTCGCCGCCGGGCTTTCAATTCAGCGAAGCTCTTGAGCCGGATATCAGGCCGACTGCAGATTGCCTGCCGCCTGCTTGCCACGCTCGGTGACGATTTCGTAGCTGACCTTCTGGCCCTCGTTGAGCGAGCGCATGCCAGCCTTCTCCACGGCGGAAATGTGCACGAACACATCCTTGGAGCCGTCATCCGGCTGAATGAAGCCGAAGCCTTTCTGGGTATTGAAAAACTTCACAGTTCCGACAGGCATCAGAGTTCCTTTCACGCTTTCTGTTGAACGCCCACGCTGTCATCACGCCGGCGGCAACACTCCGAGTTTTTGGGAGATCACTTGAGGCGCAGCCCAAATCGGCAGCGTGTCAGCAAGGTGAGGCCGAAAACCATGTTGCGGGCGGCGGCATAGACGGATTTCGACGCAAGGTCAACGTCGCGCACAATCCGCGCGGCCACTATGCGTCATATCGCGCTTTATGAATTGGTAATGGCCAGCTTCTATAGTTTAGCGGCGCTCTGGGAAAACATTAATAGATTATGAATTTCGAGAGCGCGCGTCCCCGGCCCGTCGGTAGCGAGGCAAGATGCTCAGGGAAAAACGTACAGCCAAGCGACAGCCCTTGCGGTACACCGCCTGGGCGGCGCTGACCGCCGATCAGCGGCACGGCTGCGTGGTCTCCGATGTTTCCGACACCGGCGCCCGCATTGACGTGCAGGATTCCACCACGCTGCCCGACCATTTCGTTCTGATGCTGACTAGCAGCGGCTCTGCGCGGCGCTTCTGCCGCGTGATGTGGCGCAAGCCTAATCAGGTCGGGGTGCAATTCACGCGCAGCCTTGCCGAGGCCGCCGAACCCGCGCCGCCCTCGAAGCCAGACGCCAATGCGCAAGGCGCGACGGCAGCGGACGCCGCGCCGGCCGATGCCGAACCAGCCAACGCTGAGCCAGTCAAGGCTTAGCCTGTAAAAAACCTGATCGGCTGGCGCGGCCGCATTTGGCCGTCCGCACGGTCCCGCTAAATCAAGTCTGCTGGATGGCCGAAAGCAGCCAGTCACCGCCTTGTGCGCGCATGAAGGTCCATAATTCCGTGACCTCGCTTGGGCTTCCGCCTTCGACGGTGCGGCCGCTGACGCGCTCCACCATACTGTCGGTCAGTGCAAAGCGCATGGCGACGCTCGCGTAGTCGGCATTACCTTCGCTCCAGGCCTCCGCCAGATCGCCCTGCAACAGCTTCACGCCGGTGACGCGGTTGATGAGACCGCGGCTGGCGTTTTGCGCCAGTTGCTCGGAGAAATAGGACAGCATCTCCGGCGTTACCTTGGCGCGCATCGCGGACAGGTCTTCCGCGGAGTAGGCCGCCTGGATATCGCCCAGCAATTTTTCAAACGCATCGTAGTCCGCTGCGATGACGGTGAGCGGCTTACCCACAGGCCGACTGCCGCCCATGACACCGCCGAGCCCGGCGAAGCCGTGACCGGTCGCCGGATGTGCCGCCGCATAAGCCGGCACGTGGCGTTGCTGCCACCAAGCAAAGATCAGCCGCGCGACCACGACGACCAATACGATCTGCAGCAACAGCCCGATGATCGAGGCAAAGCCGCCCATGCCGCCGAACAGTCCGTGACCGAACAACAGGCCGAACAGTCCGGCGCCGAGGAAGCCGGCAGCAAGACCGCCAAACAATCCGCCGCCGAAAAGTCCGGGGCGCGCCGCGTTCTGTCCGGCCGCAGTGGCGCCACTCGGTTGCGTCATCGTGCGCTGGATCGGCGCGGCGCTATTGGGTGCGGTGGATGTCGAGGGCGGCGCCGAAAATGTACGCAAACCGCGGCTGCCGCCTGAGAAACCTCCGCCGGCGCGAGCGTGCGCGTCGGCGGTAACGAGCACGAGCGCGGTTGTGATCGCAGCAAGCGCAATGAGCCAGCGGTGGCGAAACATGGTTTGTTTTTCTCCCGGCAAAGTCGGCGCCAAGACCATAGGTGCACACGGAACAATATGTAAGGGGCGCGGTGCTCGCGCGTTCCCGCGTCACGGAAATGTCATGGCAGAGGCCCGGAACGCACGGTGTCCCAAGTGCTTAATGGGATGATGGAGTTAGGCCCAATGAGAAGCCTTGCAGCTTTAGTGCTGCTTTTAGCTCTAAGCCCAGCCGCGCAGGCCAAGCTTGCGCCGGTCGAGCCGCAACGAGTTACGGCACCGTCATCAGACGATTTGGTGGTCTCGGCCAGACCGGCCGGCGCTACGCTTGAGCAAGATTATTTTCGCGCGCCGCAACCGGCTTATCACGGAACGCGCGTTTTTCCCTGCCGCTTGCAGCTGCGCATCTTTGACAAGATGCAGCTTGCGCAATCGTGCCACTGAATTTCTCGTCTGGAACGGGCGCGGGAACCAAGCGGTGCGCGCTTCGTTATTGATGGAACTTAGACGGACGCGGTCGGCGCTCGATGCCGCCTCGCAAACAAATGGGGCACGCCATGCTTGGAACCATATTGATCGTTTTGTTGATCCTCGCGCTGATCGGCGGTGTTCCGCGCTGGGGCTACAGCCGCAATTGGGGCTATGGGCCGTCCGGGATTACCGGTGTGCTGCTGATCATCGTAATCGTGCTGGCGCTGTCCGGAAATATCTAGCCCTCCGCTCCCGCCATGGTCTCTTTGACCTTGGTAACCAGCTGCTTGAGCGTGAACGGCTTAGCCAGGAATTCGTATTGCTCCTGCTCGGGTAGATTTTTCTGAAATGCCTCCTCGGCATAGCCCGAAACGAAAATGATCTTCACTTTCGGATTGCGCCGGCGCAGTTCCTTGAGCAGCGTCGGCCCATCCATTTCCGGCATCACCACGTCCGACACGACCAGATCGACGTCGCCTTGCTTTTCCAGCACTTCGATGGCCTCGACGCCGTTGCCCGCCTCGACCACGGTATAGCCGCGCGAGGACAGCCCACGCGCATTGAGCGCGCGCAAGCCTTCTTCGTCCTCGACCAGCAGGATGGTGCCCTGACCGGTGAGGTCGGCGCTGGCGGCGTTCGCCATGCTGCCGGCCGCAGATATGACGCCGGCAATCGCCGGGGCATCGCCAGCGGGAATCTGCGTGAGCGTATCCTCGGCGCCGGCGACATGGCGCGGCAGGAAAATCCGGAACGCGGTGTTTCCCGGACCTGAATCAACATAGACGAAGCCGCCGGTCTGCTTGACGATGCCGTAGACCGTTGAAAGACCCAAGCCGGTGCCCTTGCCGACCTCCTTGGTCGTGAAGAACGGCTCGAATATTTTGTCCATGATATCGGCCGGGATACCGGTGCCGGTGTCGGACACCTCGACCAGCACATAGTCGGCGTTCGGCATGCCTTTGTAGGCGTATTTGGCGCTGTCGGCCGCCACGACATTGGCCGTGCGAATATTGAGCGTGCCGCCATCGGGCATGGCATCGCGGGCATTGACCGCCAAGATTGACGATCACCTGCTCGAATTGCGAGATGTCCACCTTCACCGGCCACAGATCGCGCCCGACCACGACGCCCGGGAACGTCACCTTCTCGCCGATCAGCCGCTTGAGCAGCATGCCGAGATCGCTCAGCGTTTCGCCGAGATCGAGCACCTGCGGGCGCAGCGTTTGCTTGCGCGAGAACGCCAGCAACTGCCGCACCAGTGCGGCGGCACGGTTGGCGTTCTGCTTGATCTGAATGATGTCCTTGAACGACGGATCGGTCGGCTTATGTGCGTTGAGCAGGAAGTCGGTCGCCATCATGATGGCCGACAACACGTTGTTGAAGTCGTGCGCGATGCCGCCGGCGAGTTGCCCGACCGACTCCATTTTCTGCTGCTGCTGCACGCGATTTTCCAGCGTGCGCTGCGCGGTGGTCTCGAGCGCATAGACGATGGCCGCCTCGCCGTCGCGATCCTCATCCTCAACCGCGGAGACGAAGAAATTCGCCCACCGTTCGTGGCCGCCGGCAAGCGCGGCCTCGACCGGCGCGATATCGCCCTCACCGGCGGCGGCCTTTGCGATCGCGGCCTCCAGTGCCGGGCGGTCGCGGTCGGCCACGACAGAGAGAATCGAGCGCTCATCGCCCTTGAGCATGACCTCGAAGGCTGAAGCAAATCGCGCATTGCTGCGCGCGACGCGACCGGTTTTGTCGACGGTGGCGATCGCCATCGGCGTGTTCTGGAAAAAGCGCATGAAGCGTACTTCCGCCGCGCGCTGCGGATCGCTGCCGTCGTCCTTGGCGCGGTTGAGCACCAGCGTGCGCGAGGGGCCGGCTGTGCCGTCGGCGCCGAACGCTACTTTGTGAAATAGCCGGACCGGCACCGGCTTGCTGCCGCGGGTTTTGAGATCGAGGTCGAGCACCTCGGTCTTTGACTTCGCCGGGCGCGGCATTGAGCGTGGTGAGCAGCGCCGCGCCCTTCGCCGGCGACGATGTCGCCAAGCTTGAGCGAGCCGGCGCCGACCTGGGCCAGATCGTGATCGAGCCAGTTCGCCAGCGTGGCATTGAGATAGACGATCGAGCCCGCCGCATCGACGGAGAAGAAACCGGCTGGCGCGTGATCGAGATAGTCGATGGCGTGCTGGAGTTCCTGGAACACGTTTTCCTGGCGCTCGCGGTCGCGCGTCACGTCGGCGATCGACCACACCGTCATGCGTGCGTCGGGCTTGGTGGTCCCGAGCGGGCGCACGCGCATGCGCAGCCAGCGCGCGGTTTCCGCTGTCGCGCCCGGAATGCGCACCTCTTCTTGCAAACGGCGACCTTCGCGCGCGGCCTTGAGCAGACGGAAGATCGCCTCCGACACGTCAGGATCGCCGACGAACACCCGCTCGACCGGCCGTACGTCGCTATTGTCGGCCGCCCCGATCAGATCGAGATAAGTGGCATTGGCATAGAACACGCGGCCCGACTGGTCGGTGACCACGATGCCGTCGAAGGCATTGTCGACTACCGCCTTTGAGCAGTGGACTGCTCTGGCTCCGGCCGGAAAGCCGCATGATGCCGGAGGCCAGTGCGAACAGCGCAACTACGCCGATGGTACCGAGCAAAGCCAGCAACAACAGAATGTAAGTTCCGGCGTAGGCGCGCTCGATATAGAGCGTGCCAGCGGCCGCCGCGATCAGCGCCAAGGCGACCAGCAGCACCAAGCCGACCGAGCCGCCGCGCGGGGCGCTTTGGCTTTTGTCAAAAGCCTGCCGCCCAAACCCCGGGCCTTGCCCGATACCTTGCCCGTCGCTGCGGTCGTCCACCGGCTGCTCTGAGCGTTCCCCTGCCATGACTCCTCAAGTGCCTTAAGCCGGGCTATCGGCGCAAGAGCCAGTCTGCGGCAATCCCGTCCTTTGGATAAATCCGGCTACCGGGGAACCGCCCGGCGCAGCCGCATGACATAGCCGATTACTTCGGCCACCGCCTTGTAGTGCTCGACCGGGATCGTCTGGTCGACCTCGACGGTGGCGTGCAACGCGCGGGCCAGCGGCGGATTCTCGACGATCGGGATCGAATGCTCGCCGGCGACTTCCCTGATCTTCAAGGCCAGCGCTTCGACACCCTTGGCGACGCAGACCGGCGCCTCCATGCCGCGCTCATATTTCAGCGCAATGGCATAATGTGTCGGGTTGGTGATGACGACCGAGGCCTTCGGTACCGCCGCGATCATGCGCCGGCGCATACGCGTCTGCCGCACCTGCTTCATCTTGCCCTTGACGGCTGGGTCGCCTTCGTTCTGCTTGAACTCCTCCTTCAATTCCCGCAGCGACATTTTCTGCCGCTCGTACCATTGGCGGTATTGGAACAGATAATCGGCGATCGCCACGATCGCCATCATGGCGACCACGGCGCCGAGCAATTTCAACGCTAGCGTTTGGGCGAGCGGCATGACCGCCGCCGGATCGGTGCGCTCGAGCGCCATGATGCGCCAGCGCTCGGGCCACATCAGCGCCGTGAGCACGCCGCCGACCAGCGCCAGTTTGATGAGACCCTTGGCGAGGTTGGCGAGCGCCTGCTTTGAGACCAGCCGTTTGAAACCCGCGGCCGGCGATATTTTGGAAAACTTCGGCGCCAAGACCTCGATCGACCAAACCAGCTTATGCTGGATCAGGTTACCGCCGAGCGCCGCCAGCAAAAGAAGCAAGAACGGAATAGCGACCGCCGCGATCGTCTCGGCGCCGATCCTCTGAAACAGCCGCGGCAGCGCCGGACCGTCCATATTGATCGCGTGCGCATTGGCGAGCAATCCTCGCATGGTAGCGGTCAGATCCGAGGTCATGCCGCCGGAGAACACCATCAGCACTAACGTGGCGCCGGCGATGATGAACCAGGTATTGACCTCCTGGCTCTTGACCACATCGCCGCGCTTGAGCGCCTCGTCGAGGCGCTTTTGCGTCGGATCTTCTGTTTTCTCGGTGTTGTCGGTGTTATCGGATTCGGCCATGGGCGCTCACCGTCAGCCGTGCGGCGTAAGGTCGCCGAGAACGCCTTCGATATAACCGACAAACGTGCCCATCATGGCGCCGATCACCAGCAGCAACAGCAGCAAGCCGAGCAGGATCGACAGCGGCAAGCCGATGAAGAACACCTGCATTTGCGGCATCAGCCGCGACAGCACGCCTAAGCCCAGATTGAACAGCAATCCGAATACCAAAAACGGCGCCGATAGCTGAATGCCGATGCGGAACGCGGTCGCGACGACGCGGGTGACGTGCTGCGCCGCGTCGCCGACCAGCGGCATTTCGCCCGGCTGGAAGATGGTGTAGCTGTCGTTCATCGCCGCGATCACCAAGTGATGCAGGTCGGTCGCGAAGATCAACGTGATGCCCAGCAGCGTGAGGAAATTGCCGACCAGCAAGCCCTGCTGGTTCTGGGTGGGGTCGACGGCGGTGACGAAGCCCAGGCCCAGTTGTTGGGCCACCACCGAGCCCGCCACCTGCAGCGCCGAGATCGCCAGCCGCGCGGTCAAGCCCAGAACCGCCCCGATCACGATTTCCTGCACCAACAGGACCAGCACCGGTCCGAGCGCGGTCAGGTCGACGGCATAGGCTTTCTCGTGCGCCGGCAGCAGGATCGCGGTGAGCATCAGCGCGATGGTGAGGCGAACGCGCGCCGGCAAGTTCAATTCGCCGAGCGCCGGCATCAGCATGACCATGGTGCCGACGCGCGCGAATGTCAGCAGGAATGCGGCGGCAAGCACCGGCAGGAATGAAACATCGACGCGCATATTGGATTTATCCGCTCACGATGCGGGCGGCGATCCGCAGCATCTCCGCGTGCAGCTTCTCGGCCATGAACGGCAACGCAATCAGCAGCGAAATGAAAATCGCCAATATCTTCGGCACGAAAGCGAGGGTCATTTCCTGGATCTGCGTGACGGCTTGCAGCAACGAGATGATCACGCCGACGGCCAGGCCCACCAGCATGACGGGGCTGGAGACGACGATGAGCGTGTAGATGGCGTCGCGGGCGACGTCGAGGACTTCGGGTCCTGTCATTTAAATTGGCATTTTCATGATTTCGTCGTAGGCCGCGATGACTTTGTCGCGCACCGCAACCACGGCATCGACTGCGACCTCGGTCTCGGCCACGGCCGTGACCACATCGACCATGTTCGATTTTCCATTGACCAAAGCTTGCGTCTGCGCGTCGGATTTGCGGCCCGCCTCGCCGACGGCGCCGATCGCGTCCTTGAGCAAAGAGGCAAAGCTGCCCCCGGTGTTGCCGGTACCGGCGCCGACGCCCGGCGCGTTGGCAAGCGCGTGTGAGGGATCGGTGGCCAGACGCGCGATGTTGGCATAGGCGCTGGCAGCGGAGAGCGGTGAGGCCATGGGTTAACCCTTCAGGCTTTGAGGATATCGAGGGTACGTTGGATCATGCGCCGGGTGGCGCTGATGACGTTGATGTTGGCCTCATAGGAACGCTGGGCCTCGCGCATGTCGGTCATTTCCATCAGCGGATTGACGTTGGGATATTTGACGTTGCCGTTTTTGTCGGCGGCGGGATGGCCCGGCTCGTATTTCAGCCGGAATTCGGAATTGTCGGTGCGTGTTTTGCCGAGCTCGACCAGTTTCACGTCGAGCGTGCGATCGACTTCGGTCTGGAACGTCGGAACCTTGCGCCGATAGGGCTCTGCGCCGGGAGACGACGGCGTTGAATCGGCGTTGGCGATATTTTCGGAGATAATGCGCATGCGGCCGGCCTGGGCGCGCAGGCCGCTAGCCGCGATGGCCATCGTCTTGAGGAAATCCACGTCAGTCTCCTTCGATTAAACGCGACGCCGGCTACGCGCGGCGAAACGGCGTCATGCCCCGCCCTTGCCGAGCGCCGTTTTGAGCAGACTGAGGCTGCGGCTGTAGAGCGCGGTCACCGCCTGATAATCCATCTGGTTCGCCGCCACTTTCATCATCTCTTGCTCGAGGTTCACGGCATTGCCGGTCGGCCGCACCTCGTAATTGCCCTCGCTTTTGGATCGGAACGGCGAGTCGCTCTGCCCGATCCCGGCGATGTGGCCGTTCTCGGTCCGCGTCAGCGCGACGGTGGTCAGCGGCGGCGCCGCACCTTGCGCCGGCGCCTGGAATTTCAGCGGCGCCAGGTCGCGCGAGCGGTAGCTGGGCGTGTCGGCATTGGCGACGTTTTCCGCCAGCACCGCCTGGCGCTGTTGCGACCATTGCAGCCGGGTTCGCAGCATGGACAAAATCGGAATGTCGGTGATCGCCATCGGCCGGCCCTCGCTAAGCGCACGGCAGCGCCGCGCTAGGCAGACTTTGCCGGGCGTATGGTTAATGGCTGGTAAAAAGCTAAGGATGGAACTGCATGTCCCCAGGCCCGTTTACCAAGCTTAAGGTTGTGAAACCTGCGGTGGGATGGCAAAAGGCCTAATATTTGTTAAGGCTCTGTTAGTAGTCCGGGCGGCAAATTGTGCTTTACGGAATTAACCAATTGGGCGATTCCCGCCCGATGAGCCGCCGCACCTGGTTTGGAGTGCATTGATGTTCGAGACCCTGTTCGGCTCGGAGATGCCGCTGGCTGCGCGGTTTTTCATCGCATTTCTGGTGGTGCTCGCGCTCATCGGTCTGACCGCCTGGCTTGTGCGCCGCTTCGGTTCCAATCGGCTCGGCGCCGGCGCGCGTGGCCGACAGCCGCGGCTGGCTGTGATCGATGCAGCCACCGTCGATGGCCGCCGGCGCCTGGTGCTGATCCGCCGGGACAATGTCGAGCATCTTTTGATGATCGGCGGCCCGACCGACGTGGTGGTCGAGCCCAATATCGTGCGTGCGAGTGGCGGCCGCGAGCTGGTGCGCGAGCCCGCCACGCGCCAGACCCCCGCCGTCGAAAGTTCCTGGCCGTTGCAGCCCTCAAGCGAGCCGGCACCGATCCCAGCGCCGCGCGCCTATCGATCGTCCGCCACCGAGGAGCCGTGGTTGGCGCCCGAGCCAGGTGCACGCCCGCGCCCTGCCGACAGCCTTACCGGCTTGGCCGGAGAATTGTCGACGCGACTCACCCCGCCGGACACCGTGACGCCCATCGCGCGCGTCGAACCGGCGCCGCGTCCAAGTGTCGCGCCCGTTGTGCCGCCGCCGACGCTTCCAGAGGCCGCAGCTCCGGCGCAGAACGATCACAATCTGGCCGAGATGGCGCAGCAGCTCGAAGCCGCGTTGCGCCGTACGCCGATGCCGGAAAGCCGCCCGCCGGTAACCGATCCGCTCGCCGCTTCGCTCGGCAAGCCGGCGCGCGATTTCAAGCCGCGCGTCGAACCCAAGTTCGAACCCAGTCCGAAGATCGACACCAAGGTCGAAACGCCGGTTGAGCCAAAATTCGAGCCCAAACTCGAACCGGCGCCAGCTAAGACAAATTTCGACAATCTCGAAGAGGAGATGGCCAGCTTGCTGGGCCGTCCACCAGGAAAGACGTGATAGGCTTTTCCGACCGCCGTGTCCGTCTTTTGACGGTGGTGGTCGGAGTAGCCGGACTGATCGCAGCGGGCACGGTGCCGGCTGGCGCGCAGGATATCAGCGTCAATTTCGCCCAAGGCAGCGGACTGACCGAACGCGTGATCCAGATGATCGCGCTGCTCACGGTGCTGTCGCTGGCGCCGTCGATCCTCATCATGATGACGTCGTTCACCCGCATCGTGGTGGTGCTCTCGCTGCTGCGCACCGCGCTCGGCACCGCCACCGCCCCGCCCAATGCGGTGATCGTTTCGCTCGCGCTGTTCCTCACTGCGTTCGTGATGGGTCCGGCGCTGCAAAAGACCTACGAGACCGGCATCCGGCCGCTGGTCGCCAATGAAATCACTGCCGAGCAGGCCTTCGAGCGCGGCTCGATCCCGTTGCGCGCTTTCATGGAAAAGAATGTGCGCGACAAGGATCTCAAGCTGTTCGTCGACATGGCGAAAGAGCCGGCGCCCGCCAAGCCAGAAGATATCTCGCTGCGCGTGCTGGTGCCGGCCTTCATGATTTCCGAGCTCAAGCGCGCCTTCGAGATCGGCTTCCTGCTGTTTCTGCCATTCCTGATCATCGATCTGGTGGTGGCCTCGGTGCTTATGTCCATGGGCATGATGATGCTGCCGCCAGTGGTGGTGTCGTTGCCGTTCAAGCTCATCTTCTTTGTGCTGGTGGACGGCTGGAGCCTGGTGGCCGGCTCGCTCATTCAGAGCTACGGGACTTAATTCGCGCTCGAATTCTCGTTTAATGCTGAACGCGCGTTGTGCGCGGCTTAACGCGCTGCCGCGCGCGGCGTCCGCGAGATGGACCCGGTCGGCGATTGATCGGGCTTGACCGGCGCAGCGACCGGTGCTTTCGGCGGCGCTGCGGCATCCGGTTTGGCCGGCGTATTGACGGCGGCTTTCTCAGGCGTTGCGGCCTGCGCCGACGGTGTCCGCGGTTTCGCCGGCGCTGTCGGCGGTACCGCCGGGTTGGCGGCGCCCGACGACATTGCCGAGGAGTCCGGATAGCGCGTGCGCATGTCGCGTAGGAACCCATCGAGCGAATCGACGCCGCCGACCTTCTTGGCAATCTCCTGGAAGTCCGCGCTGGCGGTGCCGACCGGCGCGCTGACCACGTCGAAGGCCCGACGGTCCGGCGTATCCGCCATCTTGGCAGCATATCTCTCGCGGAACCGCGCCAGCCCGATCGGCTCGTCGCCGAGCGAATAGCCGATCGCCGCGCGCAACACATCGAACCGCTCAGCCTCGCTGAGCGGCGCGAATTCGCGCCAACGGTCGCCATAGAGAACTTCGATCTGCTCGGCGGCAGCGCGCCAGCGCCGCGCCGCCCACAGAATATCCGAACGCAGTCGTTGCGCCTCATGGGTGCTGATATTGGCGATCAATTCCAGCGCCACGTCATGCTGGCCGGTATCGGACAGCGCGCGCGCCTCCAGCAGCAGGCGCTGGTCGCGCAGATCATTGGATAATTCCGCCGTGCGAGTCGTCCGTAGTGTGGCGAGCGCCCGATCGGGTTTGCGGTTCATGAGATAGATGATGGCGAGCCGGGTCGCGACCTGCGCACGCGCGGCGCCTTGCAGGCGGTGATCGACCTGGTGCTGGAGCAATTCAGCGGCCTGGTCGAGCAGATCGACCGACACTAGCCGGTCGGCGAGCCGGCGGATCATCTCGTCGCCGCGCCGCCCAATCGGTGTAAGATCGCGGAAATCGTAGAACATGCCGAGCGCCTCGACCGGCGGCAACGCGTCGGCCTTGCCGCCCAGGAACAAAGTTTCGAAGGTTACCGCCGCTTCGTCCTGGATCTTGCGCGTGTAGTCCGAATTGGGATGCGCGATCAGCGCCACGCGCCACGTATGGAGGGCGTCGCGATAACGGTTGTCCAGCGTATAAAGATGGGCGAGCAGCGCGAGCCCTTCCGCCTCGGTCTCGTCGCCACGCCAGATCGTGGTGAGCAATTCCAGCGCATTGATCGCGTCCTTGCGCGGCATGTCGCCGTTGGCGACCCGCATCGCGATTTCGCGCAGCCGCCCAACCGCGGCGGCGCGCCGGTCCCGTGAGTCGGCAGCCGCGCGGTAATTGATGAGCGCATCTTCTTTGTGGCCCAGGGCTTCGTTCAGGCGACCGGTAAGCACGGTCAAAGACGGCTCCATCTCGGGCGGCACGCCGATGCTCTCGAGTTCGTTGGCGATACGGTCGGCGCCGTTAAAGTCGTGCACCTCGACGGCCGTTCGCAGCGCCTTGCGCAGCGCCATGCGCTGCAATTCGAGCGGCAGCGCGGCCATGGCTTTGTCGACGTCCTTGAAGGCCGCATGCGCCTGCGGCCATTTGCTCTGGCCGGCAAAGGCGACGGCGCGCCAGATCGGCGCATCGAGCTGGTTGCCGACCCGCGGATTGGACAACTCCTTGAGCGCCTCGTCGGGCCGATCGAGCATGACATTGGCCACTGCTCGCAACACAGTACCAGTGATGTCTTCGGCTGCGGCCTTTTCGGCGAGCGCGACATCGAGCACCGCCTTGGCCTCAGACGACATTTCACGGGCGAGATAGAAACGCGCCAGATTGAACCGTGCCTGCTTGCGCTTATTCGCCGGCGCCATCGCGGCAAGCCGAACGAGATCGGCCTGCCGCACGCTGAAATTGGCCTCGCGGTCGGAGGCCCAGAGCTGGGTGTCGAAGCTCAGGGCGCTGGCGCTGCTTGCGAGTTGCTCCTGTTGGCCGCCAGCGGTCGATGACAGTGAGAGCCCGCCCGGACGGCCGATCAAAATTTTGTCGACGGACAGTTCCGCCGTGAGGTCGTCGGCGAGCGGCTGCAACACCACGCCGTGGGTCGACGGTAGCGCGCGCAATTCGACGAAATTCTGGCCTTTCAGGAAGCCGCGCGCCGGTCCGAGCCCGGTGATCACCATCAGCCGGTCGCCGCCGGGGTCGGTGAACAGATGGATCTTGCCCGGCTTGTCGAATGGAATGGCGATGCTGGCGCGATTTTTGCCGGCGTTATTGCGGGCGATGGCCAGCGGCTTACTCGGCACGGTGACGGTATCGGCGATGGTGACGACCCAGGCAGGGCCGTTAGCTTCCAGGCTCACTAGCCGCGGCCGCTCCAGCTTGATGCGCACGATCGCTTCGCCGTCGGCGCCGTGCTGAAGCACGGCACTGCGGATGGCGTGACTAGGGTCATCGGCTAGCGCGTCGACGTCGATCTTGGCGGCGCTATCGAATATCAGCCACAGCATGTCGCCGCGACTGAAGACGGCAGCCGGTGTCGCGACGGCAAATGGAAACTCGGCGCGCAACAAATCGCCCGATAAGCGCAACGCAGCCACGACCTTCGCATCCGGATTAGGCGCAGGCTGCTTGGTTTCGGCTATTACCGGCTTGGTGTCCTCTTTCGACGCGGCCTCAGCCGGCGCCGCGGCCGGCACCTCGGCTACCTCGTTCTTCGGCGGCGGCTCGGCGGCGACATCCTTGGTGGGCACCGTCTCGGGCGGCTCGATCGCCGGGGCGGTGGCCTGTTTGGGCTCTTGCTCAGGCTTGGCGCCTTCACCCGCCGCCTGCTTGGGCTTGCCGCCGTCATGTTCAACATCAACGACGATACTGCGGTCCTCGCGGAATGTCCGCACTTGCGGCGCGCCGTTGAAGGCGAAAGTCACAGACGTTGAATCGTCCTCGACGTCGGCATCGATCGATTTCAGCGTCGGCGGCGGCGCCGCCTGGGCGTCCGCTAAATCCCATTTGATCGGTTGATCGAAATCGAGTGTCAGCTTCCCGTCAGCGCGTTCGGGCACCACATTGGCCATATCCGGCATCGAGAAGACGTAGCGGGTGAAGGTCGGCTGGGTCGCGACCTTGACGCGGATCGCCTCTGGCTTCTTCTCCTTGGGCTGGAACCGTTGCAGCCGTAATTGACGTTCGGCTTCGAGCGCGCGGGTGGCAAGTTCCGTGACCACCTCACGCGGCAGACCGGGCATGATGCCGGTCCAATTCGCGGGCAGCAGATCGACATAAAGCCGTTCGGCGACCGGAATGGAATTGAGCTTCACTTCGCGCTTAAGCGCGATGCGTATCGAGGTGCCGTCGGGATCGAGCCGCGCGGCGCTGATCGTGTCCGGCGCGCTGGCATTGAGACGGTCGACCGCGATCGCGACCGGCTTCTTGAACGTCACCACAATGATCGGATAGGTGAGTTCGATGCTAGCCGGCACTTCTTTCTCGAAGAGGAACACCAAGCGCACAAAGCCGCCATCGGTGGTGACCTTGATCTCGCCCTTGACCGGCGCTTCGGCTTGCGCGTGGACGATAAAAACCGGCGCAAGCAACATCAGCCCGGCCATTGCCAGCGCACGCCAGCCACGCCGCGGCAGCCGCGCGTTTGCACGCGCGCGGGTATCCGCTGGGCTGAGTGGCGATGCCGTCATGCAGCCGTTCCAACCGGCGACAATGCCGGTCGCGACAGCCTAAAGTTCGGCGTTTAACGTCGCGTTAACCGTGAGGGTTTGCAGGCGTATATATCTTATGCGCTCAGCCGCCGCTCGGCTTGCCTTCGATCTTCGGCAGTTGTTCCGGATTCTGCGATTTGCCGTCGCTGCGGCGGGCAAGCTCGACGGTGAGCTTCTCGGCCGCCTCCGGCGGCATCTGCGCCAGGATTTCCGACATTTTGGCCGGTTTGATCTGGGTCGCGACCTCGACCAGAATCTTCATGTCGAGGCGCTCAAAGATGCGCGCGGCATCCTTCGCCTTCATGTTTTCGTACATCGCGACGATACTTTTGAAGCGCTGCGCATCCGCCTTGTCGCGGTTGCCAACGGCGGTGTTGACGCGCGCCTCGACGTCCTTGATTTCTGCGACCTTGGCGTCGAGCCTCTTCTCGGTGGCCTTGAGCAGACTCTCGCGCATTTCCAGTTCGCGGCCGCGGGTGTCCAGTTCCTTGCGGCGCTCTTGCAGGCGATCGAGGACGGCGCGCTCGCCGGCCGAGGCAAGGTGCCCGGCTTCCATCGGTACCGATACGTTGCCGACCTCCAGCTTGGTCGGTTCCGGCGGCTTGGTGCTCACTTTGGGCGCCGCATCGCTGGCCTTTGATTCACCGCCCTCAATCGAGCCGGTGATATCGCGGCTGCCGTAATTAAGCGCCTGTCCTGCCCAAGATCGCTGGGAAACCGGCGCGGACGCCGCCGGCAGCGGAGTCTGCTGGTCGGCGACGATAATCTTCGGATAGTCGGGCACGCTCTCGCGCGTTGTGACTTGCATCCGGTTCTTATCGAGACCTTGCAGCCGCTCGGCCAACGTATAGCCGCCGTCGAACACGAGGCCCGATACTTTGAGCGCGAATAGGCAGATGGTCGCCAGCAATACGACCGGGATCAACCGAAAATCGCGCGCCCGGCGGATCATGCAGCGAGGCCACGCAGCCGCGCGCGCGCGCGTTCGGTAAAGGCGTGCGCCGCGGCGGCGACCGCCCTGGCGTCGGGTACGCCGGCCGGCTCCTCGACCGGCCGCGCGGCGCCGGTGATGCGGATCAACCGCGCCATCAGCTCTTCACCGGCGGCAAGCTGGCGCTCGAGATCGGCGGAGAAAGTCTCAACCCGTTGCAGCCGTTGGCCGAGGCTCTGCTCGCCTTCGCGCATGGTCGATTTCAGGCCGGCGATGGCGCGCTCGGCGATTTCTGTGGCGGTGATCAACTCGCCAATTGTCGCGCGCAGCGTCTGCTCGTCGGCCTTGAGCAGACGAAGCTGCTTGTTGAGTCGGACGCAATACAAGATCGTGAGCAGAAGTAGGACCGAGACCATGGTCTCGACCAGAAAACCATAATGATAGCTCACGGCGTCTCCATCCGATTGGTGGACTCGTCCGCCTTCTCGAACATGGCGAACGTGGTCCGCGGTTTGCGCAATGCTTTGGCGACCCGCACCGCGACACGATCGCCGACCTTGCCCATGCGGCCTTCGGTCAGCGCGACCTCGCCACAGCGCACGGTCACCAACGCGTCCGGTTTGAGTTCGAGGTTAAGCGTGTCGCCGACATTCAGGTTCATCATCTTGCGGAGCGGCAGCCGCGCCTCGTACAGCACGGCGTCGACGGCGATCTGCGCCTGGCCGATTTCGGTCGCGAGATGGTCTTCCCAGATCGGGTCGCGACCGAACTTCTCGCCCATGAACATCTGCAACAAAGTGGCGCGGATCGGCTCGATCGTCGCATAGGGCAGCAACAGCTCGATATTGCCGCCGCGGTCTTCCATGTCGATGCGCAGCCGCACCAAGATCGCGGCATTGGCCGGCCGCGAGATGGCGGCAAAACGCGGATTGCTTTCCAGCCGGTCGACGTTGAATTTCACCGGTGACAACGGCTTGAAAGCGAGCTCGGCATCCGCCAGCACCACCTCGATCATGCGCTTGACCAAATTGGTCTCGATGGTGGTGTAAGGGCGGCCTTCCACGCGCACCGCGTTCTGGCCGCGCCGGCCGCCGAGCAGCACGTCAATGATCGAATAGATCAGGCTCGAATTGACCGTGGCGAGGCCGAAATTGTCCCACTCCTCGGCCTTGAAGACAGCCAAAATTGCCGGCAGCGGGATCGAATTGAGATAGTCGCCGAAACGCACCGACGTGATGCGGTCGAGCGAAACTTCGACATTGTCGGACGTGAAATTGCGCAGCGAGGTCGTCATCAGCCGCACCAGGCGGTCGAATACGATCTCAAGCATCGGCAAGCGCTCGTAAGACACCATCGCGGAGTCGATAATGGAGCGGATGCCGGAATTGTCGTTCAGGCTGACGTCGGTCAGGCTGAAACCGAGCATGCTGTCGATTTCATCCTGATTGAGGATGCGCTCGGCGCCGCCGCCCTTGGCAGCTTGGGTCCCCTCGTTGTTGGTTTCTACCATCGCCGCCCATTGCGCGGCGGCTTCGTCGGTGCCGGGCGTCGCAATAGGTCCGGATACGACCACCGCGGGCGCGGCGGTCTCTTCTTCCATCGCCACGCCCCATTCGGCGGCCAACGCGTCTTGATCGATTTTTTCTTTATCCGCCATGGGCTAGGTCGCCGTCCTTGTTTCGATCAAATGTGTCGTCACTGGACGACGATCTCCTTGAACAAAACGGCGGTGATCCGGTTGGGCGAAACCGCAGCATTGACCCGGCGGGTCAATTCCTCCTTGAGCCGATAGAGCCCGGCGGAGCCGTCGAGATCGGTCGGCCGCAATTCGCGCAGATAAGTTTGGAAGGCGTCCATCACCCGCGGCATCAGCGGCTGAATCTGGGTCACCACTTCGGGATTTGGCACCTCAAGAACGATCTTCACTTTGAGGTACTGCGTGCGTTCGCTGGCGGGATTCGACAGATTGACCAGTACATCGGGCACATCGACGAATAGCGCGGGCTTGACCGCCGCTACCGCCGGCTTTTCATGTTCGTGGCTGCTGAAGAAGTAAAAATAAGCGCCACCCCCGCCGCCACCAACCACTAGCAGGCCGGCCGCCGCGATAATCATCACTTTGAGCGACGGCAGTTTCAGTTTTAGCTTGAACCTCGACTTCGGCGTTGGCTGGTCGTCGCCGCCGTCCTCCGGCTCGTCCTCGATCTCAGCTTCCGCCCGTTTTGCCTTGGCTGCCATGATGACCCCGATCGCAACAGATGGACCAGCGCGCGGCGTTCCGAGAGAAACGCCGCGGATGCGCGGTCCCCGCGCTCCCCTTGCGATCGAAGGTAGGTCGGTATGGTTAACAGATACTTTCTCAGGCTCCTTGGCCGGTATCTTTTGCCGGGTCGCATCGCCAATAGGCCTCTTTTGCCCTGGCAGGTCGTTAGCGATTTTCGATCATCTCACTGATTTCCATAGGTTTTACGACTTGGCACGGCGGCTGCATTGGCTTGACCAGCCGCCGGCTTGGGAGAGCCTGCGGCGTTCGTTCGGCACGGTTGGCCTTGGGAGGGCGCGCCTTGCCGGACTAGAAGGGGAGAATACCGATGCAGAATGCGGTTCTGGTCGGACTGTCGCGCCAAGTCGCGCTCGCGCGCGAACTTGACGTGGTCGCCAACAACATCGCGAACCTCAATACCTCCGGCTACAAAGCCGACGGCTCGCTGTTCGAGGAATATCTATCAACCGGCGCGCGGGCGGATCAGACCGGCAGCCGCGTGAGCTTCGTGCGCGACCGCGGCATCTGGCACGACATGAGCCACGGCTCGGTCGAGCACACCGGCAATCCACTCGACGTCGCCATTGACGGAAATGGATTTTTGGCTGTGCAGACGCCGCGCGGCGAACGCTACACCCGCAACGGCTCGATGCAGATCAATGCGACGGGTCAACTCGTCACCAGCGAAGGCTATCCGGTGCTCGGCGACGGCGGTCCGATCACGCTGCAGCCAAACGATCGGCAGGTTTCGATCAGCCGCGACGGCACGCTCAGCGTGCGCGAAGGCACCGCGACGGTCGATTCGGTGCGCGGCAAACTTCGCCTGGTCACGTTCGCCGATCCGCAGCGGCTGCAAAAGGACGGCAACGGCACCTTCAACCCGACCAGGGGCGCGCAGCCGCAACCTGCGACGACGGACGGTCTTATCCAGGGCGCGCTCGAGAAATCCAACGTGCGCGGCGTCGTTGAGATGTCGCGCATGATCGAAATCACCCGCAGCTACACCAATATCGCCGGCATCTTGCAGCAGCAGGCCGATCTCGGCCAATCGGCGATCGACAAACTCGCCGAAGTCCCGAATTGACGATGAAGGGGAATTGATATCATGCGCGCGCTTAGCACCGCTTCAAGCGGGATGATGGCGATGGAGCTCAATGTCCAGGTCATCGCCAACAACCTCGCCAACATGACCACCACCGGCTACAAGCGCCAGCGGGCCGAATTCCAGGATTTGCTTTACGATCACGTCAGCCGGATCGGCACGCAAACCTCCGCGCAGGGCAATATGCTTCCCGTCGGCATCGATCTCGGCTCCGGCGTCAAATCCGTCGGCACGCCGCGGCTGATGACACAAGGCACGCTAACGGCGACCGGCAGCACGCTCGATGTCGCTATCCGCGGCGACGGCTTCTTCAAAATTCAACTGCCGGATGGCACCTACTCCTATACCCGCGACGGCTCGTTCCAGATGGACGCGACCGGCCGCATCGTCACGGCGCAGGGCAATGTCGTGCAGCCCGCCATCACGATTCCGCAGAACTCCACCGGCTTGACCATCAACGCGCAGGGCCAGGTCTCCGTGATCCCGCAGGGCACGACCACGCCGACGATCTTGGGGCAACTCACGTTGACCCGCTTCATCAATCAGGCCGGCCTGTTGCCGCTTGGCGACAATATGTACCAGGAGACGCCGGCCTCCGGTACGCCGATTGACGGCTTGCCCAGCACGGACGGCGCTGGCGACCTGCAGCAAGGCAATCTCGAACAGTCCAACGTCGATTCGGTCACCGAAATAACCAATTTGATCGCCGCGCAACGCGCCTACGAGATGAACGGCAAGGTAATCACCGCCGCCGACCAGATGTTGCAGTCAGATTCCAACCTGATGCGCTGAGGCACAATCATGATCCGCAATCTCATCCTCCTTACCGCCGCTGTCGCGAGCCTCGGGGCCTCGGCTGCCACCGCGGCCGATCAGGAACGGCCCAAACTCAGAGCGGAAGCCACCGTCACCGGCGATATCGTGCGCATCGGCGATCTGGTTGACCATGCCGGCATCGTCGCCAAGGTACCCATTTTCCGCGCGCCCGATCTCGGCTCCACCGGATCGGTGTCAGCCGACGCCGTGGTCGAAGCGGTGCGTGCCTATGCGCTGGTCGGGCTCGACACCGGCGACCTCAGCGAGGTGGTGGTGACGCGGGCGAGCCGGACCGTCCCCGCCAAGGACATCGAGGACCGCATCGCGCAGGCGCTGTCGACGCAATACGCGCTCGGCCCCGCCAAGGACATCGCGGTAAAATTCGACCGCGAACTGCGCACGCTGCAACTGGAAGCGACCGCCAAAGGCGAGCCACGCGTCGCCTACCTGAATTTCGACGGTCGCGCCGGCCGCTTCGACGTCGACGCTTGACGTGCCGACCAGCGCCACCACGCGCGGCACGTTGCGGCTTTCCGGCCGCGCGGCGGCAACGGCGGATGTCGTGACCCTGACCCATCCGGTCGAACGCGGCGCGGTGCTCAAAAGTGGCGACGTCGTGATCGAGCGGCGGCCACGCACCGAAACCAGCCGCGATATCGTCGGCAATATCGCCCAAGCGGTGGGGCTCGCCGCACGCGCTTCGTTGCAGCCGGGAAAGCCGTTGCGTACCGCCGACTTGATGCGACCGGAACTGGTCCAACGCAACGAGACAGTGACGCTGGTCTACGAAGTGCCGGGCATCACGCTCACGGTCCGCGGCAAGGCAGCCGAGGGCGGCGCCGAAGGCGACGTGATCGCCGTGCTCAACGAGCAATCCAAGCGCACTGTGCAAGGCGTGGTGGCCGGCCCTGGCCGTGTCATCATCAGCACCGGCGCGCCGCGGCTGGCGGCCAATCTTCCGCCCAGCCGGACCGCGAGCAACACCGATCCGCACTGAGGATAAAGCTGAGACGCGACGGGTACATCGAGCTCTGACGCAATGCCGAAACGAAACGGCGCCGTGGCGCCATTTGTGAAAGTGATGTCTATGAAAGTTCTTACCGTGACGCGTCACGCGGTGCTGGCCGCGATCGCAACATCCCTGCTCTCGAGCTGCGCAGCTTGGGACCGGCTGAAGAATGTCGGCCAACAACCCGCGCTTTCGTCGGTGGACAACCCGACCGCGCGGCCGGGCTACAAGCCGGTGCAGATGCCGATGCCAGCGGCGCAGCCCGCTTCGTATAATCCGAATTCGCTGTGGCGCAACGGCTCGCGCGCCTTCTTCAAGGACCAGCGCGCGCACCAGATCGGCGACCTTCTCACCGTGCAGGTCAACATCACCGACAAGGCCAATCTGTCCAACGAAACGCAGCGCACGCGGGCCACCTCGGAAGATTCCGGCATCACCAATTTCTTCGGCAAGTCGAAAGTGCCGATCATGAACGCGCCGGTGCCGACGCGTATTCTGACGACCAACTCAAACTCGGCCGCCGATGGCAAGGGCAGCATCGCCCGCTCGGAAGCGCTGCAGACCAACGTCGCCGCGGTGGTGACGCAGGTGCTGCCCAACGGCAACCTGGTGGTCGAGGGCAAGCAGGAGATCCGCGTCAACTTCGAGATTCGCGAATTGATCGTCGCCGGCATCGTGCGGCCGGAGGACATCCAGAGCGACAACACCATCGACTCCAGCAAGATCGCGCAGGCGCGCATCGCCTATGGCGGCCGCGGCCAGATCACCGATATCCAGCAAGACCCGTACGGCCAACAGCTGATGCAGGTGTTGCTGCCGTTCTAGTGCGTGGTTGCGGTGCGTAGGTATCGGTTTTCAGTGAGCACGCGCCCGTTGCGTTTTGTGGCGTAGTCAGCGAGCTCCCCCGCCGTTTGCGTTTCGCGAGCGCAGACGGCGTCAACGACGCGGCCTCCGGATGCTCCCCAGCCGGAGGCCGTGTTCGTTCGGCGAACCGTGAAACAGCAACGCCCGGCATGCAAGCCGGGCATTATAATAAATTCGTGCAATCGAATCCGCGCCGCGCTCAGTCGTCCCGATACACGCGTTCGCGCCGCTCGTGGCGCTCCTGCGCTTCCACCGACAGCGTCGCGATCGGGCGCGCTTCCAGGCGCCGCAGCGCGATCGGCTCGCCGGTCTCCTCGCAATAGCCGTAGGTGCCGTCGTCGATGCGGGTCAGCGCCTCGTCGATCTTGGCAATTAACTTGCGCTGGCGGTCGCGCGCGCGCAACTCGATGGCGCGGTCGGTTTCCGACGAAGCCCGGTCGGCAATATCGGGGTGATTTTGGTTTTCCTCCTGCAGATGCAGGAGCGTCTCCTTGGCTTCCTTCAGAATGTCTTCCCGCCACGTGAGCAGCTTGAGGCGGAAATAATCCCGCTGGCGCTCGTTCATAAACGGCTCTTTTTCAGACGGCCGATACGTCTTGGTCTTGGCCAACATCCCACTGAACTCCCTGTCTTCTTTTGTTATTAACTGAGAAGTCCACCCTCCCGGTGCGGCAGGCTTATATACGGGCACCAGCCCGCGGACAATATCCGAATAGGGTTCCCGGCCTCGGATGAATATTGTGATATTTCAGTGACATGCGCTAAGCGGCCGGAGTGAGTCGGCGGCCGTGCAGGCGCTAGCGGACGCCCGCTTTGGCCAATTCGACCGCCACGCGCAGGTCGATCTCGCCCAAGACCGTATCCAAACCGGGGTCGCCGGTTTCCTCGGTCAGCCCCTCGGCCGCCACCTGCAGCCGCGCCAGCGTGGAACGGTCGACGCTGCCGTCGAGCAGGCTGAGTTTGAGCGTATCGAGCACGTCGAGCGCATTGCGGCCTTTGACGACCGCGCGCTTCTTGCGCTCGGTCGGATTTTCCACGCCTTGCAATGCGATCAGCGCATCGAGGGTCGAAATCGAGCGCAGCGAGGCGGCGGCCGTGGAATTACGCGGCTGCTCCTGCTCGCCGACGCTGAAAGAGCCGCCGGCGTTGCGGCGCGCGGCGGCCGGCGCAGACGCCAGCGCAGCTCCGTTCGATCCCTGAATGCGCATCGCTAAAAACCCCAACCGAACGTCGTCGGTCCCCGAATACCGTAAGCCTGAGCCGTTATGGTTAATCCTTGGTAAAAGCACCGGCAAAACTTGCCGCCCTGGCCGTTTCCTGCCGGTCCGCAAGCCCGGAGCGAGAAGCCCGCCGATTCAAAAAGCGCAGCATTCCCAGAGTCTTGATTCGCTTGGCCGGGTTGGCACGGCGTTCGCATAACAAGTGTCAGTCGAACGTCACATTGGGGAGAGTGATGACGCGGACGTTGCGAGCCTTATTTCTGGCCGTGCTATTGACCGCGTTCGCTTCGGCGAACGCCGGCGCGGCGTCGCGCATCAAGGACCTCGCCAATATCGAGGGCGTGCGCCAGAACCAGCTGATCGGCTACGGTCTGGTGGTCGGGCTCAACGGTACCGGCGACACCCTCAACAACATCCCCTTCACCAAGCAATCGCTGACCGCGATGCTGGAACGTCTCGGCGTCAACATCCGCGGCCAGACCATCCGCACCGGCAACGTCGCCGCCGTGATGGTGACTGCCAACCTGCCGGCATTCGGCACGCAGGGCACCCGCATCGACGTCACCGTCTCCGCGCTCGGCGACAGCAAGAGCCTGCAGGGCGGCGTGCTGCTGGTCACCCCGCTGCTCGGCGCCGACGGCAATGTCTACGCGGTCGGTCAGGGCTCGGTGGCGATCGGCGGTTTCCAGGCCGAGGGCGAGGCCGCCAAGATCGTGCGCGGCGTGCCGACCGTCGGCCGCATCGCCAATGGCGCGCTGATCGAGCGCGAGATCGAATTCACCCTTAATCGGCTGAGCCAGTTGCGCATGGCGTTGCGCAATCCGGATTTCACCACCGCCAAGCGCATCGCCGCCGCCATCAACGACTTCATGGGCACCCCGACGGCCGAGCCGCTCGATCCGGGCACCGTCGGCATCACCGTTCCGGAGCAATACCGCGGCAACGTGATTTCGCTGCTCACCGAGATCGAGCAGCTTCAGGTCGAGCCCGACCAATCCGCCAAGATCGTGATCGACGAACGTTCCGGCATCATCGTGATGGGCCGCGACGTGCGCGTGTCGATGGTGGCGGTGGCGCAAGGCAATCTCACCGTCACCATCACCGAGACCCCGCAAGTCAGTCAGCCCGCGCCGTTCTCGCGCGGCGGCACCACGCGGGTCGTGCCGCGCACCACCATCGGCGTGCAGGAAGACGGCAAGAAACTCGCGCTGGTCAAGGACGGCGTGTCGCTGCAACAGCTCGTCGACGGGCTCAATTCGCTCGGCATCGGTCCGCGCGATCTGATCGCCATCCTGCAGGCGATCAAGGCCGCGGGCGCGATCCAGGCCGACATCGAGGTGATGTGATGGCGAGCGCGATGCCCATGTCCGCGCCCGGGTTGAGCACGCTCGACCTGCTCAATTTGAATGCGCCGGCCGCCGGCAAGCTGCCGGTCACCGGCAAAGCCAAAGCGCGGGCGGCGGCGCAGGATTTCGAAGCCGTTTTTCTCAATTCCATGTTTCAGCACATGTTCACCGGCGTCGACGGCGAAGGCCCGTTCGGCGGCCAGGGCGCGACCGGCGTCTGGCGTTCGGTGCTCACCGACCAATATGCCAAATCGATCGCCAAGGCCGGCGGCATCGGCATCGCCGATCACGTCTATCAAAGCCTGATTGCACACCAAGAGGCGCGCTCGTGAGCGCCCGCGCGTCCGATACCGCGATCGCCAACGTGGCCGAGGCCGAGCGGGCAATTGCCAATCTGAACATCGTGCTCGACCGCCTTATGGAGACGGTCGAGGAAGAGACCGCGCGCGTTCGCGCCGGCAATCTGCGCGAAGCGGCCGACATGGCCGAGGTCAAGGCGGAGTTGTCTCGCCGCTATGCCACCGAAAGCGAACGCGTCATGGCCGCCCGCGCGCTGATTGCGAGCGCTCTGCCCGATGCATTCGATGCGTTGCGCAAGCGCAACGCCGCGTTCCAGATTCTGTTGCAGACCAATCTGACCGTCCTGGCGACCGCGCACGCGGTCTCCGAAGGCATTATCCGCGGCGTCTCGGGTGAACTCGCCCGCAAGCGGGTGCCCTCGACCTATGGCGCCACCGGCCGCGCCAATGCGCCAGCCGCCAAGGCCAGCCAGCCGCTGGCGATCAGCCGCACTCTATAAAAGAATATGCCGGGAAGACTGCCCGCCTCAGGCGGTCGACGAAACCGCCAGGCCGGTGATTGTATCGATCTGGGTGCCGTCGGCCATCGTCATGATATTGGTCTTGGTATTGAGATAGGCGCCGTTGCCTAACTGCTGGATCGACGCGGGATCCACGTACTTCGCACCGGTCGTCGTGTCGTATTGCGTGCCGTCCGGCATTGTCATGATGTTGTTGACCGTGTCGATCGTCGATCCGTCTGGGAAATAAATGAATGGGTCGAGCATGCTTTTCGGCTGGACCATTTGCTGCTGCGCAGTCGATTGATCCAGCGAAGCCTGCAGTTTTTGTGCGGCCGCCTGCTGCTGATTGCTCGACGCGATCTGCGCGATCAGACTTCCTGCATTGGTGATGCTGGTTTGCGAGATCGTCGCGAAGGCATTCGCTGTATTCGAGCTCTGGCCCAAAAATGAATTGATGCTGCCGTCGCCGCCGGCGTTGTCCAGCATCCCCAGCAGGCCGCCTTCGTTTTGTTCATTTTTGATCGCGGTAATGGTATCGGCGATCCAATTCGAATTCGAACTCGAACCGCTGCCAATGAGCGACGAGGCGGGAGCCAGTGCACCGAGAGGCGATGTCATGCGCGGGTCTTCCTACACGGCAAAATCATGGCGCAAGACAGTTAAGAAATTCTGACTGTTATCGAATTGTTAAGGCGCCAATTCGCGAACCGGCATTGCGTTTTGTTGCGGCCGATACGGAGCAATTCACACAATGCGCCGCGGCGTCACATCTGTCATTCGACGTAAATTGAGCCGCGCGCGCTGAACAAAACAACAAGTCATTAACCATGCTCTTTTACGGCCCGTTTGGAGCCGTGTGCGATGACATTTCCCGATCCACTGGATCGTTACGTGTAACTGCCAGTACGGCAAAGTCACCAGAAAGGTACCTTCAAGATGTCTAGCATCGTTCTCTCGGCAGGTGTCCGTTCGAACCTGCTGCAGTTGCAGCAGACTTCGGACTTGATCACCCAAACGCAGAACCGGTTGGCCACCGGCAAGAAGGTCAACTCGGCGCTCGACAACGCCATCAACTTTTTCACCGCGCAGGGTCTCGACACCCGCGCCAACAGCCTGAACGGCCTGTTGGACACGATGTCCAACGCCATCAACACGATTCAGGCCGCCAACAACGGCATCACGAGCATCACCAAGCTGGTGCAGTCGGCGCAAGCGCTGGTCAGCCAGGCCCAGCAGGCCAACAACACCACCACCCAGGCGGCGCTCTCGACCCAGTTCAACAGCCTGCTGACCCAGATCGGTCAGCTTGCCGGGGACTCGGGCTTCAACGGCATCAACCTGCTCGCCGGCAACACGCTGACCGTGACGCTGAACGAAACGGGCTCTTCGAGCACCACGGTGACCGGCGTCAACTACACCAACGCCAATGCCGCGCCGCTGAGCATCGCCAACGCGGCCAACAACTGGGCGGCCGCGGCCGACATCACCGCGGCGTCGACGGCTCTGAGCGCCGCGCTGACCTCGTTGCAGTCTGAGTCGCAGACGCTGAGCTCCAGCCTGTCGACCGTGCAGATCCGCCAGGACTTCACCAAGGCAACGATCAACACGCTACAGACCGGTTCCGACGCCCTCACGCTGGCCGATTCGAACCAGGAAGGCGCCAACCTGCTGGCGTTGCAGACCCGCCAGCAGCTGTCGAGCACCGCGCTGTCGCTTGCTTCGCAGGCCGATCAGAACGTGCTGCGGCTGTTCCGCTAAGCTTCGTCGGCACTTCCGACGGAAAACGGCGGCCTCCGGGCCGCCGTTTTTTTCATTGCGGTTAAATATGGTTAACAAAATCTTAATGCCGGCGAATTTAACTGTCCGTCAACCCTAACAACTCATTATCCGCGGCAAGCGATTTGGCCTTGAAAAGGTAAGGAGCTTGCCATGAGTGAAATTGTACTTTCGAGCGGGGTCCGTTCGAACCTGCTGCAATTGCAGCAGACTACGGACTTGATCACCCAAACGCAGAACCGGTTGGCCACTGGCAAGAAGGTCAATTCGGCCCTCGATAATGCCATCAACTTCTTCACCGCGCAGGGTCTCGACACCCGCGCCAACACCCTCAACAGCTTGCTGGACTCCATGTCCAACGGCATCAATACCATCCAGGCCGCCAACAACGGCATCACGAGCATCACCAAGCTGGTGCAGTCGGCGCAAGCGCTTGCCAGCCAGGCCCAGCAGGCCAACAACACTACGACCCAGGCGACACTCGCCACCCAATTCAACAGCCTGCTGACTCAGATCGGTCAGCTTGCCAGCGACTCCGGCTTTAACGGGGTCAATCTGCTCGGCGGCAACACGCTGACCGTCACCCTTGACGAAACGGGCGCTTCGACCATCAGCGTAGCCGGCGTCAACTACACCAACGCCAATAACGCGCCGCTGAGCATCGCCAACGCGGCCAACAACTGGGCGGCCGCGGCCGATATCACCGCGGCGTCCACAGCTCTGAGCGCCGCGCTCACCTCGTTGCAAGGCGAATCCCAAACGCTGAGCTCAAGTCTGTCGAGCGTGCAGATCCGCCAGGACTTCACCAAGTCCATGATCAACACGCTGCAATCTGGTTCCGACACGCTCACGCTCGCCGACAGCAACGAAGAGGGCGCCAACCTGCTGGCGTTGCAGACCCGCCAGCAACTGTCGAGCACCGCGCTGTCTCTCGCCGCGCAAGCCGATCAGAACGTGCTGCGACTGTTCCGCTAACGGCCATAAACTGAGGCGGCGCAAGGCTTCAACCTTACGCCGCTTTCGCTACCAGAATCAGCCGCAGGGAGCGGCACCGAATGGGTCTCAAGGTCGAACTAAAACCTGGCGAACGATGCATTCTCGGCGAATGCTTGATCACCAATGGCGACCAGCGCACGCGGTTGTTGGTCGAGGGGCAGGCGCCGATCCTGCGCGAGAAAGACATCATGACGCCGGCGCAGGCCGATACGCCGGCCAAGCGCATCTATCTCTGCATCCAGATCATGTACACCTCGCGCGATCCGCGCTTGCACCATGACACGTATTTCGCGCTGATGCGCGATCTGGTGCAGGCGGCGCCAAGTTCATTCTCGCACATGCAGACCATCTGCAACCACATCATGACCGGACAAATGTACAAGGCGCTCAAGAGCGCCAAGACGCTCATTGCTTACGAGAAGGAGCTAATCGACAATGCGACAGGCAACACGCGCGTACGGCGCGACCGCGAATCAGACCGCAAGTCCGCGTGAGCTGGAAGCCGATCTGCTTTTGAGCGCGGCCGCGCGTCTGCAAGCAATCCGCGACGGCTGGGACGACAAGAGTCCCGAACTTGACGCGGCGCTGCTGTATAACCGCAAGCTGTGGTCGGTCTTCGTTACCTCGGCGACCAGCACGGAGAATCCGCTACCGGCAGGCCTGCGCCAGAACGTCGCCAATCTGGGGATATTCGTCTTCAAGCAAACGCTGGCGATCCTGGCCGATCCGAAGCCTGAAAATCTCGGCTCGCTGATCAACATCAATCGCGAATTGGCGGCGGGCTTGCTCACGCGCGCCTGATCGGCAACTTATAAATAAGAAAAAGACCGCGGTTTTGCCGCGGTCTTTTTTATGGGGCGGGGCGCGTGACGTCCAATTATCCCGAGACGGGCGAGAGATAAGTCAGAAGATTGAGCTGCGCCATTCGCGCCGTCGTCGACAGCGATGCCGACAGGCTGGTCTGTAACGACAAAATCTCCGCCCCGACCTGGTTCTGATCGACGCCCTCGATCGACTTGCAACATGTTTTGCAGCATGGTCGAGGTCTGCTGGTGCTGACTTTTCGCAGCAGCCATGGCGGTCTGGGCATTGGCCAGGCTCGCCTCGATATCGGTGATATTTTGCACGCCGGTGGGAACGGCGAGCGCCGTATTGATGCGGCTGTTGAGGGCCGCGTAGCTCGCCGAAGCATTGGGATCGCTGGGCTGAGTAGGTGGTCGCGGCGAGCGCGGCGACGTTCTGCACGATCCAGCGAATGCCTTGTTCGTTGGCCTGCGTGCCGTAGGAAACGGTCGTCGTCGGATCGATTCGCGCGGTCGCGCTCGAGCGGACCGATCCGGCGGCGTCGTCGCCGGTGTACCAGAAAACGGTATTGGCGGAGGTGCCATCGACCAGCGCCGTCGCGGTGGCAGGCGAACCGCTGACCCGCTGCGGCGGATCGTCGAAGAAGTCATTGGATGCGGCCATCGTGGACGCCGCCGTCAGCGACGTGGCGCCGATCTGGCTGACGCCGGCGGTGAGCGCGGCCTGAAGGTTTGCCGCGGTCGCGGCCGGCGTGGCGCCGATGGTGAATTGGTTGGGGCCGGGGTTCGCCGACGTCGTTGCCTTGAGCTGCAACGTCTGGCTGGTCCCATCGGGCAGGGTGAATGTGTAAGTGACGGTATCGCCGTTATTCGGGTTGCTGGCCCCGAGCGCGACGGAAATCGTGTCGAGCGAACCGGTTGGACCGGTCACCGTCGCGCCGGTGAGCGACGAACTGACGCCGGCGAGCTTGAGCCCGAACACGCGAGCCGGCGACGTCCTCGTGGACCGATACGGTGCTGCCGGCGGCCGCCGGAATGACCAGGCGGCCGAGCCCGTCTGCTCCGAGGTCCGCCTGATTGCGCTCGGCGATAACCTGTTTGAGGCCGGCCTGGGCGCCATTGCCGTTGAGAATATGATCGGCGGTGTCGACCGACGGCTGGTCCAACGCGCTTCCCGAGAACATGTAGCCGTTGGCGCCTTGGGTATTCAGCGAGACTGAGAATCTGGTCGAGCTGATCGGTGGCGGTTTTCTGCGCCGTGGTCTGACCGGTGCTATCGATGGTATAATTCGGCTGCAGCGTCGCGGTTTTAGCCGTGTTGCCGAGAGTGGCGATTTGCTGGAGCACCAATTGCTGCAGGCTGACGGTTGTTCCGACATTCGTGATCGTGTCGTCAAAGCCGCTCAGCGCGGACAGCTGTGCGTTCAGCGCAACGGTAACGCCGCTTTGCGGTCCAAGGCCCGCATAGGTGTCTGCTTTCTGTCCGGAACCAAGCTGGCGTTGCAGATCGTCGAGCTGCTTATTGATGTCCAGCGCGGACTGAACGAGCGGCGCGAGATTTGATGAAATGCCCGAAATCGTCATGCCGTCCTCACATCACATCTGCAACAATGTGTCCAACATCGCCTTCACCGTCGACATCACGCGCGCATTCGCCCCGTAGGCGTTTTGCAGCGTGAGCAGATTCGCCATTTCGGTGTCGATATTGACGGACGATGTTGAATTAAGCCGCGATTGGAGAGCGTTGACGACGATTTGCTGACCTGATTGCAGATTGGTCGCTGAATTTGTCGCGATACTTTGCGTGCTTACGATCTGACTCAAATAGTCGGACAGCGTTCCGTGGAACGGCGAAGTCGTCCCGCCGATGCCGGCCGCCGGCGAATATTCGAGCGAGGCGTTGACGAGTTGATTGTAGATGAAGTTCGGCCGCGTCGCGTCGCCGGCCGGCGTCGATGCCTGATAGCTGACGAGCTTGGAGGGATCGGAAATCAGCGCGGCGTTGACCGTGATCCGTCCGGCGTAACCGGTGCTCTCGGCGCCGGCGCCAGTGATCGCGCCCGTGAATACCGACGTGCCGTCGGTGAACAGCGGCAGCGCGCCGGACCCTCCGGTCAAGGAGGTTGCGGTGGTCGTCGTTGACACGGCATTGACGGTGATCGGGGGCGTGCCGCTCGCGACGGCTTCCAGTAACGTACCCGACGGATTGGAAAACTGTAGCCCTACAGCACCTAGCGCGGTATTGAGCTGCGTTGCCACCGACGCCGGTCCGCCGGAAAAATCGATGCCGATGACGGTGTCGTTCGGATCGGTGGTCGCCGAATTCGACAGCGGCAACGCCGACGGGTCGTCGACCCGCACGATCGTAATGTTGTGCTGGACGCTGGACGCATCGGTATAGCTGAGTTTGATCGTGTTTCCGTTCGACAGGCCGCCAATGTCGGCATCGAAGCCGCCCGTGACTGGCGCTCCAGCCGTGGTGGTGTCGGAAAGCGCCTGCGACATCTGCGTGGCGATTTGATCGATCTGGCCTTGCGCTTGGACCAGCACGCTGTCGCGCATTTTGAGGTAGCCGGCGATTTCGCCGGACTGAATTCCGCCGCCAGCGACAAGGTCGGTGGTCGCGCCCGAGGGCGAGGTCAGGGTGATGGTTCCCAGGCCGCTTTTGCTCGGATCTGCATTCCATTGCAGGGCCGCCGTCATCGTGCCGGTCTGTGTGAAGCTGAGCTGCGAAGCCTTGTTTCCGACGAGCTGCGCGCCCGAACTGGTATAAACGCTGATCTGGTTGTTGCCGTTATTGACGACGCGGACATCCATGAGATTCGCGAGTTGGCTCACATATTGATCGCGCTGGTCCTCGAGCGTGGCCGTCATGGCGTCATCGACTGAGCCTCCGCCCGCCAGTTGCTGATTGATGGTCGCGATTTGCTGCATGGCATTGTTGGCCTGCTGTACATCATTGGCGATGCCCTGGTCGGCCTGAGCGCGCAGCGTCTGGATGCTGGCCGTCGCGTTGTTGAGTTGCTGCGCCAAAGCCTGAGCGGAGCTGATAGTCTGGTTTTGCGCCGCGAACGAATTAGGGCTCGTGGACAGCGCCTGCACGGCGGTGGTGAAATCGTTGAAAACCGAATCGAGAGTAGTGCTCGAACCCGGCTGACCGTAAACTTGTTGCAATTGCTGATAGAAATTGGCGTTGAGGTTGGCGTAGCCGCCGCCGGCGCTTTCCGTCCATAACTGCTGCTGAACGAACGTATCGAGCAGGCGGTTGATCGACGCCACGCGGACGCCGCTGCTGCCGTCGCCGGACGGCACTTCGATCTGATTTACCGATCTGGTAACGTAGCCCGCGGTCTGCGAATTGGCGACGTTGCCGGCAACGACGGACAGGCCCGCCTGGGTTGCCTGCAATCCCGACAGTGACGTGGCGAGTGCTTGCGTCAGACCCATGGGCCGGTCCCGATTACGCGTCTTACTGAATTCATATCAAACGCTCATCGAGCGCTAGCGAATGACGTTCAATAAGTCTTGCGACATTTCATTGGTCGTCGTGATCACCTTGGTATTCGCCGAGTAGGCTTGCTGGGTCACGATCAGCTTGGTGAACTCAGTCGCGATATCCGTATTGGAGCCTTCGAGCGACTGCCCCTCGATCTGGCCGGTTGCGCCGGCGAGTGCGGGACCCGAATCGTTCGTTACCTCGTAGGCGCCGCCGAGCACTGCCTGAAGATTGTTCGCGTCGTTGAAATGCACCAGCGGGATTTCGGCGAGATCGACGGTTTGGCCATTGGTGAAGGTGCCGGAAATCATGCCGTTGTTGCCGACGGTAATTTTCTGCAGCTTGCCGGCGGAGTAGCCGTTCTGCTGCATGGTGTTGACCGTGGTCTGTCCGTTGGTGGAGGCGAATTGAGTAATGCTGCCGGCCGGCGTGACCAGCGTAAGATTGCCCAGCGAGACGCCATTAATCGTCACGCCGTTGAGTGCGATGGAGCCAAAAGCGGGACTGGGTTGGCCGCCCGCGTTGAATTTGAAATCGGTGCCGGCATTTTGCCATGCCACCTGCGTACCGGTCGCGTTTGGGTCGGTCTGGTAAAACAGTTCCCAGGTGTCGGTGCCGCCCTTGGCGACGCTGTCGGTTTTGGCCCATCTCAGCTCGAGGTTGGCCGGCGTTCCGGTTGAGTCATAGGCCGTGACGGTGCCGCCATCGACCGATTCGCTGACGAACAACGATGCGTCGGTGCCGATAACTTTCCCGGTTCCCGCGACTGTCGGGTCGTGGCCGGCGGTGAAACCGGCCGGATCGAGAAGTTCGGAGTTGGGCACCGAAGAACTTGACGCAGCTGTCACGGGAACAGACGGAAGATTGAGCGCGTAGTTGATCTTGGTCGTTGGATTCGCCGGCAGAAAATTGTTCTGGAATTGCAGCGGCGCGACAGCCGTGCCGGCCGGATTACCAGTCGTCGGATCAATCGGAATCCCTTCAAGATAATATCCGGCGCCGTTGACCAGATAGCCGCTGACATTCAACTCGAAATCGCCGCGCCTGGTATAACTCTGGGCGCCGCCGAACGTCGGGGTGTTGCCGGCGAAACTGGTCGGAGACTGCACGCTGAAATAGCCATCGCCGTTGATGGCCATATTTGTCCCGGAGGTCGCCGCTTGGATCGCGCCCTGGAGCGTATTCGTTGCGAGAGAGATTGCCCTGACGCCGCCGGCGGTTTGCTGCGACACGATCCCGCTGCCGGTGACGAGGTCTTCAAAACTTGTGTCGATGCCCTTGAAGGCAACTGTTTGAGAATTCGCGATGTTGCCGGATATGTTCTGCATGGCGAAAGCTTGCGACTGCAGACCACTCACCGCCGCGGTAAGAGCGTCGAACAAACCCATGACATCCTCTCCACATTCGCAACAAAACAGCCCATAGGGCGTGCACGGACAATCCCGCGAGCAGATCGTCGCAATCCCCGTGCCAGCCTAATTAATGTAATTATATCAATTGCTTACAAGAACGCTCGGACCGTCGCGCCGGGTTCTTTCTGCCGCGGGCGGCAAAGTTTGCCGATCGGCTCAGCGCGCCGGCGGCGCTTCGATCGGACCGCCAGGCGAGCGCACGGCGCGGTCGAGGAAATCCTCCAGCGCCGAAATGCAGGCGCGGTCACGATAGACCTTTTGCTCGCCGGCCTTCATCCGTTCGCGCAGCGCCTGGCGCGCCGCCGGATCTTTCGCCAGCCGCGCCGCGATCGAAACATAGTCGTCGACGGTCTCGGCGAGCGTTTCGGTGACGCCCATCATCCGCAGGATTGCCGCACTGTGCCGGCCACGCATCAGCTGCCCGGCCATCGTCACGATCGGCAGGTTCTGCGGCAGGCTTTCCAACACCGAATTGCAGCCCGACCAGCCGATGCTGTCGAGAAAGACATCCGACAGCCCGGCCACCGCGACGAATTTGCTCTGGCTGAGGCGGCCGAGAAACACGCAATAGTCGACCGCCCGCAAACCATATTTCGCGAAAGCGATATCGAGGCGCGCGCCGATGACCCGGGTGATATCGGCGCCGCCGAAATGGCGCAGGAACACAAACTGACAGTCACCGGCCGCAAGCGCTATGCGGGGAAAAACATCGTCGTGCTGCGGCAGATATTTGAAGAGCGACTGCGCGCTCCAGAACACGGTTGCGCCCGGACGCAAGCCAAGCTCCTCCCGCGTGACGGCGACCGGCTCCCTTTCGACCGGCTCATAATAGATTGACAGATTTGGCAGCCGCACGAGTTTTTCGGTGTAATACGTCTCCGCTCCCGGCGCCTCCATCAGATCGCTCGACAGGAAGTAGTCGAGCGTCGGCAGACCGCCGGTTTCGGGGTGGCCCCATGAGTTGCACTGCACCGGCGCGAGCCGCTGCGCCGCGAGCTGCAGCGAGGACGCGTCCATCAGAAGGCCGGGATAGATCAGCACATGCGGCGCGTCGGCGAGAATTTCGCGCCGCCAGCCGTCGGTGTCGATGGTGCGATGCACGAAGCGGTCGCAGAGGCCAGCGGCGACGTCGGTCTGCGCATCATGCAATACGCCAAGGTGATAGCCGGTCACATGGAAGCGGCTGCGATCGAGCTGGCTGACCCAGCCCTTGATCGGAATCTTCCAGTTGGAATGACTGTAGAAGAAGGCGCTGACGACACCGACGCGGATCGGCTCTCCGGGCGCGGGCGGAGGCGGCAGCGGCGCCGGCGGATAGTGACGCGACACAATGCGAGATACCATCTCGCCATAGATCTGTTGCAGCTCCCGGTCGTCGCCGCCTTGATAGGCCAGAAAGAATGGGTGCATGGCGCCGATCGCTTTGATCAGATCGCCCTGCAGTAAGCCGGAATCGAGGTCTTTGCTTAAAGCGCGCAGCTTCTGCTCATAGGCCACGCGCTGACGGGCGATTTCGCTTGTCTGCGTGTAGACCACAGGCAACTCGGCGAAGCAGGCGGCAAAGCGCGCTTCAGCGTGGTTGGGCCGCAGCGCCAGCACCCGCGCGAAATCGGCGGCGGCTTCCGAGGTGCGGCCGATATCCAGCAAATGCCGGCCCCGCTGATACCAGGCCTCGGCATCGTTCGGGTTGATGCTCAACGCGATGCTGAAATTTTCGATCGCTTCGTCGGCACGATCGAGGCCGACCAAAATACGGCCGCGGTTGTTTCGCGCCTCGGTGAAATCAGGCGCCAGCGCCAGGGCACGGTCGTAGCAGGCGAGCGCCTCGTCGTAGCGTTTGAGGCCTTCCAGCACCGCACCGCGGTTGTTGTGGGCCTTGAAGTAATTCGGCCGCAGCGCCAGCGTACGGTCGAAGCTCTTGAGCGCCTCCTCGTAACGTCCCAGCGCGCGCAATGCCGTGCCGGCATTATAGTGCGCCTCGACATAATCCGGCTTCAAAGCAATCGCCTTGCGGCAGCTCCCGAGCCCCTCGTCGCCGCGCCCGAGCGTGACCAGCGTCGCGCCGCGGTTATTGTGCGCCTCGGCATATTTGGATTTCAGCTTGAGCGCCTGGTCAAAGCTCGCGACGGCTTCTTCGTGACGCTGGAGCGCGTCGAGGATGAGGCCGTGGTTGAGCAGGATCTGCGGCGAGGGTTTGCGCGAGGCCATGGCCCCCGACACCAACCGCAAGGCCTCGGCCGGCTGGCCGGCCGCCAGCTTGACCAGCCCCATCATCTGCAGGGCATCGAAGTGATCAGGCCGCACTGCCAGGATGGCGGCGTAGAGCCGCTCGGCCTCGGTCAAACGCCCCTGCTCATGCAGTTTAAGCGCCTGCGCCAACGCCTGCGGCACGTTCAGTGGCTGCGACTTGGGCTGTGAAAGCGGCATCCCGGCAGGGTTCCCCCTGCCGAGAGGTAAAATTGCCGCGCTGAGTCGTCCAGAGCATTTTCCGGCGAAGTGGGGACCGGTTCGCCGCAGAAAATGCGATCAACAAAACGTGGTTTAGGACTGCCCAGCCGCCTGCGGCACGAACTTCATCGCCACGCCATTCATACAGTAGCGCAAGCCCGTCGGCTTGGGGCCGTCGTCGAACACGTGACCAAGATGGCCCTCGCATCGGCTGCAATGTACCTCGGTGCGAGCCATGAAGAAGCTGCGGTCGCTGGTGGTGCCGACCGCATGGGGCAGCGGCTGGTAGAAGCTCGGCCAGCCGGTGCCGCTCTCGAACTTCGTGTCGGACGAGAACAGCGGCAGGTCGCAGCCGGCGCATTCGAACATTCCTTTGCGCTTTTCTTGATTGAGCGCGCTGGTGCCGGCACGCTCGGTGCCATGCTTGCGGAGCACGTTGTACTGCTCCGCGTTGAGGCGCTGGCGCCATTCCGCGTCGGTCAGCTTGCGATAGTCGATGTCTTGCGTTGTCGTTGTCATGGTTTCTGCCTTGCCAAATTTGCTCGTGGCCGTCAGCGCGCCGAGCGCGACGCCGGCCGTCAACAGGGCTCGCCGGTCGATCATCAACTCTCTCCCTTCGGTTTGCCCCAGAGCTGCTCCAGCCGCTGGTCGCGGCCGCAATTCCACCGGTAGAATTTATATTTGGCGGGATTCTTCAAATAGAAATCCTGGTGATATTCCTCGGCCGGATAAAATTCGCCGGCCTGCACGATCTGCGTATAGATCGGCTTCTTGAGTTCGGCCTCGACCTGCTTCTTGGACGCTTCGGCGAGTTTCCGTTCCTCGTCGTTGTGCACGAAAATGGCGGTGCGGTACTGGTTGCCGTGGTCGCAGAATTGCTGGTCCTTCACGGTCGGATCGACATGGTGCCAGTAATAAGTGAGCAGCTTCTGATAGGAGACCTTGTTCGGGTCGTAGATCACCTGCACCAACTCGGCGTGCCCGGTGCCGCCGGCCGAAACCTGCTCGTAGCTTGGATTTGCGACATGCCCGCCGGTATAGCCCGAGGTGGTCGAGATCACGCCCGGCACATGATCGAAATCGGATTCGGTGCACCAGAAGCAGCCGCCCGCGAAGGTCGCCACCGCCTGGCCGGGACCCGGCCGCGGCAGCGGTGCCATTTGCGCGGCGGCGGCAAAGCCGGCAAGGGCGAGCCAGCAAACGGCAGCAAGAAAAATTCGCGGCATCAGTATCTCCATAAGCTGTCGCGCCGACACTTCATATACGCACTTACCCCCGGTTCGGCTTCAAATCACCATCACTCTTCCATCACGCTTGTGCGAGCCGCGCGACCGGTTTTCGGGTAAAGCCACCCGCAAACAAAGGCGTCTTGCCGGCTCCAGTCACCCTGCCTAGGGTAAGTTCGAAATAGTGAGGAAATGTATGCGTTTTGAAGGCACCAAGGCCTATGTGGCGACCGACGACCTTAAAGTCGCGGTCAACGCCGCGATCACGCTGGAGCGGCCGTTACTGGTCAAAGGCGAGCCCGGCACCGGCAAGACAGTGCTGGCGCTCGAGATTGCCAAGTCGATCGGCGCGCCGCTGATCGAGTGGCACATCAAGTCCACCACCAAGGCACTGCAGGGCCTTTACGAATACGACGCGGTGTCGCGCCTGCGCGACAGCCAGCTGGGCGACGCCCGCGTGCAGGATATCCGCAACTACATCAAGCGCGGCAAGTTATGGGACGCCTTCGTCGCCGACGAGCGCCCGGTGCTGCTGATCGACGAGATCGACAAGGCCGACATCGAGTTCCCCAACGACCTGTTGCAGGAACTCGATCGCATGGAGTTCTTCGTTTACGAGACCGGCGAGACCGTGAAGGCGCGCCGCCGCCCGGTCGTGGTCATCACCTCGAACAACGAAAAAGAACTGCCCGACGCGTTTTTGCGCCGCTGCTTCTTTCATTATATCCGCTTTCCCGATCCCGACACCATGACCGCGATCATTGAGGTCCATTTTCCCGGCATCAAACAAAGACTGGTGAGCGAGGCGCTGAGATTGTTCTACGAGATCCGCGACGTGCCCGGCATGAAGAAGAAGCCGTCGACGTCGGAATTATTGGACTGGCTCAAATTGCTGATGGTCGAAGACATCGGCCCGGAAATTTTGCGCGAGCGCGATCCAAAGAAATTGATCCCACCGCTACACGGCGCGCTCATCAAAAACGAGCAGGACGTGCATTTGTTCGAGCGGTTGGCGTTCATGACGCGGCGCGAGGGGCGCTAATTCCGGGGATCGGCCGGCTCGTCAGGTTCATCGCGCGGATCAGACTGAGGCGGTCTCCTGGCGGATCGTTGCGCGGGCTTGGGATCCGGCAACTTCACCCGCTGCTCCGCTTCCGGCTGCGCTTCCGGTGACACCTGAGGTGGAGCTTGGGCGCCCTCCGGCGGTGTCAGCCAGCCCTGCTCTTTCGCATAAGTGACGATCTTCTCGCCCACTGCGCGGCCGAGCCGGCGCGCCGACGCCTCGACATTGGCGGAAAGTTTCTCCGGCGGCGCCTTCTGCGCTGTCAGCGCCTCGGCGATCGCCGCGTTGCGTGCCGCCGCCGACTTACCTGCAAGCGGCCTGCCCGCGCCCTGCGTATCCGCGATGAAGGTGAAGAGCTGCTTCTTACCATGGCCCGAGAAAGCCGACACCGTCATGTCGGCGCTCACCCGGCCGGCGCCGAATACAACCGGCTTGTTCTTGGCGACGGCGCTGAGATCGGTCGGCCGTATCCGCCCGGTGACGAGCAAGGCCTCGTCGCTGAGCGTCAGCGCGTCCTCGTTACCGGCCTGCGCGTCGAGCCCGGCCTCGCGCAAGGTGGCGATAATGCTGGCAATAATTTCGTCATTGACCCGCTCGATGGTGCGCGGCTTGCGCTCGAAGGTCGGAAAGCTGCCGACCTTGCGCTCCAGCCGCGCGGTATAGCCGCGGTCGACAACCGCCACGTCGGACGACAGCACGAAATCCGACACCATGATGGTCTTCGGACGCGCCGGCACCCCGCCGAACGCGCCTTGTAAACCGCCGCTATTGGCGCAGCCGGCGAGCGCCAGCGCGGCGGTCCCAATGAAAATGAAACGCTGAGTCGATGAAATCATTCGCCAAGCTACCATAGATTATTCGGGCGTGGCCGGCGGTGGCTCACTTGACGGCGGCGCGCTCACGGCAGGCTCGCGCCGGCCGATCATGCCCCGGGCTTTGCCGCCAACCCTTGTCCATTGCGGGCCGCAAGCCGCGCCTGCCGGCGCGTGCGCGCCCGCTCGCGATAGCGCGAAAGTCCCTGCTCGACCCGCTCGATCGGCCGGCTCCCCCAATAGATGCCCTGCGCGAGTGCGCGGCCGAGCATACCGCCAGCCCATACCAGTTCGTAGGGCGCAAACAGCCGCCAGGTCTGATCCGCCTCGACGATGCCGCGCGCGACCAGTTCGCCACCCATCGCCGTCGTGTTGAGCCCGTGCCCGCCGAAGCCGCTCGCCACCCACAGCCCGCGCTCGATCTCGCCGATCTGCGGCATGCGGTGGATGGCGCGGCCGAGCGTGCCGCGCCATAGATGCGCGATCTCGACGTTGCCGAGATCGGGAAAATTGCGCTTAATGTCGGCGATCAGGCCGCGCCCCACCCAACGTGGATCGGCAGCCCAAACCCGCATCCGCCCCGACCACTGCAATCTGTCGCCGCCGACGATGCGATAATGATTGTCGGCGCGGTTAGTGTCGCTGACCGCGCCGCGATAGCGCACCACGTCCGCAAGCCGCGCGATCGGCTCGGTCACCAGCACGAAGGTCGAGATCGGCAGTAGCGTGGCGGCGAGCCGCGGCATCAAGTCGCCGAGCAGCACATTGCAGGCCAGCACCACGTGCGCCGCGCGTACGCGGCCGCTTTGCGTTTCGATGCGCTTGCGCACGCCGGCGGGATCGATCGCGTTGACCGGCGTCTCTTCGAAGATGCGTGCGCCGTGTCTTTCCGCGTCGGCGGCAAGCCCGAGCGCGTAATTGAGCGGATGGATATGAAGAGCGCCCGGAAAATGCAGCGCGTTGAAATAGCGCGGGTTCGGCAACACGTCGCGCACGCGCTCGGTCGGCCAATACTCGACATTGGCGCCGATCCAGCGCAGCCGCTCGACCTCGTTGCGGATCGCCTTGTCATTGTCAGTCTTGGAAACGTGCAGCCAGCCGTCGACCGGATCGACGCCGGGCATGCCGGTTTTCTCGATTGCACGCCTAACGTAATCGACGCCCTGCTCTGACAGCGCCCAAAGCTCCTTGGCGTGATCGAGGCCGACGCGCTCGACAATATTGTCGGCGCTTTCGCCGAAGCCCGGCAGCACGAAGCCGGTATTGCGGCCGGAAGCCGCCAAGGCCACGCGGTTGGCTTCCAGCACCGCTACAGACCAGCCGCGCCGGGCGATCTCGCGCGCCACCGTCAAGCCCGCAAGCCCTGCGCCGATCACGCAAACGTCGACGTCGAGATCGAAATTCAGGCGCGGGCGCTGCGGGCTTGCAACCCGTGTCGCCTCGTACCAGCCCGCCGCTGTTGTCTCGTTGTCGCTCATTGCTTCTCAACGCTTTGCGGCGCGCATGCTAGACTGCCGCGGATTCGAAATCGACGCTGCCCGCGTCCTATAGCCCAGCCCCGTATTCGAGACCATGCGCCGCCTTTTACTGCTTCGCCATGCGAAGGCCGAACGCTCCGACCCCGGGATGCAAGACCTGGCCCGCGTCCTGATCGAGCGCGGCCGCAGGGATGCCGCCAAGATCGGCGCCTATATGGCGGGCCATGCGCTGATACCGGACCGGGTCGTCTTGTCACCCTCGGCGCGCACCCAGGAGACCTGGAAATATGCCGCCGCCGCGTTCAAGCCGCCGCCGGATGCGATGTCGGCTGAGCGGCTGTACGACGCTACGCCGCATGACATTCTTCGGTGTCATCAAGGATAGCCCCGCCTCCGCCCACACCCTGATGCTGATCGGCCATAATCCCGGCCTGCATGAAGCTGCCGTGATGCTGATCGCGTCCGGCGACATCGATACGCGCGAGCGGCTACGCGAGAAGCTGCCGACCTCGGGACTGGTCATCATCGATTTTGCTTTCGACAGCTGGAGCGGACTTCATCCGCAGTCCGGCCGGCTCGAACGCTTTGTTAGCCCGAAAACGTTGGAGCCGGCGGCCAATTAACGCCGCCGCTAAAACGTGTCATGATCGCCCCTTGCAGCGGAAAAGAGGGGCGCTGTCATGTACACGCAGATTCTGGTGCCGATCGATCTCGCCGATACCGATCTTGCCAAGCCTGCCATCGAGACTGCCGTGTCGATGGCGCGCGCGTCAGGTGGCACGGTGCGTCTGATCAACGTGCTGCCGATGACGCCGGTGATGTTGGCGGAATATGTGCCGCCGGATTTCGACGTGCAGCAGCGCCAATCGGCGGAAGACGCCATGAAAATCATCGCAGCAGAATGCGGGCTCGACAGCGCGCATATCTCCGGTACCGTGCGGCAAGGCGGCATCTATCACGAGGTGCTGGAAGAAGCGAAGAAGATCAACGCCGATCTGATCGTGATGAGCTCGCATCGGCCCGCCATGCGCACCTATTTCCTCGGCTCCAACGCCGGCCATGTCGTGCGCTACGCCAAGTGCTCGGTGCTGGTGGTGCGCAACGCCAAAGCCTGAGGCGCATCAGCCTTTCGGCAGCAACTCGGCGGGCAGCGCCTCGGGGCGATAAACGCCCGGCCGGTTGCGGCGAAAGAAATTGCCGCCCTGCCACAGCAGCAACAGCAGAAAGCAACCGACGAAAGCCGCGCCCGCTTTGGTGTCGGCTTGCAAGCCGCGCACGATCAGCACGGCTAGCGCGAGTGCGAGGCCTGCGAAAACGATGAGGCCCGGCCAATAGAGCAGCGGATTGCTGCCCTGCTCGTAGCGTGCCGGCGGTGTGGCGAGCGCGATACGCCGGTGCAACTCCGCGACGAACGCCGCGTAGGGCCTATCCAACCGCTGCTGCTCCACCATGCTTTTCCAGGAACTGGACAGGATCTCCAGCTTGGGCGCGCCTTGCGCCCACAGCTCGGTCATGAAGCGGTGCGACTGCATGCTCGTCGGCCGATACGACATGCGCAGGCGGCGAACCTCGGTAAAACGGATACGGCCTGATTTGCGCGCGACCGCCCAGTCGATGCCGTCGTCCGTAAGCTTGAACTCCCTGGCCGCGCCCAGCAACGAAGGCCGGAAGGAATATGCCGTGCTCTCAGCCCCGGCATCGGCGCGGTCGGCGCTCACCCCGTCATCTCTTGCGCGATTTCCACCTGACATAATCTCCCCGCCGGTTTCTTGCATGAACTCAGACGCCGCGTAAGGCTCTTCAATGGAGGCCGCCGCTGCATCTAAATATTTCTCAATATTCGGAACGCGGGGCGCAAGTCCCGCGTTCGCTTTTTAAGGAGTGCACGAAATTAGCGCGCTATTCTCATTGCATTCAAGACAACCGCGTCAGGAGGAACTTTCATGATGAAACGCACTTTTACGGCCGGCGCGCTGGCCGCCGTGCTGGTCGCGCCCGCTTTCGCGCAAGCGCCGGCAAGCAAGACCGATACGCCAAATGGTTCCATGGGCACGACCGGCCAAACCAGCTTTGTGCAGAAGGAGAGCGCCGACGACTGGCGCGGCACCAAACTGATCGGCGCCAGCGTCTATGGTCCGGACAACGCCTCGATCGGCGAAATCAGCGACGTGCTGATCGCCGGCGACGGCAAGGTCAAGGCCGTCGTGGTCGGCGTCGGCGGCTTCCTCGGCGTCGGCGAGAAGGACGTCGCGCTGCCGTTCTATTCGCTCGACATCAGACGCAAGCCGGACTCAAGTTCGATCGACAAGATCAGGGTGAGCTATTCGAAGGATCAGCTCAAGAACGCGCCGGCGTTCGCCTTCAACGACATGCCAATGTCGCAAACCACTGGTTCGAGCGTCACCGACAAGCTCAAGAGCATGAGCCCCGCGGATACCAGTTCAAAGCAGTAGAACCGATCTGATATTTTGCGGCGTCCCGCCTCACCGCCGGGTGCTATTTTTATTTCACTCGTAGAACGCCGGCGCGTGATCGAGCTCATCGCCCTGCACCTTGTCGTGATTGATCCAGATCTGGGCCTTTTCCTTGGCCATGATGTCGGCCAAGCGCGTCATGATGCAAAGCCAATCTATTCCGCTCTTGCCCTGTGCGAACGCGAGATTAGGCACGAGCACTGGGGCGGCCGCGGCGAACAAACGAGCAAATGACGCGTTCCTCCCCGCAATGACAACACAGACGATACTCACTATATCAACCCCATGCGGGCATTGATCATCGTGGGTTTGTTCGCCCTGTTGGCGGCATCCGTCTGGTTCGCCGGCGCCGCCTGGGAGCGGTTCGGCGGCGATGCCATCCCCTTCTACGGCTATATCGCCATCGCCGGCGGCATCTTGTTCTCGCTCCTGATCGGCGGCGGGCTGATGGCGCTGGTGTTCTACAGCAACCGCCACGGCTACGACGACCTGAGCGGCGGTGATGATAATCGGTCCTAAACCACTCAGGCCGCGCGCCCGAATATCCTCTCACGCCAGTCCCACGATATTCTCAAAGGCCGAATAATCGCGCGCTTATTGCAGTGCGAAACGCTCATATTCCGTTTTGTTTTGAAAGGACGCCGCTATACTCCCGCGCCATTGCTATCGACCAATAACTTGAAATCCGCACAAGCCGGGTCACAAGTGGGGTCAAACGGGGGGACGGAACGATGTGGAATCAAGTCTACAATCCATTCAATAATACGACGCTGTCGACGATAGCCGCCGCGTTGCCGGTGGTTACGCTGCTGGTGCTGATCGCATCCAATAAAGTGAAGGCGCACCTCGCCGCGATCATCGCATTGGTCGTTGCCAACTGCGTCGCGATCTTCATCTTCACAATGCCGGCTGGCATGTCGTTGCGCGCGACCGTGCTCGGCATTGTCACCGGCTTTTTCCCGATCGGCTGGATCGTGCTCAACGTCATCTTTCTCTACCGGCTGACGGTGGAGAAGGGCGCGTTCGAGACGTTGCAGAACACCATCGGCGGCGTCACCACCGACCGCAGGCTGCAACTGCTGCTGATCGCGTTTTCATTCGGCGCGTTCTTCGAAGGCGCCTCCGGCTTCGGCACGCCTGTTGCCGTCACCGGCGCGATCCTGATCGGCCTCGGCTTCTCGCCGCTCGCCGCCTCCGGCCTGTCGCTGATCGCCAATACCGCGCCGGTCGCTTACGGCGCGCTCGGCACGCCGATCGCCGGCCTCGCCAGCGTCACCGGCATCGATCCGTTCCTGCTGGGCGCGATGGTCGGACGGCAATTACCGTTCTTCTCGCTGATCGTGCCGTTCTGGCTGATCTGGGCCTTCGCTGGCTGGAAAGGCATGAAGGACATCTGGCCCGCGATCCTGGTAACCGGCGTAACCTTCGCGGTCCCGCAATTCCTGATTTCGAACTTCGTCAATCCGTGGATCGTCGACATCGGCGCGTCGCTGATTTCGATGGCCTGCCTGGTGCTATTCCTCAAAATCTGGCAGCCCAAGGTCATCTGGACATCCGCGGCGTTGCGCAGCGCCGACACCTCGATGGAAGGCCGGCCGGCGCCGAAAACGTCCGGCGCCAAGCCAACCACCCAGCAGGTGTGGATGTCGCTGCTGCCCTGGATCATCGTCTGCGCGATCCTGCTGCTGTGGGGCACCAACTGGTTCAAGGGCCAGGTCAACCCGTGGGCGACCTGGAACTACGCGGTCCCGGACCTGCACAACATGATCAACAAGGTCGCGCCGATCGTAGCGACGCCAACCAAGGAAGGCGCCGTATTCGGCTTCACCTGGCTCTCTTACACGGGCTCGGGGATGCTGATCGCCGCGATCATCTCGGGACTGCTGATGGGCTTTTCGCCCGCCGGTCTGGTCGTGGCCTATGGCCGCACCATCAAGATCTGCGCCTACTCGCTCATCACCATCTCGGCGATGTTGGGCATCGGCACCTTGACGCGGCTGTCGGGGATCGACGCGACGCTCGGCCTCGCCTTCGCGGCGACCGGCGTGCTCTATCCCTTCTTCGGCACCCTGCTCGGCTGGCTGGGCGTGGCGTTGACGGGGTCTGACACGGCGTCGAACATCCTGTTCGGCAACTTGCAGAAGATTACATCGACGCAACTCGGCATTTCGCCGATCCTGATGAGCGCCGCCAACTCCTCCGGCGGCGTCATGGGCAAGATGATCGACGCGCAGTCGATCGTCGTCGCCTCGACCGCGACCAACTGGTTCGGCCACGAAGGCACGATCCTGCGGTTCGTGTTCAAGCACTCGATCGCGCTGGCCTGCCTGGTCGGCATCCTGGTCATGCTCCAGGCTTACGTGTTCACCGGCATGATCGTGAAATAAGCGCCCCGCTTCAGGGTCGTCAAAACGGCAAAGCCCTGCATCGAAAGATGCAGGGCTTTTTCTTGCTCTTTTATGCGCCAAGCGATAGTCCTGCCGGGAAAACCAACCGGAAAGTCCCATGAACAAGACGCTGGTCCAGGAACAATTCGGCAAGACCGCCGCGCACTATCTCACCAGTAAGCCGCACGCGCTCGGCAAAAGTCTTGAGCGGCTGGTCGAGCTCACCTCCCCTAAGAAAGACTGGCGCATGCTCGACGTCGCCACCGGCGGAGGCCATGTCGCTTACACCTTTGCACCGCATGTCGGGCGCGTCTGGGCGACCGACATCACTCAGGAAATGCTCGACCAGGTGAAGGGCGAAGCGCAAAAACGCGGCCTCGCCAATGTCCGCACCACTTACGCCAAGGCCGAGGCCCTGCCATTCGAGGATGCGAGCTTCGACCTGGTCACCTGCCGTATCGCGCCGCATCACTTCGATTCGATCCCACAATTCCTCGCCGAAGTGCACCGCGTGTTAAAATCCGGCGGAATCTTCGCGTTGGTCGATAACATCGTGCCCGCCGGCCCGATCGGCGACTATATAAACGCCTTCGAGCGCCTACGCGATCCGAGCCATCTGCGCGCCTGGACGATGGATGAATGGCGCAATGCGCTGAAGCACGCGCAGCTTGCCATCGGCCATGAAGAGCAGATCTTCAAGCAGATGGAATTCAAGAGCTGGGCTCAGCGCTACGACGACATCATGAAAGCGCTGTTGCGCGCGATGCTGACGCAGGCAACGCCCGAGGTGAAGGCGGCGCTCGATCCGAAAGGCGGCGACGGCGACCTCACCTTCCGCCTGTGCGAAGGCCTGTTCATCACCAAGAAAACATGAGCTTGGCTATCCCTCCGCTCATCCTCGCAAAAGCGGGGACCCAGCATCGGCACACCCGTTAAATCTTGATGCCTAGCGCTGGATTCCTGCTGGAGCCTGCTCCCGCGCAATGGGGGTGAGAATGACCGGAGCTTGGATCGGCCAAAACAAACCGCCGGCGCCGACATGACATCGGCGCCGGCGGATTTTTGATAACGAAGCCGCGTATCGCGCGGTTACATCTTCGCCTTCATTTTGTGGTGATGCTTTTTCATGGGCGGATGGTCGGCGGCTTCCCATTCCGGGTGCGCGTCGTAGGCCGCGTTCACCAGCCAGCCACCGATGATCGGGACTACCCGCGAATCGCGCAAACAATCGATACCACTAGGTTATTGGTCCGGCACCGTTCAAGCATTTCGACTGGCCCGTCTGCACAATGCGCCGGCCGCTTTCGTTCAGCGAACCAACTCCCGCATCGCCCGATCGAGCCCGTCCAGCGTCAGCGGATACATCCGCCCGCCCATCAACTGGCGCACCATCTTGATCGAATAGGTGAAGTCCCATTCGCGCTCGGGCACCGGGTTGAGCCAGACGCAGGCCGGATAGGTGCGCGTCACGCGCTCCAGCCACACGGCGCCCGGCTCGTCGTTGAAATGCTCGACCGAGCCGCCCGGCGCGGTGATCTCGTAAGGCGACATCGAGGCGTCGCCGACGAACACCACTTTGTAGTCGTGCGGATAAGTGTGCAGCACGTCCCAGGTCGGCGTGGTCGCCTGAAAGCGGCGGCGGTTCTCCTTCCACACTTTCTCGTACAGGCAATTGTGGAAGTAGAGATGCTCCATGTGCTTGAACTCGGTGCGCGCCGCGGAGAACAATTCCTCGGTCGCCTTGATGTGCCAGTCCATCGAGCCGCCGATGTCGAAGAACAGCAGCACCTTCACCGCATTGTGCCGTTCGGGGCGCATCTGGATGTCGAGATAGCCCTTGTGCGCGGTGCCCTTGATGGTGCCGTCGAGATCGAGCTCCTCGGGCGCGCCGGTGCGGGCGAATTTGCGCAGGCGGCGCAGCGCGAGCTTGATGTTGCGCGTGCCGAGTTCGACCTCGTCGTCGAGATCCTTGAACTCGCGTCTGTCCCACACCTTCACCGCGCGCTTGTGGCGGCTCTCGTCCTGCCCGATGCGCACGCCTTCCGGATTGTAGCCGTAGGCGCCGAACGGCGAGGTGCCCGCGGTGCCGATCCATTTCGAGCCGCCCTGATGGCGGCCCTTCTGCTCGGCGAGCCGCTTGCGCAGCGTCTCAAGCAGCTTGTCGAGGCCGCCCATGGCCTCGATCTGCTTCTTTTCTTCTTCGGTGAGATATTTTTCGGCGAGTTTCTTCAGCCATTCGGCGGGAATCTCGGCCTCCGGCCCGTCGCTGAGTAATTCCAGCCCCTTGAACACATGGCCGAACACGCGGTCGAACTTGTCGAGATTGCGCTCGTCCTTCACCAGCGTGGCGCGCGACAAATAGTAGAAATCCTCGACCCGGCGCGAGGCGAGGTCGGCCTGCATCGCCTGCATCAGCGTCAGATATTCGCGCAGCGTCACCGGCACGCCGGCGGCTTTGAGGTCGTGAAAGAAGGTGACGAACATGGCGTGAGAATTCGCCTCTAGCCTCGTCGCCGTCAAGCCGCTAAAAAGGCCGCAAGAACACGAAGAAACGCACGCGCTGGGAGGATTCATAGTGTTGCGTCGCGACCGCGCTCTCTGGGCGTTTGCCGTCATTTTGTCGATTGCGTTGCTGATCGCGCCCGCGCTGTGGAACGGCTTTGCGCTGCTGCAATGGGACACCGGCGGCTATCTGGCGCGCTGGTACGAAGGCTACCTGGTGCCGAGCCGCGCCGTGGTCTACGGCCTCATCCTCAACGCCGGCGCGCCGCTGGCGTTCTGGCCGGTGCTGCTGCTGCAATCTGCGCTGACAGTCTGGATCTTCGCGCTGATGTTGCGCGCGCACGGGCTGGGCGCGCGGCCCCTGCTCCTGCTCGGCATCGTCGCCGCACTGTCGGTCCTCACGACATTGCCCTGGCTGACCTCGATCCTGCTCACCGACATTTTCTGCGGTCTGAGCGTGCTGGCGCTTTATCTCCTGCTGTTGCGCGACGAGACGCTCGAGCCGCTGCGAGCGCGCCGGCTTGATCGCGCTGATCGCGGTCTCCGCCGCCACCCACAACGCGACCCTCGCCGTGCTGCTGGGACTGCTCGGCCGCCGCCACGCTGTCGCGCTTCGTCGCGCGGCGAGCGCATCCCGCTCGCTCGTCTCGGCCACGGCGCTGCTGGCGCTGGCGCTCGGTTGCGTTCTGGTGTTTGCCGCCGACTTTGCCGTGGCCAAGCGGCTGGCCTGGACGCCGGGCGGCTTCGCGCTGTCGTTCGGCCGCATGCTGCAGGACGGCATCGTCAAGAAATATCTCGACGCGCATTGTCCCGCTCCCAACCTGAAAAAGCTCTGCGCCCACAAAGACGAGCTGCCAAACGACGCCGACGTCTGGTTCTGGGGCAGCCCGGTCTTCGACAGCCTCGGACGCTTTGCCGGCCTCGATCAGGAGATGGAGAAAGTCGCAGTTCGATCCCTGGCCGAATACCCCGCCCTGCAAATCGAAACCGCCGCCATCGCCACCGCCAGGCAATTGATCGACGTGCACACCGGCGAAGGCGTTCTCAACACCATCTGGCACACCTACCGCATCATTGAGCGCTACACGCCACAACTGGCGCCGGCCATGCACGCGGCGCGCCAGCAACGCGGCGAGCTGTCGTTTACCGCCATCAACGCCCTGCAATACCCGCTCGCGCTGCTGGCGATGGCATTGCTGCCGGTGCTCGTGTTGCTCGCCTGGCGCAACGTATTGCCCGCGCCAATTGGCGAATTGGCCGCAACTGCGTCGCTTGCGCTGCTGGGCAACGCCTTTGTCTGCGGCGCGCTCGCCAACCCGCACGACCGCTATGGCGCGCGCATGGTCTGGCTCGCAACCTTTACCGTTATGTTGGCCGTGGCCCGCAAAGTTCAGAGCAAGGCCGAAAGCCGGACGCGAGCCGCTGCCTCACCGGCCACCGATATGCTTGGGCGGCTGCCCGAATTGGCCTAGATTTGTCCCAGACTTGCCGCGCCCTATTTCCTGAAAGACCACCCGCCATGACAGTGTTTCCGCGCCCCATTGGCCGCCGCCTGTGCGCCGGTTTCGTTTTCGCCATGCTAACCTGTGGAATGACCATGACCGCCTCAGCCGACGCCCTCAAAGATCTCGCGCCGACCGGAAAGCTCCGTGCTGCGATCAACCTCGGCAATGGTGTGCTGGCGCAGAAGGACGAAACCACCGGCAAGCCTAAGGGCATCACACCGGATCTGGCGCGCGAACTTGGGCGGCGGCTGGGCGTTCCGGTCGAACTCATCATCTACAACGCCGCCGGCAAGGTGTTCGACGCCGCCACCACGGGGGCTTGGGACATCGCCTTCGTCGCCATCGAGCCGGTGCGCGCTGCCGTCATCGATTTCACCGCGCCCTACGTCATCATCGAGGGCACCTACATGGTGCGCAAGGATTCGCCGCTCAAGGTGATCGCCGATGTCGACCGCCCCGGCGTGCGCATCGCGGTCGGCCTCAAGTCGGCCTACGACCTCTATCTCACCCGCACTATTAAGAATGCCACGATCGTGCGCGCACCGGTCGGCGGCGGCAAAGCGATGATCGACATGTTCGTCAACGACAAACTCGAAGTCGCGGCCGGCGTGAAGCAGCCGCTGGTGGCCTATGCGGCGGGACACCGCGATATGCGGGTGATGGAGGGCCACTTCCAGGAAATCCAGCAGGCCATGGGCATGCCCAAGAAAGCCGGAGAAGACCATTCCGCCGGTACGGCCTATCTGCGCGCCTTTGTCGAAGAGATGAAAGCCTCGGGCTTTGTCGCCGAGGCGCTCAAGCGCAGCAATCAGACCGCGACCGTGGCACCGGCTGCGAAGTAACTACCGGAGTCTCTGTAATGTCAGACCTTGCCGCTCAACTCGCTCCCACCGGAAAACTGCGCGTCGCGATCGCCATCGCGCCGGCGCCGTCCGCGCAATTCGCTATCAAGGACGAGGCCGGCCATTACCGTGGCGTCGCCGTGATATTAGGCACCGCGCTCGCCAAGAAGCTCGGCGTTCCGGTCGAGTTGGTCGTCTACAATGGATCCGGCGAGGTGCAGAATTCGGCGGCGCAGCGGCAAATGGGACGTGGCCTTCATGCCGGTCGACGAGGAACGCAAGAAATTCGTCGATTTCGGCAATGCCTATCACATTTTGCAAAGCACCTATCTGGTAGCGCCTGCCGCAAAGATTGCCACGGTCGCAGCCGCCAACACCGCAGGCGTGCGCATCGGCGGCGTCGCCAATACCGCGACGCTGCGCAACTCCAATAAGACCGCGCCGAACGCCACGCACGTCACCTTCGACAAAGCCGCTGACGCCGTTGCGGCGCTGCGCGACGGCCAAGTCGACGCCATCGCGTTTTCGCGCGAGTCGCTGACCGGCTTGCAAGCCCAGGTTCCGGGCTCGCGCATTCTCGACGGCGGCTTCATGAATTCGACCACGTCGGTGGCGCTGCCGAAGGGCAAGCCGGAGGCGCTGGTTTATGTCAGCCAGTTCATCGAGGAGGCCAAGGCCTCGGGCCTGGTGCGCCAAGGCCTTCGACGAGATGGGCCTGAAGTCGTCGCAGGTCGCGCCGGCGGGGATGAAGTCTTAAGACCGAACGCCGCTCGTCACCGCGGGAGCGGGGACCCGGTCTTCTAGAATTTTTAATTGCAGTCCTGGATTCCCGCTTGCGCGGCAATGAGCGGAAGATTTCGAGATTTCACGAACGCGCCGCTTCCGGGGTTTTTATGTGCTCCGGCCGCACGCCGAGCGCCAGCACGCGCCCCGGAATACGCCGCAGCAGCGGCCACTGCATCATCTTCATCAACAGCGGCGCCCGCGGGCGCTTGCCTTTGCCTTGCAGCGCCGGGCCGATGAGATTGTTTTGCAGCGTGATTTGCACGGCTTGCGTAAAGCGCGTCGGGAATTCGCGACGGCGCTGAACAGCGTTGAGCGTGTCCACCGTCACCGCGCCGCCGCGCAGCGGTTCGGCGAGGATATTGGCCGTGGCCACCGCGTCCTGCACCGCAAGATTGATGCCGACGCCGCCGATCGGCGACATCGCGTGCGCCGCGTCGCCGATGCAAATCAGGCCCGGTTTATACCAGCGCCGCAACCGGTCAACCGCCACGGTCAACAGCTTCACGTCATCCCAGCTTTTGATATCACCGAGCCTGGCCCCGACATCGAACGGCGCCATATCGCCGACGGTGGCGCGGAATTTGTCGAGGCCACGCGCTGCGTACCTCGTCGATGCTGCCTTTCGGGATCACAAAAGCGCACTGCCAGTAGTCGTCGCGGTTGAGCATCACCAGCATACGGCCGCTTTCGATATGGCCGACGACTTCATTACCATCGCTCTTGTTTCGCGGCAGCCGGAACCACATCACGTCCATCGGCGCCCCGATGTCGTCCACCTTGAAGCCGGCGCGCTCGCGCAGCGTCGAATGGCGCCCGTCGCAACCCACGACCAGATCGGCCCGGATCGCCAGCTCTCCCTCCGCCGTCTTCGCGCGCAAGCCCACGACGCGGCCATCCTGTTCGATCAGGTCGGTCGCCTCGGCTTTCATGCGCAGATCGAAGGTGGGGTAGCGCTTGCCGTGCTTGGCTAGAAAATCAAGGAAATCCCATTGCGGCATCAGCGCGATGAATTTGCAGTGCACCGGCAGCGTGGCAAAATCACCTATGGTGATGACGTCCGCGCCGATTTGCATGCTGACGTGATCGACTTGCGAATGCGGCAGCTTGAGGAATTCATCGAGCAGGCCGAGCTCGTGCATCATCTCGAGCGTCGAGGGATGCACGGTGTCGCCGCGAAAATCGCGCAGGAAATCCGGATGCTTTTCCAGTACCACCACCGGCACCCCGGCACGCGCCAGCAGAAAGCCGAGCATCATCCCGGCAGGCCCTCCGCCGGCTATGCAGCAGGTGGTTTTGATCTCAGCCATCGGATGACGAACAGCCCTGGTGGCGGTTTAGTTCCAGGGTTGTGAGCTTACGCCTGCTTGTCCGGCGTCGTCACCACCAGCCCGTCCAGCGCGTCGCTCACTTTGATCTGGCACGACAGCCGCGAATTCGGCCGCACGTCGTAGCCGAAGTCGAGCATGTCTTCTTCCATCGGCGACGGCTCGCCGGTCTTGGCGCGCCAAGCCTCGTCGACATAGACGTGGCAAGTCGCGCAGGCGCAGGCGCCGCCGCATTCGGCCTCGATGCCGGGGATATTGTTGCGGATCGCCGTCTCCATCACGGTCGCGCCGTTCTCGGCGTCGGCCGTGCGGGCGGTGCCGCCGGAATCGATATAGGTGATCTTCGGCATGGGGCGATTATCAGGAAATGACCGCGCCGGAATGGCGAGGCGGCGCCCCGTATATAATCATTCGCCGGAATGCGCCAGACCGGGGCGCATTCAAACCGCTAGTCGCGCAGCAGCTCGGCGATCGCCGCGCGGGCTTCGACGATTGCCGTGGCAAGCGTCTCCATGGCGGCCTCGCGCTGCGCGGGATCCGACTGCTCGACCGCCGCAGCCATGCGCGCGACGTTGTCGGCGCCGATGCCGGTGGCCGAACCGCGCAGCGTATGCGCCAGCGTCGCCACCGCCTGCGGCTCGCCGCTGCGCATGCGCGCCAGCAGCAGACCGGCCTGCCGGTCGAACAGCTGCAGCACCTCGCGCTCGAGGCTGCGGTCGCCGAACGTCATGCGCGCGAGATGGCTGCGGTCTATGGCCGGCGGCCCCGGCTCGGCAATTTTGGCAACGGATTGCGCCATGAAATCTCCCCGGGGCTCTGCGGCACCTTCCTATCGGCGTCAAGTTTGACCTGGCCGGGACCAAAAACAGGTAAAGGCGCGCCGCCTCGAGCACGGGTTTGCGCTGCGTAGTTAATGGCCGCTGACGGGACGCGTGTGAACCATCGAAAATATCATGGTAAATGGGAAGTTAACGATGATGAAAAAGTCATTATCGGGCCGGTTTCTTTCGCAATGCCAAGCCGATAGGATAAGCCGCCCGGCGATATAAAGCATGTTTGCCTTTGCCGGCTCCGAGAGTTCCCGCGCTCGTGGCGCGGCCCGCAAATGGCGACGGTTCGGGCCGCAAGTGTCCGGCGTAACGACGAGGCGACGATCGAAATGGCGAATATCCCAAAGAAATCCACCGATCCGACCGAAGACGCCCTGCACGCCATCGAGGAAGCCCTTAGCGCCGGTCAGCCCGACCGCCGCGCCGTGCCGCTGGTCGGGCCCAACGCCGACATCGCGCAGGACGGGCCCGCTCCCGCCGACCTGTTCAACGAGCCGCAAACCGGCGACTGGGATTCCGGCCAGACGCCGCGCATCGCCGCCAATGACGATCGCGCCAGCGTCGGTCAAATGCTGCAAGCTATGCGCCACCGACCGACGCGCACGTCCTATATCATTGCCGGCGTCGCCGCGTTCCTCTGGGCTGCCGGCGGCATTGCTACCGCCTATCTCTACGGCGGCGAATTGCAAGCCGTGTTCGCAACCCCGCGCGTCGGCGTTGCCGCCATGGTCGGTCTCGCTAGTGCCATCGTCGTTCCGGTGATCTTTTTCTTCGTGCTCGCCCACATGTTCCGCCGCTCGCAGGACATGCGCCTGGTGGCCGAGACCATGGCGGAGGTGGCTATGCGCCTGGCGCAGCCGGAGACCGCCGCGCGCGAACAGATCGTTACCGTCGGCCAGGCCATCCGCCGCGAAGTCGCCGCCATGGGCGACGGCGTCGAGCGTGCGCTGGCGCGCGCGGCCGAGTTGGAATCGCTTGTGCACAACGAAGTCTCCGCGCTCGAGCGCGCCTACAACGACAACGAAGTGCGCATCCGCGACCTGCTGAGCGAGCTCACCAATCAGCGCGAGACCTTGGTCAATCAGGCCGAGCACGTGCGCAACGCCATCGCCGGCGTCCACCTCGATCTGTCACACGACATCAGCTCGGTCGGCGATCTGGTCGCCGACAAGGTCAACGAAGTGGCGCAGCGCGTCACTCGCTCGCTCACCGAAAAGGGCGAGCACATCACGCTGGCGCTCGGTCACGTCGGCGACAGCATGATCGACACGCTGACCGAGCGCGGCTCGACCATCCTCGACCGTCTAGAAACCAACAGCGAACGCGCCAGCACCGCGATTTCGTCCGCCAGCGACCGGCTGACCGCCAGCCTCAGCTTCAAGAGCGAGCACGTACACGACGAATTCGCCGAGATGGCCACACGCCTGCAGCAGATGATGACCGCCCGGCTCGACCAGGTTGCGCAGGGCTTCGCGCAGAAATCCGCCGTCACCATCGAAACTATGGCGAGCCGCTCGCAGCAGTTCAATGACGCCCTCACCCAGACCGGCGGCCAGATCGCCGAAACCATCGCGGCGCGCGCCGAGGAAGTGAACACCACGCTGCGCTCGACCGGCGATGCGCTGGTGCTCGATCTCAGCCAGCGCAGCGGCGAGGTCGTCTCCAAATTGGAGCAGACCGGCGCGCGCGTCACCGACACCGTGGTGAACCGCAGTACCGCCGTGGCCGACAGCTTCCGCGAAAATGCCGAAGCGCTGACAAAAGTCCTCGATACCCGCGGCGACACCGTCAAGGAGATGCTGGGAGAGCGTCTGCAAGCCTTCGAGGACGTGTTCAACCAGGGCGGCACCGCGCTCAGCGAGAAAGTCGCGCGCGATTCCAGCACGCTCGGCAGCCTCATCACCTCCCACATGGCCGAGTTTGACCGCACCGTGAAGACCTACGGCGGTGAGTTGGTGGAACGCCTCGGCCAGCGTACCCAGGATGTGGCCGAAGCGATGCGCAATTACGTCGACACCTTCGATCAACGCGTCAACAGCCGCGCCGGCGAACTCACCGGCTCGATCGACGGACGGCTCTCGCAATTCGAGCAGATTCTCGGCTCGCGCGTGACCAGCCTCACCGACCAACTCACCAGCAAAGGCCAAGAGGTCATCGAGACGCTCGACGGCCGCATCAGCGCCGTCACCGGCACGATCAGTGCGCGCGGCACCGAAGTCGCCGACACGATCAGCGCCAAGATCGCTCAGATCGATCAGACTTTGGGCGCGCGCGCGCTCGAGGTTGCCAACACGCTCGACAGCCGCGTCGGGCGCTTCGAGGACCTGCTGGTCGGGCGCGCCGAGACCGTCACCAATCAGCTCGAAAGCCGCACCAAGGCCGCCGGCGACGCGCTGCATGCGCGCCTGGAGGAACTCGGCCAGTCGATCAAGACCAATTCGGCCGAAGCCGAACGCTCGATCGGACAAATCGCGACCTCCACCACCGAAGCGATGCGCACCAGCGCGGGCGAAGTCGAACGCACGCTGCTGGACGTTAGCGCCGAAGTCACGCGCGGCTTCGTCGGCAAGGCCGACGAGATCGCCAATTCGGTCACCCAGCGCACCAACGAGATGACGACGGTGCTGTCCGACAAGAGCGGCGGCGTGATCGCCGCGATCACCGAGAAGGGCGAGCAATTCGCCAAGGACGTCACCACCGCGACCGACGAAGCGATGAAGTCGATCGAGACCAAGGGCTTCACCTTCACGCGCACGATGCTGGACAACAGCGCCGAGATCTCGCGCATGATCAACAGCGCCGGCGAGGCCGCGTCCAACACCGTCAATCGTACTTTGAACGAACTTCAAGGCACCGCGCAGAAGGCGATCGAGCTGTCGAAGTCGACCGCCACCGCCACGGTCAGCGAGATGCTGGAAACACACAATATGCTGCGCGCCGACACCACCGCTTTGTTCGAGCGGCTGCGCGAAGCCAATATCATGCTGCAGGAAGTGCTGTCCGGCTCGCATGAGAATATGAGCGCGCTCGAGAACACGCTGGTGCTGCGGGTGTCGGAATTCGTCACCGCCATGACCGACATCAACGCCGCGACCGGCGACGCCACCAGCCGCGTCGAAAGCAACATCGCCGACTTCCGCGATATCACCGCGCGAGTCATCGGCGATCTCGGCCAGCTCGCGGTCCAGTTCGAGGCGCACGGCCGCGGCCTGGCCGGCGCCGCCGAATTGATCGATCGCAGCAATCAGCGCACCGAAGACACCATCAATGAGCGCCGCGTCACGCTCGATTCACTCGTCGCCACGCTCGACATTCGCACCGAGGATCTCGATCAGCGGCTCAAGCGCTTCTCAGGCTTGCTCGACGAATTGCTCGAGGCGGCCTCGGCGCGCGCGCGCGACATCGCCCGCGTCGTGTCGGAATCGACCGCCGAAGGCAGCCGCGCCATCAGCGAACAGTACGAAAGCGCGCGCCAGCATGCCGAGGACGAGCGCCGCCGCATTGCCGAACAATATGAGCTCGTGCGCGAAAACGCCGAGGACGAGAGCCGCCGCACCGCCGAAGCGATGCGCACGATCTACGACCAGACCACCGGCGATACCCACGCGATGTTCCGCGACGCCAACGAACGTTTTGCGGAAGCGGTGCAAGGCATGAAGCAGATGGCCTCCGAGATGCAGCGCGAACTGGAAGCTACTCGCGCCGAGCTGCACCGCGGCATCTTCGAGTTGCCGCAGGAAACCGCCGAGAGCGCCGCGCAAATGCGCCGAGTCATCGTCGATCAGATCGAGGCGCTGGCCGAGCTCAACCGCATCGTCGCCCGCCACGGCCGCAATCTCGACGCAGTCGAGCCGCGCCGGCCGCTGCGCGAAGAGACTACGCTGACCGCCATTGGCGGTCGCAACGAGCCGCAGCGCGTGACACGCATCGAGCGTACCGAGCGCACCGAGCGCAGCGACGTTGGCGGCTTCGCGCCGGCGGTCCGCCGCGCCGAAACGCCTGCGACCAACCTCGGCCAGAACGGCGCAGGCCGCACCGGCTGGCTCACGGATTTGCTCAACCGCGCCTCGCGCGATGAAGACGAACCCGAACGCGATACGCCGCGCGAGCCGTCGCGTGAAACGCCGCGCGGGACCGAGGAACGCACGCCCCGGCACAGCCTGGAGTTGCTCGACTCGCTCTCGGTCGATATCGCCCGCATGATCGACCACGACGCGGCCGCCGATTTGTGGGACCGCTACAAGCGTGGCGAACGCAACGTGTTCACCCGCAGGCTCTATACCTTGCAGGGCCAGCAGGCTTTCGACGAGATCCGCAAGAAGTACCGCGGCGACCGCGAGTTCAAGCTCACCGTCGACCGCTATATCGGCGAGTTTGAGCGGCTGCTCGACGAGGTTGCGCGCGACGACCGTGGCCAGGTGGTGGCGCGTACCTATCTCACCTCGGAAACCGGCAAGGTCTACACCATGCTGGCGCACGCCGCGGGGCGGTTCGACTAGAGATCGCCGGACGCGGTCCGCCTTCAAGAATTATTATTTTGGTTTTGCGGCGCCGCCAAACAGCAGGCGGCTCGGATTGCTGTCGATGTTTTTCACCGTCTTCTCGACCTCGCCCATCATGCGATGAGCGTCGGCGCCGATCGAATTGATCTGCTTGGTGCCGGCGGCGGTGAACACGTTGATGCCTTTGGTAATCTCTTCGGTGCGTTTGTCCAGATTGTCGGAGAGCATGTGGATCGAGCGCATCGTTTCGACGAGTTCGCCGCTTTTGCCGTCCGATCCGGCAGTGAGATTTTCCAGGCCCGCCGCGATCTTATCGAGGTGTTCGGAATTGCGCGCCAGCGCGCCGGTGAACTTGTCAAGGTTGTCGAGCACGCTGTGAAATGATTGCTGGTTATCGACGATAAATTGATCGATCCGGCGCAGCGTATCGCGCGCACCCTGCGTGATGTCCTGCGAGGCACCGGGCGCCGCCTTGAGCAACGGCGGGTTTTCCTTCGGCCCGTCCAGCGGCGGGAGGGCCGCGCTGCCGCCCTGCAACGCGATCGCGGCGATGCCGGTGAGCGCCGTGTATTCGAGGCCGACGACGGTGTCGGCGCGCAGTTTCACCGCCTTGTTGACCGACATCGTGGCGATCACCTGCTGCGGATGTTCCGGGTCGAGCGAGAGGCTGGTGACCTCGCCGACATGGACGCCGTTGAAAAGCACGGTGGCGCCGGTGCGCAAGCCGGATACCGAGCCGTCGAACACCACACGGTAATAGGCGCGCTCGCCGGCGCCGGCGATATTCTGGACCCAATAGACGAACCCGAACACGCCGAACACGACGGCCAGCGTGAACAATCCGATCACCGTGTAATTCGCTCTGGTTTCCATCGATCGGCTCCGGCTAGGTTTTCGCTGCTTCGAGATGTCCCGCCCGCGACCGCGTGCCGTGGAAATAGGCTTGCAGCCAGGGATGGGTGGACGCCAGCATCGTGTCCATAGTTCCCGCAGCGATCACCTTGCCGTCCGCCAAAACCGCGATGCGGTCGCAGACCGTATGCAAGCTGTCGAGGTCGTGGGTTACCATGAATACAGTGAGACCCAAAGTACGTTGCAAAGTCGCGATAAGTGTGTCGAAAGCGCCCGCTCCGATCGGGTCGAGACCGGACGTCGGCTCGTCAAGAAAGACGATCTCCGGATCGAGCGCGAGCGCGCGCGCCAGCGCCACGCGTTTGGTCATGCCGCCGGAAAGTTCGGACGGAAATTTGTCGCAGACGCTGGCATCCAACCCAACCATTTCCAGCTTGGCGATGACCAATTCGTCGAGCAATTGCTGCGACAGGCTCAGGTATTCGCGGATCGGGAATTGCAGGTTCTCCCGCACCGTCAGCGATGAAAACAGCGCGCCCTGCTGGAACAGCACGCCCCAGCGCCGCTCGACCGCCTGGCGCTCGGCGTCCGAGGCGGCCGCCATGTCGACGCCGAACACCTTGATGGTGCCGCCGCGCTTCGGCAGCAAGCCGATGATGGCGCGCATCAGCACCGATTTGCCGGCGCCGGAACCGCCGACAAAGCCGAGGATCTCGCCGCGATAGATGTCGAGATTGACGTGGTCGAGCACGAGATGGTCGTCGAAGCCGACCACCACGTCGCGCACCTCGATGATCGTCTGCCTGCCGCCGTTCCCCTTCGCCATCGCTCACATCCCGATCGAGGCGAAGAAAATCGCGAAAAAACCGTCGAGCACGATCACCAGGAAAATCGATTCCACCACCGAGGCCGTCGTTTGCAGGCCGAGCGATTCCGAGGAGCCCTTCACCGCCAGCCCATCCACGCAGGCCACCACGCCGATCACCATCGCCATGAACGGCGCCTTGATCATGCCAACCTCGAAGGTTTGCAGCGAGATCGCTTCCTTGAGCCGCGACAGATAAATGTCCGGATCGATACCGCCATAGAGCCAGGCCACCAAGCCGCCGCCATAGAGCGCCGCCATCGATCCGAGGAATGTCAGAATGGGAACGCCGATCAGCAGCGCGACGATGCGCGGCAGGATCAGCACTTCGATCGGATCGAAGCCCATAGTTCGCAGGGCATCGACTTCCTCGCGCATCTGCATGGAGCCGAGCTCGGCGGTGAAGGCGCTTCCCGAGCGGCCGGCCACCATGATCGCGACGATCAAGACGCCGATTTCGCGCAGCACCAGGATGCCGACCATGTCGACCACATAGATGTCGGCGCCGAATTTTCGGAAGTGAAAGATACCCTGTTGGGCGATGATACCGCCGATCAAAAACGTGATCAGCATGATGATCGGCACCGCGCGCCAGCCGACATTGTCGAGCTGGTGCACCATCGAGGTGAAGCGGAACCGGCGCGGATGAGCAGCGACGCGCACCATCACGGCCATGACCGCGCCCAACATGCTGATGAAAGCGGAAAACGATTGTCCGATGGACGCGATGCTGCGCCCGATCGAGGCAACCACGTACACCAGCGAACCGCCGCCACCATGCGGCAGCGCCTGTTCCGGCTTGACGCCGTGAACCTCCTCCATCAGCGCGCGATAGTCGTCCTTGAGCCCGGTCACCTGGGTGGCGCAGCCGCGCGCGGAGAAGTCGCGGGTCAGCCGCTCCAGCAGCCAGGCGCCGAAGGTGTCGAGTTGATCGACCGCGGCCATATCGATATCGACGCGCTTCACGGCGCCGCTGCGCCGGGTCGTGGCGTCGATCTGGGCTTCGAGGGTGCGGGCGTTCTCGGCGATCCACGCGCCGGTGCCGGCAAGCTTGAGCTGCTCGCCTTGGGCAGCGCCTTCCAGCAATGTAACGCTCATTTCGAGCAAGCCTTTAGCGAACAAGCCGCTGATTTCGTTACCTTACCACCCCTGAAGGCCGGGTTAAATGACCAAGCGTCACTTGACCCCGAGCTATGAACCTGCCGAGGCTTTGCTAGGTCCAAAACGCCATGGATAGGCCGATTCCTTGACCCTGACCCTCACCCTAGCCGCCGAAAGCTGGCCGATTGCGGGTTCTTTCGCGATCAGCCGCGGCGCCAAGACGCAGGCCCTTGTCGTGGTCGCCGAACTGGGCGGCAACATGACGCACGGCCGGGGCGAGTGCGTGCCCTATACGCGCTATGGCGAAAGCGTCGACAGCGTCACCGCCGCGCTCGAAGCGATGCGGCCGCAGCTCACGGCCGGGCTCGACCGGGCCGGCTTGCAGAACGCGATGCCGCCCGGCGCTGCCCGCAACGCGCTCGATTGCGCGTTTTGGGACTTCGAGGCCAAACACAGCGGGCGCCCGGTTCATGAGCTCGCCGGGCTCCCGGCCCCGCGTCCACTGACCACCGCTTTGACGATCTCGCTCGCCGCGCCCGCCGCCATGGCCGAGGCTGCCAGCAAAGCCGCCGACCGCGCGCTGCTCAAGGTCAAGCTCGGCGGCAATGACGATCATAGCGGCGATCCGGCACGCATCGCCGCGGTGCGTGCGGCCGCGCCCAAAGCAACGCTGATTGTCGATGCCAACGAGGGCTGGAGCGAAGCTAACTTGGCAGCCAATCTCGCCGCCTGCGCCGGCGCGGATGTGGCGCTGGTAGAGCAGCCGCTGCCGGAAGGCGTCGACGGCGCGCTCGCGGCGTTCAAGCACCCGATGCCGATCTGCGCCGACGAGAGCGCGCACGGCCTTGCTTCTTTGCCGGCGCTTGTCGGCAAATACGACGCGGTCAACGTCAAGCTCGACAAGGCCGGTGGGCTGACCGAGGCGCTGGCGATGGTCGCTGGAAGCGGAGCGACTCGGCTTTGCCGTCATGGCCGGCTGCATGGTGGCAACCTCGTTGGCCATGGCGCCGGCTATGCTGCTGGCGCAGCGGGCGCGCTACGTCGATCTCGACGGCCCGTTGCTGCTGGCCCGCGACCGCCCCCACGGCCTGAGCTACCGGGATAGCTTGGTGTTTCCGCCCTTGCCTGCACTGTGGGGCTGATCGCGATGCGGCCGGTTTTGGAACCCGCAGTTCCACAAAGCTATGCCCAGCTTTGTGGTTAACCAAGTCTTTCCAGCACCCGTTTCTTTAGCCTAGACTTGTGCTCAAGTCAGGGTAACGCCACCGCCGCCAAGGCGGGGCAACGATAACGGGAAACGGGGGTCATGCGGTTTCGGGGCCTGTTGCTCTCTATCGCGCTGTTAGCGTCCGGCGTCACGTCGGCGTCAGCCACCATGCGCATTGCCGAGGATCGCGGCGGACAGATCGGTCACTACCTGCAAACTTTCGCGGGACTGCGCTCGAGCGGCGAGAACGTCGTGGTCGACGGCGATTGCCTGTCGGCCTGCACGCTGGTGCTCGGCCTGATCCCGCAAGACCGCATCTGCGCGACGTCGCGCGCGCGCTTCGGCTTCCATGCCGCCTGGATGCCGGATCCCGACGGACGCCCTGTCACCAGCGCGATCGGAACGCAGACGCTGTGGAATATTTATCCCGGCAATGTGCGGCACTGGATCAGCCGTCACGGCGGCCTGTCGCGCCACATGATTTACATGCAAGGCCGCTCGCTGAGCGGCATCGTGGCGAGTTGCGGCCAGCCGACCCGGGAGGCGCAACGCTCAGAGCGGCGCTACTCGGTGCGTCCGGTGCGCTACGTACCCGCAAACGCCGCCAGCGACCGCCGCTAACGCCATCGCCCCGTAAGCGTGGGCACCGTATGCGCCGTAGAGCCATCCCGATAATCCAGTAGCTGCCGCCATCGCCACGCCTTGCGCGATCGAGAGATAACCTTGTGCGGTCGCGCTTTGCCCCGGCGGCGCATGGCGCGCGACAAAGCCGAGCGCGCCAAGATGCGTGGCGCCGAACGAGGCCGCATGCAGCAATTGCAAAAACGGCAATACCGCGTCGGGCGGATTGAGCGCCATCGCCGCCCAGCGCAAGACGCCGCCAGCCGCGCCGATCATCAACAGCATGATCGGTTGGAAAAACGGCGGCAACCGTCCCGACACGGCAAACAGCACGATTTCCGCGAGTACGCCGAGCGCCCACAGCGCCGCGATCGCCGTGCCGTCGAGGCCGGCCCCGCGCCACTCCAGCGCCGAAAAGCCGTAATAGACCGCATGGCTGGCCTGGATCAGGCTGGACGCGGCCACGACGGCGATGAACGCGGGATCGCGCAACAAATGCCGGCGAGGTTTCGCCGGCTTGGCTGATGGCGGCACGCTTGCCGACATCGGCTCCAGCGCGAACGCAGCCAGCGCCGTCAGCCCAGCGCCCGCGACGATCAACCAAATCAGATAGCGCGCCGGGATCGTATCGGTGGCAAAGCCGGCGATGAAAGTGCCGAGCATGAAAGCCGCCGAGCCCCACAGCCGCACCGGGCCGTAGGCGCGGCCTCGCGCACTAAGCCCTTTGAGTGCATAGGTTTCCGCCAGCGGCATCACCGGCGTCAGCACCAGCGCGGTCAGCGCATACATGACGAGGATCGCGGCTGCGCCATCGGCCAAACCGAGCAGCGCGTAAGCCGCGACGCCCAGGCAGCTCGCCACCAAGATGGTGCCGCGCAGGGCATCGTGGGCGTCGGCCACGCGCGCGGCGACGGGAATCACGAAAATGCGCACGAACATCGGCGCCGCCAGCACCACGCCGATCATGCCGGGGTCGAGCCCCTTGGCTTTGAGCCAGACCGGAAAGAACGGCAGTTGGACGCCGCCGGTCATGAATATGGCGGCATAAAGCGCTGCCAGCCGCGGCGCAAAGCCGAATTGCCGTTGGTTCAAGGGCCGCATCCCACCGTCTTTGCTGGCCGAATCATGCGCCCCGATTCATAAACGGCCTGTGATGGATTTCACATGACGAACGCACCGCTGGCGCTGGCGGCGGTCCCGCCGGACGCCCTCGACGACGAATACCGGGCGCTCCATGAGGCGCTTTCGGAGAGCGCGCGCGGCCGCGCGTTTCTTTCCGAATATGGCCGCCGCAACCGCCACGCCGATACCGAGGCGCTGCTGGCGGCGATCGAGCGCATCGAAGCGCGGCTGCGCGCCGACGCCTCCGCGGTGCAGCGGCTACGCGACGACCTGCGCATGCTGCTGATCGCCATCCGGCTCGCCCGCCCCGACATCGACGCCGCCGGGCCCGCGGCCAAGGCTGTCAAGCTGTCGGCGCTGCTCGATCTGCTTGAGCGCCGCATCGACGCCATGTCGGAACCAAAACCCGCCGCGCTTTCGCCGCCGGAGGACGAAAACGCAAGCGCCATGCTCGCCGCGGTGCCGGCTCTCGACGAGCCCGAATTGCCGATCCCTGTTTTTGCGAATTTTGAACCGCGGCCGGTCGCCGCAGTCGCGCGTGTGTCGGCTGTTATCGGCAAGCCCGACCCCCTCGCCGCCATCATGGCGCTGAGCGAAGACGAACGCCTGGCCCTGTTTACTTGAAACCATTCACCGCTCGTCCCGGCGACCCGGCCTACGCCTGCTTCGCGGGCTTCGGCGGGTTTGAGTTCGCCGAAGCGCACGCGCGAAGGCGGAAAGCGGGGACCCAGGGTTTGCGGGTGTTGCGTGAACACCGGATGCCCGCTTGCGCGGGCATGAGCGGATTAGTTGCGCTTAACTGACAATCAGCTTCGCGAATAATTCGGCGTCGACATTGCCGCCCGACAAGACGCCTACCACGACCTTGCCCTTGACGTCGAGTTTGCCGGCCAGCAGCGCGGCGAGCCCGATGGCGCCGCCAGGCTCCACCACCAGCTTCAATTCCTCAAACGCATAGCGCACAGCGGCAGCGACTTCCGCATCGCTCGCCGTGATGCCGGCGCCAATCAGATCGCGCAATATCGGAAATGTCAGCTCGCCCGGCGTATTGCTCATCAGCGCGTCGCAGATCGAGCCGCTCATGCGCGCATTGGCCTCGCGCCGCCCGCTCTGGAACGAGCGCAGCGTGTCGTCGAAGCCTTCCGGCTCGACGGTGTAGAGCTTCGCCGCCGGCACGCGCGCCTTGATGCCGAGCGATATGCCTGCCGCCAATCCGCCGCCCGACGCGCCGACCACCACGATCTCGGGCGTAAGCAGAAGCTGCCCGAGATCCTCGACGATCTCGCGGCCGATGGTGCCCTGCCCGGCGATGATCAGCGGATCGTCGTAAGGCGGCACCAATGTCGCGCCGCGCTCGGCGACGATCTTCTTGGCGATCGCCGCGCGATCTTCGGTGTCGCGGTCGTAGGAAATGATCTCGGCACCGAGCGCTGCCGTGCGGTCGCGCTTCAAGCGCGGCGCGTCGGCCGGCATCACGATGGTCGCGGGCATGCCGAGCAGCGCGGCGGCGGCCGCCACGCCTTGCGCGTGATTGCCGGAGGAATAGGCCACCACACCGGCGGCGCGCCGCTCTGGCGGGAATCGAGGAAATCTTGTTATAGGCGCCGCGAAATTTGAACGAGCCGGTGCGCTGCAATGTTTCGGCTTTCAGGAACACCCGCGCGCCAAGCAGATCGTCGAGCACCGGCGCATTAATCAGCGGCGTGCGCACCGCGACGCCGAACAGCCACTTGGCCGCGGCATCGATATCCGCCGCGGTCGGAAGGATGGTGTTGTCGATGGCGCCCATGGCGAAGGCTAACGCCGCGACGCAAGCAACGGCAAGGGTTCTTACGTAGCAAGCGCATTTAGCTCATATCGGATTTATGACGGCGCCCTTGACGCTTGCCCCGCCCTCGCCAACACTCCCGCCAGCAAGCATTTTTCGAAGAGGACGTCCCATGGATCTCGGAATTGCCGGCCGCAAGGCCATCGTTTGCGCGTCGAGCCGCGGGCTCGGCAAAGCCTGCGCGCGGGCCCTGGCGGAGGCCGGCTGCGAGATCGTCATCAACGGCCGCGACGGCAAGACGCTGGAGGCGACCGCCGCCGAGATCGCCAAGGCCACCGGCGCCAAAGTCACCGCGGTCGTCGCCGACGTCGCCACGCCCGACGGCCAGAAGGCGCTGTTCGCCGCCTGCCCGTCCCCCGACATCCTGGTCAACAACAACGCCGGACCGCCGTTCCGCGATTTTCGCGAATTGACCCGGCAACAGATGATCGATGGCGTGACCGCCAACATGGTGGTGGCGATCGAGCTCATCCAGAAAGTGATCGAACCGATGAGCCAGCGAAAATTCGGCCGCATCGTCAACATCACTTCGGGCTCGGTGAAAATGCCGCTCGCCGGGCTCGATCTGTCGTCTGGCGCGCGCGCCGGCCTGACCGCCTTCCTCGCCGGCGTGGCGCGCACGGTCGCCGCCAACAACGTCACCATCAACAACATCCTGCCGGGCTCGTTCGACACCGACCGGCTGCGCTCGAACCTCAAGTCCAACGCGCAGAAAACGGGCACGACCGAGGACCAAGCGGCCAAGGTACGCATCGCCACCATCCCGGCGCGGCGCTTCGGCGAGCCGGACGAATTCGGCGCGGCCTGCGCCTTCCTGTGCTCGGCGCAAGCCGGCTACATCACCGGGCAGAATTTGCTGATCGACGGCGGCGTGTTCAACGGCGCGTTTTAAAGTTATCCGTCACCCTGAGGTACCCGCGCGCCGCGCGGGCCATCACAAGTCGGCTTTAGCCGACTTGTGCATTAAAATTCCGAACTCGGGTAAACCCGAGTTCGGTGGGCGACGGCCCATGCCTTGCGACGATGCCTTGCAACGATGCCTTGCAAAAAGGTGGCCGTTCATCCTTCGAGGCTCGCACCTCAGGATGACGGAGCAAAATTCTTTCGCCGCATCAGCCCGCGAACAAAAAGGCCGGCATTTCTGCCGGCCTTGTTACTTGAGCGTGTCGCCGCGCTTACTTCGCCTTGAAGTAGCCCTGCTTGACCGGCTCCGGCGCCGGCTCGTCCCAGCGATATTTGAGACCCACCGAGATAATGTCGATGTGCGACGACACGTCGCCGATATAAGTTATGCCGTCGAACGACGGATTTCCGGACGCCGCGGAGATGTTGATCGGCGTGCTCTTCACGATCACATGCGAATAGGCGGCGTCGAAGGAGAGTTTATTGGTGAGCTTATAGGTCGCTCCCACCGACAGCCAATACCGGTCATTGTCCGGCAGCAGCGGGACGCGCACGTCGTCGGTGATCGGCGATATCTCGTAACCGACGCCGGCGCGCAGCGCCAGTTGCCGATCCCACTGATACTCGGCGCCCACCGAGAACAGCCAGCCGTCTTGGTATTGGAACGCAATGGAGGTCGGTACCGGAGCGCCCGACACGGTGGAGGTGCCGATTCGGCTCCAATTCGACCACTCGACGGTGCCGAGCAAGGTCCACTGCGGCGACAGCCGCTGGCGCAGACCGAGGCTGACGGTGTCAGGCAGATTGATGGTGGTGCTGACCGGAGTCGTACCGGTGAACGGTGGCGGGAGCGCTCCGCTTACCGCCAGCGAGCCGGAGATTTTCTGGTCGATCGCCGAACGGTAGCCGATACCGACGGTCGTGGTCGGAGTCGGCGTCAGCGTCACGCCGGCGGTGAAACCATAGCCCCACCCGGTCCCCGAGAGGTCCGCAGTTAGCGGTACGAAGCCGAGGCCGCGAACGATGGGAGTTGGACCTTTGGCGAGAGCGGCATCGGCGTATTGAATCTGTATGCCGGCGCCGACGCTGATCCAATCGTTGATGCGATAGGCGAAACTCGGCGCCACATTGTAGGTTCGCAGGTGGCTGTCGCCGGCGGCGTAATCACGGCCGGCCCAAGAATTCGGGAAACTCACCGACAGTCCGAAGGGCGCGTTCACCGAAAGCCCAAACCAGAGACTTGGATTGAACTGGTAGGAAAAATAGCCGGACGGAACGAGCGCGGTATCGGCGGTATTGCCGGTGCCGCCCAAGGCACCCAGGACGCTGCCCGCGCCCACCGTGTTCGCAGCATAGGGAAAAATCCCGGACAAGACGGCTTCACTCTGGATGCCCGGCATCTGCGTCATGGTCGCCGGATTCCAGAACATCGCGGACAGCGATCCGCCGGCCGCAACGCCGGCGTAAGAGGAGCCCTGTCCCCACGCGCTCTGTTCGCGAACCGCGAAACCGCCGGCATTCGCGGCGGCGGTCGCGGCAAGCAGCGCGCCCGCCCCGGCGCAGACCAACAGAATTGCTTTTATGCTACGATTAGACATCCCCAGCCCCCGTCACGTATTGCGCCTTTAATCCGGCGCATGCTTCGCCGGCATCGTGCCGCCGAAGCCGCGCGGCGACAATGGGCCGCGGCCAAATTCCCGCCTATAATTCGCAATTTAGCCGGCTGTGGCCGCCAAGCCACATATCTCCGTCTCGCTTTGGGCGCCACCCATGAAGCTAACTTAGCTGCGGGCTCAAAGGATTAGATCGGTCAGCCCACCGATGTCGCGCCCACGTGAACCGGCTTCGGCTTCGCCTGCGTGTCGAACTTCACGCCCAGGCGCGTGGCGGTACGCCAGATCACGTGGCACGGCGCCTTGACGTGATCGATCTCGACCACCAGCACGAATTTGTCCGGAATGCCGACCTGGCTCGCAACTTCCAGGCAAGCACCGACCGGCGACAGGTTGCGCACCCGGCAATCGAAACCAACGTCGCGGTTGAGCGTGATGCTGCCGGCTTTCAGCGTGCGATGACGCTGAATCTTGCGTCTTTCGTCCATGACATCCTCCGTCGAGTTCGGCGTTCGCGCACCCCTGCGTAACGCGACGGGGCCAGACGGTTCGGCCTCTACGCAGCATGATAGCCGCGGCGGTTTAGCCGAAAATGAAACTGATCGTCTAAATGCGACGGTTTGCGTTAGGGTTTGCTAACCATGCTAGTGCCGCTCTTGCTTCCGAAGTTCGTGTCAAAATGTGCTGCGACGTATCACGAACTTCGGAAGCGGGACACTAGGGCCCGCGGATACGCGGTATTGCGCGCAATCTTGCGTATTTTACTTCCAATTTACGGAATATGGCGGCAGCGGCGCCTACACTGCCTTCGGGGCTCGCACTCGGGGATACACGCCAGATCATGCTGAATTGGCTTATTGGAAATTGCGACTTGTTTGGGCTGCCGTGCCAAAACTGGATGTGGGTGTTTGGCGGCGGCCTGCTGATTTACATCGCCGTGCTGGTCGTCGCCGGACGACGGCAAACGAACGGGCATATCCGCTGATTCCCTGGCGCGCAGCGGCGCATGCGCCCATATTCTTTTAATGGCGAACCGTCCCTGCCGAACCGACGCAGACTTGAAACGGCTCTGGCAACTGTTGTTGCCGGACACGCCGGCGCCGGCCTGTGAAGCGCCGGAAAATTCTGTCGACGAAGCGCGTGGCAACGCGGCGCGGCCAACCCACGCTGACGAAAAGCTGCAATTGAAATCCGGCACGCACTGACGTCGCGCGGCCGCGCGCGTCTCTAAGAAGGTCGAGAATCACGCGCACGCGGTCGCGCTGCACATGATGTATTACAATTTTGTCCGCATCCATAAGACGCTGAAAGTCACGCCCGCGATGGCTGCCGGTGTTACCGACAAGCTATGGAAAATCAGCGACGTGGTGGCAATGCTGGAAAAGTAGGAAGCCACCAATTAGTCAGCCGTGCTGGTGCTGATTGTTTGCTTTATCCGGCGGCCGACTTGGTCGCATAGTGTGCAGCGAAAAATATTCATCGGCTTAGCTTCTACAAGCTGCACACTATGCCATTCCATTTGCTGTTTGCATCGTGGGCAATCTGGCAATTTTATCTGAGCTGATTGGGTCATGGTTTTTCACCATATTGTTCTGACAGAAGAGCCCGTCATCCCTGTCCGCTATAATATTAAGTGGGGCAGTCCGGTCGCTCGTACCGGGAATTAGGAAGCTTAAATCTCCGTAATTCACGTGGTGGCGATGCTGGAAAAGTGGGAAGCGACAAACTAAAGCGCCCTTGACCCATCCCATAGCGGGCGTAACATCTGCCCAACGTTGATGGGGATGGAGTCCCCGACACCCGCCGCAAGGCTGATGACTCGTACCGGGCGCTCTCGCGTCGGTAGGAAGCTTTCCTCCCCCGCAAAGGCGCCCAGAAAGAGGGCGCCGTGCTTAAATCAATTCCCTGGGACGTTTGGGCCGCTGCCGTGCTCGCGGTTACAGCCGTTCTCGCGATGATTTTTGAACCGGCAAGAACCTGCCGTCACGTGGGCTATGGGCGGATGCGCGTGCTTCCAACTTACGTCGAATCGTCGAACTGATGATTAGCGGCGCGACTGCGAAGCGGTGACAGGCTAGGCACCACTTGCTAGATTACATTGTCCTATTTCAAACTGAGCCATTACCCGCCCTTGACAAGGACTAAAAACCTATGTTTATATTCCTGCATCCTCGCTCGTGAGGGGCGCTTCATGAGGCGTCATTGAGCGGAGCGGGGAGCGGCGCCCGCGGGCAGGAGACGAACGCTCCTCCTGCACCCGGGCGGCGCCGGGGCTCCGCCCGGGGTCACTAGGGACCCCTGCCAGGAGCTGGCTGACGGCGGGCCGTTGAGGCTTGCCCGAGACTCGATGTGAGCGGTTGACCCGAAAGGCGCCGCGAGCTTCGAGCCGCAAGGCAAGACGAAACGGACCCCGAAAGCGCGGCCCGGCGCCGCAGTGAAAACGCCGCGATGGCGCGCCGAGAGGCGCCACATCCTTCGAAAGAGGATGTGGCAACTGAAAGATGATGCGCCACTTGGCGCGCCATCCCCTCGATTTTTCGAGGGGGAAGAAGGGCCTGTCCGCCGAAGCCCGAAGGGCGAAGGCGGAAGACGGCGTACCCGGCGCCGATGAAGAATACGGGCGATGTCGCTTGTTCTCATGGTGACAGGCACCTTGCCCCGCCCCCTGCGCCATCGCATGATCCCCTTCCACTGTCTTCAACATCAATCAAAAACACATCCAAGGAATTCGACAATGAAGCTCGTCCGCTATGGCGCTCCCGGCCGCGAGAAACCCGGCATCATCGATGCCGACGGCAAAATCCGCGACCTGTCACGGGTCGTGAAGGATATCGACGGCGCCATGCTGGCCGCCGGCGGCCTCGCCAAAATCAAGAAAGCCAACCTCAAGCGGCTCAAAGCGATCGGCGGCAAGCCGCGGCTCGGCCCCTGCGTCGGCAGCGTCCGCAATTTCATCTGCATCGGGCTCAATTACTCTGACCACGCGGCGGAAGCCGGCATGCCGGTCCCGAAGGAGCCGGTCATCTTCAACAAGGCGCCGAGCAGCATCTGCGGACCGAACGACGACACCATGATCCCGAAAGAAGTCCTCCAAGCTCGACTGGGAAGTCGAACTCGGCATCGTCATCGGCAAGCGCGCGCGTTATCTCAGCAAGGAAAAAGCCAAGGACGCCATCGCCGGCTATTTTCTCGGCAATGACGTGTCGGAGCGCGTGTTCCAGATCGAGCGCTCGGGCGGCCAATGGAACAAGGGCAAGGGCTGCGAAACCTTCGGACCGATCGGGCCCTGGCTCGTCACCAAGGACGAGATCAAGGATCCGCAGAATCTCGGCATGTGGCTTAACGTCAACGGGGAGAAGCGCCAGCGCGGCAACACCAGGACCATGATCTTCGGCGCCGAATATCTGGTCTGGTATTGCTCGCAGTTCTTCGTCATGGAGCCGGGCGACATCATCATCACCGGCACGCCGCCGGGCGTGGGGCTCGGCATGAAGCCGGCGCCGGTGTTCCTGAAAGCCGGCGACGTCGTCACGCTCGGCATCGACGGACTGGGAGAACAGCGTCAGAAAATCGTTCCGGCAAAAGCGTAAGAACGACGCATTCAAAACCGGTCAAAAAAACAGGGAGGCGACGATGAGAAAATCAGGCGCCGCATTTGCGGTCGCAATCGGGCTGCTCGCGCTCGCGTCGGCGCCCGCGTTTGCGCAAGACTGGCCGCAGAAGCAGACGATCAGAATGCTCGTTCCCTACCCGGCCGGCGGCGGCACCGACGTGGTGGCGCGCATTGTCGCAAAATTTCTCCAGGAGCGGCTGCACCAGACCATCATCGTCGAGAACCGCGGCGGCGCCAACGGCGCCATCGGCTTGCAGGCGCTCAAGCAATCGCTGCCGGACGGCTACACGATCGAAATGACGTCCGACACGCCGCTCACCGTCAATCCATGGATGTACAAGAACCTGCCCTATGATCCGCTACACGACTTCATCCCGGTGACGACCGTCATCCGCCTGCCGTCGATGCTGGCGGTGCATCCCTCGCTGCCGGTGCACAACGTCGCCGAGTTGATCGCGCTGGCCAAGGAAAAGCCCGGCAGCCCTCACTTTCGCCAGCGCCGGCGTCGGCAATTTCAGCCATCTCGAGGCCGAACTGTTCGCGCTGCAAGCCGGCATCAAGCTGGTGCACGTGCCCTATAAGGGTACCGGGCCATCTTCTCTGGGCATGATCGGCGGCGAAGTGAACATGGGCTTCAACAACGTTTCGACGTTGCTGCCTTATGTCAAAAGCGGCAAACTGGTCGCGCTTGCGGTGCTCGAGCCCAAGCGCATCCCGGAATTGCCCGATGTGCCGGCGATCGCCGAGACCATCCCCGGTTTCGAGATGGCGCCCTGGCTCGGCATCATCGTTCCGCTCGGAACGCCGAAACCGATCGTCGACCGCCTGGCCAAGGAAACGCTCGCCGTGATGGCCGACCCCGCAGCGGTCAAACAGTTCACCGACCAGCAATTGAGCGTGATGACGCTTGAGGGCGACAAGTTCGCGGCGCTGATCAAGAAGGACCACGACAAGTGGGAAAAGGTCATTAAGGCCGCGGGCATCAAAGCCGAATAAATAAAAAACCCCGGGCACCAGGCCCGGGGTTTTCATTATGAGGCCGTCGCGGCGCGGCGGGCGATCAAAAGCGGTAGTTGACGCCCGCGCGCACGAGATGGGTGTGGAAATTGACGCTGTCGCCGACCACGCCGCAGGAAATGCCGCAGTCGAACGAGCCGAGGTCGACGTAGAGATATTCGCCCTTGACCGACAGGTTGCCCCAGACCGCGTATTCGAGGCCGGCGCCGGCGGTCCAGCCAGTTCTGGTCTTGGTGGCCGAACCGAGCACCGATTCGGTGGTCTTGATGTCGCCCGCGGCGCCGCCGGCGGTGATATAGGGCATCAAGCCGCTCCAGCCGGCATAGCCGATCCGGCCGCGCACGGTGGCGAGCCAATCATTTTTGGTTTGGCAGCTGTCGATGCCGCAAGCGGCGTCGCCCTTGATGTCCGACCAATCGATGTCGCCTTCGACGCCCCAGACCCACACGCCGGTCTGGAGATTGTAGCCAAGTGTGCCGCCGACGACCGGGCCCTTCGGGCTGGTGCCGATTGCCGGCCCGCTCCAATCCGAACTGCCGAATCCGTAACCGCCGTTGATGCCGATATAGAAACCGGTCCAGTTGGCATAAGTCGGCTCAAAGGCCGGCGATTTGAAAGCGGGCTGGTGCAAATCCGCCGCCTGCGCGGCGATCGGCGCGATCAGCAAGGCTGCGGCGGCGATGCCGGCTCGAATGGTGTTGCTCGTCATTTTATCGGCCCTTTACTGGTCGAGTAAGAATTGCGGACGGCGCACGCGCCGGCGCGTCCACGAGAGACGCGTTTATCCGCTACCAAAGCGCGCGAATGGTTAAGGGCCGGTTAACCATATAGGCCCGCGCTTGGCAGGCTTGGCGGAGGGTGCGGAAAAGCCGCTCAGACGCCGCGCGCCCGCAGCACCGCCTCGATCGACACCCGCGACCACGGCGCGCTGCGCTCGCGGAAGGCGTCGTAGGAGCCCGCCACCTTGCCGGTAATGTCGCTGTGCATGCCGAATTCGAACAGCACGGCGTGCGCCTGTTCGCGCGCCGCGGCGACCAGCTCGTCGGGGAACGCAGCGAGCTTGACGCCGCGATCCGTCACCAGCGACTCAAGCGCCTGCGCGTTGAGCCGCTCCATCTCGGCCAGCGCGTAGTTCGCCTCCGTAGCGCAGGCGTGCGCGACGATCGCCTTGAGCTCGTCGCTGAGCGCGTTCCACACCTTGAGCGCGACGATGCACTCGCCGGTGCCGTTCGGCTTGTTGAAGCCGGGATAGTAGTAGAACGACGCCACGCGATAGAGCCCGAGCGCGATGTCGGTGCCGGGCCCGACGAATTCGGCGCCGTCGAGCACGCCCGATTGCAATGACGTGAGGATTTCCGCCGGCGGCGTGGTCTGCGGCGTGGCGCCCAGGCGGCGATAGACTTCGCCGCCGAGGCCGAGCGAGCGCAGCTTCAAACCGTGCAAATCGGCGAGGCTCTTGATCTCGCGGCGGAACCACCCGCCCATGCAGACGCCGGTATTGCCGGCCATAAAAGGTTTGACGCCAAAGGGGGCGTAGAGTTCGTCCCACAGCGCCTGCCCACCGCCGGCCTCGATCCAGGCGACGTGCTCGGGCGGCGTCAGGCCGAACGGTACCGTCGTGAAAAACGCCGCCGCAGGCATCTTGCCCTGCCAGTAGAACGAGGCGGTGTGGCCGATGTCGGCCACGCCGTTGCCGACCGCGCCCAGCACCTCGAAGGCCGGCACCACTTCGCCCGCCGCATAGACGGTGATGTCGATGCGCCCGCCCGATAGCGTGCGGATGCGCTCGGCGACCCGCTCCGCCGACATGCCCGGCCCCGGTAGTCGTTTCGGCCATGATGTGACCATGCGCCACTTCGCGGTTTGCGCTGGCGATCGAGGGCGCGGCGAGCAGGCCGGCGGCGGCCGACCCGATGAATGTGCGTCGCGTCGTCATGGCTCTCTCCATTCGCGATAAAAATGATGCAGCGGCCCGTGGCCGTGGCCGACTTGAAGTGCGTCTGCGTTGGCGATGGCTGCGGTGACATAAGCCTTGGCTTCCTGCGTCGCCGTGACGAGATCGCGGCCCTTGGCGAGCCCGGCAGCGACTCGCCGACGACAACGTGCAGCCGGTGCCGTGGGTGTTTTTGGTAGCGATGCGTTTGGCCGACATGCGCACGACCTCGCCAAATCCCTGACTTTGCCCGATCAGAATATCGACGCTTTCATCGCCGTCGCCATGTCCGCCTTTGATCAGCACATTGCGCGCGCCGAGCGACATTATCTCGCGCGCCTGAACTTCCATTTCGCCTTCGTTGCGCGCGAGCGACGCGCCCGAGAGTGCGGCGGCCTCCGCCAGATTGGGCGTCACCACCAGAACAAACGGGATGAGCTCGCGGCGCAGCGCCGCGATCGCGTCGGCCGCCAGCAGCCGGTCGCCCGAGGTCGCGGCCATCACCGGATCGAGCACCATGTTTTTGGCGTGGTGGCGCCGCAGACCCGCCGCTACCGCCTTGATCGCCGTCACTTGCGACAACATGCCGATCTTGACCGCCGCGATATCGAGATCGGAGAACACCGCATCCATCTGCGCGCCGATGAAATCTCCCGGCACGTCGTGAATGGCCGTGACGCCTTGAGTGTTTTGCGCGGTCAGCGCGGCAATGACGGAAGCGCCATAGACCTCGAGCGCGGCAAAGGTCTTGAGATCGGCCTGGATGCCGGCGCCCCCGCTCGGGTCGGAACCGGCAATGGTGAGCGCAATCGCGGTCATGGCCCCCGCCGTTTCAGCGCGTCGTCCACAACGCGGCGCAGGTCGAGCGCGGCTTTCGCCGGGTCGCCGGCGAGCGACAGTGCCGAGATCACCGCTACGCCATCGGCGCCGGCGTCGATCACCGCCGCCGCGTTGCCGGCATTGATGCCGGCGATGGCGCAGATCGGACACTTTTTGTCGCGGCCACGCACCGCCTGCACGATGGCGCGCAATCCATCGATGCCGATCGGCGCCGACGTGTTGTCCTTGGAGGCCGTGCCGTAAACCCCGCCGATTGCGACGTAATCGAGATGCTCGAGCGGGGCGTCTTGCGCCTGCTGCACCGTCTTGATGCTGAGCCCGATGATGGCGGTGCGGCCGAGCAGCAGCCGCGCGTCGGCGGCCGACATATCGTCCTGGCCGATATGTACGCCATCGGCTTCCGCCGCAAGCGCAATGTCGACGCGATCGTTGATCAGCAGCGGCACGCCCGCCGGCTCCAGCACGCCGCGCAAGGCGCGGGCTTCTTCGACCATGGCGCGCGTCGAGCCATGCTTGTCGCGCAGCTGCACCAATGTGGCGCTGTTGGCGATGCGCGCAGCCAGGTCGCCAAGCGTGCGACCACCGGCAACGGCGGGATCGATCAGCGCATAAAGTCGAAGATCGACGTCCATCAGGTAACCTTTGCGTGCTTGATGAGCGCCGGCCCATCGAGATTGTGGAGCGCATCGATGATGGCGACCGCGAAGCTGCCGGGGCCTTCAGACTTCTCCGCCGCCAATTCGCCGGCGACGCCGATTATGATCAGCGCAGCCGCGGTCGCGCGCCACGCGTCCGGTTCGATTGCCAGACACGCCGCGACCAGCGCCGAGACGGCGCAGCCCATGGCCGTGACCTTGGCCATCAGCGGATGGCCGTTGACGAGGGTCGCGAAGCGCGTGCCGTCGCTGACCAGGTCTGCCTCGCCTGAAAGACCGACTACGGTTTTGTTGTCGCGGGCGTAGGCCGCAAGCGTCCCATGTGTCGGCTCGCTGTGTGCCAAGGCGGCAAATTCAGCGCGATTGAGCCGGATCGCCTTGGGGCCGCGCGCCGCCAGCAGACGCGCGAATTCAGCGCGCGCGGCGCTGCGGTCGCTGAACACCGGATCGAGCACCCAGGGCACATTTTCTTGCGCCGCGGTTTCAACAGCGATCTCGGCCGCCACGCGGCGCTCGCGGTCGAAGGTGCCGAGGTTGACCAGCAGCGCGCCGCTACGAGCAACGAAAGCACCGATCTCCTCGGCCGAGAGTGTCATCGACGGCACGGCGCCAGTGGCGAGCAACACATTGGCGGTGAAATTCTGCGCCACTCCATTCGTGATGCAGTGCACGCGCGGACTGCGAGTGCGCAACCGGTCAAGCAATGCGGCCGCGATTTGCGGCACATCGTTTTGCGTTGCGGCTTCGGACTGGCGCATCTCATCTCCCTCCGCCGGCATGACCCGGATCAGGTTCGTTGGGTTGGCTTGAGAAGGCCTCTCAGCCCGGCAAGCGCCGGACACCCCACGAGATTGCTGTCGAAATAACTAATCCGCGCAAAGCTCCAAAGCAAGGCCGCCTTGCCATAAGTGCGGGTTTTTGCTGCATTGCTGGCCGGCGCATGATCCCGAAAAGTGGCCACCGGTTTCCCGCCTTCGCGAAGCCCGCTTCGGCGGGCGAAGGAAGGTCGGATAAGATCATGCGCAAGCAAAAAAGGCGGATCGCGATGACCCCATTCTTCGTCCAGATCAAATGCGAGCTCGGCAAATCCTATCAGGTGGCCAACGAGCTGGCCGAATCCGAGATCGCCTCCGAAATCTACTCGACCGCCGGCGACTATGACTTGCTGGTGAAATTCTATGTCGAGGCCGGCACCGATATCGGACATTTCGTCAATGAAAAGGTTCAGTGCCTCGCCGGCATTAAGGACACCCACACCATCATCACCTTCAAGGCGTTCAAGGGCTAGATTTCCGGCCGGCGCGGCCCTTCCGCCTCGCGCGCGCGTTTGAGGCCAAGCTGACGCTCGCGCCAGATCACGAACAGCCCGGCGCCGGCAACGATGATCCCGCCGACATAGACCAGCGCGCTCGGCAATTCGCCGAACACCCAGTAGCCGAGCAGCAAGGCCCACAGCATCGAGGAATAATCGAAGGGTGCCACTACCGAGGCGGTGGCATAACGGTAGCTCTCGGTGAGAAAAATGTGTGCGACGCCGCCGAACACGCCGAGCGCGATCAGCGCGGCCCACTCCGAGCCGCTCGGCGTATGCCAGGCGAACGGCAGTGTGAGTGCGCCGGCGATTGCGGTCACCACCGAAAAGTAAAACACGATTGACGGTGTGGTTTCGCTTTGTACCAGGCGGCGGGTCTGGATCACCGTGCCGGCATTGCAGATCGAGGATATCAGCGCGAAGATCGAGCCGACCGCGGCGGTGGCGGCGGCACCGGCCGCTGCGTAGTGGCCGGCGTCGAAATGCGGAATCAGCATCACGATCACGCCGGCAAAGCCAACCAGCACCGCCGACCAGCGATAGATGCGGACGCGTTCCTTCAAAACGAGCGCGGCGAGCGCCACGGTGAACAGCGGCGAGGCGAACGAAATCGCAGTCGCATCCGCCAGCGGCAACCGCGTCAGCGCGGAAAAATTGGTGAACATGCCCAGCACGCTGAGCAGCCCGCGGCCGAGTTGGCCGAGTGGCCGCCCGGTGCGCACCGCGCTCGAGAGCTCGCCTCGGACGGCATAGATCACCACCACTGGCACGATGGCGAAGGCGCTGCGGAAAAACACCATTTGGCCGACCGGCGCGACGTCGCCGAGCTGACGCACCAGCGCCGACATGGCGGCGAATAGCAGCGCGGAGATCAGTTTGAAGCCGATGGCTTTGAGGAGATTCATCGGGCTTGGCTTATACCAGCCCGCGCCGGTGTCGATACGTCACGCCCCGCTTTGGGCGCGACTTATTCCGTCTTTTTCGGCGGCGCCTTGCGCCCTTCGACCGCCGGCAGCGACTTGATGTAGGTCGCGATCGCCGTGCGATCGGCGGGGGTCAGTTGCGAGGTATTGCGCACGACCTCGACCATGCTGCCGCCGACGCGATCGGAATCGGGTGTCATACCGTCTTCGAGCGTGCCGGCGATGTCGGCCACCGACCAGTTCTTGAGCTTGAACTGGGTGATGTTGGGAACGCCACCCTGGCCGTCGGGACTTGGGCCACCGGTGAAGCGCAGGCCGCTGACGATGCCACCGAGCATGTTGCGCGGTGAATGGCATTCCGCGCAATGACCAGGACCGTTGGCGAGATAGGCGCCGCGATTCCACTCGGCCGATTTCGACGGGTCGGGCTCGAACGGCTTGCCGTCGAGGAACAATAGTTTCCAGACGCCGAGCGTGCGCCTTATGTTGAACGGAAACCGCACATCGTGATCGCGCACGCGGCCTTTCACCGCCGGCAGCGTCTTGAGAAAAGCGAACAGGTCACGCACATCGTCGAACGTCATGTGCTGGTAGGATGGGTATGGGAACGCGGGAAACAGATGCTCGCCGGACGGCGAGGTCCCCTTGGTCATGGCGGTGACGAACTGCGCCTCGCTCCAGCCGCCGATGCCGTCCGTCGGGTCGGAAGAAATGTTGGGAACGTAGAACGTTCCGAAGGGCGAACCCAACGCCAGCCCGCCGCCGAGCTTGGTCTTGTCCGGTTGTTTCGGCACCGCGTGGCAGGACGCGCAGCCGCCGGCGTAAAACATCTCCTTGCCGTTGGTGAGATCGGGCGTATGCGCACCAAGCGCGCTCGCCGGCACGGTCTGGGGAATGGTGAGAAACCAAAACGCCGCAAGCCCAAGCACGGCCGCAGCGACAACCCCTACAATCAGCCGTCGAATCATGGGCGGTCCACGCTGCATCTTCGAGCAGGTCATACAACAAACGAAACGCCGCCGCGATGGGCTCGCGCCGGCGCTGTGCTCGGGAACCGGCGAGGCCTATTGCTTTGAAAGGCGGTAATCCTCGTGGCAATTGTCGCAGCCTTTGCCCACCACCGGTATCGCGGCCTTCAGGCCGTCGAGCGACGCTTTGGCCTTGTCGCGGTTGTCCGCCACGACCTTGCCGAAGGCGGCAGCCTTTTCGTCGAAGTCCTTCTTGTTCAGCCAAATCTTCGGCGAGGCGCGATTGTCGCCGCCGGTCTTGGAATTTTCCGGGAACAAGCCGGGCAACTTCTGCGCCGTGTCGGCCCATTGCGCGAAGGCGGCGTCGACCGCGGCCGCGTCGAACGGCGCCTGACCGCGTATCATCTTGACGGCCGCGATGGCATTCTTGTTGTTTTCCTTCATCAGATTTTCCCGCGTGGTCACGGGATCCTGCTGAGCGATGACGGCGCCGGCACCAAGTGCCACGGCGATAACGGCAACGGTTGCGCGAATGAGCATCGGGTCCGGCCTTCCGATTGTTTAAGTACCCCACCGGCAAACCCTAGCGGGGTGGAGTTATTCCCTCCATCGAGAAGACCTGCCGCGAGCCGTCTTCAAGGGACATCCTCGTCGATCACATATTCGTGATCTCATAAGGTTATGTGACTATTGGATTTTCTTAGCCCGTTCGATAGCCGCCCAGACCCGTTGCGACGTCGCCGGCATGTCGATGTGGCGGATGCGATAGCTGCGCCAGAGCGCGTCGACGACGGCGTTCATGACCGCGGGGCATGAACCGACTGCGCCGGCCTCGCCCGCGCCTTTGACGCCGAGCGGATTGTTCTTGCACGGCACATTGCGCGTCTCGAACACGAAGTCCGGCACGTCGGCGGCACGCGGCATCGCATAGTCCATGAAGCTGGCGCTGAGCAATTGTCCGGACGCCGGATCGTAAACCGTGTCCTCCATCAGCGCCTGCCCGATGCCCTGCACCGCGCCGCCGTGCACTTGGCCGGCGAGCAGCAATGGATTGAGCGTGGCACCGAAATCGTCCACCACGACGTAGTTCAGGATCGCGGTCGCGCCGGTCAATGGATCGACCTCGACTTCCGCGATGTGCGTGCCGTTCGGAAATGTCGGCAGCTCGGTGCCGAACTGGTTCGACGCGCGTAAGGTTTCGGGCTTGGCCTGCGGATGCGCGGCCAGATCGGCAAACGAAATCACGCGATCGGTACCGGCGACCCGCATCGTTCCGTTGGCGATTTCCATATCGGTGGGCGGCGGCTTCGAGCGCGTCGGCGGCGAGCTGCTTGAGCTGCTCGGCCAGCGTCTTGGCTGGCGCGATCGACCGAAACGCCGCCCACGGGAATCGAACTCGACCCGCCGGTGCCGGCGCCAGAAGCAATGGCGTCGGTGTCGCCTTGCATGACGCGCACACGCTCCGGCGGCAGATCGAGGCGCTCGGCCACCAGCTGCGCATAGGACGTGGCGTGGCCCTGCCCGGTCGACTGCGAGCCGATCAGCACGGTAACGCCGCCGTCGCGGTCGAGCTGAACGTTCGCCGTTTCCGGTCCGTTATTGCCGCAGGCTTCGATGTACGTCGCCATGCCGATGCCGCGCAGTTTTCCGTCGCGTTTGGATGCCGCGGCGCGTTTATTGAAGCCTTTCCAGTCGGCGACCTCCTGCGCGCGCGCCATGACGCCGGCGAAATCGCCCGAGTCGTAGACTTTCCCGGTCGGCGTCGTGTATGGCATCGCTTTTGGCTTGATAAGATTCTTACGCCGTAACGCGTCCGGCGCGATGTCAAGATCGCGCGCCGCCGCATCGACCAGCCGCTCGATCAGATAGGACGCTTCCGGCCGGCCGGCGCCGCGATAGGCGTCGACCGGGACGGTGTTGGTGTAAGCCGCGCGCAGCCGTACATGCGCCGCAGGAATATCGTAGGCGCCAGTCGCCATGCCGACGCCGAGCCATGGAATGTAAGGTCCGTAGCAGGACAGATAGGCGCCCATGTCGGCGACGATATCGAGTTCGAGGCCGAGGAATCGCCCTTTGTCGTCGAGCGCCAACCGTGCGCTGGAGATGTTGTCACGGCCGTGACTGTCGCCGAGGAAATGCTCGCTGCGGTCGGCGATCCATTTCACCGGCTTACGCAGACGCTCGGCGGCGACCGCGGCCAGCGCATATTCGCGATAGGGAAACAGCTTGGTGCCGAAACCGCCGCCGACGTCGGGCGTGATCACGCGCATGCGGTCGGGCGAGATGCGCAGCACGTCGTTGCACAGGATATCGCGGATGATGTGGCTGCCCTGGCTGCCGAGCGTAAGCGTAATGCGCTTGCCGTCGTATTCCGCGATCACACCGCGGGTGTCCATATAATTGGTCACCAGCCGTTGATTGACGATGGTCAGCGACACCGTTTTCGCTGCTTGCGCGAACGCCGCCTTGGTCGCTTTTACATCGCCGGCCGCAGTCTCGAAAGCGAGATTGCCGGGACGGTCAGGCCATACCAGCGGCGCGCCCGGTTCGAGCGCCGCCATGGCGCCGATCACATGTGGCAACGGCTGCCAGTCGACCGCGATCGCTTCGGCAGCATCTTTGGCCGCGGCGAGACTATCGGCGACCACGAAGGCGATGGCGTCGCCGACATGGCGCACCACGTCCTTGGCAAGGATCGGATAGACCGGGACCTTGATGTCCACGTCCGCCAGCACGCCGGGCGTCGGCAACGGCCCGAGTTCGACAATATCGGGGGCAATCAGCACCAGCCGCACGCCCGGCATCGCCCGCACGCTGTTGAGATCGTGGAAACTAAAACGCGCATGCGCGTGCGGGGAGCGCAGCATCACCGCGTGCAGCGTGGCTTCCGGCGCGACGTCGGCCACGTAACGCCCCGCCCCGCGCAGCAGGACATCATCCTCCTTGCGCGTCAGCGGCTGCCCGAACCCGAATTTCATCGTCATCGTTTGACCGGCTCCGCTTGCGCGCGGCGCCGCGCCAAATGCAATGCGATCCAGCGCGAGACCACGTAGAACACCGGCGTAAAGATCAACCCGAACGTGGTTACGCCGATCATGCCAGAGAACACCGCGGTGCCCAGCGTCTGGCGCAGCTCGGCACCCGCGCCCACCGCCCAGACCAGCGGCGTCACGCCGAGGATGAAGGCAAGCGAGGTCATTAGGATTGGCCGCAGCCTTAAATGCGCTGCTTCGACCGCCGCGTCGAAGCGGTTGCGGCCGGCGTCTTCAAGTTGCTTGGCGAATTCCACGATCAGAATGGCGTTTTTGGCGGCAAGACCTATCAGCACGATGAAGCCGACCTGCGTGAGAATATTGTTGTCCTGTCCACGTATCACCACGCCGACGATGGACGCAATGAGGCACATCGGCACGATCATGATCACCGCCAATGGCAGCGTCAGGCTTTCGAACTGTGCCGCCAGCACCAGGAACACGAACACCACCGCCAGCACGAAGGCGAAGATGGCGGTGTTGCCGGCGCGTATTTGCTGGAACGCCAGCGTCGTCCACTCGTAGGAGAATCCCTCGGGCAGCGTTTCGGCTGCGAGCTTCTCCATGATCTTGATTGCTTGGCCCTGGCTGTAGCCGGGCGCTGCCGCGCCGTCGAGTTCGGCGGCCGGATAAAGATTGTAGCGCGGCACCCGGTACGGCCCGGTCACGGTCCGCACCGTGGTGAAGGCGCCGAGCGGCACGGTATCACCCGTGGTGTTGCGCACGCGGATTTTCAACACGTCTTCGGTATTGCTGCGGTAATTGCTCAAAGCCTGCGCGACCACGCGGTAGGCGCGCCCGAATAAATTGAAGTCATTGACATAGGAGGAGCCCAGGTAAATTTGCAGCGCGGCAAATACCTCCGGAATATTGATGCCGAGCAATTGCGCCTTGACGCGGTCGATGTCGAGATAAAGCTGCGGCGTGGTGTTTTCGAACAACGAAAATACTTGGACGAGGCCCGGCGTCTGCGCGGCCCGCCCCATCATCGCGTACACCGCGCTCTGCAGAGCCGGCGAGCCGCGCCCAGCGCGGTCTTCGACCATCATGCGGAAGCCACCGGCATTGCCTATCCCCGAGACCGGTGGCGGAGCGGCGACGAAGACAAGCCCATCCTTGATCGCCTGCAACTTCATGAACAGCTGGCCCTGGATGGCGGCGGCCGATTGCCCCGGGTGCTTGGCCCGCTCTTCGAACGAATCGAGCGTGACAAACACCGCGCCCGAGTTTGGCGCGTTGGTAAAGGTGGCGCCGGAAAAGCCAACGATGTTCACCGCATGCGCGATGCCCGGCACTTTGAGCGCAATCTCCACCGCGCGTCGATTGACGTCGTCGGTGCGGGCGAGCGACGCCGCCGCCGGCAATTGCGTGATGATGATGAGATATCCGCGGTCGAGTTGCGGGATAAAGCCAATCGGCGTCTTGCGAAATTCATTGAGCCCGAAGGCGATGACGCCGCCATAGACGACGAGCATCAGCACCGCCACCCGCACCAGCCGCCCCGATAACCAGCCGTAGCCCCGCGTAAGGGCGTCAAAGTAGTGATTGAACACCCGGAAGAATCCGTGGATCGGTTTGCTCCACCAGCGGTTATCTTCATCGTCCCGATGCGATTTTAGCAGCAGCGCGCAGAGCGCCGGCGACAAAGTCAACGATACGATCAGAGATATGATCGTGGCGCCGGCGATGGTGAGTGCAAATTGCCGGTAAAACTGTCCGGATATGCCGGTGATAAAAGCAGAGGGGATGAACACCGATGAGAGCACCAGCGCGATCGCGATCAGCGCCGCGCCCACTTCGTCCATACTCTTGACCGCTGCGTCGTGCGGGCTGAGGCCGGCCTCGATGTTACGTTCAACATTTTCTACGACGACGATGGCGTCGTCGACCACGATGCCGATGGCAAGTACGAGACCGAACAGCGACAAATTGTTCAGCGTGAACCCGAACGCAGACATGAAGAAGAAGGTGCCGATCAGCGACACCGGAATAGCGACAATCGGGATAATCGCGGCCCGCCAAGTCTGCAAAAACAGGATGACGACGAGCACGACCAGAATGATCGCTTCGCCGATGGTCAATTCGACGGCGTCGACCGACTGCTGGATGAACTGCGTCGGGTTGTAGACGATCGTGTATTTGAGGCCCGGCGGGAAACGCTTGGAGAGATCTTCCATGGTGCTCTCGATCGCCTTTGCGGTCGAGAGTGCGTTCGAGCCGGGCCGCTGGAAAATCCCGATCGCGATCGCCGGATCGAGATCGAGATAGGAGTTGGTCGAATAATCCTGCGCCGCCAATTCGACGGTCGCGATATCCTTCACGCGCACGATCGCATTGGCCGTCTGCTTGACGGTGATGTTACCGAACTCGTCGGGGTCGGCGAGCCGCCCCTGCGTCTGCACCGAAATCTGGAATGCACCCGGCTTATCCACCGGCGGCTGGTTGAGCACGCCGGACGCCACCTGCACGTTCTGCCCCTGGAGTGCGGCTACGACGTCGCCTGCGGTCAGACCGACCGATTGCAGGCGGTCGGGATCAAGCCAGACCCGCATCGCGTAATCGCGCGCGCCGAACACGATGAGCGAGCCGACGCCGTCGACGCGAGTCACCGTATCGGTGATTTCAATCGTCGCGTAATTCGAAATGAACAGCGTGTCGCGCGACTTATCCGGGGAGTAAAGGTGCACGACCATCATCAAGTCGGGTGAGCTTTTGTTCACCGTGACGCCGATATTGCGCACATCGGCCGGTAGACGCGGCTGTGCGATGGCCACTCGGTTTTGCACCTGCACCTGCGCTATATCGAGATTGGTGCCAATGTCGAAGGTGACCGAAATCGAGAACCGTCCGTCCGCGGTCGAGTTCGACGACAGATAGATCATGTTCTCGACGCCGTTGATCTGCTGCTCGATCGGCGTCACCACCGTCGAAGCCACCACGTCGGCGCTGGCGCCCGGATATTGGCCGGTCACGGTGATGGTCGGGGGCGCGATCTCCGGATACTGAGCGATCGGCAGGCGGAAAAATGCCACACCGCCCAGGATCACGAATACGATCGAAACCACGGAGGCGAAGATCGGTCGGTCGATAAAGAAATGGGAGATACGCATCGGGTTCGGCCAGAGTTATTTCGGCTTTTGCGGCGGGCTCGCACCTTGCGCCGGCGCGGCGCCAGGCTTGCCCTCTTCCTGCGGCGTGACCTTCTGGCCAGGGCGCGCACGCAGCAATCCGTTGACGATCAGACGGTCGTCGGGGCCGATGCCGTCCTTGATCACCCGCAAATTGTCGGAGGTGATCTGGCCGAGCGTCACGTATTTTTGCGCCACCGTATTGTCGGCATTGACGGTCAGAACGAATTTTTTGGCCTGCTCGGTGCCGATGGCGGCGTCCGGCACCAGCAAGGCTTCATACAGCGGCGAGCCCGGCACGCGCACGCGGGCGAACATGCCGGGCGTGAATATATCATTGGAGTTGGCGAAAACCGCACGGCCGCGAATGGTGCCGGTCGACCGATCGATCGCGTTGTCGACGAAATCCATGCGACCGGCATGATCGAAATCGTTCTCGTCGATCAGCTTGAGTGCCACCTGCACGCTGGCACCGCGGCTTGCGATATCGTTACCGGTTTTCGCCAGCCGCTCGTAACGCAGGAACGACGCCTCATCGAAGGTGAATTCGAAGTAGATCGGGTCGGTCGACACGATGGTGGCGAGCATCGTGGTATTGCCGCCGGTGCCACCGGTTACCAGATTGCCAGGCGAGACGCGGCGGTCGCCGATCCGGCCATTGACCGGCGCACGCAGCTCGGTGAATTCGATATCGAGTTCGGCCTGGCGTACCGCCGCCTCGGCATTGCTGACCGCGGCTTGCGCGTTGCGATAAGCCTGCGTGCGCTGCTCGAACGTCTGGTCGGTGATGGTTTTGTCGCTTACCAATTTTTGGCCGCGCGTGAAATCCGACTCGGTAAATGATTGATTCGATTTGGCCTGCACCAGATTGGCGCGCGCCTGATCGAGCGTATTCTGGAATGGCCGCTTGTCGATGGTGAACAGAAGATCGCCCTGCTTGACGACCTGCCCGTCCTTGAAGTGCACGCCGTCGAGATAGCCGGAAACACGCGCGCGCACTTCAACTGAATTGATGGCGGTGAAACGGCCGACATATTCATCGAAATCGGTGATGGTGCGTTTGATTGGCTGAGCGACGGTGACGGCGGGCGGCGGTGGCGTGCCCGCTTGCTTCTGGCCTTCGCCACAGCTTGCGACCAAAGTTGCAAGCGCGAACATCAAAGCGGTATTGCCGGCACCACGCATCAGCGAAAACAATGAATTTGCCCCTGTGGCGTTCATGGATACCTGCCGAGCGGCCAACGCGCTTGTAATCCGGCCTGTCCCCCATAGCGTCGGAGGGCAACTATGTCCACCGGACCCGGTCGGCAATAGGACGGAAACAAATCGGCGGACTTTGTGTCAGCGCCGCCGCGTGCGAAATACTTCCAGCCAGCGCGGGCCGAACAGCACGATAACAATACCACCATAGATACCGCCGCCGATGGCAACGAGCAGCGTCAGCGCAGCGACGTCGCGCAGGCTGCTCCAATCGGCGAATAAATGCGTGACCGGCGTCTGGCATAGCCACAGGGCGGCAACCAGCGCGAGGCCCGCCGCCGCCAGTTTGATCAACGATCGCCGCAAGCGTTCATCGATCCGGATGTAGCCGGCGCGCATCGCAAACCAGACCACCAGGCCGAGATTGATCCAGGCCCCTATAGACGTTGCCAATGCAAGACCGACCTGCGCCAGTGGCCCCATTAGCAGAAACTTGAAGCCAATATTGACCGCGGCGGCGATCAGCGCGGCCTTCACCGGCGTCGCCGTGTCGCCGCGGGCGAAAAATGTCGCGACCGTGCTACGGATCAGTACGAAGGGCAGCAGCCCGAACGCATAAGCCGTGAGCGTCCGCCCGGCGGCGACCGCATCCGCCGGCGTGAAGGCGCCGCGCATGAACAGCGCCCGCATGATGAGTTCGGGCACGACAAAGAAGGCCGCGATACAGGGAACCGACAGCAGCAGCGTGAATTCGATGGCGCGATCCTGCGCCCGCGCCGCGCCCGCCTCGTCGCCCGCGGCAATGCGCCGCGCCATCTCCGGCAGCACGACGGTGCCGGCGGCGATGCCGATGACGCCGATCGGCAGTTGATTGATGCGGTCGGCGTAATAAAGCGCTGACAGCGCGCCGGTCGCCAGGAAACTCGCGATGATGGTGTCGGCGAACAACGCGAGCTGCACGCCGGCCGAGCCGACCGTCGCCGGTCCGAGGGCGCGGAAGAACGCCCGCACGTCTGCGTCGAGTTGCGGCCGGCGCAATGCCGCTAGAGCGCCGGCGCGCCAGGTATCGCCGCCGACCAGCGCCGCTTGCAACACGCCGGAAATGAGCACGCCCCAAGCAGCGGCGTGCCCCGCGGTCGGAAAAAATACCGCCAGCAACAGTGTAACGATCATCGACAAATTCAACAGGATCGGCGCGGCGGCAGCGGCGGCAAAACGCTGCAACGCATTGAGGATACCGCCGTAGAATGTCACGAGCGTGATCAGCAGCAGATAGGGAAACGTGATACGGGTAAGCTCAACCGCGAGCGCAAAGCGTCCCGGATCGCTCGCAAAACCCGGCGCCAGCAAATCGATCACTGACGGCGTGAAGGTCAAAGCAACAGCCAGCAGCACGACCTGGCTCGCCAGCAGCAACGTGAAGACGCGATCAGCGAATAACCCGGCCCGCTCGGCGCCGCCTTGTTCGCGGATACGCGCATAAGACGGAACGAAGGCTGCGTTAAACGCGCCCTCGGCGAAAATAGCCCGAAAATGGTTGGGCAGGCGAAAGGCGACAAAGAAGGCGTCGGCCGCGGGCCCGGCGCCGAGGATGGCGGCCAGCACGATATCGCGGACAAAGCCGGTCACTCGCGACAGCAGCGTCAGCCCGCCTACTGTAATCATTCGATTAATCATCGGTGGACCCGCCCGGCGGCGAACGCAAAAATACCATTGATGCAGTTGATTGGACTCACCCGCTGCGCGACGATAGCGATGGCCAGAGACGCCGATCTGCCTTAAGACGATTCCCGTCCCAAACATAGAGCCGGAACAAGCCCTGCCATAGCCATGCCGTCGCCTATCATCCCCCTGATCCTAGCCGGCGGCGCCGGAACTCGCCTTTGGCCGGTTTCGCGCGACGCCCTGCCCAAGCAGTTCTTGCCTTTGGTCGGCGACCGCTCGACCTATCAGGAAACCCTGCTGCGCGTGCAGGACCCGATGTTCGGTCCCCCGATCGTTATCACCGGGCCGAATTTCCATTTCTTCGCCCGTCGCCAGGCAGAAGAAGTTGGTGTCGAGGCGACAGTGGTGATTGAGCCACTGCGGCGGGATTCAGCCCCCGCCATCGCAGCTGCCACCGCGGTGGCGCTCAAACGCGATCCCGACGCGGTGGTGCTCGCGCTCGCCGCCGACCATATCATTCTCGACGGGCTACAGTTTCGTGCCACTTGCCTCGCTGGCCGCGAAGGTGCCGACGCCGGACGCATCGTTACCTTCGGCATCAAGCCGACCGAGCCGAAGACCAGTTACGGCTACATCCTGCCGGGCGAGGTCATCGGCAAGACCGGCGTTCATGCCGTCAAAAGCTTCGTCGAGAAGCCGGACGCGGCGACCGCCGCGCGTTACGTCAAGGACGGTTATCTGTGGAATTCCGGCAATTTCCTGTTCCGCGCCGACGTCCTGTTATCCGAACTAGCGCGTCTTGAGCCAGCAATGGCCGAGGCGATCGAAGCCGCGGTTGCCAAGGCGTCCACCGACCTCGGCTTCCTACGTCTGGACCCGGATGCCTTCGCACGCGCGCCGCAAAAGTCGATCGATTACTCGATCATGGAAAAAACCGACCGCGCCGCAGTGGTGGCCGGCGACTTCCGCTGGTCGGACATCGGTAGCTGGGACGCGCTATTCGATATCACCCCGCGCGACGCGGGGGGTAACGTCCTGCACGGACCGGCGGTGACGATCGATTCCACCGGTTGCATCGTGCATTCCGACGGCCAGCTCGTCGCCGCGGCTGGCGTCAACAATATGGTGATCGTAACCACGTCCGACGCGGTGATGGTGGTGCCGCGCGCGCGCGCACAGGAAGTGCGCGAGCTGGTGAACAAGGTCAAGGCGGCCAAACGACCCGAGGCCACCGACCACAAGCGCGTGCACCGGCCATGGGGCTATTACGAGTCAATCGATATGGGTGAACGCTTCCAGGTCAAGCGCATCGTCGTGATCCCCGGCGGCGTGCTGTCGTTGCAGAAGCACCGCCACCGCTCCGAACACTGGGTGGTGGTGCGCGGCACCGCCGAGGTCACCATCGGCGATCAAATCCGTCCGGTGCACGAAAACGAATCGATCTATATCCCGATCGGGAGCGTCCACCGCATGGCCAACCGCGGAAAAATCCCGCTCGAATTGATCGAGGTGCAGACCGGCAGCTATCTCGGCGAGGACGATATCGAGCGCATCGAGGACATTTATAAGCGCAGCTAGGGCGCGGACTGATTAGACTTGCCGTTGGGTATCACAGAAACCACATGCCTGCTTTGTACCAACGGCCAACATCGCGCCGCTGGCTCGAAATGACAGATTTTACCCTTAGCGCAATAAATTCAGCGTAAGCAGTGTTTAACGTCCTTCGCCTAGGGTTCGTGCTTGGCCCACGGGACATCCGCAGATGACGACACTCGATCAGACCATCGTGCCTGCGCATATAGCGCCACGTTCCCTGCGGCTTGCACCTTGGGTTTATGCGTTCACACTTTTTCTTTCGGCATTCTTGTTGTTCACCGTGCAGCCGATGTTCACCAAGATGGTGTTGCCGCGGCTGGGCGGCGCACCGACTGTGTGGTCGGTGGCGATGGTATTTTTCCAAGCGGCGCTGTTTAGCGGCTACACCTATTCTCACTTGATCATACGGCGGCTCTCGCTCGGAGTAGGCGCGCTCGTCCATCTCGGCGTACTGGCCGCCGCCGCCGCGACTCTACCGATTGTGATCGCGCAAGGCTTTGTCTCGCCGCCAACAGATGCGGTCGCATTCTGGTTGATCGGCCTGTTGACGGCTTCAATCGGTCTCCCGTTCGCCGCGCTGTCGGCAAGCGCGCCACTGCTGCAGGGTTGGTTTGCGGCCAGCGGCCACGCCCAAGCGCGCAATCCTTATGCTCTCTACGCTGCCTCCAACCTCGGCTCCTTCGCGGCCCTGATCGCCTATCCGATTCTCATCGAACCGTTCCTGCCACTCCGGCTCCAGGCACGCATGTGGTCCATCGGATTTGCGGTGCTTGCGCTTCTCATCGCTATCGCCGGTCTGGTCGTGGCGCGGCGACCGAATTTAGTTGCGATTGGCGATGCGGTCACACCCCTACAGGCGCGTGACCGATTATTCTGGGTGGCGCTCGCCGCCATCCCGGCGGGGCTCGTCATCGCAGTGACCTCCTACGTCACAACCGATCTTGCCTCGGCACCATTTCTTTGGGTGTTGCCGCTGGCGCTTTATCTTCTCACCTTCGTCGCCGTCTTCCGCGACCACCCGTGGTTGCGTCAAACAACTGTGGCACGCCTGATCCCCTTCTCAGTTGCACCGCTCGCGGTTGGTATTCTTGGCGGCCAGCGGCCGTTCTGGCTAACACTCGTCGTCGTCAATCTTATCGCCTTTGCTCTGCTCGCACTGCTTTGCCACGGCGAGCTTTACCGCCGCAGGCCCGCATCGACGCAGCTTACCGAATTCTATCTATGGACATCGCTCGGCGGCGCTTTGGGGGGCGTGTTCGCCGCCCTGTTTGCCCCGCACGTCTTCTCGGTGGTTTACGAGTATCCGATCTTGATCGTCGCCGCACTTCTTGTCCTTCCCGGTGTTTTCGCAGACACCCCGCGGCGTATCGCCGCTGAGGCCAGCCCCGTTTTGGTCATCGCGCTGCTGGCCATCGTCGCGCGGTCCGTATTCGATATTCATTTGCCGGCAACTGCCGAATTGCCGTTTCAGATCGTGCTCGTCGCGCTTGCTGCAATCATGCTGGTGCAACGCAAACGGCCGGTCCGCTTCCTCACTTTGGTTGCGCTTTGCTTCGTATTGACCGGCCTGTGGCAGCCTGGCTTCAATCGCATTGAGGCGGTGCGCAGCTTCTTCGGCGTTCACCAAGTGGTGGAAACTACCGACGGCCGATTCCGTCTACTCTACAATGGGACCACCCTGCACGGTGCCGAGCGCATCGGCGATGGCACTTCGGCCGCTAATTTGGCTCCCGAACCGCTAACTTATTATTATTTTGGCGGACCGATTTCAGAGAGCATTGACCTCGTGCGTTCGGCCCGCGGCGGGCTCAGCCATGTCGCCGTCGTTGGGCTTGGGACCGGCAGCCTCGCTTGCCACAAACGCGGCAACGAACAGTGGACTTTCTTCGAAATCGATCCGGCCGTTGTGCGAATTGCCCGCGACCCCCAGCTATTCAATTTCATCTCGGTATGCGCGCCCGATTCCCCGATCGTAGTCGGCGATGCAAGGCTCACACTGGCGGCATCGACGCAACGTTATGACGTCATCATTCTGGACGCGTTCTCATCCGACGTGATCCCCGTGCACCTGCTGACGCGGGAAGCCCTGGCAGGCTATCTAACACGGCTTCAAGACCGCGGTGTGCTGGTGATGCACATTTCCAACCGATACATGGAGCTAGGTAGCGTGATTGCAGCACTTGGCGCGGCTCAAGGCCTCAGGACTTTCATCAAGCTGGACCATCGCCCCCAGTCGTCGCCCTTCGACTTCAAGACAAACGCACAGGTGGTTATATTGGCGCGCCAGCGGCGTGATCTCGGCAAGGGTTCGCTCCCGCCAGGGTGGCACGAAATCGAGCCAGAACCCGGTGTCCCAATGTGGACGGACGACTATTCCAACGTTCTGGGGGCGATCCTACGCAAGCAGCTTGGGAAGTGACGCATCCTGCGCGCGCCCAGAGCCTCCAAGGACCGCCAAGAGCCAAAAGTGGACGTGCCGCGATGTCCGGGGCGCGTCGGCCCAAAGAAACCCCCTTTATAAAATCTTGCGCTGCACCAGCGCCTCGATCACTTCGTTCGCGAGCCGGTCGGCTTCCTTGGCTCCGGCCAATAAATGTAGTTCGGGATTTTCCGGTGCTTCGTAAGGCTGATCGACGCCGGTGAAATTCTTGATCTCGCCAGCCAGCGCGCGGGCGTACAATCCCTTAGGATCGCGCGCGATGCACCGCTCGATCGGCGTGTCGACAAAGATTTCGATGAATTCTTCCGCGTCGAGTTGTTCGCGAACCATGCGGCGCTCGGCCTGGAACGGCGAGATGAAGGAACACAGCACGATCAGCCCGGCATTGGTCATCAGCTTAGCCACCTCGCCGATGCGCCGGATGTTCTCGACGCGATCGGGCTCGGTGAAACCAAGATCGCGATTCAATCCGTGCCGCACGTTGTCGCCATCGAGCAGAATGGTATGAACGCCGCGCGCGTGCAGGGCCGATTCCACCAGATTAGCGATGGTGGATTTTCCCGCGCCCGGCAGGCCGGTAAACCACAGCACCGCCGGCCGGTGATGCATCAACTGCGTCCGTTCGGCCTTGCTGACGGTCTGTTTGTGGTGATGGATATTGGTGGCCCGGCGCAACGCGAAATCGATCATGCCGGCGGCGACCGTCTCATTAGAATAGCGATCGATCAGGAGGAAGGCGCCGGTGTCGCGGTTGTCCGAATAGGAGTCGAAAGCAATCGCGCGGGCGACCGACAGGTTGCAGACGCCGACTTCGTTCAGCGCCAGGGTTTTGGCGGCGAGCTTCGACAGCGTGTTGATGTCAATCATGTGTTTAAGTTCGGTCACGGTCGCCGCGATGGTGCAGTTATTGATTTTGATCAAATAAGAGCGGCCCGGGAACAACGGCTCTTTCGCCATCCAGACCAGGTGCGCGCCGAATTGGTCGGCCACCTGCGGGCGGTCCCGGAGCGCGACCAGCATGTCGCCGCGGGCGATGTCGATTTCATCGACGAGCGTGACGGTGATCGAGTCCCCGGCCTGCGCGGCATCGAGATCACCACCGGCGCCGATAATGTGCTTGATCTTGTTGGTTTGGCCCGACGGCAGAACCGCGACGTCGTCGCCGGGCCTGACGGCGCCGCTCACGATCGTGCCAGCAAAGCCGCGGAAATCGGAATTGGGACGATTGACCCATTGCACCGGCATGCGGAACGGTTTACCGGCGCGGTCATCTTCGACGTCCACCGTTTCCAGATAGTCGAGCAGATGCGGGCCCGAATACCAGGGCATGCGCTTGCTGTGTGACGATACATTGTCGCCGTAGCGAGCTGACATCGGAATAGCCGCGATATCCTTGAAGCCGAGATCGGCTGCAAAGCCTCTCAGCCCCGCTGCAATTTCGCCGAACACGGCGCGGTCGAAATCCACCAGATCCATCTTGTTCACCGCCAGCACGACGTAGCGGATGCCGAGCAGGCTCGCGATGATGGCGTGACGGCGCGTCTGGCTCAACAACCCCTTACGCGCGTCGACCAGCAGCACGGCGAGGTCGGCGTTGGACGCGCCGGTCGCCATGTTGCGGGTATATTGTTCGTGGCCTGGCGTATCAGCAACCACGAAGGCGCGCCGCGCGGAGACGAAATAGCGGTAGGCCACGTCGATGGTGATGCCCTGCTCGCGCTCGGCTTGCAGCCCATCGAGCAGAAGCGCGAAATCGATCTCCGAGCCGTTGGTGCCGTGTTTTTTCGAATCACGATCGAGCTCGACCAGGTGATCGTCGAAGACGAGATTCTGCTCATAGAGCAAGCGGCCGATCAAAGTCGACTTGCCGTCGTCGACCGAGCCGCAGGTCAGCAAGCGCAAGGCGGGGCGCGCATCGGCGCTATCGTTGCATGCGCGCGTTCCGGCGGCGACTGGCGCGGGCACGTTCATCAAAAATATCCTTCGCGCTTTTTCCTCTCCATCGATCCGGACTCGTCATGATCGATGAGACGGCCCTGCCGTTCAGAACTGGCCGAGGCGCGCATCTCGGCGATGATCGCATCGAGCGTATCGGCGCTCGACAGTATCGCCCCGGTCAGCGGATAGCAGCCGAGCGTGCGAAAGCGGATCTGCATCATCCGCGGCTTTTCGCCAGGCAGCAGCGGCAGGCGATCGTCATCGACCATGATCAGCGCGCCGGCGCGTTCCACCACCGGACGTTTTTTGGCGAAGTACAGCGGCACGACCGGGATGTTCTCGGCTTTGATGTATTCCCAGACGTCGAGTTCGGTCCAGTTGGACAGCGGGAATACCCGCATGGATTCAGCCGGCTTGATACGCGTGTTGAACAGCCGCCACAGTTCGGGTCGTTGATTGCGCGGATCCCAGCCGTGGCCGGCGGAACGATGCGAGAAAATACGCTCCTTGGCGCGGCTTTTTTCCTCGTCGCGACGCGCCCCACCAAGGGCGGCGTCGAATTGCCATTTATCCAGCGCTTGGCGCAGGCCTTCGGTCTTCATGACCTGGGTGTGGACGGCCGAGCCGGATACGACCGGGGAGATTCCCCGCCTAACACCTTCTTCGTTGACATGAACCAGCAATTCCATGCCGACGCGCGCGGCCGTTTCATCGCGGAACGCGATCATCTCGCGGAATTTCCATGTTGTATCGACATGCAACAGCGAAAACGGCGGCTTGGAGGGATGGCAGGCCTTCTGCGCGACGTGCAGCAGCGCGCTTGAATCCTTGCCCATCGAGTAGAGCATCACCGGCTTGCGAAATTCGCTGATCACCTCGCGCACGATGTGGATCGCCTCGGCCTCGAGCCGACGCAGGCGAACGTTCTGGTGACGCCAATTCATCCGATGAATCCGAGCCGTTTGCCCGGTAGTGCTACTTCATTTCCAACGTTTTCGGGAGAAACTGATATTTCAAATTCGCAGGCCGCACGGCAAAATTAGCCTCTAAAACCTCACGACACTAGAGCACGCCGCACGGCGGCGATGATGCGGTCCTGCGTCGGCTCATCGAGATAGGCGTGCATCGGCAGACTGATGACCTCGCCGGCCAGCCGGTCGCTGACCGCGACGCCGCCGTCGCCGACCGGATAATGCTTGTAGGCTTGCTGCCGGTGCAGCGGGATCGGGTAATAAATCGCCGTCGGAATACCTTCGGCCTTGAGCGCTATGGCCAGCGCGTCGCGGCGATTGCCGGGCGCCACGCGAATGGTGTATTGCGCCCACACCGAACTCATCCCGGCTGGCACCGACGGCGTGGTCACGACGTCGCTGAGCGCTTCCGAATAGCGGCGCGCGACGCGGTCGCGCGCCGCGATCTCATCCGGGAAGATTTTCAATTTCTCGGTCAGGATCGCGGCTTGAATCGTGTCGAGGCGCGAGGCGAGACCGATGCGCACGTTGTCATAGCGATCGCTGCCCTGGCCGTGCATGCGCAGGCTGCGCATGATGTCAGCCGTGGCATCGTCGTCCGTGATGACCGCCCCACCATCTCCGTAACAGCCGAGCGGCTTGGCCGGAAAAAAGCTGGTCGCCGTGGCGTGGCCGAAAGTGCCGAGCCGACGGTTATTGAAGGTGGCGCCAAAACCCTGAGCGGCGTCGTCAAGAATGAACAGATTGTCCCCCTTGGCGGCGTCAGCGACCGCGACGTGATCGGCCGCGAGGCCGAATAAATCCACCGGGATCACCGCCTTCGGCAGCAACCCAGCGCGCTTGGCGGCTGCCGCCGCGCCGACGATGCCCTTGGCATCGATATTGAATGTCGCCGCGTCGACATCGATGAAAACCGGGGTCGCGCCAACCAGCACCACCACTTCCGCGGTCGCGCAGAACGTGAACGACGGGCAGATCACGGCATCGCCGGCACCAATCCCCTTGGCCCGCAGCGCCAACACCAGAGCATCGGTGCCGCTGGCGCAGGTGACGACATGCTTGGCGCCACAGAACGCGGCAAGCTCGGCCTCGAATGCCTTCACTTCCGGACCCAGCATGAACTGGCAGTGGCCGAGCACGCGCGCAACTGCCGCATCGATCGCGCCACCGAGGCGGCGGCGCTGCGCGGCTACGTCGATGAACGGAATCATTGGCGGATTGAGTCGCTGATTCATTTTGGGTCCAAGTTACGCGAGCAGCAATGGCGCCGGTCAGCCGACAACCACGCGCGGCGCTTGCCGCTGTGGCGATGTCGCGGCCGCCGGGCGTGACGCCAGACAGCGGATGGCGATTTCGAGGCTGGCGACGCCTTCCTCTCCGGTCACCGCCGCCGCCGACCCGGAGCGCACGGCGCGGCTAAAAGCCAGCAGCTCGGAGCGCAACGGCTCGGCATGGCCGACCGAAAGATGCCGCATGGAATAGCTGCCGTCGGGCTGGAAGCCGAAGCACTCGGTCACCTGGCGCGTGAGCAGATCGGCCTGGATATATTTGCCTCGCGTGGCGACGATAACGTTGCGCGCCTTGAACGGCGTCAGCCAGTTAGTGTTGATGTGCGCGAGCACACCCGAGGCGGTGCGGAATTGCAACAGCGCGATGTCCTCGCGCTCGGCGACCGCGCTCGAAAGCTGCGGCTGCACCTCGACGATCTCGGAATCGGTGAACCAGCGGATCAGGTCGATATCGTGCACGGCGAGATCGATCACCACGCCGACATTCGACATGCGCGGCGGAAACGGACCGACCCGGGTGATCGCGATCGAGAGAATGTCCTCGTTGCGGATCGCCTCCTTGATCGCCTCGACCGCCGGATTGAAGCGCTCGACGTGGCCGACCATCAGCGTGACGCCGGCGCGGCGCGCCGCGGCAATGATGGCGCGGCCCTCCTCGACCGACGACGCGATCGGCTTTTCCACCAATACGTGGACGCCGCGCGCCATGCAGGTCAAAGCGATATCGTGATGCAGATGCGTCGGCGCCGCGATGGTGACGGCATCGACCTTGAGATCGAGCAGCGCATTGACATCGGCAACGGCGGCGCAGCCGAGCATGCGCGCGACAAATTCGGCTTGCTTGAGATCGGGGTCGGCGACGGCGACAAGCTCGGCGCCCGGCAGCCCGGTGAGCACGCGGGCATGATTGCTGCCCATCACGCCGACACCGATCACGCCGACACGCAACGAAGTTTCCGCTTTTACCGCTTGCACCATGTCCCGACGAAGTTCCCCAAGCCGCAACCCTCAGCCAAGTCTTCCCCTAGCACGCTGCGCCGTGGCTGGCGACCACCCCGGAAAAACACCTTGAACACGTTTTGATTCAGAGCGTTACAGCAAATCCGGCACGCTCAAATCTGGTCGCTCTACTCGGTCGCGCGAGGCCGGGACCGAGAGCCACAGACCGACAACCAGCGTGTCCTCGCGGAACGATTTCACCGCGCCAAGCGGAGAACTCCGCCGCCGTCTTGGTACCGAGGCCGGAAAGCTTTTTCAGGCTATCGGCCGGCGCCGTGATGATGTCGCAACCCAAAGCGTCGGCTTCCACGAAGTTGAATACCTCGCGCGTCGAGGTCCGGATGATCTTGATATTTTCCGTCTTGCGCGTCCGCGCAATTGCCTCCTGCATGATAGGCCGGCTTCGGCATGCCGGTAACCTTTTAGAGCTACTGCGCCCTGCGTTTACATTTATCTCGTTCTCATCGCAAGACAATCAAGCTATGAGCATCGATACAAATGGGTTTATCACCTCTGCGTGGCGGCTATCTCCTTACGTCACTGTCTTCAACGCCGCAAATGCTCGCTGAATTCCGTAAGGTTTCGATCAATGCGCAACCTGCTCACATTTGTCCTGAAGGCAATCGTCTCGGGCGTTCTGCTATATTTCGCGTTCTCGCGGGTAAATTTCAATTTCATCAGGCAGCGTCTCGATAGCCTTGACTATGCTTGGCTGGCGGCTGCCGTTTTGATTCTTATTGGGCAGACAATGGTGGGCGCGCTGCGGTGGCAGAAAATCGTTCATCATTGCGAGGCGCCGGGCAGCCAGCTTTTCGCGCTGTCCGGTGCGTTCCGTTTCACTTTCATCGCGGCATTTTTCAATCAGACTCTGCCCTCGACGATCGGCGGCGACGCAGTTCGCGTATGGTTGCTCGGGCGCAACCAAGGCGGCTGGCGGGCCGCAACTTTTTCGGTCCTGATCGATCGCATGGCCGGTGTGCTGGTCCTGGCGATCTTGGTGATCTTCTGTCTGCCGTGGTCGTTCGCGCTCATCAGCGACGTTACCGGCCGCATCGCTCTGCTGATCGTCGGGTTCGGCAGCATCGGCGCCTGCTTGGTGTTTTTAGCATTCGGATTTCTCCACTGGCATTGGCTCGAGCACTGGTGGCTGGCACGCCAATTAGCGGCGATCGGCTCGACGGCGCGCCGCGTGCTCGGCTCGCCATCGAGCGGGCCGCTGATCATTGCCTATTCGCTGCTCAACCATTTGATGTCGGTCACCGCGGCATGGTGCGTGGCCAAGTCCGTGGCTGCGCCGCTCGAATGGAGCCAGGCTTTACTGCTCATCCTGCCTGTTCTGCTGATCGCGTCGATCCCGCTCTCCATCGCCGGCTGGGGCACGCGCGAGACCGCGATGGTTCTGGCCTTCGGCTATGCCGGGCTGCCCGAGGGCGATGGGCTGATCGTGTCGGTGCTGATGGGGATCGCGGCCTTCGCGGGCGGACTCTTAGGCGGCGGCGTTTGGATTCTCGATCGCGGTAAGCGCCGAGTTCAACCGCCGCCCTGATACTTTTTGTACCACGCGATGAAGCTTTTCACGCCCTCTGCGATCGGCGTTGATGGTTTGAAATCGATGTCGCGCATGAGATCGTCGACGTCGGCGTAGGTCGCCGGAACATCGCCCGCCTGCATCGGCGTGAGCTCACGGATGGCCTTTTTGCCGAGCGCCTGCTCCAGCAGGGCCACGACATCGAGCACTTCAACCGGATTGTTGTTGCCGACATTATAAATGCGCCACGGCGCCGAACTGCGCGCCGGATCCGGATTGTCGCCCGACCAGTTGGGATCGCGCTTCGCGGGCCGGTCGATCAGCCGCACCACCGCCTGCACGACGTCGTCGACATAGGTGAAATCGCGCCGCATTTTCCCTTGGTTGAACAGACGGATCGGCTTTCCGGCAGCGATCGCCGCGGCGAAAATCCACATCGCCATGTCGGGGCGGCCCCACGGGCCGTAGACGGTGAAAAAACGCAAGCCGGTTACCGGCAGATTGAACAGATGCGCATAAGAATGCGCCATCAGTTCGTTGGCCTTCTTCGAGGCGCCATAGAGGCTGAGCGGATGATCGACGTTGTCGGAGGTGCGAAACGGCATCTTCGTGTTGGCGCCATACACCGACGACGACGATGCATAGACCAGATGGCGGCAGCCTTGATGGCGGCAACCTTCCAGGACGTTGAGGAAGCCGACGACATTGGCATCCGCGTAGGCATGCGGGTCGACTAGCGAATAGCCGCACCCCGGCCTGGGCGGCGAGATGGATCACGAACGGAAAGCGATGCTCGGCAAACAGCGCCGCGGTGGCGGCGCGGTCCGCCAAATCCAGCTTTACGAATTTGAAATTCTTGGCGCCGGCGAGCTGCGCCAGCCGCGCTTCCTTCAGCTTCGGATCGTAATAAGGCGACAGATTATCCACACCGATGACGTGACGGCCGTCCGCCACCAGACGGCGCGCCACATGAAACCCAATGAAGCCGGCGGCGCCGGTGACAAGAACGGGATTTATAGCCGCCACGGATCGACGCCCTCCGACCTTTGTTTACGCTCGAATCTCGATTTCATGTCTATAACAGCAACATTGTTGAAACACGCTTGAGCAGGTAATGAATATCCGGAATGACGGGCCGAGAGCAAATGGGAACCTCGCATGTGCGTCATAGCCGGCTTCCTATTGTCGATCTTTCCGTCGCCGGAAGACGGGTCTTGTCAATAGAAACGGCTCTATCGCGGCGGCACAGGTTGCCCATCTGATGGCGCAAAAGATTCTCTATCTTGTTTCCGAAGACTGGTACTTCGTCTCGCATCGTCTGCCGATGGCGCGCGCTGCGCGGCGCGCCGGATACGAGGTTCATGTGGCAACCAGAACCACCAGCCACGCGGCGGCGATCGAGCGCGAGGGATTTATCCTGCATCCGCTCGATTGGCGTCGCGGCAGCTTCGATCCGCTGCACCTGCTATCGGCTGTACGCGCGGTTCGTCGTTTGTATCGGCGGGTGCAGCCAGATCTTGTCCACCACGTCGCGCTGATGCCGGCCGTTATCGGGTCGCTAGCTGCGCTCGGGCTGCCGATCATTTGCCTCAATGCCGTCGCGGGTCTCGGCTTTGCCTTCACCACGCGCACACCGAAGGCTTTGCTGCTGCGCGCACTGATGGAGCCGATGCTACGCTGGCTTTTTGGCCGTGCACGCGTCTTCGTGCTGGTGCAAAATCCTGACGACCGTGCCGCGATCCAGTCGCTCGGCGTAAGCGGCGATAAGATCATGCTCATCGCCGGATCGGGCGTCGATATTGATGCGCTCAGCCCGTTGCCGGAGCCGTCATCGCCAGTAACTGTCGGTTTCGTGGGGCGGCTGCTTACCGACAAGGGCGTGCCGACGCTTGTCGAAGCCCACGCGTTGCTTGCGCGCCGCGGCCGGCCAGTGGCGCTTCTGATCGCCGGGGAGCCTGATCCTCCCAACCCCGCCTCGATTACGCAGGAAATCATAGCCGAATGGAGGCGACACCCGCGGCTGACCTTGCTCGGCCAAGTCGACGACATCAGCGCATTCTGGGCGCGGGCGCACATCGCTGTGCTGCCGTCATTGCGCGAGGGCTTGCCGATGAGTCTGTTGGAAGCTGCCGCCTGCGCGCGGCCGATTGTCGCCACAGACGTTCCGGGCTGTCGCGAGATCGCGCGCGATGGCGTCAACGCCCTGCTGGTGCCGCCGAACGCCGCTGCCGCGCTTGCCGACGCCATCGACCGGCTCGCCGGCGATGCCGATTTGCGCCGCCGTTTCGGCGCAGCCGGCCGCCGCATCGTGGAAGACGAGTTCTCGCATTTTCGCATCGGGCAGGAGATCGTCGCGCTCTATCGGCGGCTGCTATCCCTTGGCCGGGACGCCGGCTAGCTATTGCAGCCGCCGGGAACTCCCGGATAAACAGGGATCCAACCAGCGAAGGAAATCCCGTGGCGCATGCGCGTAAAATCGCCGTCATCGGCCTCGGCTATGTCGGCTTGCCGGTGGCAGTCGGTTTTGCACGAACAGGCGCAAGCGTCATCGGCTTCGATATCGATGCCGAACGCATCGCTGATATCGTGGCGGGCAATGACCGCACCTGCGAGGTCGCGACCGAAGAGTTGCGTGCAGCACAGGCCCGCTGGACTGCCGATCCGGGCGACCTGCGCGCGGCGAATTTTTTTATCGTCACCGTCCCGACGCCGATCGACGAACATTTTCGTCCCGATCTGAGCATGTTGCTGAAAGCGTCCGAATTGGTCGGCCGTGCGCTCAAGCGGGGCGACATCGTGGTTTACGAATCGACGGTCTATCCCGGCGCCACCGAAGAAGATTGCATGCCTGTGCTCGAACGCGCCTCGGGGCTCGTCGGCGGACGCGACTTCACCCTTGGTTATTCGCCCGAACGCATCAATCCCGGCGACCGGCAACATCGCTTCGAGACCATCGCCAAAGTGGTGGCCGGACAGGACGCGCGCACGCTCGAAATGGTCGCGGCGGTCTACGGTTCCGCGGTGCATGCGGAGATACACAAGGCACCTTCGATCAGAGTAGCGGAAGCCGCTAAGGTCATCGAGAACACCCAGCGCGATCTCAATATCGCGTTTATGAATGAATTATCCGAGCTGTTCCACTTGCTCGGCATCGATACGGCCGACGTGCTCGCCGCGGCGCGGACGAAATGGAATTTCCTTCCCTTCACGCCCGGGCTGGTCGGCGGTCACTGCATTGGCGTCGACCCTTACTATCTGACCCACCGTGCGGAGAAAGCCGGGTTCGATCCAAAGATCATTCTCGCCGGTCGCCGCGTCAACGATGCCGTTGGGAAGAAAGTCGCGCGCGAATGCCTGCGCCTGCTCGAAGCCAGCGGTCGGCGGCCCGAACGCGTGACCGTTCTCGGCCTCACCTTCAAGGAAGACGTGCCGGATATCCGCAATTCGAAAGTCGTCGACATCGTGCGCGAATTGTCCTCGTCGGGCATCGTCGTGCAGGTGCACGATCCGATGGCCAACCCCGCCCATGCGCGCCGCGAATACGGTATCGAGCTGGCAGCGATCGAGGCATTGCAGCCCGCCGATGCGGTGGTGCTGGCGGTCGCGCATGACGCCTATAGGGCCGGCTGGCCGCTGATCGCGCCACTGCTGCACGACGGCAAGGGTGTCGTCATCGACGTCAAGGCGCGTCTCGACCGCAGCCGCATTCCGGCCGGCATCGTGCTGTGGCGGCTGTGACATGACGACCATCGGCGGGCTTGCGCTCGTGTTCGTGGTCTCCGCACTGATCAGCGTGGTGTTGATCTGGCTGTTACAGCCAGTGCTTCAGCGCCATGCGCTCGCACAGCCCAACGCCCGATCGTCGCACAAAGTCCCGACGCCGCAAGGCGGTGGCTTCGCGGTGATTGCGGCGACATTGGTCGTTGTCACTGGCACTTCTTTTCTAATCGGCGGCATCGGCAATTCTGCTCTGTGGTTCGTCCTAACAGTCACCGTCGTCTTTGCCGTCGTGGGCGCGATCGACGATGTCCGCACTATTGCGGCGTTGCCGCGGTTGTTTCTGCAGGCGGCCGCGATTGCGATCGTCATCGTGGCATTGCCAGGCGAACTGCGGCTCGTGCCGGCGTGTCCCTATTGGCTTGAACGCGCGCTTCTGGGTGCCGCCCTCCTCTGGTTCGTCAATCTGGTGAATTTCATGGACGGCATCGACTGGATGACGGTCGCCGAAGTCGTGCCGGTTACGGCCGGTCTTGTGCTCTTTGGGATCATCGGGGCGCTGCCGCGCGACGCGACGGTGGCGGCGCTTGCGCTCGGTGGCGCGATGATCGGCTTTGCACCCTTCAATAGACCGGTGGCGCGATTATTTCTCGGCGACGTCGGCAGCCTGCCGATCGGCTTGTTGCTGGGCTGGCTGCTCGTCATGCTCGCTGGCGCCGGCCATCTCGCGGCGGCGCTGCTGCTGCCGCTGTATTATCTCGCAGATGCGACCATCACGCTGCTGCGAAGGCTCGCCAACGGCGAGCCGGTATTGCACGCGCATCGAACGCACTTTTATCAACGCGCCACGAACAACGGCTTCAGCGTCGGCCAAATCGTTGGCCGCGTCTTCGTGCTTAACGTCGCGCTGATCGCTCTCGCCGCCACGACCTTACTGACGGCATCATTTGTCGTTCACGCTGCCGCGCTGATCGCCGGCTGCGTCCTGGTGGGCGCGCTGCTCTACCGTTTCGCGACCGCCAAGGCCTGATCGATCGCCGCGATAACTTGAGCCGGCGGCAGTTCATCGAGACAGGCGCTGTAACTATCGAGCCGCCGCTCACAACCTTCGAGCTGGCACGGCATGCACGGTAGCGGGTTTTGCACCAGCCAGACATTGCCGCGGCGCTGAATGGTGCCCGCCGCCACCCAGACTCGAGTCGCAGGCCGCCGACCGGCCAGGGACCCCACAGCCGCGGATCGGTCGGCCCGTAGAGCGCGACCGTCGGACAGCCCGCCGCCGCGGCCAAGATGGGTGACCGAGGTGTCCGGGCCGACATAGACGCGGCCTTCGACAAGCAATCCGGCAAGCTGCGGCCCAGTCGAGCCGACCGTCGACGCCGCGTGACAGTCACGCCGTCCATACTTCGTCGAGATAGCGCCGCTCGGCCTCGGCTGGGCCGCCGGTCGCGACCACCGTCAGGCCGCGCGCGGCAAGCGCGGCGGCGAGCGTCGCGCCATCCGCTCCTGCGGTCCATTGCTTGTAGCGAAACATCGGCGCGGCATGGATCACCGCATAGGGACCGGTCGGCACGCCGCCCGTATCGACGTGCGCGCGGGCAGACCACGTCCGGCACACGCGCGATACCGAGCAGATCGGCGAGCCGCAGAATTTCTTCGACGCGATGCAGGCCACGCTCGATCGGCAGGCCGCGGCAGTAGCGCCAGACGCTTCAAGCGGCCGTGAAGAATTTCGACGCCACCGGACCGACCCGAACGCGGCCGGCGGCGATGAACGCGAAAAATGTCGGTCGGTCGCCGGGCTGCGTCGAGATCGCGAGGTCGTATTGCCGGAACAGCCGCGCCGCCAGCGCCAGGCTTTGCACCACCGTCGGCTGCACTGGCATCGCGACGATATCGTCGAGATCGGGATTGCCGTGCAAGAATGCCGGCGGTGTCGGCGAACACCAGCGCGTCGATCGTCGCGTCCGGCCAGGCGCGCCGCAGGCTGCGGATCAGACGGCGTGGTCAACAACACATCGCCCAGCCGGCGCAAGCTGACGACCAGAATACGTGGACGGGGCGGAAGATCGAGCCGGTTCATGGCTGCCCGCAGGACGGGCGCATGGCCCTGCACCGGCCCTAGTCTGCCGCTGAACCATGCCCACCACCACGCCGACGCCGATTACATAGAGCCAGCCCTCGGTGAAATCGAAAATGAAAGAATTGAACAGCGAGCCGACGATGTTCGTCGTCACGACCACCAAGCCGATCCATGCCAGCGATCCGCGTGCCCCAGAAAAACATCAACTGGCGATATCCACATCGCCCACAGCACCGCGATCCCGACGAGGCCGAGTTGAATGCCGACGGCAAAAGTCTGGTTGTGGGGGTTGTTGGAAGCAACGCGCACGCCGGGTTGCCTCGGCCGCGGCGCGCTGGAACTGGTCGGCGATCGAACCGGTACCGTGCCCGAACAAAGGCGCGCTCTCGATAAAGCGAAGCGATTGCTTCCAGAAGTCAATCCGCAAGCCCGACGACGTAGCCTCGGTTTTCGTTTCGTAGAGCACGGTTTCCGAATAATCCGCCGTCACGCGTTCGCGCACATAGGGCGACGTGGACCACACTATGGCGGCAACGATCAATCCGGCCCGCACCGGCGCCGAAGAATTCCCTTCCAACCGGAATGACGAAATCCATAAAGAACGGCAAGCACGGGAATGACAACCAGTGCCGTGCGGCCGGTGGTGATGAAAAAAATATCGCCGAGAAACGCCAAGGCCAAAACGGCCAGAGCCCGCCGAAATTTTCCACTGCCGCAGCCGTGCTTTTGCGGCAGCGAGATCGAGCAGCACCGCCGCGCACATGGTGAATTCGATGCTTTGAACAATATAGCTTTTGACCGCCACGCCCTCGTTGCCCGGCGGCCGCGAATGAATGTTCGGCCAAACCGCAACGACGACGGACGCGATCAGCAGCACAACGCAGGCGATCAGGAAACCGATAAGCACCGAATAGCCGCGCTCGGAGCGGCGGAACTGTGCCATCAGCAGCGGGATCGCCAGCAGCCTGACAAAACCGTCCAGTCCGCCCCACCGCTCGTGCCAGGTCACGTCCGCCCACGCCATTCCGACGGCACCGAGCATAAAGAGCGCGACCGGCAACCCACCGACGGCGCTCAAGAGTTCACGTCGGAGATCGCTCCAGGCGAGCGACGGAATGAGCACGATCAACCACAGCACCAACAAGATACCGGTCGCTGAGGTCGACCAGGGCACCGACACCGCGACCGCGATCATCAGACAATCGGCAAACTTTGCCAGTCGTGGCCGGTCAAAGAGATTCGCGACTGATGAGCTTGTCATGATTCAATCCGCGGCCCGCGCGTCAAAGGCGCCGACTGGAGCGCCGAAAGGCCGCGCCGCGCCCGCACCCGGTCACCGGCGACGATATCGGACAAGCGAGCGCTCATTCTCCGCCAGCCGGCCGCGGTCCGGCCTCCGGGTGCCACAGATGCAGCACGCCGGTCGCGAACACGCCGTCCTTGCGGCGCACGCCGGCATGCAGCAGGCGCACGATGATGTCGGAATCTTCCTTGCCCCAGCCGCTGTAGTCGGAATCGAAACCGTCGACACGATCGAGATCGGCGCGCCAGATCGCGAGATTGCAGGAGCGCGCGCCCCGCCAGACGCTTTGACGCAGCCCGCGCAACGGTCCGAGCGGCAGGCGCAGCAAGGCCGAAAGGCGATTGACCCCGCCGCGCAATCGCTCGCCCGCCCAATCTACGAAGCTCCAGGTTTCTGGCGCAAGCTTTTCCCGCAACACTTTGTCGGTGAGAGAGGCCGACAGCAGAATGCGGTTGCCGGTGACGAACCGGCCACGCGCGGCCAAGCGGCGATGCGTCGCGACGAAATCCGGGCGCACGATGCAATCGCCATCCAAGAAAATGCAGTAGCTGCCGCGCGAGACCAGGATGGCGCGATTGCGAATCTCGGCGGCGCGAAATCCGCGGTCTTCGTGCCAGACATGGTCGAGTCGGCGGCCAAGCCTGTCTTTCCAAGCACCGACCACCGCAGCGGTAGCCGCGCTCGAGCCGTCATCGGCGACGACGACCTCGAAATTCCGGTCGTTTTGACGCACGAGCGAACGCAATATCGCATCGAGCGCATCTTCGCGATTATAGGTGACGACAATGACGGAAATTAATTCGTTCAAGAAAGCGCCTCGCTAGGAACGCCGATGGCAGCCCTTTGCCTGTTCGGCGGCGTACAAATTTCCGTGGCATGTTTTTTCACAAACCACGGAATGTGACTGATCGCAAGCCTGCCCGAACGGCCGGCTAAGCCCTTTGCTGATCGCTATTTGATCGTTCAAATGCGTGCCGACCCGAAATAGGCCGCCATTCACGCGGAATGGCTATCCGTCGGAGACGATGATATTACCCCGACAAGCGGCTTGGAAGTCTGCTAAATTTGTTTCCGTTCTAAATTTGTTTCCGTTAACGAACGTAGCTGTACAAGCTTCTCCCGCCGAGATTGTCGATGACGCCGCCAAAAATTTCCGTCCTGCTACCCACTTACAGCCGCCGACGCATTTTGCCGCGAACCATAGCCAGCGTGTTCGCACAGGACGAAAGGGATTTCGAATTGATTATCGTCGACGACTGTTCGGTCGACGACACCAGCACTTACCTGGCATCGCTCAAAGATCCGCGTATCCGTGTGATAAAGCCGCCGAATAATCTCGGAACTGCGGGCGCCCGCAATCTCGGCCTGGAGGCGGCACGAGCGGACGTTGTCGCGCTCCTCGATGACGACGATGTCTATCTCGAACGCCGCCTGTCGACACCGCTGGCGGTGTTCGCACGCGACCCCGAAGTCGTCGCGACCCTGTCCTCTTCCGTTAAACTTGATCTTAAGCGCACCAACGTCGCGCGCATGCCCGAGCTAACGCTCGCTCCAGCGACATTCGAGTGGGCGCTGATCTGCGATTTGATTGGTGTCGAGGGCACAAGCATTACCGTGCGACGGCAAACCGCGCTCGACATCGGTGGTTTCTGCCAGGGGATGAAATGGATCGACGACCGCGAATTCTTGATTCGGGCCTCTCAGCGGGGTAGCGGCCATCTCATTACCGAACCACTGTGGCAGAAGCACTGGTCCAGCGACGGCCAGTCCAATCAATGGGAACAGGCCGGCCTGAGCTTGCTCAGTTATGTAGCCGCGCGGCCGGAATTCACGGGCCGATTCCGCAAAGTCGGTTCTTATTTCGCCAGCAAGATCCTGGTATCGGATCTGCGCCACGGCCTTTTCAGCACGCTCGCCCGCGACTTCCGCGACTTTAAACGCGCCGGTCTCATTGACGGCAATTTCTCGCGCATGTGGCGCGATCACCGCGAGGTGCGGAAGTATCGCCGTTCGATGTCGAACCGCGAGGCTCTCGCGCGGCTTGCCGGACCGCCGGCCGAGTGGGTTTAAGCGACAAACCACTAGGGTACGGTCGCCCTGCAATGTTAGCTTAGCGCCGATCATGCAGAAAATATCAGCTTATATTCTTACCTATAATGAGGCCGAGAAAATCGGGGCGGCGGTTTCGACCGTGCTGTGGGCCGACGAAGTGGTGGTGATCGATTCGTTCAGCACCGACCGCACACCTGAAATAGCGACGTCGTTGGGCGCGCGCGTCGTGCAGGTGCCGTTCAACGGCTTCGGCGAATTGCGCAACCGCGCCATCGAGACGTGCAAGTTCGACTGGATATTCAGCCTCGACTCCGACGAGCGCTGCACCGAAAAAGTGCGCGACGAAATTCTCGGGATCCTCGCTGGCACGCCGCCGCATGATGTCTATCGGGTGCCGCGCCGAAGTTACATGATGGGCCGCTGGATCAAAGGCTCGGGCTGGTACCCCAACTTCCGCCAGCCGCAACTTTTCCGCAAAGGCAGCATGCGCTACACGATCGAGCCGGTGCATGAAGGCTACGAAATCTTGAACGGCAAGCCGCCCGGCACGCTGACCAACGAAATCTGGCAATTCCCGTTCCGCAATCTGGAAGAAGTCATCAAGAAGATGAACCGCTATTCGTCGCTGGGCGCGCCCAAGCTCGCGGGCAAGCGCGTCTCGATGGCCAGCGCACTCGGCCACGGCCTGTGGTCGTTCCTCAAGCACTACATTTTCAAGCTGGGCTTTATCGACGGCTGGGCCGGCTTTGTCATCGCCTTCGGCAATTTCGAGGGCACGTTCTACCGCTACGCCAAGCGTTACGAAGAAACACAAGACTGGCAGCCGCCGCCGAGCCAGCCGGTCAAACGCGAACCGACTACTTAGTCTTGGATGAACGCGTACGCGCGACCATGTCGCTGGTCGAATGGCCGGGCACGATCTCGATCAGGATCACCTCGCCGCCCGCCGCCTCGACGATCTCGCGGCCGACCACCTGCTCGCGCGTGTAGTCGCCGCCCTTGACCAGCACGGTCGGCTTGACGCGCGCAATCAGTTTTTCCGGCGTGTCCTCGTCGAACACGACGACGAGATCGACCGCTTCGAGCGCGGCCAGCACCTCGGCGCGCGACTGCGCCGGCTGCACCGGGCGACCGGCGCCTTTGAGCCGCGTGACCGACGCATCGCCGTTCAATCCCACCACCAGGCGGTCGCAAGCGGCGCGCGCGCCGGCCAGCAACTTGACGTGGCCGGGATGCAGCAGATCGAAGCAGCCATTGGTGAAGCCGACCCGCAAACCCTGGCGTCGCCACTCGGCAAGATGCTCGTCGAGCAGCGCCCAGTCGAACACGATCTTTTCTTCGGGCGCGAGCGTCGCCGCAGGCAGAATGCGCGCGCGCAACTCCGCAACGGAAAGCGTCGCGGTGCCGCGTTTTCCAACCACCACCGCGGCGGCGGCATTGGCCGCGCGCATGGCGGACTCGAAATCGGCGCGCATCGCCAGCATCGCGGCGAGCACAGCCACCACCGTGTCGCCGGCACCGGACACATCGCGCACGCGCACCGGATAGGCCGGAACGTGGATCGGCGCGCCCTCGCCCACCAGCGTCATGCCGGCTTCGCTGCGCGTCACCAAAACCGCTTTGGTAGCGAGCTTGCGGCCGAGTTCGGCTGCCGCTGCCGCGACCTGATCGTCGGTCTGCGCCGGACTGTCGGTGGCGTCGGCCAGTTCCTGCCGGTTCGGCGTAATCATCGTCGCGCCGCGGTAAACGTTGTAATCGCGGCCTTTCGGGTCGACCACCACCGGCTTGTTGAGCTTGTTAGCGGCATCGATGACCGCGCGAATGACACGCGAAGTCAGCGCGCCCTTGGCGTAATCGGACAGCACGACCGCTCCCACCTTGGCTATCGCCTTGATCGCGCAGGCAATCAGCGCGTCTTCGCCTTTGGCATCGACCGGCGAGGCCGGCTCCCAATCGGCGCGCAGCATATGCGTGGAGTGATGTTCGGATACAAAACGTACCTTGCGGGTCGTCTGGCGACCGGCGTCGGTCACCAGATGCGCCTCGATCCGCGGTATTTTCGCCAGCTCCTTCTTTAATTCGCCACCGCTATCGTCGTCGCCAATCACGCCGACGAAAATGCAATGCGCACCGAGCGAAACGACATTGCGCGCGACATTGCCGGCGCCGCCGATCATCAGCTCGGTGCGCTTGACCGCGATCACCGGCGTCGGCGCCTCCGGCGAAATGCGCGACACCTCGCCATAGACAAACTCATCGAGCATCAGATCGCCGACGCAGAGCACGGTCTGCCCGGCTAGATCGGAAAGATGTTTGTCAAAATCGAACATGATGTCAGTGATATCTGTCGTTGCGGTCGAGATAGCCGCTGACATATTGGCCGACGGCGCTCTCGAGCGGCGTGAAGCCGGCGTTATAGCCGGCGCGGCGCAGGTTCTCGATGCTGCCCTGGGTGAAATACTGATACTGACCGCGGATCGCGTCCGGCATTTCGATATATTCGATATTGGCCGGCCGCCCGAGCGCCTTGAACATGGCGCCGATCATATCGCGGAAACTTTCCGCCTTGCCGGTGCCGACGTTGAACACGCCGTTGACCGAAGGCGTGTCGAGCAGCCAGCGCAGCACCGCAACGGCGTCGTCCACATAAATGAAATCGCGGCGCTGGTCGCCGTCCGCGATGCCGTCGCGATGCGATTTGAACAGCCGCACCGGCTTGCCGGCTTTGGCCTCGTCGAACACCTTAGCGAGCACGCTTTGCATGTGGCCTTTGTGATACTCGTTCGGGCCGTAGACGTTGAAGAATTTCAGGCCCGCCCAATGCGGCGGCAACTTTTCTTTTTTGGCGTAGCGCTCGGCGATCGCTTGATCGAACATGTGCTTGCTCCAGCCGTATAGATTCATCGGCTTGAGCTTGCGCAATCCCTCGGGCGACCAATCATCGGTAAAGCCTTGGCTGCCATCGCCGTAGGTCGCCGCCGACGATGCGTAGATGAACGGCGTGCGCGTCGCCGTGCACCAGTCGAGCAGCCGCAGCGACAGGCGGAAATTGTTTTCCATCACCAGGTCGCCGTCGGTGGCGGTGGTGTCGGAAATGGCGCCCATGTGGATGACGGCATCGAGCTTGCGGCCGTCGAGCCAGTTCATCAGTTCGGCCGGCGGCACCAGGTCGGCGACCTGACGCTTGGCCAGATTGCGCCATTTGGCGTCGTCCTGGCCGAGCAGGTCGTTGACCACGATATCGCTCGCGCCTGCCTCGTTGAGGCTGGCGACCACGTTCGACCCGATGAATCCGGCCCCGCCGGTGACCAAAAACATGCCCAATCCTTCGTCCTGGCAAAGCTTTGCCCCAGTCCGCGGACGCGTGCAAATGTTAGGTCATATTCGCCCATAAATGGCTCAGGACACGGTAAAAATCGTGGCTGGACAGGCTCCGCTCCCGCAGGCTAACGCCTGTCCGGACCGGCCGAAACGGACGCTATCAGGGGCAGTGGCGCCGCACGCATGAGCCAAGATTTAACCCCAGCGCCAAAGCCCGTCCTGATCGTCCCCTATGTCTGGATCGGGGATTTCGTCCGCTGCCATTCGGTGATGAAGCTGTTGCGCAGCAACGCGCCCGACCGCCCGGTCGACATCGTCACCAGCACGCTGTGCGCACCGCTCGCCGATTACATGCCGGGCATCCGCAAAGCCATCATCGCCGACCTACCGCGCGGATGGATCGGCGTCGCGCAGCAACGGCAACTCACCGCCGCTCTGCGCGCGGAGCATTACGGTCAGGCGCTGGTGATGTCGCGCAAATGGAAGGCGGCGCTGGCGCCGTGGCTCGCCGGCATTCCGCTGCGTACCGGCTTCGCCGGCGAAGCCCGTTTCGGACTTATCAACGATATGCGATGGGGCGAACGAAAACTGCCGCGCATGATCGATCAGATGGGCGCGCTGGCTTTGCCGGACGGCGCGAGCCTGCCGGGCGAATGGCCGCTGCCTGAATTGAAGGTGCCGGCGCGCGACGTCGATGCCTGGTGCAACCGGCGGGGACTGTCGGGTGACGATCCACCCATCGTCACGCTGTCGCCCGGCGCGGTCGGCGCTAACAAGGCCTGGCCCGCCAAACACTACGCCGAGCTGGCACGAGCGCTGATTAAGGATGGCACCAGTGTTTGGATACTCGGCGGACCGAGCGAAACGTCAATCGCAAAACAAATCGCCGAAACCGCGAGCAACCGCGTGCGCGATCTCACCGGCAATGATTTGCGCAACGCCATTCTCGCGCTCGCCGCCGCCGACGTTTCCGTGACCAACGATTCCGGATTGATGCATGTATCCGCCGCGATCGGAACGCCGACGGTTGCGATTTTCGGCCCGACCAGTCCGTGGCACTGGAAGCCGCTCAACCCGATTGCCGCCATTCTCGAGCCGCCCGGCGATGATGCCGCGCGCGAACGCGCCCGCATCGAGGGCAACGATGCGGTCAGCCACCGACGCACCGCCGATGTCGCGGTCGAGACGGTCCTGGCTGCTGTGCGCAATGTGCTTACGAATAGTGGCTAATTCGCATAGCCGCGGCGTTAACTTTTGACCTTGCCCAAGCCTGACGCGCGACACATTCCGTGCTATCTAACCGGCCAATGACAAGGGACTAAACCTCCGCATGGCCAAGGCCAAACCAGCCGATATGACCAGCGACCGCGCGCAAGCGGCGATCGATTCCGCCCTGCGCACGCTCGACGCGGAAGGTGGCGGCATCGACGCGCTCGCCACCGCCCTGCGCGACGGCCTCGGCTCGAGTTTCGCCGCCGCGATCGACGTGATCCGTGCCGCGCAAGGCCGCGTGATCGTTACCGGCATGGGTAAATCCGGCCATGTCGGGCGCAAGATCGCCTCGACTTTCTCCTCGACCGGCACGCCGGCGCTCTTCGTCCACCCGGCGAAGCGAGCCATGGCGATCTCGGCATGATCGCCAACAACGACGTGATCATCGCGCTGTCGTGGTCGGGCGAGACCGCGGAGCTGAAAAATCTCACCGATTATTCGCGCCGCTTCCGCATCGGCCTGATCGCGATGACGGCCAGCGCGGACTCGACGCTGGCCAAGACCGCCGATGTGGTGCTGGCTCTGCCGCAGGCGCGCGAGGCCTGCCCGCACAATCTGGCGCCGACCACCTCATCGCTGATGCAGCTCGCGCTCGGCGACGCGCTGGCGATTGCGCTCTTGGAAAGCCGCGGCTTCACGGCGGTCGATTTCGGCCTGCTGCATCCGGGCGGCAAGCTCGGCGCACTGCTCAAGGTGGTCGGCGACTTCATGCATGCAGGCGCGTCGATCCCGCTGACGCCGCTCGGCACGCGCATGGCCGACGCCATCCTCGTGATGTCGGCCAAGGGCTTCGGCTGCATCGGCATCACCGATGCGAGCGGAAAGCTGGTCGGCATCATCACCGACGGCGACTTGCGCCGCCACATGCGCAACAATCTGCTCGACGCGCGCGTCGACGACGTGATGACGCGGGCACCGAAGACGGTGCGGCCCGATCAGTTGATCAGCGAGACGCTCGAGATTCTCAACTCGACGAAAGTAACCGCGCTGTTCGCGGTCGAGGGCGGCAAGCCGGTCGGCGTCATCCACATCCACGATCTGTTGCGCGCCGGCGCGGCCTGATCAGCGCGCGAGTTTCTCCACCGCTGCTCTCACATCGCCTACTGACGGCGGCGACCCTTCCGCACCGAGGACCGTGATCGGCCCGCGCCCGACCGGGCCGGTCAGTCCCGGCTTGCTGCCGGCAAAGATCGCGACCAGCGGAACGCCGAGCGCGGCGGCGAGATGCAGCAGCCCGGTATCGACGCCGACCACGAATTGCGCGCCCGCGATCAGCCGGGCAACCGCGTCGAGCGGCGCTCGTTCGGGAACGCGCGCGCGCGGCAGCGCGGCGGCGATACGTTCGCTGCGCGCACGCTCGGCATCCGTGCCCCACGGCAGCACCAGATCGATGCCCTGCCCTGCGAGCGTTTGTCCGAGCGCGATCCAATTCGCCTCCGGCCATTGTTTTTCGAGCCGCGCCGTGGCGTGCAGCAGCACGGCATAACGTTCGCCCGCCGCAGGAAAGCGGGCGCGATCGAGCCCGAAATCCGGCGCGCCTTGCGGCGCATAGCCAAGCGCCAGGCCGCTGAGGATCCGGTTGCGCTCGACCGCGTGCAGCTCGCGGCTGACGCGTGTGGCGGACATCGTAGAACGGCGACGCCAGCGGCTCGCGGATGCTTGCGGCGTCGTAGCCGTGCCGCCGCCCGTGCGCGACGCGCGCGATGACGCCCGAGCGCAGCAGGCCCTGGCTGTCCACGATCACGTCGTAGCTATGGCCGTGGATGGTGCGCAGACTGCCGGCAATTTCGCACCAACGTCGCCGGCGCGTAGAGCGATTTCCGCCAGCGCCGCCAGGCCACCGGAATGACCTCGCTTACCGCCGGATGCAGCCGAACCAACGGCGCGAAGGCCTCCTCCACCAACCAGGTGAACCGCGCGTCAGGTTGCGCCTCACGCGCCTCGGTCAACGCTGGCATGTGGTGGATCACATCCCCGAGCGACGACGTCTTGATAAAGAGAATATCGGCCATTTTGCCCCTGCCGAGGTCATATACCCAGCATTAAGCATGGCCGCTATAACCATCGCCGCTTGCGTCCGGCCTAATCGCTCTTTCAGGGCCGCCCGGTAAGAAGTCGTGAAAATGGGGATTGGGTCATGACGATCCTGGTGACAGGCGGGGCCGGCTATATCGGCAGCCACATGGTGCATGAGCTGGTCGACGCCGGCGAGCCGGTGGTCGTGCTCGACAATTTGTCGACCGGGTTTCGCTTCCTGGTACCCAACAAGGTGCCGTTCGTCGCCGGTTCGACCGGCGACCGCGAGCTGGTGGCGCAGACCATTGCCCGCCACGGCGTGACCGCCATCATCCATTTCGCCGCGTCGATCGTGGTACCGGATTCGGTGCGCGATCCGCTCGGCTATTACAGCAACAACACCATGAACACCTGCGCGCTGCTCGACACCGCCATCAAGGCCGGCGTGCAGCAATTCATCTTCTCGTCCACTGCCGCGGTCTATGGCAATGCCGAGCAGATGCCGGTGCGCGAAGACGCAGCCGACGGCGCCGATCTCGCCTTACGGCACGTCGAAGCTGATGTCGGAGATTATGCTGCACGACACCGCCAAGGCGCACGGGCTGCGTTTCGTGGTGTTGCGCTACTTCAACGTCGCCGGCGCCGACCCGAAGCTACGCACCGGGCAGGCGACGCCGAACGCGACCCATCTGATCAAAGTCGCCTGCGAAGCCGCGCTCGGCAAGCGCGCCAAGATCGACATCTTCGGCACCGACTATCCGACGCCGGACGGAACCTGCGTGCGCGACTACATCCATGTCAGCGATCTCGCGCGCGCGCACTCCGCCGCACTCGCCTATTTGCGCCGCGGCGGCGCCAGCGCGACGTTCAACTGCGGCTACGGCCGCGGCGCTTCGGTGCTGGAAGTGATCGATGCGGTGCGGCGCGCAGCCCGGCGCGACTTTCCTGTCGAAGTCAGCGGACGCCGCGCGGGCGATCCGGTTGCGCTGGTCGCCGACGTCGGCCGCATCCGTTCGACGCTCGATTGGCGCCCGCAATACGAGGATCTCGACACCATCGTCGCGCACGCGCTCGCCTGGGAACGCCGGCTGCCGGGCAAGCGCGAAATCGCCCCCGCTTAAGCGCAATCGGCGCGGTATTCTGACTTTTTAATCGGAATTTGGCTTGAAAATTTCCTCTGCCACAGGCAAGGAAACGTCAGCCCCCGCCTGTATTTAACCGTGCCCTAGTCGGAGCCCAACAGAGGGCGGATGAAGCAGCAGATTTTGCCATCGGCCGACGACCAGCGTTACAGCGCCTACGCCCTGATCCGGCGATTGCTGACCGAGCAAGGCTTGGTGCATTGGCGCCACTACGCGATCGCATTCACCTTGATGGCGATCTCCGCCGGCTGCACGGCGATGAGCGCCTATCTCATCGGCAACGTCATCAACAAGACTTACGTCAATCACAACCTCACCGGCATCATCGTTCTCGGCGCCGTCACCGCCGCGCTGTTCGCGACCAAGGGGCTCGCCACCTACGGCCAAAGCGTGCTGCTGTCGCAAATCGGCAACCGCATTGTCGCCAATAATCAGCGCGCGGTCTTTGCCAAACTGCTCAACGAGGGACTGGGCTTCTTCTCGGACCGGCATTCGTCCGAATTCATCGCCAAGCTGTCGACCGGCGCCGCGGCCTGCATGCAGGTCATCAACCTGCTGATCACCTCGTTCGGCCGCGACCTGCTGTCGCTGATCGGGCTGCTGACCGTGATGGTGGTGCAGGACCCGCTAATGTCGTTCTTCAGCTTCGTGGTGGCACCGCCGGCGTTTTTTATCCTGCGCAAGATGATCCGCCGCGTTTATGGAATAGCACGCAACCAATTCCAGGGCGGCACCCGCATTCTCGAAACTCTACAGGAGACGCTGCAAGGCATCCGCATCGTCAAGGCCTTCACGCTCGAAGACATCATGCGCGAGCGCTTCGACCACAACGTCGCGGCGGTCGAGCACGAGGCCAACAAGATGGCGCGCGTTTCCGGCCGCGTCCAGCCCGCTGATGGAAACGCTCGGCGGCTGCGCCATCGCCATCGCCATCATCTATGGCGGCTACCGCGTGATCGACACCGGCGCGACGCCGGGGCAATTCTTCTCGTTCATCGCCGCGTTCCTGCTGGCTTACGAGCCGGCCAAGCGCCTGGCCCGCCTCAACATCGAACTCAACAGCGCGCTGGTCGGCGTACGCATCCTGTTCGAGGTGATCGATTCGCCGCCGAGCGAGCCGGCCGACATCGGCAAGCCGGCCTTGCTGGTCAAAACACCGCAGCTGCAATTCAACGACGTTCACTTTTCCTATCGCAGCAATGAATCGGTGCTGCGCGGCATGTCGTTTGTCGCCGAACCGGGCATGCTGACCGCGCTGGTCGGCCCCTCGGGCGGCGGCAAATCGACCATTTTCAATTTGATTCTGCGCTTCTACGACATCGAGCGCGGCAACATCGCCGTCGACTGGGCAGGACGTTAGCCAAGTGTCGCGCCGCTCGCTGCGCCAGCATATCGCCTATGTCGGGCAGGATGTGTTCCTGTTCCGCGACACGGTGCGCGAAAACATCGCCTTCGGAAAACCGGGCGCCAGCGAGGACGAGATCGTCGCCGCCGCCAAGGGCGCCTATGCGCATGATTTCATCATGTCGTTTCCGCGCGGCTACGACACGCCGGTCGGCGAGCACGGCCTGCAACTCTCCGGCGGTCAGCGCCAGCGCGTGGCCATCGCGCGCGCGCTGATCAAGAACGCGCCGATCATCCTGCTCGACGAGGCGACCGCCGCGCTCGATTCAGAATCCGAATTGCAGGTGCGCGAGGCGATGGAGCGGCTCTGCCAGGGCCGCACCACGCTGGCGATCGCGCACCGGCTGCACACGGTCTCGCATGCCGACCGCATTTACGTGGTCGAGGACGGCCGGGCGGTCGAGTCCGGTCAGCACGACGAATTGCTGCGCAAAGGCGGCCGCTACGCCGCGTTCTACCGGCTCCAGCTCAAGGAGCAGGAAAGCCGCCCGCCGCTGGTCGCGGTGCAATAGGCCCCCAAAAACGCGCCGCTTTATCCGTCTTGTTCAACGCGGCATAATGCGATACCGGATTGGCCCGCCCCGCTAACGCATTCACCTCCACATCGCAGAAGGCAAATTCCTCATGAGCGCGGACTACGTCATCTCGCCTGCCCCGCAAGCGGCTATTGCCGTCGCCGGGACAGCCAAGGTCTTTCCGGTCCGCCGTATCTGGTGCGTCGGCCGCAATTACATCGAGCACATTCGCGAGATGGGACAGGACGAGCGCCTGCCGCCGTTTTATTTCGCCAAGCCCGCCGACGCGATCGTTGCCGACGGCGGCACTGTGCCCTACCCGTCGCTGACCAAGGACATGCATCACGAGGTCGAACTCGTGGTCGCACTCAAGAGCGGCGGCCGCAACATCCCGGTCGCCAAGGCCAATGACTGCATTTACGGCTACGCGGTCGGCATCGACCTCACCCGCCGCGATCTGCAGATCGCCTCACGCGATCTCAAGCGGCCATGGGAGATCGGCAAGGCCTTCGATCACTCTGCGCCCTGTGGTGCGATCAAGCCGGCGAGCGAAACCGGGCATCCCGCCAAAGGCAAGATCACGCTCAAGTGCAACGGCAAGATCCGCCAGGACGGCGATCTCAACCAGTTGATCTGGAACGTGCCGGAAATTATCTCCAACCTGTCGGAGATGGTCGAGCTCGTGGCCGGTGACATCATCATGACCGGCACGCCATCGGGCGTCGCCGCCACCGTCGCCGGCGACAAGCTCGAATGCGAAGTCGAGGGCGTCGGCAAGCTCACTGTCACCATCGGACCGCCGCTGAAGTAGCCTCCTCGTTAATCTGATAATCGCGGCCGGCGAATGGAACCGCCGGCCGCTTTGCGTTTTAACGAGTTGCTAACGGCCGGGGCCGCAGACTGAGATTGCCGGGACTTCAGGCTGATTTCACTGCGGGAATCGATTCCATGGGCCAAGCCTTCAAATCCGACACGGTCACGACGCCATTCGATCCGGCCGAGATGGCTGCGCGGGTGATGACCTTCGCCCCGGCAACCGACGCCGAGGCGCTCAAGCTGCTGCGCGCCAGTTTTCCCGAGTGCTCACTCAGCATGCGGATCGCCGCGCTCGATTGTCTGATGCGCCGCCGCACGCGCGGCTTCGGTCCATCCTACAAACCGAGATAGGCCTGCCGCACGCGGTCGTCTGTGAGCAGCGCCTCGCCGCTGCCCGACAAGGTGATGCGGCCGTTTTCCAGCACATAGGCGCGGCTCGCGAGCTTGAGCGAGACCGCCACATTCTGCTCGACCAGCACGCAGGTGAGGCCCTCGCGGTTGAGATCGCGCACGCATCGCAGCACGCTTTGCACCAGCGTCGGTGCCAAGCCCAGCGACGGCTCGTCGAACATCACCAGATCCGGCGCGCCCATCAGACAGCGACCGATGGCGAGCATCTGCTGCTCGCCGCCCGACAGCGTGCCGGCCAATTGACCGCTGCGCTCGACCAGCGTGGGAAACAACGCGTAGACGCGTTCGAGGTTACGCACGCGGCCCGAGCGCGCGCGCGGCAGCATGGCGCCCATCTCCAGATTTTCGGCGACCGACAGCGTCGGGAAAACCTGGCGGCCTTCGGCCACCTGGCCGATGCCGAGATCGCATACTTTGTGGCTCGGCCAGCCGGCGATATCGGCACCGCGATAGAGAATGCGGCCGCGCGCCGGCGGCTGCATGCCGGCAATGGTGCGGATCAGCGAGGTCTTGCCGGCGCCATTGGCGCCGACAATGGCGACGATGGCGCCCTCTTCGATCTCGAGCGAGACGCCGTCGAGCGCCTGGGCATCGCCGTAGAAGACGTCGAGGTTCTCGATGCGGAGCATCAAACGGCCTCCACGCCGAGATAAGATTCGATCACCGCAGGGTCGCGCACGATCTGCTCTGGCGCGCCTTCGCGCGATCGCCGCGCCGTGGTGCAGCACCAGAATGTGCCCGGCGAGCGCCATCACCGCGCGCATCACGTGCTCGATCAGCAGGATGGTGAGCCCGGTTTCGCGGTTGAGCTCGCGCAAGACCGCGACGATCCGGTCGGTTTCGGTCGGCCGCAAGCCCGCCATCGTCTCGTCGAGCAGCAGCAGTTTCGGATCGGTGGCGAGCGCGCGCGCCATTTCGAGCCGCTTGCGGTCCGGCAACGTCAGCGCCGAAGCGCGCTGGACGCGCTTGTCGTAAAGGTCGAGCCGGCGCAGCACCTCGTGCGCATGCGCACGCGCGGCGTCGACGTGCCGGCGATGCAGCAGCGCGCCGACGATGACATTGTCCTCGACGCTCAAGCCCGGGAACGGCCGCACGATCTGGAAGGTGCGGCCGATGCCGCGCCGGCAAATGCCGTCGGCCGGCAGATGCTCGATGCGCTCGCCGGCGAAAGTGATGGAGCCGCCGTCGGGCGGAAACATCCCGGCGATCATGTTGAACAGCGTGGTCTTGCCGGCGCCGTTCGGGCCGATCACGGCGAAGATGCCGCCCTCGGGCACCTCGAAGCTGACCCGGTCCACCGCCACAAGCCCGCGGAACCGTTTGCTGACGCCTTGAACCGACAGGAGCGCGCTCATTGTTTGCGCTCCAGCCCGATGCGCTTGCACAGCCACGGCCACACGCCATCCGGCAGCGCCGTGATCACCAGCAGCAGACAAATGCCGTAGAACACCTGCTTGGCGCCCGGCAGATCGACGCCAAGCGCGGCCAGCGCGCTAGTCAGCGTCTCCGCCAGCCCGGTCAGAATAAAAGCGCCGAGGATGGGCCCGAACAGCGTGCCGATGCCGCCGACGATCGGCCCGAGGATGATCTCGATCGAGCGCGAGATGTGAAACACCTGCTCGGGAAACAAATTGTTGTAGTAGAACGCGTAAATCACGCCGGCGAACGACGTCATGGCGGCGGAGATCGCCACCGCGATCATCTTGTAATGGAAGGTGTCGATGCCGGCCGAGCGCGCGGCTTCCTCGTCTTCGCGGATCGCCCGCCAGAAATAGCCGACGCGGCTTTGCAGCAAGGCCCGGCAGAAGATCAAGGCGAGCACGGTGGCGGCGAGCAGGATGTAATAGAACATCGCCGGATTGCCGCGCAGGTGCCAGAGATCGTTGTGGGCATATTGCGCCACCGGCAAAAACAGGCCGGAGGCGCCGCTGGTCCAGCTCACATGATCGAAACCGACGCGGGCGAATTCAGCCACGGCAATGGTCAAGATTGCGAAATAGACGCCGGCGACGCGAAAGCGGAATGCAAGAAAGCCGATGAAACAACCGGTCAGCGCGGCGATCGGAATCGCCGACCAGCAGGCCGAGCCACGGGCCGATGCCGAAATGCACGTAGAGCGACGCGGCCGTATAGGCGCCGAGCCCGACATAGAGCGCATGACCGAGCGACAGTTGCCCGGCAAAGCCCATCATGATGTTCCAGCTTTGCCCGAGATAGGCGAAGTACAAAATCAGGATAAGCACCGTCAGCAGATAATCGCCGGCGAACAATGGGGCGAGGATAAGAGCTATCAGCAGGGCAACCAGCAAGAGCAAGGCACGGCGCGGAACGTCTGCAATCAACGCTGACATCATGCGGTTCTCTTCCCCATGATGCCCTGCGGGCGGAACAGCAGCACCAGCACCAGGATGCCGAAGGCGAACATGCTTTTTGCGGAAGGCGAGAACAGCAGACCCGCCATCGCCTCGGTCAACCCGATCAACACGCCGCCGATGAGCGCGCCGGGCATCGAGCCGAGGCCGCCGGTGATCACGATCACGAAGGCGAGCAAGGTGTAAGCCGGCCCGAGCGCCGGCGTCACATCGACGATCAGGACCAGCATCACGCCGGCGGCGCCGACGCAGGCCGCGCCGAGGCCGAAGGTCAGCGCGTAGAGATGTTTGACGTCGAGCCCGACGACCAGCGCGCCCGTGTAGTTATCGGCGCAGGCGCGGATCGCGGTGCCGATGCGCGTGTATCGAAAGAACGCAAATAGGGCGGCGGCGACCACGACGGCCGCAATGCCGGCATAGAGTTTGGTGGCGTCAACGATCAGCGCACCGAGCCGGAAGCTGTCGAAGGCGTAACTGGCCTGTACGGTCTGCGCGTCGGGGCCGTACACGATCAGCAGGACGTTGACGATGATGATCGCGATCGCGACCAGCAGCAGGAACTGGCTGTGCTCGGGCCGGGTGATGAACGGATTGATCAGGCGCGCCTGCAGCACGTAGCCGAAACACGAACAGCACCGCCGCGATCGGCACCAGCATCACCAGCGGATCGAGGTGAAAGGCGGCAAACAGCGTGACCGCGATGTACATCGCGATGCGTCATCATCTCGCCATGGGCGAAATTGACCACGCGCACGACGCCGAAGATCACCGACAGGCCAAGCGCCATCAGCCCATAGACGAGGCCGGTCAGCACCCCGCCGACGGCGACATTGAGATAGACATCAGCCGGCACCGGCCGATCCTAACGGCGCAAAACTCAGCCGCGCTTGTCGTAGGGCTTCAACGGCCATTCCGGCTTGGCGTTGGCCGCCTCCTTCGGCGCGACGGTGACCAGCTTGCCGCCGCGGTTCTGAATCGCCGAGCACTTGAGCTTGTCGTTCTGGCCCTTGGCGTCGAACACGATGCCGGGACCGGGGCTGACATTGTCGGTGATGTTGGTCGTGCGGATGGCGTCGGCGAGCGCCTTCGGATCGGACGAGCCGGCCCGCTTGTAGGCGTCGGCGGCAATCAGCAGCGCCTCGAACGTATAGACGTGGTTGGTGTTCAGGTTGACGCCAGGATGAAGCCTTGGCCAACGCGGCTTCGAGCTATCTTGCTGACTTTCTTGTTCGGGTCGTACCACGGCACCAGGCTGATCGGGTCGTCGGACAGTTTGCCGAGCGTCTTGAGATACTGATCCTCGTACCAGCCCGGGCCCATGCTGAGGACCGCCATCGGCGACCAGCGCTGCTTGACCATTTCGCGGGTCAGCAGGATGGCGTCGTTGAGGCGGCTGACCACGATCAGTAGCCTCGGCGCCGGTCGCCTTGGCCTTGGAGATTTCGACCGACAGATCGCGCGCCGTCGGATCGTAGGAGATCTCTTCGACGATCTTGTACGGCATGTCGAACTTCGGCATCATCGCGCCGATACCGCCCTTGACATCGCCGTGCCGAAGGTGTCGTTGACGTGCAGAACACCACGGTCTTCGGCGCTGCACCGGTCGATCTGCGAAGACTTCCTTCTGATTGAGCGAAGGCATCGCGCAGGATCATCGGCCGCGGTCGGGAAATTGCGGAACACGAACTTGTAGCCCTGCTCGGTGATCGGCGGCGCGGCGGCGATGTTGATGACAAGCGGGATGCCCTTCTGCTCGGCGACCTGTGCGATGGCGGTGGTCTGGCCGGAGTCGAAGGCACCGATCAGAAGCTGCGCGCCATCGCCGATCAGCTTCTCGGCGCGCGAGCGGGCGACATCGACATTGGTCTCGGTATCGGCGTTCATGATTTCGAGTTCCGGCAGGCCGAGCTCCTTGAGGACGCCGTTGGCGATGTCGACGCCGCGCTGGCAGTCCTGGCCGATGCCGGCCTGGAAGCCGGAGCGCGGCAGCAGCACGCCGACCTTGAGCGCCGCGCCTTGCGCGCGCACGATGTTGAAAGGCGCGCCCGCGAGCAAAGCGCTGGTGCCGAGACCGGCCGCGACCGTGCGCCGGGTGAAACCCGATTGACGATTTTTTCTCATTGGACGCCCTCCCTGAGCCAGCCTGTAATTGTTCCGATGATGCGAATTTTATGTGCCGGTAACAAGCGCCAAAAAAGCCGCGGCAGACAGGCTATTTCAGGCCCCCAACGCCCGCTCGACCGCTGCCGCAACGCGGAATAGCTGGCGGTCACGCCCATTGCGGGCAACCAGCATCAAGCCAGTCGGCAGGCCGCCTTCACGAGGCAGCGGCAGCGAAATGGCGCAACAGTCGAAGAAATTCCAGATCGAGGTATTGCGCAGCAGCGTGGCGTTCTTGCGGAAGAATTCGTCCTGCGCCGCCACCTCATCCAGCGTCGGCGCGACGATCGGCGTCGTCGGCAGCGCCAGCACGTCGATATCGCCAAGCCGCGCATCCATGGCGCGGATCAGCGCGGCACGCTCGTTCACCATCCAAATGAAGTCGGCGGCCGAGATGGCGCTGGCGCGCTCGAGCCGTACCCGGACATTTGGATCGATCGCGTCGGCACGCCGTTGCAACCGGTCGCGATGCAAAGCGAAGGCTTCCGCCGGCTGCACGCCGCCACGGGCGTTGACCCGCGCCATGTCGTCGAGCAGCGGCAATTTTTCGTTAGAAAGCCGGGCGCCGGCCCGCTCCAGCCGGTCGATGGCTTGAGGAAAACGCTTGGCCACCGTTTCGTCCAGCTTCTCAAGCGGCGGACCTTGCGCGATGCCGATGCGCAGACCCGCAAGCGGCATCGGTTCAAGCGGCGCATAATCGTCGCCCGCCATGACCGCGTCGGCCTTGAAGCAATCGAGGACCGTCTTGGCCATCGGTCCGATCGAATCGATACTTTGCGACAGCGGGAACGCGCCCTCGGTCGGCACACGCTGCCGGCTCGGCTTGAATCCGACAATGCCGCAGAGTGCAGCCGGAATCCGAGTCGAACCGCCGGTGTCGCTGCCGATGGCGACCTCGCAGAAGCCGTCGGCTGCGGCCACGGCGCCGCCCGACGACGAGCCGCCGGGCGCGCGCTTGCGATCGGCCGGATTGCCGGGCGTGCCGAAATGCGGATTGGCGCCGATTCCCGAATAGGCGAACTCGGTCATGTTGGTCTTGGCCACGATCACCGCGCCGCCGGCCCGCAACCGGTGCACGATCGGCGCGTCGGCGGCGGCGGGTTTGTCCTCCTCGGCCAGAATTTTTGAACCGGCGCGCGTCACCTCGCCGGCGACGTCGAACAAATCCTTGATGCTGACAATGGCGCCGTCGAGCGGCCCCAACGAAATGCCGTCACGCGCACGCGCATCGGCGGCATCCGCCGCCGCGATGGCGGCGTCGCGATAGATGGTGAGACAGGCGCGCGCGCCCTCGCCGTTCGGATCGGCGATGCGTGCAAATGCCTGTTCGAGCCGGTCGCGAGCGGAAACTGTCGTCTTGTTGTTTTGCATGGCGCGATAATCTCCCGCTTGCGGTCATTCGCGCAAGCTTCTTCTCCTCTCCCTGGAAAAGGAAAGCTGACATGCGTCATCGCCCGTATTCTTTGCGGCGCCGGGTACGCCAGCCTTCGCTCCTGAGGAGCTTCGGCTGGCAAGCCGTCAGCCGCGAAGGCTGCCCGCCGAAGCCTTGCGCGAAGGCGGGCGTGCGTCGATCGCCCCTGTTCTTTGCGGCGCGGGGTACGCCGTCGTCCCTGCCTTCGCCCTTCGGGCTTCGGCGGGCAAGCCTTCTCCCCCTCGAATAAATCGAGGGGACGGAGCGCCGAGCGGCGCATCCTTAGCAATCCACGCCTTGCGGCGCGGGCACCCGTGACGACGGGTGCGCGCCTCTCGGCGCTCCATCGCGGCATCTTCCTTACAGCGCCGGGCCGCGCTTTCGGGGTCCGTTTCGTCCTCGCCTCCGGCTCGAAGCTCGCGGCGCCTTTCGGGTCAACCGCTCCTTCCGAGCCTCGGGCAAGCCTCAACGGCCCGCCGTCAGCCAGCTCCTGGCAGGGGTCCCTAGTGACCCCGGGCGGAGCCCCGGCGCCGCCCGGGTGCAGGAGGAGCGTTCGTCTCCTGCCCGCGGGCGCCGCATCCGATCCCACCAACATCACGCTTCATGAGAGCGCCCTCGGTGGATCGGACAATCTGGAATAAATTCCTATATTGCGGCGGCATTATGGCGGTTTCGTTTGCGGCCCCGCCCGGGTAGCTTTCGCTTGGCTGCGGACCGGCCGGAGCCCCAAAAGGAGCAAAACATGTCAGCGAAGGGCAAACATTCGGCGCCGGGCAAAGGCAACATCTACGCCAAGGCCAACGAGGTGATCGTCAAGATCACCGGCGCCGACACCGGGCAGACTTTCGAAGTGGTCGAGGAAAACTGCAAGCCCGGCTTCCAGTCGCGCGCGCATTACCACATCAAGGCGTACGAGACGTTCTACGTGTTCGACGGCAGCGCCGATTTCCAGGTCGGCGACGAGCTGTTCCACGCCAAAACCGGATCGTGCGTACACATACCGCCCGGCGTGACGCATCAGGTGACTTCGAAAGACGGCGTGCGCATGCTGATGATCTATGCGCCGGCCGGCACCGAAGGCATGTTCGCGGATATGCATGCGCTCTCCCAAGAGCAACTGATGAACGCCGAACTCACCAAGCAACTCGCGCTCAAGCACGACACCGTCATGATCGAGCAGAGCAAAGACGGCCGCGGCAAAGGCACGATTTTGGGTTGACGGCAGCGCGATCGGCCCCGCGTTATCCCCATAGTTCACAACGACGGTTTTTTCGCGCTTGCCACCTGCGCGCAGCCGGATAGGCTAACCACAGGTCAGCCATCTTCGGCTCACGCCGGAAAGGGATGGCCGCCATGACCGGAGCGGGCATGGGACGTGGGTGCAGCTTGCTGTATTCGTGGTCCATGTTTGCCGGTCCTGGCTCTCAGTAACTGGGTACGACGCTTAAAGGCTCACGCCCGGACGCGCCGGAAATGGATCCGAGAGCTTGTGACGGGCAGACGACGGTCTGCCCGTTATGGCTTTTAGGGGTCCGTTTTGCTTGCGAACGGCCTTTTCCGAAATCCGCCCCACTTTTCGCGATCAGCCAGCTAGGCTAGAGAACCCGCAGGTAAAACGGAGTTCCTCAGTCCATGGCGGAGCAAAAGATCGGGCTCGTCATCACCGCCCACCCGGGCGATTTCGTCTGGCGCGCCGGCGGCGCCATCGCGCTGCACGCCAAAAGCGGCTATCGCGTCAAGATCGTTTGCCTATCGTTCGGCGAGCGCGGCGAAAGCCAGTTCGCCTGGAAGGAACCGGGCGCGACGCTCGCGACCGTGAAAGCCGGCCGCAAGGACGAGGCCGAACGCGCCGCCGCTCTGCTCGGCGCCGAGATCGAGTTCTTCGATTGCGGCGATTATCCGCTCAAGCTCACCGAAAAACATTTCGACCGCATGGTCGATATCTATCGCGAAACCAACCCGGCCTTCGTGCTCACCCACGCGCTGGAAGACCCGTACAATTTCGATCATCCCAATGCCGCCCATTTCGCGCAGGAAACCCGCGTGGTGGCGCAGGCGATGGGCCACAAGCCGGGCGCCAAGTACAAGTACTCGGCGCCGCCGGTGTTTCTGTTCGAGCCGCATCAGCCGGAAATGTGCAATTACAAACCCAATCTCATTCTCAAGATCGACGAGGTGTGGGAGCAGAAGTACAAGGCGTTCCAGATTCTCGCCGCGCAGAAACATCTGTGGGCTTATTATGAACGGGTCGCGCTCAACCGCGGCATTCAAGGCGCGCGCAATACCGGCGTGCCGATGACTTACGGCGAGGCCTATCAGCGGCTGTTCCCGACGGTGGAGTTGGAGTTAGGCTAGCCGCAGCCTCACCCCGTCATCCTGAGGTGCGAGCCACCGATCTCGGGTCTACCCGAGATCGGCAACATTAAATGCCCAAGTCGGCTACAGCCGACTTGGGTGGCTCGCACCTCAGGATGACGGATCGAGGTACAGAAAGAGGAAACACGCAATGAAACCCGTCGTGGTCCGCAACATCAAACGCGCCGATGGCAACGCTATCGGCACACTCGCCGCCGCCGGCGTATCCACCGCGCATGAGGCGCTCGGGCGCTCGGGCCTGATGAAGCCCTATATGCGGCCGATCTGGGCCGGCGCGTCGATCGGCGGACCGGCCGTCACCGTGCTGGCGCAGCCCGGTGACAACTGGATGATTCACGTTGCGGTGGAGCAATGTAAAAAGGGCGACGTGCTGGTGGTCGGCTGCACCACCGACAATACCGACGGCATGTTCGGCGAATTGCTGGCGACCGCGCTGGTCGCGCGCGGCGTGATCGGCCTCATCCTCGACGCCGGCTGCCGCGACGTGAAGCCGCTCAAGGACATGGGCTTTCCGGTCTGGTCGAAGGCGATCTCGGCCAAGGGCACGGTCAAGGCGACGCTCGGCGCGGTCAATATTCCGGTGGTGTGCGCGGGCGTCAATGTCGAGCCGGGCGACGTGGTGGTGGCCGATGACGATGGCGTCGTCATCGTGCCGAAAAAACTGGCGGCCGAAACCGCCGGCAAGGCGCAAAAGCGCATGGACGACGAAAACGGCAAGCGCACGCGGCTCGCGGCCGGCGAGCTCAGTCTCGACATGTACAAGATGCGCGAGGGGCTGGCGAAGGCGGGCTTGCGCTATGTCGATAGTCCGGAAGACGTCTAGGCGCGTCTCGCGCCCATTCCTCATCATTGGCAGGCCGTTACACGTCAAGGCCGGCCTGCTGTGGTCGAAGGCGTTCGTGCGGTGCGGCGAGCGTGCCGGTCGCGATCCTGTGCGCGGTGGCGTTCTGTCCGATCAACGACCTGGCGGCGAAGCTGTCGCGTAAATTCGGCGCCGGCTTTGTCGGCCTGTTCGATCGCGCCAATCAGCGGTTGGCGTGACTCCAGGGCGCCAGGCGCCGCTCCAGCCATTTCAGCGCCGACGTCAGCGACACGCCGAGAAACATCAGCAGGATCACCGGCACGAAAGTCTTGTCCATGTCGAAGATGTGGGCGTAGCGCGTGATCATGTAACCAAGGCCGGAGATCGTGGTGTAGAACTCCGCGATCACCACGCCGACAAGTCCGCGGCCGATGGCGAGACGCACGCCGGCGGCGATGTAGGGCAGCGCGAACGGAAACAGCACGTCCCGCCACATCCGCCATTCGCTGGAGCGGAACGAGCGCGCGACCTCGAGCATGTTCTTGTCGCATTCGCGCACGCCCTGATAGGTATTGATCAGGATCGGGAACACGCAAAACAAAAACACCACGATCACCTTGGCTTCCATGTAGATGCCGAACCACAGCACCAGCAGCGGCACCAATGCGACCATCGGGGTCGCGTACATGGCGTTGACCGGCAAATCGAGCGCCCAATCGACCCTCTGGAAGCGCGCCATCAGGATGGCCAGCGGCACGCCGACCAGGATCGCGACGCCGAGCCCGTAGAACAGGATCAGCAGGCTCTCCACCATGTAGTGCTGCAGCTCGCCGGTGACGAAGGTCAGTTCGTAGAACGCCAGCGCGATCTTGGTGGGATAAGAAAAGAAGATCGGATTGATCATCGGCCCGATCAACTGCCAGGCGATCAGGATGAACGCCAGAAAGCCGTAGCGATAAACCGCCCGGCGCTTCCAGAACGGCGGCTTGCGCACCGCCGGCGCGGCCACGACGGGCGCCATTGCAACGGCGTGGACCTCGTCGACGGCGCTCATCACCTATTTCCCGTGTTGCGTGTCACTGCTCTGACGATGGGCAAACCGGCCCCTTCCACTCGCCGAGCTCCTTGATCGCTTCGTTGGTAAATGACAGATCGACCAGATCTTCGTATTTCGGAGCCTTGCCCTGCGGAATATTGCCGACCTTTTCCATCAACTGCGCGGTGAAGTTGATGCGGGTCGGACCAATGCCGCTATTGGCATCCCAGATGCAATTCTTGATCATGAAGTCGAGCGTCTCTTTGGCGATTTCCTTCGATTGCTCGGTGTATTTGACGACGGCCGGCAACACTTTGGCTTCGTCAGTGTAGATCAGCCGCACCGCCTCGATATTGGCCTTGGTGAAAGCTAGCAGCGCGGCGCGCTTCTCGGCGATCGTCTTCTCGGTGACCGCAAAAACCGTGCTCAGGTTTTTGGGCTGAATATCCCACATGCGCACGATGGCATGCAGGCTTGGCACTTTGGACCGCGCCACCATCTCCTGCTCGACATGCAGGATCGCGGTATCGACCTGGTCGGCGACCAGCGCTGGAACGTCTTCCGAGGCGATGCTGACGAAGTGAACGTCCTTGGGGTCGACCTTGGCGGCGCGCAGCACGCCGCGGCTGAGCACGTCGGCAAAGCCGCCCGGCTCCTGGATGCCGATGCGCTTGCCCTTGAGATCCTCCAAACTCTTGATGTTCTTATTGACCACCATCGAGGCTTCCAGCTTCGGCGCGCTGGCGAGGATGATCTTGGTCGGCGCGCCCTTGGCACGGCCGACGATCGAGAATGCGCCCGCCGCCAGCGCGACGTCCGCGCTTCCCGCGACCGTGGCGCGATACGTGTAGACGCCGCCTTCGAGCTGAATGGTGGAGACTTCGACGCCGTACTTCTTGTAAAGGCCGAGCTCCTTGGCGATCAGCACCGGCATGTGCACGACGTTCGGCGGCGTGGTCGGCAGCGCGACGATCAATTTGTTGTTTTGCGCGCTCGCGACGCCCGGCAGCGCCAGGGCCGCGCTCACCGCCAATGTCGAACAAAGCCTGTGCAAAATCCCACGCATGTGAATCCTCCCAGATTTTTTTAAGCCGATTGCGGCGTTGACCGCCGAAGCCGCGATATTGCCCGATCGTACCTATAAAAACAACGAAACCGGCCTGCGTAGTCCCGCCGGCGGCCTCAACAATGGCCTTTGACCGGCTCAATCCGCCATGGCCTTATAGCCCCCGAAAACCTCAAACCAAGCGAGAGACGCCGTGCCGCCGGAACCTATTCACGACATCGCCCATCTCGGCCATGTCGAAATCTTTACCCCCAAATTCGACGGAAAGCCGCAAATTCTTCATCGACGTGATGGGCATGACCCAGAGCGGCGAGAAGGGATCGAGCGTCTATCTGCGCTGCTGGGACGACTACGAGCGCTATTCGCTCAAGCTCACGGATTCGAAAACGTCCGGCCTTGGCCATGCCGCGTTTCGCACCCGCTCGCCGCAGGCGCTGGAGCGGCGCGCCGCGGCGCTGAAAGGCTCCGGCTTCGACGTCGGCTGGACCGATGGCGACCTCGGCCATGGCAAGAGCTTCATGTGCAAGGATCCCGACGGCCACATGATCGAACTTTATTACGACACCGAATGGTATGATCCGCCGCCCGACCAAAAGCCGGCGCTGAAGAACCAGGCGCAGCGCTATCCGGCGCGCGGCATCAACGTGCGGCGCATCGATCACTTCAACGGACTGGCGGTGGACATCAAGGCCAATCGCGAGTTCTTCCAGAATTATCTCGGCTTCATGCTGACCGAGCAGATCGTGCTCGATGACGGCAGTGAAGCCGGCATGTGGATGACCGCCACCAACAAATCCTACGATTTCGCCTATACGCGCGATCACACCGGCACCAAGGGCCGCTTCCACCACGTCACCTTCGCGCTCGACATCCGCGAGGACGTGCTGCGCGCCGCCGATATTTTTCTGGAGAACGGCGTGTTCATCGAGACCGGGCCGCACAAGCACGCCATCCAGCAGACCTTCTTCCTCTACGTGTACGAGCCCGGCGGCAACCGCGTCGAGGTCGTCCTGCGCCGGCGCGCGGCTGGTGCTGGCGCCGGACTGGAAGCCGATCGCCTGGACCGAGGCCGAGCGCAAGAAAGGCCAGGCCTGGGGCTTGCAGACCATCAAGTCGTTCCACACCAAGGGTACGCCGCCGGTGCCGGGCGTGGCGGATTCGTGAGGCCGCAATGACCCGCCGCAATACACCGCGCATTTCCTTCATCGGTTTCGGCGAAGCCGGCCAAGCCATAGCCTCGGGCCTGCGCGAGAGCGGCATCGAACGCATCGCGGCGTGGGATATTTTGTTTCCACAGGCCGATGGCGCGCCGCTCAAGGCGAGCGGCGAAAGCATCGGCGTGCGGCTGGCAAAATCTGCCGCCGACGCGGTCGCCGAGACCGACATGATCATTGCGGCAGTAACAGCGGCGTCAAGTATCGACGCCGCGCGTTCGGTCGAACCGCATCTCAAAGGCGCGCCTTATTATCTCGACATCAATTCTGTGTCGCCCGGCCGCAAGCAGGAAACCGCCAAGCTGCTGGGCGAGCGCGCCCGTTACGTGGACGTGGCGGTGATCGCGCCGATCCATCCGGCGCGCCACAAGACGCCGCTTTTGATCTCGGGCCCGCATGCGCAAGCGATTTCGCCGCTGCTCAGCGAACTGGAGATGAAACCGACCGTGGTCGGCGCCGAGACCGGTCAGGCCGCCGCGATCAAGATGATCCGCAGCGTAATGATCAAGGGCATGGAGGCGCTGACGCTCGAATGTTTCCTCGCGGCCAGCCGCGCCGGCGTGCTGGAGGAAGTGACTTCGTCGATGAAAAACAATTACCCGTCGCTCGATTGGGCCAAGATCGCCGAATATAATCTGGAGCGCATGGCGAGCCACGGCGAGCGCCGCGCCGCCGAGATGGAAGAATCCGCCGCCACCTGCGCGAACTCGGGATCGATCCGCTGATGGTGGAGGCAACCGTCAAACGGCAGCGCGAGATGGGCGCGATCGGCAAGGACGATAAGGTGCGCGCGTCGCTCCAATCCGGCCGCGCCGCCATGCTCGATGCCATCAGCGCCGCCACCAAGAGATGAGCCGGCTCTAGGCGTCCACGACATGAACGTCCGTTCAGATTTAAGATGCCGCGCGCATGTAAACTTCTTGTAACGGCGGCAAGTTCCCTCCTAGAATTGCCGCGTCAACAATGTTGGGAGGAATAAATGAAACTAAAAAATATCGGATACGCCGCAATCATGGCCTTTGCGGCCGCCGCTTTCGTGATCGGTTCGGCCGGGCCGAGCGAGGCCAAGCACAAAAAGAAAATGGCGGAGGCGCCGGCGCCGACGCCGCTGATCTGCATGCCCGGCTCTGACAAGCCGGTGTGCGGAACAAGAGGCGGCATGAAATTCACCTACGCCAGCGCGTGCTACGCGGCCAAGGATGGCGCCAAAGTGACATCGTCGAAAGCCTGCCCGGCCAAAGCCGCGAATATGGCCAAGCCGGCGAAGAAGAAAGCAATGAAGAAAACGTAGCCTTACGACGAATTGACGGCAAAAAAACGGGCCGCTGTCACGCAGAGGCCCGTTTTCCGTTTTTGCGAAGGTGCGCGTCGCGCACGATTATTTGCGCGGCGGGATTTGCAGCAGCTCGGCGAGCTGTTCCTTGGTCAGCGGCTTGTCGAGGAATTTCAGCTTCACCGCGTCGCGGATGATGCCGTCGAGATCCGCCATCTTGTCGGTCTGCAATGCTTCCTTCGGCTGGAATTTCTCCATCGAATCCTTCAGCAGATCGACCGGCAGCTTCATCTTCTGCGAATACATCTCGACCGCCTTCGGATCGGAATACATCCAGTCTACCGACTCGCGATAGCCTTGCATGAAGCGCATGATGGCGTCGTGCTTGGTCTTGAGCGAATTGGCGTTGACGATCAGCACGCGCACGGTCTGCCCGCGCAGCGACGGCACGTCGCTGCCGTGCGCGATGATGCGGATCTTGCCTTCCTTGATTTGCTTGAGTCCGAACGGCGGCGCCGACCAGCCGATGTCGATCTGACCGGACATCACCGCGGTCAGCGTCGCGGCGGGACCGCCGGTGGCGGTCGGCTTGGCCTTGGCGCCGAGCTCGCTGACGAAAGCGACCACGATGTTGTTCGAGCTCGAACCGTTGGTCGAATAGGCGATGGTGGTCTCGGGCGTGGCGTCCTTCAGGCTATTGAATCTTGGAATCGGCTTTCACATACCAGAACAGGTCACCGGTGCCGGTGAAGGCGGGCGCGAGAATACGCACCGGCGCACCCTTGGAGAACGCACGCATGACGCCGGCCGCGCCGACGCCGGCGCCGATATCGGCCGAGCCTGAGATCACCGCCTGGATGGTTTCACCGGCGCCCTGGGTGCCGACATTCTCCAGCACCAGGCCGTGCTTCTTGAAGATGCCGGCGTCCTGGCCGAGCGTCGGCGCCTGGTTTTCCCAATTGTTGATCTGGCCGATCGCCAATTTGAGCTGGTCTTCGGCGGACGCCGTTCCGGCCGCCAGCACCAGCGGCGCAACGAGGCCGAGCGCGGCGACTATGTTTTTGTATTTCTGCATTGTCGTTCCTCCCTTGGTATTTTCTATCGTTCGTAAAGCCGCCCCTTAGTGGGCGGCATTCAACACTGAGTGCGACCCGACCGGGGAAGCCCAAAGTCTCACCGGCGGCGGCTTTTTGCGCCTTTGCGCGTTTTGGGCGCGGGCTTGGCCTGACGCTGCGGTATCGGTCGGGCTGCGCCAGGCATCCCGCCCGATTTGGCGACCCGCATCGACCAGTATTCCCATGAGCGCATGAGGCCCGTGGTTTTGCGGCTGATCTGACCGGCCAATTCGGCTTCGCCCGGCGTCAGCGAGGCGACGTTGCCGCCGATGCTCAGCGCCCGCACCTGGTACTCGGCATTGCGCGCCGAGAAGATCGAGCGGAACACGCAATCCTTCACGCTGGTGCCGGCGACGGTGACGCCATGCCGCTTCATCAGCACAATCCAGTTTTGTCCGAGCGCGCGGGCGAGCGAGGCGCCCTCCTCCGGCTTGACCACCAGCATATTGGTGTCGCCGAACTCGTCTTGCTGGTCCCAGTAGGGCGGCTTGATGCCGCCAACCGCGCCGAGATGGAACACCGGCACGTAGTCGGCGCCGGTGGCAAGCAGCGGCATGAAGGCCGGACAATGATGATGACACACCGCATTGACGTCCGGCCGCGCCTTGTAGATTTCGCCGTGAATCACCCGCTCGGAATATTGCCCGGTTTGCTGGATCGCGCAGCGGCTTGGAGTCGATATCGTATTCGATGAGGTCTTCAGGCGTCACCAGTTCGGGCGCGCGCGAGCGCGACAGCAAATAGCGGTTCGGATTGTCGGGATGACGCATGCTGACGTGCCCGAAGGCGTCGATGACGCCTTCATTGGCGACCATGCGGTTGGCGAGCGCGAGCTCGGCGCGGGCGTCTTTAAGCGTATTGGGCACTGACGTTTCCTCTTTCGATTATTCGTCTGTGTCCCGCATGACAGGACGATGCGGTGTCCCGCATTATAGGTCAAAGCCGCTGCCGAAAGCGACGACGGCGCTTGACCGGACAGCGGCCATTGGGGACGCTCCTGCGCCAAGAAAGACACCATGACCGGTCAAGCGCAAATCGTCATCGATAGCGTCAGCCACATGTATCGCCCGCCGCGCGGCCGCGAGGTGCTGGCGCTCGATCAGGTGTCGCTTGAGGTGGCGAACCGCGAATTCGTCGCGCTGCTCGGGCCGTCGGGCTGCGGCAAATCGACTTTGCTTTATCTGATCGGCGGCTTTCTGCCAGTCGAGAAAGGCGCGATCCGAGTCGACGGCGCTCCGGTCACCGGCCCGGGGCCGGACCGCGGCATCGTGTTCCAGCACTTCGCGCTGTTTCCGTGGAAAACTGTGCGCGGCAACATTCTCTACGGCCTAGAGCGGCAAAACATGCCGAAAGAGGAACGCGAAAAGCGCGCGCAGGATTTCATCGAACTGGTCGGCCTTACCGGCTTCGAGGACAGCTATCCCTCGCAATTGTCCGGCGGCATGAGGCAGCGCACCGCGATCGCGCGCACGCTCGCCTTCGATCCCGAAAATCCTGCTGATGGACGAGCCGTTCGGCGCGCTCGACGCGCAGACCCGCGAGCTGATGCAGAGCGAACTGCTGCGCATCTGGCAGCGCACGCCGAAGACGGTGATCTTCGTCACCCACGACGTGCAGGAGGCGGTCTATCTGGCCGACCGGGTGGCGGTGATGTCGGCGCGGCCGGGCCGCATCAAGACCATCGTCGATACCAAGTTCGACAAGAACGATACCAACATTCACAAGTCGCCGGCCTTCGTCGAAAAGGTCGACGAGTTGTGGAACCTGGTGAAGGAGGAAGCCATCAAGGCGCAGGGAAACGCGCGCCATGAAACTGCTCACCGCTATCTCCCACTGGTGCTGCTGGCGATCGCCTGGGAGCTGGCGGCGCGCCTCGAACTGGTCTCGACCACCGCGCTGCCGCCGCTGTCGGCCGTGATCGCGTCCTGGATCGACATGATCAAGGACGGCGAACTGATCACCAATGGGCTGTCGTCGCTGTTCCGCGCCGGCGCCGGTCTCGCGCTGGCGGTCCTGGTCGGCGGCGATGCTCGGCATCACCATGGCCTGGTGGAAGCCGGTGAACGTGCTGCTGGCGCCGATCGTGGAGGTGTTCTATCCGCTGCCGAAATCGGCGCTCATCCCCGTGACCGTGATCTGGCTCGGTTTCGGCGACGGCTCCAAAATTCTGCTGATCTTCCTCGGCTGCATGCTGCCGGTCACCATCGGCGCCTTCAACGGCGCGCGCTCGAGCGAGCAGGTGCTGGTCTGGTCGGCGCGCAGCATGGGCGCCAACCGGCTGCGCATGCTGTGGGACGTGGTGGTGCCGAGCGCCATGCCGGAACTGCTCAACGGTATCCGCACCGCGCTGGCGCTGTCCTTCATTCTGCTGGTGTCGTCCGAATTGATCGTGGCGCAGAAGGGCTTCGGTTTTCTGATCGGCTATCTCGGCGCCAACGGCAATTACGACGCGATGTATGCGGTGGTGCTGACCGTGGCGTTCCTCGGCTTCGCCGCCGACCGGATTTATCTTGCGATCACCAAGCGGACGCTGGCATGGCGCGAATAGCCGCGATCTCGGGCGCGGAGACGGGCGTGGCGCAGATCGCGCGCGCGTTGCTGTGGGCGTTCGCGCGCATCGCCTCGATCGTCGTGCTGCTGGCGGCGTGGGAAATCCTGGCGCGCAGCGGCACGTTCACGCACTACCAATTGCCGGCGCTGAGCGACGTGATCGCGCGCATCTGGAGCGATGCCTGGTCCGGCGATCTGTGGATCAACACGGCGCTGACGCTGTACCGCGCGCTGACCGCGTTTGCGATCTGCACGGTGTTCGGCGTCATCATCGGGATGGCGATGTCGCGCAACGCGATCGCCAACTGGTTCTTCGATCCGATCATTTCGGTCGGCTTTCCGATGCCGAAGATCGCGTTCCTGCCGGTGGTGATCCTGTGGCTCGGCGTCTACGACGTTTCCAAGATCACCATCATCGTGATCGACGCCATTTTCCCGGTGATCGCCGCCACCGTCATCGCCATTCAGGGCGTGGAACGGGAACTGCTCTGGTCGGCGCGCAACATGGGCGCCAACAACCGCGAACTCCTGACCCAGATCGTCTTGCCGGCGGCGATGCCGCAGATCATGACCGGGCTTGCAGGTGGCGCTGCCGCTCTCTCTCATCGTCGCAGTGGTGGCCGAGATGCTGATGGGCGGCTACGGCCTGGGCGGCGCCATGATGACGGCCTCGCGCTTTGCCAACTCGACCGGCGTGTTCGCCGGCATCGTCGAAATCGCGGTGGTGGGCTATTGCCTGGTCAAGACGATGGCGCTGATCCGCCGCAGGCTGTTGATCTGGCACCAGGAAGCCAACGAGCCGACCACGGCCTGATCGAAGTCATTGCAGACCGCCCGCCGATGGTGTGGGATAACGCCCAAGGGCAAAAAACAAACTAATCGTGGCCTAAGGGGAACGCTTTGGTAGAGTTGGCAACGCCGCTGCAAGGCGCGGTGCAAGACGCGCGTGCGGATCGCCGCCGCGGGGTGCTGACCGCGGCCTGGGTTGTTTCGTTGCTCGCAATCTTGGCCTTTCTGGTCGTCTATCCGATATTGACGCTGCTGCTCGGCGCCCTCACCGACACCAATCCGGTGGTCGAGGGCTTTAGCCTCAGCCACCTCTCGATCGCCAACTTCGTCACCGTGCTGGTCAATCCGAACGTCGCGGAGGCGCTGTTCAATACGATGGTGGCCTGCACCGGCGGCACCGTGATCGCGGTGGCGATCGGCTTGGCGTTTTCCTGGATCGTGGTGCGCACCAACACGCCGTTCAAGCGATTCATCGCCGCAGCCAGCATCCTGCCGCTGTTCGCCCCACCGCTGGTCGCCGGCGTCGCCTGGTCCATTCTGGGCTCGCCCCGGACCGGGCTCATCAACACGATGTTCAAATGGGCGCATCTCGATTGGCACGTCGATTTTTATTCGCTGCCCGGATTGGTCGTCGTGTTCGGCATTTATTACGCGCCCTACGTCTACATGTTCACCGCCTCGGCGCTGCGCAACATGGACCCGAGCCTCGAAGAAGCCGCCGAGATTTCCGGCGCCAGCGCCTTCGCGACGCTGTTCTCGGTGACGTTCCCGCTGATCATGCCGGCGATCATCTCCGGCATGTTGCTGTCGTTCATCGTGATGCTGGGCATCTACGGCATTCCGGCGGTGCTCGGCGCGCCGACCAATATCAACGTCCTCACCACCTATATCTTCAAGCTCACCAACTGGTCGCCGCCGCTCTACAACACCGCGGCCGCGGTCGCGATCCTGCTGATGGTGGTGACCGGATTGCTGGTCTTTATCCAGCAGAGAGTGCTGAGCGGGCGCAGCTACACCACCGTGGCCGGCAAGGCCTACCGGCCGCGCAGTCTCGATCTCGGGCCGTGGCGCTGGCTCACCTTTGGCCTGAGCATCGTTTATTTGTTCGTGGTCGCCTTGCTGCCGATCCTGGCGCTGATCGTGGCGGCGTTCCGCAAGTTTATGTTCATCCGCGATGCCGCCAGCCTGTTCGACATGAAGCAATACTCGCTGTTCCACTTCCACGCCATCTTCGACAATCCGCTCACGCTCAATTCGATCTATAACGCGGTCGAGGTCGGCGTCATGACCGCGCTGGCGGGCGGCGCCCTCGCCTTTGCCATCGGCTACACGATTCACCGCTCGCACGTGCCGGGCCGGCGCGCGATCGACCTGCTGTCGACCTTGCCGGTGGCCATCCCCGGCCTGGTGATCGGCGTCGCTTATCTGTGGGCCTGGATCGGCATCCCCGGCGGGCTCTACGGCACCCTCTGGATTCTGGCGCTCGCCTTTATCGCCCGCTTTATGCCGGACACGGTGAAGTCGCTGTCCACGTCGTTCCTGCAAATCCATCGCGAGCTGGAAGAAGCGGCCTGGGTGTGCGGCAAGGGCATGCTCGGCACCATCCGCACCATCGTGCTGCCGCTCGCCAGCCCCGGCGTGATCGCCGCGATGACGCTGCTGTTCGTGCTCTCGATCCGCGAGCTCGGCTCGTCACTGTTTCTCTACACCAGCCATACCATGGTGATGTCGGTGCTGCTGCTGGACTACTACGAGGGCGGCAATCTCGGAAAGACTGCCGCGTTCAGTCTGGTGCAAATGGTGTTGCTGGGCGTGCTGATTGGGGGCGCAAATTGGCTGACCCGCGGTGCCGCGCAAGGAAGCGTAGCCCGCACCGGATAAAGACAACAAAGGGAGGATAAAATGAAACGAAGAAACTTCTTGAAACTCGCCGGCGCAACCGGCGTAGCCCTGGCGCTGCCGCGCACGCGGCGCGCTCGCGCAGCAAGGCTCAGAATTCGGCTCGCCCGAATTAATCGCGGCGGCCAAGAAGGAGGGCAAACTGGTCTACTACACGGCGAATTTCGCCGAAGTCGAACAGCAGGTCATCAACGCCTTCAACAAGCGCTTCCCCGAGATCAAAGTCGAGATGGTGCGCGCGCCGGGCGGCCAGCTCATCACCCGCATCAAGACCGAAGTCGCCGCCGGCAAACTTTCCGCCGACGTGATCGATCATTCCGACCGCGCGCTGATGACGCCGCTGGTCGACCTGTTCCAGGATTATGCGCCGCCGAACGGCAACGACTACAATCACGACGCGCAGATCTCACCGAAGCTGTGGCCGCGCGCCACGCTGGTCTGGTCGATCGCCTACAACACCGAGCTGGTCAAAAATCCGCCGAAGAGCTGGATGGATTTGACCAAGCCGGAATACGACAAGATGACCTCGCAGGTGATCGCGGCTTCCGGCGGCACCACCTGGACCCGCATTCTGTTCGAGAAGCAGGTGCTTGGCGCGGATTATTGGAAAAAGCAGGCCGCGACGCATCCGACGCTTTATCCCTCGGGCGCGCCGATGTCCGACGCCATGGTACGCGGCGAAACCGCGATGGGCCCCCTGCTCTACAACGCCATCTATCCCAAGCAGAAGGACGGCGCGCCGATCAAGATTTTCTTCCCGCCGGAGGGCGCGCCGGTCAATCCTTATGCCAGCGGCATCCCGAAGACGGCGCAGCATCCGAACGCCGCCAAGCTGTTCTTGAACTGGTGCATGTCGAAGGAAGGCCAGACCTTCATGATCAAGGAATTCGGCAATCTCACCTCGCTCAAGACCGTGCCGTTCTATCCCGAAGGCTTCGATCCCAAGGTGGTCAAGGTCTGGCTGCCGAAAATGGACGACTATGTGAAGCTGCACCACGACTGGGTCGAGGACTGGAACAAGGACTACAACTATCGCCAGTGATGCAAGCGCACGGACGCAAAACATGACGGCGACGCTCGACGTCAGCGAACTGCGCAAGCAGTTCTCCGTCGGCCGGCCGGCGATCGACGGCGTGAACTTCGCCGTGCCGTCCGGCGAGATCGTGGTCCTGCTCGGCCCTTCGGGCTGCGGCAAGACCACGACCTTGCGCTGCGTCGCCGGTCTCGAGCACCCGACCGCCGGCACCATCAGCATCGCCGGCCGCGTGGTGTCGTCGCCCGCGCACGGCATTCTGCTGCCGCCGCGGCTGCGCGATATCGGCATGGTGTTTCAGTCCTACGCAGTATGGCCGCACATGACGGTACGGCAAAACGTGATCTATCCGCTCAAGCACCGCAAAATCGGGCGCGCCGACGCCGGCCGCATGGTGGACGAGGTGCTGGAATTGGTCGGCCTGTCCGAATATGCCGACCGGCCGGTGGTCGCTCTGTCGGGCGGCCAGATGCAGCGCGTGGCCTTGGCGCGCAGCATCGTCTACCGACCGCAGCTACTGTTGCTCGACGAGCCTTTGTCCAATCTCGACGCCAAGCTGCGCCTGCGGCTGCGCGACGATCTGCGCCGCATCCTGAAAGCCACCGGCATGACCGCGCTCTACGTCACCCACGACCAGGCCGAAGCGGTCGTGCTGGGCGACCGTATCGGCGTGATGCGCGACGGCAAGCTGCTGCAAATGGGCGTGCCGGACGAAATCTATAATCGGCCAGCCGATTTGTTCGTCGCCAACTTCACCGGCGCCACCAACGAGATCGCCGGAACATTGATCGAGCGCAACGACACGTTCGGTACCGTGGATATCGGCGGCGGCAATCGCGTCGAGGCCATGCTGCTGCATGGCAGCAGGCCAGGCGACAAAGTCCGCATCGCGTTGCGGCCGGAAAACGTCGCGCTCGGCGCCAACAATGGCGGCGGCGCGTTCCGCGCGCGCGTGCTCGACCGCCGCTATCAGGGAACACAGACCGTCTACGACATCGATCTTGCCGGCCATAAGCTTGAGGCGCTCGAGCTTGGCACCGCGGCGCGCCACGAGGTCGGCGCCGACGCTTCGGTTTCACTGCCGCGCGATGCGCTCTGGGCCTATCGCGAAAGGCCAGGTGCGGCCCAAAGGGTCCAACGCTGTACCGAATGGCGGGTAAATGCCGCGGGCACGCAGGCTTGCCAAAATCGGTTGGACGCCCGACAATCTTTGCATTCGCGACGTGAAGCTTGCCTGAGCACAAGTGCAAGCCCGGCGAAACTGGGAGGAAATCATGCGCCTAACGAAACTCGCACTGGCCGGCCTGTGCGCACTCGGCCTGTCCGGCATCGGCACCGCCAACAGCGCGGAGCCGGTCAAGATCCGTATGGGTTGGGTGGCGCCGGTCGCCAACTGGGGCTCGATCGTCCTGGAAAAGAAGGACCTCGCCCAGCACATGGGCAAATCCTACACGCTTGAGACCATTCGCTTCCAAGGCACGCCGCAGATGATAACGGCGATCGCCAATAACGAATTGGAAATCTCCAACCTCGCCTATTCCTCGCTCGCCATCGCGATCGAGAATGCCGGACTCGACGACATCCGGGTGATCGCCGACGAATTCCAGGATGGCGTGCCCGGCTACTTCAGCCAGCAGTATTACGTTCGCAAGGACAGCGGCATCACCAAGGTCGAAGACCTCAAGGGCAAGGTGATCGGCACCAACGGCGCCGGCAGCGCGGTCGACGTTGCTATCCGCGCCATGCTCAGAAAACACGGGCTTGAAGCCAATCGCGACTACACGTTGCTCGAAGGACCGCTGCCGGCCATGCCGGCGATGCTGCTGGAAAAGAAGGCCGACCTGATCCCGGCGGTGTTGCCGTTCGCGCTCAATCCGAAGCTGCGCGAAGATGGCAAGATTCTGTTCGAGCAAAAAGACGCGCTCGGCGTGACGCAGATGATCTCCTGGAACGCACGCAAATCGTTCATCGACAAGAACCGCGCCGCCATGGTCGACTTCATGGAGGACATGCTGCGCATCGTGCACTGGTACCTCGACCCGAAAAACCACGACGCCGCCGCCCAAATCGCGTCCAAGATCACCAAGGCGCCGCCGGAGCGGTTCGGCTGGCTGTTCACCAAGGCCGACACCTATCGCGATCCGAATCTGGTGCCGAACCTCGACGCGCTCCAGCGAAACGTCGACACCACCCGCGAACTGGGCTTCGTCAAGAAGCCGATCGACATCAAAAAATACGCCGACTTGAGCCTGGTGCGGGAGGCTGCGAAGCGTCTCAAATAGGCGCGCGTTTTACACCCATCGCATCTTGTATTTTTGACCCCGGAGCCCGGCTCCGGGGTCAATTAGTCAGGCGGTTTTCATTTTTGCCCGGCGTCAGATCCGCTTGAGCGGAATGCCACCCAGGAAATCGCGCTTGCCGACCTCGACGCCGCAATGGCGGACGATGGCGTAGGCGGCGGTCAGGTGGAAATAGAAATTCGGCAGCACAAAGTGATTGAGATAATCGCCGCCCTTCATCTGGCCCTTGTTGGGCCCGAGCGGAAAGGTGATCTCGCGTTCAGACGAGGCGTCGATCGCCTTGCTGTCGAGCGTCTTGAGATAGGCCACGGTCTTGGCGATGCGCTCCTTGAGCTGGTCGAGGGTGGTTTCGTTGTCCTCGAATTTTGGCGGCTCGGCGCCGGCCAGCCGCGCGCTGCCGTTCTTGGCCTGGTCGCAGGCGACCTGGACCTGGCGGGCGAGCGCGAACATATCGGGCGTCAGCCGCCAGCCGAGTAGCACGGCTGGATCGACTTTCTTGGCCGCCACAAAGGCGGCGGCCTTATCGAGCACGCCCGACAGCGCGTTGAGACCGATCTCGAAGACCGGCAGGGAAGCTTGAGTCATTGTGAATGGCATGGGGGATTGCATCCTTGAAGGCAGCTTGACGGGAAATTTCTTGCCGGCGAATGCCGGCGCGGCGGACGATGCATGTATTGAGCCCACCATTCAATCGGCCACCCACGGGATGACGCAATCACATTACAAAGTTACAATGCGCAGCCTAGCAGACAAACGGAACCAAAAGGTCAGTAATGAGACATGTACGGTAATCTTCTGAATCGGCGCCGCCGCAGGCTTGGGGCGTTTCTGCCCGTTCTCGGCCTGCTGCTGCCGGCCTTGGCCCTGGCACAGGCCCCGCCGGTGCCCGACGCCGTGCTCAAGCTGCCGCGCGACCTGTCGCCTTGGGGCATGTTCATGACGGCCGACATCGTGGTCAAAGCGGTGATGGTCGGCTTGGCCTTCGCCTCGGTCCTGACCTGGACGATCTGGTTTGCCAAGGCGATCGAGCTGATGATCGCGCGCCGCCGCATGCGCGCCGCGATCGACGCGCTTAGTGGAGCGCGCTCATGGAGCGAGGCGAGCGCCGTTTCGCAAGGCCGCAACGACGGCACCGCCGCGATGATCGGCGCCGCCGATTCCGAACTGCGGCTGTCAGCGGACGCCATGTCGGCGGACGGCGTGAAGGAGCGCATCGCTTCGCGGTTGGAGCGGATCGAGGCCGCCGCCGGCCGGGCGATGATCCGCGGCACCGGCATTCTCGCCACCATCGGCGCCACCGCGCCGTTCGTCGGGCTGTTCGGCACGGTGTGGGGCATCATGAACAGCTTTATCGGCATCTCGAAGGCGCAGACCACCAATCTGGCGGTGGTAGCGCCCGGCATCGCCGAGGCGCTGCTGGCAACCGCGCTTGGGCTGGTGGCGGCGATCCCGGCGGTGGTGATGTACAACATGTTCTCGCGCTGGATCGCCGGCTATCGCGCCTTGCATGCCGATGCCGCAGCGGAGGTCCTGCGTCTCGTCAGCCGCGATCTCGATCGCGGCGCCTTCATCCATCGCCCGGCGGAACGCCGCCGGACGGTGGCCGCAGCCGAATAGTCACATCATGAGCGTGCGTCTCGACCACGGCGACGAAACTTTAAGCGAAATTCACGAGATCAACGTCACGCCGTTTATCGACGTGATCTTGGTGCTGCTGATCATTTTCATGATCGCCGCGCCGCTGGCGACCGTGGACATCTCGGTCGACCTGCCGGCCGCCAATGCCGAACGCAGCCCGCGGCCCGACAAGCCGCTGTTCCTGACGCTCAAATCCGACCTGAGCATGACGCTCGACAACGACGTCGATAAAACGCGCGGCACTCAGCGCCGCGCTCGACCAGGCAACCAATGGCGACAAGCAGCAGCGTGTGTTTCTGCGCGCCGACAAGACCGTGCCCTATGGCGAGTTGATGGCGCTGATGAACGATCTACGCAGCGCGGGCTACTTGCATGTGGCGCTGGTTGGGCTCGAAGCGGAGAAAATCGGGCCATGAACGCGCTGCGCGACATCGCCTCTGTGCCGCGCTGGCCCGAAACGCTGCGCTGGGGCGCGTGCTTTGCGCTCGCGCTCGGGTTTCACGCCGCTGGCGCGGCGGTCCTGCTGGCGCACTGGAGCGGCGACGCCGATCTGGTGGCGAACGCGCCGGTGGTGATGATCGAACTGGCACCGCTGCCGGTCGCGCCCGATATCACGCCGACCGAGCTGCCGCCCGACACGGTCTTGAGCAAAGAGGCCGAACCGGAGCCCGAGCCGGAAAAGCCACCTGAAAAGACGGTGGAACTACCGGTCGAACCGCGGGCCGAGTTGCAGATGACGCCGCCGCCGAAGCCGCCCGAAAAAAAAGCCGAAAAGAAGCCGCAGCAGAAGCATGCCAGCATAAACCGGGCGCCGAGCACGGCCGAACAAAAATCCGACCGCGCCGCGGCGCCATCGCCTGGCGCCACCTCGCATAACTCCAACGCGCTGCCGAACTGGAAGTCGGAGCTGGTGTCCCGGCTCGAACGCGCCAAGCGCTATCCGTCCGAGGCGCAGTCGCGTGGCGAGCAAGGCGTCGCGCAACTCGCCTTCAGCGTCGACCGCGGTGGTGGCGTGCACAACGCCCGCATCACGCACAGCTCGGGCTCAAGCACGCTCGATTCCGCGACGTTGGCGCTGGTGGAACGCGCGGCGCCGCTGCCACCGCCGCCGCCCGAAGTCGCCGGCTCGCAAATCGCGATATCGGTGCCGATCCGCTATAATTTGCGTTGAGACCGGCGCAACCGCCGCTTCAGCCGGCGCGCTGGTCCTTGCGCGCGGCGCTGGCTTGTGCGCCCAGCACATGCCCCAGCATGACGAGCAACGGCCCCGGCAATGCGGCTTGCATCAGACGTTGCGGCAGTTCCCCGATCGGGGCGGACACCACAGCCTGATCGGGCCGCGTGGCGCGCGCGATGGCGATGGCGGGGGTGAGCGGATCGAGCCCTTCGGCGGTGGCCTTGGCGACCAGCGCTGCGAGCGTGCGCGCCGGCATGTAAATCGCCGTCGTGGTGGCCGGATCGGCGAGACTCCGCCAATCGAGATCCTGCGGCAGCGCTCCCTCATGTGAATGGCCGGTGACATATTGCAGTCGGCGGGCATGTTTGCGGTCGGTAAGCGGCAGGCCCAGCCGGCTCGCCGCGCCTTGCGCCGCGGTGATGCCGGGCACGACGTCGAGCGGGATATTCGCCGCCTTGCAGGCCGCGATTTCCTCGGCGGCGCGGCCGAAGATCAGCGGATCGCCGCCCTTGAGCCGCACCACGCGCTTGCCTTGCCTGGCGAGGTTCACCATCAGGGCGTTGATGTCGTCTTGTTTGCAGGACGGCCCGAAGCCGGTCTTGCCGACCAGCATCTTGCGCGCTTCGCGGCGCGCGAAGTCGAGCACGTCGCGCGACACCAGATCGTCGAACAAAATCACGTCGGCCGATTGCAGCGCACGCACGGCGCGCAGCGTCAGCAGCTCCGGATCGCCGGGGCCGGCGCCGACCAAGAGTGACCGCGCCGTTCTCGAGCGCGGCGCCAAGGCCCTTCACCTCGGCGATGAAGCGCTCGAAGTCGTTTTGCGTCGGTTCGCTGCCGGGATTGGCCACCGCGTAAGCGGTGAATAATTGCCAAAACTTGCGCCGCCCTGAAAACGCCAGGCCGGAGGCTTTCAGCGCCGGGCGCCAGCGCGCGGCGGCGGCGGCCCAATCGGCAAAGCCTTTCGGCAGCAAGGCTTCAAGTTTGGCCCTGATGGCTTGCGCGAACACGGGCGCTGCGCCGTCGGTCGAAATGCCGATGACCAGAGGCGAGCGGTTGACGATGGCGCCGAAAGCGAAATCGCAGAACGCCGGTCTGTCGATCACGTTGACCGGCACGCCCGCGGCGCGGGCGGCGGCGGCGAAGGCGGCGGCGCTGTCATCGTCGTCGAAGGCACCGATCGCGACCGCCGCGCCGGGCAGATCGCCCGGCATCCATGCGCGCCGGGTCAGCACGATCTCGCCGCGCGGTGGATCGCCGGCAATCTGCAACAGCTCTTCGGATGGCTCATCGGCGTAAACCGCCACGCGCGCGCCGGCAGCCGATAGCAGCTCCGCTTTCCAGGCCGCGGCGGGATTGCCGCCAGCCAGTACCGCGCGCTTGCCGTCGAGCGCCAGAAACACCGGCAACCGCGCCAGCGCATCCATGCGGCCGCGGCGGGTTTCGGAGGGCGTTCGGGGCTCGGTCACGGTCGATACTCTCTAGTAAACATCGGCTTGATAGCGATCGTTCTTTTTCAATTCGGCGACGTATCGCGCCGCGTCCTCGGGGCTGCGCCTGCCATGCTCGGCGACCACGTCGACAAGCGCGCGCTCGACGTCTTTTGCCATGCGCAAGGCATCGCCGCAAACATATATGTGTGCGCCGCGCTCCAGCCAGGCCCAGATATCGCGGCCATCGTCACGCATGCGGTGCTGCACGTAGATTTTCTCTTCGCTGTCGCGCGACCAGGCGAGCGTCAAACGGCTCAGCAGGCCGATCGAGCGCATCGCCACGAGCTCGTCTTGGTAGAAGAAGTCGTAGTCGCTGCGCTGGTGGCCGAAATACAGCCAATTGCCGCCTGGCGCCTTGATGGCTTGGCGCTCTTGCAGAAAGGCGCGGAACGGTGCGACGCCGGTGCCCGGGCCGATCATGATGATCGGCACGTTGGGGTCGACAGGGCAGCGCGAAATGCTGCGCCTTCTGGACGTAGACCCTGATTTTGTCGCCGGGCTGAACACGGCCGGCCAGAAAAGTCGAAGCAACGCCGAGCCGCGTGCGCTTTTCCACTTCGTATCGCACCGCGTCGACCGTGAGCGAGACGCGGCCGGGATTACATTTGAGCGACGAGGAGATCGAATAGACGCGCGGCTGCAAGGCGTCGAGCGACTCGATGAAGGCTTCCGGGTCGGGCCGGATGCCGGGAAACTTTTGCAGCGCCGCCAACACATCGAGCGTCGCCGCATCGCCATTCGGGATCTTGACCGGCAGCCAATGCCTGGGCCGTTTTGCGGCGCTCGCCGCCGGTGAGATAGGAAATGAGCTGAAACAGCATATCCGGTGCCGGCGCCAACGATACGCCATCGGTGAGCGTCTCGCGCAAGGTCCGTCCGCCGATCGGAAAATCCGGCGGCGCGCCGAGCGCGGCGATCACGGCATCGACCAGCGCGGAATCGTTGGCCGGATAGACGCCGAAGCTGTCGCCAACGACGTAGTCGAGCCCGCATTCGGCGAGATCGAACTCGACGTGCCAGGTTTCTTTTTGCGAACCTTCTTTGTTGAGACGGCGGCGCGACAGGAAGGTCGCGTAAACCGGGTTGTCGCGCGAACGGCCGGGCGCCGCGCCCGCCGGCGCGGCATCAGGACTGCGGCGCCGCCGGCGCCGTCTCGAATTCCTGATAGAGCTGCTTAAGCATGCGGGCGGTGTCCTTGCCACCCGGAACGCACAGATTGAGCCGCTCCTCCTTCTTGCCGAACAGGGCCTCGGCGTAATCCTTGCAGTTATAGCCGCATTGGCCGCAATCCTGCTGCGCCATCGCCGCCATCATGCGGCGCGGCAGCGGCTTGCCCTCGGCGAGCTTCATGCGGTCGGGCAGCGGCACGGCGGGATCGTGCCAAGGCGCGCCGTCGTCGGCTTGCGCCGGCAACAAGCCCGGCATCAGCTTGGCGGCTTCTTCGCCGGAGAGCGGCGTTACGCTCTCGTCGAGCGCGATCATGCCGGCGAACAGTCCGTTGAGCCAGGTGCGTTGCTCCGGGCTAAACGGCGCGGATTCCGGAATGAGCGACGGGATCGGCGGGCGCTGGGTAATGCTCATTCGACCGCCCCCTGCTCGACCATAGCCTTAAGGGCGTCGATCTCGTGGCGGCGCGCGAACGCGATGAAGCTCTCCTCCTGCGAGGCGCGGTGCGCGAGATAGGTCTTAAGGATTTTCTCGACTGTCCTCGGCGCATCCGCTGCCTTGAGGTCGCGGTAAAGCTCGCGGCCGAGCGCGGCATGCGGGCCAAAGCCGCCGCCGATCAACAGGTGATAGCCCTCGACCGGGTCGGCATCCTCGCCGACATCGACCTTGCAGGCGAGCAGTCCGATCTCGCTGACGAAATGCTGCGCGCAGGAATGATGACAGCCGGTGAGATGAATATTGACCGGCGTGTCGAGCGCGACTCGCGTCTCGCACCAGCGCGCGATGTCCTCGGCGTGCCGCTTGGTGTCGGAGGCGGCGAACTTGCAGCCGGTATTGCCGGTGCAGGCGACCAGCCCGGCGCGGATCGCGTTGGTCTCGATCGCCAGGCCGAGCGCTTCGATTTGCGTTCGCGCCGCTTTCAATTTGTCGGTCGGCACGCCGGAAATCAGCAGATTCTGCCAGACGGTGAGCCTGATATCGCCGTCGCCCAGGTCGCGCGCCACCTGGGCCAGGCCCTTCATCTGCGCAACCGTCAACCGGCCGACCGGCACGACGACGCCGATCCAGATGAGATCCGTCCTGTTTCTGCGGATGAATGCCGAGATGCGCGGTGCGGCTAAAGGCCGGGCGCGGCGCCAAGGCCCCGGGAACGGCGCGGTCGAGCTTGCGGCCGAGCTTCTCCTCCATCAGGCCGAGGAATTTCTCGACGCCCATTTTGTCGAGCACATATTTGAGCCGCGCCTTGGTGCGGTCGGTGCGGTCGCCGTGATCGATGAATACGCGCACCACCGCGTCGGCCACCTTGGTGGCATCGGCGGGCCTGACCACGACGCCGGTATCGCCGGCAAAACTCTTGTGCCCGGTGAGCCCGCCGAGACACAGCCGGAACCAGACGCCGGCTTCCAGCCCGAAGCCGTCGTTCACCTGGACGGCCTGGAAGCCGATATCGTTGGTGTCTTCCAGGACCGGAATGACGCCGGCGCCGTCGAAGCCGACATTGAATTTGCGCGGCAGGCCGTAAAGCGAGCGGTCGTTGAGGATGTGGAAGTGCCATTCGCGCGCATAGGGGCGCGTGTCGATCAGCTCTTGCGGGTCGATGCCGGCCGTTGGCGTGCCGGTGACGTTGCGGATGTTGTCGGCGCCGGAGCCGCGCGAGCACAGGCCGAGGTCCTGCACCGCCTCGATCATGTTGACCGCGTTCTTGGCTTCGATTTCGCGGATCTGCAGATTGGCGCGCGTTGTGACATGGGCGTAGCCGCCGCCGTAGCGCTCGGCCAGATCGGCGACGCCGGCAAATTGCGCGGCGGTGAGAATGCCGTTCGGCATGCGCAGCCGGCACATGTAGGAGTTCTGGTTGGGCGCAACGTAAAACAGGCCGAAAAAGCGCCAGCGGAAATTGTCCGGCGGCTTCGGATATTCGTTCTTGGCGGCGAGGTCTTTCAGCCGCTCGTAGGCGTCGAAGGGATGCTGCTCGCGCTTGAACTTCTCCGGGTCGGACAGTTTGCCGCCGGCCTTGAGCACGCGATCCTGCGCCTTGAGCGCCGGCGCGTCGGGACCGACCGGCTCGGGCTCAGGCGCCGTGAGCCCGCTGGCCGCGCCGGCCAGTGAGCCCGAAAGTCCCTTCGCGGTCTTGGCGATCTGCAAACCGGCGGCAAAGCCTTCCAGATAGCGCTTCTGTTCGGGCTCGAAGTCGCCGGCTTGCAGCTCCGCCAACTTAACGTTGGCCTCGCTCATTCCGCCGGCACCTGCGTCGGCATGGTCAGCGGCACGGCGGCTGTGCGCGGCTTGTGCGTCATGTAGATCGCGAGGCCGGTGAACAGGAAGCCGCCCACCAGATTGCCGAGCGTGACCGGTATCTGATTCCACAGCCACCATTGCGCGACAGTCACCTTGGCGCCCATCAGCATGCCGGTCGGGATCACGAACATGTTGACCACCGAGTGTTCGAAACCCTGCCCGAAGAAGATCAGCATCGGCATCCAGGCGGTGGCGATCTTGCCGATGGTCGAAGCGCTGGTCATGGTCATGACGATGGCGAGACAGACCATCCAGTTGCACAGCATCGCCTTGACAAAGACGGTGACGAGGCCGGCAAAGCCAAGCGCCTCGTAGCCAACGGTCTTGGCCTGCGCGATCGCGATGATCTGCGCGCCAACGCCGGACGGCGCGGTGGCGCCGAAATTGGTCAAGGCGATGGCCAGCAGCGCGCCATAGCCCATGCTGCCGATCAGGTTGCCGATGAACACGTAGACCCAGTTCATCAGCATGGTCTGGCCGGAGAACTCCTGCTGCAACAAAGGCAGCGGCAGCAAGCCGAAGCTGCCGGTGACCAGGTCGAGACCGAGAATCACGATGATGCAAAGCCCGACTGGAAAAATCAGCGCGCCAACCAGCGGCACGCCGGTCTGCAACGCGCCGGTGAACGCAAGACTGGTGGCCGCGCCGAGAATGGCGCCGGCCAGCCCGCCGCGAATGAGGCAGTCGGCAGGCGACATCCCGAGCTTGCGCCGCCCGGTCTCGACCATGGCGTTGGCGACATCGATCGGCTTCACGTAATCCATCTCTCGGCTCCTTTTCTTGGCGTCCGCCGAGACTGCTGTGCGCGACAATCCGGCTGGCCCTGCTTGACCTATGCTGCATAGCAGCAAAGAGCGTGCCAACTCGGAATACATTGATATTGTTGAGTTATTTTTTATCGATGTGAGCCAACAGCCAGCCCGTGCTGCGCAATGCAGCGGCAGCGGTCGAAAATTTGGGCAATGGCGTACCCGGCCGCACCAGGCTCACCGCGCCGTCGCAGCTCCGGTCTGCCCGCGCACATTGGCGTGGAAATCGAGCCCGTTGCCGGTGGCGGCGACGTAGCCGGCGCGGATGGTGAAGTCGCCGAAGCGCTCGCCCTTCTGCCGGCCGGCGGCGTAGGCCGCAAAGATCGGATCGAGCGCGGCGATGATGCCGTCGTGATCGAGATCCTCGGCAAAGAGCTTGTTCATGCGCGAACCGTCGAACGCCGCGCCGAGATAAAGATTGTAGCGGCCCGGCCCCTTCCCGACCAAGCCGATCTCGGCGATGTAAGGCCGCGCGCAGCCGTTCGGGCAGCCGGTCATGCGGATGACGATGTCGTCGTCGGAAAGCCCGTGCGCTGCCAGCCGCTCGTCGAGCGCGTCGATCAGGCTGGGCAGATAGCGCTCGCTTTCGGCGAGCGCCAAGCCGCAGGTCGGCAGCGCGACGCAGGCCATGGAATTGCGGCGCAACGCGGTCGACCGGCCGGTCATGCGGTACTCGCGCCACCAAATCCTCGATCTCCTTGCGCTTGTCCTTGGCGACATTGGCAATGATCAGGTTCTGGTTCGGCGTCACCCGGATTTCGCCGTCATGGACGTTGGCGATACGGCGCATCCCGGTAAGGAGTTTCCGGCCGTCGGCAAGATCGCTCAGGCGGCCGTTCTCCACGAACAGCGTCAGATGGTGCTTGCCGTTCTCGCCTTCGGTCCAGCCGTAACGGTCGCCGTTGGAGGTGAAGGAATAAGGCCGCGCCTTCTCCAGTGGCTTGCGGGCGCGCTTGGCGATCTCGGCAAGGAAGGCATCCGCGCCGCGGTCGTCGAGCGTGTATTTCAGCCGCGCGTGTTTGCGGTTGGTGCGGTCGCCCCAGTCGCGCTGGATAGTCAAGACGGCCTCTGCGACGGCGAACAGATCCTCCGGCCTGCAAAAACCGAGGACATCGGCGATGCGCGGATAGGTTTCCGGCTCGCCATGGGTCATGCCCATGCCGCCACCGACCGCGACGTTCCAGCCCTCGATGGTGTCGTCCTTGCCGACGATGGCGATGAAACCAAGATCCTGGGCGAAGACGTCGATGTCGTTCGACGGCGGCACGGCGAAGCCGATTTTGAATTTCCGCGGCATGTAGGTCTTGCCGTAAATGGTCTCTACATCATCGCGTTCGCCCTCGCCGACGACCTTCTCGCCGTCGAGGAAGATCTCGTAATAGGCGCGGGTCTTCGGCTTGAAATGCAACGAGATGCGGCAAGCGAGGTCATAAGCCTCGGCATGGATCTTCGACTGGTGGGGGTTGGACACCGCCATGACGCCGCGGGTGTCGTCGCCGCAGGCCGCGATAGTATCGAGCGCCACCGCGTTGATCTTCTTCAGCGCGGTCTTGACGTTGAACTTCAGGACCCCGTGCAACTGGAAGGTCTGGCGCGTGGTCAGGCGCAGCGTCTCGCCGGCATAAATGCGGGCGATCTCGTCGAGCGCGAGCCATTGCCGCGGCGTGATGACACCGCCCGGCAGGCGGAGGCGGATCATGAAGCCGAATGCCTTCTCCAGCTTCTTCTTCGTCCGCTCGGGCCGCAGATCGCGGTCATCTTGGAGATACATGCCGTGGAATTTCAGGAGCTGGGCGCTGTCCTCGCTGACCCCGCCGGTGTGGGGATCGGCCATGTCCTCGGCGAGGTCGCCGCGCAAATAGCGGCTGCGCGCCTTGAGGTGTTCCATCGACGACAGCTCTTTGTCGGCCATCTCTTCTGCCTTCCGGAAAATCGCACGGTCCGCCGGGACTTCGCCGGGGCGCGCCCGCGCCGAAACCTACCAGTATACGGCCGCTGGCGGCCAGCGCCGAAGCGCAAGCGCCTCAGTAGGTGTCCTGCAGGTAGCGCTTGTCGCGCTCCAGGCTCGCCACCGCCTGTTCGGCGGCTTCCGGCGACAGCGCCTTCACCTCGGCATAGGCGCGCACCAACGTCGCGCGCACGTCCTTTGCCATATTCTTGGCATCGCCGCAGACATAGAAATTGGCGCCGCCGTCGAGCCATTCGATCAGGTCGTGGCGGCGTTCCCACATCTTGTCCTGGACGTAGATTTTCTCCGGCGTGTCGCGCGAAAAGGCGACGTCCATGCGGGTGAGCGCGCCGTCTTTCAGCGCGTCCTGCCAGTCGAGCTGGTAGAGGAAATCGTGGGTGTACTGGCGGTCGCCGAAGAACAGCCAGCTGCGCCCTTCCGCCGCAACGGCGCGGCGCTCCTGCACGAAGGCGCGGAACGGCGCGACGCCGGTGCCCGGGCCGACCATGATGATGTCTTTGTCCTGCGCCGGCAACGCGAAGTGCTTGTTGGGCTTGAGCTTGACCCGCACGCGGCTGCCGCGCTTGAGCCGCTCGGCGGCATAGTTGGAAGCGACGCCCTTGCGCGCGCGGCCGTTGGTTTCGTAGCGCACCGCGGAAATCAGCAGATGGGCCTCGTCGCCGACCTCGCGCCGCGACGACGCGATCGAATAGGCGCGCGGCGCCAGCGGACGCGTCACCGCGCGCAGATGATCGGCGGTCAGCGCGATCGGGAACATGGCGATCAGGTCGATAAGCTGGCGCCCGGCGATCCATTCCTTCGCCTGCCCGTCGGCAATCAGTGCCTTGACGTATTGATGGCCGGTCTGTGCCGCATAGGTCTCGACGGCCTTGAGCGACAAGGTGGTCACGTCGCGCGACTTGATCAACTCGGCGCGCAGCTTTTCATCGTCCGAAAGGCCGGCGAGCTTCAGCAATTCGTCGACATAGGCGGGATCGTTTTCGGCGTAGAGATCGAGCGAATCTCCCGGCTCGTAAGCCGGCATCGCGCCCTCAAAAGTCAGCGCCAGATGGATGGTTTCCTTGTTCGAGCGCGACGAATTCAGGTTGACGTGCTCGCTGACCTCGGCCTCGACGATATCGGTGTTCGGCGAAGCCGCCGGCTTGCCGAAATCGACCGCGATCACTCGACCGTTACCTTGGCCCCGGTTTGCATCGGGCGGCGTCAGCACTTTCAGCGCATCGCCGAGCCACTTCGACGCCGGCGCGGCAAAATCCAGATCGCAATCGACGCGGTCGACCACGCGCTTGCCCCCAAGCGCGGCCAGCCGCTCGTCGATCTTCTTGCCGATGGCGCAGAATTCCACATAGGCCGTGTCGCCGAGCGCCAGCACGCCGAATTCGACGCCGTCGAGGCGCGGCGCGCCCTCGCCCATCAGCTCGCCATAGGCGCGCACCGCGCGCGCCGGCGGATCGCCCTCGCCCCAGGTGGCGGCGATGAACACCAACCGCTTGGCCGAGCGTGAGCTCGGCCATATCGAGATCGGCCATGTCGATGAGCGACGGCTTCAGTCCGTTCTTGCGCGCCGCCTTGGCCATGTCGTTGGCAAGCTTCTCGCAATTGCCGGATTCGCTGGCGTAGACGATGTTGATCGGCTCGGCCGGACGCGCCGGCGCAGCCGGCTCTGCCTGCGCCTGGCCGGAAACCAACTCGACGCCGGCAAGAAAGCCCGCGAGCCAGGCACGCTGAAGCGCGTTGGCCGGCCCGACCACGCGATTGAGCAGGTCGATCTCGTCCTCGGCGAACGGAGCGGTCTTCGGGATGGTGGCGAAGCCTGTCGACATTCTTTCTTCCTTAGGCCGGTAGCCAGGGCTGAATCGCGATGACGATGCCCAGCGTCAGCACCGCGATGCCGATTTCGCCGACAGCGCCGACGATGAATGGATAGAGGCCCTGCACCCGCATGGCGCGGAAGTCGGTGGAGAGACCGACGCCGGCAAAGGTCAGCAGGAACGCCCAACGCGACAGATTGGCGATGTCGTCGGCTTGTGCCTTGCTGAAGGCGCCGAACGTCGCCAGCAGCGAAATGGCGATGAAACCGAGCACGAATTTCGGAAACTTGTTCCACAGGAACGCCGCCTTGTTCTCGACGGTCGCCGCCTCGCCCTTGGTCGCCCAGTAAATGGCGTAGCCAAGCACGACAAAGCCGATGGTGGCATTACGCGTGGTCTTGGCCAGCACGGCGATCTTGCCGGCCTGCTCCGACCAAAGATTGCCGGCGGCCACCGCCTCCGCGGTGTTGTCGATCGACAGGCCAGCCCACAGGCCATAGGCGTGTTCGCTAAAGCCGATGAAATGGCCGATCAGCGGATAGGTGAAAAGGCCGATGGCGCCGAGCGCGAGGATCGCCGCGATCGCATAAGAAGCGTCCTCGTCCTTGGCATTGATCGCGCCCTTGGCGGCGATGATGGCCGAGACGCCGCAGATCGAAGAGCCTACTGCCAGCAGGCTGGTGAGCTTGGGCGACAGCTTGAAGACGGTGCCGAGCCAGGTCATCAACACGATCGAAATCGTGAGTTCGAGCGCCACCGCGGCCAAGCTGATGCCGCCGAGCTTGAGCACGTCGCCGAGCATGAAGCGCACGCCGAGCATTACGATGCCGAACTTGAGAAAGAATTCGTAAGTAGCGATGCCCGGCTTGAAGATCTTCGGCACGCCCACGGTGTTGGAGACGATCAGCCCGATGATGATCGCCCACAGCACGTATTCGATATTCGGCAGCGCGATGTGGTTGGTCTTGCCATAGACCGCGATCGAATGCTCGATCACCTTGCCGGCGTAACCGATGGTCAACAGCAAGGCGACGCCGGGCAGAAGCTCGACGAAACGCTGCGGCAAGGAAATCCGCGAAGGTGCGGCGATGGCCGTATCTGTCATGGCTGCGTTACCAGGAAATATGCGGCAGCACGCCGAGGACGATGAGCACCACCAGCGCGCTGGCGATGGCTACCGCCCAGCTATCGAGCGAGAACCGCGCCAGGAAACGCTGCGGGTCATGGGTATGGTCGCTCATGGGGAACCAGCTCCGAACGTTTCGACAGAGCTGCTAAATAGAAGCTTATTCTGCGCAGCCGCAATAAGCCCCGGAAAATAAGAAGAAATTTCCTGTTTTTGATGCCCAGGAACGCAACAATTTCCTTCCACGGTTGACTTGGGGAGAACGCCGATACTGCCCTTTTTGACGCCAATTAGCTGTGGAACCGGCGATTGCCGCGCCCCGCCATTGGCACCGCCCGGATAGGATCGGCGCGCGCATGATCAATCCCGCCTACCGAAAGCGCCTACGCGTGCTGCTGACGCCTGCCGAGCACCGCGTGTTGGCGCGCCTCGACACACCGCAAAAAATCCAGACTTTCATCGAAAAACTGCCGCCCAATTTCGAGCTCAGAGGCGAGACCTGCATGTCACCGCGCCGCATGTTGAAGGCGCGCACCGCCCATTGCGCGGAAGCCGCGGTGCTCGCGGCCGCCGCGCTGATCTATCACGGCAAGCCGGCTTGGCTGATGGATATCCAGGCGCTGCCCAGCGACCAGGATCACATCATTACGCTGTTCAAGGAACGCGGCCTGTGGGGCGCGATCAGCAAGACCAACCATGCCGTGCTGCGCTGGCGCGATCCGATCTACCGCAGCCCGCGCGAACTGGCGATGAGCTACGCGCACGAATACAACTTGGACTACGGCAAGAAATCGATGATGGCCTATTCCAAGCCGTTCTCGCTGGCGCGCTATGCGCCGGCGCGCTGGTTGATTGCGCCGGTCGATCTGTTTTGGCTGATGCAGGATCTCGACGATTCGCCGCATTTGCCGATAGCGCCCAAGCGCGCCTTGCGGCGGCGGCGACGCATGACGCGCGTCGAGTTGAAGTCGCAGGATGTCACCGAGTGGCCGGTGCCGCGCTCCCGGCGGGTGAAGCGGACCAAGTAATGCTGTAATGTGCGGCACGAGCCGGAGACAATTGGCGTGGCGTCTTTCACATTCCGCAGGCAATTGACCATCGAATGGGGCCAGTGCGATCCGGCCGGCATCGTGTTCAACAGCCGGTTTTTCGAGATGTTCGACGCCAGCACCTGGCTGCTGTTCGACGCGGCCCTCGGCGTCAAGCCGCAGGATCTTGGGGCCATGTTCAGCATCATCGGTATTCCGCTGGTCGACGCCCGCGCCAATTTTTTAAAACCCGCAAAATTCGGCGACGTGATCGAGATCGCTTCGCGCGTTTCCGAGTTCCGCCGCTCCAGCTTCGACGTCGAACACAAACTCACGATTGGTGGAGTGCTCGCGGTCGATGGCGGCGAAACGCGGGTCTGGGCGGCGCGCGACAAGGCTAACCCGGAAAAGATCGGCGCCATCGCCATTCCGGCCGATGTCATTGCCCGATTTGGGTAATTCACAACCGGCTGCGCCAATCGTCCTAGCCATTCCCGGTAACGGGTCTGGAGAGGACCGCGACGCTGGTGTGACTTAACCACATAATAAAAAGTGCGACTCACGCGCTCACCAGGGGAAGAAACGAGTGGCTCGGCTCCTTGAGTTCACGCTCAACGGGCGTGACCGCGCTGACGCGGTCGCGGACAATATTTTGTTGCTCGACTATCTGCGCGAAAAGGTCGGGCTCACCGGCACCAAGACCGGCTGCGACGGTGGCGAGTGCGGCGCCTGCACCGTGCTGGTCGACGACCGGCCTACCCTCTCCTGCCTTACCTTGGCCGCGACCGTGCAAGGACGGCGCGTCGACACCATCGAGTCGCTCGGCACCGACGGCCAGCTCTCCGCCGTGCAACGCGGCTTTCACGAGAAACTCGGCTCGCAATGCGGCTACTGCACGCCGGGCTTCATCATGGCCTCGGCCGGTCTGTTGCGGAAAAATCCCAATCCGAGCGAGGCGGAAATCCTCGAGGCGCTCGGCGGCAACATCTGCCGCTGCACCGGCTACGTGAAAATCATCGAGGCGGTGAAATATGCCGTAGCGCTCAACGCGCAAGGCGTGGCGCCATGAACAAGATCGTGCCGACGCACAATATCGGCGGCTACGTGCCGATGATCGACGGCCCGGAGAAAGTTTCCGGCCGCGCGAAATACACCGCCGACATTCTGAGCGCCGGTCAACTTGCCGGGCGCATCTATCGCAGTCCCTATTCGCACGGCGACATCGTCGACATCGATGTGTCCGAAGCACGTAAACTGCCCGGCGTGCGCGCCATCGTCACCGGCGCCGATTGCGACAGAACCTTCGGCGTGCTGCCGATCGCGCGCAGCGAACATCCGCTGGCGCGCGACAAAGTGCGCTATCGCGGCGAGCCGGTCGCCGCCGTCGCAGCCGACAACGACTCGATCGCGCGCGAGGCGATTCGCCGCATCAAGTTCACAGTGCGCGAATTACCGGCTTATTACACCGCCAAAGACGCACTGGCGCCCGGCGCCGTGCCATTGCACGAGAAAAAGCCCGGCAATCTCGATCGCGACGTGCTGTTCGAACTGGGCATCGACCGCGCAGGGCTTTGGCGAGGCCGATCTGGTGCGCGAGGGCACCTATAACTGCGCCGAGGTCTGCCAGAACCAGATGGAAATGCACGCCGCCGTCGCCGAATACGACGCGGTGCGCGACCGCATGACCGTGCACGCCTCCACGCAGGTGCCCTACTACGTCCACCTGATGCTGTCGCAGATCCTCGACATGGAAATGTCGCGCATCCGCGTGATCAAGCCGCATGTCGGCGGCGGCTTCGGCTGCCGCACCGAGACGCTGGCGATCGAATTGATCGCCGCGCTGCTGGCGCGCAAATGCAACGGCTACGGTGCGGCTGGTGACGACGCGCGAGGAAACCTTCATCACCCATCGCGGCCGGCCGGAAACCGACATCAAGCTCAGGATCGGCATGCGCAAGGACGGCCGCATCACCGCGGTCGAATGCGACTGCGACCAGCGCGGCGGCGCGCATTCCGGCTACGGCGTGGTGACGATCCTCTACGCCGGCTCGATGCTGTACGCGATCTACGACCTGCACAACGTCAAATATGTCGGCCGCCGCGTGCTCACCAATACGCCGCCCTGCGGCGCCTTCCGCGGCCACGGCACGGTCGATATCCGCTTCGCTTTCGAGAGCCTGGTCGATGAGATGGCGCTTGAGCTCGGGCTCGATCCCTTCGCGGTGCGGCGCGCTAATCTGCTGACCGCGCCGACTTTCACCGACAACGACCTGATGGTGAATTCCTACGGCCTGCCCGAGTGCATGGATTGGGTCGAGAAGGAAAGCGGCTGGAAAAAGCGCAAGGGCAAGCTCGCGAACAGCAATGGATTCCGCAAGGGCCTCGGCATGGCCTGTTCGCACTACATTTCGGGCGCGTCCAAGCCGGTGAACTGGACCGGCGAACCGCACGCCACCGTCAAGATCAAGCTCGATTTCGACGGCTCGATCGTGGTGCTTTCCGGCGCCGCCGATATCGGGCAAGGCTCGACCACGATTCTTGCGCAGACGGTGGCCGAAGTGCTCGGCCTCGATCTGGCGCGCGTGCGCGTGGTCACCGGCGACAGCGAAGTGGTGCCGAAGGACAACGGCTCTTATTCGTCGCGCGTCACGTTCATGGTCGGCAATGCCGCGCTCGATGCCGCGCGCAATCTCAAAGCCGTGCTGGTCAATGCCGCCGCCCGCAAGCTGGAGGCGCGTCCCGAAGACATCGAATGCCTGGGCGAACTCTACCGCGCCGGCGCGCAGGACAAGGGCGCGACCTTCGACGAGGTCGTGACCGAGGCACTGAAAGATTCCGGCACCATTACGGTCACCGGCAATTATTCGACCATTCCGGAATCGCACGGCGGCAAGAAATATCGCGGCTCGGCCATCGGCGGCACCATGGGCTACAGCTATTCGGCGCAAGTCGTTGAAGTGAGCGTCGACGAGGAGACCGGCGTCGTCACCGTCGACAAGGTCTGGGTCGCGCATGACTGCGGCAAGGCGCTCAACCGCCTGACCGTCGAAGGTCAGGTGCAGGGCTCGGTCTGGATGGGCATGGGCCAGGCGATGAGCGAGGAGGCCGCCTATCACGATGGGCTGATGGTCACCGCCAACATGCTCGATTACCGCGTGCCGACCATTCAGGACTCGCCGCCGATCGAAGTCGGCATCATCGAGAGCAACGACCCGCACGGCCCGTTCGGCGCCAAGGAGGCCGGCGAAGGCTCGCTCGCAGCCTTCTTGCCGGCGCTCACCAATGCCATCGCCGACGCCATCGGCATCCGCTTCAACGACCTGCCGGTGACGCCCGACCGCGTGTTCGAGGCGATCGAAAAGCGCAAACGCGCGCTTGAGAAGAAAAACGGGAGCGGCTGATGGACGCCCTGCCCGAATTCCGCTTGCTCAACCCGGCCACTCTCAACGAGGCACTGGCCGCGCGTGCCGCTCATCCGGGCAGCATGCCACTCGGCGGCGGCACCGATCTGGTGGTCAATATCCGCCGCGGTATCGTGGCACCGCCGGTCCTGATCGACATGAACCGGGTGGCGGGGCTTAACACCATCAAAGCCGACGCGAATTCGCTGGAGATCGGCGCCTCGGTCAGGCTGACCGCGCTGGCAGAGCATCCCGCCGTCATCGCGCATTATCCGGTGCTCGCGCAGGCGGCCTCTCACATTGCGGGCCCGACCCAGCGCAACATGGGCACGGTCGGCGGCAATCTCTGCCTCGACACCCGCTGCATTTTCTACAATCAGAGCGAATGGTGGCGCGATGCCAATAATCATTGCCTAAAGACCACCGGCACCATCTGCCACGTGGCGCCAAAAAGCCGCGGCGTGTGCTTCGCCACCTTCAGCGGCGATTTGGCGCCGGCTTTGCTCACGCTCGGCGCCGAGGTCGACATCGCCGGGCCGTCGGGAAAACGCACCATTCCACTCAACAAGCTCTATATCGGCTTTGCGCGTCAGGATGTGCCGGTCACCGAGACCCAGGGCGACGGCAAATTTTATCTCTCATTGCGCCCGGGCGAAATCATCACCGCCGTGCGCGCCAAGAATACGCCGGGCCTGCGCTCGGGCTATGACAAAATTCGCATCCGCAAGTCGATCGAATATCCGGTCGCAGGCGTCGCAGTCGCGCTCAAGCGCGAGGGCGACACGCTCACGGATTTGCGCATCGGCTTCACCGGCACCAATCCGCGTCCGGTGCTGCTCGCCGGCACCCAAGACCTGTGCGGCGGCGGGCTCGACGAGCGCGTATTCAAGGGTCTCGACGCGCTGGTGCGCGACCAGATCATGCCGATGAAAACCACCTTCACGCCCGGCCACTATCGCCGACGCGTCGCCGGCGTGCTGGCGCGGCGATTGCTGACGCGCCTGTTCGAAGGCTGACCAGATGGGGCGCGGGCTGGACGACATCACCGAGCGCCGGCCCTACAACGCGGTCAGCGATTTCGTCGACGCCAATGTGGCGCGCGGCCTCGCCGACAAGGTCGCCTTTGTCGATCCCGACCGCTCGCTCAGCTATGGCGATCTGCAGACGCGCAGCGATCCGCTTCGCCCATGCGCTGCGCGCGCTCGGCGTCGCGCAGGAGCACCGCGTCGCGCTGTTGCTGCATGACACGGTGGATTATCCGGTGGCATTCTGGGGCACGCTGCGCGCCGGCAGCATCGCAATCCCGCTCAATACTTATCTCAACGTCCCGCAATACGCGTATATCCTCGCCGATTGCCGCGCCAGCGCGCTGGTCGTCGCCGCACCGCTGGCGCAGACGATCTGGCCGCTTATCGAAAAGCTGCCGCATCTGCGCACCGTGATCCTAGTCGGCGCCATCGAGGACGACAAAGCCGCTTTCCCGGGCCGGGACGTGCATCTGTTCGAGGACGTCCTTGCCGCCGCCGACAGCACGCCGTTTACCGCCGACACGGTGTCCGACGAGGTCGCGTTCTGGCTCTATACCTCCGGCTCGACCGGCGACCCGAAGGGCGTCAAGCACGTCCATTCCAATTTGATGGCGACGGCGAAACTGTTCGGCCAAGGCATCCTCGGCATCACCGAGAACGACGTCGTTCATTCCGCCGCAAAATTGTTTTTCGCCTACGGACTCGGCAACGCCATGACCTTTCCGCTTTCGGTCGGCGCCACCGCGGCGCTGTGGCCGGAGCGGCCCTCGCCCGAGTCGGTGTTCGAGATGATGCGCAAGCACCGCCCGACCATTTTCTACGGCGTGCCATCGCTGTTCACCGCCTTGCTCTCGCACCCGGAAATTTGCAAAGGCGCCGGCTCCGACCGGCTGCGCCTCTGCGTGTCGGCGGGCGAAGCGCTGCCGGCGCATATCGGCGAACGATGGCGCGCGACCGTCGGCGTCGATGTGCTTGACGGCCTCGGCTCGACAGAACTGCTGCAAACCTTCCTGAGCAACCGGCCGGGCGACATCCGCTACGGCTCGACCGGCAAGCCGGTGCCCGGCTACGAGGCGCGCATCGTCGACGACAAAGACCGCGAGCTCGGCACCGACGAAATCGGCGAACTGATCGTGCGCGGACCGTCGGCCGGCGAGGGCTACTGGAACCAGCGCGGCAAAAGCCGCCGCACCTTCGTCGGCGAATGGACCTATACCGGCGACAAATACCGCCGCGACGCCGACGGCTATTACTATTACTGCGGGCGCACCGACGACATGTTCAAGGTGAGCGGCATGTGGGTGTCGCCGTTCGACGTCGAAGCCGCGTTGACCTCGCACGAGGCGGTGCTGGAAGCCGCCGTCATCGGCAAGGAAGACGCCGACGGGCTAGTCAAGCCGAAGGCATTCATCGTGCTGAAAAACGGCTACGCCGCAGACGAGCGCCTGTTCGAGACCCTGAAAGTCCACGTCAAGCAACAGGCCGGCCCCTGGAAATATCCGCGCTGGATCGAACTGCGTGAGCATCTGCCACGCACCGCCACCGGCAAGATCCAGCGCTTCAAGCTGCGCGACGAGGATATGGCGGCGCGCTAGGCGATCTTCACGTATTCGAATTCGCCCGGTTTGTTGTCGATGCCGACCTTGGGCGGCGCGATCCAACTGGCGAACTTGCCCGGCTCCATCTGCGGCTGCATCAAACTTTCGATGAACGCGCGGTCGTCGTCGGACGGCAGGAATTCACTGCGGCGTTTGCTCCAGTCGCCATCACCCAGCACGTTGCCGGCAACATCCGCCTTGATGTTGGAAAATTCGCCAATGTGGCGATGAAAGGCGACGTGCGGCAGCGTGATCTCGAACGGAATACCGATGTCGGCGATGACCTTGTTCCAGCGGGAAACGCCGTTGTTGCAATCGACGACGTAGTCGTCGCGCAGCCGCATGTTGAGCGCCGACAGCGCCGGCGAATCTTCGTTCTGAATCTTGCCGTCGATCAGCCTCAGCACCGGATAGGTGCCGGTCTCAAGCTGATGGTCGTCCTTGAGCCGGTCCTCGCGGTAGCGGCCCTTCAAACCGGCGTGGAAGGCGTTGGCGGCGTTGGTCGAAATCTCGTTGCCAAACAGATCGAGCGTCAGCGAGAAATGCATGTTGGCCTTCTTCTGGATGGTCGGCAGGTCGATGACGCCGAGCTTGCGCACTTTCTCGATGTCGTTGGGATCGCTGATGCCGGCCTCTTTCATGGCCTCGCAGGTGCGCTGGATGATGCGGGTGACACCGGTCTCGCCGACGAACATGTGATGCGCTTCCTCGGTCAACATGAAGCGGCAGGTGCGCGAGAGCGGATCGAAGCCGGATTGCGCCAGCGCCTCGAGCTGCATCTTGCCGTCGCGGTCGGTGAAAAACGTGAACATAAAGAATGAGAGCCAGTCCGGCGTCTTCTCGTTGAAGGCGCCGAGCATGCGCGGCGTGTCGGCATCGCCCGAGCGGCGCTGCAACAGGGCTTCGGCTTCCTCGCGACCGTCGGTGCCGAAATATTTCTGCAACAGATAAACCATGGCCCAGAGGTGCCGGCCCTCTTCCACGTTGACCTGGAACAGATTGCGCATGTCGTAGAGCGACGGCGCGGTCTTGCCGAGATAGCGCTGCTGCTCGACCGAGGCCGGCTCGGTGTCGCCCTGAATCACCACCAGGCGGCGCAGCATGGCACGGTATTCGCCCGGTATTTCCTGCCAGGCATCCTCGCCTTTATGCATGCCGAACGGAATCTTGCGGCCTTCCAGTTGCGGCGCCAGCAGCACGCCCCAGCGATATTCCGGCATGCGCACATAGTCGAACTTGGCCCAGCCCTTGGGATCGACGCTGACCGCGGTGCGCAGATAGACCAGCGATTCCTGGAAGCCTTCCGGCCCCATGTCGTTCCACCAGTTGATGTAGCCGGGATGCCATTTCTCCAGCGCGCGCTTGACGCGCACGTCCTGCCCGAGCGCGACATTGTTCGGGATCAAGCCGTCGTAGTCGACCTGTTGGATATTCATGGCTACACCCTTTCTTTATTGAAGGTCGGCGATACGCCGCTGCCGTAGAGCTTGAGCGCGCCCTGCTCGCCGATCGCGTTCGGCCGCTGGAAGATCCAGTTCTGCCAGGCGGTCAGCCGTCCGAAAATCTTGGTTTCCATGGTCTCCGGGCCGGCGAAGCGTAAGTTCGCTTCCATGCCGGTCATGGCGTCGGGCGAGAAGCTGGTGCGCTCCTCCAGCATGACGCGCAGTTCGTCGTCCCAGTCGAAATCCTCGTAAGCGGCGGTGACCAGACCAAGCTCGGCGGCCTCCTCGCCTTCGATTGCCGCGCCGATTTTGTCTTTGGCGCGCGCGATCGAATCCTGTTCGCCGAGGAAACGGGTCTGCAAGCGCGTCAGGCCGTTGCCCATGGGATAGGCGCCGAAATTGGCTTGGCCCAGCGAAATCGCTGCGGCCTTGCGGTTGTCGCCTTCGCGGGTGCCGACCAGCATCAGCGAGCGGTCGGCGGCGAAGGCCAGTTCCGCCAGCGTGCCGGCAAAGCAGGAGCCGGGCTCGATCAGCGCGACGATGCTGCGCGGCGTCACATCGACGCGCTTGAGCACGCGCTTGAGGTAATGGCGAATCTCGCGCATCAGCCAGTCGCCGTTGGCTTTGGCGAGGAAGTCATCGTGGTCGAGCACGGCCTGCGCGTTGCCGTCGGTGCGGAACAGCACGACACCGATGCTCTGCTCGTTGGCGCGCAGATGCAGAATGGCGTCTTCCAGTTCGCGCGCCACGGTCAGCGGCCAGAACTTGGCGCCCAGCGCATGCGCGGCTTCGACCGAGGCCGGCACACTTTGTGAAGGCCCACGCACGGTGACGGTCGCCAGCCCGCGCGCGCGGTCGATCTCGACATCCACATGCGAATAAGACACCCGGTCGCCGTCGATCTTGCGGTCGAGCGGCGTCAGCGCGATGCCCTTGGCATCCTTCGGACGGTCGGAGCGCGCGGCGATCTCCTTGGCGCGCGCGGCCACCGTCTCCTTCCATTTCGAATTGGGCACCACCTCGTCCACCAGCCGCCATTCGACGGCTTTGGTGCCACGAATGCCCTCCTCGATCGAGCAGAACACGTCGGCGCGGTCGCGCCGCACCTTGCGCTTGTCGGTGACGCGGGTGAGCCCGCCGGTGCCCGGCAGCACGGCGAGCAGCGGCGTCTCCGGCAGCGCCACCGCCGAGCGGCGATCGTCCACCAGCATGATGTGATCGGCGGCGAGCGCCAGCTCGTAGCCGCCGCCGGCGGCATTGCCGTTGATGGCGCAGAGGTAAATCTGTTTGGAGTTTTCGGACGCGTCCTCGATGGCGAGTCGCGTCTCGTTGGTGAACTTGCAGAAGTTCACCTTCTGGCCGTGCGTCGACTTGCCGAGCATGCGGATATTGGCGCCGGCGCAGAACACGTTGTCCTTGCCCGACTTGATGACGACACAGCGCACCTCCGGATGCTCGAAGCGCAGCCGCTGCACCGCGTCGTTGAGTTCGATATCGACGCCGAGATCGTAGGAGTTGAGCTTGAGTTCGTAGCTCGCCGAGGCCGCCGGCCTGGTCGACGTCCATGATCAGATAGGCGACGTCGCCATCGCGCTCGATGCGCCAGTGGCGGTAGCGCGATGGCTCGGTCTGGAAATCGATGGTCTGCATGACTTCGGCAGGCGCCGGCTAGTACCGGCCGCCCTTTTCCCTCTATGCATTATTTTGCATATTGGTAGCATCCCCGCACGAGCCAACTACAACTACGCTCTCAAGAAGATCCTCATGACATAGCCGCTATTGCTTTGCATTATAATGCATGTTAGCCAACAGATAATGAAAGCCAGCCACCTGCCACCGGCAATCCACAGCCGATGCCTATCTGCGCCGCCTCGGCGAGCGCGTGCGCATGCTGCGCAATCAGCGCGGCATGACGCGCAAGGCGCTGGCCGCAGCATGCCAAGGTGTCGGAGCGCTATCTGGCGCAGCTCGAGGTCGGAAAAGGCAATTGTCTCGATCGTGCTGCTGCGGCGAATTGCGCGCGCCATCGGCTTGCCGGTCACACAGCTGGTACATGAGGGCGCCGAACCGCCGCTCGATATGGTGCTGCTGACGCAATTTCTCGAGCGGCTGCCGCCGGACAGGCTCGTAGAAGCCCGCAAGCTCGTGACCGAGCATTTCTCCTCGCCGCCCGAGGATCGCCGCCGCATCGCCCTCCTCGGCTTGCGCGGCGGCGGCAAGTCGACACTCGGCCAGCTTCTGGCCGACAAGCTCGAGTCTGCCTTTCATCGAACTCGACCGCGAGATCGAGCGGCGCAGTGGCGCACCGTTGAGCGAAATCTTCGACATGTTCGGCCAGGAGACTTTCCGCCGCGCCGAGCGCGAGGCGCTCGACGACGTGCTGCGCCAGCACCCGCATTTCGTCATCGCGACCAGCGGCAGCATCGTCACCGAACCGGGCACGCTCGAATTGCTGCTGTCGTCGTGCTTCACGGTCTGGGTGCGCGCCGAACCGGAAGAGCACATGAAGCGCGTGATGGCGCAAGGCGACATGCGGCCGATGGCCAACAACGCCCGCGCCATGGAGGATCTGGTATCCATCCTCAAGAGCCGCGAGCCGCTTTACGCCAAAGCGGAGGCCGTCATCGCCACCACCGGCAAAACGCCGGAGCAGAATTTGGCGGAACTATTGCGCCTTATCGCGGTTCCCGATAACCGACAGACGCGCCAATCGGCGTGATGCTCGTAAAGAGTGAGGGCCGGCCGCTGCCGGGGCTGAAAGAATGAGCGAAACCATCAAAACCGATGTTCTGATCATCGGCGCGGGACCGGTCGGGCTTTTTGCCGTCTTTGAATTAGGCCTGCTCGACATCAAGACGCATCTCGTCGACATCCTCGACAAAGTCGGCGGCCAATGCGCCGAGCTTTATCCGGAAAAGCCGATCTACGACATTCCCGGCATTCCCTACATCACCGGCCACGGGCTGACCGACGCGCTGATGCAGCAAATCAAGCCGTTCAATCCGACGTTCCATCTCGGCGAGATGGTGACGACGCTGGAGAACATCGGCGATCCGCTGTTTCGCGTTACCACCGACCGCGGCAAAGTGTTCGAGACCAAGGCGGTGGTGATCGCCGCCGGCGGCGGCTCGTTCCAGCCCAAGCGTCCGCCGATCCACGGCATCGAGCCCTACGAGGGCAAGTCGGTGCACTACGCCGTGCGCAAGATGGACGCGTTCCGCGACAAGCGCTTGCTGATCGTCGGCGGCGGCGACAGCGCGCTCGACTGGACGCTCAATCTGCAACCGATCGCCAAGCGCCTGACGCTGGTGCACCGGCGCGACGATTTCCGTGGCGCGCCGGCAAGCGTCAGCAAAATGCGCGCGCTGGTCGCTGCTGGCGAAATGGATCTCAAGATCGGCCAGGTGGCGTCACTGGAGGGCGGCGATGGCCAGCTCGCTGCCGCCAGCATCAAGGGCAATGACGGCGCCCTCACCCGCGTCGAGGTCGACGCCATGCTGCCGTTCTTCGGCCTGACCATGAAGCTCGGCCCGGTGGCGGACTGGGGCCTGTCGCTGGAAGACGAATTGATCCCGGTCAGCACCGCCACGTTCGAGACCAATATGCCGGGCCTGTTCGCGATCGGCGATATCAACACCTACCCCGGCAAGCTCAAGCTCATTCTGTCCGGTTTCCACGAGGCGGCGTTGATGGCGCAGAAGGCGCACCATTACGTGCATCCGGAAAAGAAGCTGGTGTTCCAATACACCACGTCATCGACCAGCTTGCAGAAGAAGCTCGGCGTCAAATAACCATTCAAAATAACTATTCATGCCAAAGATCACTTACATCGAGCACGACGGCGCCGTGCACACCGTCGAAGCCGAGATCGGCTCGACCGTGATGGAAACGGCGTTGCGCAACGACGTCGCCAGCGTCGTCGCCGAATGCGGCGGCTCCTGCACCTGCGCGACCTGCCTGGTCCATGTGGACGAGGTCTGGGCGGCTGCCGTCGGCCCGCCTTCAGCCGAGGAAGAAGAGATGCTCGACACCGCGTTTGAGGTGAAGCCGACCTCGCGGCTGTCATGCCAGATCAAGGTAACGGAAGCGCTCGACGGCCTGATCGTGCGCACGCCGGCCTATCAGGGGCGCTAGTGCGCAGTGGTTATTCCCCGATCAATTTGAAGGAGGCTCCAAACAGACCCGCCTTACCTCCACGGACCGGCAATGAGCCCAATTCACCGAAAGTGCCATTAAACTAGATTTTTCAAGCTGAGAGCCTCCATTAGCACCGTCATATAGCGGGTATTTGTGCGGCCTGCCGCCCCGAATGAGTACCAGTACGCAACTAGTTTAGCTGCCATGCGTTGTAAGCTTGGGCAAGTTTGTCATCGCGGTCCCACCAAATTTTCGACAACATCGGTTCACGCGATAACCCCTCGGAGGGGATAATGTGCATTTCGGCTGCGTCGCCCCGTCCTCAGATACAAAACCCCTTACGTAAAAGAGACGTATGATGGCACCATCCCAAGCCGTACATCAATTTAAAGACAAGCCGGCCGCGCCGAACGATGCCGCACAGCAAAGCACCATCGATCTCCGGTGTATCAATACCATTCGCACTTTATCGATGGACGCGGTGCAACAGGCCAAGTCGGGTCACCCCGGCACGCCGATGGCTTTGGCGCCAGTAATCTACACGCTGTGGCAAGAATTCCTGCGCTACGATCCGAGCGACGCGGCGTGGCCGAACCGCGACCGCTTTGTATTGTCGAACGGTCATGCCTCGATGCTGCTCTACGCGACGCTGCATCTCGCGGGTGTGAAATCATCCGATGGCAAAGCGGCGGTAAGTCTCGACGACATCAAAAAATTTCGACAGCTCGACAGCAAATGTCCTGGTCATCCCGAGCACGGCGTGACGACGGGCGTCGAGACCACGACCGGCCCGCTTGGCCAGGGTTGTGGCAACAGCGTCGGCATGGCCTTGGCTGGGCGCTGGCTGGCGCAGCATTTCAACCGCCCCGGATTTAAGATTTTTGATTATGGCGTGTACGCAATGTGCAGCGACGGCGACATGATGGAGGGCGTGTCGAACGAAGCCGCCTCCTTCGCCGGGCACCAGATGCTCGGCAACCTGTGCTGGATCTACGACAGCAACCGCATCACCATCGAAGGCCACACCGATCTGGCTTTCAGCGACGATGTTGCCGCGCGCTTTCTGGCCTATGGCTGGAATGTACGGAAGGTGGGCGACGCCAACGATTGCGAGCGCTTCGCGCAGGCGGTTGAATCGTCCCGCGGCAGCGACGTCCCTACCCTCATCATCGTCGACAGTCATATCGGCTTTGGCGCGCCGCATAAACAGGACACCAGCGCGGCGCACGGCGAGCCGCTCGGAGAGGAAGAAATCCGTCTCGCCAAGCGAAATTACGGCTGGCCGGAAGACGCCAAATTCCTGGTGCCAGACGGCGTGCGCGAGCATTTCAATGACTGTGTCGGCCGGCGCGGCAAAGCGTTGCATGAGGACTGGCGCGCGCTGTTCGAACTCTTATCGAAAGAAATATCCCGACCTCGCGGGTCGGCTTGACCGCATGGCCAAGCATGAGCTTCCCGCCGGCTGGGATTCCGAATTGCCTGTGTTCGACGCCGATGCCAAGGGCCTTGCCACTCGCGACTCTTCTGGAAAAGTGTTGAACGCCATCGCCTCCCATTACCCATGGCTGATCGGCGGCTCGGCCGATCTCTCGCCCTCCACCAAGACGGATCTCAAATTCGAAGGGGCCGGCAATTTGGAAGCCGCCACGCCGGGAGGCCGCAATATGCATTTCGGCATCCGCGAACACGCCATGGGGACGATCCTCAACGGCATGGCGCTGTCCAACGTGCGGCCCTACGGATCGAGCTTCCTCATTTTTTCGGATTACATGAAGCCGCCTATCCGGCTGGCGGCGCTCATGGCGTTGCCGGTCATTTATGTTTTCACGCACGATTCGATCGGCGTCGGCGAGGACGGGCCGACCCATCAGCCGGTCGAACAGCTTGTCGCACTGCGAAGCATTCCCGGCCTCGTCACGTTGCGCCCTGCGGACGCCAACGAAGTCGTCGAAGCGTGGCGCGTCGCAATTGGACTAAAAAATCAGCCGGCCTGCCTAGTGCTGACCCGGCAGGCGCTGCCAACCCTCGACCGCAAGCGCTACGCGCCGGCCAGCGGCCTGGCGCGCGGCGCTTATGTGCTCGCCGACGGGCCGGGTAGCAACCCGGCGGTGATCCTGATCGGGACCGGCAGTGAAGTCTCCCTCTGTATCGACGCCTATGAAACGCTGATGAGCGAAGGAATCGCGGCTCGCGTGGTCAGCCTGCCCTCCTGGGAGTTGTTCGAGCGGCAGGACCAGGCCTACCGTGACAAAATTCTCCCGCCACAGGTCATGGCGCGGGTGTCGGTCGAGATGGGGTCGGTCATCGGCTGGGACCGCTATGCCGGGACGGTAGGCGCGAAAATCGGCATGCGGACATTTGGCGCCTCGGCCCCGCTCAAGGACCTCCTCACCAAATTCGGCTTCACGCCAGCCCACGTGGTGGCGGCCGCCAAAGAACAGATCGCAAAGTTCAAAGGCAAAATGGTATGAATGTCCAAATCAAAACGAAAACGTCCATGAACCCACTCAAGCAGCTGAATGACTTCGGGCAAGTTGTCTGGCTCGACTTTCTCTCCCGACGTTTTATCGCCGAGGGCGGGCTCAAGAAGCTCGTTGAAGAGGATGGGCTGACCGGCGTCACGTCCAATCCGTCGATCTTCGAAAAGGCCATTGCCGGCAGCGAGGATTACGATTCGTCCTTGAAAGAGCTTGAGAGCAAAGACGACTACGACGTCATGACGCTCTACGAGAAGCTGGCGATCCGGGACATCCAGAACGCGGCCGACGCGTTGCGTCCCGTCTACGACAAGACGGACGGCCGGGATGGTTATGTCAGCCTGGAGGTGTCGCCCTATCTCGCGATGGACACCGACGCGACGATCAAGGAGGCGCGGCGTCTGCGGCGCTCGGTCAGCCGGGACAACGTGATGATCAAGGTGCCGGCGACAAAGGCCGGACTGCCGGCCATCAAGCAGCTCACCGGCGAAGGCCTCAGCGTCAACATCACGCTGATGTTCTCGCAAAAGGTTTATGAAGAGGTCGTCGAGGCCTACCTGTCCGGGCTCGAACACTTCGCCGCGCAAGGCGGCGATCTCAGCAAGATCGCAAGCGTCGCCAGTTTCTTCGTCAGCCGCATCGATGTGTCGGTCGATAAGCTCATCGAAGAGAAGCTTGCCGAGACGAATGACGCGCGCCGGCGCGAAGACCTCAAGAAGCTCGCCGGCAAAGTCGCCATCGCCAACGCCAAATTGGCCTATCAGCGCTACAAGCGTCTGTTCGCCGGGCCGCGCTGGGAGCGGCTGAAGGCAAAAGGCGCCCGCGTTCAGCGCATGTTGTGGGCCAGCACCGGCACGAAGAACAAAGCCTATAGCGACGTGCTCTATATCGAGGAGCTGATCGCACCGGACACCATCAACACGATTCCGCCCGCGACCATGGATGCCTTCCGCGATCATGGAAAAGCGCGCGCCAGCCTCGAGGAGAATATCGAGCAGGCCGAACAGACGATGGCCACGCTTGAAAAGGTCGGCATCTCAATCGACGAGGTCACCGACGAACTAACCAAGGAGGGCGTGAAATCCTTCGCCGATGCCTTCGACAAGCTTCTGGGCGCCGTGGCGCACAAGCGCGCGGAGTTTCTTGGCGACAAACTCGACAGCCAAACTTACAAGTTGCCGCCGGACCTTGAGAAGGCTGTCACCGCCTCGCTCGAAGCGTGGCGGAACGCCGGCAACGTGCACCGGCTCTGGGCCGGCGACGCCGGCCTGTGGACCGGTTCCGACGAGACGAAGTGGCTCGGTTGGCTTAGTATTGTCGAGCAGCAACAGCAGCGCGCAGGTGCGCTTCGCGGCCTGAAAGACGACATAGCAAAGCAGAATTTCTCCCACATCGTGCTTCTTGGCATGGGCGGATCGAGCCTTGGTGCAGAAGTATTCGCGAAGACGTTCGGGCAGCAAAAAGGTCACCCCGAACTGCTGGTGCTGGATTCGACCGACCCGGCGCAGATCCGGACGATCGAAAGCAAAATCGATCCGGCACGCACCCTCTTCATCGTATCCAGCAAGTCCGGCAGCACGCTTGAACCGAATGTTTTGAAACAGTATTTCTTCGAGGCCATGACGAAAGCCATCGGCCCCGACAAGGCCGGATCGCGCTTTATCGCCATCACCGATCCCGGGTCTAAACTTCAGGCCGTCGCCGAGAGCGATCGTTTTCGTCACGTCGCGTTCGGGATCCCAAGCATCGGCGGGCGCTATTCGGTGTTGTCGGATTTCGGCATGGTGCCCGCTGCGGCGATGGGGCTCGACATCGACCGGCTGCTGACCGCGGCACAAATTATGGTCCGCTCGTGCGGCGCGAACGTGCCGCCGGCCGATAATCCCGGCGTCGTACTCGGCACAGTTCTGGGCGTATTGGGAAAGTCCGGCCGCGACAAGATTACGATCGTCGCCTCGCCCGGCATTGCCGATTTCGGGGCCTGGCTCGAACAATTGCTGGCGGAATCGACCGGCAAACAGGGCAAAGGGCTTATCCCGGTCGACGCCGAACCACTCGGCGCACCGGCGGTCTATGGGCAAGACCGCCTCTTCATCTATTTGCAGCTCGCCGGAAAAACGGACGCGAAACAAGAGAACGCCATCGCAGCGATCGAGAAGGCCGGCCACCCGGTCGTTCGCATTGGCGTCACCGACCGCTATCACATCGGCCAGGAATTCTTCCGCTGGGAATTCGCCACCGCCGTTGCCGGATCGATCCTCGGCATCAATCCTTTCAATCAGCCCGACGTCGAGGCCAGCAAGGAAAAGACGCGCGAGCTCACCGCCGCTTACGAGAAAACCGGCGAGCTCGCGCCGGAAACCGCGCTGTTGCAGGACGGCGAGCTTTCGCTTTTTACCGATCCAAAAAACAGCAAGGCTTTCGCAGACGGCAAAACTTTGACTGGCGTTCTCGCCGCGCATTTCGCGCGCATCAAGCCAAACGACTATTGCGCGCTGCTCGCCTATGTCGAACGCAACGATCGTCATACCGCCGCGTTGCAGGACATCCGAGTCCTGATCAGGGATCGCAAACGGGTGGCCACCTGTCTCGGTTTCGGGCCGCGGTTCCTTCATTCGACCGGGCAGGCCTACAAGGGTGGACCCAACACAGGTGTATTCCTGCAAATCACATGCGACGACTCGGCCGATCTCGACGTGCCGGGACAGAAATACAGTTTCGGTGTCGTCAAGGCGGCGGAGGCGCGCGGCGACTTTCAGGTTTTGGTCGAACGCGATCGGCGCGTCCTGCGGGTGCACCTTGGCGCACACGTCGCCGCCGGCCTGACGACGCTCACGGATGCTGTTCGGAAAGCACTCACTTAAGGCAAAGCACGGGGACTTCACATGCAGCTTGGCGTGATCGGCCTGGGTCGAATGGGCGGCAACATCGTCCGCCGTCTGACGCGCGACGGCCACCAATGCGTCGTCTTCGACCAGAACGCTGCGGCAGTCAAAGCGCTGGCCGGCGAACGCGTCGCCGGTAGCGCCGATCTCAAGCAACTCGTCAGTCAACTCACCAAACCGCGCGCGGTATGGGTCATGCTGCCGGCCGGGGAGATCACCGAAACAGCGGTTAAGCAATTGGGCGGGCTGCTTGAGCCGGGTGACGTCATCATCGATGGCGGCAACGCCTTCTACAAAGACGATATCAGGCGCGCGCGTGACTTGAAGGCCAAGGGCATTCATTACGTCGATTGCGGCACCAGCGGCGGCGTCTGGGGCTTGGAGCGCGGCTATTGCCTGATGATTGGCGGCGACAAAGAAATCATCGATCGCCTCGATCCAATCTTCGCAACGTTGGCGCCTGGCGCCGGCAACATTCCGGTCACGCCGGACCGGCAAAACCGCGATCCGCGTGTGGAGCGCGGCTATATGCATTGCGGTCCTTGCGGATCTGGCCGATTTGTCAAGATGATCCACAACGGCATCGAGTACGGCTTGATGCAGGCCTATGCCGAGGGCTTCAACATTCTGCGCGGCGCGGCATCAAAAGAACTCCCCGAGGATCGGCGTTTCGAGCTCGACCTGCCCGACATCGCGGAAGTCTGGCGCCGCGGCAGCGTGATCGGCTCGTGGCTGCTCGATCTCACCGCGATGGCATTGGCGGAGGACGCGAAGCTGGCGCGCTATTCGGGCTTCGTCGAGGATTCCGGCGAAGGCCGCTGGACGGTCAACGCCGCCATCGAAGAGGCCGTGCCGGCGGACGTTCTCTCGGCGGCGCTCTACGCGCGCTTTCGCTCGCGCGAGAAAGAAAGTTTTTCCGATAAGCTGCTGTCCGCCATGAGAAACAAGTTCGGGGGCCACGTCGAACCCAAGGCGGCCGACTGAGATGGATACGAAGACGTCACCGGCAGACCCTTGCATCCTCGTCATTTTCGGCGCAACCGGAGACCTCACCAAGCGCCTGCTGATACCGGCCCTCTATAATCTCCGCCGCGCTGGATTATTGCCGGACAAATTCGCCATCGTCGGCGTAGCGCGCGGCCCAAGCGACAATGAGAGCTTCCGCCGCGACGTCTGCCCCAAATCGGCGACCGATGCCGATTGGGCGTGGCTCAGCGAACGGATGTTCTATTTCCAAGGAGAATTCGATGACGCGACAACTTATACCAAACTGAAGAAATTTTTATCCGACGCCGACGCCAAGCATCACACCGGCGGAAACTACCTATTTTACCTTGCAACGCCGCCGAAGATATTCGCGACGATCGCGAAACAACTCGGAGACGCGGGCCTCGTCCGCGAGGAAGCAAACAAGTGGCGGCGCGTGATCGTCGAGAAACCGTTCGGCACGGATCTGTCCTCCGCGCAGGCGCTCAACCGCCAGCTTCTCGACGTGCTGGCTGAGAATCAGATTTATCGGATCGATCACTATCTGGGAAAGGAAACGGTTCAGAACATCATGGTGTTCCGTTTCGCCAACGGCATTTTCGAACCGCTGTGGAATCGCGATCACATTGATCATGTGCAAATTACCGTCGCGGAAACGGTCGATGTTGAGCGACGCGGGAAATTTTACGATGCTACTGGCGCGCTGCGCGACATGGTGCCGAACCACTTGTTTCAACTTCTGACGCTCACCGCGATGGAGCCGCCGTCATGCTTTGGCGCCGAAGCCGTGCGGTCAGAAAAGTCCAAGGTCTTGGACGCCATTCATTCCATGGACCCTGAAAAAGCACGCCGCAACGCCGTCCGGGCCCAATACGGCGCGGGCACCGTGGAGGGCAAGAAGGTCGACGCGTATCGCCGCGCGCCCGATGTGGCGCCGGATTCGACGGCCGAAACTTTCGTCGCGCTCAAGCTCGAAATCGACAACTGGCGCTGGGCGGGCGTGCCGTTTTACTTGCGAACTGGCAAGGCGTTGGCCGCGCGCCACAGCGAGATCGCCATTCAGTTCAAGCAGGCGCCGTTTGCACTCTTTCAAGATACTCCGATCGAACGGCTCACACCCAACGACCTGATCCTCCAAATTCAGCCCGAGGAAGGCATGATCCTGCATTTCAGCGCCAAGGTTCCCGGGCCGAATGTGCGCATGGGCGGAGTCGAGATGAAATTCAACTACAACGATTATTTCAAGGAAACGCCAAATACCGGTTACGAGACATTGATCTACGACTGCATGAAAGGCGATCCAACGCTGTTCCAGCGCGCCGACAACATTGAAGGCGGCTGGCGCGTCGTACAACCGATACTTGACGTGTGGGCGAAGGACCGCGTCGCCACGCTGCCGGTTTATGCCGCCGGCAGTTCGGGTCCGAGCGAGGCCGACGAACTGTTGAAGCGGGACGGACGACGCTGGCGATCGATCGATGGCAATGGCCACGAACAGTCATCATGAATGCCGCCGCCTCAAGACCGTTCAAATGTTCCGCGGTGATTTCGGATGTCGACGGCACGCTGGTAACCGGCCGTGACAAAAGGCTGACCGAGCGCGCCGCCGCCGCGGTGGCGGCGCTGCGCGAGCGCGGAATCCTTTTCACGATCATCAGCAGCCGGCCGCCCGAAGGCCTGCGCAAGCTGATCGGCCCGCTTGGAATCGCCAAGCCGGTGGGTTGCTTTAACGGCGGGACGCTGGTGAGTCCGGACCTGAAAATCATCACCGAACATCTCTTGCCGGCTGAGGTAGCCCGGCGGGCGGTCGACCTGCTGGACAAACGCGGGGTGCAGGCTTGGGTTTTCAGCGGGCGTGACTGGCTGGTGCGAAAAATCGACGCGCCTTACGTTGCACACGAGGAGCTTACGCTTGGATTTCCGCCCAAAAAGGTGGACGGTTTTGGGCACGCGCTCGATACCGCCGCAAAAATCGTCGGCGTCGCCCAAGATTTTGCGCTTCTGGCGCGCTGCGAAACGGAGGGGCGCGCCCTCCTCGCCGGCCACGCTTCGGTCGCCCGCTCGCAGCAATATTACCTCGATATAACCGACCCGCTTGCCAACAAAGGCGCCGCACTCACCGAGATCGCGGCACTCCTCGGAGTTCCTCTGGCCGAGGTCGCCGTGATCGGCGACGGCGGCAACGATGTCGCGATGTTCAAGCTGGGCGGGCTCAGCATCGCGATGGGCAATGCCAGCCCGGATGTGCAGGCCGAGGCCGATCTGGTCACCGAGACCAACGACGATGAAGGCTTCGCCAATGCGATCGAGACATTTATCTTGCGCAAGGCAAGTGCGGCAGCCGGAGTTGCGCCATGACGCCAGCCAACAGCACCTGCACATTTGACGATGCCGAACTGCTGGCGCGCCATGTGGCGGAATGGCTGTGTACTCTTGCGATCGCGAGCAGCGGCGTTTTCTCTATTTGCTTGTCGGGCGGATCGACGCCACGGCGCTTGTATCGGACAGTTCGCCGATCCAATCTTTGCGTCACGCCTTCCTTGGAGCCGCGCGCATTGGTTCTGGGGTGACGAACGCTTTGTTGCGCACGACCATCCGGACAGCAATTATCGGATGGCGCTCGAAACGTTCCTGTCGCGCGTCCCCGTTCCGCCCGCGAATGTCCACGCCATCCCGACGGAGGGTTTGACGCCTGAGCAGTCAGCAGCCACGTACGAAACGACCCTGAAGCAGTTTTATGGCTCCGACGCGATGGCATCGGAACGGCCGCTGTTCGACGTGACGTTATTGGGGATCGGCGACGATGGACACACCGCGTCTTTGTTCCCTGGCCAGCCGGCCTTGCAAGAAACCCGCAAATGGGCGGTGGCGGTGATCGGCGCCAAAGCCGAACCGCGCATCACATTGACCTATCCGGCTCTCGACAGCAGCCGTGATGTGGCGTTTTTGGCAACCGGAGACAGGAAACGCGATATGGTCGCGCGCGCACAAAGCGGGGACCGCTCGCTGCCCGCCGCCAGAGTTTGCCCGATTGGGCGTCTGCACTGGTTTACCGACCGCGCCGCCGCGCCAGCAGGAGCGATGTGATGCCGCAGAAAAGCCCGCCCTCTCCCGCCGCCACGATCCTCATCGTCATGGGCGTATCGGGATGTGGCAAGACGACCATCGGAAACCTGCTCGCGCAACGGCTCGGCTGGCAATTCCAGGATGCGGATTGGTTTCATCCGCCCTCCAACATCGACAAAATGCACAAGGGTATTCCACTGACCGATGAAGATCGCTGGCCGTGGCTGAACGCGATCGCCGCCTGGATCGACAAGGCACGCGCCTCCGGGGGCCACGGCGTTATCGCGTGTTCCGCGCTCAAGCGCCGTTACCGCGACGTTCTGATCGGAGATCGTCGGGATGTCCGGCTGATCTATCTTAAAGGCGACGAAAAACTGATCGCGCGCCGCATCTCAACGCGCCACGAACATTTCATGCCATCCGAGTTGCTGCACAGCCAATTCGAGGCCCTTGAGGAACCGGGACCGGAAGAAAATCCGATCACCGTTTCGATCGAGCCAAAACCGCATGAGATCGTGGAGCAGATTTTATCGGGGTTGGAGCCTGCAAATAACTAGCGGACGGCAAAGCCGGCAGGCCGCGTACTCATTAATCGGTGTTGGTGAGCAACAGTTGGTCGATGTCGGCCGTGCGCCGTTAGCGGTCAAAATGCCGCAGTGCCGCGAATGACGGTAAGTGCCAAAAGCGGACATTCGATTCCTCTGCGCCCAAACAAAAACCGCGGCGCGAGACCGGAATTTTAGATCGCATCTGACGAGGCGATAGTTGCGTCGCGACTATCGCAGCGGCGCCCGATCAAACTTGTAGTTGAGCCGCGCCAGCACGGTGTCCGCGCTCGAAGCAAACCTCAGGTTTTCGGTGCCCCCGTTTAATTGGGTCGATGCAACGATGGTCGAGCCGAGCGCTAGCCCTAATTGTTGGTTCCGCCGGGGGTCGTTGTCTATCATAGCAGCGACTCCACGGGTCCCTTACGATTCCCAAAGCGCGCTGTAATTTGGAAATCTCTGCAGCGTTTTGTCGTAACGCGTTGGCTCGATCAGCGGTAGCATCCACTTCAACATCGCGTTTTTTGTCCCGGATATGTGTCTAACATAAAGATCAATGGGGTCCAGCAGATGCCGCTGGTGCAGTTTTGGATCGTAATTGAGACCACTACTGCGAAACCACTTGTAGCCATTTGCAATAGACCACGTAATCATATCTCGAACCGCATAGTGATAAAGATGCAGCTCGAGCGCGACCGAATAGTCGAGGCCAATGTATTCGGCATAAATAGCATCGCCCTCGATCATGCAAAGGGTGAATGCAACGATCCTTGCGTCTTGGCGCCAGATAAAGAACCGAACCTTGTCGGGCATCTCACGTCCAAGCCTACAAAAATACTCCTTTGTTAGCTTCTCGAAATGAAGATTCGATCGCTGGTAAACCTGCAGGTAAAGTGGGTAAATGCTGTTGATGAAAGGTGTAATGTCGCCCACCAGGCTCATTTCGATTGCCGCAGCCTTCGCTGCGGCTCGGAATTTCTTGCGTAACTTGCTGCGTGTTGCACTATTAAGGGCCTTGTTCATGTATTCGTCGAAACTTGTGTAGTCGATATTGAGCTTGGTCATTGGAAGGCTCGGCACGCGAGTAAATCCGCATTGCAAAAAACATCGTAGCGGGTCCCGGTACTTTGCCGGGAATTCTTTGAGCACGATGAGCGATACCTTCAGCTTGCGCGCATGTGTTACGATAGCTGACGCTAAAAGCTGCGGCTGGCAATGTGGTCGCATAAGATCGGCATCATCGAGATGACCTTCGCCCGCGGCGCATCCGATCATGAGCATGCGCATCCGCATAAAGCGCGGCCATGCCCGACGGATAATTGCGACTAGACCTCCTATCTTGGAATTAGCTGCGACAAGGAGATCTTGATCGACAATGAAGAACGGCTGGACGGCTCGAACGTCCCCGTCCGCATCTTTGATAGCAAAATATCGATACTCAAATCCTTGCAGAATCGTATCCTCGACGATCTCGTAATAGCGATGATCCTTGCGCTCACGTTCGAAAGCACATGCCCAGCGGCGGCAGCGCATCAATTCATCGCGTAAAATGACCTCAACGCCCGCTATGGCACGGGCGCGGCATTTTTGTTTTTGCTTTGTGGACGACTTCATTCATCTGAAAACACTTCAGCAACGTATTTTAGTCCGAAAATATGAGCCGTCCGCTAAGTGCCAAAAGCGGTCGTTCGGTCGCGGTGCGACGGATTTCTATAGCGGCCCGCGACCCTATCAAGCGACAGCAAGGTCGAACGAAAGATTTTTATAATCGGGAATACCGAGACCCACGCCCAGCTGACTGCGTCGCAAGCGCAGGGCCCGCCTGGCGATGCGCGCATCAAGTGCCGTACGTACAAGATCGGAAATCTGGCTTGGTTTTTGGAGCACCGAACGGAATACAGCAACGACATCCGCAGTGCCATCTTGACGCAACCCCACTGTCGCGGCGGGTGGAAGCGTCCTGTTGGCAGCATCGATGATGACGCGACACGCGGCAAAAGGTATGCGACGTGCAAATGCGATCTTTGCCGCGATGTGCGATTCCATATCGACGGCTACTGCCCCCGTAAGCGCATGGATTCTGTCCTTTTCCAAGGGATTCATCAAAAGAGCGTCCACGCCGGCAATCTCAGCGTGGATGGCGCCTGGAATTGCTTCAAGCAAGGACTTCGCCCATGTGCGATCGGTGGCGATAGCGTCGTGACCGTTCCTGACACGGGACGCGATGACGCAGTCGCCCGCAACGAGATTGGGTGCCAAGCCCCCCGAAATTCCAAAACTCATAATGCCCGAGACGCCAAGCGCAATCGCTGCTTCAAGCCTTGCACCGAGGTGCGAGGATTGATTGCAGAGCACTACCGACACTCCCGGGCCCTGCGCAATGCGCGCTTCAAGCGCCAGAGACGTGACCGCGATGACGCCCCCGGTTTTCGACATCTGACCTCCCTATGGCCAAGACCTAACCTCTCTCAAGACGTGGTGATGGTCAACGCCATTGAGGAGCGCTTACCTCTGGAACCGCACGGATACGGTTACATCCGCGCGAAATAACGACCTCGCCTGCAACGACGAAACATACGAGGCTAGCGCTCCGCATGACATGAGCGCACTGCGGCGTTACCATGGTCAAAGTCGGTTCATGCGGCAACCGGCTTACCAAGCAGGTTTTGGAGACTGGGATGAGCCTTGATATCGAGCGCCTCTTCGACGAACGAAATGAGGAACGATACGCGCTGCATTCTCGCTATTTGAATGAGCAAATGGTTCGGGTGCTGAAAACAATTGGATTTGACCGAGCGTACCAGCGAGGCCAAGGCCAATACCTTTTTGATCGCAACGGCCAGAAATACCTCGACTTATTAAGTGGATTTGGCGTGTTTTCTCTCGGCCGCAACCATCAAGCCATACGCGAAACCCTAAAGAAAGTTCTCGACTCCAACCTTCCAAACCTCGTCCAAATGGACGTGTCCGCGCTTGCAGGCATTCTGGCCGAACGCTTATTGCGTTTTGTGCCATACCTGGACAAGGTATTCTTTGCGAATTCTGGAACAGAATCCGTAGAGGCATCTCTGAAATTTGCCCGCGCAGCCACGGGCCGCGATGGAATTGTGTACTGCGGCCATGCGTTCCACGGACTGTCGTACGGCTCGCTATCGGTGAATGGAGACGACGTCTTTCGCTCCGGTTTTGGTTCGTTGTTGCCCGGATGCGTCGAAGTTCCGTTTAACGATATCGGCGCACTGGAACGGGCATTAGCCTCAAGAACGATCGCTGCGTTCATCGTTGAGCCAATACAGGGCAAGGGCGTCCTCATTCCAGCGGATGATTACTTGAGATCTGCGCTCAACCTTTGCCGCAAACACGGTACTTTGTTTATTGCGGATGAAATCCAAACCGGGCTCGGGCGGACGGGACGATTTCTTGCCTGCGAGCACTGGGGCGTCGAGCCTGATATGGTCTTATTGGCAAAGTCGCTGTCTGGCGGTCATGTACCTGTCGCCGCGGTGCTCACTAGAAAATGGATATTCGACAAAGTTTTTGATCGGATGGACCGCGCTGTTGTGCATGGATCTACGTTTGCGAAGAACGATTTAGCGATGGCGGCTGGACTTGCCACGATCGAGGTAATCGAATCCGAAGGACTAATGGAGAACGCAGCGCGGATGGGCGCACGTCTACTCGCCGCATTCGAGGGCATGACACAACGTCATGAACTCGTAATGGCGGCGCGCGGAAAAGGCTTGATGATTGGTATCGAATTTGGTGCGCCTCACTCCCTCGCGCTAAAGGCGTCCTGGAATCTGCTTGAGACAGCGAACAGTGGATTATTCTGCCAATTGATTGTGATTCCGCTGTTAAAAGAGCATAGGATTCTCACTCAGGTCGCGGGACACGGCAACCATACGATTAAGCTCTTGCCCGCCCTGATTATCTCAAATGAAGACTGCGATTGGATCGAGCGATCATTTGAAGCGGTCATTTCGGACGCGCATCACGCTGCCGGCGCAATATGGTCCCTGGGAAAAACCTTGATCCAGAATGTTGCTCGCGCACGAGCAATGGGCTGAGGGAAAGGCATCCATCTTCGCTTTGATGCCGCAGAAAAATTGCTTTTTGCGGCATGCCTCGGCGACAGAGCGTCCGCAGTGCCGCGAATGACGGTAAGTGTGCTATTCATCCAATGGCAAACGAAGTCGTGCATTTGCATACCAACCGATCCCTTATTATACGTAACCCAGGGCTCTGGTGACGCGCACCGCTTATGTCGGCTGCCGCAACTTATACGTGAGAGCAAACAGCCGCCACGAGTCAAAGACCAACAGCCGCCTAAGGCTCAATAGCAGCGGGACCGGAACCAGCAACGGATCAATGGTGTTGTTATAACCAGCGGAATTTTGACATGCGGAATAGCTAGACGGAACTTAGAAAGTACTGTCAAATTCCATCTACGCGCACTGGCGTCGAAATTGTAAAAGACTATTCCAATGATTGCGATTGTTGATGACGATGATGCCGTGCGCCGAGCGATAGAACGGCTCGTACAATCTAGGGGGTATAGCGCGTCTACGTTTGCCTCGGCCGACAAATTTCTCAAATCTGAGCAGGTCAGCAACACGACGTGCGTCATCACCGATCTGCATATGCCGGGTTTAAGCGGTCTTGACCTGCAAGACCGGCTGGCCGCCGGAGGTCATCGCATCCCCATCATTTTCATTACGGCTTATCCCGAGCAACACGTGAAGACGCGCGCCATGAAGGCTGGAGCGCTTGCCTTCCTGAGCAAGCCACTCAATCACGACCAGTTGCTCGGCTATCTTGAGAAAGCTTTGAAGACTGCCTGACACCAGAAGGGTGCGATGTCCGCTTTGGTCCACAAGCGGACAAACTAATGCGGTGCCGCGATTGTTCGCTAAGTGCCAAAAGCCAACGTCACGCACTATGGCGCCCTTTAGCGGGCGCGCTTCCATACCAGTTGTGCGGCTTCCGCGGGATTTGCTGTCGAGCTTGCAGCCGTATATCGCAGCTCGTCCTCAGCGAATGAGAATGATCGTTTTTGATCGGTGCTATCCCAATTCGGAAATGAGCTGCGCTCGATGTGCAGCGTCACGATATGCTCCGGCTCGCTGACCGTGTACGTGCCAAAATAGGCGACAACACCCTGCGACGAGGTTCGGTATTCGTCAGACGTGCCAATCATGCGATTGTTGGAGGCAAACTTCGGCCGATCGGCAGCTATAATCTGTGTCGCAAAGCGGCCGGCTGCGTCGAACACCAAGATGCCTTTGGCATTGGGACCGAATGGCTCGATCTTGGTGCCGTCCGAGTGCACATAGTGGATTGAAACGAGGGTCCAGGTCCCGACGAATTGCTCTTTGGCTGATTTGCCAAATTGCTGTCCGGTGGCGCTATTCGCATTGATGGCAATTGCGAGGGACAGCATCGCGGCGGTGGCGAGCACACGATATCCATTCACGGGAATCTCCTGCCGAGTTGTGCGTGCTACGGGGCGGACCTCGACACTATGCCGCAATCGGCTATTGTGTGATAATCCACTATAATTGAAACAACCTGTTCGGCTCAGCCAAACAATGCGTGGAACCGAATTTGCCGAAATGACTGCCTTCGTGGCAATCGCCGAGCGGTGCAGCTTTGCCAAGGCGGCCACGCATCTTGGCGTTGCCCGCTCGACGCTCAGTCAAAATATTCGCGCCTTGGAAGAGCGGCTTCGTGTTCGGCTTTTAAATCGGACGACCCGCAGCGTTTCGCTCACCGAAGCCGGCGAACAGCTACTCGCTCGCGTGCGACCGGCGCTGGGTGAGCTGGCCGCCGCGGCGAATGAACTCAAAGGATCGCGTCAAGGTCCGACAGGCCTGCTTCGTTTGGCAGTTCAGCCACCCGTCGCAAGTTTTCTGATGGGGCCCTTGCTTGGGCAGTTTCTCTCGAAGTATCCAGGCATTCGATTGGATATTTCGGTGGTCAAGATGCCGGCAAATATTTTCAGCGAGGGATTTGACGCCGGCATCCGCTTTGGCGAACAAGTCGAGCGCGACATGATTGCGATGCGTGTCACGGGCGAAGCCCGATTTGTGGTCGTTGCTTCGCCCGAATATCTGGCGCGGTTTTCCGCGCCACGGACTCCGCAGGATTTGCAAAATCACAACTGCATCCGCAACCGCCTGCCTAATGGTGCGATCTTTGGCTGGGAGTTCGAGAAGAAAGGGAGATCGATCCACGCCAAGGTCGAGGGCACGCTTATCGTTGACGATATCGATTTATCCATTCACGCGGCGTTGAGCGGCGTGGGTCTAGCTTACTTGCTCTATGACTATATCGCTCCGCACGTTGCAAGCGGACAGTTGGTCCCGTTGTTGGAAGACTGCTCGCCGCGAATGTCTGGATTTTTCCTTTATCATTCCAGCCGCCGACAAGTGACCGAGCCGCTGCGAGCACTGATTGATTTCCTCAAAACTGAGACCAGACGGCGGGGGCTTAAACCTACATCTCCACTGGGATCTGGCGTTTATCCGAAATATCGGCTGGTTGGACCCGCCCGGCGGTAAGCTGCGGCTTCACAAATCGCCGTCGAACGGGTGATCGGCGCCAATGTCCGCTTTGGGTCCATTCGCGGACATAAACCGGGCAGACGGTTCGCAGCGTTTCAAACTTCTTATTTCGTTGGCGAGCCGTCCAGCACCATGACAGCCTGGCGCATCGGCTGTGGTGAGATGTGGATCAGGCCTCCCAGCCCCTGCTCCAGTTCGAGGATCATCCCAATCGCGGCCGAGACAGCGAGCGCGCAGAGCGTCAGCGTAGCGGCAGATGTAAAATTGGGCGGTGCGAACAGGGCAAAACTCGCAAAAAGCAGGGTCAGCCAGAAGACCAGGAGCGCGACAAACGCTTTTGGCGTTCCCTGGCCAACCTGCTGGGCCAATACCCAGCGTGCATCGCCGATCTTGCCGGCCAGTATCATGGCCTGTCCCAGCCACCATCGGTCGCGCGGATTTGCAGGTTTCAAGCCAAGGAGCGAGTCTTCGACTTGTTGCAGCAGTTCATAGGTCGACGGATTGCCCACGTTTGGGCGGGCGCCGCCGCTGGGGAATAGATCTTCGGCCTTATGTTCCGCGTACTGTCGCAGGGTCTTCCGAGCTGGCTCGGTTTCCGACCCGTATCGGCGCAGGATCTGGTCGAGGCGGATGATCTGTGCGGACAGGCTCGTCACCTGACCCCCGAACGCAATGAACGAGTTGTTTGCGTTCGAGATCAGCAGCCCAAGAACCAGCGCCGAAATTGTGGTCACCACTGCCATGGAAACTGACACAAGACTTCTCGTCTCGTCGGTCAAGTGATCCCGCGGCAGAAGCCACCTGACGGTTCGACCGGCAAATGCCCCCGTCAGGATGACCGCGAAAACGAGAAGGCCTATCATCAATGGACTTGGCATGTTCGACATCTCGCTGATCCATGTCATTGGGCAGCCACGCCGGGATTTTCCTCGCAGAGGTCCGTAGCCCCTGCCGGCAAGACCCCGCGCGCATGGCATCTAATGATCCTGCCATGCCATCAAATCGGCAACGAACCGAAATTTATGGCTGAACGCCTTTAGCAACAATCGGGCGGGCCCGCGGTCGCAGATCGGCAGGGATGCTTTCCTGCTAGTCCTCCCGGGCCCGCTGTCTGCTATTCCGCCAAAAGCCACCGCATTGTGTGTAACGTCTTGTCGCTCGGTGATTCCCCGGGGCTGGCGCCGCGCGAGTGATTGAAAAGGAACACGCGAATGGCGGAGGATAAATTGCTTCCATTCCGGTCATGAGCGATTTGCTCCACCAGCATCGTCACATTCGTGTTTTTTGAAGCGGCCAGTTGGCGTAAACTGATCCAAAATTCATCTTCGAGCGACACGCTCGTCTTGTGTCCACAGAGGACGATCGAGCGTTTGACGATCGTCGAGGTCATCGTTGCTCTCCACTGTCCTAATAGGTCCGTAGTTCACCTGTGCGCGGGTCATAGGGCGCCTGAATCGCTTAACTTTAAAAATACTGGACCGACAATCTCACAAGTTCGAGTTGGACTTTGGTGCAGTCGAAAAGAGTTTACCACAACAGCGTACCCGACCGAGACGTCGTCGCATGTCCGCTTTGGGTCATTAGCGGACAAATCATCACGGGCCGAGATCAAACTTTGTTCGCTGTTGTCCGAAAGCGGACAAACGCGGGCGCGCTTGGAATGTCTGCTTTGTGCCATACGCGAAAATCGGGGACCCAAGAACTGGCCGTCACCACGCGCGGCAAAATAGAAAGACCGCTTTCACGCGATCTTTCGTGATGATCTAACGCTTCGCGGTTCTCAGCGGTAGGCGTACCCACGATATGGGTAGTAGCCACCATAGCGATAGTGATGACGACGATAGGGGTAATAGCGCGCGTATCGATAGCGCGGATAGTAGCCACCATAACCATAATTGGCGCGACGATATCCATACCCATAAGGGCCATAGCCGTAAGCAGGCGCGTAGCCATAGGAGTAAGGATCATCGTAATAGCCGTATCCGCCGTAGTAAGGAGCGCTAGCAGCAGCGATAAACAACCCGGTCCCGAGGCCGACGCCGCCCCAGCCCCAGCCACCACCGTGCCAGCCGCCGCCGTGCCAACCTCCGCCATGCCAGCCCCCACCCCAACGAGCGCTGGCCGAATTTGGAACTGCCACTGTAGTTCCTGCGACGATGAGTAAAGCCGCCGCAGCCATCACCGACTTCCGTAACGTGCCACGCATCTTTTCCTCCTTTAGGCCCTTCCCGGAGCCGTGTTATCGCAGTCTCGAATTTGTGCCGATCCGTGATTATTGCTCCTGGCGTTTTGATTTCGATTGCCCAAAGGTCCTACATCAAATTACATACTGTCACGTTCTCGCAATGGCGATGTCGGCGCTCACTCACGCATTATGGTACTGCGATCATGATGCTGCCGTTCTTTTAACTGTTGAGATAGCGCCGCCCTAATCGCCCGCGATGTCCGCTTTGGGTCGTAAGCGACCTAGCTGGTCAAGGCCGACGCTCCTGTTTGTCCGCTGTTACTCGGTGGTCTCAGCCGGTCGATGCAACACTTTATCTTTAACGGCAAAGATGGAGTGTGGCGATGGGTCAGAGATTTCGTCGCGGTTTCAGTGCGGCAGAGAAGACGGAGCTATGGGATCGCTGGCAGCGAGGAGAGTCGCTCAAAGCGATTGGGCGAGCGTTTGGTAAGCCGTCCTCATCGATTTATAATCAGGTGGCCCCACACGGTGGGATTCGTCCAGCTCCTCGGCGTCGCTCGCGGTTGGCACTGACGCTCTCAGAACGCGAGGAGATATCCAGAGGGATTGCGGCGCATCAATCGGCACGATCGCTGGCACGGTTGCTGGGCCGCTCGGCCTCGACAGTGAGCCGGGAACTCAGTCGCAATGGCGGCTATGATGGCTACCGAGCCGCACCAGCGGACGAGCAGGCCTGGGCCCGATCTCGCCGCCCGAAGCGGTGTAAGTTGGCGACTAGTCCGTGGCTACGGCGTGCGGTGGCAAGCAAGTTGAGATTGAATTGGTCACCCGAGCAGATCGCCGGCTGGCTCAAGCGAGCACATCCACACGATGAGAGTCATTGCGTGTCACACGAGACGATCTATCGCAGTCTATTTGTTCAGGCCCGCGGGGCTCTTAAGAAGGAGCTGCTAGGCTATCTGCGATCGAGGCGCAGGATCCGTCGATCGCAGCGGGTGGACCCCAATCGCGATCAACCGGGGCAAATCAAAGATCTCGTCTCCATTCGTCAGCGACCGGCAGCGGTTGAAGATCGGGCGGTGCCTGGTCATTGGGAGGGTGATCTCTTGACCGGGTCGAAGAACAGCTACATCGCAACCCTGGTTGAACGTCATACGCGCTACGTGATGTTGGCGAAGGTAGCCAACAAGGACACCCAGACGGTCATCTCCGCGCTCATCAAGCAGGCAAAGAAGCTACCGAGCGAGCTCTATAAGTCGTTGACCTGGGACCGGGGCAAGGAGCTGACCGATCATCGCCGATTCACGCTGGCAACCAACATCGACGTCTACTTCTGCGATCCACAAAGTCCCTGGCAGCGTGGGTCGAACGAGAACACCAACGGTCTGCTGAGACAGTACTTTCCGAAGGGAGCCGACCTCTCGGTGCACTCACAAGCTCATCTCAACAAAGTGGCACGTCAGCTCAATGAGCGACCGCGTGAGACATTGCAATTTGAAACCCCAGCGGAGAGATTTAACGCCTGTGTTGCGTCGACCGGTTGAGCTGGCTCTCCAATAGGGGAGGTCATCCGCGACCGACCCATTCAGCGGTCGAGCCGACCTTTGTCCGTTGTTAGTCCAACGGCGGACAAACGCGGGCGCGGCT
>CAWEKJ010000009.1:0-890760 GCA_963809675.1 uncultured Alphaproteobacteria bacterium
GACTGGACGCCTGTTGGCGCGCCGACAAAGGGCGACAACGGCTTCGGCAGCTATACCCTGACGGCGGCCGGCGTCTGGACCTACACGCTGGACGATAGCAATCCGACGGTGCAGGCGCTCAATCCGGACGAGACCCTGGCCGACACATTCACCGCCAGGACAGTAGACGGCAGCACACAGCTGATCACCATCACTATCCACGGCGCCAACGACACTGCCGTCATCACGGGTCCCGTGACCGGCACGGTGACCGAAGCGGGCGGCGTCAATAACGGTACGCCGGGCACCCCGACCGCGACTGGTGATCTGACCTCGACCGACGTCGACAATCCGAACGACGCCTGGGAACCAGACGGCACGTTGTTGCGGGGCGACAGCGGCTTCAGCACGTACACGGTGACGGCGGACGGCGTCTGGACCTACACGCTCGACAACAACAATCCCGCCGTGCAGGCGCTCAACGTCGGGCAGACGCTCACCGATACGCTCACCGCCATCACGGTCGACGGCACCGAGCAGCGGGTGACGATCACCATCAACGGCGCCAACGACGCGGCAGTCATCACCGGGACCGCGACTGGAGCTGTGACCGAAGCCGGCGGCGTCGCCAATGGTACGCCGGGCACTCCGACCGCGACGGGCGATCTAAACTCCACCGACGTAGACAACCCGAACGATGCCTGGGCTGCCGTCTCACAGACCTCCAGCGCCTTCGGCAGCTATACGCTGACAGCGGCCGGGGTCTGGGCCTATACGCTCGACAACAGCAACGCCGCGGTGCAGGCGCTCAACGCCGGGCAGATCCTGACCGACACGTTCACCGCCGTCACGGTCGACGGCACCCAGCAGCTGGTGACCATCACGATCAACGGCACGAACGACGCCGCGGTGATCAACGGAGCCGCCAGCGGGTCTGTCACCGAGGCCGGCGGCGTCGCCAACGGGGCGCCGGGCACCCCGACCGCGACCGGTAATCTGAACTCGACCGATATCGACAATCCCGCCGACATCTGGGAACCAGTCGGCACATTGTTGCGGGGCGACAGCGGCTTCAGCACCTACACGCTGACGGCGGCCGGTGTGTGGACCTACACGCTCGACAACGACAATCCCGCCGTGCAGGCGCTCAATGTCGGGCAGACGCTGACCGATACGTTTACGGCCTTCACGGTCGACGGCACCGCCCAGCTGGTGACCATCACAATCGACGGCACGAACGACGCCGCGGTGATCAGCGGCAAGACGACGGGGAGTGTGATCGAGGCCGGCGGTGTCAACAACGGCACGCTGGGTGTTCCTACTGCGACCGGCGATCTGAACTCAACCGACGTCGACAATCCCAACGACGCCTGGGCGGCGGCCGGCGCCGCTACCGGCTTCGGCAGCTACACTCTGACAGCCACAGGTGTCTGGACCTATACGCTCAACAACAGCGACGCCACGGTGCAGGCGCTCAACGCCGGGCAGACGCTAACCGACACCTTCACCGCCATCACGGTTGACGGCACCCAGCAGCTGGTCACCATCACCATCAACGGCGCGAACGACGCCCCAGTGATCAGCGGCGACACTACCGGCACGGTGGTGGAGGCCGGCGGCGTCACCAACGGAACGCCGGGCACGCCGACCGCGACCGGCGATCTCAACTCAACCGATGTCGACAACGCGAACGACGTCTGGGAACCCACCGGCACGCCGTTGCAGAGCGAATTCGGCAGCTACACGCTGACAGCGGCCGGAGTCTGGACCTACACGCTGGACAACGACAATCCCGCCGTGCAGGCGCGCAATGTAGGGCAGACGCTGACCGACACGTTCGCCGTCACGACGATCGACGGCACCCAGCAACTGGTGACCATCACCATCAACGGTGCCAACGATGCTGCCGTCATCACCGGCCCTGTGACCGGCACTGTGCTGGAGGCGGGCGAGGTCAACAACAGTAACCTCGGGACGCCGACCGCGACCGGCGATCTGAACTCCTTCGACCTCGACAATCCGAACGACATCTGGACGGCGGTAGCGGCCGGCGCCGCCAGCGTCAGCGGCTTCGGCAGCTACGCTCTGACAGCCACAGGCGTCTGGACCTATACGCTCGACAACAGCAACGCCACGGTGCAGGCCCTTAATGTCGGCGACACGCTCACCGACACGTTCACCACCACCACGGTCGACGACACCGCCAAGGTAGTGACCATCACCATCAACGGCAGCAACGATACCCCCACGGCGGCGGCCGACAACAACGCCGGGGATCCGGTGACCGAGAGCGGCGTCAATCCAGGCAACACACCGTTTGCCGGCGACCCTTCGGCGGCCGGCAACGTGCTGACCAACGACCTTGACGTGGACAGCGGTGACACCAAGACGGTGGTTGCTGTTAACGGCGAAGCGCCCAACGTCGGCAAGCCGCTGATCGGCACCTACGGCACGCTGACGCTTCTGGCGAACGGCAGCTGGAGCTACACTCTCGACAACGCCGACCCCGACACCAATGCGCTGGCTCAGGGGCAGACCGCCACCGACGTCTTCACCTACACCATGGCCGACGCCAGCGGCGCCACCTCGTCCGCACCCCTCACCATCACCATCACCGGAACCAACGACGCGCCGGACATCATTATTCGGGGCGGCGATAGCGCGACAGCAAATCTGACCGAAACCGGTGCGGGCTTGACGACGGGCGGCACCATGACCGTCAGGGATCCCGAACTCATCAATGCGGTCACCGCATCGGTGACCGCGGTCGCGCTCAGCGGGGCGACCGGCGGGCTGACGGCGGCCGATGTGCTGGGAATGCTGTCAGTGAGCCCCGGCTCGATCGCCGCCGATCCCGGGGACACGAACAACCTTGGCTGGGCGTTCAATTCCGGCGCGCAGGCGTTCAACTTCCTGAACTCGGACGAGACGCTGACGCTTGCTTACACGGTGCAGGCTACCGATGGCAGCGCCTCCGACGCGCAAACCGTGACGATCAACATCAACGGCAGCGGCGCACGCGACGACACCATCTTCGTGTCCAATTCGACAAGTGTGGTCGTGCCGTGGAGCGCAGTCCTCGCCAACGATACCAATCCGACCGCAGCCATTATCAGCGTAACCGCCCTGAATGGCGTTAGCGGCGGAACGATCCCAGTCACCCTCGACGCGATCGCGAAAACAATCACCTTCAACACGCCCGACACCAGCGATCTAACCGGCAATACCTTCACCTACACGGTCTCCGATGGCTCGACCGCGACGGTCAATGTGGGGGTCATGCAGGTCGGCGGGGGCCTAACCATCGATCTGTCACGGGAAACTTATGATTTCTCGTATATTGCCACTGGCAACGGCAAGGATGCGTTCGACAACGGCAACGAGAAGTTCATCGGCGGCCCGGGTACGGACTATTTCTTCGGTGGCAAGGGCAACGACACGTATGAGTTTGCCTTCACCGGCGGCGGCAACGATCAGATCAACGAGTCCATTCTAGGGGGCACGGGCAACGACATCATCGAGATCACAACACTCGTCGGTGCCTCGTACACAGATCTCAATTTTCAGCGTGTCGACGCTGACTCCGGTGGATCGATTGACGATCTTCTGATCACTTACAACGGCCAGTCCATCACCGTCATCAACCAATTTTCCGGAGGCAAGAACGCCGGAGTTGAAAATATGTCGTTCAATGGCGGAGATTATGCCGGCTACTCGCTGGGCACGGGTCCCTATAACATCCTTAGCACGTCGGGCGGTGACGACATCGTGGCGGGGACCAGTGGCAGCGATAACCTCAACGGCGGCAGTGGCGGTAACGATCTTATCTTTGCCGGCGCCGGCAATGACACCGTCGACGGCGGCAATGGTAACGACTTGCTCGTCGGGGGAACCGGCAACGACACCCTTTTTGGCGGCGGCGGCAACGACACTTATGTATTCGGTCTCAACGATGGAATAGACACGATTAACGAGAACGGCGGAGCGGCTCCTGGCGGCGGCAATGACCAGATCACGATTATGGCGAGCGGGGCGGCCCTCAGCAGTCTCAATTTCCTCGATTCAGTGGCAGGCGCCGGCGGAAATCTCGTGATTGACTATAACGGCCAGCAGATCACCGTGATCAATGAGTTCGCCACAGGCAACAATTCCACCGTAGAGACGCTGACCTTCTTCGGCGGCGCAAGCTATCTTGGCTATGATTTGGGGTCGTCCTCGTACACATTTGGCAGCGGCGTCAATTCAATCCAGGCGGGCGACAACGGCGACAATACATTGACCGGCGGTCTCGGCCGCGATCTGCTGTTCGGCAATGCAGGAAATGACACCCTTACCGGGGGCGGGGGCACCGACCTGCTGGTCGGTGGAGATGGCAATGACACGCTGACCGGCGGTACCGGTGACGATGTCCTGGTCGGCGGTACCGGTAACGACATTCTCACGGGCGGCGGCGGCAACAATCGATATGTCTTTGCGGAAGCCGGCGCGGCCAACGCCGATATCATCACCGACTTTAGCACCAAAGACGTCGTCGACCTGTCGCCTTTGCTGGACAGTCATTTCGGTCCGGCCGACAACCCCGCGGATTTTGCCCGCGTCGTGCAAGTTGGCTCGAGCGTCATCGTGCAGGCCGACCAGGATGGCGCGGCCAATGGCCAAAACTTTGCGACTGTCGCCGTACTCAACGGCTACGGGACAGCTGGCGCAGACCTGGTCCACGTCCTTTTCGGCAACACGACCCACGACATGAGTGCGTGAAGTCAAAGCGCGTCAAGATTCGTGGCTATTTCCCGTCCCCTGCATTTATAGAAGAGAGTAAGTATGGCCTGCACCCGGTTCCGAAGACACCAAGTTTGGTGTGACAATGGGACCGGAGGTGGGTCATGGAGCGTCGGAAGTTTACGCGGGAGTTCAAGCTTGAAGCTGTGCGCCTGATCAGGGAGCGAGGCGTGTCGTATGCACAGGCCTCGCAGGACCTGGGCGTGCATCAGTCGCAACTGCGGGACTGGGCGAGGAAGTTCGCAGAGGATCCCCAGCATTCCTTCCCCGGCCACGGACAGATGAAGCCGGAGCAACTGGAGATTACGCGGCTGAAGCGCGAGGTCATCAAGCTCAAAGCTGAACGAGACATCCTAAAAAAAGCCGCGGCCTACTTCGCGAAGGAATCGACGTGAAGTTCTCCTTCATCGCGAAGCGACCCAAGGAATCTGGCCGGCGGATTGGATATGCGGGGCGCTCGGTGTCTCACGTGGCGGGTTCTATGCGTGGCTCAAGCGCCCGCCGAGCGAGCGCAGCCGCACCGACGAGACGCTCTCGACCAAGATACGGGCGAGCTTCATCGGCAGCGACCGAACCTATGGCGCCAGACGTGTGTGGCACGACCTGTTGGCGGAAGGCATGGACTGCGGGCTGCATCGGATCGAGCGATTAATGCGAACCCACGGGCTTAAAGCACGCCCGCGCAGGCGTCGGCTGCCGCCTGACGTAGGTGAGCGGCAGGCCGCCGCCGTCGCTCCGAACGTGCTCGATCGCGCCTTCGCTGCTCCCGCTCCCAACCGTCGATGGATCGCAGACTTCACATACATCTGGACGGCGGAAGGCTGGCTCTACGTTGCGGCTGTCGTGGACCTGTTCTCGCGCCGCGTCGTCGGCTGGTCGATGAGCGCGGCGATGACCGCGCAGCTCGTCACCGACGCGCTGGTGATGGCGATCTGGCGCCGTGGCAAGCCCGATGCTCTCGTGCACCACTCGGACCGCGGCAGCCAGTACAGCAGCGAGCAGTTCCAGCGGCTGATGGCCGATCACGGCGTCGTCTGCTCGATGAGCCGCTCGGGCAACGTCTGGGACAATGCGGCGATGGAGAGCTTCTTCTCGTCGCTCAAGACCGAGCGCACGGCGGAGAAGACGTACAGGAGCAGAGACGAGGCGAAGGCTGACGTGTTCGACTACATCGAGCGCTTCTACAATGCGAGACGGCGGCACTCGACGATCGGTTATCTAAGCCCTATGGAGTTCGAGCGAAGGGCCGGGTTCGCTTAAGTCGGTGTCATCCAAACCGGGGGCAGGCCAATTGAAGGCACTTGGCGTACGAATTGCGATGGATGATTTCGGTACCGGATATTCATCGCTGTCTTACCTGCAGGCGTTCCCGTTTGACAGAATGAAGATTGACCAGGCATTCATTTCCAAACTATCCAGCAGCCCCCAATCGGTTGAGATCATTCGCGCAATTAACGCAGTTGGCCGAGCAATAAGATTTACCAGCATGGCGACGCCGCACGAGCCCAAACGGCCCACCACAATAGGCACATCGATTCCCTCGGTTATCTCGCTGAACGGATACCACCGGATGAATTGATGAATGGTCATTAGCGCCCATCGTGGGATGGGCCGGATCTTGCTCGATCATGGGAAGGCCGTCTTGCTTGCAGTAGTGTCATGGCGACGACATCACAGCCTCGCAACTTGCTGTCGATGGCCAAATTGAATAGCGCTAGATCACGGGTTCGCCGGTCGATCTGGAGCTTTGTTCGGATCGCCCAGACGTGTTTTTGCCGTAACGGTGGCTTGGCGCCTGTCAGCTTCCCTTTATTCCAGGGCATATGTCTGGGTGCCGGTAGTTCGGAATTGGCATCGTCTTGCATGGTCGCACTCCTCTGTTGGAGAGGAGGACGAGCTTGCCTTGGGCCCTGAAGGGCTGAAATTTTGTCCGCTGTTGGACCAAAGCGGACAAAAGTCAGTTTTGGTCCGGGGTAATTTGTCCGCTAATGACCCATCAGCGACATAAGCTGGATCGAAATCCCGCAGCGCAGCGGTCTCCTGCCATAAGGAACGGCTGCTGATCGCCCGCAGAGTCTTGGCCACCCGTCGCGTCAGTTTGCGCAGGCACGCCTCGCGCGCGACATGTGGCGCATCGAGCTTGGTGATCAGCCAGTCATTGCCGCGATAAACCCACGCATCGAGTCCTTGTTCCCGGATGAGCGCAATCGCCGCGCGCGCTATGCTAACGGGCACGGTTCTTTCCGCGAGGATCGTGAGATCGCGTTCAATGAAAAGTCCGCCGTTGAAACCAGCGATCGGCGTACTGAGATTTAGTGCGTCGAATAACATAGCCATGCCGCGCGGCGGGCGGCCGCTGGTAATGGCAAAGCGGATTCTGGCTTTGTGCAACGCTTCGACGGCGCGCCGCGCACGCTCTGTCAAAACTTTTTCCTCGGTAACGAGGGTACCATCGACGTCCGCCAGCACCAGCGAAATCTTGCGTTTCTCCGCCACCGAGAGACCTCCAGGGCCGCTCGGGCCAGGGTCGTCACGCGCGGCCGTGCGCATTAGCAGCTCTTCTACTGTCGAGTGCCCGCTACCGAGCGTTTCCGCAACCGTGATCTGAACGCGGTCAATCTGCTGCCGGTTCCGAAATGGCTCGAATAAGTCAAGTCGCCTCGAATTCAAAACTTTATTAGAAATGCGTGACATCGCGTGGATTTGCTGTTTGCGCTCGGCAATGACCTGACGAAGCCCTTCCCGCGTTCGGGCAACTGCCGACAAAAGCCAACCTCAGCGCGCGATGGTTTGTCCGCTTCTGACCCATAGGCGATTTGGAAGCGCAAGGCGGAGATAAAGATTGTGATCGCGCTGCAAAATGACGCGGTCAGCCGGGAATCGACCCGTCATAGTGACCACGATCGGAGGCTTCTGACCCCCATCCTTCTTTGCAGTCTCGAATTGGGTACACTTCGTGTAGTAAGGCGTCCACGTCTACCCGGTTCACCCCGGCCTCGCTGGCTAGTCGTCGGTACAAACCGTGGGGCGTCCAGGCCCAGCTGCGCCGACCGAGTAACAGGGCCGTAAGTACGGCGCAGTTTGACCAACCCCGCGCGTGCCACGCCCTGCCTGGTAGGTGCTCTTTCACACGCAGCACATCGCCCGTAGAGGCCCACCTCATGAACTTCAGTGCATCAAGCACGTCCAGTGAAGTCACGGACAGCCTCATTTTCCAGGACTCGACGAGCAGCCAGAGTCTCCCTCCAAGCGGCCGCATCGCAAACACGTGCTGGTGCGTGGGATGTGCGAAGCGATGCCACCATTCCTGTTCTAGCCCCGGAACAAAGCAGACAAGCCAATCGACAGCCGGTAGCGTCACAAGGGTGCCATTGCCGTCGACGCTAATCTTCAGGTCTGCAAGAAAATCTATGGCCTGCCCAGGCATTCCCGATCGTTGCTTTCGTCACGGCCGAGTTTTTGAAAGTTTTGCCACCTGAGACTTCTTCGCCGTCACGCCGCGCAGAAAGACTTTCACGACGGTGCTAACCCGCTCGTCGACTTCATCTGCGGGAGGTGGTTCGCGCAGTTCCATTAAGGATTCAAGGTGCATATTTCCGCGCAACATCGCGATGAATTCGCTCGCTGCTTGTTGGCAACTCTGGAGCTTTATGTCACCTCGGTCGCTCGCATCTTGAAGGATTCGCGCTAGCGTGGCGATCGCCGGCTTCATGCCGCGTTCACTAAACACCCGCGTTGCGCGGGGAAACCGCTCCGCTTCCACAACGGCTGTGCGACCCAACTGCATAATAGATGGGTCCATAAAGGCGAAAGTGATATCGCGCCCTAGACGAGTCAGGACCGTTTCCAGCGGTGCTGTGATCACGTCCGGATCAAGTCTGAGCGCATCGGCGGAAGCTTTGCTGACCATGCGATTGAATTGATCGGTGAGCAATTCCTCGACGTTCTCGTGCTTCGTGTCCTTCTCGCGGCAAAGCTGGAGGTACAAGCCGTGGGGCGTCCATGTGTGACTGGACCTGCCGAGTACGAATGAGGCGAGCACTGCGCAATTAGACCAGCCTCGTGCTTGATTGCCATGCCCGGGAACCGCTTCCCGAACGCGCAGAATGTCCCCACTAGCGCCCCATCGCAGAAACTTGACGGCGTCGTCGGAGGGGAGGAGCGTGATCATCATTCGCGTCCACCAAGGTTCAACGAGAATCCAGCTGGCGGTATCGGTCGGACGCATGGCGAACACATGCTTATGCTTGGCGTTGACGAAGCGGTGCCACCACTGTTTCTGCAGCCCAGGAACGAAACAGATCAACCACTCGGCGGGCGGGACTGTGACTAGCGAACCGTACTGATCGAGTTCGTAAGTTAGATCGGCAGGCACACCCGTAATGCCCAGCGTTTGCTTGCGAACGGGATTGCGAGGTGTCCACTCGGTCTCCGCATCAATTGTTCTTGCGACTTGGCTCATGCCGCTCTCTCCTGTGCGTCGCAACCCCTGAGAAAAATGTCTACGGCGCGTTGTACAGCTTCCCCGGCAGAGCCGTAGAAAGTGAATTCTTGGGTGTGCGCAGTGAGTTCCTCGTAGAGCGGTTCGCGCAGCATGCCCATGAGACTTTCAGCGGCGTACTCGCTGTTCGCGAAGGCAAGCTTGCCCTTCTTCGCTGCCGCGTTGAGGTAATCGCGCAATGCCGCGGTTATAGAGGCTGGACCTTCGTTGTAGACACGCCTGCGGACCGCTTTATGATTTGATCCTTCCCTCATTTCCACGCGCAGAAATCCAATCAACACCGATGAGTAGGCCGCATGCAGCCCTGTGCCGAATTTGATTAACGTAGACCGCACATCATCGAAGGTGTCGGACCGAATGGCCGAAAGTAAAGGCTCGGTCACACGAGCGGCTTCTTGAGAGGCAATTGCAACGACTAAATCGTCGAGGTTCGGAAACTCAGCGATCACCTCGCTCAATGGCAACCTGCTATCCTCCACGACAGCTTGTATCTCTGTTGAATTACGCTTCTCATCTGTCAGGACGCGTGAAACGGCTTCCAGAATGCGGTCGCGACGGCCACGACCTGCTTCTTCGTCGGAGACAACGATCGCGTTATCTTTTGCAGTATCCATATGACTCGCAACTTTCATCTTTCAGCTCGCTACAATTAGATTAGTCCGCCCTCCGTAGCCGCCTCGCGGCTCAGCAACCGGACACGTGACGGCGATTGATGTTCCGCTCGGGCTCGACCTTCTGACAAAATGGCCCCCTATCGTTCTCACCAGTTGTTCTATAATTTTCGATCCAACTCCTGGCACCGTGGTGCCAATCCCGCCGCCGTTATCTGAGACCAAGCAGAGCCAGGCATCATCCTTCTTGAGAAGCTCAACACGGATAACGCCGTTGCAGCCGCGGTAGAATGCGTGCTTAGCAGCATTCGTTACCAACTCAGCAATCACGAGGCCGAGCAGTTCACAGCGTTCACTCGGCAACTCACCGGCATCGACACTAACTTCACAGGTAAGGCCGAGCGGCTTGAGGACCGCATCCGATAAAGCCTTGCACAAATGCTCCACGTAATACCGGACAGAAGTCCAGTTTTTTCCTGCTCCGATAAGCAGGGATTTGTGCAACTTACTGAGCGCAAGAATCTGCGTTTCTAGGCGCGCAAGTGCATCTTGGAAATAAGGCGGGGGCTGCTCAAACTCGCGCCGAAGCACGCCTGTCAGCGTCATAAGCGTATTGGCGAAACGATGGTTCATCTCTCGCAACAGCAGGAATTCGTCCAACTTTTGTCGAAAGAGGTTATCAGCGTGTAGCGCACCGAACTTTTGAAGGTCTGCAGCTTCTGTCATAGGGCTCTCCCTGATCCGCCAATGGCTTTAACTGTGCGGCAGGAAGTCGAATGAAATCTATCATACGAAGGTACCGCCGATACCTTAGGATTGGCCGGCATACAACCTCACCCGAAAAGACCGCTAAACGAAACGGGGGCACGTTCGTTGGCGTTCAAGACGACTATTCAGGTTCAGTTGCCGCAAGTTGACCCATCTTGCCGTTTGTTCAGGCCCCTCAGGTCAAGGACGGTCGGCAAACCGACACCAAGGTCTAGATGGACGCGCTTGGAGAGTTGACACATGTTCATGAAAACTTGCCGAGATGGGAGCAAATTAATGATGGTCGAACGGTCGCTCGTCTCAGTCGTTGACGACGATCAGTCTGTACGAGAGTCGCTACCCGACCTGCTGAGAGAATTTGGCTTTACCGCCAAGGTATTTTCTTCAGCGTGCGAATTTCTTGCGTCCGATTGGTTGGAGCAAACGAAGTGTCTGGTACTAGACATCGCTATGCCGGGCATGTCTGGACCTGACCTGCAACAGGAACTGAAGCGAAGAGGCCGGAGAATTCCAATAGTTTTCATTACGGCTCACGGAGAGGCAACAACCCGGCAGCGTCTTCTCGAACAAGGTGCCGTGGAATGTCTGTCCAAGCCTTTCAGCGACGCGGCTTTGCGTGAAGCGGTCCAGACGGCGCTTAATATGAATTGACGACGAAGCAGCCTTCTTGCTTCACGGGTTATAGGGGGTATTATGGGTGTAGGGGGCGCGCCTGAACGAGCTTTGAGCCGGCCCGTGTCGTACCCGACACCAATCGTATACGTCGTTGACGATGACCTTTCGGTGCGGGAGTTGCTCGAGCTTTTAATTCGCCACGAAGGTTGGCAACCGGAAACATTCGAGTCCGCTCAGGAATTTTTATCTCGTCCGCGTATCCTTGCCCCCTGTTGTTTGATTCTTGATATCACGATGCCGGGAATTAACGGCCTCGAACTACAAAAGCGAGTTGTCGCCGAGCGATCCGGCATGCCAATCATTTTCATTACTGGTTATGGCGATGTACCAATAACAGTTCAAGCTATGAAAGCTGGGGCTGTCGAATTCTTGACGAAACCGTTCCATGACGGCGTGCTATTAGACGCGATCAGAAACGCCATGCAGCGCAGCGAAGCGGCACTTCGCATCGAGGCCGAAATCGGTGCGCTACAAGCGCACTACAAGGCGCTCAGTCGTCGAGAGCGCGAAGTAATGGGTTTGGTCGTCCGCGGTCGCTTGAACAAGCAGGTCGGGTTCGAGCTCGGCATCAGTGAAATCACGGTCAAGGCGCACCGTGGGCAAGTGATGCGGAAAATGAACGCCCGCTCTCTTGCAGATCTCGTGAATATCGCGGCGAAACTGGGCATAACGTGCTAGGTCAAAACGCGCAACAGATGGCGGCGGCGGCGCGCGGCCGATGATTGGGCGCGACTCCACAAAAAACGCCGATATATGGCTCCTCAATCTACCGCCGACCAGGCGGCAGAGGCGATGGGCGGTTGCCGTCGCCGCATGTCAGGTCGCGGCGCTTATACTTCTAACCCCGTTCGCAGGAATTCAGCTTTCGCAGATCAACTCATTCATACCCACGGTCGAGGGGATTATTTTCGTGACCGATCTGCTCACCGCGATGATGCTGTTCTCGCAGTTCGCGGCCTACCGTCAACACACGGCCCTTATTCTCGCATGCGGCTATCTCTCCTCGGCTCTGATCATCATTCCGCACGCGCTCTCGTTTCCGGACGCATTCTCTCCGGCCGGATTACTCGGTGCCGGCCTTCAAACCACAGGATGGCTCTATTTCTTCTGGCATTTTCTCTTTTCATTCGCGTTGATGGGCTACGCTCTGACCAAGGACAAAAAATTAGAATCGGGCCCAACACAAATGTCGTCGCGTGGGATAGTTTTCCAAAGCGTTGTGCTCGTCCTTGCGCTCGCCTGCGGATCGACGTTGCTCGCCACCACAGGCAATGACTACCTGCCGGCGTTGTTCGCGGACAAGGTCAACACCATGCCGGCGGCTGATGTGGTGGGGGCGATCATGATGCTCGTGTGCGTGTGCACGTTCGCGGTCCTGTGGTTCCGCCGGCGCTCGCTGCTCGATCAGTGGCTCGTGATTGTCGCTCTGGCGGAAGTTCTGGAAGTTGGAACTGCCGTCGTAATCTCCCCTGGGCGCTTTGACCTCGGCTTTTATGCAGGCCGCCTGTTTTCACTGCTCGCCTCGACCGTTGTCTTGGTCGTTCTGCTGGTGGAGACGACGTGGCTTTACGCCGATCTCGTTCGCTCCAAGGAAGGCAAGATCCGGCGACTCGTCGACGCGAATATTATCGGAATCATTATTGGAAACCTCGACGGCACAATTACCGATTCGAACGATGCTTTCCTTCGGATGCTTGGTTACAACCATAACGACGTCGCGCGGAAAGGCCTGAATTGGATGGACATGGTCCCAGCGGAGTGGCGCGAGGTGAACGAAAAACGCGCCGCGGAAATTAAGTCGACCGGCATTGCCCCAACCTATGAAATGCAGCTTTTTAGGAAGGATGGTGGCCGAGTCCCGGTACTCTGTGGTGCTGCAACCTTCGATGAAGCGCGAGGACAGGCCGTGGCCTTCGTTTTGGATTTGACGGAACGCAAGCGAGCCGACGAAGTGTTGCGACAAAGTGAAGAGCGCGCGCAGGCAGAAGAAAAATTAAGAGTGGCAAATGAGGTAGAACTTAGCCGTGCTCACCGCGCTCTTATTGATGCTCAGCGCCTGAGCCGGACAGGAAGTTACATCGCCGATTTAGCCGCTAATGAACATTCCTGGTCAGAAGAGCTGTACCGGATATTCGAATTCCCGCTCGAAACAAAAATAGACATAGAAGAACTTTTGGCAATGGTGCACCCCGACGACCGGGTGTCTTTCGAGGCTGCTCTGCAGCTTGCTCGAACGAAAGGTATTGGACCAGATCACTATTTCCGCATCAAAACGCAGAGCGGAAAGCTCAAGCATCTGCACTCGTCAGCTGCCGGAATCCTCAACAGTGACGGGCGGATCGAAATTGTCGGTGCGCTTCAGGACGTAACCGAACAAAAGGCGGTCGAGGAAACGCTGCGGCGCAGCGAGGCATTTCTTGCCAGGGGCCAAACGCTCAGTCAGACCGGAACCTTCTCATTGCGTCTTGCTACAGAAGAATTCACTTGGTCTGAACAGCTCTATCGCATTTACGAATTCGAACCAGACGTCCATATAACATTTGAAAAGATCGCAACCCGCTATCACCCAGACGATAAGGCAATAATAGCGGGTGTAATTGAACAAGCGCGGCGCGGCGTTATGGACTTCGATTACACACATCGGCTTTTGATGCCGAATGGCTCAATCAAACACATACATGTGGTATCGCACGGCAGCTACGGCAAAGACGGTCAACTTGAATACTTCGGGGGGGCCCAGGATATAACTCAACGCAATCTTGCGGATGAAGCGCTCAACAAGGCGCGAACGGAGCTCGCGCACATGGCGCGGGTTACAAGCTTGGGAGCTTTAACCGCCTCTATTGCGCACGAAGTCAACCAGCCCTTGTTCGGCATCACAACCAACGCCGGCACATGCCTACGTATGCTAACCGCCGACTTTCCAGATCTAGACGGAGCCCGCGAAACGGTGCGACGTACCATTCGCGACGCCAATCGTGCTGCTGAAATAATTTCCAGACTGCGCGCGCTATTTTCCAAGAAGGAGACGTTAACCGAAACGGTCAACCTGAATGAGGCCTCACGAGAAATAATTTCACTGCTGATGAATGAGCTTAAAAATAGCCGAGTGATTCTTAAATTAGAGCTCGCCGATCACCTCCCAACTGTCGATGGCGATCGTATCCAGCTTCAACAGGTCCTATTGAACCTAATCCGAAACGCCGCTGACGCGATGTGTAATGTCGATGATCGCGCAAGGCATCTGGTTATGAGAACGGCAAGAGCTGACCCGGACGGCGTGCTCGTCGCGATACAGGATTCTGGCCCAGGCATAGACCCGGCAAACCTCGAACGCGTCTTTGACGCCTTTTTCACGACAAAGACCGACGGATTGGGTATTGGCCTGTCGGTCAGCCGGACTATAGTCGAGACGCACGGTGGAAAGCTGTGGGCGACCACTGCCGTGCCCCAAGGAGCAATCTTTCAGTTCACCTTGCCGACCGCGCAAGCCGGCGTGCATCGTGAACGGGGCAGTATTCTAGAAGCGCACGCTTAAGGTCAAAGCCGCGTTCCACGAATAGACTAGAGCCGCGTTTCCTGACGCCTCGATGTCTCAATTTCTCCAGAACCTCTAGAGCCTCGCACCAATTTCATCGTGGTCTAGGCAGACCAACACGAAGGTATCGCCGATACCATCGGTTGATGGATTTCATTCGAGCTCCTGTCGCACATTTCGCGGTATGGGAGCAGTCTCGGCTGTTTTCAGAAGAAGTTCACGTGGGCTTTAAGTCGCTCTGGGCCTCTTTGCATCTGATAAGCGCTCGCTGTTGGTAGCCAATTATAATGGATTTGTTGTTCAATGGCGTCGGGCGGGCCGACCTCGCGATGACCCTCAACCGCATCGCGGTTGGGATGTTCTTTATGCTGTCGGGTTACCACAAGCTATTCAACGCAGAGCGCCACCATACATTGGTCGATGAGCTCAGGGCGCTCGGTATTCATGCGGTGGGTTTCAATCAATGGTGGGTGCCGTTGGTGGAGTTCGGCGCCGGCGGCGCTGTCGTCATTGGCCTCCTTGCACCGCTGGCTGCGCTGGGTTTACTGGTACTCATCCTTGTCGCCATCGCCAGGTCGGGAGCGCAGCGAATAAAACTCTACAAGCCAATCGATAAAGCGGATTGCATCGACGATTGCCTCTATCTACCCGAGGTCCTCTATGCCTTCATGTTGATCTTGGTCATCTCGGCCGGCGCCGGCTCCTACAGCCTTGATGCCCTCATCTTGGGCCTGATCGACAATCGCGGCGGGTGAGTGAGAAGGAGCCGGCCCGGCAAATTCGCGCAAGCATGAACAAATGGAAGCAGTATACCGCGCGTGAATGCAAGAATAGGACACCTGCAATGATTAGATTGTCTTCACGCGCGCTTCTTTCAGCGATCTGCTTAGTTGCTATGGCTACTTTAGCGCAGGCACAAACGGTCACTACTAATTCGACACCAGCCATTCCAAAAGGCAAAGAGACAGACCTTAAATTCTATCCTCTAAGTGGCCGCAATCTTGTCATGGGTGGCGACGCCTTGGCGCAGATGCCGAAGGCCGGCCTGATCCTTTGGCTCGCCGGCAACCAGTTCTTTGCTATGGACGACGTCATCGGTGCCTACCAGAAGCAATATCCAGACACTAGCGTTGGTTTGATCACTCTGCCGCCCGGCCTGCTGCTGCAAGCAATCAAAGCCGGTGGCTGGACCTATGCCGGCACAGACTATAGTGGCCTGCCGGACATCTATGCCTCGGTCAGCCTTGGCCATCTCAAGCAGCTGAAGACGTCCGATATGATGGATACCTATAGCGTCTATATGCACAACGAACTGCAGATCATGGTGGCAAAGGGAAACCCAAAAAAGGTTACGGGAGTACAGGATCTCGCGCGTGCCGACGTGCGTACCTCGATGCCTAATCCTATCAACGAAGGCATCATGCAGTTCTACATCCGCAAGGTGCTGGAACGGCACGGCATCTGGCAGACCATCTCCGGTGGCAAGGAATGCGTGCATTGCCAGGTGACACCGAACAGCTGGTTCACCGCGGTACATCATCGTGAGACGCCCGACCAAATCCTCGCGGACCAGTCGGACGCCGGCATGGTGTGGAAGACCGAGGTGCTGGCGGCGAAGCGAGGCGGCGCCAAGATCGACGCGGTCGCATTGCCGGATCAGGACAGCCTACGGAACGAGGTGTCCTACGTGATTGGCATGCTAAAGACCACACCGCACGCCACAGCTGCGCAGGCGTTCCTGACGTTCCTGAGCTCGCCAGAGTGCCAGCAGATCTATGCCAAATACGGCTTCGTCAACGCCAGCGCGGATGAACTGAAGCCGAAGCGGATCGAATAGCAAGGCTCTCCCTATATCCGCATTTGGCACTTAGCGGACAATCGCGGCATTGCAGCAATTTGTCCGCTTTCGAACAACAGCGGACATTGCCGATAGGCATTATTCCGTAACCTGTCATTCGGCGAATCCACGTTCGATACGATCGCACTGCCCGACCAGAGCTTTGCGAATTTAAATTGTATATAGCTGTAACGATCGACGAATCTTGCCCATCAGGGCGCGAGCGGCGCGATCTCGTGCGCCTATTGCCTTCGGCATTGAAACCTCTATAATAGCTTCAATGTTGTTCAAGCGTAATCAACTCGAAGACGCCATATCGAGCTTGGTCGAGCCCAAAGCCCGCCGGCCGAGCGCTGGGTTGCGCACGCGATTGAAGCGACTTCTGGAAACCGATCGGGCCCTTGGTCGAAACCATCGTTCCTCCGATCCGGAAATCGGCAAATTACGCTTTCTTTAGTGATGATCCGCCCGGCCGCGGTGTCGAAGTCCAGTATTCAGAGTACGACGGCTTTGCGCTTTTGATCGCATTACGGCTGATGGCACACAGTTGGACGCAAAATGTTGCGGTATCGATCATGAGATGCGCGCGAATCGAGCTTGAAGTGCAACATTCTCGTATACTCAAATTGCGCCGCGAGAACAAAGCAAGCAAGCTGACAATCGAAAACGAAATCCCTTTTCTCGTCATCATAACAAGCGCCGGCACCGACGATACCTACGAAGCTTTCGCCTGTTCGGTACGCGAAGGTTATCGCAAGGCAATTCAATGGACGTGGGAAAAAAGTGAACGGGGTCATGGTTTTTCGATGTTCGAGCTTTCTCGCGATGCGCAAAACCTGAATACGGAATTAGCACGAACCGAGCCGCGTCATCGCGGGCAGCCAAGTTAGACTGACCATCATACGGAGGTAATGAATGAAATCGGATCGCAAGAAATCTTCAATACGACGAATTGAAACCCTTAAGAGGGTTCTTAATAGCGAGGTTTCCAACCACTCAATGGAAGCTGGTACGGCGGCACGAAACACACTGCCGTGGCGCGTCAGGATGGTAGCGCCCCGGACTTTAAAACCGGCACAACGTAATGCGCGCACCCACTCCAAAAAACAAACTCGCATGGTCGCTCAGTCCATTAAGCGCTACGGCGTTATCAATCCGGTGGTGGTCGATCGTCACGTTCGCATCATCGCTGGTCACGCGCGGGTGGAAGCATCCCTTCAGCTGGGTTTGCCCTATATCCCGGTAATTCAGGTTGACCATCTCAGCGAGACCGAACTGCGCGCCTACGCTCTCGCGGACAACGCCTTGTGTGACAAAAGCGGCTGGGATCGCGAAATGCTGGCGATCGAGCTCGGCGAGCTGATCGACCTCTTGCCGGCCGAGGGATTCGACGTCTCCTTGACCGGCTTTGAGGCGGCCGAGATCGACTTGCTCTTGGCCGACATGGCGCCCCCCCGCAGCCAGAGCCGGAAGATCTCCTGCCAACTCTGCCCCGGAACCCGGCAACGCGCCGCGGGGATTTGTGGCAACTGGGAAAACACCGGCTCTTGTGCGGCGATGCACGAGATGCCGACGATTTCGCCCGCTTGATGGATAGGGCGTCGGTGTCAGCGGCGCTCTGTGATCTTCCATACAATCTGCGCGTGAGTGCGATTGGCGGTCGCGGGCGAGTTCGACATCCCGAATTCGCCTTCGCCTCCGGCGAAATGTCCCCGGCGCAGTTTCGAAAGTTCTTACCAACGCTCGCCAATGGCGTTCGCGTCTCGCTGCAGGGGCGGTCCATTACGTCTGCATGGACTGGCGCCACATCGGCGATCTGATCGAGGTTGGACGCGAACTCTATGACCGATGCTGAACCTCGTGGTCTGGAACAAGTCGAACGCCGGCCAGGGCTCGTTTTACCGTTCGCAGCATGAGCTCATCGGCGTCTTCCGGGTTGGCGGCCATCCACACAGAAACAATGTCGAATTGGGCCGTTTCGGCCGCAATCGCTCCAACGTTTGGACCTACGCGGGCGTCAACACCTTCGGGCGAGGCCGCATGGAGGCGCTCGCCGCCCATCCGACGGTAAAGCCCGTCGCTCTCGTCGCTGATGCGCTTCTCGATTGTACGGGGCGCGGCGACGTCGTGCTCGATCAGTTCGCAGGTTCGGGCACGACCATTCTGGCGGCCGAGAAAGTCGGACGCATCGGATTTGGCATCGAATATGAGCCTGGATATGTCGATGTCGCCATCAAGCGGTGGCAAAAATTGACGAAGCTTGAGGCGACGCTTGCCGACGACGGACGAAGTTTTGAGGAGATCGGCGCCGCTCGCTCAAACTCCAATGATGCGCCTCAGCATGATTCTCCGAAGCCTGACACCAACCAAGCGCAAGCGAAGCGCGTGGCGAATCACAGAGCGACGATCGCCCTTGGCGGTGAAGGAGCAAAGGGCGGGCAAATAGCTGCAGGTTCGGAGAGCGGCCATGCCTGATCGGAAAAACTCAGGGCCGTCGGATTACGTCGTCGGCTATCGGCGACCGCCAAAGGCGACGCAATTCACGGCAGGGAAAAGCGGCAATCCGAAGGGGCGTCCCAAAGGCAGCCGGTCGGTCGGGGCAGTCCTGCAGGACATCATTCAGACAGAAGATCGCCGTAACCGAAAACGGCAAGACGCGGCGGATCCCCGCGCTTGAAGTGATGCTCCGCCGGCTCGCCAACGATGCCATGCGCAGCGACCCGAGAGCCATGAAACTCTTGCTCTCGCTGGTCGATCGATACGCGCGAATCGCCCGAGACCACGCTTCAGTCTCGGCGACGTGCTGGCTGAAGATCGAGAGATCCTCGCGCAATATCTGCAAGAACCTGCCGGTTTCGGCCCAGAGCCCGCCGGGAAGCCGGACGATGAGGAGCGTGGCGATGACGTCTGAAGCCCGCGCTCCTCGAAGCTCTGTTGCGCAACGACTTCAGAGCCTTTGTCCATAAGGTCTTCGCAACCCTTTCTCCGGGCCAGACCTATGTTCGGACGTGGCATGTCGAAGCGATCGCCTGGCAGCTTGAGCGCGTTCGCCGCGGCGAGATCCGGCGGCTGATCATCAATATGCCCCCGAGGTCGCTGAAATCGATTGCGGCCTCGGTCGCCTTTCCGGCCTTCGTCCTCGGGCACGACCCGTCGCGACGCATCATCTGCGTCAGCTATTCCGGCGATCTTGCCAAAAAGCACTCCAACGACTTCCGCGCCGTGCTCGAATCGCGCCTGGTATCGATCGGCGTTCCCCACTACGCGGATCGGGCCGTTCAAGAACTCGGAAACCGAGATCGAACTCACGGCGCGCGGGTTCCGTCTGGCGACTTCGGTCGGCGGCACGCTGACCGGTCGAGGCGGCGACATCATCGTCATCGACGATCCGCTCAAGCCGGACGACGCTTTGTCGGAAACAAAGCGGTCCGCAGCCAATCAATGGTTCACGAATACGCTGCTCTCCCGCCTTGACGACAAGCGGACAGGCGCGATCGTGGTCGTCATGCAGCGCGTCCATATTGACGACCTGACGGGCTTTCTGTTGGGCCAATCGGACGAATGGGATGTCCTCAGCCTCCCAGCCATCGCGGATTTCGACGAGATCATTCCCCTTTCGGCGGAACGTACCTATCGCCGCCAATCGGGCGAAGCGCTGTCCCCCGAGCGCGAGCCGCTTCATGTTTTGGACGCCTTGAAACTCCAGATCGGCAGCGACGCGTTCTCCGCTCAGTATCAACAAGCGCCGGCGCCGCCGGGCGGCGCGATGGTGAAGCGCCACTGGATCAAGCGCTATTCGGAACTCGCCGCCCGCACTCCGACCGCCTGTTCACGCTGCAAAGTTGGGACACCGCCAGCAAGGGCGGCCCTGACAACGACTGGTCGGTCTGCACGACCTGGATCGTGACACGCAAGAAGCTTTGGTATCTCGTCGACGTCTGGCGGCAGCGCGTCGATTACCCCGCGCTCAAGGCAAGCGTGCAGACCCTCGCCAAGAGATGGAACGCGCGGCGTGTTCTGGTCGAGGACACCGGCGCCGGAACCTCGCTCGTTCAGGAGCTGCGAGGACAGGTCTCGGGAATCGTCGCCGTAAAACCGGAGGGCGACAAGGCGAGCCGCATGGCGGTCGCCTCCGCAAAGTTCGAGGCGGGCCAAGTCTTGCTGCCCGAACGGGCGTCATGGTTGCCCGATCTCGAAGCCGAACTATTCGCCTTCCCCGGCAGCCGGCACGACGACCAGTGCGATTCGATCAGCCAAGCGCTCCTCGACAAAAACAATTCGCATGTGACGTGGCTTTCACCCGAAGACTGGGAGCGCATCCTCGCGTGGTCAGCAATACCGGAACGGCGCGCACCGTTCTAAAGGTGATTTAACTTGTTGAGTGCTCGGCGTTACCGCCGTCCAAGATCCGCCAAGCTTACGCGCTCTCTTCATGGTGTTTTTTGCAACTCCCGGCGGGTGACATTCGCCAGAGCACCTCGTGGCTGCTGGTCATTGCACCAGGACAGAGCATGCATGGACGACACGTCGTAACCACCGAGGTGCCAGCCCATGTCCACCCAGAGCCCTACCCAAGAGCCGGTCGCGGCCGAGCTTGCGAAATTACCCGGATGCTCGATCCACGCCCTGCGCGAGCGCTGGCGCGGACTATTTCGACATGAACCGCCGCCAGCGTTTGGTCCCGATCTGTTACGCCGCAGCATCGCGCAAAAACTGCAGGAGGATGCTTACGGAAAACTGTCACCAGCGGCGCAACGCGAGCTCAACCGTATCGTCGCATCACTCGAAAGAAATCCGACTGCCCGCATTGATCTTCCTCGCCGCATCAAGGCCGGCGCCGTACTGGTGCGTGATTGGAAAGGGACAACACACCGCGTGACGGTAGCCGAAAAGGGCTTCTCCTATCAGGAACGCAACTACGCAAGCCTCTCCGAGATCGCCCGCGAAATTACCGGCACGCAGTGGAATGGACCAAGATTTTTTGGCCTGCGTACAGCAGAAAAGCCGGGAAAAGATAGCTCGACCAATGACACGAGCCGCAAGCGCGGTCGGCCCTTGAAACAAATGGTCGCGCCAGAGCCCTCACTGACGCAGGAGGCGGGTCATGGCCCCTAAGTCGGAGAAATTGATCCGCTGCGCGATCTATACCCGCAAGTCGACCGAACACGGCCTCGAGCTGGAATTCAATTCGCTCCATGCCCAGCGGGAAGCCTGCGAAGTCTTACGTCAAGTCCCAGGTGCATGAAGGCTGGACGGCACTAGCCAAGCGCGTATGATGACCCGGCCTATTCCGGTGGCAACCTGGAGCGCCCCGCGTGCAGCGGTTGCTCAAAGATATCGAGGCCGGCCTGATCGATGTGGTCGTGGTCTACAAGATTGACCGACTGACCCGATCGCTCTCCGATTTCGCCAAGCTGGTCGAGCTGTTCGACAAGAAGACCATTTCGTTTGTGGCTGTCACCCAACAGTTCAATACGACTACCTCCATGGGACGGCTGACGCTCAACGTCCTGCTATCGTTCGCGCAGTTTGAACGTGAGCTCTCATCCGAGAGGGTGCGCGACAAAGTGGCGGCCTCACGCAAGAAAGGAAAATGGATGGGCGGCAGCGTCGCCACTTGGCTACGATACCAAGGACAAAAAACTCGTCGTCAATCATGATGAAGCCAATACTGTGCGCATGATCTTTGCGCGATATCTGGCCCTCAAGTCGTTTCGGAAACTGATCGATGAACTCAGCGACAAGGGTATCGTTACCAAGAAACGCACGATCACCGGCAAGATCGTCGGCGGCATCCCCTTCACCTGTGGCCCCCTCGCCTATCTCTTGAAGAACCGCACCTATCTCGGTGAAACTGGTCACAAGGAGCGCTGGTACCCAGGCGAGCATGATGCGATCATCGAACCTGCTCTCTTCGATGCGGTTCAATCGTGCGTAAAGAGCAATTCCATCACACGTCGCCAACAGCGATCTGATAATCAATCACTGCTCGCGGGCCTGCTGTTCGATGACCGCGGCAACCGCATGAGTTCCGAGCTTTTCCGACCAAACGCGGTGTGCGTTACCGCTTCTACGTCAGCTCCGCCATTCTCACCGGCCGCCGCAATGAAGCCGGGTCGGTGACGCGGGTCTCGGCGCCTGATTTGGAAGTCAGAGTTATTTCTGCATTGCGCGAACGCTTTGCGAAATTCAGACGACCTAAACGATAGAAGACCTCATCGAGCGCTCAAATCCAACGCATCGCCCTAGGTCAGACAAAACTCCTGGTCACGTTCAAAACGGAGCGACACGACGGAAAGCATAATTGAACTATCTCGCCCGCAGCGCACCGACGTCGACACGTGCGCGAATTGAAACCGAAAATTGCCACCGGGGCGCTCAACCGGTCCTCGGCTTTGTTCATGCACTGGCCCGCGCCCATTTGTGGCTGAAAGCGCTTTCCGATGGGACTTATCAATCGATCGACGAATTGGCCATCGCTGCCAACTGGAATCCCAAGGTCGTCCGAAAAGTTCTGCGGTTGGCGTTCCTAGCTCCGGACATTATCGAAGCGATTCTTGTCGGCTCCCAGCCAAATTCACTAAGCGTGTCAGAGCTACAAGATGTCACGGCATTGTCTTGGGACGAGCAGCGACACTTGCTGAGATTTCACAGCCGCTGCATAAAGTCCATTATAGAATATACCGGCTAACCAGCGATGCCGGAACGGATTTTCTTCAGCCAGCCGCAAAACATTATTTGCAAACCAGTTCGGTATCAAAACGGGTCAACAGTTCACGTGCGCCACACGACGACCCGACGCCAATAGATCGCATCTGAGACGAATTATTTTTTGCGAGATAGGTCTATGAATACGGACATGGGGTTGGCTGCTCGAAAGCGCGTTTGACGCATGTGGCGCAAAATCAACTGCGCAACACCAGCGACTGCGGTTCCAGCAAACGCAGGAATTGAAAATTGAGGGGTGAAACTTCCTGAAACCAAAGCGCCAACCGCCACGGTAGCGGTTGCGCTGCCGTATTTAATGAAGTCTTCGTTTATACCATCCCATTCCGCTTTTGCTTTCTGATATTCGGCCGTTAGTTCATCTCGAAAATCTCTTTCGATTCCATCTATAGATCTAGCATCAGAAATCTCACCAACACTTTTGGAAGTTTTCCGTAAGAAATGACGAAACGATTCCAGGCGCCCATCTCCACGCAGTGCTCGACGCAAATTCTGAGTTCACGTTATCTAGAAAGCGAAACTCTAAACCCTGGAATGCTTTCGTTAGCGGACTCCAGACCTGTGCCGTTTCAGAAAGATCGGTTTTTGCCGACAATATTTCTCGCCAGCGAAACGGGATGTTTGTATAAGGGAAAGCGCCCGTGGCCTGTGCGATTATCATCGCGATCTCTAAATTTGCGCCACCCCGTACCGCGGTCAATTGGCCGTCTTCATCAAGCGGCTGATCCAAAGCAATCGGGTCTTCGTCGATTTTTCGGCGTGCATATGCAAGCAAATCAGCTTTTTGCTTGTCGGTTAAATTTATTTGACCGGAGCGCTCAACCATACGAAGAATGTTTTTATCAGACATTGCAAAAAGCGTTCGGGCCATTTCCTCTTTGCCCTGTTGGTGCACTTCCTCCATTTCTTCTTTCGGTATTTTGAATTTACCTAGTCGGGCCTTCGCCATATCCCATGATTCCACGCGAAGGCCGGAATGAAAGTCGCAAGGGTCGGGAATCATGAAACGATACCAGAGCGAATCGAAGGCTCCATTTCGAAAAAGAAAATAAATCAATTTGACCGTATCGGATTTGAATTGATTCGGATTTTCAATTGGATTGTATTTTGGCTGCAACCGCCACGGATTATGAAAAGGGTCAATCACCATTAGTTCGTCCGAATACAGACTGAAACGAAGAATATTATTCGCAATCATCTCAGGATAAACGTCCCCTAAATAAAGCGCTCGCAGCCGACCATCGGGGCGCGGCATGATATCTTCCCAATCTGTATCCTCTGGATTCCAAAGGGCCGCTTGAACCTCATAGAATTTTCGTATTTCCTCGCCTGAAATCGTTTTCTTGAATTCGGACCACGTTTTTTTCTTTGTAAATCCAAATATGTCCGCTGCTGCGGACAAAAGAATCATATTGCGCTGATGTATTGATTCTTGCGGCGGTAATTTCTTGCCAAAGTGACAGTCTTTGTATTTCTTACCGCTTCCGCACGGGCACGGAGCATTAAATTTGTTTGGCATTTGAACCTTGGCTATTTCTGCACTACGGCCATATAGCTTTCATGCGCGTAAGAACATCTTGTAAGATAGTGTTTGCCTCCGAATCATAGTCGTCAATTAATTTTCTGAGATTGAAAACAGGATGAGTAATTTGTTGTGTTTCAGCGTCCCATAGTTCGTACTTGACCCGATTATATTTGCCAAACGAACGGCCCATGAATGCTCGCTTCGGAGCGGCTAAACCATGATCACGGCGCGCTGGGTGTCCGGCAGAAAGCACGCGAATATCACGGAGTGCCCGCCAAGCTGATTCGCGTCTTATATCGGGCGGCTTATCAATAACGACATGATGCAATTCAACAACAGCGTCTTGCTGGATATTGATGGCTTGCATGACACCCCAAAATTCAATGTAGGCAGACATAGAATCATCCGAAAAGTCTTTTTTCATGTGTTCGCGCACTGACTCGCCAGTATCTTGGATTAAGTACATTGAGGTGTAATACGCAGCGAAACGATCTCCCTGCGGCCCTAACATCGATATGGCTGAAGAACTGTGAAAATGATCATAGATCGCGGTACGTGCGCGGAGAATCCGATCCATTTGAGTTCGTCCGATGATTCAAGTCCGAATTGGAATACCCGAAGCCAAAACTCTCTCATGTGCGTTAGGGATCCCCGCCGCAGTAAGGGCCTGAACAAATGCAGTATGCATGACCCAAGGATATGGAGATGGGCCGATGATCAGACGATCAAACATGCTGGCCAGGTCAAGTTCGCTGAGAATTTTTGACACGGTCGCATCGAGAGGTGCTTTGTGGACAATTTGCGGGACGCCCCCAATTATTTCGGTCGAAGATTCCATAAGGGACGACTTTGATCTGTTTGGAGAATAGACAGCCCTCCACTCGCGTTCCTCACGAAAGCCTTCGTGCTTCAGGCAAGCGACGCCTGCGACAAGCATGAGGAAAATATAATTGATAAGTGTCGCTCGGCTGATTGATCGAAGATAGTCGCTATTACTACGAATATTATTAGTAACTGAATCAAGCACACCGCGGACTTCGCGTTCGTTTAGATATGCCACGGGACTAAAAATAATATTTAGCGCGGCGGCCCCTCCCGAAAATGCCGGAATTTTTAGTACGATTGCAACACGGGCAACACTGCTCCCAAAAGCTCGCCACATGGACAGCCTTCCATGGAGATCCTCGCTATCATCGTGCTCTGACAGCGAAGCGATATAAGTATTCAGTCGGATATCCGGCAGCCACGAATTGAAAAGATTGATGGCTTCCTGCGCCGACCCAGGCGCGCACGCTTCTAGCGCATCAGTAAATGCATTTCTCTTAGTCTCATCCGAGAAGAAACTTTGGAGACTATCAAATCCGTGCTGCACCTCACGATAGTCAGTCATGCAATTTGTATTGCGCATCCATATACGTTTGCTTTTTATTATGCCCAGCGCCGATTCTGCCGATGTGTAGTGAACAAATCTTGTGGGCTTATCTGGGTTCTCATGAGCTTTGTCGCGCTGCTTTCGAGCATGCGGCATAAAAATGCTTTCGAGCCGCATCGCATTTCGATTTTCTTCGGTAATATTCGGGTTTGAAATCTGTTCAGTCATAATGCCAGCCCAGCCTCGCGCTACCTATGCCAAAGCAACGTCTACTAGGCGGTCACGCAGTGCAATCGAAACCAGTCTCCGGCTCGTTTCTCCAGGAAGCGGCCACTGCGCCGAAGATACACCGAGACTTTCGGCACAGTGACCAGATTAAACATCAAGTTCGGGACGCGGAGAATTCTTTGCCTCAGGCAAAAAACCCGCCAATGGCGGGCATTCCAGCGACTTTGTAGGAAAAATCCCTAGAGAACGGACTGGCTGGCTGACCATTCAGGAATTGAACTCCGGAATACCCGTTTGAAATTTTCTATTTGAATTATCGGGCGAATTTCCCGTCATTTCGGACAAATATCGACCCAGAGACTTCTCGCGATTCGCCTAAATCGAACGGGAACGATAACTTTTGCGTCCAATGGCGCCCTCCCGAGGCATTCCGGGCTAAATCCTGTCTCTGACGTCCTTTTTGCCGGGTGGACGCTTTGCCCTCAATGAGCCACCAAAGCAGCGGCGCCGTGCCCTGCCAAACGGCCAAGGACAGTCGCGGTCGAGAAGACCGTTGCCGGACAGATAGCCGGCCGCGGTCGACCCGGATACGCCGGCCGCCGCGCCGCCGGCTGCGAACAAATTCGGCAACAGCGTCCCGTCCTTACGTTTGACGCGCCCGACGCCGTCGATCGCGAGACCGCCCTGGGTGTGAAACAGCGCGCCCGTGACCTTGACCGCATGATACGGCGGCAAACAACTTTGCGCCGGCGTGAATTGCCGGCCGAACCGGTCGCGTCCGCTGTTTGCCTTAAGCGCGTCGACCTCCTCCCATTCCGCGACGAAAGCCTCGAGCGGAACACGCATGGCGGCGGCGAGCGCCTCGATGCTGTCCGCGTGTCAGGATCGCGCCGGCCTGCTCGGCGTCGCGAAAATCCTCAAATTGGCGTGCGACCGACGGCAATCCGCTCGTCGAAAACATCCCAGGCTATTCCACCCGGCTGGCGCAGCACGTCGGCGGCCTGTTCGGAATAGCCGCGCGACTCGTCGCAGAAACGGCGGCCTTCGCTGTTGACCTGGATGCCGCCCTGCATGATCACCGCCCAGGTGATCAGGATATTGTGCGGCGTCGCGACCGAGCCATGGCCTTGATAGGCGCCAAGATGCGCGAGTTGCGCACCAAGCGCTTCGCCCCAAAGCACGGCATCGCCGCGGTTGCCCGGATGACCGAAATAGAGCGCGTTGGCCATTTCAGGGATGAAACGGCGAACAAGGTCTGGATTGCCGCCATAGCCGTTGCAGGCGAGGATCAGGGCGTCGCAGCCGATGCGTTCGCGCGCGCCGTCGCCGCGCAGAATCTCCACGCCGCGAATGCGGCCATCGGGTTCCGCCAACAACCGCTCAGCCAACGCGTTCGGTCAGAATGACAATATCGTTGGCCTCGGCGGCGCTGCGCAGCGCGATCGATGAGTTCCAGCCCGGTACGGCGTCGGCAAGCCGTGCATGCGTAGCGCCGAATGGCCCGGATAATTGAAGTTGTCGACCACGTCGAACGGCAAGCCGTAACGGTCCGCCAGCCATTCGATCAGCGGCCCCGCGCCTTGCGCGACCGCTTCGACGACCGCGGGATCGGCCTCGCCATGCGCCTTGCGCTGAATGTCGGCGGCGAACAATTGCGGATCTGTCGGCGATGCCTTTGGCGCGCTGGAAACGCGTGCCCGGCGGCGGGAATGAGTCCGGCCGACAGCGCCGTCGAGCCGGCCGGCACGGCGTCGCGCTCGATCAGCACCGCTTCGACGCCGGCTTCCTTGGCCGCCAGCGCCGCGCACAGCCCGGCAGCGCCGGCGCCAATGATCAGCAGCGGCGTTTCGGCGGTGAATTTTTCGTCCGCTGTAATCGCCACCGTGCCATTATGCCTCGACGTCAAGCATCATCGCGCATTGAAACAGTTCATTGCGTACGAGCGACTGCGGACCTCCACAGATATTTGCCGCGAGCCGGTCCGACGATGTTGCCGTTGTCATAAACAAGCTCACCTCGCAAAAACGTGCTCTTCACCCGGCCGCTGAGTTCGACGCCTTCGAACGGCGAGTAGCCTTGCACGGATTCAGATTCGGCGGCGTGCACCACGAAACTTTCGTGCGGATCGACGATCGCGATATCCGCGTCATAGCCCGGCGCGATATCGCCCTTGCTTGGCAGACCGAAACGTTGCGCCGGCTTCCAGCTCAAAAGCTCGGCCATGTGATTGTATGACATGCCGCGCTTGCTGCCTTCGCTCAGAACGCCTGAAAGGAGATATTCGGTGCCGCCAAATCCGGATTTGGCCAGCCAGATATTGGTCGGGTCGTCTTTTGACCACTTCTGCTCGGCCGAACAGCAAGCATGATCGCTGACGATCCAGTCGATCTTGCGGTCAAGCACGGCCTGCCATAGCGCTTCGACGTCCTCGCGCGGACGGATTGGCGGATTGACCTTCGCGTGCACGGCGCATTCGCAATCGGTATCGAGCAGAAGATGACCGACCGTCACTTCGCGGCGGAAAGCAATATGCGGGAACACCTGCTGCATGGTCCACGCGGCGTCGATTGCTTTGCGTGAGCTCAAGTGCAGCAGATTGATGTTCAGGCAATTGGTTTCGTTGGCGAGATAGGACGCGATCCAGATCGCAAGACCCTCGGAATGCGGCGGGCGCGCGGCGCTGTAGGCATGCAGACCGGTCAGCTTACCCTCTCGCTCCACGATTTTTGTATAGGCGGTGAGGATTTCCGCGAGCTCGCAATGCAGGCTGACGCTGATGTGGGCGGCTTGATCGGGAAATTTCTCCATCAAGCGCTGCGCCGAACGCATGATGAACTCGAAATGCGCGATGTCGTAGCGCTCGTCAGGGCCGATCATCAAAAAATCATTTTGCTGCGACGAGGCCCCGTGCAGCCCGTAGCCGCCGTAGAACATGAAAATCTTGAACGACGTCACCCCATGTTCGGTGACCAGATATTCCATTTCGTCGATGTGCGCGGCTTCGATCGGCGCAAGATGAAAGCCGTAATCGACCCAAAAGCTTCCCGCCGATTGCTTGTACACTTCGGGCATGAACTCGCGATAAGGGCCGCCGCGATTGAGGTAGTAGTGTCCGGTGCGCAGGTAGTTCAGGCTTGAGGTGACGCCGCCCATGGCCGCGGCCTTGCTCTCCGAAACCGCATCCTGGGCAAGCGGCGCATATATGCCGATATGCATGTGCGCATCGACGCAGCCCGGGAACGCCAGACGATTCTTGGCGTCGAAGACTTGCTTGGCAAGGTCGACCTGAATTTCCGGCCCGAGCCGGGCGATCTTTCCATCCTTGATCGCAATATCAAGACAATCGACCGAGGTCTTGTTCGGTCGAACCACGCGGGCGTTCTTGATGACGGTATCGAAAAGCTTGTCCATGCGAGATATTCCTTGGCTTACTGGCGTTTCTTGCTATCCGGCGCTGCTGCCGCTTCATACCGCTTGCCGCGCTCGATCATCTCCGGCGTGCCGATCAAGCCGTTGAGCGCGTCGAAATCGAACATGCGGTCGCGGAACGGCTGCGTGCGTGCCGTGCGCGGCGAGCGAGGCGTAGTAATCCACCGCGGTCTTCGCCAACGTGCGCACAATGCCGCCCGGGAAGATCACGAGCGAAAAACCGAGCGCTTCGAGCTCGGACGCCGACAGCATCGGCGTCTTGCCGCCTTCGACCATATTGGCCATCAGCGGCAGCGTGCGCCCGATCTGTTTGACGATCTTGGCGAGTTCCTCGCGCGCCTTCGGCGCCTCGATGAACAGCACGTCGGCGCCGGCATCGCGATAGATAAGCGCGCGCTCGACGGCGCGCTCGAAGCCTTCAACCGCCGACCGCATCGGTGCGCGCGATGATCAGCGTGTCTTTCGAATGGCGGGCATCGACCGCTGCCTTGATCTTGCCGGCCATTTCGGCGGCCGGGATCAGCGACTTATCGTCGAGATGGCCGCAACGCTTGGGAAAGTCCTGATCCTCGAGTTGGATCGCCTGGGCGCCGGCGCGTCTCGAGCAGACGCACGGTGCGCTCGACATTGAGCGCATTGCCATAGCCGGTATCGGCATCGACAATGAGATTGGCGTCGACGCGATCGCGGATCAGCGCGACGGTATCGACGACTTCGCTCAGGCTGACCAGGCCGATGTCGGGCCGCCCCAGCCGCGTATAGGCGATGGCCGCGCCGGAAATATAGAGCGTATCGAAAACCGGCTTGCGCCGCGATCAGCGCGGTGAGCGGATCGTAGACGCCGGGCGCGACCACAATCGGCGGCTTCGACAGGCGCGAGCGCAAAGTGTTCTGTTGGGTCATGGCTATAATCCGAGAAAAGCGCGCTTGAGATTGGCGTCGGAGCGAATGTCGGCGGCGCTGCCGGACATGACAAAACTGCCGTGTTCGAGAATGTAGGCGCGATGAACGATGTCGAGGCTCTGCACCACGTTCTGTTCGACCAATAGCACCGCGAGTCCGTCCTTGTTGAGTCGCAGGATCATGGCGAACATTTCCTCCACCAGAAGCGGCGACAGGCCGAGCGACGGCTCGTCCAGAATCAGCAGCTTGGGTTCGGCCATCAGGCCGCGGCCGATCGCCAGCATCTGCTGCTCGCCGCCCGACAGCGTGCCGGCGCGTTGCGTCGCGCGCTCGCGCAGCCGCGGGAACATGGCAAACACGCGCTCGCGATTGGCCGCGCGCTGCGCCGAAGCGCGGCGATAGCTGCCGAGATCGAGATTGTCGGCGACCGACATGTTGGGAAATATCCGCCGCCCTTCCGGCACGTGGACCAGACCGGCGGCGACAATCGCGGCCGGGCTGGCGTCGTGGATTAGGCGGCCGTCGAATTCGATCGAGCCTTGCGCGGGCCGGAACGAGCCCGGAAATCGCCAGATTGAGCGTCGATTTTCCGGCGCCATTCGAACCGAGCACCGCGACAATCTCGCCAGCGCCGACGACAAGATCGATGCCGCGCAAAATTTCGGTTTCGCCGTAGCCGGCGTGCAGGCCGTGCACATTCAGAAGCGCGTCAGTGGACATGCGCGCCTCCAGCAAGCGGGCCGCGGCGCCGGCGCCGAGATAGGCCTCGATCACCTTCGGGTCGGCGGCGACCTCGGCCGGCGGGCCTTGCGCAATGACTTGGCCTTCCACCAGCACGTAGATCTGCTCGGCCAGGCTCATCACCGCCTGCATCACGTGCTCGATCATCATGATGGTGACGCCGCGTTCGCGAATGGCGCGGATGATCGGCACCATGTCGCGAATTTCGGACGGATTGAGGCCGGCCAGCACCTCGTCGAGCAGCAGCAGCTTCGGCGAGGTCGCCAGCGCGCGCGCCAAGTTCAAGCCGCTTGCGGCCGGCCACGGTCAAGGTCGCGGCCGGCTGCTGCAGCATCGGCATCGAGGCCCGACCAGCTTTGCGACTTCGGCAGCAGCGGCGAGCGCCGCGACGCGCCCCGCGATATGCAGATGCGCGCCGACCGCGATATTTTCCAGAACCGTCAGGCCGGCGAACGGCTGCACGATCTGGAACGTGCGCGCGATGCCCTGCCGCGCCAGTCTATGGGCGGGCATGCCGGTGATGTCGGCGCCGTTGTAGACGATGCGCCCGCCGGTCGGCGTCAGAAAGCCCGAGATCAAGGCGAACAATGTCGTCTTGCCGGCGCCGTTCGGACCGATCACCGCGGTGATACGTCCGCCCTCGACCGTCAGCGACGCCTCATGCACCGCGCGCAGAGCCGCCGAACCGCTTCGAGACGCCCTCGACCGCCAACATCGGTTCAGTCATGCGCGGCCTCCGCGCGTCAGTTTTGCCGGCGGCATCAACCATGCGCGGCAGCGCGCAATGACACCGGCCACGCCGCGCGGCGCGAAACCGACCACCAGGATCAGCACGACACCGTAGAGCACAAGGTCGAGACCCGGCACATCGCCGGTGACATGCTTGGCCGCCTCGCCGAGCGTCTTGACCATCAGCGCACCGAGCAGCGGTCCGAACACAGTGCCGACGCCGCCGATGATCGGCGCCAGCAGCGCTTCGACGGAAATCCACGGGCCGTAGGCAATCGCCGCATCGAGGAACAGAAAATACTGCGCATAGAAGCAACCGGCGGCCGCCGTCATCGCGGCCGAGATCGTCATCGCGCCGAGCTTGACGCGGGTGGCATCGACACCGAGCGCGCGTGCCGCGTCTTCGTTCTCGCGCACCGCCACCAGCCAGGCGCCGAAGCGCGATTGCTCGATCAGTTTGGTGATCGCCAGCGCGATCGCGACCAAGCGCCAGGATGATCCAATAGAACGCCGCCCGACTCTGGAATTGCAGCGCGCGGGCGCCGAGATCGAGCTTGATCAGAGTGCCGACGCCGGCGCCGGTGATCGGCGCGACGCTGGCGACGATGCGCAGCACTTCGGCAAAGGCCAGCGTCACCAGCGCGAAATACGAGCCGCGCAGTCCCGAGCGAAACGTCAGAACGCCGATGACCGCGCCCACCGCCGCGCCCGCGGCGATGCCGACGGCAAAAGCCGGCCAGGCATTGAGGCCGTAGCGCACCTGCAGGATCGCGGTCACATAGGCGCCGGTGCCGAAGAAGGCGGCATGGCCGAACGAGTATTGGCCGCCGTAGCCGCCGAGCACGTTCCAGCCCTGCCCGGCCAGCGTGATCAGCAGCGCGGTCACCAGAAAATTGAGCACGACGTTCGAATCGGTGACGAACGGAATGCAGGCCAGCGCGACGACGGCCGCGACGATCGGGAGAAAGCCGGCGCGGCTCATGCCCGCTCTCCCAGCAAGACCGCTCGGCCGGAACAGCAGCACCAGAATGAACATCACGAAGATGCCGATCTGGCCGAGCGATTCGCCGAGATAAAGACCGCACAGGCTTTCCACCACGCCGACGAACAGCCCGCCGATCAGCGCGCCCGGAATCGAGCCCATGCCGCCGAGCACCACGATGGTGAAGGCGATCAGCACAAAGGCGTTGCCGACATGCGGATTGACGTAATAGGTCGGGATCAACAGGCAGGCGGCAATGGCGACGCAGGCCGTGCCGAGGCCGAAGGTCACCGCGTAAATGTGCGCGACGTCGATGCCGGACAATTGCGCGCCGAGTTTTTCCTTGGCCACCGCGCGGATGGCCTTGCCGATATCGGTGAAGGTCAGCAGCAGCCATAGCAGCAGCGCGACGACGACCGCACCGGCAAATCCGGCAAGACGCGGCACCGAGAGAAACATGCCGGCAAACGGCACGACTGAAAAGCCGTAGCTGACATCGATCGTGCGCGTATCGGCGCGAAACGCGTAGAGCAGCACATTTTCGATGACGACGGAGAGACCAAGCGTCACCAGCAGCATGTTGCGGTCATCGCCGTGCGATGCGGGACCGATGACGAAACGCTGCAGGGCATAGCCGAGCACGAAGAATGCCGGCACCAGGATGAAGACGGCGACATAAGGATCGATGCCGAACAACTTGTGCAGCGAAGAAGGCCGCGAACATCGCCGCGGTCAGCAGCGCGCCGTGGGCGAAGTTGATGATGTGCAGCACGCCATAGACCAGCGTCAGCCCGAGCGCGATCGAGCGCATAAATCGCGCCCGTCAGCAGGCCGTTGAGGATCGCCGGGAAGAGGATGCTTAAGGGCACGGCACAGCTCGAGGCCGGCGCCGTCACGGCGGCGCCGGGTATCTTTGAAGCCACCGTGACGCGCCTCGTCATCAGACGGGTGGCAGCGGATAGACCGGCTTCGCCGACGCGAAGGCCTCCGGCAGGATCACCTGGATATCGTTGCCGATGCACCTGCGTGTTGGCGGGCGCCGCGCCCTCGTTCTGGCCGTTGACGAATTTCGTCGGCCCATAGGGCATGACGTGGCCGGCGAAGGTCGAGCTTGCGAGCGCCTCGATGATCTTGGCGCGGTCGGCCGATTTCGCGCGGTCGATGGCGTCGGCCAGCAGCAGCACGGCGCTGTAGTTCAGGTAGACTTCGTAGGTGAAGAACTGGCCTTGCGCCTCGACCTTCTTCTTCAACGCCAGTGCTTTCGGATTGCGCGGATCGAACCAGTGATTGCAATCCATGATGTACTGCGCTGCCTCCGGAAACTCCTTGACGAATTTGTAGGACGACGCGGCGCCGCCGAGCACGGAGTAGATCGCCGCTTTCGGCCGCACCTTCTGCTGCTGCATGGTGCGCGCGAGCAGCACATATTCGTTGTAGTAATTGGCCGGGATCACGATGTCCGGGCTTGGCCGCCTTGATCTTGAGCACGACGTTGTTGAAATCGCGCGTCGGCGTCGGATGCGGGATGGTCTCCAGCACCTGGAAGCCCTGCGTCGGAAGCTGGGCGTTGAGCAGCTTGGCGAGACCTGAGCCGAACGCCGAATCTTCGTGCACGATCATCACGGTCTTGGCCGGCTTGCCGGCCTTGTCGTTGATGGCGACCAGATTGGCCAGCGCGGTCTTGGCGAGGACGCCAAATCCGGGACCGAAGCGGAAGGTGTTCTTCAGGCCGCGCGTGACGATGGCGTCGGTGACGCCGACGTCGACGATATAAGGCAGATCGTAGCGTGCCGCGGTCTGGGTGGTCGCGAGGCAGATCGCGCTGGCATAGCCGCCGACGATGGCCGAAACGCCGGCCGAATTCATCTTCTCGACTTCGGCGTTGCCGCCGTCGGGCGTCGATTGCGCATCGCCGAGCACCGGCTCGATCTTGGCGCCGCCCATGCCCTTGATGCCGCCGGCGGCGTTGATCTCGTCGACCGCGATCGAAGCGCCGAGCCGTCCTTGCTGACCGGAATAAGACAGCGCGCCGGACACCGGCTGCAGGAGGCCGACTTTCACCGCGCCGCCCTGGGCGCGAAGTATCGACGGCGCAGCGAGCGTGCCGCTCGCGGCCGCGGCAGCGGTGAGCGCGGACGTTTGCAGGAATTTACGACGACTAAAGCGATTGTTGTTGTTCGACATAACGTGCCTCCCTTGGCTCAGATGAATGGAATGGTAGCGGACGATTTCGACTTTCTCGACGGTTTGCGCAGCGCAAGCGGCAACGCCGACCAGCTCTTTTTCCTGGCGCCGCCGGAGCGGACCAAATCGAATTCGAAGCTGTAACGATCCGGCCGGTACAGCGCGTGCAGATGCTCGACGCCGCGGCCGTCGCGGTCATAGACCGTGCGCACCAGCTCGATCAGCGGCGAACCGGTCTTAACCCCGAGCACGCGGGCGACGTCGGGCGCGGCAAGACCGGCGGAGATACGTTGCGTCGCGCGCTCGACCTTGACGCCCGACCGTTCGAGCAATTCAAGCAACGGGCGGTCGGCAAGGTCTTTGGCATTGAAGGTAACGCCGATGCGCTCCGGCACATGCGCGAGTAGGTAGGAAAACGGCAGGCCATCGACCGAGCGGACGCGCACCGAACGTTGCAGCAATTCATCGGCGCCCGCGCCCAGCGCCTCGGCGGCAGGACCGCTCGCCTGCACATAGTCGAACGACAGCAATTGCACCTTGGTGCTGCGGCCCATGTCGGCAAGGTTGGCCAGCACGCCGGAGATGTCGGCGGTCATCCGGGACGGCTGCGGCCGGTACACCACCCGCGTTCCGGCGCTGCGCCGCCGATCGATCAGATGCTCGCGCTCAAGTTCGCTTAAAGCTCGGCGCACGGTAACGCGCGATACGCCGTGCGCCCGCGCCAGATCGTTTTCATTGGGAAGCCGGGCACCGAAGACCATGGCGCCGCTCATGATGCGATCGCGCAACACGAGATAGACTTGGCGCGCCTTGGCTTCTTGCAACCGGTCCGCCACAGCAACCCCCGCCAGCGCGGCCTGGTGAAAGGCGGACGCTTTACTAGGTATTATTTAGCATACAATATGGCCGTTCGACTGCAATGCCCCGAAGGCGCTAAATAGCCGCATGACCACACCGCTGACCCTCTTCGACAAACTCTGGTCGAGCCACGAGATCGTGCAGCGCGATGGCGAGAGCTTGCTGTGGGTCGACCGCCACTATGTGCATGAAGGCTCGTTTCACGCCTTCAGCCGGCTTGCCGAACGCGGCGCATCGGTGGCCGAGCCAGGACTGACGTTCGGCGTTGCCGACCACTACGTGCCGACGCGCGGTCGCGGCAAGCCTATTCCCAATCCCGATATCGCGCGCATGGTCAGCCAGCTCGATAAAAATGCCGCCGATCAGAACATTACCTTGTTCGGGCTCAAGGATCGCCGGCAAGGCATCGTGCATGTGGTCGGACCGGAATTGGGCCTGACCTTGCCGGGGTTGCTGATCGTGTGCGGCGACAGCCACACTTCGACCCATGGCGCGTTCGGCGCCTATGCTTTCGGGATCGGCGCCTCGGAAGTGGCGCATGTTCTGATGACGCAGACGCTGTGGCAGAAAAAGCCGAAACGCATGCGTATCACTGTTGACGGCAAGCTTGCCGAGGGCCTCGGCGCCAAGGACATTGCGCTGGCGATCATCGCTAATATCGGCGCCAATGGCGCCAGCGGCCACGCCATCGAATTTGCCGGCTCTGCGATCCGGGCGCTCTCGATGGAAGGGCGCATGACCTTGTGCAACATGGCGATCGAGGCCGGCGGCCGTTGCGGAATCGTCGCGCCGGACACAACGACCTTCGACTATCTAAAAGGCCGCGAGTTCGCGCCCACGGGAGCGACGCTCGACAAGGCCATGCAAGATTGGATCGAACTCAAATCCGACACCGGCGCGCCATTCGACCGTGAGGTATCGATCGACGCAACGACGGTTGCGCCATTTGTCACCTGGGGCACCAGTCCGGAAGACGCTTTGCCGATCGATGCCAGCGTTCCCGATCCGGCACGCGAGCCAAATCCGGAGCGCGCGAAATATATCCGCGGCGCTATCGACTATATGGGCCTCGCGCCGGGTAAGAAGCTGACCGATATCGCCATCGACCGCGTTTTCATCGGCTCATGCACCAATGCGCGGATCGAGGACCTGCGCGCCGCGGCCGCCATTCTCGCCAATCGAGTGAGCAAGGTGCCAGGCCTCGTCTCGCCCGGCTCGTCAGCGTCAAACGGCAGGCGGAAGAAGAAGGCCTCGACCGGCTGTTCCGCGACGCCGGGCTGGAATGGGCCGATTCGGGCTGCTCGATGTGCGTCGGCATCAATGGCGATCTGGTCGCATCGGGCGAGCGCTGCGCCTCGACCACCAACCGTAATTTTCGCGGCCGCCAGGGCGTCGGTGCCCGCACGCATATCATGTCGCCGGCGATGGTCGCCGCCGCCGCGGTCAGTGGTCACCTCGCCGACATGCGGCCGCTAATGCGGAAGGCCTGAGCGATGGAAAAATTCACCCGCATCACGGCGACCGCCTGCCCACTCCCGGCTGAGAATATCGACACCGATCAAATCTTGCCGGCGCGCTATCTCAAACTGCCGCGCAAAGGCGAGCACGGGAAAGTTCTCTTCCAAGATTTGCGATTTGATGCCGCTGGCAACGAGCGGCCGGACTTCCCGTTCAACCGACCTGAGTGGCGGAACGCAAAGATTATCGTTGGTGGCCGCAATTTTGGCGGCGGCTCATCACGCGAGGCCGCGGTCTATGCGCTTTTCGACTACGGCATTCGCTGCGTCGTCGCGCCATCGTTCGGCGATATTTTCTCGCAGAACGCAACCAAAAACGGATTGCTCACCGCGGTGGTGAGCGAAGCAGAGAGCGGCACGCTCATAGCGGCATTGACGGATGAACCGACATTATCGGTGTCGGTCGACCTCGAAGCGAAAATCGATAATGTGCGGTGAACTGCGTTATCGTTTGCCATCGACCCCGCGCGCCAGACCCGCCTGCTGAATGGTTGGGATGATATCGATGTCACCGCGTCATTCCGAGAACAGATCGGCGCATTCAAAGCTGCCAACCTGAAGCAGCGACTTTGGACTGTTCCCCACCATACGATTTAACGAAATTCGCTTAACGGTCTCGACTGCCACCCGGGGCATACAGTCGGGATCGAACCAGTCTCCGCACCGCGACTCCGCAAAACGGGAATTCTTCAATAATTACGTGGAGACTTTGGGGGCCAGTTGGGAACTTGGGTTCGATTCCGGCACGAGCGGAGACTCAGTGCCTCGTAAAAACCCGCTAACGGCGGGCTAAATCGTGCTTTGGGTCGACCACGGTCTAGAGACCGGACTGGCTGGCTGGGGCGGGAGGAATCGAACCTCCGAATGGCGGAATCAAAATCCGCTGCCTTACCGCTTGGCTACGCCCCAATACCTGCACAGGAAAAAGCCGCGCCAACCTGCGTTGCGCGCGGTGCGGACCATAGCGGCGTCACCCTGTCCGATCAACTCAGGCCCGGCTTTTGGGTCGCTTTGACGCGCACCGGGCCCCGGCTACATTAGCCTTATGACCTACCGCGCCCCGGTCGCCGACATCGCCTTTGCGCTCAAACATGCCGCCGGCTTGAAAGCCGCGATTGCCGAAGGGCTTTACGGCGATCTCGACGAGGAAACGGTCGATTCGGTGCTGGAAGAAGCCGGCCGCTTCGCCGGCGACGTGATCGCGCCGCTCAACCGCGTCGGCGACAAATTCGGCACCCCGTTCAAGGACGGCAAGGTCACCACGCCGCCGGGCTGGAAAGAGGCCTACACCGCCTGGGCCGCCGCCGGCTGGAATGGCCTCGCCGCGCCGGCCGAATGGGGCGGCCAGGAACTGCCGCATGCGGTCAACGCCGCCTGCATCGAGATGTGGAACGCGGCCTCGATGGCCTTCGGCATCGGCCCGGTGCTGACCATGGCGGCGGTCGATGCGCTCGCCGCTTACGGCGCAGACGACCTCAAGCAACGCTATCTCGGCAAGCTGATCAGCGGCGAATGGATGGGCACCATGCAGCTCACCGAGCCGCAGGCCGGCTCCGACGTCGGCGCGCTTGCGCACGCGCGCGACCCGCGCGGGCGACGGCAGCTATCGCATCACCGGCTCGAAGATCTTCATCACCTATGGCGAGCACGACCTCACCGACAACATCATCCATTTCGTGCTGGCGCGGCTGCCCGATGCGCCGCCCGGCACCAAAGGCATCTCGCTGTTTCTGATTCCGAAATTCCTGGCCGACGGCACACGCAACGACGTGCGCGCGCATTCGGTCGAGCACAAGCTCGGCATCCATGCCTCGCCCACCTGCACCATGGTCTACGGCGACAAGGGCGGCGCGATCGGCTTCCTCATCGGCGAGGAGCACAAGGGCATGGCCTGCATGTTCACCATGATGAACCGCGCGCGGCTCGCGGTCGGCCTGCAAGGCGTGGCCATCGCCGAACGCGCGACGCAGCAGGCGATGGCCTACGCGCGCGAGCGCAAGCAGATGGGCCGCGCCATCATCGACTATCCGGACGTCAAGCGCATGCTGCTGACCATGCGCACGCTGACCGGCGCCGCGCGCGCGATCTGCTACGCCACCGCGGTCGCGCTCGATCGTTCGCATCGCGGCAAGACCGAAGCCGCGCGCAAGGCGGCGCATGAGCGCGCCTCGCTGCTGACGCCGGTCGCGAAAGCATTCTCCACCGACATCGGCATCGAAGTCGCCTCGCTCGGCGTGCAGGTCCATGGCGGCATGGGCTTCATCGAGGAGACCGGCGCCGCCCAGCATTACCGCGACGCCCGCATCGCGCGATCTACGAAGGCACCAACGGCATCCAGGCCATCGATCTGGTGACGCGCAAGCTGCCGCTCGACGGCGGCAAGACCGTCGCGCTCTATCTCGACGAGCTGCGCGATACGGTGAAGGCGGTGAAAGCGAGCAACGCGCCGGCCTTTGGCGAGACCGCCGCGCGGCTTGGCGAAGCGGTCGATAGCCTCGATCGCGCGACGCAATGGCTGCTGGCGCAAAAGGCGCTCCGACGCCGCGCTCGCCGGCGCCACGCCCTATTTGCGCATGTTCGGCAACGCCGCCGGCGGCTGCATGCTGGCCGACCAGGCGCTCGCGGCGCTGCGCGACAGTGGCGACGGCGCCGCGCGCACCGCACTGGCGCGGTTCTTCGCCGAGAACATCGCGGTGCAAGCTACCGGCCTCGAGCGCAGCGTGACCGAGGGCGCCGACAGCATCACCGGCGCGCAAGCCGCGTTAGCCGAATGACCGATCTCGTCATCGTCACCGACGACGGCCCGGTCCGCACGGTGCGGATGAACCGTCCGGACAAGAAGAACGCGCTGACGCTTGCCATGTACGACGCCATGGCCGCCGCCATCGAAAACGCGCCTAAAATTCCGGCGCTGCGCTGCCTGTTGATCGCCGGCACGCCCACCGCATTCTGCGCCGGCAACGACATCGGCGATTTCCTCAAGATGGCGACCGGCGAGGGCGCGCTCGGGGCGCCGATCCTGCGCTTTCTCTACGCGCTGGCGCGTTGCGAGCTGCCGCTGGTCGCCGCCGTGCAGGGCAACGCGGTCGGCGTCGGCACCACCATGCTGATGCATTGCGACCACGTCGTCGCCTCCAACGACGCGCGTTTCTCGACGCCGTTCGTCGGCCTCGGCCTGGTGCCGGAAGCCGCCTCGAGCCTGCTCGCGCCGCGGCTGATGGGACAAGCGCGCGCGTTCTCGCTGTTGGTGATGGGCCGGCCGCTCGCCGCCGACGAAGCCAAAGCCGCTGGACTGGTCAATACCGTGGTCCCGCCCGACGCGGTCGAAGCCGAGGCCATGAAGGCGGCGCGCGAGATCGCTGCGTTGCCGCCGCAAGGCGTGCTGGCCGCGCGCCGTCTGATGCGCGGTTCGCCCGACGAGATCGTCGCGCGCATCGACGAGGAGGCCGAACTGTTCAAGACGCGACTGCGGTCCGCCGAAGCGCGCAGCGCGTTCGAGGCGTTTATGACGCGAAAGCGCTAGACGCGTTACAGCGCCTTCAGCCCGGCCTCGATCTGCTTGCGCCGTCGGCTCCAGGAACGGCGGCAGCACCAGCGTCTCGCCGAGTTTCTCCAGCGGCTCGTCCACGGCAAAGCCAGGCCCGTCGGTTGCGATCTCGAACAAAATGCCGTTCGGCTCGCGGAAATACAGCGAGCGAAACCAGTAACGGTCAACCTTGCCGCTGTTGGGAACACGTAATTCGCGCAGGCGCTCCGCCCAGGCGTCGTAATCCTTGTCGGGCGCGCGGAACGCGACGTGGTGCACACCGCCGGCGCCGGGGTGCGCGGGGGCGATGTAGGAGCGCACCGCCACGTGCAGCTCGGCCGCCGGGCCGCCCTCGCCCATTTCGTAAACATGCACGTGGTCGTGGTTCGATTCCGGGTGCGCATAGTCGCGGACATGACGGGCGTTCATGACTTGGGTGAGCATCATGTCGGTCGGCCGCAGCTCCGGCACCGTCATGGCGATAGGTCCTAGTCCTCGGATCTGATGCTCGGCCGGCACCGGGCTCTTGGCCCACGGATGCGCCGCACCCTTGCCGCCGTCATCGACCAGCGCCAGACGCTGGCCTTCGGCGTCCTCGAAATCGAGCGTCAGGCGGCCGTCGCGCTCGGCGAGTTCGCCATGGGTGACGCCCAATTCCGTGAAACGCTCGCGCCACCATTGCAAACTTTTCTCTCCGGCAACGCGCATGCCGGTGCGGGTGATGGTGTTGTTGCCGCGCTTTTCGCGCGCCGTGGGAAAATCGAAGAAGGTGATGTCGCTGCCCGGCGAGGCGATGCCGTCGGCATAGAACAAATGATAGGCGGAAACGTCGTCCTGATTGACGGTCTTCTTGACCAGGCGCAGACCGAGCGCCTTGGTGTAGAATTTGACATTGCCGGGCGCGTCGGCCGACACGGCGGTGAGATGATGAATGCCGGAAAGCTGCATGGGAGCCCCCTGGACAGCGCGCCAGGGCGGCGGCTGTGCTATCGAATGATCGCTATCTAGGAATTCAGGCACAAATTGCGAGGCCGGCGATGTCGCTTAAGGGCAAGACGCTTTTCATCACCGGCGGCTCGCGCGGCATCGGGCTAGCAATCGCGCTGAAAGCCGCCGCCGACGGCGCCAATATCGCCATCGCCGCCAAGACGGTCGAGCCGCATCCCAAGCTTGAGGGCACCATCCACACGGCCGCGGCCGCGATCGAAAAAGCCGGCGGCAAGGCGCTGCCGCTTGCAAGTCGACGTTCGCGAGGAAGCGGCGGTGAAAGCCGCGCTCGATGCGACCGCCGCGCAAATTCGGCGGCATCGACATCGTGGTCAACAATGCCAGCGCCATCCAGCTCACCCAAGTCGCCGCGACCGACATGCGCCGCTACGATCTGATGATCGGCATCAATGCGCGCGGCACCTTCATGGTGTCGAAATACGCCCTGCCCCATCTGGCCAAGGCCGCAAACCCGCACATTTTGATGCTGTCGCCGCCGCTCGACATGCAGACCAAGTGGTTCGCGCCGCATACCGCCTATTCGATGGCCAAATTCGGCATGAGCCTTGTCGTCTGGGCCTTGCCGGCGAGCAACGCGGCAAGATCGCCGTCAACGCGCTATGGCCGCGCACAACTATCGCCACCGCCGCGATCAAGAACCTGCTCGGCGGCGACGCCATCATGCGCATGTCGCGCACGCCGGATATTCTGGCCGAGGCCGCCTACCGCATCTTCCACAAGCCGAAGACGTTCACCGGGAACTTTCTGATCGACGACACTTTCCTCGCCGGCGAAGGCGTCACCGATTTCGACCAATACCGCGTCGATCCGAGCACAGCCGCTGCAGGTGGATTTCTTCGTGCCCGACAGTATGCCGGCCCCAGCCGGCGTCAGCCTGAAGGCGAAGACCTAGCGGAGGGGTTTGCGCGAAGACCGTGCCACGTTAGAAAGTGTCAATGTCCACTCTCCTGCTTTCCCATCCCGCCTGCCTCGATCATCTCACGCCCGCCGGCCATCCCGAGCGACCGGATCGCCTGCGCGCCATCGAGCAGGCGCTGGAGGACGAACGCTTTCATCTGCTGGCGCGCGAACAGGCGCCAGAGGCGCCACTCGACATCGTCGCGCTTGCCCACCCGATGGAATACGTCGAGGCGATCCGCGACGCTTCGCCGGCGGAAGGCCGAGTCCAGCTCGATGCCGACACCTCGATGTCGCCCGGCAGCTTCGAGGCCGCGTTGCGCGGCGCCGGCGGCGCCATGCGGGCGGTCGATGAAGTGATGAACCAGAAAGCGGCAAATGCCTTCGTCGCCGTACGCCCGCCCGGCCATCACGCCGAGACGGCGCGACCGATGGGCTTCTGCCTGTTCAACAACGTAGCGATCGCGGCGCGCTATGCGCAGGAGCGCTACGGCGTCGAGCGCGCGGCGATCGTCGATTTCGACGTGCATCACGGCAACGGCTCGCAGGATATTTTCTGGGCGGACAAGAGCGTCATGTATTGCTCGACCCACGAGATGCCGCTTTATCCCGGCACCGGTTCGGTAAGCGAGCGCGGCGAGCACAACACCATCGTCAACGCGCCGCTGTCGGCCGGCGACGGCGGCGACGCTTTTCGCGAAGCCTTCGAGACCGTCATCCTGCCGCGGCTGCGCGACGTTCAAGCCGGAATTCCTGGTGCTCTCGGCCGGCTTCGATGCGCATACGCGCGACCCGCTGGCCAATCTCAATCTGGTGGAAGCCGATTTTACCTGGGTCACCAAGAAACTGATGGATATTGCCAACGACAACGCGCAAGGGCGCATCGTCTCGGTCCTGGAAGGCGGCTACGATCTGGAGGGGCTATCGCGCTCGGTGGCGGCGCATGTCACCGCGCTGATGGGCGTTAACTTTAGTCGCGCGGCCGGACGCAAAACCGGTGCCCACTTTAGCTGGCCGCGCTCCTAGCGCGCCGTCAGCCCGCCATCGATCGGCAGATCCGCGCCGGTGATGAAGGCGGCCGCGTCCGACAACAGATAAACGCAAAGCTCAGCGATCTCCGCCGGCTGGCCGAGACGGCCAAGCGGAATATCGCGCGGCAATCTTCGCCCGCGCCGCATCGGGATCGCGCGCGCCTTGCACGATGGTGTCCACCATCGGCCCATCCACAAAGGCCGGACACACGGCGTTGCAGCGCACCGGCGGCGTGAGCCGCGCGCCATAGAGCGCGACCGATTTCGAGAGCAGCGACACCCCGCCCTTGGAGGCATTGTAGGCGGCGAGATTGTGCCCGCCGACCAGGCCCGACACCGACGACAGGTTGACGATGGAGCCGCCTTGCTTGCGCAGCAGCGGCATCGAATATTTGCAGCCGAGGAAGGCGCCGTCGAGATTGACGCCGAGCACGCGCCGCCAGGCGACAAAGTCGAGTTGCTCGATGGTGCCGAGCGCGACGATGCCGGCGGCATTGACCAGCCCGTCGAGCCGGCCATGCTTACGTTCGATTTCGGCCACAACACGTTGCCAATCGGCCTCAGCGGCGACATCAAGGACATCGATGCCGTCGCCACCCTTGAGATCGGTGGCGATGCCAATGCCGCCGGCGGCTTTTATCGCGTCGATGACAGCGCGGCCTATGGCGCCGGCCGCGCCGGTCACGAGAGTGATTTTATTCTTGAGATCGGCCATGGCGCATCATACTCACTGCCGGGCCGCCCTGCGCCCACTATCTTCTTTACCTCGGGGGCGCTAAGGATTCTCGCAAGAATGGGTACCGAGAACAGCAATGGCCGACACGCCCCATACCGACGTCAAGAAAATGCCCTTCGAGCGGGCAATCGAAGAATTGGAATCGATCGTCAAGCGGCTGGAGGAAGGCAAGGTGCCGCTCGAGGAATCGGTGGCGATCTACGAGCGCGGCGAAGTCCTCAAGAAGCGCTGCGAGGAACTGCTGCGGCTGGCGGAAGCGCGCGTAGAAAAGATCACGCTCGACAGCGCCGGCAAATCAACCGGCAGCGAGCCCCTCGACATTGATTGACAGCGCCGTGCAGATCACGGCGAAAAGCAGACAGCATTGAGGCCCTGTGGCCGAATTGCCGGGCGATGCATAACTGGTGTAAGCCTGGATAGCGCCCGACCCTGCTGTGGAGTGACGTTTTGCCCGAGGACACCAAGACCCCCCTGCTCGATCGCGTCCTGATACCGCGCGACATGAAAAACCTGTCGGCGGAGCAGCTTGCCCAACTTGCGCGCGAACTCCGGCAGGAAACCATCGACGCGGTCGCCAAGACCGGCGGTCATCTCGGCGCGGGACTTGGTGTGGTCGAACTGACCGTGGCGCTGCACCACGTCTTCGATACGCCGTCCGACAAGTTGATCTGGGATGTCGGCCATCAGAGCTATCCGCACAAGATTTTGACCGGCCGGCGCGACCGCATCCGCACGCTGCGCCAGGGCGGCGGACTGTCCGGCTTCACCAAGCGCGCCGAAAGCGAATACGATCCGTTCGGCGCCGCGCATTCCTCGACCTCGATCTCCGCCGGCCTCGGCATGGCGGTGGCGCGCGATCTCAAAGGCGAGAAGAATAACGTCGTTTGCGTGATCGGCGACGGCGCCATGTCGGCAGGCATGGCCTATGAGGCGATGAACAATGCTGGCGCGATGAATTCGCGGCTGATCGTCATTCTCAACGACAACGACATGTCGATCGCGCCGCCGGTCGGCGCCATGTCGGCCTATCTGTCGCGGCTGCTTTCGGGGCGCGCCTACCTGAAGCTGCGCGATATCGGCAAGCAGCTCGCGCATCATCTGCCGAAATTCATCGAGTATTCCGCGCAGCGCGCCGAGGAATATACCAGGGGGTTCTGGACCGGCGGCACGCTGTTCGAAGAGACTCGGCTTTTATTACGTCGGCCCGATCGACGGCCACAATCTCGATCACCTGCTGCCGGTGCTGCGCAACGTGCGCGACGCCGAGGCCGGTCCCATCCTGGTCCACGTTGTGACCCAGAAGGGCAAAGGTTATGGGCCGGCGGAAACCTCGGCCGACAAATATCACGGCGTGGTCAAGTTCGATGTCGCCACCGGCGCGCAGGCTAAATCCAAGGGCGGCGCGCCGCAATACACCAAGGTTTTTGGCGAGAGCCTGATCAAGGAAGCGCGCAAGGACGACAAGATCGTCGCCATCACCGCGGCGATGCCGTCGGGCACCGGGCTCGATATGTTCGCAGAAGGAATTCCCAACCCGCTGCTTCGACGTCGGCATCGCCGAGCAGCACGCGGTGACCTTCGCCGGCGGGCTCGCCACCGAAGGTTTCAAGCCATTTGCGACCATCTATTCGACCTTCCTGCAACGCGCCTATGACCAGGTGGTGCACGATATCGCGGTGCAGCGGCTGCCGGTACGCTTTGCGATCGACCGCGCCGGCCTGGTCGGCGCCGACGGCCCGACTCACGCCGGCGCCTTCGACGTCGCCTATCTCGGCTGCCTGCCCGGCTTTGTGCTGATGGCGGCCGGCGACGAGGCCGAGCTGGTGCACATGGTGGCGACACAGGTCGCTATCGACGACCGGCCATCCGCCTTGCGCTACCCGCGCGGCGAGGGCCTCGGCGTGCCGATGCCCGCGGAAGGCGTCCCGCTCGAGATCGGCAAGGGCCGCATTTTGCGCGAAGGCCACAAGGTGGCGCTGCTGTCCTATGGCGGCCGGCTCGGCGAATGCCTCAAGGCCGCCGACGAATTGGCCGCGCTTGGCCTGTCGACTACGGTCGCCGATGCGCGCTTTGCCAAGCCGCTCGACAGCGACCTGCTATTGCGGCTCGCGCGCGAACACGAGGTGCTGGTGACGATCGAGGAAGGCGCGATCGGCGGCTTCGGCTCTTTTGTGCTGCAGACTCTGGCCGAGGGCGGCGTGCTCGATACCGGCTGCAAGGTGCGATGCATGGTATTGCCGGACGTCTTCATCGATCAGGACAGCCCGGCCGCGATGTATGCCGCCGCCGGCCTCGACGCCCGCGCCATCGTCACCAAAGTGTTCGAGGCACTGGGCAAGGACGCCGCCGCCGAGACCGTGAAGCTGGCATAGACTTGACTAAAGCCGTTTCTTCTTCGGCACTTTCTTGCCCTTCTCGCGTGCTTCCGAAAGACCGATGGCGATCGCCTGCTTGCGGCTCTTGACCTTCTTGCCACTGCCGCCGCTCTTGAGCGTGCCCTTCTTGCGCTTTCGCATTGCGCGCTCCACGTCTTTCGAAGCGCCCTTCGAATACTTTCGTGCCATACTGATCTCCTCAATCAGACCATGACGACGGCCGCCGAAAATCTTCCCGGCCCAAAGCTCCTAACCATTGCGCATCGAACTTTGTTCCAAAACGCAGAGACGATTTCATGACCACTCGCCAACGCGCCGATCGCCTGCTGGTCGAGCGCGGCCTGTTCGACAGCCGCGCCAAGGCGCAGGCCGCGATCGAGGCCGGGCTGGTCATCGCCAATGGCATCACTGTGCGCAAGGCGTCGGAGACCATCGCGGTGGATGCGAACTTGCGCGCAACACCGGCCTATCCTTACGTGTCGCGGGGCGGGGTAAAGCTTGCGGCGGCGCTGGATCATTTCGGCTTCGATCCGCGCGGCCGTGTTTGCCTCGACGTCGGCGCCTCTACCGGCGGATTCACGCAAGTGCTGCTGGAGCGCGGCGCCAAGCACCTCTACGCGATCGATGTCGGAAGCGGGCAATTGCATAAATCGTTGCGCAAACGCCCCGAGGTTGTTTCGCTGGAAGAAACGGACATCCGCACGTTCTCCCCTGCCCGCCTCGACACCGCGCCAGATTTGGTCGTCGTCGACGTCAGTTTCATCTCGCTAAAATTGGTTCTGCCGGCCGCGCTTGCTTTGGCGAAACTGCCCGCGCAGCTGATCGCGCTGATCAAGCCGCAATTCGAAGCTGGTCGGGCCGCCGTCAAGAAAGGGCATCGTGCGCGATGCCGCTGTACACACCGCCGTGTGCGCCGATATTTCGGCCTTCGTTGCTTCGCTCGGCTGGCGCGTACTCGGACTTATTCCCTCACCGATCCAAGGCGGTGACGGCAATGCCGAATTCTTGCTCGGGGCCACGCGTGACTGAGCAACTCACCATTCATCGCCTCGGGCATCGCGGCGACGGCATAGCCGACACGCCGGAAGGGCCGGCTTTCGTGCCCTACACGCTGCCGGGCGAAACGGTGACGGTCGAGCCGGTTCCCGGCCACCCCGACCGGCGGCATCTCGTGCACGTCGAGCAAGCCTCGCACGAGCGCGCGTTGCCGATCTGCAAGCATTTCGACGCATTGCGGCGGCTGCGCCATGCAACACTGGTCGCTCGCCGAATATCATCTGTGGAAACGCGAGCTGGTGGTCGAGGCGCTAGCGCATGCCGGCGTCATCGCACCGGTCGCGCGACATCATCGACGCGCATGGGCAAGGCCGCCGGCGCGCCACGCTGCATGCGCGGCGCGGCGCCAAGGATATTTTGGAAGTCGGTTTCACGGCGCCGCGCGCGCACCACATCGTCGCCATCGACCGCTGCCCGATTCTCGCGCCCGGTCTCGACGGTGCGATTCCCGCAGCCTGGGCGATCGCCGAGATTTTGAAGCCCACGAACAAGCCGCTCGACATCCAGGTGACGGCGACCGATTCCGGTATGGACGTGGATGTGCGCGGCTCCGGCCCGCTGACTTCCGGGCGCACCACCGCGCTGGCCGGCGTCGCCGAGAAATACAAACTCGCGCGCATCACCCGGCATGGCGAACTGGTGGCGCAAGCCGCGCAGCCGCTGTTGAAAATCGGGCGTGCCCAAGTGCCGCTGCCGCCGGGCGCGTTTTTGCAGGCGACCGCCGAGGGCGAAGCCACCCTGGCGCGCCTGGTGCTCGATCATGCGGGCAATGCCAAACATGTTGCCGATCTGTTTTGCGGCATCGGCACCTTCGCCTTGCGGCTGGCCGAGACGCGCCCGGGTAACCGCCGCCGACAGCGATGCGGCGCGCCATCAAGGCGCTGCAGCAGGCCGCGGCCAAAACCAGCGGCCTCAAGCCGGTGGAGGCGCAGGCGCGCGATCTGTTTCGCCGCCCGTTCATGGCCGCGGAGCTCAAGGGATACGACGCCGTGGTGTTCGATCCGCCGCGCCAGGGCGCCGAGACGCAGGCGCGCGAATTGGCCAAAAGCGCCGTGCCGGTCGTGGTCGCGGTGTCGTGCGATGCGGCGACCTTCGCGCGCGATGCGCGCATTCTGCTGGATGGCGGTTACAAACTCGCGGGCGTCACTCCGGTCGATCAGTTTCGCTATTCGTTCCACGTCGAGATGGTCGGCAAGTTCGTGAAGTAGCGACAGCAAGGCCAGCCGAGAGATACCCGGCTGGCCTCACATTTTTGCGATCGGTAGCTCTTATCCGCGCATCAGCTCTGCATATGCCGCGCCCGCATCGAGCGCAGCACCGTAATCGCCAGCAAAGCTGTAACGATGTCCAGCACCGCGACGATGATGAACACAGACGTCCAGCTTCCGGTGGTCTGCTTGATATAGGCCGCCGCCGGCCCGCCGAGGATCGAGCCAACTCCCTGCGCGATATACAGGAAGCCGTAATTCGTCGCCGCAAATTTCGGCCCGAACGTGTCGGTTAGCGTCGAAGGGAACAGCGAGAAGATTTCACCCCAACCAAAGAACACCAGCCCGGTCAGCACCACGAACAGCGCGGGCCGGTCGATGAAGGCGAACAGGACGAGGATCGCCGCGCATTCGAGCGAGAAGGCGATGAACATCGTCATCTCGCGCCCGATCTGGTCGGAGACCCAGCCGAAGAACGGCCGCGTCAGGCCGTTGGTGAAGCGTGACAGTGTCAGCGACAGCGGCAGCGCCGCCATGCCGAACACCAGCACATCCGCGACCTTGAATTCCTTCGCGAATGGCCCGACGTTAGAGACGACCATGAGGCCCGAGGTCGACATCATGCTCATCATAATGAACAGCAGCCAGAAGATCGGACTTTGCAGCATTTCGCGCGGCGTATAGCTGCGCTTCGACTGCATCGTCGAGGCCGCCGCCGGCGAGTAGCCCGCGGGCAGCCAACCTTCCGGCGGGACACGCATCCATTGCGCGGCAACGATGCCAATCAAGCCCAGGATGATGCCGAACACGACCAGTGTGTGCGCATAGCCGGACGATTTGATCATGCTGTCGATCGGGAAGCTGGTGAAGATCGCGCCGAAGCCGTAGCCGGCGGCGGCGAGACCGGTGGCAAGCCCGCGCCGGTCGGGAAACCAGCGCATCATCAGACCGATGATGCCGACATAAATGATGCCGGTGCCGAAGCCGCAGATGATCCCGTAGGTGAAGTAGAGCGCCCAGATATTGTCGACATAGGCCGACAGCACCCAGCCGCCGCCCGACATCGCCGCGCCGACCGAAATCAAGAGGCGCGGACCGAAGCGGTCGACGAGGTATGCCTGCATCGGTGAGCACCAGGTCTGCAGAATGATCAGCAGCGAGAACGTCCACTGCAATTCGGCGAGCGTCGTTCCGAGCTTCTGATTGAGCGGCCCGGTAAACAGCGTCCACACATATTGCGGACTGGAGATCGCCATCATGGCGATCAAGCCGAGAACAAGCTGGCACCAGCAATTCCAATACCAGGCGGACGTGTCGGTCGATGCGGTTACTGTCGCCATGAATTCCCCCTATGGCCCAAATGAGCGCGGGCATTATTTGCCGCTTCTCGGGGGCCGCAATAAGGGGCGGACAAAATTCCACATTTTGAAGCCAGCCCGGCTGACCGGCCAACTCAACCTTCGATTGGTTCAGTCGTCACAATCTCGATGCCGAAACCGCCGAGGCCGACATAAGTACGCTTACTGGAGGCCAGCAGCCGGATCGAAGAAATGCCGATGTCCTTGAGGATTTGCGCACCTAGTCCGATCTCTCGCCACTGCCGCGAGCGGGCGGCATCAGTGCCGGTGTCGCCTTCGTGCGGGATTTCGGCGACCGGCACGCCGGCGGTGCCGTCGCGCAGATAGACAATGACGCCGCGGCCGTCCTTCTTGAAACGCGCGAGCGCGGCGTGGATCGGCTTGGCACCGCCGAATACATCGCCGATGACGTCGGCACGGTGCAAGCGCGCCGGCACGTTTTTGCCGTCGCCGATCTTGCCGTAGACGAAGGCCATGTGATGCACGCGGTCGAATGGCGTCACATAGGCATAGCCGTTGAGCGGCCCGATCTCGGAGGCGACCTGGAACTCGGCGACCCGCTCGACCAGCTTGTCGCGGCTCTGCCGGTAGGCGATCAATTCGGCAATCGAAATCTGGGCGAGCTTGTGCTTCTGCGCGAAGGCGGCCACCCCGGGCCCGCGCGTCACGGTGCCGTCCTCGTTCATGAGCTCGGCCAGCACACCGACCGGCGGCAAACCGGCAAGCCGGCAGAGATCGACGCAAGCTTCGGTGTGGCCGGAGCGGATCAGCACGCCGCCCTGCCGCGCCACCAGCGGAAACACGTGGCCGGGGCGGACAAAATCGTTTGCGCCGCTGTTGTCATTGGCGAGCGCGCGCACGGTGTTGCAGCGTTCCTCGGCGGAGATGCCTGTGGTGAGGCCGTGGCGCACATCGACCGAGACGGTAAAGGCGGTGCCGAGCGGGGCTTCGTTTTGCGTCACCATCGGATCGAGATGCAGGTGACGGGCGTGTTCGGCGCCGAGCGGCGCGCAGACGATGCCCGACGTATTGCGGATGATGAACGCCATCTTCTCCGGCGTGCAGAGCGAGGCCGCGACGAACAGGTCGCCCTCGTTCTCGCGGTCATCGTCGTCGGTGACGACCACGATCTCGCCTTTGGCGAAGGCCTTGATCGCGGCATCGACTCGGCTGTGGGTATCCGGCACGTGCTCTACCTCGAACGCGGCGTCAGGCGGGCTTGAACGGCCACGCCGTCCCCTCGCCCATCTGGCCGCGATGCATGAGATAGTGGTCGGCCAGCACGCACGCTACCATGGCTTCGCCGATCGGGACCGCGCGGATGCCGACGCAAGGATCGTGACGGCCCTTGGTCGACACTTCAGTGTCGTTGCCATAGCGATCGACGGTCTTGCGCGGGTTAAGGATCGACGAGGTCGGCTTGACCGCGAAGCGCGCGACAACCGCTTGCCCGCTGGAAATGCCGCCGAGAATGCCGCCGGCGTGGTTGGACAGGAACAGCGGCTTGCCGTCATTTCCCATCCGCATCTCGTCGGCATTGTCCTCGCCGCTCATGGCGGCGGTGGCGAAGCCGTCGCCGATTTCCACGCCCTTGACCGCGTTGATCCCCATCAGCGCGCCGGCCAAGTCGCCGTCGAGCTTGGCATAGACCGGCGCGCCGAGACCGGCCGGCACGCCTTCGGCCACGACTTCGATCACGGCGCCGCAGGACGAGCCCGCCTTGCGCACGCCGTCGAGATATTCCTCGAAAAACTTCGCCTGCTTGGCGTCCGGGCAGAAGAACGGATTGTTGCCGACCTCGTTCCAGTCCCAGCGCGCGCGATCGATTTTGTGCGGCCCCATCTGAATCAGCGCGGCGCGCACCGTAAGACCCGGCACGATCTTGCGCGCGATGGCGCCGGCCGCAACGCGCGCCGCGGTTTCGCGCGCCGAGGCGCGCCCGCCGCCGCGATAATCGTGAATGCCGTATTTGACGTCGTAGGTGTAGCCGGCATGGCCGGGCCGGTACTTGTCCTTGATCGCGGAATAGTCCTTCGAGCGCTGATCGACATTCTCGATCAGCAGCATGATCGGCGTGCCGGTGGTCACCTGCTGGCCGTCCTCGCCGGTGAACACGCCGGACATGATCTTCACCGCGTCCGGCTCCTGGCGCTGGGTGGTGAAGCGCGACTGGCCGGGCCGGCGCTTGTCGAGATGCTGCTGGATGTCCTCGACGGTAAGCGGAATCCGCGGCGGGCAGCCGTCGACCACGCAGCCGATCGCCGCCCCGTGGCTTTCGCCGAAGCTGGTGAACCGGAAAAGATGTCCGAACGTGTTGAACGACATGGGGTTAGGTAGCCCGCAAGCCTAGGGGCGGTCAAATCAGGCGTAACGCATCATCCGATCGTCTCGAAACACATAAACAACGCCCTGCGCGATATCGACCAAAGGCGCCGCCGCCGGCTTGGCGATGCCGAGATGGGCCATCAGTCCGCGCGCGGTGCCACCGTGGGCGGTCACGACCGTGTCGCGCGTGAGGGTCGCGTACCAGCAGCCCATGCGCTCCGATACGCGCTTGTAGCTCTCGCCGCCCGGCGGCACGAAATTCCATTTGTCATGCTCGCGCTGGGCGATGCGCTGCGGGTCGCGCTCGTGCAGTTGCGCGATGGTGAAGCCTTCCCATTCGCCGAAGGAGATTTCCGCCAGCCGCTGATCGACCTCATAACCTTCGGCCGGTAAGCCAAGCTCGGGCCTGACCAAGGCCATGGTCTCGCAAGCGCGGCCCAGCGGACTGGAAACATAATTGAAGTCTGCGGGATTGCGGCCGTCGCGCGCGAACAGGTCGCGCAGGATTCCTCCGCAATGAATACTCTGGGCGCGGCCACGCGCATTGAGCGGCACGTCGTGCAGGCCTTGCAGACGGCCGGTGACATTCCAGTCGGTCTGTCCGTGGCGGATGTAATAGATCGTTGGCCGCGGCTTTGCCGATGCAGCCATGGACTAGTCTTCTATTTTCCCGACCGCGATGTCCGGCGCGTCGGGATGCTTGATGCCGACGATGTGGTAGCCGGCGTCGACGTGGTGGATTTCCCCGGTCACGCCGCTCGACATGTCGGACAGGAAATAGACTCCGGTCTTGCCGACGTCATCCAGCGTCACGTTGCGCCGCAGCGGCGTGTTGTATTCGTTCCACTTCAGAATGTAGCGGAAGTCGCCGATGCCGGAGGCGGCGAGCGTCTTGATCGGTCCCGACGAAATGGCATTGACGCGGATGTTCTTCACACCCAGATCGGCGGCGAGATAGCGCACCGAGGATTCGAGCGCCGCTTTGGCGAGCCCCATCACGTTGTAGTGCGGCATCCATTTTTCGGCGCCGTAATAAGTCAGCGTCAGCATCGAGCCGCCGTTCGTCATCAGTTTTTCGGCGCGCTGGGCGATCGCCGTGAACGAATAGCAGCTCACCAACATGGTCTTGGTGAAATTGTCTTCGGTGGTGTCGACGTAGCGACCGTCGAGTTGGTCCCTGTCGGAGAACGCGATGGCATGCACCAGGAAATCGAGCGATCCCCAGGCCGACTGCACGGCGGAAAACACCGCGTCCATCGACGCCGCGTCGGTGACGTCGCAGTGCCCGACCACGATCCCGTCGACCTCCTCGGCCAACGGCTCGACGCGCTTCTTGAGCGCCTCGCCCTGGTACGTGAAGGCGAGATCGGCGCCATGGTCGCGGCAGGCCCGCGCGATGCCCCAGGCGATCGAGCGATTATTCGCTACGCCCATGATCAGGCCGCGTTTGCCGCGCATCAGGCTCGAGGTTTCCGGCATTAACTGTCCCGTGATGCCGGTTAGCGCCGGCCGCTTTCGTATGGCATAGGGTCGTAGACGTCATCAAGCAATGCGCCCGGTAGGCTCGTTTGTCACTGTAAATTCAATTCAATTTCGGGAATATGATAGCCATAGCGGGGTTTTTCTAGTGATTGGCGATGCCGGAAAGCCTGCTGGTCATTAAGGGGGCTGATTGGCCACGTTCGGGAAGAATGTCGAGGCGACGATCCCGGCCCTGCGCCGTTACGCCCGGGCGCTGACGCGGGACTCCGACATTGCCGACGACCTTGTGCAAGACACACTGGTGCGAGCGTTGCGCTCGGAGCATCTGTTTCACGGCGGAGACATACGAAGCTGGCTGTATACGATTTTAACCAATCTCAACCGCAACCGCTTGCGCTCGCTGGCGCGGCGGCCGGCGCTCTCGCCGCTCGAGGACAATGACGCCCCCGATCTGGCGGGACCGGAAGCGGGCGGCCGCGACATCGAACGCGCGCTGGCGACTTTGGTGGAGGACCAGCGCAACGCCTTGCTGCTGGTGGTTTTGGAAGGCCTCACCTATCGCGAAGTCGCGGAGGTGCAGGGCGTACCGATCGGCACCGTGATGTCGCGTTTGGCGCGTGCACGCGTTCAGATCAAAAACTATCTCGACGGCGGGCGCCCTGCGCTCCGCCGCGTGAAATGAAGGAGAGAAGGTGAACCTATGATCGATCGCGATTCACCCGTGACCGAGGATGAACTCCACGCCTATGTCGACGGCGAAGTGCCGGCCGACCGCCTGGAGGCCGTCACCGCTTGGCTTGCCGCGCATCCGGAACAGGCAACGCTGGTTGCGGCCTGGCGGGCGCAGGCCGAGGCTATCCGCGCCCGCTATGGCGCGATCGCCAACGAGCCGGTACCGGATCGGCTCAAGCTCGACCAACTGATGTTGCAGGATCGCTCGTCGGGGCGTTCCTGGGCTGCGCTGGCCGCCGTGGCGCTAATCGCGCTGATGGTCGGCGGCGGCGCCGGCTGGATGGCGCGTGGGGCTTCGGCCGCCGCACCTCACGGCTTCGAGACACTCACGACCGAAGCGCTCGACGCATACAAGCTCTATGTCGTAGAGGTCCGTCATCCGGTCGAAGTGCCGGGCAATGAACGCGCTCACATGACGCAGTGGCTGTCGAAGCGCGTCGGTTATCCGCTCAACGTACCGGAATTGCAATCACTCGGCCTCAAGCTAGTGGGCGGGCGGTTATTGCCGGGACCGACGGGCGCGGCCGCGTTCTACATGTATGAAAGTCAGTCGGGCGAGCGCTTCACCGTTTACTGCGCACGCTCGGCGTCGCCGCAGACCGCGTTACGCTACCGCGACGAGACGCAGGACGCCGCGTTTTATTGGGTCGAGAATAACGTCGCCTATGTCGTAAGCGGACCAGCCGACCATGACCGCCTGAAGACAGTTACCCGGGCGGTTTGGGAGCAGGTTGACGGGCGGAAGTCGTAACGAACGACCGCTTCCCGTGCGGGGGCGGTCAGCTTAGATCTTTGCGCGGATCGTAGGGCTTGTTCTCGCGCCATTGGCGCATCAGTTCGTTGAGTTCATCGTCGCTGCGCTCGGGCAACATGATGCGCACGGTGGCGAGCAAATCGCCGGCCGCGCTCTTGGATTTCAGTCCCTTGCCCTTGAGGCGGAAGGTGCGTCCCGAATTGGTGCCGGGCGGTATCGCCAGTTCCACCGCGCCGCCAAGCGTCGGCACCCGAACTTTTCCGCCAAGCGCTGCTTCATAGAGCGTGATGGGCAGATCGAGCCGCAGGTCGGCGCCATCCGGCTTGAACAGCGGATGCGGCGCGACATGCACCGTGATCAACGCGTCGCCGGCTTTGCCGGCCGCGCTCGGCCAGCCCTGACCTTTGAGCCGGATTTGCTGGCCGGTCGTGAGGCCGGCCGGAATCTTCACCTCGACATCCTTGCCGGTCGGCAGATGCACGCGGGTTTTGACGCCCTTGGCGGCTTCCGGCAGGCTGATGGTCAGTTCGGCATGCAAATCCTGGCCGGTGCCGGGTGCGCCGAAATCTTCCGGCTCAAACTGAGTTCCGAAGCCTCGCGCAGCGCCGCGCGTCGCGCCGCCGAACATGCCGCGCAGGATGTCCTCGAAGCCACCCCCGCCGCTACCCGCGCGCTGGAATCCATCATGGCCGAAGTTGAAACTTTCAAATTGGCTGGCGCCTGGCCGTCTGCCCCCGCCGCCCGGCTGTGCGCCGAAACCTTCGAAACCACGAAAGCGCGGCTTGCCCTCGGCGTCGATCTCGCCGTTGTCGAACGCCTTGCGCTTCTTGTCGTCGCCGGCGATCTCATAGGCGGCGTTGAGCTCGGCGAAGCGCGAGGCCGCCTTGGGATCGTGCTTGTTGGCGTCGGGATGCAGCTTCTTGGCAAGCCGCCGGTAGGCGCTCTTGATCTCGGCCTCGCTCGCACCCTTCGATACCCCCAGAATTTCGTAGGGGTCGCGCATTCAGTGAAATCTCCCTGAAGTGTCCCTGCCCGCCAACGGAACGCCGGCGACTCGATACTTAATGTGGGGTTCAACCGGCCCGGATGCAACGCGGCCCTAGCGCAGGCTTCGCCCGTCAGGACCGCTTCCAGGGCTTGAGCGCGCGCACTTCCCAGCCCTTGTCCCGCTTGCAGGCTTCGCCCTGCATCCAGGACTGCGAAGTGCCGTTGACATAGCTCGCCAGGAAATCTCGGCAGGTCTGGCCGTCCTGGGTATAGGCGGAAGCGATCGGGGTGACAGTGCCGCGCGCGCCGGTGCGTGGATTTTCCCAAGGTGTGCTGGCATCTTTGCCGCCGCGAGTGAGTACGTCGGAGGCGGCCGCCCGCGCGTAGACAAGATCGCCGGCGGGCGGCAATTCGCCGACCCCTCTGGTGCCGGGAGGCGGCGTGATCGAACCGGTGACGTCGGATTTGTCGGCGCCGCCGAACAGCGAATCGAATTGAGAGGTTGAGACGCTGCAGCCGGCCAGCGCCAGCGCGGCCACCAAGCGACAGCTGCGCGCCATAGGCGCGCGGGCGCGCATCCACTATAAAGGCGCCAGCGGGAATATCGGGTAGTAACACCGACCACGCGAGCACTCCGGAAACGATGTCCGATACGACGCCCATAGAACACCCAAGTTGGTTAACGACTGGTGATTTCACCGCCGCTGACGAGCCTTTGCGGCTGTTTAGCGCGTGGCTAAGCGAGGCGACCGCCTCGGAACCGCGCGATCCGACCGCCATGACGCTGGCGACCATCGACGCCGACGGGCTGCCGAATGCCCGCATGGTGCTGCTCAAGGGCGTCGATGAACGGGGTTTCGTCTTCTACACCAACATCGACAGCCAAAAGGGCCAAGAATTGGACACCCACCCCAAGGCGGCGCTGGTGTTTCATTGGAAATCGCTCAACCGGCAAGTTCGGGTGCGCGGCGTGGTGGAGCGGGTCACCGACGCCGAGGCCGACGCCTATTTCGCGACGCCGTCCGAAGCAAGCACAGATCGGCGCCTGGGCCAGCAAGCAGTCCTCGCCGCTCGAAAGCCGGCTCGCCTTCGAGAAGGCGGTCGCGCTTTACGCCGCCAAATACGCGCTGGGCGCAGTGCCGCGGCCGCCGAATTGGTCGGGCTACCGCATTTTGCCGATGCGCATCGAGTTCTGGCACGACCGGCCGTTCCGGCTGCACGACCGCATCGAATTCCAGCGGGAAAACCTGAGCGGACCGTGGAGCAAGACGCGGCTTTATCCGTGAGCTAAGGACAGAGATGCCCACTTCGCAAACCAATCAACCGCGCCGTACGCTGCTTCTCACTGGAGCAAGCCGCGGCATCGGCCATGCAACGGTCAAGCGGTTCTCCGCCGCGGGCTGGCGCGTGATTACTTGTTCGCGCCACCCGTTCCCGGAGAACTGTCCGTGGGAGGCCGGCCCCGAAGACCACATCCAGGTCGACCTCGCCGACGAAGGCAATACCAACGCAGCAATCGCCGAAATCAAGCGGCGACTCGATGACAAGGAGTTGCACGCACTGGTCAACAACGCCGCGATCTCACCAAAGGCCGACGGCGGCAAACGGCTCGGCTCGCTCGATACCGCGACCGAGGTCTGGCGTCAGGTGTTCAGGGTGAATTTCTTCGCGCCGATCATGCTGGCGCGCGGCTTGGTGGATGAGCTCAAGAAGGCCCAAGGCTCGGTGGTGAACGTCACTTCGATTGCCGGCTCGCACGTGCATCCGTTCGCGGGCGCCGCCTACGCCACCTCGAAAGCGGCGCTGGCGTCGCTGACGCGTGAAATGGCGAGCGACTTCGGCCGACTCGGCATCCGCGTCAACGCCATCGCGCCCGGCGAAATCGACACCGCGATTCTGTCGCCCGGCACCGGGAAAATTGTCGAGCAGATTCCGATGCAGCGGCTGGGCACGCCCGACGAGGTGGCCAAGATCATTTACGTGTTGTGCACGGAGACGAGCTCTTACGTGAACGGCGCCGAGATCCACATCAATGGCGGCCAGCACGTCTGAGCAATCGGCCTCATGGTGAGGAGCGCCGCAAGGCGCGTCTCGAACCACGAGGCGCGGGCCGCCTTCATCCTTCGAGACGCATCGCTTCGCGATGCTCCTCCGGATGAGGCGGAGTAAAGCCCTCGCGCCCGCGATTCAAATTTCAAACAGCCAAGCGTCATCGCCCGTATTCTTTGCGGCGCCGGGTACGCCGTCTTTCCGCCTTCGGGCTTCGGCGGACAGGCCCTTCTTCCTCCTCGGCAAAGCCGAGGGGATGGAGCACCGAGTGGCGCACCAGTCTTCAGTCTTGCCGCATCCTCTTTTGAAGGATGCGGGCGCCTCTCGGCGCTCCATCGCGGCTTTTCTGTCCCCGGGCCCGCGTTTCCTGGTTTGCAGTCCGGTCTCCTGTCCAGGTCTCGAAGCGCCGCCTCAACGGCTGGCACGCTCACTTCCCGGACCAGAAACCGATTGGACCGCTCCAGTCCAGCGAAGCTCCTCGCGGAGCGGTCCGTAGTGCCCCCGAGCGGGGCCCCGGGGCCTCCCGAGTGCGGGGTTACGAATCCCGCCCGCAGGCGCCGCATCCGGCTCCATCCTCGAAACGTCTCGCGAAGACGCCCTCAGCCGAGCCGGACGACGTTAGGAATATATTGATATAGGAATTAAGTCAAGACCCAGGAGGTGGCCTCAAAAGCCCGCGCATGACGTCGAAGTTTGTGACATCTGCATCGCCTCCCGTCTCACAGCCACTTCTTCCACTTGAAAAACACCATCGGCAGCACCGCGGCGAGCACGATCAAGATCAGCGCGTAAGGGTAGCCGTAGACCCAGTCGAGCTCGATCATGCCGGTGCGGAAATTCATGCCGTAAATCGAGGCCACCAGCGTCGGCGGCATGAACACCACCGCGGCGATCGAGAAAATCTTGATGATGGCGTTCTGCTGGATGTTGACCACGCCCAGCATGGCGTCGAGCAGGAAGGTGATCTTGTTGCTGAGATAGCTGGCGTGATCGGTAAGCGAGATCACGTCGCGTTGCATCGACGTTATTTGCGCGCGGACGCCCTTGCCCCATTTCAGGCTTTCCGCTTCGTGCGCCAGAAACGACAGCAGGCGGCCGACCGAGACCTGGCTTTCGCGCACCTTGGAGGTGAGATCGCCCTTGCGGCCGAGCGCCTTGAGCACGTCGTTATAGGCCGGCGGCGCCATCTCGTCGTCCGGTTCGAAAATCGTATGCGAGATCTGGTCGACCTCCGCCCCGATGCGCTCCAGAATGTCGGCGGACCGGTCGATCACCGCGTCGAGCAAATCCATCAACACCGCCTCGCCCGACACTTTGGGCGAGCACGCGCGCGCCAATTTTTGCCCGATAATGGCGAACGGACGCGGCTCATCGTAGCGCACGGTGGCGAGGCGATGGCCGGAGAGGATAAAGGTGACCGCGGTGGTCTTGGGCGCGGTGTCCGACTGGCACATCAGCGTCGCCGTCATATAGCGGGCGCCGTTCTCGACATAGAGCCGGCTGGAGACCTCGATCTCCTGCATTTCTTCGCGCGTCGGCACCGCGATGCCGAGAAACTGCTCGACCAGATTGTCTTCCTGCACGGTCGGGGCGACCAGATCGATCCACACGGCCGCCGCCGGCGGGGTGCCGCCCGGTTCGATCGCAATTCGCTCAAGCGATGTGCCGCGCGGAACGTAGACCGAGAGCATCGAGCCACACTGATTTGCATGACCGGCCCCGAAAATACCGGAACCTGCTACCGGATCATGCGCCCCTCGTCTCTCATGGCCCGATCCCGCGGCGACGCGCAAGACATAAATGCCCTGCCGCGCGCGCCCGCGCATGGTCGTCGTGGCCGTGAAACGGGGCTGGCGGACCGCTCGGGCCGCGAGCTTAGTCGCTGTCTTAATCGCTCTCTTGCGCGTCGAAGTGAACCTCGATCGGGCGGCGGCGCTTTTCGCCCTTGTGGCAGACCGCGGCGGCGACCGCCGAAATTCCGATCTTGCCGTAGCGATCATCAAGGCTCTTGATCTGGCGCTTGGAGTCTTGGCTTTGCTCCGTCGCTCTTGTCGCTTCCATTTCAAACTCTCCAATCCGTCCTTGGGTTTCCGTTAGTTCCTAATTTGGGCGTCGAGTGGGGCAGAATTGCGCGGCAATTCGTGTCCTATCGTGACATTCCGCGCGTGCGGGGACAGCATTCGCGTCATTTCGACACTATACGGACAACGATGGTAAAGCATCTCTTAACATATTGGCAGCACAGTCATTTTTGCCATTGTTCACGGAACCATGCGGCACTTCGGCAGCCACCGAAGGTCGGGTGCGGCATTCATGCAACAGCTTACAGGAAGCTGCTGTGGACACGCCGGAAAACATGGCAATGGCGCGGCTTTTTCGGTTAATTGCCGCCATACAGATCTTAGTGCGGTCGCGCTTCGACGCGGCTGGGAAAGAGGATGAAATGTCGGCACGGGGGTTGTTGGTGGCGCTGTTCGGCGTCGGTGTTTTGCTCGGCGGCTGCATGCAGTCCACGATCGAGCCGGCGTCGGAAGCCAACCTGACCGCGCGCGACAAGAAGCTGCTGGCGGCGGCGCCCTATGAGAAGGCGGCGATCCCGGAACCCTACAAGCGGCACATCGTCGAGTATCATCGCAAGGAAGCGCCCGGTACGATCCTGATCGATTCCGATGCGCGCTATCTCTATTACGTGCTGCCCGAAGGCAAAGCGATCCGTTACGGCGTCACCGTCGGCGAAGAAGCGCTGGCTTGGTCGGGCGTGGCGAAAGTCGGCCGCATGACGGAATGGCCGACCTGGACCCCGACCGCCGAGATCAAGAAGCGCATGGACGTTCCGGACTTCGTGGGTTCCGGCCCGCAAAATCCGATGGGCGCGCGCGCCATGTATCTGTTCGAGGGCAACAAGGACACGCTCTACCGCATCCACGGCACCAACCAGCCGGAATATATCGGCCAGGCGATTTCCTCGGGCTGCATCCGCATGACCAACGAGGATGTCATCGACCTCTACAAGCGCGTCAAGACCGGCACCGTCGTGGTGGTGCTGGCGCCGCACCAGGGCGACTCACCGTTCAATCCGCGGGTGGCTTCGAGCGGCGGCCTGTTCGACTAAGACCGGCCGCAGCGAATAAAAAAACGGCGCCCTCGGGCGCCGTTTTTGTTTTGAAAGTAAATTGTCACGCGCCCAGCGTGACGCGCACGATTTCCGGCGGCACGCCGAGCCGCAGCGGTACGTTGCTGCAACCGAGCCCGCCGGACACAATCATGTGGCGGCCCTGCTCCACGATATGGCCATAGGCGAAACGGGCGCCGTATTCCGACGGCACCCAAAGCGGCGGCATCATCGGAAACACGATCTGTCCGCCATGGGTATGGCCGGCCAGCGTCAGCGCAACGCGTGGCGGCACTTGCGTGAAAATATCCGGTTCATGCACCAGCAGTATCACCGGGTCATCGGTGGTGATGCGCTTGAGCGTGCCGGGCAGATCGTCGACGCCCCGGAATCGGCTGGGGCCGAGCCGGTACGCGATCTGATCGCCGAGCCCGGCCAGCCAGAAGCGGCGGCCGCGATCGTTCAGCAGCACGGCGTCGTTTTCCAAGACCGGCATGTGGACGCCGGCCAACGCGTTGCGCACCCCCTTGATGTCGAACCACCAGTCGTGATTGCCGAGAATTGCATAGACACCGAGCCGCGCCTTCAGGCGCGCGAGTTCGCGCCGCCCAGACCGGATGCGGCACCCGCTCGGTGACGAAGCGATGGGTGGCAAAATAATCGCCGAGCACGACCGTAAGATCGGAGTCGAGTGCATTGGCGGCATCAACCACCTGGCGCACGCGCTCGAGCCCCATATTGGGTCCGCCGGCATGCAGGTCGGCAACCACCGTAATGGTGAGTTGATGGCTATCGGGCCAGCTTGGCAGCACCGGCCGGTAGTCGGTGATCAGCAAATCGCTGGCGGCTTCCACCGCCGCATAAGCCGCCGTGCCCGGCATGACCAAACCGGCAACGCCGGTCAGTCCGAGGCCGGCCTTGAGCAGGCCGCGGCGGCTGATCCCGCGGCAAGGCGCAGGCGTGACGAATTGGCTGGGAGCACTGAGGGTCATGGCACCAGTGCTACTCCAGAACGATAAGTGGACAATGGATGGACACTTATAATTTCCGGCCATCCTTAACGGGTGCGTCCGGAATGACCGGCCGCGGAACCGGCAATGGCACCAGAACGCTGGCAATTTCGGCCGGCGGTGGCTCGCGCACATCCCACTGGCAAATGCGGTAACCCCGGCGGCGCTCGGCCAGATCGAGATGGATGTGGCCCTCGTGATGGCCGTCGGAGCCGGGGCCAAGCACCGTGGTGAAGCGTTCACAGGCGCTGGCGCGCAAGCCCTCGCGCAAATCCTTGGCGACCGTCATGTCGGTCAGGCCGATGCTGCGGCCATCGGCGAGCGTAAAGGCGCGTATGTCGATGGCATTGCCCTTGCCGTGTTCGCTTAGCTTGGCGCCCAACACCCGGTTGCGGCCGCGGCATTCGAAGTCGTCGTAGGTCGCAACACTACGCAGCGCCATGCCGGCTTTGCGGAGCAACGGATCGGCTTCGTCTTGAATCCAGCCGGCAAGCGACTCGGCCATCTCACAACGCAACACCGGTGCGGGCCTTATCTCGATGCGGGCGTGACCGGGTAGTTGCACCGCGTTGAGTTGCACCATGTCGCGCCCGCCGCAGGCGCCAGGCCCGATCAGCCGCGGCATCGGCTCGATGGTCGCGATTTTATCCAGTCGCTGCCGGCAATCGGACGGCTTGGCGGTGACGTCGGCGGTGTCGAAATCCTCGCCGGCGGCCTCCCGGAAGGAGTGCGGTTCTACCCAAAACGGCGGGCGCGGGCGCGGCAACGGAACATCCTCGGCGGCGGCGAGGCCACACCCGAAACCAGCCAGAAACACTGTGGCAATGAGGGCCCGCACGAAGGGCGATCTTGGATAGGATTGCGGCATTTATCCGGTTACGAGACCATTGCGCCCGTCGATGCGCCCGCTAACCTTAGCCGTCGGCTGGCGAGGGGCGCCGGCCCAAAATTAGGCGTCCAGGAGGGAATGCCATGCGCGGGTTGATGCAGGACTGGCCGTTATTGTTGCACACGCATCATCGACCATGCCGCCAAATTTCACGGCGAGCGCAAGGTCATTACCCGCTCGATCGAAGGCCCGATCCACACCACCAATTACGCCGAGATCCGCGCCCGCGCGCTCAAAGTCGCGCAGCGGCTGGATAAAGACGGCATCAAGCTCGGCGACCGGGTGGCGACGCTGGCCTGGAATACCTGGCGGCATCTGGAGGCCTGGTACGGCATCCTCGGCATCGGCGCGATCTATCACACCGTCAACCCGCGCCTGTTCCCCGAGCAGATCGTCTGGATCGTCAATCACGCCGGCGACCGCATGATGATCACCGATCTGACTTTCGTGCCGCTGCTGGAAAAGATCGCCGACAGAGCTGCCCACTGATCGAGCGCTACATCGTGCTCACCGACGCCGCGCATATGCCCAAGACCACGTTAAAGAACGCCGTCGCCTACGAAGACTGGATCGCCGAAGTCGACGGCGATTTCGAATGGCGCGAGTTCGACGAAAACACCGCGGCCGGCATGTGCTACACCTCCGGCACCACCGGCAATCCGAAGGGCGTGCTTTATTCGCACCGCTCCAACGTGCTGCACGCCTTCATGGCGGCGCTGCCGGATTCCAAAAACATTTCATCGCCGCGACGTCGTCCTGCCGGTGGTGCCGATGTTCCACGCCAATGGCTGGTCGCTCGCTTTCTCGACGCCGATGATCGGCGCCACGCTGGTGTTGCCCGGCGCCAAGCTGGATGGCGCCTCGATCTACGAACTGCTCAACACCTACAAAGTCACCTTCACCGCCGCGGTGCCGACGGTATGGCTGATGCTGCTGCAGGATCTGGAAAAGACCGGCGGCAAGCTGCCGCATCTCAAGCGCGTGGTGATCGGCGGCTCGGCCTGCCCGCGCGCCATGACCAAGACCTTCCAGGACATCTACGGCGTCGAGGTCATCCACGCCTGGGGCATGACCGAGATGAGCCCGCTCGGCTCGCTCTGCACCATGAAGCCGGAATACGCGGCGCTCACCGGCGAGGCCAAGCTCGACGTGCAGATGAAGCAGGGCCATCCGCCGTTCGGCGTCGAGATGAAGATCACCGACGACCATGGCAAGGCACTGCCGTGGGACGGCAAGACCTTCGGCCGTCTGAAGGTGCGCGGGCCGGCGGTGGCCAAGAGCTATTACAAGGGCGAAGGCGGTGAGGTGTTCGAGACAGGACGGCTGGTTCGACACCGGCGACGTCGCCACCATGGATCAATACGGCTACATGCAGATCACCGACCGCGCCAAGGACGTGATCAAGTCCGGCGGCGAATGGATTTCCACCATCGATCTGGAGAACCTGGCGGTCGGCCATCCGAAGGTGGCGGAAGCCGCCGTGATCGGCGTCGCGCATCCGAAATGGGACGAGCGGCCGCTGCTGGTGATCGTGCTCAAGAAGGGCGAGAACGCCAGCAAGGACGACATCCTCGGCTTCATGCAGGGCAAGATCGCCAAATGGTGGATGCCGGACGACGTGGTGTTCGTCGATGAAATCCCGCACACCGCGACCGGCAAGATTCAGAAGATCACGCTGCGCCAGCAGTTCAAGGATTACCGGCTGCCTAGCGTGCAGGCGGCGGAGTGACAAAGGCGTCGCTGTGGCGGCAATGCACGGCTAAGCGTGGCATCTAACCCGTTCCCGGCGCGCACCTTTCCCCGTAAGCGACATTGCCCGCACGCGCTATTCCCACTATCCCTCTGGCCATGAGCAAAACCTGTGCGGGGCAATGATGGCGCGACGACGCACCTTCGGCGATGAGCCGAAGTCACAGCTGGCTGCGTGGTCCACCCGGTTCGCGCTATTCGCGCTCGCCGTGGCTGGGCTCTCGATCGTCATCGTGCGGTCCAGCCTGTTGGAGATCGAGCCGGCGCTCGCCACCTTCGCCGCCGCCTTGGTATTCGCCGCGTTGGCGGTGCTGCTTTCGTTTCTGGCCTTTGTCGTGATCTGGCGGCAGGGCCTGTCCGGGCTCGGCTCGGCGGTCTTGGGATTGATCCTGGGTCTGCTGCTGCTCGCCTATCCAGGCTATCTTGGCTATCGCGCCACCAAGCTGCCGGCGATCTCGGACATCACCACCGACCCAGCCAATCCGCCGCGCTTCGAGGCGCTGGCGCGCTTGCGGCCGCCCGGCCGCAATGACTATCCGGGTGCAGACGTCGCGCAGGCGCAACGCGCAGCCTATCCCGATATCGCACCGCTGCAAGTGAGCGCGCCGGCCAAGATCGCCTATGACATCGCGCTCGCGCTTGCAACCAAGCGCAAATGGCACGTGGTCGATGCCCGGCCACCCGTCGGCCGCCGCGAGGCGGTCATCGAAGCGACCGCCCGCACGCCGATCATGGGTTTCCGCGACGACGTGGTGATCCGCGTGAGTGCGACCGGCGACGGCGCGCGCGTCGATGTGCGCTCGGCGTCGCGCTATGGCGCGTCCGATTTCGGCGCCAATGCCGCGCGCATCCGCAGCCTGCTCGAAGATATCGACGATGCGGTCAGCTCGGCGCCAGAACCGCGTCCGGAGCCGGAGAAAAAGGCTCAGCCGCCCAAGCGGGCGCCCGCCAAACGATAGACGCCATCGACCGACACCTGCCCTTCGGTCATGACCTTGCCGCGCGCCACCAGATCTTCCAGATGCGCCAGCACCGACAGGCCGGCGGCGCCGGTGAGGCGCGGATCGAGCCCGATATAGATCGCGCGCACGATCGACGGAATGTCGGTATCGCCATTCGCGAGCCGGTGCAGGATCGCCGCCTCGCGCGCCTTGCGATGCAGGATGAAATAATTGACGAAACGCCCCGCATCGTCGATCGCGGGGCCATGGCCCGGGAAAGTAGATGCGCTCGCCGCGCCGCGCCAGCTTGGCAAGCGAGGCCATATAGTCGCTCATGGCGCCGTCGGGCGGCGCCACGATCGAGGTGGCCCAGGCCATGACATGGTCGCCGGCGAACAGCACGTCTTTCTCCTTGAACGCATAGGCCATGTGATTGGCGGTGTGGCCGGGCGTCGCCACCGCTTCGATTGTCCAGCCCTCGCCGCTCACCACCTCACCGTCCTTGAGCGCGACATCGGGGCGGAAGTCGCGGTCGGCGCTGGCGTCGAGCGGATTGTGCTCGCCGATATGCAAGGGCCGCGCGGCGCGATGCGGGCCTTCGGCATAGACGGTGGCGCCGGTCGCGGCCTTGATCGCCGGCACCGCCGGCGAATGATCGCGATGGGTGTGGGTGACGAAAATATGCGTCACCGTCTCGTTGCGCACGGCATCGAGCAGCGCGGCGATATGGGCGGGATCGTCCGGGCCGGGATCGACAATGGCGACGCGGCCCTTGCCGATGATATAGCTGAGCGTGCCCTTGAAGGTGAACGGCCCCGGATTGTCCGCCATGACGCGGCGTATGCCGGGCATCGGTTCATCGACGGTGTCGGGCGCGAGCTCGAGATTTTTATCGAAGGGGATGTCGTCGGCCATGGGCCCATGCACATGACGACCGCCTTCGCCAAGGTCAAGCCTTTTGGCCGGCCTATTTGACCACCAGGTAACCTTCCGTCTCCGGATGGAAGTCGTCGAAGAAACGGTAGCGTCCGGGGTCGAGGGGACGAATTCGTAGCGTGATCGTGCCGCCGCCGGTAACGACTTTCTCGACGCGCAGCATGTTGCTTTCGAACTCCGCCGGCGCGGAATCGAGATTTTTGACGACGATGACGATCGGCTTGCCGGCCGGCGCATGCAGCTCGGCGGGCTGAAAACGATGATCTTTCATCGAGACAGTCACCGTCACCGCGTCCTCGGCCCGCGCCGCCGGCAGCGCTGGTAAGAGGCAGAGCGTTAACACGAGTCCAAGCCAGAATTTACTGATTGAAGACTGCTTCATATCCTTGACCCTACATTGTGAATGTTTTGATTCGCTTGACTCGTTCGGCTCGCGTGCAGCGCAAAACTCACTAGAATTCGAATTCGAGCTTCAGATTGGCGCGATATTGTTCAAAGTTGGCGAGATCCAGCGGCCGCGGATCGTCGACCGCGTGACCCGCGACCTGCGCCATGAACGCCGCCGCCAGAAGCACCTTCCGGCTGAAGTTGATTTGCAGTGTCGGCCCGACAAAAAGCGCATGACCGTTGAAAGTTTGAAACGTCAATCCGTCATAGGCACGATCGTATTCCGCCGCGACGCCCATCGCGAATGTCGGGGTGATGCGGTAAGTCAGCCCCGCCCCCAAACCGGCCGACGAACTGCGTTCCCACATGCCGGTATCGGCGGGCTTGGCGACCTCCGGCGCGTAGATCAAGTTGAGCGCGGCGTAGAGACGGTTGGCGATGAGTTCGGTATCGGCCACCAGCTTGAACGTCGAACTGTAGGCCTGCACCTGGGTGCCGTCCGTTCCGTCGATCCGAGACCATTCCGGCTCCGCCGAAACCGTCAGGCCGATCGGCGAACTGGGACCGCGGCCAAGAATGAGATATCGCAGCTTCGACGACAGCCCGCTGAACTGCGTGCTGTTGCGGTCGTCGAGATCCTCGACGCCGCTGATCGAATGCGTAAGTCCGTGCGCGCTCAGCTCGTACGAGAAATTCTGAGTCAGGACGTGCTCGAATGCCAATTCGTGCTCGATAGCGGAATAGCGTCCGCCGCGTTTCTGGAACGACCCTGTCGCCTCATATTCAATCGCCTTCTCGCCTTCGTTGCCGATGTCGGCCCCGTCGATGAAGCCGAACATGTATTTCGACTCCGCTTCGTGAAAGACATCGGCCACCGATTGTGCGGCGGCATTTTTCGCTGGCTGCGAGCTCTGCGCACGGGCGGCAAAACCCGTCGCGACGAAACAAAGCGCGGCTAACAAACATGCGCGCGCATGGCGATCGATGGACATTTATTTTTTCCTCATACGCGGGGTTCAAGGCCCGGCAACAAGTTTGTTCGCGCGCACGATGCACGTGACGAATTCAATACGAAAAATTTCAGCGCGCTTGTCAATGCGAGCAAGGCAAACATTGGAGCTGTTCTAGTTGAGAGCTTTTCTAATTCGAAGGTGCGCGCGCTGGCGCTAATGAATTTCCGGCTCGGGGATTGCGCCGCCGGCTTTGAGAAAATCGAAATCGCAGCCTTGGTCGGCCTGTCCGATGTGATCCGAATAAAGCGCGCCATAGCCGCGCGGATATTTCGGCGCCGGCTTCTTCCAGGCGGCCTTGCGGCGGGCGAGTTCTTCATCGCTGACGTGCAGATGGATGCGGCGCGCCGCGACGTCGATCTCGATCTCGTCGCCGGTCTGCACGAAAGCCAGCGGTCCGCCGACGAAGCTTTCCGGCGCCACGTGCAGGATGCAGGCGCCATAGCTGGTGCCGCTCATGCGGCCGTCGGAAATGCGGATCATGTCGCGCACGCCCTGCCCCAACAGGCGCTTGGGGATCGGCAGCATGCCCCATTCCGGCATGCCCGGGCCGCCCTTCGGCCCGGCATTCTTCAGCACCAGAATGTGGTCGGGCGTGACGTCGAGATCGTCGCGCTCGATCTCGCGCATCATGTGGTTGTAGTCCTCGAAGGCGATCGCCTTGCCGCGATGCTTGAGGAAGCGCTTGTCGGCCGCCGCCGGCTTGATGACGCAGCCGTCCGGCGCGAGGTTGCCCTTGAGCACCGCGGTCGCGCCCTCGGCATAGACCGGATCGTTGAGCGAGTGGATGACGTCGGGGATATGGACCTTGGCGCCTTCGATGTTCTCGCCCACGGTCTTGCCGGTCACGGTGAGGCAGGAGAGATCGAGCTTTTCGCGCAGGTTCTGCATCAGCGCGCGCAGGCCGCCGGCGTAGAAGAAATCCTCCATCAGGTATTTGTCCCGACGGCCGCACATTGGCCAGCACCGGAATCTGCCGCGAGAGCTGGTCGAATTTCTCCATGTCCATCGGCGATGCCGGCGCGGCGCGCCATCGCCACCACATGGATGATGGCGTTGGTCGAGCCGCCCATCGCCATGTGCACCTTGATGGCGTTGTCGAAGGCGGCGGCGGTGAGAATCTTGTCGGGCGTGAGATCCTCCCACACCATGTCGACGATGCGCCGGCCGGCGACGCCGCACATGCGCGGATGATTGGAATCCGGCGCCGGGATCGACGAGGCGCCGGGCAGCGACATGCCGAGCGCTTCGGCGATCGCCATCATGGTCGCGGCCGTGCCCATCACCATGCAGGTGCCGAACGAGCGGGCGATGCCGCCTTCGATCTCATCCCATTCCTCGATCGGTGATGTTGCCGGCGCGTTTCTCGGTCCAGTATTTCCAGACGTCCGAGCCGGAGCCGAGATATTCGCCCTTCCAGTTGCCGCGCAGCATCGGGCCGGCCGGAACGTAGATCGCCGGAATGCCCATGCTGATCGCGCCCATCAGCAGGCCGGGCGTGGTCTTGTCGCAGCCGCCCATCAGCACCGCGCCGTCGATCGGCTGGCTGCGCAGCAGCTCCTCGGTCTCCATCGCCAGCATGTTGCGATAGAGCATCGTCGTCGGCTTCACGAAGGTTTCGGCCAGCGACATCGCCGGCAGCTCGAGCGGAAAGCCGCCGGCCTGCAGCACGCCGCGTTTGACGTTCTCGGCGCGCGCGCGCAGATGCGTGTGGCACGGGTTGATATCGCTCCAGGTATTGACGATGCCGATGACCGGCTTGCCGGTCCAGTCGGTTGCGTCGTAGCCGACGCCGCGCAGCGCGAGCGGTGGCCGAACGAGCGCATGTCGTCGACACCGAACCAGCGATGGCTGCGCAGATCCTCGGGACGCTTACGGGTTTTCATGAAGGCCATGTCCGGTGCAGTCGCGACTTACTCGATCGACAGATTGGCGGCGTGCACGACCTTTTCCCACTTGGCCGTCTCGCCGGCGAGAAATTTGCCGAAATCGGCCGGCGAGCCGGGCACCGGAATGCCGCCGAGCTCCTTGAGCTTGGCCAGCATGGCGGGATCGCTGAGCGCGGCGTTGATTTCCTTGTTGAGCAGATCGACGACTTCCTTCGGCGTGCCGTGCGGCACGCCGAAGCCGAAGAAGGCGCTCGCCTCGTAGCCGGGGACGGTTTCGGCGACGGTCGGCACGTCCGGCAGTTGCGGCGAGCGCGTCGCGGTGGTCACGCCGAGCGCGCGCAATTTGCCGGCTTTGATGTGGCCGATCGAGGACGGCAGATTGTCGAACGTGACCTGCACCTGGCCGGCCAAGCAGATCGGTCAGCATCGGCGCCGAGCCCTTGTAGGGCACGTGCGTCATCTTCACGCCGGTCATCATCTTGAACAATTCGCCAGACAGATGGATCGAGGTGCCGTTGCCGGACGAGGCGACGTTGATCTTGTCCGGATTGGCCTTGACGTAGGCGATGAATTCGGCGACGGTCTTGACCGGCACCGACGGATTGACCTCCATCACGTTCGGCACCCGGATGACATTGGCCACCGGGTCGATGTCGCGCAGGAACACGAAATTGAGATTCTTGTAGAGCGTGGCGTTGATGGTGTTGGCCGGATTGACCAGGAACATCGTGTAGCCGTCGGGCGCCGCCTTCACCGCCGTCTCGGTGGCGATGATTGTTGCCGGCGCCGGGCTTGTTCTCGACGACGAACTGCTGATGCAGCCTTGTGGTCAGCCAGTGCGCCGATGATGCGCGCGACGATGTCGGTCGAGCCGCCGGGCGGATAGCCGACGATGATACGAACCGGGTGATCGGGATAGTCCGCCGCCCGGGCGCTGCCGCCGGCGGCCGGCAACAGGCACGCCAATCCAAGCAGCAGACGCGGCAAAAATCCGACATTAAACGGCATGATCTCCACTCTCCCCGAACTGCCCGGTAAGACCCGGCATCGCGTTTTCCAGGGCGACGTTACGCGGCGCTGTGAGGTTCGCCAAGGGTGCGAGCGGGAACCGATAGGCCGCATAAGAGGGCTGCGCCGGGCCTGGTCCGAGCGTGGAATTGGGCCGTATTTGTCTGATTTAATGGTCGGAGTGGCAGGATTTGTCGGTTGGATCATTCGACGTTGAAATTGCTTGCGTTTTCAGACCGCCGCGCTTGTGTGCCCACGCTCAATACTCTCAGCAAGGCGCAATAAAACGATCGCTTAACCACCTGCGCCGTAGACTATGCGCAACCTCGTGGTCATTCGAGATTTATAGGTTCTGCGTATTGCTTGAGGGCAACGCTATGGCCTCGCACATATCATCCCGCCGTTGGCTCCTGCGCGAAATTCGGCCGGCCTATTTGCTGCTTGTTTCGGTCGCACTCGCCGTCGCCATTCTCGCCTACTTCATTGATTGGTCCACGGTTCGGCACGAGCGCGTGCGCGCGGTACAGCCCAAGAATGACAACGTTGAACGACACTATGCTGGTGCGATCATTGTCCCCACGGGCGGGGATATGTGCTGGACGTTCATTCTCGACAATCGCAGCGAGAAAATGCGCGATGGAGGTTTCTCCAAATGCGACGAGGCGCTGCGCCAATTTGACGAGAAAAATCCGTCCCAAAACTTGGATACCGTGCGCCTGCGCGATGTCGGCAAAGCATTTCGTCGCGAAAGCGAGTAACTAGCACGCCATTCAAGCCGCGGCTTTGTGCTGACGGGGGCAGAAAATTTGGCCTCGAAGCGAGCACCGCGCAGGCGACCGCAACCCTTCCGCACGTCATCAAGGAGGCGCTTAAGGGCGCTGTAATTGCCCTTGCTGTCCTGAGCGAGGACGACCATCCGCAATACGCGTTTGTGTACGCGTTTTTTTACTCGGCCGGCCCCAAGTTCCATAACAAATACAGATAGTTGTGATAAATCAACGTCTGGGGAAGGCAGCTGGTCGGAGTGGCAGGATTTGAACCTGCGACCCCCTCGTCCCGAACGAGGTGCGCTACCAGACTGCGCTACACTCCGACTGATGGCGGCCTTATAACCCCGGCTCCCTGAAAGCCGCAAGCTTGAGAGATAAATGACTGCCGAGCCGGGAACGCGGATAATGCAGGCGGGCGCGCAAGCGATCGAGGCGGCAGCGCGCTGCCTTGGCCAGGGCGGGCTGGTCGCGTTTCCGACCGAGACCGTCTACGGCCTCGGCGCCGATGCCGGCAATGGCGAGGCCATCGCTCGTCTCTATGCGGCCAAAGGCCGGCCCAGCTTCAATCCGTTGATCGCCCATGTGGCGGACGCCGACGCTGCGCGGCGGCTCGGGCGCTTCGATGTCGCCGCCGAGAAGCTTGCAGCCGCGTTCTGGCCCGGGCCACTGACGCTGGTGCTGCCCAAGCGGCCCGACGGCGGCGTCGCCGATCTCGCGCTCGCCGGCCTCGACAGCGTGGCGGTGCGCGTGCCGGCGCATCCGGTCGCGCGCGCTTTGCTCGCCGCCCTTAAGGGACCGGTGGTGGCGCCCTCGGCCAACCGCTCCGGCCACGTATCGGCGACCAGCGCGGCGCATGTGCTGGCCGATCTGCGCGGACGCATCGACATGGTGATCGATGCCGGCCCCTGCCCGGTCGGCGTGGAGTCCACCATCGTCAGCCTGTCTCGGTGACGCCGACTTTGCTGCGGCCGGGCGGACTGCCGCGCGAGCAGATCGAGCGCGTGCTGGGGCAACCGCTGGCGATGGCCCCGACTGCCGACGACGCGCCGCAAAAACTTGAAATAATTGCGCCCGGCATGCTGGCTTCGCATTATGCGCCCAAGGCGCGGCTGCGGCTGGACGCCGATGGCCCGCGCGCGGGTGAAGCGCTGCTCGCCTTCGGGCCGGCGCCGCCCGCCGCCGGCATCACGCTCAATCTGTCGCCGCGCGGCGATCTGATCGAGGCGGCGGCCAATTTGTTTTCGCATTTGCGCGCGCTGGACGCTTCCGGCGTCAGCGGCATCGCGGTAATGAAAGTCCCGAACGAGGGCTTGGGCGAGGCGATCAACGACCGGCTGGCGCGCGCCGCGGCGCCAAAAGAAAAGGTAGCGACATGAATCTTCAGACCAAGCGTCCGGCCAAGCGCACGCTGGCGCCCGAGCTGCTCGCCCGCTTCATCGCCATCGTCGGCCAAAAATACGCGGTGACCGACGCGCAGGCGCAGCAACCTTATCTGGTCGAGATGCGCGATCTCTATCACGGCCAGACGCCGGTGGTGCTGCGGCCCGGCTCGGTCGAGGAGGTTGTGGCAATCCTCAAGCTCGCCAACGAAACCAAGACCGCGATCGTGCCGCAGGGCGGCAATACCGGTCTGGTCGGCGGGCAAATCCCGCATCATGGCGAGATCGTTCTGTCGCTGACGCGGCTCGACAAGATCCGCGAGGTCGATCCGGTTTCCAACACCTTGACGGTCGAAGCCGGCGTCACGTTGCAGCGCGCGCGCGAAGCGGCGGCCGCCGCCGACCGGCTCTATCCGCAACTGCTGCCGTCGGAAGGCACCTGCACCATCGGCGGCAATCTCTCCACCAATGCCGGCGGCGTGGCGGCGATCGCGCACGGCATTTCGCGCGCGCACGCGCTCGGCCTCGAAGTGGTGCTGGCCGACGGCCGCATCCTGCGCAACCTCAACAAGCTGAAAAAAGACAATACCGGCTACGACTTGAAGAACCTGTTCATCGGCGCGGAAGGCACGCTCGGCATCATCACCGCGGCGGTGCTGCGCCTGGTGCCCAAGCCGCGCTCGATTGAGACCGCCTTTGCCGGCGTGCCGTCGCCGCAGGCCGCGGTCGATCTGCTCGGCATCGCCACCGAGCGCACCTCGGGCGGCGTCACGTCGTTCGAGCTGATGGTGCGGGCCGGCATCGACGCGGTGATCAAACACGACTCCGGCAGCCGCAATCCGCTGGCGACGCCTTATCCCTGGTACGTGCTGATCGAGCTGTCGTCGCAAGCGCGCACCGGACTGCACGGCGTGATGGAGGAAATTCTGGCGGAAGGCCACGAGAAAGGCCTGGTACTCGACGCCACCATCGCCGAGAGCGTGCAGCAGGGCAAAGCGTTCTGGCGCATCCGCGAAATGTTCGGCGAGGTGCAGCGCTATATCGGCGCTTCCATCAAGCACGATGTGTCCGTGCCGGTGGCCGCCGTGCCGGCCTTCATCGCGGAGGCCGATGCCGCCGTCACCAAGCTCATTCCGGGCAGCCGGACGCTGCCGTTCGGCCATGTCGGCGACGGCAATATCCATTACAACGTGATGCAGCCCGAGGGCGCCGACAAAGCCAAGTTCCTGGCGCGCTGGGACGAGGTCAATGCCGTCGTGTTCGCGGTGGTGAAGAAATTCGGCGGCTCGATCTCGGCCGAACACGGCGTCGGCGTCATGAAGCGCGACATTCTGCCGAACTACAAGGATCCGGTGGCGCTCGAACTGATGCGCGGCCTCAAGCGCATGCTCGACCCCAACGGCATTCTCAATCCGGGCAAGGTGCTCTAAGGCGCGACGGTGACGTGGCCCTTCATGTTGGGATGGAACTTACAGAAAAAATCGACCGCAGCCTACCTTCTTCAGCACCAGCTTGACGGTCTGTTTCGGCCCAATCATGACATCCCAGTCTTTATTGGTCGCGGTGGCGGTGTGCGCCAGGATGTCTTTGTTCACCCATTCGATCGTGTCGCCTACTTTGGCCGTTATTTCGGTCGGCGCAAAAACCAGCTTCTCGATAGTGACTTGAATCGTTTCCGCATGCGCCGAGACGGACCCTAACCAACACAGAACTAAAGCAGCCGGAAAAATCCATCTCGGCGTCATAACGGCATTCCCTATTTGACGTCGCGTTATTTGAGTTCAGCAGCGACGTGTTCGGCGTGCTGCTCGTGGCCCTGGAAAATCTTCAGGCCGGTTTGCAGCAGGCTCTTGAGTTCGGCGTTGTTCGATGACGGGATCAACAGGGTCTCGAGCGCGTTGTCGACGGTCTTGTGATAGGCGACCTCGTTGTCGACGTAAGCCTTGTCGAACGCCGCGCCCTTGAGCTTGGCCAGTTCGGCTCGCTTGGCGGCGGCCGCCTTGGTCAGCGACTTGCTGGTGTCGTTGTCTTCCGGTGTGACCTTGAGCTTCTTGACCAGGGCAAGCGCCTGCTTGTTTACCGCGGTATGATCGCGAACCATGTCGTTGGCGAAGGCGCGGACGTCTTTGTTCTTGGAGATCGAGAGCGCCTGTTTGGCGGCTTCGATGTCGATTTGCCCCGCGGTATAGGCGATATGGGCGATCTGCGGATCGGTCGGTTTGGCACCTTGCGCGAACGCCGCGCCGGTCAGCAGAGAAAGCGCGGCAAGCCCCGCGCACAATTTGGTAATCATGGAATACCTCCGTTTAACGCGGCCGGATGGCCGTGCCCTGCATCAACACAAGGTTAGATGCGGCAGGCGGACGGAGGTTCCCGCCTTAACGGCAGAAGAGATTGACCATCTTCTCGGTCATGGCTTCGCAACGATGGCCGCCGAAAGGAAAAGTATTGGTGAGCGCGGGGCCGAGTTGTTTGTCCAAGGCATCGCGCAACAGCGCGCGGGCGCGGTGCAGCCTTGTCTTCACGGTCTCCGGCTTGAGGCCGAACAGATCGGCGGTCTCCTCGACGGTCATGGCCTCGACAATGCGCGCGACAAACACGGCGCGGAATGAATCCGGCAGCTCGTCGATCGCCTTCTCAAGAACAACGCGGATTTCGCCTTGCGCCATCGTTTTCTCCGGATCGTTGCTGGCCGCCGAGACAGGAAAGTCGATGATCTGCGCCTGTGGCCGATTTTCGACATAGCTTTCCCAGTCGACCGTCGGTCGCCGCTTGCGCAGACGCCCCAGAGCTTCATTCATCGCGATACGGGTGATCCAGGTGCCAAAGGCCGCGTCACCGCGAAAATGATCGAGCCCGGTGAAGGCGCGAACGTAGGTTTCCTGCACCACGTCCTCGGCTTCGGCGTCGTCGCGCAGAATGCTGCGCGCCACCCGGAAAAGCCGGCGATTATAACGTGTGGTGATGACGCGCACCGCCGCTTCATCGCGCTCGCGGGCACGGGCCACCAACGCCTCGTCACTGAGGGTTTCGGCTTGGGCCTGGGCGGCTGGCACAACGGGCATGCGCGGTATCCTTCCTGAGCATTAGATGCCTATCAGGGCCCAAGGTTCCCAGAGGCAGGCCTCAAAATAACGCGCCCTGCCCGCTATCCTTTTTGGCGCGTTTGGCACGCGGGCGCGGCGCACGCCGCTTCACCGGCTCGGGCTGCAATTGCCCCGCAACGACCGGCTCCAGCAATTTCGGACCGTCGTTGGCGGTGCGGTTGACCGCGGTGGAAATCTCGTAGGCCTCCAGCAGATCCTCGGGCGCCGGCGTAATCAGCGCCGCGGCCGTCAGCGCATCGACATTCGCGCAATCGAGCCAGAGGTCGAACGCCTCGGGCGGCACGATCACCGGCATGCGCTCGTGGATCGGCGCCAGCGTCTGGTTCGCCCGCGTGGTGACGATGGCCGCGGTTTCCAGTTCCTCGCCATTCGGGCCGATCCAAGTCTCCCACAGTCCGGCAAAGGCGAGTGGCGCGCCGGACTTGGCGTGAATGAAAAACGGCCGCTTGCGGCCGCCCTCCTCTTGCCATTCGTAAAAGCCATCGGCCGGGATGAGGCAGCGCCTTCGCTTCATGGCGGCGCGAAAGGCCGGCTTCTCAAGGACCGTTTCGCCACGCGCATTGATCAGTAGTGCGAAGGTCTTCGGGTCCTTTACCCAGGACGGCAGCAGCCCCCAGCGCACCAGCGCGAAATGGCGTTGACCCTCCACCAGACGCACGATCGCGATCGGCTGCGCGGGGGCGACATTGTAACGCGGCGGGAAATTGGGCTCCTCCTCATAGCCAAACAGTGTTCGCAGTGCTTCCGGCGGTGAGGTGACGGTGTAGCGGCCGCACATGTATTAAGGCCCTCATCGCATGATCCCGAAAAAGCATGTCTTAAGGCCTCTTTGGCGGGCGAAAGAGGGTCGGACAAGATCATGCACAAACAAAAGAATCACGCACTTAATCGCACTTTAACCGGGTCGAACCACACTGGCGCCTGCCGGGGGGCGGGGCCTGCGATGAAATATCAGGATTGCGCGGAGGCGTTGCAGGCAGACGATAGCGCCGATAGCGGCTGCGTCTCGCTGACCGACGCCAATATCAATCCGGCGACCGGGCTTGCCACCGATTATCTCAACCATTTCAATGAAGCGATCATGCTGCTCGAAATGCTCTCGGGCTGTCCGGACTGCCGCGACGATTTACTCGCCTGGCAACCGATGAGCTACCGCGAGCATTTCGCGGCCTCGCGCTTCAAGGGCCGCGCCATGGCGATCGCCGCCTACGACGCCGCCAACATTGATGTACGCGGTAGCCTCGACACATTGGCAGGCACCATGACCGCGGTGCTGGCGGCGACCCGCGCCGCGATGAACGCGGACATGCCGCCGGAAACCGCGGCCGCGCTCGCCGACCGCGCCGCCGCCTTGCTGAAGCCTCTGGTAGCGCGCGCCGGCGCGGTGATCAACGGCGGAGACATGACCAACAGCGGCGATCCGCAAGCGCCGCAAGCCGTCGTCGATGCGCTAATGAAAAGATAGTTTGGGTATGATCCCGAAACGTGGGAACCGGTCTCCCGCTTTCGCGAAGCCCGCCGCCTACTCCGCCGAAGCAGCCGCTTCGGTTGCGAAGGCCGGATCGGCGGACGAAGGAAGGCCGGACAAGATCGAGCGCAGAGAACGATAATGGCGGACGACCGAACTTATCCGCAGCGTCCTTATCTCGCGGTTAGCGCGGCCATCATCCGCGACGGCAAAGTGCTGGTGGTGCGCCGCGCGCGCAATCCGGCGCTGCATCTTTACACACTCCCCGGCGGCGCTGTCGAAGCCGGCGAAACCCTCGTGCAGGCGGTGACACGTGAAGTGCGCGAGGAAACCGCGCTCGATATCGAGCCAGTTGCGCTCGCGGGCCACCGCGAAGTAATCGCACGCGACGCGCAAGACCGCGTCGAACGCCATTTCGTCATTCTGTGTTTTGCCGCGCGCTGGCGATCCGGCGAACCGGTCCTCAACAAAGAGCTCGACGACGCGCGCTGGCTCGATCCGGCTGGATTGTCCGGCCTGCAAACCACCGAGGGTCTAGCCGAGATTGTCGCCGCGGCGATCGGGCTGCTTGCCTGATCTTGCGATTGCCCGCCTGGGCGCGCATATCATCCCTTAATGAAACGCCTGCTCACCATCGGCGCTCTTTTGCTCTGTCTCGCCGCGCCTGCCCGCGCGGAGACGGCGCCGGCCGCGTTCGATGGCGATTTGCAGCGGCTCGCCGAAATCATGGGTGCGCTGCATTACTTGCGCGCGGTTTGTGGCGCCAATGAAGGACAGAAATGGCGTAACGAGATGCAGGCGCTGATCGAAGCCGAAGCGCCTGACGGCGATCGCAAGCGCAAGATCGTGGCCAGCTTCAATCGTGGTTACCGGGGTTTTCAACAGACTTATCGCGCCTGCACGCCGGCCGCGGATCTCGCAATTCGCCGCTATCTCGACGAGGGCGCCAAGATTGCCCGCGAAATCACCGCGCGCTACGCCAATTAGCCCTGCCGTTATTAACCCTTCTCCGATGTGCGGCTTGGCCGGTTCGGCCCGCGTGCTAACGTCCGAATCGGGAATGGGACTGGTGTCCTGAGCCGGATGCCCGGAGACGAAGGTCAAAATGACGACAGCGGAGCGATCAACTCACACGCGTGAGCCGATACCGGATCACGAGCAGAAGCGCGTGGCTCTGGGCTACCTGCAAGAAGCCTGGGCCGAAGCGCGCCTCGACGGCATCGATGGCGATTGCCTGGCGCAGTCCTGCTTGTTCGCTGCTTTCGCCGAATTCGTCACCATCTATGGCGAGGAAGCCGCCGCCAAATTCGCGGACGGGCTCGGCACGCGCATCCGCAACGGTGAATTCTCGCTCGATCAGTCCCGGCAATAACCGGACCTTCTTTCCGCGCCATCAACGCGCGTCGCCGCCGTGCAGGCCGTAATAGTGCTTGAGCACGGCATCGATGTCGGCCTGATAGAACGGCTTCTTGAGCACAAGCACGCGTGCCAGGCGGCGGCGCTCGGCGGCGGTTTTTCCGACCGTGCCCGTCATCAGCACGACCTTCACGTCGGGATTTTGTCGCTTGATTCCCATCAATGTATCGGCGCCATTGAGGCCCGGCATGTTGGCGTCGAGAAACACCATCCTGAAACTACTTCTGCGTAGCCTTCCGAGCGCGGCACCGCCGTCGATAGCATCGTGAATATCCAATTCGAAGCGGCTGGCCTCTAGAATTTTTCGCAGGATGCCGCGCAACGCCTCCGAGTCGCTGGCGATCAGAACTTGCGTCGGCATCCTCGCGCGGATGCAGATTTCGGTCAGCTTACACGCATCCGCGGCATCGGTCGGAGGCCGCAATACGCCGTCGATATTGTCGAAGCCCGAGCCGCGGCGGAGCGCCAAAAGGAAGATGAGCGGCGCCATATCTTTAATCCGTCGCGCCAACCTGATCACGGCGGCCTTGTCGTCATCGGAGCACGCGGCGCCCAACATGCAGATATCGACGCCGCCCTTCGCGAGGATGACTCTGGCAGCAGCGGCATCCACCGGCTCGAAATCGATCGGAATCGACGCCATCGCCGCGCCCTCACGCCACAGCTCTTGCTGGGGCCCGGAGGCCGCAACAAGGAGCATGCGGAGCGAAACGAGGTCGCCGCTCATGTGAATCCCTGCCCACACGTCCTGCGGCGAAGCGGGCCTGAACGCGGTGCTGCGTTACCGTTCATAAACATCCGTGATGACAATTCAATTCCACAGAAATAATCTGAATAAAAAGCCTGGGGAAAACTTTGGATGATCTGGTTAGCCCTCGCTCGACAGGGTTTCCAGGAAGCGGAGTCGCTCTCCGCCCGCCGGCGCGGTCAGGCTGCCCTCCCACATCACTTTGCGGCCGCGTACCACGGTGCCAACCGGCCAGCCGGTCACGCTGACGCCGTCATAGGGCGTCCAGCCGGATCGCGAGGCGATCCAGCGATCGGTGATCGTTTCCCGCCGCTTGAGATCGACCACGGTCAGGTCGGCATCATAACCGGCCGCAATCCGGCCTTTCATTGCAAGACCGAACATCCGCGCCGGGCCGGCGCTGGTGAGATCGACAAACCTGAGCAATGACAGCCGGCCGGCATTGACGTGGTTGAGCATGATCGGGACCAGCGTCTGCACCCCGGTCATGCCGGAATGCGTCTTCGGATAAGGATGGGCCTTTTCCTCGCGCGTATGCGGGGAATGGTCCGAACCGATGGTGTCGATCACGCCCTGCGTGATGCCGTTCCAGAGGCCTTCTTGGTGGCCGGCATCGCGGATCGGCGGATTGAGCTGCGCCAGCGTCCCGAGCCGCTGGTAGCATTCGGGCGCCGCAAGCGTGAGATGGGCCGGCGTCGCCTCCGCGGTCGCGACATCCTTGTGGTCGGCCAAAAACACCGCCTCTTCCTTGGTCGTGACATGCAGCACATGCACGCGCTTGCCGGTTTCGTGCGCCAGCGCGATCAGCCGCTTGGTGCTCATCAGCGCGGCGGTGGCGTCGCGCCAGACCGGATGCGAGCTGCGGATCGCCCTCGACGCGCAGGTTCATGCGTTCGCGCAGGCGATATTCGTCCTCGGAATGAAACGCGGCGCGACGGCGGATGTTTTTAAGCACCGCGCGCACGCCCTCGTCGTCCTCGATCAGCAGCGAGCCGGTGGACGCGCCCATGAACACTTTGACGCCGGCGACCCCCGGCAGCATTTCCAGTTCGCCGAGGTCTTTGGTGTTCTCGCGCGTGGCGCCGACATAAAACGCGAAGTCGCAATGCATGCGATGATGGCCGCGCTTGACCTTGTCGGCGATGGTCGCGGCATCGGTGGTGAGCGGATCGGTGTTCGGCATCTCGAACACCGCGGTGACGCCGCCGAGCACCGCGCCGCGCGAGCCGGTTTCCAGGTCTTCCTTGTGGGTCAGGCCCGGCTCGCGGAAATGCACGTGGCTGTCGATCACGCCCGGCAGTAGATGCAAGCCCTTGCAGTCGATCACCTCCCCGGCCGAGGCGCGCGGCAGGTCGCCGATGGCGGCAAACCGGCCGGCGCGGATGCCGAGATCGCGCAGGCCCTCGCCATCGTGGTTGACCACGGTGCCGCCCTTGAGGATCAGGTCGTAGGTTTCAGCCATCTTCGACCGGCTCTAATTGGGGCTTGAGGCCCGGCTATCAGCGCTTACGTTTCGCCGTGAGTTCTGGCAAGAGACTAGCCCACAGGCACCCAACGAGTATCCCCATGCAGGCAGCGCTCCTTCCCGACCGCGGTGTGGTCAAGGTCGCCGGCGACGACGCCCGGCGCTTCCTCAATGGGCTGGTGACCAACGACATGGCCAAGGTCACGCCCGCCAGCGCCCGTTATGCCGCGCTGCTCACGCCGCAAGGCAAGATCATCGCCGATTTCATCATGGCCGAAGTCGAGCCCGCGGAAGGCAGCGGCTTTTTCCTGGATTGCCCGAAGGCCCTTGCCCGTACGCTGGTGGACAAACTGAATTTCTACAAGCTGCGCGCCAAGGTCATCGTCGAGGACTTGTCGGAAGTGCTCGGCGTGATGGCGTTCTGGCAAGGTGGGGCTTTGAGCGAATACGGGCTGTCTTATGCCGACCCGCGTCTTCCGGCGCTCGGCACGCGCACCATGTTGCCGCCGCATCTGGCCGCCGAGGCCGCCGCCGATCTGGGCGCGGCACTGATCGATGCGGAGGCCTATGAAGCGCACCGCATCGCGCTCGGCGTGCCGCGCGGCGGCATGGATTTCATCTATGGCGATACTTTTCCGCACGAAGCCGACATGGACCAGCTTGCCGGCGTCGATTTCGACAAAGGCTGCTATGTCGGCCAGGAGGTGGTCTCGCGCATCGAGCACCGCTCGAATGCGCGCAGCCGCGTGGTGCCGATTGCCTATGACGAGTTCTCGCCGCCGCCGGGCGTTGCGGTGATGGCGGGCGAAAAGCAGGTCGGGACGCTGGGCTCGACCGCGAAAGGCCGCGGCCTCGCGCTGTTGCGGCTCGACCGGATCGCCGACGCGCTTGCTGACGGCACGCCGCTGATAGCCGGCAATATCGCGCTGCGCGCGGTGAAGCCGGACTGGGCCAAGTTCGCATGGCCCGGCGAAACGACCGCTGCGTCATGAGCGCGGCTGTTCTTCATCCCGACGGGCTGCAGCGCTGTCCGTGGCCGAAGCAGGACCCGCTTTACGTCGCCTATCACGACGAGGAATGGGGCGTGCCGGAATGGGATGACCGCGCGCTGTACGAGAAGCTCGTGCTCGACGGCTTCCAGGCCGGGCTGTCGTGGATCACGATCCTGCGCAAGCGCGATAATTTTCGTCGCGCCTTCAATGATTTCAATCCGGAAAAAATCGCGCGCTATACCCAGGCGCAAGATCGAATCGCTGATGCAGGACGCCGGCATCGTGCGTAACCGCGCCAAGATCGAGGGCGCGGTCACCTCGGCGCGCGCTTTCCTCAAGATCATGGAAAGCGGCCCGGGATTTTCCGACATGCTTTGGAAGCACGTCGGCGGCAAACCGACTGATCATAAACTCAGCAGCCGCTCACGGACGCCGACCGAATCCGATGAATCGCGCGCAATGTCCAAGGAACTTCTGAGTCACGGCTTCAAATTCGTCGGGCCGACCATCGTCTATGCCTTCATGCAGGCGGTCGGCATGGTCAATGACCATCTGGTCACGTGCCATCGTCACGCGGCCTGCGCCAAGCTGACCAAACGCCCATGAGCAAGCCGCGCATGACGGTCGGACGCAAGCCGCCGGTCGCGGCGCGTACAATCCCCGTACGTGCTTGGCAGCGCATGCTGTCGGGCCGCCGGCTCGATCTGCTCGACCCCTCGCCGCTCGACGTCGAGGTCGAAGACATCGCGCATGGCCTCGCCCGCGTCGCACGTTGGAATGGGCAAACCAAGGGCGCGCATATCTTCTCAGTCGCCCAGCACGCGTTGCTGGTTGAAACCTTGGCGCGCGCCAAATCGCCGCGACTCGATGCCGAGTAGCCGCCTCGCGGTGCTGTTGCACGATGCGCCGGAATACGTGATCGGCGACATGATCTCGCCGTTCAAGACCGTGATCGGTGACAGCTACAAGGCGGTGGAGTATCGCCTGCTCGCCGCCATCCATCTGCGCTTCGGCCTGCCGGCGACGCTACCGAACGACCTAAAAAGCCTGATCAAGACGGCCGACCGCGCCGCGGCCTATCTGGAAGCCACGCGGCTGGCCGGCTTCGAGACCGCCGAGGCGCGCAAGTTCTTCGGCCCGCCGCCGAAATTCTCCGCCACGATCGAGCACGATTATCTGACGCCTTGGCCGGCCGGCACGGCTGAGGTCAAATTCCGTGAGCGTTTCAAGAAGCTCCTGCGTGGCTGATCTTTCTATTCCGCTCAGGGCGTCATAGATAAGCCTCAACGATTTGATCCAGAGCGCTCATGATCCACGTCTGCTCCCTCGCACGTCTCTACGCTACGGTCGACGAAACCGGGGCGCGCCATATCGTCACGCTGTTGCGGCTGAGCGACCGCGTCGAGCGGCCGCGCCAAGTCGCACCCGAGAACCATCTGATACTTGCCGTCGACGATATCGCCGCGCCAATGGATGGCTACACCATGCCGGCCGAGGAGCACGTAAAACGCTTGATCGATTTCGTCGGTAAATGGGACCGCGCCGCACCGATGGTGGTGCATTGCTATGCCGGGATCAGCCGTTCGACCGCCGCCGCCTATACGGCGGCCTGCGCGCTCAATCCGGCGCGCGACGAACAGCAGATTGCACAGGCCATCAGGCGCGCCTCGCGCACTGCGCAGCCCAATGCAGCGATCGTATCGGTCGCCGATCGCCTGCTCAAGCGCCGGGGCCGCATGGTGCACGCGATCGAAACCATCGGCCCCGGCCATCTCGCCGAAGAAGGCGTACCGTTCCGGCTCGATATTGGGTGAGGCTCTCTTCTCCCATGCGCGGGCTTGACCCGCGCATCCATCTTCATTGACAAAGCGCTGGATTGCCGGGTCAAGCCCGGCAATGACAAGACCTCAATGGGGGGCGACGTGACCGACAAAAAATACGGCGTGGTAGCGCCGGATATCCTCAAATCCTATGACGGGCTCGGCTTTCTCAAGGCCATCATCGACGGCACGTTGCCGCAGCCGCCGATCAGCGAACTGCTCGGCTTTCACCTGGTCGAGGCCGAAACTGGCCGCGCGGTATTCGAGGGCGTCCCCGAGTTTCGCCACTACAATCCGATCGGCACCGTGCACGCCGGCTTCACCGCGACCCTACTCGATAGCGCGCTTGGCTGCGCCATCTTTTCGACGCTCGTCAAAGGCGACACCTGGACCACGCTGGAATTGAAATTGAATCTGGTACGCCCGCTGACCAAGGACACCGGGCCGGTCCGCGCGGAAGGCCGCATCATTCATCGCGGCCGCACGGTTGCGACCTCTGAGGGCGACCTCAAGGACCGCGCCGGCAAGCTTTATGCGCACGCCACCACGACCTGCATGATTTTTCCGGCGAAGAATTAGCGGAAGAATTTAGTGATTGTCGGCGGCGAGCGACGGCCGCAACGACACCGGACTGGTATTTTGCGTGCTGCGCACCATGTGCGCCCGGCCCTGATTGCGGGTGAATTCGCAATAGGCAAAGCCCAGTCCCGAGATCGAGCCACGGAAGCGGTTGGTATCGATCCGCTCGAGATTAAAGCACGGCTCAATCGGCAATCCGCGCAACGAGGCGCAAACCGATTCGCCCTTCACTTTCAGCGTACCGGGCGGCAGCAGCGCGTAGCGCAGCGGGCCTTGGCCTCTGATCTGAATGGAGCCGACCACCGAGCCGTCGGCATGGACACGGCCCTGGCCGCGCGTGCCTTCGAAACAGGTGTAGGAAAACAACTTGCCAGTGACGAAATGGCGCGCCTCTTCGGCGCTCATTTCACCGGCGATGGCCGGGACCGTGGTCAACAGGCCAACGAGCAAGGTCATTCCACGCAACATGCCCACAACTCCGACTGACGCCACCGGTTTACAAAAACTGGAGCCCGTTTTTCAAGCCTGACGGACTGTACAGGCCGTTCGTCGCTAAATTCTGAACGTGTTTACCCGATTTTGACCACGATTCGCCCGCGCACCTGCCCGGCCAGCAGGGCGACCGCCGCCGCGGGAACCTCGGAAAGCTCAATTTCTCGGGTCATTGATGACAGTTTTTGGCGATCCAGGCCGGTTTCCAGACGCTTCCAGGCCTCCCGGCGGCGTTCGATGGGGCACATAACGGAGTCGATGCCGTAAAGACACACGCCGCGAAGAATAAACGGCGCGACCGAGGCAGGCAGGTCCATGCCGCCCGCCAATCCGCAGGCGGCCACCGCGCCGCCATAGCGGGTCATCGACAGCAGGTTAGCCAGCGTGGTCGAGCCAACCGCATCCACCGCACCCGCCCAACGCTCTTTGGCCAGCGGCTTGGGGGGTCCTGCCAGTTCCTTGCGCTCGACGATCTCGGCCGCTCCCAGGCCTTTGAGATAATCGGCCTCCTGCGGCCGGCCAGTGACCGCACTGACGCTAAAGCCGCGCTTGGCCAGTATTGCGATGGCCACCGAGCCGACGCCGCCAGCCGCGCCCGTCACGGCTATGGGTCCGCGTTCGGGTGTCAGGCCATGGCCTTCGAGCGCCAACGCCGCCAGCATGGCGGTGTAACCGGCGGTGCCGATCGCCATCGCCTCGCGCGCGCGCATGGTCGGGGGCAGCGGCACCAGCCAGTCGCCCTTCACGCGCGCCTTCCCGGCATAGGCGCCGAGATGAGTCTCGCCGCAGCCCCAGCCATTGAGGATCACTTTGTCGCCCGGTTTCCAGGCCGCGTGGCTGGAGGCTTCCACTGTGCCAGCGAAATCGATGCCGCCGATCATCGGGAAGCGGCGCACCACCGGCGCCTTGCCGGTGATGGCGAGCGCATCCTTATAATTGAGCGTGGAATATTCGACGCGGACGGTGACGTCGCCATCCATCAAATTGGCTTCGTCGAAATCGGTGAGCGCGGCGCGGGTAGCCCCGTCCGCTTTCTCGATCACGATCGCTTTGAAACTCGCCACGCCCGCCTCATCGATTGACAGCTATGAGGGCATTCTTGGCGCGCCGAAGCCGACGGCGCAAGCGTTTGAGGCACAAAGAATCAGGCTGGAATAGGCGCCAAGCGCTCGATCGGCTTTTCGATGATGGGCAAATTGATCAGCGCCGACACCAAACCAAGTACGACCGAGAGCCACCACACCACGTTGTAGGACCCGGTGCTGGTGTACAACACGCCGCCCAGCCAGACGCCGAGGAAGCCGCCGACCTGGTGGCTGAAAAAGGCAAAGCCGAACAAAGTCGCCATCCAGCGGGTGCCGAACATCACCGCGACCAGCGCGGATGTGGGCGGAACCGTCGACAGCCAGAGCAGTCCCATGCAGGCGCCAAACACGATGGCAGAGGTCGCCGTCACCGGTAGCATGATGAAGACGACGACCGCCAGCGAGCGCAGCACATAGATGATCGACAATAGATAGCGCTTCGGCATGCGGTCGCCGAGCCAGCCGGCCGCGATCGAACCGATGATGTTGAACAAGCCGATGGTGCCGATGGCCCAGGCGCCGGTATCGACCGAAAGCCCGCGATCGACCAGATAAGACGGCAGATGCACGGTGATAAACAGCAGCTGGAAACCGCAGGTGAAGAAGCCGAGCACCAGCAGAATGTAGGATCGATGCCCGAATGCTTCGGCCAAGGCCTGCAACAACGACTGCTGCGTGGCGGCACCGGGCTTGACGGTCATATCCATCGGCGCCGTGCGCACCGCGAACGCCAGCGGGATCACCAGCAGCGTGATGAAGCCGAATGCAATCAGCGCCTGCTGCCAGCCAAACCAGCCGATGAACCCGACTGCCAGCGGCGAGAACAGAAATTGCCCGAATGAGCCGGCGGCGGTGCCGACACCGAACGCGAGCGTGCGCATATGCGGCGGAATTAACTTGCCGAAGGCCGCAATGACGATCGTGAACGACGAGCCGGCGATGCCGAGACCGGTCAACAGGCCGGCCGTCAGATCGAGCACGCCCGGCGTGGTCGAGTAGGCCATCAGCGTAAGGCCGACGCAGTAAAGCAGCGCACCCGCCGACAGCACACGTAGCGAGCCGTAACGGTCGGCGATGGCGCCGACGAAGGGCTGCGCCGTGCCCCACACCAACACCTGGATCGCCAGCGCCAGCGCAAATACCTCGCGGCTCCAGCCGTTAGCCGCCGACATCGGCGTCAGAAACAGCCCGAGCGCGGCGCGCGGTCCGAAGCCGATTGAGCCGATCAGGCCGCCGCAAATGAGAATGACGAGCGGCGTGCGCCAGACGCTGACCATCGCCGGCTTGTCCGTTGCTGATGGCATCGACATGCTAAAACCGCTCCGGCCGGATTGCTGTCCGCACCCGGTTCGACCCGGCGCGGACGGTGGAGGAACATAGTGGCCCCGCCAGCCAATCCAAAACGAATAATCGTGATCCTAGCCATTTGCGCCGCGCATGGCTTGAGCGGACGCCGGTATTAGCGGGCGCTTTGACGTGCAGCGGCCTTGCCTTCCTCCGACCGGAGCCATTCCAGGCTATGGCTTACAGGCCCTTCTTGTTCTTCCTTCTTGACCTCTTTTTCCGTCAGTTTGGCATCGCCCCAGGTCGGCTCGTCGGAACCGTCGCCCCAATTGAGCGGGCGATAGAACGTATGCACGCCGAGTTTGTACATTTTTTTCATTTCCGCGACCCAGCTCGGGTGCACCCAATAGGCGTGATAGTGCGTGGACTTCGCCACCTCCGGCATCCACAGCTTGCCGGCGAGCATGTCGCGGGCGATGCGTTGGGCGCGCGCCCAGGCGTCAGGCTCGGTGATGACATCGGGAATGCCATCGCAGGCGAAAGTGAACTGGCAGGCAAGATGCCGGTTGGAATTCTGGTAGACGACGCCGCAGACGTCATTCGGATAGAACGGCGAGAACACCCGATTCATAACGACTTGCGCGACGGCAATTTGCCCGCGCACCGCTTCGCCGCGGGCTTCGAAATAAATCGCGTTGGCCAGACATTTCTCGGCCTTGGCAAGCGACGGCGCCGGCGAGCGCTAGCCGTTCCGCCGGCGATTTCGGCCGCTGCTCGACGCCGGTGACTTCGCCCTTGCTGGCGATGGTTTCTCCGGCCCTGTCGTCACCACCCTGTTGCGGCGGCGCGAGTGCCGATTGCTTGATGTCGGGATCACCCGACATGCGCGACGCCATCACTACCGGCGCCTCGCCTGGCGCCCATGGCATGATCGGTTGCTCCACCGCGGCCAGCGGATCGGCGCCGAAATACACGCGGGCGCCATCCTTGGGGGTGCGCTGGCCGACCGGGTTACCGGCAGAAGGCAGATCGATTTCGGGTGACGCCATTCGTTCATCCGGAACCGCGGCGAATTCATATTCCGAATAGGGCTCGAAGCGGCCACCGGCTTCCTCGCTCTTGGGCGGCGCGTCGGCTTCCGCCTGCGAAATCGGATCGATGGTTACGAGCGGTGGCATCGGCGGCAACGGTTCGCGCGGACGCGCCAGCATCGAGTCGCGCTTGGTCTTGCGATTGACGGTCGGAAACTGAAGCGGCGAATTCGGATCGCCGAGATACTGCGACGCGATCGAACCGGTTATCTCGGTCGGATCGAAATTCGCCAGCGCATAAAGTGGCGGATGCGGGATGGAGGTGCCGATCGGACGCGGCAGGCTGAACATGGCGGCGTGGATGGTGCCAAATGGCGACGCGATCACGTGCACGTGCGCGCGCGCCGCGACCCCCGGCTGACGCACCAGGAGCGCGCCGAGGTCCTGGAATCCGATCGTGCTGGGAAGCAGCGCGAGAAGCAGCGCGCCAAAGCCGATCGGCACAAATCTCCGCCGTCGACGCCTACGCAAAACTGCCATGTCCCCGCTCACGCCAACGCAACGACAACCTGGCGCCTGCCGCCGGATTGGAGGCATGCGTCAAGTTTTTATGGACTGATTAACCTTGCGAACGTGTTAACCGTCCGTCGCGGCAGTGCCTTCGAATCGCAAGTTGCTTGAGGGTTTCACAGGCCGCCGGGAGTTTTGGCCGCAACCATTGGAAAATAATTGTTAACTATATCGCAATCGCTCCCGACCAATATTGCCGTATCATTTTCTTAGGCGCGGGCCCGCGATGTCCTCTTTCACTTTGTCGTTGACGGCGGCTGGCGGTGTGCATCGCCGCGTTGATGCTGAACATCATCCTGCATCGCCGGCTGCGCGCGCAAAACCGCCGGCTGTCGACGGCGCTGAACAACATGTCGCAAGGGCTGAATATGTTCGACGAGCAGGGCCGCATTACCCTGCTCAACCGGCGCTACCTCGAAATGTACAAGCTCTCGCCCGACATCGTGAAGCCGGGCTGCACGCTGCACGCATTGATCCAACATCGCAAAGACACGGGATTATTCTCCGGCGACGTCGCCGCCTATTGCAAAAAAATCCTCGACGGCATCGGCAAGGGCGAAAGCTCGCAACATTACGTGCAGGCAAGCGACGGCCGCATCGTGCTCGCCAAAAATGAGCTGCTGCCGGACGGCGGCTGGGTCTCCACCCATGAGGACGTCACCGAGCAGCGTCACGCCGAGGCCGAACGCGCCGCCATCCGCGACCAGGAGCAGCGGCGCACGGTCATCGATGCGGCCATCGCCTCGTTCCGCCCGCAGGTGGAGAAACTTCTGTCCAGCGTGAGCAACAGCGCGACCGCCATGCGTTCGACAGCCGCCACGCTGCTCGGCTCCTCCGACCAGACCTCGCAACGCGCCGAAAGTGCCGTGCACGCTTTCAATGAAGCTTCCGCCAACGTGGAAACAGCGGCGGTCGCGGCCAACGAATTGTCTCACTCGATCGCCGAGATCAGCCGCCAGCTTACCCATACCAGCAGCGTGGTAGGCTTGGCGACCGGCGAGGCGCGCGCAACCGACAACGAGATCGCAGGGCTTGCCACCGGCGCGCAGAAGATCGGCGACGTGATCAAGCTGATCCGCACCATCGCCGGTCAGACCAATTTGCTCGCGCTCAACGCGACCATCGAAGCCGCGCGCGCCGGCGAGGCCGGCAAGGGCTTCGCGGTGGTCGCGTCGGAAGTCAAATCGCTGGCGGTGCAGACCGCCAAGGCAACCGAGGAAATCGCCAGCCACATCATGGCGGTGCAGAATTCGACCGCGAGCGCGGTCGAGGCGATCCGGCAGATTGCCACCCGCATGCAGGAAATCAACGAGTATACCACCGCGGTGGCCGCGTCGGTGGAACAGCAGAACGCCGCGACCGGCGAAATCTCGCACAACGTGGCGAGTGCCGCGCAGGGCACCAGCCAAGTCGTGGCGGTGCTGGGCGAGGTCGCCGGCGCGGCGACCGAAACGCGTTTTTCGGCGGAGGTTGTGCGCGACGCGTCGGAGTCGGCGGAAGCCGCCGTCGCCAATCTTCGGCTCGAGGTCGAGGACTTCCTCGCCAAGGTGGCCGCGTAGCAAGGTTCGTCATTCCGGGTTCGCGCCTTCGGCACGCCCCGGAATGACTAAGCTTGGCTGGCCGCGGTTTTCCCCAACGCCGCCTGCGCCGCGGCGAGCCGGGCGATCGGCACCCGGAACGGCGAGCACGACACATAGTCGAGCTTGACCTCGTGGCAGAACGCGACCGAAGCCGGGTCGCCGCCGTGTTCGCCGCAAATACCGACCTTCAGCTTGGGACGAACTTTGCGACCGCGCTCGACTCCGATGCGCACCAGTTCGCCGACGCCTTGCTGGTCGATCGACACAAACGGATCGGCGGGCAGGATGCCGCGCGCGGTGTAAACGCCGAGGAAGCTCGCCGCATCGTCGCGCGAGATACCCAAGGCGGTCTGCGTCAGATCGTTGGTGCCGAACGAGAAAAACTCCGCTGTCTGCGCGATCTCACCGGCCAGCAGACAGGCGCGCGGCAGTTCGATCATGGTGCCGACCTGATAGGTAAGCTTGGCGCCGGTCTCTTTGGTCACGGCCGCCGCCATGGCGTCGATACGCGCCTTGACCAGATCGAATTCCATCTTGGTCGCGATCAGCGGCACCATGACTTCCGGCGCAACGCCCGCGCCGGTCCGCTTGGCCACTTCGACCGCGGCCTCGAAAATGGCGCGCGCCTGCATCTCGGCGACTTCCGGGTAGGCGATTGCGATGCGGCAGCCGCGAAACCCGAGCATCGGGTTGAATTCGGCCAGTTCGCGCGCCCGGTCCGCCAGTTTTTTCGGATCGGCGCCCATGGCGGCAGCGACCTCGGCGATCTCTTTTTCTCCGTGGGGCAAAAACTCGTGCAGCGGCGGATCGAGCAGCCGGATGGTCACCGGCCGGCCGCCCATGATCTCGAACAGCTCGACAAAATCGGCGCGCTGCATCGGCAAAAGCTTGGCGAGCGCGGCACGGCGCGATTTCTCGTCGTCCGACAGGATCATCTCGCGCACCGCCTGGATGCGCTCCTCGTCGAAGAACATATGCTCGGTGCGGCACAGCCCGATGCCCTCGGCGCCGAAACGAACGGCCGCCTTGGCGTCGGCCGGCGTGTCGGCATTGGCGCGCACGCCGAGCTTGCGCACTTTGTCGGCCCAGCCGATCAATGTGGCGAATTCACCGGAGAGCTGCGGCTCGATCATGTCAATCTTGCCGGCCAGCACCTGACCGGTGGAACCGTCGACGGTGATGAACTCGCCTTGCTTGTATGACTTTCCGCCCGCCGTCATGGTGCGCGCGGCATAATCGACGCGCAACGAACCGGCGCCGGAAACGCAAGGCTTGCCCATGCCGCGCGCGACGACCGCGGCGTGCGAGGTCATGCCCCCGCGCGTCGTCAGGATGCCTTCGGCCGCGTGCATGCCGTGAATGTCCTCGGGCGAGGTCTCCACGCGCACCAGGATGACCTTCTTGCCGTCGGCCTTAAGCTCGGCGGCTTCGTCCGACGAGAAGATGATCTCGCCGCTGGCCGCGCCGGGCGACGCCGGCAATCCCGTGGCGATCACGCGCCGGTGCGCGCGCGGATCGATGGTCGGATGCAAAAGCTGATCGAGCGCCAGCGGATCGACGCGCAGCACCGCTTCGTTCTTGGTGATCAGCCCTTCGTTCGCCAGTTCCACGGCAATACGCAGCGCCGCCTTCGCGGTGCGCTTTCCAGAGCGGGTCTGTAGCATCCACAATCTGCCCTGCTCGACCGTGAATTCGAGGTCTTGCATGTCGCGGTAGTGACGCTCGAGCTTGTTGTAGATCGTCTTGAGCTCGGCATAGGCCTTGGGCAGCGTGTTTTCCATCGACGGCTTGTCTGAGCCGGCCTCCTGGCGCGCGGTCTCGCTGATTTCCTGCGGCGTGCGGATGCCGGCGACCACGTCCTCGCCCTGCGCGTTGATGAGAAATTCGCCGTAAAGCTTCTTCTCGCCGGTGGATGGATTACGCGTGAAGGCGACGCCGGTGGCGGACGTGTCGCCCATGTTGCCAAACACCATGGCCTGCACGTTGACCGCGGTGCCCCAGCTTTCGGGAATATTGTGCAGGCGACGATAGGTGTTGGCGCGCTGGTTCATCCATGAACCGAACACGGCGCCGATGGCGCCCCATAATTGCGCGTGCGGATCCTGCGGGAACGGCTCGCCGCGCTGCTGCGCAAGGCGCTTCTTGTAGCGTTCGACCAATTCGGCCCAATCGTCGGCGGTCATATCCGTGTCGAGCGAGTAACCTTGCCGCTCCTTGTGGTGGTCGAGCAGTTCCTCGAAATGCTCATGGCCGATGCCGAGCACCACGTCGGAATACATCGTGATGAAGCGGCGGTAGCTGTCATAGGCGAAACGCCGGTCGCCGGATTTTTTCGCCAGCGCCTCGACGGTCTCGTCGTTGAGGCCGAGATTGAGCACGGTGTCCATCATGCCGGGCATCGAAGCGCGCGCGCCGGAGCGCACCGACACCAGCAGCGGGTTTTCGCGATCGCCGAAAATCTTGCCGGTGATGCGGCCGACTGCGGCCAGCGCCTTCTCGACCTGGGCCTTCAGATCCTTCGGGTACTGCTTTTTGTTGTCGTAGTAATAGGTGCAGACCTCGGTGGTGATGGTGAAGCCGGGCGGCACCGGCAGGCCGAGATTGGCCATTTCGGCAAGCCCGCGCCCTTGCCGCCGAGCAGATTGCGCATGGCGGATTTGCCCTCGGCACGGCCGCCGCCGAAAGCATAGACCCATTTGCCTTTTGACGGGCGCGCCGCCGCCGTCGGCTTAGCCTTGGTAGCTTTCCGTATCGGCTTTTTGATTTTTGCGCGGACGCGCTGAGATTTGCGTTTAGCCATGGGTCAAAAATGTCTGGGCGGGCGAATGGTTCTTAAAAACACCCTCAAGGAGGGCGACGCAAGCCCGGTTAGCGGTTAATGGATAAGTCCGAGGCCGAGCACGCCGACGATGATCAAATAGGCCGCGACGATGAAATTGAGCAGGCGCGGCACCAGCAGAATCGCGATGCCGGCGATGAGCGCAACGATGGGGGCGAGGTGAGTGACGCCGATGACCATGATGGTGTTCCTTCGGGTGGGCGGTGGAAGTGAAACGGCGCAAACGGCGGAGAGTTCCTTTCGAGCGTCTTAACCCGTCATCCTGAGGTGCGAGCGAAGCGAGCCTCGAAGGGCGACGGAGCCTATCCTTCGATCTTGGAAAAATCAGCCACCGCGCGGGTGGCTTCGCGGATTTCATTGAGCAGCTTGAGGCGGTTTTCGCGCAAGGCCTTGTCGTCGACGTTGACGGTGACTTTGTCGAAGAAGGCATCGACGCGCGGGCGCAGCTTCGCCATCGCCGTCATGGCGGCGGCGAAGTCTTCCTTGGCGACGGCGGCGGAGGCTTCTTTTTTGGCGATGTTGATAGCCTCGGCCAGCGCCTTTTCCTCGGCATCCTTCAGCAATTTCGCGTCCGGCACACCGGCGAAGCTCTTGTTGTCCTTCTTCTCCTCGATACGCAGGATGTTCGAGGCGCGCTTGACGCCGGCGAGCAAATTCTTGCCGTCGTCGGTGTCGAGAAATTTGCCAAGCGCCTCGACGCGACGGACGATAAGCAACAGATCGTCCTGGCCGCCGAGGCGCAAAGACGGCGTCGACCAAGTCGTGACGAGCGCCTTGCTCGCGCAAGTTGGACTTTTAGTCGATCTGCAAAAAATTCGAGGAGATTTTGCCGCGCGCCGGTACTATCAGGCGCACCAAGGGTTGCCCCCTCGATGGCGGGCGGAATTGTCTGCTTCAATGGCGCGTGCCGCGTGTGCGGCGCATGCAGCAGTGCGCACGGCCTCGTTCAGTGAAATGGTAAGTTTATTGCCGAGCACCATTCGAATGACCCCCAACGCCGCCCGCCTCAGCGCATAAGGGTCCTTGCTCCCTGTCGGCTTTTCATCGATCGCCCAGAAGCCCACCAGCGTGTCGATCTTGTCGGCCAGCGCCACCGCAATCGACACCGGATCGCTCGGCACCAGATCGTCCGGGCCCTTCGGCTTGTAGTGATCCTCGCACGCATGCGCGACGGCTTCGTCCTCGCCCTGCGCCTCGGCGTAGTAGCGGCCCATCAAGCCTTGCAGCTCGGGAAATTCGCCGACGACTTCGGTGAGCAAGTCGGTCTTGCACAATTGCGCGGCGCGCTCGGCCTTTTTCGGATCGGCCTTGACCAGCGGCGCCAGCTCCTTGGCCAGCGCGGTGATGCGCGCGATGCGCTCGGCCTGCGTGCCGAGCTTCTCATGAAACACGATGTGCTCGAATTTCGGCAGCCGGGCTTCGAGCTTGGTCTTCAAATCGGTTTCATAAAAGAACTTGGCGTCGGACAGCCGCGCGCGGATGACGCGCTCGTTGCCGGCGATGATCGCCTTGCCGCCGTCGCTGGCTTCCTCGTTGGCGACCAGAATGAACTTGTTGGCGAGCTTGGCGGTCTGCGCGTCGCGCAGCACGAAGCATTTCTGGTTGTTGCGGATGGTGGCGCGGATCACTTCCTCGGGGATCGCCAGGAACGCCTTGTCGAACGAGCCCATCAGCGTCACCGGCCATTCGACCAGGCCGGCGACTTCGGCCAGCAGACCGTCGTCCTCGATCAGTTCGTAGCCTTGCGCGAAGGCCAGATTCTTGGCGTCGGCCAGGATCGTCTCGGCGCGGCGCGCCGGATCGAGCACCACCTTGGCGGCTTCCAGCTTGGCGAGCGTAATCGTCGAAGCGGCGCACCTTGATCGCGCCCGGCGCCATGAAGCGATGGCCGCGCGTCTCGTCGGACGCCGCGATGCCGTCGATGCTGAATTTGACGACCTCGGGCTCTTCGGTTTCCGGGCCGAAGGTCGCCATGATCGAATGCAGCGGCCGCACCCAAGTGAGCCGTCCGGCTGCCCCAGCGCATCGACTTCGGCCACGGGAAAGCGCGCACGACCTCGGGGATCATCTCGGCAATCACATCGAGCGCAGGCCTTCCCGGTCTTCTCGATCACCGCCAGGTAGAAGTCGCCCTTCTTGTCGGGCTGCACCTTGGCTTCGATCGATCGACTTCAGGCCCGGCGCTTTTAAGAAATCCAGCGATGGCGTTTTCAGGCGCGCCGACGCGCGGGCCTTTCTTCTCTTCCTTGATGTCCGGCTGGCGCGCCGGCACGCCGTGCACCGACAGCGCAAGCCTTCGCGGCGTCACGAACGCCTTGGCGCCTTCGTAAGTGAGCCCGGCCGCCACCAGCCGGTCGGTGACCATCTTGCGCAGGTCTTCGGCCGCGCGCGCCTGCATGCGCGCGGGGATTTCTTCGGAGAGAAATTCGAGCAAAAGGTCGGGCATGGCTATTCTTACCCGCGCCGCCGCCGTCGGTAGCCAGCCAGGCTTCGCCGCAGCCTTTCGCCAGCTCGCGCACGCGCAAGATATAACTCTGCCGCTCGGTGACCGAGATCACGCCGCGCGCGTCGAGCAGATTGAACACGTGGCTGGCCTTGATGCATTGGTCGTAGGCCGGCAGCGCCATCAAATGATGCTTGCGGTCCTTGCTCCAGCCGTCGGCGAGATATTTCTTGCAGGCCGCCTCCGCCATCTTGAATTGCTCGAACAGCATCGCGGTATCGGCGAATTCGAAATTGTGCCGCGAATATTCCTGCTCGGCCTGCAGGAACACGTCGCCATAGGTGACTTTTTTGTCGTCGCTACGGCCGTTGAAATTGAGATCGTAGACGCGCTCGACGCCCTGCACATACATCGCCAGCCGTTCAAGCCCGTAGGTGAGCTCGCCGGCGACCGGATTGCATTCGAAACCGGCGACCTGCTGGAAATAAGTAAACTGCGAGACCTCCATGCCGTCGCACCAGCATTCCCAGCCCAGGCCCCAGGCGCCGAGCGTCGGGCTTTCCCAGTCGTCTTCGACGAAGCGGATGTCGTGGAGCTTGGAGTCGATGCCGATCGCCTTGAGCGACCCGAGATAGAGCTCCTGTAGGTCGGGCGGCGACGGCTTCAGGATCACCTGGAATTGGTAATAGTGTTGCAAGCGGTTCGGGTTCTCGCCGTAGCGGCCGTCCTTGGGCCGGCGCGAGGGCTGCACGTAAGCCGCATTCCAGGGCTTAGGCCCGAGCGCGCGCAGGGTGGTCGCCGGGTGGAAGGTGCCCGCCCCCACCTCCATGTCGTAGGGCTGCAAAATGACGCAGCCCCAGGCCGCCCAATACTGCTGCAGGGCCAGGATCAGCCCCTGGAAGGACCGCTTCGGATCGAGATCGTCTCGACGCGAATCGGCGGTGGTGCCAGGATTTGCTTCAGCCATTGGGGCTAATTTCTAAGCTTTAACAATCGGTTAGACAGAGGGCGGCCGCGAGCAGGTACCGGCCAAATAAAACTTATCGGGTTTTGAACCGGAACCGAAGCCGGCGCGACATATAGCAGTAAGCAACAGGGCGCGACGGAGAAATCAAATGATCACCTTCCAACTGATCGGTCTGGCCTTCACAGTGATGTTCTTGGGCGCCATGATCACCAGCAACCCGCGCGCCGCCCGCCGCTGAGAGGCGACAGCTTAAATCTCCCCAAATTGAAGATCGGCTAGAGGCGATACTCGCCGGTCACAGGATCCCGCCGCAAAGTTGGCCGGTTTTCCTTGTCGGAAATCCTTACCTTCGCGCGCTTGGCCGAATCCAGCTCTTCATTGATCCGGCGCGCTTCCTTCACCACCCAATGCACGACCATGGCGCCGCCCAGTGCGGCAAGCGACCATTTCAGCAGCGGCGAGAGCATAAGGGGCGGCATCGGCATCTCCGAACCAGCGTGAGAAGTCGAAGTTTGGCGGCGAACAAGGCATTTTCGGGGCTGCCAGCCTCGGATCGGGTGCACAAGCAAGCGGCGATGAATTATGTTGGTTGTTCCCGAATGAGCCGGAAACCGGCCTTGTCCTGTGGGTGGAGGAAACCGATGACAAATCTCACGAAAGCCAGATGGACGTTGTCGGCGCTGGTCGCCGCATCCCTGCTTTTGCCGGCCTTCGCGCCGGCCGCGGCCGAGACGTGGCCGAACCGGCCGGTGCGGCTGATCGTGACGCTCGGGCCCGGCAGCGGCGTCGATATCGGCGCGCGGCTGTTCGCCGACAAATTGGCGCAGCGTTGGGGCCAATCGGTCGTCGTCGAAAACCGCCCGGGCGGCGACGGCATGGTCGCCATCACGGCGTTCCTCGGCGCGCACGACGATCACGTCCTGCTGGTCTCGCCGGTGAGTTCGTTCACCGCCCATCCTTATTTCCACGACACCCTGCCCTACGACCCGAAAGACCTGATCCCGATCGCCCGCATCTCCAAGACCGTGGTCGCGGTCAGCGTCCCGGCCTCGCTCGGCGTCAACACGCTCAAAGAACTTGAGGCGCTGGCGCGCGCCAAGCCCGGTCAGTTGAACTGGACCACCGCCACCGGCTTCACCGATTTCGTGTTCGCCGGTTATCTGCACACGGTCGGCCTGACCATGGCGAAGGTGCCCTATAAAAACCCGGTGGCCGCGGTCAACGACCTCGCCGAAGGACGCATCCAGGTCTACATGCCGGCTTACGCCATCGTGCGGCCGCAGGTAATGGCCGGCAAGGTCAAGGTGTTGGCCGTCACCAATCACGACCGCGCGCCGGCGATCCCCGACGCGCCGACGGCGCTTGAGGCCGGCTATCCCTCGCTCGAATTCGACGGGCTGGTCGGTCTGTTCGGTCCGCCCGGAATAGCGGACGCCGTACGCAACAAGATCGCCGCCGACATCAAGGCCGTCGCCGCCGAGCCCGACGTCGTGCAGAAGCTGACCGCTACCGGGCAGATCGTCAGTCCTGGCGACAGCGCCGAATTCGCCGCCTCTATTGCACAGCAACGAGCGCAGGTCGCAGCGGTGGCGAAGCTGTTCGGCAACAAGCCGGTGCAATAGCCGCTACAACCCGTAGCGCGACCAGAGCGCGCGCGTCTCCAACGCCGATATGAAATCATCGGCGAGGCCGGGCCGGCGCGCGAGATTTTCGAGCGAGCCCAAGCCCGGAATTCTGCGGCCGAAAAAGTTGCGGCGCTCGGAAATCAACGGCGTGCGCACTTTCTCGCCATAGCGTTGGCGCAAAGTCGAACGCAGATCTCCTATTGCATCGGCGAGACCGAGTTCGATCGCGGCCCCGGCGGTCCAGAACTCGCCCGAGAACAGCGTCTTTTCGTTGCTCTTCAGCTTGGCCGTACGCCGTTCTTTGACCAGAGCAATGAAGTGCTCGTGGATGTCTTTCTGGATCGCCTTGATTCGCTTTACGTCCTCCGGTTTTTCCGGCTGGAACGGGTCGAGCATCACCTTGCGTTCGCCGGCGGTGTAAAGCCTGCGCTCGACGCCGAGCTTTTCCATCAGCTTGGGAAAGCCGAACGAGCCACCGACCACGCCGATCGATCCGACGATGGAAAACGGGTCGCAGATAATCTCGTCGGCGGCGCAGGCCAGCATGTATCCACCCGAGGCGCCGACATCCTCGACAAAGGCGATGACTGGCAATTTCTTTTCCGCGGCCAGTTGACGGATGCGGCGGAAGATCAGATGCGACTGCGCCGGCGAGCCGCCCGGCGAATTGACGATCAGCGCCACGGCGCGGGCATGGCGGGTCGCGAAGGCGCGCTCCAGCGAACGGGCGGTCGAGGACAGCATCAGTCCCGGCCGCAACGGCGTGGACAGCGCCGATGACGCCCGACAGCCGCACCACCGGCACCACCGGAATGTCGGTGCGGAAGCGCGCTGGCACCAGCTTGCTCAACAGTTCGATCATGGGTTTGAGAATATCGGGCATCGGTTGGATCGCGGCGGGTGCCATGCCGGGGACTTAGGCATCCTTGGAACCCAAGTCAAAGCCTCCGGTTCGGATAATAAACGCCGTAGAAAAGCGATGCATCGCAGTAAAATTACCGTCTCAGCCTTGGGAACCGCAATAATTTGCCTAATTTTTAACTTTGGAATGCTTTTTGCACTTCAGTAGCCGCCGAAAACCAATGCGGTATCGAAAGAGGCGGATCGATGGATCCCAAACTGGCCATTCTGTTCCTGCTAATCAGCAGCGTTATTGGACTTTCGCATCTTACCGATGACGTCCTGGAACGTATGCGGCGACAGCTTGTCATCCGGCGTTGGCGTGAATTTATGCCAGGCCGGCGCAAATCCTAGGCAAAAGTGCCGGCATTTAAATCTCGGCAATCCTCAGCGTCTCCCCACCCCGCAGTACAGCTTCCGCCGCCGCCGACGGGCGCCCTTGCTCGTCGTTGAGAACGAGCGCCGGATAATTTACCAGCGCGCCGTGGCCCGATTTCACCGCGCGCACCAGGACGCGAATGGCGCTCGCATTCGGGCGCGGATGAACCGCCAGCACGGCGATGCAGCCAAACGCGCCGGCGAGCGCTTCCTGCACATCGGCCAGCGCATCCGCGCGCCAGATCAACGTCAACACGCCCTGCGGCTTCAGGAGCCGCGCCGCCGTCGTGATCCAGCGCGGCAACAGGCCGGGTGCTCCCGCATGCGCGAGACGCCGGCGCGGATCGGGCGACACGTTCTGCCGGGACTCGTCATGGAATGGCGGGTTCATCAAAACACGATCTGCGCTGAGAGGTGAAAGCGCATCGGCATCTTCGACGTCGGCGTTGAGCACGTCCACGCGATCGGCCAATCCATTGAGGCGCGCGTTGCCGGCGGCCAGCGCACAAAGCGCGTGATCGATTTCGACCAGTGTGACCTTGAGCGCGGGAACGCGCAGCGCCAGCGTCAGGCCGACTGCGCCCACCCCGGCGCCCAGATCGACGGCCCGTTCGCCGGCATGCCCGCCGGTCGCGGCGGCGAGCAAGATCGCATCGTGACCGACACGATGACCGCGCAGCGGCTGGCGCAGCCGCAAGCGTCCGCCGAGCACGGCATCTTCGCTGGTTTCGAGGATGTCGCTATGCGTCGTCATTCCGGACGCAGCTCTCTGGCGAGCCCGGCGTCTTCCATGATCTGCCGCGCCGTGAGTTCCTGGCCTTCGGCCACCAAAATCCGCTTCGGCAACACGCCGAGCGAGCCTTCCAGCACGCTCATGTTCTGGTCGAGCACCAAGTGACGAATCCCGGCGCCGTCGAGCAGCGCGACCACGGCCGAGACCAGAACAATGTCATTGGTGCGAAGGAGTTCGCGCAATCTATCCGTCCTCTGCTCCCGGTGCTTATATACCAAGCGCGTTAAGTCAGGATCATTGCCCGCGCCCGCATTCGATTATAAAGTGTTTTTCCCGCCCTAACGATCTGTATTTACAATGAAAATCCAAGGCCTTCGCACGTCCCCGCTGTTTATGATGGCGTGCACGGTCGCGGCGCGGCTGGTTGCCTTCTGGAACGCGTTTGCGACGCGCTGGAATCCAATCATTGTCATCCTCGTTGCTTGGGGCGTGCTGGCCATGCCCCTGGTTTTTTTGCGCGGCTTTCACTCCGACGAGGGCGTTGCGGTCACGGTCGCGCGGGCCGCGCTTGAGGACGGTTATTGGATCACCCCCCACATATTCAACACCCGCTTCGTCGAACGCCCGACGCTGCTGTCGTGGATCATCGCCGCGATAAGCGTGCCTTTCGGCAGCGTCAGCGAGTTCACGGCCCGGCTTCCGATCGTTCTGTTTTTGCTGGCCGGATGTTTGCTCATCTACGCGCTGTTGCGACGCGTCGGATCCAGCATTCCGGCCGCGTTGCTGGGGGCCGCGCTGTTTCTCGCCTGCCCGATCGTCATACGGGCTTACGCCATGGCGACCGCGGACCTTCCTCTGGCCGTCCTGCTTTTTATGTCCTTCTTCGTCTGGTGGGACGGTTATCGCGCCGACCGCATCAGCATGGCCCGATGGGCAGCGGTCGGCGGTATTTTGGCGCTTGCCAGCCTCCTGAAAGGACCGCAGCCGGTGGGCTATTTCGCACTCGGCATAGGCTTGTTTATTCTTACAACGCGCTCCTGGAGACAAATTCCGGGTTTCATCCTTGCGGGTGTTCTCTGCGTCGTCCCTTTGGCTGCCTGGTATGGCTATGTGTATTCGCCCGGCGACGAAAATCAGTGGGCCGGCTTCATGCGCCTGTCACCGGTCGCTCCATTGTCCGGCCCGGTTGAATCGATTCTAAGACTGGTCAGCGAGACTTTGCCTGCCGTCCTGCTTGCGATCGTATTTTTCGCCTCCAGAGGATTTTACGGAACCGAGCGAATTCCGCCCGGTTTCATCAAAGCGATCCTGTGCTACGGGCTTGCAGCATCGGTCGCCATTCTGTTCTGGCCCGGCGGATCGACGGCACGCTATTTCTTTCCCCTGATCCTGCCGATGTGCGTGCTCGGCGGCCTCGGCTACGACGCGTTGGCGAAAAGAGAGCCGTTGGCGGTCGTCCCCGGACTTACTGTTACGTTTGCTCTACTTGCCTATTCGTTTGTCTATACCGACATTGCCGCGCCGTTGATGCCGAAACAATTCCGGTCGGCGCAGATCGACGCGGCGCAGATTACAGAGCAGATAGCGGCCGCTCCGGCGCCGATCTTTCGCACCGACAGCGTCGGTCTGAATGTGTTTGCCTTGGTGCCGGGACCCATCGTCACCAAAGACACGGCGGCACTGAAGACAATCCCCGGCCCCGCCTGGATCGCGGCCGAACCCGGCGAAGCGCAGGCCCTCCTCGCAGCGCGGCCCGACAAACTTCACGTGGTGATGCAGTTCGGGCAGGACGACGAATGGCGGCTGCTGCGGCTCGATAAATAAATCATGCGGCGTCGAAGCCACGCCAGCGCCAACGCACCAGCAAACCGAGGAGCCGGCGCATATTGCTGCTCACCGCCATTTTGCTCGCGGTCGGTTTCAGGTCGTAGCGCAGATGCAGCGCGACCTCGGCGAAGCGGGCGCCCGCCGCATTGAGCTTGAGCAGCGCTTCCGCCATGCATGCAAAACCGGTTTCCTCGACCAAGCGGCCGGGAAAGCGCGCCACGGCGTTCTGCAATATCCCGATGCGGTAGGCGCGGTATCCGCAGGTGTAGTCCCAGACCTTGCGCACCGGATGAATCAATTTAAACAAAATGACCGCGCCGAGCGCCGTCATGCGGCGCAACAGCGGCACGCCTTGCACCGTCGCCCCGCTTTGAAAGCGCGACGCAATCACGACATCGGCGCCGTTTACCCCCGCCGCGAGCATTTCGGGAATTTGGGCCGGATCATGTGTGTCGTCGCAATCCATGATGACGAGGACATCGTCAGCCGCACCGGTGGTAACCGCATAATCGATCAAGGCACGTAAGCCCGCGCCCAAACCTTTATTGACCCGGCCGTCCAACAGCACCAGAGGGATACACTGTTGCCATTGCAACGCGATCGCCGCGGTCGCGTCATTGCTGCCGTCATTGTAGACCACAACCGTGAGCGGCAATTTCGACGACGACGCCAGTTTTTCGACGCGCGTTAACAGACGCGGCAGCGCGATCTCTTCGTTATACGCAGGTAAACCGAGATAGACGCGACCGACGGTCGTCATTGCGAGACGCTCCGATCAAACGGCGACGAGCAGAAAATCAGCTCGCACACGCCGAGCCCTTCACCAGACCGAAGGCTTCGGCAATCCGCTGCGCGGCGTAACCGTCGCCGTAGGGAGAGCCGCCGCTCGCCATCTTGGCATAGCTCGTCTGGTCCGTGAGCAGGCGGCGCACGGCGTCGACCAAGGAGACCGCATCGGCGCCGACCAGCGACGCCACACCCATCTCCACTGCTTCCGGCCGCTCGGTCACGTCGCGCAGCACAAGAACGGGCTTGTGCAGGAACGGCGCCTCTTCCTGGATGCCACCGGAATCCGTCAAGATCAGATAAGCTTGCGCCATTTCCGAAATCAGTTGCGGGTATCCCAGCGGCGGCGACAAATGGATGCGATCGTGACTTTTGAGAGAGTCGAAAGTAGCCGCGACTGCGGGGTTCGGATGGACCGGGATGATAAACTCGACGTCGTCAAACTCATTTACGATGATCGACACGGCCCGGCAGATCGCTTCCATGCGCGCGCCCTGATTTTCCCGGCGATGCGCCGTCAATAGAATGCGCCGCAGACCGCGGCCAACCGCCGGCGCCTTGCCGATTCGCGCCAGCGTCAAACGCAGCGCATCGATGCCGGTATTGCCGGTGATAAACAACCGCCCGGGATCGACGCCTTCGGCACGCAGGTTTGCGGCCGCGCGTTGCGTCGGACAGAAGTGCCACGCCGTCAGCTTGCCAGCCGCAACCCTGTTAAATTCTTCGGGAAATGGCGCTTGAAAATTGCCGGTACGCAGCCCCGCTTCGATATGCGCGAATGGGATGCCTAGATAAAACGCGGTCAGCGCTGTCACAAACAGCGTCGTGGTGTCGCCCTGGGCCACGATCACGTCCGGCTTGTGCTTGCCGATCATGCGCTCAAGCGGCGCGAACAGCGCGCCGGTGAGAACCGCCAGCGTGCGCGAATCCGGATCGATCGCGATGCGGTCGTCCGGCTTGATGCCGAACCAGGCGAGCGGCTCCTCAGCGAGCTCGATGTGCTGGCCGGAACACAGCGTCGTCACTTCCGAATGGCGCGCGAGCTCCAGAATGACCGGCGCCAACTTAATCGCTTCGGGCCGCGTCCCTACCACACACAGAAAGCGCATTTGTCCTCACGCAAAGGCCGCCAATTCAAGCTGTTGTGACACCAGTTTTTTGCGGTGTACAGAGCGGCACTGAAGCGCGATTTATCAGCCGCGCCGGCGTTCCTCGCCCGGCGCCCGGTGCGCTAAATAGGCAAGCAGCTTTATCTCGCGCCGACCGCGCGTGACGGTATCGAGCACCAATCCGATGGCGGCCGACATGAACGCCAGCAACATCAAGCCGAGCGATAAAATGGCGGTCGGCAGCCGCGGCACCAGGCCCGTTTCGAAATACGTGACAAAGACAGGAATTGCGAAACCGATGGACGCGATCGCCAGCGCCAGCCCGATGCCGGTGAAAAATGGCAGCGGGCGCTCGGCGCGATAGAGCCGGAAAATGGTGCGCAAGATGCGGAAGCCGTCGCTCCAGGTGCTGAGCTTGGAGGCCGAGCCCTCCGGCCGCGCGTAATAGGGCGTGTCGATCTCTGCGACCGGCAGCCCCAGCTCGAGCGCGTGAATGGTGAGCTCGGTCTCGATCTCGAAACCGCCGGACAGCACGGGAAACGACTTCACGAAGCGGCGCGAGAATACCCGGTAGCCCGACAGCATATCGTTGAAGGTCGGCCCGAAGACCTGGGCGACAAACGATGTCAGCAGCCGATTGCCGGTGCGGTGACCGGCGCGGTAGGCGGCCTCTTCGCGGTCGACCCGGTTGCCGACCACCATGTCGAGCCGGTCGTCGAGCAGGCGCTCGATCATGACGCGCACGCTCGGCGCATGGTAGGTAGCGTCGCCATCGACCAGCACGTAGACGTCGGCTTCCACGTCGGTAAACATGCGGCTTACCACGAAGCCCTTGCCCTGGCGCTTTTCCCGAAACACTTCGGCGCCGGCAGTGCGCGCATCGGCGGCGGTATTGTCGGTCGAGTTATTGTCGAACACCAAAATCGCGGCGGTGGGCAGCGCGGCGCGGAAGTCCTTGACGACCTTGGCGACCGCTACTTCCTCGTTGAAGCAAGGCACCAGCACGGCGATTCTGTATTGGCCGAAGCGGCCCGACTTAGGCGCGGCCGAGGATGCAGTTCGTTTCGCCAATCGCAACCCCTATGCCCGTGCGCCGGCGGCGCCCCGCGGTGCCCCCAAATCAGGCGCAGTTTAACCGCACTTGCCCCTTTAACACAGCGTTTCTATGCTCACGTAAAGCCGCGATTGGGGAGAAGTATTTTGGCCGTCGTCGTTCCATTCGAAAGTCCGCACCCCGCATCGATCGAGCGTCTCGCCGACCTGGTGGCGCCGGATATGGAGCGAGTCAACGCTGCGATCCTGGCGCGCACCGGCTCGGACGTCGCCATGATCCCCGAGGTCGCCAACCACCTGATTTCATCGGGCGGCAAGCGGCTGCGCCCGATGCTGACGCTGGCCATGGCCAAACTCGCCGGCTACCCCGGCGACGGCCACGTCAAGCTCGCCGCCGCGGTCGAGTTCATGCACACCGCGACGCTGTTGCACGACGATGTGGTGGACGAAAGCGATATGCGCCGGGGCAAGCTCGCCGCCCGCATGGTCTGGGGCAACGAAGCGAGTGTGCTGGTCGGCGATTTTCTGCTTGGCCAGGCTTTCAAGATGATGGTCGAGGTCGGCAATCTGCACGCGCTCGACATTCTCTCCTCGGCCGCCACCGTGATCGCGGAAGGCGAAGTGATGCAGCTCGGCGTCGCCAAGAACACCGCCAGCAACGAGGACGAATACATGGCGGTGATCCGCGCCAAGACCGCGGAGCTGTTCGCCGCCGCTTGCGAAGTGGGCCCGGTGTTGGCGGCGAAGGATAAATCGGAGGTCGCTGCCTGCCGATCGTTCGGCATGAATCTCGGCATCGCCTTCCAACTCGTGGACGACGCGCTCGACTACGGCGGAAAATCAGCCAAGCTCGGCAAGAACGTCGGCGACGATTTCCGTGAAGGCAAAATTACCTTGCCGGTCGTGCTGTCGTTCCGCCGCGGCACCGAAAGCGAGCGCGCGTTCTGGAACCGCACACTGGGTCAAGGTGAAGTCCGCGACGGCGATCTCGACCAGGCCATCGCACTGATGGCAAAGCATCACGCCATTGAGGACACCGTCGGCCGCGCCCGCCACTACGGCGCGATCGCCACCGATGCTCTGGCGCTGGTGCCGCAATCCGCGATCAAAACGGCGCTGGAACAGACCGTCGCGTTCTGCATCGCGCGCGCGCACTAGCGCATGATCCCGAAAAGGGGCAACCGGTTTTCGGAAAAGACCCTGCGCAAGCAAAACGTTAGGGACGCATAGTGATTCAATCTAGTTGGACCACGCTCTAACGCGCGGTTAGAACGGCCAATAGCCCGTCCGCGGATCGCGATTCAATTGCTGGCGGATAAAAGGATCGGGATCCTGGCCGACAAAATGGCCATAGGCATATACCGGCGGCGCGCAACCGTTCGGCTGCGGCGGGTGATTGAAAAAAAATCCGTAGATAGTGGGCCCGTCCGAGATCTGATCGAGGCAATGGTGGACGACCTTGTTCCTGTGGCGCGCGAGCGCAGGATCGACCGCGATGACACCTGCGGCCAAAACGACGGCGGCCATCAAAGCCCACCTGATTTTCATGCTGCTCTCCTGCTACGCGCCGCCTCGCTGCAAATCTTGAGGCAGGCAACGGTTCCCTGATATAGCGGCAATTTCAAGGATGTTTTCTCCCCGGACCGAGCGTGGTGGCGCTCACCCACCACCCTTTGCGCTCGGCCGTAAGCAACCGCGTCGCGCCCGCGGCTTCGCCGGCGCTGGCGAACAGCGCAAAACAGGTCGCTCCCGACCCCGACATGCGCACCAGCCGCGCGCCCGGCAGAGCACGCAGGCGTTCGATCACCTCGGCGACCGCAGGCACGCAGGCAATCGCCGCTTGCGTGAGGTCGTTACCGTATGCATGAAGAAACGTGATCGCCGCATCAGGCGTACCCGGCACATCGGCGGGCGGCCTCTCACCGGCCTGTGCGGCGGTGAATTTGGCGAACACGTCATGGGTCGCCAGCGCGACTCCCGGATTGACCAGCAGCGCGGGCAGCGATGGCAGGTCGAGAGGAGCCGAGAGTTCATCGCCGACGCCGCGCATAATCCGCACGCTCGGAGCGAGGCAGACCGGCACATCCGCGCCGGTCGCGCGCGCAGCCGACGCCAACCGCGGATCGTCAAGCGGCAGACCGTTCAAGCGCGCCAGCAGCCGCAAGGCCGCCGCGGCATCGGCCGAGCCGCCGCCAAGCCCGGCGGCAACCGGGACATTCTTTTCGAGCACAAAGTGCCCAGCCTTCAAACCCGCGACGCGTTCGCGCAGCGCGCCAAGCGCCTTGAGCACCAGATTTTCGGCGACCGGCCCGCTGGCGGCGGCAAACGGCCCGGAAACATCAAGCGCGGCATTGTCGCTCGGCTGCAAGACGAGCGTGTCGGCCAGTTCAGCGAACGCCACCAGGCTTTCGAGCTCGTGATAGCCGTCGGCGCGGCGGCCGAGCACGCGTAATGTCAGATTGATCTTGGCGGGGGCCCGTTCGACCAGCGATGCGCTCAAGCTAAGGCCTTAAAGTTAGCCGCCGTCGCCGCTTCTCTTCTCGGACTTGACGGCCTTGGCTTGCGACGAGGTCTCGTCCGGCAGCCCGTCTTTGAGCTTGGCTTCGATCTTCGGCAGATCTTCCGGATCCGGCTTGAGATCGCGCGCATGCGCCCACTGAAATTTGGCTTCCAGCACGCGCCCGACGCGCCAATAGGCGTCGCCGAGATGATCGTTGATGGTCGGGTCTTCCGGCTTGAGTTCGATCGCGCGCTCAAGATTCTTGACCGCCTCGTCGTAATTATTGATGCGGTAATAGGCCCAACCAAGCGAGTCGACGATGTAACCATCGTCCGGACGCTGCTGCACGGCGCGCTTGATCATGTCCATGCCCTGGTCGAGGTTCACGCCCTGATCGATCCAGGAATAGCCGAGATAGTTGAGCACATGCGGCTGCTCGGGAAACAAATCGAGTGCCTTCTTGAGATCGGCTTCCGCTTTCGGCCACTGATGCGCGCGCTCCAGGCAGATACCGCGGAAATAGAAGATCACCCAGTTGGCCTTTTCCGGCTGCTTTAGCGCGTCGATGCCCTTGGAGTAGACGTCGGCGCAAGCGGCGAACTTCTTGTGCCCGCGCAAAATGTTGCCGAGCGCCATGATCGCTTCCTGATCGTCCGGATGCTCCTTGATCAAGGCTTCAAGATGCTTTTCCGCCTCGTCGGCGTGGTCGAGCGAATCGAGATTGGCCGCCATCTGAATCGCCGCGTTGCGATGCAGCGGCGAATTCGGCGGAATGCGTTCATAGACTTTGATCGCCAGCGCCGGCTTCTTGAGCGACTCATAAAGATCGGCAAGCGAGAGCAGCGCCAGCGGATGGTTGGGCGCGAGATAAAGCGAAAGCTGAAGATAGACCAGGCCGAGATCCTCGCCGCCGCGGCGGCCGAGCGAAGCGCCCAATCCGTAAAGCGCTTCTGCGGCGCCAGCCTGCGGCGTCGTCGCCAGCGGCGGCAATTTGTCGCCGGCCTTGAGACTGGTTCATCGACTCGACCACGAGCGGATGGCGCGGCAGCACCTTGTCGAATGCCTCGTAAACGCCGAGCGCTTCCTTGGGCGAGCTGTTGCGCGACTGCCAGCTGCCATAGGCCTCGACCACGCGCAGCGCGGAGGAATCGAGCTTGTAGGCGTGCGCGAAGCGCGTGCCGGCGTCCTTCTTGTTGCCGGCGACGTCGTAGATCATGCCGGCATGCAGTTCCTTGAAGATGGCGTACCAATCCGGACCGGTGAGCCGGTCGATCGCTGCCACCGCGCCCTTGGCATCGCCAGCGCCGTACATCGACCAAGCGGTGAGCAGCGTCGCCGTCAGATCGGTGATCGGGCCGCGGATCGATTGCGCCAGGTCCCGGCGCGCCACCGTGTATTGTTTGTGCTTGAGCGCCGCCACCCCGAGCACCAATTGGGCAACACGATCGTTCTTGTCGGTCTGTGCGATGCGCTCGGCATATTTCACGGCTTCGTCGATGTTGCCGTCGACCAGCAACGACAGAAAAGCGCGGTCGAGCAGTTCACCGTTCTTCGGATCGTGCCGAAGCGCGCCGCGGTAATAAGCGGCGGCGGCGCCGGCGTCCCGCTCCTGTCCGGCATGACGGGCGGCGAGATAGCTGCCCGAGGCGGTCAGGCCGGCGAGATCCTGCGCGGCCGGCGCTTGCGCGGCAAGCTCGATCGGCGCCGCGACCAGTAATGCAGCAAGCGCGGTGCCGATTACGCACCGATACAGAAGCGGAGAAGTCACGGGCAATGCTCCAATGAGGCGGCTGGCCGCAGGTTTTGCACGAACCGCCGAGGTTGGGCCCAGAATGGCCTTTTTGCGCCGTCGCCGCAAGAACGGCGACCGTCACACTTCGGTGTGAGGTTGAAAACTCGGATGTGGCAGCATCGTGACCGCAATGCCCGTTGCACATCACATATTTGGATAGTTCGGGCCGCCGCCGCCCTCGGGTGGAACCCAGGTGATGTTCTGATTCGGGTCCTTGATGTCGCAGGTTTTGCAGTGGACGCAATTCTGCGCGTTGATGACAAATTTAGGCGAACCCCCCTCTTCTATCCATTCGTAAACTCCGGCCGGACAATAGCGCGCCGACGGACCGGCATATACGTCGTGCTCGGACGTCTTTTGCAGAGTCATGTCCGCAACGTGCAGATGCACCGGCTGATCTTCTTCGTGATTGGTGTTGGACAGAAATACCGACGACAGCCGGTCGAAGGTGAGTTTGCCGTCGGGCCGCGGATAAGCAATCGGTGCGCATTCGGAGGCCGGCTTTAGCGTAGCGTAGTCCGGCTTGCCGTGTTTCAGAGTACCGAACAATGAAAAGCCGAGCGTGTTGCACCACATGTCGAAGCCGCCGAGCATGATGCCAATCATCGTGCCAAGTTTCGACCACAGCGGCTTGGCATTGCGCACCTTCCACAGATCCTTGCCAATGGCGGACGAACGCCAGCCTGCCTCATAGTCGGTGAGCGCGTCATGGCTGCGTCCGCCGGCCAGCGCTCCGGCGGCGGCCTCCGCGGCCATCATGCCCGACAGCATGGCGTTGTGACTGCCTTTGATGCGCGGCACGTTCATGAAGCCGGCGTCGCAGCCGATCAGCGCACCGCCAGGAAACGAGAGCTTGGGCACCGACTGGTAGCCGCCCTCGGTCAAAGCGCGCGCACCATAAGCGAGACGCTTGCCGCCCGCGAACGTATCGCGCACCAGCGGATGGGTCTTGAAGCGCTGGAATTCCTCGAACGGCGACAGATAGGGGTTTGAATAGTTGAGATGCAGCACGAAGCCGACCGACACCAGATTGTCGTCGAAGTGATAAAGAAACGATCCGCCGCCGGTCGCGCCGTCGAGCGGCCAGCCGAAGGAATGTTGCACCAGCCCCTTGCGGTGCCTTTCGGGCGCGACCTGCCAGAGTTCCTTGAGGCCGAGCCCGAATTTCTGCGGCTCGCTCGCGCTCGCGAGATCGAATTTAGCGATCAGCTGCTTGCCGAGATTGCCGCGCGCGCCTTCCGCGAACAAAGTGTATTTGGCGCGCAGCTCCATGCCGCGCGTGAATGAATCCTTGGGCTGTGCCGGTTTTGCCGACGCCCATGTCGCCGGTGGCGACGCCGGCCACCGCGCCGGCGTCGTCGAACAGGACCTCGGAGGCCGCAAAGCCCGGATAGATTTCAACCCCGAGCGCTTCGGCTTTGGTCGCCAGCCAGCGGCAGACGCTGCCGAGCGAAACGATGAAATTGCCGTGGTTGCTCATCAGTGGCGGCATCATGAAATTCGGCAGCCGCAATGCGCTTTGAGCGCTGAGCCAATAGAAGCGGTCGTCGCTGACCGCGGTCTTGATCGGCGTGTCTTCGCCGCGCCATCCCGGGAGCAGCTTGTCGAGGCCGACCGGATCGATCACCGCCCCGGACAGGATATGGGCGCCGACCTCCGAGCCCTTTTCCACGATCACGACGGAAACCTCGGGATTGATCTGCTTGAGGCGAATGGCGGCGGACAGGCCGGCCGGACCGGCGCCGACAATCACCACATCGAATTCCATCGCCTCGCGGGCGGGCAGTTCAGCCATGACGATCTCCCATCCCCCGATTGTCCACTTTTGCACAGCCGGCGGCAATCGCAGCGCCTTGCCATGCTAAGGTTCAATCATGACCCCCGTCCAGCGACAAATCGGCTCGCGAACTGCTCGACTTCTACCTGGAAGCCGGCGCCGACGCGCTTGGTCGGCGAAGCAGCCGGTGGACCGTTTCGCAGCGGCCGAACTGGCGGCGCCGCCTGCCCGCTCACCCCAGCCGGTCGCGCGTCCGCCGGACCTCGAAATCAAGGGTCGCGCCAGCCCGCCCACCGCCCCGCCCGCGCTCGATGAGGCCGCCATGGCGGCGCGCGAGGCGGCCCGCAGCGCCAAGACGCTCGACGAGCTGCGCGCCATTCTGGACAAATTCGACGGCTGCGGCCTGAAGGCGAGCGCCACCCAATTGGTCTTCGCCGACGGCAATCCAAAAGCGCGCGTGATGTTCGTCGGCGAGGCGCCCGGCCGCGACGAGGACATCGAGGGACTGCCGTTCGTCGGCCGCTCCGGCAAGCTGCTCGACCGCATGCTGGCCGCCATCGGCCTTGATCGGACCTCAGTCTACATCGCCAATGTCGTGCCCTGGCGGCCCCCCGGCAACCGCACGCCGACGCCGCAGGAAACCCAAATCTGTCTGCCGTTCATTTTGCGCCAGATCGAACTGGCCGACCCCGACGTCTTGGTCTGCATGGGCAATCCCTCGGCGCAGACGCTGCTCGGCATCAAGGAAGGCATCACCAAGACGCGCGGGCGCTGGTTTTCCTTCAATACGGGAAAACGGGAAATCCGCGCCATGCCGACATTCCATCCGGCCTTTCTGCTGCGCAGCCCGCTGCAGAAGCGCTTCGCCTGGCGCGATTTTCTGGCGATCAAGAAGGCGCTGCAATAGGAGCGCGATATGCGAAAGCTGATGCCAATCGCCTGCATGACTTTAGCCATCATCTGGTGGGACGCGCCCGCCCAGGCCGCATCAACCGTCGTCGCGATCGGCGCCAGCAATACTTACGGCTCCGGACGCGGCCGGACGGCCGGCGGCGTGAGCCAAAGCGAGGCTTTTCCTGCGCAACTGGAGGCGCTGCTCCGTGCCCGTGGTTACGATTTGCGCGTGGTCAATGCTGGCGTTCCGGGCGACACGACCGCTGGCATGCTGGCCCGCCTCGACTCCGCCGTCCCGGACGGCACGCGCGTGGTCATCATTCAGCCAGGCGGCAACGACGCCCGTCGCGGCGGTAGCACTGCCGAAGCAGCCACAAACGTCGCGCAAATGAGCTCTCGGCTTCGCGCGCGCGGAATCAAAGTGATCATCTTGAACCGCATTCTCGCGATGGTTCCGGCAAGTTCACGCGATCCCGACGGACAACACATCGACCGTCGCGGCCATGCAGCGGTCGCCGCTCGTCTGCTGCCGCAAGTCGCCGCGGCCCTTGGTAAACGGTAGCGATTGAAATTCGACGCCTACCGAAATCAGAACGCGACGAGGATCGCCCCTGCTGCGATCAACGCGATGCCGAGCCAGTTGGGCGCGCTCAGCCGCTCGCCGAGAAAGATGACGCCGAACACCGCCACCAAGACGACCGACAGTTTATCGATCGGCGCTACCTTGGCGGCCTCGCCGATCTTGAGCGCGCGGAAATAACATAGCCACGACGCACCGGTGCCCAGCCCCGACAGCAGCAGGAACAGATAAGTGCGCCCCGAGATCGTGCCGGGCGCCTGGAATTGCCCTGTCACAGCTAAAAGGAATCCGAGCGTGACGATGACGACGATCGTACGAATGAAAGTGGCGAGGTCGGAGCTGATGTTCTCAACGCCGACCTTGGCGAAGATCGCCGTCAGCGCCGCGAATATCGCTGACAGCACCGCCCATGTTTGCCAGGATGAGAAAGCGCTCATCCCGACACGGCGAATTTGATCGCGAACAGCACCGCCAGCACCATCACCGCCGGCGAGGCTTCCTTGAACCGACCGGAGATCAATTTCGCCAGCGCATAAGTAATAAAGCCGAGCCCGATGCCGGTCGCGATCGAATAAGTCAGCGGCATCGTGATGGCGGCGACCACCGCCGGGGCATATTCGGTGATGTCCTCCCAGTCGATTTCGGCCAGCCCGCGCGCCATCACGCAGGCGACGTAAAGCAGCGCCGCCGACGTGGCATAGGCCGGGATCATGCCGGCAAGCGGCGCGAACAACAGCGCCAGCAGGAAGAAGATCGCGACGAAGGCCGCGGTCAGACCGGTGCGCGCCGCCGGCCGACACGCCCGCCGCGCTCTCGATGTAGCTCGTCGTGGTCGAGGTGCCGATCAGCGAGCCGAACATGGCGGCGAAGCTGTCGGAGATCAGCGCCTCCTTCATGCGCGCCAACTTGCCGTTCTTCATCAGCCCGGTGCGGTGGGTGACGCCGATCAGCGTTCCGGCATTATCGAACACGTCGATGAACAGGATCGAGAAGATCACGATCAAGAACGTGCCCTCGAACACGCGCGAGAAGTCGAGTTGCAGCAGAGTCGGCTTGATCGACGGCGGCAGCGACATGATGCCGGTATAATGCGCCAGCCCGAGCGGCAGGCCGATCACCGTGACCGCCAGAATGCCGATCAGCGTGCCGCCGATGACGCGGCGATAATTGAGCGCAACGATCAGCACGAAGCCGAGCAGCATCAGGATCGCGGCCGGGTTTTTCAGATCGCCGAGCGTGACCAATGTCGCCGGCTGGGCGACCACGACATTGGCTTCCTCCAGCGCGATGATGCCGAGGAACAGGCCGACACCGGCGGAGATCGCAAGCTTGAGATTCTGCGGGATCGACTCGATGACGTATTGCCGGATGCGGAATACCGAGATTAGGAAGAACAAAACGCCGGAGCAGAACACCGCGGCCAGCGCCTGCTGCCAGGTATATTTGTAGGTCAGCACCACGGTGAAGGCGAAGAAGGCGTTGATGCCCATGCCGGGCGCAAGCGCGATCGGGTAATTGGCGTAGAGCGCCATCACCATCGTGCTCACCGCGGCGGCGACGCAGGTGGCGACGAACACCGCGCCCGGATCCATCCCGGTTTTGCTTAGGATCGCCGGATTGACGAACACGATGTAGACCATGGTCAGGAACGTGGTCAGACCGGCGATGAATTCGGTGCGTATGTCGGTGCCCTGCTCCTTGAGCCCGAAATAATTCTCCAGCCATGCCGCGACCGGCGTTTCGCGCACCTTCGCTCCTGATTTCTTTGCCTGCTTTGCCATAGCGACCCCCTTCGTCGACTGCCCGAAGCGGAGCCTAGCCCGGACGCTTGCGTTCCGCAGGGCGGGCTTGTGGATGATGTGGATAGCGCCCACGCCGGGGCGGAACACGATCGGCTCGCAAAGACTTTAATGTGGGACTAAAGTCGCGCCACGGGCGCCCACACGGAGGCCGCAATGGATTTTGATCCTGTCTTGCTGGCCCGGCTGCAATTCGCCTTCACCATCATTTTTCACATCATTTTTCCGAGCTTCACCATCGGGCTGTCGGCCTATATCGCCACGCTCGGCGCGATCTGGCTGCGCACCGGCGCGGACCGCTACCGGCAGTTGATGCAGTTCTGGACCAAGATTTTCGCAGTCTCGTTCGCGATGGGCGTGGTGTCGGGGATCGTGCTGTCCTACCAGATCGGCACTAATTGGAGCCGGTTCTCGGTTTTTAGCGGCAACGTGCTCGGACCGCTGCTCGGCTACGAGGTGCTGGCGGCATTCTTCCTGGAGGCGACCTTCCTCGGCGTGCTGTTGTTCGGCTTTAAGCGCGTGCCGCCCTGGCTCTATGTGCTCTCGGCTGTGGTGGTTGCGATCGGTACCGCCACCTCCGCCTTCTGGATTCTGTCGGCCAATAGCTGGATGCAAACGCCGGCCGGCTACGAGATCAAAGACGGCGTCGCGTTTCCGGTCGACTGGCTCGCCATCGTCTTCAACCCGAGCTTTCCGTACCGCTTCGCGCACATGCTCAATGCCGCCTATCTCACCACCGGCTTCGTGGTGCTGGCGGTAGGCGCGCGCTACGTGATCGGCGGCAAATATATCGAGGAAGGCCGCACCATGCTGCGCATGGCGATCGGGCTCATGGCCATCCTTGCGCCGCTGCAATTGTTCATCGGCGACCAGCACGGCCTCAACACGCTCGCGCATCAGCCGATCAAGGTCGCGGCGATGGAAGCGCATTGGGACGGCAGTAAGCCCGGCGACTTCCACATCTTCGCATGGCCGGATGAAAAGGCCGGCGTCAATCGTTTCGCGATCTCAATTCCGCATGGTTCTTCGCTGATCCTCACCCACAGTTGGAACGGCCTGTTCCCAGGCCTTGACCAGCGTGCCGGAATCGCAGCGACCGCCGGTGAAGACCGTGTTCTTTGCCTTCCGCATCATGTTGGGCATAGGCTTCTTCATGATCGCGGCGGCGCTGTTCGGCGCGCTGCTATGGTGGCGCGGCACGCTGTTTACGGCGCGCTGGTATCTGCGCGTCATGGCGCAAAGCTGGTGGATCGGCTTCGTCGCGGTGATCGCCGGCTGGGTGGTGACCGAGACCGGACGCCAGCCCTGGATCGTCTACGGCATGATGCGCACGGCCGACGCCAATTCGCCGGTGCCGGGCGCAACCATCGCCGGCACCCTGGCGCTGTTCGTCGTCGCCTACTGCATCGTGTTTTGGTTCGGCATGTATTACATCAACCGACTGATCGCGCACGGGCCGCGCCGCCCGGAGGCCCAAGAGACCGTACATTTCGGTGGCAGCCCGCTGTCGGCCGCCGAAGACGTCGGACGCGAAGCGTTACGGGAGTAGCATCATGGAATGGTATCTCCCGCCAATCTGGGCCGCCATCATCGGCATCGCCGTCGCCATGTACGTCATCCTCGACGGCTTCGATCTCGGCATCGGCGTGTTGTTTCCGTTCGCGCATGGCGAAGGCGAGCGCGACCAGATGATGCGTTCGATCGCGCCGTTCTGGGATGGCAACGAAACCTGGCTGGTGCTTGGCGGTGCCGGGTTGTTCGTGGCGTTTCCGCGTGCTTACGCGGTGGTGATGCCGGCGTTCTATCTGCCGGTCATCGTCATGCTGCTGGCGCTGGTGTTCCGCGGCATTGCGTTCGAATTCCGTACCGTCTCGCACAGCAAGCGCTGGTGGAGCGTGGTCTTTACCTGCGGCTCGACGCTCGCCGGTTTCGCGCAAGGCGTGATCTTGGGCGGTCTCATTCAAGGCGTTCCGGTAAAGGATGGCGCCTATGCCGGCGGGCCGCTGCATTGGGCGACGCCATTCGCGTTTTTGTGCGGGCTGGCCCTGGTCGCCGGCTATGCGCTGCTCGGCGCTACCTGGCTGACCATGAAGACCGAAGGCCCGGTTGCCGTGCGCTCGCGCGCGCACGCCAAATGGCTGCTGCTGGCGGTGCTGATATTCATGGCGGCGGTGAGCCTATGGACGCCGCTGGCGCAAACGCGCATCGCGGCACGCTGGTTCTCGCTGCCGAATTTCTACTTCCTGTGGCCGGTGCCGGTGGTGACGGCGCTGGTTGCGTATCTACTCTGGCATTGGCTCAAGCAGGGCCGCGACATTCCGCCGTTTCTGGCGACGATCGCGCTCTTCTTGCTGGGCTACCTCGGACTGGTGATTTCCAACTTCCCGTACCTGGTACCGCCCTCGCTCACGATCTGGGATACCGCCGCGGCGCCCGCAAGCCAGATTTTCATGCTGCTCGGCACACTTTTGCTATTGCCGTTTGTGCTCGGCTACGTGGTGTTCATCTATTGGCTGTTCCGCGGCAAAGTCCGCGAAGGCGAAAGCTATCACTAAGGCGCAAACCTTAAGGCGTCTGCGGTCGCTCCATCGCCCAGCCGAGCCGGATCAGAGGCAATAACCCCTGCACCGTGCGCGCGAACGAACGTGGCACTTCCGGCACCATGGCGGGGAACTGCGCCTTCAGCGTCGCCGGAGGCTCGCCGGCGGGCCACACCATCAGCCCGCCATCCTTGCGGAAATCGGCCGGGCTCGCCCACGGGCTGCGTTGCGGCGCCCAGTTGAAATAAACATGCGGCCGGCTGGGGCTCGCCAAAGCGATCAGCGGCGCGATTTCGGCATCGCCGGTGACGAAATTGAGCGGCTTGCCGGTACGGCGCTGGAAATTATCGGCGAAGAAATGACCCTCAACACTAGCCGGCTGGGAAATTTTGAGATCGATCGCCAAGGCCCACGGCAGCAGCGCGATGCTAAGCACGATGAATGCCGGCGGCACCACCAGAAGGCCGAGCCAGGTCGACGACACCATGCGCTCGCGATAGAGCGGCACCCGATCGCCGGCGGCCATCACGACCGCGAGGCCCGACAGCACCACCAGCGGCGCGATGCGTTCGAGCGGTCCGAGCCGGCCGCTGGCAAAGACGATCATGATCGCGGACGCCGCCGGCATCAGTGCGAAGAAATAAACGAACAGCCGCGCCATCGGCTCGACGGGGTTGCGGTCGATCAACGGCGCCTGTTCGCGCGGGCGGCGGGGCCAGCCGCTGGCGAACACAACCAGCAGACCCAAGCCGGCATGCGTCAATATCAGCGCGACGCACAGCCAGACGGCGGGCGGCAAGCGGCCGGCAGCATCCGGGTCCTGAAGGCCGGCGATCACGAGATCGCGCGCGTCCTTCAGCCAAGCCAGATGCGGGAAGATAACGATGATGAACAACAACAGCGCGATCCACGGCTCGGGATTGAGCAGCGCCTGCCGGCCGCGCGGGACCGCAAGCGTGAACACCATCATCAGAGCGAGCAGGATCAGCCCCGCGTAACTCGCGAGCAGCAGCAGGCCAAGATCGAGCGCCAGCAGAAACCAGTAGCCGCGTTCGCCCTCGCCGACCGCGCGCCAATAATGCAGCAGCGCCAGCGCCCATAACGGCGTGGCCATGATCGCCGGGCCGAAATTCGGGCTCGGCACCGTGAAGGCCGCGACACCGACCATCAGCAGCACCGCGAGCACCGCATGGCGCGTACCCGAGATGCGGCTGCCGAGTTTGAACACCGCCCAATAGGTGACGACGACGCAGGCCTGCGCCAGCGCGTAGAGCCCGAACGTGCCGGCAAGACGAAACGCGATCTCGCCCAGCCAAAACGCCAGTGGCGGCCCCAGATAGCTGCCGAGGACAAATTCATGACCGATGGCCAGGAGTAGCGGCACCTCGCCGGGCGGCGCGCTGTAGAACAGCGCCGGCATCAGTGTCCATATCGCGGCTTGCGTCAGCGCCACGGTCCAGAACACCGCCGCCGGGCGACCGCGCAAGAATTCAATGATCAGGGAGACGTAATGCATTGGCCCGGACGGGGTGAAACCGGAAGGAACCGGGCAGCGATAACGAAGCCAGGCTAAAGAGGCAACAACTCGGCGATCACCTCGTCCGAAGCGCCACCCAGCGCGGCAAGCTTGGCCGCCACCGGCGCGAAGGATTTGCGGTGGTGGATGGTCGGCCCAAGCCGGGCGAGCGCCGCAAAATGCTCCGGCACAGAATAGCCCATATGGCGCTCGAAGCCATAGCCGGGATGCGCCAGGCCGAGCCGGCCCATCAGCCGGTCACGGGTCACTTTCGCGACGATCGAGGCCGCTGCCACCGACAGCACCAGCGCGTCGCCGGACACCACAGCCTGGCAGTCGCAGCCGCAATCGATCTTGATATGTCCGTCGACAAAGACGAGCTTGGGCGCACCGGCAGCGCCTTGACCGCGCGCGCCAAGGCCCACAGCGAGGCGCGCAGGATATTATCGCGGTCGATGCGCTCGACCGCGCCGAACGCCACCGCCACCTGCGCCGTGGCGCAAATCTTCTCGTACAGCTTCTCCCGCTCCGCCGCGCCGAGCTTCTTGGAATCATTGAGCCCGCGCGGGATGCGGCTGGGATCGAGGATCACCGCCGCCGCAACCACCGGGCCGGCGAGCGGTCCCCTGCCCGCCTCGTCGCATCCGGCGATCGGGAAGACGCCTTTATTGAGCGCGCGCCGCTCGCGCCTGAAAGTCGGGCGCGGGACCGGCTCGGCAATCGGCAATCGTTGGGCGAGTACTTTGCTGGGCATGACGCGCGAACAATGCGCTGCATTAAGCCTAAGTCAATCGAGGAGAGCGAATGCATGTGGATGATGGGGAACCCTGCGGGGCATGTTAGTCTTCAAATCCTAAAGCTGGCCGAGGCAGCACAATGATTGTCGTATCCAATAACGAAGGCACATCCGGCATCCCTTTGACGGCGCAGCACCTGCGCGAAGGACGATCCGGACTTGATGCGATCGAGGCCGGGATTCGCATCGTCGAGGACGACGAAAACGTTCGTACCGTCGGGCGTGGCGGATGGGCCAATCTGCTCGGCGAGGTCGAGCTCGACGCGGCGTTGATGGACGGAACGACACTACGCACGGGCGCGGTCGGCGCCCTGAAAGGGTTTCGTCATCCGGTCAGCGTCGCGCGGCAAGTGCTCGAACAACTCCCGCATGAGTTTCTCGTCGGCGAGGGTGCGGCCCGTTTCGCGCGCGAGATCCGTGCCGAACAGAGCGACTTGCTGATGCCGCATGCAGAGGCAGCCTGGCGCAAGTGGTTCGACAACGAAGTCAGTGAAGCCGATCGTGCGCGCTGGCCCGACGTTCCTTTGGCCAAATACTGCCGCCACGCGATCGATCCTGAACTCGGGCGCGACACCACCGTATTTGTTGCGATCGACCAAGCGCAAAAAGTGGCCAGCGGTACGAGCACATCGGGTTGGGCGTGGAAGTATCCGGGACGTCTCGGCGACAGTCCGGTTATCGGCTCGGGCTCCTACGCCGATAGCAGATACGGCGCTTGCGCCTGCACCGGCGCAGGCGAGATGGCCATCCGATGCGGGACGGCACGCGCTGTCGTGCTCTACATGAAGCTCGGCATGAGCGTAAATGAGGCGGTTATGGAAGCGGCCAACGACATGCGCGCCCTCAAAGACGGCCTCATCAACCGGGTGACGATTCACGCCATCGATGCGGCGGGCGCTCACAAGGTCGTTGCGGTCAACGGCGACGGCAGCAACTTCTACTGGCTTTGGACGCCCGACATGGAGACACCCGCGGCGCGGCCAGCCGAAGCGATCGTCATCAACGATGACGTGAAGAAGCCCTGGGCCTCGGCGCGTTACGCGGCGCCATAATGCGCAAAGCGACGCAGCCGACGACCGGAAAAATGCCTTTGTTGAGCGCGCGCCGCTCGCGCTGGAAGGTCGCGCGGAGCACAGGCTTTTGAGTGGCAAGCAGTCCCGACCACGCAACTTTCGTGCCTAGAACAAATTCAGCTGCTCCGTCGCCGGCTTGGGTGCGCGGAAATGCTCGGTCGAGAGCGACAGCTTGTTGGTATTCAAGCCCAGCTTCTCGCAGGCCATTTCAAAGCGCCTGCCGATCATCCAGGCATAAGGCCCGGTGCCCTTCATGCGCTTGCCCCAGGTTGAGTCGTAATCCTTGCCGCCGCGCATGTCGCGGATCAGCTTGAACACGTGACTGGCGCGGTCGGGATAGTTCGCCGTCAACCATTCGCGGAACAGGTCGCGCACTTCCAGCGGCAGGCGCAGCAGCACGTAGCCCGCCTGCTTCACGCCGGCTGCCGCTGCGGCGTCGAGAATGCGCTCGATCTCCATGTCGTTGAGCGCCGGGATCACCGGCGCCACCATTACCGTCGTCGGCACGCCGACCTGCGCCAGCCGCCGCAAGGTTTCCAGCCGCCGCATCGGCGTCGCCGCGCGCGGCTCCATCTTGCGCGCCAACTCAGGATCGAGCGTAGTCACCGACAGCGCGACCTTGGCCAGCTTGCGTTCGGCCATACGGGCGAGAATGTCGAGGTCGCGCAGCACCAAGGCCGATTTGGTGACGATGCCGACCGGGTGATTGGCGCGGTCGAGCACTTCGAGAATGCGGCGCATGACTTTGTAGCGGCGCTCGATCGGCTGATAGGGATCGGTATTGGTGCCGATGGCGATCACCTTCGGCTCATAGCCGGGCGCCGACAGTTCGCTTTTCCAGCAGTTCGGCCGCTTCCGGCTTCACGAACAGTTTGGATTCGAAATCGAGCCCCGGCGACAGGCCGAGAAAAGCGTGCGTCGGGCGCGCGAAGCAGTAGACGCAGCCGTGCTCGCAGCCGCGATAGGGATTGATCGAGCGGTCGAAGCCGATGTCGGGCGATTCGTTGCGGGTGATGATCTTGCGCGTGGCGTCGGCCTGCACCGTCGTTTTGAACGGCGGCAGTTCGTCGAGCGAGCGCCAGCCGTCGTCGAACGCGATGCGCGCCAGCGGCTCGTAGCGGCCCGAGGCATTGGTCTGCGCGCCGCGCCCGCGCCGGCGCTCGAATTCGACCGCCACGCCGAGCAATTCGGTCGCGTCATCGACATAGACGCCCGCCGGCGCGGAGGGCAGCTCCTTAACCGGCGGACGTCTCAGGGCTGCGGTGTTTCGAGCCATGGGTGCACCTTAGCCGAAGCATGAGAACATAACAAGAACAATCTAAATGCCCTTGCTACAGCTAACGTTTCAAGGGGCTGTCGTGCTGTGGATGGCGCAAAAAATGTGGTCCGCCGGCCACACCAAAAAAGCATCGCAAGTATCGGGAGCCGAGCCGGGAGGAACCGAACCAGTCGAGCGCCGTTATGGGTGATGAATTACCGATCGGAATCGATCGGTTCAGAACAAAGGGGATAAAGTCATGCGTCGTCTTGGATTGGCACTGCTCGCATCGACCGCGTTCATTGGCTCAGCCGCCGCCGCTGACATTCAGCAAGCAAGACCCGCCTACAAAGCGCCGGTTCTGGCGCCGATCTCGGTGTACAACTGGACCGGCTTTTATGTCGGCGCCAACGTCGGCTACGGCTGGGGACGCCAAGACGTGTCGCTAGACGGCTTCGGCTCGGTTGGCAGCGCGAACTTAAACGGCGTCATCGGCGGCGGACAGATCGGCTACAACTGGCAGGTCAATCAATGGGTGTTCGGTCTCGAGACCGACTTCCAGGGCTCCGGCCAAAAGGGCGATGGCGGCGTCTCGGGCGTCGCCGCCTACACCAACAAGCTCGATTGGTTTGGCACCGTTCGCGGCCGCGTCGGCTATGCGTTCGATCGCTGGCTGCCTTACGTAACCGGTGGCTGGGCCTACGGGCACGGTGATCTCAGCGGGACCGTGACCGGCGTTGGCGGATTCAGCGGATCCAACACTTATAGCGGTTGGACCGTCGGCGGCGGTTTGGAATATGCCTTCCTGAATAACTGGAGCGCCAAGCTCGAATACCTCCACATCGACTTCGGCGACGGCCCCTCCGTCGCGGTGGTCCCGGGGACGAATATCAGCGGCGGCAAGTTGAGGGACGACATCATGCGCGTGGGCCTGAACTACAAATTCTAACGCGAGGCAAGCGCGTCCAACCGAGACGAGGCCGCCTCCGGGCGGCCTTTGCTTTATGGGCCGCCAAATCGTGCCTGCTTTTCGGGCGGATCGAATGGAACTCGGCGTGATAGGCTGCGTCCGCCATGCTGAGCGCAATTATTACCACGCACGAATTCGGAACGCGCCTTGGTGCCGACACTCGCCGCGCTGGTGCCGGGCGCGACCGCCGGCCTGCTTGGCGAAGTGATCGTGGCCGATGCCGGCTCGAGCGACGCCACCAGGGAAGTTGCCGACATAGCCGGCTGCCGTTTCATGGCGTCGAACGAGCCGCTCGGCGTACGGCTGAAGGCGGCGGCAGGCTCGACCCGCACGCCCTGGCTTATGTTCTTGCGCGCCGGCTGCGTGCCGGACGTTGGCTGGGTGGCTTCCGTTGATGACTATATGCAGGCAACCGACATAGCAGCGACCAGGCGAGCCGCCATATTCCGCCCGTCGGGCGCTGCCGACTTGATGCGGCCAGGCCTTGCTGAATTGCTGGCTTTGCTGCGGGTGGCGTTCGGTGGCGGCGTCCGTCCCGAACAGGGCCTGTTGATCGCGCGCGGCTTTTACGAAGCGCTCGACGGCCACCCCGGCGGCACCGACGCCGATGCCGCGATCTTGCGCCGGATCGGCCGGCGGCGGCTCGCGATGCTGCCGGTCGGCGCCCGCTTCCGATACCAAGGAGATACTTGACTTAGTCAAGTATCTCGCCCACTTTGTCCCGATGACGGCAATCCAGCAGCGCATCGGCGCCGTTCGCCGCTTCAACCGTTTCTACACGCGGCAGATTGGCGTGTTACGCCGGAACTATCTCGACAGCCCCTACTCGCTGAGCGAAATGCGCGTTCTCTACGAGATCGGCTGTGGCAAGGCCCTGACCGCCAGCGACATCGCGCGCACGCTCGACCTCGATCCTGGCTATTTAAGCCGCGTGCTGCGTAATTTCGAGAAACGCAGACTGATCACGCGCAAAGCGTCGGCCACGGACGCGCGCCAGAGCCACCTTACGTTGACCGCGCGCGGACGCCAGACCTTTGCGCTGATCGATAAGCGGTCGCAGAACCAAGTCGGCACCATGCTGGACAAGCTACCTGCTGCCGAGCAGGTCCGACTGGTCGGCGCCATGCAGACGATCGAGAACTTGCTCGACGGGAACCCCCAGTCCGCACCGACCTCCTCGCACAAGGACGAGCCCAAACCCGCACCCAAAGAAGAGCCCGGCTATAGTCTGCGCCAGCCGCGGCCCGGCGATTTCGGCTGGATCGTCACCCGCCACGCCGAGATTTACGCGCAGGAATACGGTTGGACCGAGCCGTTCGAGGGCCTGTGCGCGCAAATCGTCGCCGACTTCGCCAACAAGAACGATCCATCTTGCGAGCGCTGCTGGATTGCGGAACTCAACGGGGAGAATGTCGGTACCATCATGCTGGTGAAGGATTCCGAGGAGGTCGCGCGCCTGCGCCTGCTGCTGGTCGATCCGAAGGAGCGCGGACTGGGCTTGGGTAATCGGCTGGTAGAGGAATGCGTGCGCTTCGCGCGCGCCGCCGGCTACAAGAAGATCACGCTATGGACGCACAGCATCCTTACCGCCGCGCGTCACATCTATGAGAAGGCCGGCTTCCGGCTCACCGCCAGCGAAAAGCGCCATAGCTGGAGCAAGGACGTGGTCGCGGAGTTCTGGGATTTGGAACTGTAGTCTGTCGTCCCGGCCGAGCGAAGCGAGAGCCGGGACCCATACTCCGCAGTCTATCAAGAGGACACAGAGTATGGGTCCCCACCTTCGCGGGGACAACAACGCTACGCCCTCGCCCCTTTCGCTTTCGGCCGCCGCAAATGCTCGTCGAGCCGCGGCAATATCTCCACGAAATTGCACGGCCGGTAGCGGTAATCGAGCTGATGCACCAGGATCTCGTCCCAGGCGTCCTTGCAGGCGCCGGGCGAGCCCGGCAGGCAGAAAATATAGGTCGCGTTGGCGACGCCGGCGGTGGCGCGGGTCTGGATCGCCGAGGTGCCGATCTTCTTCTCGCTCACCAGCAGGAACATGGTGGAAAAGCCATCCATCTTCTTTTCGAACAGCGGCTCGACCGCTTCCGGCGTCACGTCGCGGCCGGTGAAGCCGGTGCCGCCGGTGGTGATCACCACATCGATGAACTTGTCCTCGATCCAGTCCTTCACGCGCTGACGGATCGCCTTGACCTCGTCCTTGACGATCGAGCGCTCGGCGAGCGTATGGCCGGCGGCGCGGATACGTTCCGCCAGCAGCGCGCCGGATTTGTCGTCGGCGCGCTCGCGCGTGTCGGACACCGTGAGCACTGCGATCTTGAGCGGCACGAATTGTCTGCCATCGTCGATACCGGGCATTTTAGGTTTCCTTACAACTGTGCCGCCGCAAAAGTATCGCAGGCCGACACCTTGCCCTCTTTCAGCCCCGTGGTGAACCAGCGCTGGCGCTGCTCAGAAGTGCCATGCGTGAAAGCATCTGGCACCACGTAGCCGCGCGTTTGCTGCTGTAGCCGATCATCGCCGATCGCCGAGGCCGTTTGCAGCGCGGCTTCCACGTCGCCCGGCTCGATCGAATTCCAGCGCTGGTTGGAATGATGCGCCCAGACCCCGGCAAAACAGTCAGCCTGTAGTTCCACTCTCACCTGGATGCGATTCGCCGCTGCCTTGTTACCGGCGGCGTGCTGTGCCTGCGTGGCCTTGGGTAAAATGCCGAGCAGGTTCTGCACGTGATGGCCGACCTCATGCGCGATGACATAGGCCTCGGCAAATTCGCAGGCCTTGCCGCTACAGCCATGAAACCGGACCTGCATGTCGCGAAAAAACGAAGTGTCGAGATAGATGCGCTGATCGGTCGGGCAGTAGAACGGACCCATCGCCGCCTGCGCAAATCCGCAACCACCTCTCTCCCCACCGGCATAGAGCCGCAGCCGCGGCGGGCGATACTGCTGACCAGCTGCCGGAAAAATCCCGCTCCAGGTGTCCTCGGTATTGCCCAACACGGCGGCGACGAACTGGCCGGTCTGGTCGGCCGGAGTTCCGGTACGCCGATTCGCCGGCTGGACTTGCCGCTGATAGTGCGATCCGCCGTTGATGAGTTCCGCGCCGCCGATCAGGATGCTCGGATCGATGCCGGTCGCCCAGCCAATCAGGCCGAGCACGATCACGGTTCCAATGCCGAACCCGCCGCCCCCGACCGGAAACCCGCCGCCGCCAAATCCCCCGCCACCGCTGCGATCGTCCTCTATATTGTCGCTGCGGCGGAAATCATCCCAGCGCATTGAATTTGTCTCCCAAAAAAATCATGGCAATCATTACGCAAGCTGCGCGCGGCGTCCAATGTGACTCATTTTGCGACAGCGAGGTTGTCGTTTAAGCCTCGGTTAAATAGGCAGAATTTGCCGAGTCGAAGGCGCCTTCGATAAACCGTTTCTTCACCTTGCACGGACATGATGGCGGCCTGTCGGTTTGTAGGTCCCGCGTCGCCGACCGCGTCGCCTGAGTCAGAGTTCTGAGTCATGGTTGTGTCGCGTCGCGGGGCGCCCTCACGGGCGCCCCGTGGAGTTTCAGAGCCTCCGTCCCAGCATCGTATCCTGGTCGGCGACTGCGTCGCCGAAATGACATAAGTTACCTGCGGGTTCCGTCGATCTGGTTTTCGCCGACCCGCCCTACAATCTCCAGCTCGCCAACGATTTGAAGCGTCCGGACGATTCGCACGTCGACGCGGTAGATGACGACTGGGACAAGTTCGCGAGTTTCTCCGCCTACGACGACTTCACCAAAAGCTGGCTCACCGCCTGCCGCCGCGTGCTGAAACCGGCCGGCACCATCTGGGTGATCGGCTCCTACCACAACATCTTCCGCGTCGGCGCCATCATGCAGGACCTCGGGTTCTGGATCCTCAACGACGTGATCTGGCGCAAGACCAATCCGATGCCGAATTTCCGCGGCCGCCGCTTCACCAATGCGCACGAAACCATGATCTGGGCGTCGCGCGACGCCGCTGCCAAGGGCTACACGTTCAATTACGAAGCGATCAAAGCCGGCAATGAAGATGTGCAGGTGCGCTCGGACTGGACCTTTCCGCTGTGCACCGGCGAGGAACGTCTAAAAGGCGCCGACGGCAAGAAATTGCACCCGACCCAGAAACCTGAAGCGCTGCTGGCGCGCGTCATCTTGTCGGCGTCGCGGCCCGACGACCTCGTGCTCGACCCGTTCAACGGCACCGGCACAACCGGCGCGGTGGCCAAACGCCTCGGCCGCCGTTTCATCGGGATCGAGCGCGAAACGAAATACGCCAAGGCCGCGGAAAAACGCATCGCCGGCGTGCAAGTCGTACCCTCTCCGTCGATCGCGCCGTTCGTGACCGCGCGCGAAGCGCCACGGGTAGCATTCTCGTTGCTGATCGAGCGCGGGCTGGTATCGCCCGGCGCGCTGCTGGTCGACGCCAAGAAGCGCCACAAGGCGACGGTGCGCGCCGACGGCGCGGTGTCGCTCGGGACAACGGTCGGCTCGATCCACCGCATCGGCGCGCTGGCGCAGGGTCTGGAAGCCTGCAACGGCTGGACCTTCTGGCATCTGCAAACGCCGAAGGGCCTCAAGCTGATCGACGAGCTGCGCGCCGTGGTGCGCTCCGAGATGGCGGAAGCAGCGGATTAATCCGCTCTATTTTCCGGCCGATATCGCTTCCAGGAACAAGCTCCAGCGCGCGCTTGGCGAAGGCATCCATGTTCGCGCGCCGGTCGGCACTCCCCGTCTCCAACGTAATCGACCGCTCGGCCACGCCAGAAATCGCCATACAACTGTGACCCGCCGCATCGCCGTAGCGGTTGCCGGTGGGCCCGGCAGCGCCGGTTTCGCCAAGACCCCAGGTCGCGCCATGCCGCTCGCGCATGCGCCGCGCGATCAATAACGCATAGGGTTCGGTCGATGCCCGAAGGCCCTCCATCTCGGCATCGCTAATGCCGAGCAGCGCCAGGCGCGAGGCCCGCGTATAAACCACCGCGCCGCCGAGAAAGTAGGCCGACGCGCCGGGAACGCTGAGCAAGGCTGCAGCGATCAGCCCGCCGGTCGAGGATTCGGCAATGGCCATGGTCTCCTTGCGCGCGATCAAAGCGCCTGCGATTTTTTCCGCGAGCGGAAGCAGCGATTGCATCAGGCTCCTCCATTGCCCGACTGGCACAGCACGCGGAACACGCCGACCTCGGCTGCGGGAAACTGCTTGGCCAGGCTGGCGCCGAATTTTTCGGCCTCATCCTGCCGCAGCGTGTCGATCATCAAGCAGGCTTTGATCTTCTTGTCGCCGCCGCGCAGTTTCTCTTCCATCGATACCGGCTGGCCGGCCGGATCGACCGCGGTCCAGATTTCGCACGCCGCGATCGCCGCATCCTTCATCAGGGAGTCGGATAAACGCGTCAGCGTACCGATGTCAAAGGCGCTCGTTGAACCGTGCCGTCACGGCATAAGCGCCGCGGAAACCGCCGCGCCGCAGCGTGCGATGGCAGACCGTGCGGTTCATGTTGATGAAAATCTCCGACATGATTTTCTTGGTCATCGGCGTCGGGTTATCGAGCCGTTCGAGATAAAGCTTCGATGTCAGCACGGCCGGCGTCTCGACGAGGTAGAAATTGAAATAGCCGGCGCTGCCTGAAATCGCCTGGTGCCGCCGCCCGAACAAAAAGCCGGGCACGGCGAGCCGCTCGAGCAGATGCTCGCCCTGGAACCATTCCTCGAATTCGGCCTCGCGGCCGGCGCGGCAATCGTTGAAGATCGCCAGGATGCCTTGCTGTTCCGCCACGATTATGCCCCTGCCTTCCGCTCGACATTGGCGCTGCGCGTCGGCACGCCGAATTCCTTGCGGCAGACCTCGGCCAGCACCGCGATGCCCTCGCGAATCTCTTCATGCGTGGGGCTCGCAAAGCACAGCCGCACCCGGCTCCGGCTGTAGGCCTTGTCGATCGACCATTCCGGACCCGGATTGATGACGACGCCGGACTTGAGCGCGGCGTCGCGCAACTTCAGGGCGTCGACATTGTCAGGCAGCTTGATCCAAAGAAAGATGCCGCCCGGCGGATAATCGAATTCCGCCGCCGTGCCGAACTGCTCGTTGAGCGCGGCCACCAGGGTATCGAGCTTGGCGCGAAAGCGTTTGCGCAACTGCGGCAGATGGTCCACGAAACGCGCCTCGCAGTATTCCGCCAGCATCATCTGCTCGAGTCCGCCCGAACCGGCGTCGGTCTTGAGCGGCAACAAGCGCGACATCAGCGACCACGGCGCGACAATGAAGCCGACGCGCAGCGCCGGCGCGATCGTCTTGGAGAACGAACCCAGATGGATGACGTTTCCCGCCGTGCTCATCGAATAGATCGAGGGCGGCCGTTGGCCGTCCCAGGTCAAATCCGCGTAGCAATCGTCCTCAAAGATCGGGACGCCGTATTGCCCGGCGAGGCTCAGCAGCGTCTTACGCCGTTCGAGACTGAGGACGGTCGCGGTCGGGTTCTGCACGGTCGCGATCGTGTAGATGAATTTCGGCCGCACGCCCTTTTTCTTGAGATCGGCGAGCGCCGTCTCCAGCGCATCCATTCTCATGCCGTCTTTGTCGAGCGGCACGGGCACGACGTTGATGCCACGTCGCGCCAACCGATTGATCGTGCCTTCGTAATTGTCGCGCTCGCAGATGACGGTGTCGCCGCGTTCGAGCAGCGCGCCGTTGACAAGGTCGAGCCCCTGCAGCGAACCCGACAGCAGCAAAATATCGTCCGCCGTGCAGTCGATCGCGGCATCGCGTTTGAGCTTCTTGACGAGGAACTCGCGCAGCGGCCTGTAACCCTGCGGGCCGGTGTGCAGACGGTAGTCCGACAGCCTGCGGCCCTCGCGCGACAGTGCGGCGTCCGCGGCCTCCTTTAGGTCTTTGACGGCCAAGCCATCCGGATCGTTATTGCCGAAAGTGAAGTTGTACTTTCCCGGAGGTTGCCATTTGACGGCGGGCGCGGGCGAACCCGCCGCAACCAGCGATGTGAAATCGAATGCCATGACTGATTTTTCCAAACCGGGATTATTTGGCGGCCACCACCATGATCTCGACCTTGTAGTCCGGCGTGGCCAACTTGGCCTCGACGGTAGCGCGCGCCGGGGTGTTGCCGGGCGACACCCAGGCGTCCCACACCGCGTTCATCTCGGCGAAATTGGCCATGTCGGTGATCCAGATATTCGCCGACAGCAATTTGGTCTTGTCGGTTCCTGCTTTGGCCAGGAAGCCGTCGATCTGCCCGAGGATGCTCTTGGTCTGCTCGGTGACGCTCTTGCCCTTCGGATTATCGGCGACGATGCCGGCGAGATAGACGGTGTCGCCGTGCACCACCACTTTGCTCATGCGGGCGGCGACGTCGTGACGCTCTATTTTCATGGGCTGATGTCCTTTTCCCGGAATTGAACGCAATTCCTAGCGGTCTTTCGGCCTTTTGGGAACTTGCCGCCACTGAAAGATTTGACCCAGCACAGACCGAAAGGGAGTACGCGGCCATGGGATGGTTTTCATCCGATATCGACACATTCGACGAGCTGTTCGTGCACACGTTGCAGGACATCTACTATGCCGAGCATCAAATCGTGAAAGCGCTGCCGGACATGGTCGAGAAGGCCTCCGATGCCGAACTGAAGAAGGGTTTCCGAACCCATCTCAAGCAGACCAAGGGCCAGATCAAACGGCTCGACAAGGTCTTCAAGAAAATCAAATCGGTTCCGCAGGGCACCAAGTGCCCCGCCATAGACGGTATCCTGGACGAAGCCAACGAAATCGCCGGCGAGGTCGCGGATAAAATGGTGCTCAACGCCGCGCTGATCGCGGCTGCGCAGGCGGTCGAGCATTACGAGATGACGCGCTACGGCACGCTGGTGGCCTGGGCGAAACTGCTCGGCCGCAACGACGTCGCCAAACTTCTGACGATGAACCTCAACGAGGAGAAGGCGACCGACAAGAAGCTAAACGGCATCGCCAAGCGCAAGATCAACCGCAAGGCGGCGGCGCGCAGGCTGCCGAAGCCTGATCGTAGCGAGCGCGCGGAAAACGCCATGCTGGCGGCCGCCGCGGGCATCCCCGCGATTTAACGCTTGGGCTAAATAATCACGCCCTGTTTCTGGTCGCTATCGGACCAACGGCGGACAAACTCTGATTTCAGCCCGCGAGGGTTTGTCCGCTAATGATCCAAAGCGGACATTTCTTACTAACGCCCAATTAATTTATTAAACAGGATCCGCGAATGGACGGTCGCAGTGAACCAGAAACAGCAAAAACACCTTTCCCAGATATGCCGATGCGGCAAGGTGAAATTGGAGGCAGTCGGCCGGCCGATTCTGACCGCCTCCTGCTATTGCGCGAGTTGCCAAGAAGCCGGAAGCCGCATCGAGCAACTGGCTCTCGCGCCACCCATGCTCAATCCGGACGGTGGAACAGACTACATCCTGTATCGAAAGGATCGAGTGCAATGTGTGACGGGGCAGGAGTATCTTGAAGAGCACCGGCTCAAGCCTGATTCCCCGACCCGGCGGGTCATTGCCACATGTTGCAATTCGGGAATGTTCCTCGACTTTACCAAGGGACATTGGCTGACGATGTACCGGAATCGCTTTCCGGCAGGCGCTCCGCCCCTTGAAATGCGGGTCATGACACAAGACCGCCGAGACGGCGTCGAGCTTGCTGATGACTTGCCGAATTATGATGGTCACTCCGGCAAGTTCATGTTGAGACTTATCGCCGCTTGGATCGCGATGGGTCTCCGCAGGCCAGAAATCACCTTGGGAAAGAAAGTCCACAAGTCGCAATGACCACTTGCCGTGGGCGCAACTTCGCGCCGATGCAACGATGCATTTCCGAATCTGGCACAAAGCGAACAATCGCGACACCGCAGCATTTGTCGGCTATTGGGGCAATAGCGGACATCGCGCCGACCTGCCGGTTTGTCTGCTTATGACCCAAAGCAGACATCGGCCGCTCTGGCGCTAGCGAGCGAAACACACTCTGCGGTGAGCTATTAAGTCCAAAAAATTGGACCCGAGGTTCTCACTGAACTTGACTGCTTGAAGCGCGTTAATCTTGAGGGATCGATCCTGGTTGCAAGCCGCCGTTCCCGTCTCGTGCCATCGCGTGAGGAGCAGTCCCATGTTGGACAGGATTTCAGCCGAAGACGGTCACCCCCGTAGTCGCGTAAGCGTCCATGATAGCGAGATGACTTACGTCACCACCGGCGGTGGGCATCCAATCGTTTTCTTACACGGAAACCCTACCTCATCTTATCTTTGGCGTAACGTCATCCCTCACGTCAGTGACCTTGGCTGGTGCCTCGCGCCGGACCTCGTCGGCATGGGCCAGTCAGCCGCTTCGCCAAGGGGCGCTTACCGCTTTTTGGACCATGCACGTTATCTCGATGCTTGGTTTGAGGCGCTGGATTTGCGTCGAGACGTTACTCTTGTGCTCCACGATTGGGGTTCGGCGCTCGGCTTTTATTGGGCATCCAGACATCCCGACCGGGTGCGGGCTATCGCTTACATGGAGTCGATCGTCCAGCCGCGCGAATGGGAAGACCTCCCCTCCAGTCGGAGGCAAATCTTTCGCGACTTACGGTCCAAGAAAGGTGAGCACATGATCCTGGACGAGAATGCCTTCATTGAAACTCTCTTGCCGAAGCTCGTCATCCGCACCCTGAGCGAGACTGAGATGGAGGCGTATCGTCGTCCGTTTACTGAACCGAACTCGCGCTGGCCGACCCTTATCTGGCCGCGTGAGTTGCCAATTGGTGGTGAACCTGCCGACGTGGTGAAAATTGTCGAAGAATACGGTCAATGGCTCCGACAGGACTCCGTTGCCGAAGTTATTCATCAATGCTGAACCGGGGTCTCTGTTGACCGGCCGGGGGCGCGAATTCTGTCGCTCCTGGCCAAACCAAGCGGAAGTAACTGTTCGGGGCATTCATTTTATTCAGGAGGACAGTCCAGAGGAGATCGGGTCGGCGCTTGCGGACTTCGTAAAGCAAACAAGTCCAAAGGCCCGTCCAAGCGGCCAATATAACAAAGGGACAGCATAAGTGAGTGACGATCAATCTATTCAGGCAATCGGGCAATCTCAGACGGCGCCTCGCGCAAGCGCAAAAGCAAAGATTACGGTTCAGAGTTCTGAAGCCAAGCCCTACGACCAAACCGTGAGCCCTGCATTGATGGAGGTTTGTCTAAGCGAAACGTTCACCGGAGATATCGAAGGCGTATCACCTGTGCGGGCTTTGCAGGTCCTGCGCGACGATAAATCTGCCAGCCTTGTCAGCGTACAACGATTCCGCGGAAACCTGGGCGGACGCCAAGGCACCTTCGTGCTTCAAGGTTCAGAAATCGTCGAGAATGGCAAGATTAAAGCGACATGGCTCGTCGTCCCCGGCTCGGGGACAGGTGAACTTACCGGACTACGTGGCGAGGGCGGCTTTGAAGGCCAATTTGGAAAAGGGTCAGAGGGAACGCTGGATTATTGGTTCGAATGATGCGGCTAGCCTTCGCTCGCAATCGCACTATCTAAAATGGCCATCGACCACTGGCTCATCCCCACACTCTGGCTTGCCCTCGTCTCCTACTTGGGGGATCGTGGCCCGTCGCGTGAAGCGTCGGCGAGCTGAATGTCCGCTCTTGGCACTTAGCGGACATCTCAATCGCAACCGGGTTTGGCAGCTATTGAAATAACAGCGGACAAAACCTAGGCCTTGCCGTCGAGTGCATGTGCCAGCACTTTGCGCATCACCGTCGGCAGCGCTTCGCCCGGCAATTCCGCAAGCTTGACCCAGCGCGCGCCTTTGGGCGCCGGCGTCGCGCGCGCGATCTGCGCGATATAGACGACAAGCTTGAGCGGAAAATGCGTGAACACGTGCGTCACTACGCCGGGCAATTTTCGCCATTTCGGCTTGGCGCGAAAACGCGGCGCCGAGGCAAGCGCGTCCGCCACATCGAAATCATGCGCCCAGCCGCTGCCCGGCACTTCGGTCATGGCGCCGAGCAGGCCTTTTTCCGGGCGCTTGCGCAACAGCACGCGTCCGTCGGCACGCAGCACGACGAAGGCGGCGCCGCGGCGCAGCTTGCCTTCGCGCTTTGGCGCCTTGCGCGGGAATGTTTCCTGGTCGCCACGCTCAAGCGCCACGCAGGATTCATTCCACGGACACAGCGCACAAGCCGGCCGCTTCGGCGAACAAATCGTGGCGCCGAGATCCATCAGCGCTTGCGCGAAATCGCCGCTGCGCTGCGCCGGCAATAACGACGTCGCCAGCCGCTTGATTAGGAGCTTTGCCCCCGGCAGCGCCTCCTCAACGGCAAAAAGCCGCGACACCACGCGTTCGACATTGCCATCGACCGGCACGGCGGCTGCATCGAACGCGATCGCCGCCACCGCGGCGGCGGTGTACTCGCCGACGCCCGGCAGCGCGCGCAGGCCTTCCAGCGTTTGCGGAAATTTTCCGCCGTGTTGCTGGACCACCGCGCGGGCGCAGGCATGCAAATTGCGGGCGCGGGCGTAGTAGCCGAGCCCGGCCCAGGCGCGCAGCACGTCGTCGAGGCTGGCGCGGCCAAGCGCCACGACCGTCGGCCAGCGCGCCAGAAACCGCGCATAGTAGGGCGCAACCGTCTTCACCGTGGTCTGTTGCAGCATGATCTCCGACAGCCAGACCCGGTATGGGTCCGGCTTCTCGCCACGCCGCGCCCGCCACGGCAAGGCCCGCCGATGTCGGTCGTACCAGGCCAGCAAATCGGCCGGGTCGCGGACGGTCGCACGCTTTCTTTCCGCCGCGGCAAACGGACTGCTAGGCTCATCGGACCAACGATGGCACGAGAGCGCCCCCGCATGAACAAGCCCTCGCGCAGTTTTCCCCGGCCGCTTTCCGAGCTGTTGGGCGCGACCTTGAGCGATGCGCTCAAATCGCAAGGTTTTGCCTCGGCCGAGATCATCGCGCGCTGGGCCGATATCGCTGGACCCGAGATCGCCGCCCATAGCGAGCCGATGAAGATCACCTGGCCGCGCGCGGTCGGCGAAGACGGCCCGGAACCCGCGACATTGGTGCTGCGGGTCGAAGGCCCGGCGGCGCTCGAAATTCAGCACCTCTCTGCCGTGATCCTGGAGCGGGTCAACCGTTTCTTCGGCTGGCAGGCGATCGGACGTATTGCGCTGCGGCAGGCGCCGTTGCGCCGCCGCGCGCCGGCCGCCCCCCCGCCACCGCTCGATCCGGAGGTTGCTCAGCGTATCGCCGCCAGCCTGCCGATCGAAGACGAGGATCTGCGCCAGGCGCTCGCCCGGCTGGGCGCCTCGATCAAGCGAAAGTGACGATTTCCGCCGCCTTGCCGGAACGGCGCGCCATTGCCACAATTATCCTATCCAGCTAGCCAGTGCGCATGATCCCGAAAAGTGGGCACCGGTTTTCGGATAAGATCATGCACAAAGGAAAGCCTTTCGGCACCAGTTTCAAGCCAACGGAGCGTCAGTTGCAGATCACCCGACGTGAATTTTGCCAGAAAACCACCACTGTGGCGCTTAGCCTCGCGGTGCTCGGCGTCTCATCCTTGCCGCCTTTCCCGGGCGTCGCGGCGCTGGCGGAAACGGTGCCCACCGATGAATTGATGAAGCCGGACGCACTGCCCGATTTGGCGCTGGGCGACGCCAAGGCGCCGGTCACGATCATCGAATATGCGTCGATGAGTTGCTCGCACTGCGCGCATTTCGAGGAGGCGACGTTCCCCGAACTGAAGAAGCGCTACATCGACACCGGCAAGGTCCGCTACATCCTGCGTGACTTCCCGCTCGACGAAGTCGCAGCCGTAGCATTCGTGTTCGCGCATTGCGCCGGCAATGGCGACAACGACAAATACTATTCAATCGTCGACACGCTGTTCCGTCAGCAGCGCGCGCTGGCGATCAGAAAAATCCGATCCCGCCGCTGACCGCGATCGCCAAGCAAGCCGGCTTCACCGAAGCGAGTTTCAACGCCTGCGTCGCGAATCAGAAGGCCTGGGACGCCATGGAAAGCGTGCGTCAGCGCGCCATAAACCAGTTCAAAGTGCAGTCCACCCCGACATTTTTCGTCAACGGGGAAAGGGTCGTCGGCGCCGTCTCAATCGAGGAAATGGCGAAGGTGATCGACCCGTATCTCAAGGGCGGATAAGGGTTTTTCGGCTTAGGCGCAGGTCCGGCCTGGCGGGATTTTCGCAGCCTCGCGGCCCGAAAGGTCTGGAAAACCACGCTTCTTCGCCGCGGCCCTGTTGCTCAACTGGGCGCGGCGATTCATTCTCCGGATGATGCTCAACATGGTAACCGGGTTTCGGGCTATCCCCCGGACAGGATTACAATTCTGCCAAGCACATGATCCCGAAAAGTGGCAACCGGTTTTCGGACCAGATCATGCGCAAATTAAAAAAGTCGAGGCCTGAAGTATGAAGCTCACGCGTCTGCGCCTGCTTGGGTTCAAGTCGTTCGTCGAGCCGACCGATTTCCTGATCGAGCCGGGACTGACCGGCGTGGTCGGGCCGAACGGCTGCGGCAAATCCAATCTGGTCGAAGCGCTGCGCTGGGTGATGGGCGAGTCCTCGTACAAGTCGATGCGCGCCTCCTCGATGGACGAGGTGATTTTCTCCGGCACCAATAACCGCCCGGCCCGCAACAATGCCGAGGTCGGGATTTCGATCGACAATGCCGCGCGCTCGGCGCCGTCCGCGTTCAACGACCAGGATTCCATCGACATCGCGCGCCGCATCGAGCGCGAAGCAGGCTCCACCTACCGCATCAACGGCCGCGAGGTGCGCGCCCGCGACGTGCAGATCCTGTTCGCCGACGCCTCGACCGGCGCGCGCTCGCCGGCACTGGTGCATCAGGGCCGCATCGGCGAGATCATCCAGGCCAAGCCCGAGCAGCGCCGCCGCGTGCTGGAAGAGGCCGCCGGCGTCGCCGGCCTGCATGCCCGCCGGCACGAGGCGGAACTCCGGCTGAAGGCCGCGGAAACCAATCTGCTGCGGCTGGAGGACGTGATCGGCCAGCTGGCCGCCCAGATCGACGGACTGAAAAAGCAGGCCAAGCAGGCGATCCGCTATCGCACGGTCTCGCAGCAAGTGCGCAAGTCCGAGGCGACGCTCTACCACCTGCGCTGGGCCGCCGCGACCGCCGAAGTGGCCGAGGCCGAGCACGCCAAGGACCTGTGCGTGCGCGAGGTCGCGGCCCGCGTCGGCGCGGAAGCCGAGGCTTCCAAGCGTCAGGCGCTCGCCTCGGCGTCGTTGCCCGAACTGCGCGAGGCCGAGGCGCGCGCGGGCGCAGCGCTGCACCGGCTCAACGTCGCGCTGCAAGACCTCGACCGCGAGGAGGCGCGCGCCAAGGACCGCATCGCCGAGCTCGATCTGCGCCTCAAGCAATTCGCCGCCGACGGCGAGCGCGAAGCCAAGCTCGCCGCCGACGCCGAAGCGGCGCTGGCCAAGCTCGCCGCCGAGGAAGACACGATCCGCAAGGAAGCGCGCGAAAGCGCCGGCCGCCGCAGCGGCGTCGACGCCAAAGTGGCCAAGGCCGACGGCGAACTGACCGCCGCCGAGAAGATTTTCTCCGACCTGACCACCGCGCTCGCCGATCTCACCGCGCAACGCCATCAACACGAGAACGCCGCGCGCGAGCAAGGCGAGCGCGCCACCCGCATCGCCGCCGAGATCGCCGAAATCGAGCGCGAACTGGCCACGCTGAAAACCGCCGACAGCGCCCCGCTGACCGCCGCGGTCGAAGGCGCGCAGGCCGCGCTGACCGAGGCGGAAGCCGCCGCCGTCGCCGCCGAGGCCGCGCACACCAACGCGCGCGCCGATCTCGAAGCCGCGCGCGAAGCGCTGGCCGAATCCGAAAAGCGCGTGCAGCGGCTGGAAACCGAGGCCAAGACGCTGGCGCAGATGCTGTCGCTCGAGACCCGCAATCTGTGGCCGCCGGTGATCGATCACGTCTCGGTCGACAAAGGCTACGAAAAGGCGCTCGGCGCGGCGCTTGGCGACGATCTCGACGCGCCGGTCGATGCCTCGGCGCCGATGCACTGGTCGAAAATTGACGTTGCCGGCGGCGATCCGGCGCTGCCGCAGGGCGCGCAGGCTTTGTCCGGCTTCGTGAAGGCGCCGGCGCAACTGGCGCGCCGGCTGGCGCAGATCGGCGTGGTCGACCGCGAAGCGGGAGCCAAGCTCGCAGCTTCGCTCAAGTCCGGCCAGCGACTGGTGTCGCGCGAAGGCGATCTGTGGCGCTGGGACGGCTTCGTCGCCGCGGCCCACGCTCCGACCGGCGCCGCGCGCCGGCTGGCGCAGCGCAGCCGGCATGCCGAGATCGATGCCGAACTCAGCGTTGCCCGCGCCGAGGTCGAGGGGAAACGCAAAGCGCTCGAAACCGCGCAAGCCGCGTTCGATGCCGCAAGCCACGCCGAAAGCGAAACCCGCACCCGCGAACGCGACCTCAACCGCCAGGCCGCGCGGCTGTCGGCGCTCGCCGAAGCGCGCACGCGCCTCTCCACCAGCCGCGACGAGGCAAGCGCCGCCAAGACCGAGGCCGAGCGCGCATTGGCCGCGCTGGCGCCCGCCGCCAATATCGAAACCAAGCTCGCCGCGCGTGCGCGACGACATCGCCGGCAAACGCGCCAAGCTCGCCGAGGTGCGCGCCGAGCAGCAGGCGATCGTGCGCGAAGCGGAACTGGCCGACAAGCGGCTCTCGACACTGGCCAGCGACAAGGCCGGCTGGAACGAACGCCGCGACGGCGCCCGCACCCAGATCGCCACGCTCGAACAGCGCATCGCCGAGGCCAAGCGCGACCGCGCCGAGCTCGAAAACGCGCCGCAGGTGTTCGCCGAAAAACGCAAAGGCATGATCGCCGAGGTCGCCAAGGCGGAGAGCGCCCGGCGCGAATGCGCCGATCGCCTGCAAGAAGCCGAAAACGCGCTGGCCGAGGCCGACCGCGACGCCCGCGCCGCGCTCGAAGCGGCCAGCGCCGCGCGCGAGGATCTGGCGCGCGCCGAGGAGCGCTTCGAGGGCGCCAAGCGCCGTCTCGCCGACATCGGCCGCGAAATTCACGACATGCTGGAGATCGAACCGTCGGCGGTGGCGGAGCTGGCCGGCATCGAGCCGGGCAAGGCGCTTGCCCGATCTCGCCGACATCGAGGCGACGCTGGAACGGCTGCGCCGCGAGCGCGAGCGCCTGGGCGCGGTCAATTTGCGCGCCGAGGAAGAACTGCGCGAGATCGAGACCCAGCACACCAATCTGACCACCGAGCGCGACGACCTGGTCGAGGCGATCAAGAAATTGCGGCTGGGCATCCAGAGCCTCAACCGCGAGGCGCGCGAACGGCTGCTGGCCTCGTTCGAACAGGTCAACAAGCACTTCCAGCATCTGTTCACGAAATTGTTCGGCGGCGGCACCGCCGAATTGCAGCTGGTCGAGAGCGACGATCCGCTCGAAGCCGGCCTCGAGATCATGGCCAAGCCCCCGGGCAAGAAGCCCTCGACGCTGTCGCTGCTGTCGGGCGGCGAGCAGGCGCTCACGGCGCTGGCGCTGATCTTCGCGGTGTTCCTGACCAATCCGGCGCCGATCTGCGTGCTGGACGAGGTCGACGCGCCGCTCGACGATCACAATGTCGAGCGCTTCTGCGATCTGCTCGACGAAATGACCAGGTCCACCGACACCCGCTTCGTGATCATCACCCACAATCCGATCACCATGGCGCGGATGAACCGGCTGTACGGCGTCACCATGGCCGAGCGCGGCGTGTCGCAACTGGTCTCGGTCGATCTGGACGTCGCGGTGCAGTTCCGGGAAGCCGGCTAGCCGCCGGTTCCGGTCCGGCGCCGGCCGTCATTCGGCTGATCCGCCAGCCATGCAGACGCCGTCGCCCAGACATGTTCCTGCCCGCAGACCGGGCACAGCATGCGAGCGCTCATCTTGGGCAACTTGCGGAACTCACTCGGTTCGACCTCAATCGCGGTCGACACCGGCTCGCCGGTGATAGGGCACCGGATCATTACGGAACTCATCGCGGGACCCCCCGTTTGATGTGCGTCCCTACGCGATACCAAATGGAACTTGGACGGCATGGAACAGGGGGATCGTGACCGACTTAAGACGCTCTGCCCGCTTGTGGAAAAAAATTGAGGGAACCTGCTTTTTGTCAGGAACCAAACCCGGGAGGCCGCGTTGATGGGCGTGTGTTTCAGTCGGGCGGCTCCCCCCTTACCCCCCGAATAGCCGTCTGACGAAAAGACCTCGAGCTTCGGCTCGGGGTCTTTTTTTATTTAAATCAATCCGTTAGGCGAGTTTTCCTGGGCGGCAGCGGAGCTGTCCTTCGCCCTACCCCGTTGCCGTTGGCGGCGCGGTATCCATCTAGGCTAGGCTTGTTCCATCGAACTTTTTCAGGAGCCAGTTCCATGTCCACCACCGGCTGGGTCGTTCTCGGCGTCATTGTCGTGATCGTGATCTGGGCGATCAGCGTCTACAACGGCCTCGTCGCCATGCGGCAGAGGACCAACCAGGCCTTCGCCGACATCGACGTGCAGCTCAAGCAGCGCCACGACCTGATCCCCAATCTGGTGGAAACGGTGAAGGGCTATGCCGCGCATGAAAGCGGAACTTTGGAGGCGGTGATCCAGGCGCGCAATGTCGCCGTCGCCGCGCCCGGGGTCGAGCAGAAGGTCGCCGCCGAAAACATGCTCACCGGCGCGCTCGGCAAACTGTTCGCATTGTCGGAAAATTATCCGAACCTGAAAGCCAACGCGAACTTCCAGCAATTACAAAGCGACCTGTCCGACATCGAGAACAAGCTCGCCGCCTCGCGCCGCTTCTTCAACAACGCGGTCCAGGAATACAACACCGGCATCCAGCAATTCCCGGCCGCGCTGTTCGCCGGCATTTTCGGTTTCAGTCAGCGGCCATTCTTCGACGTCGGCGGCGACCGCGCGCAACTCGAACAGGCGCCGAGCGTGAAGTTTTGAACTTATCCTTCGCCCTGAAAGGGGAGGGTCGGACCGCCGCAAGGCGGTCCGGGCTGCGGTCGCTTCTGCGCGCGGACCGCGCCGACGCCCAGCCCGGATCGCTTCGCGATCCGACCGCCCCTTAAGGGACAGATTAGGAAGCGTGATGGCCGCCTACGGGCTCTACACCCATATCCAGTCCAACAAGCGGCGCTCGATCGCGCTGCTGATCGGCCTGTTCATTCTGGTCTACGTGATGGTGTTCGCCGGCGCGCTGCTGGCCGAGGCGCTCACCGCACGGGGCTACTACGGCAGCCCGCCGCTCGACTATCTGATCCACGCCGCCGCGTTCGACTTCGTCAAGGCGCTGCCCTTCGCCACCGTCGGCGCGGTGATCTGGATCGCCATCGCCTACAAATTCCACCAGTCGATGATCGACGCGGTGACCGGCGCGCGCGAGGTCAGCCGCGCGGAAGAGCCGCGGCTCTACAATCTCCTGGAAAATCTCTGCATCTCGCGCGGCATCACCACGCCGACGCTGCGCATCGCCGACGACGAAGCGCTCAACGCCTTCGCCACCGGCATGAACGACAAGCAATATTCCATCACGGTGACGCACGGGCTGATCGAGGCGCTCAACGACCAGGAGATCGAGGCCGTGCTCGGCCACGAGCTGACCCACATCCGCAACGGCGACGTGCGCATGATGGTGGTCGCCATGGTGATCGCCGGCGTGCTCGGCTTCTTCGGCGAACTGGTGTTCCGCATTTTCTTCCAGAACATGCTGTGGGGCGGCGGTCGGCGATCGAGCCGCGAAGACGGCAAAGGCGGCGCCGGCATCGCCATCGTCATCGCCGTCGCCTTGATCGCGCTGGTCTGGATCCTGTCGATCGTCATCCGCTTCGCGCTGTCGCGCCAGCGCGAATATCTTGCCGATTCCGGCTCGGTGGAGCTGACCAAAAATCCAGACGCCATGATCTCGGCGCTGCGCAAGATCGAAGGCCGCGGCGAAATCCCCGGCGCCAATTCCGCCGTGATGGAAATGTGCATCGACAATCCGCGCGAGGGGTTTTCCAATATTTTCGATACCCACCCTCCGGTCGACAAACGCGTGGAAGCACTGGTGAAATTCGCCGGCGGCCACGATCCCGGCCCGCTGGAAATCGCCCGCCGCAAGAAACCGAAGCCGAGGCCCCGCAGGACGCCCCCGCCCCTGGCCCTTGGGCGCCCGAAACGCCGCAACAGCCGCCCGGGCCGTCAGGCCCTTGGGGGCCGACGCGTCAGTAATCCGCTCATTCCCGCGAAAGCGGGATCCAGCCTGAATTAAAGTACGCTGGTCCCCGCTTTCGCGGGGACGAACGGTTGATCAATGCCCCTCGAATGAAATCAGCGTTCGCACCGGCACGTCCATCTTGCGCAGCTCGGCGGCGCCGCCGAGATCGGGCAAGTCGATGACGAAGCAGGCCGCCAGCACATTGGCGCCGAGTTGCCGCAGCAGCTTGACCGCAGCCTCCGCCGTGCCGCCGGTGGCGATCAGGTCGTCCACCAGAACCACGCGCTCGCCCGCGACCAGCGCGTCCGCGTGCATCTCGATCATGTCCTCGCCGTATTCCAGCGCGTAGGCGACGCTCACCCTTTTGTGCGGCAGCTTGCCTTTCTTGCGGATCGGCACGAAGCCAGCCGAGACCTGATGCGCCACCGCGCCGCCCAGGATAAATCCGCGCGCCTCGATGCCGGCGACCTTATCGATCTTCATGCCAGCCCACGGCTGCACCAGTTCGTCGACCGCGCGGCGAAACGCGCGCGCGTCGCCGAGCAGCGTCGTGATGTCGCGGAATATGATGCCGGGCTTTGGATAGTCCGGGATCGAGCGGATCGATGCGCGCAAGTCGTCGTCGGCAGGCGGGGTCATGGCCAGGCTTTTAGCATCCCGTTGCGCCCGGCAGCCAGCGCCGCGGGCTTTCGCGCTTGTCGTCGTAAGCCGCCTCGAACACCGGCGCGGCCAGCGTCGATGCGATGTGCAGGACGGCCGTGCCGTTGTTGGAAAAGCCGTGCTTGCGGCCGGCCGGCACGATCGCCAGTTGCCCGGCGATCAGCGTCGCATGCGCATCATCGATCCACACGTCGGCCTGCCCTGCGAGCACATGCAGAACTTCTTCGACCGCGTGCAGGTGGGTCGGCGCGCCGTGCCCCGGATCGCACCATTGTTCGAACATGCAGAGTTGCGCCGCGCCGTTTAGCGCCGACGCCCGCATCTTGGTTCTTACGCCCGGGCGCCATTCCTCGGCCGGCTGCCGTTCGAGATCGACGATCTTCATGGATTATTTCTTCATGCGCTCTACGAAGGTTTGGCCGCCTTTCATCTTGTTGTTGAGCGGCGTTTCATTGATTTGAACGACGACGGCGTCGGCGGGGACGTTGCAGTTCTTCATTACCGCCTGGGTGATTTCGAGCATCAGCGTCTTTTTCGCCTCGTCGCTGCGGCCGGCGGCAAGATTGATGGTGACTTCTGGCATGGCTTCCTCCGTTATTGTCCGATCTGGCATTAAGCCGGGCATCGCCGCTATTTCAATACCCGGCCCGCGACCGCATCGAGCTTCTTGATCAGTTCGGGATCGCGCGCTTCCGGCGCGGTGATCAGCGCGGTGTCGAGCGCGCGGTCGGAGCCGATGGGACACGGCTCGTGCTCGCGCGGAAAGTCCTGCGCCAGTTGCGCCACCAGCGCCTTGGCGCGCCCGGCGTTCTCCAGCAGCACCTTGATGATGTCCTGCACGGTGACGGCGTCATGCTCGGGATGCCAGCAATCGAAATCGGTCACCATGGCAACGGTGGCGTAACAAATCTCGGCTTCGCGCGCGAGCTTGGCCTCCGGCATGTTGGTCATGCCGATCACCGAATAGCCCAGCGTCTTGTAGGTGATGCTTTCGGCATACGTGGAAAACTGCGGCCCCTCCATGCACACATAGGTGCCGCCGCGCACCACCGGCAGACCGATCTTGCCGGAGGCCTCGTCGATGTGCAGCCGCAGCCGCGGCGAAACCGGATGCGCCATCGAGACATGCGCCACCAGCCCTTTGCCGAAGAACGAGCTCTCGCGCTTGTAGGTGCGGTCGACGAACTGGTCGATCAGCACGAAGGTACCGGGCGGCAGTTCCTCCTTGAACGAACCGCAGGCCGACAGCGACACCAGGTCGGTGACGCCGGCGCGCTTCAAGATATCGATGTTGGCGCGGTAGTTGATGTCGGACGGCGACAGCCGGTGGCCCTTGTCGTGGCGCGGCAGAAACACCACCGGCAGCCCCGCGATCTCGCCGATGCGCAGCGCGCCGGACGGCTCGCCCCAGGGGCTGGCGATACGCTCTTCGCGCACGTTTTCGAGGCCCGGCAGATCGTAGATGCCGGAGCCGCCGATGATGCCGAGAACGGCTTTGGTCATGTCTGACTCCAGCCTTCCAAGACAACGGGTTTGTCCCGGCCAACCAGGCCTTGCCTGCGTCTAAGAGATTTTGAGCCGCTGGATTTTGCCCGCGCATGATCATGTCCGGACATCCGGTACCGATTTTTACGGCTGATAGACAGTGCCGCTTAGTGCACCGCCGACCACACCTTCTTCTTGGTGAAGTACAGCAAGCCGGTCAGCACGATCAGGAAGATCATCACCTGGAAGCCGATGCGCTTGCGCTGCACCAGTTTCGGCTCGGCCGCCCACATCAGGAAGGCCGCCACGTCCTTGGAATACTGCTCCATGGTCTGCGGCGAGCCGTCATCGAACGTCACCTGCCCGGCCTGCAACGGCGGCGGCATGGCGATGTTGTGGCCCGGGAAATATTCGTTGTAGTGACCGCCCTCCGGCAGTTTGAAATCCTTGGGCGGGTCGACATAGCCCTTCAGGATTGCGGCGATGTAGTCCGGACCCTGCTCCTGATATTGCGTGAAAGCATCGAACACGAACCAGGGGAAGCCGCGCGAATAGCTGCGCGCCTTGGCCAGCGTCGACATGTCGGGCGGCGCGACGCCGTTGGCCGCGGCCGCTGCCAGCGCGTTGGGGAACGGCGCCGGGAAGTGATCCGCCAGCCGGCCGGCGCGCTCGGTCGGCTCGCCTTTATCGTCGAGATCCTTGATCTTGTATTCAGCGGCCACCGCCTCGGCCTGGCCTTCGGAAAATCCCGGCCCGCCCGCATCGGCCAGGTTGCCGAATGTAAGCATGTCCATCGAATGGCAGTTCGAGCAGACCTCGCGGTAGATCTTGAAGCCACGCTGGAGCTGCGCCTCGTCGTATTTGCCGAACGGGCCGGCGAACGACCATTTCAGCCGCGGCGGCGAAACCTGGTCCTCGGCCGATGCCGGCACGGCAATCGCGGCCAGCAAACCGGCGAGGGCAAAGGCTAAAATCGTGCGCTGCATATTCATGTTCATATTCTTGGCCATCCTCACACCTTGGCGCCCAGAACCAATTCCGAAATCGAATTCGGCAGCGGTTTGGTTTTCTCGAAGATGCCGAGCAGCGGCAGCACGATCAGGAAGAACGCGAAATAGTAGAAGGTGAGAATGCGCGCCAGGATCACGTAGATGCCTTCCGGCTGCTTGGTGCCGAGCCAACCCAAACCCACGCAGGCGATCACGAACAGCCAGAAGAACTGGCGGAACAACGGCCGGTAGCGCCCCGACTTCACGGGCGAGGTGTCGAGCCAAGGCAGGAAGGCAAGAATTCCGATCGAGCCGAACAGCGCGCAGACGCCCAGCAGCTTGTTCGGGATCGAGCGCAGGATGGCGTAGAACGGCAGGTAATACCATTCCGGCACGATCTCGGCCGGCGTCACCGCCGGGTTGGCCGGGATGTAGTTGTCGGCGTGGCCGAGATAATTCGGGATGTAGAACACGAACCACGCAAACAAGATCAGGAAGCACGCCATGCCAAACGCGTCCTTCATGGTCGCGTAGGGCGTGAACGGCACGGTGTCCTTGTCAGACTTCGGTTCGATTCCGGTCGGATTGTTCTGGCCCGCCACGTGCAGCGCCCAGATGTGCAGCACCACCACGCCGGCGATGACGAACGGCAGCAGGTAGTGCAGCGAGTAGAACCGGTTGAGCGTCGGATTGCCGACCGCGTAGCCGCCCCACAGCCAGGTGACGATGGTGTCGCCAACGCCGGGAATGGCCGAGAACAGATTGGTGATCACGGTCGCGGCCCAGAAGCTCATCTGGCCCCAGACCAGCACGTAACCCATGAAGCCGGTCGCCATCATTAGCAGGTAGATGATGACGCCGAGGATCCAGAGCACCTCGCGCGGCTCCTTGTAGGAGCCGTAATACATGCCGCGGAACATGTGAATGTAGACGGCGAGGAAGAACATCGCCGCGCCGTTGGCGTGCAGATAGCGCAGCAGCCAGCCGTAATTGACGTCGCGCATGATCGCTTCGACCGACTTGAAAGCCATGTCGACATGCGGGGTGTAGTGCATCGCCAGCACGATGCCGGTGATGATCTGCACGCCGAGCATGAACGAGAGGATGCCGCCGAAGGTCCACCAGTAATTCAGGTTGCGCGGCGTCGGATAGGCGACGAACGAGGAATGGATCAGGCCGCCGATCGGCAGCCGCTTCTCGAACCATTGCATCGCGCGATTGGTCGGCTGGTAAGTCGAGGGTCCGCTCATGATCAGCCGATCCGGATCTTGGTGTCGGAGAGGAATGCGTAAGGCGGCAGGTAGAGGTTCTTCGGCGCCGGGCCTTTGCGGATGCGGCCCGCGGTATCGTATTGCGAGCCATGGCAGGGGCAGAACCAGCCGTCATATTCGCCCTGGTGGGCGAGCGGGATGCAGCCGAGATGGGTGCAGATGCCGATCACGACCAGCCACTGCTCGTGGCCCTGCTTGACGCGCTCGCTGTCGGGCTCGGGATCGGGCAGGCTCGAGACGTTGACGTTCTTGGCCTCGTCAATCTCTTTCTTGGTGCGATGGAAGATAAAGATCGGCTTGGAGCGCCAGAAAACCTTGACGATCTGTCCGTCGGCGATCGGCGCGAGGTCGATTTCGACCGGAGCGCCCGCCGCGATGGTCGAGGCATCCGGATTCATTTGCGCGACCAGTGGCACCAATGTCGCGGCCGCGCCAACGGCGCCAACGGCGGCGGTGGCGATATAGAGAAAGTCGCGGCGCGAATGCTCCGCCGAAGACACGGTTGTCACGTCTAAAACCCTCTCCCCCGGCTGGCTTATCATCCGCCCGCGGCCGGAGCCCGGAACCTAGGTCCCGCGGTGGCGGGGCGGACCGCGTGCGGCAATCCTGGGAAAGGCAGGACGGCGCGGCGGTGGCGTTTTATTGGCACCCTTGCGGAGCGAGTGCAAGCCCGACAAAGCGCGGTCAGCAAAAGTGGGCACCGGTTTTGCGTCCGACCGCGCTTTTAGTAATAAATGGCGCGCAATACCGATCTCGGGTTTACCCGAGATCGGCCATAAATATAACGCCCAGGTCGGCTAAAGCCGACTTGGGCGCGGCTGACCGGTATCCACTCAGCCTAATTGCGCGCGCCGTCCCAGTTCCCATGTGTTGCATAAGTCGTTCGTCTAGAGCGATTCACCCCCGGCAACCGGGGAAAGACCGATAGGCCGGACGATGCGGATCGCCCTTTACGAGCCGGACATTCCCCAGAACACCGGAACGATTCTGCGGCTCTGCGCCTGCTGGGCATCGAGGCGCATATCATCGAGCCGGCCGGGTTCCCGGTCACCGACCGCGCCTTCCGCCGCGCCGGCATGGACTATCTCGACCGCGTTGCCATCGCCCGCCACGGCTCGTTTCAGGCCTTCGACGAATGGCGGGCGAGCCAGCGGCTCGGCTTGGTGCTGCTGACCACACGCGCGACCCGCTCCTATCTCGACCACGCCTTCAAGGATAACCAGGTCGTGTTGTTCGGCCGCGAAAGCGCCGGCGTGCCGGAAGCGGTGCATCAGGCGGCCGACACCCGGCTGCGGATTCCCATCGCCGAAGGCCTGCGCTCGCTCAACGTGGCGATGGCGGTGGCGATGGTCGCCGGCGAGGCGCTGCGGCAGACGGGGGCCTTCGGCCGGTAACAGCATTGCGGCATATTGTATATCATGGTAATATACTTAAATGATCGACCTGGCCGCGATCGAGGGTTTCGACTGGGACGATGGCAACGCTCGCAAAAGCCTCGATAAGCATGGCGTCACCCAGACGGAAGCCGAGCAAGTCTTCGCCGGCGAACCGTTGCTCGTCGAGGACTTGGGGCACAGCCAGGTGGAAGCCAGGTTCCAGGCGCTCGGCGAAACAATCGAGGGACGGCGGCTGCACGTCACATTCACGCTGCGCGGCGATGGCAAGAAAATCCGCGTCATTTCCGCGCGCGACATGAACGGAAAGGAAAGAGCTTACTATGAGCAAAAAACTTAAGCCGATCCCCAAATTCCGCAGCGAAGCGGCGGAACGGAAATTCTGGGAGACCCACGACTCGACCGACTATCTGGATTGGAGCAAGGCGCAGCGCGTGCGCTTTCCCAATCTCAAACTGTCGACTACCGCGATCTCCTTGCGTCTGCCGCAAGGTACGCTCGACCGCATCAAGGTTGCCGCCAACAAGCGCGACGTGCCTTATCAGTCGCTGATCAAGGTTTGGCTGGCGGAGAAATTGGATACAGAATGAAAAGTCGGTTGGCGTTGCTCGCCCTCGTCGCGGCGATAGGACCCGGTACTGGCGAAGCCAATGCCGCGCGCCCGCTGCTCGCCTCCGGCTTTCGTGCGGCTAGAGCCAAATTCGGAATCAAGTAGTGGACGCCGGCGCAATCGAAGGCCGCAAGACCCGCGCGCGCGCCTGGTTTGAGGCGTTGCGCGACGATATCTGCGCTAGCCTCGAGGCGGCGGAAGATGCGCTGCCGGCGAACGCGCCGCTCGCCGACAAACCGGCCGGACGTTTCGTGCGCACACCTTGGAACCGGACCGACCACACCGGCAATCACCCGATCTCGGGTAAACCCGAGATCGGCACTTCAAATGCCGGGTCGGCTAAAGCCGGCCCGGGTGGCGGCGGCGTGATGGCGCTGATGCGCGGGCGCGTATTCGAGAAGGTCGGCGTGCATTGCTCGACCGTGCATGGCGAATTCGCTCCGGAATTCCGCAATGAGATTCCCGGCGCCGCCGACAACCCCAGCTTCTGGGCCTCCGGCATTTCGCTCATCGCGCATCCGCATAATCCGCACGTGCCGGCCGTGCACATGAACACAAGATTTGTCGTGACATCGAAATCCTGGTTCGGCGGCGGCGCCGATCTGACGCCGGTGCTCGACCGGCGCCGCACGCAGAGCGATTCCGACAGCATCGCCTTTCACGCCGCCATGAAAGCGGCCTGCGACGCGCATGCGGCCGTCGCGCCTTACGACAAATACAAAAAATGGTGCGACGACTATTTCTTCCTCAAGCACCGCAACGAGATGCGCGGCATCGGCGGAATTTTCTACGACTATCTGGAAACCGACTGGGACGCGACCTTCGCCTTCACGCAAGACGTCGGCCGCGCCTTCCTGGCGGTTTATCCCGAACTGGTGCGGAAAAATTTCACGACGCCCTGGAGCGAGGCCGAGCGCGAGGAGCAATTGATGCGCCGCGGCCGCTATGTCGAATTCAATTTGCTCTACGACCGCGGCACGATTTTCGGCCTCAAAACCGGCGGCAATGTCGAGTCGATTTTGTCCTCGATGCCGCCGGTGGTGAAGTGGCCGTGACCTCATGGTGAGGAGGCTGCGAAGCAGCCATCTCGAACCATGAGGCCTACCGCAGCGCGCCGTAAACCAGAAACACCCCGCCCACCAACACCACGACGTCGAGGATCGCGGTGTGAAAATGCACCGGCATCCGCTCGACGAATGCTTTGGCCAGGAACGCGCCCGGCAGCGCGATGATGCCGATCAGCAGCGCAAAGGCCGCGACTTGGGCGGTGATCACGCCGGCCAGTCCGAACACGGAAATCTTCACCACGCCGATGACGATCGACATCGCCGCATCGGTGGCAACGACTCCGGCGCCTTCGAGCCCGGCCGACATCAACAGCGACAGCATGATCACGCCCGAGCCCGCCGTGCCGCCGACCACCACGCCATAGCCGACCGCGCCGAGCGCATAGCCGCGGTCGCCGATCTTGACGCCGTGATATTTCAGCAGCCGCCGGAACGGCACGCTTAGTATCAGCATCGAGCCGATGACCAGCGCGGCGCCGGCGCTGGTCAGTTTGGTATAGCCCCAGGCGCCGAGTACGCAGGTCGGCACCGCTGCGGCCAACCCGATGCCGGCCCGCCGCCAGTCGACATATTTCAGGAACGCCGTCATGCGGCTCGAATTGGAAAACAGCGCCGAGATCGCGATGATCGGCACCACCGCCTCGGCACCGACCAGCGGCACCAAGATGAGAGGCATCAGCGCGCCGGTGCCGTAGCCCGACACGCCGCCGAGCACGGACGCCAGCAGTGCCACGCCTGCGACCAACGCGAGCTGCCAGAGCGAGATGTCGGCGAAGGCTGAAAGGACGGACATGCCGCGCCGTTATAGCGGGAAACTATTCGAGTTGCTGCTGCATCGCCGCTATCGCAATCGCATCGAGTGCCATCGCGTCGCCCGGAAACCCTGCCGCGATCCACGCCTCTTCCGCAGCGTGCAGGGCAGCGCCGAGCGCCGGGCCCTTCTCGACGCCGCGCGCGATGAAGTCCGCCGCTTTCAACGGAAACACCGGCACGGCCCAGTGCTCCGGCAGCGCCACCAGCGCGCGCCAGCTTTCGTCATTTGCGCTCGCCTGCGAGCGCGCCCAGGCCAGCAGCACCCGATCGGTGTAACGCTCGCCCTTGAGCCGGTAGAGCAGCGCGCGCGCCGCCTGCGCGCCGGCCGCCGGCGATATGCGCCACCAGCCCTCGCCCATCGATGACAGCCGCTCATGTTCGTTGTTGGTCAGCCGCAGCCTCTGCCATAGCCGCTCGGCGTCCTCGGCGATCGCGACGGCGAGCGCGCCCAGCCGGCGCACCGGATCGGGCGCGAGCCCCGCCGCCGCTTCGACCTTGGCCATGTTCTCGAATGGACCGAGATAACCGACGCCGGCGAGCACGCGCAGCAGCAGACCGGCATCGGCCATCGAGATCAGCGTCGGCACCGCGTGCGGCGCCACCACCAGCTTCATCAGCTCCATGCGCACGCGTTCGCGCGACAGCTGGTCGAGCCCCGAGCGTCCGGCGATGCAGGCGGCGATGCCCTCGGCGTAGGGATGATCGCTGGTGCCGTAGGCGGCATGGAAACGGAAGAAACGCAGGATGCGCAGATAGTCTTCCGCGATGCGCTTTGCCGGATCGCCGATGAAGCGCACGCGGCGTTTCTCGAGATCGCTGAGGCCGCCGACATAATCATAGACCGCACCGTCGCGCGTCGCCGACAGCGCATTGATGGTGAAATCGCGCCGCTCGGCGTCGGTCTTCCAGTCGCGGCCGAAGGCAACCTTGGCGTGGCGGCCGTCGGTCTCGATATCCTTGCGCAGCGTGGTCACCTCGAACGGCTGCTTGTCGATCACCACCGTGACTGTGCCGTGCTCGATGCCGGTCGGCACCGGCTTGAAGCCGGCGGCGGTGACGCGTTTGACCACCTCGTCCGGCACCGCCGTGGTGGCGACGTCGACTTCCGCGACCGGCAAACCGAGTAATTCGTTACGCACCGCGCCACCGACCGCACGCGCTTCCTCGCCGTCGCAGTCGAGCACTTCCAGCAAACGCGGCAGCGCGCCGCCGGTCAGCCAGGCCGCGCCGGAGAGCGAACGCGAGGTTGCGCCGGAGCTCATTTGTTTTGCCCCGGCACGAATTTTCCGTTTTCGATATGCGCCGGCACGTAGGTCGAGCCCGGCGGCGCCCCGGTGAAATGCGCGAAATAGATGAAGCTGCCGACCACCAGCAGCAGCGCCGCGATGGCGAGCCAGGCGATGCGCGAGATCGGCCAGGAATCCGGGTGCATCACGCCGGCCTTGGTCGCCCACAAAAATACGACGTAGAGCACGAATGGCGCGAAGAAAAGGACGACTTCGGTGAAGACCGGGCGGATCATCGATAAATCCGTTCGTGCAGATTACGCAGGATACCAGCGGTCACACCCCAAATGTAGTGCTCGCCGAAGGTGATGGCGTAATAGTGCCGCGTCATGCCCTGCCAGTCGCGCGAATGACGCTGCACGTTGGCTTGATCCATCAGGAAAGCGAGCGGCACCTCGAAGGTGGCGTCCACCTCGCTGGTGTTGAGCTTGAGCGTGAAGCCTGGCTTGACGCGCGCGATCAGCGGCACGATGCGATAGCCGAGCGTGGTCATGTACAAATCGAGATAGCCGAGCGGCTCGACGTGGCCGAGGTCGAGGCCGATTTCCTCGTCGGTCTCGCGCAGCGCCGCAGCCAGCGGGTCCGGCGTCGGTCTTTTCGATCTTGCCGCCGGGAAACGAAATCTGGCCGGCGTGATTGGGCAGATGCTGCGCGCGCTGCGTCAGCAGCACCGTCGGCTCGGGATGATCGACAACCGGCACCAGCACCGCGGCCGGACGGATCGGCCGCACCTCGGAAATCTTTTTCATCACCGGATCGGCCTCGTGATCGCCGTGCGCCGGCGTGATGGAGGCGTCGTCGATACCGGCCGGAACGTCGAGATTCAGCCGCGCCTTTGCGCGCGCGAAAAACTCTGCCGCCGAGAGCGTCGCGCTTGCGTCCATCAAGCGAACTCCCGCACCGCGCTGGCATCAGCCATCGCGAAAAACGCGCCGCCCGAGGCGATGCCGAACATCGGCCTGCCTTCAACCACGCGTTCCTCGCCGAGTTCGACCAGATCGTAGAACAGCGCGCGCGTCACCTTGGCCCACAGCTCGCTGCGGACATGCAAATAAGGCTTCAGGCCGCCGGTCGCTTCCGGCTCGAAGCGCAGGGCATGATCCAACCCAGCATCGACCCAGTCGTCGACATTTGTCCGAAAATTGAGGACTTGGCCGCCGCGAGCATCTTGCTCGACACTGAGCTCGACGGCGAGGAACGGCACGTCTTCGACGATTAAACCGACCTTCTCCACCGGGGTGACCAGGAAGTACTTGTCTCCCTCGCGCTTCAAGATAGATGCGAAAAGCTTGACCAAAGCGGGCCTTCCGATCGGCGTCTTTTGGTAGAACCAGGTGCCGTCTCTGGCGATCCGCATGTCGATATCGCCGCAAAACGGCGGATTCCACAGGTGCACCGGCGGCGGCCCCTTTCCGCGGGGCAGCGCTGCTGCGATGCCTTCCAGCCCGCCAATCTCCGCGCCCTGCCCTGCCTTCGCCATTGTTTCCCTACGTTATTCAGGCCGTCTTAGGCCTGTTCGCAACTTTGTGACTCACCCGTTCAGGCTGCGGAAGATAGCGTAAGCTGGTCCGAATATTGAGGCAGATTCGGCCCATATAGCGCAGCGAAATCCGCTCTGGTGCGTTTGTTGCATAGTGCGGGCAGGCCCAAAAGCGCGCGATGAAAGGATCCGAGATCATGGCGACGGCAAGCGGCGAAAGCCTTGAAAAGCTGGAAGATATGATCGTGCGCGCGGCGGAATCGACCGCCGCCCATGTGCGCGCCGCCAAGGCCGCCATCAGCTCGGTGATCTTCGGCCAGGATATCGTGGTCGAGCGCGCGCTTGTCACCGTGCTTTCCGGCGGCCATGCGCTTTTGGTCGGCGTGCCCGGCCTCGCCAAGACCAAGCTCGTCGAGACCATGGGCATCGCGCTCGGTCTGGACGCCAAGCGCGTGCAGTTCACGCCCGATTTGATGCCGTCCGACATCCTCGGCACCGAAGTGCTGGAAGAAACCCCCGGCGGCAAGCGCAGCTTCCGCTTCATTTCCGGACCGGTGTTCGCGCAATTGCTGATGGCCGACGAGATCAACCGCGCCAGTCCGCGCACCCAGTCGGCGCTGCTGCAAGCGATGCAGGAGCAGCACGTGACCGTCGCCGGCGCCCGCCACGATCTGCCCAAGCCGTTCCACGTATTGGCGACGCAGAACCCGCTCGAGCAGGAAGGCACCTATCCGCTGCCCGAAGCGCAACTCGACCGCTTCCTGATGGAAGTCGATGTCGACTATCCGGATCAAGCCGCCGAGCGCAAAATTTTGTTCGACACCACCGGCGCCGACGAAACCCGCGCCAAAGCGGCGATGACCTCCGACGATCTGATCGCCGCGCAGCGCCTGGTGCGCCGACTGCCGGTCGGCGAGTCGGTCGTCGAAGCAATCCTCAAGCTGGTGCGCTCGGCGCGTCCCGGCCCCGAAGCCGGCGATATCGGCAAACTGATCTCCTGGGGCCCGGGCCCGCGCGCCAGCCAGGCCTTGATGCTGGCGGTACGCGCCCGCGCGCTGCTCGAAGGCCGCTTCGCGCCGTCGGTCGACGACGTGCTCGATCTGGCCGAGCCCGTGCTCAAGCACCGCATGGCCTTGACCTTCGCCGCCCGCGCGGAAGGCGAAACTATTCCGAACGTGATCGGGCGGCTGAAAGCCCGCATCGGATAACCCAAAATGGCCGAGCCGAGGCTCAGCGATATCGAGGCCAGTGCGGTACGCCAGGCAACCGGCGGCGGGCGCATGCTCGCCGATGCCATGCCGCGGCTCATTCTCGAAGCGCGCCGGGTCGCCGCCACCGTCATTCACGGCCTGCATGGCCGCCGCCGCGCCGGACCGGGCGAAAATTTCTGGCAATACCGCCGCTTCATGTCGGGCGAGCCCGCCTCCAACGTCGATTGGCGGCGCTCGGCGCGCGACGACCATCTCTACGTGCGCGAGCGCGAATGGGAAGCCTCGCACACGGTCTGGATCTGGCCCGACCGTTCGCCATCGATGGCGTTCGCCTCCGCGCTGGTCACCGATAGCAAGCTCGATCGCGCGCTGGTGGTAGCCTTTGCGCTCGCTGAAGTGCTGGTGCAGGGCGGCGAACGGGTCGGTATTCCCGGCCTGCTGCGTCCGACCGCCAGCCGCAACGTGATCGAAAAAATGGCACAGGCGATCCTGCTCGACCCGGCCAAACGCGCCAGCCTGCCGATTGCGTTCGCGCCCTCGCCGCTTTCCGAGATCGTGATGCTGTCCGACCTGTGGAGCCCAGTCGGCGAGGTGCAGAAAACGCTTGCGCAGTTCGCGGCCACCGGCGCGCATGGTCACGTCGTGCAGATCGTCGATCCCGCCGAAGAAAGCTTTCCGTATTCGGGCCGCGTCGAATTCATCGAGCCGGAAGGCGGCGGCAGCGTCACCGCCGGGCGCGCCGAGACCTGGCGCAATGATTATCAAGGCCTGGTAGCGCGCCATCGCGCGCAAATCCGCGCCGAAACCGACCGGCTGAGCTGGAGTTTCGCCATTCACCGCACCGATCGGCCCGCCAGTGAATTGTTGCTCGTGCTGCATTCGCGCATGGGCACACACATGCAGACCTCTTCGGTTAGCAGCCGTTATGCGCCGTCGCAGCCAGGGAGAGTCGCGTGATCGGCGGCCTCCCTCTCGGCTTCGCGCAGCCACTGGTGCTGCTTGGCCTGCTCAGCCTGCCGGTTTTGTGGTGGTTGCTGCGGCTGGTGCCGCCGCGTCCGCGCCGCGTCAAATTCCCGCCCACCCGGCTGCTGTTCGAGATCGAGCCAAAGGAAGAAACCCCGTCGCGTACGCCCTGGTGGCTCGTCTTGCTGCGGCTGACGCTGGCCGCGCTGGTCATCATCGCGGCCGCAGGTCCGTTGTGGAATCCGCCGCTCGCCACCGCCAACCGAGCCGCGCCGCTTTTGGTGATGATCGACGACGGCTGGGGCGCGGCGGCGTCCTGGGACGCGCGGCTGCGCACGGCTGACGAGCTGCTGGCGCGCGCCGATGCCGACAATCGCGGCGTCGCGGTGCTGCCGCTGTCGGAAACCGCCCGCGATATTTCGCTCCAGGTCGCGGGCGCCGCGCGCGTGCAGATCAAGCAACTCAAGCCGAAGCCCTACACCGTCGACCGCACCGAAGCCCTGCCGCTGATTGACGCGTTTTCTCGCGGGGACGCCGGACGTCGAAGTTGTTTGGCTGTCCGACAACGTCGATCTCGGCAAAGGCGGTGAATTCATCGCCGGCCTTAAGCGCGTCCTCGGCAACCACGCGCTGACCGTGTTGGCGGGCGGGCTTGCCATCCCGCACGCGCTCGCCGCTGCCGACAACGCAGCCGGCGCGTTGACGGTGAAAGTGCTGCGCGCGCAGACCGGCAGCGCCGACAACGGCCTTGTGAGCGCCATCGATCTCAAAGGCCTGCCGCTCGGCGAGGCGCCGTTCGCGTTCAAGCCGGACGCGCGCGAAGCCGACGCGGCGATCGATCTGCCGGTCGAAATCAGAAACGACGTGGCGCGGCTCGAAATTGCCGGCGAGCGCTCGGCAGGCAGCGTGCAATTGCTCGACAAACGCTGGCGCCGGCGCACCGTCGGCGTCGTGTCCGGCTCTGCCGCCGACCGCTCGCAGCCGCTGATCGGCGCTACTTATTATCTCTCGCGCGCGCTCAATCCGTTCGCCGATGTCCGCCTCGCCGAAGGCGTCGGCCCGGGCGAAGCGATCAAGCGGTTTCTCGATCAGCATCTGCCGATGCTGATCCTTGCCGATGTCGGCAATGTCACTGAGGCGCGCGATAGCCTGAACAAGTGGATCGATAATGGCGGCGTGCTGGTGCGTTTCGCCGGCCCGCATCTCGCCGGCGCCGCCGACGATGACTTCGTGCCGGTCAAGCTGCGGCGCGGCGGGCGCATCCTGGGCGGCAGCCTGAGCTGGGAAAAACCTCAGCAGCTTGCGGGTTTCGCGCGCCAAGGTCCGTTCGCCGGCATGACGGTGCCGAACGACGTTACCGTCACCCGCCAGGTGCTGGCCGAACCGGATTCGCAACTCACCGACCGTACCTGGGCGACGCTGGCCGACGGCACGCCTTTGGTGACCGCCCAGCGCTTCGGCAAGGGATTGCTGGTGCTGTTCCACGTGACGGCCGACACGCGCTGGTCGGACTTGCCGTTGTCGGGAGCTTTCGTCGACATGCTCAAGCGCATCGTCGCGCTGGCGGGCTCGACGGCGACCGCTGACGCCGAAAATGCCGGCGAGGCGAGCGGCGCCGGCAGCCGCGCCAGCCAGCCCGTGCCGCCGACCCGCGTGCTCGACGGTTTCGGCGCCTTCTCGTCGCCGCCGGCAACCGCCCGCCCAATCCCGGCCAATTTCAACGCCCGCGCCAATGCCGATCATCCGCCTGGCTTCTACGGGCCGCCGGAAGGTCTGGTGGCGGTCAATACGCTGGCGCCCAATGATCGCCCGGCACCGCTCGATTTCACTCCGCTCAATGCCCGCGTCGATGTCTATCGCCACGGCGAGCCGCTCGACCTGCGCGGGCCGATCTTCCTTGGCGCCTTGGCGCTGCTGATGCTCGACGCGCTGGTGGTGATCGCGCTCTCCGGCGGTCTCGCCAGCATACTGCCACGCCGGCGGGTCGCGACGACGCTGCTGGCGGCGGGCCTCCTCGCCGCGCTGGCGATGCAGCATCCGGCGCAGGCGCAAACCGCGCAACAATCGCCGCCGCAGCCGACCGCGCAGGAACAGGACTTCGCCATGAAGGCGACGAACCAGCCGCATCTCGCTTATGTCGTTACCGGCGATGCCGATGTCGATGCCATCAGCAAAGCCGGCCTGCAGGGCCTCACGCTATTTTTGGCGCAGCGTACGGCGCTCGAAGCCGGCGAGCCGATCGGCCTCGATCCGGCGCGCGACGAACTCGCCTTCTTTCCGCTGATTTATTGGCCGGTGTCGGCGAACGCGACCAAACCGTCGCAAGCAGCCCTCGACCACATCGAAACCTACATGAAACGCGGCGGCACCGTTCTGTTCGATACCCGCGACGCGGTCGATGCGCCACCCGGACCCGGCGGCGAGATGCAGGGCCCCGGCATGGTGGCGCTGCGCGCGATCCTGTCCTCGCTCGACATTCCCGAGCTCGAACCGGTGCAGCGCGATCACGTGCTGACCAAGACCTTCTTCCTGCTGCACGACTTCCCCGGCCGCTTCACCACCGGCCAGCTCTGGGTCGAAGCGCTGCCGGCGGAAACCGCGGAAGACGCCGAGCGCCCGGTCGCGTGCCGGCGACGGCGTGTCGTCGATCCTGATCACCTCGAACGATTTGGCCGGCGCCTGGGCGATGCGCCCGGACGGCCAGCCGATGCTGCCGCTGGTGCCGGGCGAACCGCGCCAGCGCGAATTCGCCTTCCGGGCCGGCGTCAATATCGTGATGTACGCGCTCACCGGCAACTACAAAGCCGACCAGGTGCATATCCCGGCGCTGCTCGAGCGGCTGGGACAGTAGGAGTTTGATTTGAACCTCGGCGTCTCATTTGCCCCGCTGGTGCCCGACTATGTCGTCTGGACGGCGTTCGGCGTCGCCATGCTGATTTCGGCGCTGTTGCTGCTGGCGCGCAGCCGCGGCGCGGCGATGCGGGCCGTGGCGCTGGCACTGATGGTGCTGGCGCTCGCCAATCCCTCTTTGACACGCGAGGATCGCGATCCGATCCCCTCGGTCGCCGCCGTCATCGTCGACAAGAGCCCGAGCCAGAATTTCGGCGACCGCAATGCCCAGACAGACGCTGCGCGCGCAACGCTGGTCGAGCGGCTCAAACGCATTCCCGGCCTCGAAGTGCGCGTCGCCGAAGCGGGCAAAGCCGATGGCGAGACCGACGGCACACGGCTGTTCTCCGCGCTGTCCGCGACGCTCGCCGACGTGCCGCCCGACCGCGTCGCCGGCGCCATCATGATCACCGACGGCCGCGTGCACGACGTACCGGCCGACGCCGCAGCCCTCGGCTTTGCCGCGCCGCTGCATGCGCTGATCACCGGCCATGCCGACGAAATCGACCGCCGCGTCGTGCTGACGCAGACGCCGCGCTTCGGCATTGTCGGGCAATCGCAGACCATCGGCTTCCGCGTCGAGGATCAGGGCGCCAAGGCCGGCACCGCGCAAGTCACCGTGCGGCGCGACGGCGACGTCGTCGAACAACGCATCGTCGCGGTCGGCGCCGAGGTCAAGATCAACGTCCCGATCCCGCATGCCGGCGCCGAACATCGTCGAGGTCGAGGCGTCGCCGCTCGAAGGCGAGCTCACGCAGGTCAATAACCGCGCGGTGATTTCGATCGACGGTGTGCGCGACAAATTGCGCGTGCTGCTGGTCTCCGGCGAGCCGCATTCCGGCGAACGCACCTGGCGCAATCTGCTCAAGTCCGATGCCTCGGTCGACCTGGTGCATTTCACAATCCTGCGCCCACCGGAAAAGCAGGACGGCACGCCGATCAACGAGCTTTCGTTGATCGCTTTCCCGACCCGCGAGCTGTTCCAGCAGAAGATCTCGGAATTCCAGCTCATCATCTTCGACCGTTACGCCCGCCAGGGCGTGCTGCCGATGATCTATTTCGACAACATCGCGAAATACGTGCGCGACGGCGGCGCCGTGCTGATCGCGGCCGGCCCCGACTATGCCAGCCCGACCAGCATATGGCGCACGCCGCTCGACGCGATCTTGCCGGCGGAGCCGAGCGGCAGCGTCACCGAGCAGCCGTTCCGGGCGTCGCTCACCGAAGCGGGCAAGCGTCATCCGGTCACCCGCGGGCTTGAAGGCTCGCAGAGCGATCCGCCGCATTGGAGCCAGTGGTTCCGGCTGGTCGACATCAAGCACAGCGACGGCACCAGCGTGATGCAGGGCCCGGACGGCAAGCCGCTGCTGGTGCTGGCGCACGCCGGCGAAGGCCGCGTGGCGCTGCTGCTGTCGGATCAGATCTGGCTGTGGGCGCGCGGCTATGAAGGCGGCGGCCCGCATCTCGATTTGCTGCGGCGGCTGTCGCATTGGCTGATGAAGCAGCCCGAACTCGAAGAGGAAGCGCTGCGCCTGATCGTGCAGGGCCACAACATCACCGTGCAGCGCCAGACCATGGCCGACGGCGTCAACGAAGTGACGCTCACCTCGCCCTCCGGCGCGTCCCGCACGCTGACTTTGCAGCCGGCCGAGCCCGGCGTCTGGCGCGCCGCGGTGACCGCCAACGAACTCGGCCTCTGGCGCGCGACCGACGGCAAGCTCACCGCGCTCGCCAATGTCGGGCCGGCCAATCCGCGCGAATTCGCGCAAGTGACCTCGACCACCGAGGTCTTGCGCGCGCTCACCAGTGCTACCGGCGGCGACGCGCGACGGCTGGCCGAGGGCAACGGCCTCGACGTGCCGCGCGTGGTGCCGGTGCGCACCTCAACGACGTTCAAGGGCGACGACTGGATCGGCCTGAAGATGCGCGACGCCAGCGTGGTGCGCGGCATCGGCGTATTGCCGATCTTCGCCGGCTTGATCGGACTGTTGCTGCTGGTCGGGTCGCTCGCCGCCACGTGGGCGAGAGAAGGCCGCTGAACTTCTTTATCTTTGCGCATGATCTTATCCGAAAACCGGTTCCCACTTTTCGGGATCATGCGCGTTCCCAATCCGGCCTGATCAATCCCGAGACGCCGTCGAACGCGCCGGCTTCCAACTCCGCCACCAGCAGCCGCGCCGGATCGACCGGGCCCGGCATCTTCACCTGGCCTTTGGGGATGAGCTTGAAGCCGGACTTGGCGTAAATCGGCTCGTCGCCGACCAGCACCACCAATTTATGCCCGGCGGCTTTGGCGTCCTTCAGCGCGCGTTTCACCAGCGTACTGCCGACGCCACGCTCGCGAAACGGCGGCTCGACCGTGAGCGGCCCCAGCAGCAGCGCCGGCGTCTCGCCGATGCATATCGGCGTTAGTCGCACAGAACCTACCAGCAGCGAGCCGATGCGCGCGGTGAACGACAGGTCGAGCACGTGGCCACGGCCCTCGCGGATACGATAGGCGCTGCGCGTAAAACGGCCGGGGCCGAAAGTGCGCTCGTGCAGCCGGTCGATCGCCGGCCCGTCGTCGGCCGTTTCGGCCAGGATTGTCAGCGCAAGTTCGCTCATGCGTGCCGATTAGCACCTAGGCCGATTCTGGTCCATCGCCGGTAGCGTTTTGGTCCGCGATTGCCTAGATAAATGACGGCAAAAACGGAGATTATCGGCATGGGACTGCTGGTTGACGGCGTGTGGCAGGAAGACGTTTCGCGTACCAAGGACGGCCACTTCATCCGGCCGGCCCCGCGCTTCCGCAACTGGGTTACCCCGGACGGCAGCCCCGGCCCGTCCGGCGAAGGCGGCTTTGCCGCCGAGGCCGGCCGCTATCACCTCTACGTCTCGCTCGCCTGCCCCTGGGCGCACCGCACCGTCATCTTCCGCAAGCTCAAGGCGCTGGAGAACGTCATCTCAATGTCGGTCGTTTCTCCCGACATGCTCAAGGACGGCTGGACCTTCAACAAAGACGAGGGCTCGACCGGCGACGACGTCAACGGCAAGAGCAAACTGTCGGAAATCTATCTGATCGCCGATCCGAAATATTCCGGCCGCGTCAGCGTGCCGGTGCTGTGGGACAAGAAACGCAAGACGATCGTCAACAACGAATCGCCGGAAATCATCCGCATGCTCAATTCGGCGTTCGACGCCTTCACCAATGTCCGCACCGATTATTATCCGGAGGATTTGCGGGCGGAGATCGACCGCATCAATGACCTCGTCTATCCGAACATCAACAACGGCGTCTATCGCGCGGGCTTTGCCACCTCGCAGCCAGCCTACGAGGCGGCGTTCCGCAATGTGTTCGACACGCTCGACGAGATCGAGCAGATGCTGTCGCAACATCGCTATCTGGTCGGCAACACGCTCACCGAGGCCGACTGGCGGCTGTTTTCGACGCTGATCCGTTTCGACGCCGTCTATTATTCGCACTTCAAGTGCAACTGGCGGCACATCTACGAATATCCGAACCTGTCGAATTATGTGCGCGACCTCTACCAGGTGCCGGGCGTGGCCGAGACGGTGAGCCTGCAACAGATCAAGCGGCACTATTACGGCAGCCAGCGGCAGGTGAACCCGACCGGCATCGTGCCGGTCGGCCCGCAGCTCGACTTCGCCGCGCCGCACGACCGGGCAAGGTTCAAGTAACGGCACTCTCTCCGCTGTCATTGCCGGGCTTGACCCGGCAATCCATGAGGCGGTTCCACAATTTCAGACGTGCGATTTCTTCGTGCGGCACGTCATCATGGATGCCCGGGTCAAGCCCGGGCATGACACCGAGTGTACTGCGCCTACCTTCTTCCCCGATTCAAATTTCAAACAGCCAAGCATCATCGCCCGTATTCTTCGCGGCGCCGGGTACGCCGTCTTTCCGCCTTCGCCCTTCGGGCTTCGGCGGACAGGCCCTTTTTCCTCTCGGCAAAGCCGAGGGGATGGAGCACCGAGTGGCGCACCAGTCTTCCGTCTTGCCGCATTCCCTTGTGAGGAATGCGGGCGCCTCTCGGCGCTCCATCGCGGCTTTTCTGTCCCCGGGCCCGCGTTTCCTGGTTTGCCTTGCGGTTTCGGCGGGCTTGGCACCATCCCCTTTTGGGCGGACGATGCTTTAGCGATCCGAAGCCATTGCAAGGCTCCCAGTCCAGCGAAGCTCCTCGCGGAGCGGCCGTAGTGCCGCCCGAGCGGGGCCCCGGGGCCTCCCGAGTGCGGGGTTACGAATCCCGCCCGCAGGCGCCGCATCCCCTCCCGCTGTCAGAACGTCTCATGACAACGCCCTCGGAAGGAGAGGATGAATAGGAATATAGTCTATGATAGGAATTAAGTCAAGCCAGCCAAGTGTCGGCTTTATCCTATTCCCCGATTTCAGAATGACAGAACAGGTTGAACGGGACTCCGAGAGGGATCAGGAGTAGTATTCACGGTTTGTTCAATTCGGCAAAGGAGTGGCTATGCCCGCCTACCCTTACGTAATGAGCCCTGAAAAAATTGCGCCGTTCTTTAAGAAGATCGGTGAAATCGGCGTCCCCCCAAAGTTTTCAATTCAAACGCTAAAATCGCTCGGCTTCACGAGCAGTAATGATGGGCGCCTGGCCAATTTGGCCAAATTTTTGGGCTTCACCGATCAGGCTGGAACACCATCACCCCTATGGAAAGAGCTAAGAACAAACTCGCGAGCCGCAATCGCGAAAGGAGTTCGTGCCGCCTATTCCGATTTGTTTCAGCACTATACCGACGCAAATCGACGTGATGACGAAGCGCTCCGTACCTACTTCTCCGCAAATAGCAATCTAGGTGCAACCGCAGTTGGAAAAATGGTTAGTACGTTTAAGGCGGTCTGCAGTCTCGGTGATTTTTCTAACGCTCACGACGAAATCGCCGAAGAGGAAGTAGCTGACGTTCGTGAAGAAACCCCAGCCCGGCGGCGTGAGCCTGATCAACGTCCGCGCACGCGCATGAGTTCGCTGACTGACGGAATGACGGTGAACATAAATATTCAATTGCAACTGCCTTCAGACGCTACTTCGGATACTTATGATCGCTTCTTTGAGGCAATGCGCAAACACATCCTAACACCAGCCGAGTAATGCTCAGCAACTTAGCTAAACGTGTTATTCGGTTCGAAGCGGAAGCTCACAAACTTCTGGGCGCATATGAAGGCTCCGCATCGCGCATCGTTGATGCTCGAAAATCGCTTGACCGTGTTTCGGCGCTTTCAGTCAAGCAAGGCGACATGCTCGCCCAAGCGGTTCGGTGCGTAGAAGTTCAAGTTTTTCGTGCAGCCCACGTACTCGCGTTCGCTGCGTTCGTTGATTATTTGCACGAAATTGCGGCACGCGACAATTTCGTGACCTTAAATGCCGCTCGACCAAAATGGGACATAAAATCCGTCGAAGAACTTCGTGAAAATCACGCTGACTACAATTTCATCGAAGCCCTCGAAGCTAGTAACTTAATTGGCAAAACAGAACGAAAGGTTTTTCATGGACTTTTAGCTCGCCGAAATGAGTGCGCACATCCATCGGATGTCTATCCCGATATGAATCAATCGCTTGGTTACCTTTCTGAAATTATCGGGCGTGTCGAGACTTTGAAAAAGCGGTATCCATAGGCAGAGAAAGCGCGCTGGATGCAATAGTCCGCGCAAGCCGCACTGCGCGCACTGAATTAAAAGACACTTGATCGATGAGATATACGAATGCTTCGTATCGCTTTTCACGCCCTTGTTTTCGTTTTTTCATCCGGCCTTTTCTTCAAGAAGGCTTTCAAGCCGGGAAGCCTGATTCATATACTTGCGGGATTGCTCGGCTTTTTTCGGATTTGTCGCTGGCCGATTGCGGCGTCGCTTTAGCAATCGCGCAGGCTGACCTCCGGTTCACCCACGAGCCCTCACCACACCTCGCTCACCGCCACGCCCTCGAACACCTCCGCGATGCGCGCGCGGGTGGCGCGCGTCGTGCCGTCCGGCAACTTGTCGGGCGCAAAAAATCCGTGCGCGATGATTTCATAGCCGGGCACCGGCGTAGCGTCCTGGCGAAACGCGCGCACGATATAGAGCGCGACGTGATCGCGCCGCGACGCCCGCTTGTTGAAGAATATGCCGTGCAGCACCGGCGGCGCGGTCATCACGATATTGCCCTCCTCGGCCAGTTCGCGCGCCAGCGCGCCGAGAAACGTCTCGCCGGTCTCGACGCCGCCGCCCGGCAGATGCCAGCCGTCCACGTAGGAGTGCTTGATCAGGAAAATGCGGCCCGCGCCGTCGATCACCATGGCGCGGACGCCCAAGGTCGCGCCGCGCGAAAAGCGCCAGTAGAAATGCAGCAGCCGCCGGATCAGCGGTTCAAGCGCGCGGCGCAGGCGGTGCAAGGGCATGCTCCTATCAACCGTCATTCCGGGACGCGAGCATAAGCGCGTTTACGCGCGTCTTCGACGCGCTATGGCGAGCGAACCCGGAATCCAGAGCCACATACGCTTTCACTTGTTACTCTGGATTCCGGGTCCGGCGCTGCGCGCCGTCCCGGAATGACTGAAGAGGTTTTGCCATTTCACGGGCACGCCGCGTGTAACGAGCGGCGGTTACCAACAGTCTCAAACGGGACCCTTCCAAGCTTGGAATGATTCTAATATATGAATCTGGGTCAGTCAGCCGAGCATCAGAGGGGCGCCGTGAAGCAATTTTCCGACCTGACCGAACAGGAAGTGCTGGCGCTGGCCATCACCAACGAGGACGAAGACAGCCGCATCTACCGCGGCTTCGCCGAGGGCCTGCGCGAGCAGTTCCCCTCCTCCGCCAAGGTGTTCGACGAGATGGCGGACGAGGAAGTCACCCACCGCACCATGCTGTTCGACCTCTACCAGCAGAAATTCGGCGACTATCTGCCGCTGATCCGCCGCCAGGACGTCAAAGGCTTCATCCAGCACAAGGCGTCGCCGCTCTGGCTGATGCGGCCGCTCGGCCTCGATGCCGCGCGCAAGCACGCCGAGAACATGGAATTCGAGGCCGAGCGCTTCTACCGCAAGGCGGCGGAGACCGCGCGCGACGTTTCGGTGCGCAAACTGCTGATCGAGCTGGCCGAAGCCGAGGCCGGCCACGAATCGCTGGCCCATAAGCTGACCGAGCAGATCCTCACCAAAGGCGCGCGCGAAAAAGAAGACGCCACGTCAAAGCGCGTGTTCATGCTGCAATACGTGCAGCCGGGACTGGCCGGGCTGATGGACGGCTCGGTCTCGACGCTGGCGCCGCTGTTCGCCGCGGCCTTCGCCACCCACAATACCTGGCAGACCTTTCTGGTCGGCATGGCGGCGTCGATCGGCGCCGGCATATCGATGGCTTTCGCCGAGGCTCTGTCCGACGACGGCTCGCTCACCGGCCGCGGCTCGCCGGTGATCCGCGGCATCGTCACCGGCGGCATGACGGCGATCGGCGGGCTCGGCCACACGCTGCCCTATCTGATTCCGGATTTTCATATCGCGACGGCGGTGTCGTTCGTCGTGGTCGCGATCGAGCTGGCGGCGATTTCCTATATTCGCCACCATTATATGGATACGCCGCTGCTGCGGGCGACGTTCCAGGTGGTGGTCGGCGGCGTGCTGGTGTTCGTCGCCGGCATATTGATCGGGAGTTCGTGAGAGTTGCGGCCTCTCCGCCGTCATGCCCGGCCTTGTGCCGGGCATCCACGTCTTTAATGATGCGTCACTCTTAAGACGTGGATGGCCGGGACATAGGCGAGCGAAGCGACGCCGTCCTTTGGACGGCTATGCCCGGCCATGACAAAGAAGAACATGTTCACCCTCGCCCATCTGTCCGATCCGCATCTGGCGCCGCTGCCCAAGCCGCGCTGGCGCGAACTGATCGGCAAGCGGATCACCGGCTATATCAACTGGCAGCGCAGCCGCCGCTTCATCCACGATTCCGGCGTGCTGGCCAAGATCGCCGCCGACCTGCAGGCGCAAGCGCCGGATCATATCGCCGTCACCGGCGATATCGCCAATATCGCGCTGCCGGCAGGAGTTCACGCGCGGCCGCGATTGGCTGCAAAGTCTCGGCTCGCCCGACGACGTGAGCTTCGTCCTCGGCAACCACGACATCTATGTGAGCCAGGCCGCGCCGATCGCCATGCGCGAATGGGGCGGCTTCATGAGCGGCGACGACGGCGCCGCGCGGATTTCCCTATCTGCGCCGGCGCGGGCCGCTGGCCTTGATTGGATTGACAACCGGCGTGCCGACCGCGCCGTTTCTCGCCACCGGCCGGCTCGGCGAGCGCCAGCTCGGCGCAATTTTCCGCGCTGCTAGAGCAGCTCCGGGACGAAAGCGTTTTTCGCGTGGTGATGATCCATCATCCGCCGGTCAGCCCGCGGCCGGCCAACAAGCGCCTGGTCGACGCGGCCGAATTTCTCCGCGTCATCGCCGCGCACGGCGCCGAGCTGGTGCTGCACGGCCACGATCATCTGCACATGCTCAACTGGCTGAACGGCCCGAACGGCGCCCGCGTTCCGGCGGTCGGCGTGCCGTCGGCCTCGGCCGCGCCCGGCACCGGCAAAGATGCCGCCGCCTACAATCTCTACGCCATCGATGGCGCGCCCGGCGCCTGGCGCTGCGAGATGACCTCGCGCGGCATCGACGCCGCCGGCGCGGTCATGCAACAGCGGCGCTTGAAGTTGCTTGGCTAGGGATGCGGCGCGCTGAGCAAGGCAATCGCGACCAGCGCGATGACGGCGACGATCACGCCATAGCAGAAGGCGCGGACCGCGCGCAGCCGGCCGCGGCGCTGCTCGTGCTCGATCATCTTCAGCGAGGTGGCCTGCCCGTACGGTACATCGTCGGCCAAAGCGCGCTCGCGCTCGACCAGCGGCGCGCGACGTAACGCGTGACCGCCTGCACCATCTCGGGAATCTCGTAGGATTCCGCCAGCACCGCGCGGCCGTAGCGGGTGTCCTGCACGAAACGGTATTGCCGCTTGTCGCGGCCCATCTCGACATGCGCGATCACGTCGACCCACAGCCGCGGCACGTCGCCTTTGCTCACGCCGCGGTCGAACAATTCGACGTCTTTGGGAATGTCCTTGAACAGCGGGTCGAGCGCGTCATTGAGCAGTTCGAGCCGCGCCACCTCGGCGTCGCGCAGATCGACCACCACGGCCGAGCGCTCGGCCGCTTCGATGCGCGCCTCGCGCACGGCGTCCTTGAGCGCATTCGGCGCTCAGGCGCCGGCGACTTCGGTTTTTTTCGCGTCCCCACATGCGCGCAATTTAGCAACGCACGGCTGCGGCGCAAAGCGGAAAAGTGAGATTTTTCAAGAAGTTTGATGGTTAACCGGGGTTAACGGGCGGAACCCAGGCCATAGGCTTTACCCCAGCCCAGGCCATCCTCGGTGCGCGCCGCGCGGCCGGTATTCCGCGCCGATCCAGCCTTTGTAGCCGAACCGGTCCACCGCCTCGAACAGGAAGGGATAGTTGATCTCGCCGCCATCGTCGGGCTCATGCCGGGCCGGCACTTGCGAGCATTGCATATGACCGATGATGGAGAAGTATTTCTCCATCCGGCGGATCAGGTCGCCGCCGGCAATCTGCACATGATAGAAATCGTATTGCAGGCTGAGGTTGGGCTTGCCGACCTTGGCGATGATGTCGGCGGCATGCTCGACCTGGTACAAAAAATAATCCGGCTGATCGCGGTGGTTGATCGGCTCGATCAGCAATTTGACGTTCTTGGCCGCCGCCAGATCCGCGGCGCGCTTCAGGTTCGCCACGTACACTTTTTCCGCGGCCGGGCGTTCGCCCGGATCGACCTTGCCGGCAAGGCAATGCACCGCGCTGCCCGCCTACGGCCGTGACATAATCCAACGCCTCGGCGAACGAAGCGTCCCATTTCTTCTCGCCGCCCGGCACGGCGGCATATCCAAATTGGCTGGTGTCGCCATGCGGCGAATTGATGCCGAGAACGCCGAGCTTGTTGCGCTCGACCGCGCGCTTGAACTGATCCGCCGGCACGTCATGCGGGAACCGGCATTCGACCGCCTTGAAGCCCGATGCGGCCGCGGCGTCGATGCGCTGCAAAAACGGGCGGTCTGCGAACAGATAATCCAGATGGACCGAGAACCGAGGCATTCGTTCGATCTCCCTGCGCCTTCTCCCGTTCGTCCCCGCGAAAGCGGGGATCCAGGAGCGGCGTATTCTGCATTCGCATCCCTGGATTCCCGCTTGCGCGGGAATGAGCGGGAAGTGTCTTGCAGCCGCCGCTTATTCCCTATTCATTAGCGCGCCTGTCCGCCGGAAACAAATCATGTCCGCCAATACCGCCTTCCATATCGCCGTGCTGCCGGGCGACGGCATCGGCCACGAGGTGATGGCGCCGACGCTCGATATCCTGCGCCGGATCGAGGCGACCACGCCGAGCCTGAAATTCCGCTTCTCGGAAACGCCGGCAGGCGCCGAGCACTACAAGGCGACCGGCAAGTCGATGCCGGAAAGCACCATCAAATTGTGCGAGGAGGCCGACGCCATTTTGCTCGGCGCCTGCGGCCTGCCGAGCGTGCGCTATCCCGACAATACCGAGATCATGCCGCAGGTCGAGTTGCGCTTTATCTTCGACCTTTACGCCGGCGTGCGGCCGGCGCGGCTGGTGCCCGGCGTGCCGAGCCCGATCGTCGGCGCGCCAGAACACGGCATCGATTTCGTGCTGATCCGCGAGTCGACCGAAGGCCTGTTCGCCTCGATGGGCAAAGGCGTCACCACCCATGACGAGGCGCGCGAGACGCTGGTCGTCACGCGCGATAAAACCGAGCGGCTGTTCGACTTCTCGCTCAAGCTGGCCGAACGGCGCAAGAAGCGCGGCAAGCCCGGCCGCCTCACGCTGGTCGACAAGGCCAATGTGTTCAAGGCCTTCAATTGGCAACGCGACATCTTCGCCGAGCGCAAAGCGAAATTTTCCGGCGTCAAAACCGATTTCCTCTATGTCGATGCCTGCGCCGCGATGATGGTCAAGAAGCCGTGGGATTTCGACGTTATGGTGATGGAGAACATGTTCGGCGATATTCTCTCCGACCTGGCCGCCGGACTGATCGGCGGGCTGGGCATCGCGCCCTCCGCCGACATCGGCGACAAGCACGCGGTGTTTCAGCCCTGCCACGGCACCGCGCCCGACATCATGGGGCAAGGCAAGGCCAATCCGACCGCGATGATCCTGTCGGCGGCCATGATGCTCGACTGGCTGGCGGACAAACATGACCATTCGCCTGCCGCCGAAGCTGCACTGCGCATCGAGCGCGCGGTCGATAAGGCCTATGCGGGCGGCATCAAGCCGATGGAATATGGCGGTAAGGACGGCACCGCGGCGATCGCAGGCGCGGTGATGAAGGCGCTGGGTTAGGCGTACTTATTAATAAGATCGGTGAGCGATGCGTCGTCAATGTCTGCATTGCTCCCAAAATCAGTCTCACGATTGCAGTAGCGGAATGTCCGCCATGTGCCGATACCGGTCATCGCGGCTCGAATCCATTGGCCGTCAGGGCCTGCTTAACTGTTGGCGAAGTCAAGAACGCGATCAGCGCCTTGGCGGCGTCAACTTGCTTGCTGCCCGCGTTGATGCCCGCCACATATAAAGAATAGTTCTGGACTTCGGCCGGCAGCGCAACGGACTCTATACTGGCCACCAGTGCCAAATCGCTCGCCACGCCGATGCCAAGTTCGGCCTCGCCTTTCGCCACCGCCTCTGCAATCTCGGTGCCCGACGCTTCCAGCCGGCTTTTCGCCTTTATTTCGTTCGTAATGCCCAAGCGTTTCAGCAAGCCGATCGTGTAGAGGCTGGCGCCGCCGCCACGAGCGGGATCGCCAACGGCGATCGATTTTGCTGCCAGCAGCGCGCGCTTGAGCGCATCCGCGGAACTGAGGTCGGGGTTGGCCGCGCCCTTCTTGACGAAAACGGTGAAGCCGACCTGGGCGATTTCCACGCGGCTCCCCGCGAGCAGCTTGCCTTGCTTCTGCAATTCTTCGTTTTGTTTGCCAGAGACAATCGCCACGTCGATGGTCTCGCCCTTGATAACGCGCTCGGTGATGACACCGAGCGGCGCGTAGGCAGCCGAGACCTTGTGGCCCGACGATTTCTCGAATTGCGGTAGGAGTTTGGGGAACAGGACTCGAAAGGAAGCCGGGCCCTGCAGCGTGATCTCCGCAGCACGCGCAGGGGACGGCGTCGCTGCAATCAGAAAGCTAGACAATGCTACACTTGCGATTGCCGTAAATGTCGCCACGACGGAATGATTGAACATGGTGCGCTCCTCGTTGTGCTTGCTGGGCGAGCATCGGGTCGGCCCACCTGGATCAGCGAACGAATAGCCTTTTTGAGAAAGTAGAGCTATAATATGCTTGATAGCAAAATTCATACGTTTTGGATATGGCAATGGAACTGCGGCATCTCCGATATTTCATCGCGGTCGCAGAGGAAGAGCACATCACGCGAGCTGCCGAGCGGCTCGGCATGCAGCAACCGCCGCTCAGCCAACAGATCAAGGCGATCGAACGGGAACTTGATGTACAATTGTTTCGCCGCAAGGCACGCGGTGTTGAGCTGACCGACGCTGGCCGGGCCTTCCTCGACAATGCCCGCGCAATACTTGCGCGTCTCGATCATGCATTTGAAACAAGTCGTCGCACGGCGCGTGGTGAGCAGGGTCGAATCCGCGTCGGCGTTACTCCCACGGGGCCGTTTCATCCGTTTGTGCCGCGTGTCATTCGCACCTATCGGGAAGCCTTTCCACTCGTGTCCGTGACATTAGAGGAATGCCTCAGCTTCGAACTCATCGAACACCTGCGAAATGAACAGATCGACGCCGCGTTCCTCCGGACGCCCCTTTTCCGTCCAAAAGACCTTGTGATCAATCCATTGCTGGATGAACCTATGGTCGTGGCGTTGCCCAGCATGCATTCGCTTGCGCGGGACGATGGTAGCCGTGATGTGGCGATTTCAATGAAGGCTCTTGCCGATGAAACATTCATCGCCTACGGCCGTCCGCGTGAACCTGGGCAGCATGGACTGGGGCAGTATGAAGCGATGATTGCGGCATGCCATGCGGCAGGCTTCAGCCCGCGAATTGGCCAGGACACCCCCACTATCATTTCGACGCTTGGCCTCGTGGCTGCGGGACTTGGAATCTCAATCGTTCCAGCTTCCTTGCAGCGAATGAATATGGACGGTGTGGCATACCGCCACCTCAAGGGCAGCATTCAACCGAAGGCCATTCTCACCCTTGCCTCGCGCCGCGGCAACGTTTCGGCGATCGTTCGACACTTCCTCGATCTGGTCAAACGAGAAGCGAGGATTTTTCACGTAGATCGAGGAAAAGTATCAAAATAGAAGCTTCCGCTTTGGGTCAAAAGCGGACATGGTGACAAGTCGGCGTGACATCCGCATTAGCCTCGATAGCAGACATCCTGAACTCACGTCGGCATTTGGTCCGACGCGCAACGAGTCTCGCTGGATTCCCGCTTGCGCGGAAATGGGCGGAATAACGGTGGTTATTATGCTGTACGCGGTTTACGCCCTAGACAATCCAGACGCCGGCGCCAAGCGGCAGGCCGTCCATCCCGAGCACGTCGCGCATCTCAAGACCGCGAAGGATCAGGGAGTGACCATAACCGTCGGCGGATCGCTGATGGCCGACGACGGCAAGACCTCGATCGGCAGCCTGATGGTGCTGGACGTGGCCGACCGCGCCACAGCGGAAAAATTCAACAAGGCCGATCCGTTCCACAAGAACGGCATCTGGGCCAAAGTCGACATCCAGCGCTTCGACCGCCGGACGTAAGCGCCCTTACAGCCCGATGAAAGTCCTTAATCGCGGCGAGAAATTGCTGCGGCTGCTCCAGCGGCGGGCAATGGCCGCAGCCCGGCAATTCCACATAACGCGCGCCCGCGACCTTGTCGGCGATCGACTTGTTGAGCGCCGGCGGCGTCGCCTGGTCGAACTCGCCGCACACGACCAGCGTCGGCACCTGCATGCGATGCAGCAGCGGCTCGAGGTCGGCCTCCTGCAAAATCTTGCAGGCGTGCTGAAATGCCTTGGGATCGATCTCCAGCAGCACCGCCTTGCGCTCCTCGATCGCCTCCGGATGGGCGGCCAGATAGGCCGGCGAAAACACCCGCTTGGCGGCGATTTCGGCGATCGAGCCGAGCCCGCCCTCGGCGACCTTCGCCGCCATCACCTCGAAGGCCTTGCGGCCCTCGGGCGGAAAGCAGGCGGCGGCATCGCTGAGCACCAGCTTGGCGACGCGTTCGGGATGCGCCATGGCGAAGGCGAGCGCGACCGTGCCGCCGAAGCCGTTGCCTATCAGGATCGCATCGCCGGCGACTTTGAATTCCTGGAAACCGTCCTCGACCGCGGCCACGTAGGCATCCATCAGCGGCAACATGCAGGGCTGAGAGCCGTGGAAACCCGGCAGGTTGATCAGCGTGACGCGATATTTGGCGGCCAGCGCCGGCAGCACCGGATCGAAGGCATGACGGTCGCTCAGCAGCGAATGCAGCACGACCACGTCGCGGCCTGCTCCGGTGCGCACCGCCGTCAGCGAGCCGCGGCCGGCGGTCAATTGTTCGAATTGCATTCGTACCTCCCACAATCGTCATGGCCGGGCTCGTCCCGGCCATCCACGCCTTGCTTCGGATTACTAAAGACGTGGATGCCCGGCACAAGGCCGGGCATGACGTTGAAACATTTGCGTTCGCGGCTAGTTCCCCTCGCGCCACAGGCCGAGCGACTCCTGCGCCGGCCGGTCGGAGATCGAGAACAGCACCGCCTCGCTTGCCGCGTTGTGGAAATAGCGCTTCCACGGCGGCACCACGAATACGTCGTTGACGCCCCATTCGAACGGCATGCCGTCGATGATGGTGGTGCCCTGGCCCTCGGCGACCGCGAAGATGGTGCCGTCGGTTGAACGATAGGGTTCGCCTTTGAAGCCCTTCGGCAACAGCGCAAGATAGGCGCCCATGGTCGGCAGCGCCGGGCCGCCGTTAATCGGATTGGCGTAGCGCACGCGTGCGCCGTGGCGCTTGTCGATGTCGCCGGTCTTCTTCAGCCGTTCCAGGATCGGCCGCATCTTGGCGTAAGGATAATTGATCACCGGGCTGCGGTTGAGATGCACCGGCGCGCCGTCCGGCAGGACGCCGGAGGCATAGCGATCGAAAGAATTGCCGTCGGCGTGACTGGTCTTCTGCATTTTCTCGTCGGGATGGGCCGCGAACGACGCCTCAAAATGATTGACCGTCGGCAAATCGAGCACGTCGAGCCACATCACCGGCTGCTTTCCGGGATTGCCGTGGTCGTGCGGCGCCCAGTTGGCGGTGATGATGAAGTCGCCATGCGACATCATGGTCTTTTCGCCCTCGACCGCGGTATAGGCGCCCTCGCCGTCGAGCACAAAGCGGATCGCGGAGGCCGAGTGCTGATGCACGTCGGCGATCTCGCCGGGCAGAATGAGCTGGATGCCGGCGAACAGCGAATTGGTGATGCGCGCCTTGCCGGTCTCGCCGGGATTTTCCAGCACCAGCACGCGGCGCTCGGCTTCCTCGGCGCTGATCACGTCGCCGGCCTCCATCATCAGCTTCTTGACGTCGGAAAATTTCCACATCGCCGGCCGGCATTCGGTCTTCGGCTCAGGCGTTACCAAGTCCTTGAGCACCTCCCAGAGCGGCGCCATGTGGAATTTGGAAATCTTGTCGTAATAGGCCTGCCGCGCCACCTGCACGTTGTGCTTGGAGCCGGGAGTGGTTTGCGGAGTTGCGGTTGCGACCGCCATGGGCGTGTTCCTTCTGGGTCCGCTCGTTGAATTTGAAACTTTATACCGCAGTTCCCCGGCGGCAGGAATATGCCCGCAAACGCCGTAAACGCATGGCTACTAGCTAGTCATTGGCAGCGGCACCGTCCACCACGCCACATAGCCCGATTTGTTGTTTAGGGCCCGGCGTGCGACAATAGCGCTTGCATCTAGACCCCGGGTATCGGCTGCGAGGTAACTCATTGGCGTCAAAACGCCGGTTCCAGCTCGTCCTCCTGAAACCCTCGCATTACAACGACGATGGCTACGTCATCCGCTGGTGGCGGGCGCTGATCCCGTCGAACTCGCTCGCCGCGGTTTACGGCCTGGCGCTCGATTCGGCGCAGCGCAAGGCCTTGGGCGACGACGTCGAGATCGACATCGACGTCATCGACGAGACCAATACACGCGTCAACGTCAAGAAGCTGATCCGGCGTTTCCGCGAGCACGGCAATTTCGGCGTGCTCGGCCTGGTCGGCGTGCAATCGAACCAGTTTCCGCGCGCGCTGGACATCGCCAAGCCGTTCCGCGCCGCCGGCATTCAGGTCGCGATGGGCGGCTTCCATGTGTCCGGCTGCCTCGCCATGCTCGACGGCACCGCCATCGACCTCGACCTTGCGCGCGGCATGGGCATCTCGCTGTTCGCCGGCGAGGCCGAGGGCCGTTTCGACGATTTCCTGCGCGACGCCGCGGCCGAGCAGTTGAAGCCGCTGTACAATTACATGAACGATCTGCCGAACCTCGGCGGCGCACCGAGCCCGTTCCTGCCGCGGCAATTCGTCAGCCGCACCGCCGGCACCAACGCCGCCTTCGATGCCGGCCGCGGCTGCCCGTTCCAGTGTTCGTTCTGCACCATCATCAACGTGCAAGGCCGCAAGTCGCGCTATCGCACGCCCGACGACATCGAGAAGATCGTGCGCGAGAACTGGCAACAGAAGATCGTCGCGCTTCTTCATCACCGACGACAATTTCGCGCGCAACAAGGAATGGGAACCGATCTTCGATCGTCTTGCGAAATTGCGCGAGGTCGACAAGATCCCGCTCGGCCTGATGATTCAGGTCGACACCATGTGCCACAAGATTCCGCGCTTCATCGAAAAGGCCAAAAAGGCCGGCGTCACCCGGGTCTTCCTCGGGCTCGAGAACATCAATCCCGACAATCTCATCGCCGCCAAGAAAAAGCAGAACAAGATCACCGAGTATCGCAAGATGATGCTGGCCTGGAAGGAACAAGGCATCTTCCTCTATGCCGGCTATATTCTCGGCTTTCCCGGCGAGACCCCGGAATCGATCCGGCGCGACATCGAGATCATCCAGCGCGAGCTGCCGGTCGATCTTCTGGAATTCAATATCCTGACGCCGCTGCCCGGCTCCGAAGACCACAAGGTAATGTGGTCCAAGGGCGTCGCGATGGACAGCGATCTGAACAAATACGATCTCGAGCACCCGGTCACCGATCATCCGAAGATGAGCCGGCATGAGCTACAGTCGATCTACGAAGAAGTGTGGGACCTCTATTACACCCGCGACCACATGAAGACGCTGATGCGGCGGGCCGCCGTCACCAAGGTTCCGATGCTGAGCCTCGCCAAGGTGCTGATCCAGTTTTCGACCATGATGCAGCTCGAAAAGGTGCATCCGCTGCAAAGCGGCCTGATCCGCATGAAGCACCTGTCCGAGCGGCGGCCGGGATTGCCGCCCGAGAACGCCATTGCGTTCTATGCGGGCTATCTCCGCGACCTGATCGTGCGCAACGCGGGATTTGTCCGCACCATGCTGTGGGTCCTGAGCATGACGCGCGGCATCGCGCGCGATCCGAACCGGCATCTTTATGTCGACCAGGCATTGACGCCGGTTCATGACGACGAGGACGAGACGTTCGATTATTTGACCAAGACCGACGGCGCCAAGGCGGCGATCGACCATCTGAAGAAGGTTGCCGAACTAACGCACAAAGTGCGCGAACCGGCTATCGCCTTGAACCCCGGCCTGGTGCCGGCGCCGCCGGTCGCACCTGTTCCGCTCTAGTTATTGACCGAGCCGCCGTCCACCACGATCGACTGGCCGGTGACGAAATCGCTGTCGCTGGACGCGAGAAACACCAGGGTGCCACCGCGCTGCCCACCCCTGTCGAACCAGCGCAGAAAGTTGCCGGTTCACTGTGTCGCGACATTATTTGACGTCCTTGGCAACCTTTCGTTTCCAGAGCGTCCATGGCCGAATGACCTGCGCCTGGAACGGCACATCGAATTTTTCGGCTTCCTCGTTGGCGACGTAGGTGATCGGACCACCTAGCATCAAAGCGACCGTTTGCAAGCGTGCGTTTTGTTCAGCATAAATTGCGCGTGCCACAGCGATCTGAAGGTTGGACCCAACGACAACGTCGCCATGCCCCCGCAGCAGAGCGATCGATTTGTCGGCGAGCTTGCTGGCGAGCGCCAGGCCCAATTCGTTGGTACTGATGAGTAGGTTTGTCATGCCGGCAGCTTCGCGAATCTCGAATACGGGAACGCCAGTGGCCAAGAATGAACCCATCTGCGAAATCGGTCGCATCGGCACCTGCGTCACGCCGAACGGAATGACGGCCGGCGAATGGCTATGGACGATCGCATTTACGTCCGGGCGCGCACGATAGATTTGACCGTGAATGAAGCGCTCTAGAAAGACCCGCCGTCCCTCCGCGTTCACCGGATTCGAATCGAGATCGTATTCGATGATGTCTTCGGACGTAACCAGCGCCGGCGCCAGATTGCGTGACATCAGATAGCGTTCTGGGTTAGCTGGATGGCGGACGCTCACATGACCGAATGCATCGAGCACGTTGTGGTCGGCCAAGATGAGATTGGCGGCGACCAAATCTTCGATGACGGCAGTGTCGACCGGTCCCGCCGACGCTGGAGCTGGCGGCGTTTTCAAATCCATCAAGCATCTCCGGTTGCGGTGGAGCGAGTTCTAATTATTGACCGAGCCACCGTCCACCACGATCGACTGGCCGGTGACGAAATCGCTGTCGCTGGACGCGAGAAACACCAGGGTGCCGAGCAGGTCTTCCGGATAGGCATCGCGCTTGAAGGCGCGGGAATTGCGCACCGGCAGGCGTTCTTCCTCGACATGGGTGGAATTTTCCAGCCCGGTGTCGCTCAGGATATAGCCCGGCGAGAGCGAATTGACCGCGATGCCGTATTGCCCGAGCTCGCGCGACAGCGAGCGCGTGAAAGCCAGCATGGCGCCCTTGCTGGTGACGTAAGGCAGCATGCGCGGCACGCCTTTGTAGGCGGCGCCGGAGGCGATGTTGATGATCTTGCCGCTGCGGCGCTCGATCATGTGCGGCGCAACATGGCGCACCATCAGCCAAGGCCCGCGCACGTTGATCGCCATCACGCGATCCCACAAGTCGGCGTCCCATTCGTTGAAATTTCGCGGGCTGAGCGTCGAGTACAGCGCGGCGTTGTTCACCAGGATGTCGATCTGGCCGAAACGCTCGATAGTCTGCGCCACCAGATTCTTGACCGCCGTCTCGTCGCTGACGTCGAACTTGATGCTGGCAACGGAATTGGCGCCATGGCGGGCGGCGATTTCAGCTGCGATCTCCTTGCCGTCGGCGATGTCGGCGATCATCACGCGCGCGCCTTCCGCGGCCAGCGCCTGCGAATAATGCCGGCCGATGCCCTTGGCGCCGCCGGTGACGATCGCGGTTTTTCCTTCAAGCCTTGCCATGACCGGCTCCAATTCGTCATGGCCGGGCTTGTCCCGGCCATCCACGCCTTTATTGTCGCGATCATGCAAGACGTGGATGCCCGCAACAAGTGCGGGCATGACGATAAAGGGAAACGTTCATGCCGAGTGACACCGCCGACCGCCTGGCCATCCGCGCGCTGATCGAGAACTGGGTGCTGTGGCGCGATGCGCGGATGTGGGACCGCTTCCGCACGGTCTGGCACAGCGACGGCCATATGTGGGCGACCTGGTTCCAGGGCACTTTCGAGGAATTCATCAAGGTGAGCCAGGAAGGCTACGACCGCGGCGTGCGCATCATGCACATGCTCGGCGGCATGAGCATCGACATCAAGGGCAAGCGCGCCATCGCGCAAACCAAAATGACCATCTCGCAGCGCGCAGCCGTCGAGGGCGTGATCTGCGACGTGGTGTGCACCGGCCGCTTCTACGACTTTCTGGAAAAGCGCAAAGGCAAATGGGGCATCGTGCTGCGCCGCCTGGCCTATGAAAAAGACCGCATCGATCCGGTCGACCCCACGGCGCGGCCGGTGCTCGACAAGGATTTGCTGGCGCAATTTCCGGAAGGCTACCGCCACCTCGCCTATCTGCAGACCAAGATCGGCTACAAGGTCAAGCGCGACATGCCCGGCCTCGACGGGCCTGATCTGGACGCGCTCTATGCTAAGGGCGCGGCCTGGCTGAAAGGCAAAAAGCTTTGAGTTGGGCAGACGTGGGCAGCACAGAGCCCCAACCGTTGCGCGCGCCGCCCGATTGGGCGCAAGATTGCGAAAATAAAATCAAGGGGAGGATACGATGTCCATTCGCGTCAATCGCCGCAAATTCTTAAGCGGAACGGCCGCCGCGGCCGGCGCCGCGACATTCCCGATGCCCGCCATCGCACAGGGCGCGCCGATGAAAATCGGCCTGCTGACCGTAAAGACCGGCCCGCTCGCCGCCGGCGGTCAACACGCCGAGGAAGGCATCACGTCGTTCCTGAAGGACAAGAACTACACGCTGTCGGGGCGCAAGATCGAGCTGGTGGTCGCCGACACCGGCGGCAGTCCGGTCGGCGCCAAGACCAAAGCGCAGGAACTGGTCGAGCGCGACAAAGTAAATATCGTGCTCGGGCCGTTCGCCGCCTTCGAACTGCTCGCGACGCTCGATTATCTGGCACAGGCCAAGATGCCGACGCTCGCTTTCGCCGGCGCCGAAGACGTCACGCAACGCCGGGGCAACCCGTATCTCACCCGCACCTCTTATACGTCGGCGCAGTCGCTCTACGCGCTCGCCGATTACGTCAGCAAGGAGATGAAGCTCAAGACCGCCGCCACCATCGCCGACGATTTCGCTTTCGGCTACGAGCAGGTCGGCGGCTTTCAGCGCGTGCTCGAGCAACAAGGCGGCCGCGTCGTCGAGAAGCTGTGGTCGCCGCTCAACACGCCCGACTATGCGCCCTACATCGCGCAGGTTCCGGCCTGCGACGTGGTCTGCGTCGGTCTCGCCGGCTCAAACCCGATCAAGTTCATCAAGCAGGCCAAGGGCCTCGGCATCAAGCAACAGTTGGTGGGCGGCTCGACGACGGCCGACGACACCATCATCGGCGCCTATGGCGACGAGGCGCAGGGCCTGATCAACACCAATCCCTATTCGCTCGACATCAAGAGCGACGCCAATCATCGCTTCATCGCCGCGATGAGGAAAAACTACGGCGCCGACGTGAAGATCGGCCACTACGCCGCGTGCTTCTACATCGATGGCCAGGTCATCGAGGCGGCGCTCGCCAAGACCGGCGGCAACTCCGAGAATCCGGACGCGTTCGTCAAGGCGATCCGTTCGGTGACGCTGGCCGAGACGCCGCGCGGGCCGGTCAGCTTCGACGATCACGGCAATGTCGTTATCGACATCTACGTCCGCCGCGTCGAAAAGCAGGGCGGCAAGATGGTCAACAAGACCATCAAGACCTATCACAAAGTGAGCCAGTTCTGGACGATGGATCCCAAGGCGTTCCTGCAAGAGCCGGTGTTCTCGCGCAATTATCCGCCGATGAAGAGCTGAGTCAGGCCGCCCTTGTCTCACGTCGGCAGGGGTTGGCGTTTAGCCGCGGAAATGCCATGAATTCCTCCGGCCAAGGCCGGGGGAAACAATGTCGTTCGCCGACAAATTCAACCTGTTCAACGAATTCAATATCCTGCGCATCATCTGCGGCGCCTTCTTCATCCCGCACATCATCGGCAAGATCACGGTGCCGGCGACGCTGGAATTTTTCGTCGCGGCCGGCTTCAAGCCGCCGGCAACCTGGATGTATATCGCGGGCGCGATCGAGACCGTGCTCGCGACCTGCTTGATCTTCGGCATTTACACCCAATATGCCGGCGGCAGTCGCCTTCATCCATCTGCTGGTCGCAGCGGCCGCCACCTACAAGGTCAAAAATTGCTGGATCTGGGTCATCGGCGGCGTCGAATATTGCGTGTTCTGGGCGATCTGCTGCCTGGTCGTCGCCATGCACGCCTACCACATGGGCATTTAAAATTTCCGCACTGAAAGGAAAATCCGAAAATGGCTAGCGTTCTGTTTTCTCCGATCACTATGCGCGGGCTCACGCTGCCGAACCGCGTCGTGGTTTCGCCGATGTGCCAGTACAATTCCAACAACGGCTCGGCCAATGACTGGCACCTGATGCATCTCGGCAATATGTCGCTCGGCGCCGCCGGGCTGGTGATGTGCGAGATGACCAACGTCAACAGCCAAGGCCGCATCTCGCCGAAATGCGCCGGCATGTATTCCGACGACAACGAAGCAGCGCTCAAGCGCGTGCACGATTTCTGCCGCCAATACGGCGTCGCCAAGCTCGGCGTGCAGCTCGCGCATGCCGGCCGCAAGGGACCGACCACCCCGCCGGCCGCCGGCGGCAAGCCGATTCTCGAAGGGCCGGACGCATGGACGCCGGAGGCGCCGTCCGCGATCCCCTACGACACCGGCTGGGCGGTGCCACACGCGATGACCAAGGACGACATCAAGCGGCTGATCGGAGAATTCGCCGCCGCCGCCAAGCGCGTCGACCGCATCGGCTATGACGTGATCGAACTGCATGGCGCGCACGGCTACCTCGCGCACCAATTCCTGTCGCCGCTCTCCAACAAGCGCACCGACGAATATGGCGGCTCGCTCGAAAACCGCATGCGCTTTGCGATCGAGATGTATGAGGCGGTGCGCGCGGTATGGCCGGAGCAGAAGCCGATCGGCATGCGCGTTTCGGCCACCGACTGGGTCGACGGCGGCTGGACGCCGGAAGAAACCGTGGTGCTCGCCAAGGAACTCAAAAAGCGCGGCATGGACTACATGGACGTGTCCACCGGCGGCCTCGACCCCAAGCAGAAGATTCCGCTTGCCGCCGGCTATCAGGTTCCCTTCGCCGAGCTTGTGAAGAAGGAAAGCGGCATCACCACCATGACCGTCGGCCTGATCGCCGGCTTCCAGCAGGCCGAGGATATCGTCGCGTCCGGCAAGGCGGATTTGGTCTGCCTGGCGCGCGCCGCGATCTGGGACCCGCGTTGGGCCTGGCATGCGGCCGAAGAGCTCGGCGCCGAGACGCCCTACGCGCCCAAGACCATGGCCGGCCATCCCAAGCTGCGGCCGCAGTTGTTCCCGAAACGGGCACAACCGGCAGCGTAATTTGCTCCGCTCATTCCCGCGTAAGCGGGAATCCAGGACCAAAATTTGGTGTCGTTGGTTCGTCCTGGGTCCCCGCTTTCGCGGGGACGAGCGGATTTATTAGTCGGCCTTCATCCGCTCAATGAACTTCGCAAAGGCGGCGAGCTGCGCCTTGACGACATCCTTGGTCGGCTGATCGGTCAGCGCCAGCGTGTCCTTGTCGAATTTGCTCTGCGCCGTAGCCGACGAACACCTCCGGCGTGCCGAAGATGTGTGCCTTCAGGAAGGTCATCGACATGCGCCAGTGATACTGCATGCGCGCGCCGCCGAGCGGGCCCTGCGAGCACGACTGGATCGCCACCGGTTTGTTCTCGAACGGCTGGTCCTTCATGCGCGAGACCCAGTCGATGGCGTTCTTGAGCACGCCCGGCATCGACCAGTTGTATTCCGGCGTCACGAACAGCACCCCGTCGGCGGCGCGGATGGCCGCCGCCAGATCCTCCGCCGGACCGGGAAAGCCGGACGCCTCCTGGATGTCGGCGTTGTAAAGCGGAAACGCTTCCAGCGTCGGCGCATTGGTCAATTTCATTTCCGGCGGCGCCAGTTTCGGCAATTCGCGCGTCAACGCCGCATTGTAGGAGCCCTTGCGCAGCGAACCGCAGATCACCAGCACATTGATTTGGTCGGCCATTTCACCCTCTTTGTTACGACAATAACGTTCTGCTGCTATTTCTGTTCGATCCCGGCTTTTTCACGCACCGACTTCCATTTGACGACCTCGTCCTCGACAAACTTGGTGAATTCCGCCGGCGTCGAGACGTGCACCACGGCGCCGACCTTCAGGAGCTGTTCTCGGATCGCCGGCATCTCCAGCACTTTCTTGAGCGCGGCATTGGTCTTGTCGACGATCGCCTGCGGCGTGCCGGCCGGATACATCCAGCCATACCAGCCGGTCACCGCGTAGCCCGGCACCCCGGATTCCGCGACCGTCGGCACATTGGGAAGGGTCGGCCAGCGCGACGGCCCGCCGACCGCGAGCAGCTTCAATTGCCCGGCCTGCACCTGGCCTTGCACCGCGTGCGCGAGCTCGACGCCGTAGCCGACTTGGCCCTGAAGCAACGCGGTGACCACGCCCGGCGTGCTGCTATAGGGAATATGTTTGACGTCGATGCCGGCCATCTGGCGCATCAGTTCGCCGGCAAAATTCTGCGTCGAGCCGATGCCGACGTCGGCAAAATTGAGCTTGCCGGGCGAGGCCTTGGCCAGCGCTATCAGCCCCTTGATGTCGTTGGCGGGGAAATCTTTCTTCGCAACGATAACGAAGGATGAGTCGGCGACCAGCGAGACGTCGGCAAAATCCTTGACCACGTCGTAGCGGATCGACTTGAGCATCGCCGCCGCCACGGTATGGGCGGGGCTGGTCATCAGCGCGGTGTAGCCGTCCTTGTTGGCCCGCGCGACCAGCTCGGCCGCGATCGTGCCGCCGGCGCCGACCTTGTTTTCCACCACGACCGACTGATGCAGCACTTCGCTCAAGCGGCGGCGCGATGATGCGGCTGACGATGTCGGTGCCGCCGCCGGCGTTGAAGCCGACAATGACATGGATCGGCTGGTCCGCCGGCCACTCGGCCAATACCGGCGTTGCCGCAGCTAAGGTTGTTCCCGCCAGCACGGCGGCAAAAATTGCACGTTTCATAGGCATCCTCCCCTGGCTCGGCGCGTCTTTGCGATACGCCGTTATTATTGACGCCAAGGGAACGTTTCCCGATGCATGCTTGTCAAGCGGAATGCTGCCTAAGGCTTCTCGTCTTCGATCGGATTGCGCAGCACACCAACGCCCTCGACCTCGATCTCGCAGGTATCGCCGGCCTTCATCCATACCGGGTCCGGCTTGCGCGCGTGGCCGACGCCGGACGGCGTGCCGGTGAGCAGGATGTCGCCTGGCTCCAGTGTCATGCCTTCGGTGAGATAGACCAGCGATTCCGCCACCGGAAACATGAAGTTGCCGGTGTTGGAAGATTGCATGGTCTTGCCGTTGAGGCGGCTTTCGATCTTCAGGCCTTTGCCGCCGCGCGGCAGTTCGTCGGCGGTGACCATCCACGGGCCGACGCTGCCGGTGCGGTCGAAATTCTTGCCCATGCCCCATTGCGTGGTGTGGCGCTGATATTCGCGCACCGAACCTTCATTGGCGCAGGTATAGCCGGCGATGCAGTCGGTCGCGTTCTGCATCGTCAGATGCTTGGCGCGCTTGCCGATGACCACAACCATCTCGGCTTCGTAATCGAGCTGGATCGATTTCATGGGCCGCATCAGCGGCTGTGAGATGCGGCGTCAGCGACGTCAGCATGCGGAAAAAGATCGACTGGAATTTCGGAATGTTGTCCTTCTGCGGACCTTCCTTGACGTGGTCGAGATAGTTGAGGCCAAGACAGATGATCTTGCCGGGCCGCGCCACCGGAAGTCCGAACTTCAATCCGGCGAGCGGACGGCGCGCGGACGCCGGCGCCTTTTTGGCGAGATCGGCGAGCGGTTTCAGGTCGCCATTGTTCTTGCGCAGGGCTTCGCCGAGATCGGCCGGGATGCCCGCATCCACCGCTTGTAGATCGATGACCGCGTCGCCCTCGACCACGCCGAGCCGCAGGCCATTATTCGCTTCAAAACCCACGATCTTCATGAATTTCCACCTTTGCCATTTACGCGTGGCGCAAGGCTTAGCGCAGGCGGATCGCGTTGCGAAAGATGGATCAGGCTTTGGGCGCCGGCCCATCGACCAGCGTGAAGGCCTGGATCGAGAAATAGTCGCGCTCATCGGTCCAGGCGCCCGCCGGCTGCCAGCCGGCGCCGCGCGCCAGCGCGCCCAGCGACTCGATCGAATATTTGTAGCTGTTCTCGGTGTGGATGGTTTCGCCGGCGCGGAATTCGATGGTTTCGCCCGCCACCTTCACCTTCTGCCGCTTCAGGCTGGCGAGATGCATTTCAACGCGATGACGCTCGCGGTTGAAGAATGCATGATGCTCGAAGGTATCGAGCTTGAAGGTGCCGCGCAGCTCGCGGTTGATGCGCACCAGCAGATTGAGATTGAACTTGGCGGTGACGCCGGCCGCGTCGTTATAGGCGGCGTTGAGAATTTCCACCGGCTTGATCAGATCGGCGCCGACGATCAGCGTCGCGCCCGCGCCCAGAATGCGGCCGGCATTGCGCAGGAACGCGCAGGCTTCATGCGGCTCGAAATTGCCGATCGTCGAACCGGGGAAAAACCCGATCCGCACCGGCGCGGCCAGCGCTTCAGCCGGCAGATGAAACGGCTGCGTGATGTCGGCCCGAACCGGAAGCACCTTGAGCTGCGGAAAATCCGGCTGCAGGTCGGCTGCCTCCTGCTCCAGCATCTCGCCGCAAATATCGACCGGCACATAAGCCGCGAGCCTCGGGGCGGCCTCCAGCAGAATACGCGCCTTCTTGCTCGAGCCCGAGCCGAATTCCACCAGTGCGGCGCCTTCCGGAATGAGTTTCGCGATCTCGGCTCCATGATCGCGCAAAATCTCCATCTCGCAGCGCGTCGGATAATATTCCGGCAGCTCGGTGATGCGCTCGAACAGCAGCGAGCCGGTGCCGTCGTAGAAATATTTCGCCGCGACGCGCTTGGGCGTCGCGCTTAAGCCCGCGAGAACGTCGGCCTCGAAGGCGGAGGCTTCGATGTTTTGCGGCTGTACGCGGAGGGAACGTGCGAGCGCGACCATTTTCATCCTTCTCAAACAAATTCTGCGAGCCGCAGCCCGCTGAACTGCCAGCGCGCCGGCGGATAGAAGAAATTGCGATAGCTGACGCGCGCATGGCTCTCTGGTGTTGCGATTGAGGAACCGCGCAACACCATCTGGCTGACCATGAACTTGCCGTTGTATTCGCCGAGCGCCCCTTCGGCCGCGCGGTAGCCTGGATAAGGCAGATAGGCGCTACGCGTCCATTGCCAAGCGATGCCGAAGGCGTCGTCGATCACGCCTGCGTGGGCAGCGACTTCCCATTCCGCCTCGCTCGGCAAGTGTTTACCGGCAAAACGGGCGAAGGCCTCGGCTTCGTAATAGCTGATATGCGTGACCGGAGCCGCGGGATCGACGGGCTTAAGACCGCCGAGCGTCATCGAATGCCAGCCACCTTCGTGCTGGCGCCAATAGCCGGGCGCCTGCCAGCCCTCGGCCTGCACGGCGGCCCAGCCGTCCGATAGCCAGAGCGACGGCGTTGTGTAGCCGCCGGCGTCGATGAACGCGAGCCACTCGGCGTTGCTGACCAGATGGCGCGCAATCCGCACATCGGGAATGAGCTCGTCATGCCGTGGCGTCTCGTTGTCGAAACAGAAACCGTGCCCTCGTGACCGACGGCGTGAATGCCGGCAGGCACATCGACAAAGCCGCGCGGGCCTTGGCTGGCGCACGGCGGCTGCCATGCGGCGTCGTAAACCGGGTCGGTCGGATTCTGCGCGAAGGCGTGCAGGATGTCGGTGATCAGCAATTCCTGGTGCTGCTGCTCGTGATGCAAGCCGATCTCGAGAATGTTGAACACGTGCGCGGCATTGGCGGCCGGCACGTTTTCGATCAGCCGCTCGACCGCCGCGTCGACATGGGCGCGATAGCCGGTTACTTCCTCGCCGTTCGGCCGCGTGATCAGGCCGCGCTGCGGCCGGGCGTGGCGCGGGCCGGCAGCGACATAATACGAATTGAACAAAAACGGAAATCGCTCGTCGAAGATTTTGTAGGACGGGTCGTTCGGCACCAGCAGGAACTGCTCAAAGAACCAGGTGACATGCGCGCGATGCCATTTCGCCGGACTGGCGTCGGCCATCGACTGTACGATCTGGTCCTCGGCCGACAAATGCGACGCGCGCGCTTCGGTTTCTCCACGTACGCGGCGGAAAGCATCCCGCCAGCCGGCCCGCGCCTCATCGGGCGATTGCGCGACCGAACGTGGCCCGAGGGTGGCGCCGCGCGAAGACTGCGACGTTGCGGTGCGCGCCATTGGGGGTCTCCGTCGCGTTATTCAAAGGTCGCTGGCAGTCGGATTTACGTAGTTAGACGTTCAATGGATGCAATTGTTCCATCGGCAGGGGACCGGGGCAACCTGGAATCGGACCCGCCCCAGCAACCTGACAGGGTTGTGATAGTCTCTTGACGCGCGACATCGCCGAAAGGCGGTCATTTCACGCGATAATGGCCGTGAAAACCGACCTGGAGATTGGTAGCGGGGGACGGATTTGAACCGCCGACCTCCGGATTATGATTCCGCTGCTCTAACCAACTGAGCTACCCCGCCATTCCGAAACGCTATCTGCCGGAATGGCCGCGATATAGGAAGGGCCAAGAAAGCCTGTCAAGCAAGCAGGCCGAAAAGCCGTTCTGGAACCGTTACTTCGGTTGAATATTCGGATTGCCGCCCGGGCTGCCCGGCGGCGGAATCACAGGCATCGAACCGCCCTGCGGTGTCGGCGCCTTGATGGCGGGGTCCACCTCAGTCGGCGGGCATATGACGCCGCCCGATTGTGCGAGTTGATCGCTCAAGTTACGTCCGTCGTCTTTTTTCGTGCTGAGTTCGCCACCCTGCCCGATGGTCGCGCGGTCGCGGCCACAGGCGCCGGGATCGAACTGCTCGGTCTTGGGCGCGACCGGTGGGTTAACCTTGGGCGGCGCCTGCGCCGCGGCCAGCGTCGGCGTCATTATCGCAGCCGCCAGAGCCGCCAGACTGAGAGCGCGGATATTCCGGTGCATCGCAAGCTCCTTGCCCGCCGCGCAAAGATATGGGCGCCACGAGATAACGTGTGAGCAGGAGCTAGAGTTCCGTCCTAGGTTTTGCGCTCGAAACGGATCAGCGAAAAATGCCCGAGCGGCGGTATCGGCCGGTGTTCGATCACGCACACGCCGCCGTGGCGCTCGGCCCAGGAGACCAGGCGGCCGAAGCGGAATTCCGGCCGCCAGCCGAGCCGGCGTGCCAGCGGCGCGAAGCCTTGCTCGAACAAAGCGCGCGGGCCGCGCTCGGCGCCGATGTGGTTGACCAGCACGATCTCGCCGCCCGGCCTGATAACGCGGGCGAATTCGTCCAGCGTCGCTTCCGGATCCGGCACTGCGGTGATGACATATTGCGCCACCACGACGTCGAAGGATTGATCGGCCAGCGCCAGCCGCGTCGCGTCCATCACCGCCAAAGCTTCTACATTGCGCAAGCCGTGCTCAACGACACGCGCTTGCGCTTTGCGCAGCATCGGCTCGGACAGATCGACGCCGACCAGCCGGTTTGCGCGCGCGTAATCCGGCAGCGAGATGCCGGTGCCGACGCCGACTTCCAGGATGCGGCCGCCGATGCGCTCCGCGGCCATGATGGCGGCGCGGCGCCCGCGATCGAACACCGCGCCGAACACCAGATCGTAGATCGGCGCCCAGCGCGCATAGGCGCGCTCGACATTTGCTTTGTCGAAATCGGCCCCCATGCGCGGATTTAGGTGGGCGCGGCGGCCGCGGCCTTGTGCTCATCCCCGCTGCGCGCGCTATCGGCCGCGACGGCGCTCTTGATGAAGCCGCCGCCGAGCACGCGCGCCTGGCCTTCGCCTGCGTCATAGAACACACAGGCCTGGCCGGGCGAAACGCCATCCTCGCCGTCCACCAGTTCGACCTCGTAGCCGCCATTGGCCGGCCGCAGCCAGCCGGCCTGCGGCGGACGGGTCGAGCGCACTTTCACGAACACTTCGCGCCGGTCGTCGGCGAGCGCTTCTTCGATGCTGCCCTCGCCAATCCAGTTGACGTCGCGCAGCACGATGCGGCTGGTCCGCAGCGCTTCGCGCGGGCCGGCGACGACGCGGCGGCGCTCGGCATCGAGCCGCACCACATAGAGCGGCGCGCCGGTTGCGACGCCGAGACCGCGGCGCTGGCCGATGGTGAAATGGATGATGCCGGAATGAGTACCCAATACACGGCCATCGAGATCGACGATCTCGCCGGCTTCGGCCGCGCCCGGCTTGAGCCGCTCGATCACGTCGGCGTAGTGACCGGTCGGCACGAAACAGATGTCCTGGCTGTCGTGCTTGTCGGCAATCGCCAGCCCGAAACTGCGCGCCAGTTCGCGTGTCTCGGACTTGGCGCGGTCGCCAAGCGGAAAGCGCAGCACGTCGAGCTGCTCGCGCGTGGTGCCGAACAGAAAATAGCTCTGGTCGCGCTCTTCTTCGCGCGCGCGATAGAGTCCGCGGCCGCCCGACGGCAGCGGCCGCGATGCGACGTAATGGCCGGTGGCCAGCACCTGCGCGCCCAGTTCGCGCGCGGTGATCAGCAAATCATGAAACTTGATCGACATGTTGCATTCGACGCAGGGCACCGGCGTCTCGCCGTGAATGTAGCTTTCGGCGAAGCGGTCGATCACCGCCTCCTTGAAGCGGCGCTCATAGTCGAGCACGTAATGCGGGATACCGATGCGCTCGGCCACGGCGCGCGCGTCGTAGATGTCTTGCCCCGCGCAACAGGCGCCCTTGCGATGAGTGGCCGCGCCATGGTCGTAGAGTTGCAGCGTGACGCCGACCACGTCGTAGCCTTCGGCCTTGAGCAGCGCCGCGGTCACCGAGGAATCGACGCCGCCGGACATGGCGACGACGACACGGGTGGCTGCGGGGCTGCTGTCGAGATCGAGGCTGTTGGGCATGGTGCTTCTTACTATAGGTGGCGATGGGTGATGCGCAATTCGAGCGGCCTTGGACCGGTAAATATTGCCGTGCTGTCAGCAGGCGATGCCGGGGCGGCGCCCGCCAGCGCCGCCTTAATTTGAAACAAGCATTTGATTTAAATGGATATTTTTTGTTCCCCTGGATGGCCCAACGATTGCAGATCAATCGGCGGATATCCGGAGAGCCGCCGTGCCGTCAGTTGCGTCCGAAGCCACCACGCCTGCCTTCAAGCCTTCGTTGCCGAACCCGGCCCGGACGGCGTCGAGTTCCGGACGCACGTCCGACTCGCCGTTCGACGCCTTGCTCGACGCCGATACACAGGCCGCTGCGCAACCTCCGCAAGCCCCCCCGCCGCCGCCCGACAATACCGCACAGGCCGCGCCAGCGGATTCGCCGCAGCCACCGGCCAAAAGTTCGGACAAGGGTCCGGCCAAGAGCCAAGCCAAGAACAGCGACGCGGCGAAAGCAGCCAATACGGACACCACGTCCAATACCGCCGATGCGGGCAGTTCGGATCCGACGGCAGCCGGCGGGAAGACAGTCAGCAGCGTCGAGGCGAAAACCAACGTCGAAATCCACAAACAGACCGCCACCGGCGAAGATTCCAAACCGGCTGGCGATAAACCGGCGAGCGACAGCAAACCAGCCGATAGCCTGACGCCGGTCGCCCATACCGCGCTGCTTGCGAATAACTCCGCTCAAGCGGTTATCTCCGCCGTCGCGCTCGTTACCGCGCCCGCGGCCGCACTCGTTGCAGTCCCGCAAGCGATTGCCGCCACGGCGCTACAAGCCGCGGTGGCGGCTACCGAAAGCGCCAAGGGCACGCCGGCCAATTTAACCGCCATAAAAGCAGATGTAGCCGAGCCAGCCACCGATTCGAACGCGTCCGCCAAAACGACTTCTGTATCGAAGAGCGACGGTAAGCCGCAGCCGGCAACCGGCGATACGGACAAGTTAGTCGCCGCGCCGTCTCACGACGAGGCCCCGGCCACCGGCCATCACGCCGCGACCGCGGAAGTAGCGCCGCCTGCGATTTCCCCCGACGCGCAGGCCGCCGTGCCGAAAACCCTTGCCGACGCCGCGCAGCAGGCCGCGCTCACCGCGCCGCCGCAGGACGTTACACAAACCGCTGCAAATCCGGTCGCCGCCGCCCAGCTTGCGCCGCAGGCCTTGGCAGTCCCGCTCGCCGGTATCGCCATCGAAATCGCCGGCAAGGCGCTCGAAGGCAAGAACCGCTTCGAGATCAGGCTCGATCCGCCCGAGCTCGGCCGCATCGAGGTGCGTCTCGACGTCGACCGCGACGGCAATGCGGTGACCCGGCTGATCGCGGACCGCTCCGATACGCTCGATCTGTTGCGGCGCGACGCCAATAACCTGCAACAAGCCTTGCAGGACGCCGGCCTCAAGACCTCCGACAACGGCCTGCAATTCTCGCTGCGCGACCAGACCATGGGCCGCGACCAGAGCAACACCCCGATGCCCGTCGCCGCGCAAATGGTCATCAAGGACGACACGCTTCCGGCGGCCGACATCAGCCCGCGCAATTATCCCCGTCTCGCCGGTCTCGGCGGCGGCATCGACATCAGAGTCTGAGGAACGATCATGACCACAATCCTCCCCAACCCCACCACGACGACGACCATCCCGCCCGTCACGACGACAACGAACCCGAACGCGAATGCGGCCACCGTGGCGAACGCAGTCGACAACACCGAGATCGCCAGCAACTTCACCACGTTCTTGCAGCTATTGACGACACAGTTGAAAAATCAAGATCCGCTCAGCCCGATGGACACCAATCAATTCACCCAGCAGCTCGTCGAGTTCGCCGGCGTCGAGCAACAAATGAAGACCAACACCACACTGAGTACGCTGGTGTCGTTGCAGCAGAGCGCGCAAACCTCGCAGGCCCTCACGCTGGTCGGCGCCAACGTGGTCGTGAACGGCACCACCGCGCAGTTGGCCAACGGCCAGGCGACCTGGATGCTCAACGCCACGCAACCCGCGACCGCCACCGTCACGATCACTGCGCCGAGCGGCCAGACCGCCTTTAGCACGACGGGCGCGATCAACTCCGGCGCCCAGCCCTTCACATGGAATGGTGTCGGCAACGACGGTACCACGTGGCCGGCCGGCAATTACACCCTTACCGCGACCGCGGTTTCGGCCAGCGGCCAGACCGTCCCGATCACCACCCAGGTCGAGGGCAAGGTCAATTCGGTCGATCTCACCCAGACGCCGCCGGTGCTGTCGATCGGCGGGCAGAACTACACGATCAACGATATCCAGCAGATCATCGCACCAAGCCAGTAGCAGCCGGCGGTCACAGAGCCGATGCGGCCGGCCGGCGTCCGTGTCCATTCTTCATGACGACTTCGATCGCATGCTCCAGCGCCGATAATTCGAACGGCTTGCGCAGGATGTCGAAGTGGCCGTCGGCGGCCTGAGCGGCATCGCTGAACCCGCTGGTGAGCAGCACCGGAATCTCGGGAAACCGCTCCTGGCAGATTTGCGCGAGGCCGAGCCCGTTGATCGCGCCCGGCATGACGATATCGGAGAACAACAGATCGACCCCGATGCCCTGCTGCAAATGGCGCAGCGCCTCGGCGGCATTTTCAGCGCGCACCACGCGGTAGCCGAGTTGTTCGAGCAGCGAGGAGGTGACCTCGGCCACGTCGCGGCTATCCTCCACCACCAGCACGGTGCCATGCGCCGAGTCGTCAGCCGCCGCGGCGCTATCCTTGTCATCCGCCGCGGTATTGGCGCTGCGTGGCAGATAGATTGTCACCGCGGTGCCGCGGCCCGGCTCGCTGCTCAGCGTCGCCGCCCCGCCCGACTGATTGGCAAAGCCGTGCACCTGCGACAGGCCGAGCCCGGTGCCCTTGCCGACCGGCTTGGTGGTGAAGAATGGCTCGAATACGCGCGCTAGCACGTCCGGCGGCATGCCGCTGCCGGTATCGATGATGGCCAGCGCGACGAATTCGCCTTCCAGCGCGCCCGCTGCCGACCCCGGCTTGAGCACCACATTGCGCGCCGACAGCGTGATGGTGCCGCCGTCGGGCATGGCGTCACGCGCATTGACCGCGATGTTGACGAGCGCCAGCTCCAGTTCGCCGAGATCGACTTCGACCGGCCAGATATTGTCCTCAATGTCGCAGATCAGCTTGATATTGCCGCGCAGCGAAGGCGCCAGCATATCGCGCACCGCGTCGACGCGTTGACGTAGATCGACCACAACCGGCATCAGTTGCTGGCGGCGCGAGAAGGCTAGCAATTGCCGGGTCAGCCTTTCGCCACGATTGGCGGCGGCGCGGATCGCCTCGACCGCGTGCGTGTCCTTCTGCTCGCTCAGCCGGCTTTGCAGGATTTGCGCGTAGCCGGAAACGATCATCAGCAGATTGTTGAAGTCGTGGGCGATGCCGCCGGTAAGCTGGCCGAGCGCTTCCATCTTCTGCGCCTGGGCTACCTGTTCGCGAGCCTGCTCGAGCGCAAGCTGGGCTTCGTGCTGGGTGGTTATGTCGCGCGTAAGCTTGGCAAAACCGATCAGCTCGCCGACATCGTTGCGGATCGCGTCCATGACCACGCTGGCATAAAACTGGCTGCCGTCTTTACGCACCAGCCAGGTCTCCGCCTCGAATTGACCTTCGCGCGCGGCAGTCACGAGCGCATCACTCGCCATCTCGCCGGCGCGCGCCTCCTGGGGGAGAAAAACGCGGAAGTGACGGCCGATAATCTCGTCCGCCTTGTAGCCTTTGAGCCGCTGGGCACCGTCGTTCCAGCTTCGAACCCGGCCTTGCACGTCAAGCATATAGATCGCGTAATCGCGCGCGCCCCTGAGCAACAAGCGATAGTTTTGCTCCGAATCCTGAAGCGCGCGTTCCGCCCGCTTGCGCTCCGTCACGTCTTGGCAGATGCCGAGCATGCGGACCGCGGCGCCACTTTCATCGCGGATCACCTCGCCGACACTGTGTAGATAACGAATGCCGCCGTCGGGGCGGATGATGCGCTCCTCGTGGCTGAAGTCCTTGCCTGACTGGAGGGCGGCGGCGATGGCTGTCCGGACTTGCGCACGATCATCGGGGTGGATGAAACCGATGAATTCTTGCAGCGTGCCTTTGAACTCGCCGGGCCGAAGACCGTAGATTTTTTGTAGCTGCTCGGACCAGGAAACCGTGTTTTCCACCACGTCCCAGCGCCAGCTGCCAAGATTGGCGAGGCGCTGCGCCTCCGTCAGATGGATATTGGCGTCGGCGAGTGCCGCGGTGCGCTCCTTGACACGTTGATCCAGATCAATCTGGGTGCGGCGCAGCTTGTCCTCGATCCTTCCGCGCATCGCCACGTCGGTGCTGAGCGCCAAGCTCGGCACCGAGACGCTGATCATGAAGGTGAGCAACAGCACGAACGAAGCATTGAGGCCGATGTCGCCGAACGGCCCGGCATGCTCGATCGTCGCCCAAATCGCAAAGCCAGCCAGGATCAAACCGACCGTCGCGGTCTCGCGCGGTCCGCACCGCAGCGCCGCCCAGACCAGCGGCAGGATCGTCAGGAAGCCGAGCGGGCTGGTGTATTGGGTACGTGGCAGCAGCGGACTAAAGGCGATCAGGCCCACACCGATGGCAAACATCAGCGCCGCCGCTACCGCACCAAGTTCATGGCGATTAAAAAAGGAGCGCCAGCCGGAAAGCGCCCACAGCACGATGACCGGCGTCACCACCAGCGCGCCGGCGGCATCACCGAGCCACCAGGTGACCCAGATCTCTGTAAATTTCGCCCAGTCTGCAAAGCCCGCGACGCTGAGCGTTACGACCCCGATGGTGGCACTGGTGATGGTCGCCGGCCCGACCGCAACGAGGGCGAATTTCGCCACCCGCCACGGAGACGCAAAGGTCTCGCGGCCGCCCGACCAGCGTTCGATTAAAAATCCGCCGACGACGCCTTCCAGAGTGTTGCCGAGGGCAATGAAGGCGGACGTCTCCAGCGTTCCGGCGGTGGTGGCATTGGCGGCGAAGGCGCCGATCAAGATCGCCGGCCAGATACGCAAGCCCGCCAGCAACACCGCGGCCAGCGCCAGGCCGGTCGGCGGCCAGATTGGGCTGGCGCTCGGATTAATAGAAGCTAACCGCAGCCCGAGCTTGGCAAGTACAAAATAGGCGACCGCGACGGCCAACAGCGTAGCGAGGTAGCGGAGGTGCGCGCGCCACCCCGTAATCGCTTCCCTCGCAGGGAACTCTGTCAACGGCGCCCCCTAAATGCCCGTTTGCAGCTTATTGGCCCAACGACAGGCAGCATTGTACCCTATCGTGATACCGACTTGCGGGCCCCATCCGTAACCAAAAGGTTAGCAAAAACAGGGCAACATTTCCCGTTCTGCGCTCTTAAGCTTAGGCAAATTTTAAGCCGCGGACTGTAGCTTCCGACCTGTAACTACCAGTCAAGTAGAGTTCCTGTGAGTACACAAATGACCGAACCCCAACGCCCGAGGGTCAAATACGTCATCGGGCCCGATGGTAGTCCCCTTACGATCGCGGATCTGCCGCCGCCGTCCACGAAGCGTTGGGTCATCCGCCGCAAGGCTGAAGTAGTTGCCGCGGTGCGCGGCGGCCTGTTGTCGCTGGAAGAAGCCTGCGCGCGCTATACGCTCACAGTCGAGGAATTCCTCTCCTGGCAGTACTCCATCGACCAGCACGGCCTCGCCGGCCTGCGCACAACGCGCATCCAGCAATACCGCCAGTAATTTTCATTGCCCTTTTGAATTCGGCCCAGCGCCGGCGGTCACCGCCGGCGTTTTCGTTTGCGGCTACGCTTAAAAAGATTCCCTTGCCGCCCCGCATTACGCAGGTTTCCGTTGCCGGAATTAACCGGACGCTAACCATAAACTGGGCAAATCTTGCCGAGTAACGCGCGCGATCAAGCGCCCGCAGATTGGGATGGAACGCGGTGCAAGCTTTCTTCCAATTCGTAAAATCGCTCGGTGCTGCCCGCATGGCGGCCATGGCCGCGGTGACACTGGCGCTAATCGGCTTTTTCTCGTTTCTGATGATTCGCATGACGACGCCGCAGATGGTGCCGTTGTTTACCGATCTGTCGGCCGAAGACTCCGGCTCGATCATCAAGGACCTCGAGCGGCAGGGGATCGCCTACCAGATCAAGAACGACGGCGCGATCGTGATGGTGGCCAAGGACAATGTCGCGCGGCTGCGCATGAAACTCGCCGAGAACGGCCTGCCCAAAGGCGGCGGCGTCGGCTACGAGATTTTCGACAAATCGGACGCGCTCGGATCCACCACCTTCGTCCAGAACATCAATCATCTGCGCGCGCTCGAAGGCGAGCTTGCCCGCACTATCCGTGGCATCGACCGCGTACAGGCCGCGCGCGTGCATCTGGTGCTGCCCGACCGGCCGTTGTTCTCGCGCGATAAGGCCGATCCGACCGCCTCGATCGTGCTCAAAGTACGGGGCACGCTGGAGCCGCAGCAAGTGCGCGCCATCCGCCATCTGGTAGCGACCGCGGTCAACGGACTAAAGCCCGAGCGCGTTTCGGTGATCGATGAGACCGGCAAGCTGCTCGCCGACGGCGCCGCGCCTGACAATCCGCTCGAAGGCATCGGCGCCGACGATCGCAAAGCGGCTTACGAAAAGCGCCTGCGCAGCCAAGTCGAGGCCATCGTCTCCTCGGTGGTGGGACCGGGCCGTGCGCGGGTGGAAATCACCGCCGATTTCGATCTCAATCGCGTCACCCAGACGTCCGACAAGTTCGATCCCGACGGCCGCGTGGTGCGCTCGAGCCAGACCCGCGAGGAAAGCTCCGCCACCGCCGGCGACGCCAAGGGCCCGGTTTCGGTCGGCAACGAATTGCCCGGCGCCGGCAAGCCGGCGGAAGGAAGCGCCGGCAACAGCAGCGGCGACCAGAACCACAAGACCGAGGAAATCGTCAACTACGAAATTTCGCGTATCACCAAGACCGAAGTCACCGAGGCCGGCCGCGTCAACCGCGTTTCCGCGGCGGTGCTGGTCGACGGCAACTACACCAAGAACGACAAAGGCGAGGTCGCCTATCAGCCGCGCTCGAAGGAAGAGATCGATCACATCGCGGCGTTGGTGCGCTCGGCCATCGGCTTCGACGCCAAGCGCGGCGACCAGGTTGAAGTGGTTAACCTGCGCTTTGCCGAAACGCCGCCGATGCCAATCACCGAGCCGACCGGCTGGATGAGCTACCTGCAATTCACCAAAGACGACATCATGCGTTTCGCCGAGCAAGGCGTAATGGTGGTGCTCGGCCTGATCGTCCTGCTGCTGGTGGTGCGCCCGCTGGTGCGCCGAATTGTGACGCCCGACGGCGGAGTGGCAGGCGGCGCGGCCGTCGCAAGCTACGCCGGCACCACAAGCGTCGCCGCCGCGATCGGGGCGCCGCGCGCGGCGGCCGTCAGCGCTCCGGCTCCGAGCGCCGCGACCATTACCGCCAATAACGCCAACAACGCCGCCGCTGCAGCCGCATCTGCCGCCGCATCTGCCGCCGCCGCGGAAGCGGCCGTCATTTCCTCCCGAACCGCCGCGATGATCGACGTCGCCAAGGTGCAAGGACAGGTTCACGCCCAATCGGTGCAGAAAGTCGGCGAGCTGGCCGAGAAGAACCCGCCGGAAGCGGTTTCCGTCATCCGCACCTGGCTCCACGAGGACGCAGCCTAAGCCATGCCTTCTGCTTACAACCAAGCACAACGAGAAACGACCCGCGACGACATCACCGGGCTGATGGCCGATCTCGCCAGCCGGCCGCAGGTCAACGCCGGACGGCGCAAGCTTAAGGGCCCGGAAAAGGCAGCGGTGCTCATGATGGCGCTCGGCGAGCAATACGGCGGCAAAATATTCAGTCTGCTCGACGACGATGAACTGCGAAAAATCTCCGGCGTCATGTCGGCGCTTGGAACGATCGAAGCCGAAACCGTCGAGGAATTGCTGCTGGAATTCGTCTCCCGCATGTCGGCCTCGGGCGCCCTGCTCGGCAGCTATGACGCCGCCGAGCGCCTGCTGAAGCAATATCTTCCGCAGGAACGGGTCGGCGGCATCATGGACGACCTGCGCGGACCGGCCGGCCGCAACATGTGGGAAAAGCTCGCCCACGTTCATGAAGAGGTGCTGGCGACCTATCTCAAGAATGAGTATCCGCAAACCGTGGCGGTGGTGCTGTCCAAGCTGCGCGCCGAAAACGCCGCGCGCGTGCTCGCGATCCTGCCCGAGGATTTCGCCCTCGACGTCGTCGGCCGCATGCTGAAGATGGAAGCGATCCAGAAGGAGGTGATCGAAGGCGTCGAGGAAACGCTGCGCACCGAATTCATGTCCAACCTGTCGCAGACCCGCCGCCGCGACGCCCACGAGGCGATGGCGGAGATTTTCAACAATTTCGACCGCTCGACCGAAACCCGCTTCATCACGGCGCTGGAAGAAGAAAACGGCGACGCCGCCGAGCGCATCAAGGCACTGATGTTCACGTTCGACGATCTGATCAAGCTCGACGCCGGCTCGGCGCAGACGTTGATGCGCAAATTTGAAAAAGACAAACTGGCGATCGCGCTCAAGGGCGCATCTGAACCCGTGCGCCAATTCTTCTTCAGCAACATGTCGACGCGCGGCGCCAAGATGCTGGTGGACGATATGCAGGCGCTTGGACCGGTGCGGCTGCGCGACGTCGACGAGGCGCAGACGCTTCTGGTCAACATTGCCAAGGATCTGGCCGTCAAGGGCGAAATCCTGATCACCAAGAGCCGTGGCGACGACGAGCTGGTATACTGATGAAAGCGACCGCCAAATATCTGTTCGACGAAGATTTCTCCTCCGGCACCAAGCCGACCATCACGCTGGTCGAAGCTGACCGCCGGCGCGCGGACGCCGAATCGCAGGCCTATCGGCAGGGTTTTTCCGCCGGCGAGAAACAAGCGCAGGACGACGCTGCCGAGCGCACCGCCGCGGCGCTGGGAATGATCGCCGACGCCATGGAACGGCTGGAACGCTCGCTCGCCGGCATTTCGGCGCGGCTGGAAACCGAAGCGGTGGAGGTGGCGGTCGCGGTCGCCACCAAGCTCGCGCCCGAGTTAATCGCGCGCGAGCCGTTCGTCGAGATTTCCGCGCTGGCCACCGAATCCTTCAATCACTTGGTGAAGGCGCCGCACGTGGTCGTGCATATCGGCGCCGAAATCTACGAGACCGCCAAGGCCAAGCTCCAGGAAATTGCCAACGCGCGCGGCTTCGAAGGCCGGCTGGTGGTGCTGAGCGATCCGGCCATGGTGCCTGGCGACTGCCGAATCGAATGGGCCGATGGCGGGGTCGCCCGCGACCGCGCCGCCACCCTTGCCGTCATCGATGACGTGGTCGGCCGCTATGTAGCGGCGCGCGCCAGCCTCATCAATTAGGAATTCTGGAGAGCCACGCGATGAGTGACACCGACAGCAAAGTCCCGCTCCCCGATCTGGAAGCCGGCAGCGAGATGCAGACCGTCGAGGACGCCGGTACGCTTGCGCCGAGTGGCCACGAAACGATCAACCGCGGCGCCTCCGACCTCGAAGCGCTGTTCGACGTGCCGGTGCGGGTTTCGGCCGTGCTCGGCCGCGCCCGCATGCCGGTCGGGGACCTGCTCAAGCTCGGGCCCGGCGCGGTGCTCGAACTCGACCGCAAGGTCGGCGAAGCCATCGACATCTATGTCAACAATCGCCTGGTCGCGCGCGGCGAGGTGGTGCTGGTCGAGGACAAACTGGGCGTGACCATGACCGAAATCATCAAGACCGACCACAACTAGTCATGGTCGAAGATCATGTACGTGAACGCTAAAGGGATAATGCCATGCGACTCCTGATCGTCGGCACACTCGGAGGCCAGCTCACCGTTGCGAGCAAGATCGCAATGGATAAGGGCGCATCCGTCACCCACGCCGACAGCAACGAGCAGGCGCTTGCCGTGCTGCGCTCCGGCCGCGGCGCCGATCTGCTGCTGGTGGATGTGAGCCTCGACATTCGCGACCTGGTCAATCGGCTCGACGCCGAGCGCATTCACGTGCCGATCGTGGCCTGCGGCATCACCAACGACGCGCGCGCCGCCGTCAACGCCATCCATGCCGGCGCCAAGGAATACATCCCGCTGCCGCCCGATCCCGATCTGATCGCGGCGGTGCTCGCCGCCGTCACCGACGACCGGCGCGAGATGGTCTATCGCGACGACGCGATGGCCGGCGTTGTCAAGCTCGCCCAGCAGATCGCCGGCTCCGACGCCTCCGTCCTGATCACCGGCGAAAGCGGCACCGGCAAGGAAGTGCTGGCGCGCTACGTTCACGCGCGCTCGCACCGCGTCAAGAAGCCCTTCATCACCGTCAATTGCGCGGCGATCCCGGAAAACCTCCTGGAATCCGAGCTGTTCGGCCACGAGAAGGGCGCCTTCACCGGCGCGCTCGGCCGCCGCAGTCGGTAAATTCGAGGAAGCCAATGGCGGCACGCTGCTGCTCGACGAAATTTCCGAGATGGACGTGCGCCTGCAGGCCAAGCTGCTGCGCGCGATCCAGGAGCGCGTGATCGACCGCGTCGGCGGCGGCCGCCCCGTGCCGGTCGATATCCGCATCATCGCAACCTCGAATCGCAACCTCACGGAGGCCGTGCGCGAAGGCAAATTCCGCGAGGATCTCTGGTTCCGCCTGAACGTCGTGAACCTGAAAATCCCGCCGTTGCGCGAACGCCCGTCCGACATCGCAGAGCTTGCGCAGCATTTCGCCAAGAAATACTCCGAGGCCAACGGCCTGCCGGCGCGTCCGCTGTCGGCGGACGCGCGCCGTATGCTTGCCGTCCATCGCTGGCCGGGCAATGTGCGCGAGCTGGAAAACACATTGCACCGCGCCGTGCTGCTTTCGAGCGGGCCGGAAATCGGCGTCGACGGCATTCTGTCGCCCGATGGCGCGCGGCTTGATCAGGCGCGCGGCGCCGGCGTGGCGGGCCTCGCGGCGATGGCCGCCGAGCAAGTCACGCGCAATCTGGTCGGCCGCACCGTCGCCGAGGTCGAGCGCGACCTGATCCTGGAGACGCTCAAGCACTGCCTCGGCAACCGCACGCATGCGGCCAATATCCTCGGCATTTCCATTCGCACGTTGCGCAACAAGCTCAACGAATATAGCCATGACGGCGTGCCGGTGCCCCCGCCCGGCGGCGGCGAACTCAAGGGCGCGGCGTAGCAGCCCATCCACCGCCTTGAAAACGGAAAGCCCGGCTCAACCGCCGGGCTTTTTGCTTCCATAAAACGATCGGCTAGGACGTGGACGTCTCGTCGACTTCGCCGGTGTCGTTTTGTTTCTTGTCGCGCTTGGTGTCGATCTCGACCGCCTTGGCCATGAGTTCGTGACTGATGGCTTCCAGTTGCTCGATCAGGCTGCGTCCCTCACGCGCCAATCGGGTACAACGATCGGCAGTTTCGACTAGATATTCCTCGGTCTTCAGCATGATATCTCCGTGACGATTTGCCCGGGATATGCATAGAAATGTACGACAGTTCAAGGTTGAATTGTGCATGGCGCCATGCGTCACGGAACAATAGTGATAATCGTTGGGACCCCAACTACTTAGGCGATCCACAAAGATGCCCACACTCTATAAAATCTGCGCCGCTCGGCTTTGGCGCGAGGCCGAACGCAATGGAGTCTTCCGCGGTTCGGAGGCCGATCTGCGCGACGGTTTCATCCATTTCTCCACCGCCGCACAGGTCACTGAGACTGCCGCAAAGCATTTCGCCGGCCAGAACGATCTTGTTTTGGTGCGCGTCGATGCCGCGAGACTCGGCGAGGGGCTGAAATGGGAACCCTCGCGCGGCAGTGCGCTGTTTCCGCATCTCTACGGCGATCTTGATCTCTCCGCGGTTATACGCGTCGACCCGTTGCCGCTCGCTCCTGACGGCAGGCACCAATTTCCGCCGCTCAAGCTTTGAAGGCCAGTGATCCCCGGTAATTGTCGCCCTGCTCAAGCCGGAGAACAAGGCCAAGCTCACCAAGATCCTCACCTGCCACGTCGTCGCGGCCGATGCGATGTCGTCCACGATCAACAAGATGATCAAGGACGACGGCGGCTCGCATAAGGTCAAGACTGTCGGCGGCTGTGTCCTCACCGTGAAGAACGTCGGCGGCAAGATCGAGATCGTCGACGAAAAGGGCCAGACCGCGACGGTCACCATCGCCGACGTGAAGCAGTCGAACGGCGTCATCCACGTGATCGACACCGTGATGTTGCCGGGCTGAGCGTCCATCTCAACCGGCAACGCGGCGCATTCCTCGCGCCTCAAGGTCCTCTCCCTGTCCCCCGGGGAGAGGACCCTCGGCTTTTAGTGCCTTTTGGCCGGAAATTAACCCGGCGCTAACCATAAAATGGGCAAATATTGCCGGGGTATAGGGGTAATCGCCCGTCGCGGCTCGTTACTCCGGCACGGCACCGGCAACGGCGCCCGCTTTTTGTTTGATGACCTTCGTATTGTCTTTCGAGTCCGAGCCGCCGGGGGCATGGCGGCAATTGGGTTGAATGAGCGACATCACGGCCGCGCCGGCAACAGCTTCCAGCGGCATCAAACTACCTGGTCTCGGCGACATCGGCGCGTTCATGAAACGCGGCGACATCGCGCTCGCCGTCGGCGTGCTCACCATCCTCGTCGTTCTGATCCTGCCGCTGCCGCCGATCCTGCTCGATCTCGCGTTGGCGATCTCGATCATCATCTCGGTGCTGATCCTGATGACGGCGCTGTTCATCCATACGCCGCTGGAATTCTCCTCGTTCCCGACCGTGCTGCTGATCGCGACCATGCTGCGGCTGGCGCTCAATCTCGCCTCGACGCGGCTGATCCTCGCGCACGGCCACGAAGGCACCGACGCCGCCGGCCACGTCATCGAGGCCTTCGGCAATTTCGTGATGAGCGGCAATTTCGTGATCGGCATCATCGTGTTCACGATCCTGGTGATCGTGAATTTCGTGGTCATCACCAAGGGCTCCGGTCGCATCGCGGAAGTGGCCGCGCGCTTTCACCTCGACGCCATGCCGGGCAAGCAGATGGCGATCGACGCCGAGCTGTCGACCGGCGCCATCGACGAGAAAGAGGCGCGCCGGCGCCGCCAGAAGCTCGAGGACGAAGGCGGCTTCTTCGGCGCCATGGACGGCGCCTCCAAATTCGTGCGCGGCGACGCCATCGCCGGCCTGCTGGTGGTGTTCATCAACGTCATCGGCGGCATGATCATCGGCATAGCGCAGCAAGGCTTGAGCTTCGCCGACGCGGCACATTCCTACACCATCCTCACGGTCGGCGACGGGCTGGTCACGCAGATTCCGGCGCTGATCGTTTCGACCTCGGCCGGCCTGTTGGTATCGAAAGCCGGCGTGGCCGGCGCCGCCGACAAGGCGCTGCTCAAACAGCTCTCCGGTTACCCGCAGGCGCTCGGCATGTCGGGCGCGGTGATGGTGGTGATGGCGCTGCTGCCAGGCATCCCGATGCTGCCGTTCTTGTTTCTCGGCGGCGGCGCCGGCGCGCTCGCCTATGTCATCGACAAGCGCACCAAGCTCGCGGCCTCGACCGAAGCCCGGAAAACCGAGGCCGCCGCCAAGACCGAATCCGCGGACGAGCCGATTTCCTCGGCGCTCAAGATCGACGACCTCAAGGTCGAGCTCGGCTACGCGCTGCTGCCGCTGGTCAATTCGCCCGACGGCACCGACCGCCTTACCGAGCAGATCAAGGCGCTGCGCCGCTCGCTCGCCGCCGAGATGGGCTTCGTCATGCCGGCGGTGCGCATCCTCGACAACGTGCAGCTCGACGCCAATGCCTACGTCATCAAGATCAAGGAAGTCGAAGCCGGCAGCGGCAAGGTCTGGGCCGGCCAATACATGGTCATGGACCCGGCCGGCGGCCAGGTGAAACTGCCCGGCACCCACACCACCGAGCCCACGTTCGGCCTGCCGGCGACCTGGATCGACGCCGCGGTCAAGGAAGAAGCCAACATGAAGGGTTACACGGTGGTCGACGCCGCCACCGTGCTGTCTACGCATCTGACCGAATTGCTCAAGAACAACATGGCGGAACTGTTGTCCTACGGCGAGGTGCAGAAGCTGCTCAAGGAGATGCCGAAGGATCAGGCCGAACTGCTCAAGGATCTGGTGCCGTCGCTGATCACCATTTCCGGCATCCAGCGCGTCTTGCAGATCCTGCTGGCCGAGCGCGTGTCGATCCGCGATCTCGCCACCATCCTGGAAGGCATCGCCGACGGCATCGGCGGCTCGCGCAACCCGCAGACGCTGGCCGAGCACGTGCGGGCGCGGCTGTCGCGCCAGATTTGCGCCCAGCACACCAGCGCGACCGGCTATCTGCCGCTGATCGCGCTGTCGGCCAAATGGGAGCAAGCCTTCGCCGAATCTCTGGTCGGTGAGGGCGACAACCGGCAACTGGCCATGCAGCCGTCAAAATTGTCGGAATTCATCACGCTGGTGCGCGAGAAGTTCGAGGAGGCCGCGCGCGAAGGCGAGGCGCCGGTGCTGGTGACCTCGGCCAATATCAGGCCGTTCGTGCGCGGCATCGTCGAACGCTTCCGCGCCCAGACGCCGGTGATGTCACAGTCGGAAATCCACCCGCGGGCAAGGTTGAAGACGGTGGCGAGTATTTAGAGACGTCGACTCATAAACTGGCAACCGAATATCGGCCTAGGCGCACCGACGAATGTCCGTTGTCGGGGGCAAAGCGGACATCCGCCTCGGCATTGTCCATTGCTTATTCCGGCAGGCCTGCTCTACGCATGCCGTCAAAGTACCTAGCCTTTGCCTTGTCGCTATAACCTTGCCGAGTCGTCATGCTTGTAAGCGTGCAGGTAGGATCAATCGTAAGCAGGCGCCGCATGGCGGCGTGTGCCTCATCCGGTTGGCCGTTGAGAGCCAAGGCGGCGGCCAGCGTACGCCAAGCGGTGGCCGAATTCTGATTGCCCTGAGTTGCCCTCCGACCGGCGGCGACAGCCTCTTTATCGCGTTCTAGCTGGATCAACGCCAGCGCTATTCCGGCCCATATGTCTTCCGCGCGCGCGTCGCGCGGGCTCAATCGCGCTGCATGCTCCAAATATTCCAAGGCCTTTTCCGGCCGGCCGGCATAAATCAAAGCATAGCCGCCCTGCCTCCAAGCAATGGCTGAGTTCGGGTTGAGCGCGACCGCCCGCTCTGCAAGCAGGCTGGCCTCTTCATAGTTGCGCTCGATGCCGGAAACGCGTCGCGCTAACGTAGCGAGGGCCTCGGCGTTGTCCTTGTTAATCTGGACCGCGCGGCAGGCATATCGCATGACTTCGGATCGAGTTTCCGGTGCGGGCGCCCAACCTTGATTGGCCTTTAGACTCCAGCAGTTCTCCGCCAGAAGCAAAGCGGCTACGAAGTCTGGGTCGAGCGCCAGCGCCTTCTCAAGGAGCCGAAGGGCTTTATCATTGTTTTCTTTCGTGCAGTCATAAAAAGCCGGCAATGCTCGTAAGTACAAATCATATGCGTCGAGACTATTTGGTGGCCTGTCTCGCGCGCGCTCGATCTCGGCGCGCTGCAAGCTTGGCACAACGGCGCCGACCACACTTGCGGTCATTTCATCCTGGAGCGCAAAAATATCGTTGAAGTCTCTATCGTAACGCTCAGCCCAAACGTGCATCCCGCTCTCGGCTTGCACAAGTTGCCCGGTAATCCGCACGCGACCTTCGATCTTGCGTACGCTGCCTTCCAGGATGTAACGCACGCCCAGCTCACGACCTATCTGTTTGACGGTTACCGATCGCGTTTTGTATGTGAAGGAAGAATTTCTGGCGATGACGAACAGCGATGGGAAACGGGCAAGTGCAGTAATGATATCTTCAGTAATCCCGTCGGCAAAATATTCCTGATCGGGATCTCCGCTCATGTTTGCGAACGCCAGCACCGCGATCGATGGCTTGTCGGGCAATGCCAGGGGGCGGGCGTCGAAATCCGCCGGCGCGATCGGCATACCCGCAGCCGCGTCGGCTGACTTCTCACGGTCGACGGGGGCAACAAAGCAATACCCGCGGCCAGACACAGTTTGCAAATAGCGTGAGCCGTCTGGATCGCCGGTAAGAACTTTGCGCAACGCGGAAATTTGGACTTGAAGATTGTTCTCTTCCACCACCGTGTTTGGCCAGACCTCGGCCATTAGTTCGTCCTTGGTTACGAGCTTACCTTGCCGCTTGACCAGGGCTAATAGCAAATCGAAAGCGCGCGGTCCGATCTGAACAAACTCTCCGTGCGACAAGAGTTCACGCCGCCCGAGCGAGAGCGCAAACGAACCAAAGCAATACGTCTCCGTATCAGGCATCGATATTTTGCACCTTGGATACAAATGCCGGAATATTGACCTGTCTAATGTGCCACATGGTGTGCACTTTCACAAAAATTCAGAAGAATTCAGGCCAACCACAAGGACTTTCAGCAGGCTTCAGCCGCAATGTTGCAATTCAGGGCACTACCCCGGGGCCAATCTTAAGAGTCCTACATTGCGCATCGCCCCATGCGACCGGAGCAGGCACCATGAAACTTCAACGCCGCCAATTTCTGCACCTCGCGGCAGGCATTGCCGCACTGCCGTCCTTGTCCCGGATCGCGCGGGCGCAAACTTATCCCGCCCGGCCAATCACGATCATCGTGCCATTCCCCGCCGGCGGGCCGACTGACACGATTGCGCGTCTGCTGGCCGAACGAATGCGCGAATCGCTCGAACAGCCCGTTATCGTCGAAAACATTTCGGGCGCGAACGGGACCATCGGCGTCGGCCGTGCCGCCCATTCGGCTCCCGATGGCTACACGATTAGCATCGGACATTTGAGCACGCACGTCATTAATGGCGCTATCTACCCGCTCCAATATGACCTGCGGAAAGATTTTGAGCCGGTCGCACTGATTGCGACGAGTCCACAACTGATCGTTTCAAAGAATGATGTGCCGGCAAAGAATCTGTCAGAATTGATCGCATGGCTGAAAGCGAACCCAGACAAGGCGATGGCGGCGACGTCTGGCCCCGGTAGCCCGTCGCATATCGCCGGCGTTTTCTTCCAAAAGCAAACAGGCACAAGCTTCCGATTTGTGCCCTACCGTGGTTCCGCGCCGATGATGCAGGACCTACTAGGAGGACGGGTCGATCTAATATTCGATCAAGCAGCTGACGCTCTTCCACACGTGCGAAGTCACAAAATCAGGGCTTATGCCGTCACCGCCGCGAGCCGGCTGAAATCGGAAGCCAGCATCCCAACGGTGGATGAAGAAGGATTGCACGGCTTCTACGTTTCAGTCTGGCACGGCTTATGGGTACCCAGGGGCACACCGCAGGCGATCATAACAACGCTCAATACTGCAGCCGTACAAGCGTTGGCGGACCCCAACGGGCGGGCCCGGTTCTCCAGCCTCGGGCAAGAAATTCCCTCGTCTGATCAGCAGACTCCTGAGGCGCTTGGCATTCTACAGAAGGCTGAAATGGAAAAATGGTGGCCAATCATCAAAGCTGCGAACATTAAGATAGAATAGGTCAATAATGCCCGCTTCCGGGAGCAAAGCGGACATTGGCTAACTGTTGCTCACCGGTGTCAATGGGTACAGGGTAGCTAAGCGTAATCACTCCGCAGCGACGGCGTTTTCTACCTTATCGGCATGCCCGTGCGAACGGATATTGTCGTCACGGTATTTACGTTTTAAGGCGGCCTCGCCGCCGGAGGTGGCGTGATAGAGATCGAGCGCGTCGAACTCGTCGGACTTCGGCGGCGCGATGGCCAAATCCGAATAGGTCCAGCGGTCGGGCGCGTTGAGCGCCTTTTTCAACATCGCCTTGCAGCGCAGATAGACCCGCGCGTAGTTGACAGCCTTCACCGCCGTGCCGCCCCAGTAGCGCGCATAGAAGGCGATCGGGTTCTCACGCTTCATGCCGAGCCGGCGATCGCGACGATATTTCAGGCGGAACGCGCCGCTCTCCAGCGGATGCACGCCCTCGTATAGAATCGTCAGGTAGAACCACAGGATGGTCGACAGCGTCGTACCCGGACGGCCGATCGGACAGGCGCAAGTGCGCTTGAGGATCGTGTTGATGTGTTCCGGCGTGTAGAACGTCTCCCAGGCCGCGCGATAGGCCTCTTCCCAATCGGCATCCGACATCTTGCCGTGATGCGCGACGCGGTGATTGAGATCGTATTTGTTCATGTCCGGGTCCATCCAGATGTCTTTGCTGGAGAGGACCTTATGGTCCTCCGATCCGGGCAACGGCGTCAGGAAGAAGAATTCGAGAATATCGATCGGCAGCTCGCGCTTGATGATCTCGATATCGCGCAGGATCGATTCCTTGGTGTCGGCGGGAAAGCCGAGGATATAGCCGGCATAGGTGATGGCGCCGTGATTGCGCCACATCTGCAGCATCTCGCGGTATTCGGTGATCTTGTTCTGCCGCTTCTTGGCGGCGATCAGATTGTCCGGATTGATGTTCTCCAGTCCGATGAAGGCGCGCCGGACGCCCGCCTTGGTCGCCTTCTCGATGAAGCCCGGAATCTTGTGGCAGAGCGTATCGACCTGGATGGTGAAGCCGATATTCATGCCCTCGCCGTGCCGCATCTCGATCAGGCGGTCGAACAGCGGCTCCCAATCCTTGTTGCGGGCGAAATTGTCGTCGGTGATGAAGAACCGCTTGATGCCTTCGGCGTAGTTTTCGCGCACGATCTTTTCCAGGTCGTCGACGGAACGGATGCGGCTCTTGCGCCCCTGCACGTTGATGATGGTGCAGAACGAGCATTGGTAGGGGCAGCCGCGGCCGAGATCGATGCTCGACAGGTTGCCCACCGTGCGCTTGACGTGCTTACGCGGCAGGAACGGCGGCGGCTCGCCGACCAGGTTCGGCAGCGCGTTCATGTAATTGTAGAGCGGCTTGAGCTTGCCGCTGAAGGCGTCACGCAGCACCTCGTCGAGCCGGCGCTCCTCGGCTTCGCCGGCAAAGAACGAGATGCCCATCTGCTGCGCGGCTTTAATGTCGGCCGGCAGCTCCGGCAGCATCGAGATGCAGCCCGAGATGTGAAAGCCGCCGATGCAGACCGGCAGCTTGGCGTCGATAAAATGTTTCGCCAGATCGACCGCGCGCGGAAACTGGTTGGATTGGACACCAACAAGCCCGATCAGACAGCGGCCGCCTTCTCGCTTGATCAAGCGGATGATCTCGCGGGGCTTAACCCTTCGGTTGGTCTCATCATAGGTGTGCAGCCGAATATCGACGCCGGTGCCCAACACCTCGCGCCGGCGAGCATCCTCCGCGAGCGCATTCAGGCAAGCCAGCGTGTTCGAGGGGATCGCCGAGCGCAGCCACTGGATCGGGTAGCCGTCGTCGTCGTAATGCGACGGCTTGATCATCACGAAGTGGAAGAGCGCCGATCCTCGATCAACGGTCGAATTCACCATTCAACTCCTGTCCGCGCCGAATACCCGTCACCGATTGGCGGCAAAATGCGCCATTTGCCTCGATAAGTCGAGTTTTACGCCCGTTACCACCGACAGCGCGACCATTAACCGCGAATTTCACCTGTTTCGAACGAGACCCAGCGAACCCCTGGATAAAAGCGGCTTCAAGCCCCATATAGAGCACAATGTTTCAATCGTTTCGGCTTCGCCGATGAGCTTGGAGTTGATCGTGGATAAATTCAATTACGACGCGCCGGCGGAACTGTTTCCCTCGCGCAATCGCAAGATCGCAAAGAAAGTGAAATATCGCCGCTTCGAGCGCGCCGCCGACGCCATCCGCTTTGCTGTGGAAGAACTGCCGGAGCCACTATTGCTCGGCGCGTTCATCGAAATCAACGAAGAGCGTCTCGGGCACAAAGACATTCGCGCGCTCTACGACAGCGCCGACTATCCGCTGAACAAGCCGGTCAACTGATCGCGGCGCGCTTGACGCTCCGTTTGGCTGCACTTGGTTTGACGGTACATGGCATTTAGCGTATTGACTTCTTGCAGCCAGGTTTTCGGTTCTGCCTTGTAATGCTGCCCGATTTTGGGCGCTCATCAAGTCATCCCAAAAAACTCGGATGTTGGCGCGTACGGACGATGAGTTCGTTCGCATCTCACGCAGCAAACGATGCAAGGAGGCCGCGATGGCCACAGGTACAGTTAAGTTTTTCAACACCCAAAAAGGTTTTGGATTCATCACGCCGAGCGACGGCTCGAAGGACGTTTTTGTGCATATCAGCGCGGTCGAACGTGCCGGCATGAGCACGCTCAACGAAGGCCAGCGTATCTCTTATGAGATCGTGACCGAGCGCGGCAAGCAGGCGGCATCCAATCTGCAAAACGCCTGATTGAGTATGCGTATGATCCCGAAAAGCGGAAATGCGCATACAAACCGTTCCAGACGCCCGGCCGCGCGCCGGGCGTTTTAATTCCAGCGACGGCCGGAGATCGCCATGACGCACAAATATTCAACCGGCCAGGATGTCTACTACGAGCCGACTTTCGGTAACGCCGCCTCGCGCGGCAAATACACGATCGTGCGTCCGCTGCCGGTCGAAAACGACAACCGGCTGGCCTACCGGATCAAAAGCATTGCCGAGACCTTCGAGCGCATCGCCGAGGAACACCAGCTGACTCGGACCAATTAGCGTCCGCCCGCCGGCGGTCAAAACCGGCCACTTACCCGCCAAAACACCGCTTTTCACGTCGTTTCAACGATACGTGATGCGTCCTGTGGAACTGTGGCGGCGTACCTACGTTGGTCCTGCGAAACCTTGAACCTTTTTCGAGGCCGGGCCGACGTAAGGCTGGGACCTTGGAGGCTGCCATGAACTGGTCGATGTACACCGCCGATCGTACCACCCATCTCAAGATCGTGGTGGTTGGCCTTGCCGCCGCGCTGCTGATCTCCGTGATCGGCATCGCCGCGCAACAACTCAATCTCGGCACCGATATCATGACGGCGCAGACGCCGACCGTGATAAAGGCCGGCGGTCCGGTGGTCTTCACCGACCGCGCCGGTGCCACCATCCGCTAGCATCTATCTTCCCTTCCCCTTACGCGCCGCAAATGCGGCGCGTTTTTTTGTAACATAGCCGAATCGCGGAAAATTGCCGACAACGGCCGGACATGCAGCGCCTTGTCCCATCCATGGCTTTGATCGCGCTCGCCGCCGGCCTGTTGCTGACGGCGCAGCCGGCCTGCGCGCAAAGCGCGCCGCCCGGCGGCCCGGCATATGCCGACTATCAGGCCAAGCTCGCGCAATATCGGGAGGCGCGTCAGGCCTATGAGGCGCAAGCCGACGTCTACTGGAATGCAGTGGTCGAGAAACGGCACGTGCGCAATGCCAAGCGCCGCGCACATGTCACGATCGAACTTACGGACTACGTGCTCACCCAGCCGCCGGTCTATAGCGGGCCGCCGCGGCCAATCAGTCCCTTGCCTCCGCCGCCGGTCCCGGCCCGTCCCGAAATCCCCGTTGCCGCCGATTTCCTGCAAGCCGCGCGCGAGCATTGGGATTTCATACCGGAGCAAGCCAGCGACGCCGAGTTCAAGCGCGCTTACGCCAATGCCGCACGCACGGCGGGCCTCACGCGCGAGCAGGTCGTTGGTGTTTACGCCTTCGAGACCGGCGGCAAAGGCTCCTATGACACACAAGCCGGTCTTGAGCCGCCGCGGCCCGGCGCGCACGCAATCTCGCCCGCGATAGGCTACAACCAGTTGCTCAGCACCAATACCGTCTCGCTATTTGCCGAGAATGGCCGTCGGTTCCTCGCCACGCTCGAACTTAAAGCCAGGGCACTGACCGGCGCAGCACGGCAGCGGCTGGAGAACAAGATCGCTGCGCTGCGCCGCATGATCGCCTATTGCCGCGGTCTGCCGCACAGCTGGAGCGAATACGACCAGATTGCCAAAAATACGCCAACAGGCTGGGGCATACACGCCGCAATATTAGACATCGACATCGGCCCACTGTTGCAGGTGCAGAAGCTTATGGACTCGGTATTGTTCGCGCGCGCCAAGGGTTACATGGCGCCGCTTACCGCGGCCGAGCTCGAGTTGATGAATCTGACCGGCGACGGCAACGGCTTCGACATGGTGAACATGCCGCAGGCCTACCGCCTGAAGGTACCGACGGCGAATTTCTTCCAACCACAGGGCTATGCGCGCAATCCGGTGGCGCGACGCACCGTGGTGGTGGCCGGGCTGATCGCCGAAATCCAGGACCACATGAATCGCAACGCGCAAACCCCCGGCGCGCGAGAACTCGCGGCAGCTTTTTAGCGGCTGCTTATTTAAGCACCAGCGACGGCAGCCACAGCGACAGCGCCGGAATGTAAGTGACCAGCATCAGCACGACGAACATGACGCCGTAAAACGGCCAGATCGTGCGCATGACCTGCTCGATCGTCACTTTTCCGACCGCGCAGCCGACGAACAGGATCGCGCCGACCGGCGGATGGCATAATCCTATGCCGAGGTTCAGCATCATGATCATGCCGAAATGCACCGGATCCACCCCGAAATTGATCATGACCGGCAGCAGGATCGGCGTGCAGATCAGGATCGACGGCGCCATGTCGACCAGGCAGCCGAGAACGAGCAACAGGATGTTGATGAGAAACAAGATGACGTATTTGTTGTCCGAGATAGTCAGGAAAAACGCCGTGATCTTCGCCGGCATCTGCGTGAGCGCCATCACATAGCCGACGCTCGACGCGCAGGCGATCAGCGTCATCACCATCGCGACGGTGCGCAGCGTGCGGTGGACCAGCGTCGGCAAGTCGCGCCATTTGTAATCGCGGTAGATGAACATGGTCACAAAGAACGCCCATACGCACGCCACCGCGCCCGCCTCGATCGCGGTAAAAATGCCGCCGAGAATACCGCCGAGGATGATGACGAGCGTAATCAGGCCCCACGCGGCCTCGATGCTGATCTTGATCGCGTCGCGCATCGGCACCGAGGTCCCTCTCGGATGCCCATTGCGATAAGCAAGCACCAGGCAAAGCACGACAATCGAAAATCCAAGCAACAGGCCCGGCAGCACGCCGGCAATAAACAGGCTGATGATCGAAATACTGCCGCCAGTCGCCAGCGAATAGATGATGGCGTTATGGCTGGGCGGCACCAGCAGCGCCTGCACAGAGCTCGTGATCGTCACATTGGTGGCATAGACGCGCGGATAGCCGCTCCTCTCCATTTGCGGGATCATCACCGAGCCGATCGCCGAAACGTCGGCGACCGAGGATCCGGAAATCCCGCTCAGGAGCGTGGTGGCCAAAACATTGACAACCGAAAGGCCGCCGCGGACGCGGGTGAAGCCGACCAGCACATCGGCGAAGGCCACCATTCGCCGCGCCATGCCGCCTTCCGCCATGATGGCGCCGGCGAGCACGAAGAACGGGATGGTCAGCATCGCAACCTTGCTGACCCCGTTGGAGATTTGCAGCATGACCGCTTCGAGCGGAATGCCGATCCACAAGGCCGCGGCGATGGACGCGAGGCCGAGCGCATAGGCAATCGGCACACCGATCAAAAAACAGAAGAACATCGTCACAAGAAGAACGGCAATGTCCATCGGTAACGTCCTTAGAGCAGAGTCTCATGGCCGGCGGCGGGATCCTCGGCGAATTCCTCGGCCGGCGCGCCAATTGCGAGGCGCTCGATGACGAACAGCAGTAACGCGGCGCCGCCGAGCGGAATTGGCAGATAGGTCACGCCAACCGACAATTCCGGGAACTCGTCGATCGTGTTCAACCAGGTGGCTTGGACCAATCTTGCGCCGTAGATGACCATGAACAACGCCATCGTGCCGACCAGCAGTTCGACAAGAAAATCTGCCCAGCGGCGCCAAAGCGGCGGCAGCATGGCCGCGAAGAAAGAGACGTTCATGTGAAGCCGGGCCCGGTAACAAGACGCCGTGCCGATGAAGGTGAGCACGATGGTCAGCAGGACGGCGGCCCGCTCCGGCCAGGATGACGCGCTGTTGAGCACGTAGCGGGTAAACACCGCCCACGGGATCACCGCGGAAATCAGCACCAGCGCGGTGCCCGCGATCCACACGCAGACCAGATACAGCACATCCATCGCTTTTCGGAATTGGGCGGCCATGGGCAGTCTCGTCACTCCGGGCGTCCGCGCCAGCGGCGCCGACCCGAAAATCCAGGGATGAAGATTCAGGCTTTGCGATTTGGCTGTGGATGCCGGGCCGCACGCTTAGCGCGCGCGGCCCGGAATGACGAAGGCTATTTCACCGCTTGGATGCGCTTGACCATGTCGGCGTATTTGGGGCCGTATTTGTCCCAAACCGGCTTCACGGCGTCCTGGAACGCTTTTTTGTCGGCTGCCGAGACTTTGGTGATCGTGATACCGGCGGCGGCGGCCTTATCCATCGCCTGCTTCTCGTAGACATCCCAAAGCTTACGCTCTTCCTGCTGCGCTTCCTTGGAGAATTTCAACAGCAGCGCCTGGTCGTCTTTCGACATCGAGTCGAAGATTTTCTTCGACATCACCAGCATCTCAGGGACGATCAGGTGCTCGTCGATCGTGTAGAACTTCGCCACCTGATAGTGATTGTCGAACACGAAGCTCGGCGGATTGTTCTCCGCGCCGTCGATCACGCCGGTCTGCAACGAGGTGAATACCTGGTCGTAGCCCATGGCGATACCGTTGGCGCCCATCGAATTGGCCATGTCGACGAACATCGGGTTGCCCATGACGCGGAATTTCATGCCCTTGAGGTCGGCGATGGTCTTGATCGGCTTCTTGGTGTCATAGAAATTGCGCGCGCCGGCGTCCATCCAGGCGAGGCCGACGAGCCCCTTGCCGCTATTGGTCACCTTGTCGAGCAGTTCCTGGCCGATCGGGCCGTCGATCACGTGCTGCATATGCGTGGTGTCGCGGAACACGTAAGGCAGGTTGAACACGTTGAGATCGTCGACCACCGGGCCGAGCGCGCCGACGGAAACGCGCGCAAACGCGATGGCACCGACCTGCGCCTGTTCGATCGCTTCCTTCTCGCCGCCGAGCTGCATCGAGGGGTACATCGCGACCGTGATGCGGCCCTTGGTGGCGTCCGACATTTTCTTGCCGAGGCTTTCGACCGCGGCGACCGTCGGATATCCGGTCGGATGGACGTCGGACGCTTTGAGAACCAATTTTTGCTGCGCGACGGCTGAGCCGGACGCAAACGCGGCGGCGAGCAGGCCGGCGGCGATCGTGGTGTGGAATTTCATGGTAGCTTTTTCCTCCGGGTTCGTTGTTCTAGTGGCGGTCTGGGCGCTTGTCGTCCCGGCTCATTGATCCACGCGGCCGGGCGTGCTATTCATCATGTCATATGATGACCTTACCTGGTCCCTTGGTGTCAAGTCATTGAATAAGCGCGCACCCAAAAATCTCGCCTTGCTGCAACCGCTGCAGGCCCCGCGCAACCTGACGGCCGAGCTGGTTTCGCGGCTGACCGCCGATATTACCGGCGGCAAGCTGCCGCCCGGCTCGCGTCTGCCGACCGAGCAGGAAATGATCGCCGCCACAGGCGTTAGCCGCACCGTCATTCGCGAGGCTGTCGCGGCCCTTCGCGCCGACCGCCTGGTGATAACCCGGCAAGGCGTCGGCGCCTTCGTCGCCGACCAAGTGCGGCGGCCGTTTCGGGTCGATTTCGACGAGAACTCACCGCTGCAAATCGTCCTCAATGTCATGGAGCTGCGCACCGGGGTCGAAATCGAGGCGGCGGGGCTTGCCGCCGAACGCGCATCGACCACGCATATCAAGAAGGTCGCCGACCGCTTCGCGGCCATTCGCGCGGCCATCGACCGCGGCGAAAACGCCGTCGATCAAGATTTCGCGTTCCATTGCGCCATCGCCGACGCCACCGGCAATCCGCAATTCAAGCGCTTTCTGGAATATCTCGGGCGCTTCATCATCCCGCGGCGAACCGTATGGGGCTCCTCGGCGCCGCCGACCAATCGCACGCATCTCGAAATCTTCCAGCGCGAGCACGAGCAGATCCTGCAGGCGATCCGCGCGCATGAAGTGACGCCGGCCCGCGACGCCATGCAGCGGCATTTGCTCAACAGCCGCAATCGCTATGAAAAGCTCGCAGGCGAGATCGGGATCAAGTAGCGTTACCGCCAGACACGACGGCAATCACGAGAGGCATTATGGAGAAAATCCTTGTTACCGGAGCGGCCGGCGGCATCGGCACGCGCATGCGCAAGCTGCTGCCCGCGGCCTATAAGGACATCCGCTGGAGCGATATCCGCAAGCCGGACGATTTGGCTGCCAATGAGGAATTCATGGCGGCCGATCTCGCCAACCTCGGCGCCGTCGAGAAAATCGTCGCCGGCGTCGAGGGCGTCGTGCATCTCGGCGGCTTCTCGGTCGAAGGCCCGTGGGACGCCATCCACCAGGCCAATATCGTCGGCTGCTACAATCTGTTCGAGGCGGCCTACCGCGCCGGCGTCAAGCGCGTGGTATTCGCCTCCTCCAATCATGCGGTCGGTTTCTATCCGCGCGACAAACGCATCGGCGTCGACGTCACGACGCACCCGGACTCGCGCTACGGCGTCAGCAAGGCGTTCGGCGAGGCGCTCGGCGCGCTCTATGCCGACAAGCACGGACTGCGCGTGACGTGTTTGCGCATCGGCAATTTCGGCGACGCGCCGCTCGACAAGCGGCGACTGGCGATCTGGCTCAAGCCGGACGACATGGTGCAGCTCATCCGCATCGGGCTCGAGCACCGCGATATTCACTTCGAGATTTTCTACGGCGTCTCGGACAACGCCGACAGTTGGTGGGACAACAGCAATGCGCGGCGTTTTGGATACAAACCGTCAGGCAAGGCCGAGGAATTCCGCGACCAGGCGATGGCGGCGCAGGCGAAATTGCCGCCCGATCCGGTCGGCGACCGCTATCAGGGCGGGACTTATTGCAGCGACGAATATGACGCCGACAAACGCGGCTGATGGCCGTCCGCGGCCACTCAAAAACAAACCGGGGCCGATACGGCCCCGGTCCACTGCGTCCGTATCCTAAGAGCGCTATTTTTCGCTCATACGCACCGAGGCGGGGTGGCCGGGCAGCTTCACGCGCTTGACCGGCGTGATCTTGCCGTGGCGAACCTTGAGGATCGACAGATCGGAGTCGAGATAATTGCCGACGTAGAGATATTTTCCGTCCGGCGTGAAGGCGGCGCCTTCCGGCAACCCGCCGACTTCGACATCGGCGGTCTTGCGGACTTTCTTGCCTTTGATTTGCAGCACCGCGAGATGACCGTTGCGGTGATAGAAATAGGCCGGCTTGTTGTTCGAGCCGGCGAGGATCACCGACACCGCGATGTCGCCCTTCGGTGAAATCGCCAGCCCTTCTGGCCCGTCGCCAACCACGACGCGGTCGATGATGCGCATCGGCTTGGCGTCGAGATCGATCACGCTCGTGGTATCGACGCTGCCGTCGGAGTTGCCGGCGTTTCCGTTGTCGGACGTGAGCGCGATACCGGTCGGGGAGACGGCGACATTGTAAGGCCATGGCCCCGTCGGCAGGTCGAGCTTGCTGTAAGTTAACTTGTCGCCGTTAACATCGAGCACCGAGACCTTGCCCTCGTTGAACTTGGTCACCAGCGCATGCTTGCCATCAGGGGTGAATACCGCGCTCGTCGCAACACCGCCGAGATCAATCGTGTCGGTCACCGTGACGTCGGTGCCTTTGATCGAAAGCACACTGACGGTTTTGTCGGCGCGGTTGGTCACCAAGGCGAGATTGCCGACCTTGTTGAAACTCAAGCCGGACGGCTGCTTGCCAACGGTCACGGTATTCGCGAGCTTGGGCGGATTGGCCTTGAGGTCGATGACATAAACTTTGTCGTCCGGCCCCATCTTGAGCGCGCCGTTGTCCCCCTTGGTCACGTCGATCGAATCCGCCACCAGCGCGATTGAGTTGGTCGGGTCGATCGCCAGATTGGTCGGCGGACCGATCACCGAATTTTTCAGCGGCAGCGTCGCGATGGTTTTCGGATTTTCCGGATCGGCGAGATCGAGAATGACCACCGTGTCCTTGCCGGCCGGGTGGACGACAGGCTTGCCCTGGTCGTCCCACAGGAGTTTTTCGTCGTTGCCGACGATCAGGAACGGCGCGGCGGAAACCGATTTAATGCCGGCAGCCGCAAGCAAAGCGGCAGCGCCGAGTGACAGTAAAGCGAGCTTTTGGACCTGCATATCTTCCCCCTCTTTTGGTTCGGCATTCTACTCCGATATGATCGCGCTTTCCGGCCGGCGCGGCAATTAGGGGAGCCCAGCGGCGCCCACAGTAACCGCGACCTCGGGGTCGCGCCGTGCGCGCCTGCCATATGGCTATTTAAGCGTTCCAGAATTGACTGAACTGCGCCGCCACGACTTTGTCATAAGCCACAGGCCCCGAAAGCAGCCCGAGGTCCCGGGTAAACCGGTTCATGCCGGCCACGAAGGATTCCGGGATCGAGGCGTCGTAATACGGCAGGTCGCGGCGGATCAGATCGACGATCAGCTCGGCTTCCGACGGCGGGAAAAGCTTGCGTCCGACCTCCCCCGCCCGCGCGACGTCTTTCTTCAGCGCGTTTTGCGTCTTGACGATGGCGCGCACCGCCGCCGCGACCGCGTCCGGCGATTGAGCGATCAGCCGCTCGGTGGTCGCGATCGAGGCCATGGTGTAGTCGAAGCAGCCTTTCGGCCCGTCGCCGCGCCGCACGTCGAGCACCACGGTGCCGACGCCGCGGCGCACCGCCACTTCGGCGCCCATGCCGTTGGCCCAGAAGCCGTCGATCTTGCGGTCCTCCAGCGCCTTGGCCGCGGTCAGGCCGAAATTGACTCCGGCGCCGGCCGCGCCCGGCACCGGCGCGATCGTCACGCCGTCGCGCTGCAAATCGATGCCGGCCGCGATCAGCAGCCGGCGCAGGCCCATCTCCACCCAGGGCGCGGCGCCGATATTGCGGCCTTTGACCGCGCCGATATCACCGCGCTTGGCGGCAAAATCCTTGTGCATGACCAGAAACCAGTACATGCCCTGCGCCTGCGCGCAGATCAGCTTGACGCCGTCCCATTGCGGAAACGCGGCCAGCGCCGAATGGGCCGAGCCGCCGACAAAATCGACCGCGCCGTCGCGCAAGGCCATGTAAGCCTTGTCGACCGGAAAGATCATCTCCAGCGTGACGTCCAATCCTTCTTCGCGAAAGAATCCGAGTTCGACGGCGGCTTCCGCCGGGAAAGTAGGAATTCGAAATCATGTCGGGCACGGCGATTTTCATGGCACTCCTCATGCGGCGTCGGTTGCTATCGCGGCGGCGCGCCGCTGGCTCGCGAGCATCGACGTGCGCAACAGGAATTGCCGGGCGCGCGCCGGATCGGCCGCGGTCTCCCGCAGGTCGGCGAGATTGCGCCGACGCGCTTCCGGATCGCTCGCTTCCAGGCGCTTCTTGTTGGCGATCGATTGCTCCTGCACGAATTCGACCGCGACCGCGCGGCGCTGACGGCTGTAGAGGTCGAGCAACGCGTCCGGGGCGCGATTCAAGAACAACCTGCGCAAGCTTTTCCGCCAGATTGGCCGCGTCCTGGATGCCGCCATTGAGCCCCATGCCGCCGATCGGATTGTTGACGTGGGCGGCATCGCCGGCCAGCAACACCCGGCCCTTGCGAAAGGTCTCCGCCACGCGCTGGTGCGTCACATAAAGATTGCGATGCACGATGTCGTAAGCGCGCGGCGCGGGGAAAAACGACTGGATGCGCGCCTGCACGCCGGCATCGCTCATGATGTCGACTTCGGATTGCTCGGCGCTTGCCGGGAAAACCGTGCGCCACAGGCCGGGCGGCCCGTCGGCCGACACCTTGAAGCAATTGCACCAGGCGCCGGGGTCGGCGAAATAGCTGCGATAGCAATAGCCCAGCTCGGCCTCGAAATCATAAGGCGTTGTGAGCACGATAAACCGCTCCGGCCAGGTGAAGCCCTCGAACGGAATATCGCTCTGCTTGCGCACCACGCTGCGGCCGCCGTCGGCCCCGATCAGATACCCACCGACATGCGTCTTGATTCCGTTCGGCGGCGCGCACCTCGACGGCGACCGCGCCATCGCTCTGCATGACGTCGACGACCTCGTGCCCAAACAGCACCTCGACATTCGGCAGTTTCCGCACGCGGTCCAGGATCAACCTGGCGGTCTTGAACTGCTCGCATTGCACGACAAAAGGGTAGCGCGTGTCATCCTTGAGCAGCGCGTGATCGAACTGCGCAACCAGCTCGCCGCTCGGCCGGTCCCAGAATTGGAATATCGGCGCCACCAGCCCGACCCGCGCCATGTCCTCGGCTAGTCCATCCTCGGCGAGCAATTCCAGCGTCGCCGGATGGGTGGTCGCGGCGCGCGGGTCGGCTTGCGGCCCGGCATTGTTGTCGAACAGCCGCACGCGGATGCCGCGCCTGCCGAGCAGCCAGGCGCACAGCAATCCGACCGGTCCGCCGCCAGCGATCAGCACCAGGTCGCCGTCATTTGCCATCGCGCTACTCTTGCTACTCTTTTCTTGCCCACGCCGCGAAACTGGATCAACCTTATTCGAATTCAGTCTGTTTTCGAAAGAAGCGCCATGCGCCTGCGCCTAGCTCTCGTCGTTGTCCTTGCCTCGTTCGCCGCGATTGGTGCCGCCCGCGCCAGCGAATGGCCGAGCAAACCTATCCGGGTGATCGTGCCGCTGAGCGCCGGCAGTGCGGCCGATATCATTCCACGGATCGTGTTCGAACAATTATCGGCGCAACTGGGGCAACCGATCATCGTCGAAAACAAGCCGGGCGCCAGCGGCACGATCGGCGCCCGCACGGTCCAGATGGCGGATCCCGACGGTTACACCCTGCTGGCCCATTCGTCGGCCCACATCATCGCCCCCTCCACCGTGGCCAACCTGCCCTACGATCCGATCAAGGATTTTGCCGCGGTCGCGCCGCTGGGAAATCTGCCCAACGTCCTGGTCATCGCACCGACGGCGAATATCAAGACCCTTCCGGAGCTGGTCGCCATTGGAAAAACGCGGCCCATCACGTTCGGCTCGATCGGCCCCGGCAGTCCGATCACGCTGGCGATGCAACGCCTTCGTCTGAGCGCCGGTTTCAAAGTGCAGGATATTCCATTCAAAGGCGCCCCCGAGGCACTGGTCGAGGTGATGACAGGCCGCGTCGACGTCTACTATTCGCCGATCCTGGCGGCGCTGCCCTACATCACCAGCGGCAAGCTGCTGGCCTTGGCGGTCAGCAGCCCGACGCGCGCGCCGACGCTGCCCGACGTGCCGACGACGCAGGAAGCCGGCTATGCGAATTCCGCCTACCGGTTTTGGATCGGCGTGTTCGCGCCCGGCCAAGACCTCGCCTGCCATCGTCAACAAATTGAACGCCGAAATAGAAAAGGCGATGCAGGAGCCGGCGGTCCGCGCCAAGCTTGCCAAGCTCGGCGTCCAGCCGATGGCGATGAATACGGCCGAGTTCGACAAATTCGTCAAAGACGAATTTGCGGTCAATTCGGAACTGGTCAAGGCCGCGGGAATTGTCCCGCAATAGCCGCCTTTCGGACCGGCCGGCAAATTGATATCATCCGCGCCTGCCGCCCAAGAGCTGAACCCATAACGGACACCGGTCATGACCAAGCCCCTCGTCAGAATTGCACCGAACAACCCGGTTTTCGACCTTCCGGTCATCGTCGGCATCGAAGAAAAACTGTTCGATAAAGCCGGGCTCGACGTCCGCTTCACGGGGACTTATGCCGACCGCGAGAAGGACAGCATCGAGCGTCCAGTGATGACGCGGATGAAAGAACAGATGTTCGATAGCGGCTCGGCCGACAGCTACAATGTCTGCGAATGGGCCAGCATCGACCGGCTGGAAAAAGGCAAACGCGGCGGCAACATTGCCGCGCTGCGCGCTTCGGTGGCGGCGCAGGCGATCCTGACCTTCGATGAGACGCTGCAAGTGCCGCGCGACCTCGCCGACGTTCCGGTCGTGGTGCAGGAACTGACCGGCTCGCATTACACCACGCTGCAGATGCTGGAGAGCGCCATCGGCGCCAAACACGTCAACATCGCGCGCGGCGGCTTGCCGCAGAAGCGCTATGCCGGCCTGAAAGACGGCAGCTATCGCGTCGTGACCGTGATGGAGCCGTTCATCAGTCTCGGGCTCAAGGACGGCGCGCATATCATCGCGGCGTCGTTTTATCGCGGCGGCGAAGTCATTTCGGCCGATCTGAGCGATGAGCAGCGCAAGGACTATTACGACGCCGAGAACGAGGCGGTCGATCTCATCAACGCCGATTTCTACAAATACGCGCACCACGTCGCGGCGGCCACCAAGGGCGCCTTGAAGCCGAATGAATTGCTACAGGCCTTCGTGCGCTACAAGCACGTCGACTATTACGACTCGACGTTGTTCGGCCGGACCTACGATTGGATGAAGGCGCGCGGCCTGACCGAAGGTCAGAGCGAGCATTCGAGGTTCGTCGTCGGTTGAATTTGGGCCGCGCGGCCGCCGTCGCGACGCTGCTGCTCGCCGCGATTCCCCGGCCCGCCGCCGCGCAAGATATTCGCGGGCTGGAGATCTGCACCGCCGAAAAGCAGATGGAGCGCCGCACCGGCTGTTTGCAGGCCAATACCGAATTTCTGCAACACGCACTGAGCCAGTTGAAGCGCGAGACGCAAGACAAGATCGCCGCTACCGGACGCGATTTGGTGGCGGCCCGCGCCGAGATTGCCGCGCTCCAATCGGCCCTGGCCAAACTCAAGGACGAGATGGCCCAACTCAAGAACAAGGCCGAGCCTGCCGCCAAGAAGCAGTGAAGCGGACCCAAGCCAAAACGAAAACGGCGCCGCAAGGGCGCCGTCTCATATTCTCTAATTACAGAATTCAGGCGGCGCGCCGCCGGTGGAAAAGCGCATGGCGGCGATGCGGTCGAGTTCGGCCTGCTCGCGGGCGTTCTCGTCGGCTTTCTCGCGCGCGTGGTCGCGCTCGTCGAGCATCTCGACCTTCTTGAGCTCCTCGAACGCCTCGCCCAGCATGGCCTGGGCGTCGTCGAGCTGGGCCTTGAGCTCGCCCGCCGAGCGCTTGAGGTTCTCGCGCCGGCCGATCGCGGCCTTGGCGTAGGTCGGATAGGCGAAATGGGCGGGATCGTGGATGCCGGCGCGTTCCTGCTCGGTCTTGATCTCGCGGTCGAGCTCGGTCGCGATGCGATCGAACTCGGCGATCATCGCCTCGATCTGGGCGACCTTGCGCCGCTTCTCGTCGACCTGAAATTTCTTCAGGCGGATGAGGGTTTCGCGTGACTTCATCGACTCATTACTCCCCCGAAGCCCCGAATTAGCGTTCGCCAAGGCCAATACAAGCAGCCGTGCGCGCACGTCCCGGACGTTCAGCGGACCGACTGTGGGGCAATATCGTTAGTTTTCGGTTTCCAAATAGGCGGCAAATCGAGGGATCAAGGCTGATCGGACACTTGTCCAGCGAGAATTTGCTCTAAACGCTGATAGCCCTCCGCCATACTGGTTGATTCTTCCTTAAGCTGGCTGAGGAAGGCCTCCAGCGGCTTATGCAGCGCGATGGCCTCGTCGACCTCGGCGCTGGAGCCGGTCCGGTAGGCCCCGAGCCGGATCAGCTCCTCCATGTCGGCATAAGTGGCCATAACCTGGCGCGCCCGGTTGATGGCCGGGAGATAAGCCGGGTCGGCCGCCCGCGGCATGGTGCGGGAAATCGACTTGAGGATGTTGATGGCAGGATAGCGCCCGCGCTCGGCGATGGCGCGCTCCATCACGATATGGCCGTCCAGGATGCCGCGGACCGCGTCCGCCACCGGCTCGTTATGGTCGTCGCCGTCCACCAGCACGCTGAAGATGCCGGTGATGGTACCAGCTTCGGTCCCCGGCCCGGCGCGCTCCAGCAGGCGCGGCAACTCCGTGAAAACCGTCGGCGTATAGCCCTTGGCGGTCGGCGGCTCGCCGGCCGACAAGCCCGATCTCGCGCTGCGCCATGGCAAAGCGCGTGACCGAGTCCATCAGCACCAGCACGTCCTTGTTGAGGTCGCGGAAATACTCCGCGATCGCCAGCGTCAGATAGGCGGCCTGGCGGCGCATCAGGGCCGGCTCGTCGGAGGTCGAAACCACCACCACCGAACGGGCGAGGCCGGCCGGGCCCAGATCGTCCTGCAAGAATTCCTGCACCTCGCGGCCGCGCTCGCCGACGAGGCCGATCACGGAAATGTCGGCCGACACGTTGCGGGCCAGCATCGACAACAGCACCGATTTGCCCACGCCCGAGCCCGAAAAGATGCCCATGCGCTGGCCGCGGCAGACCGTAAGGAACGTATTGAGCGCGCGCACGCCGAGATCGAGCGGGTCGCCGACCCGCATGCGGGCATGCGCCGGCGGCGGCGAATTGCGGAACGGATAAGGCGCCGGCCCCGGCGGCAGCGGTCCGAGCCCATCGATCGGCTCGCCCATGGCGTTGATGACGCGGCCGAGCCAGCGCTCGGACGGCCGCACATTGCCGGCCGCCGTAGCGACCATCGCCCGGCAGCCGCGCCGCACGCCATCGAGCGCGGCAAACGGCATCGCCAAGGCATGGCCGCCGGAAAAACCCACCACCTCGCAGGGGATCGCAGGCCCCGCGCCGGTCTCGACCGACAGCCGCGAGCCGACCGACATGGCGTGGATCGGCCCGGCCACCTCGACCATCAGCCCGCGCACGCCGACCACGCGGCCGTAGATCTTCACGCTGTCGAGGTCGACGATCTGCTCGGCCAGGGCTTTCACGATTTGGCTTTCATCAGGCGGCTCGTGCGGGCCAGGCCGGTTAATGGCCCGGAGGGCAAATTCACATGCCCTTAGGCTTACCGCCCGATCGCCGACTTTAACGGAGTGTTTACCCGGGTCGTTAATCATTGGGTCATCGTCCATGGGACGTGAAAGGCTGCGTTTCGCCCGGCCAGGACGGAAGGGGCGAGTCTGCGGAGTCGATTAGACCCGACTCTTGAACCAGGGCATGAGACGGTACGTGGCCAAAAAACCACTCTGCTGCAACATCTTACGCCGATTCGGGCCAATATGCCTACGGCGCGCTTGCATGAGAGAATCAGGTTTTGTTAACCATACCGGCATAGTGTCGAATCGGTTTGTCCCACCGCGTTTTTTCACACTCGCCGCCTTTGCGGCGCTGACCTTAAGCCCGGCTGCGGCGAGATAGGGGACTGGCATGCGCGTTCTACTCATTGAAGACGACAGCGCCACCGCTCAATCGATTGAGCTGATGCTGAAATCCGAGAGCTTCAACGTCTACACCACCGATTTGGGTGAAGAAGGCGTCGACCTCGGCAAGCTCTACGACTACGACATCATCCTGCTGGACCTGAACCTGCCCGACATGTCGGGTTTCGAGGTTCTGCGCTCGCTGCGGGTGTCAAAGGTTAAGACGCCGATCCTGATCCTGTCCGGCCTCGCCGGCATCGAGGACAAGGTCAAGGGTCTCGGCTTCGGCGCCGACGACTACATGACCAAGCCGTTCCACAAGGACGAGCTGATCGCGCGCATCCACGCCATCGTGCGCCGCTCCAAGGGCCACGCCCAGTCGGTCATCAATACCGGCGATCTCGTCGTCAACCTCGACACCAAGACGGTCGAAGTCGGCGGCCAGCGCGTGCACCTGACGGGCAAGGAATACCAGATGCTCGAGCTGCTCTCGCTGCGCAAAGGCACCACGCTCACCAAGGAGATGTTCCTCAACCATCTCTACGGCGGCATGGACGAGCCCGAACTCAAGATCATCGACGTCTTCATCTGCAAGCTGCGCAAGAAGCTCGCCAACGCCTCCTCGGGCAAGAACTACATCGAGACGGTGTGGGGCCGCGGCTACGTGCTGCGCGAGCCGAGCGAGGTCGAAGAGCGCATTCCGGCTTAGTTTCCTCTCCGCTCCTGCGGGAATCCAAAATCAAAACCCCGCCGGAAACGGCGGGGTTTTTTCATGGCCGGCCGGGATGCCGCGATCTAGTGCGTGTGATCGCCTTCTATGCCGGTCATGGCCGCGGCCAAAAACAGCAAGACGAAAATGCCGCCGATAATTTGAAATGCCAACATCGATTAATCCTCTGGTCGCGGAGTTTGCACCAACCAAGCATCGGCAGGAGACTTCGTTCCATCGCCGCCCGCGCTGTCTCAATACACGTCAAAACGCCGATTTCGCTGATAATCTAAGGATTTATCGCCCGCGCCACGGAACCAAACACGGCGCCGCGGGTTGAAGTACATCGGTCCAGCCCCAGTCGGTTGGATTTCCCATCCAATGGAGCGACCATGAAAACCAAGCTTTTGGTATCGATGATGTTTGCCGCCACGCTGGCATTGCCGATGGCGGCGCAGGCGCAAGGCACCGTGCGCGGCGCAGCGCAGGGCGCCGCGGAAGGCGACAGAGCGGCCGGCCCGGTCGGCGCGGTTGTTGGCGGCACCGTTGGCGCCGTCACTGGCACGATCGGCGGCATCCTTGGCGTCGACGACCGCCCGCGCTTTCGCGAATACGTCGTGCACCAGAACGTGCCGTCCTATCGCTATGACAGCGATTTCCGCGTCGGCGTCGTGCTGCCGGAAAGCGGCGTCACTTATTACGACGTTCCCGCCGAGTACCACGTGACCGGCGGCTACCGCTACACCTACGTGAACAATCATGCCGTGTTGGTCGATCCGCGCACCCGGCAGATCGTTCAGATCATCGACTAACGACCCACCTGTTTGAAAAGGATCACACCATGATGAAGGTCATTACTGCCGCGGCCATCGCCGGATTGGCTTTGGCCGTCACCGTCGCGCCGCAGCCCGCGCAGGCCCATGACGGCGGCGCAGTTGCCGCCGGCGTCATCGGCGGCCTGGCGGTCGGCGCGATCGTCGGCTCGCAGGTCAATGGCGGCTATTACGGCGGCCCCGGCTACTACGAGCCGGGTTATTACGGCCGGCCCTATCAGCCGGTCTACGGCGCCTGCCACATCGAACGGCAACAGGTTGAAGACGGCTACGGACGCATTCACATCCGCCGCGTCCGCGTCTGCGACTGATCGCCGATTAAGAATCGGACGGCGGCGTGTCATCCACACGTGCGCGCCGTTGCTCGACCATCTTGATGGAGCCTTTGGGCTCTGACTTCCCAACTTAACCCCGCCGGAAACGGCGGGGTTTTTTTTGGGATGTCCGCTTTGTGCCAATGCCAGACATTCCAACGACATGGGTCTTCGATCCGTACCCTTGAATAATAACGTCCGGCATTTGCGCGGTATATCTGCATTGACAGTTGCAACGCTGTGGGCACACAATCCTATACTCGTTCGAGGTTGTGCGCTTTGGGGACGGCGTCACCAACCGGAAAAGCGGGACATTACGATTGAGGGGCGATGCTTGGAACATCCGGCGCGTAGGCGCTGCCGGAATACGAATAGTTATTGCGCCTAAAAATTGGGAGGATCTCATGAAAAGGTTTTGCATTGTCGCGGCCGGTGCAGCGCTGCTCGCGACGCCGGCATTCGCCGCCGACGATACCATCACGATCGGCATGACCGTATCGCGCACCGGTTCGCTCAATGTCGATTCGGTGGCCGAACTCAAAGGCTCCGAGCTTTGGCGCGATCAAGTCAACGATGCCGGCGGCATCAAGGTCGGCAACAAGCAATACAAAGTGAAGTTTGTCGAGTACGACGATCAATCGCAAGGCGGGCGCGTCCAGCAGCTTTACACCCGGCTCATCGTTCAGGATCATGCCGCGTATCTGTTCAGCCCCTACTCCTCGGGACTGTCCGCGACGGCCGCGGTGATTACCGAGCAGTATGGCAAGATCATGCTGGTCGGTGGCGGGGCCGAAGGAAAGATCTTCGAGCTCGGCAACAAATATCTGTTCCAGTGCATCACTGCCGCCGATCACTATCTCACGGGTGCAATCACCGCGCTCAAGGCAAAGACCCCGGGCGCCAAGATCGCGTTCGCCTATTCCGACGACCCATTCTCGAAGGCGGTGGTCGCGGCGGCGCGTAAGCAGGCCGCCGACGCCGGGTTCAAGGAGGTGCTGGTCGAAGCCTATCCAGCCTCGACCACCGACTTCAGCCCGATCATCAACAAGATCATCTCGTCGAAGGCCGACGTGTTCATGGGCGGCGGGCACTATCCGGATGGCGCAACGCTGGCGCGCCAATTCTACGATCAAAAGGCGGGCCTCAAATCGGTGACGATTCTCGTCGCACCCGACAGCCCGAAATTTGCCAGCCTCGGGCCCGCGGCGGTCGGCGTAAGCGTGCCTTCGCAATGGGAGCCGTCGGTCACGTACAAGCCGGACTTCGGACCCACGCCGGCCGAATTCGCCAAAGCGTATCAGACCAAATTCAATACCGGCGTCGACTACCACGCGGCTTCGGGCTACATCGAAGGCCTCCTTCTGCAGCACGCGATGGAAAAGGCCGGCTCGATCGAACCCGACAAGGTCGCAGCCGAGCTAACCAAGATGGAGGTCACGACCTTCTTCGGCAAATACAAGGTCGCGAACGACGCCAAGAATCATGGATTGCAGGTCGCGCACGAGATGGTTCTGGCGCAATGGCAAATGAAGAACGGCAAGTTAAATCTTGAGATGGTCTGGCCGGATGCGGCCAAGACCGCCAACTTCAATTTGGCCGCAAAATAGTGAGTGACCGCGTCGGGGGCCGGCACGATTGCCGGCTCCCTGACGTGAGCCACAAAAATGATTGGCCTGTTTGCCTCCATCGTTGACGGCTTGCTCGTCGGCTCGGTTTATGGCCTCGCCGCGATGGGCATTTCGCTTATTTGGGGCGTCATGGACGTGATCAACCTCACCCATGGCGCCATGATCGTGGCCGGCATGTTCGGTCTCTATCTGATGGTGAACGACCTCGGCATACCGGTCTATGCGACCTTGCCGCCCGTTCTCATCGGCGGCCTCATGGTCGGCGTCGCGCTTTATTGGATCGCCGTGCACCGCATGATCGGCCGGCCGCCGCTGATGAGCCTGCTCTCCACCTTCTCGGTCAACCTCGTGCTGATCGGCCTCGGCACCGCGGAATGGGGCACCGTGCTCTTCAACGTGCCGGTGTCGCTGCCCGGCTTCAGCATCGGGCGCTACACTTTCCCCGGTGCCCACATCATGGCGGCGGTATTGACCGCGGCGATCGCCGGCCTGCTCTATCTGTTTTTATTCCACACCCGTCCGGGCAAGGCGGTGCGGGCGGTGTCTGGCAATCGCGAGGCCGCGGAATTGGTCGGCATCCCGACGACGCGGGTGCTGGCTTTCGCCTTTGGTCTCGGCGTGGCGCTCGCCTGCGTGTCGGGCATGCTGATCGGAACCCTGTTTCCCTTCACCGTGCTCTCCGGCGACGCCTATCAGCTCAAGAGTTTCGTGGTGACGGTGCTGGGCGGTCTCGGCAATCCCGCCGGCGCCTTGATCGGCGGCATAGCGCTCGGGTTGTTTGAAGGACTCACCACGCCGTTCATGCCCGTGAGCTGGACGCTGGTGTTCGAGTTCGTGCTGTTCGTCGTGGTGCTGATCGCGTTTCCCGGCGGCCTGCTCAATCTGCGCTTGCCGCGGCGTGCCGCATTGCGCGCGGACGCTGACGCCGGACCCGTGCCGCGATGATCCTGCTGCGCCGCCCCTTTTTCTGGATCGTCGCGGCCATCATCGTCATGTTCGTGGTGGCGCCTTCGATCGGCAACAATGTCCAAATGCGTGAGGATCTGCTGCTCGCCGCCGTCTACATCGTTCTGGCGAGCAACCTCAATTTGATGCTCGGTTACACCGGCTACGTCAATTTCGGCAGCATCGTCTTCTTCGGGCTCGGCGGCTATTTCTGCGTCTACTTCATGAGTGCGCTGGGCTGGGGCCTGGCGCCGGCGGCGCTGGTGGCCGGGGTCGCGGTAAGCGCCTTTGCGCTCTTCTTCGGTCTCGGCATCCTGCGCCTGCGCGGCGCCTATTTCGCGCTTGCAACCATTGGCGTCAACGAGGCTGTGCAGGCCTTCGTCACCAACTTCGAGCCTTGGGGCGGGGGCACCGGCATCTATCTGTCGACCGAGCTGTTCCAGCCGTTGGGCGGCCCCGCGCACGCGCTCTGGATTATCTATTACATCCTGGTCGGCGTGATGGGGCTATCGCTGTATTTGAGCTACTTCATCAAGACCTCGAAATTCGGCCTCGGACTGCTCGCAATCGGACAGAACGAGGACGCGGCCGCGGTCCTGGGCGTCCCGACGCCACGCTACAAGGCGCTGGTCTACTGCGTCTCGGCATTCCTGCCGGCGATCGCCGGCGGACTTTATTTTTTCAAGGGCGCGTTCATCCAACCGATCGACGCTTTCGATCTGCAGTTCTCGACCGAGGCGATCGTGATCGCCATGTTGGGCGGCCAGGGCACCGTCATGGGGCCGGCGCTGGGCGCCTTTATCTACGAGCAGCTTCGCGGCTGGCTCCTGACCTCGGACACGTTCGCCAATTTCCAGCTCGTGATCGCCGGCGCGCTGCTGCTCGTCATCGTGATCTTTGCGCCCGGCGGGCTCATGGGCTGGCTCTATGGACGCTGGCCGCGGCTCAAGAAGGTGCTCGAATGACGGCACTGCTCGCCATCGAAAACCTGAGCAAGCGCTTCGGCGGCCTGGCCGCCGTGCAAAAGCTGAGCTTCACCGTCGAGGAGCATGAGATCCTCGGTCTTATCGGGCCGAACGGCGCCGGCAAATCCACGCTTTTCAACCTCATCAACGGCGTGTTCGCGCCGGACACCGGAAGCATTATCTTCCGCGGCGCCGATATTACCGGCGCATTGCCTTTCAACGTGGCGCGTGCCGGGCTCGCCCGCACGCACCAGATCGTGCAACCGCTCGGCGCCATGTCGGTGCTGGAAAACTGCACCGTCGGCGCCTGCTTCGGACGCGAGAACTTGCCGCTGACGCAGGCACGCCAAGCCGCCGCAGAGGCCGCGAGCTTTGTCGGTCTTGGCGAGCGCCTGGACTCGCCCGCCTCCGAACTCACCATCGCCGGCAAGAAGCGCCTCGAACTTGCCCGCGCGCTCGCGGCTCAACCGACTTTGCTGCTGCTCGACGAAGTGCTCGCCGGTCTCAATTCGACCGAGGTCGAGCGCATGATCGACGTGATCCGCCGCATCCGCGAGCGCGGCATCACCATTCTGATGATCGAGCACCTGATGCAGGCGATCATGTCGCTTTCGGACCGCATCGTGGTGCTCAATTCGGGTCAGAAACTGGCCGAGGGTCCGCCCGCCGTGGTCGCCAACGACCCGGCGGTGATCGAGGCCTATCTCGGCGACCCGCAGCTCGCGGCTGAATTTCGCGGCGCGGTGGCTTGACATGACGGCGCTGCTCGAATTGGAAGCGATCGAGGCCGGCTACGGCGAGGTGCAGGTGCTGTGGGGCATTTCACTCGCGGCCAAGCGCGGCGAACTCACCACCATCGTGGGCGCCAACGGCGCCGGCAAGACCACGACGCTGCGGGCGCTCGCGGGTTCCATCCCGACGCGGCGCGGGCGCGTGCTGTTCGAGGGTGAGGATGTGACGAAGCTTGCGCCTCACGCCAAGGTCGCGCGCGGTATCGTGCTGGTGCCGGAGGGGCGGCAACTTTTTGCCGCCATGAGCGTGGAGGAGAACCTCGAAATGGGCGCATTCTCGCGCCGCGCCCAGCGCACTTTCGGCACGCGCCTCAAGGAAGTGTTCGAGTTGTTTCCGCGGCTCAAGGATCGCCGGCGGCAGAAGGCGGGCACCTTCTCGGGCGGCGAGCAGCAAATGCTGGCGATCGCCCGCGGCCTGATGTCGGACCCGGAAATCTTGATTATCGACGAGCTCTCGCTCGGTCTCGCGCCGGTCGTCGTGCATGCGCTTTTCAACACGCTCAAGAAACTCAAGGCCAGCGGGCTGACCATTTTGCTTGTCGAGCAGAACGTGCACCTGGCCTTTGCGCTCAGCGACCACGCCTATGTCATCGCCGAGGGGCGCCTGTTCACGGAAGGGCGCCCGGCCGAACTCGCGAAGATGCCCGAGATTAGGCAAGCGTATCTCGGGCTGTAGCGAGATTCCGGAGCGGTATTTGATCGAGAGAAATCCGGGAATTTCCGTGAGGTAGCGATACGGACGATTAACGCGAAATCGCGCACGGAGTTTCAAATCAATGGGAACTCCTGGAACCCTGCTTATGCTATGACCGCAACCCCAAATATCAGCCGGGTCTGCTAATGGATCAAAAGCGGATATTGAATACAGACTGACTATTCTAGGAATAAATTCCATATTTCCGCCACACTCCTCCCTCACACTGCCCTCGCCTTGCTCAGGCTGAGGGCGTCGTCGCGAGACGTTCCGATGATGGAGCAAGATGCGGCGCCTGCTGCTGCGGCTCGTAACCGCGGCACCGGGAGGCCCGGGAACCCCGCCCGGGGGGCATTATGACCCCTCCGCGAGGTGCTTCGCTGGACTGGGACTGGCCAATTGCCTCGTCCCAGGAAGCGCGGGCCCGGGGCCTGTGTCTCTGGCCAAACCGGAGGCGCGAAGCCGCCGTGGAGCGCCGAGAGGCGCCCGCGCTCCCCGCAAAGGAGCGCGGCAAACTGAAGACCGGTGCGCCGCTTGGCGCTCCACCCCCTCGGCATGGCCGGGGGCAAGAAGGAAATACGGCGCACCCGGCGCCGCAAAGAACACGGGCGATGACGCGCGCCTGCTTTCTTATCCCTCCCCCGCAAGCGGGTGAGGGATAAGAAAAAGCGAGTAAAAGGAATTATGCCTTCGCCGCAAACCTGAGCACATTGCTCGGCGGCGCGGGACGCGCGGCGGCGACGTTCGGCATATAAAGTCCGCGCTTGTCGTTCATCGGCTTGAACGCGTCGGTGAGGCCGACCACGGTTTCGGCGGCGCCCAGAACCAGAAAGCCATCGGCAGGCATCTGGCGCGCGATGCGGTTGAGCACGCCAACTTTGGTCTCTTGATCGAAATAGATCAGCACGTTGCGGCAGAACACCAGGTCGAAAGTGCCGAGCGCCGAGAAATCGTTGAGCAGATTGAGCGGGCGGAATTTCACCATGGCGCGGATCTCGGGCACGATCTGCCAGGCGTCGCCGACCTGGGCGAAGAATTTCACCAACAGTTAAATCGGCAGCCCGCGCTGCACCTCGAACTGGCTGTAGATGCCGGCCTTGGCCTTATCCAGCACGTCGTTCGACAAATCGGTGGCGACGATCTCGATGCGCCAGCCGGCGAGCGCGGCGCCAAAGCCCTTAAGGCTCATCGCCAGCGAATAAGGCTCCTGGCCGGTGGCGCAGGCGGCGCACCAGATGCGCAGGCGTTTCTCGCGCGCGCGCGCGGCGAGCAGCGCCGGCATGACGGTGTCGCGGAAATGCTCGAACGGCACTTTGTCGCGGAAAAAGAAGCTCTCGTTGGTGGTCATGGCCTCGACCACGTCGGTGCCGAGCGGCGCGGCGGTGTCGGCCTTGAGCTTCGCCACCAGCTCGGTCAGGCCGGCCAGCGCGTGCTTGCGCGCCACCGGCAGTAGACGGCTTTCGGCCAAATATTGCTTCTCGGCCGACAGCACCAGGCCGGAGCGTTGCCGCAAAAGCTGGCGCAGATAGTCGAAATCCTGCGGGGTCACGCTTTGGTGTCTCCGGTGAACAGGCGCGTCAGCTTGGCGGCGATGTCGTTGAGCGGCAGCAAGGCCGAACAGACGCCGGCATGCGCCACTTGGCCGGGCATGCCCCAGACCACGCTTGATGCCTCGTCCTGCGCCAGGATGCTGCCGCCGGCGGCGGCGATCGCCTGCGAACCGCGCAAGCCGTCCGAGCCCATGCCGGTAAGCACCAGCGCCAGCACCTTTTGGCCCCAAACCTCGGCGGCCGAGGTAAACAGCGGGTCGACCGCCGGCTTGCAGAAATTGATCAGCGGGCCGTCGTCGAGCGCGATCACCGCGGTGCCGTCGCGGCGCGCGACGCTCATGTGCTTGCCGCCGGGGGCGAGATAGACGGTGCCGGCATTGACCTCCTCGCCCGCCACCGCCTCGCGCACCGGGCGGTTGGCGGCGCGGGTCAGATGCTCGGCCAAAATGGTCGTGAAGGTCGGCGGCATGTGCTGGGTGATCAGCACCGGGGCGCGGTCGAGCACGCCGCCGATCTGGGTGATGATGGCGTTGAGCGCCTGCGGGCCGCCGGTCGATGAGCCGATCACCAGCACCCGGGGCGTCGTCGCCGGCATGGCGCGCAGCGCGATTTCTTGGCTTCCTGACGCGCGCTGCTTGGGCGACAGCGCGATGGCGCCCTCTGCCCCCGGGGAGCGCGCCTTTGCCAGCCGGAATCTTTTCGATCGCAATCCAAGCTGGCGGATTTTTTCGATCAGATCGCGGCGGAAACTGACCGAGGCGGTCACTTCCCGGTTGTTGTCCGGCTTCGGGATATAGTCGGTGGCGCCGAGCGACAGCGCCCGCAAGCTGATCTCGGCGTTTCGCCGGGTCAGCGTCGAAGCCATGATCACGATCAGGTCGGGCTTCTTCTCGAGCAGCAGTGGCAGCGCGGCGATGCCGTCGAGCTCCGGCATGTCGACGTCGAGCACGACCACGTCGGGGTCGGCGCGTTCGACCTGCGAGACGGCGTCGCGCCCGGTGCGCAGCGAGGCGACGACCTCGAGATCGGATTCAGCTTGGACCCAGCGCGAGAACAATCCGCGCACGACCACGGCATCGTCCACTATCATGACGCGGATGCGCCGGCCGATGGCGGTGTTGGACGGTTGCGTTGCCACGACTACGTTCATCGGACCTTATGAATAAAATCGATCACTACCCGCGCCGCGGCGCCGGCCGGGTCAGATCAGTCCGACTTCCTGGAATTTCGCTTCCACGATCTCCTTGTCGAACGGCTTCATGATGTATTCGTTGGCGCCGGCATGCAGCGCGCGCGCGATATGGGCGACGTCATTCTCGGTGGTGCAGAACACCACCTTGGGCGTGTCGCCGCCCGGCAGCTTGCGCAGCGAGCGCAGGAACTCGTAGCCGTCCATCTTCGGCATATTCCAGTCGAGCAGGATCGCCTCGGGCAATTGCTTCTTGCAGGCGTCGAGCGCCTGCTCGCCATCCTCGGCTTCCACGATCTGGAATTCGAGCCCTTCGAGAATTCGACGTGCCACCTTGCGGATGACGCTGGAATCGTCAACGACTAAACATGTTTTCATCGCACACCCTCGTTATCTTCGTTCAAAGGTCCAAACGTTCTTGCTTCACACACACTCATGCCGCGATGGCACTTCCGCTGATGTCGAGAACGCGGTCGACATCGACAACGATAAGCAATTGTCCGTCCAAGCGATGGATGCCGGCCGACACGCGCGCCAGCCGCTGGTCCAGATTGATCGGATTAGGCTCGCGCGCGGCATCGTCGAGCTTGAGCACCTCGCCGACGCTGTCGATCAGCAGTCCGTAGGATTCGCCGCGCGACTCGACCCCGATGGCCATGGGCGAATCAGCTTCGTTGCGCTCGCCAAGACCGAAACGGCGGCGCATATCGATCAGCGTCACGATACGGCCGCGCAGATTGAGAATGCCGGCGATCTCCGGCGGCGCCAACGGCACGCGCGTCAACCTTTCCGGGATGAACACGTCCTGCACGCGCACGATCTGTAGGCCGAACAACTGGCCGCCAATCATGGCGGTGACGTATTCGGTCAGATGTTGCTGGGTGTGTTCCGTGCTCATGATTTGGTTCTCACGCGGCCCGACCGACGTCGGTCTGCTCCTTAAGCGCCGCGATCAGCCCCTGCCGGTCGAACTTGGCGACATAATCGTGGAATCCGACCTGGCGGCCGCGCTCGACCGCTTCAGCCGACACGACCGAGGACAGCGCGATCAGCGGCAGATCGGCGGTGCGCGGATCGCCGCGCAGATTCGCTGCGAATTCGAAGCCATCCATCTCGGGCATCTCGATATCGGTGATGACCACGTCGAAAGCGCGGCCTTCCTTGAACATCGCGAGCGCCTCTGGTGCGGACGCCGCGGCGGTCACCTGGTAACCGGCGGCCTGCAGCACCGGGGTCAGCATGTTGCGGAAGAAGGGGGAATCGTCGATCAGCAGCACCATACGCTGCTGGTGCTGCGCCGTCTGCTCCTTGCGGCGGAACCAATCCTCGAAGGCGAGCGGCAGGAAATGGCCGACGTCGATGATTTCGGTGGCGTGGCCCTTGATGATGGCCGAGCCGAGCACGCCGGAATTGTCGCTACCGACCTGAATGTCGAGATGGTCTTCGACGATGTCGACGATCTCGTCGACCACCAGCGCCATCGAGCGCGCGCCGTCCGAGAACACCAGCAGCGGCTGGGCGCCCTCGCCTTTCACGCGAACGCTGTCGTTCATGCTGACCAGCGGCATCAATTGGCCGCGGTACTGCACCATGTGACGGCCGTTCGACAGTTCAATCGTGTGGGCGTCAACTTCCTCGAGCCGCGTGATGAGCGCAAGCGGCACCGCCTTGGCCTGGGCGGAGCCGGCGCGGAATACCAACAGCGAGGTCTTCTGTTCCTCAGCGACGACGTGCTTGGTGTCGGCGGCTTCATCGCTATCGAACTGCGACGTAACCGTGCTGCCGAACGATTGCGCGATACCGTTCGGATCGATGATCATGATCACCGAGCCATCGCCGAGAATGGTATTGCCGGAGAACAGCGCGATATTGCGCAACTTGCTCGAAAGCGGCTTCACCACGATTTCCTCGGTGTGAAAGACGCTGTCCACGACAATACCGAAGCTTTGGCTGCCGACCTGGGTGACGACGATGAAGCCGCCTTCGACGTCGTCGGCATCGGCTTGCGTGCCAAGCAATTTACTGAGCCGCGCCAGCGGCAGCAGCTTTTCGCGCAGCCGCAAGACGGCGGTGTCCTTGATGCGCTCGACCCGGTGCTCGCTGCCGCCGCGCGCCCGCACCAGTTCGATCACGGCGATTTGCGGAATGGCGAAACGGTCGCCGCCGGCTTCGACGATCAGGGCCGCGACGATTGCGAGCGTGAGCGGGATCTTGATGGAAAAGCTTACACCGACGCCGGCCATCGACTTGACGTCGATGGTGCCGCCGATCTGGTCGATATTGTTGCGCACCACGTCCATGCCGACGCCGCGGCCCGACACGCTGGTGACTTTCGTCGCGGTGGAAAAGCCCGGCGCGAAAATGAATTTGTGAATTTGCGCTTCCGACATCTTCTCGATCTCGGCTTCGGACGCGAGGCCCTGAGCCACCACCTTGGCCTTGATCAGCCCGGTATCGAGGCCGCGGCCGTCGTCGGCGAGTTGGATGACGATGTGGCCGCCCTCGTGATAGGCCGACAGCCTGATACGTCCGTGCTCCGGCTTGCCCGCCGCGCGGCGCTGTTGCGGCGTTTCCAGCCCGTGATCGGCTGAATTGCGCACCATGTGGGTGAGCGGATCTTTGATCAGATCGAGCACCTGGCGGTCGAGTTCAGTTTCGGCGCCTTGCATTTCCAAATCGATTTGCTTGCCAAGCTCGTTGGAAAGATCGCGCACGATACGCGGCAGTTTCTGCCAGGCGTTGCCGATTGGCTGCATGCGCGTCTTCATGACGCCTTCCTGCAACTCGGCGGTGACATTGGACAGCCGCTGCAGCGGTGCCTTGAATTCCGAAATCTTCGTGACGGCGCACGATCTCAAGCAACTGGTTGCGCGTCAGCACCAGCTCCGAGACCATCGTCATTAAATGTTCGAGCGTGTCGACGGTGACGCGGATCGACTGGCCGCCGGCCTTGGCCGGATCGTCATCTTTGGCCGCCGTCTCGGCAGGCGTAGGCTTGACCGGCTTTGGCGCCCGCGCATCGACCGATGTTTCGCGGAAAACGCGTTCGAGTTCGTCGAGCGAAACCTCGCCTGGTCGTAACGGCCGTTCCAGCACCTGCGGCGCGAGCGTTCCAACCGTGGGGCGCGGGGCCGCCGGCGCGGCGGACGGTGCGACGCGCTCGACCATGCGCTCCAGATCGGAAATCAGATCTTGGTCAGCACCATCGGGCTCGCGCTGCTCACGTTCGAGCGATTCCAGAATTTGCTTGATGCGGTCGATGGTAGAGAGAATGAGCGTGACGGCTTCATTAGTCGCCGGCACACCGTCGCGAAATTTTCCCATCAGCGCCTCGGCGGCGTGCGCCAGCGCTTCCAGCCGCGGCAGCCCGATGAAGCCGCACGTACCCTTGATGGTGTGCACGAGACGGAAAACGTTATCGAGAATCTTGGCGTTGTTCGGATCCTGCTCGAAACGCACGAGTTCGACGTCGACGACGTCGAGACTCTCGTTGGTCTCGGTCACGAATTCGGCCAGCAGGTCGTCCATGGAAAAAGGGCCTTCATCGACGGGCGCGAGCCCATCCGCCGCTCTCGAGCGCGAGCGCGGCCAGTGTGTCGGTGAAGCGTTTAATTTTGGTTGCGGATTAGCCTGTAGGCGACGCGCTTTAACCAGTCGTTAACCGCTCAAACCTGGCGTTAATGAGCCGCGACCACGACCGTTTCGCCTTCCATGGTCATAGTGGCTTTAACGCCGGCGGCCTGAGCCAATAGGCTGGCGTAGAATGGCTGGATTCGATGGGCGTCGAGCGCCGTCTCGCCGGCATCGCCGGCCAGCAAGGCCGCCACGGCAGGCGGAACCTTGGCGTTGACGCCTGCGGCGCTCACTTTAAACCCCATACCTTCGCCTGCCCCGATTGGATCGATCGTCAGCCGGCCGCCGCGCGGGATCGTCTGGCCGGCGATTAGCAGCAGATTGAGCAATAACTTGACCCGGTTCTTGGGCAACAGCGCCCGCGGCAGATTCCAGGCGAGCTTGGTCTTGTCGTCCTCCAAAAACCCGCGGCTGATGGTTTCGGCGTCGCCGAGATCGATCTGAGCGCCGGCCGAGCCGGCCGCGCCAAAGGCGATGCGGCAGAATTGCAACTTGGCGGAGCCGGTGCGGGCGCTCTTCTTAATCAGTTCGAGGGCGAAGGTCTTGGTTTCCTCGTCCTTGGCCTCCTCCAGCACCTCCAGCCCATTCACGATGGCGCCGACCGGGCTGATCAAATCATGGCAGACGCGCGAGCACAGAAGGGCGGCAAGATCGAGCGCTTCGATGGGCGTTCCGGACATGGACGGGTCTCCGCTGGGCATGCAGGCTGCCGAAAACCGGCGAATTGCTGGACGCGCCGGGTTGCGGGCGTGATACACCGCACCGCTAAGACCGCCAAGGACACTGGGACAGGCAACAGGGAACGGCAAGCCGTGATGCGCGGAATTACCCCGCAACTGGCGGAACAGCATCTGGATGCGCTGACGGAGATCGTCGCGCGCGCGGCGGCGGCGACGCTGGCCATGCCGATTTCATCGGTCGCGCAGCGAATCAAACCCGACCTCTCACCGGTGACCACCGCCGACGAAATGTCGGAAGCCGTGATCCTGGAAAGACTCGCCGCTCTGTTGCCAGGCATTCCGGTCATTGCCGAGGAAAGCGTTGGACGCGCACCAGAGGAGCGGCTCGATCCGAGCTTCATCGTGGTCGATCCGCTCGACGGCACCCGGGAGTTTCTCGCCGGCCGCGACGAATTCACCGTCAATGTCGGCATCGTGACGAATGGCGTCCCAATCGCCGGCATCATCGCCGCGCCGGCAAAGGGGTTGCTGTGGCGCGGCGTTGTCGGCGGCAGAGCCGAACGCCTGCGGCTGCGGCTCGGCGTCAATCCACCGGAAGCCTACGACGGCAGATCGATCCACACGCGACCGGCGCCGCAACGTCTCACCGTGGCGATCTCGCGCAGCCATCTCGACGAGCAGACCGAGAATTTTTTGGCCCGGCTGCCACTGGCCGAACGCTTTTCTTGCGGCTCCTCGGTGAAGTTTTGCTACGTCGCCCAGGGCGAAGTCGATCTTTATCCGCGACTGTCACCTACGCATGAATGGGATATTGCGGCCGGTTGTGCGATTTTGACAGCGGCGGGCGGGGTCGTGAGCAGTCCGCAGCGCTCGGCGCTCAAGTTCGGACGGCAGGGAGAAAAATTTCTGGTCCCCGGGTTCATCGCCTGGGGCGATCCGACCAAAGCCGCGACTTAGTGGCCGTCATCAACGTCCAATGTCGCGGGCGACCTCCGGCCATTTACGCTCCGCAGCTTCTATAATATTGCCTGGCTCGGCCAGAAATGCCGCGCGCGCCTCGGCGCTATAGAACAGATAAAGCCGGTCGCCGGTCACCGACCAGAACAAGGGATGTCCCGGCACCGAGACGCCACGAGCGACCGCGACCGGATCGTAGCCACCAAAGCGCGGCGTATAGACCTTGGGGTGCTCGGCAAAGGCAGCCCGATTGCCCTCATTCCGAAATCGCCAGATCGTATCGCCGCGGCGCAATTCCAGACCAGGGCGGCCGATTTTCGGTTTACCATCAGTGAAATAAGCCACCGGGTCGAATCCACTCAACGCCAGCCCGCTATCGGCGTCGATCACGATCCGGTCACCCGGGGCAGCCAAAATCGCAGTGACCGCGAAAATGCCCTCCAAAACGGCAATCACAAGCGCCAGCCCTAGGACCAGCGCAAGCGGGAACGGCTTCCGTTGCTGCCGTGCTGCAGTCATAGTTCTCAGCGACCTTTAAGCGATTCGGGAACAAGCGCTTTCGCCGCCACATTACCGCCACCGGCGTGAGCAACCGGTTAAACGGGGTTGGAACCTCGCCATCCAATGGAGCATTCGATGCGCGCCACCTTGCGCCTTGCGGCCCTCACCCTGTGCCTTGTCGCCTTTGGCGCCGACTTTGCCGCGGCCCAGAACCAGCCGCCGCCCCCGCCGCAGCGCAGAGACACGTTCAAGCCCGACGAGATTATTCATGAAGGACATAAGTTCTTCGGAACGGTATCGCGTGGTTTGGCGGAAGTAGTACAGACAGCGGTCAGCCGCTGGGGTGAACCCAATGGTTACGTGCTCGGCCAGGAAGGCAGCGGCGCCATCGTGGTCGGCCTGCGCTACGGCGACGGCAAGCTCTACACCAAAAATGCCGGCGACCGGCGTGTGTTCTGGGAGGGGCCTTCGGTCGGATTTGATTACGGCGGCGAAGGTGCCCGCACGATGATGCTGATTTACAACCTGCCCGCTACCGACGCGATCTACCAACGCTTCGCGGGCATTGACGGTTCGGCCTATTTCATCGGCGGATTTGGCATGACCGCGCTCGCCTCCGGCAATATTATCGTCGTGCCGATCCGCTCCGGCGTCGGACTACGGCTCGGCGCCAACCTCGGTTATCTCAAATTTACCCCTCGGGCGACCTGGAACCCATTCTGAGACGCTGCCGTTCTCATTAATACGGACGGGGCCCGGGGTTTAGATTACTCTTAGGTCGCGGCTGACAGCTCCCGAGACCCTATGTCATGGGTCATACGGAATTTTAAGCAGGCAAAAGTGAGTTGGAGGCGTTGTTGATGATCGAACCGATCATGTTTTTCGGGATCGGATTTTTCGTCGCAGCCCTGATCGGGCTCGTCGTCGTTCCCCTCGTCCATGGCCGCGCGGTGCGGCTGACCATGCGCCGGTTGGAGGCCGCGACTCCGTTATCGATGGCTGAAATCCAGGCCGACAAGGATCAGCTGCGCGCGGAATTCGCCATGTCGACGCGCCGCCTTGAAATGAGCGTCGAGACGCTCAAGGGCAAGACCACCAGCCAGCTCGCCGAACTGGGCAAGAAGGGCGACGCCATCAACCAGCTTAAGATGGAGCTCGGCGAAAAGACCGCCACCATTTTCGCGATGGAAGGACGCGACAAGGCGCTGCGCGATCAATTACGAGCCACCGAGGAAGAAGTAACGGTCAAGACCGCCGTCATGCACGACGCCGAACGTTCGCTGTCCAACAAGCAATCCGAACTCGCCAAGCTGGTCGGCGAACTGGATGAGCGCTCGACCCTGGCCGATACCCAGAAAATCGAAATCGTCGCGCTCAAGACCAAGGTCGAGACGCTGAAGGAGCGGCTCACCCATGCCGGCAACGAGGTCAAGGCGGTGGAAGACCGTCGTGACGCAGAACGGATCGAACTCAAGCAAGCGACCCAGGAATTGGCGGGCGAGCGTGACCGCGTTGAGAATCTCGGCCGCCGGGTTGCCGAACTCGAACAGCATTTGGCGGCTCAGACAAAGGAAGTCGAACTTCTCGGCCGCCGCGCCCAGGATCTGGAAAATCGCCTCGGCGAGCAGACGCGGCGGCTGGCTCAAAGCGATTTCGAACTCAATCAAGTGAGCAGCGAATTGCTGAACGCGCGCAAGTCCGAAAACGATCTGCGCACCGCGATCGCTGAGGTCGGCGAACGTGCCAGTTCAGTGAATGAAAAACTCAAGTCGGAAAAAATTCAGCTGCAGTCCGAACTCGGGCGCACGACCGACGAGCGCGACCGGCTTGCCCGCGACCTCGGAAAAATGAAGCGCGAGACGGAGGAAAACTGGGCGTCCGAGCGGGTGGAGAACGCCTTGATGCGCGAACGCATCAACGACGTCGCCGCCGAGGTGGCGCGGCTTGCCTCGGCGCTGGAAGGACCAAACTCGCCGATCGACGCCATCCTGGCCGCTGAAACGGTGCGCAACCGCACCAGCGCCGCCACCAGCAATGCCGGCGTAAATTTTAACGAGAACCTGTCGACGAATGGCGACCTCGCCGACCGCATTCGCGCGCTGCAGACCCACGCCTCGCGGTTGCCGCAAGGCGGCAAGCCGACCAGCCGTAATTAAGCTAGTTCGCTTGACACCTCTTCGAGGCACTCCTTATATCGCGCGGCCGTCACGGCCGGGCGCTTAGCTCAGCGGGAGAGCGTTCCCTTCACACGGGAGAGGTCATAGGTTCAATCCCTATAGCGCCCACCATTTTTTCAACGTTAACCAGCCAAAGCGAAACTCAATCGCTGCCGTCGCCTGCGTTGCAGCAGGACAATGCCAGCCAGCAGCAGCAAAGCAGGAATCGCAAACCAATACCGGCCCGGCCGGTGTGCCGGGACCAGCACGGAGGTTATTTCGTCTCCCGCCGCCAGGCCGTATTTTGCCGCCTCGCTGCCGAAGCTGACCAGTTTGATCGTCACTTTGTTACCGAGCGTTGCCAAAGATAGTCCGTCGGCTTGCAGGCGGTCGGTTCCGGTCTTGCCTGCCTTCATCGTCAGCCGGACGAGCTTCTCGACCTCTTCGCCGGCGCGCGATTGACTCTGCACCCGGAAGCGCAAGGTCAAGCCCTGCGGCACCGTGTCGGCAACGCCGAAAATATCCGTCGGCGGCCGGTCGTCGAATGGCGCTTGCAACTTGTCGAGCCAGTAACCTGGCCGGAACAATGTGAAGCAGATCAGGAGCAACGCTATCGTTTCGTACCAGCGGTTCCGCGTCAGCAGCCAGTTTTGCGTCGCCGCGACGAAACAGCCCATGGCGATGATCGCACAGCCGACGACCATGATGAAATGACCGACGCCGCCGATATCGATCAGCAGCAGCTCCGAGTTGAAGATGAAGATGAACGGCAGCAGTCCGGTGCGGATTTCGTACCAGAATCCCTGCAGACCGGTCTTTATCGGATCGGCGCCGGATATCGCCGCCGCGGCGTAAGCAGCCAACCCCGCCGGCGGATGCACGTCCGCCATCAATCCGAAATAAAATACGAACAGGTGCACGGCGACGAGCGGCACCGCGAGGTCGTTCTGCTGCGCGACCTCGACCAGGACCGGCGCCATCAGAGACGCCACCACAATATAGTTTGCCGTCGTCGGCATGCCGATGCCGAGGATCAGGCAGACCAGCGCGGTCAGCACCAGCATGATCATGAGATTGCCGCCGGACGCGGTCTCGACGATTTCCGTCATCACCAAGCCGATACCGGTCAGCGAAACCGTGCCGACGATGATGCCGGCGCACGCCGTGGCAATGCCAACCGAGGTCATGTTGCGCGCGGCTGCTTGCAAGGCGGAAATGAGGTCGCCGAATCCCTCGTGCAAGCGTTCCATGAAAGCGTGCTCGCCGCGAAATGCCGCGACCAGTGGCCGCTGCGTGACCATGATGAAAATGAGGAACAATGTGCCCCAGAAAGCGGACAGCCCGGGCGACAATTCCTCCACCATCAGGCACCAGATGAGGACGACGACCGGCAGCAGAAAGTGCAGGCCGGTGCGCGCGGTGGCGAAGAAATCCGGCACCCTGACGACCGCCTTCGAGACATCGTCGAGCGCCAGATCGGGATGCCTCGCCTTGTAACGAACGAGTCCGACATAGGCCGCAAGCAGCGCGATGCCGAGGACCCAGGCCGCCGCGCCGCCGAATACGGTTTTTGTCCACCCGATGCCATAGTAGACGGCGCCGCTCAATATGATGATGCCGCAAACGGTCATCAGCGCGCGCAGGATCGTGAGGCGAATGGGAAGGGTTGACGATCGCGGCAGGCCGCGGAGGCCCAGCTTCGCTGCCTCGATATCGACGATGTAAAACAGCGCACCATAGGTGAGAAACGCCGGCAGAAACGCGTGCTTGACGACGTCCGCATAGGTGATGCCGACATATTCAGCGATCAGGAAGGCCGCCGCGCCCATCACCGGCGGCATCAATTGTCCGTTGACGCCGGCAGCCGCTTCGATCGCGCCCGCTTTCACCGCCGAATAGCCGACGCGTTTCATCAGCGGAATGGTGAACGTTCCGGTCATCACCGTGTTGGCGATGGACGAACCGGAAATCATTCCAGTCATGCCAGAGGCGACGACGCCCGCTTTCGCCGGCCCGCCGCGGAACGTGCCAAGCATCGCGAAGGCAATCTGAATAAAATAATTTCCGGCGCCAGCTTTTTCGAGCAGGCTGCCGAATAGCACGAAGAAAAATACCACGTTGGTCGATACGCCGAGCGCCACCCCGAAAATTCCTTCCGAGGTGAGCCACATCTGCGAAGCGACGCGCGAAAGCGAGGCGCCCTTGTGCCCCATCATGCCAGGCAGCCACGGCCCAGCGAAGATATAGACGAGCATCAAGCTGGCGATAATGGCGAGCGCGGGCCCGACGGCGCGCCTTGCAGCTTCGAGGAGGAGAACGACGCCGATTACGGAAACCACAATGTCCGCCGTCGTCGGTAGGCCAGGCCGCAGAGAAATATCCTTGTAGAAGGCAAGCAGATACATCGCGGCGCCGACGCCGAGGGCGGCCAGAATCCAATCGGTGATCGGAATCCACTTGCGCGGCGACGATTTCAACGCTGGGAAGGTGGCGAAGGCCAGCAAGAACGCAAACGACAGATGAATGATGCGCGCCTGGCCGTCGTTGATAACGCCAAAATTGAGCTTGTAAGGAAGTGGGGACGCGTACCAGAGCTGGAACAGCGACCAGCCAAGCGAGATGGCGAAAATATATGTCTTGGCGAAACCGGTCGGCTTGCGTCCGCCGGTGTCGACTTCCGCGACCAGCGTTTCGAGCACTTCGCGCGTCGGTGCCGATTGTGTTAAGTCCGTCATCGCGTTCCCCCACGTGAGCGCGTTCATTCCAGGTCAAAAAGGGGCGGCTCATCGCCGCCCCTTCATGACATTACATCCAGCCCTTTTCCTTGAAGTACTTGATGGCGCCCGGATGCAGCGGCGCGGACAGTCCATTCTTGACCATGTCCTTCGGCTCGAGATGGGCGAAGGCGGGATGTAGTTTCTTGAACTCGTCGAAGTTGTCGAACACGGCCTTGACCAGTGCGTAGACGGTGCTGTCGGCGACCTTTGCCGAGGTCACGACCGTGGCAAGCACGCCGTAGGTTTCCGTCGGGTTCGGATTGTTGGCGTACATCCCGCCGGGAATCGTCGCCTTGGCGTAATACGGATGCTCCTTGATCAGGGTATCCACCGCTTGACCGGTGAGCGGAATGAGCTTGGCGCCGCAAGCGGTGGTCGGGTCCTGGATAGCGGCAGACGGATGACCGACGCCGTAAAAGAATCCGTCGATCTTGTTGTCGCAGAGCGCGGTGCCCTGCTCGTCGGCCTTGAGCTCGGCGGCCATCGAGAAGTCCGCCTTGGTCCACCCCATCTGTTTGAGCAGTTCTTCCATCGACGCCAGCGTGCCCGAGCCGGGATTGCCGACATTAAAGCGCTTGCCCTTGAAGTCGGTGAACTTGGTCACGCCCGCATCCTTGCGCGCCACCACTGTGAACGGCTCCGGATGCACCGAAAAGACAGCGCGCAGATCGGGGTCGGCCTTGCCTTTGGACTGGCCCTCGCCTTTGGCGGCATTGAACTGGATGTCGGACTGCGCGAGACCGAAATCGAGCTCGCCGGTTTTGATCGCGTTGACGTTGAACACCGATCCGCCGGTCGATTCGACCGAGCAGCGGAGCCCGGTTTGCGCCCGATTCTTGTTCATCAGCCGGCAGACCGCGCCGCCGACCGCGTAGTAGACGCCGGTGACGCCGCCGGTGCCGATGGTAACGAATTTCTGCTGCGCGACGGCTGGGCCGTCGAAAGCCGCGAGTGCAAGCAAGCCGGCCGTCGCCAGGCCGATCGTCTTAGTCAGACATCGCATGATCATGTCCCTCCGTTATTTTTGATCTCATTAGATGATACCGCGAAAACCGGTCCGGATTGCAGCGTATCGCGGCCGCCGCCGCAAACCGGCATTGAGAGACTCATTTCGCCGCAGTCGCAGCGTCGATTGCATCTCCTAGCCGCTCGACAATGGTGTCGATTGCCTCGTTGTCGATAATGAACGGCGGTGCCAGCAACACGTGGTCGCCGCGCGTGCCGTCAACCGTTCCACCCATCGGGTATACCATCAGGCCCCGAGCCATGGCTTCATGCTTGATCCGTACGTGCAGCTTGCGCTGCGGGTCGAACGGTTCCTTGGTTCCACGGTCGGCCACAAGTTCGAGACCCTGGAATAGGCCGCGACCGCGCACATCGCCGACGAAGGGATGATTGCCGAAGCGTTCCTGTAGCCGGCGCGAGAAATGCGCGCCTCGCTTGCGAACATTGGCGAGCAGATCGTCGCGGCGGATGACGCGCTGGACGGCAAGTGCCGCCGCACACGCCAGAGGATGGCCGGTATAGGTATGGCTGTGCTGAAAAGCACCGGAGCCATCGGCGATCGCCTTGAAAATCCTGTCGTGCAGCAGGATGGCGCCGATCGGCGCGTAGCCACCGCCCAACCCTTTCGCGATCGCAATGATATCGGGATTGACGCCTTCCTGCTCGCACGCATGGAGAGTGCCGGTGCGGCCCATTCCGCACATCACTTCGTCGAGAATGAGCAGGATTCCGTGGCGGTCGCAGATCTCCCGCACACGCTTGAAATAGCCGGGCACGGCTGGGACGGCGCCCATGGTGGCGCCGACGACCGTCTCGGCAACAAAGGCGATGATGTTTTCGCCGCCTAGTTGCCCGATCTTGGCCTCGAGTTCGCCGGCCAACCGGTCGCCGTAAGCCGCGGGCGTCTCAGTCGCCAGACGCTCGCGATATTCGTAGACCGGCGAGACATGATGCGTCTCGATCAACAGCGGTGCGAATGGCTTACGCTGACGTTCGCGACCACCGATCGCGAGCGCACCGAGCGTGATACCGTGATAACTTTGGCGCCGGGCTATGAGATAGCGCCGCTGCGGCTCGCCGCATTCGACAAAATATTGCCGCGCCAGCTTGAGCGCCGCCTCGATCGCCTCGGACCCGCCGCTGACGAAGAACGCGTGACCGAGACCTGCCGGCGCATGCGCGACCAAATCGTCGGCGAGTTCCTCTGCGGCTTGCGAGGTGAAAAAACTGGTATGCGCATATTCGAGCTTCTCAAGCTGCGTGCGCATCGCGCCGATTATTTCCGGGTGCGAGTGGCCGAGACAGGATACGGCCGCGCCGCCGGAGGCATCCATGTAGTCCTTGCCATTCTGATCGCGAATAAAAATGCCCAGGCCCGACACGGCCGTCGGGTAATCGTGAGCAATCGTCCGGTGCAGGACATGAGTCATCTGCTGCGACGCCCCTTCGCGCGCGGCAAAACATAAGTGCCGAAGGCCGCCAGTTGTTGTTCGCTTTCATCCAGAGCTGCTAGCGCCTTGTGCCCCCGCCGGGCCGCGATCAGGGCCGCGAGGCACTCGACCGCCGCAAAAGCCGGAGCCATCGTGTGAAAAAACGACGGCGTCTCGATGCGAACGAGAATGGTTTCGTCCGCAAGCGAGGCGAGCGGCGATATCTCGCTATCGGTCACGGCAACGATGCGGGTGCCGCGCGCTTTAGCGAATTTCGCGGCTTCAATCGTATGCTTGACATAGGGCTTTACCGAGATTGCCAATAATGCGTCGGCGCCACTGATCGTGCGGAGCACATCGACGCTGCTACCGCCCGCGCCATCGACGAGCACGGAGTTTGCGCCGAATAGAGAACGCACATAGTGAAAAATATACGCGACCGAGAAACTCGAGCGCAGCCCAAGACAAAAGACCCGTTCCGCGGATGCGAAGATATCGGCGGCTGCCGTGAACCGTCCGACAGATTCCGGCATGGAGAGGGTCTGGAGGTGCTGCGTCAGCGACGCAAAAATATCCTGGACCAGCGCCGGATCGCCTTCGCTGTCGCGCCGGACCAGCAATTCCTCGGCGCGGTCTCGATAACTTTCCGGCCGCTGGCGAACGGCGTCGGCAAACAGTTTTCGTACGCCGTCATAGCCGCGAAGTCCGAGACGCTGGGCGAGCCGTGTCAATGTTGCCGGAGCAATCCTGGCGCGGCGCGCCTGCTCGCGCATGGAAAGAAGCGCTACGTCGGTGGGATGATCGATCACCCAGCGGGCCGCCTCTTTCAGTTGCGGCGACAGATCCTCAAAGCCCGCCTTCAAACGCGAATTAAATGAAGAAAGTCTCGTCATTGCGCGGCAGGCTAACGTAGCCGCGGCATCTTTTGCAACGTTTGTATCAATAATACGAATATTGATTGTAGTGTTTCAGTCGACTCCGCTTGCCTGAAGGATGGATTGGATTGAAGCGGCGAATCCGTGGAATATTGACATAATCACCAATAAGCCTTTGATTTTTCTAACGGTATCTTCCCTTTCACACGTGTCCGCGAATGCCGCTCGCGGCTAAACGCCGAGATGGCGATGCAATATCTCGGGGCGCGCTTTGATTTCCGCCGCCGGACTTTCGTGCACGATGTGGCCGTTGTTGATGATGTAGATTCGCTGCGCCAGCGCAAGCGTCGCAGCGAGGTTCTGTTCAACGAGCACGATGGTCTGCCCGGCAGCGGCGAGATCGCGGCAGGCCTTCATCAGATCGCGCACAATCACCGGCGCCAATCCTTCAAACGGCTCGTCGAGCAAAATGATCTTCGGGTCGCGGATGAGCGCACGGGCGATCGCGAGCATCTGCTGCTCGCCGCCTGACAAATCGGTGCCGCTGCTGCCCCGCCGCTGCTTGAGCCGCGGGAACATCTGATAGATGCGATCGAGCGGCCATTTGTTCGACGCGGTCAGCCCGGCCAGCACCAGATTTTCCTCGACGTTCAGGCTGCCGAATATGCGCCGGTCTTCGTGCACGAGCTGCATGCCGACCTGCGCAATGGCATGGCTCTTCTTGCCAGCAAGTTCGACGCCGTCAAACATCACCGAGCCCGCGCGCGGCGTCACAACGCCCATCAGGCTCTTCAGCGTCGTGCTCTTGCCGGCGCCGTTGCGGCCGAGCAAAGCCACTACCTCGTTCTTCTCCACGCGCAAGGAGACGTCGAAGAGGATGTGGCTATCCCCGTAGTAGCTGTTGAGCCCTTTGACCTCGAGCAAGCTCATTCTGCCGCCAACACGCCGTGCACGCCGCCGAGATAGGCTTCCTGCACTTTCGCGTTGCCCTTGATTTCGTCCGGCGTGCCTTCGACCAGCACGCGGCCTTCCTGCAATACCGTCACGCGCTCGGCCAATTCGAACAGCGCATCCATGTCGTGGTCGATGACGATCATGGTGCGGCCCTGGCTGATCGACTTGAGCAGCTTGACCGTCTCGACGCGCTCGCGCGGGCTCATGCCGGCGAGCGGTTCGTCGAGCAGCAACAGGCTCGGGCTCGTCGCCAGCGCGAGACCGACTTCCAGCCGCCGCTTCTCGCCGTAAGCAAGCTCCGACACCGACGCGTCCGCGCGCCCAGCAAGATTGACCAGCTCGAGCGTGTGCTCGACCTGATCGACCAGGCCGGGAATGCTTTCCGGCCGCTGGAACAGATCGAGCTTGAACTTGCCGCGCAGTTCCGCGAGCGCGGCGATGATCAGGTTCTCACGCACCGTCAGGCGATTGAACAACTGGTTGATCTGATAGCTCTTGGTCAGACCGAGCTGGCAGACGTCGGTGACCGTCATGCCGGTAATGTCGCGGCTCTCGAACACGATCCGGCCGGAGGTCGGCGGCACCTCGCAAGTCAGCATCTTGAAGAACGTGGTCTTGCCCGCGCCGTTCGGGCCGATGATGCCGCGCAGTTCGCCGTGGTTGACGGTGAAGTTGATGTCGGTGTTGGCGAGCACGCCGCCGTAATGTTTGGTGAGCCCGGTCGCCTGCAGGATCAGACCGGATTTGCGGTCCGTTTCGCGGTGGCGCGCCGGCATCGTGGCAACGATAGGCTCGAGCGCGATCTCTTTCTCCGCGACCCTCTGCTCTTCCTCGGCGGTGAGGCCGGGAATGGGCGCGTCGTCCTGCGGCTCGGCCTTTTGCGCGCCGCGGTCCGTGAAATAATTATAGAGATCCTCGATGCCGCCGATCAGGCCGCGGCGCAGGAAGCAGATGAGCAGCACAAAAACGAGGCCGAGAACGAGCTTCCAGGACGCACCAAGATGGAGCGTGCTTTGCAGGAAGTCCTGTAGATAGAGCCAGATGATCGCGCCCACCAGTGGCCCGAACAGCGTGCCTGCCCCGCCGATGGCGGTCTGCATGACGAGTTGCCCCGACGTGTCGAACGTGAAGGCGTCCGGCGGCATGAAGCCCTGCATCAACCCCAGCAATCCGCCGGCAAAACCGGCATAGGTGGCAGCGATGACGAAGGCGGTCAGTTTGTAGCTGTGGATATTGTGCCCAACCGCGGCGGCGCGCAGCGGATTGTCACGGATGGCGCGAAGCACGGCGCCAACCGGGGAGCGCACGATGCGCACTGCAAGCACGGTGCCGACGAAATACCAGAATGCGAGAAACGTATAGAGCGTCCAATCCGTGTTGAAGCGGAACGTCGTAAAGCCGAGATAGAGCGACGGCGACGGCACGCCGGGCAATCCATTCTCGCCGCCGGTCCATGCCGATAGCGGATTAAACTCAACGAAATAAAACACCTCCGCGATCGCGACCGTAATCATCGCGAAGTAGATGCCGGTACGCCTAAGCGCGATCAATCCGACCAGATAACCGATGACCGCGGCGACGATCGTGCCGATAAACAGCGACGGCACCACGTAGGGAAAATTCACGATCGTCAGCAGATAGGCCGCGACCATGCCACCGGTGCCGAAGAACGCGGATTGACCAAACGAGAGCAGGCCGGTGAAGCCGAACAGGATGTCGAAGCCGAGCCCGAACAGGCCCCAGACCAGGATGCGATTGATCGTGGTCGGCGTGAATCCGAGATATGGCAGGACGAACGGCGCGGCAATCAGCGCGGCGGCGGTCAGGGCCTCGACGAGGAAGGGGCGTTGCCTGAGCATCAGATGGCCGTACTCATTCGCGGCCGGCCGCGCCAAGCAGTCCGTAGGGCCGCAGCACCAGCACGAGCGTCATCGCCACGAAAAGCATGACATAGGCATAGCCGGGATTGAACATCGAGGTAACGCTGATGATCTCGCCGGCGACGAGGCCGCCGATGATGGCGCCGGGGAACGAGCCGACGCCGCCGATGACCACAACGACGAAAGTCTGCACCAGGATCGCCTCGCCGACGTCGGGCGCGATCGAGACCACCGGCGCATTGACGATGCCGGCGAAGCCCGCCGCCATGGCGCCGATGCCGAACACCAGCATGAAGACCTTGTAGACGTCGATGCCGAGCGAATCGACCATCATCGAATCCTCGATGCCGGCGCGCACGATCATGCCGATGCGCGTGCGATAAAGCACGATGTAGAGCGCCAACAGCGCGACCGCGACGATGCCGAGCAACGCAATACGGTAGGTCGGATAGAACATGAAGCCGAGATTCATGATGCCGACGAGCGGCGGCGGCGGCGGCACGGCTTTCGACAGGCTGCCGAAGAGGAAGCGCACCGCCTCGACGAAGACGATGCCGAGCCCGAAAGTGACCAGAATCTGGTCTTCATGCGGACGCGCATAGAAGTGACGAATGATGATCCGCTCCATTAGCACGCCGACGATCGCGACGAACAAGGAGCCAACGATAACCGCGACGATGAACGATCCGGTATAGGTGTAGGCCACCCATCCGGCGTAACCGCCGAGCATGAACATCGCGCCGTGCGCGAGGTTCAGGACGCCGAGCGTGCCGTAGATGATGGTGAGCCCCGACGAGATCAGCGCGAGCAATGCGCCGAGCACCAGCCCGTTGAAGCATTGCGAGATGAAATTGCCCCAATTGATCATACGCTTTGTCCGTCGCCCCATTCTCGCAGACAATTCTCCGTTCGTCCCCGCGAAAGCGGGGATCCAGGGCAACAAATTCAAGCAAGAACTGTCGCGCCCGGACTCCTGCGGAGCCCGTCCCCGCGCAGGCGGGGACGGGAGTGAGTGAACGGAGCTAGTGACGCGTCCCGGCCTTCTTCAGGTGTATTCACCGAGCTTGCAGCCGAATGCGTCCGGCTTCTGCATCAGCGGCGCGCCCGGCTTCACTTCGAGGACCTCCCAGAAGTCCTCCTTGTTCTTCATCGCCTTCGGCGCCTTGCCCTTGACGATGATCACCGGGCGGACGCACTGGTGGTCTTCCGGGCGGATAATGCACGTCGCCGACAGCGACGTGGATCGTCTCGCCCTTCTCGTACTGCTTGATGACAGCCGGCGGATAGAAGGAGCCGGCTTCCGTCACCATGCGCGCCCAGATGGCGAAGCGACATGTAGGCGTTCTTCGCGCCCCACTCCGGCTTGTAGCCGAACTTCTTGCTCGAACGCGTCGATGAACATCTTCGCCAGCGGATACTTGTCTTCCAGCGTCCACCAGATAGTCGGTGGCCGCATAGACGTTCTCGGTCAGCTCCGGACCCGCTTCCTTGGCGAGGAACGGAATCTGATACGGGATCACCATCTGCATTTTCGGCGTCACGCCGAACTGCTTGCACTGCTGCACCGACAGCACCGCGTCGCGGCCCCAGTTGACGTTGATGATGACGTCGGCACCGGAGTTGGCGATGTTGGTGATGTACTGGCTGAAGTCCTGCGTGCCGAGCGGCGAGACCTGGTCGGTCACCTGCGTCCAGCCGCCGTTCTTGGTCAGATACTCGTTCACCGACTTGGTGACGGTGTGACCGTAGGTGTAGTCCGGCGTCATGAACGCCGCCTTCTTGTTCTTGCCGTAGGCCTTCACCAGCACCGGGCCGATCGCGTTGGCCGCGGTCTCGCCGTAGAAGTTCTGGCGGAAGCCGTAGCGCACGCAGTCCTTGCCCGTGGTGTCGTTCGAGCCGGAGATGCCGGTGACATAGAGCACGTGTTCGCGCTGCGCGAACTTGTTGAGCGCAACGGCGACTGCCGACGAGGTCGAGCCGGTCATCAGCACGATCTTGTTCTGGTTGATGAAGGTCTGGATTTCCTGCACGGCCTGGTTCGGCTTGGCCGCGCTGTCGGCGGAAAGCAGGTTGACCTTCTTGCCGAGCAGACCCTTGGTGACCTTGGGCGCGATCTTCTTGAGCAGCGGATCGCCGCTGTTGATGTGCTCGACCGCGAGCTGCCAGCCCTTGAGCTCGTCTTCGCCCTGCACCGCGTAGGTGCCGGTGCGCGGCACCGCGGCGGCGACATTGACCGTGTCGCCCTTCGAGCCGTCCGGCCAGGTGCCGATCGCCGGCTGGTCCGCCGCAAAGGCGCGCGCCGGAAAGGTCATCGGCAGCAAGGCGCTGCCCGCGAGACCTGCACCGGCTTGTAGCAATTTGCGACGCGACACACCGGATGCGGCCGAGCCGATCCGACTGGAGTTGCGTTTTGACATTTTAATTTCCTCCCTGAGGGTTCATTTGAATCATCACCATCCACACTACTTTTTTGCCCATCAAATTGTTTTTCTTGGTCCCTGCTTTTTGATTGTGGCGTGCCCCCTTATCACTGCAAAGGACGTTGATTGATGGGCTATGCCGACTTTATTTACCTTTTCCGTCAATGCCACTTTCGTCGATGCCGGCATTGGAAGGCTCAAAGGCCTATGTAAGAATTCCGCACTGCACAATTCTTGCCTATGCATTCCGGTTTATGGAAATTCGCGAAAAAAAGGCCGCGCCTCATCGGCACGGCCTCTCGAAGTTGGGCAATGACAACTAACCACCACTCGAACTTTTCGTGCGGGTGGTTTGGCTTTAGACCACCCACCTTGATCAGCAACCACCGTTCTACTCATTGATTTCGATTAATAGAAAAGATTAGGGTGATTTGGGGCATGATTTTCTCTCTTCAAACATCCGGCGAGGCCCATTGTGTCGCTCGACAAGCACCCATTTATCACGAGGCTGTCGCGTTTCATGAAATTGAGCGAGACCGATCTCAATTGCCTGGAACGAATTATTGAGGGTGAGCGCCAGATCAAGAAGCGACGAGATCTGGTCGTCGATGGATATGAGTACCGTAGCCTCTGCTTCGTCAAAGAGGGCTACGCTATGCGTTACAAGCTGTTACGTAACGGCAAACGGCAGATTCTAAACGTTATTATTCCCGGTGACCTCATAGGTTTTCCGGTCAGTTTGTTTGACCGTTCAACCTATTCGGTCATCGCGCTCAGCGATTTGAAATTCAGCGCGTGCTCAATTGATTCGTACATAGGACTTTGCTTTGAGCGCCCGCAATTCGGTCTGGCTCTGGCATGGCTTGCCGTGCAGGAAGGCGCAATCTATGCCGAGCATATCGTCAACATTGGCAGACGCACGCCCGTCGAACGGCTAGGACATTTTCTTCTCGAAATTCATTCACGATTGCTGGCAGTTGGGCTCGCCCAGAAAGCGAGTTTCGACTTGCCATTTTCTCAGGAGGTTCTGGCGGACGTGCTCGGACTAAGCGTTCCGCATCTCAATCGGGTGATGCAGCAGTTACGAACGGAAAAAATGATTACAAGCCAAGGGCGTATCGTAGAATTGTCCGACGTGGCCGGTCTTCAAACCCTCGCCCACTATCAGCCGCCGAATTTGACAGCGATCCCAGTACCCACAAAGCGGGCGAAGTAGTGGTCTAGCCAATTTGAGCTTTCGCATCGCCGGCTGAGTCCGCCAAGGCATTAATCAGAATTAATAAATAATATTGGCGATTATCCAATCGCGTGATGACAGATTTCAACGCGTGGCAGACAAGCCACATCGATTTGCGCTGGCGGCCGCCGACGGCCGATGCGTGGCCAGTTGCTACGCTGGATGGGAACCGCAAGGTACCGGAACCTTCCCCGCGTCAATAAAAATGAAATTGGGAGGGTTCGATGAAACGCATAATTACTCGTCGCCGTATCGTGCAAGCCGGCGCCGCGCTCGGCGCGTCGGCGATTTTCTCGCCGCCGATTCTCACGTTTGCGCAGGGCGAGACGCCAATCAAGATCGGCATGCATGATCCGCTCACCGGCACCTATGCCGCCGAAGGCGACAGCGAGGTGCGCGGCGCCAAGATGGCGCTGGCCGAAGTCAACGCCAAGGGCGGCATTCTCGGCCGCAAGGTCGATCTATTGATCGAGGACGAGGGCGCCAATGCCGGCCTCGCCGCGCAGAAAGCGCACAAGCTGATCGAGCAGGACAAAGTGGACTTCCTGATGGGCGCCGTGTCGTCGGCGACCGCGCTCTCTGTCAACCAGGTCGCCCACGAGAAGGGCATGCTCTACATGGTCACCGGCGGCCACACCGATCCGGTCACCGGCACCCAGTGTCACTGGACCACGTTCCGCATCTGCACCACCACCTACATGCTGGCGGCGGGTCTTGCCGACACGCTGTACAAGAAGTTCGGCGGCAAGTGGTACTTCATCACGCCGGACTACGCCTACGGCCACACGCTGCAGGCAGCCTATGCCAAGCTACTGGGAGGTTTCGGCGGCACCGTGCTCGGCAATTCACTATCGCCGCTCGGCACCACCGACTTCTCGTCTTACTTGATCAAAGCGCAGCAGTCGAAGCCGGACGTGCTTGTGCTGCTCGTCGACGGCCAGGATCTGGTGAACTGCATGAAGCAGGCCGCGCAATTCGGCTTAATGAAGAAATTCGCGATCGGCGGAGGTCTCAGCGAACTTGAGGTACTGCGCGCCCTGCCGAAGGAAGCCAAGCAGGGTTGGTGGACGCTCGAGTGGTACTGGGACCAGCCGAACACGCCGCACGTCAAGGAATGGGTCGCCGCGTATCAGAAGGCGCACGCCGACGGTACTTGGCCGAGCGCACGCACCTGGTTCGGCTATGCCGGCTTGCACGCGATTGCGCTGGGCGCGAACAAGGCGAAGTCGAAAGAGCCGGTGAAAGTCGCCAAGGCCCTGGAAGGCCTCGAACTGCCGCCCGAAGTCAAACTGCAGCCGAACAAGGTCTACTTTCGCCCTGGCGACCACCAGTTGATGTCGAGCGAGTTCCCCGGCGAGATCCTGCCCGACGGCGTCTATCCGCACGTGTTCAAGGTCGCGGACATCGTCGCCGGCGACAAGATCGCGCTGACGGTCAAGGATACCGGCTGCAAGCTCGACTATCCGGCGTAATACGCTAGAAATACGTCCACGCATCGGCCAAAGCCGCGCCGCTCCCGATTAAGGGGCGGCGCGGTGCGGCTTGAAATTGAGCACGTCAACGGGCGACCGGGCTGACAATGGAGCTTTTGCTTTTCAATGCCTTTAACGGCCTGATCCAGGGCGTATTCTACGCGCTGATGGCCCTTGGCTTGGCGCTTATCCTCAGCCTGAATTCCGTGATCAACATGGCACACGGCGGCTTTCTGGTCATCGGCGCCTACCTTGCGTACACGCTCACGCCCTATCTCGGTTTCTGGGGTGCGTTGATCGCCGGGCCCATTCTTGCGGGCGCGATCGGCCTGATCGTCGAACGTGCGCTAATCCGGCCGATCTACAAACGAGTCGATCCCCTTTATAGTTTGCTTCTCACATTCGGCCTTGCACTGATCATCGAGGACCTGACGCGCACAATTTGGGGTCCGCAAGGGTTGCCACTCGAAATTCCTGACGTCATCAATTCGCCAGTCAGCACCGAATACTTTTTCGTCACTGGTTACAGGCTATTTGTCATGGGCATCACCGCGGCGGCGGTGATCGGGCTTTATTTGTTGATGCGCTACACGTTACTCGGCATCCGCATTCGCGCCGGCACACGCGATATCGAGACCACGTCGGCGCTGGGCGTGAACATCTACAAGCTGCGCGCTCTCAATTTCGGATTCGGCTGCATATTTGCGGGCTTGGCGGGCGTGCTCGCGTCGGGCGTGCTGGGTTTGACCCCGCCGATGGGCAGCAGCCTGCTGATGCCGAGCTTCGTCGCCATCATCATCGGCGGCGTCGGCAGCCTGTTTGGTGCGGTGCTTGGCGGCCTGATCATCGGCTTGGCGGCCGGCATCACGACCACCTATTACCCCGCCGCCAGCGAAGCCGTTATCTATCTGATGATGCTGATCGTGCTGGTGGTGCGCCCGCGCGGACTCTTCGGCGAAGAGGGACTGTTCGAATGACTCGCATCGCCGGTATCGTCGTGATGTGGATTGCGTTGCTGGCGCTGCCGTGGTGGTTGCCGCTGATCGGCGGTTACACCGCGCTCGGCTCGAAGGTGCTGATCTACGCGATCGCCACGATGGGCCTCAATCTGGTTCTTGGCTTCACCGGCGGCCTGTCGTTCGGGCAGGCCGCCTACTTCGGCCTTGGCGCTTATGGCGCAGGCATGACGCTGAAATACCTTGCGCCGAGCACACCACTCGCGATCGTCGTCGGCACCCTGGCTGGCGGCATTGCCGCAACTTTGCTCGGACCGCTGGTGATGCGCCGTCGCGGCATCTACTTTGCGATGATCACGATCGCGATCGGGCAGTTGTTCTACTTCGTCATGGTACGCTGGAATGAAGTAACCGGCGGCGAGGACGGCCTCGCGGGATTTAGCCGGCAGGACATTCATCTGGGATCATGGATCATCCCGCTGACGGGAACGAATTTCTACTATCTCGTTCTGCTCTGTTTCACGATCGCCGTCGGCGTCATGTGGACAATTCTGCAGTCACCCCTCGGTCACACCTGGGTTGCGATTCGCGAGAACCGCAGGCGCATGGAATTTCTAGGCATCCGCGTCGAGCGTTATGTTTGGGCCGCGTTCGCGATCGCCGGCTTTATCACAGCCTTCGCCGGCACACTGAACGCGTTGCTGTTCAATTTCACGTCGCCGCAAGACCTGCATTGGATTTTGTCCGGCAATTTCGTGATCATGATCGTGCTGGGCGGGATGCGCAGCTTCTTTGGACCGCTTATCGGCGTGATAATTTTCGTTGTCGCGCAGGACTACCTCTCCAGCGTGACCGGCAACTGGATGACGTTCATCGGCATGATCTTCGTGTTTATCGTGCTGGTGTTCCCGAAGGGTATTCTCGGCATCTTCAACCGCCGCGCGGAGGCCGCATGACGACGGCGGTTATCCGCGAGCCGGCGCAAGCTACGGGCGCTGCCCCGGCACCGGCGGCGAAGACGCCGTTTCTGCGCATGGAGAATGTCTCGCGTCATTTCGGGACGCTGAAGGCGGTCGACGACGTTTCGTTCGAGATGCGGGCGGGCGATCTCAACGCCGTGATTGGGCCGAACGGCGCCGGCAAGACCACCTTCTTTAATTTGATCAGTGGATTGCTGCCCCCAACGGCCGGCCAGGTCGTGTTCGAAGGCGAGAACATTACCCAGCAAACGATCGTTCACCGCGTCGCCAAAGGCATCGTTCGCACGTTCCAGATCACCGAGATTCTTCCTGATCTCAGCGTCTTTGAAAATATCCGCGTCGGTGTGGAAACGGCGGCCGGATTGAACTCCAAACCGTGGATCGGCCGCAACGAGCGCACGGCGGTCGACCGCCGCGTCGCAGAGCTGATCGAGATCGTCAATCTGAACGGCAAGGCTAATCGCACCGTCGGCGAATTGGCGCATGGCGACCAGCGCGTGGTCGAGGTCGCGGTCGCGCTCAGCGTCAAGCCGCGATTGCTGTTGTTGGACGAGCCGACCGCCGGCATGGGCGACACCGAAACCGAGCACATGGTCGATTTGGTGCGTCGCCTGCACCAGGACCAGGGCATGAGCATTCTCTTCATCGAGCACGACATGGATATCGTGTTCGGCATCGCCCAGCATATCACCGTGCTCGATCAGGGCCGGGTTCTGGCCAACGGCACGCCGAACGAGATTTCGGCCGATCCCAAAGTGCGCGCCGCATATCTGGGAACGATCGAATGACCGTCGTTCTGCGCGCCAATGAAATCCACTCGTTCTATGGCAAGAGCCACATTTTGCATGGCATATCGCTCGAGGTGAACGAGGGGGAGATCGTCGCGGTGCTTGGGCGCAACGGCGCCGGCAAGACCACAACCGTGCGTAGCCTTGTCGGCCTGACGCCGCCACGGCAAGGCAGTTGCGAGATTTTCGGGAATGACACGACACGCTGGCCGGCGCACCGCATCGCCGGCCTCGGCGTCGGCTATGTTCCCGAAGGACGGAAAATATTCGGCAGCCTGACTGTCTTGGAAAACCTTAAAGTACCTCAGGCGCGCCCCGGTCCTTGGAACCTCGATCGTGTGTTCAAGCTGTTTCCACGCCTCGCCGAGCGTAAGTCGCAACTCGGCCGTCAGCTTTCCGGCGGCGAACAGGAAATGTTGTCGATTGCGCGGCCATTGTTGCTTAACCCGCGCGTCATGTTGCTCGATGAACCGTCGCAGGGCCTGGCGCCGTTGATCGTTCGCGAGGTGATGCAAGTCGTGCGGCGGATGCGCGAAGATGGACTTTCGGTCCTGCTGATCGAGCAAAACGCGCCGCTGTCGTTGTCGATCGCCGACCGCGCATACATTCTCGACGACGGCAAGGTGGTCTATTCCGGCAACGCGGCCGACCTCGCCGCAGACACCGAACTCGTCAACAAACTAGCGGGCGCCGGCCGCAAGGCCGTGATACCTGCAAATTGAGAGATACCGCAGCGCTATGGCGCCGTTTATGGCCGTACCGCTGGGGTCTCAACCCGCAGTCCGCGCGCGTCACATCAGATAAAGCTCCATCGCTTTCGCGCTTCGGCAAAGCTTCTTGCATCGATCAAGCTGTTCGGCGCATCCTCGCAGTTAAGAAAATCGGTGTTCCGGGAGCCTGACTATGCCTAAAAAGCTGCGTAATCCGTCGAAATCACGCGCGCGTCCGTTGCGCTCGCAGCTTTGGTTCGACAATCCCGAGAATCCCGGCATGACGGCGCTCTACCTTGAGCGCTATCTCAATTACGGCCTGACCAGCAAGGAACTCCGCTCCGGCAAACCGATCATCGGCATTGCGCAGACTGGTTCCGATCTGTCGCCATGCAACCGCCACCATCTCGAACTGGCCAAACGCGTGCGCGAAGGCATCCGGTCAGCCGGCGGCATTGCGTTCGAGTTCCCGTGCCACCCGATCCAGGAGACAGGCAAGCGTCCGACCGCTGCGCTCGACCGCAACCTCGCTTATCTCAGCCTGGTCGAGGTGCTGTACGGCTATCCACTCGACGGCGTCGTGCTACTGACGGGCTGCGACAAAACGACGCCGGCCTGTTTGATGGCGGCGGCGACCGTCGATACGCCTGCAATCGTGTTGTGCGGCGGCCCGATGCTCAATGGCTGGTGGAAGGGCGAACGCTGCGGTTCCGGAATGGCGATCTGGAAGGCGCGCGAGGAACTTGCCGTCGGCCGCATCGACAATCAGGAATTCATGGATATCGCGGCCGCATCCGCGCCGTCGATCGGCCATTGCAACACCATGGGCACGGCCTCGACCATGAACGCGCTGGCCGAAGCGCTCGGCATGACCCTGCCCGGCTGCGCCGCCATCCCCGCGCCTTATCGCGAGCGCGGGCAAATTGCTTACGAGACCGGCGTGCGCGCGGTCGAGATCGTCCACGAGGATCTCAAGCCGTCCGACATTCTGACCCGCAAAGCGTTCGAGAACGCCGTTGTCGCCAATTCGGCGATCGGCGGCTCGACCAATGCACCGATCCATATCAATGCCATTGCCCGGCATATTGGCGTGAAGCTTTCGATCGAGGATTGGGAGAAAATCGGTTACGACGTGCCGTTGCTGGTCAACATGCAGCCAGCCGGCAAATACCTCGGCGAGGAATATTTCCGCGCCGGTGGCCTGCCCGCCGTGATGCAGGAATTGCTGCGCGCCAAACGTATTCATGCCGACGCGCTGACCATCAACGGCAAAACCATGGGCGAGAACGTCAAGCGCGCCAAGACCAAGGATGCCGACGTCATTAAAACCTATGCCAAGCCTATGAAGAAAGCCGCGGGCTTTCTCGTGCTCAAGGGCAATCTGTTCGATTCGGCAATCATGAAGACTAGCGTCATTTCCGATGATTTTCGCGGGCGCTTTCTGTCCAATCCCAGGGATAAAAACGCGCTCGAGGGCCGCGCGGTGGTGTTCGAAGGGTCGGAGGACTATCACCACCGCATCGAGGATCCCGCGCTCAAGATCGACGAGCATACCCTGCTGTTCGTCCGCGGCGTCGGGCCGATCGGCTATCCCGGCTCGGCGGAGGTCGTGAACATGCAGCCACCTGCTGCATTGATCAGAAGGGGCATCACGTCGCTGCCTTGCATTGGCGATGGCCGCCAATCGGGAACGTCCGGTTCACCGTCTATCCTTAATGCGTCGCCGGAAGCGGCGGCTGGCGGCGGGCTGGCTTTGCTCAAAACCGGTGACCGCGTGCGCATCGATCTCAACAAAGGAACCGCGAACATCCTGATTTCCAAGGCAGAACTCAGCCGGCGCCGCGCCGCGTTGCAGAAACGCGGCGGCTTCCATTACGCGGAAAGCCAGACTCCGTGGCAGGAAATTCAGCGCGCCATGGTCGACCAACTTGCCGATGGTATGGTGCTCAAGCCAGCCATCAAATATCAACGGGTCGCGCAAAAGAGCGTGCCGCGAGACAACCACTAAAGAAGAAGCCATCGTCATGAGTAAAAGACTTGAAGGAAAGCTCGCGCTCGTCACCGCCGCCGGTCAGGGCATCGGCCGCGCCATCGCCGAGGCCTTCATCGCCGAAGGCGCCAAGGTAATCGCCACCGATGTCTCGCTCGACAAGCTCAACGGGCTGAAGGCCGCGAAATGCGCCAAGCTCGACGTGCTCTCGACGCGAGACGTCGAAGCCTTCGCCCAGTCGGTCGCCAAGGAGTTCGGCGCGCTTAATGTGCTCGCCAATGTGGCAGGCTACGTGCACCAGGGCACGGTGCTCGATTGCTCGGAGAAGGATTGGGACTTTTCCTTCGACCTCAACGTCAAATCCATGCACCGCACGATCAAGGCGTTCCTGCCCGGCATGCTGAAGAACGGCGGCGGCTCGATCATCAATATGTCGTCGGGCGTATCCTCGATCAAAGGCCTGCCCAAACGCTATGCTTATGGCGCGACCAAGGCAGCGGTGATCGGCCTGACCAAGGCGGTCGCCGCCGACTTCATCACCAAAGGCATCCGCTGCAACGCCATCTGTCCCGGCACCATCGAGTCGCCCTCACTCGATGGACGCATCGAGGCCGTCTCCAAGGAGACCGGCCGGTCGCTCGAAGCCGTGCGAACCGATTTTGTCGGACGCCAGCCCATGGGGCGGCTCGGTACTGCCGCGGAAGTGGCGGCGCTCGCGCTTTTTCTGGCCTCGGATGAATCGAGTTACATCACCGGCCAGCCGCATCTTGTCGATGGTGGGCTGGCGATTTAAGGCACTTTTGATGCCTAAATGTCCGTCGGCTGAATATCGTGCTTGATTTTCATCTAGCGAAAGACCGATGATTTGCCGCTCACACAAGGGGCTTTGGGAAACAACAAACCTCTCATACAAGCCGGGTTGAACTAAACAAGAAAAGCGCATGGCCGGCTCGTCGGCCAGGAGGAAACGAGTGGCTTCCGTCAATATCCGCGAGGTGCGGAAAGCATTTGGTTCGACAAGCGTCATCCACGGTGTCGATGTTTCAATTCGCGACGGCGAGTTCGTCGTGCTGGTCGGCCCTTCGGGGTGCGGCAAATCGACCTTGCTGCGGATGATTGCCGGGCTGGAAAACATCACATCGGGCGAAATCCGCATCGGCGAGCGCGTGGTCAATAACCTGCCGCCGAAAGAACGCGACGTCGCCATGGTGTTTCAGAATTACGCGCTTTACCCGCACATGACGGTCGCCGCCAATATGGCATTCTCCATGAAGCTGCGCGGCGCCCCTAAACATGAAATCGAAACGCGCGTTAGTCGCGCCGCCGAAATCCTTGGACTGTCGCAACTACTCGAGCGTTTTCCACGTCAGTTGTCCGGCGGCCAGCGCCAGCGCGTCGCTATGGGCCGCGCCATTGTGCGCGATCCGCAGGTGTTTCTGTTCGACGAGCCGCTATCCAACCTCGATGCCAAATTGCGCGTGCAGATGCGTACTGAAATCAAGGAACTGCATCAGCGGCTGAAGACCACCACGATTTACGTCACGCACGACCAGATCGAGGCCATGACCATGGCCGACAAGATCGTGGTCATGCACGACGGGCTGGTCGAACAGATCGGCGCGCCGCTCGACCTCTATGACCGGCCGGACAATCTGTTTGTCGCTGGCTTTATCGGTTCGCCGGCCATGAATATGATCAAGGGCCACGTCCGCGCCAACGGCAGCGCGACTTTCGAGGGCAACGGCGGCGTCAAGTTTCCGCTCGGCGCGGCGCCCGCCGACAGCGACGGCCGCCCCACCATCTACGGCGTGCGGCCGGAGCATTTCGCTCTCGCCGACGACGGGGCGGAGGCGGAAGTCCAGGTGATCGAGCCCACCGGCTCCGAGCTTCAGGTCGTCGCGAAAATGAGCGGCACGGACATAATCGCGGTGTTTCGCGAACGCCATCAATTCAAGCCGGGCGAGAAGATCCGGCTCAGGCCGGACCCGCGGCTTATACATCTTTTCGACGAGGTGACGGGTAAGCGCCTCAGCAACTAAGAACCAAGCAAACGGAGGGACCACCAATGACTGACTTTACTCGCCGCACCCTGGTGCAGGGCGGTACGGCCTTGGGCGCCGCCAGCGCCCTGACCGGCCCGGCCTTGCTCGATTGGGCCAAGGCTTGGGCGCAAACCGCGCCCTGGAAACCGGAAAAGAACGCGAAGCTGTCGATGCTGCGCTGGAAATATTTCGTGCAGTCGGAGGACGATGCCTTCGTGAAACTGATCGCGGCTTTCACCAAGGCGACGGGGGTGCCGGTCGAGATCTCGCGCGAGTCGTACGAAGACGTTCAGCCAAAAGCGTCCGTTGCCGCCAACACTGGCACCGGCCCAGATCTGTTCTGGGGCCTCTACTCGCTGCCGCACCTTTTCCCGCAAAAGTGTATGGACGTCAGCGACGTCGCCGACTATCTCGGCAAGAAATACGGCGGCTGGGTCGATAGCGCGGTCAAATATGGCCACAGCGGCAATAAGTGGATCTGCGTCCCGGTCTGCTATTCGGGCGCGCTGATGAACTATCGCATCGAGGCCTCGAAGAAAGCCGGCTTCTCCAAATTCCCGGACAAGCTCGACGCCTTCCTCGAATACACCAAGGCAATGAAGGCGCAAGGTACGCCCGGCGGCTTCGCGCTTGGCCATGCCTCGGGCGACGCCAACAGCTGGGCGTACTGGTGCCTCTGGTCGAACGGAGGTGAGGCCGTCGACAAGAACGACAAGGTTATCATCAACTCGCCGGAAACCGCCAAGGCGCTGGAATATGCCAAACAGCTCTACGGCAACATGGTCCCCGGCACTGCCGCGTGGAACGACTCGTCCAACAACAAGGCGTTCCTCGCCGGCGAAATCAGCTGGACCAACAACGGCATCTCGATCTACGTCGCGGCGCAGAACAGCGCGAAGAAAATCGCCGAGGACATGGATCACGCCTACTTCCCGCTCGGCGCAACCGGCAAGCCGACCGAACTGCACCTGATGTATCCGGTGCTGGCGATGACCTACACCAAGTATCCACAGGCCTGTAAGGCGCTGATGGCGTTCATGCTGGAAGCCGACAATTTCAATCCGTGGATCCAGTCGGCGAAGGGCTATCTCACGCATTGCCTCAATGCGTACGACAGCAACCCGGTGTGGACCGCCGATCCCAAGGCAACGCCGTTCCGTGACGTGGCCAAGCGCACCCGTACCGCGGGCGGCTTGGGTTCGGTCGGCGAAAAGGCCGCAACCGCGATCTCCGACTTCGTCGTCGTCGACATGTTCGCGAACTACTGCACGGGCCGCGAGGACGTGAAGGGCTCGATCTCAATCGCCGAACGGCAGTTGAAGCGCATCTACCGGTAAGACGACAAACGGCGGGCGGCTACGGCCGCCCGCCGCCGTATTTCGAAGGTGGAACACCACGGCAATGGCAATCGCTCTCGATCAAGCACGAGTCCGGGCGGCCCCGCGCGAGGTGACGGCCTGGGACCGGCTCAAGACCAACCGCAATTGGCTGGCGATCTGGTTCATGCTGCCGGCGGCGGCGTTCCTGATCTTGTTTCTCGCCTACCCGCTCGGACTGGGCGTCTGGCTGTCTTTCACGGACGCGCGCCTGGGCCGCGCCGGCGTTTTTGTTGCCTTCGAAAATTACGAATATCTATGGGAAGACTCGACGTTCTGGCTGACGGTGTTCAACACGCTGCTCTACACGACGGTCGCCAGCACGATAAAATTCGCGGTAGGACTTTATCTCGCGCTCCTGCTCAACGAGCGGCTGCCGTTCAAGGCGATCATCCGCGCCGTCGTACTGATCCCCTTCATCGTGCCGACCGTGCTCTCGGCGATCGCGTTCTGGTGGCTGTTCGACCCGCAATTCTCGATCATTTCCTGGTCGCTCAGGAAAATGGGAATGATTACGGAAAACATCAACTTTCTCGGCGACGTCTGGAACGCGCGCTGGTCGGTGATCTTCGCCAATATCTGGCGCGGCGTGCCGTTCGTCGCGATCACGTTGCTGGCCGGCCTGCAGACGGTGTCGCCGTCGCTCTATGAAGCCGCGACCATCGACGGCGCCACGCCATGGCAGAACTTCCGCTACATCACCTATCCGCTGCTCACGCCCATCATCGCGGTGGTGATGACGTTTTCGGTGCTGTTCACCTTCACCGACTTCCAGCTCATCTGGGTGATGACGCGCGGCGGGCCGGTCAACGCCACACACTTGATGGCGACGTATTCCTATCAACGCGCCATCCTGGGCGGTCAACTCGGCGAAGGCGCGGCGATCTCCACGGCGATGATCCCGTTTTTGTTGTTCGCCATTCTGGTTTCCTGGTTTGGTTTGCAACGGCGGAAGTGGCAGCAGGGCGAAAACAATGACTGACGCGCTCGCCGCCAAAGTCGCCGATCCGAAAGCCGTGTTGTCCAGCTCGGCGCGCCGACCACAGCGAGGGCATGAGCTATCTGAACAACCTGCCACGCCGATTGATCACGCTCTACTTGCCGCTTTCGATCATCTTGTTCGTGTTGTTGTTTCCGTTTTATTGGATGGCTTTGACGTCAATCAAGCCGGACAATCAGTTGCTCGATCTCGATACCTACAGCCCGTTCTGGACCTGGAATCCGACCTTTAAGCACATCTACAAGCTGCTGTTCGAAACCGATTATCCGATCTGGTTGTGGAACACGATGCTGGTCGCGGTCTGCGCGACCGCATTGTCGATTGTCGCCAGCGTGCTGGCGGCTTATGCGATCGTGCGATTACGCTACAAGGGCGCGCAATGGGTCGGCGGGGCTATCTTCCTCGCGTATCTGGTGCCGCCATCGATCCTGTTCATCCCGCTCTCGACGGTCGTTTTCCAGTACGGACTGTTCGATACGCCGTTCGCGCTGATCCTGACCTACCCGACGATCCTCATTCCATTCTCGACCTGGCTGCTGATGGGCTATTTCAAGACCATCCCGTTCGAGCTCGAGGAATGCGCGCTGATCGACGGCGCCAGCCGTTGGCAAATTCTGATCCGCATCGTGCTGCCGCTGGCGATACCGGGGCTGATTTCGGCTTTCATCTTTTGTTTCACGCTGTGCTGGAACGAGTTTATTTACGCGCTGACCTTCATTTCCTCGACGCAATACAAAACCGTTCCGGTCGCGATCGTGACCGCGTTGGTTGACGGCGATATCTATCGATGGGGTTCGCTGATGGCGGGCGCGATGATCGGCTCGCTGCCACTGGTCATCCTCTACGCCTTCTTCGTCGAGCACTACGTCTCGGCGATGACCGGAGCCGTAAAGGAATAACCGCCAAGAGCCGCTTAAAGCACCGCGTTGGTCGCCGGGTCGATCAGATGCATATGGTCGAGATTGGCGCGCAATTGCATCGTCTCGCCTGAACCCTTGGCGGCGGTGGGCTCGACGCGGCCGCAGACCTCGGTGCCGTCCACCTTGAAAAACACCATGGTCTCCATGCCCATCGGCTCGACCACGTCGAGCGTGACCGGGAACTCCTGACCAACGCCATTTTCGGTGCCGCGCGTCTCGGTAATGTGCTCAGGCCGCAAGCCGAACAACAAATCCTTGCCTGTATGACCGCGATACCGTGCGGCCCGGCTTTCCGGCACCTGGAATGACAGATGGTCGGAGAGCCTGATTTTCAGGCCGCTGCCGTTGCTCTCCAGTTTCGCCGGGACCAGATTCATCGCCGGCGATCCGATGAAGCCGGCGACAAACCGCGTCTTGGGGTGATGGTAAAGATCGTTCGGCGTGCCGATCTGCTCGATCTTGCCTTTGTGCATGACCACCACACGGTCGGCCAGCGTCATGGCCTCGACCTGGTCGTGCGTCACATAAACCGTCGTGGTCTTGACCTTCTGATGCACGCGCTTGATTTCCGTGCGCATCTGGACACGCAGCTTGGCATCAAGATTGGAGAGCGGCTCGTCGAACAGGAACACCTTGGGATTGCGCACGATGGCGCGGCCCATGGCGACGCGCTGGCGCTGCCCGCCAGAGAGTTGCTTCGGGCGACGGGTCAAGCAGTTCCGTGATGTCGAGAATGCGGGCGGCGTTATCGACGCGGCTCTTGATCTCGGCCTTGGGAAATTTCCGCAGTTTGAGGCCGAATGACATGTTTTCGGCGACGGTCATGTGCGGATAGAGCGCGTAATTCTGGAACACCATCGCGATATCGCGATCCTTCGGCGGCAGGTCGTTGACCACCTCGCCACCGATCGAAATTTCGCCGTCGGTGATTTCTTCGAGGCCGGCGATCATCCGCAGCGTCGTGCTTTTGCCGCAGCCAGATGGCCCGACGAGCACGACAAACTCATGGTTGGGTATGTCGAGATTAATGTTGCTGACGGCGACGACGTCGTCGTAGCGCTTCCCCACGTTCCGCAACGTTACTTCCGCCATAACCGTTCCCGTCTCTGTTACGCCCCACTCATTGTTGTACGCGATTTTTCCGAATACAGGCTCCTACCTTTCGGAATCACGCTAGCCTTTTGTTGCGCCGGCTGTGAGCCCGGCGATGTAGTAGTCCATGAGAAACGCGTAGATTACGAGTGGCGGCGCCGCTGCAAGCAGCGCGCCGGCCATCAGCATGCCCCACTTGTAGACGTCGCCGCGAATCAGGCTGGTCACTGTACCGACGGTAAGCACCTGCTGGTCGGACGAATAGAGAAACGCCATCGGATAGACGAACGCGGCCCAGGACACCGTGAACGCGAAGATCATGGCTGCGATGATGCCCGGCAGCGCCACCGGAATGAAAATCTTGGTGAGCATCTGCATATGCCCGGCGCCGTCGATCAACGCAGCCTCGTCGAGCTCCTTAGGGATCGACTGGAAATAGCCGATCATGATCCAGGTGCAGAACGGAACCGTCAGCGTCGGATAGACCAGCACCATGCCCCAATAGGAATTGAGCAGGCCGATCGATTTGACGATCTGGAACATCGGGATGAACAGCAGCGTGTCGGGCACCAGATAAGTCAGGAATATGCCGGTTGCCAGGATGCTCGAGCCCCAGAATTTCATGCGGCCGAGCGAGAACGCCGCCAGGATGCTGACCACCATGGTGATCGCCACCACGCAAACAGTCACGATTATGGTGTTCTTGAAAAAGATCAGGAAATCGGTCTCTTTGAGCAGGATCCTGAACTGATCGAGCGTGACGCCGTCGAAGATGAACCACGGATTGGTGGCCAATCGCGCCATTTCGGCGTCGCTCTTGAGCGCTGTTACGACCATATAATAAGGCGGCAGCAGGAAGAAGATCGCGAACATCACGAGGAACACGTAGGACATGATCAGCGCCCAGCGCCGATTGCGCCGCAGGCTGGCGCCGACGCCGGCCCGCTTCGTGGCCGGTGCTGCGACGGCGATCGTGCTCATCCGATTTCCCTCCCCCGCTTGCGGACGCCGCGCAGAATAAAGACGGCGGCAATTGCAAGGATCGGCAACATGAACAGCGAGGTCGCAGCGCCGAGTGGAAGGTCTCCGGAACGGATGCCGAGCAGGAACGAGTAGGTTGCGAACATGTGCGTCATGTTGCGCGGGCCGCCCGCCGTCATGATCTGCACGACGTCGAAATTGGCGAAGGTAACGATCAGCGAGAACAAAACCGTGATGGCGATGATGTTGTGCATCATCGGCAGCGTGATATGCCGGAATTTCTGCCAGGCAGTGGCGCCGTCGATCGAGGCTGCCTCGTAGAGCTGCTCGGGCACCGATTTAAGCGCGGCCAGATACATGATCAGAAAAAATGGCGCGCCGTACCAGACGTTCACCAGGATCACCGAGAAGCGCGCCCAATAAGGATCACTCAGCCAGGGGATTCCCTCGAAGCCAAAACTTCGGAGCGTATAATTGAATGCCGAATTGGTTGGATCGAACATCCACCACCATCCGAGCGTCGAAAGCGCCAACGGAATCACCCACGGTACCAGCAGCATGCCGCGCCATTTGCGCTGACCTTTGGCCGGCAGGTTATTGACGAGATGCGCGGTGATCAGGCCGATCAGAGCCTTAAAAAACACGGCCGAGAGAGCGAAGATCGCCGATTGCCGAACCACCATCCAGAACGTATCGCGCGACATCAAGAAGGTAAAATTCGACAGGCCGATGAAACGCGTTTGCGACTTGTTCAGCATCGAAAGATAGATCGAATAGAGCGCGGGGTAGATGATTAGCCCGACGACAATGAGGATCAGTGGCGTACACATCAGCAAAGCGATCGTCGAGCGCCGCCGCATGAAAAGCTGCAGGCCGTTTTTTCTGACTGGCGCAGCGGAAACATCAGGAAATGTCGGTTGGACCCACGTTTGAGCGGTATCGGCCATAATCCTGATCCCGTAATGAATTCGAGAGTGACGCATGCCGGCCGCGGTGGCCGGCATGCGTTTGTGCCTCCAGCCTTGAAGAACGCTCAGGCGCGCAAGGTGCCTTCGAGTTCCTTCTCGGCCCACTTGATAACATCGTCGAGCTTCTCTTTGCCCTGGCTGAACTTCGAGACCATCACGGTGTTGATGGCCTGGTTGTACATTTGGGCTCCGACTTCCGAACGCGCCGGCGCGCCGAACATCGAGGTCTGCTCGTCACCGCGCGGCGGATAGCTGTAAACCGTGCCAACCGGCGGTTCGACATTCTTCCAAGTATCGAGGTCGTACATGGTCTTGAACGAAGGCAGGTCGTAGCCGTTAGAGGCTGCAACCAATTGGGCAACTGATTCCTTCTGCGAGATGAAGGTGATCAGGTCTTTGCCAGCCTGTTTATTTTTGGAGAATTTCCACAATCCGTAGAACTGCGGAAGCTGCCCGACGAAGCGGCCCTTCGGTCCCTTCGGCACGCCATGCGTCCAGCAATTCTCCGCCACCTTCGGATTGTCGCGCTTGGCGACCGACCATGCGCTCGGCGGGTTCATGATGCCCGAGCCCTTGCCGGAGATCAGCCAGCGATTGTTGCCGGCGTCATCCCAGGCAAAAACTTCCGGCGGGCTGACTTCCATGATCTTGCGGGCCATTTCCATCGCCTGCCGGGTCTGGTCGGAATTGACCTTGATGTTGTCCTTGGCGTCGACGAACACCGCGCCGTAGGCGTTGAACAATCCGCCGACCCAATCGACCGCGTCGGAGGTCTGACCCATCGGCAGACCGACCGGGAAGCCGGCCTTATGCAGTTTCTGAGCCGACTCAAGATAAAGGTCCCAGGTCCACTTGTCGGTCTTGGCCTTGTCGTACTTCGATTCGTCGTTCGGGAACATGTCGCGCAAATCGATGCCGGCATGCTCCTTATAGAGGTCGAAGCGTGAGCAGCACGGCTTGACCTGACTGCCGATCGCCGTCGGTACGCCGAGCCATACGCCTTTGCTCTTGGCGAGGTATTCGGCGACCGGGCTGATCGCGCCGTATTTCTTGATGAGTGAGTTGATCACGTCGTCGAGGGGCTCAAGCTGAGCTTGGTGGATGCGAATGTTCCAGTCGCGATGCGACATGATGTCGTGGCCGGTGCCGGCCTGCGCTTCGGCCGCGGCGGTGAGCTTGTCCTTCTCGCCCTGCGACGTGATGAAATCGATGTGCACGTCGACTTTGTTTTTCGCGCCCCATTCGTCGCAGAGTTTGATCAGCGCCTTGTTGGCGCCGGGGACCCAATGGTCCCAGCAGCCCAAGGTGAGCGAGCCGGCCGCGTAAGCGCCCCGTACATAGGGGGCGGTGATGACCGCAGCCGACGCAAGGGCCGCGGTTTTCAAAACTGTTCGGCGAGATGTTCCTGAACGCATCGAGGCATTCCTCCCTGTTGACGTTGAGTTATTGTTATTTTGCGGTCAGGCTATACTCAAACGGAATGGGTGCCTAGCGGTAGCCCACAATATCGCGCCGCAAAAACCGCTATAAATTTAGCCGTAGCGAGGCTCCGACACCATGGCGTCGCGCACGCATCGCTGCTTAGAAGTGGCCATGAATCGTATGATTTTTGAAGTGGGCCGGACGCCCGCGCCAAGCGCGAACGAGGGCGAGCCATGGCGCCAACGCGGCAGTCTGAGACTTTCGACTACGTTGTCGTCGGCGCCGGCTCGGCCGGCTGCGTCCTTGCCAATCGGCTGACCGCTTCAGGACGCCATCGCGTGCTGTTGCTGGAGGCCGGCGGCCACGACCGCAATCTCTGGATTCACATCCCGCTCGGCTACGGCAAATTGTTCAGCGACCCCAAGGTCAATTGGCTCTACGCCACCGAACCGGAACCCGATCTCAACAACCGCAAGATCATCCAGCCGCGCGGCAAAGTGCTGGGCGGCTCCAGTTCGATCAATGGCTTGCTCTATGTTCGCGGTCAGCCCGAGGATTACGACCACTGGCGGCAGCTCGGCAATGCCGGCTGGAGCTTCGAGGATGTGCTGCCCTATTTCCGGCGCGCCGAGGACCAGGAGCGCGGCTCGGATGAACTGCACGGCAAGGGCGGCCCGCTCGCGGTTTCCAATGTGAGCGAGCCGCACCCGCTGTGCGAAGCCTTCATCGACGCCGCGCAGCAAGCCGGCTTTCCGCGTAACGACGACTTCAACGGGCCGAGCCAGGAAGGCGCCGGCTATTTCCAGCTCACCGCACGCAATGGACGGCGCTGCTCGACGGCAGTCGGTTACCTGCGCCCGGCGCGGCGACGGCCCAATCTCAAGGTCGTAACCGGCGCGCTGGCAACGCGTGTGCTGTTTTCCAGCCGGCGCGCCACGGGCATTGAATATCGTGAGGGCGACACGACGCACATCGCTCACGCGAACGCCGAAGTGATCCTTGCCGGCGGAGCGTTCAATTCACCGCAGCTGCTACAGACTCTCCGGGCTCGGCCCGGCGGCATTGCTGCGCTCGCACGGCATCGACGTGATCGCCGACATGCCGGGCGTCGGCGCCGATTTGCAGGATCATCTCCAGATCCGCATGCAGTACCGCTGCACCGAGCCGATCACGATGAACGACGTGTATCAATAGCTGGCGCCACCGTCTCGGCGCCGGGCTGCGTTACATTTGTCCAGGAAAGGCCTGCTGACCATCGGCGCGGGCTATGCCGGCGCCTTTTTGCGCACCCGCTCCGATCTCGCGACGCCGGACGTGCAGCTTCACTTTATCATTTTCAGCGCCGATGCTTCCGGCGCGCGCTTGCATCCGTTTCCCGGTTTCATCACCTCGGTTTGTCAGTTGCGGCCGGAGAGCCGCGGCTTCGTGCGCATCAAATCCAGCCGACCCAAGGCAGCCGCCGGCGATCCAGCCGCGCTATCTTTCGAGCCGATCGATTGCGACACGGTCGTCGCCGGAATGAAGCTGCTGCGCCAGATCATGGATCAGCCGGCGATGCGTCACTACATCGCCGAGGAAGCGCGCGCCGGAGCCAGCACTGCACCAGCGACGCCGATCTTCTTGCCTTCGCGCGCGAGACCGGGACGACGGTCTTTCACCCGACCAGCACCTGCCGCATGGGCTCGGATCCGGCCGCCGTCGTCGACGAGCGATTGCGCGTGCATGGCATTCGAAGGGTTGCGCGTGATCGACGCCTCGATCATGCCCACGGTCGTCTCCGGCAATACCAATGCCGCCGTGGTGATGATCGCGGAAAAGGGCGCCGACATGATTTTGCAGGACGCGACAGCGCGCGCGCCGGTTACGCGCGCCGCGGCGGCTCACGCGTAAGATTCTTGGCGGCCAGTTCGTCGAGATAATCCTGCCAGTATTCGGCGCGGTTGCGGCCGAGCTCGTGCAGATAGTCCCAGCCGAAAATACCGGTCGAATGCATATCGTCGAACACCAGACGCACGGCATAATTGCCGACCGGCAGCACCTCGATGATGCCGACGTCGCGCTTGCCCGGAATCGTTTTGCGCTCCTCGGCCGAATGACCCTGCACTTCGGCGCTCGGGCTTTTCACGCGCAAATATTCAGCCGGCAGATCGAAGCTCTCGCCGCCGGCGAAGCTGACGGTGAGCGTCCTGCGGTCCTTGTGCAGGCGCAATTCGCTCGGCCAGACTTGGGCGTCGTTGGCAGTCATGGCGGTGATCTTTGGGCTGGCCAATGGCGCTCCCTAGGGGACTCGAACCCCTGTTTTCGCCGTGAGAGGGCGACGTCCTGGGCCGCTAGACGAAGGGAGCTAGGCAGGGACTACGAGATAGCCTTGATCATGGGGGCACGCAAGCGCTTGCGGCATTGCGTCAGGCATTCCACCCTGTGCCGGATATTAAAGCCGGAGCCACCCGCATGATCGACACTATCGCCTGCCATCGTGAACGCCGACGCCCGGCTGGTTGAGCGCGGCCGCTTCGTCGACACCACCTTCATGATCGCCATCGACGATGCCAACACTTTGATCCGCATCCAGGAAGGTCGCGTCACCAAGGTGACGCCCGGGCCATTCATCACGCCGAATTACAGTTTCGCTCTGCGCGCCTCGCGTGTCGTCTGGGAAAAATTCTGGCAGCCACTGCCGCCGCTCGGCTTCACCGACATTTTCGCATTGGTCAAACAGAAATTGATGCGCGTCGAAGGCGACATCCATCCCTTCATGGCGAACTTGCTCTATTTCAAGGACGTGATCGCGGCGCCGCGCAAAGGAGGCCGCGCGATGAACCCGCGTTTCGAACCCATTACCGGCCGCTATCTGCATCTCGATTTGCTCGGCAAACCGCACCGGCTTTATGTCGAGGAGGCAGGCGCACGGCATCCCCCTGCTCTGCCTGCACACCGCCGGCTCCGACGCGCGGCAGTATCGCGGCCTGATGAACGACGCGCGCGTCACGGCCAACTTCCGCGTCATCGCTTTCGACATGCCCTGGCACGGCAAATCCTCGCCGCCCGCCGGCTGGCAGGATGCGGAATATCAGCTCACCTCGCGCGACTATGTGCGCATGATCGTCGAGGTCGCCGACGCGCTCAAACTCGACAAGCCGGTCGCCATGGGCTGCTCGATCGGCGGGCGCATCGTGCTGCATCTCGCGCACGAATGTCCCGAACGCTTCCGCGCCTTGATCGGCCTGGAATCGGCGGCGCACACCGAGCCTTATTACGATCTGTCCTGGCTCAACCGGCCCGACGTGCATGGCGGCATGGTCTGCGCCGGCGTGGTGTCGGGTCTGGTGGCGCCGACCGCGCCCGACGAAGGCCGCTGGGAAACGCTGTGGCATTACATGCAGAGCGGCCCCGGCGTGTTCAAGGGCGATTTGTATTTCTACATGATCGACGGCGACATCCGCGGCCGCGTCGACGACATCGACATCAAGCGCTGCCCGCTGTTTCTGCTCACCGGCGAATACGACTATTCCTGCACGGCGGAGGCTACGCTCGACATCGCCAAGCGCACCGGCGCGTCCGCCACCATCATGAAAGGGCTCGGGCACTTCCCGATGAGCGAGGACCCCGAGAAATTCGTGTCGTATCTCTTGCCGGTACTGGAGAAGATCAGGGCGCTTTAAGCCGCAAGCGCCCGAGCGGCTTGAGCGTGTCGGGATCGAAGGTGAGCACTTCGATCGCCGCCTGCGACCTCGATCGTCACCACGATGTGGTCGCTGCCAATCGCGGTGGAGAGCACCTTGGCGCCGGCCGGCAGCGCGGCGGTGACGTCCGCGAAGGCCGCTGCCGGCGCGCTTCCCCCGAGGTGAAAAACGCGGTAGCCGATGACACCAAGCACGACTGCGACCGCGATGAAGGTGGTCACGCTCGCGATCATCATCAGCCGGCGCACCTTGGCGACGACGCGCGCGGTTTCGGGATCGAGCGGTTTTTCGTCGTCGGACATCAGTTGAACCATGGCGACAATCGAGACAGTCAGCGATCGCCGCCGAGGAGGACGGCCAGCGGCTCGACCGCGTGCTCGCCGCGCGCATTCCGGCGCTGTCGCGCTCGCGCCTCAAGGCGCTGATCCTCGACGGCCAGGTAACGATCGAGGCGCGCACGATCCGCGATCCCGCTATCTACGTCAATTCCGGCGATACCGTCACGGTGACGCTGCCGGCGCCCGAGCAGGCCAAGCCCGCGGGCGAGGCGATCCCGCTCACAATCGTCTACGAGGACGACGCGCTAATCGTGATCGACAAGCCGAAAGGCCTGGTGGTGCATCCGGCCGCCGGCCACGCCAAGGGCACGCTGGTCAATGCGCTGATCGCCCATTGCGGCGACAGCCTGTCCGGCATTGGCGGCGTCAAGCGGCCGGGCATCGTGCACCGGCTCGACAAGGACACCACCGGCCTGATGGTGGTGGCCAAGACCGACATCGCCCACCGCGGCTCAGCGCTCAGTTCGCCAACAAGGCCGAAAGCGGCATCGAGCGCGGCTATCTCGCTTTGGTCTGGGGCGCGCCCAGCCGGCCAAAGGGCACCATCGACGCACCCCTCGATCGCCACCCGCGATCCAGAGACAAGCGCGCGGTGCGCGAAGGGGGCCGGCCGGCGGTGACGCACTGGGAAGTGCTGGAGCGCTACACCGGCGCCGACGGCAAGCCGGTCGCGAGTCTCTTGGCCTGCACCTTGGATACCGGCCGCACCCACCAGATCCGGGTGCATCTTGCCCATATCGGCCATCCGATCCTGGGCGACGCTACGTACGGAACCGGCTTCAAGACCAAGGCCAGCCTGCTTCCCCCTGTCGCCCGCGACGCCCTGGAAGCGCTCGGCCGCCAAGCGCTGCACGCCTATCTCTTGCGCTTCGAGCACCCGGACAGCGGCGAGATCCTGGAATTCCGCTCGCAGCTGCCGGCCGACCTGCGCCGCCTGCGCGAAGCGCTCACCGCCCGCAGTCCTTGAAAACCGCCGCCAGAACCCCATTTATCCGACATCAAGCAGCTCGAAACACGAGAAACCTGGCGCTCCAACCGGAACGCCGGGCGGTTTGCGTGGTTGTCCCAGTGGCTGCTGCAAACCACCTATGCAGGCGCGAGCATCCGGAATACATCAGCAAATCCAGTGGTTTGCTCAGGCTTTGACGCACGTCACAGCGACGTGACGGGCGTACATCTATCTTTCGCCGGCCTGTTCCGTTATGCTGCACCTGCGAGATCGGAATGTACGCCGTCGGCTCGAGGGGAGCGGCGGCGTCAACAGCCTGCCGATTATCGGGGGCAAATTAAGGAGGGCGCTATCATGGCCCGTTCAGCCGCATTGCCGGCACTCAAGGCCGAATCCGGCCTTTCACACTACCTGGAAGAAATCCGCCGGTTCCCAATGCTGGAACCGCAGGAAGAATACATGCTGGCGCGCAGCTGGCGTGAGCACGGCGATCGTGAGGCCGCGCACAAGCTCGTCACCAGCCATCTCCGCCTGGTCGCCAAGATCGCCATGGGCTATCGCGGCTACGGCCTGCCGATTTCGGAAGTCGTTTCCGAGGGCAATGTCGGCCTGATGCAGGCGGTCAAGCGCTTCGAGCCCGAGAAGGGTTTCCGGCTGGCCACCTACGCGATGTGGTGGATCAAGGCCGCGATCCAGGAATACATCCTGCGCTCGTGGTCGCTGGTGAAGATGGGCACCACCGCCAATCAGAAGAAGCTGTTCTTCAACCTGCGCAAGGCCAAGAGCAAGATTTCCGCGCTCGACGAAGGCGACCTGCGGCCCGATCAGGTCAAGCTGATCGCCAAGCGGCTGGGCGTCACCGAGCAGGATGTGGTCGACATGAACCGCCGGCTCGGCGGCGATGCCTCGCTCAACGCGCCGATCCGCGATGACGGCGACAGCGGCGAATGGATGGATTGGCTGGTCAGCGACGCACCGACCCAGGAGCGCATGCTGGCCGACCACGAGGAGAGCGACAACCGCCATCAGGCACTGATCGGCGCGCTCGACGTGCTCAACGATCGCGAGCGGCGCATCTTCGAAGCGCGTCGTCTTGCGGACGATCCGATCACACTCGAGGATCTCGCATCCGAGTTCGGCGTGTCGCGCGAGCGCGTACGCCAGATCGAAGTCCGCGCCTTCGAGAAAGTGCAGAAGGCGGTGAAGACGAGCATCGCCGCCATGGAGAAGCCGACGGAAACCGCCACCATCGGCGCGACGGTGCATTAGATCGATCCGCTGCTACAGCTGGATTAAAAATGGCCGGGCATTGTCCCGGCCATTTTGTTTGCTCAGTCTCTGTGATTGGCGGCTTGATATTACTGCCCCCAGGCGCGGAACGCCTCTTCGAAGGCGCGCACGCCGGGCGTACCCTTCTCCAATGCGAGAATGGCGCGCTTGCCGCTGGTGTAGACAATCGGGATGTCGAACCAATCGCGTTCTTTCAGCAATTGTATATTGCGTTGCTACGTCGGTGTCGACCGCCGACAGGCCGATCAGGAAATAGCCGTTGGTCACTTTCACCGCGAGGCCTGCGAGCGGCACGCCGCGCGCCTGCTCGTCCTGCTTCATCAGCACGCCGGGAACGTTGGCGACACCGCCTTCGGAGAAATCCGCCGGCAACGTGAACATGATCTCGATGGTATGGCTCGCCGGCAGCGCCTTGTCGGTGTTGCGGCGGAGCGACCAGGTCATGCGCATGTGCCGCTCGGGGATTTCCACGTCGGCGCGGATCGCGAGTTCAGGCGCCAGCCCCGGCCCCGGCGACACGGTCTCGGTGCGCCAGAGCGCCGAGCCGACGTAACGGTTGCCCTTCGGATCGCTCGGATCCTCGTCGTATAGCACCACCTTTTGCGCGACCGCGGCGGCGGGCGCATTGGCCGCTTCCGGCGAGCCGGCGGCCGGCCCGATGCGGTCGGCGATTTTCGGCCGGCTGGCAGGCTCGGTTGCTTCGTGCGACTTCGGTGCCGGCGTACTGCTGCGCAGGCTCGTCACCATCGTCATAATATTGTTGCGCTGCCAGTAACCGACGCCGGCAACGCCGGCCAGGACCAACAGCAGCAAGATGAGTTTGACGCCGCCGCCGTAGGAGCGCGGCGGCCGTGAATAAATCTCATCATCTGCTTCGTAGCGTGGCGGCGAGAACGGCCGCGGCGGGGCGGCCCGCTGCGCCTCGGGCGGCGGCGCATACTCGCCGGTCTGCTTTGGTTCATGCGATTGAAGCAGCTCCGCCGCGGGCTGCGGTTCGAAGTAATGCTCGGCAGCATGCACCTCGTTATCGCCAGATGCCGACGGCGGCCGGTCGTCCGGCATCGCTTCATAGACCTCGTGCGCCGAACGATTGGCCGCGGCCGCCGCTCCGCCAAGACCCTCGGCATCGGCCACCGTCTCGCGGAACCCGCGCAGGCCCTGGTCCGAAAGCGTCGGTGGCGGCTCGGGCGCATCGGCCACATCCGGACGCTGGCGCTTGACCGCCTCGGCCTCGACCTTGCGGATCGCCTCCTCCAGCGCCAGCCGCTCGCGCGTGATGTCGGATTCGTCGAGCGCCGGCTCGACGTTGCGCAATTGGGCGACCAGCGCGGCGCGCGCGCGCTCGTAAAGCGCACGGCGGTTTTCGCCGGTGTTCTTGTCGAGGCCGGAGACGGCGCGCGCGACCAGGGGATGATAATCAGCCATTGGACATCATTATACTTCGAACGGATTCTTCATCAGGATCGTGTCTTCACGCTCCGGGCTGGTCGAGAGCAGGGCAACCGGACATCCGACCAGCTCTTCGATTCGGCGTACGTATTTTATCGCCTGCGCCGGCAATTGCCCCCAGGAACGCGCGCGCGCTGTGGGTTCCTTCCAGCCGTCGATCGTCTCGTAGACCGGCTCAACCCGCGCCTGCGCCTGCTCGCCGGCCGGCAGATAGTCTATGTCGCGGCCATCGAGCCGATAGCGTACACAGACTTTGATTTCGTCGAAACCGTCGAGGATGTCGAGCTTGGTGAGCGCAAGGCCGTCGATGCCGGAGGTTAGCACGGTCTGGCGCACCAGCACCGCATCGAACCAGCCGCAGCGACGCGCGCGGCCGGTGACGGTGCCGAATTCCCTGCCGCGTTCGCCGAGTTTTTTGCCAATCGCATTGTCCATCTGATCGGTCGGGAACGGCCCCTCGCCCACCCGGGTGGTATAGGCTTTGCAGATGCCGAGCACGTAATCGATGGCGTTCGGGCCGAGGCCGGAGCCGGTCGCCGCCTGTCGCCGCCACCGTGTTGGACGACGTCACATACGGATAAGTGCCGTGATCGATGTCGAGCAACGCGCCTTGCGCGCCTTCGAACAAAATACGCTTACCCTCGCGCCGCTTGACGTCGAGCAGCGACCAGACCGAATCCATGTACGGCAAAACCTTCGGCGCGATCGTGGCGAGATATTGGTAGATCGCCGCACCGTCGAGTTCCGCAAGCCCGAGGCCACGGCGCAGCGCATTGTGATGGGCAAGCAGCCGCTCGATCTTTGGCGCCAGCGCCGGCAGATCGGCCAAATCCATGAACCGAATGGCGCGCCGGCCGACTTTATCCTCATAAGCCGGGCCGATGCCGCGTTTGGTGGTGCCGATGCGGGTCGCCGAATTGTCGGCCTCGCGAAGTGCATCGAGCTCCTGATGCAGCGGCAGGATCAAAGGTGCGTTCTCGGCGATACGCAGATTATCCGGGGTCACCGCAACGCCCTGTTTCTGGAGCTGGGCGATTTCATCGATCAGCGCCTTCGGATCGACCACCACGCCATTGCCGATAATGGAGAGCTTGCCACCGCGCACCACGCCGGACGGCAGCAGCGACAATTTGTAGGTGACGCCATCGATCACCAAAGTGTGGCCGGCATTATGTCCCCCTGGAATCGGACGACGATATCGGCCTGTTCGGACAGCCAGTCGACGATCTTGCCTTTGCCTTCGTCGCCCCACTGCGACCCGACAACCACCACATTCGCCATTAGGCTTGCATCCCTGCGCCAGCGCTCTGGACACTGGCGCCGGTCGAGCCCGGGCAGGTCCACCTTCGGATAAAGGATCAATCCGCTTGAGGCAAGGCACAGAACGCCGCTCGGGCGCCCCATACAGCTGATTGATATTACACCGCTATTTCTAGAAATGCAGCGGCTTGGCCTGCTGCACCTGCGGCAACGCGCGCACTTTGGCGAGCACAGCGTCCGGCAATTCGCCGTCGATCTCGATCAGCGCGATGGCATTGCCGCCCGGCGCCTCGCGGCCGACGTGAAAGGTTGCGATATTGATGCCGGCCTCGCCCAGCGTCGACGAGAAGCGGCCGATGAAGCCGGGCTTGTCGAGATTGGTGATGTAGATCATCGATTGCCCGAATTCGGCGTCCATGCGGATGCCCTTGATGTTGACGATGCGCGGGCGGCCGTCGGCAAACACGGTGCCCGACACCGCGCGCGTCTGCGACTGGGTCACCACTGTCACCGTGATTAGGCTTTCGAAGTCGCCGGCCATCTCGCGCGTGGTCTCCTCGACCACGATGCCGCGCTCCTTGGCCACGACCGGCGCCGAGACCACGTTGACGTCCTGCAGCATCGGCCGCAGCAGACCGGCGACGGCGGCGGAGGTGAGCGCCTTGGTATTCATTTGCGCAACCGCGCCTTCGTAGGAAATTTGGACCTTGCTCAGTCCGGTTTCGGTCAACTGACCCGCGAAGGAGCCGAGCTTCTCGGCAAGCGCGATGAATGGCCGCAGCTTCGGCGCTTCCTCGGCGCTGATCGAAGGAAAATTGACCGCATTGGAGATCGCGCCGCGCAGCAGATAGTCGGACATCTGCTCGGCGACCTGCAGCGCGACATTTTCCTGCGCCTCGCTGGTGGCGGCGCCGAGATGCGGCGTGCACACCACATTGGGCAGGCTGAACAGCGCATTGCTGGTCGCCGGCTCTTCGACGAACACGTCGAATGCCGCGCCCGCCACCTGGCCCGACTTGAGCGCCTCGGCCAGCGCCGCCTCGTCCACCAGCCCGCCGCGCGCGCAATTGACGATGCGCACGCCCTTTTTCATTTTCTTGATCGCCGCGGCATCGATGATGTTCTTGGTCTTGTCGGTGAGCGGCGTGTGCAGCGTGATGAAGTCGGCGCGCTTGAACAACGTGTCGAGTTCGACTTTCTCGACGCCGAGATCGCGCGCGCGCTCCTCCGACAGGAACGGATCGTAGGCGATGACCTTCATCTTCAGTCCGATGGCGCGGTCGGCGACGATCGAGCCGATATTGCCGCAGCCGATGACGCCGAGCGTCTTGCTGAAAATCTCGACGCCCATGAATTTGTTCTTTTCCCATTTCCCGGCGCGGGTCGAACTGTCCGCCTCCGGAATCTGGCGCGCCAGCGCCAGCATCAGCGAGATGGCGTGCTCGGCGGTGGTGATCGAATTGCCGAACGGCGTGTTCATCACGATGATGCCGCGCGCGGTCGCCGCCGGAATGTCGACATTGTCGACGCCGATGCCGGCGCGGCCGATCACCTTCAGGTTCTTGGCCTTTTCGAGAATCTTGGCCGACACCTTGGTGGCCGAGCGGATGGCGAGGCCGTCGTAATTGCCGATGAGCTCGGCGAGCTTTTCCTTGTCCTTGCCGAGACCGGGCTGGAAATCGACCTCGATGCCGCGATCCTTGAAAATCTGCACGGCGGCGGGCGACAGCGCGTCGGAGATGAGAACTTTGGGGGCTGTCATGGCTCACGCCGCCTTCGGCAGCGCGGCTTTGGCCTCGGCGAAGGCCCAATCGAGCCAGGGCGTGAGCGCCTGGACGTCGCTTGTCTCGACCGTCGCCCCGCACCAGATGCGCAGGCCGGGCGGCGCGTCGCGGTAATAGGCGATGTCGTAGGCGACGCCTTCCTTCTCCAGCATGGCCGGCGAGCGTCTTGGCGAACGCCGCCTGATCGTCGCCGGACAGCCGCGTCACCGCCGGATCGATCACCTTCAGGCAAACGGAAGTGTTCGAGCGCTCGTTTTCATTATTGGCGAGATACTCGACCCAAGGCGTGATCGCGACCCAGTCGCCAAGCGCCTTGGCATTGGCATTCGAGCGCGCCACGGTCGCCTTGAGGCCGCCGATCGATTTCGCCCATGACAGCGTATCGAGATAATCCTCGACGCAAAGCATCGACGGCGTGTTGATCGTCTCGCCGGCGAACACGCCCTCGTTGAGCTTGCCGCCTTTGGTAAGCCGGAAAATCTTCGGCAGCGGCCAGGCCGGCTTGTGGCTCTCGAGCCGCGCTACCGCGCGCGGCGACAAGATCAACATGCCGTGCGCGCCCTCGCCGCCGAGCGCCTTCTGCCAGGAGAAGGTGACGACATCGAGCTTGGGCCAGTCGAGCTTTTGCGCGAACGCCGCCGAGGTGGCGTCGCAAATCGTCAGGCCTTCGCGGTTGGCGGCGATCCAGTCGCCGTTCGGCACCCGCACGCCGGAGGTGGTGCCGTTCCAGGTGAACACCACGTCGGTGGCAAAATCGACCTTCGACAGATCGGGCAAGTCGCCGTAGGGCGCCTTCAGGACGGTGACGTCCTTGAGCTTAAGCTCCTTGGCGACGTCGCTGACCCAGCCTTCGCCGAAGGACTCCCAGGCCAGCATGGTAACGGGCCGCGCGCCGAGCAACGACCACAGCGCCATCTCGACCGCGCCGGTATCGGAGGCCGGCACGATGCCGATGCGATAATCGGCGGGAACTTCCAGCACTTCGCGGGTGAGATCGATGGCGCGCTTGAGCTTCGCCTTGCCGATCTTGGATCGGTGCGAGCGTCCTAGAACCGCGTCGGTGAGGGCTTGAGGCTCCAGCCGGGGCGCTTGGCGCAGGGGCCGGAGGAGAAGTGCGGCACCACCGGCCGCACGCCGGGCTTGTTCGCTGTCATATGTCTATCCTTCCAGATAGGCGCCCCTCGTTGGGGAGGGGTGTCCCACTGGCGGAGATAGGCGAGTTGAGAGACCGGGTCAATGTCCAACGACGCTGACTAGGACGGGTATGTCCATTTGTAGCGGCGTCGACCGCGCGAAACACTAACGATATCCGTATCGGTTCCTGAACTTCCGAAACGGGTTATGAGCGGACATCGCGGGCTCGTGTGCGAAAGCCATCGATATTGCGAAACGGGCGCGGCTTGACGATGAAGTCGCCCGCTAACCGCTCGCCTCAACCATATTGTCAGCGTTTATAACAATCAGTTCCGTGGCGTCCGGTGTTGGGGCGACGCGCTAGAACTTCACCCCGAGGGCGACGCGCGCCGAGTTCGTCGACACGCGGAAGTCGGCGACATTGGGAAATTGGATGAATTCCCATTCGGCGCGCGCAAACACATTATGCGTGAGCTCGGCCTCGATGCCGAGCCCGGCGGTAAAGCCATAGACAACCAAGCCGTCTTGCGCCACCGTTTGGGGGTCGCGCGGCAAAATCAATGCGCCCGTGAAGGGGACCGGGGGCGGCCCTGGCGACGTTGTCGTTTTGGTGCTGCCGGCCAAGGTCGCAAAGCGCGAGACGTCGGCCTGGCCGACCGCGAGACCGGCAAAGCCGTAGGGCATGAAGCGGTCGAAGGTCCAGCCGGCGCGCGCGCGCGCCGTCACGATGTCGTGGATCGACACGGAAGCGGCCGATGTCACTGTGACGCTGTAAAGGACCGTTGAGCCGTCGGGGAGGTTGGCACCCGGAACCAGAATCGGGCCGAGCGAATCCCGAGCGCCAATTCCGATCGACATGTGGTTGTAGTTCAGCTCGCCGCCCATAACGACGTCGGCCCACTGCCAATTGTAGCCGACGAAACCGCCATAGCTTGCGCTGCCGGTCGAACCTTTCGGCAATGTCGTAAAGTTGGAGACGATACCCTGCAACTCCGTGTTGGCCAGTATGTCGCTGACCAGGGAGTTGTCCGCGTTGCCGAAATCGGCCGAGCCGAAGGTCTTGCCGGCCTGGACGCCGAAATAGAAGCCCTCCCACCGGGTGTAGCTCGGCGCGGTCGAGCCGCGCAGGAATTCAGGCATGTCGGCGGCCCGCGCGTACGCTGCTGACATCACCAAGGCCATCCCGGCAACAATCACCGTCTTCAACAAACCCATGGATACTGTTCCTTACCTTTGCGCGTCTTTCGAGCGCGCACACCTACGCCAGCGTCAGCCCTTGCTCTGGATCGGCGGCGGCGCGTAAACCGGTGACGGCACATCGCAACAAGTCCAGCGCAGCCCGAGCATGATGTCGTTGGAATGAAGATCCTTGAATGTGAACTCGTTGCACCCGGAGCCGCCGTTGCAGTCGACGGTTTCCTTGGCTGAGCCGTAGTTAAGGTAGCGATAGGTTAGATCGATGTTGAAGTTCTTGCTCACCGCATAGGACACGCCGGCGTAAAGAGCCCATGCCAAACTCCAATTGTTGGTGCCGCGACCGAGGCCGAATGAACTGCCGGTGGCGCCGAACGCAGCAACATCTGGCGTAACGTCGGTGAAATTGGAAATCATGTTGTAGGCGCCGCCAATACCGGCGCCAACGAATGGCGTGAAGCAGTTCCAGGTACCGAGATCGACAAAGGCGTTGGCGAGAAACACCCAGGAATTCAGATTGCCTTCGTACTGGTCCACAGCGACCGGTCCTGGCACAAAAGGTTGAGAAACGGCGAGCGCGGTGATGTGCGCCTTGGCGCGATATTCGCCGGTGACATCAAAGCGCAACCAGTTGTTGAAGTTGTAGCCAACGCCGCCGCCAATGAAGGTGCTGTCACCGATCGATTTCGATGCGAAAAAAGTGTCGGATGTAATGTTCGTAACATCGAGGTTAAAGGATCCGTTGTTCCCGACGCCGACAAAGCCGCGCAGATACCAGTTCTGGCAATCCTGCGGCGCGGCGCACGTCCGGCGGCGGCAGCGGCATATCGGCGGCGCGCGCCACCGGTGACGCCGTGAAGCGCGGCCGAGCCGCCAGAGTGGGAATTGCAAAACGCACAAACCATGATCGTCCCTCGTCAATCCGGCGCTCACCTCGAGCGCGATGATGAGGGACGATGACAGGAAATCCTTAAGTGGCTCTTAACCTTGATTTTTAACCACGCTTTTTAATGAGTCAGCGAAAAGCGCGCGTGTTGACGCGTGTAAAGCGCGCAGCGGAACCGCGATAAAGAAATCGTTTACTCTTGAGGCTGCATTGGCAGCGTCATTGCGTTCGTGGATGATTCGACTGGCGCTCAGCGACTCAAGCCGCGACCTCGGTCAACGCCTCGACCACGTCGTCGACTACCGCCTCGACCAGCGACTTGTCATCGCCTTCGCCCATCACGCGGATTACCGGTTCGGTGCCGGAGGGGCGCACGATCAGGCGGCCGCCGCGTCCGAGCTTTTTCTCGGCGCTCGCGATGGCCGAGCGCACGTTCGCGTTCTCCAGCGGCTTGCCCTTCTGGTAACGCACGTTCTTGAGCACCTGCGGCAGCGCCTCGAAGCGATGACAGAGATCCGAGACCGGCTTGCCACTGCGCTTGACCACGGCCAGTATCTGCAAGGCGGCCACGAAGCCGTCGCCGGTGGTGGTGTAGTCGGAGAGTATGATGTGGCCGGACGGCTCGCCGCCGACATTGTAGCCGTGCGCGCGCATGTGCTCGAGCACATAACGGTCGCCGACCGGGGTACGCACCAGTTCGATACCGAGCCCGCCGAGATAGCGCTCAAGCCCGAGGTTGGACATGACGGTGGCGACGACGCCGGGCCGCTGAAGTCTGCCGTCTTCTTTCCAGCTTTCGGCGATGACGGCGAGCAACTGATCGCCGTCCACCACATGGCCGCGCTCGTCCACGATCATGACGCGGTCGGCGTCGCCGTCGAGCGCGATGCCGATATCGGCGCGCATCTCGCGCACCTTGCGGGTGATCGCGTTCAAGTCGGTGGAGCCGCACTCCTTGTTGATGTTAAAGCCGTCCGGATCGACGCCGATCGAAACCACGTCGGCGCCCAGTTCCCACAGCGCGCCGGGCGCCACTTTATAGGCGGCGCCATTGGCGCAATCGATCACAACGCGCAAGCCGGACAAGTCGATCGCCTTCGGCAGCGTGCGCTTGGCGAACTCGATATAGCGATCCTGCACGCCGTCGATGCGCTTGGCGCGGCCGAGATCGTCGCTCTTGGCGAGCTTCTTGCTCAAGTCGGAATCGAGCAGTTCCTCGATCTCGCTTTCGACCTTGTCGCTGAGCTTGAAGCCGTCGGGTCCAAACAGCTTGATGCCGTTATCGTCGTACGGATTGTGCGAGGCCGAGATCATGACGCCGAGATCGGCGCGCATCGAGCGCGCCAGCACGCCGACCGCCGGCGTCGGGATCGGGCCGGTGAGCAGCACGTCCATGCCGACGGAGGTAAAGCCGGCAACCAGCGCGGTCTCGATCATGTAGCCGGACAGGCGAGTGTCTTTGCCGATCAGAACACGGTGACGGTGTTCGCCGTTCTTGAAGATCAGGCCCGCAGCCTGACCGACCTTGAGCGCCAGCTCGGGCGTAATCACCTTATTGGCCCGGCCGCGAATGCCGTCGGTGCCGAAATAACGACGAACCATGAAATGCCCCTTGACGCCTACTTTACGGCCTCGTGCCTTGCGATCTCTGGTTTATTGCCGGGCGGCCATGCCAGACCCGCAAGTCCGATAATAGGGCCAACGCGGCGGTTTTGCTTCAAAAATTGTGAGTAATCGTTACCGACCCCTATTAAGGTTCGTCAACTTGCCTGGCTATCCAAAAGAAATGCGGCCGAAACCGCCGGTTTCGCAGCGTTAAGTCATGTGCTACCGAATTGCCGACCGTTAAGTACGCGCAAAGCATCCATGAAAATCACACCCAGCATAGAAGACCTCCGCCAGCTCGCCCGCCGGCGCGTTCCGCGCGCCTTTTTCGAATATGCCGACAGTGGCTCGTACAACGAGCAGACGTTCCGCGCCAATCTCGCCGACCTTGAGGCTATCAAGCTGCGCCAGCGCGTGCTGGTAAACGTCGATGATCGCGACATCTCGACCAAGATCATCGGCGAACCGGCGGCGGCGCCAATCGCGCTGGGGCCGATCGGGCTGTGCGGCATGCAGTATGGCGACGGCGAGATTCTCGCCGCCCGCGCCGCCGAGGCGGCCGGCGTTCCGTTCACGCTCTCGACCATGTCGATTTGCTCGATCGAGGATGTCGCGGCGGCCGTGTCAAAGCCGTTCTGGTTCCAGCTCTACGTCATGCGCGACCGCGGCTTCATCAAGGAACTGATCCAGCGCGCGGTCAAAGTAAAATGTAGCGCGCTGGTGCTCACTGTCGACTTGCAGGTGCTCGGGCAGCGTCATCGCGATATCAAGAACGGCATGACGGTGCCGCCGCGGATCACCGTCGCGAATGTCCTCGACATCGTCACCAAGCCGGCCTGGGCGCTTTCGATCCTCAAGGGCAAGAGCAAGACCTTCGGCAATCTCGCCGGCCATGTGCGGGGTATGGACGGCATCAAGTCGCTGGCGCAATGGACCAACGAGCAGTTCGATCCGCGGCTAAACTGGAAAGACGTCGAATGGGTCCGCAGCCTGTGGCCGGGCAAGCTGATCATCAAAGGCATCCTCGATGTCGATGACGCCAGGCGCGCCGCCAAGACCGGCGCCAGCGCGCTGATCGTGTCCAATCACGGCGGACGCCAGCTCGATGGCGCGCCGTCGTCGATTTCAATGCTGCCGAAGGTGGTCGACGCGGTCGGCTCCGAAATCGAGTTGATGTTCGATGGCGGCATCCGTACCGGCGCCGACATATTGCGCGCACTCGCGCTCGGCGCACGCAGTTGCATGATCGGCCGCGCCTTTATCTACGGACTCGGCGCCAACGGAGAGGCCGGCGTCGCCAAGGCGATCGATATTCTGAAGAAAGAACTCGATGTCGCAATGGCACTCTGCGGCGTCAAGTCGATCGACGAAATCGGCCCGCACGTGCTGGCGGATTCGCCGTTGCGAAATTCCGTCAAACCGGCAAAGCCGCGCAAGCGCAAATAACTTCACCCTCCCCCTTGTGGGGAGGGTCGATCGCCGGAGCCATAAGCGCGTTTACGCGTCTTCAACGCGCCATGGCGAAGGCGATCGGGGTGGGGTTGGCAACCGCCTAACCGACACCACGCACCATATCCGACCCGTCATCCTGAGGTGCGCGCTCTTGCGCGCCTCGAAGGATGAACGGCCACGATCACGCCCTTCGTCTGGTCGCGCTCTACCCGCCGTCGCCCTTCGAGGCTCGCTTCGCTCACACCTCAGGGTGACGGCTCACTACCGCCAGCCCAGGCCCGGCGCGACGTGCTTGAGGATCGCCTCGAGGACGTGGGCGTTGTAGTCGACGCCGAGCTGGTTGGGCACCGTCAACAATAGCGTGTCGGCCTCGGCGATGGCCTCGTCGCCCTTGAGCTCCTCGATGAGCACGTCCGGCTCGGCGGCGTAGCTGCGGCCGAAGATGGCGCGCTCGGTCGTCGCCGAGAAAGCCGATCTGGTCGCTCGCTCGTCGCCGCCGCCGAAATACATGCGGTCGCGGTCGTCGATGATGGCGAAGATCGAGCGCGACACCGACACCCTCGGGCTGCGCGCATGCCCGGCCGCCTTCCACGCCGTCGCGGTAGAGCCTGATCTGCTCGGCCTGCTGCACGTGGAACGGCTTGTCGCTTTCGTGGATCTTCAGCGTCGACGACTGCAGGTTCATGCCGAGCTTGGCCGCCCATTCCGCCGTGGCGTTGGTGCCGGCGCCCCACCAGATGCGCTCGCGCAGGCCCTCCGAGAAAGGCTCGAGGCGCAGCAGGCCGGGCGGGTTCGGGAACATCGGCCGCGGGTTGGGCTTGGCGAAGCCCTTGCCCTGGATCACCTCGAGGAACACTTCGGCGTGGCGCCGCGCCATGTCGGCGTCGGTCCGCCCTCGGCGCGGCGCGTAGCCGAAGTGGCGCCAGCCGTCGATCACCTGCTCGGGCGAGCCGCGCGAAATGCCGAGCTGCAGGCGGCCGCCGGCGATGAGGTCGGCGGCGCCGGCGTCCTCCGCCATGTAGAGCGGGTTCTCGTAGCGCATGTCGATGACCGCGGTGCCGATCTCGATCGTCTTGGTGCGCGCGCCGCAGGCGGCGAGCAGCGGAAACGGCGAGCCGAGCTGGCGGGCGAAGTGATGGACGCGAAAGTAAGCGCCGTCGGCGCCGAGCGCCTCGGCCGCCACCGCAAGCTCGATCGATTGCAGCAGCGCGTCGGACGCCGTGCGCACTTGCGACTGCGGCGACGGGGTCCAATGGCCGAAGGAGAGGAAGCCGATGTGTTTCATGGGGGTTGGTACGCGCTCAATTTCCAGTCAATACTGCGGGATCGCGTCCGGCACCAGGATCGGCGAACTGCCGCCGCTTGCTCGCGGGGCGTTGAAGGCCAAGCAAGTTCGCAGGAGTGTTGGTCAGCGTGTGGGCAACACAATCCATGATGTGCGTCGTGAGAATGGTCTGAGCCGTTTTCGTATCGCGTTTCAAAGCGCATTCGAGAAGTTTCTGGTGTTCGGGCGGTGCGGCGTCACGGAAAATCACAGCGATCATCAAATACCGAACGTACTTGTCGAAAACTACCGCATGCGCATCTAACAGAACACGCGAACCGCAAGCCGACAACAGAGCTTGGTGAAATTCGGAATCGTAGCGCTTGAGCGCTTCGAGGCCGCGCTTGTCGCCGGCAAGGGTTCGCTTTTCCATGGTCGCCAGCTTGTGATGCGCGGCGACGACGCGGCCTTCCCAATCCATGTCGCCCAGCGCAAACGAGCGCTGTAGCGCGTGGCATTCAAGCAAGAGCCTTAGGCTCGCAAGCTCCTTGAAATTGTCAGCGGACACCGGCGCCACCTCAAAGCCGCGCGCGCTCTCGGTAACGACCAAGCCTTCCGATGTCAGGCGATTCAATAACTCGCGCAGCGTGCTGACGCTGATGCCGTAGGACTCCTTGAGAGCCTCTAGCCGCAGTTTCTGTGACGGCGCCAAGCGGCCAAAGATGATGTCGTTGCGCAAACGGCGATAGACCTTTTCGCCCGTCGTTTCGAACTTTACGCCATTCAAGGGTTTCATCTGACGATCCATTGATCCTATGATAATCCCATTTTTGACTATTGAGCGGGGTCGGGCAAGGGCCAATAATCGCCATAACGACAACACGTCTGGAGGAAGCCCATGACCCGTTTTTCGCGCCGTTCCGTGGTTGCCGGTGGGGCCACATTGTTTGCTCTAGTCGCCGCTGGAACGGCAGGCGCGCAGACCAAGCAGAAGCTGCGCTTCAGCAGCGCCTTTACGGAAACCGACCTGCGCGCGCAGGCCTACAAAGAGTTCGCCGACGCGATCAAGGCCGACTTCGATTTCGAGCCGCACTGGGGCAACACCCTGTTCAAGCAGGGCACCGAACTGGTCGCGCTTCAGCGCGACAATCTCGATCTTTGCAACCTGGCGCCGGCCGACATCTCCAAGCAGATTCCGGCGTGGTCGCTGCTCACCTCTGCGTTCCTGTTCCGCGACGCCGACCACATGGTCAAGACGTTCAAAAGCGACGTCGGCAAGGACTTCATCAAGATGGCCAAGGACCAGCTTGGCATTCAGATCGTGGTGCCTGTCTATTTCGGCTCGCGCAGCATCAACCTGAAGCCGGAGAAGAAAATCAAAACGCCGGCCGACATGGCCGGCATCAAACTGCGCATGCCGCCGGGCGAGTTCTGGCAATTCCTCGGTGAGTCGCTCGGCGCCAATCCAACGCCGATCGCCTACGCCGAGCTCTACACCGCGCTGCAGACCGGCACGGTCGACGGCCAAGACAATCCCGTGGTTGCCAGCAAGCTGATGAAGTTTGACGAGGTGACGACGCAGTTCGTGCTCACCAAGCACGTGATCGCCTATGATGTGATGGCGATCCGCTCGAAGATCTGGGACGGCCTGAAGCCGGCGCAGCAGGCGAAATTCCAAGCCGCGGCCGACAAGATGGCGGCGGAGAACATCAAGCGCTTCGACGCGCTGGAAGGGGAAACGCTCGAATATTTCAAAAAGGAAGGCAAGAAGGTCTACACGCCGGACGTCGCAGCGTTCCGAAGCTACGCCCAGAAAAAATACGTCGACAAGTACGGCAAGGATTGGCCGAAGGGCGCGATCGAGAAGATCAACGCCATCAAATAAGCCAAGCGCCTGTTTTCGCAAAGTCTGGCGAAATGACAAAGTGCTTCTGAAAACCTCCGGCCGGTTACCCTAAAGGCGACCGGCCGGCTTTCGCGAAGCGCGGTTGCACGGTGTAACAATGAACCTTGACGCCGACGGCCTCGGACGCTGGCTGCGCCGCCGTGCGGAGAACGTCACCGTGTTTCTGCTGACGGTCATGTTCGTGACCTTCATCGTGCAGATTTTCTATCGCTACGCGCTCGACGACCCGCTCGGCTGGACCGAGGAAGTTATCATCACGACCTGGCTGTGGACGGTGCTGTGGGGCGCCGCCTTCGTGCTCGGCGAGGCGGAGGAAATCCGCTTCGACATCATCTATTCGCAGGTCTCTGAGCGCACCCGGCGCATCTTCACCGTCGTGACCGGATCGGTGCTGGTCCTGCTTTACGCGATCTCGCTGCCGGGCGCCTACAGCTATGTCAGTTTCATGAAGGTCGAGCATTCCGCCTATCTGCGCGTCCCGATCAACTGGATGTATTCGGTGTTCCTGCTGTTTTCGGTGGCGAGTATCGTGCGTTACATCTGGTTGGTCTGGAACGCCATCCGCGGCGGCGAGGCGCCGATGACCGATCCGGCGAGGACCGGCGAATGAGCCTGCCGGTCAGCCCCTTCGCCATTTGCATCGCGGCCATTGTCGCGCTCGGCGCGCTCGGCCTGCCGATCGGCCATGCGATGATCGCCGCCTCAATCCTCTATCTGCTGCTGGCCGGGCTCGACCTCGGCACCGCGGCTGAGCAGATCCTCAACGGCCTATTCAACAGCTACGTCCTGCTGGCGATTCCATTGTTCATTCTGGCCGCCGACCTGATGAATGTCGGCACCCTTACCGACCGCCTGCTCAATTTTTGCCTGGTGCTGGTCGGCCGCTTTCGCGGCGGACTCGGTCAAGTCAACGTCGTCGCCAATGTGATCTTTGCCGGCATGTCGGGCTCGGCCATCGCAGACGCGGTCGGGATCGGGCGCATCATCATCGGCATGATGACCAAGGACGGCCGCTATCCGGTCTCATATGCCGCCGCCATCACCGCTTCGGCCGCCATCATCGGGCCGATCATCCCGCCCTCTATTCCGATGGTGCTTTACGCGCTGATTTCCGACGCATCGATCGGCTATCTCTTTCTCGGCGGCGTCGTTCCCGGCCTGCTCCTCGGCCTCATCTTCATGGCGATGAACAGCTTCCTCGCCCGCCGGCGCCGTTATCCGGTGGAACCGCCGGTGCCGCTCAGGCAGGTGCCGCGCATCACCCTCAATGCATTCCCGGCGTTGATGCTGCCGGTCATTCTGCTGTTCGGCATTTATGGCGGCGTCACCACGCCGACCGAAGGCGCCGCCGCCGCCGCCTTCTACGCCCTTTTTGCGTCCACCGTGCTCTACCGGGCCGTCACCTGGAAGCAGCTCTACAACGCCATTCTCACCAGCGGGAAGGCCTCGACATCGATCGGTATGCTGATCGCCGGCGCCATGGCCTTCAATTACGTGGTGACCATTGAAAACATCCCGGCCTCGCTGCAGCACTTCCTCGGCGGCATGCAATTGTCGGCATGGGGCTTCCTGTTCGTCGTCAATATCCTGCTGCTTGTGCTCGGCTGCCTGCTCGAAGGTACCACGATCCTTTTGGTGATCGTGCCGATCTTCATTCCGACGGCGAAGGCGCTCGGCATCGACCTCGTGCATTTCGGCGTCGTGGTCGTCGTCAACATCATGATCGGGCTGGTGACACCGCCTTATGGGCTTCTGCTTTTCGTCGTCGCCAACATGACCCGGCAACCCCTAGGCTCGATTGTGCGCGAGGCGATTCCGTTCATCGTCGCTGCGCTCGCGATCCTCGCGTTGATCACCGCGGTCCCCGAGGTCGTGCTCTGGTTGCCGAAATTGATTGGCTACAAAGGTTAAATTGCAAGCCGTGCAAGGAATCAAAATGAGTAAACCGATCTATATTCTCAACGGCCCCAACCTCAACCGGCTCGGCATGCGCGAGCCGGAGATTTACGGCAAGACAACGCTCGCCGAAGTCGAGGCGTCATGCCGTGCAGAGGCGCCGAATGCCGCAATCGAATTTCGGCAATCGAACAGCGAGTCCCAGTTGATCGACTGGATTCACGAAGCGATCGACCGCGGCGGCGGGATCATCATCAACCCGGCCGCCTTCACTTTCACCTCGATCGCGGTCCTTGACGCGCTCAAGATGTTTCCGGGTCCGATTATCGAACTACACATCACAAATATCCACAAGCGCGAGCCGTACTACCATCACTCCTTCGTTTCGAAGGTCGCGACCGCGGTGATCGCAGGCCTGGGGACTGAAGGCTATCGCGTGGCGACCGCGGCGATGCTCAAGCTCATCAAATAGGCCCTACTCCTCCTTCAACCCAAACGCCAGCGCGTTCCCCGTCGCGCCGTAATATTTGTACGGCAGGAATTTGCCGGTCATGCCGATGGCGACGCGGTCGCCCTTGGGGTCGGTCTTGCGCGTGATGTCCATGTCGAAGTCGATCGCCGACATGATGCCGTCGCCGAATTCCTCTTCAATGAGGGCTTTGAGAGCGGGGCCGTTGACCATGATCAGCTCGTAGAAGCGGTAGATCAGCGGGTCGGTCGGCGGCATCGGCGTGCCGGTGCCGCGGAACGGCACCTCGTTGAGCAGCGCCTGCTCGCTCTTGGAGAGCCCGAACAGCTTGGCGGCGGCGGCGGCCTGCGGCTTGGTCAGCTTCATCTGGCCGAGGATGGCGCCGGTCACCAGGATCGGCGACATGCCGCCGATCTCGCCGCAGATGTATTTCCAGGTCCAGCCCTTCTCGCGCTTGATGTCGAGCAGTTTTTCGGTGAGGTCGGCGCGCGTCATGGCTAACTCCTTGTCTGGCGCGCAATTGCATTGCCGAAATGATGCAAATATCCAAGCACAACTTGTAGGCACCCCTTGTCTGTCATGCCCGGCCTTGTGTCGGGCATCCACGTCTTACTAGCTGTACTAAAGACAAGGCGCCGATGGCCAGGGCAAGCCCGGCCATGACGACATTTGTGCGAGGACGACTATGCGCAGCGAGACGATTCACCTTCCCCAACGCCAAAGGCGAGCAGCTCGCCGCCACGCTCGATCTGCCGCTCGGCAAGCCGACGGCCTACGCGCTGTTCGCGCATTGCTTCACCTGCGGCAAGGACAACCTCGCCGCCAGGCGCATCGCCGAGCGGCTGACCATCCACGGCATCGCCGTGCTGCGCTTCGATTTCACCGGCCTGGGCGCGAGCGAAGGCGAATTCGCCAACACGCATTTTTCCTCGAACGTCGACGATCTGGTCGCCGCCGCCGATCATCTGCGCAAGATGTATGGCGCGCCGGCGATCCTGATCGGCCACAGCCTGGGCGGCTGCGCGGTGCTCGCCGCCGCGCACCGCATCGCCGAGGCGCGCGCCGTGGTCACCATCGCCGCGCCCTACGATCCCGTCGCATGTCGTCGGCCTGTTCAAGGACCAGGTCGATCAGATCAAGGCGCAGGGCGAGGTCGAGGTGGCGCTGGCCGGGCGGCCGTTCCGCATCAAGCGCGAATTCCTCGACGACGTCGCCGCGAAGAAGCTCGACGAATGCCTCGCCAATCTGCGCAAGGCGCTGCTGGTGTTTCATTCGCCGACCGACGACACTGGTCGGCATCGACAATGCCTCGCATATTTTCGGCGCCGCCAAGCATCCCAAAAGCTTCGTCTCGCTCGCCGGCGCCGATCATCTGCTGAGCCAGAAGGACGACGCGGTTTATGTGGCCAACGTCATCGCCGCCTGGGCCGACCGCTATCTCGACCGGCCCGAAGTCATGACCGAGGCGGAGGTCGAGGCCGGCCTCGTGCTGGTGCGCGAAACCCATGGCGGAAAATTCCAGCAGGAGATATTGACCGGACCGCATCGCCTGCTCGCCGACGAGCCGGAGAAGCTCGGCGGACTGAACTCCGGCCCCGGCCCCTACGATTTCCTGCTGGCGAGCCTCGGCGCCTGCACCTCGATGACGATCCGGCTTTATGCCGATTTCAAGAAAATCCCGCTGGAAAACGTCTCGGTGCGGCTGAACCACGAGAAAAAGATCCACACCAAGGACTGCGAGAACTGCGACGACAAGGTCACCAAGGTCGATCACATCGACCGCGCCATCACGCTGGAAGGCCCGCTCGACGCCGAGCAGCGCAGGCGGCTGATGGAGATCGCCGACAAATGCCCGGTGCACCAGACGCTGCAATCGAAGATCGAGATCAGCACGGTCGAGCGGCCGGCCCGACCGTTTGAAACCGAGCCGCGAGCGGGTGTAATGACCCCGCCATGCAAACCGCCGCGCACGCCCTGACGCAGCAGTTCCTCGCCTGGGTCGATGAGGCCCCGCGCAGCTACGCCGACGCGGAAGCGTGGCGGCGCAGCTGTCCGCATCTGTCGATCTGGGAAGACGCGATTTCGGACGGCCTGGTGCACTTCCAGACCGGCAGCAGCATGAATCAATCGCGGCTCGTGCTCACGCCGCGCGGGCGCGCGCTACTCGATCGAGGCTAAGAATCACATCGGCGGCGCGATGCCTCGGCCGACATTGACGCGGTCGGTCATCAGCGTTCCATCCGCCTGCCTGGTCGCAGCCGGAATCATTATCTTGGCGCCCGGCTTGAGCTCATCCTTGTTGCCGGGTGCGTATGTCACGACTACCGTATCGGGCGTCAAGTCGATTTTCTTCTCGCCATTTTGGTATCCGACCGTGAGCGTCTGCCCTTCGGCCTTCGCAACGACGCCGCCGACCGTGCCGCCGGCGTCATGACCATTAGCGACATTGCCGACAGTACCGTTGGTCATGGTGCTCTTCGGCTTGAGGTCCCAAGGCCGGTCGCCCAAGCCGACGCCGCGCATCGATTCCGGGAAAATGTGCACTTCCACCGCTTTCCAGCGGCCGTTCGGTTCCGGCATAGCCGTCGAGCCGACATATGATCCCGGCTTGATATCGGCGGATGACGCCTTCACCAGGTCAAGGATCCGCACATTGTCCGCCATCGTCACTTTCAACGTTTCGCCTTCCCGCGACTTAACGGAAAGAGCGTGACCGTCCACCTGCTCGATAGTGCCGCGCACCCGAACAGGTTTTTGCTGAGCCGCCGCCGAAGTGAGAGCAAGCGAAGTCGCGCATAGCGCGACGAAACCAATCCGAGGGGCCATGGCTATCTCCTTACAATAGCCCCAGCTCCCGCCGACAGAACGCTTCAGTTTCGCGAACGTTCCTTCTTACTACTGCGGTACCACCTCGCCGCGCCCGACATTAACGCGGTTAGCCTCCAGCGAGCCATCCGGCTTCTTTACCGCACGCACGATCGCGATATGCGCGCCCGGCTTGAGCTCGCTCTTGTCGCCAACCATATACGTGCGGATGACGGCGTCGTGCGGGATGACGATCTTCTGCTCGCCACCCTTGTATTTGACGGTCACCGCGGGCCCGTCAACGCTCTCCACGGTCTGATCGACCGAGCCATTGGTCATAGTGCTGTTCGGCCGCGCGTCCCACGGACGGTGGCCCTCGCTCAGCCCGCGTTGCGACTCGGTCATCACCGTTACCTGGATGGCGCGCTGGCTGCCGTCAGTTTGCGGCATGGCACCGACGCCTATATAGGCGCCCGGTTTGACATCGGCGATAGAACCCTTGGCAACGCCTATCACCGAGAAGTCTCCGGTAATGTTGATTTTCACCTCGCCGAGCTTCGCGGATTTCACCGCGAGTACATGCCCGTCGAAGCTTTCCACCATGCCATTGACCCGCACGGTCTGCGGCTGCTGCGCCCAAGCGCCGCCAGCGAGCGCAAGCAACGCCGCGACAACTCCAATTCCTCTCAACATGCGTTTTCCTTACATTGCCGGCGTGACACCGCGGCCAACATACATGACCTTCGCCAGCACCGAGCCGTCCGGCTGCTTTTCCGCAGCCGAAGATGATGATCTGCGCCCCGGCCTTGAGTTCGTCTTTGTCTGCCCGGCGCTGCCGTGGCGATCACGGTGTCGCTGGCGTCACGATCACCTTCTTCTCGCCGTCCTTGTATTTCACCGTCAGCGCATCGCCGTCTTTGCTCGACGACCACGTTCTCGACATAGGCATTGGTCATGGTGCTGTTCGGCCGCCATCCCACGGGCGCTCGCCGGTCGGGCACCACGCCGCGCTGCGCGGGCAGAACAGTGTGGATCGAGAACGCCTCGATGCTGCCGTCCGGCTTCGGCATACCGGCAACGCCAATGAAGCTGTCGGTCTTGATGTCGGCGAGCGTGGCCTTGACCAGCGCCGACACGCGCGCCGTCGTCGTCGACCTTTACATTCAGCATGCGCGCCGTCGCGCGTCTTGAGGGACAGCATCGCGCCGTCGACCTTTTCGATCTGCCCGCGGATGCGGCCCGGCTGCTGCGCCGAGGCGGCGCTGGCCACCAGCACCAAAGCGGCGGCGGCGCAAAGCACGCGGCGCGTCATATTCAAATTATGCATCGATAGGCCTCCCGATTTGCAGCCCGCGTTTGGTCGCTGGCCATTCAGGCGGGATAACCCCTCACGCCGCCGGTTATTCCGGGGGGTCAGTGGCGGCGCTAAAGTCACTATTTCTTGAGCAGATCGGCCTCGATCAGCGCGCGCAGTTCCGGCGTCACCTGCGGCCGCACGCCGAACCAGCGTTCGAAGCCGCGCACCGCCTGATGCAGCAGCATGCCAAGCCCGTCGGCGGCGCGCAGGCCGCGCGCGCGCGCCAATTTCAGCAGTCCGGTTTCCAGCGGCGCATAGACCAGATCCGCCACCACCAGCGAGGCCGGGCAGCGCAAATTGATCTCCAGCGGCGGCTGCCCAACCATGCCCAAGGTTGTCGTATTGACCAGCAGGCCGGCGCCGCCCAACAGCCCGGTGGTCTCCTCCCATCCGGCGACATGCACGCGCGCGCCGAATTTTTTCTTCAAGACGTCCGCCCGGGCCCGCGTGCGATTGATCACATAGATGCGTCCGACATTGCGCTGGACCAGTCCGAAGATGACCGCACGCGCTCCGCCGCCGGCGCCCAGCACCATGGCGGTTTCCAGGCCTCGGTCCCAGCCCGGCGCCACGACGTCGAGATTGCCGAGGAAGCCTTCGACGTCTGTATTGGTCGAGCGCAACATATCGCCCTCGTACCAAAGGCAGTTGGCGGCGCCGACCGCTTTGGCACGCTCGTCCGGCAACGACAAAGCCAGCGCGGTCTCCTTGTGCGGCACGGTGACATTGCCGCCGACATAGCCGTGCTCGCGCAGATGGGTGATGAACTCCTTGAATTTTTCCGGCGGCACCGCCTCACGCCGGTATTCGGCGTTGAGCTTGTGCTGCTTGATCCAGTAATTGTGAATCAGCGGCGAGCGCGAATGGCCCGCCGGCCAAGCCATGATGCAGACTGCTTTAGGACTGTCATTCATACGTTTTTCGATCCGAGACAAAGCTGGGCGGCGCATGTAAGTCTTCGCGACCTAAGCCGTCAACGGTTGACGGCCTCATTTGTTTCGGTGGTGGACGCGGCCATGAAAACGATCTTTCTCGACTGCAACGACCAGTTGGCGCCCGTTTGGGCGCGCGTGATTCGTCCCGACGATCCGAAAATCGACGTCAATACCGAGCCGTTTGCGCGCGATGAGTTACCGCTGGTGCTCGCCGGTTACGACATCGCCATCGACGACCATTCCTACATGCCGACTGATCTGGTCGAGCGTTGCAAGCAGCTCAAGCACATCGTGTTCCTCGGCACCGGCCCCGCGAGCTACATGAACGTCGGCGAACTGGAAGCGCGCGGCGTCAAGGTGCACATCATCAAGGGCTATGGCGACACCGCGGTGGCCGAGCATTCGATCGCGCTGATGGTGGCCGCCGCCCGCGACGTGGCGCGCATGGACCGCGAGGTGCGCGCCGGCACCTGGACGCCGCATGAAGGCGTGCAGCTTCTCGGAAAGACGCTGGGCGTCATCGGTCTCGGCGGCATCGGCCGCGAAGTGGCGCGCATCGGCAAAGGCATGGGCATGGAGGTGATCGGCTGGAACCGCACCAGACATGCCGACATTCAGGTTCCGCTGGTGGATATCGACACGCTGCTGGCGCGCAGCGATGTGGTGTCGATGAACCTCACGCTCGGCGACGAGACCCGCGGCTTTCTGTCGGCCGAACGCATCGCGCGCATGAAGCCGGGCGTCATTTTCGTCAACACCGCGCGCGGCGCGCTGGCGGACGAGGCCGCGCTGATCGCGGCGCTGAAAAGCGGCCACATCCGCCATGCCGGGCTCGACGTATTCCACGCCGAGCCGCTCAAAGCCGATCACCCGCTGGCGAAACTGCCGAACGTGACGCTGACCGCGCACGCCGCCTTCCGCACGCTGGAAGCCTCGATGACGCTGCTGCGCCGCGCCATCGATATCGTGAAGACCCTTGTCTAGTCTAGTAATATCCCGGCGTGCCGCCACCATCGACGGCGATCGCGGTGCCCTGGATATGCCGCGCCCGCGCGCTGCACAGAAACAGCGCCAGCTCCGCGACATCTTCGGGTTGGCCGATGCGGCGCAGGCCGCTCTTGACCAGCGCCTCGTCGCGAATCTGTTCCACCGTCTTGTTTTGCGCTTTGGCGAATTGCGCGAACAGTTGCTCGACCCGGTCGGTCTGCGTCTGTCCGGGATGGATGACATTGATGTTGATGTCGTCGCGGTTGCCCATCGACGTCAGGCCCTTGGCGAAATTGGCCATCGCCGCGTTGACCGCGCCGCCGATCAGGAAATCCGGCCCCGGCGTACGCGCCGCGCCGCCGATGATATTGACGATGTTGCCGTGTGCCTGCTTGAGCAGCGGCCAGAACAGCCCGCGTCAGCCGCACCGCGGCGTGGAACTTGAGCGCGAAGCCGTCGGTCCAGGCGTCGTCCGGCTGATCGAGAAACTTGCCGCCTTTGGTCGCGCCGGCATTATTGACCAGCACGTCGCAGCGCTTGAAGCGCTCGTTGACCTTGGCGAAGACCTGCTCACAGGCCGCGAGCGTGCGCAGGTCGCCGGCAATGGTCATCGGCTCCGGCCCGCCAGCGCCGGCGACCGCCTTGGCCCCTTCGACGAGATTTGCCGCATTGGACGCCGCCAGCACGCATTGCGCACCCTCGCGCGCGAATGCCGTGGCTATCGACCGGCCGATGCCGCGGCTACCGCCGCTGACGACCACGACTTTTCCCTCGAATTCCTTCGCCATTCGTCCGCTCCCTGATTTTGCGTTGACTTTATACGCGGGACCTGCGGCCGCGGCGAGTGGGTGCATTGACCCGTCTGCGTTCTCGGTCACAATGAGAAAAAAGAGTTGGGAGGAAGCGTGAAGCCGGCGCCATTCGCATACAAAAAGGCCCGCTCGCTCGAAGAGGCGATCGCGCTGTTGGGCGAGCATAAGGACGCGCGCCTGCTTGCGGGTGGGCAGAGCCTGATCGCCACGCTCAATATGCGGCTTTCCGCCCCGAGCCTATTAATCGACATCAACGGCGTCGGCGGACTCGGCGGCGTCGCGCACAAAAACGGCAAGGTCGAGCTCGGCGCGCTGGTGCGCCATGCCGAGGCCGAACGCTCCGAGCTGATCGCCAAATACGCGCCCTGATCGCGCGCGCCATGCCGCATATCGGCCACGCCGCGATCCGTAACCGCGGCACGCTCGGCGGCTCCATCGCCTTCGCCGATCCGGCCGCCGAATTGCCGGCCTGCCTGCTGGCGCTCGATGGTGAAGTCGATGCGACCGGCCCCAAGGGCAAGCGCACCATCAGGGCGCAGGACTTTTTCAAAGGTCTGTTCGAGACCGCGCTTGGGCCGCAAGAAGTTCTTACCGCCATTCGCGTGCCGGCCGGCGGCAAAGATACCCGCACCGGTTTCGCCGAACTGGCGCGCCGCCACGGCGATTACGCCATTGTCGGCCTCGCCGCCAGCGCGCGCGCCGACGGCAAGAAGCTCAGCGACGTGCGGCTGGCTTATTTCGGCGTCGGCGCCACGCCTGTGCGCGCGCGCAAGGCCGAAGCGGCGCTGGCGAACGGCAATATCGACGCCGCTGTCGCCGCGCTCGATCTCGAGCCGCAAGACGACGTGCAGGCCACGGCGAAAGCGAAAAAGCATCTCGCCGGCGTGCTGCTGCGGCGCGTCGCCAGCGCAGTTGATGGAGGCGCGGTCATGAGCGGCCTCGCCTTCGACATTTCCCTCACCGTCAACGGCGAACACGTCGCCGAGCGCGTCGAGCCGCGCCAGACGCTGGTCGATTTCCTGCGCGAGGATCTGGCGCTGACCGGCAGCCATGTCGGCTGCGAGCACGGCGTCTGCGGCGCCTGCACCGTGCGCGTCAATGGCGAGATCGTGCGCGGCTGCCTGATGCTGGCGGTGCAATGCGACGGCGCCGAGGTCGAAACCATCGAAGGCCTGTCCGACTCCGGCGAAATCGCCGATCTGCAGGCCGCGTTCGAGCAGCGCAACGCGTTGCAATGCGGCTATTGCACGCCCGGCATGATCGCGGCGGCGCAAGACCTGCTGAAACGCGCTAAAGAAAATAAAAGTGTGCCGAGCCGCGACGCCATCCGCGAACACCTATCCGGCAACTACTGCCGCTGCACCGGCTATCACGCCATCGTCGATGCGGTGGAAGCGGTCGCGCAATCTAGGGAACTTGCACGCGCGAAAGGAAGGTAACCCATGAACGAACACCATCATCCTTTGTCGATGTCCGAGCGCGCCGACGAGCTCGAAGAAGAGAAAATGCACGAGATGGAGCGCATCATCACCAAGTCGACTATCGCGCACATGATGGACGGCAAAGTGGAGATGGATACGAGCCCGGCGATGCGCGCAAAGCATCCGGGAAAATTCTTTCTGATGGGCGACGATCCGCGGCTGCCGCCGATGCCGGAGAAGCCGACGCTGGTCGATTATTTCCGCCACCGCTTCGCCTCCACCGCGCATCTGCTGCAAAGCGCGACGCATGCGCTCAAAGGCGGCCAGCCGGAGAAGGTCGTGCTCGCCTGCCTGCTGCACGACATCGCTATCGTCAGCTTCATCCGCTGCGACCATGGCTATTGGGGCGCGCAGATGATCGAGCCTTATGTCGACGAGGAAGTGGCCTGGGCGGTGAAATCGCATCAGGCCCTGCGCTTCTTCCCCGACAAGTCGGTCGGCTACGGCTATCCCGATCTCTACAAGGAATTGTTCGGCCCGGACTACAAGCCGGAGCCCTACATCGTCGAGGAGTACCAGCGCGCGCGAAAGCACAAATGGTACATGACGTCGCGCCTGATCTGCATGAACGACATCTATTCGTTCGACCCCAACGCCAAAGTCAATCTCGACGACTTCGTCGACATCATCGGCCGCCATTTCAGGCAGCCGAAGGAAGGTCTTGGCCTCGACAACAGCCCGTCGGCGCACATGTGGCGCACGATCCTGTGGCCGACGCGGTTCCTGTAGCCAATGAAGATCACCGACGACTCGCCACCCGTATTGACCGCGCTCGACCGGCCGAACTCCTATATCGGCCGCTCGGTGCCGCGGCCGAACTTGCAGCGGCTGACGCAAGGCCGCGGGCAATATGTCAGCGACGTTACGTTGCCGCGCATGACGCATGTCGCCTTCGTGCGCTCGCCGCACGCCCATGCGCGCATCAAAACGATTGCCAGCCGAGCCGGCGAAGAAGTCCCCGGGCGTGATCGCGATCGTCACCGGCGCCGAGCTCGCAAAAGTCATGACGCCCTGGGTCGGCGTACTCACGCATTTGAAGGGCCTGAAATCCGCGCCACAATCATCCAATCGCCGTCGAGCGCGCCTGCTGGCAGGGCGAGGCGGTGTGCGCCGTGGTGGCGCGCAGCCGCGCCGAGGCCGAGGACGGCTGCGAACTGGTCGAGGTCCTTTACGAGGAATTGCCGGCGGTCACCGATCCGGAAACCGCGCTCGATGCCAAGACGCTAGTGATCCACGCATCGCTCGGCGACAATCTCTGCTTTGAACGAAAATTGGACGTCGGCGCGGTCGACAAGGCCTTCGCCGAATCCGACGCGGTGGTGGAGACCACGTTCATGTTCGGCCGCCACACCGGCGTCACCATCGAACCGCGCTCCATCGTCGCCGACTGGAACGAAGGCGACCGGCGCATGACGGTCTACCAGGGCACGCAGGCGCCGCACATGATGCAGAACCTGTTCGCCAAGCATCTCGGTATTGCTGAGCATCAAGTGCGCGTACTCACCAAGGACGTCGGCGGCTCGTTCGGCATCAAGGTGCATACCTACGCCGACGAGATGGCGACGGTGGCGCTGTCGAAGCTGCTCAAGCGGCCGGTGAAATTCGTCGCCGACCGAATCGAGAGCTTCGTCACCGACATCCACGCCCGCGATCACCGCATCAAGGCCAAGATCGGCGTCAAGAACGACGGCACGATCACCGCCTTCGAGATCGACGACCTGACCGGCATCGGCCCCTACTCGGTCTATCCGCGCACCAGCGGCATCGAGGCCAATCAGATCGTCGGGCTGGTCGGCGGACCCTACACCTGCCAGAACTATCGGGCGCAGGCGCGCGTGGTGTTCCAGAATAAGAATGTGATGTGCCAGTACCGCGCAGTCGGCCACCCGATCGCAGTGGCCGTAACCGAAGGACTTGTCGAACTCGCCGCCGCCAAGATCGGCATGGACCCGCTCGAAATGCGCCGCCGCAATCTGATCGCCGACGACGGCTATCCGTGCGCTTCCGCCGTCGGGACTGAAATTCGAGCAGCTCTCGCACCACGAGTCGCTTGCGCATCTCGACGCCATGATGAATTACGCCGGGCTGCGCGCCGAGCAGAAGAAACTACGGGAGAAAGGCATTTATCGCGGCCTCGGCTTTGCCTCGTTCATCGAGGTGACCAATCCGTCCGCCGCCTTCTACGGCGTCGGCGGCGCGCGCATCACCTCGCAGGACGGCGCCACCGTGAAGCTCGACGCGCAAGGCAATATCAGCGTGGCTTCCGGCGTCACCGAGCAGGGCCAGGGCGCCGAAGCCGTGCTGGCGCAGATCGTCGCCACCTCGTTCGGCGTCTCCATCGACAAAGTGCGCGTCATCACCGGCGACACCGACAACACGCCCTATGGCGGCGGCACCTGGGCCTCGCGCGCGGCCGGCATCGGCGGCGAAGCGGCCTGGCAAGCCGGCAAGGCCTTGCGCGGCAATGTGCTGGCGGTCGCCGCGGCGATGTTGCAGGCGAAGCCGGAGGACCTCGACATTCGCAACGGCATCGTGGTCGACAAGACGACCGGCACCGAACGGCTGCCGCTCGACGAACTGGCGCGCGTCGCCTATTTCCGCCCCGACACGCTGCCCGCCGGCATCCAGGCCGAACTGATCGCCACGCGCCATTACGTGCCGCGCGCCTGGCCCTTCGCCTTCACCAACGGCATCCAGGCCAGTTATCTCGAGGTCGACACCGACACCGGCTTCGTGAAGCTGCTCAGGCACTGGTGCGTCGAGGATTGCGGCACCATCATCAACCCGCAACTGGTCGACGAGCAGATTCGCGGCGGCGTAGTACAGGGCATTGGCGCCGCGCTGTTCGAGCACTGTCTCTATGACGAGCGCGGGCAGATGCTCAACGGCAACATGGCCGATTATCTGGTGCCGATGGCCGCCGAAATGCCCGACATCGAATGCGGCCACGTGGTCTCGCCCACCGCCGACAGCGAACTCGGCGCCAAGGGCGCGGGCGAAGCCGGCACCGCCGGCGCGCCGGCCTGCGTGATGAACGCCATCAACGACGCGCTGCGCCCGCTCGGCGCCGCGCCGCTCACCGACATGCCGTTCACGCCCGGCAAGATTTTGCGGGCGCTCGGCAAGGTCTAATCAGAACTTGATCATGTCGCTCTTGGTCAACGTCGTCTTCGTCGACACGCCGGGCGCATTAGTGAAATGCCAAGCGGTCGAGAGTTCGGCGAACGGATCGATCGCCGACATGCCGTCGACCGGCACGATCACGTTCAAGCCGCGCAAGGCCGCCGCGTTGGCGGTGAAAAGCACCGCGCCATTGGCAGCGGTGCCGACGGCGATGACCGTCTTGATCCCTTTGTCGGTCAGGATCTTCTCGAGATCGGTCTTGAAAAACTTGTCCGGACCGGCGCGTACCGACGCCTCGTCCGCCAACGGCGCGACATCCTTAATCACGTCCGCGGTCGTGGTATTTGCGATCAGACTATAGACGACGAGGGCCTTGGCCGCCCGCGCGTCGGCCAGCAATTTCTTCATGGCGGGAATCTCGGCCAGGCAGCGGGGGCGTTTGCCGCAGTTCTGATTCATGAAGTCGAGCATCAGCAGCGCGGTGGTCTTGGGATCGACCGTCACCGGCTTGAGCACGGGCGCGGACGGTATTTTCACGCTTGCCCACTCGTCGACGATATCGGCGGCCTGCGCGGGCAGCGCGAGAGCGCTCACAACCAACAGCGGTCATTGCCGCGATCAGTTTTCGATGCATGAAAATTCTCCCATCATGTTGAATGCGGCCCCAACCCGCTTGATGAAACACCGGCGCCCGGCGCAGTATTACAGACTTCGCGGCCTGCTTTTCAACACAAGCGCGTGCTGTAAAAAACGACCAACGAGGGGAACCGCTCATGAACATCAAGGTCGGCAAAGAGGCGATTGCCGAAGCCTCCAAGAAGCTCAGCAATTGGGGCCGCTGGGGCAAAGACGACATGATCGGCACGCTCAATCACGTGACGCCCGAGGATATCGTCAAGGCCGCGTCCCTGATCCGCACCGGCAAGGTGTTCGCGCTCGGCATCCCGCTCGACGGCGGCGGCCCTCAGACCGGCCTGTTCGGCGGCCGCTTCAACCCGATCCACCAGATGCTCGCCACCGGCACCGACGCCATCGCCGGCCGGCAGGACTGGAATAAGATTCGCTACGCCGACGACACGCTGATGCTGTGCGTGCAGGGCGCCACTCATTGGGACGCGCTCGGCCACATCTTCTACGAGGAGAAAGGCTACAACGGCCACGACGCCAAGCTGGTCGACGCCAAGGGCCTCAACGTGCTCGGCATCGAGCACTCCAAGAGCAAGATGGTCGGCCGCGGCGTGCTGCTCGACATCGCCCGCTTCCGCGGCGTGAAGTGGATGGCCGACGGCGAAAGCATTTCCAACGACGAACTCGACAAATGCGCCAAGGACCAGAACGTCTCGATCGGCCGCGGCGATTTCGTCATCGTGCGCACCGGCCAGATGGAACGCTGCCTGTCGGAGAAAAAATGGGGCGGCTATGCCGGCGGCGACGCGCCCGGCGTCAAGTTCGAGAACTGCTACTGGTGTCAGGACAAGCAGATCGCCGCGATCTGCACCGACACCTGGGGCGTCGAGGTGCGGCCGAACGAGACCACCGAGGCCAACCAGCCCTGGCACTGGGTGGTGATCCCGGCCATGGGCCTGTGCATGGGCGAAATTTTCTATCTCAAGGAACTGGCCGAGGATTGCGATGAAGACGGCGTCTACGAATTCTTCTTCTGCGGCCCGCCGCTGATCATCACCGGCGGCACCGGCTCGCCGATCAATCCGCAGGCGATCAAATAATCGCTCGACATCGCGACACACTCAGCGGTCACCCCGCGGGCTTGTCCGCAGGGCGGTCGACGCCTTTAAGCGACTGCAAGTAAGTAACCGTCGTCCGGATGGCCGCCTCGGCGGCCAGCCTCGGCCATGACGAGAAATAACGTGAGGAGAGTAATCATGCCTCGCCATCTCAAACGCGGAATGGACGCGGGCGCGATCAAGGCCGCCGACGCCAAGGTGCGCGAGACGGTCGAGGACATCCTGGCGCAGGTCGACGCGCGCAAGGACGCCGCCATCCGTGACCTGTCGAAGAAGTTCGACAACTGGGCGCCGAAAGATTTCCGCCTGAGCGCGCAGGAGATCGAGCGCGCCATCGCGCAGGTGCCCAAGCGCGACCTCGAGGACATCAAATTCGCGCAGGCGCAGGTGCGCAACTTCGCGCAGAAGCAGCGCGACACCATGCACGACCTCGAGGTCGAGACGCTGCCCGGCGTCGTGCTCGGCCACCGCCACATCCCGGTGAACTCGATCGGCTGCTACGTGCCGGGCGGCCGCTATCCGATGGTCGCCTCCGCGCACATGTCGATCGTCACCGCCAAGGTCGCCGGCGTGAAGCGCATCATCGCCTGCGCGCCGCCGTTCAAGGGCGGCCCGCATCCGGCGATCGTCGCCGCCATGCATTTCGGCGGCGCCGACGAGATTTTCGTGCTCGGCGGCGTGCAGGCGGTGGCCGCCATGGCGCTCGGCACCGAGAGCATCGAGCCGGTCGACATGATCGTCGGTCCCGGCAACGCCTATGTGGCGGAGGCCAAGCGCCAGTTGTTCGGCCGCGTCGGCATCGATCTGCTGGCCGGGCCGACCGAGACGCTGATCATCGCCGACGACAGCGTCGACGGCGAAATCTGCGCCACCGACCTGCTCGGCCAGGCCGAGCACGGCCCCACCTCGCCCGCCGTGCTGATCACCAATTCCGAGAAGCTCGCGCGCGACACCATGAGCGAAGTCGAGCGGCTCTTGAAAATCCTGCCCACCGCCGACGCCGCCGGGCAAGCTTGGAAGGACTACGGCGAGGTTATCGTTTGCGACACTGTCGACGAGATGGTCGCCGAGGCCGACCGCATCGCCTCCGAGCACGTGCAGGTGATGACGCGCGACCCGGATTACTTCCTCAACAACATGAGAAACTACGGCTCGCTGTTCCTCGGCCCGCGCACCAACGTCGCCTATGGCGACAAGGTGATCGGCACCAACCACACGCTGCCGACCAAGAAGGCGGCGCGCTACACCGGCGGCCTGTGGGTCGGCAAATTCATCAAGACCTGCACCTATCAGAAGGTGCTGACCGACGAGGCCAGCGCCAAGATCGGCGAAGTCTGCTCGCGGCTGTGCATGCTGGAGGGCTTCCGCGCCCATGCCGAGCAGGCCAACGTGCGCGTGCGCCGCTACGGCGGCCGCAACGTGCCCTACGCGCAGGCGGCGGAGTGACCGTGGAACTGACCAAAACGCCGCCATTCCGCCTCGACGGCAAGCGCGCGCTGGTGACCGGCGCCGGGCGCGGGCTGGGCCTGGCCGCGGCTTCCGCGCTGGCCGACGCCGGCGCGCATGTGACGCTCGCTGCCCGCACCGCGAATGAGATCGAGGAAGCGGCCGATGCGATCCGCGCGCGCGGGCAAAAAGCCGAGGCGCTCACGCTCGACGTCAGCGACGTCGATGCGATGAAGGCGACGCTCGCGGCACAGCCGCCGTTCGACATTCTGGTCAACAACGCCGGCACCAACCGGCCGGCGCCGTTCGTCGACGTCAAGGTCGAGGATTTCGATTTCGTATTCGGCCTCAACGTGCGCGCCGCCTATTTCGTGGCGCAGGCGGTGGCGCGCGCCTTGGTCGCCGCCAAAAAACCCGGCTCGATCATCAACATGTCGTCGCAGATGGGCCATGTCGGCGGCGCGACCCGCACGGTCTACTGCGCGACCAAGCACGCGATGGAAGGCTTCACCAAGGCGATGGCGATCGAGCTCGCGCCACACAAAATTCGCGTCAACACGCTGGCCCCTACATTCATCGAGACGCCGATGACGCGGCCGTTCTTCCAGAACGAGGCGTTCCGCAAGGATACGCTCCAGCGCATCAAGCTCGGCCGCCTCGGCCAGCTTGAGGATCTCACTGGCGCCATCGTGTTCCTGGCGAGCGACGCCTCGGCGCTAATGACCGGCACTTCGCTGGTGATCGACGGCGGCTGGACGGCGGAGTGATTTATCCCGTCCCCGCTTGCGGGGAGGGTGGCGGGCGAAGCGAGCCGGGTGGGGTTGGCTTCCATCGTGACCAAACCCCACCCCGGCGCGAAGTCGCGCCGACCCTCCCCTTGCAGGCGGACGGGATTACGAGAACTTCGGCAAATCGGCGAAATATTCCGGGTGCTCTTTCTCGACCTCAGCCATGAATTTCGGCCGGAACAAGCTCGGCACGTCGAGCCGGGCTGCGCCCTTCAGCGTGTTCATGAGCACTTCGTCTTCGGCGTTCTCGAAGGCGCGCAGCACGTTCGGCGACAGCCGCGGATCGAAGCTGATGTGCTTGACTCGCCTTCTTGCCGATCGCCACGTCGGTGCCGGGCACCCATTTGGCGAAAATTTCCACCGCCTCGTCGCGGTTGTTGCGGGTGAAGTGCGAAGACTGCGCAAGGCCGGCGGCGATCGCCTTGGCGAGTTCCGGCTTGCTCTCGATCGTCGGGCCGTGCGCGGTCGCCACCATCACGTAGGACATGTGATGGCCACCGCGGATGACGAGATAGGAGTCCGGGACCTCCGTCAGAACCTGGGTGACATAAGGCTCCCACGACACCACGGCGTCGACCTTGCCCTCGGCCAGCGCCGGCGCCAGGCCGAACTGCGACCAGATGTTCTCGATGGTGAGTTCTTCGTATTTCATCTTGGCGCGGCGCAGCACCATCTTGAAATATTCGTCGGAGGTCTGGCCGCGCGCCAAGCCGATCCTCTTGCCCTTGAGATCGGAGAGCTTGCCGGCCTCGATGCCACTGCCCTTCTTGGTGACGATGGCGAGCGGATCGTCGCAATTGTCGCGGGTGGCGTCATTCATGATGAGACCGATCACCTTGAACGGCTCGCCGGCGTGCACGGCCTTGAGATAAGTGGTGGTGCTCATGTCGCCGATCTGGGCGCGGCCGTCGTGCATGGCATTGACCATGTCGGTGCCGGTATCGACCACCAGCATTTTGGCGTCGACGCCGTGCTTGGCGAAGAAGCCTTTCTCAGCGCCGATGAACATCGGCAGATGGCCGAAATTGTTGCCGATCACCACGTCGAGCTTGGGCAAGTCAGCCATTATCTTCCTCCCGGTCTATTTCCCGCGCCGTCAGGACGGCTTGAGCGTTTGCGGCAAAACTTGAGGATTGACGCAATTCGGCGGCACGCGGCCGTCGATCAGCGCCTCGATATTATCGACCACAATGTTCGCCATCAAATCGCGTACTTCCATCACCGCGCTGCCTTGATGCGGCGTCAGCACGACATTGGGCATGTCACGCAAGCTCGGCGGTAAATTCGGCTCGTGCTCGAATACGTCGAGGCCGGCGCCGGCGATCTTCTTTTTCTTTAGCGCGCGCATCAGCGCCTTCTCGTCGATGATGGCGCCACGCGCGGTATTGATGATGAAGGCGGTCGGCTTCATCAGGCCGAATTGGCGATCCGAGATCATATGCCGGGTTTCGGCATTGAGCGGCGGATGCAGAGAGACGAAATCGGACTCGGCCAGCAGTTGATCGAGCGTGACGCGCTGCATGCCGGTCTCGCGTTCGGCCTCCGGCTTGGGACGCGGGCTCCAGTACAGCAGCCGCATGCCAAAACCGAGCGCGCGCCGCGCGGTGGCCAAGCCGATGCGGCCGCCGCCGCCGACAAGGCCGATGGTCTTGCCGTGCACGAACGAGCCGGCGAGATGGTTCGACTGCGAGCCTGGGAATTTTCCGGCCCGCAACATGCGGTTGCCCTCGATCATGCGGCGCGCCACCGCGATCATCAATCCGAAATGAATGTCGGCGGTCGCCTCGGTGACGATCGGCGGCACCACGGTGACCGGAATGCCGCGCTTGGTGGCCTCCTCAACATCGATATTGTCGGGCGTGATCGACATCGACGCGAGCAAGCGCAATTTCGGATTGGCGGCCAGCACCGCGCGGTCGATCCGGTCGTGCAAAAGCGTAAATAGGATATCGCACTTTTTTGCCGCCGCGATCAGCTTCGACTTGGCGAGAATCTTGCTGGAATCCTTGTTGATCGTAACGTTGGCGATGCCGCGCAGCCGATCGAGCGCGCTCGGCGCGATCGGCTGACTGACGAAGACGCGAGGCTTGCCGCTCATCGCACCCACCGCACGATGCCGGCCACGCCGTCGACGGCGCACTGCGCGCCGTCGGGAATCTTGCGCGTCGCATCGAGCACGCCGAGCACCATCGGAATGCCGCGCTCGCGCGCCAGCGACGCCATATGCGAGGTCGAACCGCCGAGCTCGGCCACCACGCCGGCCACGCGCGGCAGGATGTGGCTGAGCGCCGGACCCGCCACTTTGGTCACCAGAATGTCGCCGGGCCGCACGCGCTCGATCTCGCATTCACAATTCACCACCACCGCGCGGCCCGAGCCCCAGCCGATGCCGGCCGGATGGCCGCGCACTGCCGGATGCGTCAGCCAGATCTCATCGGGCACGGTGGCGGGCTCGACATGCAGCGGCCGCGATTGCAGCAGCTTGAATCCGCTATCGTCCATGGCCCATTCGATCTCGACCGGCTGGCCGGCGAGCTTCTCGCACTTGGCGCAACAGACGGCCGAGCGTCACCGCCTCGCCCGCCGTCAGACACGGCTCGTTCACCAGATCGTCCGGCACCAGTTGCGGCGCCGACACGCCATGCTCGCAGGTGTCGCGATGACCCTTGCGGCCGGCTTCGACGGTGCGCAGGAAGCCGTTGCGGGAGAGCACGATGCGGTCCGGCACCACCTCGCCTTGCGCGATGGCCGAGCCGAGGCCCCAGGTGGCGGAAATCAGCATCTGCCCTTCGGCGGTTTCGCTCAAGCCCGCCACCCGATGCGCGCGCCGGGATCAGCGGCTGGATCAGCACGCCCATCGCCGTGTCGGCCGGAGAGAGCCCGTGATTTTCCATGTAGCGGCGCGCATGCGAAGTCCACAGCGCCGCCCAGCAGGCGCGCACCGCGGTCAGGAATTCGGTTTCGTCGCGTGAGGCCGAGGAAGCTTTCGAACTGGCCGGCGAAATTGGCGCCCTTGCGATCCTCGATCAGCGCCGATGACCGTACGACGCCGCGCGAACCATCGGCACGCTGTTCGCGCCAGGCCGCCAGCAGCGGCTCGAGAATTTCCGGCGCGATCGGCTCCTGGTATAGCGCCAGCCTGATCCGCACCGACAGCTTGCGCGCGCTCGGCAGGTCGGCGGCGTTGTATTGCGCCAGCAAGCCGGCGATGCCGAGGTGGCGCAATTGATGGTGATAGGCCGCCGCCGTCAGCGCGAAGCCGCCCGGCGTCGGCAGCCCGGCTTGGCCAAGCTGCGCGAGATTGGCCGCCTTGGGCCCGACCTGTTCAGGGTCGTTCGCGGCAGGATCGCCGAGTGGAACTACAAATGCCTTCATCAGGTCATTTCACGTGGTCGCCGTAACCGGGCAGCGGATCGACCACGGTGATCTGCTTGACCGGAAAGTTCGACACGATCTCGATCTCGTTCTTCTTGACGATCAGCATTTCCTCGATGCGCACGCCGTAACGGAATTGCTTGCCGTGCTGGGTCTCGAGCGCGAAGGTCATGCCTTCCTGAATCTCGATCGGATGATCGAGCGACCAGATGCGTGAGATCACCGGCGGATCGTATTGCGCCAGGCCCGAGCCCATGGCCCCACAAATTGGCCGCCGCCTGGTCCTCGTCCTCGTAGCCCCAGGTTTCCATCGCCGACGGCCACTTCAGCGCGATGTCGCGCGTGGTGGCGCCGACCTTCACCGCGCCGATCGAGTCATACAACCACTTAAGCGCGGTATCGTATGTCTCCTTTTGCTCCTTGCTCGGCTCTTTGCCGACGCAATAGGTGCGGTAATAGCAGGACTTGTAGCCGTTCCAGGTCAGCGCGGCCAAATCCATGAACACGATGTCGCCCGGCTGGATGATGCGGTCGGAGAAGTTGCGCCAGTTCGGCCAGGTGTTCGGACCCGACGACACGATCACGTCCTCGACGTCCTCCATGCCCGGGAAATTGTAGAGATATTCCATCAGATGCGCGGTCACCTGATTCTCGGTGATGCCGGGACGCAGGAACTTCATGCACTCCCAATGCGTGGCATCGCCGATGGCGCCGACGATGCGGAAGCATTCCTGCTCGTCCTCGCTCTTGACCGCGCGCGCTTCCATCATCGCGCTCATGCCGTCGGTCCAGTTGATGTTCTTTTCCTTGAAAACCTGAATCATGTTGATGTCGACGAAGTCGACGCCGAGCTTCTGCCCGGCAACGCCATTGTCCTTCATCGCCTGGATGACGGCCGTCGCGAATTTATTGACCTGCTGGGTCGAGGCCGGACCGGCCGCGCCTTTGATCCAGGCGAACGAGTGCCGCACGTTTTCTTTCGGAATCCACGGGCTATGCCGCTCGATCTGGAAGCCGAGATCGCCCTGTTCGAACAGAATGGGCGCGCCGTCGCCGCACAGCATGGCGTAGCGCAAGCCCGGCTTGAGCCGGTTCCAGCCCGGCGTCAGCGTGCCGGTGAGGTAGCGCACGTTCTCGTCGTACATGCAGAGCACGGCGCCCAGGCCGTGCTTCTTCATCATCGCGCGCGCGCGCTCGGTGCGGTATTTGCGCAGCCGGTCCCAGTTGACCCGCTGCTGCCAATCAAGCCCGACGGTGCCGAAATTCGCTGTACCCATGACGTCCTCCCCATCGGCGCGCTGACCGCGCCGCAGTTTTTTGCTCAATTCGCTCCGATGATATGCGGGTGGCGGCCCTGAAAGAAATAATATAATCGTGCCTTAGCCATTAAGTTTTTATAATACAGGTTGTGCATGCGTAATATCCCTCTGCGGCAGGTCCGCGCCGTCATCGCGGTCTGCGAGGAAGGCTCCTTCACCCGCGCGGCCGAGCGTGAAAACGCCACCCAATCGGGCATTTCGCAGCATGTGGCGGCGATCGAGCGCAAGCTCGGGGTCAAGCTGTTCGAGCGCAGCGCCGGACGCGTGACACCGACGCCGGCCGGCATGCGTTACTACAAGAGCTGCGTGCAGGCGGTCGGCGCGCTGGAGAACGCCGCCGAGGAAGCGCGCGCGCTGTCCGGCCAGGTCACCGGCGAATTGCGCATCGGGCTGATGCCGACTTTCACCCGCGCGGTGCTGGCGCCGGTGCTCGACGATTTCGTGCCGCGCTGCCCCGAGGTGCGCCTGCACATCGTCGAGGGCTATAGCGGACTGCTCACGGAAATGGTGCTCGACGAAGAACTCGACTTCGCGGTGGTGCCGGCGTTCGAAGGCACCATCGGACTGAAATCGCGGTTGCTGGTGCGAGATCGAGAAATGCTGATCTCCGGCCCGAAGCGCGGATTTACTCCGCTGGCGCCATTGCGCTTGGCCGAATGCACGCCGCTGAAATTCGTGGTGCCGGGACCGGACAATATCCGCCGGCGCAATCTGGAAACTTATTTCCAGAGCCACGGCGTCGAGGTCGCGGCCCTGCTCGAGATGGACGCCATGATCGCAACGCTCGAATTCGTCGCGCGCTCCGACTGGGTGACGATCTTGCCGAGCGTTATCTCGGTCAACGACATCGGCCGCGGCGAGTTGATCGTCAATCCGATCGTGGCGCCCGAGCTGCACGCCGAGTTCGTGGTGATCCAGCCGACACGGCGCACGCTGTCGACGCAAGCGCGGATGTTCCTGCAAGCGCTTCGAGGACGAAGTCACGCATATCCACGAAGTGTGGGACGCAGCGGTCACAGGGCCGAAAAAGCGAAAAAGAAACTGCGCGCGTAGATAGGGCGACTGCGCGCCGTCGCGGGTACAGCGGAACGTGTCGGTCGCGGCGGCGTATCGCGTCGGGGCGCGCAATCTCGACGAGGCTTTCGATGAGGGCCGCCAGCGGATTGAAGCGATCGGATCGGCCGTCGGGCGGGGCAGACGAAAGCATCCGCCGCCGGCAGATCGCGGCGCCGGACCTTCGAATCCGAATGACGGGAGGTGGCGATTTCGGCGTAGATTTTTATTTGTCATGGCCGAGCTTGTCTCGGCCATGACAATGCGGATGGCGACTACACCGCCATCCACGCGCCATCGGCGTCCACCGACTTGAACACCGCTTCGAGCGCCGCCGCGGTCTGCAAGATGCCCTCGGGCGAAATCGGAAACGTGCCCTGCCCCAGCGCCGCCTTGGCGAAATAATTGAGATTGCGGCCGAGGTGATTGTCGGCCGGCCGGTCGACGATCTCCGGCTCCTTGCCGGCATAGCGCACGATGGCGCGCGTCTCGCTCACGCTCTCGGCGCGGCAATTCTCGCCGTAGACCGCGATGCGCCAGTCGAACGGCGTCTTGATGGTGGTGCCAAGCGTGCCGGTGGCGCCGCTCTCGAACTCGATCAGCGCCGCCGTCGTATCGCCGGTCTCCAGCTTTAGCGCGCGCGATTTCGACAGCGCAGCGATGCGTTTCATCGGTCCGGCCAGATCGCGGAAGCAATCCAGCACGTGGATGCCCATGCCGGTCATGCCGCCGGCGCGGCTTTCCGATGCCTGACATGCGCCAGCTATCGGCCGGGTAATTAGCCAGCCAATCGTGGCTGTAATTGCCCTCGACATGCATGATGGTGCCGAAGGCGCCGGCTTCTTTGAGCTCGGCCAGCACGCGCATCGACGGCATCAGCCGGAAATGATGACCGACGCCGATCACGATGCCGGCGCGCTTGCACGCGTCCAGCATCGCCACGGCGTCCGCCTTGGCCAACGCGAACGGCTTTTCGCAGTAGATGTGCTTGCCGGCGGCGGCCGCCGCCTCGACTTGCTCGCGATGCTTCGAGTGCGGCGTCGCCAGGATCACCGCCTGCACTGCGGGTCGGCCAGCGCGTCCTCGAACGAGGTGCCGAGCGCGATTTCGTGCTCGGCGGCGAAATCGCGCACCGTATCTGGCTCGAGCGACACGCCGCGCACGAAACGGATCGGCGCGCCGAAATCGCGCGCCGCCTTCACCAGTGTCTTGCCCCACCAGCCGAGGCCGACGATCGCGGTGTTCAGCATGTCTTAGGCCGGCGCCGGCGCGCCCGGCTGCTTGAGCGGATGGGCGCGCGCGAAGGCGTCGTTCTTGGCGCAGGTCTCCGCGATGCGCTTGACGGTCGGGAACGGCGCCAGATCGACCTTGAAGAAACTCGCGCCGGCCACCTGAGTAGCAAGGCAAATATCGGCGATGGTGATCTGCTCGCCCTGGCAATAAGTGCCGGTATCCTTCTCGGTCGCCAGATGCTCCTCCAGCGCGGTGAGCGCCGCCCTGTGCCAATGCTGCGCCCATTTCGTGACGCCGGCCTCATCGACCTTGAACTCGTGGGCGAGATATTCGCGCACGCGCGGCACGATCAGCGGATGCGAGTCGGCGGCGACGATCTGCGCCAGTCCGCGCACCCGCGCGCGCGCCTTCGGATCGCTCGGCAGTAGCGGCGGCTTGGGATGCGTCTCGTCGATATATTCGATGATCGCCAGCGACTCGAACAACGCCGGGCCGTCGCCGTCGATCAGCGCGGGCAGCGCCATCATTGGATTGACCGCGCGGTATTTCGGATCGCGCTGATGACCTTTCATAAGATCGACCTCGATCACTTCCGCGTTCAGCCCCTTGAGGTTTAGCGCGATGCGCACGCGGTAGGTCGCCAGCGAACGCCAGAACGAAAACAGTTTCATTGCATCCTCCCGCACTCGTCACGGCCGGGCTTGTGCCGGGCATGACGGATTAAACTACTTCGTTTTCCGCTCAGTCCAATAAACCGTCATTTGCGCACCGTCGCCGCCGCCGAAGCCGTGCTTGGTCGCGTCCTCGAAACCGGCGAGCGCAGCCTTGGTGGCGAACATGTCGGCGCCGCGGGCCTCGCCGGTCGCGATCATGGTGCGCAGATCCTTCACGCCGTTGGCGATGCTGAATGTGGTCGGTCCCGGATCGCGGCCTTCGAACATGGCGACGATCATCTCGGCGCGGGCCTTGAGCGCGTTATTGGCGCCGTTGCTCTCGACGAATAGATCGAGCAGCCGCTTGGGCTCCCAACCGACCTCGCGCGCGATGGCGAAGGCTTCGCCATAGGCCTGCCAGGCCACCATCAGCGGTAGATTGATCGCGAGCTTCATCGACGCCCCGCTGCCGACTGGCCCGCAATGCTCGATCTTGCGGCAGAGCTGGTCGAGGATCGGCTTGGCGCGCGCGGCGTCGGCGGGCTCCGCGCCCATCAGGCCCAAGAGCTTGCCCTGCCGCGCCGGCGCGGTGGAGCCGCCGACCGGACATTCCACGAACGCCGCGCCCTTGGCGCGTACTTTGGCAGCGAGATCGGTCTCGACCTCGGGCGCCACCGTGCTCATCTCGATGAACAGCTTGCCCTTGGCGTTGCCCGCCAACAGCCCGTTCGGGCCGTTGTAAACCGCGTCGATCGCCGCGCCGTCGGTGAGCAAGGTGACGATCGCCTCGCAGGCGCTCGCCACTTCGGCTGGCGATCCCGCCACTTTGGCACCCGCTGCGACCAACGGCTTGCATTTGTCCGCGCTGCGATTCCAGACGGTAACCTGATGGCCAGTCTCCAGCAGTCGGGCCGCCACCGCGGCGCCCATGGCGCCAAGACCTGCCACGCCAATATACATCAACTCCTCCCGCCTAAAGTTTTGCCAACAACGATATGTGATTACCGCGCGCCATGAAAGCCGCTTACACACGTAGCCCACTCGACAGGCCCCGGCGTGAACGCATAGATCAATCGCACGACCAGATTCGCTGAACTGTTTTTTGACAGGGAGAAAACTGAATGGCTGCGGCCAAAAAGACCAAGGGCACGGTCGGCGTCGTCGGCCTCGGCATCATGGGCGGCGCCTTCGCAAAAAATCTGGCTGCCGCCGGCTGGCGCGTCATCGGCTACGACATCAGCGCTGCGCGCCGCCGCGAAGCCGCCCGCGTCGGCGTGGAAGTCGCCGACAGCGCCGCCGATGTCGCCGCCAAGACGCCGATTATCCTCACCAGCCTGCCCAAGCCGTCGGCGCTTATGGACACCGCGCGCAAGATCGCCGCCGCAAAACTGCCGCGCAAGCTGCTGGTGGAAATGAGCACGTTCGCGATTTCAGACAAGGAAAAGGCCGAGCGCGTCATCGCCAAGGCCGGTCACGTCATGCTCGACGCGCCGGTCAGCGGCACCGGGTCGCAGGCGGCGACCCGCGACCTGGTTTTCTATGCCAGTGGCGATTCTCGCGCGATCAAGCGTGTGCAGCCGATTTTGCAGGCCTTCGGCCGTCGCGCCTACGACGTTGGCGCCTTCGGCAACGGCAGCAAGATGAAATACGTCGCGAACCTTCTGGTCGCGATCAACAACGTCGCCAGCGCCGAGGCCATGGTGCTGGGCATGAAGGCCGGGCTGCCGCCAAAACTGATCTTCGACCTGATCACCGCCGGCGCCGGCAATTCGCGCATCTTCGAACTGCGCGTGCCGATGATGGTGAAGAACAACTACAAAGACGTCACCATGAAGATCGACGTCTGGGACAAGGACATGCAGGTGATCGGCGATTATGCCCGCAAGATCAAAGTGCCGACGCCGATGTTTGACGCCAGCAAGCCGGTCTATCTGAAAGCGCAGAAGAGCGGCTTTGGCGCGCAAGACACTGCCGCGGTCTGCGCCGTGCTGGAGAAGATGGCCGGCGTGAAACGCAAGAGACGCTAGCGTTTAACCGTTCGCACCGGCCCATCCCCGTTCGTTCCCGCGAAAGCGGGAATTCAGGGCTGCTATTCACGGCGCAGCCTTAAGCACTGGGTAACCGCTTTCCGCCTTCGCGCTATGCGCTTCGGCGGACTCAAAACCCGCCGAAGCTCGCGAAGCGAGCGTAGGTTGGGTCGCGGGGATGAACGGAATGCCGAACACGCCCTTGCCTCGCGCCTCACCACCTCTGTAGCCTCCCGCTCAACAAAATACGTGGGAGTACATTCATGGCATCCCTGCAACAACTATCCGAGCTCCGCGATGGCATGCGGATCGACTGGAATGTGCCGATCACCATGGATGACGGCCTGGCGCTGCGGGCCGACGTTTTTCGCCCGGCGAAAGACGGCCTGTATCCGGCTCTGCTGACCTACGGCCCCTACGCCAAGAACCTCGCCTTCCAGGACGGCTATCCGAGCGCCTGGAATATCATGGTGGAAAAACACCCCGACGTGCCGGCTGGCTCTTCCAACAGATATCAGAACTGGGAAGTGGTCGATCCGGAGAAATGGGTGCCGCACGATTACGTCTGCGTGCGCGTCGACTCCCGCGGCGCCGGCTGCTCGCCCGGCTTCATCGATCACTTCTCGCCGCGCGAGACTAAGGATTTCTACGATTGCATCGAATGGGCGGGTGTGCAGCCTTGGTCGAACGGTAAGGTCGGGCTCAACGGCATTTCCTATTACGGCATGAACCAGTGGCACGTGGCATCATTGCAGCCGCCGCATCTCGCCGCCATGTGCGTGTGGGAAGGCTCGGCCGACTGGTACCGCGACATGACGCATCACGGCGGCATTCTCTCGACGTTTTGGGAGAACTGGTACGACATGCAGGTCAAGACCGTGCAATACGGCGCCGGCGAACGCGGCAAGCGCAGCCGCGTGCACGGCGAACTGGTGTGCGGGCCGGAGACGCTGACGGACGAACAACTCGCGAAGAACCGTTCCGATTTCGGCGGACAAATTCTCGCGCATCCGATGGACGACAAATATCACCGCGACCGCTCGCCGGTCTGGGAGAAAGTCACCGCGCCGCTGTTCTCGGCCGCCAATTGGGGCGGCCAGGGCCTGCATCCGCGCGGCAATTTCGAAGGCTTCGTGCGCGCCGCCTCCCAGCAGAAATGGCTGGAGGCGCACGGCATCGAACACTGGACGCATTTCTACACCGACTACGGCCGCGAGCAGCAGCTGCGTTTCTTCGACTATTTCCTGCACGGCAAGAAAGACGGCTGGTCGAAGCAGCCGAAAGTGCTGCTGCAAGTCCGCCACCCGGGCGAAAAATTCGTCGCGCGCGCCGAGAACGAATGGCCGATCGCGCGTACGCAATGGACCAAATTCTATCTCGATCCCAAGTCCATGGCGCTCAGCGCCAAGAAGCCCTCCGGCAGCGCCAAGCTTGCCTTCAAAGCCATGGGCGAAGGTCTCACCTTCCTCACACCGGTGCTCGAACACGAAACCGAAATTACCGGCCCGTCGGCGCTCAAGCTGTTCGCGTCGTCTTCGACCAGGGACGCCGACTTCTTCATCGTGCTGCGCGTGTTCACCGGCGATCTCAAGGAAGTCGTGTTCCAGGGCGCCATCGATCCGCACACACCCATTGCGCAAGGCTGGCTGCGCGCCTCACATCGCGAAGCTCGACAAGAAATTATCGCTGCCCTACCGGCCCTATCACACCCACGACAAGAAGCAGCCGCTCAAGAAGGGCAAGCCGGTGGAACTCGACATCGAGATCTGGCCAACCTCGATCGCGGTTCCGGCCGGCTACCGCGTTGGCCTGTCGGTGCGCGGCAAAGATTACGAATATGGCGGCGCCAGCGGCGGCAAGCTGTCGAACTTCAAGAACGAACTCACCGGTTGCGGCCCGTTCCTGCACAACAAGCCGGAAGACCGCCCGCCGGCGATCTTCGGCGGAACCACCACGCTGCATTTCAGCGGGAGAAAATCCGCCTACTTGTTGCTACCGGTCATCCCGCCAAAAAATAAGGCAGCGGGAAAAAAGCGAGGGCGCTAGAGCGGTCACTTTTTCCGTTCGTCCCCGCGATTTTACACGCAACCTTTAGGGTGTTCTTTCCCCGCTGACCTCATGTAAGCTGGCCGCAACCTTCGAAATAACAGAAGGACAGAGGGGGAAATGAATACTCAATTCTGGGTCGTCCAGACCTTCAACGGGATTTCCTACGGCGCGCTGCTGTTCCTCGTCGGCAGCGGCCTGTCGCTGATTTTCGGCGTCATGCGGATCGTCAATCTTTCGCATGGCGCCTATTTTCTGTGGGGCGGCTACATCGCCTTGTCCGTCATCGCCGCTACCGGTTCGTGGGCGCTGTCTCTTCCTGTCGCAGCGCCGCGGTCGCGCTTATCGGCTTGCTGATGGAGCGCCTGTTTCTGCGCTCGCAAGGGCTCGAAAATCTCCGCACCGGCGTGATCGCGGCAAGCATCGGCATCCTCATCAGCCTGGCGATCGCGCGCGCGACTCAATTTACCTGGCCGCAATTCACGACCGGCGCCGCGATCGCCGCCGTCGCGGCGTTCGCCTTGTTGAAACGCATTTCGATCATCCCGATCGACAACGACGTGCTGCGCCAGGTGCTGCTCACGGTCGGGTTCGCCTTCTTGTTTCAGCAAGGCGCGCTCGACATCTGGGGCGGCAACAACATGGACATCAACCCGCCGGCGGCGTTGACCCAGAGCATCGTGGTTGGTGGCATATACCTGCCGCTCTACCGCGTGTTCATGATCGCCATGGCGCTGGTGTTCGGCCTCGCTCTATGGCTGGTGATGGAGAAGACCCGCATGGGCGCCGCGGTGCGCGCCACGGTGGACGACGCGCAAATGGCGCGCGGCGTCGGCATCGATACCAACCGCATCTCGATGTTCATTTTCGCGCTCGGTGCCTTTTTGGCCGCACTTGGCGGCGTGATCGGCGGCGCCTTTCTCGGTATTTATCCCGGCCTCGATTTCGAAATGCTGCCGCTGGCTTTCGCGGTCGTCATCATCGGCGGCATGGGCAGCCTGGGCGGCGCCGCGATCGGCGCGCTGGCGGTCGGCCTCGCCGATAATTTCGGCAAGGCGCTGTTCCCGGAAGTATCCTACTTCACGCTCTACGCGCCGATGGTCTTGATCCTGGCGATCAAGCCGACCGGCTTGTTCGGACGAGATTGAGCGCGCCCGGCGATGATGACTCAAAAAACAAAAATTTTGATCGTCTTCGCCGCCTTGGCGGTCTTCGCCTTTGTCGTTCCGCAGTCGGGCTCGTTCGTCGTGCTGCTGGCGACGCGCGCAATGGCTTTCGCCATCCTCGCCATGAGCGTCGATCTGCTGCTTGGCTACACTGGCATGTCCTCGATGGGCCAAGCGGCCTATTTCGGCGTCGGCGCCTATCTGACGGCGGTGCTCGCCACCAAATTCCATTTCGGCATGGGCTGGGATTTCTGGATCGTGGTGGTGCTCGGCATCCTGATCGGCTGCGCGCTGGCGGCGCTGTTCGGATTGTTCGCGATCCGCGCCGGCGGCGTCTATTTCCTGATGATCACGCTGGCGCTCGGCCAATGCGTCTGGGGCCTGGCCTATCGCTGGAATTCGCTGACCGGCGGCGACAACGGCATCAATATGAGCGGGCGACCGAGCTTCGGCCTCGATCTATCCAATGAAACGACGTTCTTCTATCTGGTGTTCGCGTTCTTCGCCGTGTCGATGGGCATGCTCTATGTGCTGGTGCGCTCGCCGTTCGGCCGCAGCCTGACTGGCATCCGCGAGCGCGAACTGCGCATGCAGATCCTCGGCTACAACACCTGGCTGCACAAATATATCGCCTTCATCATCGCCGGCGGCTTCGGCGGCCTTGCCGGCGTGCTGTGGGCCCATACCAACGGCCACGTCAGTCCGGAAACCGTGGTTTTGACGACCTCGGTGGATTCGCTGCTGATGGTCGTGCTGGGCGGCGCCGGCACGCTGGTCGGCGCCACCATCGGCGCGGCTATCGTGTTCGGCTTGCGCGAATATCTCTCAACGCTGGTGCCGTGGTGGCAGTACGTGCTCGGCGGCGTCTACGTGCTCACGATCCTTTATCTGCCGATGGGCTTGATGGGAATCCCGTCGCGCTTGCGGCAGCGATTGGCGCTGCAAGGCAACGGCGAGGCTTCAAAGAAGCTGGCATCGAAGCCTTCCTGATCTGCGGGAGGGCCAAGGAAACAAGAAGGCAACAAGGGAGGAAGTGAAATGACAAGTAAACTGCAAAAAGTGCTGCTCGGCGGTTGTGTCGCGCTCGGTCTCGCTATGACCGCGCCGGCCGGCGCCGAAGAACTGCGCATCGGCTACATCTCGCCGGTGACCGGCATCTTCGCCGCAGGTCGGCAAGGACATGGTCGACGGCTTCCAGCTTTATCTCGACGAACACGGCGGCAAGCTCGGCGGCGCCGACGTCAAGTTCATCGTCGAGGACGATCAGGGCAAGCCCGATCTCGGCGTCACCAAGGCCAAGAAGCTGGTGCTGCAAGACCATGTTCACATGTTCATCGGCGGCTTGCTGGCCTCGACCGGCTACGCGCTGGCGCCGGTGAGCACGGCCGAGAAGACGCTCTACATCTCCTCGGTATCCTCGGCCGACGACCTGACGCAGCGCCAACTAAGCAAGTATCCGTACTTCATGCGCACCAGCTGGACCAGTTCGTTGCCGCATCACGCGCTCGGCCAGTGGGCCTGCGATAACGGCTTCAAGAAGGTCATCACCATCGCCGCCGACTATGCGTTCGGCTACGAAACGGTCGGCGGCTTCCAGAAGGCGTTCGAGGACTGCGGCGGCAAGGTCATCCAGAAAATCTGGCCGCCGCTCGAACACCAAGGACTTCGGACCCTACATCCCGACCTTCAAGACGGACGCCGACGCCATCTTCACCACCATGGTCGGTCCGATGGCGTTGCAGTTCCCCAAGCAGTTGCGCGGTGCCGGCATCAAGACGCCGATCCTGGGCAGCGGCGTGAGCTATGACGAGTTCGTGCTGCCGTTCATGGGCGACGAGGTGATCGGCGACGTCTCGGCGTTGCACTACAGCGCCGCGATCGACACGCCGAAAAACCAGGCTTTCGTGAAAGCCTACCGCGCCAAATACGGCAAGGTGCCGGGCTACTATTCGGAAAACAACTACACCACCGCGCAATGGATCGACGAAGCGATGAAGAAGGCCGGCGGCAAGTATCCGGGGCCGGAGGCATTCATCAAGCTGATGGCGAGCATCAAGCTCGACGCGCCGCGCGGGCCGGTCGAGCTCGACGACATGCGTAACCCGATCGAGAACGTCTACATCAAGAAGGTCGAGAAGAAGAAGATGTTCGGCTACGACAAAGACGAGCTCTGGAACGTGGTGATCAAGACCTACCCGCACGTCAGCCAGTTCTGGACCTACGGCAAGGAGAAGTTCCTCGCGCAGCCGGTCTACGATCGCGACTTCCCGCCCTGCAAGTACTGCGAATAACCGCGGCAAAAGCCGGGGCTCCGTCACGGGAGCCCCGGCAACTTTTTAGAATCGCTCAGAGGGTTGAATGAGCAGCGTCAGCGTGAACGGCGAAATACCCGTTCTCGAATTGAAAGGCCTCTGCAAAAGTTTCGGCGGCCTGCACGCGGTGCGGGACGTCACGCTGCGCATCATGCCGGGCGACCGCAAGGCCATCATCGGCCCGAACGGCGCCGGAAAGACCACGCTGTTCAACGTCATCACCGGCATCTATCCCGCGACGGCGGGTCATATCGTTTTATTCGGACAAGACGTCACCAAATGGCCGAGCCACCGGCGCACCGCGCTCGGCATGGCGCGCACGTTCCAGGTCACGAGCTTGTTTCCGAAACTGACGGTGCTCGACAATGTCCTGTTGGCGATCAAAGGCTTGCGGCCGTCGAAATTCGTGATGTGGCGCTTCTTGTCGTCCTACAAAGAGGTCTACGACAAGGCCCATCATCTGCTCGAACAAGTGGGCTTCCTCGACCGCAAGGATGTCGAAGTCCGCAATCTTTCGCACGGCGAACAGCGCCAGCTCGAGATTGTTCTGGGACTGGCCAGCGATCCGAAAATTCTTCTGCTCGACGAGCCGGCCGCCGGACTGTCATCCGGCGAATCCACCGAGATGGCCAAGTTCCTGATGAAGCTCGATCCCAGCTCTGGCGATCCTCTTGATCGAGCATGACATGGACGTGGTGTTCGACGTCGCGTCGCAGATTTCGGTTCTGCACTTCGGCGAAGTTCTGGAAACCGGCACGCCCCAACAAATTCACTCAAGCGCCAAAGTGCAGGAAATTTATCTGGGAACCGACTGAACCATGGCGATTCTCGAAGTTCAGGACATTCACACCTATTACGGGGACGCTTACGTCCTCCAGGGTCTGTCTTTGCAACTCGAGCAAGGCCAGATCCTCGGGCTTGCTCGGCCGCAACGGCGTCGGCAAGAGCACGCTGGTGAATTCGATCGTCGGCTTCAATCCGCCGCGCCGCGGCAAGATCGTGTTCAAAGGCGACGACATCACCCAGAAGGCCTCGTTCGAGACCGTGCGCAGCGGCATGGGCTTGGTGCCGCAGGGCCGCCGCGTATTTCCGACCCTTGGCGTGGAAGAAAACCTGTTGGTGGCCGAGCGCAGCCCCGACCGCCACGGCTGGAATCTCGACCGCGTCTACAAGCTGTTTCCGCGCCTGCACGAGCGCCGCAATCAGCGCGCCAAGACGCTGTCCGGCGGCGAGCAGCAGATGCTGGCGATCGGCCGCGCGCTGATGACCAACCCCGATTGCCTGATCATGGACGAGCCGTCCGAAGGGCTGGCGCCGATCATCATCCAGGGCCTGTGGGAAGCGATCGGCAAGCTCAAAGAGCAAGGCCTGTCGATCCTGCTGGTCGAGCAGAGCGCGCACCTTGCGCTCAAGCTGGTCGACTACGTGCACGTCATGAGCAAAGGCCAGGTGGTCTATTCGGGCAAGCCGGACGAGCTCAAGGCCAACGACGAGATCAAGGCGAGCTATCTCGGAATCTGATGCCTAGCGCGGTTTGTCGCCTGCCAGCGTCACCCGGTGCATGATGCGCCGGTAGCCGTGATAGTCGTTGACCGGATTGTGCAGCACGCAACGGTTATCCCAGAACGCGATCGAACCGGCGCGCCAATTGAACCGGCAAGTGAACTCCGGACGGGTCTGGTGCTGGAACAGGTAATTCAGGATCGGCGCGCTTTCTTCCTCGGTCATGTCCTTGAAGCGCACCGTGTGCCCGACATTCACGTAAAGCGCCTTGCGCCCGGTTTCCGGATGGGTGCGCACCACCGGATGCTCGCTGATAAATTCTTTCTTGGCTTCGGCCTTGCCGCCGTCGCGCACACGATCCTCGCGCGTGCGCGTGACGTCGGCCTTGGCCGAGTGATTTACCGCGATCATGCCGTCCAGCATCCGCTTCATGCCGTCGGACAGCGTCTCGTAGGCGAGATAGGTATTGGCGAACAGCGTATCGCCGCCGCGCGGCGGCACTTCGCGCGCGATCAGCATGGTGGCCATCGGCGGCGTGTCGAGATAGGCGGTGTCGGTGTGCCAGATGCCGCCGAAATTCTTCGTCTCGTGCTCGAGCTTGACCACCGGAATGATTTCCGGAAATCCCTCGATGCCCTTGATGAACGGATATTCGACCACGTCGCCGAATCGTTTTGCGAAGGCGAGAAACTTCCCCGGCGGCAGATCCTGATCGCGGAAGAAAACCACGCCATGTTCAAGCCACGTCTGACGGATGGCGGCGATGACGTTGTGGCCGGGCTCGCCGCCGAGATCGATGCCCAATATTTCAGCGCCGACCGAGCCGGATAAGGGCCTGACCTCAAATCCGTTCATCGCCATCCGCGCCGCTCCCCGCTCAGACAGTTTGTTATGCGGGAATATGTAGCACGACTGGCCACGGCCTGCCCACCGGCCGCGTTGCGCCCACCAGCAACCGGGCTTTACATCATGGAACGCATTAGCCGATGATAGGCGCGGTTTGGTCCGCCACAGTGGGGCAGGCGGCCCGCGAAGAGTTAGGTTTGCGTCGAATTCGGCCGCGATGGCCGATCAAAAAACCGGCCGGACAAGGCCGCTCACGTGATGTCCCCGCTAAAGGGGCGACAAAGGGAGGAATGAAATGTCTCGCAAATTCACCCGCCGTAAATTCATCGCCGGCACCGCTGCCGGCGCAGCGCTGGCGACCTTCAAGTTCCCGGCGCCGGCGATCGCGCAAGCCGCGCCGTTCAAGCTCGGCCTGCTCACCGTCAAGACCGGTCCGCTCGCGCAGGGCGGCATCCAGATGGAACAGGGCATCGTCACGTTCCTGAAAGAAAAGAATTACACCTTCGCCGGCCGCAAGGTCGAATTCTTCTCCGCCGATACCGGCGGCAGCCCGGCCGGCACCAAGACCAAGGCGCAAGAACTGATCGAGCGCGACAAGGTCGACACCATCGTCGGCCCGCTCGCAGCTTTCGAGCTGCTCGCCATCACGGACTACATCGCGCAGCAAAAGACGCCGTGCCTGAGCCTTGCCGCCGCCGAGGACATGACACAGCGCCGCCCGAATCCGTACTTCCTGCGTGCTTCGGCGACCTCTGCCCAGGCGATGCACCCGATGGCGGACTACGCCGCCAAGGAGATGAAGCTCAAGCGCATGATCACGATCTCGGAAGACTTCGCCTTCGGCTACGAACAGATGGGCGGCTTCCAGCAGACCTTCGAGGACAACGGCGGACGCATCGTCAAAAAATTGTGGCCCCCGATCGTCACACCGGATTACACGCCCTATCTCGCGCAGATCGCGGATTGCGACGGCGTGTGCCAGGGCTTCGCCGGGTCGAACCCGCTGCGCTTCTTGAAGCAATACGCGGCGAACGGCCTGAAATATCCGATTGTCACCGGCGAAACCGGCGGCGACGACGCCCTGCTGCGCAGCTTCGGCGACGAGGCGCTCGGCATGATGAGCTGCTGCCCCTACACGCTCGACCTCGATAGCGACGAGCAACAAGCGTTTCGTCGCCGCGATGAACAAAGACTACGGCGTCGATCCGGGCTTCTACTGTGCCGGTCTCTACGTCAACGGCCAAGTGGTCGAGGCGGGTCTGGAGAAAACCGGCGGCAAGTCGGACGACAAGGCCGCGCTGATGGCGGCGATGAAGTCGGTGTCGCTCACCGACACGCCGCGCGGTCCGATCAAGTTCGACCATCTCGGCAATGTCATCGGCGACTTCTATATCCGCCGCGTCGAGAAGGCCGGTGGCAAATACATCAACAAGACGTTCAAGACCTACCACAACGTGAGTCAGTTCTGGACCTACGACGAGAAGAAGTTCCTCGCGCAGCCGGTCTACTCGCGCGACTACCCGCCGCTCAAGTCGTAAGACAAACCATTCCGCGGGCGCCGCTGCGGCGCCCGCGGTCACCGACATAATGAGCGCGGGACCTCTGCGAACATGAGTTTTTGGCTGGTGCTGGCAGTCAACAGCGTCACATTCGGCGGTCTGTTGTTTCTGCTGTCGGCAGGTTTCTCGCTGATCTTCGGGCTGATGCGTATTCCGAACTTGACGCACGGCTCGCTGTTCATGCTGGGCGCCTACGTCGGCGCCACCTTCGTCGTCGGCTTGCTCGGCTTCAAACTCAACTTCTGGCTGGCGGCGCTGCTGGCGACGCTCGCCGTGGCCGCCCTCGGCGCGCTGGCCGAACGGCTGTTGCTGCGCCGCCTGCCCGGCGATCAACTGGCGCAAGTGCTGGTGACGCTCGGCTTGTCCTTCATGGCCGCCGATTTCTGCCTGATGGTATGGGGCGGCGATCCGCTCAATGTCACGACGCCGGACGGGCTCGGCGGCTTCATCCGGTTCGGCGCGCTGGCTTTTCCGATGTACCGCCTGGCGATCATCGTGATCGCGATGATCATCGCGGTCGGGCTGTGGCTGCTGCTCGACCGCACGCGGCTCGGCGCCATGATCCGCGCCGGCGTCGACGACCCCGACATGGCGCGCGTGGTCGGCATCCGCGTATCGCAGCTTTTCACAATCGTGTTCGCGCTCGGCGCCGGCCTCGCCGCCTTTGCCGGCATCATCGGCGGGCCGATCCTGTCGGTCTATCCCGGGCTCGACCAGGACATGCTGCCGCTGGCCTTGGTGGTGGTCATTCTCGGCGGCAGCGGCAGCCTGCTCGGCTCCTTCGTCGGCAGCATCATCGTCGGCTTCATCTATAATTTCGGCCAGGCGCTGCTGCCCGAACTCGCTTATTTCGTCCTGTTCCTGCCGATGCTGCTGGTGCTGATCCTGCGGCCGCAGGGGCTGTTCGGCAGGCACGTGCCATGAATGCGCGCCGCATCGCCCTCGGCATTGCCTTCGTGGCGCTTGTCGCCGTTCCCTATTGGATGCCGGGCACTTATTACGTCAACGTCGCCAGCCAGATCCTGTTCTACGCCATCTTCGCGCTCGGCCTGAACGTGCTGGTCGGTTACGCCGGGCTGGTGTCGCTCGGCCATGCCGGGCTGTTCGGCATCGCCGCCTACGCCACCGCCTTCATGCTGCAAAGCGGCTTCGGCCACCCCGTCTCCATCATTGCCGCGCTCATCGCCGGCATCGCGTCGATGGCCCTTTACGCCGTGCTGTCGCTGCGCTCGACCGGCATCGGCTTCATCATGATCACGCTGGCGCTCGGCGAAATCTTGTGGGGCCTTGCCTATCGCTGGATCAGCCTGACCGGCGGCGATAACGGCATCAACGTGCATACCCGCCCCGCGCCGTTCGGCCTTTCGCTCGATCAGCCAATCGCGTTCTACTACACGAGCCTTGTCGTGTTCGTGCTTTCGCTCGCGGCCATGGCGGTGTTCGTGCGCTCGCCGTTCGGCGCCGCGCTGCGGGGCACGCGCGACCAGCCGCGCCGCATGAATGCGCTCGGCTATCACGTCTGGCTGATCCGCTTTTGGGCCTGCCTGATGTCCGGTCTGTTGACCAGCGTCGCCGGCATCCTGTTCGTCTACTACACTCAATTCATCAGCCCGCAGACGCTGGCGCTCACCTCCTCGGCCGAAGTGCTGCTGATGGTGATCTCCGGCGGCGCTGGCACTCTGCTCGGCCCGATCGTCGGCGCCGCGCTGGTGGTCGTGGTCAAGACCGTGGTGAGCGGCTTCATCGAGCGCTGGAATTTCCTGCTCGGCGCCATTTTCGTCGCCATCGTCATCCTGATGCCGGAAGGCCTGGTGCCAGGCAGCGCGCGGCTGTGGCGGCTGGCGTGGCGCCGAACGACCAACAAGACCAGAACGCTGCCGGCGAAGGTGACTTGGGGCCGCCACCATGAGCGCGCTCACGGTCACGGGCCTGAACAAATCCTTCGGCGGGCTGCATGTCACTCGTCGACGTCGACCTCAACGTCGCACCGGGCGAGCGCCGGCTGATCATCGGCCCGAACGGCGCCGGCAAGACCACGCTGTTCAATTTGATCACCGGCGAGATTACGCCCGACAAGGGTTCGATCCATCTGTTCGGGCAAGACATCACCAAGACGCCGAGCCGGCACCGCCCGCATCTCGGCATGGCGCGCACCTACCAGATCATCACATTGTTCGCGCGCGACACCATCATCCACAACGTCTCGCTGGCGCTGCTCGGCCTGTCGCCGGCGCGCTGGAACCCGCTGATCGACATCAAGCATCAAGGCCATCTGGTCGAGCACGCCCGCGCGGCGCTGGAGCGCGTCGGTCTCGCGCATATCGCCGAGCGGCCGCTGGCGCAGACCTCCTACGGCGAGCGCCGCCGCGTCGAGATCGCCATGGCGCTGGCGCAGAATCCGAAAGTGCTGCTGCTCGACGAGCCGTTCGCCGGCCTGTCGATCGACGAGCGCCGCGACGTGCACAAATGCCTGATGGCGATCCCGCGCGACATGACCATTGTGATGATCGAGCACAACATGGACGTGGCGCTGGAATTCGCCGAGCGCATTACGCTGTTGCATTTCGGCGAGGTGATCGTCGAAGGCACCCGCGCCGAAGTGGTGGCCGACCCGCGCACCCGGGAGGTCTATCTTGGCCACTAGCGCGCTCAGCCTCAAAAATATCGACGCCTATTATGGCGACAGCCACGTGCTGCAGGACGTGTCGTTCGAGCTTGGCGAGGCCCGCATGCTCGGCCTGCTCGGCCGCAACGGCGCCGGCAAATCCACCTGCATGAACGTCACCATGGGCCTGCTGCCGCCGCGCCTGGGCGAGGTCGCGGTGTTCGGCGAGCCGGTGACCGGTTTGTCGCCCGAGATGATCGCGGCGCGCGGCGTGGCGCTGGTGCCGCAGGGCCGGCGCATCTTCAAGAGCCTGACGGTGCGCGAGAACCTCATGGTCGCCGCGCGCAAGCCGGATGCCGGCAGCAAACACGCGCCGTGGACCGCCGACACCATGTTCGCGATGTTTCCGCGGCTGAAGGAGCGCAGCAGCCAGATCGCCGCGCATCTGTCGGGCGGCGAGCAGCAGATGCTGGCGATCGGCCGCGCGCTGATGGGCAATCCGCGCGTGCTGCTGATGGACGAGCCGTCCGAGGGCCTGGCGCCGCAGATCGTCGCCGAGGTGATGGCCACCATCCGCAAATTGAAGGAAAGCGGGCTGTCGATCGTGCTGGTCGAGCAGAATCCCAAGCTGGTCTTCGATGTCGCCGACGACATCGTCATCCTCAACACCGGGCACGTGGCGGTCGTCTCCACGCCGGCGCAACTGGACAAAGACGGCGTCGATCTGCGCCAGCATCTCGGCGTGTTCTAGGAAATCACGAAAGGCAAGTCACAATGGCGATCTGGAACAAATATTCCAACACCGCGGCGCGCAAGCACGGCAAACCCGGGCGCGAAACGCGGCCGAAGGGCCTGACCCTCGACATGCACGCGCATGTCGCGGTGCCGCGCGTCGCCGAGATCGTGGCGCCGCATCTCAAGCAAGCCACCGATCCACTGGTTGCAAGCCTCGACGCCAGAGACGCAGGCCCTGATGGCCAAGCAGGCCGCCGACATTCGCACGCGCATGAGCACGACGGACGAACGCTTTGCCGTGATGGACGAGATGGGCGTCGACATGCAGCTCATCTGCCCGGCGCCGCCGCAGATTTATTATTACCTTCCGGTCGACGTCGGCGTGCAGGCCGCCCGCGCGCTCAATGACGGCATCGCCGAATATGTCGGCAAGCATAAAGACCGGCTGGTCGCGCTCGGCGGCGTGCCGATGCAGGACGGCAACGAGGCGGCCAAGGAACTCGAGCGCGGCATGAAGCAGCTCGGCTTCAAGGGCGTCGAGATTCTCACCAACGTCAACGGCAAGGAACTGTCCGATCCGGCTTTCGCGCCGTTCTGGAAAAAAGCCGAGGAACTCGACGCGCTGGTTTTCATCCACCCGACCGGCTTCACCCAGCCGCAACGTTTCGGCCGCTTCTATTTCAACAACGTGATCGGCAATCCGCTCGATACCACGATGGCGCTGCACTACCTGATCTTCGACGGCGTCTTCGAACGGCATCCCAAGCTTCGCGTTCTGGCGGTGCATGGCGGCGGCTTTCTCGGCGCCTATTCCGGCCGTATCGATCATGCCTGGGGCGCACGCTCTGATGCTCACGGCGACCTGCCGCAGCCGCCGACGACCTATCTGCGGCGGAACGTCTATTTCGACACGGTGGTCTTTACGCCGCATCAACTGGAAGCGCTGGTGAAGACCTATGGCGCCGACCGCATCGTCCTGGGCACGGATTATCCATTCGACATGTTGGAATACGATCCGATCGGCCATGTCGCGTCGGTCGAAAGCTTCGACGACACGACACGCGCCGCGATCTGCGGCGGCAATGCGAAGAAAATGCTGGGGATGTAAGCGCAAATTGTTAGCAGGCTCGGCAGCGGTCTTTTAATGCTAATATTTACTCTGCCGCGCTCAACAGGCGCGAAAATTTAAAGTTTGGAAAAACGGCGGAGGCGGCAGTGATCGGGATTCAAACGCACATTCCGACGGAAGTGCATTTTGATTTTCTGGGAATGACCATCCCAGTTCATTGGGATTATCACGCCATCCTGATGGTCACGGTCTGGTTCGTGCTGGTTCCGATCTGCATCATCATCATCCGTTTCGGCAAACCGAAGCCGACGCTCACCGGCATCCATCCGAAGGTCAGCATCAAAAACGCCGTTTGGTGGTGGTTCAGCGTTCACAAATACGGGCTGATATTTTCGATCAGTCTGGCGCTCGCGGGAGCAATTATCGCGGTTACGGTCAGCGGCGGCTTTAGCGGCTCGTTGCATTCGATGTTCGGCCTGACGACAGTCACGCTCGGATGTTTGCAGATCATGGGCGGCTGGCTCAGAGGCAAGCACGGCGGAAAAAATTATTACTCGGCCGATCCGAATGATCCGAAGACCTGGTTCGGCGATCATTACAACATGACGCCGCGCCGCCGTAAGTTCGAGGCCTATCACAAGACGGCGGGTTATTTCGTCTATTTCTTTGCCGCCGGCGCGGTCGCTAGCGGCCTGATGCAATACCCCATCCCGGGTCTGGCGGAGTTCATCGTCGCCATGGTGCTCATCGCGTTCGTTGTATCCATTGTTCTGGAATACAAGGGGTACCGCTACGACGGCTACCGCGCCGCGCACGGATACACGATGGACGCACCCTTCAACAAAGAACGCGAATTTCTGTAACCCGGCAACTGGCGGCGGCATGCTAAGGCTTACGTCGCGCCATCTCAGGAACGGCACGCATGAGCAGCCAAGACTTGCCCAAGCCAGACTACGCCAAAAACATGAAGCTGATCGGTTACACCGATCAGGGCGGCAGGCCGGACGGCGTGCAGATCATGGTCAACAAAGGCTACGCCTATGTCGGCCACATGTTCTCCAAGGGCTTCAGCGTCATTGATGTGCGCGACCCGCGCAACCCGAAGCCGGTCAAATATATGCCGGCGCCGCACAACACCTGGACCATTCACCTGCAAACGCATGGCGACCTGTTGCTGGTGATCAACGCGATGGACATGTTCGCCGCCGAGGAATTCCAGGACGAACGCGCCTATTACATCGGGTCACATGCCGAAAAGGCCGAGCACGGTTACGCCGCCGAGGCCAAGAAGCACGACTGGACCGCCGGTCTGGCGGTCTACGACATTTCGAAGCCGGAAGAGCCGCGCAAGATCGGCTTCATGCCGGTGGCAGGCGGCGGTATTCACCGCATCTGGTACACCGGCGGCCGCTGGGCCTACGTGTCGGCGATGCTCGACGGCTTTACCGACTACATCTTCATGACCGTCGACATGTCAGATCCGACCAAGCCGAAGGAGGCCGGCCGCTACTGGCTCCCCGGCATGAACACGGCCGCCGGCGAGAAGCCGACTTGGAGCGAGAATCGCCGCTTCGGTCTGCATCACGCCATCGTCAATGGCGATACCGCTTATGGCGCCTGGCGTGATGGCGGTCTCGTCATGATGGATGTGTCGGACCGGACCAAGCCCAAGCTGATCAAGCACCTCAACTGGTCGCCGCCCTTTGGCGGTGGAACACATAACTGCCTTCCCCTGCCCGACCGGAATTTGCTGGTGGTGGCCGACGAAGCCGTGCTCGACAATTGCGAGGACGGCATCAAATACATCTGGATGTTCGACATTCGGGAGCCGGCCAATCCGGTCAGCATCTCGACCTTTCCGACGCCGGACGAAGCGGACTATTGCAGCAAGGGCGCGCATTTCGGCCCGCACAATATTCATGAAAATCGTCCGGGCACCTTCGTCAGTTCGGACCTTATTTTTGCGACCTATCAGAACGCCGGCATTCGCGTCGTCGATATTCGCAACGCCTTCCGGCCCAAGGAGGTCGCCGCCTTTGTCCCGCCGACGCCCAACCGCTTGGTCGACACACGTCTGAACCGGACCAAAGTGATCCAGACCTGTGACGTGCTGGTGACCGCCGATGGGGTCGTCTACAGCACCGACTTCAATGGCGGCATGTACATATTGGAATATCAAAACTAAAATAGGCCGCGGCTTGAACTCGCCAGCACATCGACAACTGCGAGTCACGCATACAAGAAATCCAGCACCGCGGTTTCTGCGATCACCGCGGCGTCGGTTGAGTGCTTTCCGGCGCGCGCTCTTTCTTCCTGCGTTTGTGTCGCCTGCAAGTAAGCGCCGAGATGGCGCGCGCGCTCGATGATTCGATAGTTCTCCGGCAATCGCGCCGCCTCGAAACGCTTGAGCGCCGAAGGCACGTCCGGCTCGGCGGTGAGCGCCTCCGCCAGCGCGGCGGCGTCATCTGCCGCCTTCGACACGCCGGCCGCGACATGCGGACGCGCGACGAAAGCGGCATCGCCCAGGATCGCGACGCGGCCGAACGCCATACGCGGCGATTCCAGATCGTAGATCGGCTGCAGGATCGGCTCGTCGATCAACTTTATGATTTGACGCAACTGCGGTCCCGCCAAACGTTCGGCCGCCGCGCGCATCTCGGCGACCGCCTCGCGCCGGATCAGCGGCGGCGGAATCGATAGCGCATGCGTGGTGCCGCGCTCGTCGGTCAGCAACCAGGGCAATTTCGTTTGTTCGTCCGCCGGGCGGTACCACACCACGTTATAGCGGCGATGACCGGGGCGCAGATCGTTGTCCGGCCCAGCCACCGGATAGCCGAGCAACTGCTCGCCCGGCGGCAGCGTGAACGTCATGTCGTCGAACAGATCGCGGTGCACATCCACCGGCAAAGCGCTTTCCGCGATCAACGCCCGCCAGGCGCAATAGCCGGCATAAAGCGGCACTGCCGCCGGCAGCGCTTGCCCGCGCACGGTGGAGCGGGTGCCATCGGCGCCCACCAAAAGATCGGCCTCGACCGTTTCGCCATCGGAAAACCGCGCCAGCACCGAATTGGCGCCGGACTCGTAGCCGGCGAAGCCGCGCCCGCGGTGATAACGCTCGGGCGGCAACGCATCGCGCAGCAGCCGGTAGACGCGTTCCCAGGCGGTGAGCACCTGCGGACAGTGGAATTCCCCGGTCACGCGACCTTGGCGATCGAGGATCTTGCGGATGGTGATGTTCACGCCGAGCGCGGAGGTCTCGAGCCCCAATCGGCGCAACCGCTCGATTAATTCCTGCTGGGCAACGATGCCGGCGCCGCGGCCGGACAATTCGCTTTCCACGCGCTCGTAGATATCCACGCTCCAGCCGGACCGGCGCAGCAAAAGCGCGCACAACAAGCCGCTCATCGAGCCGCCAATGACAATAGCTCTGGACCCGGTCAATGGAATTGCCTCAATCTTTCCGTTCCCCGAATTATGTTATATATGGACGCAAATAGCACCGGAGGAATGCTCATGGCCCTGACCATGCTTGATACGACCGCCGAGAAAAGGGATAAATCGGCTTGGCCGGCAGACATTGCGGCCGAGTTCGCGCGCGAAGCGAAAAATCCAAATCCTTGCGTCGGCTCAACGCTGCTGTCTGAAACCGAGCGCACGCGCGTCTGGATCATCCGGCTGGCGCCCGGCGAGCGCATCGGCTTCCACCGCCACGTGCTGGATTATTTCTGGACCTGCGTTAGCGGAGGCCGCGCCCGTCAGTACGTGCATGATGGCGCTGTCGTCGAATTCACCTATCAGCCGGGCGAGACCCGCCACGAAACCTACGGTAAAGGCGAGTTCAAGGTGCACGATCTGGCAAATCTTAGCGACCATGAAATCGTGTTCATGACCGTCGAGTTCAAAGACAGCGCCAACAAGCCGATGCAATTGCCCGAGGGTGTGCGCCCACAAGCCGCCGCCTGAACGGATTTCAAGCGGACGCCCGCCCCGGCCCACTGGCCAGCGGCGGGCGTTTCATTTTACTGCATCGTTTCCGTTCCGGCTGAAATCACAATAGACTAGCCAACGCCGTGGCCATCCTGCACACTGGCGCGCAAAAGCCCGTCTATCGGGCAAAGAAAAAGAAGCGCTGGGGATGAGATGGATTTTCCGTTCGATCTGCTGATCAACGCTATCGTCGCAGGGTTGTTGCTCGGCGGCTTCTATGCCGCGGTGACAGCGGGCATCTCGATTTCGTTCGGTATGCTCGACATCGTCAATATCGCCCATCCGGGTTTCATCATCCTCGGCTCCTACATCGCCTATTTCTTCAATATCAATTACCATGTCGATCCGATCGTCACCTGTCTGGCGCTATCGCCGGTCTTTTATTTGTTCGGCACCGCCATCTATCAAGTCTATTACGTGTCGTTCGAGAAACGTGGCCAGCAGTCGTTGCGCGGCCTGGCGTTCTTTTTCGGCGTACTGTTTGTCACCGAGGTAATGCTGCTGCTGGTGTTTGGCGTCGATTACCGTTACGTCGAGACCTCCTATATCGGGCCGAGCATTAAACTCGGCATCCTCGACCTGCCGACGCGCATGCTGGTGCCCTGCGTTGGCTCACTGCTGCTGTTCGGCGCGCTGCAACTGTTCATCAGCCGCACCTTCACGGGACGCGCGGTTCTGGCGGTGTCGCAGGATCAACTGGCATTGCAATTGATGGCGGTCGATCCGATCCGCATCAAGCGTATCGCCTTCGGTGTATCGATTGCGGTAGCGGCGCTGGCGGGCGCGTTCCTGATCATCATTCAGCCAGTCGAGCCCTCGGTCGGGCGTGAATATATCGGCCGCGTGTTCGCCATCTGCGTGCTCGGCGGGATGGGCAGCATGCCGGGCACGCTGATTGCCGCCATGCTGCTCGGCGTGCTCGAAAGCATTACGGCCACCTTTTACGGGCCGTCGTGGGCGCCGGCGGTATCGTTCGGCGTTCTTTTGCTCACGCTTGCTTTCCGTCCCTCTGGCCTGCTGGGACGCTGAACCCATGCGCATGCCGATTTTCACAGTGATCGCGGCTCTGGTAGCACTCGCGCTATTCATGGTGCTGCGCCTGCCGAACATCGAGTACCTGTTCGTTGCCGGCTACACCATCGTGCAATACATCGTGCTGTCGACCGCATGGAACATCCTCGGCGGCTATTGCGGCTACGTGAATTTCGGCTCAGCGGCGTTTTTCGCGCTTGGCGCCTACAGCACGGTCGCGCTGGCGACGTTCGGCACGCAACTCGACGACTTGGTGCCGGAAAGCATGGCGCCATTCTTCCACCTGATCTTTCCGTTGCCGATCCCGGTTCTGATCGTCATCGGCGGCATCGTTTCCGGCATCGTCGGCTTCGGCACCGGCTATCTGACGCTGCGGCTGCGCGGCGCATTTTTCGCGATCGCGACCCTGGCGCTGTCGGTGGTGCTGGCGACGCTGGTGGTCAATTGGGACTTCGTCGGCGGTTCAGGCGGCGCCTACGTGGTGCGGCCGGGCGAGTTCCCCGGCCTCGGCAGCTACATGCAATATCTGTTTTTGCTCATGCTGGGGCTCGCGGTTCTCTCCATCGTGCTGGCGCGCTGGATCGAGCGTTCGCGGCTCGGTTACGGCTTTGCCGCGATCCGCGACGACGAACTCGCGGCCGAGGCTTCCGGCGTGCCGACGTTGCGGCTCAAGCTGATCGCGACCACACTGTCGGGCGCGCTGATGGGCATGGCCGGCGCGCCCTTTCCCTATTACATCGGTTATCTGGCGCCAGCGTCGGCATTTGGGCTCGAATACGCGGTCAACTCGATCGCCATGCCGCTGATCGGCGGCACGACGAACTGGATCGGTCCGGTGATCGGAACAATTCTGCTCGGAACACTGCAACAGGTCACGACCGTCACGATCTCATCTGCCGTCAACGTGTTGCTGGTCGGCGTGCTGCTCATCGCCTTCGTCATCATTGCGCCCAACGGCATCGTCGGGCTGGTGCAGGAACGCCTGCGTGCGCGGAGGAAAAAATGACCGCGCTGTTGCAGGTGCAGAACTTGCGCAAACGCTTTGGCGGCTTCGTCGCGCTCGACGGCATCAATCTTGAGGTGCAGGCGGGCGAGCGGCTCGGGCTGATCGGGCCCAACGGGTCGGGCAAAAGCACGCTGGTCAATTGCATCTGCGGCACGCTGCAAAACGAACAAGGCAACGTGCATTTCGATGGACAGGCAATGGATGGCCTGCCCGCGCATGTGCGCACCCATCGCGGGCTCTCGCGCAGCTTCCAATTGCCACGGCCGTTCCCCAGCCTGACGTTGGCCGAGAATTTGTGCATTCCGATGCTTTACACCGTCCATCACCGGAACGGTCCATTGCACGCTGACAATATCGAGGCGCGCTGCGCCGAACTCCTGCAGCTGGTCGGGCTGGAGAAAAAGGCGCGCCATCTGCCGCGCGATCTCACGCAGGTCGAGATGCGCAAACTCGAACTTGCGCGCGCCATGGCGGCGGAGCCGAAGCTGCTGATTGCCGACGAAGCGATGGCCGGTCTCTCGCATTCGGAGATCGAAGACATTCTCGCGCTGCTGATGCGGCTGAACGCCAGCGGCATTACCGTCATCATGATCGAGCACATCATGACCGCGGTGATGAGCTTCTCGCAGCGGCTGGCGGTGCTGGTGTCCGGCAAGAAGATCGCCGACGGCAAGCCGGAAGAGGTGGTGCGCGATCGCGAAGTGGTGAGGGCGTATCTTGGGGAATAGCATCACCATCGAGAACGTCCATGCCGCCTACGGCGCGGTGCGCGTGCTGGAGGACGTGACGATCGCCGTCAACTCGGGCGAGACGGTCGCCCTGCTCGGCACCAACGGCAACGGCAAAAGCACGCTGATGAAGTGCGTGATGGGCATCGTGCGCCCGATCTCCGGCCACATCATCGTGGAGATCGACGGCGAAAAGCACGATGTGGTCGGCCGCACCACCGAACAGATCGTCGATCTCGGCATCGCGCTGGTGCCGGAAGGCCGCCGCCTGTTCCCGAAGCTCACCGTGGAGGAGAACTTGCTGCTTGGCGCGTTCCGCCAAAAGGCGCGCGCGAAAATCAAGAGCAACATGGAATTCTGCTGCGAGGCTTTTCCGCGCCTGGCGGAGCGATTGCATCAACTTGCCGGCAGCATGAGCGGCGGCGAACAGCAGATGCTGGCGCTCGCCCGCGCGCTGATGCTGGCGCCGCGCATCTTGCTGGTGGACGAGCCTTCGGTCGGCCTGGCGCCGCTGCTGGTCAGCCGCACCATCGACGCCATCAAGCAGCTCAAGGAGCACTACCAGCTCACGGTGCTGATGGCGGAGCAGAATTTCACCCAGGCGATCCGCATCGCCGACCGCGGCTACGTGATCGTGCACGGCAAGATCGCCTTCGAGGGCCGCTCCGCCGACGAACTCAACAACAACGACCTCGTGCGTAAGCTCTATATGGGCATGTAAGACCGGTGCTTTGGCGATCGTCCTTTGTCACCGCCGCCTCGCCCAAAATTAAAGCGGCGCGGGATTTCTCCCACGCCGCCTCAGCTCAAATCTGAACGAGCGTTACTTCAGCGCCTTTTCGTAAGGATAGATCACGTTGCCGGTCTTGAGGTCGGCCGGCGTGAGCACGGTCTGGTAGCTCATACCCTTCCAGACATCGAGGCCCGCGCCCTGTTTGATGTCGTGATACTGCACTTGCAGCATGCGCGACTTCGCCCATTCACCCTCGCGCCTTTTTGCCGAACGTGATGTCACCCATGATCGTCTTCAGCGTGTGACTGCGCATATAGTCCGCGATCTTGTCGTCGTTGATGCTGTTGGTCGCCTTGATCGCGTCCGCCAGCAGTTCGAGGTAGGCATAGCCCCAGGTGCCGAGATAGTAGCCGAGCGGGTCGACGCCTTCGGACGCCGCGCGCGACTGATAGACCGCCAAGAACTTGTTGGTCGCGTCGGTCGCCTGCGACGGCACCCAGGTCTCGTAGTTGATGATGCCGTTGAGCGCCGGGCCGAGCTTGTTCTTGAACACGGTGGCTTGCAGGCCGACCATGGCGCCGCCGAGCATCTTCGGCTTGTAGTTGAGCTCCTTGATCGAGTTGCAGCATGCCGACCGAGTCGTTCGGATAAGAGCAGACGATGACGACATCCGCATTCGCCGACTGCAACGCGCGCACGATCGGGCTGAAATCAGTGGTCGTCGGCGGGTAGCTCTTGTCGTAGACGATCTTGATGCCGAACTTCTTGGCGTTCTCACGCGCGCCTTCGCAGGCGTTCTTGGAGAACTCAGAGATCCGACCAAGCGAGCGACAACGTGGCCGGCTTCGGTTTCTGCGCAGCGGCAACCTCGAAGACACCTTCGGTGAAGGCCGGCTTGGTGTTGGGGCCGGATGGCAGCATCGAGAAATATTTCGGATAGTTGAACTTGCTGTTCACCGCGAGACCGAACAGGCCGATGAAGATCTTTTTCTTCGCGATAATGACCGGCATCGCCGGCGCGATCATCGCGGTCGCATAGGGACCGACCACGAGATCGACTTTGTCGACGTCGAGCAGCTTGGTGTAGATGCTCGGGCACGTTCGACGGCTGGCTCTGATCGTCGTAATAGATGAGCTTTACCGGACGCCCGAGCAGACCGCCGGCCTTGTTGGTGTCTTCTTCCCAGATCTTGACGCCGAGCAGCGCTTGCTTGCCGTTGGCCGCGAGCCCGCCGGTCAACGCCATGCTGAAGCCGATCTTGATCGGCTCCTTGTTCTGGGCGTAGCCGGAGACAACGAACATCGCGCTGGCTGCAAGGGTGACCGCCGCCCCCGCTATCCACGCGAATGTCCGGGATTTGAGATCGATGAATCATCGCTATTCCTCCCGCTTTAGATATTGTTTTGTCGCATCTTACGCGACTTTTGCGCCGGCAGACGCCAGAGGCTTAGTGGCTTGAAAAGTGGGCTATATCCCCTCCACCATGATGGTTTCCACCTCGCCCGCCCCGCTGCGGCGAAACGCCGCAGCCCTGTCGTATTCCGGCGAGGTGAAGCAGGCAGCGCCTTGCTCAAGAGTCGGAAACTCAATCACAATGAACCGATGGAATTTGTCCGGTCCCTCCATGATCTGGAAACGCCCACCGCGCGCCAGCACCTTGCCGCCGAATTTGGCGATGATGGCGGGCACCAGATCGGTGTATTTCTTGTACTCGACCGGATCGTTGATTTTCGAACGCGCAACCCAATAAGCGGGCATTTCTCTCTCCTAATTCCGTCATGGCCGGACTTGTCCCGGCCATCCATGTCTATAAAGGTGCACAATATCAAGACGTGGATGCCCGGCACAAGGCCGGGCATGACGAAGGAAATACAAATGCCGCGCAAGATCGATCGACATTTCGGTGCCGCTGGAAAACGACGTGGCCGCCGATCCGCCGGGCTACGGTCCCAAGATCGACTATCTCGATCATCAGGCGACCGCGGCCGATATCCTGAAGTTTTTTCCCGGCTTGAAAAAAGAAGACCTGCCCGATGGCGAAGGCTGGGGCTTCGAATGGGTGAAGCTCTCGACCCATTGCACCACCCATCTCGACGCGCCCTATCATTTCGCTTCCACCATGGATGGCGGCAAACGCGCCATCACCATCGACGAAGTGCCGCTGGACTGGTGCTTGCAGCCCGGGGTGAAGCTCGACTTCCGCAAATTTCCCGACGGCTATGTCGCGACCGCGGCCGACGTCGAGGCCGAACTCAAGCGCATCGGCCATACGCTGTCGCCGCTTGAAATCGTTGTAGTGAACACCGCCGCCGGGCAAGCCTACGGCCGCCCCGACTACGTCGCCAAAGGCTGCGGCATGGGCCGTGAGGCGACGCTCTATCTGCTTGAACGCGGCGTACGCATCACCGGCACCGACGGCTGGAGCTGGGACGCGCCCTTCATTTACACCATGCAGAAATATGCCGAGACCCGCGACCCCAAGCTGATCTGGGAAGGCCATCGCGCCGGGCGCGAAATCGGCTACTGCCATATCGAGAAACTGCACAATCTCGAAGCCCTGCCGGCCAAGGGCTTCGCGGTAAGCTGCTTTCCGGTGAAAGTGCGCGGCGGCTCGGCCGGCTGGACTCGGGCGGTGGCGATCCTCGATGATTGATCGCCAAATGAAAAACCTCACCATCGACGCCGAGCGCCTGTGGGACGACCTGATGGTGACCGCCAAGATCGGCGCGACGCCGAAGGGCGGCATCTGCCGGCTGACGCTGACCGAGCTCGATCGCCAAGTGCGCGATTGGTTCAAGGCGCAGGCCGAGACGCTCGGCTGCGCCGTCACCATCGACGACATGGGCACGATGTTCGCACGTCGTCCCGGCCAACGCGCCGATATTCCGCCGATCGCCATGGGCAGCCATCTCGATACCCAGCCGACCGGCGGCAAGTTCGACGGCGCGCTCGGCGTGCTGGCCGCGCTCGAAGCGCTGCGCGCCCTGCATCGCGCCGGCTACGAAACTTTTGCGCCGATCGAAGTAGTCAACTGGACCAACGAGGAAGGCGCGCGTTTCGCGCCGCCGATGATCGCTTCCGGCGTGTTCGCCGGCGTCTACCAGCCGCGACTGGGCTTGCGCGCGGACGGACCGAAGCGGCGAAACTTTCGGCCATGCCCTGGACAAGATCGGCTATCGCGGTCCGCAGGCCTGCGGCGACCACAAACTATCGGCCTTTTTCGAGGTTCACATCGAGCAAGGCCCCTATCTCGAAGCCGAGGGCAAGGACATCGGCGTGGTGACCGGCGTGCAGGCGATGCGCTGGTACGAAATGACGATTACCGGCCAGGACACCCATGCCGGAACGACGCCGATGCCGCGCCGTCACGATGCGCTACTTGGTGCTGCACGTATAGTTGAGGCGGTCAACCGGGCGGCGCGGCAATTTCCCTCGGCGGTCGGCACCGTCGGCGTGCTCGAGGTCAAGCCCGGCTCGCCCAATGTCGTGCCCGGCGAGGTCTTCCTCACCGTCGACCTGCGCGATCCCGACGCCGCGGTAATCGATCGCGTGGAACAGGAGATCGCCGCGCAGGCCAAAACGATCGGCGGCGAGCTCGGGCTTGAAATTGCGATGAAGACCATCTCGGCCGAGCCGGCGGTACGCTTCGACGCCGATTGCGTCGCCGCCGTGCGCGCGGCGGCGGAGATTTCCGGCTATTCCGCCCGCGACATGATCTCGCGCGCCGGCCACGATGCCGCCTTTGTGTCGCGCGTCGCGCCCGACGGCCATGATCTTCGTGCCGTGCAAGGACGGCATCAGCCACAACGAGGCGGAATATTCATCCAAAGAGCAATGCGCGGCTGGCGCGCAGGTGCTGCTTCAGGCCGTGCTCGATTACGACCGCCGTCTGGCCGAGCGCTTCGGCGAGAAATAGCCGGCGTTACGCGCCGGGCGCGGCGTCGCGCGCGTGCACCGCCATGGCCACCAGCGCGGTGCCGCCGAACACCATGTTAATGCCGACCAGCAGCCCGATCGCCCAGGCCGCCGTGCTCGGCAAACCGGCGAAGATCATCGCGCCCAGAACCAAATCGACGATGCCGCTCACCAGCATCCAGCCCCAGCGGCCGGACAATTGGCGTTTATGTTCGAGCGCGAACATGATCGAGGCGACGCCTTCGATGATAAAGAAGGCGACCAGCACGATGGTGAGCGTGACCGCGCCGCGTAATGGCGACGCCAATAGCAGCGCTCCAACCACGATCCCCAGCACCGCCGAAATCAGCGCCCACCAGAATCCCGGCGCCTGCCGCATCCAGAAGGTGGAGACCAGGCCCATGATGCCGCTGACTAGAAACAGCCAGCCCAACACGACGGTCGCCGCCAGCGTCGCGATCACCGGAATCACGATGGCGGTCGCGCCCAGCACGACAAGAACGACGCCTTCGACCAGGAACAGCACCCAGTGGTCGTGCGCCGCGCGTCGAAAACGATTGGCATCGGATTCGTTGATGGAGTTGATGGACATGACAGCCTCCTGTGCCCCCGCGCCATCATAGACGCTTTTGACCCCGCCGGAACGGCGTAAGATGGCCATCGGCAGTCCTACTTCTCCACCCAATCCGCGCATTTTGGCACTGCGGTCTCGGCGCCCCAGGGCTGAATGGGCACGGACGATGTCGAGTTTTTCGGCGAGCCTTCGATGATCCGGTCGCTGTAGACCATGTAAACCAGAACGTTGCGCTTGGTATCGCAGCCGCGCACGATCTGCATCTTCTTGAAGAACAGCGAGCGGCGTTTGCGGAACATGTCCTCGCCTTGCGAGAATTTGGCCTTGAAGTGAATCGGGCCGATCTGCCGGCAGGCCAGCGAGATATCGGAGACTTCCTCCGCAACGCCGATCCAGCCTTTCAAGCCGCCGCGCTCGGGCACGGTGAAATGACAGGCCACCCCTTCAACTTCCGGGTCGTCCAAGCCGTACGTGGCGAGCTTATCGTTCGGCGTCAGCCACTTGAAAACCGTCGAGCGTTTGAAGATGAGATCCGGCTCATCTGCCGCCGTTGCCGGGATCGCGCTGAGGACGACCAAGCTAGCGGCCAGAAATACGAAAAATGCGCGCAAGAAACCCTCCAATCATAGCCATTGGCGTTTCCTGCGAGATAGGAATTGCAACGAACCGGCGGAAGGGGCTCATGCCCACAGGCGCTCTTTATCCATGCCTTTGTATATGTCTGCGACGTAGTCGCCGTAGCCATTGTAGATCAGCGTCGGCCGCCGTTCGCCGGTGCCGATCACTTCTTCGCTCGCCTGGCTCCAGCGCGGATGCGGCACTTCCGGATTGACGTTGGCCCAGAAGCCGTATTCGGACGACTGCAGCTTTTCCCACATGCCCTTCGGCCGCTTGTCGGTGAAGGTAAAACGCACGATCGACTTGATCGACTTGAAGCCGTATTTCCACGGCAGCGCCAGCCGCAACGGCGCGCCATGCTGCTTGGCCATCGGGTGGCCGTAGGCGCCGGTGGCGAGAAAGGCGAGATCGTTGGTCGCTTCCGCCATCGTGACGCCTTCGATATAGGGCCACGGATACCAGCTCTGCCGCAGACCGGGCGCCACCTTCGGATCGTTGAAGGTTTGCATCTCGATATATTTCGCCGAGCCCAGCGGTTTGGCGAAATCGACCAGCTTGGAAAACGGAAAACCGGTCCAGGCGATCGCCATGCTCCAGGCTTCGACGCAGCGATGGCGGTAGGTGCGCTCTTCCAGCGTCAGCTTGCGGATCAGATCGTCGATGCCGACGTCCATCGGCTTCTCGACCATGCCGTCGATCTTCACCGTCCACGGCCGGATCGTTGAGCTTTTGCGCCTGGTCTGCGACTTCCTTGGACGAATTGAATTCGTAGAAATTGTTGTAATGCGCGTTGATCTTCTCGTCGGTGATCGGCCGGTCGAGCGCGATATTTCTCGTTGCGCTTGGCCGGATAAAGATCGGCGGTCGGATCCGGCAGATTGGCCAAGTCCGAGACGCGCTGCGCCATGGCCGCGCGCGGCGTCAGCGCCAACGCACTTGCGCCGGCCATGAAAGTCCGGCGGTTGAAAAACAAATGCTCGGGCGTGGCGAGGCGTTCGGGAATTTCCCAGCCGCGGCGGCGAATGACGTTCATAGCCTATGACCCTGTGAGAATCTCAGCCCAGAGGTACGGCGGGAAGCCTTCACAGGCAAGTCACGGATGCGGGAGTTATTCCGCCGCCCGCCTGGCCGCGATGATCTGGTCGGCGGTGCGCCCGGTGAGTTCGGCCATGTGGTCGAACTTGAAGGTGAACGAGCCGACGCCGGCGGTGGCCGATCGTACCTCGATGATCAGGTCGCCGATCTCGGCTTCCGCCATCTGCGCGCGCACCGTGTCCCAGCCCTGCCAGCCCTCGCGGGTGTCGAAGCCGAGGATATGGCCGCGACGGCCGGACAGAATGGCGTTCATCTTCGCGGTGGCGTCGGTCGGGCAGACGATCTCCACCAGATAGATCGGCTCCAGCAGCACCGGCTGGCACTGCGGCAGGCCTTCGACGATGCCGATGCGGCCGGCGATGCGGAACGCCATGTCGGAGGAATCCACCGTGTGATAGGAGCCGTCGATCAGCGCCACCGAGATATCGACCACCGGGAAACCGAGCGGCCCGTGCTTGAGGCCGTCGATGACGCCCTCCTCCACCGCCGGGATGTAATTGCGCGGCACCACGCCGCCGGTGATCTTGTCTTCGAACTTGAAACCGGAGCTGCGCGGCAGCGGCTTGATCTCCAGCATGGTGTCGCCGAACTGGCCGTGGCCGCCGGACTGCTTCTTGTGCCGGCCGCGAATGGTGATCGGCTTGCGAATGGTCTCGCGATAGCCGACAGCCGGCGGCCGCGTCGAAACCGGCACCGCGTAGCGATCGCCGAGCCGCTCCGACGCCACGCGCAGGTGCATCTCGCCCTGGCCCCAGATCACCACCTCGTGGCTCTCGGCGTTGTGCACGACGCTGATCGAAGGATCCTCCTCGGTGAGCTTGGTGAAAGCGACGCCGAGCTTGACGTCGTCCTTGCGCTCCTTGGCATTGACCGCCAGCGCCAGCACCGGCGCGTAGGGTTTCACCGCGGCAAGCGCAGCATGCGCCTGCTTGCCGGCGGACAGCGTGTCGCCGGTCTTGGCGTGATCGAGCTTGCCGAAGGCGACGGTCTCGCCGGCGCTGGCCTGGGCGCGCTTGTCGAAATGCTGGCCCATGACTTTGAACACCCCGGACACCCGGCCGGCCTCGCCTTCAGGCGTATTGAACGTCGTGCCGTCGCCGGCCTGGCCGGCCAGCAGCCGCGCCACCGACATCTTGCCGCCATGCGTGGTGTGGAAGGTCTTGAGCACCAGCGCCAGCGGATCGTTGCCGGCTTTGACGCCGAGGCGCGCGACGGTCTCGGCCACGCCGGGCGCTTCATGGCGCAGCGCCTTGAGCAGACGCAGCACGCCGTTCGAGCGGGTGGCGACGCCGAGCAGCACCGGGACGACCAGGCGCTCGCGCAGTTCCTTGGCGAGATCGTCGAACACCTTGTCGCGCGGCGGCTCGATGTCTTCGAGCAATTGCTCCATCAGCTGGTCGTCGTGGTCGGCCAGCGTCTCCAGCATGGTGAAGCGCGCTTCTTTCTTGCGGTCGAGGTTGTCGTCCTTGAGATCGACCACCTCCGACGGCGCATGCTCCTTGTAGACAAAGGCGCGCTCGAGCGCGAGATCGACAAAGCCGGAAATAATGTCGCCGTGCCAGATCGGTATCTGCCGCAATACCAGCGGCACGCGCGAGGCCGGCTGCAACAGCTTGAGCGTCTCGCGCACGCGCCGGTCGGCCTTGTCGATTTTGTTGAGAAACAGAAAGCGCGGAATATCGAGGTCTTCCAGTTCGCGCAGGATCAATTGCAGTTGCGGCACCTTCTTCTCGTCGGCTTCGCAGACCACGACCGCCGCGTCGATCGCCGGCAGCGCCGCGCGCATGTCGTGGATGAATTCGATCGAGCCGGGGCAGTCGATGAAGGTGTAGCTGTCGCCCATGAAGGTCGTGGTGGCGACCGAAGCCTCGACGCTCATCTTGTGATGGCGAGCTTCCTTGCTGGCGTCGCCGACCGTGGTGCCGGCTTCCGTCGTGCCCTGACGCTGGATCGCGCCGGTGCGCGCGAGGATCGCCTCTAACAGCGTTGTCTTGCCGCTTTGGAATGGGCCCACCAGCGCGATGCACCGGGGACCCGAATTTCTTATGACATTGGGACTCGCGCCATCTTGTCCCATAAATACCTCCCTTGCCGGCCGGGAGGTCGGACCTGGTTTCCCGGCCCTGTCACGGTATCGTCTCAGGTGAAGGCGGGACTGGCAAGGGCGGAATGGTGTCATCAACCGGCCTCATGGTGAGGAGGCGCGCAGCGCCGTCTCGAACCATGTGGCCGCCCTATCCTTCGAGACGCCGCGAAGACGCGGCTCCTCAGGATGAGGCGGTTAACTCAAATCCTACTTGAGGTTTCCGCAAAACCGCTGGATGCGGCGGCAGGCTTCTTCCAGGTCCTCGGTCTTGGTGGCGTAGGAAATGCGGAACGCCGGCCCGAGCCCGAAGGCCGTGCCCTGCACCACCGCGACGCCTTCGGCTTCCAGCAATTCGGTGACGAAATCCTCGTCGGTCGCTAGCTTCTTGCCGGTCGAGGCGGTCTTGCCCATAGCGCCGGCGCAGGACGGATAGACATAGAACGCGCCCTCCGGCATCGGGCACTTGATGCCGTTGGCCTGGTTGAGCATCGACACGACAAGGTCGCGGCGTTCCTTGAAGATCTTGTTGTGCTTGGCGATGAAATCCTGCGGCCCGTTGAGCGCTTCCACCGCCGCCCATTGCGACACCGCCGCCGGGTTCGAGGTCGATTGCGACTGCACCATCGCCATCGCCTTGATCAGCGGCTCCGGCCCGCCGGCATAGCCGATGCGCCAGCCGGTCATGCAATAGGCCTTCGAGCAGCCGTTGATGGTGAGCGTGCGCGGATAAAGCGACGGCTCGACCTGCGCCGGCGTCGAGAACACGAAGTCGTCGTAGACCAGGTGCTCGTACATGTCGTCGGTCATGACGTGCACGTGCGGGTGCTTCACCAGCACGTCGGTGAGCGCCTTCAACTCGGCGCGCGTATAGGCCGCGCCCGACGGGTTCGACGGCGAGTTGAGCAGCACCCATTTGGTCTTCGGCGTGATGGCGCGCTCGAGCTGCTGCGCGGTCATCTTGAAGCCGGACGCCATGCTGGTCTCGACCGCCACCGGCTCGCCGCCGGCGAGCAGCACCATGTCGGGATAGCTCACCCAATAGGGCGCCGGAATGATCACCTCGTCGCCCGGATTGAGCGTCGAGATGAACGCATTGTACAGCACCTGCTTGCCGCCGGTGCCGACGGTGATCTGCGACGGCCTTGTAGTCGAGGCCGTTCTCGCGCTTGAACTTCTTGACGACGGCGTCCTTGAGTTCGGCGATACCGTCGACATTGGTGTACTTCGACGCGCGTGCCGCTCTCGATCGCCTTGATCGCCGCCTGCTTGATGTTGTCGGGCGTGTCGAAATCCGGCTCGCCGGCGCCGAGCCCGATGACGTTGCGGCCGGCCAGCTTTCAGCGCGCGCGCCTTGTCCGTGACGGCGATGGTCGCCGACGGTTTGACGCGCTTGAGCTGGTCCGCGAGGAAGGCCATCGAAGGCTCCGAATCTGAGTTCGTTGTGCTCTTTATAATGTCGTAATCGGGCAAATGGCGGACAGCAAGACGCAATAATATGATGCATTCATCAAGCTTGTTGATGGCCTAACCGTCCTTTAAGTCTGGCCTGTTAGACCCTTCGGCGATGGCCGGTATTTATTGACCTTCTGCGCTCCGGCGTCTGGCTGACCCGCGAACGGATACGCCTGGTGGCATTCGCGCTGCTCGCCGCAACGGTGCTCGGCGCCGTCTTCCTGATCGCCACCTCGGACGGGCTCAACGACCGCTTCGGCCGTCCGCTCGGCACCGATTTTTCCAACGTCTACGCCGCCGGCACTTACGTGCTCGACGGCCAACCGACGGCGCCGTTCGATCCCGCCAAGCAATTCGCGCGCGAGCAGGCGATCTTCGGCCAAGCCACGCAATTCTATGGCTGGCACTACCCGCCGTTCTTTCTCGGCCTGGCGGCGCTGCTGGCGGCGATGCCTTACTGGCTGGCATTGATCGTGTGGCAGGGCGTGACGCTGGTGCTTTACGTCTTTACCATCCGCGCCATCGTCTCGCCTTTTCCAGACATAAAGAACGAGCGCCTTTGGTTAGTGCTCACGCTCGCCTTCCCCGCTGTCTTCATCAATCTCGGCCAGGCGCATAACGGCTTCCTCACCGCTGCATTGATAGGCGCAGCGCTGACACAAATCGACCGCCGTCCGATTCTTTCCGGAATCCTGATCGGATGTCTCGCTTACAAGCCGCAGTTCGGGCTGCTGATCCCACTGGTGCTGATCGCAAGCGGACGCTGGCGGGTGTTCGCCGCCGCGGCCGCGACCGTAGCGTTGCTGACGCTCGCGGTCACGGCTGCGTTTGGCGTCGACGTGTGGACCGCGTTCTTCGCATCGACCAAATTCACCCGCACCGTCGTCCTCGAACAAGGCGGCACCGGCTGGTTCAAGATCCAAAGCGTATTTGCCTGGGTACGAATGTGGGACGGCGGCATCGCGCTCGCTTACGCGGCGCAAGGCGCGGTCACGCTGCTGATCGCGGCCGCACTGGTTTGGCTGTGGCGCGGCGCCGCCGCCTTCCCGGTTAAAGCCTCAGGCCTGTTGATCGGCAGCGTGCTCGCCACACCCTATAGCCTCGACTACGACCTGATGCTGCTCGCGCCGGCCATCGCCTACATCGCCACCGACGGGATCGCGCGCGGCTTCGGGCCTTGGGAAAAAACCATCCTAGCGGCGCTGTGGATCGTTCCGCTGGTCGCCCGCTCGGTTCCGCAGGCCACGCTGATTCCGCTCGCGGTTCCCATCATGTTGCTGGCCTTCGCTTTATTGCTGCGCCGCGCCATGGTCGAGGCCAGTATTTCCCAAGCCGGTGGCATTTTTCGGCGCGTGCCCTAAAATAGCGGTCAAGAGCCGGATCACCGGCCGCCGCAACAGGGAGCACGCCATGCAGCTTTCCGCCGAGCAACTTCGCGCCTTCGACGAACAGGGCTATGTCTTCTTTCCCAATTGCTTCTCCGAGGAGGAGATCGCGCTGCTACGCGCCGAAGCCGAGAACATCCTCAAGCAGGACCGCCAGGAAGTCTGGCGCGAGAAGTCCGGCGCGCCGCGCACGGCCTTCGCCGCCCACACCTTCAGCGAGGTATTCGGGCTGCTTGCCAAGCATCCGAGATTGATCGAGCCGCTGCGGCAATTGTTCGGCGAGGAAGTCTACGTCCACCAGTTCAAGCTCAACGCCAAGGCTGCCTTCGAGGGCGAAGTTTGGCAATGGCACCAGGACTACGGCACCTGGCAACGCGACGACGGCATGCCGGACGCGCGCGCGATGAACATCGCCGTGTTCCTCGATGAGGTGATGCCGATCAACGGTCCGCTATTGTTGATTCCGAAAAGCCACAAGCAGGGCGTGTTCGCCGCCGGACACGACAAATCGACGACGTCCTATCCGCTGTGGACGTTGGACAAGGACACGGTCACGCGGCTCGCCGCCGAGGCCGAAGGCGCCGATGGTATCGGCATCGTGGCGCCGACCGGCAAGCCCGGTTCGGTCTTGATGTTCCACGGCAATCTGGTGCATGCCTCGCCGCCCAACATCACGCCGTACCCGCGCAAGATCGTCTACCTGACGCTGTGCGCGGTTTCCAACCACATCACCAAGTTCACGCGGCCGGAATTCATCGCGCATCGCGACTTCACGCCGATCAAACCGGCCGACGACGACGCGTTGCTAGAATACGCCCGCGCGCACCGGGTGGCCGCGGAATAAATCTTTCATATCCGCGCATTCGGCGCGTCACATTTGCTGCGGCGCACCGCGAATTTGGCATCACCGGTGGCGTGTGGCCTTTTATTTGCCGGACTTTGCCCGCCATATTCGAATCGTCGGTTCGGAGCATTCCAGCGCGTGATCCCGAAAAGCGGGCATTAGATTTCGGGCAGGGCCATGCGCAAGCAAAATAGAATCCAAATGTACACGCTCTATTCGGATCAGCGTTCCGGCAATAGCTACAAGGTCCGCCTGGCGCTGGCCCGGCTCGGCATTCCATTCACGCTGGTCGAGATCGATATCCTGCAAGGCGCCAGCCGCACGCCGGAATTCCTCGCCAAGAATCCGAACGGCCATGTGCCGCTGCTCGAGGTCGCGCCCAACCGCTATCTCGCCGAGTCGAACGCCATTCTCTGGTACGTCGCCGGCGGCACTACGCTGGCGCCGGAGGACCGCATTGACCGGGCCGAGGCGATGCAATGGATGTTTTTCGAGCAGCACAGCCTGGAGCCGAATATCGGCGCGGCCTATTTCTGGCTGACGCTGGTTCGCGGCGGCCGCGACCTGCAGCAGCACGCGCTCGAGGATTGGATGGAAAACGGCTATCGCGCGCTCGGCGTCATGGAAATGCATCTCGCCAGCCGCCGCTTTTTCATCGGCGAGCACTTCACGATCGCCGACATCGCGCTTTACGCCTACACCCACGTGGCCAACCGCTGCGACTTCGACCTCACGCGCTTTCCCGGCGTCCGGGCCTGGCTTGGCCGCGTCGAGGCCGAACCCGGCCACGTGGCGATGGAGTGGCAGCCGGAGGCGCTGACCGCGGCGCAATAACCGGCGGCTGCCGCTTCCGCCACGAAAACGCCGCGTTTAACAACCCACTTTGCCTAAATCGGAACGAACCGCCGCCGGGTTCCTGCGCCATTGTGGAACAATTAGATGGCCAGGCTCGTTTTAGGTTCGTCATGCGCACCGACATCGATGGTCCCGGATTTAAAGCGCCCACGCTCGGCAACGAGCGGCATAGCGTTGCGCTTGCCGAAATGATCGCCATTGCCGGGCTTGCGCTGTCCACCATCGTGGCCGCCACCGTGGTTTCGGTCGGCATCGCGCACGCCAACGTCGCCGGCAATGTGATCGACAACGAGGGCAGCCTGTTCACGATCGCCTTGGTGCTCGGCTTGGTTTTCATCGCCATGGGCGGCCTTACCTTGTTCACGCTGCCCGGCCACCGCCAGAAAAAACACTGAACAGCAAAGCACTGTCGGAAGTCCCCGCCATCCCGCATAGTTAGTGCGGGCATCGAGGAGAGGCGAATGCGTCTTATTCTATTGCTGGCGGCCTTGCTGTTGCCGCCGGCACAGGCCGCGTCAGGCGCGCCGCAGACTTTCCCCTCATCCGCCGGCGAACTCACCGTCGAAACCGTCGCTGGCGGGTTGGTGCACCCTTGGTCGCTCGCCTTCCTGCCCGACGGCCGAATGCTGGTGACCGAACGGCCCGGCCGCATACGCATCGTCAGCCGCGATGGAAATTTGTCGGCCCCGCTTGCCGGCGTGCCCAAAGTGTCGGCTCACGGCCAGGCCGGCCTGCTCGACGTCGCGCTGGACCGCGCTTTCGCTCAAAACCAGACGATCTATTTCTGCTTTAACGCAGATGCCGGCGGCAGCGTCGCGGTGGCGCGCGCGCACCTCGACAGCGGCGAGGCTCCGCGCCTCGACAAAGTGGACATCATCTTCCGCCAGCAAGGCCCGCCCTCGGGCGGTAACAACGTCGCCTGCCGCATCGCGCAGGCTGGCGACGACAATCTGTTCGTCACCCTGGGCGATCATTTCTCCGCCGCCGAGAGCGCGCAGACGCTCGACAATCATATCGGCAAGATCGTGCGCATCCGTCCTGACGGCAGTGTGCCGCCCGACAATCCATTCGTAAACAAACAAGGCGCGCTGCCGGAAATCTGGGCCTACGGCCTGCGCAACGCCGAAGGTCTCGCGTTCAATCCGGCAGACGGAAAATTATGGGAGCAGGAGCACGGCCCCAAAGGCGGCGACGAGATCAACATCATCGAGAAGGGCAAGAATTACGGCTGGCCGAAGGTCAGCTTCGGCGTCAATTACGACGGCACGCCGGTCGGCGCCGGCAAATCGGAAATGGCGGGCGTGCAAGCGCCGCTCTGGCACTGGACACCGTCGATCGCGCCGTCCGGCATGGCGTTTTATACCGGCAACCTGTTTCCCGGTTGGAAGGGCAGCCTGCTCAATGGCGCGCTGAAATTCGAGCTGCTGTCACGGCTCACGCTCAAGGGCGACACCGCGGTGAAGGAAGAGCGCCTGCTGCAAAGTTTGCGCGAGCGCATCCGCGACGTGCGGCAGGGGCCCGACGGCGCGATCTATTTGCTCACCGACAATTCGTCCGGCCGCATCCTGCGCGTCGCGCCGGCGAACTAACGGGCGACCGCTTCGCCACGGCAGGCTTCCACGAAGAAAGTCGCGACGTTGAGGGCGCAGAGCGAAGTTTTCATCGGCGTGTTAGAATTTATGGAACACAAAAAACGAACCGGCGGCGATCAGCGCGAAGCCGGCGCCCTGGCTCCAGGTCAGCGGCTCCTTGAGATAGACCAGCGAGAACACGGCGAACACCGTGAGCGTGATCACCTCCTGGATGGTCTTGAGCTGCGCCGTCGTATAGACCGCATTGCCGTAGCGGTTCGCGGGCACCGCCATGCAATATTCAACAAAGGCCAAGGCCCAACTGATGAGGATGACGCTGAACAGCGGCACCTCCTTGTAGCGCAAATGCCAATACCAGGCGGTGGTCATGAAGACATTGGAGCCGACCAACAGTGTGATCGGCCACAGATAGGCAGACAGTGCGGGCATGGGTTCCTCGGGAAATATTTCACTACAAATCAAGTAATACGTGACGGTCCGCGAGATGTCATGGCGCCGTCACACGCTTGCGCTAACCGGACAATGCTTCTGTCGCCTTTGAGTTCGCGTAAAATCCCCTTTTTGCGGTCCCGTCGACTGACTTGGCTTTCGCGGGACCGCATTTTTGCGCCTGCGCCGCCCCGGAGGTTCGGGCGGCGTGGCCCCCTCGCGGCGTGTCAGCCTGTGCTAGGCTTGCCGCATCGAAACGGGGAGCGGCGCGATGCGTGCCAATCGTTTCCTCTGCGTCTGCGCGGCATTGCTGATGGCCGGCGCAGCGGCCGCGCAAAAACACCGCAAGGACGCGCCTGCGCCGCCGATGCCTTACAAGCCGGTCGCGATCGTGCCGCCGAACCCAATGACCGACGACAGCTTCGAGGCCATGCGCAAGCAGCTCGGCGAAGCCGCCCAGCGCAAGGACCGCGCCGTCACGGCGCGCCTGGTTGTCGCGCAAGGATTTTTCTGGGACCGCGAGAACCGCAACGCCGCCGACAAGCGCAAATCCGGCCTCGACAATTTGTCGGCGGCGCTCGGCCTCAACAACAAAGAAGGCGCTGGCTGGGAAATTTTGTCGGGCTATGCCGAGGATCCGACCGCGTCGCCCTCGCCCCGGCACGAGAGTGCCATGTGCGCGCCGGCCGAACCGGCCTATGACGGCAAGGAGTTCGACGATCTCATCAAGACAACGAATACCGACGCGACCGAATGGGGCTATCCATTGTCGGACGGGATCGAGGTGCATGCCAAGCCGCAAGCCAACGCGCCGGCGATCGACAGGCTCGGCCTGCACTTCGTGCGCATCTTGCCGGAGACCGCGTCGGACCCGCCATCCTACATGCGCATCGCCACGCCGGCTGGCAAGATCGGCTATGTCTCGATCGATTCCATCGCCCCGATCGGCAACGATCAGATTTGCTACGTCAAGGACGGCGGCGCCTGGAAGATCGGCGGCTATGTCGGCGGCGGCGAGCCGCCATGATAACCGCGCCGGCACCGCCGCCTGGCCGCCGCCTCGCCTGCGCGCGCTGCGGCACGGCGTTCGAGTGCGGCCTGTCGGGCGACTGCTGGTGCGCGGCCGAGCCCTACCGGCTGCCGCTCACGGCTGCCGGCGCGAGCGAGGATTGCCTCTGCCCGCAATGCTTGCGCAAGGTAGCTGCTCAGTCCGAGCGCTGACGCTTCGCGCTGGTGGGCCACGTCCCGCCCTTGCGGCACGCGGGCGAACACTCATAATGCCGCCCCCGTCACACGGACACCGCCATCATGATCCTTGAAATCGCGCAGATCGACATCAAGCCCGGCATGGAAAAAGACTTCGAGGGCGGCGTGAAAGCCGCCGGCCCAATCTTCAAGCGCGCCAAAGGCTGCAAGTTCATGACGCTGCAACGCTCGCATGAGAATCCGTCACGCTACCGGCTGTTTGTGCAGTGGGAAACGCTGGAAAACCACACCAAGGATTTCCGCGAATCCGCTGATTTCCAGGAATGGCGCAAGCTGGTCGGCCATTGCTTCGCCGCGCCGCCGAACGTCGAGCACGTCACCGAGGTGGCGCGTGGATTCTAGATCGTGAACGCCGGCCGTATCCTCACCACCCATACCGGTAGCCTGCCGCGCACTGCCAAAGTGGTGGAGCTGTTGCTAGCCGGGCAGAAAAAGCCGGGCGCGCGCCGCGCCGAGCTCAGCGCCGCCGTGCGCGAGGCAGTGAATTACGTCGTGCAAAAGCAGACCGAATGCGGCCTCGACATCATCAATGACGGCGAGCAGGGCCGCACCGACTACACCGTGCACGTGCTCGATCGCCTGACCGGTTACGAAGGCGAGAGCGCGCCGCCGATGGGTACCGGCGAGCCGGAATTCCCCGAGCTGGCGGAAATTCTCAAGCACTTCGCCTCGCCGTTCCAGCATCGTCCGGCCTGCTCCGGCCCGGTCGAGTGGAAGGATTGGGCGGCGGCGGAAGCCGACATCAAGCTCGCCAAGGACGCGCTCGCCGGTGCCAAAGCCGAAGAAAAGGCCGAAGACATCTTCATGACCTCGCCCTCGCCCGGGCAGATCGCGCGCTATCTCAAGAATCGCTACTACAAGAGCGATGAGGAATACATTTACGCGCTCGCCGACGTGATGCGCCGCGAATACCAGGCGATCGTCGAGGCCGGCTTCATCCTGCAACTCGATTGTCCCGACCTCGCGATGCTGCGCCACATGGTCTATCTCGATCTGCCGCTCGCGGACTATCGCAAGGTCATTGCCGTCAACGTCGCCGCGCTCAATCACGCGGTGCGCGATCTGCCGCCCGAGCGCATGCGCATGCATGTCTGCTGGGGCTCGACCGTGGCGCCGCACCACACCGACGTCGAGTTCAAGGACATTGTCGACATCGTGCTGAGCGGCCGCCCGCACGCCGTCTCGTTCCCGGCGGCCAATGCGCGGCACGAGCACGAATGGAAAATCTGGCGCGACGTCGAGCTGCCTGCCGGCAAGATCATCATCCCCGGCGTGATCGACTCCACCGTCAACACGGTCGAGCATCCCGAGCTGGTGGCCGACCGCATCGTGAACTTCGCCAACGTGGTCGGCCGCGAGAACGTGATCGCCGGCGTCGACTGCGGCTTCGGCACTTTTGCCGGCCGCGTGCAGGTCGACACGCAAGATCGTCTGGATGAAACTCGCCTCGCTGGCCGAGGGCGCCAAGCGGGCATCGAAGCAGCTTTGGGCCAAGGCGGCTTAGGGACCAGGCCGTGTATTCATAGAACGCGCTGTCCGTATGTTCGCCCAATGTCCGTTATTACCCCGAAACCGGAAATCCATCAGAGCGCGCAGATGTCCGCTTTGTGCCATCGGCGGACATGCCAGTATGTCTTCGAGAACTCACCTCGGCACCAATTAGCGTACAGGCGATATCTCGGCCCATCATCTGGAAGCATCAACTTTTTTTCGCGATCTGGTTTGCCTGTCATCAATGTGAACTCGGGTCTTATTGATAGCGCCCGAACGGCTCTTCACGTGATCGACGAAGGCTCGCAGCTTCGGCATCATTTGATGGCGGCTGGGATAATAGAGAAACACGCCCGGCGCCATTGACGCGAATTGTTCCAGTACGTGCACGAGTTTTCCCGCCTTTGTCGGTCCAGCAGCGATCGGCCCAGGCACATGCGCAAGGCCCATACCTTCGATGGCCGCGCCAAGCATGGTGGGAAAGTCGTTGGCGATCAGCGGCCCCGAGACAATCGCTTCGACTGTTTTGTTGCCATCGACAAAGGACCAAGGCGCAATCGATCCGTTCGAGCGGCGCATGCGTAAGCAGGCGTGCTGACGGAGATCGTCGATGCGCTCCGGCCGTTTCCGCCGGCGTAGATAGTCCGGGCTGCCGACGACCACGAATGGGAACGGCGGCGTCAATCGTACCACGACCATGTCGGCGGCGATAAACTGCCCCAGCCGGATGCCAGCGTCAAAGCCTTTGGCCGCGAGGTCGACCAGATCTTCGCTTGCAGCGATCTCCACCTCGACCTCGGGATAGGCTTGGCAGAACGATGCGATCAGCGGCTGCAGCAGGATCGGCACCACCGCCAGCGGCACCGTGAGGCGCAACAGTCCGGCCGGCCGCTGCCCGAGTTCACGCGCGACCCCGCCCGCGGCAACGAGCTCCTCGAAGGCGGGCTTTGCGCGCGAAATGAACCGTTCGCCGGCTTCGGTCAGGCCGACACTGCGCGTCGTACGCATGAAGAGCGCTGCGCCGACGCGCGCCTCAAGGGTACGAACCGCCTGGCTGATCGCCGACGGGGTCACCCCGAGTTCAGCGGCCGCTCTACGAAAGCTGCGGTGCTGGGCAACGCTAAGGAACGCCTCCACGCCGTCGAGCGCACCCTGCCTGACTGTGAAGTTCTGCTTCATAGCCCGTCAACATTATCGCGAATAGTCGCTCGCGAGAAGCGGTCGTACATCGGACCTGCAAACTAGGAGCACCGCCGATGTCGAGCCCCCGAGCTTCTCACACCATGGGCTGTTTCAAAGAACAAAGGGAACCGCCGTGATTGGAGAAACGAGACCGATGAAAGCAATCCGTAGCATCATCTTGGCACTCACCCTAACTTTCATAGGCGCTACTTCCATGTCCGATCCATCCGTTGCCCAAGCACAAGCCATCTCGCCCACAACCACCGGGGTGATGGTCATCCTTACCGTGAAGGACGGCGTCACACGCGACCAATTCATGGCTGTGATGCCAGCTGAAGTCAGGCAGACCGTGCAGCTCTATCTCAATGGGAAGGTTCGTGAATGGTATTCACGCGCCGATGGGCGCGGCGCCGTTTTCTTGCTGGATGCCAAGGATGTCGCGGCGGCACACGCAGTCATGGAAGACCTACCGTTGGCCAAGCAAATCTTATGGACCACGAATACATCGCAGTCGGTCCTCCTTTACCGCTCCGCTTGCTCATGGCCAATCCCTGAACGCCGGCAATAAGGGCGAAACCCACATAGAGAACCGCCGATGACCACCGATGTTATTCCCGCTGCCATTGTCCCGTCGCGTTCCGCTTGGCGCGCCCTGCTTTGGACCATCCCATTCACGGTACTATGGACCTGGTTGATCTACTCGCTGCCAGTGCTTCTGGAGAGTGGCCTTCCGGCCCTGACCGTTCGGTTGATGGTCCATGGACTCATCGCGCTCGGTTTGTGGCTCGGCCTTGAACGCACCGGCCTCACTCTCAGCCAGCGTCGCACGGCTTGGCTGGCGATCATGATCCCGTTCACGCTGTGGGCCGGGGTCGCCTGGACCGCGGCCATCAATGGTGTCTTCCGCACTGGCGCCTCCCCCTTGCCATTGCTGCCAGCGGCGATCTTTCTGCCGCTGATCATTGGCGCTCCGCTGTTGCTGTTGTCGAAGCGGGTGGGACAGTTGCTCGATGCGATGCCGACGACGTGGCTCGTCGCTCTTCAGCTTTACCGCGTCTTCGGCAGCCAATGGCTCGCTTACTGGCTGCTTGCGCTGCTACCCGGCCTATGGGCGTTACCAGCGGGTACCGGCGATATGCTGACCGGCCTGTTCGCCATACCGGCGGCGATCGCCTTGGCGGCCGACACGGCTGAGGGGCGGAAAGTGGCGATCCTCTGGAACATCTTCGGCATCGCGGACCTCGCCGTCGCGATCTTTTTGGGAATGATCATCTCGCCCGGCCCGTTCCAGCTGATCGTCCTGAATGGCCCGAGCATCGGCATAGACAGTTATCCCGATGTGCTGACCCCTGCTTTCGTGGTGCCAGGCTCGATCCTGCTGCACGCGCTGTCGTTGCGACAACTGCGCCGCCGTAGCGGCGCCTAAACCGCACTGAGCCGATAGGAGGCCATATGTCCACTGAACTGCTGTTCCGAACTCATCTTGTTCTAGGCTACGTCGCGTGGCTGCTCTGCTTCGCTGCGTACGTCTGGCCCTGGCTTAAGTCGATGGACCGGGCGGAAGCGCACCGCGCTATTGCTACTCTGCACAGCTTCCGCTTCTTCGGACTCGTCTTCATCCTTCCGGGTGTCGTAAGTCCCAACCTGCCCGCCAGCTTCGCCACCTTCGCCGCCTACGGTGACTTCGCGACCGGGGTGCTGGCCATGCTGGCGCTTCTCACGGTGAGGATACACCCGCTCTTCTGGCTGTTCGCCGTCGCCTTCAATCTCGTTGGGGTGATCGACCTCGTCGTCGATTATTACCACGCCATCCAGGTCGGCCTTCCGGCGCACGCGGAGTGGCTGGGCGCCGCCTACGCGATTCCGATCATCTACGTGCCCTTGTTGATGATCACGCACATCGCCGCATTCTATTTTCTGGTACGTCCTCAGTCCAATGCGGCTCGGAGCCCCGTCGGTGCTGCGTCCACATCTTAAGACCGGATTTGACACGCAACATACTCACCACAGCATCCGCGAGGATCGCGAACCCACATTAAAGGCAGGCTGCCGATTTCAAATGTCCGCTTCGGGTCATTAGCGGACGTGGCGGCGCGGGTTTGCGATATCCGCTTTGCCGCCGAAAGCGGACATATGCCCTAGTTCCCGAACAACCTCTCCGGCGTTTCCACCAAAATCTTCCGTCGCGTCGCCTCGTCCGGCGTCCAGTCGAACAACAAATCCAGCAAATGCCCGTCGTCCGGCATGACCTCGGCAGCGATGGAAGGATGCGGCCAGTCGGTGCCCCACATCAGCCGCTCCGGATTGGCGGCGACCAGCGCCGCGTGCAGCGCGCGGGCGTCGGCATAATCGGGAAATTGCGTCGAGACGCGGTACGGCGCCGAGACTTTGACGTGCGCGTGGCCGTCGCCGACCAGTCGCAGCAGCGCCTGGAAATTCGGATCGCCGACGCCGCGCGCCGCCGGCATCATCATGTAATGATCGACGATCACCGGCATGTCGCGCGCGATCTCGCGCAAGCGTCGGCGCCATCTCGCCCATCACCTGCCAGTCGCAGAAGATCTGCATGACCCAGCCGAGATCGGCCATGGTCCTGCGGAATACCTCGAACACGTCAAGACCGACGCCGCGCACATAGCCGGGCTTTTGCGCCATCAGATGAAAGCGCAGGCCGCGCATGCCGAGCTCGTGCCAGTCGCGCAGCGTTTCCGGCTGGATGCGCGTGTCGGTAATGGCGACGCCGCGCAGCCGCTGCGGATAGCGCGTGAGCGCGTCGAGCACGACGCGATTGTCGTAGCCATGCGCGTTGCCCTGCACCACCAGGCCATGCGCGCAGCCGTTATGATCGAGCAGCGCGACGAATTTCTCGACCGGCGCGTCGGGCGGCGTATAGCCGCGCCCCGGCGTGTAGGGAAATTTGTCGGCCGGCCCGAACACATGGGCGTGGCTGTCCCAGGCGCCGGGCGGCGGCAGCATGCGCGGCTTTTTCGGCTGCGCGACCGGGCCGGCGATCGCGACGGGTTCGTGGGTCACGGGCCTAACCCAGGTGAATGTTGGCTTCCTTCACCACGCCGCCCCAGACTTTCATCTGCTCTGCGACGAAGCCGTGGAATTCCGCCGGCGTCGTCTGCCGCGTCACGATGTTGAGCTGCTTGAAACGCTCGGCGACTTGCGGCGAGCGCAGCGCCTCGTTGATCGCGGCGTTGAGCTTCGTCACGATCGGCGCCGGCGTGCCGTGCGGCACGAACACGCCGTTCCATTCATAGGCCTCGAAGCCCGGCAGCGTGTCGGACACCGGCGGAATATCCGGCAGGCTCTCGAGCCGGCCCTTGCCGGTGTGCGCGATCGCCTTGACCTTGCCGCCCTTGATCAGGCCGACCACCGACGAGCCGTTGGAGAAGAAGAACTTCACCTGCCCCGACATCACGTCGGTGAGCGCGACGCCGCCGCCGCGATAGGGCACGTGATTGATCTTGACGCCGGTGACGTGGCGGAACATTTCGAGGCAAAGATGTTGCAGCGTGCCGTTGCCGGACGACGCCATGGTGATGCCGTCGGGCTGCGCCTTGGCGTAGGCGATCAGTTCGGCGACCGAGTTGACCGGCACCGAGGGCGTCACCACCAGAATGTTCGGCACCAGCGACACCAGCGCGACCGGATCGAAATCCTTGTTGTAGTCGAACGACAGCTTCGGATAGAGCCCGGTATTGACCGAGAACGCGGTGGCGTCGTGCAGGATCAGGTAGCCGTCGGCATCGGCCTTGGCGACGATCGCTTCGCCGATGGTGCCGCCGGCGCCGCCGCGGTTTTCGATGACGAATTGCTGGCCGAGCATGTCGCCGAGCTTGGCGTACAGGATGCGCGCGGTGGTGTCGGCGCCGCCGGCCGGCGGATAGGGCACGATCACGCGCACCGGCCGCGTCCGGCCAGTCGCTTTGCGCGCGCGCGGTGCCCGCGAGCGGCGCGGCCGCGAGCCCGGCCAACAGCGTGCGGCGCGTGAGTGTCCCGGCCATTATTTCCTCCCTGATTTTTGCCGAGAATAGCACCCTTTCCTCGTGCGCGGACTCGCCCCATATTCGAGACGATGGCGAAGCCCCCCAAAAAACCCAAAGACCCCGCGAAACCGACGCGCGCCAAGGCAGCGCGGCCGGATGCGCCGGCGACGCCGGACGCGCTCGCCGATCTGCTCAATCCGGCGATCAACAAGGGCACCGCCGGCCTGGGCTCGGGCACGGGCAAATCCGGACTTGCAGCCGCCGCCGGACAATTCGTTCGACCGCCGCGCCGATTTTTCCGCCTCGCACCGGGCGCGCAAGTCGACCGCCAAAGGCTTCGAGGAAGCGCCGCAACGCGACTACGCAGGCTCGCCGATCACCGGGCTCGACCCGGAGTTGGCACGGGAGTTGGGCATAGGAGATGACGACGATACTCTCAATCCCTCCCCTGAAAGGGGAGGGTCGCGCGCCGAAGGCGCGCGGGGTGGGGTTATCTCGCCGAATTCCGAAAATTCACCCCCACCCGCCGACCTGCGGTCGGCGACCTCCCCCTTGCAGGGGGAGGTAAAGAAAAGCGATCCGAAATACCGGCTGCCGCACGCCGACCTGCCGCAGCCGGGCCAGCGGCCTGTCGTCGATGGGCGTCGCCGCCACCGCGCAGTCGCTGGAAAATCTGCTGCGCGAGGGCCGGCCGGAATTCGCCAAGGCCGGCAGGTGTGGACGCCGCACCGCCCGCCGCGGCCGGAAAAATCCGAAGGCGGCAAGCGCCTGGTGATCAAGTCCGAGTTCGAACCGAAGGGCGACCAGCCGCAGGCGATCGCCGACCTGGTCGAGGGCGTCAAGCGCAACGACCGCACGCAGGTGCTGCTTGGCGTCACCGGCTCGGGCAAGACCTTCACCATGGCCAAGGTGATCGAGGCGACGCAGCGCCCGGCGCTCATCCTGGCGCCGAACAAGACGCTGGCGGCGCAGCTCTACGGCGAGTTCAAGTCGTTCTTCCCCGACAACGCGGTGGAATATTTCGTCTCCTATTACGACTACTACCAGCCGGAAGCCTACGTGCCGCGCACCGACACCTACATCGAGAAGGAATCCTCGATCAACGAGCAGATCGACCGCATGCGCCACTCGCGCGACGCGCGCGCTGCTCGAGCGCGACGACGTCATCATCGTGGCTTCGGTGTCCTGCATCTACGGCATCGGCTCGGTCGAAACCTATTCGGCCATGACCTTCACGCTCAAGCAGGGCGGCAAGATCGACCAGCGCCAGTTGATGGCCGATCTGGTGGCGCTGCAATACAAGCGCACGCAGGCCGATTTCTTCCGCGGCTCGTTCCGCGTGCGCGGCGACACCATCGACATTTTCCCGGCGCACTACGAGGACCGCGCCTGGCGCGTCCATCTGTTCGGCGACGCAGATCGAGAAGATCGAGGAGATGGACCCGCTCACCGGGCAGAAGACCGACGAGCTCGACTTCGTCAAGATCTACGCCAATTCGCATTACGTCACGCCGCGCCCGACGCTGATCCAGGCGATCTCCGGCATCAAGCACGAGCTCAAGGTCCGCCTCGACCAGCTCAACGCCGCCGGCCGCCTGCTGGAAGCGCAGCGGCTCGAGCAGCGCACGGTGTTCGATCTCGAAATGATGGAAGCCACCGGCTCCTGCGCCGGCATCGAGAATTATTCGCGCTATCTGACCGGCCGCAAGCCGGGCGAGCCGCCGCCGACTTTGTTCGAATACGTGCCGGACAACGCGCTGGTGTTCGCCGACGAGAGCCACGTCACCATCCCGCAGCTCGGCGGCATGTTCCGCGGCGACTTCCGCCGCAAGGCGACGCTGGCGGAATACGGCTTCCGCCTGCCCTCCTGCATGGACAACCGGCCGCTGCGCTTCGAGGAATGGGACGCCATGCGGCCGCAGACCATGGCCGTCTCCGCCACGCCGAGCCATTGGGAAATGAACGAGGCGCGCGGCGTGTTCGTCGAGCAGGTCATCCGCCCGACCGGACTTGATCGACCCGCCGGTCGAGGTGCGCCCGGCGCGCACGCAGGTCGACGACCTGGTCGGCGAGGTGCGGCAGGTGGCGCTGAAAGGCTACCGCGCGCTGATCACGGTGCTGACCAAGCGCATGGCCGAGGACCTCACCGAATATCTGCACGAGCAGGGCATCCGCGTGCGCTACATGCACTCCGACATCGACACGCTGGAGCGCATCGAGATCATCCGCGACCTGCGGCTCGGCGCCTTCGACGCGCTGGTCGGCATCAATCTGCTGCGCGAGGGCCTCGACATTCCGGAATGCGCGCTGGTCGCCATTCTCGACGCCGACAAGGAAGGCTTCCTGCGCAGCGAGACGTCGCTCATCCAGACCATCGGCCGCGCCGCCCGCAACGTCGACAGCAACGTCATCCTCTATGCCGACCAGGTCACCGGCTCGATGCAGCGCGCCATCGAGGAGACCAACCGGCGGCGCGAGAAGCAGGTCGAGTACAACACCGCCAACGGCATCACGCCGGAGAGCATCAAGCGCTCGATCCACGACATCATGGACAGCGTGTACGAGCGCGACCACGTGCTGATCTCGACCGGCGGCGCGGCAGGCGAATTCGCCGAGGCCGCCACCATCGGGCACAATTTCGAGGCGGTGATCGGCGACCTGGAGACGCGCATGCGCGAGGCCGCCGCCGATCTCGACTTCGAGACCGCCGCGCGCCTGCGCGACGAGATCAAGCGGCTGCGCCAGACCGAGCTGGCGGTGGTCGACGATCCGACCGTGCGCGATGTGATGGTGGCGCAGGATTCAAAGCTGCGGCGGGCCGTTAATCGCCCTGCACAAACCGGGGCTGGACGAGATGGGCATCGGCCTCTCACACGAGGTGAAACCGTCGCGCGCGCCGCTCGAGCCCGGCCGCTCAAAGCTCGGCAGGCCGGGCATGCGGGGCGGATTTAAGAAGCGGGGGCGGTAGTGAAAGAGCGCACTAAGTTCTCAGAAATTGGAAACGTCAAAAGTTTTATGGGCGCGGTTTACAATTAAATATTGGGGGAAAAATGGCCGGCAAAGATCAAGGGTCTCTAACTAAAGAACCGCCCTTAGCCACGCACGACGCAACTATCCGAGCGATTACGCCCGGCATGCCCTACAGCAGTTTGCTCGCGTACGCTCGGGCAAATACTCCAAATACCCATCGCGACGCACCCGGCCTTATCAGCAAACGATATTTGCTCGTAAGCAAAGATGGAACGATTACGTACGACCATTTTTCGAGTATCTACTCACGACAAAAATTTATCCGGGAGAGAGTGCCACCAAGAATTCCTAAAGTTATTCGATTCGAGAGAAGGATTATCGACATTTCGATGTGTTGCGCACGTAAATGGCGCAGAGGTCCAACCGATAATGGAGGCGCTGAAGGAGCGCAAATCTCGTTTTCGATGAAACCGACAAGGATCTCCACTTTTCTGTAATTGATGGCCAACATCGCATCAATGGAGCTTATTTTGCCGTTTGTCTTCTCCGCGAGGAAGAGCCGAACGTGAAATGGGAAATACCGGCTGAAATCTTTATCGACCTTGATCCATTAAGAGCGCCACCAGGTCATCACGCTCAAATTTTTATTGACGTGAATTTTTACCAAACCAAGGTGGACCGATGTCATGTCACGGACGTCTTCCCGACCGGGAGAGGTGGCAGAACTCCGCTGGATGAAAAGGAACGAGCGCAGGATGTAGGCCCAGCTGAGCTTGAAAGCAGGTCCGATTGTCGGGATGAATTCAGATTCCCGGAATTAAGTACGGTGTCCAGGATGTAGTGACTCTTGCGACATTAAACTCGGCTGAAGAAAACGTATTGGAGCCGTTGGCTAAAATTGGATTAGAGAGTTTAGAGGAACAGACTGAATTCTTATCTCAATGCCTCGAAGCCTGGCTAGAAGCTTCAGGACGCAAGCAGGAGATAGCACCTTCTGAAAAACTTGATGCTGATAACGTGGTTTATCAGGGGCGAGTGTTGGTTTCGGCGCTGACGCTTCTTCCAGCCTGTATAAATGAACTAAAGAGAAATGACTTGGTACTCATTTCTAGATCTGCGAAAAAACATCTTACAAAATGGTTTCGGAAATTGATGAGACGAGCGGGCTTGTTGAAAGATAGGCGTTTCATATCCAAATTGGAATTTAAGAAGAAGGGGTTTCTCGGCAGCGGCGGCATAGGACGTTTCCGTGACACGCTATGGGCTGCAATTGGAACTTCGAGGATGCCCCGTTCTTCAGAAAACAGGGCCGAGGTGGCTAACGCCCATCGAGCCAGAATTCGTTCTGAGTTGGCTAAGCAATGCCTATCGTCGGTGTTCAGGCGCTATTGCTTGAAGACTACGCCTAATACGGCACGGCCGCTAGAGCATTTCCCACCGCCAAGCGATTGGCGATCGCCACAGCCCAACTAATTCGGAACGACGGAACACTAAACGCGTCAATCGACTACAGCTACTTACTTTTCAACGGCTGCAGTTGATATTTGGCTTCGTGGTGTTCACAGCTTTCTCATTTCTGCCTCCTTAACCGAAGCGAGTCCACTTTGGGCGTCAGTTAGTGGCTACTATTCAAGTCATTATGGTGCGCGGATGAGCTCATTTGCTTGGAAATTTTCAGCTATTCAAAACGACAAGGTCGCGGAAATACCATCAAGGCAGCGACATGTATGTTCGTTTCGAGCAATACCCCGCACGACCCAGAACACAATGCTCGATTGGAAACTATCAAACAGAATACGGCTTTTCAAGGTGATGGTTTTTGCACTGACAATAATTTTCATTCAAAATTCGACGTTCGACACCGTAACCAGCAATTGCGACCACTTTCGGGGTATCCTAAGTTTGAACCGTTAAGTGAAACCGCTTTAAAAGATCGTATCGAATTCATTTCAAACTTGTACTCGATACGCGACTGCTCCCGCGGTTAAGAAAGTTTCCTGATGTGATTGTCAACTAGTTGCATACCATCGTATAGTGAAATTTAGAATGCTTGGAAAGTTCTAGGTGGCACAAATCAATTTTGGAATGTTCACCGCAACCGGCCCTTGCAGCGACTTATGAATTTCCAGCGTGTAAGGGGAAGTGCTTACGCCAACCGTGAATAGTTAGCTTTCGGCCACAATTTCTGGGACTCCGAGTGATTTGCGTACGTTTTCCAGGTCGGCTTGTAGCCGTTGTTGGCTTGGTTGCCCCAACTGCTCCAACGCTTCCTCGTTCCACGGGCAAATAGTTCAAGATACGGCCCTGGACTACATGCTTCGATAATATCGTATTGCTCATCCGGCTTGCGCGAATGTTCGCGCTTGCGTGTCGCCAAAAAATTTACTTGCCTTCGACCGGGCGCAAGCGTGCGCGCGTTCTTGCCACACACGCCGAATAAAATGTTCTCGGTGACATTTCGAAAATAGAATCCGACACCGCGACCATCAGGCCCGCCATCTTTGCGGATCTTGTGCCAGACTAAATTCGATTTGTAGGTAAAACCCCAAGCCTTCATGACCTCAATGCCGTCCGGCAGGAGGGCGTTCGGACACCAAAGATAAAGATGCGCGGTCGGCGCGACGATCTGTTCAATGGGAAAAGACTTAATGTCGTCGAGCTTAAGCGTCGGGTAACGCGCTAAACGCTTGTGCTCCGGCGCATCTTTTCCGGTCTTGTTGGTGAACTGCCAAGGCGGATCAGCGAGAATCGGTCGCAAATCGTTTCCGGCCTGCAAAATCGAGTAGGTCGCGAGCAGCGGGGTGCATGTCAATACTCTGCTTGAGGTATCGGAACGAAACGGGAACATACTACGCTATAAGGTTCTCGTCCACACGAGAAAAGGCCGATTCACAGGCAAATAATTACACCACATTATCCTGAACTGATCTATTGACTCGCCTAAAATAATAGGACTATATTCCACGTAACCATCCCATCCACTCGAGGGCGTTGTCATGAGACGTTCTGATAGCGGGGTGGGATGCGGCGCCTGCGGGCGGGGACTCGTACCCCCGCACTCGGGAGGCCCCGGGACTCCGCTCGGGCGGCACTACGGCCGCTCCGCGAGGAGCTTCGCTGGACTGGGAGCCTTGCAATGGCTTCGGATCGCTAAAGCATCGTCCGCCCAAAAGGGGATGGTGCCAAGCCCGCCGAAACCGCAAGGCAAACCAGGAAACGCGGGCCCGGGGACAGAAAAGCCGCGATGGAGCGCCGAGAGGCGCCCGCATTCCTTCACAAGGGAATGCGGCAAGACGAAAGACTGGTGCGCCACTCGGTGCTCCATCCCCTCGGCTTTGCCGAGAGGAAAAAGGGCCTGTCCGCCGAAGCCCGAAGGGCGAAGGCGGAAAGACGGCGTACCCGGCGCCGATAAAGAATACGGGCGATGGCGCACGCCTGCTTGCTTATCCCTCCCCTGAAAGGGGAGGGTGGTGCGCAAAGCTCGCCGGGTGGGGTTTGCTCTCCGTATTCGCGCAGTCTTCCCCCCACCCGCCGCTCGCGAATGCTCGCGGCCGCCCTCCCCCGCAAGCGGGGGAGGGATAAGAAAGATTGCTTCGCTGTTTGAAAATTGAATCGGAAAGAGGCGCGCGCCTAATACCGGCGATGATGCCGCCGCGCGTAATAGGCATAGGCCACCGGGCGATCGTCAAAGGGATAGGCATAAACGAAGCCGTATTCGGCATAGAGGCAGTAATAGCCTTGCCAGGCGCAGCGGTCGCGCCAGTCACCGGACCGCCACGCCGTACCGGCATGCCGGGCATGCCTGACAACCCCAAGGTCCGCTGCCTGTGACGGCGCGCAGGCGGCGCCGAAAGCCGCCGCCATTGCCGTTGCGAAGATCAGCCGTTTCATGAGGGAAACAAAAACACCCATCCGATGCGCTGGCAAATCACAACCGCCGGTTTGGTTAAGCATCGGCGGCGGAATTTCTTAAACTGTGTTCTCGGCTGGCTCTATTTCAGGGACAATCTGTGAGCGGTCCGCGGGCCGCTTGCTCCGGCGATAAATATCAAGCCAAATGGCCCGCGCCGCTTTATAGCTCACCCGCACCGTAGCGCAGTTAAGAGAAAATCTTTGGCCCCTTCCCCGCTGTTCGATCTTGCCGGCAAGCGCGTTTATGTCGCCGGCCATAACGGCATGATGGGCTCGGCGATTATGCGCCGGCTGGCCGATGAAGGCGCGGAGGTCCTGGTCGCCGAGCGGCGCGCGCTCGATCTGACCGATCAGCCAGCCACCGAGGACTGGCTGGCGAAGACGCGGCCGGATGCGGTTTTCCTGGCCGCCGGACTGGTCGGCGGCATTCATGCCAACAACGCTTTTCCCGCCGATTTCATCGCCGTCAATCTGGCGATCGCGCTCAATGTCATCCGCGGCGCGCACAAGGCCGGCGTCAAGAAGCTGCTGGCGCTCGGCTCGTCCTGCATTTATCCGCGGCTGGCGCCGCAGCCGATGACCGAGGACGCGCTGCTCAGCGGCCCGCTGGAGCCGACCAACGAGTGGTATGCCGTCGCCAAGATCGCCGCCATCAAGCTGTGCCAAGCCTATCGCAAGCAGCACGGCTGCGACTTCATCTCGGTGATGCCGACCAATCTCTACGGCCGCAACGACAATTATCATCCGGTCAACAGCCACGTGCCGGCGGCGCTGATCCGCCGTTTCCACGAAGCCAAATTGGCCAAGGCGCCCACCGTGACGGTCTGGGGCTCCGGCGCGCCGCGGCGCGAATTCCTGTTCGCCGACGACGCCGCCGACGCCTGCGTTTTCGTGATGAAGCATTATTCCGGCGCCGGAATTCTCAACATCGGCACCGGCGAAGACATCTCGATCGGAGAATTCGCCGCGCTGATCGGGGATGTCGTCGGTTACGACGGAAAGCTCCAATTCGACACGTCGCGTCCCGACGGCATGCCGCGCAAGCTGCTGGACGTCTCCAAAATTCGCAAACTGGGCTGGACGCCGAAGACCGCGTTGCGCGACGGGCTGGCACAAGCCTATGCCGATTTTCTGGCAACCGGCGGACGCAATGCCGGCTGAGGCCGCTAGCTATGCGTCTCGGGGAACATGTCGACGATCGTCTTGTTCATCATGTTCACGATCAGAACCTGATTTTTCACCTTGACGTAATCGTAGTCGGCAAGCTGCGGCAGTTGCGCCAAGAGCGCCTGCGGCATCGGCGTCGCTTTGATGGGCGCCGGCAGCTTGGCGCCGACCGCCGGCGTGAAATTCTCGGCCGGCTTGGTGGCCGCCTCGTTGAACTCGACTTCGGTATGCCGGGTCAGCACCGCCTTGCGGATGGTGTCGCGCTGCGCGTCGGTCAAATTGAGCTTCGGCGGCGATGGATTTTGCGGCACGTTGCCGCCGCCACTGAGTTCGACGGCGCCGCGCGTGTCGGCCGCCGGCGCCGCAACCGTCATCGCCAGCAGCGCCGCGGCTGCGCAGATCAGGCTGATACGTAAGGGCATGTTCGCACTCCTCATTTTAGTTACGCCGTCAAAGGAAAACGCGCGTCGGGGGCAATGGGTCGCAACAACCCACGCAATTGTGAAGGGGAATCGGGGCGACGCAGCTTGGCGAAGCTTGCCGACAAGGCCTGCCGCTTGCGGTCATCCGTTGCTTGCATTAGGTGTCGGCGGCGAAATGCACCGGGGGCGGCTGACCAGGTTCTGCAAAGAGGTTCGAAGAAGTTCAATGAATTGGTCGTCCACGCGTATCCGCTTCGCTTTCAGGATGCCGCTTATTGTCCTCGCCGCCATGGCGGTCGCCGGCTGCGAAACCACGGGCGCAGGCCCTGCACCGGTCGCCGCCAAGCCGCCGGAGCCGCCGATGACCCATGCGCGCGCCGCCACCGAATGCTGGATGGGGACCGAGAAGGCCCGCACCGATCTCGACAAGCGCGCCGATATCGTCACCAAATGCATCGACCAGAAAATGAAGGCGGCCGGCGACGCGCCGAAAAGCTAGCGGCTTATTTCGGGTCGGCCATGCCGCACAGCGGACGACGCGATTGACCCCATGAACGCCCTTGCGGGCGGCTTGCGGCCGTATCACCATCGGCGTCCCAACTTTTAAGGAGGTCGCCATGGCTAAAGGTCAGATGAGAGCGGTCAAGGAAAAGAAGAAACCGAAGGCCGACAAGGACAAGCCGAAGCAATTGTCGGCCTATAAGCTGGCGCAGACGCAGGGGGCCGCCGGCAATCCCTTTGGCAATCCGTCCAAGAAATCCTAACGGCTAGCGCCCGACCGGGCCGTTCAACAGGTCCGTGGGCAGGGCGGCGGCTGCCTTGGCCATTTCCAGGCAGGTGAGCAATTCGACGTAGCTCGCGGAGCCGCCGCGGCTCGACAATGACACGCAGCGCGTCTTTTGACCGGGCGTGAACTGCCCCCAATCCTGATCCAGCTTGCCGCGCGCATCGTGTTCGTCGCGCTTGCAGGTGTCTTCGGTGCGGTTGAGCGAAGCTCCGGCGGAAGCCGCCGCGCGGCAGCTCGGATCGATATTCAATTCCGGCACCCGGTCCGCCACCAGCACGAGATAAGATCCGGCCAGGATAATCGGCATCAGCGTGGCCATGGTGGTTCTCCCTCGCCTGCTCGCCGTTCTAACGCGCAACCAAAGTTCCGGTTGCATCCTAGCCTGTTTACGGCAGCGATCTATGGGCTTTCCCCATGAACCTTTCGCCGCTTTCCGCCGACCAATACCGGTTAGCGGAGGGGATTACCGTGGCCAAACGTTTTATCGTCGCCTTTTTCACCTTTGTCGGACTGATCATTCCGGCTGCTTTCGTGATGGCCTTCATGGCGGCACCGGCGCGGCCGCAGCCACTCGAATCGCCGGGCTGCGAGCGCAGCCTTGCGGACGCTACGGCCAACGTGGCCATCTGGCAGGAGCGCGTGAAACGCGCGGCACGCGGGGCCGAAGCCTGCGCCGCCACCCGGCTTTATTTCCTTGAAGTGGTAAAGGCGCGCGCGGTTACCGCGCTGTGCAAAAGCGGGATCGAACGCGATCGCATTCTCGGCCGGTTCGATGCCGACGTCGAAAACATCAACAATGCCATCGCCACCGGCTGCACCGGCTGATGGCGCGATTTAGGCAGAGGATTTCACATCTTTGCCAAAGTCTCATGCGACCAGGAAACCAATGCTTAACCGGTTGGCGCCGAACATCACGCGGCTTAAAAACCGGGACAGCACGACGGGGGAGTTTTTTCGGCATGCGGCAAAGTGCAGCAGCCTGCGCAATCCGATGGATGATCGCGGTTTTCATCTGCGCGCTCGCGGCGCCGGCGGTCGCGCAAGACGCGCCCAACGCCGCCTATGTCAACGCGTCGCCGCCATCGAATCCGACCGACGAAGCAGCGTCGCAAGCCGATACCCCCCTCACCGCCGATGAGGCCGCCGCACTCGGCAATGCGCTGACATTTGATTCTATGAACCTTTCGGACGCCAAGCCGAAGTCGCTGCGTTTGCCGAACTTTACCGATCCCAACAAATTCGACGTCAGTCATGCCGACAAGCCGGATGGCTCACGCACGATGGTGTTAAAGCAACCACTGAGTGCGAGCGAATGGGATGCCAAAGTTGGCGCCGACCTCACCCTCGCCGGAACGCCGCCGGTGAAACCGAACCGGCCGTTGCCGCTCGCAACAACGAGCCAGGATTCCGGCGCGGCCTGGGCTTCGGTCGGTGTGCCAAATTTCGCCAGCGTCGATGCGCGCGTCGATCAGGGCAACGACCAGGGCAAACTCGGCACCACCTTCAAGCAGGCAATCCCGTTCGGCAACAAATTCTCGCTGACGCTGCAGAACACGTATTCGATGACGGAGACCTTCACCTCGCCCAGCGACACGCCGTCCGATGTGCCGCTGATGGCGGCCCCGGTTACCGGGCCGCCTGCGCCGCGGACATGGGGTACCGAAAAAACGGTCAAATTCGACGTCCTGTCGACCGGCACGACCTTCGGCGCCGGCGTCACCACAGCAAGCAACGATCCGGTCACCCACAACACGTTCAGCGCCGAGCAGAAGCTTTATGGCCCGCTACACGTGACCACGGCAGTGACGGATTTCGGGCAACCGACTGCCGGCAAAAGCCTTACCGCCGCCTACAAGCTGAGTTGGTAAAGTCCACCGGCGTTGCAGCGCTCCCGAGGACGCCGCTATGCCGCCCCGCCCCCGCCCAACCACCGCCCTAGTTCCATGCGGCAATCTCCCTTGGACGGGGGGCGTGAGCGCAACGGTTGCGCCTGTGTAGGAGAAAAGCATGACGGCCATCAGACCCGAGCGGCTTGGTGCGGACGGCAATTCCGAGAAATCCGGCCCGGAGAAATATGCTCCGTCCCGCGGCGTCCCGGAAAAACTCGCCGATGTCGACCAAGCGGCGGCGAACGCTTTCGAGGGTGAGATCCGTGAATTCGTCCGGCGCGACGTTGCTTTTCTGCGCCGGCGCAATGAAGGAGACACGGCCGCCGTCGATCCGGCAGCCGACAATCTCAACACCCTGATTAAACGTGTTGCCGGCGCATCGATGGAGGAAATCGACCGCGTCATTCTCGAGCTGCAGGGCGTGCGCGACATGCTGCGCAGCGAAGGCGAGCGCGTCAGCCGAGAGCTCGCCGGCTATGCTAGCCTAAGCCACGCTTCGATGACCGCGATGAAGGTCATCGGCGACAGCCTCAAGCAATGGAAAGATGCGCCGATCAATAACGGCCGGCGTTCGGCCAGCTAACCGCCAATGCCATCGCCGGACTTTTAACAATCCGGCGATGGCGGCGGTTTGTACTACATACCGATTTCCTCAACAACGATGCGCGTGGCGGGCTTGACCAGAAAAACCTTGCTCTTCGATTTCACGTAAGCCAGGGACTGCACGCCGCCGAGGACGCTGACACTCGCCGGCAGCGGATGCGTTTCGTTCAAAGCCTGGCTAGTGGTCAATCGGCTGGCTGGCGAGAGCGTTTCGGCGTCGCTGGCCGCCGGCGTCTTGTCCGCCATTACTGCTTGATAGATGTGCTTACGGTCTTGGTCGCTGAGCGGCTGCGGCAAGGCCATGATCGGGAGCCGATCGAGGATGTCGTTCCGCCTGGACAATTTGGCCGGCATAGTTTGCGCGGTCGCGCCAATCGGTCCGGCCGGCGCCGCGGCGGGCGTACCGGAGCCGGTGGTGGCATTGGCGTTGGCATCGGTGCCCTGCGGCGCCAGCGCAGGCTGGTCGTTGGTCGGCATCATCATCGCCGCACGGGCTTCCGCCGGCGTCGGGATCGGCCGTGTTTCCGAACTCGATGGATTCTTCTGGTCGTAACCACGATTGATCTGACCGCTATCAGGCGTAAAGCCTGGATCGGTCGCGGTGGAGACATTGCTGTCGTCGAAGGCGGCTGCGCGCGTATGCGGGACAGCGATGGTGATGGCGGCCGCGCATACCGTCGCGAGCAGAACGTGATTTCTCATTGGAAGTCTCCTTGGGCTTATCTGGGGAAACGGCTGAGCAGCCCCACAGGTTGCATTAATTCGGTTGGAAAGCCCGGGCGGGTGCTGCGCACAGGCTGTGAATTATCGGGACGCAGGTGCTGGCCACCCTACGAATCGCTTCCCGCGACCTACAATCTCCGTGCTCGAAAGCGGCCTATATCGCATCCGGCCGCTGTTGGCCGAGATTGCTGCGGCGAACGACAGAAGCGATCTTGTGTTCGGACAATCCTCCCACAAACTAAACCCCGCTCCGGCGGGGTTCTTTTGCGCGGAGGCTTAGCGCGCTGGCGGCACTGCGAGCATCGTCACCGGTGAACTATCGTCGATATGTAGGCGTCCAGTCAGATGATCGTTTACCACCACCGCGCCGACCATCATCACCAGCGCGGTAGCGGTGCACAGCATCAGGCCGATCATTCCGAGTGCGTGTCTGTCGACCATGCCCGCCTCCTGATGGCGGCAAGTGCATAAGCCGCCGCGCCGCCGATTGAACGCGGCAGGACGTGCAATGTTCCGTCCGGCTGCGGCGAGCAATCCGCGTGAGCGCAGATGTGAAAGGTTGGATTTAAGTCAGTTTGCGGGCGCTTTTCGCGGCAGCGGATAGTCTTCGCTCTCGTACAGCCGGCGGATACCGTTGCCGTCGAAGCGCTTTTCCTCGACCTCGAGATAGGCGCCGAGCAGCAGTTCCGGCGGCAATTCCTCGATGGCAAAGCGGATAGCCTCCGCCGCGGTCGGAAAACGCTTGTATCCGATCGGACGGCGCGATTTGCGGCTGCGGCTGGGGAATAGCTCGGATGGGGCTCGGTAGTTGATCATCGACATTCCTGGTAGCTCCTAGCCCGCTTAATATGGCCCTACAGCAGCGAAAAATCCAGCGGCTGCGGCCCGCGCACGGCAGGCTGAGCCGCTAAAGGTAAATTCGATGCGCTGAAAAAAGAACGGCCCGGCACGCTAGCGCCGGGCCGTTGCCCACGCAATGTGGACGCGTTTAGTCGGCGAAGTCCGCCACGATTTCGCTGGTCGCCGGATCGACCAACACCACGCGGTCGTTCACCATCATGTATTTGTAAGATCGGATCGCCGGCACTTCGACGGCGACGTCCTGCGGCACTTCGTAGAGCCGCGCGCTCCGCGGCACCCGTGTACCGACGCGATACTCGACCGTCGGCTGAACCGTTTGCACTGGCGCGCGCCGGATCGTGCGGTAGATCGTCTGACGCTGCACCGGCGACAGCTCCAGTGGCTGAGTGGTTACGACGGTCCGCGTCTCGACAGGCTCACGGGTGATCACCGTGGTCTGCGCGCTCGCGGTGCCGGCGCCGGCGAGCAGCGCCGCCGCAATCGCCGCGTGGCGAAAATGTGTCATGAGTTCCTCCTGCCTGGTTGTTCCGAGAGGATAAGAAACGCTGGCCGGCGAGATGCGTTCCTCGCCCGAGTTCCAGGTTTCACAAGGTGTGGGGCGGCGCGTCGAGCAGCGCGAGCTTGGCACTAAGCATCGCGATGCGCCGCTGGGCTTCGGCTTGCGTGAGGCGTTTCTGGAAGGCTTCCGGTTCGTAGGCGTCATAAGCAAGCTGCTTGAGCCGAGCGGCTTGTTCGGCGGTCATCGGCGCACCGGGCGCTGGCTTTGTCGGACGTCTGGATTTGGCGGGCATGGCTCCATTTGAAACCGGCATCACCGCCCGCCGGTTCCAACCGCCCTGCGAAAAACATCTTGGTCGGCCCCTGTCTCGACGAACTGCCCGCCGCGGTCATCAAGCAGGTCTGGGTCAGGACGCCTTTACGGTAGCGAGCGCCGGCCGCAGCGCCAGCGTGATCGGCAGCGTCAACAGCACGACCGCCGCTACGACAATAAGCGCCGACGGCACGCCGACCGCGTCGCCGAGCAATCCGTAGATCGCCGGCGATACCGCGCCGGCGCCGATCGTGCCGGTATAGAAAATGCCGAAGGCGCGCTGACGCCGCGCCGGCTCGACCAGATCCGGCACCGAACCGTAGAGCACCGACGAGGTGCCGTTGAGCGCGACGCCGACCACGGGCAGCAGCACCAGCGCTGCCTCGAGCGACAGCGGCAGCAACGCGACGATCCCGAGCGCGGTCACCGTCTCGGTCAGCCATACCGTCGCCACCGCGCCGATGCGCGCGCCGATGAAGGCGCAGACCAGTTTGCCGGCCGCGCCGCCGGCGAACACCAAAGTCAGCGCCAGACCGACGGTCGGCAGGCTGGCGCCTTTGGCGGTGAGCACGAACGGCAGGAACGTCAGAAAAGCCATGCGGGTCGCGCTGTCGAGGACGCCGACCGACAGCAGCAGCGGAAATCCGAACTGGCTCAAACGTCCGCCGCCACGCACGGCGGTCTCGCTTTTTTGCGCGTCGCCGCCGCCTCGGCGTCAAACCGCGGGATCAGCACGTAGATGACGACCGCGGCGATCACGCCGACAGCCGCCGAGCAACACCAGCGCCTCGCGCCAGGGCAGCACGACGAACAGCAGCGACGCCGCCGCCGGCACCGTCATCTTGCCGATGTCGCCGGCGAAATTGTAGGTGCCGAGCGCCTTCAGCGAGCGCGGCCCCGGCGAAGGCATGCGCGATCAGCGCCGACGCCAGCGGATGCTGCGTGCTGGCGCCGAGCCCGGCCACGAACAATGCGGCCACAAGCGTGGCGACGCCGCTGCTAAAGCCGGCGAGGCAATAGCCGAGACCGGCCAGCGCCGTGCCGAGCGCCAGCACGATCGGGCGCGCCGTAGCGTTCGGCCAGAAAGCCTGAGGGAATCTGAAAACCGCAAGCGTGCCCGAGAACACCGTCTTCATCAGCCCGAGCGCGGCAAAACCGAGACCGAATTCGTTCTGCCAGATCGGCAGCATGACATAAATGAGATCGGTGTAGCCGTCGTGCAGCGCATGGGCGCCGCAGGCCACGCCCAGCGCGCGTCTTCTCATGGTGGATTATTTTCGGCCGATTCGCTCATGGCGCTCCCGCCGCTCGACAAAGGTGGTGCTGACGAAAGAAATCACCGGCTCGCCGTTCTGGTTGACGCCGGTCGGTGCGAAAGCTCATCAGCCCGACTTTCGGCCGGCTTTTGGACGGGCGCAACTCGACCACTTCGCTTTTATACTCAATGGTGTCGCCGACATAGACCGGCTTGAGCCATTTGAGCTCGCGAAATCCGAGCGCCGGGCCGATGCCCGCGACCGGCTCGCCGCGCGCCGCGCTTCTTCGTCCATGCGGCGGCGATAATCGATCATCAGCCGCATCCAGACCACGGCGGTGTGCCAGCCGGAGGCGCACAGCGCGCCGAAATGCGAGCGTTCGGCCGCCGCTTCGTCGACATGAAACGAGCTGCGGATCGAAACGCGCGGCAAAGGCCTTGATGTTGTCGGCGGTGAAGGTGTGATGGCCGACCTCGAAAACGTCGCCGACGCGAATGTCCTCGAAAAACTTCATGCGCGCGGTCTCCGGCTGGCGGCGGCCGAACATCGAGGTCGAGGTCATCACGGTCAGGCAGCTTTCTGCCTCGTCGAGCACCTCGTAGCGGAATTTCACCAGTCCCATCTCCGGGCGGCTGTTGGACGGGCGGCATTCCAGCACCGTGACGCGGATGCGGATATTGGTGCCGGGGCGCAGCGGCTTGAGCCAGCGCACTTCATCGATGCCGGGCGCGCCCATCGAACTGGAATCGAGCACGAAGCCGTCGGCGATCATGCGCATCAGCAGGCAGCAGGTGTGCCAGCCCGACGCGCCCAGGCCGCCCAGCATGGTGGCGCTCGCCGCCGCCTCGTCGAGATGCATCGGCTGCGGATCGAATTCGGCGGCGAAGGCGACGATCTCCTCGCGCGTCACCAGTCGCGGGCCATAGATGGCGACCGCGCCCGGCTGGAAGTCTTCCCAATGCAGTTTCGGCATGGACGCTAGTCTAAACTCAATATGCCTTGAGGAGCGATAGATAGGCCGCCTCGGACGCTTTGAACGCCTCGCGCGTGTTGGCGGAGAGAACGAGCACGACGACAAAAGCATTGCCGTCCTTGTCGCTGTCTGCGACCAGCGCGGTCGTCTCATATCCTTGCTCGTCGAGTTCCGGCGCTTCGAAGCGATGCCGCTCGAAGGCCGGCTTGCCGTTGGCCCGCGCCACGTCGGCAAGTTTGGCGATCTTGGCTTTCCTCGAGCGCTCATGCCAATCGCGGTAGGTATCCTTCGTGATGGCCGACACCGGCTGCTTGTCTTTGTTATAGCGCACCAGCGCGTAAATCTTGGCCGGCGCCTTTTCGAAGTCGACATCCCTGGGCAGCAGCATCTGCACGCCGAGCGCGCTGCTGGCTTCCTTGTCTTCGATCCAGCCCTCAGGGATCGTGATTGACGCACGGTAGGAGACGCACAGCTTCATGTCGCAGTCGCGCATGAATTTTTCGATTTCGGCGCGCGCCGGCGCGGCCAGCGGGCCGATGGCTGCGAGCGCTACGGCGAGGCGTCCAACCGAGCGTAATGAAAGCATGAGGAACTCCTCCGGAACACTCCGTAAGACATAGTCGCGCGGAACAGCTGGACGGTTCAATCGCTCAGGTCGCAAACCTGAAATGCAAAACGTCGCCGTCGGCGACCACGTAGTCCTTGCCTTCCAGGCGCAGCTTGCCGGCGTCGCGCGCGCCGGCCTCGCCGCCGCCGGCGATGTAATCGTCGTAGCCGATGGTCTCGGAGCGGATGAAGCCGCGCTCGAAATCGGAATGGATCACGCCGGCGGCCTGCGGCGCCTTGGTGCCCTGGGTGATGGTCCAGGCCCGCGTTTCCTTCGGGCCGACGGTGAAATAAGTCACCAGGTGCAACAGCGCGTAGCCGGCGCGGACCAGCCGGTCGAGCCCGGTTTCCTTCAGGCCCACGGCTTCGAGAAATTCGGCGCGTTCGGCCGGCGGCAGCGTGGCGATCTCGGACTCGATCTTGGCCGAGATCACCACCGCGACCGCGCCCTCTTCCTTGGCGCGCGCCTCGACCTTGCGGGAGAAATCGTTGCCGGTCGCGGCCGAGGCTTCCTCGACATTGCAGGCGTAGAGCACCGGCGCCGAGGTGAGCAGGCCGAGCGAATGGAACAGCTTTTCCTCTTCCGGCTTGCGCGTCGACGAGGCGCGCCGGCTTGCCTTCGCGCAGCAGCACCAGCGAGCGGTTGATCAGATCGAGCATTTCCTTGGCGGATTTGGCGTCCTCGCCGGTGCCCTTGGCTTTTTTCTCCAGCGCGTCGACGCGCTTCTCCAGGCTGTCGAGATCGGCCAGCATCAGTTCGGTCTCGATCGTGTCGATATCGGCGATCGGATCGATCTTGCCCTCGACATGGGTGACGTCGCCGTCCTCGAAACAGCGCACCACATGCACGATGGCGTCGACCTCGCGGATGGTGGCGAGAAACTGGTTGCCGAGCCCCTCGCCCTTCGACGCGCCGCGCACCAGACCGGCGATATCGACGAAGGTAATGCGGGTCGGAATGATCTCCGCCGATTTGCCCAGCACCGCGAGCTTTTCCAGCCGCGGGTCCGGCACCGCGATCTCGCCGACATTCGGCTCGATGGTGCAGAACGGATAATTGGCCGCCTGCGCCGCCGCGGTCTGCGTCAGCGCATTGAAGAGCGTCGACTTGCCGACATTCGGCAGGCCGACGATGCCGCATTTGAATCCCATGAAATTATCCGCGCCTTGTTATTCGGAGTCTTCCGGCTCCTCGCCCCCGCCGAAGCCTTTGGCGGCCATGGCGAGATGCACCTTGTTCTGAAACGTCGAATCCTTGCCCTCGATCAGCAACGCCGCGTTGTCGGCGACGATATCGCACAGTGCCTCGACCCAGGGCCGTTCGCTCTTGGCGAAATCCTGCAACACGTAGAGCTTCCATCAAATCCTTGTTGCCCGGATGGCCGACGCCCAGGCGCACGCGGCGATAGTCGTTGCCGATGTGCTCGGTGATCGAGCGCAGCCCGTTGTGGCCGGCATTGCCGCCGCCGATCTTGATCCGCACTTTGCCGGGCGTCAGTTCGGCTTCGTCGTGGAACACCACGACCTGACCGGCTTCCAGCTTGTAGAAGTGCGCCGCTTCCGCCACCGCGCGGCCGGACTCGTTCATGAAAGTGCCGGGCAGCAGCAGCAGAAGCTTTTTCAGCGCCGATCGCGCCTTCCACCGCCACGCCCTGAGAATTTCCGCCGCCACGGCGCGATGTTGTGACGTTTGGCGACGGCCTGCATCGCCATGAAACCGATATTGTGGCGGTTGCCGGCGTAACGTTCACCAGGATTGCCGAGGCCGACGAAAAGCAGCATGGCTTCTACCGCGTCGCCGCCTCAGCGGATCCAGCGAATGAGGGGGCTTGAGCGCCCCCTCACTTCTTGTCGGACTTCGGCGCCGCGGCGGCGGCAGGCGCTCCGCCCGCGGCCGGCGCGCCACCAGGCGCTCCGCCGGGAGCAGCACCGGCTGCGCCGGGCGCGGCACCTTCGGCACCGGGCGCAACACCCGCGGCGGCGGCGGCAGCCGCAGCAGCGGCGGCGGCAGCGGCCGCTTCGGCGGCGGCCTTGAGTTCTTCCGCGTAGCCGGACGGCGGCACAACCGTGACCAGCGTGATGTCGCCATGGGCGATCACCCGCACGTTCGGCGGCAGCGTTATGTCGCTGAGATGCTTGGAATGGTTGATGTCGAGTTCGGAAATATCGACGTCGATCGATTCAGGAATGGTCTCGACCGGGCACATCACCTCGATCGTATGTGTGACGATGTTGACCGCGCCGCCGCGCTTGACGCCGGGCGACAGGTCGGCATTGAGCACTTTCACCGCGACGTTGACGCGGATGACGGCGCCTTCCGCGACGCGGAGGAAATCCACGTGCATCGGCAGATCCTTGACCGGATCGAGCTGGAAGTCGCGCGGGATCACGCGGTGCTTGGTGCCGTCCACATCGATGTGAAACAGCGTGGTGAGAAAGCGCCCGGCATAGATGCGCCGGGAGAGCTCGGTGTGGTCGAGCGTGACCATCTGCGGGGGCTTGTTCTCGCCGTAAATCACGCCCGGCACTCGGCCGGAGCGACGTGCTGCCCGAGCGGCCCCCTTGCCGCCTTTCGGACGCACCGTCGCCTTCAATTCCTGGACGGTCGCCATGGTGAAACCCTCATCTAAGCCAATGGAAAAGGCGGCTTTTTCCGCCGCCTGCGAACGCAGCAAGCCTCCAGGGGTGCCGGGGGCTGCGGTCGCGCGGGTTTATAGCGGCGCGGGTTGCAAAGGGCAAGAAAGCCCTAGAAATCAGTCGGCTGAGGCCGCGCCGGCGGGCTTTTTCCCGGCCTTGCCTTCCAGCGCCTCGATCCGCGCCTTCAGCGCCTCGTTTTCCTCGCGCGCCAGGCGGGCCATTTCCTTGACCGCCTCGAAATCCTCGCGCTGGACCACGTCGAGGTCGCGCAGGATGCGTTCGGCCTGGCTGCGGAACAGCGTGTCGAATTCCCGCCGCACCCCTTGCGCGACCCCGGCGGCATCGTTCATCAGGCGCGCAAGCTCGTCGAACACGCGATTGCTGGTCTGGGTCATGCCTCGCCTCCGCTACCGTTTAAGGTATGGCAATCCAGTCATCCCGCTGCAAGAGGCGGCATGCTACCAGTTATAGTGGGCGCGCCTGAACGCGGATTCTGCAATGCCTCTCTTCGTCATTCCCTTCCCCGCCTTCGATCCGGTGCTGGTACACCTCGGACCGTTCGCCATCCGCTGGTATGCGCTGGCCTATATCGTCGGCATCCTGCTCGGCTGGGTCTATGCCCGCGCGATCGTGCGCGACAAGAAACTGTGGGGCGGCCCTGCCCCGATGACGCTTCTCGACTTCGACGATTTCGTGCTGTGGGTGACGCTCGGCATCATCCTCGGCGGCCGCATCGGCTACGTGCTGTTCTACAATCTGCCGCACTTCGCCGCGCACCCGATCGAGATCTTCCAACTGTGGAACGGCGGCATGTCGTTCCACGGCGGCTTCACCGGCTGCGTGGTCGCGGTGTGTCTGTTCGCGCGCAAACGCGGCATTTCGATCCTCTCGCTCGGCGACGTCACCTGCGCGGTCGGACCGATCGGGATATTTCTCGGCCGCATCGCCAATTTCATCAATGGCGAATTATGGGGCCGCCCGGCCGACGTGCCCTGGGCGATGGTGTTTCCCGGCGGCGGTCCGCTGCCGCGGCATCCGAGCCAGCTTTACGAGGCCGGGCTCGAGGGCCTGGTGCTGCTTGCCGTGCTGGCGCTGCTGGTGCGCGCCGGCGCGCTGAAGCGGCCCGGGCTGATCATTGGCAGCTTTGCCTGCGTCTACGCGATTGCGCGCGGCGTCGTGCGAGTTTTTCCGCGAGCCCGACGCCCAGCTCGGCTTCTTGTGGGGCGGCGCGACCATGGGGCAACTGCTGTCGATCCCGCTGTTCATCGCCGGTCTTTGTTTCATTGCCTATGCGCTGAAGCATCCGCTGCTGCAAGGCACGATAGTGGTCAACGTCCTGCCATTGGAAGCCGAGATTCGCCGGCGCATCGCCGCGGCCGGTCCGATGCCGGTCGGCCGAATACATGACGCTGTGCCTCACCGACAGCGAACACGGCTACTACACCACGCGCGATCCGCTCGGCGCCCGCGGCGATTTCATCACCGCGCCGGAAGTCAGCCAGATGTTCGGCGAGATGATCGGGCTTTGGATGGCGGCGGTCTGGAAGCAGATGGGCGCGCCGGAAAACCTGCGCATCGTCGAGCTCGGGCCCGGCCGCGGCACCTTGATGAAGGACGCGTTGCGCGCGGCCAAAGTGATGCCGGCGTTCCGCGACGCCGTCGTGCTGCATCTGGTCGAGATCAGCCCGGCGCTGAAGGAGCAGCAGGAGCGCACGCTCGAGCACTTGCACACGCCGATGTTCTGGCACCCCTCGCTCAACGACGTGCCGAAAGGCCCCGCCATCGTCATCGCCAACGAATTCTTCGACGCGCTGCCGGTCAACCAAGTGATAAAGACCGATTACGGCTGGCATGAACGTCAGATCGAAATCGATGCCGCCGGCAAGCTCGCCTTCACGGTCGCGTCCGATCCGCTGCCGCAATTCGACCGCCTGCTGCCGGCCTCGGCGCGCAATGCAACCGATAACTCGATCTTCGAATGGCGCGCCGATACGGTGGCGATGGAATTCGGCCGGCGCATCGCGCGCGACGGCGGCGCCGCGCTGGTGATCGATTACGGCCATGCCGAAAGCGCGGTCGGCGACACCTTGCAGGCGGTCGGCCAGCACGCCTACGCCGATCCGCTGAGCGCGCCCGGCAACCTCGATCTCACCGCGCATGTGGATTTCCAGGCGCTGGCGAAGGCGGCCGAGGCCATGGGCGCCGCCGGTTTCGGGCCGCTCGATCAAGCGACATTCCTGCGCCGTCTCGGCATCGAGCAACGCGCGGCTTCCCTCAAGATCAAGAACGCCAACGCGTCGGCCTCCGACATCGACGCCGCGCTGGCGCGCCTGATCGGCGAAGGCCGCACCGGCATGGGCACGCTGTTCAAGGCCGCCGCCTTCGCGCATCCTTCCCTCGGCGTGCCGCCCGGATTTGAAGGCTAGTCATGTTGCAAGCCGCTTCGCTCAGCAAACTCGCGCGCATCCGCCACGGTTTCTTCACCCGCGGCGGCGGCGTATCGCAGGGCGTCTATGCCAGCCTCAATGGCGGCGTCGGCTCGAACGACGCGCCCGACAAAGTCGCCGAAAACCGCGCGCGCATGGCGACCGCGCTCGGCGTGCCGCCGGACCGTCTGCTCACCGCCTATCAGATCCATTCGCCCGAGGTGGTGGTCGCCGACAAACCGTGGACGCCAGCAAAGCCGGCCGCGCGCCGACGCCATCGTCACCCGCACGCCGCATCTCGCGATCGGCGTGTCGACCGCCGACTGCGGGCCGTTGCTGTTCGCCGACGCGCAGGCGCGCGTGATCGGCGCTGCGCATGCCGGCTGGCGCGGCGCCTTCACCGGCGTGATCGAGGCCGTGATCGCCGCCATGGAAAAACTCGGCGCCGACCGCAGCCGCATCGTCGGCGGCGCTCGGTCCCACCATCAGACAGCCGAATTACGAGGTCGGGCCCGAATTCGTCGAACGCTTTGTGACGGCCGATCGAGACAACGAACGATTCTTCGCGCCGTCGGATCGCGCCGGCCACGCCATGTTCGATCTTACCGGCTATATCGCCGGCCGCATTCAACGCGCGGGCATCGCGCATTTCGAGGATCTCGGCCTGTGCACTTTTGCCGATCCCGAACGGTTTTTCAGTTTTCGCCGCACCACCAAGCTCGGCGAGCCCGATTACGGCCGGCATATCAACGCGATCGCGCTCGACGATTGACGGGTTTCGTAAACGGCTTGTCCGCCGGCTAGACTTGGGGCATAGCCCTAGCAGGTAAGTTTCTACCTTGGCCGAGGGACAAAAAAACAAGGCCACCGACAGGGGTGTCAATGCAGTGGAGTTCGGGTGGACGCGCCATGCGTGGTGCGCCGTGTCGCCTATCTCGACCGTACTTGTTATTGGCCGCCGTCTGCGCGATGGCGCTCAGCCGCTTGCAATCCGCAAGACAGTCCGGGCGCCTTGGCCGGGCAACCGCGCGGCGCCAGCGTCGCATTCGAATCCATCGACGGTCCGCCGCCCGGTCAATTCCGCCAACTGGTGCAGAATCTCAATAACGAGGCGCAGATCGCGCCAGCTCGCCGTGATGTCGCGCGACAGCCCGTCGGCCTATCGCGTACGCGGCTATCTCGCCGCCAAGGTGGTGAAGCGCGAGACCACGATCTCGTGGGTCTGGGACGTGTTCGACCAAGACGATCACCGGGCCTTGCGCATCACCGGCGAGGAAATCGCTAAAGGCGCCCATCGCGACGCCTGGTCCGTCGCCGACGACGAGATGCTGAACCGGATCGCCCGCCACAGCATGGACCAGCTGGCCGCGTTTCTGACCTCGCCCGAGGTGGCGCCCAGCACGCCCGATACCGAACCGCAGATAGCGATGGCCGGAACGCCATTCGCCGGAAGCGGCCGGCATCTACCGCATTTCCCAGCCCAATGCCGATCCGGCGCGGGGCGACGCCGCGGAGCCTCTCGGCGCTACCGTCCCGTTGCCGCCCAAGCGGCCGCCTGTGGCGGCTGCGGCTGTATCGGCCGGGGAAACGCTGATGCTGGCGGCCTCCGGCTACTGAACGAAAGCCTCGTTCACCCTGTCCAAAAGCTTCGCGGACAACGGTTTGGACTCGTATTGCGAGGCCCTCCCCGCCTTGTTATGACCACGCCGCCTGCGCGCATGATCCCGAAAAGTGGGCACCGGTTTTCGGAAAAGATCATGCGTAAGCGAGATGTTGGGTAAAACGAGGATTTCGGGATGTCTGGCAAGAACGGAGCGATCAAGCTCGTCGCCGGCAACTCGAATCCTGCGCTGGCGCAGGCGATCGGCGACTATCTCAAGACCCCGCTGACCAAGGCGGTGGTGAAGCGCTTCGCCGACATGGAAATTTTCGTCGAAATCCAGGAAAACGTGCGCGGCGCCGACGTCTTCGTCATTCAGTCCACGTCCTTTCCCGCCAACGACCATCTGATGGAATTGCTGATCATCATGGATGCGCTGCGCCGCTCGTCGGCGCGCCGCATCACGGCGGTGATCCCCTATTTCGGCTATGCCCGGCAGGACCGCAAACCGGGACCGCGCACGCCGATCTCGGCCAAGCTGGTCGCCAATCTGATCACGCGCGCCGGCGCCGACCGGGTCATGACGCTCGACCTGCACGCCGGGCAGATCCAGGGCTTCTTCGACATCCCGACCGACAATCTCTACGCCTCGCCGCTGATGGTGCGCGACTTCGAGAGAAATTCCAGCTCGACAACGTCATGGTGGTATCGCCCGACGTCGGCGGCGTGACGCGCGCGCGCGGCCTTGCCAAGCGCATCAACGCGCCGCTCGCCATCATCGACAAGCGGCGCGAGCGCGCCGGCGAATCCGAAGTGATGAACGTGATCGGCGACGTCGCCGGCTACACCTGCATCCTGGTCGACGACATCGTCGACTCCGGCGGCACGCTGGTGAATGCCGCCGACGCTCTGCTCGAGCAAAAGGCGAAGGCGGTCTACGCCTATATCAGCCACGGCGTGCTGTCGGGCGGCGCGGTCGCGCGCATCGCCAAGTCGCGGCTCAAGGAGCTGGTGATCACCGACTCGATTCAGCCGACCAAGGAGCTGCTGGCCGCCGGCAACATCCGCGTGCTGCCGATCGCAACACTGATCGGCGAGGCGATCGGACGCACCGCGACCGAAGAGTTGGTGTCGAGTCTGTTCGACTGACCGCTGAATCGCTCCCCGAGTTATCCACTGGAAGATTCGATAGCCTACCGGATTGGCTGTGGAGATTCCATTTTCCGCGGTTGCCTATGACAGGCAAATCACGGCCCATTGGCCTCGATGATGCCTTTGGCGGGCTGAATCGAGCGGGTTATAGTCAACTCGCCAAGTGATTCGGTTCCGCCGTCAAGGCGTCCCGTAGTCCCAGCGTCAAAATCCGGTCGGCAGTGCCGTACGCGTGTGTGGCGTGCGTTTCCCCTTCGATTCGGCAAAGCGGAGACGTCATGCCTCAGATCACTTACGCGGACGAACCACGAATCAACCCGCTCGACGTGGTCGAACGTCTGGCGGCGGTAAACGACTGGTCGTTCGAGCGCGCCAGCGACGACGAAATCACCATCCTGGTGACCGGCAAGTGGACCGACTATCAGGTCTCCTACACCTGGATGGGCGACATCGAGGCGCTGCATCTGGCCTGCGCCTTCGACCTCAAGGTACCAGAGCGCCGCCGCGCCGAGGTGCAGGCGCTGATCGCGCTGATCAACGAGCGACTGTGGATCGGCCATTTCGATCTCTGGATCACCGAAGGCATCCTGATGTTCCGCCACGCGCTGGTGCTGGCGGGCGGCACCGAAGCCTCCGGCAAGCAGTGCGAGGCGCTGCTCGGCACCGCGCTCGACGCCTGCGAACGCTATTTCACCGCCTTCCAGTTCGTGGTCTGGGCCGGCAAGAGCGCGCGCGAGGCTCTCGACGCCGCCATGTTCGACACCTCGGGCGAGGCGTGACCGTTCCGCAAAAAACGCTGCGCAAATTTTCCGGCCCTCTGCTTCTGGTCGGCGCCGGCAAGATGGGCGGCGCCATGCTCGACGGCTGGATCGCGCGCGGGCTTGCGCCGAAACGCATCGTGGTGATCGAGCCGCAGCCGGGCAAAGCCGTGAAGGCGCTGGCGCGGCGCGGCCTCAAGCTCAATTCCAAAAGGCGAAGCGGCCGCGGCCGCCGCCATCGTGATCGCGGTCAAACCGCAGAGCGCGCCCGAGGCGGTGCCGCCGCTCGGCGCTTACGTCGGCAAGAACACGCTGGTGCTCTCGATCATGGCCGGCCGCACCATCGGCTTTTTGGAAAACGCGCTGCCGCGAGGCACCGCGATCGTGCGCGCCATGCCCAACACGCCGGCCGCGATCGGCCGCGGCATCAGCGTCATGGTCGCCAATGCAAAAAGCTCCGCGCGCCAGCGCAAGCTCGCGTCCGATCTGCTCGCCGCCATCGGCAAGGTCGAATGGATCGCCGACGAAGGCTTGATGGACGCGGTCACCGCGTTGTCCGGCTCCGGCCCGGCCTACGTTTTCCTGCTGGCCGAAGCGATGACCAAGGCCGGTATCGCCGCCGGACTCCCCGCCGCGCTGGCCGCGCGGCTGGCGCGCGAAACCGTCGCCGGCTCCGGCGAATTGCTGCATCGCTCGGACCTCGACGCCGCCACGCTGCGGCAGAACGTCACCTCGCCCGGCGGCACCACAGCCGCCGCGCTCGAGGTGCTGATGGGGCCGGGCGGTTTCGATGCGCTTTTGACCAAGGCCATCGCCGCCGCGACACGCCGCAGCCGCGAATTGGGTTAGGTTCCCTGCCCTAGAACCGGCGCCTTTGCGGACCTAGATTAAGGCTATCCGGATAATCCGCAGGAGGTCACCATGGCCCGCAAGCCCAAAAAACAACGCCGTGCGCAAGCCCAGGCCGCCGACGCCGCGCGGCACCACCGATCGCGACAAGACGATCGACGCGCTGATGGCGTTGCTCGCCGAGCAATCTTTCGAGCAGATCGGGCTTGGCCGAAGTCGCCGGCCGCGCCGGGCTCAAGCTGTCGCAATTGCGCGCCGAATTCGGCTCGACGCTCGCCATCCTCGGCGCCCACATCAAGGACATCGACCGCGCGGTGCTCTCCGGCGGCGATGCCGACATGGAAGACGAGTCCCCGCGCGAACAATTGTTCGACGTGCTGATGCGCCGGCTGGAAGCGCTGGCGCCGTACAAGGACGCGGTGCGCTCGCTGATGCGTTCGGCACGGCGCAATCCGGGCCTCGCATTGGCGCTCAACGCGATGGCCGCGCGCTCGCAGCACTGGATGCTGGAAGCCGCCGGCATCGGCGCATCCGGCCCGCGCGGCGCGCTGCGCGCGCAAGGCGCGGCGCTGATGTTCGCCCGCGTGCTCGGCGTCTGGTTCGACGATGACGAGCCGGGCCTCGACCGCACCATGGCCGCGCTCGACCGCGGGCTGGCCAGCGCCGAACGTTGGGATGGTTTTGTCGGCGATTTGTGCGCGCTTCCGGCCTGCATCCTGCGCGGACCGCGCCGGCGGCGGCATCGTGACGAGGAAGAAGCCGAGGCGGCTTAAACCGGCACGCGCACCGTCGCTCGCAAGCCGCCGAGCGGACTGTCGCCCAGCATGATGTCGCCGCCGTGCGAGCGCGCGATGTCGCGCGCGATCGCGAGCCCCAGGCCGGTGCCGCCCTCGTCCTGATTGCGCGCGTCGTCGAGCCGCAGGAACGGCTTGAACACCTCCTCGCGCATGTCCGGCGGAATGCCCGGCCCGTCATCGTCCACGGTGACGGTCAGATAGCGGTGATCGCGATGGCCGGCGATCGCAATCGAGGGCGCAAAGCGCGCCGCGTTCGACACCAGATTGCCGAGGCAGCGCTTGAACGCCGCCGGCCGCACCGTGACGACCGGCGGCCCGTGGAAGACTACGCTGGTCTTGTGGCCGTGGCGCTCGGCGTCGTCCTTGAGCTCGTCGAGGAAGGCCGCCATGTCGGTCGGCGCCGAGCTTTCGCCGAGATCGCCGCGCGCGAAGGCGAGATAGGCCTCCAGCATGCGCGCCATCTCGTCGACGTCCTTCTTCATCGCCTCGATTTCCGGCGTTTGCTTTTCGATCAACGCGAGCTCGAGCTTGAAACGCGTCAGCACCGTGCGCAGGTCGTGCGAGACGCCGGCCAGCATCGTGGTGCGCTGCTCGATCGCGCGCTCGACGCGCGTCTTCATCTCGATGAAGGCCTGCGCCGCGCGCCGCACCTCGCGCGCGCCGCGCGGGCGGTAGTTCGGCACTTCGCGGCCCTTGCCGAAGCTTTCGGCGGCGTCGGCCAGCCTCAGGATCGGCTTGATCTGGTTGCGCAGGAAGATGATGGCGACGCCGATCAGCACCACCGAGGTGCCGACCATCCAGAGCAGGAAGATTTCCGAATTCGACGCGTAGGCGGCGCTGCGCCGCGCGAACACCCGCATCACGGTATTGTCGAGCTGGATGCGGATTTCGACCAGCGCCGATTTGCCGACGGTGTCGATCCAATACGGCCGGCCGATCTGCTTGCGCAGCTCGCTCCGACAGCGTCTGATCGAGCAGCGAGAAGAACGGTTTCGGCCCCGGCGGCGGCATGTCGCTGATGCGGCAGGAAATCGACCACCAGACCGAGCCGGTCCTGCGCGATGCGGCGGATCTGCGCGCGGTCGGCGTCCTGCGGATAGCCCTGATAGACGTCGATCAGCGCGGCGATGTCCTGCACCACGCCGGCGGACAGCCGCTGCGTGACCTCGTTCCAGTGCCGCTCCATGAACACGAAGGCGATCACCGATTGCAGGATCACCATCGGCACGATGATGATCAGCAGCGCGCGGGCGTAGAGGCCCTTCGGCATCACGCCGTTCAGCCAGTGAGCCGACCCGCCGCCAGCCGTCACGCAGCTGGCCTAGCGCGGCATGAATTTTGCGGATCGGCGGGATCGCGTCGTACCAGTCCCAGAATTCGCGCAGCCGGATGATCGCGGTGCGCACGCCTTGGCCGAGATCGAGGCTGCTCATGCCGTCACCAGCCGGTAGCCGATGCCGCGCACCGTCTGCACGAACAGCGGATTGGCGGGATTGCGTTCGATCTTGCGGCGCAGGCGGTTGACCTGCACGTCGACCGCACGCTCGCTGATCGAGCCGCCATTGCCGGCGAGCGCCATGCGCGACACCGTCTCGCCGGGCGTGGCGGAAAGGACGCGGAGCATTTCTTTTTCGCGGTCGGTCAGCCGGATCACGTCGTCGCCGTGGCGCAATTCGCCGCGCGCCAGATGATAGACGAACGGTCCGAAGCGCACCAACTCCACCGGCGGCGACACCGCCGGTTGCGCGCGCTTGAGGATATTGGCGATGCGCAACGAAAGCTCTCGCGGCTCGAACGGCTTGGACAGATAATCGTCGGCGCCCATCTCAAGACCCTTGATGCGGCTTTCGGCGGCGTCGCGCGCCGTCAGCATCAAGATCGGCACGCTCGAAGTGCCGCGCAGCGACTTGGCGAAGTCGAAACCGTTTTCGCCCGGCATCATCACGTCGAGAATGAGCAGATCGAAACTCAGGCCGTTGAGCTTGGCGCGCGCATCCGCCGCGGTCTCCGCCGTGGTCACGCGATAGCCCTCGCCGGCCAGAAAGCGCGACAGCAGATCGCGAATGCGGCGGTCGTCGTCGACCACCAGCAGATGCGGTGCATCGTCGGACAGCGTGGCGGGCAGCATCATGATGTGCTCCTCCCGCTAGCTCCGCGGCTTGCCGGCGCGCGCGATCAGACGCAGCACGCCGTCGCGCTCGTCGCCATCGATCATGGCGGTGAGAAAACGGCGCGCCGCCTCATGCGCGTTCGGACCGAGCTCAGCGAAGGCGCGGTTGATGCGTTGCGTTTGCAGGCCGGCCAGCTTGAGCGCCAGCGTCTCGCCCTTCGGCGTCACGTACAAGAGCCGTTGACGCCGGTCCTGCGCGCCTTCCTTCTGCAGCACGTAGCCCTGATCGACCAATTGCTTGAGCACGCGGCCGAGCGACTGCTTGGTGATGTTGAGGATCTCCAGCAGGTCGGCGACCTTCATGCCGGGATTGCGGTTGACGAAATGCAGCACCCGGTGATGGGCGCGGCCGAAGGCGAGCTTGCTCAGCACCTCGTCCGGGTCGCCGACGAAATCGCGATAGGCGAAGAACAACAGCTCGATGATGTCCCAGACCGGCTCAGCCGCAGGCGCGGCGACGCTGCGCGCGCTCGGCCAGACCGGCGGCCGGAGAGGCACTCTTGGCGGTCACATTTATGTCAGCCATGTTGACATATTTTGGTTTTATGTTACAAAAATGGTACCGTAGACGAAAGGATCGTACCGAAACGGCCCTTTTTCCCGGCTAGGCGGCAATAGGACCGTTCCGGTCCCATCCATACCGGTTGTTGCCCGCTGACGCAAAGTGTTGGAATACAGCGGCAAAAGAGGCCGCTAGGCCCGAGGTGCAAGGAGAGGAACGATGGCTGCGCAATCCTATGACCGACTCGACGGGGTCATCTGGTACGACGGCAAGCTGGTGCCCTGGCAGGACGCCAACCTGCATGTGCTCAGCCATGGCCTGCATTACGCCAGCGCCGTGTTCGAGGGCGAGCGCGCCTATGGCGGCAAGATTTTCAAGTGCACCGAGCATTCCGAGCGGCTGAAGCGCTCCGCCAAAATCCTCGATTTCGAAATCCCCTACTCGGTCGCCGAGATCGACACCGCCAAGCAGCTGGTGGTCGACAAGAACGGCAAGAAGGAAGCCTATGTCCGCCCGATCGCCTGGCGCGGCTCGGAGATGATGGGCGTCTCGGCGCAGAACAACAAAATCCATCTCGCGATCGCCAGTTGGGAATGGCCGAGCTATTTCGATCCCGAGCAGCGGCTCAAGGGCATCCGGCTCGATCTCGCCGACTATCGCCGGCCCGATCCGAAGACCGCGCCGTGCCGCGCCAAGGCCGCCGGCCTCTACATGATCTGCACCATCTCCAAGCACGCGGCCGAGCGCAAAGGCTATGCCGACGCCATGATGCTGGATTGGGAGGGCCGCGTCGCCGAATGCACCGGCGCCAATATCTTCTTCGTCAAGGACGGCAAGATCCACACACCGCTCGCCGACTGCTTCCTCGACGGCATCACCCGGCAAACCGTCATCGGCCTGGCGCGCAAGCGCGGCTTCGAGGTGATCGAGCGCCGCATTCTGCCCGACGAGCTGACCAGCTTCTCGGAGTGCTTCATCACCGGCTCCGCTGCGGAAGTCACCGCGGTGTCGGAGATCGCGCACTGGAATTTCAATCCGGGCGGCATCACCAAGACGCTGATGGAAGACTACACCGCGGAAGTGAATCCGAAAGGCAAGTCCGCCGCGGCCTGAGTTTCAAATACCTTTGCGCGCAACCGCGGCGGCTGGCTGCTCCGGCCGCAGCAGCGTGACATAGCGCACATGGTTTTGCGCGACGAAGCGGTCCATGCGCTCGTCCAGCACGCGATGACGGCTCAGCGCAGCATGCCGCAACAGCAATTCACCGTCTTGGCCGAAGGCGACGAAGCCGACGTGGAAATAATCCAGATTGGGCCGCTGCGTCACGAAGCCGACAATGTCGCCGCTCGCCAATTTATCCTTGTTGGCCATGAAAATGGCGCGCGGAATAACCTGCATCTCGAATTTCCGCCGGCCCAGCTCGCGGTGCCAGTAGACCGTCTTCTCGATCGTCACGGCACCGTCCATGGCGACGGCGCGGCAGGTCTTGTTCTCGACATTGTGCTGGCTCCATTCGAAGAAATAATGATTGCGCTCGAACCAGTTGACGATGCCGTTGTGATAGCGGATTTCGCGCAGCACCGTCTCGAACTCGGCCGGATCGCGCGCGATCGCCGCCGCCAGCACCGTCTCGCAGAACGTCACGCAATCGAAGCCGTCGTCGCGCAGCACGAATTGCTCGGGCCGGCGCGGGCCCGCCGATCAGCGTATAGCCGCGGTAGCGCGTGCCGCGCAGCGCGCCGGAAATGAAATCGATTCGCTGTGAAATGGCCGGGAAACGCTGGGCCTCTGCGATCAACCGCTCGATCCGCGCTTCGCTGGCCTCGCCGGGCGTAACCGCCAACGCGGCGCCGCTCGCGAGAATGCGCAAGATATCCCGGCGATTAACCCCAGAATCGAACGGCATAAGTCTCATTCTACGTCTTCACTCCCGCACCACCACCAGCCGGTCGGTGCCGGATTCGGCGGCCCATAATTCGCCCTTGCGGCCGAGCAGTTGCCGCACGTCGGCGCGCTTGCGGTTGCTCGGAAAGCTGTCGAACTTTTCGGTCACCGGATCGAAGCGCACGATGGCGTTGTTGGTCCAATCGCTCAGCCACACTTTGTCCTTGTCGTCGACGAAAACCGCGTAGCAGCCTTCCTTGCTGTCCGGCAGGCTCCACACTTTCCACGCCTTGGCGGCCGGATCGAAACGGCCAACCTCGCCGGTATTCCAGAAGCTCACCCACAGCAGGCCCTTGGAATCCGACCAGATGCGGCGCGGGCCGACACCCGGCTTGGGCGGCGGCACCATCAGCGCATCGCCGCTGACGGTGTCGATCTTGACGATGTGATCGCCGGCGAGCGAGGCGTACCAGACGTCGCCGTTCGGCGTCGTGGTGATGCCGTAGGGCCCGACGCCCTTCGGCGCCTTCCAGGCATCGACCTTGCCGGTGGCCGGATCGACGCGACCATAGACGCCGTTCTGCCCGGTGAACCAGAGCATGCCTTTGCGGTCGAAAGTCGCGGTGTTGAGATTGGCATCGGGAAAATTCTTCGGCAGCGGAAACAGCTTCACGGCCTTGGTCGCCGGATCGACCCGCACGATGGCATTCTGCCCGCCTTCGGTGATCCAGGCGGCGCGGTCGGGCCCGACGATGACGCCATGCGGCGCCGCGTCTTTGCCGAGCGGGACTTGCGTCACCTTACCGGTTTTCGGATCGAGAATGCCGAGCGCGCCTTGCGCCTGCGCGGTGTAGAATATCATGCCGTCGGGCGCCGGCGCCACGTCATGCGGATGCGCGCCGCGCGGCACGTCGAAATAGGCGACATCGGCCGCCGCCGCCGATTTGAGAGCGAGCGCCAGCATTGCCGCCGCGATGACGAACCGAACCATCTCAGCCCCTCGAAACGTCTACTCAGCCGTCTGCCGTCCGCCGGTTTTCCAGCGCCCGGCCGCCGCGTCGTCAGATTGCTTGGCGTCGATCCAAGTCTTCTCGCCGGATTTTTCGACCTGCTTCCAGAACGGCGCACGGGTTTTCAGAAAATCCATCAGGAATTCCGCCGCGGCGAACGCCGCCTCGCGATGCGACGATGCCGTCGCCACCAGCACGATGTCTTCGCCGGGCGCAATGCGGCCGTACCGATGAATGACGGTGACGCCCATCAGCGGCCAGCGCGCTTTCGCCTCTTCGACGTGGCGTTCGATCTCGGCTTCCGCCATACCGGGATAATGCTCGAGCGTCAGCGCGGCGATCGGCTCGCCGGCCTCCTCGCCGCGGCAAATTCCGGTGAAGGTGACCAGCGCGCCGACGTCGTTGCGGCCGCGCGTCAGCTTGCTGGCTTCCGCGGCGGCGTCGAACGGCTCGCGCTGGATGCGCACGGTGGTGGGCACGGTCATGCCCCTAATCTACCTCGCCTGCGCGCGCGAGGCTAACCCCCCGTCATCGGCGGGAAAAAGGCGATTTCACCGGCCCCTTTGATCGGCGCTTGCGGCTTCACATGGGCGCGGTCGATGGCCGCGCGGATCACTTTGGGGTTTTCGAAGGCATGGGCGTATTCCTCGCCGCGCGAAGCGAGCCAAGCCATCAACTCGCCGACCGTCGCGACGCCTGCGGGGATCTCGATGTCTTCCTCAGGCTTGCCGACGCGCTCGCGCACCCAGGCGAAATACCGCAGCTTTATGGTCATTCATCGATCATATAGCGCAGGCCGGCGCGCAGATAGTCCCAGCCGGTGTAGAGCGTCACGATCGCCGACAGCCACAGCAGCGCGATGCCGATCTGAATGGTCTGCGGCAAGACTTTCTCGCCGGCTTCGCCCGCGATCAGGAATCCGATGGCCACCAGTTGGCCGAAGGTCTTCCATTTGGCGAGCCGCGTCACCGGCACGCCGACGCGCAGGTCGGCCGAGATATTCGCGCAAGCCCGAGACCAGAATTTCGCGGCACAAAATGATGACCGCGGCGAGCAGCGTCCAGCCGCGGATGCGTCTCGTCCGCCGCCAGCATCAGCAGACAGGATGCGACCAGCAATTTGTCGGCGATCGGGTCGAGCATGCGGCCGAGCGAGGACTGCTGACCCCACATGCGGGCCAGATAGCCGTCGAGAATATCGGTGACGCCGGCGGCGATGAAGATCGCAAGCGCCACCCAGCGCAGCCATAGCCCGCCGTCGAAAATGCTTTGCCAATACAACAGCCCGACCACCACCGGCACGGCGACGATGCGCGCATAAGTCAATATGTTCGGCAGCGCGACCGGGCGCGCCGGCAATTTTCTAGAGCTCGCGGAATTCATGCGTAAAAGGAACACCCCCGCCGCTGCGAGGTCAACGCCTGCGGGCAGCGTATCCCCGCTCATTACGCCTTGTTTACTGGATCGGCGGTTTCGGCAGCCGGCTTTTGCCAGCCTCCATCACGAAAGTCTGATCGAGCGAATACCACTCGCCCTTCACGTCGGGCGCAGGCGCCGGCCCGTCGTGCCGGACATAGTCGCCGATCAGCGCGCGGGTGACGCCGAATTGCACGTCGGTTTCAAGCTTATCGTCGTCATTGACATAGATCTGCGAGATCAGCGTCTTGAAGCCTTCCTTGAAGATCAGAAAGTGCAGGTGCGCGGGCCGGTAATTGTGGCGGCCGGTGGCGCGCACCAGGTCGCCGACCGGGCCGTCGATCGGGATCGGATAGCCTGCCGGTTTCACGCTGCGGAAACCGAAGTGTCCTTGCGCGTCGGACATAAACTTGCCGCGCAGGTTCATGTCGGCCTGTTTGGGATCCTGCTGCTCGTAGAAGCCTTCCGGCGAGGAATGCCAGACGTCGACCTCGGCGCCTTCGATCGGCTTGCCGCTCTGATCGCACAGTGTGCAATTGACGAACAGCACCGGCCCCGGCGTCGGCGAACGCACGATCGAGCCGCCGTTTTCGGTACGCGGCGAATTCAGGCGCCAGAACGGTCCGAGCAGATTGGCGGTCGTCTCGGTCTGACCGTTATTGCCATTGTTAAGCAGGCAGATCAGTGCCGAGAAACCGAGCGAGCCCGACATCAAGACCGCTTCGTTGTGCGCGTCGGTGGTCTTTTTGCCGAGTTGCACGACATATTGCACCGCCTTTTCGAATTCCTCCTCGGTCAGATGCACGTCGCGCGCAAAAGCGTGCAGATGCTTGACCAGCGCAATGAGAATTTCCCGCACGCGCGGGTCCGCCGTGTTCTTGAACGCGTCCGTCACCACCGGGGTGACGTCTTCCTGCCGCTCGATGATCATTGCCGTCCTCTCGAATTCCTTGGCCTCGGCCTCTCCACCGTCAGGGCCGGGCTTGTCCCGACCATCCACGCCTTGCTTGCGAAGGAAGCCGCGGATGCCTGGCCCAAGGCCGGACATGACGACGCGAGCTATTGCGCCGCCTGCTCGTGGAAGAACTCATATATCTTTCGCGCCGTCTCCGCATTAATTCCCGGTACCTGCGACAGGTCTGGCAGGGATGCGCGTTCGATGGCTTTCACAGTGCCGAAATGCCGCAGCAGCGCGCGCTTGCGGGTGGGCCCGATCCCCGGAATTTCCTGCAAACCGGCCTCGCGGATATCCTTCTTGCGCCGCGTGCGGTGCGAGCCGATGGCGAAGCGGTGTGCCTCGTCGCGCAACCGCTCGATGAAATACAGCAGCGGATCGCGCGGCGGCAGCTTGAAGGGGTTGCGGCCCGCCATGAAAAAGGTCTCACGCCCGGCGTCGCGGTCCGGACCTTTGGCGATCGCGACCATCGGCACGTCGGTCACGCCCATCGCGGCCAGCGTCTCAGCCGCGGCGTTGAGCTGGCCCTGCCCGCCGTCGATCAGCACCAGATCGGGCCAAGGCTGCTCGTCATCGATATCGACCGCACCGGATTGCTCGGCCGCAAGCGCATCGTCGTGGCCGATCCGCGGCACCTCCGCCAGCAGCCGCTTGAAGCGGCGCTGCAACACTTCGCGCATCATGCCGTAGTCGTCGCCGGGCTTGAGGTCTTGCGAGCGGATATTGAACTTGCGGTACTGGTTCTTGCGGAAGCCCTCCGGCCCCGCCACCACCATGGCGCCGACCGGATTGCTGCCGGCGATGTGGCTGTTGTCGTAGACCTCGATGCGGCGCGGCTCACGCGGCAGCGCAAAGGTTTCGGTCAACGCCTTGAGCAGCTTCTGTTGCGACGACGTGTCGGCGAGCTTGCGCGCCAGCGCCTCGCGCGCATTGGCGAGCGCGTGCTGCACCAGTTCCTTGCGCTCGCCGCGTTGCGGCACGCCGACCTCGACCTTGCGCCCGCTCTTGGTCGTGAGCGCCTCGGCCAGCAGCGCGCGCTCCTCGAAGTCGTGCGACACCAGTACCAGCCTCGGCGGCGGCTTGTCGTCGTAGAACTGCGCCAGGAATGCGCTCAATACCTCGGACGCACCGAGCGCACGGTCGGCCTTCGGGAAAATAAGCGCGGTTGCCCCAGTTCTGCCCGGTGCGGAAGAAGAACACCTCGACGCAAGTGTAGCCGCCAGCCTGATGCACGGCGAATACATCGGCTTCCTCGAGCGTGCGCGGATTGATGCCCTGGTGCGACGTGATCGCGGACAGCGCCGCCAGCCGGTCGCGATAGATCGCGGCGCGTTCGAAATCGAGCGCGGTCGAGGCCGTGTCCATTTCCGTGGCCAGCTCTTTCTGCACCAACCGGCTGCGGCCGGAGAGAAATTCATTGGCCTCGCGCACCAGTTCGTTATAGCCGGCGAAATCGATCTCCTGCGTGCAGGGCGCCGAGCAGCGCTTGATCTGATAGAGCAGGCAGGGCCGCGTGCGCGCCTCGAAAAACGAATCCGAGCAGGAGCGCAGCAGGAAGGCGCGCTGCAGCGCATTGATGGTGCGGTTGACCGCGCCGGCATTGGCGAACGGCCCGTAATATTCGCCCGACCGCGTGCGCGCGCCGCGATGCTTGAGGATCTGCGGCGCCCAGTGGTCGGACGTGATCAGGATGAAAGGAAACGACTTGTCGTCGCGCAGCAGCACGTTGAAGCGCGGCCGCAGCCGCTTGATCAGATTGGCTTCCAGCAGCAGCGCTTCGGTCTCGGTCTTGGTGGTGACGAATTCCATCGTCACCGTGCCGGAGATCATGCGGACGATGCGGCTGTCGTGCCCGACCGGGCGGGTATAGGACGTCACCCGCTTCTTGATGTTTTTCGCCTTGCCGACATAGAGCACCTCGCCCTTGCCATCGACCATGCGGTAGACGCCGGGCCTCGGCGGCGCATGTTTGACGGCACGCAGGATCGCGGCGCGGCCGGCAGCCAGCGTGCCGGCCGGGGCGGCTCTCCAGATCAAGTTCAGGCAGCGAGGATTCTTCTTCGTCCTCACGAAGTTCGCTGGCCGGATCGATGTCTTTGGGCGTGCCGTTCATGGGAATTGGGGTGTCCATTCGTCAGGTGACCGAAGATATTAGTGACCGACGGTTAGCCAAGATCCGCCTGCCCGGGCTGTCTCAGCCGGTCGACGCAAAACAGGCCACTAATCCGGGTCCTTTTCACCGTCGATAAATGCGACCCCCTACTGAGCGGCAGCGATGTGATTGGCGCGGATCACCTCGCCCCACAGCTCGATCTCGCGCTTGAGTAGCGCATGCGCGGCCTCGGGCGTTTCCTCTCCGGGCGGGAATGACTCCATGCCGCCGTCGACGAAGGTCTTTTGCACCTTGGCATCGGCGAGCGCCGCGCGCAGCGCGGTGTTTAGTCTATCGACGATCGGACGCGACGTGCCAGCCGGCGCAAGCAGCATGTGCCAGAAATCGATGTCGAGCTTCTTGTAGCCGAGCTCTCCCAAAGTCGGCAGGTCCGGCAAGCCGGCAAACCTTTTCCTGCCGATGATGGCGTAGGCCTTGAGCTTGCCGCCCTTGACCAAGGGGCCGGCGACCACGGCCGAGATCGAGCTTAAGTCCACCTGGCCCGCCAACAGGTCAACGAGCGCCGGGCCGGCGCCGCGATAGGGCACCTGCGTGACCTTCAGGCCGAGTTCCTGGGCGATCAGCACGCCGGCCAAATGACCGTATGAGCCGACGCCGGGATGTCCAATCTTGACGGTCCGTCCGGGCTCCTTCGTCCAGCGCAGCAGTTCGTCGAAGTTTTTCGGCGGCAGCGACGGCGGCGCGGCAAGCGTCGACGCGGCGGTATTGATGAGGCCGATAGTGGCGAAATCCTTGATCGCATCGAACGTCAGATTCGGATAAAGCGACACGCCGGCCGCCAGCGCCACCTGGTGGATCATGATCGTGTAGCCGTCGGGCGCGGCGCGGGCGGCGCGCGCAGCGGCGATCATGCCGCCGGCGCCGCCGACGTTCTCGATCACGATCGGCTGACCCAGCGATTCTTCCATGCTGTGCTGGATGATGCGCGCGATCGCGTCGGTCGCGCCGCCGGGCGGGAACGGCACCAGCATTGTGATCGGGCGATTGGGATAGGTCTGCGCGCAAGCGGCGCCGGTTGCCAAAAGACAGGCGGCGAGAAACGACGCCGCGAACGCGCGCGCAAAAATCATAAATCCTCCCCGGCGCCGCCTATCGTTTTTATTGTGCAGCGGCCGGCTGCATCTTCGGCCTTTTCCCAGCCCCTCCGCAAGACAGATGCGAGATGCCCGAGGCTTCGCGTCAGCGCCTCGCCATTGGCCGGCACCGCACCGTCGTCACGATCCTAGAAACCGCTTGCTGAGGCCCGCATACGCGCTGAGAGCCATGAGACCGTAGAGCACCCAATCCAGCTGATCGTTTAACGAGTCCGGCAGAACGAACGAGGCGATGCCAAAACATAATGACGCCATCAGCGCTATTTGGCGCCACGGCATCTTGAACGGTCGTTTGACTGCTTGTTCCCGTCCGCGCAATTCGTCATCGACGTACGGGACCGTAATTTCTTGGTGCAAGAGCGAGGATGGGCCGGGCGGAACATCGGCAATGATGGATGTTGCGCATGGCACACACCCATCGAGTTCTCAGCCCCGCGCGCAAGGGCTGGGGTTGAGGATTGGAGCGTCGTCCGAAAGGTCTCTGGTTGGTCATCGCGCGCGATCCGAGAGCCGCGATCGTGAAATAAATAACTTAACGCCCGATTATTGAACGCGCTTAAAGCTCCTTACCGGCCCGGCGCTATTCCGCGCCGCCGCTGTCGGGGGTGCGCCAGGCCACGTGCTGGCCGCCGTCGACCGCGATCACGCTGCCGGTGACGCTGCGCGCGCCGGCGAGATAAACTACCGCCGCCGCGATGTCCTCAGGCGTCGGTCCTTTTTCGAGAGGTACCAAAGCCGCTTGCGCGGCGAATTGCGCTTCCGTCTGGCGTGGGCTCGGCAGCGTCGGACCGGGCGCCACGGCGTTGACGCGCAATTTCGGCGCTAGTGCCTGCGCCAGCGTGGTGGTCGCGGCGGCAAGCGCGCTCTTGCTCAAGCTGTAGGAGAAGAATCGTGGAGTCGGCTTGAGCACGCGCTGATCGACGATATTGATGATCGAGGCGTCGGCGTCGACTGGCGCTTCTGCGGCGAAAGCCTGCGCCAACAACAAAGGCGCCGTCAGATTGACGCCATCGTGCGCTCGAAGCGCCCACGTTCGAGCGTGGCGATATCGTCTTCCTCGAATAGGCTGGCATTGTTGACCAGCAGCGTAAGCGGCGCGAACGACGACGCCGCGGGCACAAGCTTCGCGACCGCATCCGGCTCGGCGAGATCGGCCAGCACCACGCGCGCTTGCCCGCCCGCGCTTTGGATCTCGCCGGCGAGCTTTTCAGCCTCGGCGCGCGAATGGTTGGCGTGCAGCACCACGGCATAGCGTTCGTGCGCCAGCGCCAGCGCAATCGCGCGGCCGATGCGGCGCGCCGCACCGGTGATCAGCGCCGCGCGCGGCAGTGTTTTGTCGTTCGTCATCCCGCCTCGGTCATGCGCCAGAACATTTGCCATCGATGCTGCCGCAGCAGGCCGGCAGCCTACTGTCCGATATAGTAAATGTTCGCTGAGCGAACATGGTAAATCGGCGTGAAGGACAACGAAGTTCTAACCGTTCCTTAGGGATAACGGCTGCTGCTTCGTTACCGATTCATGACCGCTTAACGTAAAATGCCCGATAAATCCCTCACGCAATCTCGAATTCTGCCGACCGCGTCAACGGCGCGGCCGATCGTGAGAGTTAGTGGAGGGTGTGATGAAAAAAACGATTTTCGCGGCGGCACTCGCAGCGGCTGTGGCTGTCTCCGGCGCGGCCGCAGCGGCCGACCTGCCGCGTAGCCCGGCTCCCTATTACGCCCCGGCGCAATCCGGCCTTTATAACTGGGGCGGCGCCTATGCCGGTCTCAACCTCGGCTACGAATGGGGCAAGGTCACCAATTCCGCCGTTGAGCCGAGCGGCGTCGCGGGCGGCGGGCAGATTGGCTACAATTGGCAGAGCGGCCAATTCGTGTTCGGCGTGGAGACTGACGTCCAGTTTTCCGGCGCCGACGACACCTTCGCGCCCTTCAAGTTCTCCAATCCGTGGTTCGGCACTTTGCGCGGCCGCGCCGGCGCCGCATTCAACAATGTGTTGCTCTACGCCACGCTCGGCCTCGCCTATGGCAGCCTGAAGGGCGAGATCCCCGGGCTTGACGAAACCAGGACCGAGGTGGGCTGGGCCGGCGGCATCGGCGCCGAATACGGCTTCAACCCCAACTGGTCGGCTCGGGTCGAGTATCTCTACATGGATCTCGCCAGCCGCGGCTTTTCGATCACCGGCACCGACAACGGCCTGCACGCCAACATGCTGCGCCTCGGCATCAACTATCATTTCTGAGCGGCCATCACGGCCGACGTGGCGGAAAAACCCCGGACCTCACGGTTCGGGGTTTTTCATTACTGGAACCGAAGTTCCATATCGACTTAAGTCGTAAGTATTCCTTCACCACGTTGGGAACTCTTCCCAGTCTAGATCACGGCAATAACATGGCATTTCCTCGGCACGATTGAGACAATACCTTCGATAACTTGGATATGGTCTGTGTCTTTTCTGCACTAGACATGACCGTAGTTTGGAATACTCATGCGGCATCGACTGTGGGGGGCCACAGATGGAGGATTGGTGATGAAGCGTTTGGTATTGGCGAGCATCGGTGCGCTCGCCGTGATGACAATGACGGGTTCGGCAAACGCCGCGGATATCGCGCGCCGTCAGGCAATGCCGACCAAGGCGCCGATGTATGAGGCACCATATAACTGGACCGGCTTCTATGTCGGTATCAACGGCGGCTACGGCTTCGGCACGTCGGATATCGGCGCTACGTTTCCGGGCAGCTACGACGTCAACGGCGGACTGGTCGGCGGCACGGTTGGCTATAACTGGCAAATGGGTCAGGCCGTGTTCGGCGTCGAAGGCGACATCGACTGGTCCGACATCCGCGGCAACGGCACGTGCGGCGTTACGACGTGCGAAACCCGCAACGATTGGCTGAGCACTGCGCGCGTGCGCCTTGGTTACGCGGTCAACCGCTTCATGCCCTTTGTCACCGGTGGTGCGGCGTTCGGCGACATCAAGAACGACGTAGCCGGCGTCGGCAGCGCGAGCGACACGAAAGTCGGCTGGACCCTCGGCGGCGGCGTCGAAGCGGCGATCGCCGGACCGTGGACCGCCAAGGTCGAATATCTCTATGCGGATCTGGGCCGCGGCGCCTCGGTACTGGGTGCCGATGCCAGCTTCAAGACCAACATCGTGCGCGGCGGCATCAACTACCGCTTCTAATCGCTACACCACGAACAAAAATGCAAAACCCCGGAGTTCGCTCCGGGGTTTTTTCTTTCACTGTGTACCGCTAAGCCGGTGGCTTGGTGGCTGCGAAGGCCGGCACTTGCGCGGAAAATTTATCGAGCCACGCGACCAGCTTCGGATGACCGTCGCGCCAGGTGCCGCTGAAACGAAAATCACGGTAGCCGAGCGCGCAAGCCAGCGTGATCTGCCCAACGTCGGGCACCGCGGTGAGCGCCGGCGGCGCCTGTTCCAAAGCCGTCAGGCCGCGCGTGACCTTGTCGGCCTGACGATCGACCCAAGACTGCACTTTCATCTCTGCCGGCCGGTAGCGGCCTTCGTAAACCAGCAATAGGCTGGCATCGAGAATGCCGTCGCACAGCGCTTGCAACCGCAGCGCCGCAAAGCGCGCCTTCGGCTCGCGCGGAATAATGCGGCCGCCGCCCGCGACGTGATCGAGATAATCCAGGATCACGGGCGAGTCGTACAAGACGTCGCCGTCATCGAGGACCAGCGTCGGAATTTTGCCGACCGGGTTCTGTACACGGATGCTGTCGGCCGGATCATTGAGATCGGTTTCGCGCACGTCGAGTCTTGTCGGCGAGGCCGAGCAGACTAGCCGCAATGCGCACCTTGCGGCCGAAGGGTGAGGCGGGTGAGGAACGAAGGATCATCATGAAAAAGCTTCCTCGCGACAGGCGCGGGGACTCCGCTACTGGTGAAGTTAGATTGCAATCCAGCGCCCGGCGATGCCGGCGCCACACGTTAGGCCATCAGCCGGTGACGACCAGGTTCACGGCCTTCGGGCCTTTGCCCTTCTTGTCCGGCTCGACATCGAAGCTGATCTTTTGACCTTCGTTCAAACCTTTGAGTCCGGCCTGTTCCACGGCCGTGATGTGCACGAACACATCGCGCCCGCCGTCATCCGGCTTCACAAAGCCGTAGCCCCGTTCGCCATTGAAGAACTTCACGACACCAGTCTGCGCCATCGGGAAAACTCCTCTCCCCGCACTGCTCCGCCACGCGAGCCCCACGCTCGGCGGCTCGGCCGGACATTCACATACGGGGAAAGCGTCGGCCTCAAACGGCCTCAGTCACTCCGCCGGCCCCCCATCCGGAGGCGGAACGTCTGCCAATGACGGAACTACACACCAACTGGGGTCCGGTGGAAAGAGGCCACAATGTCACGAGCGAGGGCTAGGCTTCGCCGGCCAGCCAATCCAGCCTGAATCCGCCTTTGCCGTCGCGACCCAGGATGCCCGCCAGGCCCGGCAGCAGGACCGAAAGCTCGTTTTCCAAGGTCCAGGGCGGGTTGACCAGGATCAGACCGCAGCCGTTGAGGCGGGCCGGATCGCTCAGCGGTGCAACATTGAGTTCCGCCCGCAGAATTTTTGCGGGACCCAGCCGTCGCAAACGTTTGGCCAAAGCGTCGGGTTCGCCGCGATCCTTGATCGGATACCAAAGCGCGTAAACACCGGTGGCCCATTTGCGGTGGGCCAGCGCCAGACCATGCGACAGGCGGTGGAAATCGCCGTCGTCTTCGAACGGCGGATCGACCAGTACCAGGCCGCGGCGCTCCGGAGGCGGCAGGTAAGCCGTGAGTGCTGCCCAGCCGTCGATCTCAATCGTCTTGATGCGCGTGTCGCCACGCAAATGGCCGGCCAGCGCGACGCATGCTTTTGGTTCAAGCTCGCAGGCGATCAGGCGATCCTGCGGGCGCAACCAGGCACGCGCCAGCGCCGGCGAGCCGGGATAGGTCGTGAGCCGGTCGCGTTCGTTGAGCGCGCCGACCACCTCCAGGAAAGGCGCGAGCAGCGCGGCCAGCGGCGCGGCAAGTTGCGTGGCCAGGAGCCGTTCGATGCCGTCGCGCCATTCGCCGCCGCGGCTCGCTTCCGAACTCGTGAGATCGTACAGCCCGGCGCCGGCGTGGGTATCGATCACGCGGAACGCCGCGGGCTTGCCACGCAGATAGTGCAAAATGCGGCACAGCACCGCATGCTTGAAAACGTCGGCGAAACTGCCGGCATGAAACGCGTGGCGATAATTCACGAGTGCTCGAAGGCTCCGCCGATCACCGGCCGTTATCGGCCAGCCTCATGAGCTTATGCCACAGTCGCGATCAATGCGGCACACCGCGCAGGCCGAATTGGCTGCGCGGCTTGACCGGGCGATGCCGGTACGCCGGTTTTCGCTGCGACAGCCGCAGAACGGCGGCGGGCTTTCGCGGACGTACCGCGGTTTGCGCTGCAAGTCGACGCGCGCCGACCGCGCGCAATACCAATCGCACCGGCACGAACATCGCGGCCGCCACGCCGATTGCATGCAAACCCGGCGACAGCACCAGGTGATCGGACGAACCGAACAGCCACATCACGATATAGCCGAGGCCCGCGAACCAGACTGCAAAACCGATATAGTCCCAAACACGATTCATCGCCGCGCTCCCCGCGCTTTGACTGCGGGCGGAGGATCGCGGATTTGCCTTACGAGAACCTTGCGCCAATTCTCGACGCTCCGGGGTTATCCCCAAAACGCCTGCGGCCATCGTTAGTAGCGGCTTAACACGATCGCAGAATCGCCGGCGCGAAATTTAGACAGGCCGGAATTTTGCCGCAGTTCATCCACCGCGCGTCGCCGGCAACACGATGTTGTCGCGCTTGCAGGCGCGGCGCGCCACCTCGGGGCAGTCGCGGAACGAAAAGTCCTTGTTCAGACAGACGCGCACTTCGCTCAATCGCTTGGTGTCGCAGGCAACCGCGAATTCCGTGCGCGACAATCCCGGATTGGCCTGCACGAAGGCCTCGGCCACATCGTCGGGCTTGACCGTGATCGGCTTATCCAGCTCGATGAAATCCGCGGGGATTTTCACCGCCGCGCGCGCCTTGCGCACCGTTTCGAAATAAGCGTGCGGCGAAAGCCCGGAACAGGTCCCGTGGCGATCCCATTCATGAAAGATCAGGTTTGGGCTCGGCATCAGGTCGAGCACGCTTCCGATAATGGCGCGGTCGAGACGCGGCGCCGGCACCTGGCAGTAAGACGGGAAGCCCTGCTCGTATTGCGGCCATAGGCCATGCACCACGAAGGCAAACGGCCGTCCGGCGCATTGCTGATCAACCGCGCGCCCGGACGCGCGCTCATGCGCCGCTTCGCAAAAAGACGGCGACCAGGACAGCGCCAAGACATAGAAATCAAACTGGCCGGGCGCATTTTGCCGGCGGTCTTGCTGTGGTCGATCTTGGCCGAACGCGACGACGGCGAAAATAAAAAGAAAGCTCAGGGTAACGGCAGCGGCTTGCGCCGCCTGACTGACACGACGACGGAACATTGGACGCCCCCACCTGCACCAGGAACAAAACGGAAATGGGCCTTGGTCAATAGTTCCCGAAAGCCATACCTCAAATTTGAGAACACTTCAAGAACAAAATGAAACAAACAGAGATCAACGGGTCGAACCCGTCCTACGGCCGCGCCATTTTGCAGGCCGGGTTATAGGCCCAGTTGCGGTCGAGCCCCACGACACACCATTCGACGCCCCAACTGGCGCCGATCATGCCGGTGTCCTCACCGATCCAATAATCGACGCGGTGCTTGCGCCCGTCGCTGACCAGGGCGACCGCGCTGCAGAAACGGCGCGGAATGGTACCCGCCGCCCAGGGCCGGAAGGCGGTCTCGCGCACCCGCTCGAAATTGAGAATTTGCAGATCGGAGTTCCAAAACCGGCCCTCCTTCTGCGCGAAGCGCGAGGCGATCTTGTCGAGCGCGGCCTCGCACGGCGGAAGCTGGCCGTCGTAGTTCGGCCCGGTCATGTAGACGCCTTTTTCCAGCCAGTTTGCCGCCTGCGCCGGAGCGCTGAGCCCGGCCAACAAGGCAAGGACGAACAACCAAGACGAGCGTGACATCATCGAGCCCCTACTGGCGAGACCGCCACTTTATCACAGGATTTTCCCGCCGCAGCCTGTTCGTGCACAGTTTTGCAGGCCCTAGCCGCCGCGCCAATCGCCCAGCACCGCCTGCACCATTGCGAGCGCGGCCACCGCCGCGGTATCGGCGCGCAGGATGCGTGGGCCCAGCGCGATTCGCACCACATTCGGCCGTTTGAGCAGCGCCGCCCGCTCGTCTTCGTCGAAGCCGCCCTCCGGGCCGATCAGCACGGCGAGTGGCAAATGCGCGCGCGCCGCTTCCGCCGGTAGCAGCGATTGGGCCGGCGGGCGCGCCGCGACGAGCGCCGCCACCGGGTCATTCACTTCAGCGTCCTCGTCGCAGAACACCAGCAAGCGGTCGGCGTCGCGTCCGACCACCGACTTGAACGCCGCCGGCTCAGCAATTTCAGGCAGGCTTAAAATGCCGCACTGCTGGGCGGCCTCGATCGCGTTGGCGCGCATGCGATCGAGATTGACCCGCGCCACTTGCGTATGTTGGGTGATGATCGGCTGCAGCCGCGAGGCACCCATCTCCACCGCCTTCTGCACCAGATAATCCAGTCGGGCATGCTTGAGCGGCGCGAACAGGAAATGCAGGTCGGAGGGCTGCGGCTGTTCCCGCATGCGCTCCCCGATGGCAGCCGTTAGTGCCCGCTTGCCGGTGCCAGAAAGGCTGGCCTGCCACTCGCCGTCCCGGCCGTTGAACACCAGAAGCTCGTCCCCGCGCTTGAGGCGGAGCACGTTTTGCAGGTAGTTGGCCTGGGCGCGATCGAACGCGACCTCCTGCCCGCCGGCCAGCGGGATATCGAGGTAGACGCGCGGGGTGCGGAAATCGTAATGCGGCATGGCGCGATCGTTGCGGCAATCGTTACGGGCGGTCCAGGGAAGGTTAGCGTACAGCACCCTTGGCGAAAGGCCCCAATTTAGGTCTTTTGCCGTGATCCCGACGCATTCGGCCGCTTGGTATAAACGACCGAACCGGCCGTGGCCTGCTATAATGCGTCCGGGATCGAGAGAGGATTCGTTGATGAACTTGCGCCGGACACTGTTGATCGCCGCGTGCTTGCTGCCGGGCGCCGCCGGGACGGCCGCGGCGCAGTTTCAGCCGCCGGCGCAGCCTCGGGGCGAGCCGCCGCCCTGCATCAAGGAATTCCTGTCGCTGCGCGATGCGGCCTCACAAAAAGCCTCGGCCATTCGGACCGCGAGTGCGCGCCACGCGTCCGCCAACGAAGCCTGTGCACTGTTCAATTCGTTCTCGGCCGCCGAGGCCAAGATGATCAAATACGCCGAAGACAATGCGGTCTGGTGCGGCATGCCTCCGCAAGTTCTCGTCAACATCAAAAAAGAACATGCCAAGACCTCGGAGATCCGCACCAGGGTCTGCCAGGCCGCCGCGGCGCCGGCCCGGCCCGCCGCGCCCAGCTTGAGCGATGCGCTCGGCGCGCCGATCCCCGACGCCAACAACATCAAGACCGGCCGGGGCGGCACCTTCGACACCCTGACTGGCCCCCCGATCGGCAAATGAGCGACAATGCCGGACGCGTCGCCGATGCGACCGGAAATTGGGTTGACGGTCTCGCGCCCGCTTCCACTCGCCCCTATTTGCGGCTCGCCCGCCTCGACCGGCCGATCGGCTCCTGGCTGCTGCTAATGCCGTGCTGGTGGTCCTTGGGCCTCGCCGGCATGCGCACCGAGCATTTCCCCAGCGTCTGGCACATCGTGTTGTTCTTCATCGGCGCCTTTGCGATGCGGGGCGCCGGTTGCACCTGGAACGATCTGGTTGACCGCGATCTCGACGGGCTGGTCGAACGCACGCGCTCGCGCCCGATCCCTTCCGGCCAGGTGACCGTCGCGCAAGCCACCGCCTTCATGGTGGCGCAGGCGCTGGTCGGTTTTCTGGTGCTCGTCCAATTCAATCGCTTCACGGTGTTCGCCGGCCTGACCTCGTTGCTGGTGGTGGCGATCTATCCGTTCATGAAACGCGTGACTTACTGGCCACAGATTTTTCTCGGTCTCGCCTTCTCATGGGGCGCGCTGATGGGATGGCCGGCCGCGTTCGGCCGGCTCGATGCGCCGGCGCTGGTGCTCTATGCCGGATCGATCTCATGGGTGATCGGTTACGACACCATCTACGCGCACCAGGACCGCGAGGACGACCTGCTGATCGGCATCAAGTCGACCGCGCTGCTGTTTGGCGACAATACGCGGCCGATGCTGGCAGCCTTCTATGCCGGCGCAGTCGCGCTGATCGCAATCGCCGGATTGATGGCAGGCGGCGGGTTGATCTTCCTGCTTGGGCTGATCGCTTTTGCCGCGCATCTGACCTGGCAGGTGATGCGCCTCGACATTAACGATTCCGCGCACTGCCTAAAACTGTTCAAATCGAACCGCGACGCCGGATTGATCCTGTTCGTGGCGATGTTGCTAGAAGCGGTGTTTTAAGTTGCGCCTCACGGGCCGCCGAGAAATAAAACAATCTAACTAAAAAACCGATGGAACAATTCGGCGAAGCTTAATTTCTGCGATTCATCTTTATCGCCATATCTGCCCGGAGCGGTCGTCACGTGACCGCATTACCGTCCGGGCCGATGACTGAGATGACTTGAGAGGGGCCATCCATGCGTGAGTGGCTGCTTGTGTTGTCGCCGATATTGATCGTCGTTTATTTTCTGGTCTTTCCGGGCCATTTGAACGCGCTTATGACGATCGCAATGCGGTTTGTAAGTTAACGAGACGCCGGGCACGCGACACGCCCCGGCGCAAAGTTTTCGTTTGCGAAAAGCCAGCGCGACGTTCAGGCCGCGCCGACCGTTTTGGCGGCGTCCGGGGTAAAGAACCCCATCACCTCTTTGGCCGGCCGCGCCTGACTGAACAGATAGCCCTGCATCTCGGTACAACCGATCGCCTGCAATGTTTCCAACTGCTGTTGTGTCTCGACGCCTTCCGCGGTTGAAATCATATTCAGGCCATTGGCCAGACCGGCGACGGCGTGCACGATAGCGAGCGGCCCCGCTCCGTTCGAAAGATCCTGGATGAACGAACGATCTATCTTGATCTTGTCGAACGGAAAGCTGCGCAGATAGCTGAGCGATGAATAACCGGTTCCGAAATCGTCCATCGCGATCTGCACGCCCAATTTGCGCAACTCATGCAGCGTGGCCAAAGTCGAGAATGTGTTCTGCATGAGAACCGTTTCGGTAATCTCGAGCTGGAGCTTGCGCGCCGGCATGCCGGATTCGCTCAAGGCCTCGTTGACTACCCTCACCAGATTTCGGTTGTTCAATTGGGACGGCGAGAGATTGACGGCAACCTTGACGTGAGCCGGCCAATTGACCGTTTCCTGACAGGCGGTTTTCAAGACCCATTCGCCGAGCGGAATAATCAGCCCGGTCTCTTCGGCGATCGGAATGAACTCGGCCGGCGAGATCATCCCGCGCGTCGGGTGGTGCCACCGCAACAGCGCTTCAAATGCGCTGATTTCATTGGTTTGGAGGGTGACGAGCGGCTGATAGTATAGTTCGAACTCTTTGTTATGGAGCGCCTTGCGGAGGTCCATTTCCAACTCGCGCCGCGCCTTCATGCGCGTGTTCATGTCCGGCTCGAAAAATCTGTAGGTTCCGCGTCCGTCGGCCTTCGCGCCGTAGAGCGCCATGTCGGCGTTTTTCAGGAGAATGTCGGATTCCGTTCCGTCGATGGGCGCGATGGAAATGCCGATGCTGAGGTCGGAAACGATTTGATGCCCGTCGACTTGATAGGGCCGGATGATCAACTCGCGAATGCGGCGCGAAAGACTGGCGGCGTCCGTCGGTTCCTTCATCTGAGTCATGATGATCGCGAACTCATCGCCGCCCAGACGCGCAATCGTGTCCGGCTCTCGGGTGCAGCCGCGCAGCCGGTCGGCAACCAATTTCAACAGTTCGTCGCCGATAGGATGACCGAGCGTATCGTTGACGCTCTTGAACTGGTCGAGGTCGAGGCACAACACGGCCAGGCATTCGCCGCGTTTAACGCGCTTCAACTCGTGTTGCAGCCGCTCGCGCAGCATGATGCGGTTGGGCAGATCGGTCAGCGCATCGTGGCGCGCCATATGAGCGATCTGCTCGTCGGCACGCTGGCGCTCGGTGATGTCTTCATGGATGGCCAACCACCCGCCATCGGCGATCGGCTTGTTCGCCACCGAAATAATGCGGCCGTCGCCGAGCTTCACTGTGTCGCTGAAAGATTTCCCTTCCAGGATGTTTTCCATGAGCCGTGCGACATAGCCCTCGGAATCGCCGTCAAAGGTTCCGGCCGCCACGCGATATTTGAGAAGCTCGCGCAGGCTGCGTCCGACCTTGGCGGCATCTTGCGTCAAGCCATACATGCTGACATAGCGCTGATTGCAGACCAGCAATCGCGACTCGGAATCGAACAGCAGCACGCCGTGCGCCATATTATCTAAAATCGTATTCAATAATTGCTCGTCGTTTTTCAACGCGGCGTGTGGAAACGGTAAAATGGTGGCGTCGGATGATAGCGGCCCCCGCGGATCCATAATGGTCCTCCTGGTGAAGGTATATTCGCACCCTCCGCTTACGGGCTAATCATTGGGAACTTTTCAATGGAGCGACACTGGTTTGATTAAAAATCGATCGAGGCAAGTTTGAATCAAATGTATTTCGATCGCCAATAATTAAGCGATTGGCTGCAACAAAACGCTTTTGCGCTGGACGCGACTAATGGAAGGCGGATTTGCGCTCTTCGGCGCGGATGGCCGCGTCGCCGGCTGATTGCAGCGCGGATGGCCGCGCCGGCGGCGCGGCATCCGTATCGGTGAGATCGAACTCGTGGTCGACGCCATGCTTTAGACTGCGCGGCCAACCGATCGAGCCGGTTACATCGTCGTCCTCACCCTCGACATAGCCGTCCTGGCCGGGCACCGCGAGCGGCTGTTTGTCGCGCGACTTGGCGGCAATCGAGCCGGTATAGGCCGGCCCGCGCTGCTTGGTGGCATACATCGAACGCGCCTTGGCCGCCGCCACCTCGCCCGGGATCGCATCCGGCCGGCAGGGACGGCGCCCGCTTGCGCGCCGCATCAGGTCGACATGGATGTGATTGTAATGCGCGGCATTATAGCCTGGCGACAATACCGTGGTGAAAGTCTCGCAAGCGTAGAGCTGTACGTCATGCAGGAAGCCCTGCTCTTCCGGCGAGCCGTGCCAGCCGTCCTGCACCGTGATCTTGCGTCCGTCGGCGAGCGTAAAGGCCGCGACGTCGAGCGCATTGCCGAAGGCGTGCTCGGAAATACTCGACGTCCCCGAGCCGACCATTTCGCGGCACGAGTAAGACGAGATCTGTTTGATCTCCGCGACCGGCGAGCCGAACCAGCGCAACGCCGCCGGCTGCACGCCTTCATTGACCCAGCGATCGAGCGCGGACACCAGCGGACAGGCGAGCGTCGCGGGCGGCGTCAACGCCGCCGGCGTCATCGCGACGGTCGCGTTCGGTCCACGCATCGGCCCGAGCGCCGGCGGCTCAGCGCGCTGCGGCGGCTGATAGACCGGCGCGTTATAGGCTGGTTGATTGCGCGGATAAGACGGCTGCGCGCGGCCCGGCGGTAACTCGGCGTCGTCCGGAATATCATCGGGCTGCGCAACGCCCGGCGGATAGATCGACATCGGCCGGCCCGCCGGTGCCGGCGCCTCGTCTGGTTCCGCTGGAGCATAGCGCGCAGCTGGAGGCGCATATTGAGCAGGCGCGGTCGCCTCCGGCCGTTCGATGCCCTGCGGCCCCGGCACCCAGCGCATATTTCCGTTTTGGATCGGCGCGCTCTGTACCGGCGGCGCGTAACGCTGCCCGCTCGGCGGCCAGCGCGGCTGCGCGGGCGATGTATTGGGGATGCCTTCCGGCGGGCGCGGATCGTCGGCGTAGCTCATGGCGGTGCTCTCGCCGAGCATCGACACCTTGAGCGGGAAATCGGCGCCGCACATGCCGGGGCCTTCGATCGGCTGAATCTGCACGATGCCGGTGCCGAACTTGACCGCGCCCGACTTCAGGCACGCGACCTCGGCCTCGTGCCGCCAGGGCGCGCGTTCCTCGCCATAATGCAGGAAACTCCGGCCACAGCCGGCGAGCGCCAGCAGCACAACCGCGCCGGCCAGATAGTGACGGACACCGCACTTCATACTCGCGAAAATGCGAGCAGTTTATTTAACGAGGCTTCAACGCTGACGGTGTGGGAATTCGTTAAGGATAAGGAATCGTTGCTGGCGTCCGTCGCCAAAATATGGGAATCGTTTTGCCACGGGGGCAATGCAGAAGGTTCGCCAAGAGGCCGCAATGGAAGGCAAGGCCAGGTTCATTTTTCCGGTGCTGATCAGCGCCATGATCGTGTTCGTGGTGAGCGGGGTCGTCACCTTCACGAATATAGGTTTTCGGGCCGATTTCGTGCCGCGTTGGCTGAAAGCCTTCCTCACCGGCTGGCCGGTGGCAGCCGTGCTGGCCTTTTTCGCGGTGCCTTACGTCCGCCGCGCCACCGACGCGATCGTGCGGCTGATAGAAGGCTCGGTTTGAACTACTGCGCCGGCTTGATGCCGAGCACCTCGCCGATTTTCTTGACGGTGGCGCGCTGATCCTCGATTTCCGCCGCGAACTCCGCGCCGTTGCCAGCGCTGACCACCTGACCGGTGGCGGACAGCCGTTTGTTGACCTCCGGGTCGGATGCGATTTGCTTGATGTCGGCGGCGATGCGGTCGCGCGCGGCTTGCGGCACGTCTTTGGTGCCGATCACGCCGACCAGCCCGTCGAAAGCGAGCGACGGGAAGCCCGCTTCCTCGGCGGTTGGAATGTTGGGGTATTGCGGCGCACGCTTGTGATTGGTCAGCGCCAGCACCGTCACTTTGCCCGCTTCCACGCGCGGCCGCACGATCGCGTAAGCCGAGACGTAAGAATGGATGCGGCCTTCAGCGAGATCGTTGGCGGCATCCACCGGGTTTTTGTAGGCCACTTTCGCCATGCTCAGCTTTTGTATCTTGAGAAAGCTGTCAAACAGCAATTCGTTGGCGCCGGTCACGCTCGCCCAATTGAGCTTGCCGGGCTCATCGCGCGCCATCTTGACCAAGTCCGCGAGCGTCTTGACGGGCAGCTTGGAATTGACCGCGACCGCGATCAGCGTGTTGGTCACGCGCGCGATCGGCACCAAATCCTTTGGATCGTACGGCAACTTGTCGTGCAGATAGGCGTGCGCGGTGAACGACGATGCCGGAATGAACAGCAGCATATGATCGTCATGCGCGGTCAGCACCGCGTTGATCGCGATGAAGCTGTCGCCGCCCGGCTTGTTCTCGACCACCACCGCCTGGCCCCACTTCTGCGACAAGCGGTCCGCGAATAGCCGCGCGGTGATATCGACGCCGGAGCCGGGACCGAGCGGAACGATGAAGCGCACGGTCCGCGTCGGCCAGGCCGGCGCGGAGGAGGTCTGCGCCGACGACGGCACGCTAGCCGAAGCAAATGTGGCAATGGCGCAGAAGATGAAGGCGAGCAGGCGCGACAGACGGCGCATTGTTTTTCCTCCCGAATTATTCTGTGACGGATATGTGAACGGGCGCGTGTTGTTTGTCCAGCGCCGTCATGGCGTTGGCGCGCGGCGCCAGCGCGCATGCAATAATGCGCGGCTCGGCGTTTCCCGCCCCGAACGGCGGCAATTCAACGCGGCTTCTCGCCAAATTGTCGTGAAATTTTCAGCGCGCTCGAATTTTGCACCGCCGAAAACCCCGGCACGGCGATCTTTTTCGGCGCGCGATCAAGCGCTTGCCGCCGCCATTCCCGGCACGCATGACAAGTCATGCAAATTTCGCGCTGCCGGCTTCGGCGGCAGGCCGATTTCTGCTATTCTCGCATTCTAGCAACAGGGGAGGCACTAGCCGTGGACCTTGCCTTGAGACTGAATGTGCTCGCCGTATGCGCCGTGTTCGTTTTCGTTGGCGCGGTTTTGTTGGGGGCATTTTGAGTTCAAGCGGCCGACGACGACGCTAAACCAATAATTGCCGGTGTGAAACCGGCCGATTGTTCGAACACCGGAGAGCGTCGCTCTCCGGTGTTTTGTTTTGAAATTCATCCACGACTTAACTTTCTTGATGCAGCCAAGGCGTGGATGCCCGGCACAAGGCCGGGCATGACGAAGAACGGCTACGCCGCGACGATGCTGGGCGCGGCGACCACGTTGTAATTGAGGATCGGCGCCAGCCAGCGTTCGCATTCCACCACGCTCCAACCCTTGCGCTTGGCGTAATCCTCGACCTGGTCGCGCTCGATCTTGCCGACGCCGAAATAGTGGCTCTGCGGATGGCTGAAATAGAGCCCCGACACCGCCGCGCCCGGCCACATCGCGTAACTCTCGGTCAGTTTCACGCCGATGCGTTCGCTCTCCAGCAATTTGAACAACGTGCCCTTCTCGGTGTGATCGGGCTGCGCCGGATAGCCGGGCGCCGGGCGGATGCCGCGATATTTTTCGGCAATCAGGTCGTCGCGGGTCAGCGCCTCGTCGGCTCGCGTAGCCCCAGAATTCCTTGCGCACACGGACGTGCAGCCGCTCGGCAAAGGCCTCGGCCAGCCGGTCGGCCAGCGCCTTGACCATGATGGCGGAGTAATCGTCATTGGCGCGCTTGAAACGGTCGGCGACCTCGTCCTCGCCGATGCCGGCGGTGACGGTAAAGGCGCCGATGTAATCGGCCAGCTTGCTGTCGCGCGGCGCCACGAAATCGCTGAGGGCCTCATTGTGCCGACCTTCGCGCTTGGACAATTGCTGACGCAGCGAATGAAACACCGCGACCGGCGTGCCGCGCGTCTCGTCGGCATAGACTTGGATATCGTCGCCCACGCTATTCGCCGGCCAGAAGCCGGCCACTGCACTGGCCTTGAACCAGCGCTCGGCCACAATCTTGTCGAGCATGGCGCGCGCGTCCTCGTAGAGCGAACGCGCGGCCGGCCCGAATTTCGCGTCGTCGAGAATGGCGGGATATTTGCCGTTCAGTTCCCAGGTCTGGAAGAACGGCGTCCAGTCGATGAAATCGACCAGTTCGGCGATCGGATAGTCGGCCAGCGTCTTGGTGCCGAGGAAGTTCGGCTTCGGCGGCACATAGGCGCCCGACCAGTCCAGCTTGAGCGCATTGCCGCGCGCGGCGACGAGCGGCAGCCGGGTTTTTTCGTCCTGCGCGCGCGCATGCGCGGACGCGATCTTGGCATATTCGCCACGCAGCTCGGCGACATAAGGCGCCCGCCCGTTCACCGACATCAGCGCCTGCGCCACGCCGACCGCGCGGCTGGCGTCGTTGACATAGACCGCCTGGCCGCGCCGGTAGTTCGGATGGATCTTCACCGCCGTGTGCACGCGGCTGGTGGTGGCGCCGCCAATCATCAGCGGCAGCTCGAAACCTTGCCGCTCCATCTCGGCCGCCACATGGCACATCTCGTCGAGCGACGGCGTGATCAGCCCGGACAGCCCGATGATGTCGGCCTTCTCGGCGCGCGCGGTTTCCAGAATCTTCGCCGCCGGCACCATGACGCCGAGATCGACCACCTCGTAATTATTGCACTGGAGCACGACGCCGACGATGTTCTTGCCGATGTCGTGCACGTCGCCTTTCACCGTCGCCATCACGATCTTGCCGTTGGACGAGCGTTCGGCCGCGCCGCCCGCCAGCCGGCGCTGTTCTTTTTCCTTCTCCATGAACGGCATCAGATAGGCGACCGCCTGCTTCATCACCCGCGCCGATTTCACCACCTGCGGCAGGAACATTTTGCCCGAGCCGAACAGGTCGCCGACCACGTTCATGCCGTCCATCAGCGGGCCTTCGATCACATCGAGCGGCCGCGTGGCGCGCGTGCGCGCTTCCTCGACATCGGTCTCGATAAAGTCGGTGATGCCGTGCACCAGCGCGTGGCTAAGCCGCTTCTCGACCGGCCGCTCGCGCCAGGCCAGATCGACCTCCTTGGCCGCTTGTCCTGCACCGCGGAATTTCTCCGCCAGCGCCAGCAACCGCTCGGAAGCATCGGGGCGGCGGTTGAGCACCACGTCCTCGCAGGCTTCACGCAATTCCGGATCGAGATCGTCATAAACCGCAATTTGCCCGGCATTGATGATGCCCATATCCATGCCGGCCTTGATGGCGTGGAACAGAAACACCGAATGCATGGCCTCGCGCACGCGCTCATTGCCGCGGAACGAGAATGACAGGTTCGACACGCCGCCCGACACATGCACGTGCGGCAGGTTAGCCTTGATCCAGCGCGCCGCCTCGATGAAGTCGACGCCGTAATTGTTGTGCTCCTCCATGCCGGTGGCGATGGCGAAGATGTTGGGGTCAAAAATGATGTCCTCGGGCGGGAAACCGACTTGATTCACCAGAATGTCGTAGGCGCGCCGGCAAATTTTGGTCTTGCGCTCGAACGTGTCGGCCTGGCCCTTCTCGTCGAACGCCATCACCACCACCGCGGCGCCGTAGCGGCGTACGATCCTGGCGTGTTCGATGAAGGCCGCTTCGCCCTCCTTCATCGAGATCGAATTCACCACCGCCTTGCCTTGCAGGCATTTCAGCCCGGCCTCGATCACCGAGAATTTCGACGAATCGACCATCACCGGCACGCGCGCGATGTCGGGCTCGGCCGCGATCAGATTGAGGAAGGTGACCATCGCCGCTTCCGAATCGAGCAGGCCCTCGTCCATGTTGACGTCGATCACCTGCGCGCCGTTCTCGACCTGCTCGCGCGCGATCGTGAGCGCGCTCGGTATAATCGCCGGCGGTGATCAGCTTGCGGAATTTGGCCGAGCCGGTGACGTTGGTGCGCTCGCCGATATTGACGAAGGGAATTTCCGGCGTCAGCGAAAACGATTCCAGTCCGGACAGCCGCAATTGCTGCGGCAATTCCGGAATTGCGCGCGGCGCCTTGCCGGCGACCGCCTTGGCGATGGCCGCGATGTGCTCGGGCGTAGTGCCGCAGCAACCGCCGACCACATTGACCAGCCCGGCGTCGGCGAATTCGCCCAAGAGCTCCGCCATGAACTCCGGGCTCTCGTCGTAGTAGCCGAATTCGTTGGGCAGCCCGGCATTCGGATAGGCGCACACGAAGGTATCGGCGAGGCGGCCGATCTCCGCGATATGCGCGCGCATTTCTTGTGCGCCAAGCGCACAGTTCAGGCCGACGGTAACCGGGTTGGCGTGCCGCACCGCGTTCCAGAACGCCGCCGGTGTCTGCCCCGACAGCAGGCGGCCGGAGCGGTCGGTGATGGTGCCGGAGATCATCACCGGCAGGTCCACGCCGCGCTCGTCGCAGGCCTCGGAGATGGCGTAGATCGCCGCCTTGGCGTTGAGCGTGTCGAAGATGGTTTCGATCAGCAACAAATCCGCGCCGCCGTCGATCAGGCCCCTGATCTGTTCGCCATAGGCCTCGCGCAACTGGTCGAAGCTGATGGCGCGGAAGCCGGGATTGCTCACGTCCGGCGAAATCGAGGCCGTGCGGTTGGTCGGGCCCAAGCGCGCCGGCCACGAACCGCCGCTTGCCATCTTCCTTCTCCGCCAGCGCCGCCGCCTCGCGCGCCAATTTGGCGCCGGCCAGATTGAGTTCGTAGGCGATGCCCTCCATGCCGTAATCGGCCTGGGCGATCTTGGTGGAAGAAAACGTGTTGGTCGAAACGATGTCGGCACCGGCACGGAAGTAAGCGAGATGGATGTCGCGCACCGCGTCCGGCCGGCTCAGATTGAGCAGATCGTTATTGCCGCGCACCTCGCGATTCCACGCATCGAAACGCGCGCCGCGATAGCCCTCCTCGTCGAGCTTAAGCGCCTGGATCATGGTGCCCATGGCGCCGTCGAGCACCAGGATGCGTTGCTTCAGCGCGTCGATGAACGCCTTACGCACGCCCGTCATCGCGCCACCTCATGCGTCGCTGGCCGCAGGCCCAGCAGGTGGCAGATCGCGTAGACCAGGTCCGCGCGGTTCATGGTGTAGAAGTGAAACGTCGTGACGCCGCGGTCGACCAGATCGAGCACCTGCTCGGCGGCGACCGCGGCGGCGATCAGCTTGCGCGTCGCCGGATCGTTATCGAGCCCGTGGAAACGTTCGGCCAGCCAGGCCGGCACCGAGGCGCCGGCGCGCGCGGCGAAATTGGTCGCGGCCTTGAAGTTCTGTACCGGCAGAATGCCCGGCACGATCGGAATATCGATGCCGCGCGCGCGCACGCGGTCGAGATAGCGGAAATAAAGATCGTTCTCGAAGAAGAACTGCGTGATGGCGCGCCCCGCTCCGGCGTCGACCTTGGCCTTGAGCATGTCGATGTCGGCTTCCACCGTCGGACTGTCAGGATGCTTCTCCGGATAGGCCGACACTGAAATCTCGAAGTCGCCGCTGATCCGTTTGATGCCCGCCACCAGATCGGCGGCGTTTTCATAACCGCCCGGATGCGGCGCGTAAGGCGTGCCGGCGCCCATCAGCGAATCGCCGCGCAGCGCCACGATGTGGCGCACGCCGGCTTGCGCGTAGCCACGCACGATGGCGTCGACCTCCGCGCGCGTCGCCGCCACGCAGGTGAGATGCGCGGCCGGCGTCAACGGCGTCTCCGCCAAAATGCGTTTGACCGTCGCGTGGGTGCGCTCGCGCGTCGAACCGCCGGCGCCATAGGTGACCGAGACGAAATTCGGCGCCAGCGGCTTAAGCCGCTCGATCAATTCCCATAAAATCTTGTCCATCTCCTCGCTGGCGGGCGGGAAGAATTCGAACGAGACGCCGATGCGGCGGCCCTCGTCGCGTTCGAAGCGGCTGGCGCGGATGTTCATCACGCCACCTCCCGCTGTGCCGGCTGCACCATCAGCGCGCGGGCGTCGCGCGCCAGCCACAGCGACACCGCGATCTTGCCCTCGGAGCCGGCTTCGGGGCTAAGACTCTTGTGCATCACGGGCTCGAGCCCCGAGGCCGTCATCCATTGCGTCACGGTTTCGGCTGCGAAACCGAGGCGCCGATGGGCATATTGCTCGCGCAGAAATTCCTGCTCGTGCGGCGCGAAATCCACCACCAGCAGCCGCCCGCCCGGCCGCAACACGCGCGCCGCCTCGTGAATCGCGCGCGCGCCGTCGTCGAGGAAGTGCAGCACCTGGTGCACGATGACCACGTCGAAGCTGTCGTTGGCGAGCGGCAGATCGTAGATGTCGCCTTGCCGCACGCTGCAATGCGTCAGGCCGGCGCGCTCCAGCCGGTCGCGCGCCAGCAGCAGCATGTCGAGCGAAAGGTCCAGGCCCAGCCCGCGCTCGATGTCCTTGCCGAACAATTCGAGCATGCGCCCAGTGCCGGTGCCGAGATCGAGCAGCGAGCGGAACGGCTTGCCGGCAAGCGCTGAGCGGATCGCGTCCTCGACCGCCTCGTCGGCGACGTGCAGCTTGCGAATGCGGTCCCATTCGGCGGCGTGCGAGCGGAAATAAGCCTGCGCGGCGGCGGCGCGGGCCTGGCGCACCGAGGCCAGCCGGGCGCGGTCGCGCGCAATGGTCTGGTCGGCGGGATCGAGGCGGTCGAGCAGCGCACGCGCCACATCGGCGCCGCCGCCGCGCTCGGCCAGCCGGAAGAACGCCCAGGTGCCCTCGCGGAAGCGTTCGACCAGCCCGGCCTCGGCCAGCAGCTTGAGATGACGCGAGATGCGCGGCTGCGACTGGCGTAGGATGTCGGTGAGGTCGGAAACGGTCAGTTCGGCCTCGGCCAACAGCGCCAGCACGCGCAGGCGCGTCTCCTCGCCGGCGGCCTTAAGGGCCGCGTTGAGAGCATCGAAACCGAGCCGGGCACTATCGCTCATCGGGGCCTAACGCATGATGATATGGGCCTGTTCCCACTACATAAAGATATCTTTATACGTTGAAACAGCCTGTCCGCAAGATACAATCCAGCCGGCAAGACGGAGCGCTTATGACCGGCAAGGACTTCGGCATTTGGGACGGCGAGAAAACAATCGACTTGCCGGCGCAAACCGACGCCGGGCTCTATTTCATCGGCCGCATCCGCACACCCTGGAAACAACGCAAGGAATGCCCGAAAAACGCCCGTGAATCCGACGCCGTTTGCACCGTCGAACTGGACGAACGCTTTCGCGATGCCCTGAAAGACGTCGCGAGTTGCAGCCATCTGGTGCTGCTTTATTGGATGGATAAATCGCCGCGGAATCTGGTGCTGCAAGTGCCCGGCCATTACGCCGTGCAGCGCGGCACCTTTGCTCTGCGCTCGCCGGCCCGGCCCAACCCGATCGCCCTGAGCGTGGTGAAGCTGCTGGGCATCGAGGACAGCAAGCTATCGGTGGTCGGGCTCGACTGCCTCGACGGCACGCCCTTGATCGACATCAAGCCCTATTTCGCCTCGACCGACAGCGTCCCCGACGCGGTGGTGGGCTGGCACAAAACCCGGAAATAGCCGCCAAAAGCGGGCCGTAACGCGCGAGAACCTTAGTCGTTCCATGCGCTTACGCGCATTTAAGAACCCAGCTCCGCGGAACTTTTGAACCTCCCCAATGCTTGCCTCGACGAATGATGGATCACGAGATTCATCGGGGAGGCTCAAATGTCCGCCAGGTTTTTCGCCACCGGTTCGCTGACCGCGCTGATCGCCGCCGCCGCTTTGTCGTGCGGCGCCGCGCAGGCTCAACAGCAGCTCGCCTACGGCCCGCAATATGCTCCGACCGAGCAGAACGATCAGGCCGAAGACGCGCAACTCGATCCGCGCCTGCAGCGGCAGGTCGTGAATTATAACGGCAACGAAGCGCCGGGCACCGTCATCATCGATACGCCGCACACCGTACTCTATTACGTGCTCGGCAACGGCAAGGCGATCCGCTACGGCATCGGCGTCGGCCGTCAGGGCTTCACTTGGTCAGGCGTCAAGCAAGTCGCGCGCAAGGCCGAGTGGCCGGACTGGTATCCGCCGGCCGAGATGGTCGCGCGCCAGCCTTATCTGCCGCGCATGACCGCCGGCGGCCCGGGCAATCCGCTCGGCGCGCGCGCCATGTATCTCGGCGGCACCGAATACCGCATCCACGGCACCAACGATCCGACCACCATCGGCAAGCAGGTGTCGAGCGGCTGCATCCGCCTCACCAATGACGACGTGATCGATCTCTACAATCGCGTGCAGGTCGGCGCCAAGGTCGTCGTGCTGCCGCAGAGCGCGCCGGCGCAGACCGCGCAACGCGCGCCCGGCATCCAAGGCGAACGGGTGTCTTCGAACGCGACGCGCTGGCCAGCCTTTACTAGTTTTCTCTCGAACCCCCAAACTTGCCCGGCACGATGGCCGGGCAATTTTTTGCGGCTTAAGTCCTACAACACTCCGCCGAAATAGAGTCAGCGTGGTCCACGCGCTTTGATCGCATTCGCGCGTGCGGAATATTCAATTCTACCATCCTGGCGCAGCGGAAGGTCGGCGCGCACAGCCTCGACCAATCTCGCGCGATCGCTTTCCGTCATTGCTGCAATCATCTTGGTGGTGGGGCTGTAACTTGGTGTCTGAGCTTGCCAGAAGTCGTTGAAATCGGAAAATGGCACCGTCACGTCGATGGACCTGGTTGCAATATCTTCCAACCCTGCCTGCTCGAACAATGAACCAAGCGCGCTGAGGCTTGAATCCTTGGCGCCCGGCACTTCTGGAACACCGGCGCCGGTTTGGCGTATCCCACGGCGCAAAGGCCAGCTTGGGCCAAGCTCCGCTGCAAAATCCCAGACATAGGCGGCGACAAAGCCACCCGCACGCGCAGTGCGTCGCATTTCGGATAGTGCCCGATTCCGATCAGGGATGAAGTTTATGACGAGGGCAGAGGCAACGACGTCAAATATGGAGTCCGGAAAGGGGAGCGCCTGCGCATCTGCGACGCGGAAATTCGCGCGTTGTGCCACCGGCTGACGCCGCGCGTGGTCGATCTGCGCCTGCGCCGGATCAACGGCGAACACCGCTGCCGGAGAGCACGCATCGAATATCAACTCGGTGAAAATACCGGTGCCGCAGCCGATATCGAGCCAGCGTGCGTCCGTCGGCGGCGCCATCCAATCGAGGAAGACCGTCCCGGCAGCACGGCTCCAGCGTCCCATGAAGCGTTCGTAGGCGGCGCTGTCGTCGAAGCTGTGCGCAAGTTCCACCATGTGAGAAATCGCCGCCGAGCCGTTCAAAATTATGCACGTCCTGGCGGGCGGCGGCTCACATACGAGCCTATGAACAGCCGCCGCCCGCCAGAGCCATCGTTGTCAGTTCGGCTTGATGCCGACCGCTTTGACCAGCGCGGCGTTGACGGCGATCTCCTTGTGGACGTAGGCGTCGAACTCTTTCGTCGTCATGACCATCGGATCGACGCCCAGCGCAGCCAGCCTGTCATGCACTTTGGGCGTTTGCAGCGCTTTGAGAATCTCGTCGTGAAGCTTTTCGACGATATCGCGCGGCGTCTTCGCAGGAAGATAGACTCCGAACCAGATCGGAAACTCGGCATTGGCGAAGCCTGCCTCCTGCATCGTCGGCACATCCGGCAGCGCGGCGGAGCGTTTGGCGCCATTTACGACGAGCGCCGTGAGCTTGCCTTCCCGAACAAGCGGCAGGACAAGCGCGACCGGTCCGAGGAAGAAGTCGGCCCGTCCGGCCACCACTTCGGTCATGGCTTGCGCGCCGCCCTTGAACGGAACGTGTATGGCTTTCACTCCGGCGCTGAAGCAGAACCGTTCTGCGCTCAGATGGGTTGCGGTCCCGACACCGACCGAGGAGAAGGTCAATGTTCCCGGTTTGGCTTTGGCCGCGGCGACGAGATCGCCAATTGTCTTGAAGCCCTTCGCCGGCGAAACGACCAGCACGTTCGGTGAAACGCCGAGCGGGATGACCGCCGCAAAATCACGCGCCGGATCGTAGCTCAGGCTCCGATAAAGCGCCGGGGAGATCGTATGCGCGTTCGAGTTGACAAGAAGGGTGTAACCGTCGGGATCCGACTTGGCGACGAAGTTGGTACCGATCGTTCCCCCAGCGCCGGGACGATTTTCCACGACAATGGTTTGCCCGAGTTGGGCCGAGAGCTGCTCGAACACGATGCGTGGGACAATATCGGTGGCGCTGCCAGCTCCGACGGGCACGATCACGCGCAGCGGTCTCGCCGGCCAGGCCTGTGCCCCGGCCTCCATCGTTGCCGATCCCAGTCCGAACATCGTCAGCAGAAGCAGGCAAATCGCTTTCATGACGTCCTCCTTGTCACGCATTGGCGTCTCGCGTGAAAGTAGCGGAATTCATGATTTGTGATACGGACGGCGTTAGCCATCCAATACATAATTCTTCTGTAAATCTATACCGATCCGGCATAAGATAACGGCATGGACCTGCGGCACACGCGAACCTTCGTCACCGTCGCCGAACTCGGCACCGTCTCCAAGGCGGCGCTGCACCTGCGCATTGCCCAGCCCGCCCTGTCCCGGCAAATCAGAGACCTCGAGCAGGAGCTCGGTCTCAAGCTTTTCGACCGGATCGGGCGACGCCTCCTGTTGACCAGCGAAGGCGAACAGTTGCTCAACGATTGCCGAGGTCTATTGAGCTACGCCAGCGCGGTCGGCGAGCGCGCCCAGGAACTCCGGCGCGGAGACACCGGTGTATTGAAAGTGGCAGCCTCTCCGCAACACATCGAAAGTGTATTTTCACAGTTCCTGCCCCGCTACGCGCAACGCTTCCCCAACGTGCAGGTGAAGGTGAGCGAGGGGAGTGGCCGCGAAATATTGGAAATGCTGGAACGCGGCGAGATTCATCTTGCGCAAAATCTGCTTCATGCCGTTCAACTGGACACCCAGCGGTTCGCGATCCAACCGCTGGAACCGGTCGAGTTGCTCGCCGCGTGTCATCCTCGTCTGACGCTGGGCGCCCGCGGCACCGTAGAGGTTGCCCATCTCGCACCGCATCCGTTGCTGTTGCTGGACAGTGGGTACGGGTTTCGCCGTGCCTTCGACGCGGCCTGCCGCCTCGCGGGGGTCGCACCGAAGGTTCTGTTCGAAAGCCATGCCCCACATACGCTGCTCGCGCTGGCTGAAGCCGGGCACGGCGTGGCTATCATTCCCTCGGCCCTGCAAACCCACCGCTACGCTCTGCGGATTTTCGGCGTGACGTATCGCGGCAAACCATTGCGTGAGCCATTGAGTATTTTATGGGACAAGCGGCGTCCGTTGCCGCGCTACGCCACGACCTTCTGCGCGATGTGGACCGATCACGTACGGGAGGTCTTCCCGATCTCACGGCCGTCCAAACCCAAGACCACCGCCACGCCGAAGCAATCCGCTGCACGCAGAGCGGGCTAAGGCTGTTTTTTGCGCGCCTGGTTACGGGCTTCAACGCCTTGCGGGTTAAAGTTGGCCCACCAATTCCGGAATATCGCGCAGCGGCGCGCCGATCGCCTGCATCATCGTCAGAGGATCGTCCGGCGATAGCCCGGCGCGCGGCGGATCCTCGAGATAGGCGCCGAGATAGCGGGCGCGCGCCACCAGCGCCGAACCGAACGACCGCGCCCGCTTCTCATAGGCCGCCAGCGCCGCGTCGATATCCCCGGGCGCAGCCGCCAGCGCATCGGCCAGCCAGGCCGCGTTCAGCGCCGCCTTGGTGACGCCGGCGCCGACATGCGGCCGCGCCACGAAGCCGGCATCGCCCAGCAGCGCCACGCGCCCGGCGACGATGCGCGGTGAATCCAGGTCGAAGATCGGCTGGAAGAACGGCGCCGGCGTCGCTTCCGTGAGCGCGACGAACTGCGGCGGCAGCATCGCGCGCGCTTGCGTCCGGAACGCGGCGATCACGTCGGGGCGGATCAGCGGCGGCGGAATGCCGCCGTCGTGTCGCCGCCCGCTCGCATCGGTATACAGATCCGGCAGTTTGCTGGCATGCACCGGGTGATACCAGAGCCAGTTCATGCGCCGGTGCCCAGGCCGCAGATCGTCATCGGCGCCAGGCTGCGAATAGGACAGCACCATCGCGTGGGGCGGCAAAAAGAAAACGTAAGCATCGATCAGATCGCGCGCCGGCGGCGGCACCGCGTGCTCGTCGAGCACGCCGCGCCAGGCGATGTAACCGGCGTAACCTGGCGCGGGAACATCGAAGGCGCGCGCCCGCACGGTCGAATGCAAGCCGTCGGCGCCGACCAGCAGATCGCCCGCGATTTTTGTGCCATCGGCGAAAACCGCGGTGACACCGCCGTCATGTTGAACGACATCCTCAAGCTGCATGCCCGGCCGGTAGCAGGCGTCCGGCAGAAGCCGCCGCAGCGCGCGGTAAAACAGCGCCCATGAGCTGAGCATTTTCTCGAACGGCAGCCGCGCAATTTCCTTGCCGGTGTGGTCGAGACAGATGCGCGCGCTGACCGGCACGCCGATCGACTCGTCGACGGCGATGCCGAGCCGGCGCATGACCGCGAACAGTTCGATATGGGTGCCGATGCCGACACCGCGGCTGGCGAGATCGCCGGCGCTGCGTTCGAACACCGTCACGTCCCAGCCGGCTTGGCGCAGCAGGAGGCCGGCGAACAGGCCGCCGAGCGAGCCGCCGATGATCAGGGCGCGAGCCATCCGTCCCAGCCTAACCTTCGCCCAGGCATCGGGCCATTGTGCGAGCAATTTTTTTGCACGCCTGCCTGTGCTTGAGGTAGACGTTTGCTCCGCTCATTCCCGCGCAAGCGGGAATCCAGGCTGGATCACCGCTTCCGCGGGGACGAGCGGTTTCTTGGGAGTTCGAGCATGCGAATAGCGGCAATGGCGGCGGGCGCGGTCGGCGGTTATTTCGGCGCCCGCATGGCGGCGGCCGGCCACGATGTGTTCTTCATCGCGCGCGGCGCCCATCTCGAGGCCATCAAGAAGAACGGCCTTAAGATCGAGAGCGTGCACGGCGACGCGCACCTGCCGAAGCCGAACGTCACCGACGATCCCGGAAACGTCGGCCCGGTCGACATCGTGCTGTTCGCGGTCAAGCTGTGGGACACCGAAAAGGCCGCCGAGCTGACGCGGCCGCTGGTCGGCCCCTCCACCCGCGTCATCACTCTGCAGAACGGCATCGACAGCGTCGAACGCGTGGCCCCGATCCTGGGCGCCGAGCAAACCATCGGCGGCGCGGCCTATATCGCCACCGTGATCGGCGTACCGGGCGTCATCAAGCATACCAGCAGCTTCGCTAAGATGCGCTTCGGCCGCGTCGACAAGAAGCCCGACGCCAAGCTGCAAGCCTTCGTCGACGCCGGCAAGGCCGCCAAGATCGATGTCGATATCTCCGCCGATATCGAACGTGAGCGCTGGGAGAAATTCTCCTTCCTCACAGCCATGGCCGGCACGACGTCATCCTTGCACTCAGCCATCGGCCCCATCGTTGCCGACCCCGAGCTGCGCGGCTTTTTTCGCCAATTACTGGAAGAAGCCGTCGCGGTCGCCAAAGCCAAGGGCGTGTCGCTCGATTCGTCCTTTATCGAGGGACGCATGGACTTCGTGCTGAACCAAGTCGAACCCGGCATGAAGGCTTCGATGGCGCACGACCTGGAACGCGGCAACCGGCTGGAGCTCGATTGGCTCAATGGCAAGGTGCGCGAACTGGGCCGCGCTCTCAATGTGCCAACACCGGCCAGCGACACCGTTTACACCGTGCTCAAGCTGCACCGGATGGGCGCGCCAAAATAGCGGCGCCGGTTTACCGGCAGAAGCATCACTCCGGCCGCCCAGCGATAGAACCGCCCGTTGCAACCGCAGGGCGTGACTGCCCGCGCCGGCCGGCTCATACCCCGCGCTCCCTGGCAGCGGCCCCGCCAATATCAGCCATTATCGCGCCGGAACGCCGGTCGAACCGCCATTCGGCGGGGCCATGAAAATGCCGCGCGTCAAGTCTTCACAGGGATAGAAAAGCGGCCGGCATTAGATTAAAGATGGCTATGGGAATTCGCCAAGCTCGGCGCGGTTAGTCAATAATAAGAAACGGCCCTAAAGTTTAAGCCCCTGGGAGGATTGGCTTTTGTTCGGCACGCTTGTGAAAAAGCGGGATTTTTACGCCGGAGGTCTGATGACCTTGTTCGGCGCCGCGGTCACGCTCAATTCCATGACCTATACGCTAGGCACACTCACCCATATGGGTCCGGGCATGTTCCCACTGATGCTTGGGGTCACGCTCACCTTCGTCGGCGTACTGATCCTGGGAACCGCCCTCTTCACCCCGCTCAGCGACAACGAAAACATCCTGCCGCGGCAGCGGGAATGGCGCGGCTGGGGCTGCATCCTGGCCGGACCGATCCTGTTTATTATCCTCGGCGAATATTTCGGCCTGGTGCCGGCGACGTTTGCCTGCGTCTTCGTGTCCGCGCTCGGTGACCGCACCGCGACGCTGAAAGGCTCCGCCTACCTGGCGGCCGGCATCACGTTTTTCGGCGTGCTCCTGTTCGTCTACGTCTTGAAGATTCCTTTCCCCATGTTCCGGTTTGGCCACTAATGTTTGAAACCGCGCTGACGGATCTCTGGTACGGCTTCGGCGTCGCTCTCGAACCCCACAACATCATGTGGTGCTTCATCGGGGTGTTCGCCGGCAACATGGTCGGCGTGCTGCCGGGCATGGGCGCGCTCGCGACCATCTCGATCCTGCTGCCGCTGACATTCGGCATCAAACCAGTCGGCGCCATTTTGATGCTGGCGGGCGTTTTCTACGGTTCGCAATATGGCGGCGCGATCTGCTCGATCCTGCTCAATTTGCCGTGCCATCCACCGCACGCGGTCACCTGCCTCGACGGCTTCCCGCTGACAAAAAAAGGCCGCGGCGGCGCCGCGCTTGGCATCACGGTCATCTCGTCGTTCGTCGGCGCCTCGTGGGGCATCACCGAAATGATCTTCCTGGCGCCGATCTTGGTGTCGGTCGCGCTTAAATTCGGCCCGGCGGAAATCTGTTCGCTGATGCTGCTCGGTCTGCTGGCCGGCTCGACGCTGGCGCGCGGTTCGCCGCTCAAGGGCGTCGCCATGACCATACTCGGGCTGCTGATCGGCATTGTCGGCAGCGACATCGAAACCGGCACGCCGCGATTTCACCTTCGGCATTCCCAATCTGTTCGACGGCGTCGAAATCGTGGCGCTGGCGCTCGGCCTGTTCGGCATCGCCGAGTTCATGAAAAGCGTCAATCAGCTGTCCGAGGTCGACACCAAATATACCAACGTGAAGTTCAAGGATTTGCGGCCGACGCGCGAGGAATTCCGGCGCGCGGTCCCGGCGATGTTCCGCGGCACCATCATCGGCAGCCTGTGCGCGCTCATCCCCGGCACCGGCCCGACCATTGCCTCGTTCATTTCCTATGCCACCGAAAAGAAGCTTTCCAAGACGCCCGAACTGTTCGGCACCGGCATGATCGAAGGCGTCGCCTGTCCGGAAGCCTCGACCCACTCCTCGGTGCAGGGCGACTTCATCCCGACCATGAGCCTTGGCATTCCGGGCGACGCCGTGATGGCGCTGATCCTCGGCGCGCTGATGATTCAAGGCATCGTGCCCGGTCCGCAGCTCATCAGCGAGCACCCGGACATCTTCTGGGGCCTGATCGCCAGCTTCTGGATCGGCAACATCATCCTGGTGGTGCTCAACGTGCCGATGATCGGGCTGTGGGTGAAGCTGCTGACGATCCCGTACAAATTCCTCTACCCGAGCGCGATGTTCTTCGTGGCGATCGGCGTCTACAGCACCAACAACGACATGTTCCAGGTCGGAGAAACCGTGCTGATCGGGCTGATCGGCTATGTGCTGCTGCTGCTCGATTTCCACCCGGCTCCGGTGCTGCTCGGATTCGTGCTGGGTCCGCGGTTCGAGGAGAACTTCCGCCGCGCCATGCTGATTTCGCGCGGCGACATTCTGGTGTTCGTCAAGCATCCGATCAGCGCCGTGTTTATCGGCCTGTGCGTGCTGCTGATCGTCATGCAGGTTTATGTGCGACTGCGCGCGCCCAAGGCGTTGCCGACCGAGATGCCGTTGGGTACCGACCACAAGGTCCCCGAAGCCGCCGAGTAAGCGGCATCGCAACGTGCGAAGCGATTTAACCTGAATGAGACTTGCGGGCGCCGCGCGGCAGCGTTGCCGCCATCACGGCCGCGCCGCAAGCAGCCAGCACGGCGGCGACGATCATGCCCGCACGGTAGCCCGAGGCATATGACGCCAGTCCGGCGGCCAGCGCGATGCCGGCCAATTGCGCGATCCGGCTCATGTCGTTGTTGATGCCGGACGCCAGTCCCTCGTCGGCGTCGCCGACGCTCGACATCACCGAAGCGGTGAGCGGCGCCACCAATACAGCGAAGGAAACGCCAAGCAGCGTCATCGGCGCCAGCACACCGGCCGTGAGAGCCATGTCTTTGCCCAGCGCCAGCCAGAGAAAGGCCAGCGCCGCGCCAAGCGGACCGATGATCAGCATCATCCGCGCGCCAACCTTGTCCGCCACCCCGCCGAACAGCCGCGACAAGAGACCGATGCCGAGCGTGAGCGGCAGGAAGGCGAGACCGGCTTGCGTCGGCGTCAGACCGCGCCGGTCGATGAAATCGAACGAGATCATAAAAAACATGATGGCGAGACCGCCATAAATCAAAAGCGTCGCGGCGTTGAGTCCGACGAAAGCGCGGTTGCCGAGCAGCCGCGGCGGCGTCATCGGATGCGCGCTGGCGCGCTGCCAGAATGCGTAGCCAGCCAAGGCGGCGGCACTGAGCGCCGCCATGATGACCGGCGACAGGCCGGTGGCGCCCGTCTTGTCGGGCCCGATCTGGCTCAGCGCCCAGGCCATCAGGCCAAGCGCCACCGCCAGGATCGCCGCGCCGATGAGATCGAAAGGCCGGGGTTCGCGGGCATCCGGCGGCGCGTAAGCAGCCAGCAATGCGACGACGGCCGCCGCCAGCGGCGGATTGATCGCGAACACCCACGGCCAGCCGAACGCCTCGGTCAGCCAGCCGCCCAGCACCGGTCCGCCGGCGGTGGTGAGCGCGGACGCCGCCGCCCACACGCCGATGGCGGCATTGCGCTCGTCCTTGGGATAGGTCGCGCCGATCAAGGCCAGACTGGCGGGCGTCAAGATCGCCGCCGACACGCCTTGCACCAAGCGCAGCGCGATCAGCCACTCAATCGATGGCGCCACCACGCAAGCCGCCGATGCGAGACCGAATCCAACGCAACCGATGCCGAGCATGCGCGCCTTGCCGTAGACGTCGGCCATCGCGCCGCCGACCAGCGTCAGCGCGGCCAGCGCCAGCACATAACCGTTGAGCACCCATTGCACGCTGGCGAGATCGGCGCCGAACGAAGCGCGCAGCTTGGGCAGCGCTACCGTCAGCGCCGAGCCGTCGATGAAGGCCATGGACGAGGCCAGCACGCAGGCGATCAGCACCATACGCCGGCGTTGTGGCGCGATCTCGCGTCCCAATGCGCGCGGACAGGGCTCGGCGGCGATTACGCTGCTGTCGCAGGGCTGCACGAAGGGTTGCGCCATAACGATCCTTTGGCGATCCTTCCTTCGCACTTTTTGGCGCCACCCGCTAGGATTCCGCATCCGACGAATCAGTGGAGCTGGCCATGCGGCGCATGCTCGACGAGGCGATCTACTACGCCACCATGCCGGTCCGCCTGTTCGGCCGCTCGCACTGGTTCCGCTTGGCGTTTGGCGCGGCTTGCGTCGCCGCCGGCTTTTTCGCGGCAACGCTGTGGGCGCTCGACCGCTTCCTGCCGGCCGACAGCGGCGTCGAGACGGCGCTTGCCATCATGAACCCGCCGCCGCCGCTGCAAGCCATCACCCGCTCATCCTACGTGATCGCGCCCGTCGCGGTCGCGCTCAGCGCCATCCGAAGCAAGCTCGATGCCGGCGCCCCGCGCGAACTCGCCGGCAAGAACGACAATCCGGTCAGCAGCTTGCTGTCCAAAGCCGATATCGGCCTCACCGTCGCGCGCGGCGCGCTAACCGTGAGCGGAGCGCCCAACGAACTGGCGATCGCAACGCCGCTCAATGGAACGTTGCGCGTCACCGGGCAGATCGCAACGACGGCCGGCAACCTCACCGGCTCGATCACCAGCCTGCTCGACAGCTCCATCGGTAAGGACGTCGGCAAGCTCACCGGCAAGGTGCTCGATCAGCGCGCCGAGGTGCGCGGCAATGTGACGGTGCGCGCCAAGCCCGCGTTGACAGCCAATTGGCGCCTGGAGCCCAATCTCACCGCCCAGGTCGCGCTGGCCGACAGCGCGGTCACGCTCGCCGGCCTCAAAATCAACGTGTCGAGCGAGGCCAAGCCGCTGATTGACCGCGAAGTTAACGCGCAGATCGCCAGCCTGCAAACGCGACTGCGCAACGATCCGTTCATCGAGCGCGCCGCCCGCGCGCAATGGACCAAGATGTGCCGCTCGATCCCGCTCGGCGGCGACAAGACCGGCCTGCCGCGCCTGTGGCTGGAGATGCGCCCGATCCGCGCCGCCGCCGCGCAGCCGCAGATCGACGGCCGCAATGTGACGCTCACCATCGGCGTGCAAGCCGATACCCGCATCACGCCGCAGCAGAGCAAGCCGGACTGTCCGTTCCCGGCCCAGCTCGAGCTGGTGCCGCCGATGGACAACGGCAAGCTCGCCGTCGGGGTACCGATCGACGTGCCGTTCAGCGAACTCGGCAAGCTGCTGGAAGCCCAGCTCAAGGGCCGTCACTTTCCCGAGGACGGCAGCGCACCGGTCGACATCGAGGTGCGCCGCGCCAGCATCGCCGCCGCCGGCGACCGCCTGCTGATTTCACTGCGCGTCAAGGCGCGCGAGAAGAAAAGCTGGTTCGGTTTCGGCGCGGAAGCGACCGTGCAGATCTGGGGCAAGCCGGCGCTCGATCCCAAGAACCAGATTCTCCGCCTCACCGATCTGTCGGTGGCGGTGGAATCGGAAGCCGCTTTCGGCTTGCTCGGCGCCGCCGCGCGCGCCGCCATGCCCTATCTGCAGCAGGCGCTGGCCGACAACGCGGTAGTGGATTTGAAGCCGTTCGCCGCCGACGCGCTGACCAAAATCGGCACGGCGCTCGCCGAATTCCAGCAGAACAAGGACGGCGTGCAGGTCGAGGCCGCGGTGCGCGACTTGCGCCTCACCGGCATCGAATTCGACTCAAGCACCTTGCGCGTGATCGCCGAGGCCGACGGAACCGCCAAGGTTACGGTCAGCGAGTTGCCGCGGATGTGATGCGGCCTGGCTGCTAACCCTGCAGCTCGCGCCGCACGGCTCAGCCGGCGTTGCGCCAGGTGAGCGCCGAGGTCATGGCGTAGTTCCAGACCACGCTCATCGCCGCGCCGGCAAGCCCGGCCACCCACCAGATGGCGTGGCCGGCGAACAGCGTGGTTGCGATGCCGATATTAGCGAGCGCGCCGACGGCGCAGATCAGGCAGAACGATAAAAGGCCCCAGACGAATTTGCGGCCAGTCAGCCGCCGGTCGCGGTAGGTCACCGCGTTGTTGAGCGTGAAATTGCCGATCATGGCGACGGCGGTGGCGGCGGTCTGTGCCGCGGCGAACGGCAAATTCAGCAGGTTCAATCCGGCGGCCAAGACGGCGAGATGGGTCAGCAGGCCAACGCCGCCAACCGCCATGAACATCAGGAAACGGACCGGCACGACGTGGCCGATCGCCTTGTCGGCCAGCAGCATGAGGTATTCGATGCCGATCATGGCGTCGAACTTGCTCTCGCCGGAATGGCGGCTGCGGAATTCGAACGGCAGCTCGCGCACCCGCAACGGACGTGGCGAGGAGGCGAACAAGTCGACCAGGATCTTGAAGCCGATGCTGGAGAGATTGCGCAGCGCCGCCTGGAAGGCTTCGCGCCGGATCATGAAGAAGCCGCTCATCGGATCGTTGACCGGAATACCGAGCACGTTGCGGCCGAGCCGCGTCGCCAGCGCGCTGATGCGCGCGCGGCCGGCGTCCCAGTCGCCTACTCCGCCGTGCCCGACGTAGCGGCTGCCGACCACGATATCGACCGGCTCGTCTTCCAGCACTGCGAGCATGCGCGGCAGCAGCCTCTCGTCGTGTTGCAGATCGCCGTCCAGCACCGCGACGTAGGGCGCCGTGCTCGCCTGCGCGCCTTCGACGACGGCCGAGGCGAGTCCGCGCCGGCCGACCCGGCTCAACAGCCGCACGCGGCGGTCGTGCTGCGCCAGCCAGCGCGCGACGTCGGGCGTGCCATCGCTGGAATCGTCGTCGACGATCATCATTTCCCAGTTGCGCGGGCCGAGCGTCGCACAAAGCCGGTCGTAGAGCGGGATGACGTTGTCGCGTTCATTGCGCGTCGGCACGATGACGCTGAGCTCAGGTCCCGCTTCGGCGCGGGACAGCCGCTCGAGCAGCGGCTCGTCTGCCGCCTCGGCCGGCGCGGACGGCAGCAAAGCCGCGAGCGGGGCGCCGCTCACTGCAACTGCTCCGCGTTGGCGGACGCGGGCGCTGCGCGTACGTGCACCACGGCAATGTCGTCGGCATAGAGGCGCGTCCAGCCCTTGAGATGGTCGAACAGGCCGATCGCGGGCGTGCCGGGCGCCAGCAGCGTCGCGTCGACGCGGTCGTCGTGCAGCACCCGCAGCAGCTCGTCGACGTCCTCCAATTTGAGCATGCGGTCGTGACGCATGAAGAAGGATTCGCCGTAAAGCTCGGTGCGTCCGTCGATGTAAGGCGCGACGCCGGCGGCAATCAGGTAGCCGCCGAACTCGTAGCCGTTGAGCACATGCGTCTTGCCGGAGGCCTTCAAGGCGGCGACCGCGCGCGTCGGCGTGATCCGCGGATCGGGCCGGTAGCCGCGTTCATAGGCGATCGCCGCGGTGACGGCGCCGAGCGCCAGCGTGAGCGCGAGCGCCGCCGGCCAGGCGGCACGCAAGGCCTCGCCCGGTTCGGCGCGCGGGCGGCCAAGCTGCGGCGCCAGCGGCGAGGCCACCACCAACGGCGCCAGCAGGCCGAGCAATTCGCCGTAACGGCTGTGCGAGAGCGCCATGTGCAGCAGGCCGAGCAGCAGCGCGATGCGGATCGGCGGCAACGTGAGGCCGCGGTACAGCGCAAAGCCGATGCCGAGCAGTAGGCACAGTTCGAAGCCGCCGAGCATGGCGAAGTCCTGCGGGCGCCATTCGCCGATGAGCGCGAGCGCGCGGCCGAGATCGAGGATGCGGCGGGTGACCAGGATCGATTCCGGGCCGTATGGCGTCATGCAAGCGGCGACCGCCGCCGCCGCGGCAAAGCCGCCCCAGCGCAGCGCGACGTCAACGCGCCGCTGCGGCGGCGCCGTCCATAGCGCTTCCAGCGCGAGCGGCGCGATGAAGACGAGCCCGAAGGTGAAGCCGCCATGCAGATTGGCCCACAGCGCCATCAGCGGCAGCAGGCGTAACGACGGCGCGCGGTCTTGCTCGCGCGCGCGCATCAAGCCGGCGATCCAGGCCACCATCAGCGGCAGCGCCAGCACATGCGCGCGCGCCAAGAGATGCGGCGAGACGAGCACGAAACCCGCCATGCTCAGCGCGACGGCGGGGCCGGCGGCGAGCCGTTCGAGCAAGAAGCGCGTCAGCAGGCCAATCGCTGCGGCGGCGGCGACGGCGCTGAGCACGACGACGCCGACCCAGCCGGCGATGGCGAAGGCCTGCGCGAACAGGACCTGCGCCAACCATTGGCTGGAGATCCAGGGAGCGCCCGCCACGCTCCAGGAAAACGTATCGGTGTGCGGCACCGTGCCGTGCGCCACGATCCAGTCGCCGAGCGCGATCTGCCAATAGGTATCCGGATCGTTGAGCAGGCGGCTGCCAAGCGCGAGCAGCAGCAGATAGCAGCCCGCCGCGACCGCAAAGGCCACCGACACGCGCCAGCGCGCGGCACGGCCTACATCCTCGACCAGTGAATCGACCATGGCAGCGGGTTCCGGGCGGTGTGCGCGAGTAGAGCGCGCAAACACATAATTCCCGGTAAATGGCCGCAGCGATGCCGGTGGACCCCACAGGACGCGGGTTTTCCCTGCAGCGCCGCATTGACACCCCACCCCCCACGCCTACATTAACCGCGTTCCGAGGGGTGCCCCGAGACGCCAAAATTGGGGGCTGAGAAAAACCCTTAGAACCTGATCCGGGTCATGCCGGCGAAGGGACAGGACAATGCAAAGCTCGATCATCATCGCCCGACTGGTCGGACCGCTGTTTACGACCATCGGCGTCGGCATGCTGACCAATACCGCCACCTATCGAGTCATCGGCCAGCAGTTCCTCTCGACCTACGCGATCATCTATCTCTCCGGCATCTTCGTGCTGAGCATCGGCTTGGCCATCCTCAACGCGCATAGCGAATGGACGGCGGACTGGCGCAGTGTCGTCACGGCGGTCGGCTGGATTCTGACGGTTGCCGGCGTGTGGCGCATCATCGCACCGCAATTCGTCCCTTTTGTCGGCAGCGCGATTTTGGCGAATCCCCACTTCTTCATCGGCGCCGGCATCGTGTTGCTGGCGCTCGGCGGCCTGCTCACCTTCAAAGGCTACCTGGCGTGAGCGCCGCGTTTCTGCAATCGGAGACAAGACCATGAACAAGCCCGTCACCGCCGCCGATCTGGTCACCCCGAAGGTCACGACCGGGGCGCTGCCCGCCTCGCGCAAGATCTATGCGCGGCCCGACGCGGCGCCCGAACTGCGCGTGCCGCTGCGCGAGATCATCCTGGAGGCGACCGCCAACGAGCCGAATTTGCCGGTCTACGACACCACCGGCGTCTATTCCGATCCGGACGTGACCATCGACGTCGAGAAGGGCCTCGCCCGCACGCGCATCGAATGGGTCAAGGAGCGCGGCGGCGTCGAGCAATATGACGGCCGGCCGATCAAGCCGGTCGACAACGGCAATGTCAGCGGCAAGCACCTCGCGCGCAACTTCCCCAACACGCCGAAGCCGTGGCGGGCGCTCTTCTTATCCCTCCCCGCTGCAGCGGGGAGGGTGGCGAGCGCAGCGAGCCGGGTGGGGTGGGCGCGCAATTGAAAGGTGACCCCACCCCCGCGCTTCGCGCGGACCCTCCCCTTTCAGGGGAGGGATTACACCCCCTCACCCAATACGAATGGGCGCAAGCGCGGCGTCATCACCAAGGAAATGATCTACGTCGCCGAGCGCGAGAACCTCGGCCGCAAGCAGCAGCTCGACCGCGCCGAAGCGGCGCTGGCCGACGGCGAGCAGTTCGGCGGCGCGCTGCCCGCTTTCGTCACGCCGGAATTCGTGCGCAGCGAAATCGCGCGCGGCCGCGCCATCATCCCGTCCAACATCAACCACGCCGAACTCGAGCCGATGATCATCGGCCGCAATTTCCTGGTGAAGATCAACGCCAATATCGGCAACTCCGCCGTCACCTCCTCGGTCGAGGAAGAAGTCGAGAAGATGGTGTGGGCGATCCGCTGGGGCGCCGACACGGTGATGGACCTCTCGACCGGGCGCAACATCCACAACACGCGCGAATGGATCCTGCGCAATTCGCCGGTGCCGATCGGCACCGTTCCCATTTATCAGGCGCTGGAGAAGGTCGATGGCGATCCGGTCAAGCTCGACTGGGAATGCTACAAGGACACGCTCATCGAGCAGTGCGAGCAAGGGCGTCGACTATTTCACGATCCACGCCGGCGTGCGGCTGGCTTACGTCCCGCTCACCGCCAACCGCGTCACCGGCATCGTTTCGCGCGGCGGCTCGATCATGGCCAAAGTGGTGCCTGTCGCGGCACAAGGAATCGTTCCTCTACGAGCGCTTCGACGAGATCTGCGACATCATGCGCAAATACGATGTGTCGTTCTCATTCGGCGACGGTCTGCGGCCCGGCTCGCAGGCCGACGCCAACGACCGCGCGCAATTCGCCGAGCTCGAGACGCTGGGCGAGCTCACCAAGATCGCCTGGGACAAAGGCTGCCAGGTCATGATCGAAGGCCCCGGCCACGTGCCGATGCACAAGATCAAGATCAACATGGACAAGCAGCTCAAGGAATGCGGCGAGGCGCCGTTCTACACGCTCGGGCCGCTGACCACCGACATCGCGCCCGGCTACGACCACATCACCTGCGGCATCGGCGCCGCCATGATCGGCTGGTTCGGCTGCGCCATGCTCTGCTACGTGACGCCGAAGGAGCATCTCGGCCTGCCCGACCGCGACGACGTCAAGGACGGCGTCATCACCTACAAGATCGCGGCGCACGCCGCCGACCTCGCCAAGGGCCACCCGGCGGCGCAATTGCGCGACGACGCGCTGTCACGCGCGCGCTTCGACTTCCGCTGGCAGGACCAGTTCAACCTCGGCCTCGATCCCGAGACCGCGCGCGAATACCACGACGAGACGCTGCCCAAGGAGGCGCACAAGGTGGCGCATTTCTGCTCGATGTGCGGGCCGAAATTCTGCTCGATGAAGATCACGCAGGACGTGCGCGATTATGCGGCGGGGTTGAATGAGAAAGAGCGGGCATGGATGAGATGTCGGAGAAGTTCAACGCCATGGGCAGCAGGTTTATGTCGATGCGGAGAAAGTCAAAGAGAGCAACAAAGCACTCTGAGCGGCTTGTCCGCCGTAGCGCGCAGCGAAGGCGGGAGGCGTAACCCCCCATTTCGTGAATTGGTAGATTGGGTTACTCTGCGCTAATTCACTTTTATTTACAGCTGACGTGGGAGCAAGCGGGGTTCGCGCTGTCCTTGTTGGGGCAAGACACGCAATACATCCTGCCCGCATTGTTCACGCATATTCCAAATATAAGCCGTTAGGCAGCCCCGCTGGCAAGCACGCCGATCGTTGCCGCGATTCCAAAAAAAGTTATCCCGATTGTCACAACGGGTCCTTTCAGGTTGAAGGATTTTCGACAGAGCGATTGCCGTCCATCGCATCGTGAATTTCGACCACCATCAGCGATCAAAACTGCTTCTTACCAACTTGGCAGGTCGATACGGAGTGGCCAACTACTTGATTGTTGACAAAGTTTGTCAGTTCCACAGTGGCCGCCACGCGATTGATGACATATGTATCAATTATGCCCGTATTAGAAGAGGATCGGTAGAAGTATCTGTGATCATGGGAAATGGTAATCGAGTCATCGGTAAATGTTGCCGAGAGAGGGCCGACCAATCGAGGCGGGGTGACACTCCCGTTGTCATTTTGCTCTGCGGCAAACGCAATGGTGACCGTGCGGTGGGCCTCGTTCAGCGTGAATACGTTCGGACCGAGACTTCCGTTCCGATGACAAACTAGCGTCGTTGGAGCGGCCAGCACTGTCTGACTAGCCGTTATCAGAATGGCTGCACCCAATAGCGCCCGCCGCGCAACGATAGCCCAACGCGCCTTCTCGGCGACTGCATCCATATCTTTGTCCATTTATCCAATCCCCCTTTCGCTTCCCCATCCTCTCGCCCACAGCCCTGCGGGTCCACTCATATTTTGATATCGATATCCTGCGGCGAAATTCAGAACTTCGCTTTCCCGACGTGGCAGGTGAAATGGTACATGACTCTGTACTGCGGCTTTGCCTGGTCCCACGGCGCTCCATCACTATTGTATTGAAAAAACACTCCTGTAAGGCGGTCCATTCTGTTGTGGGTGTACCGCATCGTGCCTCCAAGGTCTTTCTTTTGGTCAAACGTAATGGTCCTGGCGTCGAACTTTGCCGCGAACGGACCCGCCGACGACGCGGGGACAAAGACATTGCCAGGCACGTAATACGCGGGGTTGTTGATAGTAACCGTGCCTTTGGCATCGTTTAAATCAACGGTTATATCCGGATCAGAGGCGCGCGAGTTGTTGTGACAAACAAGCGTCGCCGGGGCGGCCAACGTCGCCCGATCAGCCGCGACTAGAATGGCCGCAGCCAATAGCGTCCGGCGCGCAACGCCAGCCCACCGCGCTTTTTCTGCGACGACACCTCTGTCCTTGTGCATCCGTCCTATCCCCCTGCACTGCCTATCCCCCGTCGCGCAGCGTAATCCGCCATCTTTTGCAAGCCGGCGCAATACGCTTCGCTATTGCGCCCTATGAGCTGATTTTCACAACGGGTCCTTTCAGGTTGAAGGATTTTCGACAGAGCGGTTGCTGTTCATCGCATCATGAACTCAGATCACCATTAGCGATCAAAACTGCTTCTTGCCAAGATGGCAGGTCCATACGGCGTGGCCGCCAACCACACCATTGCTCATAACTTGAGTCAGCTCCACAGTGGCCGCTACGCGATTGATGACATACGTATCAAGGAGCCCCCCCGGATCTAAAGGGTATCCGAAGTATTTGTGATCATGGGAAATGGTAATCGAGTTATCGGTAAATGTTGCCGAGAGAGGGCCAGCCGATCTAGGCCGGCTGATAATCCCGTTGCCATTTTGTTGCTCTGCGGCAAACGCAATGGTGACCGTGCGGTGGGCCTCGTTCAGCGTGAATACATCGGGACCAAGACTTCCGTTCCGATGACAAACTAGCGTCGTTGGAGCGGCCAGCGCTGACTGACTAGCCGTTATCAGAATGGCCGCACCCAATAGCGCCCGCCGCGCAATGATAGCCCAACGTGCTTTCTCGGCGACTACACCCTTGTCCTTGTGCATCTGTCCTATTCCCCCTGCGCTTCCCACCCCGTAGCGCAGCGTAACCCGCCATCTCATTTATCTCAATACAGCGGGTTGCGCGGGAGCCTGTTATCGAACGGCGCTTTGCGCCAACCCGATGGCGTAGCCCAGCCTGCGCGTCAGCTGAATCGTTCAACAGGGTCGGGCGTTTGTTTGGACGTACTCCTGCCAAGGAATGCAGAAGCAATTTTAGAATTGCCAATGGGCGCGACAAAGCGCAGCGTTGCTTTGCGATGGCGTTTGTCCGGCGAATGACCGTCGGGAACGTCGATCAAAACGGGGGGACTCACATGCAATCGAAATCGATCAAGCTATTGCTGCTTTCGACATTGATTCTGTGCGTGGGACTGGCGATGTCGCCGGTGAGTGCCGGCATCCAAAATAGCGGCTATGGGGTGCCCGTCCTGCACAACGAATTGCACAAAATCCGGCCTACCATGCTCGCCGGTAATCCTGCGGTGTGTAAAGCCAATTACGATCAGTGCATTCGCGGTTGCGACGGTTTTGCGCAATGCAACAGGCAATGCGCGATTAATTACAACGGTTGCCTTCGCTAGCTGATCGTCAAAATAGCCTGCTTGCGTATATCGAGCCCTTTTGCTCGGCGCCGATAAGCGGGCGATCGGCTTCTGCCGGTTTTCTGGGAGGACGATATGAGTTTCAAGGGCAGAATGGTCAGAGCTTTTTTCGGCGGTTCAATCCTATTGATCGCCCAAGCCGTCCCGGCATTTGCTGAAAAAGTCACTCTCGCATGTTCGTATGGGGGCAATACGGTAACTAGCTATATTACGATCGATACGGTTGCGAAAACTGTGAAAGAATCGATCTGGACTACGACTGACACCTATCCAGCACGAATAACGGATGATGCGATAACTTGGTATTCGCGTAAGCATAACATGAGTGGCACTTACAATCGTCAAACGAGGCAGTTAAGTAATTGGATGAGCTTTAATGGTGTCACGCATGCATTCGACCCTGTGCCCTGTGCTAGAGCGCCGGCGGCTCCCTTTTAGCTTTAATTGCAGGACTCGGCCTTCATTATTTCAGCAAGCGTAGCCTGGATGAGCGTAGCGACATCCGGGAAATCCCTTCGATAACCCCCGCATTTCGCTTCCGCCTTCGCTAAAGCTACGGCGGATAAGCCGCTCCATGCGGGCTACTTGCTACTCCCTACCCCGCCTTCAACTTCCTCGCTTTGCGCAAATCGGCATTGATCCTCGTCTGCCGTCCTGCGCCGGATTTTCGGTAGTCGGCAAGCACGTCGGCGTCGAGCCGCAGCTTCACCGCCTGCTTCGGGTTTGGCAAAGGCGGGCGGCCGCGGCGATCGGCTACCCCGGCTGCCCATGCCCCGACAAAATCTGCGCCGCACCGAACAAGGAATTGCGGAACGCGGCGTCGAAATTGACCCCGCGCACGTTCCACGCATAGGCCTTGCCGCGATCCTCCATGCGCCAGCTTGCGATCCAGCCGAGCGCCTTGTCGCTGAACACCATGTGGCCGATGACGGCGACATCGCCGCCGCCGTCGCGGGCAATGGCGCCCGCATCGGCGAGCGCGGCCTCGGGCAAGGTCTTGGCGTTCCAGCCGTGCGCCTCGAATTGCGCCAGCGTCGGAAAAGCAACGGGCAGCGCGGCTTGCGCCGCCGCCGCCGCAAAGGCCTCGCGCATGTCCTCGCTGCGGCCGGTCACGCCGTCGCGCGCCAGCATATAGGTCGCCTTGATGCCTTCCACGCCGAGAAAGACGACGACGCGCGGACGCGTGGACAGCCACGGCTCGCGGCCGAGCGAGCGCGCAAGATCGTCAATTGCGGCGTGGTCGAAATCGACCGTCAGGTTGTGCGGCCGGTCATGCGTGCCCTGTTCGTCGTGATAGGGCCTGCCCGCGAGACGATCGCGATAGCTGAAGCTCCACACGTAATTGGCCGCCTGCGCGGTTGCGTGTTGAAAGCGCCGGTCCTTCAGGATGGTCTGGTCGCCGGTCACCTTGACGAGAACGTCGCCGAGGCACTGCGCGAAACCGGGAAGGCGCGTCTGCAAGCGCGTCCCCGTCACCACTGCGGCCGAGCGATAGAGCGCCTCCATTTGCATGTCGGCCGCCGGCGTCGCGCCTGCATTGCCCTTGATCTCCGCCGCGGACACGGCGAACCCTGCGACCGCAAAGGCGACCGATATCGCGGCCAGAAGCGGTTTGATTGCTTTAGGCATTTAATGCCTCCCGCAGCTTCATTATGGCATCTAATATAGCAAGCCCGTAGGGCGGACTAGCGAAGCGTAATCCGCCATTTCGTTTTCCTCAACACAACAAAAAAACGATCTACAATCCCGCCATGCCCGACGAGCCGACCTACAAAACCCTGGAGCGCCGCGGCGAAGAGATCTACGCCGAGATGTACGAGCGCGGCAGCCCGCTCGGCCTGCTGAGCGAAATCAAGGAATGTTTCGCGGCGGCGATCGCCGCGGCGGAGACTGAGAGGCTCGGCGCGGAGGCCGCCCGGCTGCGCGCGCGGCTCGACGCCATCGTCGCCGTCTATCGCCGGCAGTTCATCTGAGCGCGGCAGCACCGACCGGCGAATGACATGCCCGCTACGGCAATTTTTTCGCTTTCCTACGGTTTGCCAAGCACCCTGCGTAAAATTTCCTTTTGCATTGCTTCTACGTCAATCTTGGGGCGATTGCTTTCAATTCGGCGGATAAGTTGAACCGCTTCGTCCGGCTGAAATATTCGATTTTCTTCAGTGTCGAACACCACCCCGGCCGTTGCCCGCGCATAGGCCGTCGCCGCCATCCAGGCAGATTCTAGTTCGCCGGGTTTACCACCAAACCGGAAGGCGAGCGCGTATTTCCATGCATGCCCGAATGCGGCAGTCGGATTCTCATCCACAACGGACCTCTTCGTATTCGGTTCGCGAGAGCATCGTCACCTCGATTAAACGTCCGTTCCCCGTCAGTGACGCCAAGGCCGGAACGATTGTTGTGGCGGAATTCAAATTCCGCGAGATAACGCTGCAAGTGCTGTTCGCTGCAAAAGCGATAAGTGCCTTTCATGCTGCGCTTGAAATTGCCGAAAAAGTTCTCAACAGCGTTTGTGGTCTGGCCATCTTTGCCGACATAAAAGCCTTGTTGGTTCCAGCCGTGTTCGACAGTCTTGTGCGAGGCAAATTCCTTACCTGACTTAAGGTGTAGATGCGGCTTTCGTCCGTATGGAGTTCTGAATTGCGCCGCACGTTGCGGACAAGAATTTCGCGGACACCAAACGCTGTTGCAGACTTAACGTGGAAAGCCTTTACGCGGCCCTTGGGTTCGACCAGCGCGACGATACCAGCCTTGTGGCTGTGACCCTTGCGATAGGCCTTGGCGCGTTTGCTGGTGTTGCCGTAGTACGTTTCGTCAGCCTGTACTGATTGGCCTGAGCCGCCCATGGGGCCGCCACTCATGCCAGACATGGCTTCTCGTAGGCGGTGCATCATGAACCAAGCGGTCTTGTAGGTAACGCCGATAGTCCGGTGAATTTCGTGGGCGGAAACACCGTTCTTGCCCGAATTGAGCATGTGAGCCGCCATCCACCATTTGGTGAGGGGCACCTTAGACCGCTCGAATACAGTGCCTACAGTGACCGTGAATTGGCCCTTGCAATCGTTGCAATAGAACAGGCCGGGGCGGTGCGACTGTTTCTTGCCTTCGACCTTGGCGATCTGGTCGGGATGGCTAGAGCCGCAATGAGGGCAAACGGGACCGTCAGGCCAGCGCACAGCCTCTAGGGCTTCGCGGGCCTTGATCTCGTTCTGAAAGATAGGGTTCTGAAAAATGGCTGTTTTGGACATGTCCCGCTCCTATGAGCCGAATATGGCAAAACTGGCTACTTTTGTCAAGTATATGAATGCGTTTATATTCCTAACATAAAGCCGTCTCGCGGTTAAGTATATATTCCTATTAGAAATCAACGGGTTAGAAATTGGGCCGCGCGTTATTGACAGATTAGAACAAACAGGGAACTATAAGTCAACTTGAGGTTGTGTACGGGGGGTGCTGTCGCATGCGTATCGCCTGTCGAGTCTTCGTCCTGCTGAGCGCCGGCTTGCTCGTTTCCTGCGGGCCGCCGGTGCCGTCCGAAACCGTCCAGCTCTCCCGGCCATCCGATTTCGATACGCCGCTCGACAACCGCTGGCGCAAGGCCAGCGAGACGCGGCCGATCGCGATCCTGCTGGGCCGCGCCGAGACCACACGGATACTCATGCCGCGCAAAGCCGTGCTCCGCGTCAGTTGCGATGGCAGGCCGGTCGTGCGCGTGAGCTACGATGTCGGCCTGATGAGCGGCCCGATCGCGGTGGCCTATCGTTTCGACGCCAGGACCGAGCAAAAAGGCGTCGTGCGGGTGCGCGGCGGGCACCGCAACATGCTGGTCATCGACAACCCGGCGGCCGTCACCGCCTTCCAGGCCGATCTGCGCAGATCAAACGCCCTGAACGTGCGGGCATCGCGGCCGCCGTTCGACATGCACGACGCTCACTTCCGCTGGGACCGCAACGACAAGGTCCTTAACGAGGTAATGGCCGCCTGCAAAGGACGCATGCTCGACGCCGCCCGGCGGCAACGGCCAGGCCCCGAATCGAATGACGAAAATGCTGAGGACGATATCAAGGACGTGCTGCCCGAGCAGTAGTCGCGGCCCGGCGACCGGCCACGACGCGGAAGATAGGCCGCAGGATAAGTTGAGCCTTGGTGAAGCCCTTGGCGAAACCGACGGCGTAGTCTTGCCGTATAAGATGGGTTTCGCTGCGCTCGACCCATCCGGTTTTGGCTGAACATGAACCTCGCGCCGCTGGCCAGCGACCAAACGAGGAGCAGCACTCAAGACGCGGATGGCCGCGACAAGTCCGGCCATGACGCATAATATCGGCCGTGCGCGGTCATTGGCATTGGGGGTGACACCATGAAGCCATTCTCTGCATTCGTTCTCGGCGCTGCGATTCTCATCGCCCCGCTCGCCGCAAACCAAACCTTCGCCCAAACGCCGCCGGCCGTCGAGAAACTCAACGCCTATGTCGGCTGCCTCAACCGGCTCTCAGCCCGCAGCTACAATTCGCGCGCGCGCTATTTCAGCTGGGCGGCCAAGAGCGGCCCGACCGGCAAGGAGCGCATCATCTATGGCACCTACACCATCTACGACACGTCCGACTGCCGGAAGAACGTCGAGAAGGCCAATGCGCTCGATCCGCGCGACGCCGACCTCGAAGCCGCCGCCTCGGCCTATGCCGAGGCCGTCGGCAAGCTCGAGCCGCTGCTCAAGGAGGCCGACGATTATTATTCGCGCGAGGACTACAAGGACGACAAGATGGCCAAGGGCAAGGCGCTGCATCCGCGTCTGGTCGCGGCGTGGGATGCCTTCGCGAGCGCCGACAAGACGCTGCGCAGCAACGTCGAAGCCATCAACGACAGACACGCGCTGGAGAAACTTGCCGCGATCGAGCAAAGCGAGGGCAAGCAGGCGCGCTATCATGTCGAGGCGCTGATGATCCAGGCCAAGCGCGTGCTGCGCGCGCAGGACGCGGCCAAGCCCGACATCGCGGCGATGACGCAGGCGATCGCCGACTACGAAGAGACCGTCAAGGGCGCCGAGCAGTTTTCCGGCAGCAGCGTCGGCGCCAAAAACGACGCGAAGATCGGCTCAATCTTCATCAGCAATGCCAAGTCGTATCTGGTAACGGCGAAACAACTAATGCGCCGCATCCGCGATCATGTGCCCTATAGTTCCGGCGACAAGATGATGCTCGGCAACGCCATGAGCGGCTGGATGGTCGAGGGCTCGCCGCCACGGCTGATGCGCGACTACAATCAGCTGGTCGACGCCTATAATCGCGGGGCCAGGATCTAGCGGGTGAGACGTAGCCGTAGGGCGGGTTAGCCGAAGGCGTAACCCGCCCCTTTGCTCTGCAAGATGGCGGATTACGCTTCGCCAATCCGCCCAACGCGTTACGCGCTTTACAAGCCTATTTCTTAGGGTGGAAAACGTCGACCGCGATCAGCACGACATTGTCCTTGCCGATATTGCGGTGGTAGTGCGTCGTGTCCTTGGTCGCCGTCGAAGTCTCGCCGGGATGTAGTATCTTGGTCGTGCCATCGGCGAGGCCGACCTCGTCGGTTCCCTGCATGAAATAGACAACGGCAGGCCGGTCCTTGTGGCTATGGATGCCGATGTAGCCGCCCGGTTCGATAGTAAGCACGCGCATCCGCAATTGCCGACCGACCATGCCATCAATTTCGGGGCCCAATTCGACCGTCGTGGTCTTGCTGGCCGTGAAGCCCTTGTTGCCTTTCGGAGCGTCTTCGGCGCCGGCAATATTTGCTCCCCAACCCATGACGATCGCCCCGGCCAGCAGCACATAAGCGATTTTATGTGATTTCATTGGTACTTACCTCCCCTTTACATGTATAAACGCCGCATAAATATTGGCCTCCCCCCAAGCGGAGTCAACTAGGCTGCTCCGGGTCGCGGTGTGCCTAGGTGGTTTCTCTCAGCCCGTAGGACGGATTAGCGAAGCGCAATCCGAACGGGCGCATCAGGGCGACCTTCAATCACAGAAAGTGCAGGCGGCCCATTTTCCATTTCGATTCCTCCTCAACTCACCGGCACGCAGGTCGATGGCGTTTTGGGCGCGAACGGCGCGTTGAATTTCAGAGCCATGTCGCCGCGCGCACCGTAGCCGTCGTGCAGGGCCCGCAGGATGAAATCGGCGGCGGCGTTGAAGTCCGGCGGGTTGGCGACCGGCAGATCGATTTTGAAATTGCCTTTCGAGTCGTCGGTGTCGAAGCCCATTTGCGCCAGCGCGGCGATGGTTGCCGGGGACTGGTGGAAACGCGGCTCGCTGGCCTTCGCGTAGTAGAAGCCCGATGACGCCTCGCAATAGAGTCCGGTCTGCTTGTCGTGGAATATGCATTGCACGTAGCCGTGCGGATGGCTGGGCACGGTCACGGCGATGAAGCGATCGCGGTCGCTGGCCGGATCGCCCGTCACGTAAATCTGCTCGAGCCGCTTCACGACGTCGCAGCGATAGACGACGAGCAGCGCCCGCAGGCTCGTCGACATCTCTGCGAGCGCAAGCGACGGCACCAGCCAGAATGCCGCCACGGCTGCCATTCGCATTATTCTCATCGCACTCCCTCCCGTTACGCCGTCACATGGATGGCGCTGACCTGCTTCGCCTTCAAATCGCACGCGAATAAAATCGTCACGTCGTCGCCGTCCGCACCGCCCCATAGCGACAGGCCGACAGCGGCCGGCGGCGGCACGGCGACAATCAGGTCCGCCGGTTGCCGCTCGGGCATGTTGGGAAAGCGCGCGGCAAACTCGCCATAGCTCGCCGGCCGCGGCGTGTCGTCGAGCCGCAGCGGCACATAGGGCAGTAGCGGCGGAAAATACGGATACGGCCAATCGTCCGACGAGGCCGCCGGCTCGATGCCGAGCAGCTCGACTTTGTGCGCGATCTCGACGCGATAATCGATCCGGCAGCCGCTGTAGTGCAGCCCGTAGATGAGCGGCAATTCGATAAGATGGTGCCGGTTCAGCGCGGGAATGTGCCAGCCGCCGAGACAGGCAATGAGATGAAGCGGCTTCGGCCCGAACGGCCGCCCGGAAATTTTAGCGCTCAACGGACCGCCGAAGACCGACGCCGAATGCCGCTGCGCCCGCTCGAACGTGTAGAGCCTGTCGTCGTGAAACGCGAAAACCAGCGGCTCTTTTGGCATGTTGCCCCACTCCATGCTTGCTATCGACCTATTAGAACAAAGCAGGAACCGTTAGTCAACTGGGGGTTGTAGGGGCGATCGATACCAAAACACCCCTTGACATTTATTCCTATAGGATTATAGTCCATTCCGTCTCCTCCGCTATGAGGGCGCTCTCATGAGGCGTCGTGCGGGCGGGAGGAGATGCGGCGCCCGCGGGCGTGGTTCGCAGCCACGCACCCGGGAGGCCCGGGGACTCCGCCCGAGGGGCATTATGACCCCTCTGCGAGGAGCTTCGCTGGACTGGGACTGCGCCCCATGGGTTTCCGGCGCGGTTTGCGAGGCAAGACAGGCGCTGAGCCGTTGCTTCAAGAACCGGCCGAAACCTGGCGCAGAAACCAGGAAGCGCGGACCCGGGGCCTGTGTCTTACGGCCAAGGCCGGGGGCGCGAAGCCGCGATGGAGCGCCGAGAGGCGCCCGCGTTTCTGGCAACAGGAACGCGGCAAGACGGAAAGACTGGTGCGCCGCTCGGTGCTCCATCCCCTCGCTTTATGCGAGGGGGAAAGAAGGGAAGAAGGGAAGACGGCGTACCCGGCGCCGAAAAGAATACGGGCGCTGGCGCTTGGCTGTTTGACAACTGAATCGGTGGCTCCTCACTCCACTCATGCGGAGGAGCGTGAAACCCTCAACTCACCGGCACGCAGGTCGACGGCGTTTTCGGCGCGAACGGCGCGTTGAATTTAATTTTCTCGGCAATCTCGCGGATTCGGCTGGCTACCTCTTACGGGCGGGAGGAGATGCGGCGCCCGTGGCGGCCGCTGTACCCTAATGAGCGGTCCTTCCCTCCTCCGCATAACACCCGCGCTCGATCTCCGCGACGAGCGCCGCGCCGGATGGCCGCCAGCCAAGCTCCGCGCGCGCCCGGCGCGCCCGCACGCGGCTGTTGGAGCCCATGGTGTCGTTGGCCGGGCCCTCGCCCCATTCCGCCGCCGCGTCCTCGACCGTCATGCTCTGCGTGCGCCCGCCAAGCCGAGCATGCGGCTGATCGCCTCGCACGTCTCGCGCATCGAGTTCTCGCCGTTCTCGGCGAAGTAGAAGGCGCCGGCCGGCGCCTTGTCGATCGCGGCGCGATAAAGCGTCACGACGTCGTCGATGTGCACGTTCGACCAGCGGTTCTCGCCGGAGCCGATGTGCCTGGCGACGCCGGATCTCTTCGCCAGCGCGATCAGCCACGGCACCTGGATGCTGTCGCGGGTTGAGGCCGCCCCCGCGCCCGTAAATCAGGCTCGGTGCGATCACCGCCGTGCGCACGCCGTTGCCGGCGGCGGCGCGCACCATCGTGTCGATCTCGACCCGCGCGGCGCGCTGCGGCGTCGGCGTGAACGGCGTGTCCTCGTCGAACACGGCCTCGACCAGCTCGCCGCGCGCGCGGGTGCCGACGATGCTGGAGCCGCTGGTGTGGATGAACGCCTTGCCGCTGCCGGCAAGCGCGGCGACCATCGCCTCGGCCGCGCCGCGATGCCCGGCATTGGCGGCGTTCACGGTCGCATCGGCGCCACGTGCGGCTTTTGCCAGCACATCGGCGTCGTCGAGCGTGCCGCGCACCGGCGCGATGCCGCGCTTGCGCAATGCCGCGGCGGTGTCGTCCGAGCGGGCAAGCCCGCTCACCACGTGGCCTTGCGCCAGAAGCGCGGCGGCCAGCGATCCGCCGATATAGCCGCTGGCGCCGGTGATGAAGATTTTCATGAGGCTTGCCCTGGACCCTTGACCAACGCGCCAGTCAGGCCGTTTTCGCACGCAAGCTCACCGGCGGGGAAGTCCGCAAACGACGGCATTTATCGCCACGGCCGTCAGTATTGGACCATCGTCCCATTCTGTAGGCAGAGCCAGCAAAGGAAGCGTGATATACTCAAAGCCGCAACTCAAGGCCGGACCATGCCCCGCATCCGTCTCTTTGCCCTTCTCGGCTTGCTCTTACTGTCCGCGCCGTTGCCCGCAGCCGCGCAATATCGCGGTCCGTCGTCAATGCCGACAATTCAGGACGCCGACCCCGGCGTCGACCACACCGCGCGCGATGCCGAGTTGCCGCCGGAAGAACGCCGCACTTCGGTATTCTATCGTACCGAGTATCCGCCCGGCACGATCATCGTCAACACGGCCGACCGCTTCCTCTATCTCATCATGGGCAACAACACCGCGCTGCGCTACGGCATCGGCGTCGGCCGCGCCGGCTTCCAGTGGGGCGGCATCCACAACATCACGCGCAAGGCGGAATGGCCGGACTGGACGCCGCCGCCGGAAATGATCGAGCGCCAGCCCTATTTGCCGCGCTTCATGGCCGGCGGTCCGGGCAACCCGCTCGGCGCGCGCGCGCTTTATATCGGAACCACCGTCTACCGCATCCACGGCACCAACGCGCCGGAGACGATCGGCCAGGCGGTGTCGTCAGGCTGCTTTCGTCTGGTCAATGACGACATCATCGATCTTTATAATCGCGTGCCAGTCGGCACCAAGATAGTGGTGCAGCACCGATAGCCGCCGGCCGTCACCGCCCTTTACCTGAGCGAAATCGTCAGCCCGCTCAGCTCAGTCAAGCACGGCGCCCTTCTCGTTGGTCAGCACGATCGCGCGCACGCCGCCGGCCAATAAAAAAGCGGGCAGCCACCGGCTAACCCGCCTTTGTCCGATGATTTACGGCCCGCGCTACTTCAAGGACAGCACAAGCCCGCTGAGATCGGCGCTGACGATGAGGCCGCTCTGCACGCCGGCCAGCGTGAGCACCGCGCCATTCTGGTTGGTCAGGACAACGCCCTGCGCACCGCGGACGGCGGCGGCGCCGGCGCCGGCCTGGCCATAAACGCCCGCAATGTCCGACGGACGGCGGATATTGGTGACCGTGCCGTGGAATCTCGTTTCGGAAGCGCCGAAGGTAAAGCCATAACTCAGGCCGCCGATCGACAGCGGGTAGCGCCGGCCGTGAAATGTCAGCGTGCCACTGCCGGCCGAACCGCCAATGACAAAACCGGCCTTGACGATGCGGATGCTGACGCTGCCGCTGTCGGCGTAGACCGCGGACGATACGCTCGCGCCGGCCACCGCCGTCAGCGCAATAAGACCCGCACGGATGAGGTGAGACATTCGCATGATGGAGTTCTCCTGGAAGTCCTTGGGGCTGAAGGCTTTGGGCGTGCTGCTTGGCAGCGTTAAATTTTCAAGCATGTGCTGAAAGCCCGGGGATATCGCGGAACGACAATACGCTCGCGCAAGCAAAATTCCAACCCCGACGTTGGACGTCTCCTCTCATTACCGCTTGAGGAATCTCATTATCTCCGCCTTCGCGAGCGCGGCCCCGCTTTGCCCGTCTCCGCCCCATTGCTATGCTTTCCCGACATCGTCCAGAGGGAACCGCACAAATGCCCGCTCTCCTGCAAAACCACATCGCCGCCGTCACCGGCTCAGGCTCCGGCATCGGCCGCGCGATCGCACTGGGTTATGCGCGCGAGGGTGCGAGCGTCGCCGTGCTCGACATCAATGGCGAAGCGGCGGCGAAAACAGCGGCGGAGATCAAAGCCGCCGCCGGCAAGGCGCGGGCGTTTACGCTCGACGTCACGCGGCGCGACGACTGCGTCGCCATGGCCAAACGTGTCGCGGACGAAGTCGGTCAAATCTCAATCCTGGTCAACAATGCCGGCATTAACCGCCGCAATCCCTTCACCGCCGCCGATGCCTTCCTCAAGGATTGGCAGGACATCATGGCGATCAACCTCAACGGCGTGTTCAACGTGACGCACGCCTTTCTCGATCAGTTGCGCGCCAACAAAGGGCGTATCGTCAATATCGGCTCGATCCAGTCCTTCGTGCACGTGCGCACGCCCAATTCGGCCGCCTATACCACCTCCAAACATGGCGTTCTCGGCTTCACCAAGGCGCTCGCCGCCGAACTGGGCAAGGACGGCGTGCGCGTCAACGCCATCGGCCCCGGTCTGATCGAGACGCCGCTAAATGCGCAAGTGCGCGCCACCAGGCCGGAGCTGGTGCAGGTCTTTCTCGACCACACGCCGCTCGGCCGCGCCGGCAAGCCGGAAGACATTGTCGGTCCGGCGATATTCCTCGCCTCCGATATGTCGGCTTATGTGACGGGCACGATTGTGATGGCCGACGGCGGCTACCGGACGATTTGAAGATGCAAAGGAAAATTTCTATTCAACGGACCGCCGACGCGCGCCGCCGGCGAGGTTATTAAAATCCCCGGCCTCGCGGCGCGAGACCGGGGATGAGAGTCTTCATCAGCTAAAGCCGAACGTTGGGCGTGGCCGCTCAGTCGCACACCCAAATCCGGCGCCAGCGCCAGCCCCAGGGGGTCCAAACCCGCCGCGGTGCGTAACAGCCGTCATCGCCGGCGAAGGCGAAGGTGCTGAACGCGAAGCGGTTCCTGAAGAAGCGATGGTGGTGCCTGAAGAAGCGATCGTGGTCCGCGAAGCGAACGCGATTGTTGAAGCCGACGCGGTTGTTCACGACAGCGTTATTCCGGGTCGCGAAGTTGTTCCTGAAGCGGGCGCCTTGAGTACCGGCGCTGCTCCGGAAGGTGCTCGCATGGCTGGCTGCTACCGAGCCGCCGCGCGTTGCACCCATGCTCCCGCCGCTCCCGTGCGTCGCGCCCATGCTGCCGCCGTTCGAATGGGCGGCTAAAGCACCGGCCGGCATTTGCGTCATGCCGATAGCCGCTAAAGCGGCAAACGCAATGATGGTTTTGCGCATGATGTCATTCCTCCATGTTATCGGCCCGGCGTTGTTCCCGCCGGGACCATTCGGTGTCGCCCTTGTGTATTGAACGTCACCCATCTGGAGAATCATGCGATGCCGATGACGGCAATCAGTCACGATTATTTCATCACGTCGCGGTTCATTATTCATTTTCGGTTCATCGGGACACGGCGTCGGCCGGCGCAAACATTTCGCCGTTACCGCTTGAACAATCCCATGATCTCGGCCTTGGCCAGCGTATTGAAATGCAGGTTGAAGCCAACCACCGCGGGCGAAGTATCGGCGGTCACGTCGAGTTTGTCTTTGCCGACCGCGAACACCGTGAACAGATAGCGGTGCGGGTGGTCGCCCTCCGGCGGGCACGGGCCGAGATAGCCGCTGGCGCCCAATTCGGTGCGCGTCATCAGGCTGCCGTCCGGCATCTTGCCGCCTTTGCTGCCGGCGCCGGCCGCCAACTCGGTCACGTCGGCCGGGATGTTCACCACCACCCAATGCCAGAAGCCGGAGCCGGTCGGCGCGTCTGGGTCGAACAAAGTGACGGCGAAACTTTTGGTGCCCGCGGGCGCGCCCGACCATTTGAGATGCGGCGATTTATTGCCACCGGCGCAGCCGAAGCCGAAATCCTCCGACAGAACATGGTCCTTGCCGAGATAGTCGCCGTCCTTGAAGCTGTTGCTGGTGACCGTGAACGCCATGTAACGTCTCCTTTACAACCGCGGACGCATAAAGCGGATAACCCCCAAACTCACGAAGCGTAATCCGGTTCGGACAAATCGCAATGGCCTCGCTGCCGATCAATCTGTTCGACGCCGCGGTGTATTTCTGCCTGGCGGTCGCCGTCATTGCGGGTTTTCGCTCCGGGCTGCTGCGCAGCTTGGCGACGATTTTCGGCTATCTGGTAGCCGCGGGCCTTGCGGTGGCGCTGACGCCGCCGCTGTCGCGGCTTCTCGTTGTCCAGTTCGACATGCCGTCCGCGCAGATCTGGGCGGTCTATGTCGGCGTCTTTCTTGGCGCCGGCATCCTGCTCGGCGCACTGTTACGGCTCGCCATCAGCGAACTGGTGGGGCCTAATGTAAGCGCTCCGGATCGCGCGGCGGGTGCCGTGCTCGGCGCGGTCCGCGTCGGCCTGCTGGCGGTGCTGATGGTCGTCATCTTCGATCACATCATTCCGGCCGGCCGCCAGCCCGAGTTCCTGAAAGGCTCGCAATTGCGGCCGATCCTGTCGGCGGCCGGACAGCAGGGCTTGAAATCCTTGCCGCCGGATGTCGAGGACTACATCGGCCACCTCAAGCGTCAACGCGGGCTCTGACGCCGCCGTTCGAACTTACGTCGCGCTGATGTTAAGCTCCTTCACCAGCCGCGCGTATTTCACCGAGTTGGCTTTCGCCAGCGCGCTCAGTTTCTCCGGCGTGCCACCGCCCGACTCGAGCGAGCCCTTGACGAAATTCGCCGCCAGGTTCGGATCGGCCAACGACTTCTCGATCGCGGCGTTAAGCATCGCCACGATCGCGGGCGGTGTGCCGGCCGGCGCGAAGGCGGCGCACCGGCTTGTCCGGCCACTTCGCCTGCGCGATCGCAGGCCGCGCCAGCTTCGGCAGTATCTCGCCGCAACCATCGGCGCCGTGGTACGTTAGAGGCCCAGCAGTATCGCAACCCCGGTGAGGCAATTCATGTCCCATGTCACGTACGAGATCGTCCAGCACGATGGCGGCTGGGCCTACAAGGTCGATGGCGTGTTCTCGGAAGCCTTCCCGACCCACGCCGCCGCGCTCACCGCGGCCAAGGCCGCGGCCGTGGAGCAGACCGTCCCCGGCCACACCGAGGAAATCCAATACGAGGACGAAAAGGGCCGCTGGCATACCGAAACCGCGCCCGGCAGCGACCGTCCGCACACCGCGATCAAGGATAAAGAGTGAGCCGCGAGCGGCGCGCAGGCAAATAGATCAAGTGGCGCGCGCCTTCATGCGCTGGATACTCGCCGCGTTCTTCGCGGCAGGGGGCGTGGCCCACCTCACGGCCCCGCAGGCGCTGCTGTCGATCACGCCGGACTGGGTGCCGCTCGCACCGCAGGTCATCTTCGTTACCGGACTGTTTGAACTCGCGGCTGCGGCGGCGCTGATCACCCGGCGTCGCGCTTGCGGTCTATACGATCTGCGTGTGGCCTGCCAATATCAAACACGCAATCGAGGGCGTCGCAGTCGCGCATATTCCATCGAGCTGGTGGTATCACGGGCCGCGGCTGGTACTACAGCCGGTGATCGCCTGGTGGGCGCTATTTTCGGCGGGCGCCATCGACTGGCCGTGGCGACGTCAGGAACGCTGACCGCATATGCTATTCTTCGGCGGCCTTCGTTTTCCTGGCCGCTTTTTTCTTCACCGGCGGCGGCGCAGCCGCGGCGGCCGCGGCTTCTTCCGCGTCGCGCGCCAAACGCAGCGCGCGCAACCGCGCGGTCTTGGTGCGCATGGCGGTCGCCGAATTTTCATAGTCGAGCATCGCGCGCTTGCCGTCCTCGGCTTGCCGCAGCTTCCTGAACTGGCTGTTGGCAGCGGTCTTGTTTGCGTTGTCGGCCAATGCAATCTCCATTGGTGAAGTATCAAGGCACAAATTTCAGAGGTCCGCGCGCGGTCCCAAAACCGACGCGGAGGCTATATGCCAGCGGCTTTTCTCAGCGCGGCGTTGATCCGCTCTTGCCAGCCTGCCCCGTCCTGCTGGAAGTGATCTAAGACGTCACGGTCGATACGCAAGGATACCAGTTCCTTCACTCCCGGCAGCGACGGCGCCTGCGGCATCGATTCCGCGGGCTTGGTAGTCGCCGCCTTGAAGGCCATTTCGGCCATTTGCCGCGAATTGGTCGTGCGCCGGCTCATTGCCCGCCTTGTAGCACGCTTGCCGGCCTTTTGGGGGTGGGCAAATGGCCGCTACACGTATGACGCGCAGGAGGCAATATATGGGTTGTGGACCCGACGAGATTGATCGAAAGCGTCAATGCCATAGCCCGTCGGAAGTCCATTTGACCTCCGGGATTTCCGCACCGATGGCGTAGTTAAACGTCACCACCGCCATGTGATCGGGCCTCGCCGTGCAGGCGAATGACAGCGCGTACCATTTGCCACGGCTGCGGAAAGCAGCGCCCTTGGCCTCGATGGTGTCGTCGATGATCATCGGCTCGGCCGTGGCATTGGCCACCGCGCGGTCGGGGCGGAACGCACTGCTTTCCTTGCGGATGCGCGCCATCGCGGTGAAGTCGCAAAGCTGCTCGAGCCGCTCGGCCGGCGCCAGCATGTGCAACGACCGATCGAGCCGGTTTTCGGCGGCCACGGCCTGCGCCGCGGCGAACATGAACAAACCGGCCGCCAATCCTAGCGCCCGCATACTTCTTACTTCTCCCGCTCGTAATAATTCGACGCGCTGCCGCGCCCGCCGGCGACATTGTGGTTGGTGTTGACGAATTCGTCGGCAGTGAGCTTGTCGATGCTGCGCGCCCGCCTGGCCGCTCGCCAGTACGGCCGCAAGCGCTGCCACTATCCGAAAGAAATTCACGTTTTCTCCTCGGCTTGTTGGATCCTTGCGACCGCTTTCGTCAGGTGTATTTCGGGTCGCGATCCAGCAACTCGATCGAAATGCCCTGCGGCCCGCGCAGGAAACATATCTTGATACCCGGCCGCGGCGAATACGGCTCCTTGGTGAACTCGACACCCTTCTTCTTGAGATCGGCGGCGATGACATCGATATCGCTGACCGCGAGCCCGAAATGATCGAGCCCTTGATAAGGAGTAGCCGGCGCAGCATTCACGCCATCGCCGGGCTCGACTTGCGCGGTGAAGATATTGGCACCGCCGAGCTTGATGTCGATGCGCGGCTTGCCGGCCTGCATGGTGCGCATGACCTGCGCGCCGAACATGCGCTCGAACCACTGCGCGGTGGCTTCCGGATCGGGCGTGCGCAGATGAACGTGATCCCAGGTGATATCCGCCATGACGTTTCTCCCGTTGCGATTTGTTGGCGCAACTTAGGCCATAGCTGCGGCCGGTGCGCAACGGGGTATGTCAGGCGCGTTAGGGGGATCGCGACGCCGCATTATCCCGCTCGACGGCACCGATCTTGCCGTCTACCGCGTACGGCGCTGAGACGCCCCGTGCTTGCCTAATCTCGTTCCAAAGCCCAGTCTTCGCCACCTCAAAAAGCCCGCCTCTAGGGAGATACCTCATGAAACCCGTCGTTTACGCGCTCGCACTCGCCGCCGTTTGCTTTACCGCCAACGCCGCCTTCGCCGCCACCACCGACGACGTAAAATGGATTAACAAGTGCGTCAGCGACAATAAAGGCGACGCGTCGGCTGACGTGGTGCTGAAATATTGCACCTGCATGAACAACAAGATGAGCGACAACGAAACTTTGTCGATCACCGCTTGGGAAAAGACCCACGTCGCCGAGCGCAAGGCCTGCGACAAGGAAGCCGGCTGGCGCTAGCGCGCCTTTCCCGCTTATTCGCGCTCTGACCGAAATTCGCGGCGCGCCGCGCCAGACTTGACATGAGGTCGTACTAGGATTATATTCCACGCGCTTTGCTCATTGGGGGCGTCTTCGCGAGACGTTTCGAAGATGGAGCAAAGTGCGGCGCCTGCGGGCGGGGCTCGTAACCCCGCTCCCGGGAGGCCCTGGGTCGCCGTCCGTCCCCACTACGAGGGACTGCCTTGAATGGCTGGACGCGGCGCGGACGAAGGGCGGCGAAAGCTGCCCGGATCGGGGGCCCACGAGGGCTCCGTCTGCGCCCGGAAGTTACGGCCCCGGGGACTTAAAAAGCCGCGATGGAGCGCCGCGCGGCGTGCGTCCTTCGCCAAGGACGCGCACGCCGCAGGGCGTGGATACGAAAGGATGCGCCGCTTGGCGCTCCATTCCCTCGTTTTGTGCGAGGGAGAAAGGAAGGCCGGCGTACCCCACGCCGTTAAAGAATAGGGGCGGCGAAGCTTGCGCGCTTTTCTTTCGCTCTCGCGGCAAACCAGAGAGCGAAACCAGTTGACTCATTTGTGATAGCGGCCGCGCCACGTTGTGCACAACTGCGCCCAAGCCGCGCGCATTTTGCTTCATGGCGGAAGTATTTTTGCTTACATGAGATGCTTGGAACTGGGCAAAAATGGCGCGCAAGGCAATTCAGGCAGCGGGCGGCATCGTGGTGCGCGGCGGCGCGCGCCCGCGCATTGCCGTGGTCCAGCGCAGCAAAGACGACCGCTGGGTGTTGCCGCGCGGCAAGCTCAAGCGCCACGAAAATCCGGCTGCCGGCGCCCGCCGCGAGGCGGTCGAAGAAACCGGCCATCGCGTTAAAGTGCATGAGTTTCTGGGCGCCATTACCTATCGCGCGCGCGGCCGGCCCAAGGTCGTTCAGTTCTGGCGCATGAAGGCGACGGCGCGGCCGGGCCGCGACGTCATGAAGGATATTTCGGCGGTCGAGTGGCTACCGCTCGCGGCGGCGGTACGCCGGCTGAGCTATCCGCTTGAACGGCTATTCCTGCATCATGTCGGCCGCCGCATGTTCAAGCGACGGCGCAAGCCAACGCGGCGTAAGGCAATGCGGCGGCGCAAAACCGCGCGCCGCCGGCGCGCACGCTAGCGGGCATCGCATGCGACAAACCCGCGCGCAAAACCCACCTTGAATCTTTATTTTGCCCTGAGTCTTGCCAAAATTTAATGCGCGCGAAATGTCGGCGCAGCCAATTCCAAACGCACCGTTCACCGCGTATTCACGCGACAAGTCGGAACCTGATAGTCGAAACAAGCGTTATCGCTGTGAGCATGTATCGCAGGAATTATCGCTGTGAGCATGTATCGCAGGAAATCGACGAGTGGATCGTTCAACCAATACGATCCAAGAACGAAAAGTAGAAAAGAAAGTAGAGGAGCACGCCATGACCAGAATTTCTAAAACTCTGACAGCAATCGCGGCTGCCGCGACTCTTGCCGTCGCGGCCGTGGCAACCCCGCAACCGGCCGAAGCCCGCGGTGGACGAATTGCTGCCGGCATCATCGGCGGCCTGGCCGCCGGCGCCATCCTCGGCGGCATCGCCGCCAACGGTCCGTATTACGGTGGTTATTATGGCCCGGCCTATTACGGGCCTGGCCCGTATTATTACGGCCCTGGCTGTTATTGGACCCACCAGCGTGTCTGGGACGGTTACGGCTGGCGCCCGCATCGCGTCCGGGTTTGCGGCTAGCAGGTAAGAAAATGATACGAAAAGCCCGGAATCGGAGATTCCGGGCTTTTTTTAGAGGGGTTTGAACCTTATAAATCAAATTTCCGACATATTAAGCCTGCCTCTTTTATAGGAGCCGGGACAGGCGTTAAAACGTCGCTTAGCGGTCGGCCCCGGCCGGCCACGACCCTGGAGGGAAACCGTATGAAGAAGACCTTGTTTGCTCTTGCGGCCGCCGCGACTCTCGCGCTCGGCACTATGACTGCTCCGCAACCCGCGCAAGCGCGTTGCTTCGGCTGCGCCGTGGGCCTCGGTGTCCTCGGTGGCGTCGTCGTCGGCTCGGCCATCGCGAATTCCTGGGGCCCGCGTTACGCCCCGGCGCCTGGCTATGTCGTGTACGACGGCTATGCCGAGCCGTATCCGGTTGCGTGCCCGGGCGGCCACTGGGCCCGTCGGCCGGTGGCATTCGACGCCTACGGCAATCCGGTGCGCTGGAGCCGCGCTCGCTTCATCTGCCCGTAAGTCTTACTCAGGCGACACGATTTCTTGAGTGGCGATTGCCGCGGCTCCCCTGGGGGCCGCGGCATTATCATCTACCGCGTCTTTTTTCCGGCGCATGATCTTATCCGAAAACCGATTCCCACTTTTCGGGATCATGCACTACCGCCGCATGTGATCGAGCACCGCGGCGGTCGGCCAGCAATCGAGCTTCAATCCGTTTTTCTTCTGATAGGCGCCAAGCGCCGCGCGCGTCAGCATGCCGGCTTTGCCGTCGAGCTTATCCTTGTAGAAGCCGAGCGCGGTCAGCTTCTTTTGCATCAACTCGACCTCGGTTGATTTGAGTTGGGCGTTCTTGCTCCACGGCGTCTGGAATGGCCGTGCCGCCGGCGATGCGGTCGCTCAGATGACCGACGAACAGCACGTAGAGATCCGAATAATTGTAGTCCTTCAGCACGTAGTAATTTTTCGGCGTCAGGAAGGCCGGCCCATATGTGCCCTCCGGCAAGAGCAGCGATGCCTCAGTCGCAAGTTCCACATCGGTCGGCGAGCGCCCGTAAGCCGGCACGTAGCCGCGCCTGAGCCATTCGGCGATCGGCATGGTGACGCTCGGCTCGGCGATGGTGCAATCAACCGCCGCCGGCGCGCGCACTTCGATCGCCCAGGGCTTACCGGCCTGCCAGCCTTTGCCGGCGAGTTGCTTGGCCGCGGAGGCCAGCGCGTCCGGCACCGAATGCCAGATGTCGGCTTTACCGTCGCCGTCGAAATCGACGGCATATTTGTAGAATTCCGACGGCAGGAATTGGGTGAGCCCCATCGCCCCGCCCCAGGACGAGCGCAAATCGGCGCGCGGCACGCCGTCCTGTAACATTTTCAGCGCGTGCAGGAATTCGTTGCGGAAAAAATCCTTGCGCTTGCCGATATAGGCCTGCGTCGCCAGCACGCGCAGCGCGTCGTAAGGCTGCCGTTCCGCGCCGTAGTCGGTTTCGCGCGCCCAGATCGCCAGCACGACATTGCCGGGTACGCCGAATTCTTTCTCGATGCGTACCAGCGTGTCGCGATATTGCATGGCAAGTTTTTTGCCCTGGGCGGCAAGGCGATCGAAGGTCGGTTCGCGCAGATATTGCGCCGGCGTCTGCACGAATTCCGGCTGCTGCGGCGTGGCTTCCTCGCGTCCGGGAATAGCGAGATCGGGCAGCGAGAGATCGGGATCAAGCCCGCGTGTCGCTTTGTCGAATGTGAAGCGCGAGACGCCGAGCGAGCGCGCGCCGGGCCACGTCTCGGCCAGAAATTTCTGGAACGCCGCGTCGGCAAAAGCTGGCACGGCAAAAAGCCAAAGCCAAGCACCGATGATTGCCGCGCGTCGAATCATGCCGGAAGCTAGTCCGATTGGACGCGCTGTTCTACCGGCAGCGGCCCGAAGGCCGGCGGCGGAATGCGACGCTTCGACGCCGCTTCATAGGCCGACGCGACATGCAGCAAGACGTCCTCCTTACCCGGCTCGGCGCGGAACACCAGAGAAAACGGCAGGCCCGGCGCGGCAAGCTTTGTCGGCTCGTTCGATGGAACGTGCAGATAGCGCGTGCCGTCGGCGCTGAGCCGATAGACCGGATCGTAAGCCGTGGTCACGTAGCCCGCGGGGATCAGCACTTCCGTCAGGCCGGCATTGGGGCCGCTGAGCGACTCCAAGGTCAGATTATTGCGCAAGCCCTGCCCGGCGCCGCCGATCTTGCCCGGCGGCCACGGCGTGTGCAGCCGCACCAGCACGTCGAGATTGTTTTCCAGCATCACCATCATGTCGGCGCGGCGAAGCAATTCGCGCAGCATGATGCGCTCGGCGGTCGCTTGCCGTTCGTTAAGCGGGTTACGCAGGTCCGAAACGTCGTCCCAATTCAGGAAACTCGTCCGCTGGTCGTCGCCCCAGAATTTCGAGCGCGCGTTGAGCGCCGTGAAATTGTCGAGCGTTTCGGTGAAACCCTTGGCCTTCCAGTCGGCGGCGCGGCGCGACAGGTACTGGTTGATATGGAAACGGAACGCCGTTTGCGGCGCCTGATGCTGCACGGTGGCAAGATCGAGGTTCGACGGCGGCGCGATGCGGCCTTCCGACATTTCCAGCATGTAATCGATCGGCTTCATTTTGCCGGAGCCGAAAACTTTGCCCGGCGCGAACTCGGTCGGCACTATCGCGGCGGCGAATTCCGTGAACACCGGCTGGCCGTTGGCATCCAGCCGATAAAGAATATCCGGCATGAAAACCGGAATGAGCCGCGCCAACGCGATCCGGTAATCGACCGTCATCTGCTCGATGTCGGGGTCCTTTTTCCAAAGCGGATCGGACGATTCGACCAGGGCCGCGCCAAGCTTGCCGCCAAGCACCGTCTTGATCTCGTCGGCCGCGGCGGTGACGATCGGGACTTCGGTGAGCGAGCCGGGGCGCACGGTCATCGACTCGCGGATAATGCCGATGCGCAGGCCTTTCAGCGATGCAGCGCCCTTCGCGTGACGCGCGTAATTGTCAAGCACCGACGAGCGCGGCACTGTCGTGAACGGGTCGCGCGGATCGTAATAGCCTTCGACCGGATCCTTCAGCGCATCGAGCACCTTGGCGCAATCCTGAATCGTGCGTGCCAGAATACCAGAGCGATCGACGTGAATGTCCGCGCCGATAGCGCCGCCGTCGAAGCCGAGCAGCGCCTTGTGCGGCAAAATAAGCGCGACGGCATTATGGTTCGCGGGCCCGCGGCAGGAAGCGCGCGTCTCCTCGCCGAGGCTGCACATCACCATGTTGGTCGAGACCGACACGCCCGAGCCCGAGCTCGACCCGAGCGAAGCGGCGCGCGTGGTATCGTACGGATTCGACGGGTTGCCGCCCCAGCTGCTGCGCTGATAGCCGAGCGTTGTCGGCAATATCTTTTTGGGCTTGTGCGAGCCACCCGGATCGTCGGGCCGGCCGTTATATTCGGTGTTCACCGCCTTGGCGAAAATGATCGCGCCCTTGTCGCGCAACTGCTCGACCAGCACGTGATCGCGTGCCGGGAAGTCGATGTCGTAGCGCGCGTCGCCGCCGCCGGTCGAGCGCATGTCCTTGGTGTCGAACGGGTCCTTGAACGAGAACACGACGCCATACATTGGCATCTTGTCGAGATCGGGGTTGCGGCCGAATTGCGCGTCGAGCTCGGCCGCGCGTTCGAGCGCGTCGGGCTGCTGGCGGAAAAATTCGCACACCGGCGGCGCATCTTTCGGCAGCGGGCCTTTCGACGGATGCAGATCAAAATCGCCGCGGCAGGTGACGGAGCGCTCGCCGCGGATATTGAGCGTCGCCAGCGCGTTCACCTGGCCCGCGTTCGGCTTGCCGACGGTCATGCCGAATTGCTGCGTTACCTCCGGATCGGAAGCAGTCGCTTCCATGCGGCCGAATTCGAGCGGTGGACCTTTGTATTTGTCGAGGCCGGGCAGCACGTCCGACGCCTTCACGGTCTCGGTGGGAAATTTCAGCGGCGCACCGCCGCGTGGAAAGCCTTTCGCTTCCGGGATCGCCGCGCCGTCCTGCGTCACCAGCAGATTGGACGTGCCGTTGAAGGCCCGCACGCGCGCGAGATATTGCCGCACGACATCGACGCAGGTTGTCTCGACCCGCCTTGATCGCAGCGTGCAGCTCGTCGATCGTCGCTTCTTCGAGGACGAATTTTTTGTCAGGCGCGAAGGGCTTGTTCATGGGCGGTCCCGGCTCGTCTTTGATGTCTCGTACTTAATCTGTCATGATCGGGCTTGTCCGGCCATCCCGGTTGATGTGGTTCGGCTATGTTGTCATCATAGCACACGCAGCCTTGCGGCTAGCGCCCACGCGCGCAAGCCGCCGGCGTGGAGGTCGAGCTGGTGAAAGGCCACGGCGGCGTGTTCGAGATCACGGTCGACGGCGTGCTCAAGTTTTCCAAGAAGGCGACCAGCCGCTTTCCGAGCGAGGCCGAGCTCGACGCGCTGGCGAAGGGGTGAAGCCTCAATCCTCATGGTGAGGAGCCGCCAAAGGCGGCGTTATTTTCGCAATTCCGCGATGACCCGCTCCAGCGGAGCGGACGAAACATGGATAGTGCCGTCGAACGGGCCGTCCATGTCGAGGATAAGGTAGATCGCGCCAGCGATCAGCGCCGACGACACGATAAATGCCGTGGCGATGACCGGGTTGCGCGGCGCGCGGAAGCCGAAGGCCGCGAAGATCAGAACGAGCCAGGCCGCCAACAGCGCGATCAACGGCAATGGAATGGTGCCTTCCGATTGCTCGACCAGCGCCCAGCGCATCTCGTAGACCGCCTCGAAGTGCCGCTCCGCCCGCTGCTTCAGCGCGGCATGCTCGGGGTCGGCCGGCTTAAGCTCGCGCAGGCCGTTGCCGACGTCGATGAGCAGGGATTCCGCATCCCGGTTGCCGAGCACGGGATCGCTTTGCCCCATGTGGCGCGCGGCCTGCTCGACATAGGCAAGCAGCCGCTGGCGCGCCGCGGCCGTCTCGGGGCCGTATTGCCGCATGGTCCGGTCGAGCAAAATGAGGTCGGTGGCGTAGGCGTGAACGTTTCTGTCCACGTTCTCGAAGGTGGTCCTGGCCGAATTGATCATGAGGCCCAGCACCAGCGAGGCCAGCACCACGAAGACGCTTGCGAGCAGGCGCACGATCTCTTCGGTCTCGGTGGCGCGATGCCGCTCAGGGATGCACTTGTAGAGCGCACGGCTGCCGAGCGAGGCAGCGACCAGCGCCACGAATACCAAGACCGAAATCAGGGTTTCGCGCATGAGGAAGGACCCGCCGCCGGCGGAACTCTAGCTTGCCGCGACGCAGAACACTACCGGCTGAACGCGCTGCTTTTGAATCAAAGCGGACATCGTTGCCCCTAAGGTCAATTGCCGGACAATCGCCTTCGGCAGCAACCTCCTGAAATACCGGGCTCCAAGCCCGTTTGATGCGCATCAAGATGTGCATCGAGGCCCTTTCGGCGAGCTTTCGAAATCAACCCGGAGGTTGTGATGAGTGAAAAGATCAAATCGGAAATGATTTCGCGTCGCCGGGCTTTCTCGCTTCTGGGCTGGGTGGCGACAATGAGCCTGGTCGTGCCGGCGACGGTGATAACCGCAACCGATGCCGAGGCCCGCGTCGGCAATCCGGCCTCAGCCGTGAGCGTTGCTGGCGCCAATCGGCGCGATCGGCGTCAAGACCGGCGCTATAAGAAGAAAAAGAAGAAACCGACCGACTCGGAAGAAAAAAAACCAACTGACTCAAAATAAAAGGCAGCGCGTTTGATGGACTGCCGAAGGGTGGCCCCTTGAATTTGGCCGCGTTGGGCCGATTGGTATTGATCGTCCCGGCGGCCGGGGTGTGCCTGGCGGTCGGTCTTTCCGGCCGCGCGACCGCCGCTCCGTATCAATCGAATCAGATCCGCGTCGAATACGATGTGCCGAAGAATCCGGCGCACCGGCCCATCTATGAGAGACTGAAGCAGGTGCGCGCCCTCGAGCGCTTACAAAAGTTGCTCAGCCCGCTTCGACTTCCCCGTCCATTGCTTCTCAAGGTTTCCGGCTGCGACGGCGAGTCGAACGCCTGGTATGACGGAAGCGCCGTGACGGTCTGTTACGAATACCTGGCGGACATCCTGAAAAATGCGCTGGAAGGAAAGCTGCCGAGCATTATCACACAGGACGACGCCATCCTCGGCCCCTTCATGGACGTGTTCCTGCATGAAACCGGACATGCAGTTTTCGACCAACTGAATGTGCCGGTGCTTGGCCGGGAGGAGGACGCTGCGGATTTGTTTTCCGTCTACATCATGCTGCAGCTGGGCAAGGAGGATGCGCGCCGGCTGATCTTAGGCAATGCCTATCAATACAAAGCAGACGTCGTGAACCCGCAGGTGCCCCTGACGAAATATGCCGACGAGCACGGGATTCCAGCGCAGCGATTTTTTAACGTGTTGTGCATTGCGTATGGCGCCGATCAAAAATTATTCGCCGATGTCGTGGAGAAAGGATACTTGCCAAAAAAACGAGCGGAAGGCTGTTATGACGAATATGAGCAGCTGGCTTTCGCGCTCAAGACGCTGATAGGTCCTTATATCGACCGGAAGCTTGCGAAAAAGGTTTTCGCGACATGGATGCGGGACGTGGATGCCCGACCAAAGGCCGCGCGGTAAATAGGTGCGGCTTCGCGCCGCGCACCTCAGGATGAGGTCAACGCGAAAACTTTTTATACTTCAACCGGTGCGGAATGATTGAGTCCTGGCCGAGCCGGCGCATCTTGTCGGCTTCGTAGTCCTGGAAATTGCCCTCGAACCATTCGACGTGGCTGTCGCCCTCGAACGCCAGAATATGCGTGGCGATGCGGTCGAGGAACCAGCGGTCGTGGCTGATAATGACGGCGCAGCCGGCGAAATCCTCCAGCGCCTCTTCCAGCGCGCGCAGCGTGTCGACGTCGAGATCGTTGGTCGGCTCGTCGAGCAGCAGCAGATTGGCGCCGGTGCGCAGCATCTTGGCGAGATGCACGCGGTTGCGCTCGCCGCCCGACAGCGTGCCGACTTTCTTCTGCTGGTCGGCGCCCTTGAAATTGAACAGCGAGCAGTAGGCGCGGCTGTTCACTTCCTTCTTGCCGAGCAGGATGATGTCCTGGCCGTTGGAAATTTCATCCCACACGGTCTTCTTGCCGTCGAGTGAATCGCGCGACTGATCGACATAGCCGAGAGCGACCGACTCGCCGATCTTGATAGTGCCGCCGTCCGGCTTGTCCTGGCCGGTGATCATGCGGAACAAAGTGGTCTTGCCGGCGCCGTTCGGGCCGATCACGCCGACAATGCCGCCGGGCGGCAGCTTGAACGACAGGTCGTCGATCAGCAGGTTGTCGCCGAAGCCTTTGTTGAGGTGGTCGAAGTCGACCACGTTCTGGCCGAGCCGCTCGGCCACCGGAATGGTGATCTGCGCGGTGGTGTTGACCTTGGCGTTGGCGATCTTGAGCAGTTCCTCGTAGCGCTCATAGCGCGCCTTGGATTTGGACTGCCGTGCCTTCGGCGACGAGCGGATCCACTCGCTCTCGCGTTCCAGCGTGCGCCGGCGCGACTCGTCCTCGCGGCCTTCCTGCTCCATGCGTTTTTGTTTTTGCGCGAGCCAGGAGGTGTAATTGCCCTCGTAAGGAATGCCGCGGCCGTGGTCGAGCTCGAGGATCCAGCCGGTGACATTGTCGAGGAAGTAGCGGTCATGGGTGACGATCAGAATGGCGCCCGGATAATTGCGCAGATGGCCTTCCAGCCAGTTCACGCTCTCGGCGTCGAGATGGTTGGTCGGCTCGTCGAGCAGCAGCAGCTCGGGCTGATCGAGCAGCAGCTTGCAGAGCGCGACGCGGCGGCGCTCGCCGCCGGACAGCTTGGTGACCTCGGCGTCGTCGGGCGGGCAGCGCAGCGCGTCCATCGCCAGGTCGACCTGGCTGTCGAGGTCCCACAGGTTCTTGGAGTCGATCTCGTCCTGGAGCTTGGCCATCTCGTCGGCGGTCTCGTCCGAGTAATTGGCGGCCAGCTCGTTGTAGCGGTCGAGAATCGCCTTCTTGGCGGCGACGCCCTTCCATGACGTTCTCGCGCACGGTCTTTTTGGCGTCGAGCTGCGGTTCCTGCTCGAGGTAGCCGACGCGGGCGCCTTGCGCGACCCAGCCTTCGCCGGTGAACTCGGTGTCGATGCCGGCCATGATGCGCAGCAGCGTCGACTTGCCGGAACCGTTAACGCCGAGCACGCCGATCTTGGCGTCCGGGTAGAACGACAGATGGATGTTCTCCAGCACCTTCTTGCCGGCCGGATAGGTCTTGGTCAGACCCTCCATGTGATAGATGAATTGGCGGCCGTTCATTGTGCTTCTCGAACCCTCGTGAATTCTCGGGCTAAACGCCGGATGCGATGTCGGGAAATTCGACGCTGATGTAACGGCGGGAACCCCAAAGAGCAAGCAGGCGGCAAATGTCCGCGACGCTTCTTTTTCCATCCCTCCCCCGCCTGCGGGGAGGCGGCGGGTGGGGCTCAGCGACCCCACCCCGATCGCGCTTCGCGCGATCGGCCCTCCCCTTTCAGGGGAGGGAGAAAAGAAGAGTTCGCCGGTAAAGTTCTGGAAAGGCTGTTTGCATTTCCGCCCCGACAAGACCTTGCGCCAACCCGTTTTTAACCCCTTCGGCGCCATGATCGGCCGCCATGAACCTGGCCGCCGGAACTGGCGACCAAGGGATGAGCGGGCCAAAGCGCCCGCGTCATGGTGGGGATTGAGCGATGGGTCGAGCGATTTCAGCCATTTCCGGCGCACTGCCGCGTCCGTTCGGCCTCATCGGGTCGCTGCTCACTGCCTTCTGGCACGAACTGACCCGCGATATGGGCGGCCCCTACCGGCCCGAGCGTCACTATATGCGCGGCCCCGGCCCGAAGTGGCGCGCCAAGCACGGCCTGCCACCGCTCTAGAGCCTCCGCCAGTACCCCACCTTGTGATCTCGCCGCCCGTGTGGTGAATCCCCGGCCTGTTGCGCCGGTCAAACAGGGTGCTGCCATGAGCCTGCAAGGAGCCATTCTCGACGATTATCAGTCCGTGGCGATGAAGACCGCCGACTGGTCGGGCGTCTCCAAGGACGTGAACTTCAAGGTCTTCACCGAAGGCCTCGGCGCGCAGGACAAGGTCATCGCAGCGCTCAAGGACTGCGCGGTGGTCTGCCTGATGCGCGAGCGCACGTTGTTCGGCAAGGACGTGATCGATGCCCTGCCCAATCTCAAACTGATCGTCACCAGCGGCATGCGCAACGCCGCTATCGACGTGAACGCCGCCGCCGCCCGCGGCATCCCGGTCTGCGGCACGGAATCGCTCGGCAGCCCGACCGCGGAACTCACCTTCGGCCTGATCCTCGAACTCGCCCGCAAGATCGGCATCGAAAACGCCCGGCTGAAGATCGGCGCGCCCTGGCAGTCGACGCTCGGCATCGACCTCTACGGCAAGACGCTCGGCATCATCGGTCTCGGCAAGCTCGGCACGCGGGTGGCGCGCATCGGCAATGCGCTCGACATGAAAGTGATCGCCTGGAGCCAGAACCTCACCGCCGAAAAGGCCAAGGAAGGCGGCGCCACGCTGGTCAGCAAGGAAGAGCTGCTGCGCCAATCCGATTTCGTCACCGTGCATGTGCAGCTCTCGGCGCGCACCAAGGGGCTGATCGGCGCCGCCGATCTGGCCATGATGAAGCCGACCGCGTTTTTTCTTAATACGTCGCGCGGCCCGGTCGCCGACGAGAAGGCGATCGAGGCGGCCCTGCGCAACAACAAGATCGCGGGCGCCGCCATCGACACCTATAACGACGAACCGCTGGCGCTCGATCATCCATTCCGCAAGCTCGACAATATCGTGATCACGCCGCATCTCGGCTATGTCACCGCCGAGAACTACAAGCGCTTCTATGGCCAGATGGTCGAGAACATCCGCGCCTGGCTCGACGGCAAGCCGATCCGGGTCATTCCGCCGAAGTAGTGCTAGAGCCCGAACAGCTTCGCCGCATTGTTATAGGCGACGTCGGCGCGCACGGCTTCATCCATCGGCAGCGTGTCGAGAAAATCGCACCCCGGCCAGTCGAACGGATAGTCGGCCGAGAACAGCACGCGGTCGCGTCCCAGCGCATCGAGCGAGCAATGCACGGGCGGGCCGTCATACATGCCCGAGGTGGTGACCCAGACATTCTCCTTGATGTATTGCGACGGCGGCTTCGGCAGATTCCAGCCGTAGGGCGCCGAGCGGCTGTCGAAGCGCCAGAGCTGGAACGGCAGGGTTTCGCCGAGGTGGCCGAGCAGCAGCTTGGCTTTCGGATAGCGATGGAAGACCCCGCCGCAGATGATGCGGAGCGCGTGCGAGCCGGTCTCGACGCCCCAGCCCCACATCGGACGAGCCAGCACGTTGTAACCGGCGAGCACCGGCAACGGCGCCACCGGATCGGCCGGGTGCAGATAAATCGGCGCGCCCAAAGTCGCCGCGCGTTCCCAGAACGGATCATAGGAACGGTCGTCGAGATATTTGCCGTTGGTGTGGCCGTTGATCATGGCGCCGCAGAACTTGAGCTCGCGCATGCAGCGTTCGAGTTCGTCGGCGGCGGCCTTCGGGTCCTGCATGGCCAGATGGGCGAAGCCGGAATAACGGTCGGGCCGTTTCTGCACTTCCTTGGCGAGGAAATCATTGGACGCACGCGCATTGCGCACCGCCGTCGCGGTATCGCGCTCGACCTGCACGCCGGGCCCGGCAATCGCCAGCACCATGCGTGCGATGCCGGTCTTGTCCATCATTTGCAGCCGCGCGTCGCCGAAATCGGTCAGACGGCATAGAGCTGCGCGGTTTTCTGCGGAGCGACATCGACCATGGTCGGCCGCCAGTAGGCAACCGTGGCGGGATCGAGAAAATGCTCTTCGAGCGCAATTTTTTTGACCATGGCGTTTCCCTGAACAGAGTCTCACGATGCGGTACGACCGCAGGTTTTTTCGTTATTGCCTGTACCGTACTTTGGGCTAACGTGTACCATGATGCAAGGCGGTCAAAGACCGCGCGTATCGAGTCAGCGTCGATGGATCGTCACGTCACCAACGACAAGAGCCAGGTGCAGGTGATCGCGCGCGCCGCGACCATCCTGCGCGCGCTGGAAGACGAAAACTCCGGTCTTAGCCTCGGACAGATTGCGCAGCGGGTTAATCTGGCGCGCTCGACCGTGCAGCGCATCGTCGCGGCGCTGGAAACCGAAAAACTGGTGATCGCGGCGACGCCCAATGGACGGGTGCGGCTCGGCCCCACTATTTTGCGGCTGGCATCCTCGGTGCGCAGCGATTTCACCGCGCTGGCGCGCCCATTCCTGGAACGGTTGAGCGAGGAATTGCACGAGACCGTCGATCTCTCGACCGTCAAGAAGGACCACCTGGTGTTCATCGACCAGGTGATCGGCCCGCATCGTCTGCGCACGGTGTCGGCCGTCGGCGAAACCTTTCCGCTTTATTGCACCGCCAACGGCAAGGCCTATCTGGCGCGGCTGACCGATCCGGCGGTCGAGGCGCTGATCGGCCGCGCTTACGAGCCGCGCACGCCGAAAACGCTGACGCGTATCGATGCGCTGCTGACCGAACTGAAAGCCGCGCGCCGCAACGGCGCGGCCTTCGACCGCGAGGAGCATACGCTCGGCATTTGCGCGGTCGGCGTCGCCATGCAGGACCCGCTCGGCAACGCCGTCGCCATCTCGGTGCCGGTGCCGATCCAGCGCTTCGGCGACCGGCAGGCGCTGATCGCGGAACGCCTGCTCGCCACCAAACACGCCATGGAGAGCCATATGAATTCCGCCGCCGCCTGACGGCCGCGGCGCGCGACGACAAAACCGTTTGACAGAAACGAACAGGGAGGATGCCGTGGCCAAAAAAATTCGCGGCGTGATGTTTGAAGAGAACCTCAAGAACAGCATGGGGCTGGAGTTCTACAATCTGTCCCATCGCTTCGGCTATCAATCGCCGAACTGGCCGTACTTCGAGGACGTCAAGATCGAGCGCATTCATTACATGGCGAAGTCGGGCGTGCTGTCGCAGCGCATCACCACCTCGATGCACAACACCACGCATATCGACGCGCCGGCGCATGTGGTGCAGGGCACGCCGTTCATCGACGAAGTGCCGCTGCCGCATTTCTTCGGCTCCGGCATCGTGGTGTCGATCCCGAAGGATAAATGGGAACCGATTACCGGCGACGATCTGGAAAAGGCCTGCGGCAAGATCATCCGGCCGCGCGACGTGGTGATCGTCAACACCGGCTGGCACAAATACTACGAGGACAGCGAGGATTATTTCTGCCGCTCCCCCGGCTTCGTACCGTCGGCCGGCGAATGGCTGGTGAAAAAGAACGTGAAAGTGGTCGGCCACGACACGCAGGCCAACGATCACCCGCTCGCGACCGCCATCGGCCCGCAGCGCAACGGACCGCTACATCCGCATCTGGCCGAGGAATACCGCGAATGGTCGGGCGGTCGCGACTGGAAAGACGATTTCCCGGAATGGGAGCCCGTGCACCGGATTCTGTTCAAGAACGGCATCATGGGCATCGAGAATGTCGGCGGCGACATCGACAAGGTCACCGGCAAGCGCTGCACCTTCGCTTATTTCCCGTGGAACTGGGACCGCGGCGACGGCTGTATCGTGCGGCTGGTCGCCATCCTCGACCCCAAGCAGAAATTCCGCATCGAAAAGGGGAGTAAATTCTGATGCACGTCAAACGGTTCAGCGATGCCAAGCCTTACGAGGCGCCCAATCATCGCAACTACACCTCGCTGCGCATGTTCGGCGCCGAGGCCGGCGGCACCAAAGGTCTGGTGTTCGGCTATTCGCATTTCCTGCCCGGCGGCGGCGCCGGTCCCGACGCCTCGCCGCCCGAGAAGGTCTATTTCGTGTTGCGCGGCGAATTGACGGTGATCGTCAACGGCAAGGAAACCGTGCTGAAGGCCAACGACTCTTGCGTGATCGAGCCAAACGAAACGCGCGAGATCATCAATCGCGGCAACGAAGTCTGCACCATCGTGGTCGCGGTGGCGATGCCGCCGAAGTAGGGCCGTGTAAAGAGAGGACGTGGCATGAGTGAAGCTTTTCTGAAAAATCCGCTGTCTCTGTTCGAGATCAAAGGCAAGACCGCGATCATCACCGGCGCTTCGGGCGCGTTCGGCGCGCTGTCGGCCAAAACGCTGGCCGGCGCCGGCGCCAATGTCGTGCTGGCGGCGAGCAAGGCCGACGAGCTGAAAAAGGTCGCGGCCGAGTGCGAAAAACTCGGCGGCAACGCCGAGGTCGTCGCGCTGCGGCCAAGCTCGGAGGAAAACTGCGACAGAATCGTCAAAGCCGCAGTCGAAAAATTCGGCCGCGTCGACATTCTGGTCTGCGCTTCCGGCCTCAACAAAGTGGCAAAGATCGTCGACCAGAAGCCGGAAGACTTCCTCGACGTGATGGATGCCAATGTCACCCAGTCGTGGCTGATGGCGCGCGCCGCCGGGAAGCAAATGCTCAAGCAAGGCGGCGGCGGCAAGGTGATCCTCACCTCGTCGGCGCGCGGCCTGCTCGGCCATCCGGCCGGCTACACCGCCTATTGCGCCTCCAAATCCGCGGTCGACGGCATCACCAAGGCCCTGGGCTGCGAATGGGGCGAGACTGGCATCACTGTGAATGCGCTTGGGCCCACCGTTTTCCGCTCGCCGCTCACCGCCTGGATGTATGAGGACACCGAGAAGGCGCAGACCGTGCGAAAAGGCTTCCTGGCGCGCGTGCCGAAAGGCCGCCTGGGCGAGCCGGAAGATCTCGCCGGGCCGCTGTTGTTTTTGGCGTCGAAGGCGTCGGATTTCTACACCGGTCACATCCTTTACGCCGACGGCGGCTATACGGCCGGCTGAACCATGGCCAAAGCACGCATCGCGGTGATCGGCGCCGGCCTGATGGGCCACGGCATCGCGCAGAATTTCGCGCTGGCCGGGCACGATGTCGCCATCACGGATCAGTCTAAGGCAAGCCTCGACAGCGCCAAGGCGCGCATCCTCGCCAACCTGAACTATCTCGGCGACGATGCCAAAGCGGTCGAGCGGGTAACACCGATCGCCGACCTGGCGGCCGCAGTGCGCGACGCCGATTATGTCGTCGAAGCCGTGCTGGAGGATTTGCCGCTCAAGCAAAAGCTGTTTGCCGAAATCGAAAAACACGTGCGGCCGGATACCATCCTCGCCAGCAACACGTCCGTTATTCCGATCACCTCGATCATGCAGGGTTTGCAAAAGCGCGAGCGCGCGCTCGGCACCCATTGGTGGAACCCGCCTTATATCGTGCCGCTGGTCGAAGTGATCGAGACGCAATGGACCTCGCCCGCAACCGTTGAATGGACCATGGCGCTGCACCGTGACGCCGGTAAAAAGCCCGCGCATGTGAAAAAGGACGTGCCGGGTTTCATCGGCAACCGGTTGCAGCACGCGATGTGGCGCGAAGCCGTTTACCTGGTTGAAAACGGCATCTGCGACGCCAAGACCGTCGACGACGTGGTGAAAGCCTCCTTCGGCCGGCGCTCGGCGGTGCTGGGGCCGCTCGAAAACGCCGACTTGGTCGGCACCGATCTGGCGCTGGCGATCCACAACCTGCTGTTTCCCGACCTCGACCGCCGGCAGCAGGCCTCGCCTTATCTCGAGAAACTGGTGAAGGACGGCAAGCTCGGCTTCAAGACCGGCGAGGGTTTCCAGAAATGGAGCCCGGCGGAACAGGCGGCACTACGCGGCAAGCTGCTCGATCATCTCAAAGCGGCGCGCGCCAAGGACTGAGCACGACACATGGCCGACACCATCATCGACATTTATTGCCACATCTATCCGGATCGTTTCTTCCAGGAAATGACCAAGGTCGCGCCGAACCTGAGCAATATCGGCCAGCGGCTGCGCGGCGTCACCAAGCTGTTCGATCTCGACGCCCGTTTCAAGGAAATGGATACATTCGGCGATTACCGGCAGATCATCTCGCTGCCCAACCCGGCGATCGAGGACATCGCCAAGCCGGATGTCGGGCTGCAGCTTGCCCGCATCGCCAATGATGCGATGGCCGAGTTGTGCGGCAAATATCCCGAGCGCTTCCCGGGTTTCGCCGCCGCACTGTGCATGACCGATGTCGAAGGCTCGGTCGCCGAAGCGCGGCGCGCTATCAAGGATCTCGGCGCCCGCGGCGTTCTGCTCTACACCAACGTCGCCGGCGAGCCGCTCGATCAGGAAAAATTCGAGCCTATTTTCGCCACCATGGCCGAACTCGATCTGCCGATCTGGCTGCATCCGGTCGGCACCGCGGCGATGCCGGACTATCCGGCCGAGAAAAAGTCGCGCTTCGAAATGTGGTGGTGTTTCCACTGGCCGTATGAAACCTCGGTCGCCATGTTGCGCATGGTGTTCGACGGATTGCTCGACCGCTATCCCAAGCTCAAGATCATCACCCACCACCTCGGCGGCATGATCCCCTATTTCGACGGCCGGGCCGGCAACGGCCTCAAGGTGCTGGGCCAGCGCACCTCCGACGAGGATTATTCGAAAATCCTGCCGTCGCTGAAGCGGCCGCACATGGATTATCTGCACGACTTTTTCGCCGACACCGCGATGTTCGGCGGCGGCGTGCATGCGACGCGCTGCGGCTTTGAATTTTTCGGCGCCGATAAAATCGTGTTCGCGACCGATACTCCGCTCGGACCGATCGCGCCCACCATCGAGACCGTCAAAAAGCTTGAGCTTGCGTCGGACGACCAGCGCAAGCTCTTTTGCGGTAACGCGGAGAAACTGCTGAAGATGAAATTCTAACGGCCGGACGACTGCTGTTCGTTGACCCGCTTCTTCCTCTTGACGTCGGCGGCACCGGTCACGCCCGGATTGAACGATGGCGGATCGCTGGCCGGAAAGCTCTCGTCTGAACTGATGGTGACTTTGTCTTCTTCAGTCTCGATACGCTGACGCTCGTTTTCAACGTGGTGCCTCGGTTTTTCCATTGTTTGGAGCTCCCAACGGCCCGCGCTCTTTGTTTTTGCGAGGCAGGCTTATCGGTATCAACGGTTAAAACAGCGCGCGGTTCCGGCGGCATGGAAAGCCCGCAAATCCGTCACAAATCCTGCTTGATCCAGACGCGCTGCCCGTACTATCGATCAATGATCGGTCGAGGTGTCATTTTTACTTCACCTCGGCAGCCCGCAACCCACGATCGAAAGTCGTCCCATGTTTATTAGCGATGCCAAGCGCCTGACGTATGAAGGCGCGCGAAAGATGGTGGCAACCGCCGTCGACAAAGCGCGCATCGCCAAGATCGCGATCTCCTGCTGCGTCGTGGACGCCGGCGGTCACGTCGTGGCGCTCGACCGCATGGATGGCGGACGTTTCCACACCTTGCATTCGTGCAGCACGAAAGCGGTCTGTGCCTCGTCGACAAGGCGGTTAACGAGCGCGCGGGGGGCGGTCGGTCAGGAATTGGATGTGGCGCATTCATTGGGGCTCGCGCTGGCTGCGGGCCCTGAACGCTGGACGGCCATGGAAGGCGGCGCGCCGATTTTATTCGACGGTGAATGCGTTGGCGGCATTGGCGTCAGCGGCGGCGACTGGGAAACCGACCTGAAAATCGCCCAGTCTGCTGTTGAATCGATCGGCGCGCGGTGGGAGTGACTACTCCGCCGCCACCTTATGCGCGGCATCCATTTTCGCCTTCACCACCACCTTGATGGCGTCGTCGACACGATCCTTGGCGTAGCGGATCGCGGTCGGCAGATCGTCGAGCGGAAACGTGTGAGTGTGGATCTTGGTGGCGTCGAAGCGCTTCTGCCGCATATAAGCCTCGGCGCGATGGGTCGCACTCTTGCCCTCGCCGCGAATGCCGTAGAGGTAGATGTTGTTGCGCACGATATGCGCGACATCGACCGGCACTTCCTCGTGCGCGAAGGCGGCAAGACAAACCCGGCCGCCGCGGTTGACCATGCGCACGGCGTCGTTGACCGCGCTGCTCGCGGCCGAGCATTCGACCACGTAGTCGACGCCCTTGCCGCCGTTGAGTTTCTTCACTTCTGCGACGACGTCGGGTGTCTTGCGGATATTGATCATGGCGTCGGCACCGAGCTGCCTGCCGATCTCAAGACGGTTGTCGCGCGTACCGGTGAGGATCACCGGCTGGGCGCCGAGCGCCTTGGCAACGGCCACGGCCATCAGACCGATCGGACCCGGTCCCGTAACGCAGACGCTTTCGCCTGCGACAAGCCCACCAAGTTCGGTCAGCGCGTACATCGCGGTACCGGCGGTGACGACGAGGGTGCCCTCCTCGTCCGACATGTCGTCCTGGATCGGCACCAGGGTATTGATGTTGTTGACCTGATATTCGCAAAAGCCGCCATCGGTGGTGAAACCGTTGGCGCGATGGCCCTTGTCGACGTCCCCGTAATTGAGCCCGTAGTTATGGCATGACGTGTACATGCCCTCGCGGCAGCGCTTGCACTGGCCGCAGCCGGCGTGAATTTCGACCGAGACGCGCTGGCCGATTTTGTACTCGTCGACGCCGGGGCCGAGCGCCGCCACCGTGCCCATATATTCGTGGCCGGGCGTGAAGTTCTTGTTGAACGGCAGGCCGCCTTGGATCGAGGCCGGCGGGCCGTGATAGATGATTTCCAGATCGGTCGCGCAGATCGCCACCGCGTCGATGCGCACCAGCACTTCCGCCCTCTTCGGGACCGGCACCAATTTCTCAGTCATGCTGAGTTGGCCCGGATCGCCGAGCACCCAGGCGCGCATGCTTTCCGGAACCGGAACTTCGTTGTGATTGGTTTTCACGCCGGGCGGTGCGTACATCAAATCCTCCAAATACGTCTTCGTTCAATTCCTGAATTCAGCTCGCGGCCGCTTGGCCGGCCTGCGCGTTGGGCTCGCCGAACTCGGCCGACAGCGCGCGGCTGGCAGCGATGATTTCGTCGCGCATCAACCCGACGTGCTCTTCGCTCGCACGCATGGAGGGCGTCGAGGCGCTGATGGCGCCGATCACCGTGCCGGCCTGATCGCGGATGGCCGCACCGACGCAAATAACGCCAGGCAGGAATTCCTCGCGATCGATGGCGTAGCCGTTACGGCGCACGACGCGCAACGATTCGATCAGGGCCGGAAACTCGGTGATGGTCTTGTCGGTGAAGCGCTTCATGCCGTGGCTGACGATGCGGCGGATCTCATCTTCCGGCAGCCATGCCATGATTGCCTTGCCGACCGAGGTGGCGTGCGGCGCGTCGACTTTACCGAGCCTGCCGGTATCGACCCGTACCGCGTGGCGCGCTTCGCGCACTGCCAGCGTGACCACGGCGTCGCCTTGCAGCGCGGCGAGATGGACGGTTTCGCCGGTCGCGCGGTTGACCGCTTCGAGATACGGCTCGGCCCGGCGTGGCAGATCGACCTGCAGGCAGGCGTGCCCGAGATAAAGGATGCGGGCGCCAAGGGCATAGAGCCGGCGGCCCGGCACCTTGGCGGCAAAGCCGCGCTTGATCAACGTCGCCAACAGATGATGGCAGGTGGAAATGTTCAGGCCGGTGCGGGTCGCGAGATCGGTCAGCGTCGTCTCACCGCCTGCCTCGGCGATGGTCTCCAACAAATACAGAGCGCGGTCGACCGATTGAATGCTGTGGCGGTCGCCGTCGGCGCGCGCACGTGACGGACGGGACTTGACCCCCGGCCCGGGTAGGATGGTGGCGTCCATTGGTTTGTTTCTCCCTGGGCGCCAAACAAATAGGCCGGGAGCGATGAGTCAAGAAGTTTTCAGAATGGGCAACGCTATTTTCCAATTGTGAAAAGAAAAACAATAACCCGCACAGCAGGTTAGCAGTTCCTGGCTCGATTATTGTCCCGGTTTGGCCAGCCCCAGCTCTATTTCCAGCGCGCCGCAGAGCATCTGGCCCAAGGCGATATGCATTTCCTGAATGCGCGCGATCGTGTCCGACGGCACTACCAACACATGATCGGCATGCCCGGCCAACTCGCCGCCGCCTTTGCCGCCCAGCGCCGCGGTGGTGAGCTTCATCGCCTTGGCTTGGCGGAGTGCCGCTATGACGTTCGGGCTTTTGCCGGAGGTCGAGATCGCGACGGCAACGTCACCTTCCCGCCCCAGCGCTTCGATCTGACGCGCGAAGATCTTGTCAAAGCCGAGGTCGTTGCCGGCAGCAGTGAGCGCCGAGGTGTCGGTGGTCAAGGCGATCGCGGCAATGGCGGTGCGGCCGCTTTTGTAGCGGACGGTTAGTTCGGTCGCGAGATGCTGGGCATCGGCGGCGCTGCCACCATTACCGAAAAACATCAGCTTACCACCGCTGCGGATCGATTTCACGCAAGCGCCCACCAGGCCCGCGAAAGCGTCAGACAATGCCGCCTCGGTGCGCCGCGCAACGTCGCTATGCTCGGCGAATTCTGCTTTGAAGAATGCTGCTAGGTCCAAAAATTCCCCCTCAAGCCGCTTCGCCGCGGAATTCCGGCACCGCGTCACGCAGCACATTGTAGATCACCGCGCGCTCGTTGCGCGACAGTCCCTGCTCCAGCGTCGTCACCCAGCCGCGGATGGCGTCGAGCGACGGCTGCACCGGCTTAGTGGCGACAATACCGGGAATTCCGATATCGGTGGTCTCTTCCTCGCGCGCGAACAGGATCTCGTGCAGCCGCTCGCCCGGGCGAATACCGGTGAAGGTGATCTGGATGTCGCGTCCGGGCTCCAGCCCGCTCAACCGGATGACGCGTTCGGCGAGATCGACGATCTTTACCGGCTGGCCCATGTTGAGCACATAGACCGAAACGTCGCCGCTGTTTCCTCCGAGCGCATGGGTCGCGGCGGTAATGACCAGATCGCAGGCTTCGCGGATGGTCATGAAATAGCGCACCATATCCGGATGCGTGACGGTGACCGGACCGCCGGCTTCGATCTGCGCCTTGAATTTCGGCACTACCGAGCCGTTCGAGGCCAGCACGTTACCGAACCGCACCGAGATTAAACGCGTGGCGTTTTTTTCGCCCGACGCGCGGCGGCCCAATTCCTTATCGAGCGCCTCGCAATACATTTCTGCCAGACGCTTGGTGGCACCGAGCACCGAGACCGGCTCGATCGCCTTGTCGGTCGAAATCATCACCAGCGCGGCGGCGCCGGCCGCGGCCGCCGCATCGGCGACATTGATCGAACCGAAAACGTTGGTCTTAATACCCTCGTCCCAGTCGAGTTCGAGCAGCGGTACGTGCTTGAGCGCGGCGGCGTGAAAGACCATATCGGGTTTAAATTGCGCGATCAGGCCCATGATGCGCGCGCGGTCGCGGATATCGGCGATCCGGCCGGAGATTTCAGCCTCGCTTTGCTTGGCCTTCAGCGCCTCCAACACCGCGTGCAGCGCCGGCTCGGAATTTTCGATCACCAGCAGCCGCGCGGCGCCGAAGGCGATCATGCGATCGCAGATCTCCGAACCGATCGAGCCGCCGCCGCCGGTGACGACGATCGCCTTGCCGTTCACGAATGTCTCAAGCCGCAGGTAATCGATCGTGACACTGGGCCGCAGCAGCAGATCCTCGACCGCCACTGGCGCGAGCTGCACCGCCTGTCCACCCGCGTCGAGCGACGGCAATTGGCTCATCGTCAATCCCAGCTTGCGCGCCCGGATCAAAAGAACTTCAGGCCGCGCTTCCGGCGAGAGCGCCGATGGCGTCAGCACGACCCGCATTACCCGCGTGTCGCGGCCGGCAAAATCGGCGACCGCGCGTTCGAGGTCGTCGATGTCGCCCAGCACCGGAATGCCGCGGATCGACTGACCGCGATCGGCCGCGGATGGCGACAGGATGCCGACCGGCCAGATCTTTTTCACCGCGCCGCTTTCAATCGCGCGCAACAAGACTTCGGCGTCGGCGGCGCGCCCGAGCACCAATGTGGGCGTCGCATCGGCAACCCTCACGCGCTGGAGCGCGCGCGCGTAGCGGAAATAGCGATAGGCGACACGCGAGCCGCCCAGAAAAAACATCTGCAAGAACCAGTACAGCAAGATGGTGATCTTGCCGAAGAAGAATTGGCCGTAAACATTCGGCGCGACCAGCACATAATCAAGCGCGAGCAACGACATCGCTAGAACGGTCACGGCGCGGAATATATTGTAGAGATCGGGTATCGAGGTGAACCGCCACTTATTGCGGTGCAGATTGAAGATGAAATAGACCGCCGCCGCATAGATCAGAAAAATCGGCATGAATTTAAGGCCGGGCAGCCGCTCGTTAAGAGCCTGATCCTCGAAGCGGACAAAAAACGTGAGCACCAGAGCCGCAGCCGTGGCGGCAAGATCGTGCAGCACGATCAAGACTTGGCGCGGCGTCAGGTTGAGCAGCCGTGTCATTTCGCGGGTTCGGTCGTGGCGACGCAAGCGGTTTTGGTCGATAAGTCGCTCAAGGATAGGTCTTCCCTAAAAGTCCGCAAATTATAGTGTAAGATCCGGCTGATCGCTGATCTTTTGGCGTGCAAAATTAAGACTGCATTTCAGATATTTAACTAGCAAATTCCGGGGGCTTGAGAACAGACATTTTCTCACAAAAGCAAGCGACACTTGGCCGCTTATGTAGCATGTTCTGCCCGTAATGCTGGACCCGACCATGCACAATCCCAGCGCCCGTCAATCGCAGGCGCGTTTCCTCACCACGTTGTTGCTGCTATGGCTTGCCGGCATTGCGTTGCGGCTGACGATCCTGGCGGTGCCGCCGGTCATTCCGCTGATCCACGACCAGCTCAGGCTTACCGCCACCCAGATCGGCATTCTTACCGGGCTCCCGTCGATGCTGTTCGCATTCGCCGCCGTACCCGGCTCGCTGCTGATCGCACGGCTGGGTGTGAGGACGGCGCTGGTGGTGGGGCTCGCCGTCACCGCGATCGGCGGCGCGTTGCGCGGCGCCATCCCCGACGTGGCGTGGCTCTATGCGATGACCATCGCCATGGGGGCCGGTGTTGCCGTCATGCAGGTGACCATGCCGCCGGCGGTGCGCACCTGGTTTCCGGAGCGTATCGGCTTTGCCACCGCGGTCTATACAAACGGTCTGATCATCGGCGAAATCCTGCCCGTCGCGCTGATGGCGCTCGTGCTGCCGCTGGTCGACGGTAGCTGGCAGTGGGGCTTCGTGGTGTGGAGCATCCCGGTCGCGTTCATCGCCGTTCTGGTATTGGCGCTGGCGCCGGCATCAGCCAATGGAACGACATCCGCCGCCCGCCGCCGCTGGTGGCCGGACTGGAACGATCCACTGATCTGGCGGCTCGGCATCATGCTCGGCACCATCAACGCCACTTATTTCGCGACCAACGCATTCCTGCCCGACTACTTACGTAGCAACGGGCAAAGCGATTGGATCAACGCGGCGCTCACCGGATTGAATGGTGGCCAGTTGCCAGCATCCGCCTTGTTGCTTGCTGTCGCCGGTCGGTTAGAGCGCAAGGCGTGGCCCTACGTTGTCTGCGGGCTGCTCTGCATAGCCGCGACTGCCGGCATCGTGTTCGGCTCCGGCCCCTGGGTGGTGGCCTCCGCAACGTTACAGGGCTTTGCCGCCTCGGCGATCCTCATTCTCATTCTCGCGCTGCCGCCGTTACTCAGCACACCGGACGACGTGCATCGCGTCACGGCGGCCATGTTCACGATCAGTTATAGCTGCGCAGTGATCGTGCCGGTGATCAGCGGCCTGGCCTGGGATATGAGCGGCATTGCAAGCTTTGCATTTGCGCCGATCACGATCTGCGGCATCATCCTGATCGTGCTGGCGCCGGCAATCAATCACGTGGGGGTAGCAAAGGAGACAAGTTGATGCGGCCGATACCAATAGGAGCGAAGGGAACCTATACGCTGCGCGTGACGCCGGCGCATCTCGCCAATCAATTCAAGGACGTAAGCCTGCCGCAGGTCTTCGCCACGCCGATGATGGTCACCGCCATGGAGAACGCAGCGCTCAACGCTGTGCGCGACTATCTTGACGCGGGCGAGAGCGCGGTCGGCACCGGCGTCAATATCCGGCATCTGGCCGCGACGCCGGTCGGCCATCAGGTGACCGCCGTCGCCGAGGTCACCAAGGTCGACGGCCAGCACATCGAATTCAAGGTCAGCGCGCGCGACGAAATCGAGGAAATCGGCAACGGCACGCACGAGCGCATGGTGGTCGAGATGGGCCGTCTCAACAAACGACTGAACGCCAAGAAACGGCCTTAAAGGCGGGAGACCCCTGTGAAGCTTGTGTTGTTCCAAACTGCGTCCGGCGGCGAAATATTGCCGGGACTGCTCAGCGGGCGCGGCGTCGTCGATATCTCGGCGGCGGTTAAAAAGAACTACACGCCGCAGCTCACCATGCAGGGCATCATCGATGATTTCGACCGCCTGCGCCCGGCGCTGGAAAAACTCGCCGGCGACAGCGCCGCCGTGCCGCTCGAAAACGTGCGCCTGCGTCCGCCCTTGCCTCGGCCGGGAAAAATTCTCTGCTGCATTGCCAACTATTGGGAGCACGCGCAACGCGATGCCCGTCCGCTCAACATGTTCATGAAGAATCCCGACGCCGTTATCGGACCGGGCGACACCATCATACTGCCCGAGTTCACCGTGCCGTGGATGTTCATGCATGAGGCCGAGCTTGCGCTGGTCATCCAGGGGCCGGCCAAAATGGTGAAGGCCAAGGATTGGAAGGAGCGCGGTGTTCGGCTATACGGCGATCATCGACGTGTCGGCGCGCGAGCAAGGCCGCAAGACGTGGCCGGCGAGCCCGCTTACCAGCTGGCTCGGCAAATCATTCGACACGTTTGCACCGATCGGACCTTGTATCGTCACAGCGGATGAGATCGAAGATCCGAACGATCTGATCGTACGGTTCTGGAACGACGGACAATTACGCCATCATTACAACACTGACGACATGGAGCACCGTGTTCCAGAACTGATTGAGTTCGCCACGACCGTGATGACCATGAACTCCGGCGATCTCATCGCTTGCGGCACAAACCACGAAGGTTTGGGCGCTTTGCAGGATGGCGAGACGGTAGAGATCGAAATCCGGCACATCGGCAAGATGTCGTTGAACGTCACCGATCCTCTGAAGAGAAAATGGGAGCGCGGCGTCTATATGGGCGTCGATTCAACCAATCCCGAGGCGGTCAAACGACACCGGCCGCTGGGCTAACCAACGCCACCATAGGTAAGTTTTTCATGGACTCAGCAAAAAGTGAAATCCGCGACGGCATGCAGATCGATTGGGACGTGCCAATCGAAATGGACGACGGCGTCATGCTGCGCGCCGACATCTACCGTCCGGCCGGACAGGGAAAATTTCCAATCATCCTGAGTTACGGTCCTTACGCCAAGGGTCTGTCGTTCCAGGAAGGCTACAAGGGCAACTGGGCGAGGCTGACCAAGGCCGCGCCGGAGGTTCTGCAAAACTCCAGCAATAAATATCAAAACTGGGAACTGATCGACCCGGAGAAATGGGTGCCGGACGGATTTGCTCTAGTGCGCGTCGACTCGCGCGGCGCCGGACGCTCGCCGGGCACGCTCGACGTCTGGTCGGCGCGCGAAGCGCAGGATCTTTACGCATGCGTCGAATGGGCCGGCACGCAAAGCTGGAGCAACGGCAAAGTCGGCATCAACGGCATTTCTTATTACGCCATGAACCAGTGGCAGGTCGGCGCGTTGAAGCCGCCGCATTTGGCCGCACTGTGCATCTGGGAGGGCTCGTCCGATTTTTACCGCGAGCTGTATCGCCACGGCGGCATCCTGAGCGATTTTCTCAATAGCTGGCATCCGCGCCAGGTCGCGAGCGTGCAGCATGGCGTCGGCGACAGTGGCGCCAAGAGCGTGGTGACCGGCGAGCCGGTCGCGGGTCCATCGACGCTCTCCAAGGAAGAGCTCGTCAAAAATCGCGCCGACACGCCGGCCGAGGCGAAGCAGCATGTGCTGTACGACGACTATTACGCGGCGCGCACGCCCGATTTTGCGAAGATCGAGGCGCCTTTGCTGTCGGCCGGCAATTGGGGCGGCATGGGCCTGCACACGCGCGGCAATTTTGAAGGCTATTTGCGCGCCGGCACCAAGCAGAAATGGCTGGAGGTGCACGGCGATACGCACTTCACGCATTTCTACAGTAATTACGGCGAGGCGCTGCAGAAGAAATTCTTCGGCCACTTCCTCAAAGGCGACGCCACCGGCTGGGATAAACAGCCGCGCGTATCGCTCAACATCCGCCATCCGGGCGAGAAATTCGTGATACGTGCCGAGAACGAATGGCCGCTCAAGCGCACGCAATGGACCAAATATTTCCTGCAACCGGATGGCGGCTTCGGCCCCGACATGTCCAAGGCCGAGGCCAAGCTGAGCTACGACACGGCGAACGACGGCCTCATCTTCGGCACGCCGCCGCTGACAAAAGCCGCTCGAAATCACCGGCCCGATCGCCGCCAAGCTGTGGGTGTCATCCGAAACCACCGATGCCGATCTATTTTTGGCGCTGCGGCTGTTCGATCCGCAAGGCAAAGAAGTTACCTTCATCGGCGCCAACGATCCGCGCGTGCCGATAGGCCTCGGCTGGCTGCGCGCCTCGCATCGCAAGCTCGATCCGAAAAAGTCGCTACCCCACCGGCCCTGGCACAGCCACGACGAGATCCAGCCGCTCAAACCGGGCGAGCCGGTCGAACTCGATATCGAGATATGGCCAACCTGCATCGTCGCGCCGGCCGGCTACCGGCTGGCGCTCAGCGTGCGCGGCAAGGACTACGAAGTCGACGGCAACGACGCAGCGCTTCCCCATGCGCCCTACCCGATGAAGGGTGTCGGCCCGTTCCTGCATATCGACAAAGACGACCGCCCGGCTGCGATCTTCAACGCCCGCAACACGCTGCATTTTGCTCCGGGGCGGCAGCCTTACCTCTTGTTGCCGGTCATACCCGAGGGCTAAGCTTCCCCAAAAGATAAAATGGGGAGGAACATCATGACGCGCATTGCTGCCGTTGCATTGACCATTCTCGGCTCCTTGGCCGCCGCCGCTCCGGTTCAGGCGCAGAAATACCCGGATCGCACCGTCACTATCATTGTGCCCTACCCGGCCGGCGGGCCAACCGACGAAACCGCGCGCATGGTCGGGAATTTCCTGGCGAAGAAATTCGGGCAGAATTTCATCGTAGAGAACGTCACTGGCGGCAGCTCCATCATCGCTACCAACAAGCTCGCCAAGGCCGCGCCCGACGGCTACACGCTGCTGGTGCACAATCTGCAGATCACCGCGAATGTCACGTTGTTCAAAGACCTGCCCTACAACACCGAGAAAGACATCAAGGCCGTGGCGCTGATCAACCGCAACCCGCTGGTGCTGGTCGGCCGGCCGGGGCTGGCGCCGAACAATCTCAAGGACCTGCTCGCGCTGATGAAAAAGGAACGCCTGAAGGAGGCGCTGCCGGGCTTCGGCACCACCGGGCATCTGACCTCGACGCTGTTCATGCAGGAAACCAAAGTGAAGATCGACGAGATCCCCTATCGCGGCGCGGCGCCGGCGATGACCGATCTATTGGGCGACCATGTCGATGTTTTCATCGGCACGCCGCAATCGCTCGCGGCACAGGTCAGGGCCGGCAAGCTGAAGGCCTATGGCATCACTTCGAAGGAAAAGTCGCCGCTGTTTCCGAACGCCGAGAGCCTGGTGGACCTGCTCGGACCGAAGTTCGAGATCATGTACTGGCAGGGCATGTTCGCGCCGGCCGGCACGCCCGAAGCGGTGCTCAAGACACTCAACGCCGCGGTGCAGGAGGCCGTGTCCGATCCGGCGATCGTCAAGACCTGGGCGAACGAAGGAGCGACGCCGTTTCCGGACGATCAGCGCTCGCTGGCGGCGGCCAATGCGATGATGAAAAGCGAAACCGCGCGCTGGGGCAAGATCATCCGCGACAACGATATTCACGTGACGCAGTGACCGAAGCTGACTTTTCGCTACGTCCACTTCAGCCCAAGGCGGACATGCAAGAGGCTGACGCATGACGCACCGATTGTTCATGCCGCGCTCCGTCACGCGACGCAGGAACCTTTGCTCTGATGCTTAATAATTTAACTCGCGTCGAAATTAGGGAATTTATTTCCGGTAAAAAGATCGAGGAATGTCGTGTCGGACGGCGTTCAAAGAGAATTTTCAAGGCCGTTTATTGAGCGCGATCAGTTAAAATTGAATCTTAAAAAACACTCTACCGGTACCGCGGAATCGCACTTCTGAATCATTAATTGTCTTTTTTTACGGGCCGTTTCCCCGCGAGCGTTATTGGCTTCGACCAATACTCGGGGAAAGCGTTCCATATCACCACGTCAAACAGACCAGAAGGGGGACATTAAATGTCTAGCATCGTTCTCTCGGCAGGCGTCCGTTCGAACCTGCTGCAGCTGCAGCAGACTTCGGACTTGATCACTCAAACGGAGAATTGGTTGGCCACCGGCAAGAAGGTCAACTCGGCGCTCGACAACGCCATCAACTTTTTCACCGCGCAGGGTCTCGACACCCGCGCCAACACTCTCAACAGCCTGCTGGATTCCATGTCAAACGGTATCAATACGATCCAGGCCGCCAATAACGGCATCTCGAGCATCACCAAGCTGGTGCAGTCGGCGCAAGCGCTGGTCAGCCAGGCCCAGCAAGCCAACAACACCACCACCCAGGCGGCGCTCTCGACCCAGTTCAACAGCATCCTGACCCAGATCGGTCAGCTTGCCGGGGATTCGAGCTTCAACGGCATCAACCTGCTCGCCGGCAACACGCTGACCGTGACGCTGAACGAATCGGGCTCTTCGAGCACCACGGTGACCGGCGTCGACTACACCAATGCCAATGCCGCGCCGCTGAGCATCGCCAACGCGGCCAACAACTGGGCGGCCGCGGCCGATATCACCGCGGCATCGACGACCTTGAACGCCGCGCTGACATCGTTGCAGTCTGAGTCGCAGACGCTCAGCTCCAGCCTGTCGACCGTGCAGATCCGCGAGGACTTCACCAAGGCGATGGTTGGCACGCTGCAGAGCGGTTCCGACGCCCTCACGCTGGCCGATTCGAACCAGGAAGGCGCCAACCTGCTGGCGTTGCAGACCCGCCAGCAGCTATCGAGCACCGCGCTGTCGCTTGCTTCGCAGGCCGACCAGAACGTGCTGCGGCTGTTCCGCTAAGCTTCGTCGGCACTTCCGACGGAAAACGGCGGCCTCCGGGCCGCCGTTTTTTACCGTCCTGACGAGGTCAAGTTGAATTATTTGGACGCAACACCCGCTCGAGCCAGTCCCACATATAGGCCGAGCAGATGCTCTGGTTGTCGATCTGGCAGTGGTGATAGCCGCCCTCGTCGCGGGTGAATAATTTGAAGGTCTTGTCCTTCGCGCCGACGGCGTCGAAACATTTTTGCGCCTCGGGCAAGGGAATTTGCTCGTCGCCCTCGCCGTGCAGCATCAGAAACGGACACTTGATCTTCTGCACCACGCCGTCGAGCTTGAACGGCTCAAGCCGCTTGAGCACGTCGTCCTGCGAGCCAGCGTTGAGCACCCAGGCGATGTGTTGCGAGGCGACCGACAGCGACGGCGTGTCGGCGCGCGCCAGGCGTTCGAAACGGTCCGCCCATATTTTCCGGTAGTCCCACTGCGCGCCCCAGGCAATGCAGCAGGCAAAGCGCTCATCGAAGGCGGCCGCGCGCGGCGCGTAGTAGCCGCCCAGGCTGATCGCCATGATGCCGATGCGCTTGGCATCGACCTCCGGCCGGCGGCTGAGATAGTCGAACACCGGCGTGGCGTAGTGCTCGGTGTCGTGACGCAGATAAAAATTGCGGAAGCGGATGCTTTCGCCATTGCCGGGGCCGTCGACGATCAGGCAGGCAATGCCGCGCGCGGCCAAGTCGGCGACGCCCTTGAAATATTGAATCTCCTTGGTGACGTCGAGACCGTCGAAGAACACCATGGCCGGCACCTTGCCGCTGCGATTGGCCGGTTCGGCGTGGACGTAGATCGCCGGCAGGCTGGCGCCGTCATAGGGAATTTCGACGTGCTCCAGGCGCGGCCGCTCGGATGTGCTTGGCCGCGTCGCGCAAGGCTTGCACGCCGCGCATGTAAGCGTCGTTGCCTGCTTTGCTCTTGGGCTGCAAGAAGCGCTCGCCGACATGATAATAGGCGCTGGCGCGCTGGAGATATTGCGCGCCGCTGGTGACGTGACCCTCGGCGATCCGCTCGCGGCCGCGGTCCTCGACGGCGCGCGCCTCGCGCGACCATTCGCGAAACCAAGCGTCGTCATCGCCGACATGTTTTTTGAGCCGCAGCCCGATGCGGTTGACCTCGCCGATTTCGGCACCGCCCCACGGCGCCATGTTGAGCCCGATCAGCAGCCCGTGCGACCAGCGGTAATTGTCCGGGAAGTAAGTGAACGACAGTTCTTCCAGCGCGGCGGCCATGCGCTCAACCCTTGCCGTTGCGCGCCGTCTTTGTCGGGCCGGAATTTGGTTTCCGGGATCAGCCCCTTGCGCTTCTGCTTGGCGCTGATCAGGCCGTTCTCGAGATAGCGGCCGAGCGCCGCGCGCTTGGCGGCCTCGTCCCATTGCGGCAGCCAATCGCCGAGCGAGTAGCCGAACCACGGCGGCTGCGGGCGCAACGGCTCGAAGCCGAGTTCGTTCCAGATCGCCTTGGCGCGCTCCATGTATTCCTGCTTGGGCAGCGCCAGCGGCGGCATATCGCCTTTCATGGTGGCGTCCATCAGCAGCGTGGAATCTTCTTCCTGGTCGTGCTCGCGCTTGGGCCCGTGGCCCTGGCCGCGATGCGGCACCACCTGAATGTCCTCGACCGGATTCATGCGATAGGCCATGGCCCAGAGCAGCGCATCGGCATTGTCGGCGGAGATGTCGTCGTTGACCGCGATGCATATTTTTCCGCAATCGGCCTTGAAGAAGGCGGCACCGCGCAGCGCGCGCCAGACTTCGGTGCGCGACATGCCCTTCTCGACCGTGACGATGGTGACGCGCAGCAGACCGGTCAACGGCTCATGCAAATTGACTTTCTTGACGCCGCGGATGCCCAGCGTGTTGCGCAAATGCGACAAGAACAGCGGCTCGTAGGCGACGCGCTTGATGACGCTCGATTCGCTCGGCGCCACCTGGCTGATGTAGGACGGGATGACCGGCTTCCTGCGATGGGTGATCGCGGTCACCTGCATCGGCATGTTGAATTCCTCGAGCGCGACGTGGCCGTGCGACTCGCCGAACGGCGCTTCCGGCTCCAGCCAGACGGTGTCGATCAGTCCCTCGATGACGATTTCGGATTCGGCCGGCACCAACAGATCGACGGTGCGCGCACGCACGACGTTGATCGGCTCGCCGGCCAACCCGCCGGCGACGGTGAATTCATCGACACCAATGGGCAGTTTCTGCGGGCCCATGAACGCCACATAAGGCGGGCAGCCGAGCACGATGGCGCAGGGCATCGGTTCGCTGCGCTTCTGGTATTTGAGATAATGCTGATAGCCGCCGGCGCCGCCGACGCGCGTCGCCATCCGCACCACCAGCCTGTCGGGCGCTTTCAGCGCGGCCCTGTAAGTGCCCATGTTCTGCACACCGGTTTCGGGATCGCGCGTGATCACGTTGGTCGCGGTCAGCGTCGGCGCGCTGTCGAAGCCCGGCGTCGAGACCGGGATCGGCAGCATGTCGAGACCATGGCCTTCGCCCTGCAGCGCTTTACCCTCGATCACGACTTCGTGGCACACCGCCTCGTTGACCAACCGAGGCTCAATCGGATTGGCGATGGCGTGGTCCCACTTGGCCTGGATATCCTCGAGCTTGGCGTCCATGCCGATGCAGTAGATTTCCGGATTGGCGGCGATAGCGCCGACCACCACCGGCATGTCGTATTTGCGCCCGAGCGCGTCGGTGATGTTGGTGAACAAAAACGCCTTGCGCTTGCCCTCCTCCATGCCGCCGACGAATTGCCAGCGCACCAGCGGATGCAATTCGGAATCCTTATCGATGGGCCGGTTGATGGTGTGCACGAGGCCGCGCTTTTCCAGCGCCTGCAGATGCTCGTGAAGATCTCGGTAGCCGCGCGTGGCTTGCGTCATGTTTCCCATTTCCGGCGATTTGACAGCGGTGCAGCCTTCTACTAACAGGCAAATTGGCGCACTGCCAGACACCTCAAGCATTGCGAAAAAACTGCCAAAAAGCTTCGAAGAAAATAGCCGAGCCGAATTCGATTTGATTCGCGCAAGAAACAGTCAAAATTGCTGCCGCAACGGCAGATTGGGCTAACTCCCGCAAAGCAGACATCCGGCGTTGGGTTTGGCGGTTCGCTTGGTGCCAAAAGCGGACTATGAGTGCGGTTTAGCTAACATCGGCGGTTAGACCAGCGACACAACCGCTTCAGTGTGTGCCGCTCGGTTGATCGCTTCGGTGACACGTAGGTTTTATAACCCATCGTGCGCGGTGACCACCGGCTCGGCCTCGCCGCGGATGACCGCGGCGAAATTATCGAGCTGCCGTTGTAACGGATCGACACGTTCGATCTTGATCGTTTCATTCTGAAACGGTTTGTACCACGATCGTTCGGCGTTATTGGTGTAAGTCCTCAGTCGCATCGTCGGCAGCGCAAGCGAGCCTTGGGTGCCTGCGACGACGTAACAATCTTCGTCCGGATGGGCCGGATAATTGTCGTCCTCACGCGACGTCTGCTCCCAACTACGCGCCGAAGCGGCGGTGTCGGACAACATGAAGGTCCCCAGAACTCCATTCACAAATCGCAAAGCGATAGCGGCGGTGTCTTCCACTGGAAAGCCGCGTACTGCCTGCGATGCAATCGCTTGAACCGCGGCAATCTCGCCGCACAGCGCGCGTAAATTCCCGATTTCATGGATCAGATTAATCAAGATCGGTCCGCCGCCTGGCGTACCGCGCCAGGGCGCGTCCGTGAAATAACTGTCAGGCTTGTAGAACATCGCGGTACCGACAACGGCGACCAGCCGGCCGAGCCGGCCGCTGCGCACGATGTCGACGGCTTCAGCCATAATCGGGCTGTGCTGTCGATGATGGCCGACCATAAGCGGGACTTTGGCGCGGTCCGCCGCCTCGCACAGCCGTTGTCCGGCCTCGATTGAATCCGCGATCGGCTTCTCGATCAGGGCCGGCGCCGCGGCAGCAATGCAGGCCAGACCGTGCTCCAGATGCAGGTTATTTGGCGTGGCGATAATGACGCCGTCAGGCCGCTCGCGTGCGAATAAATCGGCCAAAGACGAAAACAGCGGAACGCCCGTCTTGCGCGCGATTTCACTTGCGCTTGATGCCGGATCGACGATAGCCGCCAAGTCGCAATCACGGTCTGCCAGGACGAGTTCGATGTGACGCCGCCCAATGACGCCCGCGCCGGCAACCACGACGCGCAAAGGTTTCATGCCGGTCAGAGGCCGGTCGCGGCGGGGTCGGGCGCCAACCGCGACTGAGCATTCAGCCGGATCGGAGCATTGATGGCGCCGAAGCCTTTGTAGCCGCGCCGCTCGACGATTTCCAAGAAGAACAGGTCCTTGAAGCTCTTGGTATAGAGCTGCAGATATTCTCCGTCGGCGTCTTTGTCATAGAGGATATTGTTGGCCTGCAAGACCTTCAGACGGTCGTCGGACAGGTCGACGCGCGCGGCAAGATCGTCGTAGTAATTTTCCGGGATGCTCAGGATTTCCACGCCGTTCGCTTTCAGCCGGGCGGCCGTCGCCACGATGTCGTCGCTGGCAAAGGCGATGTGCTGAACGCCCGAGCCGAAGTATTCGTGCAGAAACCGCGACGACTGCGTACGCTGGCTTTGCGAGGCATTGAGCGCGATCCGAAGCGCGCCGTCCGCGCTCTCCACCACCTGACTGCGTACGACGCCGCCGGGATCGTTGATATCTACCTGCGGCGTTTTTCTGACGTCCAGCAGTGACGTGTAGAACAGAAGCCAAGACAACATGTCTTCGTAGTGCATTGATTGCGAAATATGATCGACAGTCGTCAGTCCGGCGCCGGTATCCTTCTGCGGCGCGGCGGTTGGCTCGAACTCGACGTCCCAGACCTTGCCGAGCTTGCTGGTGGGATCGAGGAAATAGATCAGGCTGCCGCCCACGCCCCGCACAGCCGGAATTTCCAGTTCGCCCGGGCCGACCTTTTGGCGGAACGGCGTATCGCACAGCTTCTCGGCGCGATCGAGCGCCGCCGCCGCGCTCTCCACCTTCAGGCCGATGGCGGCAACGGAAGGTCCGTGCGTGATGTAATGCGAATGGGCGAAACCTTCCTTTTCCTTGTTGATCACCAAATTGATCGAGCCTTGGGTCCAGCGCGTCACTGATTTCGTTTTGTGCTGCGCCACGTTGCTAAATCCGAGGCCGGCGAAAAACCGCGCCAGCTCGTCGGCCGTGCGGTCATCGACGGCAAATTCGATGAATTCGACGCCCAGACATTTTGATCGCGGTGGAATCTTTGGAAAGTCGCTCGGAACGGTGCCAATTTTTTCGCGCAACTGATCCATCAGATAGACCAGCGAGCGCTGACCATCGACGGCGACTGCCCGCGGCGAGCCGGCGCGGAACTGGTCGTTGAAAATTTCAAGCGATATCTCGCCATCGTAACCGGTGGCCTGCAGCGCCTGCATGAAATCGACCAGCGGCATGTCGCCCTGCCCCGGGAAGCACCGGAAGTGCCGGCTCCATGACAACACGTCCATGTCGAGCCAGGGCGCGTCGGCAAGTTGCACCAGGAAGATGCGGTCGGCCGGAATCGAGCGTAGCGGCTTGAGGTCGGTTTTGCAGGCAAAGGTATGAAACGTGTCGAGCACAAGTCCGGTCGCAGGATGGTCGGCGCGGCGCACCACCTCCCAGGCATCGCGGTAGTCGCTGATATGCCGGCCCCAAGCCAGCGCCTCGAACGCAACGCGTAAGCCGCGTTTGGCCGCCCGTTCGCCAAGTTGCTGAAAATCCGCGGCGGCGCGATCAATACCGGCAAGCGAATCCGGCGACACATTGCTGCAAACCATCAGCAGATCGCAACCAAGCTCCCGCATCACATCGAACTTGCGCTCGGCGCGATCGAACGTCCGGGTCCGTTGCGCGTCCGGCATTCCTTCGAAATCGCGAAACGGCTGAAAGGTAACTACCTTCAGGCCCAAATCGGCCACTTCCTTCGCCACATCCGCCGGCGAACCGTTATAGGAAAGTAGATCGCTCTCAAAGATCTCGACGCCTCGGAATCCGGCGGCTGCGATCGCTTCCAGCTTCTCACTCAAGCCCCCGCTCAGGCAGACCGTGGCAATAGATGTTTTCATCGATGCGTCCTCCGGATTCCCAGCCTGAATTAACTTACTTCGGTCAGCGCCTTGTCGCGCGCGGCACGCGCGCTCGCGAAAGTGCGGTGCAAGCGCGCAACATCGGGCTCAATCCCTGTAAACAGCCGGAACGCCTCGACCGCCTGGTGCACACACATCCCGCCGCCGTTCAGGGTGCGAGCGCCCTTCGCGGCGGCCGCTTCGAGGAAGGCCGTTTGAATAGGCGTATAGATGACATCGGCGGCCCAGTGCGTCGCTTTGAGCGCGACGATCGGCACCGGGTTGCCGGGAAAGCCGCGCATGCCGACCTGCGTCGCGTTGACGACACCTGCGGCGGCCCCGATATCGCGTTCGAGATCGCTCGTGATGCGGCAGCGTGACGCGCTGTAATGTTTCGCGATATCGGCCATCAGCGCCTCGGCGTGCGCGCTGTCCTGGTCATGAAGGATGAGGACCGCAACGCCCAAATCCATCAAGGCAAAAGCCACCGCGCGCCCGGCGCCCCCAGCCCCGACCAGCACCACCGTTGCGCCCTGCGCACTGTCGCGCCCGAATGTTTCCTCGAAACTGCGGCGCCAACCCCGCCGATCAAAATTGTAGCCGGTGGTGCGGCCGTCCGGTGCAATCGCCACGGTATTGACCGCGCCAGTCTGCGCGGCCTCAGGGTCCACGGCATCGAGCAGCGGAATGATATCTTGCTTGAACGGATAGGTAATGTTCGTGCCGGCGAAGCCGGCGACCTTGAGCGCGTCAAGCATTTGCACGAGTCGCCGCCCCCGCAACCGGTCAACATCCATCAGATGATAGAAGCCGTCGATTCCAGCCGCCGCAAAGGCATCGGCAAAAAGCGCCGGCGACAGCGATCCCATGATATTCGCGCCGATCAACCCGATAAGAACCCTGCTCATGGCGCACCCGCTGCCTGGACCAAGCCGCCACCAAGAAACAATTGAGCAATCCTTGGATCGGCAAGAATGCGGGGCGCCGTATCCTCGATCCGGGTTTGCCCTTGCTCCAGAACCAGCCCGTAGTCGGAAATCTGCAGCGCCTGTTTGGCGTTTTGTTCGATCAGCAGGATGGTGACACCCTTGTCGCGCAGATCCTTCAGGATCGAGAACACCTCCTGCACCATTAGCGGCGAAAGTCCGATCGATGGTTCGTCGATCAATATGAGTTTGGGATCGAGCAGCAGACCGCGCGCGACTTCGAGCATTTTTTGCTGGCCGCCCGACAACGTCGAGGCTTGCGAATTGGCTTTCTCGTTCAACATGGGAAACCGGCGCATGATCGTGTCAAGTCGACCGGGCAAACTGGATTGGTTGGGCAACGCGACACCACCAAACTCCAGATTGTGCCGCACGCTCAACTCCGGGAAAATGTTGCGGCGGCTTCTATAGTCCCGCCGCGTCGGTCGCAGATTATTTACGGAGTGTGGGTCATTAGCCTCCGAAAACGTATTCAGTTGCGAATTTTCCGTTTTGCCCAGCCGGATGTCCACTATGGATCACAAGCGGACAAATTGGCAAGTCGACATTCATCGCCCGCGCACTACCGCGTTTGTACTCTTGTTGAGCCAAACTAAATGTCTGATAGCTGCAAGAAGCACATACCTTGGAGGCAGAATAGGCACCTCGCGCTGGAATTGGGCGCGCGTTGTGACAAGATCAGCGGCGCTGACCTCCTTGCGCTTCATCGGCCGATGTTTGGATTTCGGCCAGATAGCGCCCCAACTCCTCCTGTTTACCGCGCCGCGAGCTCTCTTTTCCCCTGAGTTCGGGTGGCTCTCTCCAACCGGGCTCAACCCCTGTCATGTCGGGCAACTCGTGTGCGATGCCCTTATGGCAATCAATGCACGTGCGTTCGCCACTAACAAGGAACCGCGCATGGATCTCGGCGGCGCGCCGCGTCTGTTTGGTAAAATCCATTGCGATAGCCGAGTGGCAGTTTCGACATTCCAGCGAGTCGTTGGCTTTCATGCGCGCCCATTCGTGTTCGGCAAGATCGAGGCGCATATTTAGGAACTTCTGTCGGGTTGAGACGGTACCGAAAATCTTGCCCCATACCTCCTTGGACGCCTGCATCTTGCGGGCGATCTTGGCCGTCCATTCATGCGGCACGTGGCAGTCCGGGCACGTCGCACGAACGCCCGAGCGGTTGGAGAAATGGACGGTCCGCTGCAACTCCTGAAACACGTTGTCATGCATCTCGTGACAGGACGTGCAGAATTTCTCCGTGTTGGTAAGCTCTAATCCGGTGTTGAAGGCACCCCAGAATAGAACTCCGAATATGAATCCGCCCAGCGTGAGACCTCCCAGGCTCAAATAGGCGCTGGGCCGGCTGATGAGATGCCAGAACCAGATCAGATAGTTCTTCAGTCTATCGATGATGCCCCTCATGGCTTGGCTTTTTTAATGTGCACCATGTCCTCAAATGTATTTGGAACGAGCGGTTTTGCATCGGTCTGCGGCACATGACATTCCGTGCAGAAATAGCGGCGCGGCGTCACGTCGGCGAGCACCTGGCCGTCGCGGTTCATGAAATGCGTGATGCTGATCATCGGCGCGCCTGAGCCCTCGGTGAACTGGCGCCGATGGCAATCGAGGCAGCGATTGGTTTTGAGCGTAAGCTGATAGTTCTCGATCGAATGCGGGATGATTGGCGGCTGTTCGGGGTAATTGCGCATCTTGCGCACATCGTCAGTGATCGGCCGTGACAGCGGCGGCGCCTGGTTGTCGGTCATCGGCTGGCCGCCGCCCGTGAGGCGCGGCACGATCTGCGGTGTCCCGTCGGCGGAGAGGGCAACGGCGGCGAAAATGAGCGAGCAGCCGAATACGACGCCGGCCAGCGCGCTACTGAGGCCCTTCATGCGGGCACGATTTTGACCGCGCATTTCTTGAAATCCGTCTGCTTGGAGATAGGGTCGGTGGCATCGAGTGTCGTCTTGTTGATGAGCTGACTCGCGTCGAACCAGGGTACGAAGACCACGCCACGCGGCATGCGATTGCGGCCCTGCGTATCCACGCGGGTGCGAATTTCTCCGCGGCGTGAGATCAGACGGATTTCAGCGCCGTTATTGATGCCGCGCGCCCGGGCATCCTCCGCGTGCATGAAGCAGCGTGCCCCAGGGAAGGCCTTGTACAATTCAGGCACCCGCATGGTCATCGAGCCGGAATGCCAGTGCTCCAGCACGCGCCCGGTGACGAGCCAGATATCGTAGTCCTTGTCGGGAGACTCGGCCGGCGGCTCATACGGCACAGCGAGGATCTTCGCCTTACCGTCGGGCTGGCCATAGAAATGGACGCCCTGGCCGGGCTTTACATACGGATCGTAGCCCTCGCGATAGCGCCAGCGCGTTTCCTTGCCGTTGACCACTGGCCAGCGCAGCCCGCGCCCCTCATGGTAGCTGTCGAAAGGCGCAAGATCGTGGCCGTGGCCCCGCCCGAAGCCCGCATATTCTTCGAACAATCCCTTCTGCACGTAGAATCCGAAGGATTTTGATTCCTGATTTTCCACCTCGGCCGGCAACTCCGTCAGCGGAAAGCGATCGACGCTGCCGTTTCGGAACAGCACATCGAAAAGCGACTTTCCTCGATAGTTCGGATTGGCAGCGAGCAACTCGGACGGCCACACTTCGTCGGTGATGAAGCGCTTGGAAAATTCCATGAGCTGCCACAGATCCGAACGTGCCTCTCCGGGGGCATTCACCAACTGGCGCCAGAAATGAGTGCGACGCTCGGCATTGCCGTAAGCGCCTTCCTTTTCAACCCACATGGCTGCCGGCAGGATTAGATCCGCCGCGAGCGCGGTAACGGTCGGATAGGCGTCGGACACCACGATGAAGTTGTCGGGATTCCGATAGCCCGGATAGGTCTCACGAGAACTATTCGGCGCGGCCTGGAGGTTATTGTTGACCTGGATCCAGTAGAAATTCAGCTTACCATCGCGAAGCATGCGATCCTGCTCGACCGCGTGGTAGCCGGGCTTCTCTGGAATTGTGCCGGTCGGCACCCGCCAGATTTCCTCGGCGTGCTTGCGGTGCGCCGGATTTGTCACGGTCATGTCCGCCGGCAGCCGGTGCGCAAAGGTGCCGACTTCCCGCGCTGTGCCGCAGGCCGAGGGTTGCCCGGTGAGCGAGAATGGCGAATTACCCGGCTCGGAGATTTTTCCGGTCAGGAGATGAAGATTGTAGACGAGTTGGTTCGCCCATACGCCGCGCACATGCTGGTTGAAGCCCATCGTCCAGAGCGACATCACCTTGCGCTTCGGATCGGCGTAAAGTTCGGCGAGTTCTTGCAGGAATCCTCGCTCGACGCCGCTCAGTTTGGAAACGTTGTCGAGCGTGTAGTCTTTTACGAACCGGGCATAGGCTTCGAAGTCGATGGGCTGCATTGCCCCAGGGTCGGCGGCGCCCTTGGCCTTCGTCTGCAACGGATGTTCCGCCCGCAGGCCATAACCGATATCGACCGCGCCTTTTACGAAGCTCGTATGTTTGTTGACGAAGTCCTGGTTCACCCGCCCGGTCGAAATGATGTGGTTGGCGATATAATTGAGGATGGCGAGGTCAGTGCCCGGTTTGAACACGATCGGAATGTCGGCGAGATCGGAACTCCGGTTTGTGAATGTCGATAGCACCGCGACCTTGACGTGCGGGTGGCTTAGCCGGCGGTCGGTGAGACGCGTCCACAGGATCGGATGCATCTCCGCCATGTTCGAGCCCCAAAGCACGAAGGCGTCGGCAGCCTCGAAATCGTCGTAACATCCCATCGGCTCGTCCATGCCGAACGTCCGCATGAACGCGTAGGCGGCGGACGCCATGCAGTGACGGGCGTTGGGGTCCAGGTTGTTGGAGCGGAAGCCGGCGCGCATGAGCTTGGTGGCCGCGTAGCCTTCCCAGATGGTCCACTGTCCGGAGCCGAACATGCCGATGGCGGTCGGCCCCTTTGCCTTCAGCGTCTTCTTGGCCTGCGCGGCCATCACGTCGAAGGCTTCGTCCCAGCCGACCGGCGTGAATTCGCCATCCTTGGCGTAAACGCCGTTCTTCTTGCGCAGCAACGGCGTCGTCAGCCTGTCGCCGCCGTACATGATTTTCGAGAGAAAATAACCCTTGATGCAGTTGAGGCCGCGATTGACCTCAGCCAGCGTATCACCGTGGGTAGCGACCACTTTGCCTTCCTTCACGCCGACCATGACGCCGCAACCCGTACCGCAAAAACGGCAGGGCGCTTTCGACCACTGGATTTCCAGCGACCCGACTCCACCCTCGACCGGCTGTGCTGCCGCGGGTACGGTGATATTGGCGACGCCAGCGGCGATGGCTGCGGCGTGAGACTTCAGCATGTCGCGGCGTGAGAGCTTCATTTTGTCACGTTCCAAGATCGGCGAGCCGCTGTTCGAACACCATGTTGGCCGACAGCACGCCCGAGAGAGATGCGATCTCCGCGAGCGTGCCTCCGAGCACGCCGCTATCCGGACCCTCGATCACGATGACGATTTTCGATGCGGACCGGTGATGAACTTCGACGCCAGAAATTTCGGAGAGAAGCTGGCTGACGTGCTCGCAACGCTGTGGCAGCACCGACACCACGGCGCTTGAAATGTGGATGGTGGGTTGCTCATCCATGAAGCGTCCCGTCAGAAGGTTGCGCCGCGTCGGCCTATTCGACTTCATGGTCGTGCCCTAGTGTGGCGGCCCTGGAGGCCCGTAAACGATCTGAAGCATCCAAATGATAAAGCCGTAGCTGCCGACCACTCCGACCGCGATGATGGGCCAGATGAAAACAGCGAGAACGAAAAACGCAAAGATTTCCGCGCGCCGGCGATTGGGCACCGCAATGTGATCCTGCGAACCGGCGCTGCCTAAAACCATGGCCCCGCCCACCACTAATCGACCAATCGCTGTACCATTACAGGCCTGCTCGTAAGTACATGATCATATGACGCGCTCCACCAAAGGAGCGGGCTTTCCTCGCAGGCTGCTGCTGAAGTCGGTTTTCTGGCAATTGTCCTTAGGGGCAATACAGCACGCTTTGGGTCACTAGTGGACAAACCGTCACGGTCCTAAGTCGACCTTTGTCCGCTTTGGTCCAATAGCGGAAAAATACTGGCGCGGCTTGATTGTCCACTAAGTGCCAATAGCGGACGAACGGATTAAAGCGAAGAGCGCAGGACGAAAAGCAAGATTTCCGGCTGCGAGCATCACGCGGCCGACGAAGTACCGACAGAACCGCTTGGTCGACAGATTTTCTATCAAGGGTCAGCAGGCCGGGGCGATGGAACACGATAGGAGGCGCTCTTGTCCAAACCCGATCGAAATGAGGTCTCTGCGCGGCTGCGGAGGCTGCCGATAGAGTTCCTGCTTGCGCTGATTAACGCGACATCGATCTTGGTAATCGTCGCTACGATTCTTGCGCTCGTTGCGATGGTGCGTGTCGATAACTTTGCCGGAAGGGTAGTTACGACAATGACTGAAGCGGTGCTGTCAAAACTCGATCTCCCGCCCAAAGACGTGCTGACGAATCTCCGAAACCTAACGGAGGAAGCCCGCACGCTTGGCAGTACCCTTAGGGAAATCAAGGCGAGAGAAAACCCAGGCGTCCAATTTGAGATTGCGCGACTAAAAGACGCGCTGACCGCCCTCAAAGCGAGCGTCGACCGGCTCGCAGACACGAGGACGATCCTCACCGACGAAGCAATTGGACAACTAAGCCGAGCGGTCACCGACACATTAACGAAGATGAGGGGTTGCGCGCCCAACGTTGGCCAAATGCAGCCCTATCTTAGCGACAACGCGACCGAAGCCCGGCATATCGTCCGCCGGCCATGAAATGACCGCTCGGAATGCGATCCGTCTGTCACTACCACATGCCGAGATTTTTGATTGCGGTGGGCAGGGTTTGGGACTTGTGTGTTTTGCAGTAAGTTGCGATCTTTGCTGAATTCGCTTGAAAGCGATCGTAGTTTAAGACGTTGCTATTGGCCGCCGCATTGTAATAGCCGCTCATCCAAAAGCGGACGAAATCCCGTTGCTCCGCACCGTATCCGAGCCAGCCTCGACAAGTGATCTGATTCATATCCACTCTGAACTGAGCCACACTTGGCTGCGAAGCGGCAGCCAGCAAAATCGCAGCTGTGAAAAGAACATTCCATCTCATGGTTATTCCTCCGTTGCTACAGCATTTCACTGCGGGCCAACCCGTCTCTGTAATCCAGCCATCACGCTTTCTTGCGAATGGAATTGGCACCACGCTTTCAAGTTCGCGATGTTTGTTTGGTGCAAAGTGACATCCACAAAGGTCCGGCGTGTCTGATAGCTGAACCAACCGCTCATCCAGGCCGAGAAGTCTCGCGACATTGCCGGTGTCATTGCCAGATATTGGCCGCATGTAAACGCGCCCATATCGATGGTGACCTGTGCATTTGCAGCCACAGGGAAAAGAGAAACTGCAAATGCTGCGCTAATCAGTCGACGTTTCATTTTGCTGCTCCTTTTGGACGCTTCACCAAAGCTCCAGCGCGCTCGGACTTACCAATGTGTCCGTTTCCCAATCTCGCCGAAGGTGACTGGCTGGCAATTGGCCTTAGAGGCAATCCGTGCGATGTCCGCTTTGCGCCAATATGGGACAAAAATGCACGGAATTGGTGGGCCCGGGAGGACTCGAACCTCCAACCAGACCGTTATGAGCGGTCGGCTCTAACCAGTTGAGCTACGGGCCCTCCTGCATCTTCTAACAACGCGCCCGGCCGATGCGCAATGTCGCCCTCTCCTGCTCCGCCGCACTTTAAGCTAGGTTGGCCGTCCTCATTTCTCCGGAGATCAAGCGGCATGCATGTTTTCAGCCTCGAACGCGAGCAGCAGTGGAATCCCAAGCGCCACGTGGAAAAAATCCTGGGCAAGATCGCCGATGGCGATGTCACTATCGCCTGCTGGGAGCCTGGGCAAATCAGCCCCTATCACTGCCACCCGGACGCCACCGAAATCTACTTCTGCTTTTCCGGGGGCGGCACCATGCGCACGCCGAAGGAGACGATCCCCGTTATGCCGGGCGCCTTCGTTGTTCATCCGCCCGGCGAAGTGCACGAATATGAGAACGGCGCGGGCCGTACCATGCTGTTCCGGGTGCGCTACGGTACGGACATGCGCGCGCACCATTGCGACTGGCGCGGCAACGCGGAATGGAAGCAATCGCCGGCCGACGCGGAATATTACCGGAGCCACCCCGCCGGATAGTTACATCCTCAGCAAACGCTTGGCGTTGCCGCTCAATATCTTTTCCTTGTCCTCGTCGGACAGCGGAATGTCCTTCATCCATTCAGTCGCCGGCGGATTCATCACGAACGGCCAATCGACCGCGAACAGGATGTGGTCGATACCCATTTCCATCACGGTGCACAGCAGCGCCGGATTGGAGAAAAAGCCGCTCGTCGTGACGTAGAAGTTCTTGCAGAAGATGTCGCGGAAGCTCATCGGCTTCTGCCCCGGCCGTTTGAGCGAAGCATCGATGCGCCAGACAAGGAATGGCAGCGTCTCGCCGAAATGGCCGAGGATGATCTTGAGATTAGGATGTGCGTCGAACACGCCGGACAGCACCAGCCGGATCGCCTGCGTCGCGGTCTCCACCGTGTAACCCCAACCCGGACGCACCACCAGTGGGAAGTCCTTGGCGTAATCCTGCAGATAGATTTCCGTCACTTTCGGATGCGGCAGCGACGGATGGAAATAAATCGGCACGTCGAGCTTTTCGGCGCGTTGGTAGATCGGCCAGTATTTCTTGGTGTCGAGGAATTCGCCGTTCGCCATGCCGTGCAACATGGCGCCCTTGAAGCCGAGCTTGGTCACCGTGCGCTCGAGTTCGTCGGCCGCGGCCTTCGGATCGGCGGTGGGGAGCGCGGCAAAAGCAGCGAACCGCTTGCTATTGGCCTTGCAGAACTTGGCGAGGCGGTCATTGACCCCGCGCGCGACATCGGCCGCGATGTCGGCCGGCAGCTTCTGGGTCGAGGGCGCGCCGTGCGACAGCACCTGGATGTCGATGCCGGCCTCGTCCATCTCCTTGATGCGGAGCGCGCCGAGGTCATAGAGCCGCTCGTCGGTCTCATTGCCGCGGCCGGCTTCAGGACCGGTAAAATGCTTGGAGAGTTCGGGGTCCCAATAATGCTCTTCGATAGCGATGACCGGACAATTCGGCTTTTTGAACATGACGTTTACCCCGCAACGATATTGAAGGTTATTTCCTAGCAACCGGAGAGTTCCGTGTCACGGCCTGTCCCGTGCCCGACATATCATGGACTTGTCATGCGTGTGATTCCCGCGACGATTGTATGACCGAGATGGCTTTGGCGTTTACGCCGACTCAGTTATTCACGAACGATGCTGCCGATTCTTCGGATTCTTCCAGTAGGCGGCGTACTCCTCGCCATCATGCTTCTGGCCCTGGCGCTCAATCCCCCGGCCGGCCCGCATGCCCCACTGACGCCCGACGGAGCGCCGGCGCGCGGCGCCATGATCGATCGAAGGCGAGCATCCGGAATGGCGGCAGTTGCTGATGCAGGCCGCGATCCAGCGCGCCGATGAATTGAATCGATTGCGCGAATTGCCGGATACCCCGACCCGTACCGAAACCGCGCCGCCCGCCGCGCCTCAAGTCGCCGGCCTGCCCACCGAACGCGGCGACAGCGACCCCGACGATGACGACCAGACCGGATCGATCGTGCAGCCGCCGGCCGCGACCTTTCCGGTCGAAATCGGTGAGACCTCGACGTTCGAGTTGCCGATGGCGACGCCGGAGGAACAACCACCGGTGACCCGGACGCCGCAACGGGTCAAGTCGCGCAATGAAAGCCGGCTCAAGGGCGCGCGGCACGGCCGCCGCGCGCGGGCATTGGCAAAACCCAAGCCGCCCGTCCCGTTCGATCTTTTCAAGGCGATGTTCGGCGAGCAAAAGTTCACCACGCCGGCGACGCTCGGTGCCCATACCGTAACCCGCTGACCTCGCGGCCGTTCCTAGTCGTTGAGGTGGGCGCCAAAACTCTGCGACCCCGGCGAGCCGCTCGATCCTTTGGTCTGCGCCATGTACGCGTCTTTTACGCTGCCGTCCGCGAGCCGATGCGTAGGCGCGAAGTCCGCCGCCGCGCGTCGCGAGTCCTTTGCTTTTGGCGGCGTAGTAATAGCCGGCGGCGTAATAGTGCACCGCCCGGCCGGTATTGCCGCCGGCGACATGATAGGCGCCGGCGAGATATTTCACGGCATAAGTCATGTTGGTGTCGGCATCGAGCAGGCCGGCGGCGCTGCCGCTGTAACCCATCGAACGCGCGGTCGCGAGTTTGATCTGCATCAGGCCGTAATTGCCGCGCGACACGACGCGCGGATTGCCGCCGCTTTCGCGCTTGATAATGCGGCGAACCAGATCTTCCGGAACATTGTTGGCGGCGGCGTGCCGGGCGATCAGCGCGTCGAGATTACCACTGGCATCGAGGCGGGCGACGCGCAGGTGTTTGGCGGAAGCGGCCGATGCGGACACGGCCAGCGCGACGCAAACAGTTGCGATGCAGATTTTGCGAATCATGTCGGCTCCGAGTTTTGGGGGATGGCGCCTTGTGGTTTGGAACTCCGGCAACTTTGTGACGCAACTGCGATCAACCGCCATCGTGTTCCATCACATTTTGATTCACGCTATTGCATCAGTGGATAACTGCGGCCGGGTTCCGCCGCGCAAAACAGGACAAGATGATGATGAGCAACGACACCATTGAGGGCCGCTTGCGGGCGGTCGAGGACACGCTGGCTATTTTTCATCTGATCGCCAGCCATCCGCCCGCCGCCGATACCGGCGGCGACAGCTATTACCGCAATGCCTTCATGCCCGACGGCGTGATCGATCTCGGCGGCGGCAAAGAGGCTCGTGGTAACGAGGCCATCGCGGGTGTTGTGAAGACGGCCGAACATCAGGCCGCGATCGCCGGCGGCCTGTGCCATTTCGCCGGCCTGCCGCGCGTCGAACTTGACGGCGATACCGCCACCGCGACATCGTATCTGCAGATCATCACGCCGCACAAAGGCGCGCCGCCGATGGATGTATCCGGCCACGGCACATCCAACGGCTTCCGCATCCATCGCGTCGGCGCCAATCGCTGGGAGCTCAAGCGCACCGAACAGGGGTGGAAGGTGACGCGGCGCATGCTGCGTCCGCTCGACGGCAGCGACGGCGCGCGCGAGATTTTGCGCCAGGCGGTTGCGAAATAGTTTAGAGTCCGCCGGCAAAGAAACGACACGAGGGAGTGAAAAATGCCGAAGGCTTATTGGGTGGTGACGTACCGGTCGGTGAAAAACGAGGACGCCTGGAAGGCCTACGCGAAGCTCGCGGCGCCGGCGATTCAAAATTCCGGCGGGCGCTTTTTGATCCGCAACACGCCGGCGAAAACCTACGAGGCCGGCATGAACCAGCGCGTGGTTCTGGTCGAATTCGACAGCCTCGATCAAGCGCTCGCCTGTCACGACACGCCCGCCTATAAAGAAGCGCTGAAAGCGCTCGGCACCGGCAACATCGAACGCGACATGCGCGTGGTCGAGGGCGTATAGCGCCGCCGCTTTGCCGCCACATAGGGTGAACGTGATTAACGCAGCGCCGTTGCGCGGTTTTGACGCGCGGTTGCCAAACAGGCGGAAGTTCCCTATATACGCGGCGTTCCGATTTCGCCTGCCTTGCAGTTGCGCCCCGAGGGGCTTTTCCCAAGAACACGCCAAATCCGGATATGAGGCCCATGCGAATGGTTTGCATGGGGCATAGACGCACATGTGCGTTTTCAAAAGGAGGCCATGATGGCCACAGGTACCGTTAAGTTTTTCAACTCGCAAAAAGGTTTCGGCTTCATCGTGCAGGACGGCGGCGGGCCGGATGTGTTCGTTCACATCTCGGCTGTCGAGCGCGCCGGCATGAGCAATCTCAACGAAGGCCAGAAGCTTTCGTTCGACATCGAAGCCGACCGCAAGAACGGCAAGTCCGCTGCTGCCAATCTGCAGGCCGTCTAACACCTTGTTCGATGCGAAACGCCGGCGTAAAACGCCGGCGTTTTTTCGTTTTTGGCGCATGATTTTGCGGGCCGCGCACCGTTTTTCCGCCAAGATCGTGCGCGAAGTATTCGTCCGTGTCACGCGCGAAGGATAAGGACCACGCCGATGCCGAAAAAACCGGGAACCAACCCCAAAGGCGAATTCGTGTTCTTCGACGTCGTCTATGAGGACGGCTCGCAGCGCTCCAACCGGCGCGTGCCGGCCGAGCTGCTCGGCGGCCTTGAGAAGGACGCGCCCGCGCTCGGCTTCATCATCGAGCAGGACCGCGAGATCGCGGAGAAATCCGGCCGCGCGCCGCTCAAGGTCAAGACCATCGCCCGCGTCGGGGCCAAGCCCGAAAAGATGATGAAGGTGAATTGACGCCGAACATCCCTCCCCTGAAAGGGGAGGGTCGGCGAACAACCGAAGTCGGATATATCCGACTTCGGCAAATTGAAATGGCCGAACTCGGGTATACCCGAGTTCGGATGTGAGCCGGGGTGGGGTTCTCTTCACGACGCGATCAGTCCCCCACCCGACCGGCACGCAGCCAAGTTTACGCCGGCTGCGTAAACTTGCCAGCGATGCCGGCCACCCTCCCCCGCAAGCGGAGGAGGGATAAGAAAACACCCTCACCTCTTCTCCCCTCGTCCTCATCACAATAACCGCACCCGCGGGCCAGGCGGGCTTTTGCGAATGCGGGGCGGCATTTTTACCGGTTGCGATGCGGGCGCGGCCGGCACCGGCGCGGGAGCCTGCGCTGCCGCCGCGGCGTCATGGCGCGCGATATCCGCCTCAGCCGCCGCCGCGGCCTCGCGCGGCGACATGCCATTTGCCATAAACGCCGAGGTTTTTTGCAGCAGGACCTTGAGGCGTGGCGGCACCAGCGGATGCCAACGCTCGCGCAGGCAGCGCTCGACATCGCCGCGGCAGGCACGGGCGCGCATGCAAGCCTTGCCGGGGCAGACCGTCCACATCCGGAAATGCGAGAACAAGTTGCGCCGCGCGGCTTGTTCTTCGCGGCGATTGGCGTCGATCTGGCGCTGCGCTTGCGCCTGCGCGCGTTGCTTGTCGTCGGGAGTTTTGTGTTGCGTTCGCATCGTTATGATTTCCCCTGAATGATTTTTGGACATGACTGCGCGTTCTCGCGGCGCGTTTGCGCCCGAGTTTTGCTTTCCGCCTGCCCCCGCATGAAGAAAATGCGAGGGCGTGGAGCGCCGAAAGGCGCAACCACGAGCCTCCGCCTTGCGGCGGGCGCGCGCTTTGCGTTTCGCGCGCGTCGCCTTCCGGCGCTCCACGTGTGGCTTTTCTGTCCCCGGGCCCGCGTTTCCTGGTTTCTGTGCCGGTGCCGGAGGCGGTTCTTGAAGCGCCGGCTCAACGCCTGACGCGCCCCTTAAACCGCGCCGAAACCTTTGGCGCAGTCCCAGTCCAGCGAAGCTCCTCGCGGAGCGGCCGTAGTGCCGCCCGAGCGGGGCCCCGGGGCCTCCCGAGTGCGGGGTTACGAACCCCGCCCGCAGGCGCCACCCCTCTCCCGCGTCCAGCTAGCGTCCTGCAGGACGCCCCTCGCGTGGGGAAGGTGAAATGGGTATAGTATCCTATAGGATTAAAGTCAAGAATTAAATTTACGCGATTATCCCTCTCAAGCACGTACGGAATAAAAGTAGGACTAGGGGTCTCTAGTGCTATCTTTGTTCAGTACGTGGCTTAGGCCACCGCTGCCTGTCGTTCGATCCATCCGACAGCCAGCGCAATTCCGGCCTGTCGTTCAATTCCGGCCTTGGGCAGGTAAGGGGATTACTATGAGCAAAAATATTCTGATTTTTTCCGACGGCACCGGCCAAGCTGGCGGATTTATGCCAGATGAGACTCGCAGCAATGTTTACAAGCTTTTTCGGGCGACGCGGGTGGGCCCAGACACAAAGATCAAGCCAGAAGAGCAACTCGCCTACTATGACCCTGGCCTCGGGTCGCGCGGCGATACTAGCGGCCCAAAACACGGAATTTGGCGACGCATTTATAATCAACTCAGCCAAGGAACGGGTTTAGGAATTACCCGCAATATTATCGACTGCTACACGGCGATCATAAGAATGTGGGAGCCGGGTGATCGAATATTTTTATTTGGATTTAGTAGGGGCGCGTACACGGCTCGCTGCGTCGGAGGCGTACTCTATCATTGCGGTGTACCCACCAAGATGAAGGATGGCTCGCCGCTTAAGCGGGACCTAAAATCCGCAAACGCAATTGCAACAGAAGCCGTAAAAGACGTTTATCAGCTAGGAAGCTCGATCAAAGGCGACCCGCTGAAAAGCGAACGGATGGAGCGCGCTTTTAAGTTTCGCGGCGACTATGGTTCGGGAAATACGGCCAACGCGAATGCTTCACCGTACCTTATTGCTGTATGGGACACTGTGTCGACCCTTGGTGCCGGATCGCTCGGGATAATTATTATTGCCGTCCTCTATGCAGTTGTGGCCGCGTTAGCTGCATTGGGACTGAGATTTGCAACGACGCATCTGCCTCTATGGCATTCATTTGATTTTTCATTCTTCACTTTTTTTCTGACGATTCTTATCGGCGTGCCCGCTATTCTATACCTGAAGGCAAGCTTCGAAATCAAAAGACTAGCGAGCCTTACTCGATACCGGATGGCATTTTATGACACGCATCTTGGTCCATCGGTAGCGTTTGCCCGGCATGCGATTTCCATTGATGAAAATCGCCGAGACTTTGCGCGCGTGCCGTGGTCTGAAGAGCCTCAGAACAATGCCCTCGTATCAAGCCAACAAGCGGGCGCGCCGATTCGCTTCAAACAAATTGGTTTGCGGGCGATCATTAGGTGGGCCGAAGTCTGTCACCACACCGCCACGGGTGGAAGAGGAGGCAGACGAGTTTGCCAGAGCCGCTAATTCTCGACCGATCAGTGCTCAATCTATATCCCTTAAGTTCGGGGCCACAGCATGACGAACGACGGAGCTCGATTGACGCGCTTCCGAATTGGCTATGCTTCCGCTGGCACTGAAATATCATTCCTGAATCAAAATTACTCTGGGTCGAAGGTCTGCGGAGCTGTGCCTAACGATGCGCCGCTGCATCAGTCAGTGCTCGAACGATTCCAACTGAGAAGGTTCTTATTTATGGAGAAGGCGTACCTTACCGGCCGACCAATCTCCGCCAGGCACAACGAAGTAAAACAATATGTACTGAATTACAATCCGCCGGATCGGCGAAGTGCGAGATCCGCGCTCCCCGCCTACGCGGGATGCAAGCTTTCGCGGGGATGACCGGATGAGAGTGTCGCGGGCCGTCGCACCTTCGAGGCGCGCCTGAAGGCGCGCGCCTCAGGATGACGGCTCACCGCCCCCGATCCTCTCCGCCATCAGCACGATGGTGCGGCGATAGACCTCGGAGTGATTCCACTCGCGCATCGTCCGGACCGTCATGGCCGGGCTTGGGCATGACAAAGAGGGGCTGCCGGCGAACCCGGCCGAGCCGGACGTATCGCTAATGCGGCTCGTCGTGGTGCGGCGCGGGCTCGTGCGCCCTGGCGCTGATGAGCCAGTAGAGCAGCCCGAAGGCCAGCGCGACCACGCCGATCCCGATCAGGGTTTCAAACGTCGCGGTGGCGAAGTCGAGCAGGATGACCTTACGCGCGATGACGAGGATCGCGATCAACACGATGATGCGCGCCTGAAGAATGCCGGACCGCCGCGTGATCGCGAAGGCGATCGAGTGATTGAACTCGATCAGGATGAGGATGGTGAGGATGGAGCCGAACACGTCCTTGAGCACGTCGGCATCCATGAAGGCGATGCCGAGCCGGAAGTGATCGGCCAGCTGGATCGCCACCAGGATCAGTGAATAGACGATCACCACCGAGATGAACAGCATGACGACGCGCGAGACGATCTGCTCGAAACGCTCGTAGGACGTGAGGTCCTTCCACTGCCGCTTCAAGGTCGCGAAATCCAGCATGGCTTTTTCCCTTGGATGAAGAACGCCAACACGGCCCACCGGCGTGGCGCAGGAGCCGCCGCTTACCCTCCCCCGATCCGCTGCGCCATCAGCACGATGGTGCGGCGGTAGACCTCGGAGTGATTCCACTCGCGCATCGCGCCCTCGAAATTCGGCGTGCCGGAGCCGCAGGGCCAAGCCCGCGCTACACGGGGACGTTATTCCGCCGCCACCTCGCGTCAGTCGCGCCGGCATCGCGTAATTCCATGTAGAGATTGATTGGATCGAGGTCGAAGCCGTTCGGCCAGGTCGGCGCGCCCATTTCGACGAAAACGCGCGCGAAAAACGCCGGGTCCTTGAGCGGCCGCACCATTTCGCCGTCGCGCGCGATGACATCCGATAAATCGCGGACGCCCTCGCTGCCGTCCGTAAAGCGCAGCCAAAGCCGGCCGCCTTCGAGCGGACGAAGGCGCAGCACGTCGACCATCGGAAGATCATTCATCTGCATCGGGACCGGGAACCTTCTCCAAAGGCTGTTGCGCGCGGGCGCGACGCCAATTTTCACTCCAGATTCGCGCACGCCGCGCCAGGGTCCATTCGCGAACCATGCGCCGGGCGGTCGGCGGAAGTTCACCGGACACTCCGTCCGAAACCCGCACGACCGCTCTCGCCCGACCATAGCGCGCATGGAAGTGCGGCGGCTCATGGTCAGTAGAACATTGGACGCGCAATGCCGTAGAACCAAGCGATTGTAGGCATGGCAGACGATTAGCATAGGTTGAGCCCGGGAAAAAGCCGCCGTGCTCACTTAAGCGAGCTTGCAGGGACAAGCCCCGCAATGAAAAGGAAGAAAGTGCTGGATCCCCGCTTTCGCGGGGATGACCGGATGAGAGAATCGCGGGCCGTCGCCCTTCGCGGCGCGCCATTGGCGCGCACCTCAGGGTGACGGACTCACCGCCCCCCGATCCGCTCCGCCATCAGCACGATGGTGCGGCGGTAGACCTCGGAGTGATTCCACTCGCGCATCGCGCCCTCGAAATTCGGCGTGCCTTGCGTGAACGGCGCGCCGGCCTGCCAGCCGTTGACCTTCAAGCAGATTGGCGGTCGAGGCCAGCACGTCCGGCACCGAATGGCGCAGATCGACATGGCCGTTGCCGTCGAAGTCGACGCCGTACTTGATATAAGACGACGGCAGAAACTGCGTCTGGCCGATCTCGCCGGCATAGGCGCCGATCAAATCACGCAAGGGAAGATCGCCGCGCTGGAGGATCTTGAGCGCCGCGATCAGCTCGCCCTGGAACAGTTCGGTGCGGCGGCAGTCGTGCGCCAGCGTCGCCAGCGTGCGGATCACCGGCAGCTTGCCCATGTCGCCGGTGCCGTTGTCGCTCTCCAGCGTCCAGATCGCCACGACGACCGTGGCGGGAACGCCAAACTGCCGCTCGATGCGCGAGAGCAGCTGGGCGTGCGCCGCCATCAGCTTCCTGGCGCGGTTGATGCGGGCCGGGATGACGCGGGTCGCGGCGTATTCCTCGAAGCTCTTGGAGTGGAACATGCCCTTCTGGCGGCGGTCGAAGGCGAGCACGTTCTGGTCGATGGCGAGGCCGGCGAAGGCCTGGCCGATGACCTCGCGCGACACGCCGGCGGCCTGCGCCTCGCGGCCCATCGCGGCCAGGAAGGCGTTGAAATCGCCGCCGCATTGCGCGGCGAAAGAGGGCGTGGCGAGCCGAAGGTGACGGCGAGGACGAAGAGAATGCGTTTCATGGCGCGCACATCACCACGACCGCTCATTCCCGCGCAAGCGGGAATCCAGCATTCTGCTGTCATCGCCCGCGCAGGCGGGCGATCCAGCGCTTCAAGAAAGTGCTGGATCCCCGCTTTCGCGGGGATGACCGATGATGGTTGAGACGGCGGTGAGCGGCTAGTTGTCGAGGAACGACCGCAGCTTCCGGCTGACCGGCTCGGATGCTTCAGCTTGCGCAGCGCCTTGGCCTCGATCTGGCGGATGCGCTCGCGGGTGACCGAGAACTGCTGGCCGACTTCCTCCAGCGTGTGGTCGGTGTTCATGCCGATGCCGAAGCGCATGCGCAGCACGCGTTCCTCGCGCGGCGTGAGCGAAGCCAGCACGCGCGTGGTGGTCTCGCGCAGGTTCGACTGGATCGCCGCGTCGATCGGCAGGATGGCGTTCTTGTCCTCGATGAAATCGCCGAGGTGCGAATCCTCCTCGTCGCCGATGGGCGTTTCGAGCGAGAGCGGCTCCTTGGCGATCTTGAGAACCTTGCGCACCTTCTCCAGCGGCATGCCGAGTTTCTCGGCCAGTTCCTCCGGCGTCGGCTCGCGGCCGATCTCGTTCAGCATCTGCCGCGAGGTGCGCACGATCTTGTTGATGGTCTCGATCATGTGCACCGGGATGCGGATGGTGCGCGCCTGGTCGGCGATCGAGCGCGTGATCGCCTGGCGGATCCACCAGGTCGCATAGGTCGAGAACTTGTAGCCGCGGCGGTATTCGAATTTGTCGACCGCCTTCATCAGGCCGATATTGCCTTCCTGGATCAGGTCGAGGAATTGCAGGCCGCGGTTGGTGTATTTCTTGGCGATCGAGATGACGAGCCGCAGATTGGCCTCGACCATTTCCTTCTTGGCCTGGCGCGCCTCGCGCTCGCCCTTCTGCACCATGTGCACGATCTTGCGGAATTCGGAAATTTCCACGCCGGTCTGCCCGGCGAGCTCGTGCACCATCGAGCGGATTTCCTTGATGCGGTCCTTTTCCTTGGCGACGAAGCCCTTCCAGCCCTTGGCGGACAGTTTCGAGATGCGGTTGAGCCAGCGCGAGTCGAGCTCGTTGCCCATGTAGTTCTTGAGGAAGTCCTCGCGCGACACGCCGTAGCTTTCGCCGAGCCGCATCAGGCGGCCCTCGTTCGACACCAGCCGCTTGTTGATGTCGTAGAGCTGCTCGACCAGCGAATCGATGCGCGCCTGGTTGAGCCGCAGCGACTTCACCTCGGAGATGATCTCTTCCTTGAGCTTCTTGTATTTGCGCTCCTGCGCCGGCGACAGCGAGGTGTTCTTCAGGCGGAATTCGATGTCCTGCTCCTGCAAGCGGCGCAGCCGCTTGAAGGCGTCGGCGATGGTGTCGAAGGTCTCGACCACTTTCGGCTTGAGCTCGGCTTCGATCGTCGCCATGGAGAGCGAATTCTCCATGTCGTCTTCGTCATAGTCGTCCGAAGCCGCGGCCTCGGCCGGATCCTTCGGCTCTTCGCCGTCGGCGGCCTGGCCCGGCGCCTTGAACGGCGTAGCGGACGGCGGCGCGGCGGGCGGCGCCACCGGCTGCACGACCTGCAAATGCGGCGCGCCCGGAACCGGCGTGACGCCGGGAACGGCGGCTTGCGGCACCGGCTTGCCGTCGGGGCCGATGATCACCGGCACCTGCATCTGCTTGGCGTCGGGACCGGCGTAGGTCGCTTCCAGGTCGATGATGTCGCGCAGGAAGACTTTTCCCTCGCTCAATTCGTCGCGCCAGATGATGACGGCCTGAAACGTCAATGGGCTTTCGCACAGCCCTGCGATCATCGCCTCGCGGCCGGCTTCGATGCGCTTGGCGATGGCGATTTCGCCCTCGCGCGACAGCAGCTCGACCGAGCCCATCTCGCGCAGATACATGCGCACGGGATCGTCGGTGCGCTCGGACGGCTCTTTCTTCTCGGCGACGGCCAGCGACTTCGGCTTGGCCTCGACCACTTCGCGGCCGGTATCGTCGTCGTCATCGTCGTCGTGTTCGTCGGCGGCCTTTTCGGTCTCGCCGTCTTCGCCTTCGGCGTCCTCGGTCTCGACCACGTTGATGCCCATCTCGCTGAGCATCGCCATGATGTCTTCGATCTGTTCCGGCGAGGTCGATTCCGACGGCAGCACGGCGTTGAGCGCGTCGAAGGTGACAAAGCCGCGCTTCTTGGCGGCCTTGATCATCTTCTTGACGCCGGCATCGTTGAGATCGAGCAGCGGCAGCGGGGATTCGGGCGCGCCCTCGGCTTCCTTGTCCGGGGCCTCGTCCTTGACCTGCGCCTTAGGCTTGCTCGCCATCTGCTTCTCCTGGACCTTCTTGGCCGTGCTGCTTCCGAGGCGGGGCAAAATAGCCCTCCTATATATAGGCCATGGCCAAAAAGGGCCGCGCCAGGCGAGGCGCCGCCCACGAATCAGGTCGCCAGTGTCGTCGGAACCGGTTTAGCTCCGATTAACCCTGTTAAAGCGGCGGGAATCGACCTCTATTCCCCGCCGGTCCGGCATTACGGGGGCCACTCGAAGGCCCCCGCGCGGTCATGCTCATAAGCTACGGGCGCCCCGGCCGGAAGAGGCTCCGAACCCTTCGATCAGGGCCTCGGTTCCGTCCATGTTGGACAGGCGGGCCTTGACGTCGCGGAGCCGCAAATAATTGCCTTCGCTGGAGTCCTGACCGAGCGCCTGTTCGGCGTCCTTGAGCTCCTTAGTTAGGGAATGCCACTGCCGATGCAAGGCAACCAGTTGCTGCCAGGTCACCAAAACATCCTCTGGCGCGGCATCGGGGCGCGCGCCCCAGACCGATTGGGTGGTGATCGCGCTTGCGAGGCGTTCCATGGTCTCGCCGAGGTTACGGCGCTCAAGTTCCGCCTTGATGGTCTCGGCATCGGGCGCGGCCGAATGGGCGGCGATATCGATCAAGGCGCCTTTAAGCCGCTCGGCATCGGCGTGGGTGAACTCGAGCGAGGCCAATTCCTCGAGATGGTCGTGCAGCAGCCAAGGGTAATTGAGCGCGGCTTGCAGGATCAGCGCCTCGCGCTTGGGCACCGCCGTGCGATGGCCGCGATGCACCGGGCTCGAGCGCAAGCTGCTGGCTGACCACAACATAGGGCATGTTTCTGCCGCCGGTGGCCGGGCGCGGGCGCGCCGTTGCGCGGCTGCCATTCGCCTCTGGGGCGGTCGCGCCAGTTCTGCTGACCCTGTCCGCGCTGAAAATTGCCACGCGGCTGGCAAATCCCTGACCTTGCGCCGGCGCGAAGAACTGCGACAGCCGCGCGTTGAAATCCTGCCGGTAATATTTGCGCACGGAATCGTCGGCGATGCCGGCGGTGACTTCGTTGATGCGCGCTTCCAGCGCGGCGCGGCGCTCCGGCGTTTCGAATGAATGTCCTTCGGTCTCGCGCGCCCACAGCATGGCGCCAATGGCCGTGCCGCGCCGATCACCTCCGCCACCGCCTCGCGGCCGGCGGAACGCATAAGATCGTCGGGGTCCTGGCCCTCCGGCAGCAATCGCGAATTTCAGGCTCTTGCCGGGCTTGAGCCGCGGCATGGCGAGTCTCGACCGCGCGATAGGCGGCGCGCAGACCGGCTTTGTCGCCGTCGAAACAGAGCACCGGCTCGTCCGCCATCTTCCAGAGCAGCGCGAGCTGGTCTTCGGTCAGCGCCGTGCCGAGTGGCGCGACCGCCGCCGGGAAGCCCGCCGTCACCATGGCGATGACGTCGACATAGCCTTCGACCGCGACGACGTGCGCGCCGTCATGCGCGGCCTGGCGCGCGGCGGCGATGTTGTAGAGCGTTGCGCCTTTATGGAAGAGCGGCGTCTCCGGCGAATTGAGGTATTTCGCCTGCGCGTCTTTTTCGAGCGCGCGGCCGCCAAAGGCGATGTTCCGCCCACGAAAGTCCGTGATCGGAAACATCACGCGATCGCGGAAGCGGTCGAACGGCAGCGGAATGTCGTCGCCCGACACCAGCAGCCCCGCTTCGACCATGTCCTCGACCGGAATGCCGTGCGAGCCGAGATGCTCCTTGAGCGCGAAGCGCTCATTGGTCGCGTAACCGAGACGGAATTTCAGTTGCGTCGCCGGGTCGAGGCCGCGGTCGGCGAGATAGCCGCGCGCTTTGGCGCCGGCGCGCGCGGCCAGCGTCGCCTCGAAGAATTTCGCCGCCAGTTCCATGACGTCGTGCAAAGTCTTGCGCCGAGCGTCGCGCTGCTCGTCCTCGTGCGACACTTTCGGCAGCGCCACGCCGGCCATTTGCGCCAGCCGCTCGACGGCTTCGGGAAACGCAACGCCTTCGGTCTCCATGACGAAGCCGAAAATGTCGCCGTGCTTGCCGGAGGAGAAATCGTGGAAGAAGCCCTTCTGGTCATTGACCGTGAACGAGGGCGATCTTTTCCTTGTTGAACGGCGACAGGCCGACGAACTCGCGGCCTTGCTTGCGCAGCTTCACGCGGCGGCCAACCACCTCCGAGACAGGGAGGCGGGCACGCAGCTCGTCGAGGAACTGGGGCGTGAAGCGCATGGATTTGGTTTGGCCGAATCGGTTAGCCAATCATAGGCCGGGGAATGGGGCGGATGCAGGAACCTGCGCCGGCCGCTTGGATACGAGACGTTTTCCTAGTTATTCACAGGCCGTGAACTGACTTCTAGACCCCCGCTTTCGCGGGGGTGACCGGAATTTCTACTGCGGCGGCAGGCCCGACTCCTTCACCACCTGCTCGGCGCCGACGCGGCCTTCTTTGATGGTCTTGGCGAAATCCTCCGGCGTGCCGGTCGCCGGCACCAGGCCGCGGCTGATGATGTTCTTCTCGCGGAACGCCGGGTCGGCGACCACCTTGACGATCTCGCCATTGAGCTTGTCGATGATCGCCTTCGGCGTGCCGGCGGGCGCGAACAGTCCGTACCAGGTTTCCGACGCCGCGCCCTTGTAGCCGAGGTCGGCCCAGGTCGGCACGTCCGGCAAGAGCGGCGTGCGGATATTGTTGACCAGCGCCAGCGCCGTCATCTTGCCGGCCTTGATCTGCCCCATGACATTGCCGATGCCGATCATGCGCGATCGGCGTCGTGCCGCCGAGCACGGCGGTGACCGCCTCGCCGCCGCCGCGGAACGGCACGCGCACCCAGTCGGCGCCTTTGTCGCGCTTGAGGCTGTCCATGTAGACGACGCAGGGGATCGAGGCGGTGAGATAATTGAGCGTGCCGGGCTTTGCTTTCGACAGCGCGACCAGTTCGTCCATCGATCTTGACGTGCAGATCGGAGTTCACCACCACCGCCTGGATCAAATGGAACAGATTGACGATCGGCGTCAGCTTCTCCGGGCTCGAACGGGATTTGTTTGAACAGGAACTGGTTGTAGATGATCGTGTCGGCATTGATGATGCAGATGGTGTAGCCGTCCGGCGCCGCATCCTGGCATTGGCGCGCGGCGATGTTGCCGGCGCCGCCGGGCTTGTTCTCGATGATCAGCGGCTGGCCGAGACGGCTTTGCAGCGCGTCGTTGAGGACGCGCATGAAGACGTCGCTGATGCCGCCGGCGCTCGAGGTGGTGAAGACGCGGATCGGGCGGTTGGGGTAATCGTCGGCGACGGCGGGCGTTGCGGCAAGCGCGGCCATGCAGCGGCGACAAATCGTTTCATGTCCCTCCCCTATCCGTCTCGATACCCGACCTGAAGGTGCGCGCCTCTCGGTGCCCATCGCAGGATATCGGCCACTAATCACGGGCCGTCGCCCTTCGAGGGCCGCGCTATGCGCGGCCACCTCAGGGTGACGGATTACTGCAGCTTCGCCTTCACCATCCCGCTCGCCTTCGCCATGTCCATCTGCCCGGCATATTTGCCGCGCAAGCGCGCCGATCACCTTGCCCATGTCCTTCATGCCGGCGGCGCCGGTGTCCTTGATCGCGGCCTCGATCGCCGCGGTCATCTCGGCCTCCGACATCTGCTTCGGCAGATAGCCGGAGATGATGGCGATCTCCTCCTGCTCCTGCTTCACCAGGTCGGCGCGGTTGCCCTTCTGGTAGAGCTCGACCAATTCCTGGCGCTGCTTGATCATCTTCTGCAGCAGCGGGCAGCACCTCGGCGTCGCCGAGCGGCGGCTTGCCGGCCCCGCGCGCCTCGATGTCGGCGTTCTTGAGCGTTGAATTGACCATGCGCAGCGTCGAAACCGCCCGCTCGTTCTTGGCCTTCTGAGCCTCGGTCAAAGCTTTATTGATGTCGTCGCGCAGCATCGGCCGCCTCCGCTCGCATTGAGCCGGCCCACGCAGGGCCGTATCGTGGCTATGCCACAGCAAGAGGGAAAGCGCATGTCAACCGTCAGGACCGGGCAATGCCACTGCGGCGGCGTGGTTTTCGAGGTTACGCTCGAGAATGGATTTGAAAACCTACGGCGCTGCAATTGCTCGCTATGCCGCCGCAAGGGCGCGGTCATGGCCTCGGTTCCGCTTGCCGGCCTGAAGGTGGCCAAGGGAGAGGACGTTTTGACCCTATACCAATGGAATACCAAGACGGCGAAGCACTACTTCTGCAAGGTCTGCGGCATCTATACGCATCACCAGCGGCGCAGCGTTCCGACCGAATACGGCTTCAACGTTGCCTGCATCGAGGGCGTCGATCCTTACGCGCTGGGCGACATCAAGATCGTCAATGGTGCCAGACAGTCGCTGGTCGCCGGCGATAAATGAGCCTGTTGGCGGCATCCATCGGCCCCTTGCTTCGCCACATATAATACGCAACTAAGTGGCCATGACCCAGACGAAAGCCGCCCCCACCGGCGCTTGGGCCGAGCCCAAGCCGACGGCGCTTTTGGTGCTGGCCGACGGGACCGTGCTGGAGGGTTTCGGCCTGGGCGCCACCGGCACCGCGGTCGGCGAGGTCTGCTTCAATACCGCGATGACGGGCTACGAGGAAATCCTCACCGACCCGTCTTACGCCGGGCAGATCATCACCTTCACGTTTCCCGCACATCGGCAATGTCGGCACCAACGAGGACGACATCGAGAGCGTCAACATGGCGGCGCGGCCGGGCGCCTGCGGCGTCATCCTGCATACCGCCATCACGCCGCAGTCGAACTACCGCGCCACCCGCAATCTCAACGACTGGCTCAAAGCGCGCGGCATCATCGGGCTGTGCCGGCATCGACACCCGCGCGCTGACCGCGCTGATCCGCGAGAAGGGCATGCCGAACGCCGTGATCGCGCACGCGCCCGACGGCAAATTCGATCTCGCCGCGCTGAAGAAAGCAAGCCAAGGACTGGCCGGGCCTCGTCGGCATGGACCTGGTGCCGATGGTGACGTCGGCGCAACGATTTTCCTGGGACGAGACGCCGTGGGTGTGGGGCGAGGGCTACGGCCGCCAGACCAAGCCGGATTTCCACGTCGTCGCGATCGACTACGGCATCAAGCGCAACATCCTGCGGCTGCTCGCCGGCTCCGGCTGCAAGGTGACGGTGGTGCCGGCCAAGACCTCGGCCGACGACATCATGGCGCTCAAGCCCGACGGCGTGTTCCTGTCCAACGGACCGGGCGATCCGGCGGCGACCGGCGAATACGCCGTGCCGGTGATCAAGAAGCTGATCGACTCAGCGGCACGCCGACCTTCGGGATTTGCCTCGGCCACCAGATGCTCGGCATCGCGGTCGGCGGCAAGACCATGAAGATGCATCAGGGCCATCACGGCGCCAATCATCCGGTCAAGGATCTGACCACCGGCAAGGTCGAGATCACCTCGATGAACCACGGCTTCGCGGTCGACAAGGACACGCTGCCGAAGAACGTGCAGCAGACCCATGTGTCGCTGTTCGACGGCTCCAATTGCGGCCTCGCGCTCAACGACCGGCCGGTGTTCTCGGTGCAGTACCACCCGGAGGCCTCGCCCGGCCCGCGCGACAGCCATTATCTGTTCACGCGCTTCGTCGACATGATGCGGCAGGCCAAGAACACGGCGAAGCGCAAGATCGCGTAGGCACCGCACTCGACCCGTCATCCTGAGGTGCGAGCGGCGACAGCGGCGAGCCTCGAAGGATGAACGGCCAAATTCTTTCAAGCATTGGCCGTCGCCCTTCGAGGCGCGCCTTCGGCGCGCACCTCAGGGTGACGGATCAAGTGAACCCATCTGGCTGATCGGTGTTATCCCGAGATGATTCTGACCAAGCCCCTCACCTTCCTGTTCAAGGACGACGGCACGGTGCCGAACAATCCGGCGCTGCCGGCGCTGGTCTACAAAGGCGCCGTCGACCTGGGCGCGCAATCCGGCGGCCGCGATCGAGACGCTGTTTACCGCCAACGGCTGGGGCCGCGGCCTATGGCGCGACGGCATTTTTCCGTTCGTGCATTACCACTCCATGATCCACGAGGCGCTCGGCATCGCGCGCGGCTCGGCACGCGTCCAGCTTGGCGGTCACCAGGGCGAAACGCTTGAGCTCAAGGCCGGCGACATCGCGGTGCTGCCGGCCGGCACCGGCCATCAAAGGCTGCTTGGCAGCGACGACCTCCTGGTGATCGGCGGCTATCCGCCGGACGGCACCTATAACCTGTGCCGCGGCGACAACCCGGCCGAGCGCGACAAGTCGCTGACGACGATCCCCAAGGTGCCGCTGCCGGCGAGCGACCCGGTGCACGGCAAAGACGGCCCGCTGGTTGGGTTGTGGGGGCGCTAGCGCACAGCCGATTTGTTTGCGACAACACACATCCGATGGACTGGATCAGCTTCTACGATTTCAAGCATTCGGTGATCTACGTGAATGCGCGTCACCGCGACGTGCATTACCGCACTATCGCCGAGCATATCCGCGATTACGTGCCCTCGCCCTCGGCGCGCGTGCTCGACTACGGCTGCGGCGAGGCGACATCGGCCGATCTGGTGGCTGCTGAGTGCGGGCATCTGACGCTGGTCGAGGCCGCGCCCAATGTGCGGGCCGCGCTCGCTGCGCGCTACGCGCAAAATCCAAAAATCTCCGTGCTCACGCCCGATCAAGCCGGGGCGTTGCCGCCCGGCTCGCTCGACCTGATCGTGCTGCATTCGGTGGCGCAATATCTCACCGGCGCGCAGTTCGACGGCCTGGCGGCGACCTTCCGCAAGCTGCTCAAGCCCGGCAGCCTGCTGATTATCGGCGATATCGTGCCGCCGCGTCTGGCCGCGCCGGCCGCCGCGCTGGCGCTGCTGCGCTTTGCCGCCGCCAACGGATTCTTCTGGGCGGCGGTCGGCGGGCTGATGCGGATTTTCGTGTCGGACTATCTGCGGCTGAGGAAGACCGTCGGGCTTTCCCACTACGAGGCGTCCGAGATGCTGGCCAAGCTGGAAGCCGCCGGCTTTGCGGCCAAACGCGCGCCGCGCAATATCGGCCACAATCAGCAGCGCATGACGTTTTTGGCGCGGCCGGCGTAAGTCTGCGGCCATCCACCGCTTATCCGCGCGTCGCCCTTCCCTGCCCGCCGATTCGGGCCTATATGAGCCCCGCGCGGGGCTAGTCCCGCAGCGGGGCGAAGGACGCGCATAGGCGCGCCCTTTTTTTGTGTCCAGTTTACCCAAGAGCCGATGCCCAAACGCACCGACATCAAATCGATCATGATCATCGGCGCCGGCCCGATCGTCATCGGCCAGGCCTGCGAGTTCGACTATTCCGGCACCCAGGCCTGCAAGGCGCTCAAGGAGGAAGGCTACCGGGTCATCCTGGTGAACTCCAATCCGGCGACGATCATGACCGATCCCGATCTCGCCGACGCCACCTATATCGAGCCGATCACGCCGGAGATCGTCGCCAAGATCATCGAGCGCGAGCGGCCCGACGCGCTGCTCCCCACCATGGGCGGGCAGACCGCGCTCAACTGCGCGCTCTCGCTTGCGCAAGATGGGCGTGCTGGAGAAATTCAACGTCAAGATGATCGGCGCCACCGCGGATGCCATCGACATGGCGGAAGACCGCGAGCTGTTCCGCGAGGCCATGACCCGCATCGGCCTGCCGACGCCGCGCTCGCATCAGGTCAAGACGCTGGCGCAGGCGCTCACCGCGCTCGACGACATCGGCCTGCCGGCGATCATCCGGCCGTCGTTCACGCTCGGCGGCACCGGCGGCGGCATCGCCTACAACAAGGCCGAGTTCATCGACATCGTCGAAGGCGGCATCGACGCCTCCCCCACCAGCGAAGTGCTGATCGAAGAATCGGTGCTGGGCTGGAAGGAATTCGAGATGGAGGTGGTGCGCGACAAAAAAGACAATTGCATCATCATCTGCTCGATCGAGAACGTCGATCCGATGGGCGTGCACACCGGCGATTCGATCACCATCGCGCCGGCGCTCACGCTCACCGACAAGGAATACCAGATCATGCGCGACGCCTCGATCGCGGTGTTGCGCGAGATCGGCGTCGAGACCGGCGGCTCCAACGTGCAGTTCGCGGTCAATCCGGCCGACGGGCGGCTGGTGGTCATCGAAATGAACCCGCGCGTGTCGCGTTCGTCCGCGCTGGCCTCGAAGGCGACCGGCTTTCCGATCGCCAAGGTCGCGGCCAAGCTCGCGGTCGGCTACACGCTCGATGAAATCGCCAACGACATCACCGGCGGCGCGACGCCGGCCTCGTTCGAGCCGACCATCGATTACGTGGTCACCAAGATTCCGCGCTTTGCCTTCGAGAAATTCCCCGGCGCCTCGAACACGCTGACCACCTCGATGAAATCGGTCGGCGAAGCCATGGCGATCGGCCGCACCTTCCAGGAAAGCTTGCAGAAGGCGCTGCGCTCGCTGGAGACCGGCCTCACCGGTCTCGACGAAATCACCATCGAGGGCTTCGACGCCGCCAAGGGCATCGACGACGCCGACAACAAGGCCGCGATCCGCGCCGCGCTCGGCACGCCGACGCCGGATCGCCTGCTCAAGATCGCGCAGGCCATGCGGCTCGGGGCCAATGACGAGCTGATCCACAATGCCTGCCGGATCGATCCGTGGTTCCTCAACGAGATCCGCGCGCTGGTGGAGATGGAAGCCGAAATCAGGGCCAAGGGCCTGCCCGCCACCGCGGGCGCGTTCCGCCGGCTGAAGGCGCAAGGGTTTTCGGATCAGCGGCTCGGCAAGCTGACCGGCACCGACGCCGAGACGGTGATGGAAAAGCGCCGCGCGCTCGGCGTGCGGCCGGTGTTCAAGCGCATCGACACCTGCGCCGCCGAATTCGCCTCGCCCACCGCTTACATGTATTCGACCTACGAGACGCCGTTTAACGGCCAAGCCGGTCTAAAGCCGCCGACGAAGCGCGGCCGTCCGACAAAAAGAAGGTCATCATCCTCGGCGGCGGCCCGAACCGCATCGGCCAGGGCATCGAGTTCGACTATTGCTGCTGCCACGCCTGCTTCGCGCTCAAGGAAGCCGGCTACGAGACCATCATGGTCAACTGCAATCCGGAAACGGTGTCGACCGACTACGACACCTCCGACCGGCTGTATTTCGAGCCGCTGACGCCGGAAGACGTGCTGGAGATCATCGAGACCGAGCGCGCCAACGGCACGCTGCACGGCGTCATCGTGCAGTTCGGCGGCCAGACGCCGCTCAAGCTCGCCGAGCATCTCGAAAAGGCGAAGGTGCCGATCCTCGGCACCTCGCCGGACATGATCGATCTGGCGGAAGACCGCGACCGCTTCAAGAAACTGCTCGACAAACTCAACGTGCGCCAGCCGCAGAACGGCATCGCCACCTCGCCAGGCGCGGCGCGCGCCATCGCCGAGGAGATCGGCTACCCGGTGGTGATCCGGCCGTCTTACGTGCTGGGCGGGCGCGCCATGGAGATCGTGCGCGACGGCGCCCAGCTCGACCGCTACGTGGCGCGGCTCGCCGGCGATCTCGACCGGCCGAGCGAACTGGTGGTTTCCAAAAAAAGCCCGCTGCTGATCGACCGCTATCTGTCGGACGCCACCGAAGTCGACGTCGATTGCCTCGCCGACGGCAAGGACACCTTCATCGCCGGCATCATGGAACACATCGAGGAAGCCGGCATCCATTCCGGCGATTCAGCCTGCGCGCTGCCGCCGCATTCGCTCAGCGATGAAACGCTGGCCGAACTCGGCCGGCAGACCCGCGCGCTGGCGCTCGCGCTCAATGTCGGCGGGCTGATGAACGTGCAATACGCCATCAAGGACGGCGACATCTATGTGCTGGAGGTCAATCCGCGCGCCTCGCGCACGGTGCCGTTCGTCGCCAAGGTGATCGGCCTGCCGGTCGCCAAGATCGCCGCCCGCATCATGGCGGGCGAGAGCCTCGCCAGCTTCAAGCTCGTGCCGAGCCACTACAAGCACCGCGCGGTCAAGGAAGCGGTGTTCCCGTTCGCGCGCTTCCCCGGCGTCGATACCGTGCTGGGACCGGAGATGAAATCGACCGGCGAGGTGATGGGAATCGACGCCAGCGTTCGAGATCGCCTTCGCCAAGAGCCAGATCGGCGGCGGCACCAATTTGCCGCGCAACGGCACGGTGTTCGTCTCGGTCAAGGACGCCGACAAGCCGCGCATTTTGGCCGCTGTGCGGCTGTTGGCCTCGCTCGGCTTCAAGACCATCGCCACCTCGGGAACCCAGCGCTACCTCGCCGAACAGGGGGTGGCGGCGGACAAGATCAACAAGGTGCTGGAAGGCCGGCCCCACATCGTGGATGCCATCAAAAACGGCGGTGTTCAGCTGGTTTTCAACACCACCGAGGGGGCCGCGGCCCTGGCCGACAGCCGTTCGCTGCGGCACGCCGCCCTCTTGCATAAAGTGCCGTACTACACCACTCTTTCGGGTGCCGTCGCCGCGGCGCAGGGCATAAAAGCCTATCTCGGGGGCGACCTCGAGGTGCGCACGCTGCAGAGCTACTTCAGCGATCGGGCCTGACGGGCTTTTTCCCGGAATGGCTCGAACCTATGGCGGCGGTGCGAGTTAGGCCGGGAAGTCCACGGTCGCGGCGCGGGTGACACCAGCCGCGGTCGGGGTTTTTTTGGCCGGCCCCTCGTACATGACTCCGGTTTCGCGGGATGCCGTGGCCGGAGTCGTATTGCGAGTGGATTGGACGAAGTTTTGAGGATGGAAGGGGCTTGGCGGCGCCGAGGCGCGATCAAGACAGTTCGAGCGCCCGCCAGGAGGAGAAGAGACGATGGACAAGATTCCAATGACGGCGGCCGGCTATACGACGCTCGAGGCCGAGCTCAAGCACTGCCAGTCGGTCGAGCGGCCGCGCATCATCCAGCAGATCACCGACGCGCGCACGCACGGCGACCTGTCGGAGAACGCCGAATATCACGCCGCCAAGGAGCAGCAGTCGCTCAACGAGGGCCGCATCGCCGAGCTCGAGGACAAGCTGGCGCGCGCCGACGTGATCGACGTATCGAAGCTTTCGGGCGACACCATTACCTTCGGCGCCACCGTGACGCTGGTCGACGAGGACACCGACGAGAAGAAAGTGTGGCAGATCGTCGGCGAGCCGGAGGCCGACGCCAAGAAGGGCCGCATCTCGATCACCTCGCCGCTCGCCAAGGCGCTGATCGGCAAGAGCAAGGGCGCCCAGGTCGAGGTCGTCACCCCCGGCGGCGCCAAGGGCTATGAAGTCAAGAAGGTGGAGTGGAAGTAGCCGCTTCGCTTTCGCCGATCGCCAAAAGATTTGGCCGGGCATTGCCCGGCCATTTGTTTTCAGAACATGCGTTCAGTATTTCGTCTGACGGAGATTGTCCGGCCGTTCGCGCTCGGCAATCGTTTTCTGCTCATGACGATTGAAGACAGTCGCGCACGCCGCGCTAAGCTGCGATTTCTTCGCCGCCAGGCAGTGCGCCACGCGCCCGGTATCCGGGATGGCCTGCTGGCAAAGCCGGAATACGTCCGGAGTGCAGGCGTTGGCTTCTTCCTGGGTGTAGGCCATGACGGGAAGCGGCGTCATGATCGCAGCCGACACAATAAGCGCGCCCAATTTGGTCATGACATTGCCTCCTGACAAATGCCGGTAGAACAACGATCGTCGAGGATTATCGTTCCTTAGAGCGATTGTGTAAGGCTGCGTAGCGTGAGCGAAGTCTTAACGTTGCGCACGTGCGGCGCGGCAGTGAGCTTCTCGACGAAGGCCTGGAAGGTTTTTCGATCGGGCGCGACGCCTTTTTGCCGCGCTGTCACATGAAACCCGGATTGCGCGGCAGATACTGAGTCCAATCGCCGAAATCGTGCGTCGACATCAGGATCATCGGAAACGTGATGCGCATGCCGTGCGCAACCGCGATGCCGAGCGCCGTGGCGCATGTGCCGGGAAGAAACGCCGACACCTGCGCAGAACTGCCTTCAGCGGCCAGGCTCAGCGCGGTCCTGAATGCGACGTCAAGATGGTCGGGCCGCGCGACCGCGAGCGGTCCAATGTGGCCGTCGTCGCTGACGTAAACATAGCCGACGCAATTGTCTCCTGCGTAAAGAATGACGCCCTTGGTCGCGCGATCGTTGATCAGATATCGGTGATGCTTTTCACGCGAGACCCCCAGAGCCTGGGCGTCGATCCGATCGAGGCTTTGCAAATGCGGGTCCGAGACCTCGAGAGGCACGCGGCGAAATTGCGCGTCCTGCAAACGATTTTTCAGGGCCTCACGCGCGACGCCAAAATTGTAGATCGGCATACGCGGAAACAGCCCGTGCCGGATATAAAGGCCTTGCGATACCGTGTTGAAGGTGAAGGTGATCAGGGCCTTGTTGGCGGCTCCCGATTTCTGCGCATGATCCAAGGTCCGTTTCAAAAGCTCGCTGCCGATGCCGCGGCCCTGCAGGCCTGGAGCCACAAACAATTGCGCGAGAAACCACAAGTCGCCGCAAACCCAACTCCACGCGAAGCCGAGGATTTGACCGGCATCTTCAGCGACCCACAGGCCGTCGGGGTCGTCCTTTAACGAAAACAGCTGAAATTGGGGCGGACGCGAAACCGCCATTGGCCCGAAGCCGTGACGTTCGGTGAGGTCGTTGATGCTGGCAACGACAAGCGCATCGGCCCGCTCTAAATCTTGCGCGCGCGCAGGCCGGCATACGACTGGCATCGGAGCATCCTCACTCTTCCATCGGCACCATCGCCGCGTCCTTGGAATTGCGCAGCGTGAGCGAGGTCTTGACGTTGCGCACGTGCGGCGCGGCGGTGAGCTTCTCGACGAAGGCCTGGAAGGTTTTCAGATCGGGCGCGACGCATTTGAGCACGAAGTCGATCTCGCCGGAGAGCATCCAGCATTCGCGCACCAACGGCTGCTTGCGCACGAAACTCCTCGAAGGCCGTAAGATCGGATTCCGCCTGGCTCGCCAGATGCACCATGGCGAAGACCGACACCTCGTAGCCGAGCTTTTTCTCGTCGAGCAGCGCGCGGTAGCCCTTGATGTAGCCGGCCTCCTCCAGCGCACGGACGCGGCGCAAGCAGGGCGGCGCCGAAATGCCGACCCGGCGCGACAGCTCTACGTTGGTAATGCGGCCGTCATCCTGCAGTTCTTTCAGGATCTTGCGGTCGATGGCGTCGAGGCGGGCGGGCAAGGGCAAGTCCTCGGAGTGGCGTGAAAAGGCAGGAATATCCATACCGCGAAATAATGTTTCGCGAAAGATTATTGCGTGCATTCGCGCAATAGTTGGACCTAGGAACGCAAGTCTGTGAGTTTGGGGTTGCGTATCTTGCATAGCTCGGCTGAAAGCCATAGATCACGCGAGCAAAAGAGCCGGTCCACCCGGCCACCCGGGCCACCATTTAAGCCCGACGCCCGCCAGGGGGGCGCGAACAATGCCAAAGACTACCCATGCCAAGGTCGTGATTATCGGCTCGGGTCCGGCAGGTTACACCGCCGCGATCTACGCCGCGCGCGCCATGCTGGAACCGATTTTGATCCAGGGCATCCAGCCCGGCGGCCAGCTCACCATCACCACCGACGTTGAGAATTATCCGGGCTTCGCCGACGTCATCCAGGGTCCCTGGCTGATGGAGCAGATGCAGAAGCAGGCCGAACATGTCGGCACCAAGCTGGTCTACGACCAGGTGACCGAGGTCGAACTGGCGCAGCGGCCGTTCCGGCTGACTTGCGACAGCGGCGACGTCTATCTCGCCGACGCGCTGATCATCGCCACCGGCGCGCAGGCGCGCTGGCTCGATCTGCCGTCCGAGCAGAAGTTCAAGGGCTACGGCGTATCGGCTTGCGCGACGTGCGACGGCTTCTTCTACAAGAACAAGGAAGTGATCGTGATCGGCGGCGGCAATACCGCCGTCGAAGAGGCGCTGTTCCTCACCAATTTCGCCTCCAAGGTCACGGTGGTGCACCGGCGCGACTCGTTCCGTGCCGAAAAGATTCTTCAGGACCGCCTGTTCAAGAATCCCAAGATCGACGTGATCTGGGACTCGGCGCTCGACGACGTGCTGGGCAGCGACAACCCGCTGAAGGTCAACACCGTGCGGCTCAAGAACGTGAAGACCGGCGCGGTCACCGAGCGCAAGGTCGACGGCGTGTTCATCGCTATCGGCCACACGCCGGCGTCCGAGTTGTTCGTCGGCCAGGTCGAGACGCGGCCCTCGGGTTATATCGTCACCAATGGCTATTCGACCGCCACGTCGGTGCCGGGCGTGTTCGCCGCCGGCGACGTCACCGACGAGGTGTTTCGCCAGGCCGTCACCGCCGCCGGCCAAGGCTGCATGGCGGCGCTCGAAGCGCAGAAATTCCTGCACGCGCAAGAGCACAAAGACGCGCACGAACACCAGCGCGCGGCGGAATAGATCATGGCCAACACCTCGATGGACTGGGACAAGCTGAAGGTGTTCCACGCCGCGGCGGAAGCGGGCTCGTTCACCCATGCCGGCGAGCGACTCGGCCTGTCGCAATCGGCGGTGTCACGCCAGGTCTCGGCGCTCGAAGGCGAATTGTCGGTTTCGCTGTTCCACCGCCATGCCCGCGGGCTGATCCTGACCGAACAGGGCGAACTGCTCTACCGCACGGCGCATGAAGTGTTCATGAAGCTCGAGGCGGCGCGCACCAAGCTCACCGACAGCCGCGAACGGCCGAACGGCGAGTTGAAAGTGTCGACCACGCCCGGCATCGGCATCCATTGGCTGACGCCGCGGCTCGGCGAATTTCTCGATCTTTATCCCGACATCCACATCACGCTGATCACCTCCGACGAGGAGCTCGATCTGGCGATGCGCGAGGCCGACGTGGCGATCCGCCTGCGCCAGCCGACCCAGCCGGACCTGATCCAGCGCAAGTTGTTCTCGGTGCACTTCCATGCCTATGCCTCGCCGGATTATCTCAAGCGCTTCGGCACGCCGCAGGCGCACGAGGATCTCGACAAGCATCGCGTCATTCTGCTCGGCGGCACCGTGCCCGCGCACTTACAGAACCGCCGCTGGCTGCTCGACATCGGCCGCGAGGGAAAAGCCGCGCGCGCGCCGCATTTGACCATCAACAACGTGCTGGGCGTGTTGCGCGCCTGTCAGCGCGGCCTCGGCATCGCGATGCTGCCGGACTATCTGGTGGAAGAGAACGGCGGCCTGGTGCAATTGCTCGGCGAGGCCGACACGCTCGCGCTCGACGCCTTTTTCGTTTATCCGGAAGAGCTCAAGGCGGTCGCCCGAATTCAAGTTTTCCGCGATTTCCTGGTAGCCAACGCACAGCGTTGGCGTTTTTAATTTTCACAGCAAAAAAATTCTCTCGCTTTGCGTTTAGGCATGGCTGACATGCGGGCTTGCGCGTTGCCGGAGGCGGGCGCGGCTCGCATAGTCGGGGCTCGCTGTGACGCCGGGTGTTTCCTCCCAGAGTCAGCCGGTGCGCAGCATGTTCCCCTCTGGAGATTGCCGGTACCCCACGCCGGCAAACTGAAACCGGGCCCCTCGCGGGGCCCGGTTTTTTAGCGGGCGAACGTTTATCGGATATCAGCGAAATCGCGCGATGGCGTAGGCGAGCTCGACGATCTGCGCGTCGGTCACCGGCGCCAGCACTTCGGCCATGGCGCCGTCGTAGCCGTGCCGGGTGTTGCTCTTGTACTCGCGCAGCGTCTTGACCAAATAGTCCTCGCGCTGGTTGGCGATGCGCGGAATATTTTCGCAGCCGGCCAAATTCAGCGTGTGGCAATTGTTGCAGCGAAATTGCGTGATCAGCGCGCCGGCGGCGCGCATGCGGGCGGGGTCGCCGCTATCAGCCGGCGGCGGTGGCGCGGCGACGAAATCCGAGACCGCGCGCAGATGGTCGTCGGTGAACGCCTTGGTCATCTCGTTCATGATTTGGGTGCTGCGCCGCCCTGTCAGCAGGCTTGCGGACGGGGGTTGCCGTGACGCGGCATCACGGAGAAGTCATTGGGGGAAAAGTCGCGAAACCTGTGGGGGAACCAGCGGGATAGCCATGTGTTGCCGTAGGCTCAAGGCGGCGGCACGACCGAAAAGACCAGCCAAATCCGTGATTTTGGCTGTTTGTGCAAAATAGCCACACCCGGCCGATGTTCAGCATCATCGCATTGGGAAATACGTAACTACCGCAGGACTATGGGATAGGATGCCATCGAAATTAGGGGTGCGAGTCCCTGCACAGTCTTTAGGAGAGACGCGGTGAAAAGTGTCAAATTCAACAGCCTGTTAGCCTCGACTGCCCTCGGGCTGGTGCTGCTATTGGGAACCCATGCCGGCAACGCTCAGGAAGCATTGGCGCAGCAATCTGACAATCAGATTAGCTACCGCTGTCCCAATGCCGGATACCGCTTTGCTTCCGCCGCTGACCGCGAAGGACATTGAGCCAACTGCCGTGCCGGCGAACGAGACCGCCAAGACCGAGCCGGTCACTGCTGAACCTGCCAAGATCGAGTCGAAGCAGGAAGCCGCCACGCCCGCGGCCGAGCCCGCCAAGGTTGAAGCGACCAAGGCGGCGAGCGAGCCGGCCGCGACGCCGGTGTCTGCCACCGCCGACAGCGCGGTCGCCGATCAGCTGCGCCAGATGATTACCGGCAAGCAGTTCGACCGTATCGTCAACCGCAAGGCCGATCGCGAAGGCGTCGAGGCATTCTACAAGGCGCGCGATTACGCGCCGCTGTGGGTAAGCAATGGCGCCGCCGACGAGCGCGCCAAGGCCGCGACGGCCTATCTCGGGCAGGTCGACGCGGTCGGCCTCGACCCGAACGACTACCCGGCCCCGGATTTCAAATCGGCGGCGACCGCCGAAGCGCTGGCCGAGGACGAACTCAAACTCACCGCCGCGGTGCTCACTTATGCCCGCCAGGCACAGATCGGCCGCATCCACTTCAGCCGCGTCAGCGCCGACATCCAATTCGATCTGGTCGCGCCCGAACCCGCCAAGGTGCTGGCCAAGCTTGCCGATGGCGGCGATGCCGGCAAGGTGCTCGACAGCTACAATCCGCCGCAGGCTGAATTCAAGGCGCTCCGGGAAAAGCTCGCCGAGCTGCGCCAGAACGGCGGCATGCAGGCCAAAACCGAGGACGAAAAGAAGACCAACCTCGTCAAGGTCCCGGAAGGCAAGATCCTGCGCCCCGGCATGAAAGATGCCCGCGTCGTGGCGCTGCGCAAACGGCTCGATGTCGCCGGCGACAAGGAAAACCCGTTGTACGACGACGCCGTGCGCGACGCGGTCAAGACATTCCAGACCCAGGCCGACCTGCACGTCGACGGCAATCTTGGCGCCAATACCGTGCGCGCCATGAATGGCGAGAAGAAAGAGGCGCGCGGGCCCTCGGCCGATCCGATCGACACCATCATCGTCAACATGGAACGCTGGCGCTGGCTGCCGCGCGATCTCGGCAATCCGCACGTCATCGTCAACATTCCGGACTACACGCTGACGCTCTACAACAACGACAAGGTCTACTGGCACACCAAAATCGTGGTCGGCAAGCCCGGCAAGTCGACGCCGCTGATCAGCGCGGAGATGAAGTTCATCACCGTCAATCCGACCTGGAACGTGCCGCCGTCGATCATCGAGAACGAATACCTGCCCGCGCTCCAGCAGGATCCGGAGGCGCTCGACCGCATCGGCCTCAAGCTGACGCAGGACGCCGACGGTACGATTCATATCGCGCAGCCGCCGGGTGCCGGCAATGCGCTCGGCCGCATCCGCTTCAACTTCCCGAACAAATTCCTGGTGTATCAGCACGACACGCCGGACAAATATCTGTTCGCCAAGGACGAGCGCGCTTACAGCCACGGCTGCATGCGCGTGCAGAACCCGCTGATTTACGGCGAAAAGCTGTTGTCGCTGGTTGACCCGCAAGCGCACTACACCGCGGCAAGGCTTGAAAGCATGTTCGGCGGCAACGAGATCAACATCAACTTCCCCAAGAACATCTGGGTGCATCTGACCTATCAGACGGCGTTCGTCGACGACAACGGCAAGCTGCAGCTGCGCAAGGACATCTATGGGCGCGACGCCAAGATGATCCAGATTCTCAAAAGCAGCGAGCGCAAGGTCGCCGATATCGCGATCGAGCGCGCGCCGAATTCCTCGTCCAAGCCGGTGCGCATGCCGGTCGGCATGTATGGCGGCAGCGGCGGCTACAGCAGCGGCGGCAACTTCTTCGACTTCCTGTTCGGCGGCCAGCGCGCCAGCCCGCAGCCGGTCTATCGGTCGCGCGGCGGCCAGCGTGTCGATAATAATGGGCGATATACGTACCGCTAAAGGACGCAGATTTTACGACTTGCGAACGCCGGCGAATTCCTCGCCGGCGTTTTTGTGTTGAGCGGCCCGCTAGATTACAACTTCCCGCGGATATTCATTTGCGTTGGATACGTCGCTCCATATCATGCGCCATCGCGCGGCTTCTTCCGGAGTCAGTGACGAAAGGAGCTTCTGTTTGAGCAGCCATTCTTCAGCACCGAGGCCGGCGGCAGCAACCTCCGCCGCGAATTTTACAAAATGCAGCCCAATATCTGTTGCCATGCGCACGTACGTTCCCGACTGCCGCGCGTGCCGCCATATGGCGTGAGAGTAGATCAGGCGTCCTTGAATGCTCTTTAAGAGACCGACACGCTCTTTACGGTAGCCAAGTAAAATTTTATCGACGGCGGCGAAACGACTAAAATCCGCCGCGCGAAGCAGCAATTCCTGGTCCTGCGTTATCCAAAGCCGTTCATCGTATTGATACTTCCGAAACCAGGCGGCTCGCCCACACCAGGTTGGATGCGTAAACGGAAGGCCTCGATACGGGCGAGCGGCAATCTCATCATGCGTCACGGGCGTCGGCATCACACCGACGATTTCGCCTTGCCGACGGAACACCACAGCCTTCGATGCCAGCACGTCTGTTCCGGGGTCGGACCGCAGCGCGCTGACTTGCACGGCGAGACGCTCTGGATAGCAAATGTCGTCGGCATCCATGCGGGCGATAAACTCCCCGCGGGCAAGACCAACGGCCTCGTTTAATCGACACGCCAGCCCTCTTGCGTCCTCGTGTCGAACAATTCGAATGCGCGGATCGCCAAATGCGGCCGCGCGCGCCGCGCTATCGTCACGCGATCCATCGTCAATGAGGACAAGCTCCCAATCGGCAAGCGTTTGCCAAATAATAGAGCGGATTGCGGCCTCCACAGTCGCGGCATTGTCGCGCATCGACATGATTATCGATACAACTGGAATTGGAGAGAGACCGTTCAAGCGACATTGCCTCCGAGGATCTCGACTAATCGCGCTGGCGCAAATAGATAGTAAGTCAACTTTCGCGGTAAAAGAAACGCCCTGGAAAGCCGGTTGCTCGAAACGTTCGGTCGCCACACGCGCGCCAGGAGATTTCAAATGCCAGCCGCCGAAGTGCGCGCCAGAAAAACCTGCGATGCGCGAATTCTCCGCTTGCTGCTCGCAATGAATCGAGAACGCCGCGCAAAGCGCTCTTGCCGCGATGCTGCTCGACAGGCTTCAAGAGCAGATCGGAACTGAGCATCCACGGTTGCTTACATCGTTCACCGGAGATTTCCAGCCCTCGCCGCAGAATCGGCGCAAAACGCGCCTCGTACAGGTGCTCGCGCCGAACCCGTTGGTGGCCCGCCTGCGCAATGGCGTCACGCTCGTCGGGATGAGTCAGGAAGTAGCTGATTTTTTGCGCCAGATCGTCGTCGCCGCAATAGGTGATCAGCTCTGCACCGACATGAAAATACTCCGACAGCCGCTCGCTCTCTTCGCTTAGAAGAAAGCCGCCGGCGCCTGGCACTTCGAAAGTGCGCGCCTTGATCTGCCGGCTGCGCGAAAGACCGGTCCCCGACAGTTGCAGTCCGGAAATCGGCGAAATTCAGCGATATCCGCGACGACCGATAAATCCGGTCGACATCTTTCGAACCGACCGGCCCGTGCTCCCAGCCATGGCCGAAGCAGGTTACGTCAATTCCCCTGCGCGCCATCGCTTTCACGCGCGCGCGCCGGTTTCCATAAGCTGCGCCGACAAAACTCACGTCATAGTCGCACGCTCGTGATGGCAGCGGTTCCGCCAGGCGGGACGACGATGCCGCCCATTGCGAGACCATCATGTTGTTAATTCCAAATTTCGCGGCTTCGCTCATTGACGGGGCATGCGTTGTCACATGCAGATCGATGTGTTTGGCGAGATATCGCGAGAACTGCGAGAACTTCCACGAATCGTCGGTGCCCCAATTGACGACCGCAGCCGGGCTCCTGCTCCTGATCACATCGAGCGTTTCGAGCCAAACTTCGTAACTCATGAGGACGCAAAAAATGACATCTGGCTGAAATGCCTGGACATGCTCGATCAGGCGGAGATTAAGATCGGCGAAGTCGCGGTACTGCGCGCGATCGAAGGAATCTGAACAACTCGACTTGGTGCCCCAGCGCAGCCAATGCCGGCAGAAAATTGGCATGTTCATAGCCCTCGCCCCGCGCCGGGTCGCCGTAGGCGTGCCGACCGAATACACAGAGGATTTTCAAGTCGCCACACCGCTGGTCCGCTTTAACGCCCGGACGTGATACCCGACCGTAAATCGCTTTTCCCGATCAAATCGATTCAGCAGCTTTGCTGCCAACGGCACCAAACCCGCAAGAACCGGGAGAAGCAGGAGCCAGAACGGCAGCCAGGCAAGCGCGGCGATCAACGGCATGCCTAGCAAGAACGGCCGCGTCATTTGCATGAACCGAATGGATTCCTGAGCATAATGTCTGAAAGATCCGTCATTTGCTTCTATGGTTATGTCGTCGAAACCCGCTTCTGATAAAAATCGTCGATACCAATAGGGCGTGTACCCCCCATAATAATGATACGGCTCCTGGTGAATTCCCGAACCGAGCGGAGCCGTTAGCAGAACCACGCCATTGTTTTTCAGAATGCGCGCAAATTCAAAAATGAGGGCAATCGGTTCAGGATGATGTTCAAGTACTTCAGTGCAGAGCACCACGTCGAAACTCTCGTTTGCGACCGGAATTTCCTTTGCGTCACAGACAATGTCAATTTGGCCGTATCGGCCGTCGCGCAATTGATCGGAATTCAGGGCGATAAAATCCTGTGTTTTGTAGTCGCAGTGGGAAAATTGGGCGCGGTAGGGCGCCGACCCTGCGCCGACGTCGAGGACGCTCGCGCCACGAGGTACTCTTGCAGCGTGTGCCGCGATCCACAAATCACGATTGCGGAGATTGAAGGCAAAGAAATCACCGTGCGTGATTTTCCTTAGAAACTTTCGCATTGCGTCATTATTCTCATCTCAGTGTCTGGCCAAAAAATGATTGTTCAAATTTTGGTCATAACGAACATGCCGCAGCCATAAGATAAATTGTCCGCGCGGGAAAGATCGCACGCATCCTCAAAATGTCCCTGGTCACCGACAAGGCCAAAGCGGACAATTTTCAGACTGGGTAAAGCGTTTAAAATCGTTCGCGTGGCAAAGACGCGGTGAGCATTGAAGCAGACGCGCTCACGCCCGACCGGCGTTGAAAGATAGAGCCGGCCTCCGCGCGCCAATACGCGCTCCAGTTCGCGCAGGCCGGCGAAGCAGCCTGATGGATCGATTGGATCGCCATATCGGCCCAGGCCAATATGCTCGATGACGTGCAAGCACGACAACGACGAGACGGAGCCGTCGGCGAAGGGTAACCGCGTGATATCGCCGGCGATCGGCATGAGCCTCTCTTGATGGGCACGCAACGGCCGGTAGTCGACGAATATCAATGGAACAAACGCCGACAGGACGCCCACCATGCCGATGTCCGAGCCCACATCCACGTGCAGCGCTGAATTTTCTCTCGCAAGATTACGCGCCATCCATGCCGCTTGATGAAAATAGTGCGGGTCAAATGGCGTATTAGCGACCCGGTCCATCAGACAGGGCCACAAATCTGCGAATCGCGCGTCGCCTCCGCCAGACATCCGGCGATAGCGAAACCACGCGGAAAAAAAGCCTGGCAGCCGGATCACCGAAGCGATGCGACGAGGGTCCAGAAAAGGGAGAACCCAGTTTTGCGCGATCTTCCGCCACATTAGTCCAGTCCGGTTGGATCGAAGTTTGTGGCTAGGCAAGTTCGGCCGCGACACTTACGAAAAAAGATAATTATACGATCCAAAATCCACATGTCCCTGCTTTACCCAGCGTTCGACGTCGCTTGGATGTATAAGCCGCTCCTCGCGATTGGCCGTTCTGGCTTCGTATCCCTTCCGCCAGAACAGCTCGAATGTATCGCGAAACTTGTCGTTCCAACCATCTGGAAAGTTCTCACTGAGACAGATTTCGACCAGCCACACAGGCCTCGGCGACAGGCCAAGTGCGTACTCGGCACCACTGAGAACCTCGTATTCAAAGCCCTCGACATCGATTTTGACAAGAATCGGTTGGGCGTTGAACCTTGTATTCACGATCAAGTCGAGGGTGCTGATCGGCACAGTCTCGTACCGTTTATCCGACGTTCCCGCCCAGCCTGGCACAAATGAGGCGCCGGTATTGCCTCCGAATAGGCGCTTGATTCCAGCCTTTGCCGACAAGCCCACCGGAAAGACCTCTACATCAAGGAAGTCGTTACAAAGCAGATTCCGATAAAGGGCGGTGAGATTGACCGCCAATGGCTCGACAGCAATGACGTGTTTGCCCTGTGCCGCGGCAAGGCAAGTATAGAGCCCGATATTTGCGCCGATATCGATGCACGTCGATGCGTTTTGCAGGTATTTCAGAAATACTTCAATCTCGTCCGTTTCAAAGTCGCCGGTGGCCATCGTGGCGTTGCCCGCCAACTTGAAGCCAAATGGAGTTGGTACCGGCGCGGCAAGAGCGGCGCGCTTATCGCGCATGCTCCGATAAGTCCGCCCAATGGCCGGCAGCCAAGAATCGGCTATGTGACGCGTGGCTCGGTGAAGAAGCTTGGTCATGTTCGTCCTGCAAGAAGCCGCCATCCCGCCCATTGATAGGCGGCGGCAATGCCGCACACGTGCACGACGTTGAGCGCGACCAGCGGCGCCAGATAGCCGAAGCGCGGGTAGAGCGCGATCGTCAACGCCAGCCGCGCCGCCACTTCGACGCCGGCAATCGCGTTCCACAGCCGAAAGCGCGCCAGCGAATACGACAGGATCGAGGGCAGGCGCGCCAGCCCCAGCCACACGATCGCCGTCCCCGCGAGCGCGAAACCGAACCGGTCTTTCGGCGCGTGCTCGGCGCCCAGCCATAGCTTGGTGATCCAGGGCCCCAGCAGCGCGTAAGCAAGGCCGGCCGGGACCGCCGTCGCCAAGAGTAAAGCGGCGACATGCCGATACTGCCGCTTGATATTGGCGTGCAGATTCATCGCGTCCATGCGCACCAGAATCGGGCTCCACGATTCCGAAATTCGCCACAGAGCGGTCACGCCGACCTCGGCGATCTTCCAGAGCAGGACATAGCGGGCGGCGGTCTCGGCGCCGCCGAGCCAGCCGATCACCAGGACGTCGGATTGCGATGACAAGGTCAGCGCGGCCGATAGAAAGTATCCGCCGCCCATGCGGCCCGATAATCTCGCCAGCAGCGGACGCAGGCTGCCGACAGCGTGTTTCGCGATCGGACGCGCGCCTTGCCAGCACAAGGGCAGAAGCATGCGCGCGACCAGCACCGAGCCCAGTTGGCAGGCGAAGACGCCAAACAATCCGCCGCCGGCGCGCAATACAAACACGACCGAGATCGCGTATACGATGACTTGCACAAATTGCAGGCCGTTCACGGCGGCGAGACGCGCGCCCGCGGTCAGGGCAAGGCGCTCGATCGCGGACTCGTAAGTCGCGATCAGAAAAAGCCCCGCGACAATCGCCGCGCCGAGCGGCACTTGCGAGCAATTCATAAATGCGACGATGCCGATACCGGCCACCGCCGCCGCGGCGCCGTACACCAGAAAAATGATTTTCCCGACGTCGATCGCTTGCACGAAGCCGGCGTTATTTCCGGTGCCGAAGGCCTCGCCCAGGATGCGCTGCAAGCCGCCGCTGAGCCAGCCGACACCGATTATCGCGTAATTGATCATCGCCAGCATCAACACCAGCAGACCGAACCCCTCGGCGCCCAGGCTGACCAGATAAACCGGAACCAGCACCACCTGCGCGACGATGTTGCCGCGCCATCGCCAAGTAGCCGCTCAGCAGGCTGAGCGGGTATTCGCTGAGCAGGCGATGTCGCATTTGGTTGAATGTAGGCATTTTGAGTTGGGCCATTCGATCAGCCGCGCATCCAGCGTTCGCGCCAGGCCTCGAACATCAGCACGCTCCACAGCAGATATTGCCAGTTGCGATGCCCGCTGAGGTGCTCGGCCCAATGCCGGCGCACGCAGGCGGTGTCAAAAAAGCCGGCCTCGCGCAAACGCCTTTCCCCCAGCAGCGTTTCCGCCCAATCCCGCAGCGGTCCGCGCAGCCACTCGCCGAGCGGAATTCCGAAGCCCATCTTCGGGCGCTCGACCAGCGCCGGCGGAACATGGCGATAGAGCACCTGCCGCAGCAGCCACTTGCTCTTGCCGCCCCGTATTTTCGCGGACTGCGGCAGCGTCCAGGCAAATTCGACCACCCGGTGATCGAGCAGCGGCACGCGCGCCTCCAGCGCCACCGCCATGCTGGCGCGATCGACCTTGGTCAAGATATCGTCAGGCAGATAAGTCACCAGGTCGAGCAATTGCATGCGGTCGAGCAGCGACGGCATTTCCGCGGCGAGCGAAGGGTCCCAAAGAATGCCTTTCGGCTCCGGCGTTCCCGGCATTACCTCGTTGGGCTCCCAATGGGTGAGCAGCCGCCGGTAGACGGCGTCGCCATCGGCAAGCGCCAGCACGGAAGCGGCCTTGTGCAGCTTGTCGCCGATCTGCGCCGGCAGGCGCGCCGGCAAAAAAGCCAACAGACGCGACCAGCGATCGGGCGAAATGCCGGTCAGCGCGGCAGCCATGCCCCGGCGCATGCCACGCGGCAGCAGCGACATGCCGCGCCAAAATCGCTGCGTCAAATGATAGCGGTTGTAGCCGGCGAACAGTTCGTCGCCGCCATCGCCGGACAGCGCCACCGTGACGTGCTTGCGCGTCATCGCGGAGACGAGAAAAGTCGGAATTTGCGAAGCATCCGCAAACGGCTCGTCATACCAGTCCGGCAATTTCGGAATGACCTCAAGCGCCTGTTGCGCCGTCACGGTGAGTTCGGTGTGATCGGTGCCGAGATGGCGCGCGACCGCGGCCGCATGCGGCGCCTCGTCGAAGCCCGGAATGTCGAAGCCGATCGTGAACGTCTTGACCGGCCCGGCATTGGCCGCCTTCATCAAGGCGACCACCGTCGAGGAGTCGATGCCGCCCGATAGAAACGCGCCGAGCGGCACGTCGGCGATCATCCGCCGGCGAACCGCGTCCGTGAGCAGCGTCTCCAACTCGTCGGTCAGTTCGCGGTCGCTGCCATGGTTCGGCTTGGCGAGACCTGCGTGAGCGACCTGACGTGCGTCCCAAAAGCGATCGAGTTTCGGCTCGCCGCCCCACGGCACCGTGAGCACGGTGCCCGGCTCGAGCTTGTGGACGCCTTCATAGATCGCGTGCGGCGCGGTAATGTAATTGAGCCGCATGAAGCTCGCCGCGACGTTGCGATCGATGCGTGGCGTCCAGCCGGGATGGGCGCGCAGCGCCTTGAGCTCCGAACCGAACAGGAACAGATCGCCAAACTTGGCCCAATAGAGCGGCTTGATGCCGAGCCGGTCGCGCATCAGCGTGAGCGTGCGCTCGCGCCGATCCCACAGCGCGATTGTAAACATTCCGATCAGCCGGCGCAGCGTCGCTTCGATGCCAAAGGCGGCGAATGATTCCAGAATGACTTCGGTATCGGAATGGCCGCGAAACGAAATGCCGCGCGCGGTGAGCGCCGGCCTCATGTCCTCGTGGCTGTAAATCTCGCCGTTATAGATGATGACGTAGCGCCCATCGGCCGAGACCATCGGCTGATGGCCGGCGGGCGACAGATCGACGATTGATAGCCGGCGATGGACCAGGGCAACGCCGGCATCCCGATCAATCCACACGCCGTCGTCGTCCGGCCCGCGGTGCCGCACCGTTTCGCTCATCGCAGCGGCTATATCGTCGATCGGCCGCGCCGCGCCTTGCGACCGGCCTGCAATAAAGCCCGCGATACCGCACATCCGCTAAATCCAAACCTCTCGTTGGCTTAACCAGAACAGGATCGGCTTAGCTAGAGCAGGATAGCTTTAAGCTGAATCAGCGCACGTTAACATCAAATCCGTCATCCTGAGGTGCGCGGCGAAGCCGCGCCTCGAAGGGTGGGCGGCCCGGCCGTCGCCCTTCGAGGCCCGCGCTGCGCGCGGTCACCTCAGGGTGACGGAGATAGAACGGGCGCGCTCATCGTTGACTTTAACGTGCGCGGACGGTCCTTTACGGAGACCTTTATGATTGGCACAACAGCGCCACCCAAACGGTAACCGTCATGACCGCGCCGGACCCCCTCCTCGTCGAATACCCGTCGGACGACATTGTCGTATTCCGGCTCAACCGGCCGGAGGTGCGCAATGCGCTCAACCTGCCGCTGCGCATGCGCCTCGCCGACGAGGTCGCGCGCCATGCGGCGGACGAGAAAATCCGCTGCCTGATCGTGACCGGCTCGGACAAGGTGTTCGCGTCCGGCGCCGACATCGGCGAAATGGCCGAGGCCGGGCCGATCGAGGTTATGGCGCGCAACGTGCAGAAATACTGGCGCATGATCATGGAATGTCCGAAGCCGCTGATTGCCGCGATCGAGGGCTTCGCGCTTGGCGGCGGGCTTGAGCTGGCGCTGTGCGCCGACATCATCGTCGCCGGCGACAGCGCTCGGCTTGGCTTGCCCGAGGTCAAAATAGGAATCCTGCCCGGCGGCGGCGGTACCCAGAAGCTGGCGCGTCTGGTCGGCCGCCAGCGCGCCATGCTGCTGCTGATGACCGGCCGCATGTTCGGCGCCGCCGAGGCCTTGAGCATGGGCGTGATCGGCGAGATGGCGCCGGCCGGTCAGGCTTTGACGCGCGCGATCGAAATCGCCCGCGAGATCGCCGCCATGCCGCCGATCGGCATCCAGCAGATTAAAGAAATCGTCAACGCCGGCCTCAACGCGCCGCTCGAAACCGCGCTGATGCTCGAACGCAAAGCGCTGCTACTGCAATTCGCCACCCGCGACCAGAAGGAAGGCATGCGCGCGTTCCTGGAGAAGCGCAAACCGACATTCGAAGGAAAATGAGCGTGGCGTTGGATTTGCAGCGGCCGGATCTGATCGTCGCGGTGATCGGCGCCGGCACCATGGGGCGCGGCATCGCGCAAGTTTGCGCGCAGGCCGGCATCATGACGTTGCTGTTCGATACGCGGCCAGGCGCCGCGGCCGAGGCAATTGCCGCAATCGACAAGACGCTCGACGGTCAGGTGGCGAAAGGCCGGATGACGGCGGACGCCAAGAAAAGCGCGCTTGCGCGCTTGCGGGCGATCGGCTCGCTCGACGACATGAAGCCCGCCGGGATCGTCATTGAGGCAATCGTCGAAGACCTTGCCGCCAAGCACGCGCTCATGCGCGAACTGGAAAAGCGCATCGCGCCCGACGCGGTCATCGCCACCAACACCTCGTCGCTGTCGGTGACCGAGATCGCCGCCGGCTGTGCCAGCCCCGCGCGCGTCGGCGGCCTGCATTTTTTCAATCCGCCGCCGCTGATGCGGCTGGTCGAGGTGATCGGCGGCCTGCGCGGCGACCCGCATTTGATCGAGGCGCTGACCGGCTTCGTCCGCCGCATCGGCAAGCAGGCGATCGTGGCAACCGACACGCCGGGCTTTGTGGTCAATCACGCCGGCCGCGCCTATGGGCCGGAGGCGCTGCGCATCGTCGAGCAAGGCATCGCCAGCCCGCGCGAAGTCGATCTGCTGATGAAGGAGGCCGCCGGCTTCCGCATGGGTCCGTTCGAACTGCTCGATCTGGTCGGCGCCGACATCGCCCACGCGGTAATGGTGAGCATTCACCGGCAATACTTCGGCGAACCGATGTATCAGCCGTCGGCGCTGCTGGCGGCGCGCGTGGCCGGCGGATTGCTCGGCCGCAAGACCAAGCAAGGTTTCTACAATTATGACGGCCCGCCGGCTGCGAGCGCGCCGACGGTAGCGGTCGCGGCGCAACCGCCGCCGGCGTCGGCCTGGGTCGCGGATGAAGACGGCGGCCACGAACTGGCCGAGTGGCTCGGCAGCGCGGACATCAAGACGCAAGTCGGCGGCGCGCCGGACGCGCATGCCCTTTGCTGCGTGACACCGCTCGGCGAGGACGCAACCGGCGCCATTGTCCGGCTCAAGCTCGATCCGGCACGCACCGTTGCAGTCGATATGCTGGGCGGTTTCAAAGGACGCCGCACCGTGATGAAAACGCCGCTCACGGCGCCAGAAACATTAGGCGCCGCGGTCGCGGCTTTGTCAGCCGACGCGCCGGTCACCGTCATCAACGACAGCGCAGGCTTCGTGGTGCAGCGGATGCTCGCCATGATCGTCAATATCGGCAGCCGTATCGCGGAGTTGCGCATCGCGGCGCCCGCCGACATCGACACCGCGGTCGAACTCGGGCTGAATTATCCGAAGGGGCCGCTGGCGCTCGGCGACATGCTGGGTGCGCGCCGCGTGCTGGCCGTGCTCGACGGCATGCAAGCCGCGACGCGCGACCCGAAATACCGCGCGACCGCCTGGCTGCGGCGGCGCGCGCTGCTCGGAGTTTCGCTGCTGACGCCGGACTGAAAGATGGTACAGGCGGGTGGACTTGAACCACCGACCTCTGGTTCCACAGACCAGCGCTCTAACCAACTGAGCTACGCCTGCACAAGCTCGTCATCCTCGACGAGCGCGGGCGGAACCTAGGTTCAGGGCGTCATTTTGGCAAGCGGCTTGGCCGTGGGCCCAAAAAGCAAAAAGCCCGGGCCGAGGCCCGGGCTTTGCTTAATCGGTCGATCGTCAGGCGGCCTTGTTAAAGGCGCTGGTGAAGCTTTCCTTGATCGGCTCGGCCGTCTCGGTCGCGACTTTCTGCGCGTGATCGGTCAGATCCTTGGCCTGTGCGGTCATGGTGTCGAACTGCTTGCGCAAAAAAGCGGTGTAGAGTTCGACGCCTTCGGCGAAGGACTTCGCCGTCAGCATTTGCCCGAATACGTCGAACGCGGCGTTGCTGTTGGTACGGGTGGTTTCGATCAGCTTGAGGCCGTAGTCCGAGCAGCCCTTGGACGCGGTGGCATAAGTGTCCTCAAGCGTTTGGGTCGCGTCTTCAGCCGCGCTCTTGAGCTTGTCGTAATGCTGCTTGGCCTGCGCGACGCCCTTTTCGGCGATCTCGCGGAAGGCGACGGGGACTTCCATTTTCGGAATCTCGAATTTCGGCATTTCGAAATTCGGTGTCTCGAAGGCGGACGCGCTGGCGCCAGCCGGCTTCGGCTTATTTTTCGGCGTGACGTTTTGAGTGGGGGTTGGTTCAGCCATGATAGTCATCCCTTGGGCTTCGGAGGGCGGTTTCCGGCTGACAGCGAGCCGCCGCCCTGGGTTAAATCGGCTCGCGTCTATTTCAGGACTCGCTGCCAACTGGGTGCGCCAACGGGCGTCTGAGGCGAGTGCTATAAACCCCATATAACACGTCTTTTGGTGCATTGCAATAAAAATATTGCAGCGCACAAAATTGTCATAAACGACCTGCACCGCCGGCTAGCGCCGGCGTCAAAATGACAGTCGGTCCCAGCCCTTATGGGATTGCTCAGTGCTGGCCGGCCGAGCTTGGCGGCCTGCTTGCTCAATTCCTTGGCCTGATCGGTAAGCGTCGCAATCTGGCTCTTCACGTATTCGGCATGCAGCGCCGTCAATTCCTGGGAATCCTTGGCGCGCACCAGTTTTTCGGCAAACTCGAACGAGGTCGCGATATTGCGCTTAGTGAAGCCGATCGCCATTTCGCCGACCTCTTTGGCGCCGGTCCGCGCATTCGCGGCCTGGTTATCCGCGGTGTTGACCGCATGTTGCGCGGCCGAGATGTAACTGTTGAAGGCTTGCTTGGCCTGTTCGACGCTTTTTTCGGCGAATGCGCGCATCTCCGCCGGAATTTCGAAATTCGCCGTTCCATTAGTCGCCATCACTTCCTCCTGAGTGTGCCGGCCGGCCGATGCCGGCCTTCATCTCTATCTAGGGCGGTCGGCTAGACACGCCAAGGTCTGGAACCCGCGTAATTAAGGTTATCGCCGCTTGGTCGTGGGTTACGGACTCCGCATCGTGGACGGAGCGCCAAAGCAGCCGTATTAAGGGTTCATTAGCCGTAACCCGTGCGACGTGAGCGATGAGTGGAGCCGAGTTCCAATTCAGTTGCCTGACCGATCCGCGGCTCGCGGCCCACGCCTTGAGCCCGATACCGGTATGGCTATGGAGCACGGATGCGACCTGCGTGCTGTGGTCCAATCCGACCGCTGCCGCGATCTTCGACGCCGCCTCGCCTGCAAAACTTTCAGCCGTCCGTTTCAAACCAACGCATGCCGCGGCCGCGCAGATAGTGCGGCTGGCCGGCACGCTGCCGCAGGGCGGAGCGCCGCGGCTCGAGCGGCTGCGCGGGTACGGCGCGAACCTGGGCGGCACGCTGATCTGCCTGTGCTCGCGTATCGCGCTTGCCGACAGCTCCGCCGCCATCCTGGTCGTGTCGACCGAGCGCGCTGGAAAAGATCTTAGCCTGCCCGACCGCGCGCAACGCCTGCTCACGGATATGGATCGGCCGTCGGCGGTTTTCACCGCCGACGGCGAATTGATCGAGGCAGTGCCGGCGGCGCGCCAACGGCTCGGCGACAAGCGCGATTTGATCGCACTCGGCGCCGGGAAACTCGCGCGCGAAGCCTCGCTGAATGGCCGTGCCGAAGGCGAGATCGCGGCCGGCCCGATCACCATGCTGCGCCTCGGCGCCGGCGCGACCGTTACCCTGCTGGTCGCATTTAACGCGTCAGCCCGGAGCGAGGGTGCTGATGCGCCCGCGGCCGTTGCACCACCGGCTTCGTCTATTCCCGCCGCGGCAGGAACGCCGGCGCGCCGCTTTCCGTTCCGTTTTGTCTGGCAGATGGATGCGGCAAACCGCTTCACACTCGGCGCGCAAGAATTCGCAAAGGTGCTGGGACCGCAAGCGGCTACCACACTCGACCGTCCATGGGCGGAGATCGCCGCCGCGCTCAATCTCGATCCGCAAGGCGCCGTGGCGAACGCTCTTGCCGCGCGCACCACGTGGAGCGGCATTATCGTGCATTGGCCGGTCGAAAATTCGAATGAGCCGCTGCCTATTGAAATGTCGGGTCTGCCGATATTCGATCGCGACCGCCAATTTACCGGCTATCGCGGATTCGGCATCTGCCGCGACGTGGGTCGGCTAGCGGCGTTGGCGCAGCGTCCAACACAAGCCGCGCCAGTCGAGGCTGAATCGCAAGAGCCGGCGACCAAGGTTCTGGCTTTCGCGCCGCCGCCAGCCGAAGAAACGCCGGCGCTCAGCCCCGTCGAGCGCAACGCGTTTCAGGAGATCGGGCGTCAACTCAGCGATCGCCTCAAAAAAACCGTCGCAAAAAATGACGGCAAGCAAGCGCCGGACGATTTCAGCGCCGAGCCGGCCGCACCGGCGGTAGCCCCGCCGCGCGCCGCGCGCAACGGCGGCGACGCACGAGATACCCGTGAAAGCCGGCCAATTCTCGACCGCCTGCCGATCGGCATTCTGGTCTACCGGCTTAACAGCCTGATCTACGCCAACCGCGCGTTCCTGGATTGGACCGGCTATGCCACGCTCGACGCACTGACCGAGGCCGGCGGCCTCGACAGTCTGTTCATCGAAACCAAAGCCGAGGCGCCGGCAAGTGGCGCCAAAGCGAACAAGGACGGAAGCAAGAGCGGCGGCAACACGCTCACCATCACCACCGTCAACGGCAAGCAGAAGGCGGTGGAGGGCCGTCTGTTCAGCGTGGCCTGGGACAACGAAAGCGCGCTGATGCTCATGATCAGCACGCAAGCCGTCGCCGAGGACCGCGGCACGACGATGTCGCTCCGCCGGTTGGAGAGCGAAAACGACGAACTCAAGTCGATCCTCGACACGGCCACTGACGGCGTGCTGGTGCTCGACCGCGGCGCTCGCGTGCTCTCGGCCAACCGCAGTGCCGAGGCGCTGTTCGGTTACGAGGCGGCCGAAATCGCGGAACGAAGTTTTGGCGATCTGTTCGCACCGGAAAGCCGGCGCTCCGTGCTCGATTACCTCGATCGCGTCGCGCGCGAGGGCGGCGCCGGAATGCTCGACACCGGCCGCGAGGCGATCGGCCTGGTGCGGCAGGGCGGGCTGGTGCCGGTTTACTTCACCATGGGGCGGATCGCCGGCGGCGATAAATTCTGCGCCGTGATGCGCGACATCACCGCCTGGAAGCGCACCGAGGAAGAGCTGATCAATGCCAAACAGCAGGCGGAGAAATCCTCCACCGCCAAGTCGGAATTCCTCGCCAAGATCAGCCACGAAATCCGCACGCCGCTCAATGCCATTATCGGCTTTTCCGAGGTGATGATGGACGAGCGTTTTGGGCCGGTCGGCAACGAGCGCTACCGGCAATATCTCAAGGACATCCATACCTCAGGCGACCACCTGATTTCACTGCTCAACGATCTACTCGATCTGTCCAAGATCGAAGCCGGCAAGCTCGAACTCACTTTCGTCAGCGTCAATTTGAACGACACAGTACAGCAATGCGTCGCCATCATGCAGCAACAGGCCAACGCCGAGCGCGTTATCATCCGCACCTCGCTGCCCGAGAGCTTGCCGCAGATGGTGGCCGACGCGCGCTCGGTGCGGCAGATCGTGCTCAATCTGTTATCGAACTCGATCAAATTCACCGGCGCCGGCGGACAGGTGATCGTTTCCACCGCCTTGACCGACGAACACGAGATCGTCTTGCGGGTGCGCGACACGGGCCCCGGCATGAGCGAGAAGGAATTGGCGACCGCGCTCGAGCCGTTTCGCCAGCTTGCTACCTCGGCGCGTTGGGGCTCGAGCGGCACCGGCCTCGGGCTGCCGATCACCAAGGCGCTCGCCGAAGCCAATCGCGCGCGCTTCCGCATCAGCAGCCGGGTCAAAGAGGGAACTTTGGTGGAAGTAGCATTCCCCGCCACGCACGTGCTGGCGCAATAGGTCAGATCGGCTAGACTTCGTCCTCGATCCGCCATGCGAGGAGGCTATTTTGGCTCGATTGCGCGGCTGCGTTTTTCTTCTTGCCGCACTGCTGATTCTGGCGCCAAGCGCGAGGGCGGCTGAGCCGGTCGATCTGCTGCTGGTGCTGGCGGCCGACGTATCGCGCAGCGTGGATGCCGACAAATTCAAGTTGCAACGCGAGGGCTACGCCGCCGCAGTTGCCGACCAACGCGTACTCGACGTTATCCGCTCCGGCCGCAATGGCCGCATCGCGGTTTTGTTTCTGGAATGGTCGGGCTTCGGCAACCAGAAGGTCGTGATCGACTGGATGGTCATCGACGGGCCGAAGGCGGCGCAAGCTTTCGGCGACCGGCTGCTGGAATCGCCGCGCTCCTTCGCCGACCGCACTTCAATCAGCGGCGGCATCGACTTCGCGGTGATGCAGTTCGCGCACGCGCCGTATTCGTCCGAGCGCCGCACCATCGACGTCTCCGGCGACGGCACCAATAATGCCGGCGGCGACGTGACCAAGGCGCGCGACGCAGCGCTGGCGCTCGGTTTCACCATCAACGGCCTGGTGATCCTGAGCCAGACGCCATTGCCGTGGAACCCCGAGCACACCAATCCACCCGGCGGCCTGGCGAATTACTACCGCAATAATGTGGCCGGCGGACCCGGCGCCTTCGTGCTGGAGGCCAAGGACTTCAAGTCGTTCGGCCAAGCGATCATCAGAAAAATGATCGCCGAAATCGCCGACGCAGGCCCGTGGCAGTAGGCTTATTTGGTGCAGTTCCTGGCCATGAAAGGGTCACAGAGGCCAAGCACGGTTGGTGACGGCGCGACCGATGCTATAGTCCGCCGGCAATCGACGCCCAAACACCGGAAATCAACCCTTTGACGGCCGCCATTGGCTTCAAACGCCTGGGTTTAGCCCTGCTGGCCGTGATCGCGGTCGGCGCCGGCGCGCTGGTTGCGGCCAGCTACCTGATTTCAGCCAGTGCGGTACGCGGGCAAGTCTTAAGCGAAATTCGCGCCGTCACCGGCTTAGAGCCGATCCTGCGCGGCGAAGCCAGCGTCTCACTCTTTCCTACCGGCAGTGTCAGCTTCGCCGATGTGGTGCTGGGCGACGAAAAGCGGCCAGCGCTGACCGCCGAGCGGCTGACCGCGCGGTTGCGTTTTTTTCCGCTGCTGCTCGGCCGGGTCGAAATTTCCGACGTCGCGCTGGAGCGGCCGACCATCGCGATCGACTTGGAGCCGAATGGCACGTCCAACTGGTCTGGCCTGATCGAGGCACTGGCGCGCAGCAAGAGCAAAGACTTGCCCCGCCTTGCGGCATTCTCCGAGATGCGCATCGAGAACGGCACGGTGTTGGTGCGGAGCAAACAGAACAAGATCGACGAGACGCTCAGCGATGCCGCCTTTTCGCTGGCGTGGCCGTCGATCTCCAAGAGCTTTGGCGCCAGCGGCCATTTCGTCTGGCACGACGAGCCGCTGGATGTGACACTGACACTCGGCGATTTCCCCGCCGCGCTCGCCGGTAACCGCACCGGCGTGAAGCTGCGTATCGCCGGCCACCCGATCAAGGCCGCCTTCGAAGGCGCGATCAGCGTCAAGCCCACCCTCAAGATCGAAGGCACGCTCGCCGCCGATGCCGCATCGTTGCGCAACGCGCTGACCTGGGTCGGGCAGAAACCGCTACCCGGCGGCGGCTTCGGCCACTTCGCCATCAAGGCGCAGGCCAACGTGATGGGCGGAACGATCGGTTTGTCGAGCGTCAATGTCGAGCTTGACGGCAACACCGCCGAGGGTGTGCTGACTTTCGCCACCGATGGCCGGCAGACCCTGCAAGGCACGCTCGCCTCCGGCACGCTCGACCTGTCGCCTTATGTCTCCACCATCCGCTTGCTCACCACCAACCAGCGTGAATGGAATGACGGGCGCATCACGCTCGACGGCTTTTCCGGCATCGATCTCGATTTGCGGCTGTCGGCGGCGAATGTGGTCATGTCCAACGCCAAGCTCGGGCGCACCGCCATCGGCGCCAACTTACGCGCCGGCCACCTGGTGGTGACCGTGGGCGAGGCACAGGCCTATGGCGGGGTGATCAAGGGATCGTTGACGCTGGCAAATTTGAATTCCGGCGTGGACGTCAAATCCCAGCTGCAATTCACCGACGTCGATCTGGAAAACTGCCTGGGCCAACTGTTCGGACTGCATCGGCTGGAAGGCAAAGGCAACATATCCTTCGCGGTCGAAGGCAGCGGCGACAGCGTGCTCGCGGTCACGCACACGTTGAACGGCACTGCCAATCTTGTCGGGCAGAATGGCGCGCTACTCGGCCTCAACGTCGAGCAATTGCTGCGTCGGCTGGAGCGGCGGCCGCTGTCCGGCGGCGGCGAATTCCGCAGCGGCCGCACGCCGTTCGACAAGATCGCGGTGGTGCTGAAGATCAACCAGGGTACCGTTACGGTCGACGACGTGAAGATCGAAGGGTCGGCGGTGCGGCTGGCGCTTGCCGGCTCGGCCTCGATCCCCGAGCGCGAACTCGATCTCAAGGGCACCGCCTCCCTGGTGGCTTCCGGCAAGCCTGAGACGGTCGCATTCGAGCTTCCGTTCATCGTGCAGGGCTCCTGGGACGACCCGATCATGTTGCCGGATCCCGAGGCGCTTATCCGCCGTTCGGGCGCCGCCGCCCCGCTGCTGAACGCGGTGCGCGACCGCAGCGCACGCGACGCGGCACGATCGGTCATCGAACGGCTGACCGGAGCCTCGCCGGGCGCCATCCCGGCGGCCGAGCAGGCCACTACTCCGGCGGGCGGGCAAAAGCCCTAATAAGGCTGGATAAGCCTATTTCTTACGCGTGCCGCCAAGCATGCATTTGACTATCATCGCACCGGAAGCGAATCACCCGCCGGTTAGCGCCGGCGTGACAGGGCGCGGATGCTGCACCCGATCCTCCGGACGCTGGTCAAGGTCGCCGTCGCCTCATTGGTGGTCGGAACGATCTTGGCCCATTTCGGCATAACCGCCGAGCAGTTGATGCGCGAATTCGGCCTCTCGGCCGACCGCCTCGAGGACTACGCGCAAAGAGGCTTTGCCTGGGCCTGGCCGAACGTATTGCTCGGCTCGCTGGTGATCGTGCCGATCTGGTTTTTGATCTATTTGTTTCGCCCGCCCGGCCAGAGCAGAAGCGAATAGACTCACGCCACCGGCGGCGCGGTCTCGGGCGTCTCGGACACCGGTAGTCGCGGCGCGGGTCCGTAGTAATCGCCCAGTTGTACGCTCTCGCGCGGCTTGAGCAGCATCGACATCAGCCGGTCGAACAGCGCCTTGGCCGACACCGGCTTGCACAGAAATTCGTTCACGCCGAGCTTGACCGATTCGAGAATGCGCCATTGCTCGCCATGCGCACTGAGCATGATGATGGGAATGTCCGGCGCCGGGAAAACGCCGGGCGAGCGCACGATCCGCACCAGTTCCGGGCCATTGAGAAGCGGCATCTCCCAATCGAGGATGATGACGCCGGGGACTTCTTCGCGAATCATCGCCAGCGCGGCGAGGCCGTCGCCGGCTTCGGTGACGCGCTTCACGCCAATTGTGCTGAGCAGGTTGCGCACGATGGCGCGTATGAACGGGCTGTCGTCGACCACCAGCACGTGGAGTTGCTGGAGCAGGAATTCGGCGTGTTTGAGGTTGATTGCCATAACGCGGTTTTTTAGCCCGTCTTTCGACTTAGACATAGTCGTCGTGAAGTCTCACCGGGCCGTTAACGTGCGGCGCACCGCGTCCTTCCAGCCGGCGTATTTTCGCTCACGCGTCGCCGCGTCCATGCGCGGCTGGAATCTGCGATCAAGCCGCCACCGCGCGGCGAAACCTGCTAGGTCCGGGCAGATGCCGGCGGCCCGTCCGGCCAGATAGGCAGCCCCCAAGGCGGTCGTTTCCATCATCGCCGGGCGGTCGACCGGGCTGGCCAGGATATCGGCAAGGAACTGCATGGCGGGCTCGCTCACGGTCATGCCGCCATCGACGCGCAGGACGGTCGTGCTGTCTGCCGCCATCGGCCAATCGGCGTGCATGGCCGCAAGCAGATCGCGGGTCTGGTAGCCGACCGCTTCGAGCGCAGCGCGCGCAAATTCGGCGGGCCCCGAATTGCGGCTGAGCCCGAAGATCGCAGCCCGCGCATCTGCGTCCCAATGGGGCGCGCCGAGGCCGACAAAGGCCGGCACCAGATAGACCTGTTCGGCAGGATCGGCGCGCGCAGCAATGCTGTCAGCTTCGGACGCCCTGGCGATGATCTTCAGGCCGTCGCGCAGCCATTGCACGGCGGCGCCGGCGATAAAAATCGCGCCTTCCAGCGCGTAGGTGCGCTTGCCCTCAAGCTGGTAGGCGATGGTTGTCAGCAACCGATTGCGCGAACTGACGCGCTCAGGCCCGGTGTTGAGCAAGGCGAAGCATCCTGTGCCGTAAGTCGATTTCATCATGCCGGGCTTGAAGCAGCCCTGCCCGACCGCCGCCGCCTGTTGGTCGCCGGCCATGCCGAGAATGCGAATGGGCGCGCCAAACAATTCCGGCGCCGTCATGCCGAATTCGCCGGCGCAGTCCGCTACTTGCGGCAGCAAAGATTGCGGCACGCCGAACATCCGGCACAGGTCTTCATCCCATTGTCCGCGCGAAATGTCGAACAATAGCGTGCGCGCGGCATTGCTGGCGTCGCTTGTGTGCACCTTTCCGCCGGTGAGCCGCCACAGCAGGAAGCAATCGATGGTGCCGAAGGCGAGCTTGCCCGCCTCCGCCGCGGCGCGCGCGCCTTCGACACGCTCAAGCAGCCAAGCGATCTTGCTGGCGGAAAAATACGGATCGAGCAGCAGGCCGGTCTTGGCGGTGATCTCCGGCTCGTGGCCGCCCGCACGCAACGCATCGCAAAAATCGACCGTGCGCCGGTCCTGCCAGACGATGGCATTGTGGATCGGCTTGCCGGTGGCACGCTCCCAGATGACGGTGGTTTCGCGCTGATTGGTGATGCCGACGCCGGCGATGTCCTTGGCCGTCAGGCCAGCTTTTGCCATGGCAGCGCGCACGGTCGCCACCGTCGCTGTCCAGATCTCCTCCGGGTCATGCTCGACCCGACCGGGCGCCGGATAAATCTGGCGCAGCTCCTGCTGCGCGCTCGCAAGCGGCTTCAAGTCCGCGTCGAACGCAATTGCACGGGTCGAGGTCGTGCCCTGGTCAATGGCGATGAGAGCTGTTGGCAATCGGGGCTCCGCGGCGGCCTGCATACATTAGCGCAAGCCGGCAGAGACTAGTTCACCACAGAGAGATTGGCGATTGCCTGATCGTTGTCGGCGTGGATCGCGGTGGTGAGATTGCGCGGCGCCGGACCGTAATAGTCGCCGTGCTTCATGATCTGGCGCGGCCTGGTCAGGACGGCGGTCACGCGGTCCTGCAGCGCCTTGACCGATACCGGCTTGAGCAGGAATTCGTTGACGCCGATCTTGACGGCCTCGATCACGTGCGAGCGCTCGCCATGGCCGGTGAGCATGATGATCGGAACATCCGGATAGGGGAACGTGGCCGGCGAGCGCACAATACGCACGATACTGGGGCCGTCGAGCCCGGGCATGTTCCAGTCGAGAATAACGACGTCCGGTTTCATGGCGCGGATCAGATCGAGACCGGCCGCCCCGTCCGGCGCTTCATGCACGTCGCGGATGCCGATGCTCATGAGCATGGTGCGCACGACCTTGCGCATATAGTGCTCGTCATCGACCACCACGACCTTGGCGGCGGCGAAGCGCTCGGCGAGTTGTTGCGATTCGACTAGCATCGGCGATCCGTTTTCCCGATACGAGCGCGGGGCCATGCCAACCAAGCAGAAAGTTGTGGCCCGTTAATAAAACGGCTCGACGCAATTGCGCCGCCAGCAGCAAGGTTCGGTAAACCATACGCGCTCAGCGCGAGCACTGTTGCACGGCCAGCAATGACGCGATGAATTGGCCGAGCGCGTCGCGTTCCTCGGGCGTCGCCGTGATACCGAGCTTACTGCGCCGCCACAGCACGTCTTCCGCGCTCTGCGCCCATTCGTTCTCGACCAGGTAGCGCACCTCGACGCCGGTAAGATCGCCGGTGAAGCGCGGGCCAAGATCATCCATGCTTTGCGCCGTCCCGAGCAACCGCCCGACGCGGCGGCCATAGGCACGCACGAGACGCCGCGCGTGCGCCTCGCCCAGGAACGGCCAGCGGCCGATCGCCTCCGCCACCAGCGCATGAAAACCGTCGGGCGCAAAATCGCCGCCGGGCAGCGTCGAGCCGGCGGTCCACGGCGGCAGCGCGCCGAATAAATGTCCCATCCGCTCCATCGCCGCTTCGGCCAGCCGGCGGTAGGTCGTAATCTTGCCGCCATAGACCGTGAGCAGCGGCGCTTCGCCCGCAGCTTCGTCCAGCGTGAGCGTGTAATCGCGGGTGACGTCCTCCGGCTTGTCGGCGCCGTCGTCGTAAAGCGAACGCACGCCGGCGAACGACCACACCAACTCCTCGGGCGTAACCTTGTCGCGGAAATATTCATTCACCGCCCGGCACAGATAGAGGATCTCATCAGCGTCGGGCGCCGGCGAATTGAGATCGCCGGAAAAATTCTCGTCGGTGGTGCCGATCAGCGTGAAGTCCTGCGCAAACGGCAGCGCGAACACCACGCGGCGGTCGCCGGCCTGGAACAGATAACCGCGATCATGGCCAAAGCGCCGCCGCACCACGATGTGGCTGCCTTTGATCGAGGCGTACCGGCGCCGGCAGTGGCCGCTGGATCGCGGTCTCGGCCACCTCGCCGATCCAGGGGCCCGCGGCATTGACCAGTACGCGCGCGGTCGTCACCTGCGCGGCGTCCACGCGTGTTGAGCACCAGTTCCCATTCGCCGCGTCGCTCGGCGCTGGTGCAGCGGGTGCGGGTGCGGATGACGGCGCCGCGCTCGGCGGCATCGAGCGCGTTGAGCACGACCAGCCGGGCATCGTCGACCTGGCAGTCGGAAAACTCGAAGCCGTAACGGAACGATCTGCTTGAGCGGCTGGCCGACCGGATGGCGGGTGAGATCGACGGTGCGCGTGGCGGGCAGCAGCTTGCGTCCACCCAGCATGTCGTAAATGAACAGGCCAAAGCGCAGCAGCAGCGCCGAACGCCCGCCGGGCGACGGCGGCAGCATGAAGCGCAGCGGCCGGATCAGCGTGCGGCGCCATGCGCAGCAAGACTTCGCGCTCGTGCAACGCCTCACGCACCAGCCGGAAAGCGCCGTGCTCGAGATAGCGCAAGCCGCCATGGATCAGCTTGGTGGAGGCCGACGACGTGCCTGAGGCAAGATCGTTCTGCTCCACCAGCAGCACGCGCAGCCCGCGGCCGGCGGCGTCCCTGGCCAATCCGGTTCCGTTAATGCCGCCGCCGATTATGGCGAGGTCGTATTCGGCCATGGCTTATCCGGGCTGGATTAGCCGCTGATTCGCTGATTTCGCGCAGGATGGGCGGCTTATGCGGCGACCTCAAGAAATGAGCGCGCGAAAGCCACGCTAGTGCCGCCGATTTGAAGTTCCTGCATCACCTGCCGCAAGCTCCTTTAGGAACTTCAAATCGATAAGCGGCACTAGAATCGTAATATACTTGCTAGTGCCCCTTCGCTTCCGAAGTTCGCGTCAGAAGGTGCTGCGGTGTATCACGAACTTCGGAAGCGGGGCACTAGGGCCCACAAAATTCGACTGGCGATTGCAAAATCGCCTTGGCTTAGCCATATCAAGGTCCTATGTCCTGCGCGTCGTTCCGCGCGAAAAACATAGGATAAGGCCTACCCTTTTAGCCCAATGCCCTCCCCCCGCCTGCTCGTCATCGAAGGCAATTCGCCGCAGACCCTGGCCGAGCACATCGCGGTCGGCGGGACCGCGGCGCACCAGGGCTATTCGAACTTGCTGCGCGAGCTTCTGCCGGGCGCGATCGTCGACACCGCCATCCGGGCGATCCGGCCGCCACGCTGCCCGACGGCGAAGTCGCTCGCGGGCTATGACGGCATCGCCATCACCGGCTCCTGCGCTGCATATCTACAACGGCGGCGCGGAGGTGATGCGGCAGATCGATCTGGTGCGCGCCGCGCTCGCGACCGGAACGCCGATGTTCGGTTCCTGCTGGGGCCTGCAGGTTATCACCGCGGCGGCCGGCGGCAGCGTGCGCAAAAATCCCAAAGGCCGCGAGATCGGCTTTGGCCGCGGCATCAGGCTGACCGAAGCCGGCCGCAAGCATCCGATGTATGTCGGCAAGCTCGACGTGTTCAACGCGCCGACCGTGCATCTCGACGAAGTCGAAGCGGTGGCGCCGGGCACGACCGTGCTCGCCACCAATGCGATGTCCGACGTGCAAAGCGTGGAAATCCGCACCAACGGCTCGGTCGCCTGGGCGGTTCAGTATCATCCCGAATATCCGCTGCGCGAGATCGCGGCGATCGTGCGCCGCATCGGCACACGGCTGATCGAGGAAGGCTTCTTCAAGGACGCCGCCGACATCGCCACGTTCTCTCAGGATCTCGATACGCTCGACCGCGATCCGGATTGCAAGCGGCTGTCATGGCGGCACGGCATCAGCAAAAACGTGCTCGACAAGAAGCTGCGGGTCGGCGAGGTCGCAAACTGGATCGAATTCCAGGTGCTGCCGACGCGGGTCAAGCGCGGAAGAGGATGACCATGGATTATTCCGGACGGAATGTTGTGGTGACCGGCGGCACCGGCGCGCTCGGAACAGCGGTGGTCGGCATGCTGCTCGCCGCCGGCGCGACCTGTGCGGTTCCCTACGTGCACGAAGCAGAGGCGCAGCGCTTTCCCCACAGTGGCGATCCGAATGTGAAGCTGATCGCGGTCGCCGATCTGGCCGACGAGACCGCGGTGGCGAAAGTCTATGACGGCTTGAAGCTCTGGGCCTCGATCCACATCGCCGGCGGCTTCGCGATGGGCGGAGTCGCTGCGACCGGCAAGGCGGCCTTGATGGCGCAACTCGACAGCAATCTCGTGTCCTGCTTCCTGTGCTGCCGCGCGGCAGTGAACGCCATGGCGGGCGGCGGGCGTATCGTCAACGTGGCGGCGCGGCCGGCGCTGGAGTGGCGCAGCGGCGCCGGCATGACCGCCTACACGATTGCCAAGACAGGCGTCGCCGCGCTCACCGTGGCGCTGGCCGAGGAAGTCGCCAAGAACGGCATTCTGGTCAACGCGGTCGCGCCCTCGATCATGGATACGCCGGCCAACCGCGAGGCGATGCCGAAGGCCGATTTCGCGCTATGGCCCAAGGTCGAGGAAGTGGCGGCAACGATTGTGTTTCTTGCGTCTCCCGACAACAAAGTCACCCGCGGCGCCGTCGTTCCGGTGTATGGGAAGGTCTAGCTCCGTCATCCTGAGGTGCGCGCCAGGCGCGCCTCGAAGGATGAACGGCCCGGGCTGTCACCCTTCGAGGCTCGCTTCGCTCGCACCTCAGGGTGACGGTAAAGACTACCCCGCGACCGGAACCAATTCCAGCGGCGGACGCAATAGGCGCTGCACCGCGTTGGAGACAACCACGATGCGGCCTTCCGCATAGGCCTCGTGGTTCTTCTCGATGTCGTCGAGATCGTACTGATAATTCACCATCAGACCATGCGCCTGCGCGATCGCCTTGTCGGAGGTATCGGCCAGCCAGTTGATCTGCTCCAGCCGGGCGCCGTTGCCGAGGTGGAAGCGCGCCACCGCGTCAATCGGCAGGCCTGCCGGCGTCTTCGCCCGGGCATAATAATAGGCAGCCGCCCGCAACATCGGGCTTTCGAGCTTTGAGAAAATTTCAGGGTCGGTCCACCAGTGCGGACGCTCCAGCAATGACAGAACCGCACGATCGGTCTCGTTGATCACCGCGGAGCTTTCGGCCTTGAGTTCGCGCGCCAGCCAGCGTGCGAAATTCGGCGCCGGCGACAGCGTTACAAAGGTCGCGAGCTTGGGCAGTTCGCGGCAGATTTCCTCGACTACTTGCTTGATGAGGAAATTGCCGAACGACACGCCGGCGAGACCGCGTTGGCAATTCGAAATAGAATAAAACACCGCGACCCGCGCCTTCTCCGGCTGCACGAAGTCCTGCCGGCCGCTGGCGAGGATCGGAGCGATGGCCGAGGGAATCTCGCGTTCGAGCGCGACCTCGACGAAGATCAGCGGATCGTCGACCAAAGCCGGATGGAAAAACGCGAAACAGCGCCGGTCGGGCGGATCGATGCGGCGGCGCAAATCTTCCCAGCCGCGAATCTCGTGCACGGCCTCATAGCGAATGAGCTTTTCCAGAACGATGGCCGGCGTCGACCAGTCGATATGGCGCAGCACCAGGAAGCCGCGGTTGAACCAGGACGAGAACAGATGGACGAAATCGTCGTCGACCGGACGAAGGTCTTCGCGATGCCCAAGCACTTCCATCAGTTGTTCGCGCATGCGCACCAGCAGACGGGTGCCACCGGGCGCCAGATTGAGCCTGCGGAACAACTCCTGCCGGCGCGGCTCCGAGGCGGCATGAACTTCCGAGGCGGTTTCGTCGTTGGGCGTTTCGCGCCAGGCGGCGACCGTCCGTTCCATGCGTTCCGGATCGGTGCCAAAGCGATGCACCAGAGTCTCAAAAAACGCGATACGCGGCCCGATGGTCAATTCGCCGTAGCGGCTGAGAATATCGCGCGCCAATGCCACGCCGGAGGCCTCGCCGCGTCCGGACAGCAGGTCCTCGCACAGTTCGACCAGGCTCTCGGAGCGGGCGGATGCCTCGCCGCGCCGGCTGCGCGTCAACAGGGCGCGGCCGCGCTCGGAAATGGTCTGTAAGAGTTCGCCGAAAAACGAGACGTTCATCGTGAGTTCCCAAGGCCGTTCAGATGGCCCGGCAACCATCTATCATTTGCCGGCGCCCATCAGATGGTTCGGCAACCATGTGGCGATTTCGGGAACTATACACAAGATCACGATCGCCAGCATCATACAGATGACATAGGGCAGCGTCCCCCACATCACTTTCGCGATCGGCACGTCGGGCGCAATGGCGCTGACAATATAAATGTTGAGGCCAACCGGAGGATGGATCAGGCCAATTTCCATGTTGATGGTGAGGATCACGCCAAACCAGACCGGATCGAACCCCGCAGCCGTGATGATCGGCAACAAGATTGGGCTGGTCATCAAGATGATCGCGGCGGGCGGAATAAAAAACCCGGAAACCAGCAGGAAGAGGTTAATCATCCCCATCAGCACCCAGCGATTGAAGTGCGCATCGGCGATCGCTTGCGCCAGCATCTGGGTGACATAGAGCGAAGTGAGCATGTAGCCGAACAGCACGGCGGCCGCGATGATGGTCAGGATCATCACCGATTCCCGCATCGTGTCGCGCAAGATGTGCCAAACCTTGTCCACCGTCCAAAGCCGATAGATCAAGATCGCCAAGATGAGGCAGAGACCCGCGCCGACACCGGCCGCCTCCGACGGCGTCGCCACACCACCATACAGCGAGTACATGACGCCAAAAATTATCAGCAGGAACGGCGCGATCTTTGGAATCGACTGAAATTTTTCCTTCCATGAATAACGAAAATCGATCGCATGGGAGCGGAAGCCGCGCTTCCAGATGATAAAGATGGTCCACAGTATGAACAGGCCGGTCAGCATCAGACCCGGCACCACGCCCGCGAGAAACAGCCGGCCGATCGAGGTTTCAGTGGCAATGCCGTAGAGGATGAAGGTGATCGACGGCGGAATTAGAATGCCCAGCGTACCGCCGGCGCAGATCGAGCCGGTGGCCACGTCGTCGGGATAGCCGCGCCGCCGCATCTCCGGGATGCCCATCTTGCCGATGGCGGCGCAGCAAGCCGGCGAGGAGCCGGTGAGCGCGGCAAAAATCGCGCAAGCGCCGAGATTCGAAATGACGAGACCGCCCGGCAACCGATAAAGCCAGCGGTCGAGCGCCTCGTAAAGATCCTTGCCGGCCGGCGAGGAACCGATCGCCGCGCCCATCATCACGAACATCGGAATTGCAACGAGCGTAAAATCGTCGAGGCCGGACCAGAACGTCTCGGCGACGACATGCATGCTGTCGAAGCCATGAAAAAGCAAAAGGAAGATGATTGAAATCGCGCCGAGGCCGAACGCGACGGGGATTCCCGATAGCAGCATCAATAGGGTCGCAATGAGAACGAGAGTGCCTTGACCGGTCGGGCTCACGGGACGTCTCCCAGCGCTTGCTTGGCCTGGGCCCGCGCGAACTCCTCGGCATCTTCTTTCGGTTTGAGACCGAACGGCTGTGCCCTGCCCGTCACCAGACAAAACAGCTCGGTGAAATATTGCAAGACCAGCAACCCGAGGCCCACGGGCATGGACAGATACGGAATCCACAGCCGCGCCCGCCAGACCGTGTCGGAACGCCAGTTTTTCGACCAGGCCTCATGCCAATATTTCGTGCAAAGAATGAACAACACGACGCAGAAGCTCAACGACAATAGAATGGTGAACAGCGCCAGCCAGTAGCGACTGCGCGGGCCAAGATATAAGGGAAGAATTTCCACATTCACGTGGCCGCGTGTCATCAGCACGTAGGCGCTGCCGACGAAAGTGGCGCCGACAATGCAGTAAGTCACGACGTCGATCTGCCAGATTGTCGGCACGCGAAGAAATAGCGCTCGATGACCATGTCGCAGATCACGATCACGGCGATGCCGATGAGACCGGCGGCGAACACTCCTGCGGCGCGCGACAGAAAGACGACGGCCCGAATAAATGCGTCCATGAGTCTGATTTTTCGACTTGTTTCGTGGCAAGAATTTTTTGCCGTCAGGACGCACCGTGAAGCGACACCGGCCGGCAAGGATTCCCCGCCGACCGGCTATTCATCCGCCGCTATTTAACCGCCAGCGCCTCGTCGATCAGCTTCTGACCGTTCGGCACGGCCTTGGCAAAAGTCGCGTAGGAGCTCTTTTTCGCCACGTCGAGCCAGGCTTGATAATCGGAATCGCTCAAGGTCACTACCTTCACCTTGTGATCCTCGAACGCCTTGATCGCAGCCTGGTTCACCGCTTCGGCCTTGCCCTCGTAGTAAGTTTGCGCATCCTTGCCGGCCTTGAGCACGGCGTCCTGCTGCTGCTTATTGAGCTTTCCGAAGCTCTTCTTTGACATCAGTACCGGTTCATACATGAACCACAGCGCATTATTGCCCGGCGCCGTGAGGCAGTCCGTTACCTCATAGAGCCGCATGGACTGGAAGGTGCCGAGGCTGGTGTCGGTGCCGTTGACGACCCCGCTCTGGAACGCGTTGTAAATCTCGTTCGATGGCGGGCTGACGATGCTGGCGCCGGCGCTTTCCCACATCGATGCAAAGGTCGGCCCCGCTGCGCGGAACTTGAGACCGTTCAAGTCCTTCGGATGAACAAGGCATCCTTTATTGGATGCCATGCCGCCGGCAAACCAGGCATCCGACAGCACGATCACGCCGTGCGCCTCGATCTCGGCACGGACATCTTTCATGAACTGCGAGTCGTTGATCCGCTTGGCGCGGTCCTGGCTGCGGATCAGACCCGGCATCAGCGTCGCGCTGAAGACCGGCACCTTGCCGCTGGCGTAGTCGAGCGGGAACAGCGAAATATCGAGTTGGCCCTCCACCATCGCGTTCCACTGCTGGTTCGGCTTGAACAGCGACGCACCGGGATAGACCTGGATATCAAGACCGACATTGGCGGCCTTGGCTTCCTTGGCGATCATTTGCACCATATCGTCGCGCACGTCGCCTTTGCCGCCCGGGAATTGGTGGGAAGCCTTCAGCGTCACCTGCGCCTGCGCGGAGGCCGACAGCAAAACGGCCGCAGCGACGCCGGCAAGAATTGTCGATAGCATCTTCATTACAGTCCTCCCTTTGAGCTTTTCTGGCAGCGGTGGGCCGCTGCGCTTGTTTTATTGAGCCACAATAGCAAAAACGGTCTGTCACGCCCCATTTCACCTTAGCCGCAGGTCGCGTACAGCGCCATAGCCGGGGGCATTAAAGTTATGCGCAAGCCCGTGCTAACAATGAATAATTCCCGGTCTGGCCAGCCCTGAACGATGTATTTATAACCCCGAACAATCGTTATTCATTCCGCATCGTCCGGGAGTTCATACAAATGCCGAAGCCGTTGGCGGGTCTCCGCGTCCTTGAACTGGCCCGCATCCTGGCTGGGCCATGGGCGGGGCAGATGCTGGCCGACCTTGGCGCCGACGTCGTCAAGGTCGAGCGCAAAGGAACCGGCGACGACACCCGCGGCTGGGGGCCGCCCTTCGTCGAAGGCGCCGACAGCAAGCATATTGGCTCGGCCTATTTCCATGCGGCCAATCGCGGCAAGCGCTCGATCGAAGCCGACTTCGAGAACGAGGACGGCCAGCGCATCGTGCGCAAGCTTGTGAAGCGCTCGGACGTGCTGATCGAAAATTTCAAGGTCGGCGGGCTCGCCAAGTTCGGCCTCGACTATAAGAGCCTGGCCCCGGAGAATCCGCGGCTGATTTATTGTTCTGTGACCGGCTTCGGTCAGGACGGCCCTTACGCCAGGCGCGCCGGCTACGACCTGATGGCGCAGGGCGTGGGTGGCATCATGGATTTGACCGGCATGGCCGATGGCGAGCCGACCCGCATCGGCATTCCGATGTCGGACATCTTTACCGGTTGCTACTCGGTGATCGGAATCCTGGCCGCGCTGGCGCAACGCGAGAAGACTGGCAAGGGCTGTTATGTCGATACCGCGCTGGTGGATTCCACCGTCGGCGTCTTGTCAAATCAGGCGATGAATTATCTCGTGTCCGGCAAGGTGCCGAAGCGTATCGGCAATGCGCACGCCAATATCGTGCCGTATCAAGTTTTCCCGGTGGCCGATGGTTACGCCATCGTCGCCACCGGCAACGACGCTCAATATGTGAAATTTTGCAGCGTGCTGGGCGCGCCGGAATTGGCGCAGAACCCCGAATACCAGGGCAATATCGGGAGGCTAAAACACCGAGAGGATTTAATCGCCAAGCTGTCGGCACTTACCTCAAAGATGAAGCGCGACGACTTGCTCGCCAAACTCGAGGCTCAGGGCGTGCCTGCGGGGCCGATCAACGACCTCGAGCAGGTGTTCAACGATCCACAAGTTGCCTATCGCGGCATGAAGCTCGATCTGCCGAGCAAAGCCGCCAAGGGCGGCAGCATTCCCGGCGTGCGGACACCGATCGTGATAGACGGCTGGAGGTCGGCTTCCGAGCGTCCTGCGCCGCTGCTCGGGGAGCATACGGCGGAGATTTTGAAGGAGATCGGCGAGAGCTGACGCCCGCTACTTCGCCGGCGCGGTCTGCCGCCGGCGCGCTTTATGGCCTTCGATGGCCTCGCGGATGTTCCGCCGCAGGCTTTCGAGATCGTATGGTTTTTGCTGCACGACAACGCCTTGACGCACGGCATCCTGGGCGCCCGCGCTATAGCCAGTCGTCAGCAACACCGGAATATCGGGAAACCGCTCGGCAATCTCGCGGGCGAGATCGAGGCCATTCATGCCGCCCGGCATCAAGATGTCGGAAAACACCAGGTCGACGTCGCCATCCAGCCGCAACGCCGCCAGCGCCGCCTGCGCATTGGCGACGCTGCGCACGCGGTAGCCGAGCTGCTGGAAAAACCCGGCGCCAACCTCGGCTACGTCGGCATTGTCTTCGACCAGCAGCACGGTGCCGGCCGGTTCGGCCGGCACCTCGGCCTGGCTCTGCGGCGTAGGCGGCTGCGGCGCCTCATGACTGCGCGGCAGATAGATCGTGATCGCGGTGCCGCGGCCCTCCGTGCTGGTGATGGTCGCGGTGCCGCCGGATTGCTTGGCGAAGCCGTAGACCTGGCTGAGGCCGAGCCCTGTGCCCTTGCCGACCTCCTTGGTGGTGAAGAACGGCTCGAACACCCGCGTCAACACATCGGCAGGAATGCCATGACCGCTGTCGGCCACCCGTATGGCGACGAATTCACCGCTCAGACCCTCCTCCGTCGCCTCGCCTTTAAGCGTCACCGGCTTAGCGCGAATCGACAGCGTGCCGCCGGCCGGCATGGCGTCCTTGGCGTTGACCGCCAGATTGAGAACGGCGAGTTCGAACTCGCCAGGATCGACGCGGATCGCGCATATGCTGTCGGGCACGTCGACCTTGATGTCGATGTCGGCGCGCAAGGAGCGCGTCAGCAATTCTCGCAACAGCGGCAGCCGTTGCGACAGATCGATGACCTGCGGCGTCAACGTCTGTTGGCGTGAGTAAGTGAGCAACTGGCGGGTAAGCGTCTCGCCGCGTTGAGTGGCGGTCGCCATCATGTCGAGCAGCCGCATGTGTTTTTTGTCGGTCAACTCGCCGCGCAGCCGCTGCACGCTGCCGCTGATGATCATCAGAAGGTTGTTGAAATCGTGCGCGACCCCGCCAGTCAATTGGCCGATCGCCTCCAGCCGTTGTGACTGACGCAGCGCGCCCTCCGCCAATTCGCGGCGATCGGCCTCATCGTAAAGCCGTTTGGTGCGCCGCAACGCCAACGCAAGACCGAAATACAGGAACGCCGTCGCCGGCAGGCCGAAAACCAGATGGCTGCTCATGTAGCTCAGCCAATCGTTCACGATTGCCGATTTTTCCACGCCGGCCAGCACATAAACCGGAAATCCGGTGAGCTTGCGGTAACCGATGCGGCGGTCAATGCCGTCCAGTTGGGCCTCGACCGTAAAGATATCGCGCTCTAAGCCGCGCTCGACGCCAATGCGAAACTGGCTGCGGTCGTCAAGCTTGGTCAGGCGATCCTTGGGCGCCGGATAGCGCGCCAAAAAGCCGCCGTCGGCGCGCGCCATGCCGAAATAACTGCCTTCCGTGTTGCCCATTTTCGCATAGAAGTCTTCGAAATAACCCGGATATACCGCAACGGACACGACCCCGTTGAATATTCCGTTCTCGGACTGGCGTCGCTGCGACAACGCAAAGAAATAAGTATTGAGGCCACCCATGCGTGGCGCGTGCACGCTGCTCACATAAGTGCCGGAATTCACCTTGACCTGCGCTTGAAAATAATCGCGATTGGAGAAATTCAGATTCTTCGGCACTGATGCAATATTGGAGGAAACCAGTGCGTGACCATCGCGATCCATGATCGCGATGCCTTGCAACTGCGGCAGCGCGTCGACGATGCGCTTGAATCGGGTATGCAATGAACTTTCATTTTGGCGAATGTCGTCATCCGACATTCCGCGAACGATTTCATCGATCTCGGCAAAGCTACGCTCGATGGTCTGGAGTACCTTGAGCGCGTGCTCGTGCAGGATGTCGAGCGAACGGTTGATGCGCTCGTCGCTCACCCGCTCGAAGTTGCGGTAGCTCACTGTGGCGGCGAATACGAACAGCACCGCCGGCAGCACCAGCGATGCCACCATCATCAGCTTGAGCAGCCGGATGGCTGCATGGCGCGCCGTCAACATCAGGCTGGCAAATCCCCCGAATGGTGGCCGGCATAATTTCACAAATTGCCGACTCGGACGAGTAGTTTGAATCGGGCGGGCGCGGCATAATAGGGACGAAATCCGGCCTAACACCGGCGCTGGCCGTAAGCGAAGGAAGCGGCGGAACCTTTCCGTTCCGTGCGCGTTGTCGCTTTTCGTATCTGTTTTAAGAAACGGCGGTCGGCGCCAACGCCTCGATATCGGTCGCGACGTCGATCACCGCCGGGCGGTTTGCGGCAAGCGCGCTTTGCAGGGCGGGGGCAATGTCGCTTGCGCGCTCGACGCGAATGCCGAGCGCGCCCATGTCTTCGGCGAGCTTGGCGAAATTCATCGGATTATAAGTCCACAATTCGCGTCCCTGCTCCGTCTGCGTTCCGCCATAGGCGCGGTCGAAGCCGCGCTTGGACTGATTGCCGCCGCCATTGTTGTTGACCACGGTCACGCTGTTGATTTTCCAGCGCACCGCTGTTTCGATTTCGGCGATGTGATACCAAAAGCCGGCGTCGCCGGTAAAAACCACCACCGGCCGCTCCGGGCAGGCCGCCTTGGCGCCGATGCCGGCGGGAAATGCCCAGCCAAGATGACCGGCGCTGCGCATGTAGCTCTGGGCCGGCACACGCGTATCGTACATGCCGCCCATCCACATGCCGGCATGGCCGGTGTCCACCACCACGATGCCGTTATCGGGAACATGTTGGGTCAACTCATGGCAGATGCGCGCCGGGTGGATCGGCGCTTTGTCGGATTCCAGCATCGGCTTATATTTGGCGTACCATTCGGTTCGCAGAGCCGAAATCTCCTTGATCCAGGGCGCGCGCTTCGCCGCGCTCGATTTGTCGATCTGCCCCAGCATGCGCACCAGCACGGCCTTAACGTCGCCCAGCACGCTCGCTTGCAGCGGATAATTGCGGCCAAGAGATTCCGGCTCGATGTCGATCTGGATCGCCGGCGTGCCTATTTTCGGCACCGCCCAGAAATGTGTGGTCATGCCGCCGGTCTCGGTGCCGATGAAGCAGATAAGGTCAGCGCCGTTGACCGCCAGGTTGGCGGATTCACGCGAATAGCTGCCGACCACGCCGACCGACAGAGGGTGCGTGCCGGGAATACAATCTTTGCCGTTGAGCGAGGTCGCGACCGGAATCTGCAACGCCTCGGCGAGCGCGACCAGTTCGCGTCCCGCGCCCGAGGCGCGCGCGCCGCCGCCAACGACGAAAATCGGTCGCTCCGCTTTTTGCAGCAGATCGAGCGCGATTTTCACGTGCGCGGCTTCAGGCTCCGGGCGGAACGGCGGCACGCGTGCAAATTGCGACTCCACCAGCGGCTCCATTTCGGCTTCCTCGAGGTCGAGTTGGCCTTCATTGCCGCGGAATTGCAGATGCACCGGACCTGGCGCGCCGGAGGTGGCGACCCGAAACGCTTGCCGCACCATGTCAGGAATCCGCGCCACTTCGTCGATCGTGGCGTTGAATTTGGTCACCGGCTCGAAGGCCGGCACGTCGTCGATTTCCTGATAGACCTTGCGGAACTTGGTTTTCGGATCACGGCCGCCGGTAAAGGCGAGCACCGGCGAGTGCGCGAGGTGTGCATCGCGCAAGCCAGCCGCGAGATTGAGCGCGCCGATCACCTGCGCCATGCAGATGCCGGGCCTACCGGAAGCGCGCGCGTAGCCGTCCGCCATGTAGGCCGCCGATTTCTCGCCATGACAATGCACGCGTGCAATTTTTGTATTGCGCCGCTCCATCTCGACAAAAGTGCGGCGCAGGACGGCGGGCACCATGAAGACGTGGGTCACGCCATATCCTGCCAGCATATCGGCGAGGCATTCGGCGCCAATCATTCTACGGTTGTGACCAAGCATGATCCTATCCGGCTTCTCAAGGCTACGCCTTTTGCGCGAGCGCGGCGTCCAGTAACCATCGGCGCGCCGATGTGGCAAGAGGTTGCTTGGACCGGATCAGACAGCAAGATTTAACATGGGCCTCGGCGTCAAGCATCCGTGGTCACTCGGGAATGAATTTCATCGCCACGCCGTTGATGCAATAGCGCAGATGGCTTGGTGGTGGCCCGTCCTCGAACACATGGCCGAGATGGCTGCCGCAACGGCTGCAATGCACCTCATCACGCATCATGCCATGGCTGCTGTCAGTCTCGCCATCGACCGCGCCCGGCAAAGGATCGTTGAAGCTCGGCCAGCCGGTGCCGCTCTCGAATTTTTTCTTCGAAACGAACAGCGGCTGATCGCAGCCGGCGCAGACAAACATGCCGTGGCGCTTCTCGAAATTGAGCGCGCAGCTTCCGGGCGCTTCGGTACCGTGCTCGCGCATGATCTCGAATTGCTCCGGCGTGAGCAGCTTGCGCCATTCGGCGTCGGTGTGGGTGACCGCGTATTGCTTCGGCATGATCAACGCTCCGTGATTGTCACTATTTGATCGCCAGCGGATTGACCGGCGAGCCGACCGCGCCGGTAATAGGGATAGCCGGCGCAACGAACATGAATTCGTAGACTTTGTCGGCCGCGCAATCGTCGGCAAGCTCCTTGAGCTGGAAAATCTCGCCCATGGTCATGCCCATGATCGGAATGGTGATCCAGTGCCAGGGCTGGTTGATGCCTTCCTCGCTCTCGTTCGGACGCACCTCGCAGCCCCAGGTGTCGCTGGCGAGCGCCGCCAGTTCGGTGCGCTTGACCCACTCCAGCGTTTCGAAGGCAAAGCCCGGCGCGTCGCCGCCCGGATAGCCGTCCCAACTGCCGATTTTCTGGCAATGCTCCATTTGCCCGGTACGCACGATCACGTAGTCGCCGCGCTTGAGCGCGACGTTTTGCTTCTTGGCGGTGCCGTCGAGGTCGGCGCAGGTCATGCCGTAGCCGTCGTCGAGCGATTCGACGCCTTTGTAACGGGCGACGTCAAGAAGGACGCCGCGGCCAACCATCTTGCTCTTGGTCTTCTCGATGCCGCATTTCTGCGCGCCGGCGCTTGTAACCTCGCGGCAGTCGTAGCCGTTCCACATATAGTTCTCATAGAACACGTGGCCGAGCCCATCCCATTGCGTGCCGCATTGCAGCGGCATCGTCACCATATCGTCGGCGGCGCGAATGCCGCGCTTGTCGAGCACGCCGGAATAGGCGTCCGTGCCGGTGCGCAGCATGGTGTGGATCGGGTTGGTGCGGCCCATCGCCGGGTATTTGCTCTTGGCGCCCTGCGGGCCGGTATGGTCGAAATTGAGCGCGAGCGAGATCACCTTGCCCTTCTTGACCAGCCGGGTGGCGGCGATGATGTCCTCAGGCGAGGTATAATTGAGCGTACCGATTTCATCGGCGGGACCCCATTTGCCCCAATTCTTGTACTTCTCCGCGGCGTCGCGCATGTCCTGGCGGGTGATTTTTCGAGCCGGCATTGCGTTTCCTCTGCTAACATTGGTTGACGATCCGATTGGACGAAATACAGCCCTACAGCGGAGCGCGAAAGCAAGACCCACGGAACCATTGGGGTGACATTGCGTTCAAAGTTAGTGGGCGTTGGGACGGCATTTCACTAAATCACATGCAAGCCGTCGGATTGCCGTATGGCAACGCAAAGATAAGTGCTCTGTTCATTGGCCATTCACGCGCATTCTGCCAACAATCCAGTAACCGACATGATTGTCGGAAACACTCCAAGGAGGATTACAAATGTTGAGAAAGCTTTCGATCGTTCTTTCCGCCGTTGCGGCGCTGGGATTTGCATTGGCAACTTCGGCGCCTGCCAACGCCCAACAGGTTCATAAGAACGCCCACGTCAACAAGTCTGTGAACGTCCACCGCAACGTCAACGTCAACCGGAACGTCCATGTCAACCGGAACGTCAACCGAAACGTCCATGTCAATCGGAACGTTCATGTCGGAGGTGGCGGTCGCTACGTCGTCGGACGCCACTATAACGGCCACATCTGGTACGGCCGCAACCGGCACTTCTGGCATGGTGCCTGGTACGCCTACGGCGTCGGCCCGTGCTGGGTGAATGTCGACGGCGAGTGGTTCTGGAATCCGTTGGCCTGCCCGTAAAGACTTAGCAGCGCTCTTAAGACCTACAAGATCGCCCAAGTCAGCTTTCGCTGACTTGGGCTTTTTGTTTTCCGCCAGGCGCGACGACGAAGCCCCTACTGGCATCGGGCAAGGACGATGCTACGATGCCGAAAAATCAGGGAGGAATTCATGCGCTCGATCATACGAAATCTGGCTATCTGCGCCGCGTTGTTGGGGACGGCGCTGGCTGTCCCGCCGGCCTCGGCTGCAGGCTATCCGGACCACCCGGTGAAAATCATCGTGCCGTTCGCGGCCGGCGGACCGACCGACGTCATGGCGCGGCTGCTTGCCCAGAAACTTTCCGACAAGCTCGGTCAGCAGTTCTATATCGAGAACCTTCCCGGCGCCGGCGGCAATATCGGCACCGCCAACGCGGCGCGCTCGGCCGGCGACGGCTATACGATCCTGGTCGCGTCATCGAGCTATGTGGTCAATCCGAGCCTGTACAAGAATTGTCCCTATGACGCGTTCAAGGATTTCATCCCGGTCACGCTCGCGGCCATCACACCCAATATCCTGATCGTGCATCCTTCGGTCGCGGCCAAGACGGCGAAGGAGTTTATCGCGCTGATCAAGGCCACCCCTGGCAAGTTCACCTTTGCTTCGCCCGGGCTTCGGCACCACGCCGGATTTGGCGAGCGATTTGTTCAAGGTCAGCTATCAACTCGATTTCGCGATTGCGCCCTACAAGGGCGGCAGCCCGGCCGCGCAGGCTGTGCTGGCCAACGAGGTTCAGGCCTCTTTCGTCGCCATGACGCCGACGACGCAACTGGTCAAGACCGGCAAGCTGCGCGCGCTGGCCGTCACCACCAAGAAGCGTTCCACCGCGCTGCCGGAGGTGCCGACGCTGGCCGAGGCCGGCATCACCGGTCAGGATTCCGAAACCATGCAAGGCGTGTTCGTTCCGAAAGGCACCCCGCAGCCGATCGTCGATACGTTGCAGCGTGAGATCGCCGCGATCGTGACGACACCCGACGTGAAGGCAAAGATGACGCCACTGGGTTTCGAGCCGGAGGGCAACTCGTCGGCCGAGTTCGCGGCTTACGTCAAGGCCGAGGTCGCCAAATGGAAAAAGGTGATCGCGGACGCCAAAATCGCGCAGATCCAGTGAGCGCTGCCGGCACCATTTAACGAAATGCGCATCGTCGATATCCGCGAGACCGCGGTTCCGCTCAACTCGACGCTCGCCAATTCGAGCATCGATTTCAGCGAGATGACAACGTCGGTGGTTGCCGTGATCACCGACGTGGTCCGCTCCGGCAAGCCGGTCTGCGGCTTCGCGTTTAATTCCACCGGCCGCTACGCCTGCGGCGCGCAAATGCGCGCGCGCTTCATTCCACGCATCCTGAAGGCGAAACCCGACACGCTGCTCGACGCCGCCGGCAATTTCGCGCCGGAGAAAATTCTTGCCGTCATGATGCAGAATGAAAAATCCGGCGGCCATTCCGAGCGCTCGGTCGGCATCGGCACCATCGAGGTCGCAATCTGGGATGCGCTCGCCAAAATCGCGGACAAGCCACTGCACGTCCTGTTAGCCGAGCGCTTCAACGGCGGTAAGACGTCTGAGAAAGTATTCTGTTACGTCGGCGGTGGTTGGTACGCGCCGGGCAAGACCACCAAGGACCTGCAAGACGAGATGCGCCGCCATCTCGACGCCGGCTACACGATGGTGAAGATGAAAGTCGGTGGCATGCCGCTCGCCGACGATCTCGCCCGCGTCGAGGCGGTCAAGTCGATCCTGCCGAACGGCGCGCAGCTTGCGGTCGACGCCAATTCGAAATTCGATCGCACGCAGGCGCTTGCCTATGCGCGCGGGCTCGCGCCCTTCAAGCTGCGCTGGTTCGAGGAACCGTGCGATCCGCTCGACTTCGGTCTGCTCGCCGACATCGCCGCCGCTTACCCCCCTCCGCTTTCGACCGGCGAGAATTTATTCTCGACCCAGGACGTGGAAAACTTGGTCCGCTTTGGCGGCTTGCGGCCCGAGCGCAACGATGTCATCCAGATCGATCCGCCGCAGGCCTACGGCATCGTGCAATACGCCCGCACGCTCGAGATGCTGGCGCGGCACGGCTGGCCGCGCGCCTCGATGTTCCCGCATGGCGGCAACCAGATGTCGCTGGCGATTGCCGCCGGCTTCGGCCTCGGCGGCGCGGAATCCTATCCCGGCGTGTTCGGCGATTTCGGCGGCTTTGCCGACGACGCGCGCATCGAGAACGGCTCGATCGCCCTCTCCGACCGCCCCGGCATCGGTTTCGAAGGCCACGCCCGACTCTGCAAGATCATGCGGGAATTGGCTGGCATTTAGTCTCGCGTCGGTAACTCGAGGCGCCGCCAGAACGGTTTGTCAGCCTCTGAGTCGACATCAGCCTTGCTCAGGCGCACATCGCGCAACTCGGGTTGGCTCAGCATCATAAGCTCGCGGCGTTGACGTGCACGGATACGCCACGCCTGAAACGCCGCAATGACCGCGTTCCATGCATTTCTCAGCAGCCTGCCAATGCCAACATACGTCCTCGAACGGCTTGTTTCAGGCAAACTGCTGTCCGCGTACACTGTCATGCTGCACTTATCCGGCTGCGTCCATCGACGATGCCTCGCAGCTATACCCATGTGATCGATTGGATGGAGAGCACCAAGATTGCAAAACCGGCGCTCAAAAGTGCATAACCAATGCCGGCACAACGATGCTTAACTTGCCCATGTTTGATTGGAATGACCTGCGGCATTTCTTGGCGATCGCGCGCTACGGCAGCACCTTGGCGGCGGCGAGGGCATTGAGGGTAAGTCAGTCGACCGTCCATCGCCGAATGGACGAACTGGAAAGGCAGGTCGGCCGCCAGCTCGTCACGCGCAACCCGACTGGCTACAAGCTGACCGAATTGGGCGAGGATCTGGTGGCCTACGCGATCCGTGTCGAAGAGGCCGCGCTTGCATTCCAGCGCCGCGTTGCAGCCGTCGACACGAACCTCACCGGCGCCGTGCGCGTGACGTGTCCGGAGCCTGTCGGCATTCGCCTGATGCAATCGACACTGCTGGCGAAATTCTCGGAACGCTATCCTGGCCTGCGCGTCGAATTTGTCATGAGCGACAAGCTGCGCGATCTCGGCAAAGGCGAAGCCGACATCGCGTTTCGCGCTGCTGCGCCTGAGGACAATGCCCTATTCGGGCGCAAGATCGCGGACGTTCCGTGGGCGATCTATGCTAGCAGCGATTACGTGGCGCAGCACGGCGTTGTCAAAAATGTCGAGGATATCGGTAGCCACGCGCTGGTTCTGTTCGATGTCGAACTCAAGGAGCATTTCACCAATCGGTGGCTGCAATCGGCCGCACCGAATGCCCGTATTGCCGCCCGCTGCAACAGCGTGACGGCCTTGATATCGACGGTCAAATCGGGCGCCGGCCTGGGCGCCCTGCCGGTAATCATCGGCGACAAAGAGGCCGAATTGGTGCGCGTGCTGGGGCCGCTGGCAGAATTGACCACCCAATTTTATCTGCTCATGCACGAGGACATGAAAAATACCCCGCGCGTGCGCGCGTTTTTCGATTTCATCGTGGAGGAATTGCACGAGGTGCGGACCATCATAAGCGGCAGGTTGACACCAAGCGCAGACGCGCGATCACAAAGCTAGAACTTCGCATGATCAGTCGATAAACGTCAGCGGCCGCGCCACCAGTTCAAGCGGCTTGCGTTCGGCAGCGACAGCCCAGCGCCGGGCCACCAATCCGGCGGCGATCATCAGGGCAGCGCCCAGCAGATAGCCGCCAAACACGCTTGCCCGCGAGCCGGTGTCGATCAGCACGCCGAACAGCCACGGCCCGACGATGCCGCCGACGCCGGTGCCGACCGCGTAGAAGAAGGCGATGGCCAGCGCGCGGATTTCCAGCGGGAAGGTTTCGCTCACGGTGAGATAGGCCGAGCTCGCCGCCGCCGATGCGAAGAAGAAGATCGTCATCCAGCACAAAGTCTGTGTCTCGGCACCGATCAGCCCGCGCATGAACAGATAGCCGGTGGCGGCGAGCAGCGCGCCGGAGACGATGTAGGTGAAAGCGATCATCGGCCGTCTTCCGCGCGTATCGAATAGCCGGCCAAGGAAAACCGGCCCGAGGAAATTTCCGGCTGCGAACGGCAGCAGATACCAGCCGACGCGATCGGACGGCACATGATAAAAATCGGTGAGGATCAGCGCATAGGTGAAAAAGATGGCGTTGTAAAAAAACGCCTGCGACGCCATCAAGCTTAAGCCCACCAGCGTGCGCTGGCGATGACGCTGAAATAAAGTTTGAGCAACTTCCCACAGCGGCGTCGAATGACGCGCGCGCAGGCGCACGCGTGGCATGTTTTGCGCGGGCGGCAGAGATGCAAAGCGCGCTTCGATACCCACGATCACCCGCTCGGCCTCCTCGGCGCGGCCATGGGTCATCAGCCAGCGCGGGCTTTCCGGAATCCACAGCCGCATGAAGAAAATCACCAGTGCCAGACCAGCCCCGATCAGAAAAGCGAGCCGCCAGCCATGTTCGGGATCGATCACCGCCGGATCGAGCAGCACCAGCGAGCCGAGTGCGCCCAAGGCGGCGCCGATCCAGAAACTGCCGTTGATGACGAGATCACTCCAGCCGCGCACGCGCGCCGGGATCAACTCCTGGATGGTGGAATTGATCGCGGCATACTCGCCGCCGATGCCGGCGCCGGTGAGAAAACGAAACAGCGCAAAGCTTGCGATATTCCAAGAGGTGGCGGTCGCCGCAGTGGCGATCAGATAGACGGTCAGCGTCACGAAGAACAATCTCTTGCGGCCGAGCCGGTCGGTGAGCCAGCCGAAGAGGATGGCGCCAAGCACGGCGCCGGCGAGATAGGCGCTGCTGGCAACGCCGATATCGGTATTGCTGAAATGAAGCACCGGGCTCTCTTTCAGCGCGCCAGACAGGGCGCCGGCGAGCGTCACCTCCAGCCCGTCCAGGATCCAGGTGACGCCCAGCGCGGCCACGACCAGCGTGTGGAATCGGCCCCAGGGCAGCCGGTCGAGCCTCGCCGGAATATCGGTGTCCACGATTGCCTGGTCGCCCGTCATCGCCGCTCTCGCCGCATGCCCGGGAACTAACGCCTTGGTCTGGCGCGGGTTCGACAGACCACGGCAGGCGCTGTCGCCCAAATGCAACATCATCACTCAATTCGGGCCGGCGGATTATCAACAGGCGCTCGCCGGCGGCCCGACTCAGATAGGCCTTGCCGATTCGACTCGGCAATCGGGGGCCAATCATGCGCTTGGAGACGGTTGAGTATCGGTTATCTCAGTCCGACGAGCGTAAGCCTGCCAACGAAGCGATCCAACAGAACTTGCTGACGCCGGCGCGGCAGGCCGCGCTTAATGCGCTGGAGCGCGAATTCAGAGAGATGTTGAAGGCCGCCCGCGCCAGTGGCGCCGTATAAAATCCTGTGGCAGTCGGCTATGTTGCGGCGGCGGCAATCACCGCCGCCGCTGCCATGTCGGACTTCCCAACAATGGACACCGAAGCCCTCCGCCGATTGCACTACGCCGCGGCCATCGCCTGCGGCGTGTTCGCGGCGCTGGTGGTGCACATCGCCCTCACGGTGTTCGGGGTCGGGCTCGATGCGGTGCTGCGCGATGCCGCCGCCGGCAACAAGCAGCAACTGATCTCGGCGCTGGCCTGGTGGGCGATCGGCGGCGCCGGCTTTTTCAGCGGCTGGGCGACCGGCGCTTATCTGATCGCGGCGACGCGCGAGCGCGATTTCGTCTACCGGCTGGCGCGGCGCTTTTTGGTGGCGCTGGTGTTTGCCGCCGCAACCGCCGGCGGCATCATGAGCAAAACCGAAAATCTCGGCGGCACAGTGGACGTGATCGCCGGCCTGACTGCGCTGGGTTTGGGTTTGATCTGCGCCTTCTGCGGTGCGCGGCTGGCTTATCTCAACGCCGAACAGGTTTAGCTATTTTTCGCCGGCTTGACGCCCGCCAGCTTGCGGGCACGCGCCTTCTTGTCTTCGATCTTCATGCCGCGTGCTATCTGAATGCGTTGCGCCTGCGGGGAACCTGCGCCGTGCAGGCTTTCGGTCAGATAGCCAACGGCGTTACGGCCGATCGTCATGTTCTCGATCAGGCGCAGGATGCGCATGCGGTCGGTGACGTCGACGCCGTCGCGGCCTTGCAGGAACTTGCGGATCAGCGGACCGACCTCGTTGTTCTGCAAGTCCTTCTCCGACGGCATGGTCACCATCAGCCCGCCGGCCAGATCCTGCGCGAGACGCGCGATCTCATAGGGGAACCGCGTCACGTTATGCTTGGCGACATTGGAGAGCATCTCGTCGTTGATATAAGCACCTGAAGCGACCGGCTTCGACTGATGCGCGCCCGCCATGCAGCTCGAATAGATCGTCTCGTTGAGATGCGTCATCTCCACCAGCTTGTCCTTGATATGGGACGCGCCTTCGACGCCGTTGTATTCGGCGGCGGCGGCCGCCGCCCCGATCAACACGTCGCCCAGTCCGGTCTTACAGACGTAAGACGAGCGGTGATAGGTCGTGAAGCGTTCGACCAGCGATGAGGCATAATCCCATTCGCCGTCCATGAAGACGTGCTCGTGCGGCACGAACACATTTTCAAAGACGATCAAGGATTCCTGACCTGCGAACTGCGCATTGCCGGCGTCCATCGGACCCCCGTCAACGATGCGAGTGTCATTGGTCTGGCGGCCGACAATGTAAGTGAGGCCGGGCGCATCGACGCGCACTGCGCCGACCACCGCCCAATCACGGTCGGCTTCACTCAATCGCATGGTCGGCATGAAGATCAGCCAATGCGAATTGACGGCGCCGGTCTGGTGCATCTTGGCGCCGGAGACGTAAATGCCTTTGTCGTCGCGCCGCGTGACATGCAGGAAAAGATCCAAATCGGTTTGCTGATGCGGCGGCTTGGAGCGGTCGCCCTTGGGATCGGTCATGGCGCCGCCGATCACCACATTGGCGGCCTGCGCGCGCTTGAGAAACGCCAGGAAGCGCCGGTGATAATCGGTGCCGTTCTTGGCGTCGATGTCGAAGGTCACCGAGTGACAGGTGCCGATGGCGTCGAGCCCGACGCAGCGCTGGAAACAGGTGCCGGTGCGCCGCCCCAATTCGCGCTGCATTTCGTGCTTGTTGACGAGGTCGCCCGGCGCGGTCGGTACATGCAGGAAGCGGTTGATCTGGCTATCGCTGATGCCGGAATGGATGGTGGCGAGATCGGGCCGCTCGGTCGCGATCCGGTAGGTTTCCGCCATGGCGTTGACCGACGGGCGGATAATCGGGTTATCGACAGGCTCCGGCACGCGCTCGCCCATGAAGAACACGTTCATGCGCCGGCCGCGCAGCGAGTTGACGTAGTCGTCCGCCGTCGCGATGCGATTTCTGAAATCGGCCCACAGGGTTTCAACATTGCTCATCGCATTATTCCTGACGAAGCAAGAGAAGAGTGACGGTCGTGGATGAATTGCCGTGTGGCCGGTGCGTCCGCTCCGGCTAGATGCGGTGCCGTGAAAGCGGGCCGTACGCCTGCGAATTCATCTTCAAGTATGCGAAGAGATTCTGCGTCGTCCACGTCGTACCAACCCGATACCTTGACCGCCGGCAGCCCAATGTCACGAGCACGCTGCAAAGTGAGACGATAGACCTCATTGGTGCCCCACGGAATATCCTCGAACAAGCGCGGGTGCGGCCGGGACATTCCGATCAAGGTGTAACCGCCATCGAAGGCCGGACTTAAGACCACATTGTCGCCTTGGTGGACGGCGGCAACGGCCTCGCGCAAGATTTCGGCGGGCAAGGTCGGCGAATCCGAGTTGACCAAAATCGTCCCGTCATAGCCGGCAGTGAGAAGGTCGGCTGTCGCCCTGACCAATCTGGCGCCGAGATCGCCTTCTCCTTGAACCATCAAATTGAAAGCGTCCGGCAGCAGCCGGCGCAGCGCAGCCTCCGAGCCGAGCGGCGTATAAACCGCATAGCCGGCGACGTCGCCCTCCCCGGACAGAGATTGAATGGTCCGCGCCAGATCGCGGATGAAACAACTCGAAATCGCCGCGCATTCTTCAGACCGCAGCGGCGGCGACAGTCGCGTCTTCGACATCCCGGCCGCCGGCGTTTTGCACACGATGGCAATGGCGATGCACGGCATCGGACATAGGCCTTGGGTCTTGAGACTAATGGCGCGCTAAAAAGAGTGGTGCCCAGGGGCGGAATCGAACCACCGACACTGCGATTTTCAATCGCATGCTCTACCAACTGAGCTACCTGGGCGCCAATTCCGCTCGAATTGAGCGGGCGAGCAGAGTGCCGCGCGTTATAGAGGCTCGATTTCGCACTGTCCAGAACGGCGCCGGACCATGCAAATTCAGGCTTTCACGCCAATCGCCGCGCGGAACCGGTCTTTGAGCACGACCCCGTCGCGCTCGGGCAGCACGCGCGGCGGATCGTCCGCGGCGATCAGCACGCGAGCGAACAACGTCTCGCGCAAGTCTTTCAGGCGGGCGGCGAGGTCGGCCAGGGCGGCCTCATCGCGCACGTCGAGGCATGGCCCGATGCCGCAAGCGCGCGCAACGCTGAGCAGATCGACGCCGCCTTGCGTGTGGCTCGGCTGCATGCCGGTCTCGCCATAGACGCCGTTGTCGAACACGATGACCGCGAGATTGTTTGGCCGCTGGATGCCGATGGTGGCGAGCGCGCCCATCCCCATCAGCATTTCGCCGTCGCCGGTAATGACCGCGACGCGCTTGTCGGGCTGCGCCAGCGCCAGGCCCAGCCCGATCATGGCAGCGCCGCCCATGGCGCCCCAGAGATAGAAATCGCGGTCGTCGGGACCGGCGGCGGCCGCGTCCCAGGTGGTCGAGCCGAGCCCCGGCACGACCAGCAAGTCGTCGCCGCGGTCGGCGAGCAATGTCGCCATGGCGGCACGGCGCTCAAGTCTGCCTTGACTCATTTGGTCCAGACCTTCTTGCCGATCAATTGCTGCGACAGGATCACCGCGCCAATGCGCTCGTCGCCAAACACGTGCTGCACCGCGCGTTCGGCCGCGCCCTCGACCTCGTCCGGCGTTTGCGCGCGGTAAATCTGCGCCTCGCACAGCTTAAGCACCGGATCGACGATCGATCCCATCGGCACCTGCCACGGATTAAATTCTTCCCACTCGCCGCGCATGGTGATGATCATCAACAACGGAAACCGGCAGGATCCGCGCCAGCGAGAGCATGTTGATGCAATTGCCGAGCCCGCTCGACTGCATCAGCAGCGCCGCGCGCTCGCCGCCGAGCCAGGCGCCGGCCGCCAGCGCCACGCCCTCTTCTTCGGTGGTGAGCACCACGTCGCGAATTTCCGGATCGGCGCGGCAGCGCTCGATCAGCCGTGAATGGCCGGCATCGGGCACATAGCCAACCTGGCGGATACCGGCACGCTTGAGCGTCGCGAACAGACGGTCGGGCCAATCGGCGGCGCTCATGATTTCTCCTCCGCGTCATTGTCAGCCGGACTTTCGCCGTCCTCGTCTTCCTCCTGCTTCACCGGCACCGCATAAACGCCGCTGAGCCAGCGATTGAGATCGATATCGGCGCAGCGCTTGGAGCAGAACGGCTTAAACGCCATATCCACCGGCTTGCCGCAAAGCGAGCAGCGCGCGGCGGAAGTTTTGCGGTCGATTTCGTTCATGGCCTCCCGGCCTTCTCGGCATCCATGGCGCGCAGCTCCGTCTTTAGTATCTTGCCGTAATTGTTTTTCGGCAACGCATCGATAAAGACATAATCCTTCGGCCGCTTGAAGCGCGCAATATGCGCAAGACACAACGCGTCGAGTTCCGCGGCCTCCGCCTGCCCGACCACATAGGCCACCACCACCTCGCCCCATTCGGCGTCGGGCCGGCCAATCACCGAGACCTCGCGCACGGCGCTATGGTTGAGCAGCACCTCCTCGACCTCGCGCGGATAGATGTTGGACCCGCCCGAGATGATCATATCCTTGGAGCGGTCCTTGATGTGAAGATAGCCATCCGCATCGAAGGCGCCGACGTCGCCGGTGTGCATCCAGCCGCCGCGCAGCGCCGCGGCGCTCGCGTTATCGTCGCGCCAGTAGCCGGACATGATCACATCGCCCCGGCACAAGATCTCGCCACTCTCGCCCACGGCCATCGGCGCATCCTGTGCATCGGCCACCATGACTTCGACGCTGGCATAAGGCCTGCCGGCGGAGCCCAGGCGCGCCCGCCAGCGCGGATGATCGCGGTCGGCGATGTCGCGCTTCGACAGCGTGGTGATGGTCATCGGCGCTTCGCCCAGGCCGTAGATTTGCGCCAGCCGCGGTCCGAAGCGGTCGAGCGCGCGCAGCACGTCCTCGACATACATCGGCGCGCCGCCCCAGATCAGCGTGCGGATGTTCTCGATCCGGCACTCGGCCGGGCAGCCGACCAGGCGCTTGATCATGGTCGGCGCGGCGAACATGGATGTGCGCGGCCACGCATTGAACAGCGCGACGATTTCCTGCGGCTCGAAGCCGCCGCTTTCGGGGATCACTTGCACCCCAAGCCGCGCGACATGCGCCATGATGTAGAGGCCGGAGCCGTGGCTCATCGGCGCGGAATGCAGGATGGCGTCGCCCGGCGTGATAGGGTCGACCTCGGCAGTATAGGCGTAGCTGGCGGCCGCCAGCGAGCGATGGCTGAGCATGGCGCCCTTCGGGCGTCCCGTGGTGCCCGACGTATAGAATAGCCAGGCGAGATCATCCGGCGCGCGCGGCACAACGCCGATCGAATCGGCCGCGAACAAAGCCTCATAGCCGGCGCTGCCGATTGTGATCAGCCGGTCGAGCGTTGCAGGCGCATGCGCGGCAATGGCGGCATCGATGCCGGCCGACGCAAAACAGATGCGGGCGCCGGAATTCTCCAGAATATAGGCGAGCTCCGCACCGTGCAGCTTGGCATTGGCCGGCACCGCAGCGAGGCCGGCGTGCCAGATGCCAAACAATAATTCGAGGTAAGCCGGCGTATTCTTGGCGACGATCGCCACCCGGTCGCCGGGCGCGAGCCCGCAGCGCTCACGCAAGGCACCGGCCAGGCGCGCGGCGCGCGCCGCCAGTTCGCTGAAAGTCGCGACCACGCGCGTGCCCTTCGCCGCCGCCGGCAGCGCGGGGTAGCCGAGACCGGAACGCTCAAGCCACAAGGCGATGTTCATGCGAGGCCGCGCACGATCTTCAAGTGAACAACCAAATTGACGTCACACCGCGTTGAGCCAGCCGAAACGGATCGGGTAACCCTCGCCGCCCAGCAGGCTCATGGTCTCGTACAGCGGCAGCCCGACCACATTGCTGTAGGAGCCGACGAGCTTCACGATGAAGGTTCCGGCGATGCCTTGCGCCGCGTAGCCGCCGGCCTTTCCGCGCCACTCGCCCGAGGCGAGATAGGACTCGATGTCCTCGTCCGACAGTCGCTTGAAACGCACCCGCGTTTCAACCAGGCGCTGGCGGAACGCCTCCTTCGGCGTCACCAGGCAGATCGAGGTATGGACGCGGTGGTTGCGCCCCGACAGCAGGCGCAGGCACTGCGCCGCTTCGTCGAGCAACTCGGCCTTCGGCAAAATGCGCCGGCCGACCGCCACCACGGTATCGGCGGCGAGGATGAAAGCGCCACGCAACTCGTCGTCGAGCTTGACGTTGGCCAGCGCCACTTCCGCCTTGGTGCGCGCCAGCCGGTTGGCATAGGCGCGCGGGATTTCGCCGCGGCGCGGGCTTTCGTCGATATCGGCGGGCTTGAGCGCATCCGGCTCGATGCCCGCCTGATTGACCAAAGCAAGCCGTCGCGGCGAACCGGAAGCGAGCACAAATTTGGGCCGGCCGATCATCTTTTTTGCGGCGCCGGCAGGAGGGATAAGTCGCTGCGAATGCGCGCGGAAACTAGCGGAACGGGGCTATTTTCACAACTCATTCATTGCCTTGCCTCGGCCGGCCGAACCGCTCGCGGATATGCGCCATCAACTCGTCGCGCACCTGCCGGTAAGCGTCGAGCCGTTGCTCGCGGTTGCCCTCGATCGCAGTCGGGTCGACCGTCGGCCAGTACTCGACTCGCGCCGGATTGGTGCGGCTCAATTCCATCGCCTTGTGGTGCGCCGGCGGCGACAGCGTCACGATCAGATCGAAATTGAGCCCTTCCAGGTCTTCCAGTTCCTCGAAGGTGATCGGCTTGTGCCGCGCGATATCGATGCCGATCTCCTCCATAAGCGGCGACCGCGAACGGATCAAGTTCGCCCTTCTGCACGCCGGCGGAAGCGACAGTGACGGTTTGCCCGAACATTTGCTGCGCAAGGCCTGCGGCCATCGGCGAGCGCACCGCATTCATGCCGCAGGCAAATAACACCGCCTGGGGGCGCGCTGGGCGCTCGGATACTATCATTAAGGTTTTTCTTTGCGCATGACCTGATCCGAAAACCGCTTCACACTTTTCGGGGTCATGCGCTAACCCTTCCAGTGCAACACGCAGATCAGGGTGAACAGACGGCGCGCGGTATCGATATCGACTGTGACCTTCTCCTTGAGCCGCTCCATCAAAATGCGCGAGCCGTCGTTGTGGATGGCGCGCCGGCCCATGTCGATCGCCTCGATCTTGTCGGGCGTGGCGGTGCGGATCGCCTGATAGTAGCTGTCGCAGATGAGGTAGTAGTCCTTGACGATACGGCGCAGCGGCGACAGCGAGAACAAATGCGCGATCACCGGCGTGCCGTCCTGCAGGCGAATGTCGAACACCAGCCGGTTGCCGTTGACGCTCAGATGCAACGCGTAGGGACCGCCGCCGTGCCCAACCGGCGCGAACGAATTCTGTTCGAGCAGATCGTAGATCGCGACTTCGCGCTCGTGCTCGACGTCTTCATTGGAGCGGCCGATCGATTCCTCGTCGAGAGTGACGGAGACCAGGCGCTGCTTGCCCGCGGCGGGCGTTGCTTTCGCGGGGCTCATTTTCGGTTGAGGCGGATCGCCACCGAACGGGCATGGGCGGAAAGTCCCTCGGCTTCGCCGAGCGCGATCGCAGCGGGGCCGAGCGCGCGCAATTGCTCGGGCCCGCATTTGAGCAACGACGTGCGCTTCATGAAATCGAGCACGCCGAGCCCCGACGAGAAGCGCGCCGAGCGCGCGGTCGGCAGCACATGGTTGGAACCGGCGACGTAATCGCCGATCGCTTCCGGCGTGTGCGCGCCGATGAAGATGGCGCCGGCATTGCGGATTTTCGAGACCAGCGCTTCGGCATTCTCGGCGGCGATCTCAAGATGCTCGGGCGCCAGCTGATCGACCAGTGCGAATCGCATCGACGAGCTTCGGCACCGTGATGATCGCGCCGAAATCACGCCACGACGCGCCGGCGATTTTGGCGCGCGGCAGCGTCTTGAGTTGCGCGTCCACCGCCTTCTCGACTTGGGCGGCAAGCGCGGCGTCATCGGTGATCAGGATCGATTGCGCGCTGGCATCGTGCTCGGCCTGCGCCAGCAAATCGGCCGCGATCCAATCGGCGTTGCCGGTCTTGTCGGCGAGGATAAGCACCTCGGACGGGCCCGCGATCATGTCGATGCCGACCTGGCCGAACACCAGGCGCTTGGCCGCCGCCACATAGGCGTTGCCGGGGCCGACGATCTTGGCGACCGGCGCGATCGTCTCGGTGCCATAGGCGAGCGCGGCAATCGCCTGCGCGCCGCCGATGCGATAGATCTCGTGCACGCCGGCGAGCTTGGCCGCCGCCAGCACCAACGGCGACAGCTTGCCGTCCGGCGCCGGCACCACCATCACCAATCGCGGGCAGCCTGCGACCTTGGCCGGCACTGCGTTCATCAGCACCGATGACGGATAGGCGGCGGTGCCGCCCGGCACGTAGAGGCCGACGGCTTCAATCGCGGTCCACTTCGCGCCCATTTCGACGCCGAGCGCGTCGGTAAAGCGCTCATCGCTCGGCTTTTGCCGCAGATGATAGGCCTCGATGCGATCGCGCGCGAGCTTGAGCGCGGCCAGCGCCTCGCCGTTGCAGGATTTCTCAGCCGCGTCGATCTCCGCCTGCGTCACGCGCATGCCGACCTTGGCGAGATCGAGCCGATCGAATTCGAGCGTCAACTGCAACAATGCGCGGTCGCCGTAGGTCCTCACCTCGTCGATGATGTGGCGAACGCTCTGTTCGACGTCCTGCGCCGCCTCGCGCTTGACGCCGAGGAAAGCGCGGAAACGCTCGGAAAAATCGGGGCTTTGACTGTCTAGTCGAAACGGCATGGCTGATCCCACCGGGATGACAGGTCAATGGGTGATGCGCACCGTCGCGTCAACCCTTTCGGGCAGGCAGCCGTTACCGCCAAACAAAAGGCCCCGCCGCGAGGCGGAGCCTTGTCGCGGTAGAATGCCGCCCGCTTACATTTTTTTCTTCTTATGCATGTGGTGCCGATGGTGTTTGTGCTTTTTCATCATTTTCGGCCCCTGATAGTCACACGGAAGGAGACAGACGCCACCTCTTTCCAAGCACTCGCCAACACCGGGCACGCAAACCGACGGTTGACCGAGTTTGACGCATTCGCAGCCCACCCAGGCTTTGGCCGGAGTGCCGGTAAACAAAGCGGCGCCCATCAGCAGCCCCGCGAGAACGATAATTTTGCGCATAGGATCATCCCTGTTGGAGTAACCCCGCCACTACGCCATTGGAACTTTGAAATATCAAGCAAAGCGCGGCTTGTTCTGAACCGAATTTATTGTTGCACTGCGGCCTATGCCGTCTTTGATCGGCGGCCGAGACGAGGCGGATTACCCTCATCGATCGCGTGCGCGGGGCAGGCCGCGGTGGTCCAGGACGGGCCAAGATCGGCCAATTCGGCTTCAAGGCACTCGACCTCGAGCCGCAAAGCGGGCCCGCCCGAAAAGATGATCGTAACGACGCCGGACGGCGCATCGGTCTCGGAGAATTCGACCGCCAGCAGGTTGAGCACGGCGTCTTGGCCTGCCGGATTCACATCGCGGCATTTGCACGACAGCACCCGCTCGAAACGCAGCACCGACCGCCGCCGGCGGTATTCCGGCTTGGCGGATTGGGCGCCTTCCCAGTCGAAACGGTTGAGCGCCACCACCAGGCGCTTTTCCTGCGGCCGCCACAGGACGTCGGCGACCTTAGCCACCGCGTCCTGCAAATGGGTCGAGACGACCTCAAGGTCCTCCTCGTCGAGGACGACGAATTTGAGCTGGTCCATGGGCGGCGGCGCTCCCGGTCCTTGCGTAATTAGGCAAGGCCCCTGGACGGCGCAAGATGTGTAGAGGCTAGAACTCTGGCTCCAGACCGGCCGCGGTCCAACGTGCGCGGGTGGCGGGATTCGTGAGCGCCGCCAGGAACGCGGCGGCGCCTTCTCGCTCGATGGCCGCCTTGTGGATCGCCGCCGTGTAGGTGTTGGCATTGTAGAGGTCGCCCGGCAGCGGGCCGACCACCTTGATGCCTTTCACCGGCAGGGCCTCGCTGATGAAGGTGGTGCCGATCTCGGCACGCCCTGCCGCGATGGTGGTCGAGACGTCGAGGCCGCCTTTGCATAGCACCGCCTTGGCGTTCACAGCGTCGGCGACGCCGAGCTTCCGCAGCAGCCCGGCGAACATGATGCCGCCGGAGCCGCCCGCCTTCGGATCGGTATAGGCGACGGACTTCGCTTTCAGCAGCGCCTGCTTGAAGGCTTCGGGCGTCGAAATGTCGGGCTCGGCCGAGCCCTCCGGCACGATCACGCCGGTGACGGTGCGGCCAAGATTTTTCGGACTGCCGGCAACGACGAATCCAAGCTTCTCGAGCTCGGCGATGATCGATTCCGACACGATCACCAGATCGGCGGCGGCGCCATTGATGATGCGCTCGCGTTGCGCGAACGCGGTGGCGAAGGTGACGTTGAGCTTGTTGCCGCTGGCGCGCTCGAACTCCGCGCCGAGCGTCTCCACCATGGATTTCACGGCGCCGGCGCTCAGGACTTTGATGGTGGACATGGCACTCCTTAGAGACCGTCATGGCCGGCATAGCCGTCCAACGGACGGCGTCGCTTCGCTCGCCTATGTCCCGGTCACGCACGTCTTTCTCATCCTTCGACATTAAAGGCGTGGATGCCCGGCACAAGACCGGGCATGACGCCGAAATGATCACCTCGTTCTTAATGTCACGAAACGAATGCCTCGCTATGTCGAAAACCGGTATTCGCCCTCGCAACCGAACTGCGTTGAGACCGGCCATATTGTGATGGGTGCGCAATACATCGCAGGCGAGATGATGCGCCAAGTGACCGATTATTCGATTCGTTCCGCGCGCATTCCACCTGATGAGCGTTTTTATCCACGAGTACGGTGATGCGTTGGAACATGCAAATCAGCAAACCGCAAAAATCGCCTGACTACGAGCTAATCCGCTCGATCGCCGCGCCGCAGCGCGCGAGCTTGTCCTCGACCCGCTCGAAGCCGCGGTCGAGATGATAGACGCGGTTGACCATGGTCTCGCCCTGGGCGGCGAGCCCCGCGATCACCAGCGACACCGAGGCGCGCAAATCGGTGGCCATCACCGGCGCGCCGGTCGAGTGCTTGACGCCCTCGATGGTGGCGCTTTCGCCGTCGAGATGAATATGCGCGCCGAGCCGCACCAGTTCCTGCACGTGCATGAAGCGGTTTTCGAAAATGGTCTCGGTGATGCGCGACGTGCCGCCGGCGCGCGTCATCAGCGCCATCAGCTGCGCCTGGAGATCGGTCGGAAAGCCGGGGAACGGCGCGGTCGACACCTCGACCGGCGCCAGATCCGCGCCGTTGCGGGCGACGCGAATGCCTTCGTTGGTCGGCGTGATCGTGGTGCCGGTTTGCGCCAGGATGTCGAGCGCCGATTGCAGCAGTTCGGGCCGCGCATTCTGCAACAGCACGTCGCCGCCGGTCATCGCCACCGCCATCGCATAGGTGCCGGTCTCGATGCGGTCGGGCAGCACCGCGTGGCGCGCGCCGTGCAATTTGGCCACGCCCTCGACCACGATGCGCGCGGTGCCGGCGCCGGAAATCTTGGCGCCCATCTTGTTCAGGCAGTCGGCGACGTCGCCGATCTCGGGCTCGCGCGCCGCGTTCTCGATCACCGTGGTGCCGTGCGCCGTCGCCGCCGCCATCATCGCGGTGTGCGTGCCGCCGACAGTCACCTTCGGGAACACGATCTCGCCGCCGCGCAATCCCTTCTTGGCGCGCGCGATCACATAGCCGCTCTCGATCTCGATCTCGGCGCCCAGTTTCTCCAGCGCCATGATCAGCAGATCGACCGGCCGCGTGCCGATGGCGCAGCCGCCCGGCATCGACACCTTGGCCTCGCCCATGCGCGCCAAAAGCGGCGCCACCACCCAGAAGCTCGCCCGCATCTTGGACACGAGGTCGTAGGGCGCGGTGGTGTCGACGATATGTCTTGGCCGAGATGTGAATGGTGCGGCCGGCATTGGGATCGTCGCCCGGCCGCTTGCCCGCGATCATGACGTCGACGCCGTGATTGCCGAGGATGCGCTGGAGCAGAATGACGTCGGCGAGCCGCGGCACGTTCTCGAGGATCAGCGTGTCCTCGGTCAGCAGGCTCGCGATCATCAGCGGCAGCGTGGCGTTCTTGGCGCCCGAAATCGGGATGGTGCCGTTCAGGCGTTGTCCGCCAACAATGCGTATTCGATCCATGCTCGCCCCGCCCGCCTGCGGCCATTGTTCCGGCGGCCTTATAGCACCCTCGCCGCTCAAATGCGGCGAAAGTCGGACCCTTAGCGCCCCTTGTCGGGTCGGCGCGTTGCGCCGGCGCTCCTGCGCCTTGCGCCGCCGCAGGTTTTCCCGCAGCGCCGCGGCCAGCCGCGCGTTGCGGCCCGTGGGCTTCTTCGGTTGCTTGTCGTCCTCGCGCTTGCTGGTCATAGCGTCATTATCGGCCGGCCGCGCGAGACCGCAAGTTCAGCGCCCAAAAGCAGCCTTTGCCTTGCGCCGATAGGGGCCGTTATGGCAGTTTCCGCCGCGTTCGCGCCGCCCGCCACGGGCCCGCGCCTTTCGCTGCCGTAGCTCAGTGGTAGAGCACCCCCTTGGTAAGGGGGAGGTCGAGTGTTCAATCCACTCCGGCAGCACCAGCGTCTCAATTTCCGCTATGGGCCGAAAGCACGCGGTGCGCTCGCCGCTCTTGCGTGCCAGCGCTGTCAGCTTCGCGATCGCACCCCAGGCGTACGAAACAGACTTGAAAAAACCGATCGGATCCATTTGTTGCCCGATTCGCGATGAAACCGATTGTGCCAATACTGAAAAATCTCAATCTTCGGCAGCTTTATCGGCGGTTTGATGATTTCCAGGTTGAGGTCCTCCGCGAGCACGGTTGCGATCGACATTGGAAGCGTCGCAATCGCGTTGGTGTGCTTTGCAATCACCGCCGCGGCGATGAAGATCGGCACGCGGCAGATGATGTTCTCTTCTGGAATTGCCGCCTCGACCGCCTTTTCGGCGAGCTTGTGGGCATGACCGGTGCCGAGCGTCGACACCAGCACGTGATGCTCCTTGGTGAACTCCCGCAGCGAGGGATTGCTCGACAGCCGCGGATGACCGCGATTGACGACGCTGACATATTCTTCGGTCCAGAGAAATTGACGGCGGATGCCCTTTGCAAGCGCGGGAAACGAGCCCATGGCAAAATCAATCGTGCCGGATTCGAGCCATGACTCAAGATGCTCGCCGTCAAGCTGCACGACCCTCAATCTCACATGCGGCGCCTCGACCAGCATGCGCTTGACCAGCGGCGGCAATAACTTGATGACCCCGGCGTCGACGACGCAAAATTGGAACGTCCGGGTCGATATGCGCGGATCAAATACCGCTTGTTCGCCGCGCAACGCCCCCATGTGGCGCAGGATTTCGTCAATCGGCTTGGCGAGCGAGAGCGCCTTCGGCGTCGGCTCCATGCTGTGCGATACGCGCACGAACAGCGGGTCGTCGAAGTAGCGGCGCAATCGCGCCAGATTTTTGCTCAGCGCCGGCTGCGAGACGTCAAGCACCTTGGCTGCCCGCGTCAGACTATGCTCACGCAACAGCACGTCGAGCACCCGCAAATGCTGGAGATCGAGTTCTCCAGAATAACTATTCCGAATGTAATTTATATCCATTTGGTGATAGTATAGGCATGTCCCCCACCGTAGGCTAGTCAGCACGACCGATCTCATAGCCCAGGTGATGACGACCGCTGAGTCGTCTGAGGCCGTCGATCCGTTGATCTGAATAATCGAGGAGACTGCAATGCTGCGAACAGGCGAGCATTATCTCAAGTCTCTCAACGACGGGCGCAGCGTTTGGGTCGGCAACACGCAGATCGACAACGTCGCCACGCATCCGCTGACGCGCGACTACGCCAAGCGCACCGCCGAGTTCTTCGACCTGCACCATCGTGAGGATCTCCAGGACATCCTGACCTTCATCGACGACAACGGCGTGCGGCGCTCGATGTGCTGGTACCAGCACCGCAGCAAGGAACAGCTCGTCAAGAAGCGCAAATATCTTGAATTCATCATGAAGCACTTCGTCGCGGCGTCATGCCCGCGCACGCCCGACTCGCAGAACTACATGCTGGTGACCTACATCGACGATCCCGAGCCGTGGGAGAAGGCCTCGATCGGCGCCGAGGGGCGCGGGCTCGCGAATAATATCCGCAATTTCTGGCAATACGCGATGGACAACGATCTCGTCGTCGCGCCGCATTTCGTCGACCCCCAGGCCGACCGCTCCGATCCTAACGCGCATGCCAACTCCCCGGCGCTGCGCATCCTCTCGACCAACGACGAGGGCATCCTGGTGAATGGCGTCAAGGCGATCGGCACCGCTTCGGCGTTCGGCGATTTCCTGCATCTCGGCGTGTTCTTCCGCCCTGGCGCCAAGGGCGACCAGATCATCTACGGCGTCTGCCCCGCCAACCTGAAGGGCATCACCATTGTCTGCCGCGAGAGCCTGGTTGAGACCGACCCGATCGAGCATCCGCTCGCGTCGCAGGGCGATGAGCTCGACGCCACCGTGATATTCGACAAAGTTCTGATCCCGTGGAAATACGTCTTCCACATCGGCAACCCCGACCACGCCAAGCTCTATCCGCAACGCGTGTTCGACTGGGGACATTATTACGCGCTGGTGCGCCAGGCGGTGCGCGCGGAACTGCTGGCCGGGCTCGCTATCTTGATGTGCGAGCATCTCGGCACCGCCAAAATCGAGGCGGTGCAGGCGCGGCTCGCCAAGATCATCGCGTTCCAGCAGACGACCTATGCCCATGTCCTCGCCTCGGAGGATCAGGGCTTTTACACGCCCGGTGGGCTGTTCAAGCCGGACATCCAGCTTTTTAACTGGGGCCGCGTTTACTTTCTGCAAAACCTGGGGCCAATGGTCGACGAGCTGATCGACCTCTGCGGCCGCAGCGCCATCATGTTTCCGACCGAGGCGCAGTGGCAGAATCCGGCGATGCGGCCGTGGTTTGAGAAGCTCAACAAGGGCGCGACCGGCGAACCTTACGATCGCGTCAAAATAGCGCGCGTCATTCGCGACCTCTATCTCACCGATTGGGGCGCCCGGCTGTTCATGTTCGAGAACTTCAACGGCACGCCTTTGCAGACGCTGCTCTCGCTGACGATGAAGCGGGCGGAGTTCACCGGCTCGGGCCCGTTCGCCTCGTTCGCCCGCAAGGTTTGCGGCATCGAGGCCGATACCACCAAAACCGAATACCAGGCGACGGCGGACTACGCCAAGGCGCAAGATTCTGCGCGGCCATCCGGTCCACAAGTGACCGTGCAAGCCGCCGAATAGTCGAACCGCAAAACATTCAAAGGAGCTCCCATGCCAAAACAACGGATCAGCTACATCCCCTTGGACAAGATGGACGCCAAGATGCGCGCCGAGATGGAGCGCTGCCAACGCGAAGGCACGCCGCGTCCGGAAAGCTCGGCTATTCGCGCGCACGTGCCGGCCTGCTTCTGGTTCTTCGCCGAGTCCTGGAACAACATCTTCCGCAACGGCGTGCTCGACCATTCCGTCAAGGAACTGTGCCGACTCTACGTCTCACGCTCGGTGCAATGCGAGTATTGCGGCAACCAGCGGTCCGTGAAGTCGACGACCAGCGGCGCGCTGATCGAAGACCACGTGCTGGATCTGCTGAACTTTGAAAAGTCGGCGAAATACAACGAGCGTCAGAAAGCGGCGCTGGCCTACGCGGAAGCGATCACATGGCATCTCAATACCGACGATGCATTCTGGGATCGCATGCACGCGAGCTTTACCGAGGCGGAACTGGTCGAGCTCGGCTGCATGATCGGCCTGACGCTCGGCCAGCAAAGCTGGCTGCGGCTGCTCAACATCGAACACCATCAAGTGCTGGCGGGCACCAACGCCTCGATGGCGCCGGGCTACGAGGATGCGCAGAAACTCAAGCAGACTAAGTCGTCGCCGGAATATTGGGCGGCAAAGCCTGCGGCGCAGCCAGGCAAGGTGGCTTAAAGGCCGCTAGACAATTCTTGCCGGGCGCGTGCGCGACGCGAGCCTGGTTGTTCGCTGGGAATGCAAGAAATCGGGAGCGAACTCGCCGCAAGACGCATGACAGCGCCATCCTCGTTTACTTCCGACCGAGGTCGATCAAGACCCGCGGGAACTGAGCCGGGCGGCGACTATAAAGGATCTGCTCGCGGGGGCGGCGCCATGGCCAATTCGAGTGGAAGTGGCAAATCGACGCCGTCAGCGTCGTCGACGGCTAGCGCGAAGCATCAATCAACCGTAGTTTACGCATAGCGACCTGGGGAGAAAACGATGCATGGCCTTTACCCTAATGACGCGTCCTGGATCGATTCCGCCGGGAAGCTTCTGATCCTCGCGTTTTTCCTGATCGTCGGCATCAGGAACTTGTCCTCGCACCACGTTGAGGATCACGTGAAGCGGCTGACGTTCTTCAAGGCGCCGATGCCCAGGCAGGTTTTTTGGGCCGGAATCGTTCTGGAGGCCGTCGGCTGCGCGCTCGTGCTGCTCAACTGGCATCCCGCGCTCGGGGTGCTTTTGCTGATTATCTTCACCGTGCTCGCCACGCTCTTGCTGTTGCGGTTCTGGGACATGGACGACCCGATGAAGCGAGCCGGCATGCAAAATGGCTTTCTCGCCAACATCGCGGTGGTTGGCGGACTGCTGTTGCTGCTACAGAATACGTTGTGACGAGTTTTAACGGGAAGAACGCGGCGCTTCGCTGAACTCAGCTTATGAGAGCGCCGCCATCGATATAGACGATCGATCCGGTCGCAAAGCCGACCGTCATGAACGTGAGAATCTGCCGCGCGATATCTTCGCCGACGCCGACACGCCCGACCGGCAAGGCGGCCGCCGTCTTGGCGAGCATCTCGCGGCGCGCGGCTTCCGGCATGGCGGCGCGGATCGGCGTGTCGATAATGCCGGGCGACACCGCATTCACTCGGACCGGCGCCAGCTCAAGCGCCAGGCTGCGCGCCAGGGATTCGAGCGCACCGTTCGCCGCGCCCACGATCGCTGAATTGGGGCGCGGCCGAATGCTCAGGAAGCCCGTAACCAGCGTGAGCGAACCGCCGGGGCGGAATTGGGCCGCGCGTGCGATCCGCCAGGCGCCCCAGAACTTGCTTTCCATGGTATTGCGCACGTCTTCCATCGACACGGTTTTGAACGGGCCCGAGCGGAGTTGAGCCGCGGTGACGACGACATGATCGACCGGGCCGCATTGGCGGAAGAGATCGACGACGCTTTCATCGTTGGTGACGTCCGTCGGTATCGCCTTCGCACCCAGTCTATCGGCAACCGTTTTCAGGCGGTCGGCGTTGCGGGAAGCCACCAAAACCTCGGCGCCTTCGCTCTTTGCAAGCTCGGCGGTCGATAGACCGATGCCGGAGGAGCCACCGACGACGACAACTTTCTTACCGGCAAGCAGCATAGTGTCTCCTTCGATTTTTTCTTCGTTGGATTTTTCCGCGACAAGATACTAGCGACGGCTGGCGCCGATCGCGACAGCAATGCGGGCAATTAGTCCGGTTGATACTTGATACCGATCCCCGGCTTGCTTTGACCGAGACCGGGCAGCTCCCAAACGCCGGCGCCGCTCGGATTGACGTCCGCTGCGATATCGACGTCGATGAGATAAGGCCGGTTGGCCGCGATGCCTTTCCGAATAGCCTCGGCCAGATCGCCCGCGCGATCGACGCGCACGCCTTCGACGCCGGCCGAGCGCGCCATGGCGGCGAAGTCCGGATTGTAGCGCTGGCCGGTTTTCGGATCGTGGAAGTCGGTCGCCAGTTCCCGGCCGTTCAAATAGCCGCGCTGCAGGCCGCGAATGGAGGCGTAGGCGTAGTTGTTCCAGACCACCCAGACGACCGGCAGGTTGTATTCCACGGCCGTGCCCAGCACGTTCGCATGCATGAAGAACGCACCATCCCCGCAGACCGAAACGCAGGGACGCTCGGGCGCGGCGAATTTCGCGCCCATCACGCCGGCCACGCCGAATCCCATCGGCCCGAAACCCATTGAGCCAATCAATGAATCCGGCCGTTTCGGCTTGCAGAAGCCCAGCAGCCAATTGTGATGAACGCCGATATCGCTGACCAGGATGGCATCCTCAGGGAGCGCCTTGTCGATCTCCAACGCCGCGCGTTGCGGGTTGATCGGCTGCGTGTCGTCGGTGAAGCCGGGCGCGACGAATTTGTCCCATTCCTTGCGATAGCCATCGATCGCCTTTAGCCATTTTTGGCGCGCATCGGCGCGCTTGTTCAGGTCGGAACGGCGATCGAGCTCGGCCATCACCTGTCGAATGAACGTGCGCACATCGGCCATCAAGCCGAGCGCTACCGGGTAATTGCGCCCGATTTCTTCCGGGTCGATGTCGACGTGAATGAGCCGCGTCGGCGGAATGGTGAAAGAATAGCCCGGAATCCACGAGCTCGACGTACGGTCGTCGAAGCGGACGCCAAGCGCGAGCAGCACATCGGCTTGGCGGGTGGCGTGGTTTGCCTGGTAATGGCCGGCCCGCGCCACCAGACCGAGCGCGAGCGGATGATTGGAGTCGATGGCACCCATGCCGCTGGCGGAAGCGGCCACCGGGATCTGTAGACGCTCCGCCAGCCGCAGCAGGTCGGCGGCAGCGCCCCCGTAACGCACGCCCTGCCCGACAATGATCACCGGCCGCTCGGCGCCCAGTAGCATATCGACGGCCTTGACCACGCCTTCGGGATCGGCGCCGCAGCGGCTCGATATATTGGCGCACCATTCCTCCGGCTTCGGCGCTTCCTCCGCCGCCGATTCCAAAAACACGTCAAACGGAACGTCGAGCACCACCGGCCCCGGGCGGCCGGTCACCATCGTTTTCCACGCCTGCCGGACTGCGAGCGGCACCATCTCGCCGCGCGTCGGCTGAAATACCCTTTTGCAGTACGAGCGGACGGTGGACGGAAAATCCGCCTGATAGTGACGATAGAGTTCCTGGAAGGCGCCGCGGTTGAACTGGCTGGTCGGCACGTTGCCGGTCACCGCCATGAACGGCACGGAATCGAGAAATGCGTTGCCGAGCGAAATCGGCAGGTTGGCCGAGCCCGGCCCGCAGGAGGTGAAAGTCGCCGTCGGCCGGCCTGACACACGGTAATAAACGTCCGCCATGAAGCCGGCGACGCTTTCGTGATGAACCGAAATGGTCTTGATGTCGTGCGAGCGTTCGTACAGCGCGTCGATGAATTGAATATTGCCGTGACCGCATAGGCCAAAAACGTGCGGGACTTTCTCCTGGATCAAATAATCGACAATAACCTGAGCACCGTTGAGCATATTGCGGGCCGACATCAAACCAGTCTCCGTCTCAATTGACCGCGCGCCACCGCCGATAGCGCGCGACGCTATTTCTCATAATGTCGCACGTCAATTGTTATTGTGGTATTCGGCCATCCGGCGCGGACGGCCCTGAAACGGGGGCTCGTCGGTCATGTCGACAAGCAGCCCGCGCGAGTTTGGCGGCACCGGGGACGGTGTCGCGCGCGTCAACCGAGCCGCGGCTTACCGCGAGAAGGGAGAGCAAGAACGCGCGAACGCGACGTCGAAAAGCGCTGGCGTCGATTTTTCCGAAGTGTTAAGGCCTAGCCGGTAGCCGCGAGTATCTGCTTCGGGGGCACCACGGCGCGCCCGACCAAATCAGCATAGTCCGCGATCGGCTTCGGCCGGCCGATGAAATAGCCTTGGATCTCGTCACAAGATTCGCCGGCGAGAAACTTGAGCTGTTCGGCGGTCTCCACGCCCTCCGCCACCACCGGCAGATCGAGCCCGCGCCCGAGTCCGATCACCGCGCGCACGATGGCGACGGCCTGCTGGCTGTGCGTAAGATTGGAGATGAAGGACCGGTCGATCTTGATCTTGTCGAATGGGAACGACTGCAAATAGGACAGCGACGAATAGCCGGTGCCGAAATCGTCCATCGCGATCCGAACCCCGAGGTTTTTTAGCCGGCGCAGGATGGCAACCGCGCGATTGAAGTCGCCGATCAACACGCCTTCGGTGATCTCCAACTCAAGCCGCGCCGGCGCCAGACCGGTTTCCAGCAGCACCCGGTGCACCAGTTGGGCCAGGTCGCCGTACTGGAATTGCACCGGCGATAGGTTGACGGCGATGCGCAGCGGCCGCGGCCAGGATGCCGCCTCGCGGCAAGCCGTACGCAATATCCATTCACCGAGTTGCATGATGATCCCGCTCTCCTCGGCCAGCGGGATGAAGGTGCCGGGCGGCACCATGCCTTGACGCGGATGTTGCCAGCGGGCCAGGGCCTCGAATCCCGTGACCTCGCCGTCGATATGCGCTTGCGGCTGATAGTGCAGCGTGAGTTCGTCGCGCACGATTGCCGTGCGCAGATCCTGTTGCAGCAAGCGCTTTCCACGCAATTCCTTGTCCATCGCGGGTTCGAAGAAACGAATCGATCCGCGCGCTTCCGATTTCGCGCGGAATAAAGCGGCCTCCGCATTGGCGGTCAGCGTCGCGCCATCGGCGCCATCCTGCGGGAAAACAGCGACGCCAATGGTCAGTCCCACCCGCAGCGGTTGGCCGCTAATATCGATGTCGGCATCGAACATGGCACCGAGCCGCTCGGCAAGCGCCACGGCGGTCGCTGGCTCCGGTCCGGTCGGCGTGATGATAGTGAATTCATCGCCACCGACGCGCGCCAGGAACGCCCCCTGCCCGGCGGTTTCCAGCCGGCGCGCCACTTCGCCCAGCAGCGTATCGCCGGCGGCATGGCCAAACACGTCATTGACCGTCTTGAAGCGGTCGAGATCGACGCATAGCACCGCGAAGCTTTCTTTCGACAGAGTCGCAAGATCGAGCGTGGCGGCAAGACATGAATTGAACGCAGCGCGATTCGGCAGGTCGGTCAACAAATCATGATTCGCCAAATGCGCGATGCGCTGCTCGTGGCGCTTGCGGTTGGTGACGTCGCGAATCAAACTAATGAGATATTGCGGCTTTCCTTCGGCCCCCATGACCGGCAATCGCGTCGCGGTGACGATGCGCGTGCCATTTCCAGGCGTTACGATCGTGTGCTCGTCGAAAAACATGGATTTTCCGAGCGCGATTATTTTCATGTCTTCCGCTTCGATCTTTTCCGCGCTCGCCAGCGGCATGACTTCGGCGGCGGTTTTATTGAGCATCGTGTTTCTGTCGACCCCAAGCAGCTTTTCGGCGGCGCCGTTGATCAGCAAATATCGCAGCTCGGGAATATCCTTCACGATGATCGGCGACGGCACATTCTCGATAACGGTATTGAGGAACGAGCGGGTGTGTTCGAGTTCCCGCTCGGCGCGTTTGCGTTCTGTAATGTCCTCGTGCATCGCGACCCAGCCGCCACCCTCGATCGGCTGATTGACCACCGCGATCGTGCGGCCGTCATTCAATTCAATAGTGAGCGTGAAGGTCTTGCCTTGCTTGAGCGCCACGCGCAGTTCATCGTCGTAGCGCGCCGGATCGAGCGGAAACGTTCCCGCCGCGATGCGCGCGTCGAGCAGGTCGCGGATCGTGCAGCCGTACCAAATCTTGTCCCGATCGATATCGTACATGGTCCGGTATCGTTCGTTCCAGACCATGAGCCGGTTCTGCGCATCGAACATGCACAGACCCTGAATCATGTTGTTGATCGCGCCATGGAACTGCATATTCTGTTCGCTGAGCTTGCGTCTGACGCGTCCGGCGGACAGCGATCCGGCCAGGCAAATACCGAGCAGCGACCCGACAACCGCCACCAGTGCGATGGACAGCGAGGTCAGCGGCATGAAGTAAACGTCGATGATTTTCATCGCCGTGAGAGCGCCGGCAAAGCCAAGCGCACCAGCGAACGTTGTCATTCGCCAGCCGCGATACTTCCTTAAATGCTTCCGTACTCGGAACATGGCCCCGCACCAAGGCTGCACAAGGCGCGATTGCCCGCCAGTCCACGATGAATAGGCGACAATGCGAGTTTAGTTTTGTAGGCAAATTAATTTTGCCGATAAACCATGGTTAACCGACATTAATGCTACGCAGACGTGACCGCGCGGGTTAAAATTTACGACATAGTTCCAGCGCGAGGCGCCCGCCGTCAACGCGGCTTGAGAAAGGCGAAATCGCACCCCTGATCGGCGCCGAGGATTTCCCTCGCATAGAGCTTGGCATAGCCGCGCTCGGGATTTTCGGCCGGCGGCTTGGCGGCAGCCTGCGCGGCGTTTGAGTTCCGCATCATCGACCGCGAGATCGATGCGGCGGTCCTTGACCGAGAGCCGAATACGGTCGCCGTTGCGCACGAGACCGAGCGGGCCGCCGGACGCGCTGTCGGGCGTCACGTGGAGAATGATGGTCCCGAAAGCCGTGCCGCTCATGCGCGCATCCGACACCCGCACCATATCCTTGACGCCCTTGGTGGCGAGCTTCTTCGGGATCGGCAGATAGCCCGCCTCCGGCATCGCCGAGGCCGAATGCGGCCCGGCATTCTGCAACACCAGAATATCCTTGGGCTCGACGTCGAGGTTTGGGATCGTCGATGCGCGCGGCGAGATCCTCGAGCGAGGAAAACACCACCGCCCGGCCTTCGAGCTCGAACAGATTGGCGTCCGCCGCCGAACGTTTGAGGATCGCGCCCTGCGGCGCCAGATTGCCGAACAGCGCCACCAGCCCGCCTTGCGGCTCCAGCGGCTTGCTGCGCTCGGCGATGATGGTGCGGTCGATCCAGATCGTCGCGTCGTGCTTGAGCCGTTCGCCCAGGGTCTCGCCGGTCACCGTCATGGCGTCGAGATGCAGCAGATCTTTCAACTCGCGCATCAGCGCGCCCATGCCGCCGGCTGCGAAGAAATCCTCCATGTAGCCGTTGCCGACCGGCTTCAAGTTCACCAGCACCGGCGTGGTGTCGGACAATTCATTGAGCCGCTTCAGCGACACCGGAATTCCGGCGCGGCCCGCGATCGCCGTCAGGTGAATGATGGCGTTGGTCGAGCCGCCGATCGCGAGCAGCACGCGCAGCGCGTTTTCCACGGACTTTTGCGTGATGATTTTGTCGGGCGTGAGTTGCGAGCCGATCAGCTTGACCGCCAGCGCGCCGGTCGCTTCCGCCGCGCGCAAGCGGTCGGCATGCACGGCCGGGATCGCAGCGGTGCCCGGCAGGATCATGCCGAGCGCTTCGGCGAGGCAGGCCATGGTCGAGGCCGTGCCCATCACCGCGCAGGTGCCGGCGGTGGTGGCGAGCTTGCCTTCGACTTCGGAGATTTCCTCATCGTCGACCTTGCCGGCGCGGTACTGCGCCCAGAACCGGCGGCAATCGGTGCAGGCGCCCAGCCGCTCGCCGCGATGGCGACCGGTCATCATCGGGCCCGCCACCAGCATCACCGTGGGCCTTCCGGCCGAGACCGCGCCCATCAGCTGCGCCGGCACGGTCTTGTCGCAGCCGCCCATCAGCACCACCGCGTCCATGGGCTGCGCGCGGACCATTTCCTCGGTGTCCATCGACATCAGATTGCGGAACTTCAGGCTGGTCGGGTTGAGAAACACCTCGCCAAGCGAAATGGTCGGAAACTCGACCGGCAGGGCGCCGGCCGCCAGCACGCCGCGTTTGACCGCCTCCAGCAGTTCGGGGAAATGCCGGTGGCAATTGTTGAAGCCCGACCCCGTATAGGCGATGCCGACCACCGGCTTTTCCAGCATCGCGCGCGAATAGCCCATCGACTGGGCGAACGAGCGCCGCAGATAAAGAGAGAAATCGCCGTCGCCGTAATTGGTCAGGCCGTTGGCGATGCCGGTCGGTTTTTTGCTCATGCGGAACTCTTTTGCAGCCGTGTGAGGCCGGATGCAAGCCATAGCGAGAGGAGGTGATGGGTAAGGCGTTGCGCTCGAAAACATGCCGTGCGCACCGTTGATCTGAGTCAAGGCAGCAACTTGGAATTCGACCAATTTCGTCTCGACAAACCCCCTGGAACCCTTCTAAAAAAGGGGTTAAGCGGGGCGCCAATGAAGAATAATCGCATGGATTACAACAGCTTTTTCACCTCCGCCCTGGACAAATTGCGGGACGAGCGCCGCTATCGGGTATTCGCCGACCTCGAACGCATCGCCGGCCGCTTTCCGCACGCGCTGTGGCATTCGCCGGACGGCGCCCGCGAGGTCGTGATCTGGTGTTCCAACGACTATCTCGGCATGGCGCAGCACCCGAAAGTGATCGGCGCCATGGTCGATGTCGCCGCCCGCATGGGCACTGGCGCCGGCGGCACGCGCAATATCGCCGGCACCAATCATCCGCTGGTCGAGCTGGAGCGCGAACTCGCCGACCTGCACGGCAAGCCGGCCGCGCTGGTGTTCACCTCCGGCTATATCTCGAACGAAACCGGCATCGCCACCATCGCCAAGCTGCTGCCGAATTGCCTGCTGCTGTCGGACGCGCTCAACCACAATTCGATGATCGAAGGCGTGCGCCAGGCCGGATGCGAGAAGAAAATCTGGCGGCATAACGATGTCGGACATCTTGAAGAGTTGCTGAAAGCTTCGGGGCCGGAGCGGCCGAAGCTGATCGTGTTCGAGAGCCTCTATTCCATGGACGGCGATGTCGCGCCGGTACACGCGATCTGCGATCTGGCCGAGCGCTATGGCGCGATGACCTATTGCGATGAAGTGCATGCGGTCGGCATGTATGGCCCGCGCGGCGGCGGCATCTGCGAACGCGACAATGCCATGGCGCGCGTCGACGTGCTCGAAGGCACGCTGGCCAAGGCGTTCGGCTGTCTCGGCGGCTATATCGCGGCCAGCAAGACGCTGGTCGACGCGGTGCGCTCTTATGCGCCAGGCTTTATCTTCACCACCGCGCTGCCGCCGGCGATCTGCGCGGCGGCGACCGCCGCCATCCGCCATCTCAAGACCTCGAGCTGGGAGCGCGAGCGCCACCAGGATCGCGCCGCGCGCGTGAAGGCCGTGCTCAACGCCGCCGGCCTCCCCGTGATGCCGAGCGCGACGCACATTGTGCCGGTGCTCATTGGCGATGCGGAAAAGTGCAAGGCGGCGAGCGACCTGCTGCTGGCCGAGCACGGCATCTACATCCAGCCGATCAACTATCCGACCGTGCCGCGCGGCATGGAACGCCTGCGCATCACGCCGTCGCCCTATCACGACGACGCGCTGATCGATCGGCTGGCCGAAGCGCTGGTCGATGTCTGGGACCGGCTCGAATCTGCCGACCCGCAAGCAGGCGATCGCGGCGGAATAGGCCGCGCAGTCAACCGAACCTGGAACCCAAAACGTCAGCCAGCTTTCGCCGCTTCGGCCGGATAGGCGAGCATTCCATCGAGGTATGGCCTGGCGGCCTTGGTCAGACTTGCCGGCACGATCTTGCCCGGCCCAAGGATGTGAAAGACCTGCTCGCCGGCGGCGAGCAGGTAGTCCGTAATGATACGGCGGTGACACCGCCACCACACCGCCTCGGCACACATCACGGCGCAGCGCCGGACGCTGCCGAGCTCCTGTAAGCGGGCGAGGCCGGATCGGAAGCCGGCGCTCATCGCGTAGTCGGCGTAGTTATGAAAGCTCTGATTGTCCCAGAACCCGTTGACGCCGGGCGCAATGTTTTTCGCGCGCGGCCGCCGGCCGCCTAGCTCGGCTATATGGTCATAAGCGATGTGGGATTCCGCGAGCGATAAGGGAAGCGTTTCGCGATTGAATTGGGGATTTGTCCGTGAGCGCGGGATGGTCCGCACATCGACGACGAGGCCGATTTCCGAAGCGCCAAGCAAGGCGATGAATTCGCCGATCGGGTGCGTGGAATGGCCGATGGTGAAGAAGGGGTAAGCCATTCCTGTCACTGTGCTAGGAAATTCGCCCGGCGGTCAGCCGAGGCGTCTCAAGACCGCGGCCTTGTGCAAGGCAACATGATCGGTCTTGTCGCTCTTGATTTCATACTGCGGCATGTCCGCGCTGGCATGATGCACGTAACCTTTATAGGTGACGTTGCGCCGATGCACTTTCACGATTTTTCCACGCACCCGCCCGGCTTCCGAATTCCAGCTTACGTGATCGCCAACCTTGAACCTCTTGGCCATCTTCGTATTGCCTGTCGCCTCACGGCACTATGTCTCGTCAGTCGGCGACGCCGACGCGGCCGCGGAATACCAGGTCGCCGCCCTTCCACCCGCTGAACAGCAAGAGAAGAACCGCGATCAGCGACAGCGACAAGCCATTGGGAATGACCGCCGCTGGACCCTGCTGATAGCGGATGAAGAGATTGAAACATTCGATCAGGACGAGGAGGACGTTCGCACTCGCATGCCACCAGACCGTCGAGAGTTGTCGAATTTGCTGATCGCCGAAAACGTCGATCAAGCCGCATGACGGCTGCAAGCGCAGCCATCACCAGACCGGCGCCCAGCAGCGAGAGCGTTGCCGCGGCCCACGCCGCGCTGCTCGTCTGCCAATAGACCAGATCGCAGACGAATGTGCCCGTGAAGAACGCAATTGGGAACGGAATCAACATTGGATGAATGGGATGGCCGGCTATCATTGCCGTGCTGCGGGGATTGGGCATCGTCGCCTCCAAAAAAAAAATGTCCGGAATACTCCATCAACACTCATAGGCTGCGAAAGTTCCGTAGCGGCAAAAGCGGCTTACAGCGTCGCAATTTGACGTTGTGAATCCGCGCTCTAGTCTGTGGGACGGCGGCGGCTGCACCGTCGCGTCCGACAAATTGCGCCGGCGCGCGTGACGATGCGCGAACAGCGGCATCGCCAGCGACACCAGGAAAGATGCGCACGAGGTGGTGCGCGCCGACATAGACCGGGTCGAGATTGAGCGCGAGCGCGAGCAGCATCATGGCGTCGACCGCGCCGGGCGCGTAGGCGATCATCACCTCGCCGATCGGCAGCGCCAGGATGCCGACCAGTCCGGCCGCGAATATCGCGGTGACCGCGACCGCCACGGCGAACGAGCCGAACGCGGCGCCGAGGAAGTTCGCCAGCAGACGCAGCGGCGTGTTGGCGAAACGCGAGCCGGTCACCGCGCCGAACGCGATCATCACCGTGTTGACCACCCACCACGGCATCACCACGTGGATAAGGCCGGTGCCGTGCAGCGCCGCCGAGGTGAGCATGGCGCCGAACATCAAGGCCGCCCGGAAATCCGATGCGAAACGCGATCGTCGCAACCAGGGTCGAGGCCGCGACGAGGATCGCGAGTTCATCGAATTGCGCGGGATTGAACGGGCCGCCGACGCTGCGGGTGGCATGGCCGACGAGACCGAACAGCGACAGATCCGGCCGGCAAGCCGACCGCGATGACCACCACGCGCGTGGTCTGCACGATGGCGATGGCGCGCATGTCGGCGTCGAGTTCGGCGGCCAGCCCCATCACCTGCGTCAAGCCGCCGGGCGCCGCGGCGAGATAGGCGGTCACGGTATCGCAACCGTGGAACGCGCGCAGGTAGGCGGCGCCGGTGACGCTGATGCAGGCCATGGCTACGATTAGCGCCGCGATGCTCAGCGGATAGGCGGTGATGCCGTTGAGCGTCGACGGCGTGACCACCGCGCCGAGCGAGATGCCGATCGCCACCAGAAGAACGCGCACCAGCGGCGACGGCATCACCATCGGCCGCCCGGCCAGCGACGCGGCGGCCACCGTCAGAATCGAGCCCGAGAGGAAGCCGGCCGGCACGCCGAGCATGCCGAGCGTCAGGCCGCCGGCGGCGGCAAAGGCGAGCGTTTCCGCGAGTTGGCGGACCAGTGCAATGCGATTGAGGGCGGGCGGCAGAGACAAGGGTTGGCGACTTTCGCGGAACCCGCCGGCGCGGGCCCGTTGAAGGCGATGAATGGCGCGCGCGGGCGCTGGCGTCAAATGGCGGTGAGGATGTCCCGCTCATTCCCGCGCAAGCGGGAATCCAGCACTTGGCTCCTGGGTCCCCGCTTTCGCGGGGACGAGCGGCAAGAGGCGGCATTTTGGGCGCATCGCAACACCTATCTATGAAAGCCTCAGCGGGGTAAAATCCGTGCCGAAGCCGGGACTTAACTCGATTTGGAGCGCGCATGCTGCAAGGTTGGGTCGTCATCGCAGTTGCGCTTGGCTATATCGGCCTGCTGTTCCTGGTGGCGAGCTACGGGGACCGCAGCCGCGGGCTCAGCCGCGGCGCGGGCCGCGACAGCCGGGTGCGGATGCTGATCTATCCGCTGTCGCTGGCGATCTATTGCACGTCGTGGACCTTCTTCGGCTCGGTCGGCTCGGCGTCGCGCACCGGCTACGAATTCCTTACCATCTATATCGGGCCGGTGCTGATGATCGGCCTGTTCTCGCCGCTGCTGGTGCGGATCGTGCGGCTGGCCAAAACGCAGAACATCACCTCGATCGCCGACTTCATCGCCGCGCGCTACGGCAAGAGCCAGGCGGTGGCGGCGACCGTCGCGCTGATCGCCATCGTCGGCACCATTCCCTACATCGCGCTCCAGCTCAAAGCGGTTTCGGCCTCGCTCGAGACCATCATCGCGCAGATGACCTTCGCGGCCGACGCCGCGCGCCCGCTGCTCGGCGACATCGCCTTGTTCGTCGCGCTGGCGATGGCAACCTTTGCCGTGCTGTTCGGCACCCGCCACATCGACGCCACCGAGCACCAGCACGGCCTGATGCTGGCGATCGCTGCCGAGTCGATCGTCAAGCTGGTCGCCTTTCTCGCGGTCGGCGTCTTCATCACCTTCTTCATGTTCCACGGGCCGGCCGCGCTGTTCGCCGCCGCGCAGGAGCACCCGCAAACCGCTTCAATTTTCTCGCGTCAGCCGGCCTACGACACGCTGATCGCGACGACCTTGCTGTCGTTCATTGCCACCATCCTGCTGCCGCGCCAGTTCCATGTCGCGGTGGTGGAGAACCACAATGAAGGCGAGATCAAACGCGCGGCCTGGCTGTTCCCCGCCTATCTGGTGCTGATCAACCTGTTCGTCGTGCCGATCGCGCTCGCCGGGCTCTTGACCTTCCGCAACGGCGAGATCGACAGCGACATGTTCGTGCTGGCGCTGCCGCTGCAAAGCGGGTCGAGCGTATTGACGATCGTCGCTTTCGTCGGCGGCCTGTCGGCCGCGACCGCGATGGTGATCGTGGAATCGGTCGCGCTCTCGATCATGGTGTCGAACGACATCGTAATGCCACTGGTGCTGCGGCGGCGTGGCTCGCTGATCTCCGGCCGCGGCAATGTCGGCTCGCTGCTGTTGACGGCGCGCCGGGTGGCGATCTTCGCCATCATCCTGCTCGCCTATCTCTATTACCGCACGGCGGGCGACGCGCAGCTTGCCTCCATCGGTCTGCTCGCCTTCGCGGCGCTCGCGCAACTGGCGCCGGCGTTTTTCGGCGGCCTGTTCTGGCGCAGCGCCACCGCCGGCGGCGCGCTCGCCGGCATGATCGCGGGGTTCGTGGTGTGGGCCTACACGCTGCTGCTGCCGAGCTTCGCCGACGTCGGCATCATCAGCCAGTACATCCTCACCGACGGGCCCTGGCACATCGCCGCGTTGCGCCCGCAGCATTTGTTCGGGCTCGAGATGTCGCCGCTGGTGCATGGCGTGGTCTGGAGCCTGGCGATCAATTTCATCTGCTACATCGGCTTCTCGTTGCGGCGCGAGCCCTCGCCGATCGAACGTTTGCAAGCCAATCTATTCGTGCCGTCCGATCTGGCGCCGATCGCCCCCAGCTTCCGGCTGTGGCGCTCCTCGGTGACGGTGGAAGAGCTCACCACCACGGTCGCCCGCTATCTCGGCGAAGATCGCACGCGCAGCGCCTTCGAAAGCTTTGCCAGCACGCACCGCATCAGCGCTCGAGCCCAAGGACGAGGCCGATTTCCGGCTGGTGCGCCATGCCGAACATATCCTGGCCTCGGCCATCGGCGCGGCATCGTCGCGACTGGTGCTGTCGCTGCTGTTGCGCAAACGCACGGTCTCGACCAAGGCGGCCTTGAAGCTGCTCGACGACGCCAATGCCGCGATCCAGTATAATCGCGAAATCCTGCAGACTGCGCTCGACCACGTGCGCCAGGGCATCGCGGTGTTCGGCAAGGATCTGCAATTGATCTGTTGGAACCGGCAATTCGGCGAAATCCTCGATCTGCCGCCGCACTTGCTGCGCGTCGGCAGCGGGCTTGCCGATATATTGCACTTCAACGGCACGCGCAGCGACGTCGCCCCCGACAAGATCGACGAATTCGTGCAGGCGCAAATCGAACGTTACGTGTCGGGCCGCGAGCCGTTCCTCGAACGCTTCGCCGAACCCGACGTGGTCATCGAGGTGCGCGCCAACCACATGCCGGACGGCGGCATCGCCACCACCTTCACCGACATCACGCCGAGCGTCGAAGCGGCCGAAGCGCTGGAACGCGCCAACGAGACACTCGAACATCGCGTGCGCGAGCGGACCGAGGAACTCACGCGCCTCAACGCCGCGCTGGCACACGCCAAAGGCGAAGCCGACGCCGCCAATCTTTCCAAGACCAAATTCCTGGCGGCGGCCAGCCACGACATATTGCAACCACTCAACGCGGCGCGGCTTTACGTCACCAGCCTGATCGAGCGCCAGAGCGGCCGCTCGGACAGCCGGTTGATCGACAATATCGACGCCTCGCTCGAAGCGGTGGAGGAAATTTTCGGCGCGCTGCTCGACATGTCGCGGCTCGACAACGGCGTGATGCGCCCGGAGCTGTCGAGCTTCCGCATCGACGACCTCATGCGTCAGATCGAGCTGGAATTCGCGCCGCTGGCCGGCGCCAAGGGCATCGACCTCGCCTTCATCCGCAGTTCGCTGGTGGTGCGGTCAGATCGGCGGCTGCTGCGCCGGCTGGTGCAAAATCTCGTCTCTAACGCCATCAAATACACGCCGGCGGGCCGCGTGCTGGTCGGCTGCCGGCGGCGCGGCGGTCATCTGCGCATCGACGTCTGCGACACCGGCGTCGGCATTCCGGAGTCGCAACAGCGCGACATCTTCATCGAATTCCACCGCCTCGATCAGGGCGCGAGGATCGCGCGCGGGCTGGGCCTGGGACTTTCGATTGTAGAGCGCGTGGCGCGCGTTCTTGGCTGCGAAATCGAGGTCGATTCCGAGGTCGGACGTGGGTCGCGTTTCGCGGTCATGGTGCCGCTGTCGAACGCCGCGGCGGTCGACCTGCTGGCGCGCGATAACATTCGCGTCGATCCCGGCCAGCTTGTCGGCACGACCGCGCTTTGCATCGACAACGAACCATCGGTGCTCGATGGCATGGAGACCTTGCTGCACGGCTGGGGCTGCGAGGTGATCAAGGCGCCCGATCTTGCGATCGCGCTGGCGGCGATTGCCGAAAGCCCGGTCATGCCGAATGGATTATTGGTCGATTACCACCTCGACCACGGCAACGGCATCGAGGCGATCGTGGCTCTGCGTGCGCATTGCGGCGACCTGCCGGCGATCCTGATTACCGCCGACCGCTCGCCGACGGTGCGCGAGCAAGCCCGCGCGCAAGGTATTCAGCTCCTGAACAAGCCAATCAAGCCGGCTGCGCTGCGCGCGCTTCTGGCGCAATGGCGCGTGCTGCGGGTAGCGGCGGCGGAGTGATTTTCTTATCCCTCCCCCGCTTACGGGGAGGGCAGCCGCCGAAGGCGGCGGGTGGGGCTCGTTCGAGATAACTCCACCCGGTCGGCTTCGCCGACCACCCTCCCCTTTCAGGGAGGGATTGAGAAAGAGATCACCCCTCCACCGGCGCGCCTTGCGACCACTGGCCGGATTCAATCTTTGCGGCTGCGATCACTGCCTGGGTGCGGCTTTCGACGCCGAGCTTCTGCAAGATCGCGGAGACATGCGCCTTCACGGTGGCTTCCGAAACACCAAGTTGATAGGCGATCTGCTTGTTGAGCAGACCCTCCGACAGCATCATCAGCACGCGCACCTGCTGCGGCGTCAGCGTCGCCATCCGCGCCATCAAGGCGGCGATTTCGGTGTCCGAACCGGCCGACAAGTCGACATCGGGCGGCGTCCAAACACCGCCACCCAGGATGCGCGAGATCGCGCCGCGCATCGCCTCGACGCCAAGCGTTTTCGGGATAAATCCGGAAGCGCCGAATTGCATGCAGCGGCGGATCGCCGCCGGGTCGTCATTGGCCGACACCACGATCACCGGCACGCCGGGATATTGCGCGCGCAAATACATCAGTCCGGAAAAGCCGCGCACGCCGGGCATGGTCAGGTCGAGCAGGACGAGATCGACGTCGCTGCTGCGCTCGATCAATTCGGCGACTTCGTTGAAGGTGCCGGCTTCCGCGATATCCATGCGCTCGAACAGGCCGGTCACCGCCTCGCGCAAGGCGCCACGAAACAACGGATGATCGTCGGCGATCACCAATCGGTAGTGCAAATTCTCACTCAACCGAAAAACCTCTCGAACGCGCCCTGGGCAGCCCTATCATGCGCCCCGGCACCGATGCGCATCAATAGGCCGTGAGGCGCTATTTGCGGCTGCCGATGAATTGCAGGACGATTTCGCGGCTGTGTGGCCGGCGCCGGTGCTCGACCAGATAGATGCCCTGCCAGGTGCCGAGCGCCAAGGCACCACCGGCGACCGGCACATGCAGCGATACGCCGTTGAGCATGGCCTTCACATGCGCCGGCATGTCGTCGGGCCCCTCGACGTCGTGGATCCAGGGCGCGTCTTCCGGGGCAAGACGATCGAGCGCCGAGATCAGATCGGTTTGCACGTCGGGATCGGCGTTTTCCTGGATGGTGAGCGACGCCGACGTGTGGCGCAGAAAGATCAGCAGCGCGCCGTCGCCAGCGCCGAGCTGCGCGATGAAATTTGCGGCGTGGCTGGTGATGTCGCTAAAGCCCGCGCCAGAAGTGTCCACCCACAACGTCGCGGTCGCGATCAGTTGCGGGATTGCTTGCGTGATAGCCGAGAAGCGGCCGGGCATGGCGGTCAGCTCTTGCGCATCATGTCTTTCTGAAGATTGACGATCATTTCGACCAGCCGCCGCCAGGCATTTTCGATCGCCGCCCGGGCGCGTTCGACGTCCTCGCGCAATTGCCTGGCATTGTCATTTTTGGACTCCGGCGTCAGGTCCGCCGGCGGCCGCGGCGGCGGCGGTTCGCGCAAATTCGCGACCTCCTGCTTCAGGCTCGCGACCTCGCCCTGCAGCCGCGCGATTTCCTTTTCCAGCGCGGCGCGGTCTTCCGGCACCGCCTGGCAGGCCCAGCCGACGGTATGCGGGCTGCAAAAAGCGACCTGCCCGTTCGTGTTGTCGAGACGAAGGAAGCCGTCGTCGACGCGGTTGAAGGAATACCGGCTCGGTGCCTGCGGCTGCGCGGCGTCCTGCGCCAGCGCGGGCAATGCCACGCAGGCCAGAATGGCGGCGATGGTGAGCGTCAGTTTCCGCATGGGTTTTCTCCCTTCCGGCACCGGCTAGAACCAAGCCTACCATTCGCGCGTGGTCGCCAGAACCGGCGCGCCGCAATCTCTGTTGACAGCCATCCCGCAGTGCACATGGCGCGTCCAAATTGAACTAGAAATTTCATGTTTTTCCGCTAATTTCAAATACTTAAAGCACAACGTCGATTTCTTGACTCGAACAAACCCGCTCAGTATGGTCCGCGCGGCTTTTAGGGCGGCGGGACAACAGCGAAACCTAAAATCCACGCGGGTCGAAAGCATGGCTGACGGCACGCGCGGCAAAGGTGATCGCAAGGAACCGCCGGACGACGAGGCCGCTCTCTCCGCGAGGCTCCAGCGTCTCGGCCAACGGCTCGACAATGCGAGCCGGCCATCCGAAAACGTCTCCGATCCTCGTTCGACCGCCGATACTTCGGCGTATGCCCGCGGTTTCCGGATGTCGACCGAGCTGGTGGCGGGCGTGGTCGTGGGCGCATTGATCGGCTGGCTGCTCGACCGCTGGCTGGGAATATCGCCATGGGGGCTGATTGTGTTTCTGCTGCTCGGCTTTGCCGCCGGAGTACTTAACGTGATGCGGGCGGCCGGGGTCGTTCGCGAGAGGAAATTGACCGACTAAATCCCATGGCCGCCGACCCCATTGAGCAATTCCAAATTCACGACCTGTTTCCGATCTTCAAGATCGGCGACACGTCGATTGCTTTCACCAATTCCGCCGCTTTCATGCTGGTCGCCGTGCGTCGGCATCACCGCCTTCCTGGTGATCGGCACCGCCAAGCGCAGGCATGGTGCCGTCGCGCCTGCAATCGGCCGCCGAGATATCCTACGAATTCGTCGCCACCACGATCCGCGGCACCGCCGGACACGAAGGCATGCGGTTTTTCCCGTTCGTGTTCACGATCTTCATGTTCGTTCTGACACTCAACATATTCGGGCTAATCCCCTACGCCTTCACGGTCACCAGCCACATCATCGTCACCGCCGCGCTCGCGATCACAGTGTTCCTGACCGTGCTGACTTACGGACTGTGGCGGCACGGCTTTCACTTCTTCAATCTGTTCGTGCCGAAGGGCGTGCCGATCTATATTCTGCCGCTGATCGTCGCGATCGAAATCCTGTCGTTTGTTTCGCGCCCGATCTCGCATAGCGTGCGCCTGTTCGCCAACATGCTGGCCGGCCACATCACGCTGCAGGTGTTCGCCGGCTTCATCATCTTGATGGGTGGCGCCATGGGCGCGCTCGGCTGGGCCGGCGGCGTGCTGCCGTTCGCGATGATCGTCATCCTGATAGCGCTCGAGACGCTGGTGGCGTTCCTGCAGGCCTACGTGTTCGCCATCCTCACCTGCATCTATCTCAACGATGCTATTCACCCGGGCCATTAAGGCCCGACACGGTTAGAACCAGAAGGAGTTAGCTCTATGGATCCAATGGCAGCAAAGTTTATCGGTGCGGGCATCGCCTGCATCGGCATGGGCGGCGCCGGCGTTGGCGTCGGCATCATCTTCGGCAACTACCTGTCCGCCGCCATCCGCAATCCGTCCGCGGCACAGGGCCAGTTCGGCAACCTGATCTTCGGGTTCGCCATCACCGAAGCGCTCGGCATCTTCTCGCTGCTGATCGCGCTGCTGCTGCTGTTCGCGCTGAAATAGCAAGCGGCGCAGGCCGGCGGCGGGAGTTTGACGATGGCTGAGCCCATTACAACGAGCATCGAGCACGTGCCGGCGAGCGAGCACGATGGCGGCTTTCCGCCGTTTGAGCCGCAGACCTTTGCTTCGCAACTGGTGTGGCTCGCGATCGCCTTCGTGCTGCTCTACGTGCTGATGTCGAGACTGGCGCTGCCGCGCGTGGCCTCGATCATCGAGGACCGGCAGAAGCGCATCGCCGACGACCTCGCCGACGCCGAGCGGCTCAAGCAAGAATCGGACGCGGCGGTCGCGGCCTATGAAAAGGCGCTGGCCGATGCGCGCGCCCGCGCGCAAACCATCGCCAACGAAACGCGCGAGAAGCAGCAGGCGCAAGCCGACGCCACCCGCAAGACGCTCGAGGCCGGGCTCAACGCCAAGCTGGCGGAGGCCGAAAAATCCATCGCCGCCACCAAGCAGGCGGCCATGGCCAATGTCCGCGCCATCGCCGAGGACGCCGCCCGCGCCATTATCGAGCGGCTGATCGGCACCGCGCCGAGCGACAAGGCGGTCGCCGAGGCGGTCGCCGACGTGCTCAAGAGGTAGGCTGGCAATGTTGTTGGAACCGGAAACCTGGGTAGCGCTGGCCTTCGTGCTCTTCCTGGCCGGGCTCGGCTATATCGGCGTCCACCGCATGCTCGCCAAGGCCCTCGACGAACGCTCCGCCCGCATCAAGGCCGAACTCGACGAGGCCCGCAAGCTCAAGGACGAGGCCGCCCAACTGCTGGCCGACTACCAGCGCAAACGCAGCGAGGCCGAGAGCGAAGCGCAGGAAATCATCGCCGGCGCCAAGGCCGAGGCCGAGCGGCTCGCCATCGAAGCCAAGACCAAGATCGAGGAATTCGTCGCGCGCCGCACCAAGATGGCCGAGACCAAGATCGCCCAGGCCGAGGCGCAGGCCGCCGCCGACGTGCGCAGCGCCGCGGCGGAAGCCGCCGTCGCCGCCGCCGCCAAGGTGCTCAGCCAGGAAGCCACCGGCAAGCTCGCCGGCGATTTGATCGCCAAGGGCATCGAGGACGTCCGCAAGAAGCTGAATTAGCGGCGCGGACTCATAAATTCGCGGTCAATGTCCGCTTTCTGACAACAGCGGACAACGGTCGATTTTGGCCCGTGGCGGCTTGTCCGCTAATGACCCAGAGCGGTCATTGCGCATCAGCCGGTATGACGTTCGAGTGCGGTCCACCATCGCCGAAATAAGCGGGGTCACGGTGGTCATTCCGGCATCCCGGCTTTCCTCAGCGCTCCGGCAAAGCGCGCAAAGTCAGCCGGATTTCGCGTCGGATTAAACTGCCTTAGCTTCGACAGGTGCATCGCCGGATCAAGCTGCAGGTGGCGCGCCATTACGGCTCGCGCCTCGTTCATCAGGCCGATGCACGCGCTGCTGGCCGCCACCAGCCGCAACGCGGCTAGAAATTCCGGCTGGTCGCGCAGGGCACGCGTCCCCCAGGACAGGGCCTCGTCGTAGCGGCCAGCGGTGAAATGCGCTAAGCCAATCATGTTCAGCCATCGCGGCATGAGCGGATCGAGCGGGCTCAGCCGCAGCGCGCGCGTCAGGTGCTCGATGCCCGTGTCGGGGTCGCCAAGCCAGACCCGGACCGCCCCGCTGCATGCCCACGCCGCCGCCAGATTGGGATCGAGCGTCAGCGCCCGCTCGACGAATACCGCGGCGGTGTCCAGATCGTGCGCGACATATGCCAAGGCATGTGCGGCCGCCGCCAATGCGACTGCGTCGTTCTCGGCCAATCGAGCTCCGTGGCGCGCCAAATCGTTGGCTTCAGCCTTCTCTCGATCGAGATCGGATATCCATCCGCTCGTGATTCGCAACCAGTAGCACCCTGCCGCCATCGCATAGGCGCAGGCAAAGGCGGGGTCGATCTCCCTTGCTCGCTTGAATAGGCACAATGCCTCGTCGCTGCCCTCTCGCGTCCATCGGTACATGCACGCCTTGGCGCGCATAAAGCAGTCATACGCCGTGAGGCTTTCGGTCGGTTTGCGCTTGGCGCGCTCGATCTCGGCCTTCTCAAGCGTCGGCGATATCGCGCTGACTACGCTGGCGGTCACCCGGTCCTGAAGCTCGAAAATATTCGCGAGGTCGCTGTCGAAGCTATCGGCCCACAAATGTACTCCCGTAGAAGCGTCGATCAGCTGCCCGGTAATGCGGACCCGGTTTCCGGCCTTGCGCACGCTACCTTCAAGCACGTACCGCACTCCGAGATCGCGGCCGACCTGCCTAATATCGACACTACGGCCTTTGTAGGTGAATGTTGAATTGCGGGCGATCACGAATAGCCATTGCATGCGCGACAGCGCGGTGATGATATCTTCTGCTATGCCGTCGGCGAAGTACTCCTGCTCGCGATCTCCGCTCATGTTCTGGAATGGCATGACCGCAATCGACGGCTTGTCGGGAAGTGCAAGCCCCAGTCCTGCATTCGGTTCGGCCGAATGGACTCGCTCGGCGGCTCCCGCAATGAAACGATAACCGCGACCAGGCACAGTCACGATGAAGCGCTGCCCGCTGATGTCCTCGCCGAGCGCCTTGCGCAGCGCCGATACATGCACCTGGATAGTATTCTCCCCGACGTTGAGGCCCGGCCACACCTGGTCCATCAGGTTTTCTTTGGTGACGAGCATTCCAGGGGAAGCCGCCAGGACGCAAAGGATATCCGAGCCCCGGCTACGCAGCGGCACCGGCGCACCGTCGCGAGAGAGCAACCGCCGTTCGATATCCAGCCGAAATGGCCCGAAGGTGATCTCGTTACCCTTGCCCGATTTGGCGGTCACGTCTCACCTGTCAGAATTCTTCAGACCTGACCAAGGACTTTAGGTCGCAACGGGGGTAATTTCCACTATCCACGCCGTCCGCGGCTTTGTGAGGCCAGAATCGAAGGAAAAGCGCATGCTGCCGTCTAAAATGGCCGTCCCCCTGGTGAGCCTCATGCTGGCGTTGTCCGTCCACGGCGCCGCCGCAGAGAACTTCCCAACCAGGCCCATCCGTATCATCGTTCCTTTTGGGGCGGGTGGCTCCAACGACGTCACCACGCGAGCACTCGCCCGGGCGACAGAGCAATACCTCGGGCAGCCGATAATTATCGAGAATATCACAGGCGGCGGCGGAGTGGTCGGCGCCACCGCGATCAAAACCGCCAAGCCGGACGGATATACCATCGGCACATCCGTTTCCTCGACGCTGTTCGCGCCCTATCTCAAGAAAGCGAGCTATGATCCGCGCAAGGACTTTACCTACATCATCGGCGTGATGGGCTTCACGTACGGCGTGGTCGTACGAAAAGATGCGCCCTGGAAGACGTTTCAGCAGTTTCTCGCTGACGCCCGTGCCAATCCTGGAAAAATCACCTACGGCACCCCCGGCTTCGGCACCCTTCAACACCTCACCATGGAACGGATCGCCAAGCAGCAAGGCATTAACTGGGTCAACGTTCCGTTCCGCGGCGATCCTGACGCAATCAACAGCCTGCTGGGCGGACACATTCACGCCGTCGCGACCACGAGCTCCTGGCGACCACAAGTGGACTCGGGTGACCTACGCCTATTGGTCACCTGGGGTGCCGAGCGATCCGCAAATTGGCCATCGGTGCCGACGCTGCGGGAAACCGGCGTCGATATTGCGGTCAAGGCGCCTTACGGACTTGCCGGCCCAAAAGGGATTGACCCAAAGGTCATCAAGATTCTGCACGGCGCCTTCAAGAGGGGCACGGAAGACCCCACCTTTACCGCAACGTTGGCACGACTAAACGAAGATTCCTTCTACATGGACGCCGACACGTATCGAGACTTCGTGACCCGGAGCCTCGTGGACTGGAGAAAGGTGATCGATGAAGTTGGCACACAGCCGCAGTGACCGATGCTATTTGTGACGCCTGCCTCCGAGGCCACCTACGCTCGATGTCTGTTTCTGGCACTTAGCGGACGATCGCGGCGCCGCATCATTTTGTTCGCTCTTGGATCAAAGCGGACATTGTCCAACCGCTAATCGGCTGTAATTAATGAGCACACGCCCTCATAACGGTCGCTGGCTAGTCTCATGTCATTCCGGGCGCAGCAAAGCGGCGGACCCGGAATCCATATTCCGCAACGCCGGGATTATGGATTCAGGGTTCGTGGCCTTATGGCCGCGCCCCGGATTGACAATCAGCTCTGCTTCGGCTTGGCGACGGATTTCGGCTTGGCCGCCGGCTTGCGCACCGGCGGCTTTTTCTTGACCGGCTTGTCGCCGAGCGGATCGAACCCGACATAGACCACGTAGCGTTCGATATCCCCGAGCGGCGTTGGCAGCGGAAAGCTGATGTCGGATTCGACATGGGTGAAAGTGACGCGATCGACCGCCTCGTTCACGACCACCGATTCGCGGCCGAATTTCGACGCGATCGTCTTCGGGTTTATCCCCTCGTGCACCACCGCGATGCGCAGCGGCACGTCGACTGTGCCGGGGCCGCCGGCCGGGCCGGTGATGACGCGGCCCTCGATGCCGACTTTCATGGTCATGATGCCGGCATTGATGTGGCACTCGCGCGCGGTCCGCAGAATCGAACCTTGATAGCGCACGTCCATGGCCGCGGGTTCGCCTGCCCCGGGCTTGCTACCGATCATGAGGGTCGCCGCGCCGGTGCGCACCTCGACGCCCGGACACTCGACATCGTCGGTGGAAACTTTGTTCGGATCCGCGGGCGCCGCGTCGTTGGTCGCCTTCGACGACGAACTGAACAGGTCCAAGGGCGACGATTTTAAAATATTGGTGCTGCCGCAGCCGCCCAGCGCCAGCGCCACGGCAAGCAGCGCGAGCTTGCCGGCGCCGCGGCGCGCGGTTTGTTTGCTTGGTTCCCCACCCATTGTTCGACTCACGTTATTGTTTCTGGGGCCCCACCACCCCGGCAGTCCTTATAGCAAGCCAGCCTTATAACAAGCCAAGCGTGGCAACCCAAAGGCGACCGGAATCATCCGGGATCATCCTTGATTCGGGCATAAAGCAGATGGTCCTGCCAGGTCCCGTTGATGCACAGATAGCTGCGCGCATAGCCCTCGCGCTGGAAGCCCGTTTTCTCAAGCAGACCGACCGAAGCGGCATTGGCCGGTATGCAGGCCGCCTCCAGCCGATGCAGCCGCAGCGAGCCGAAGCAGAACGGAATCAAGGCGCGCATCGCCGCCGTCATGTGGCCCTTGCGGGCAAACGGCGCGCCGACCCAATAGCCGATGCTGCCGGCCTGGGCGACGCCGCGGCGAATATTGGCGAGCGTCAGCCCGCCGACCAGCGCATCGTCATCGCTGCGAAAGATCAGAAAGGCATAAGCGAGATCGCTGCGCGCATCCTCGGCGTAGCGCTTGAGCCGCCGGCGGAACGCGCCGCGCGTGAGATCGTCGGCCGGCCAGGTCGGCTCCCAAGGCACGAGAAAGGCGCGGCTGGCCTCGCGCAGCGCCGCCCATTCGGCATGGTCGCTGCTCTGCGGCGCGCGCAACGTGACGCCGGCACCGGCAATGGCCGGCATGGTTTCGTTGATGCTTACGGTGCGGAAAAACGCCATGGGCAATACGCTAACGCTCTCCCATCAGGCGGCGGCGCGGCTGACCAGACTTTCAGCGATCGCAGCCGTGCTTTCAAGGCCATTGCCGGGCCCGAGCGCGGCGATCGCCGGCTTGCCACGTCCGATCAACGCGCGGCCGGCAGCGCGCGCGCTGGCAACCGTTACCGCGTCGACCTTGGCGACGATCTCCTCGAGCGGGACCGGCCGGCCATAAGCCAGCATTTGCCGGGCAATCTGCCCCAGGCGCGCCTCCGAGCTCTCCAAAGCCATCAGCAGGCTGGCTTTCATCTGCGCCTTGGCGCGGGCGACCTCGGTTTCGTTGAGCGTCTCGGTGGCGATCGTGATCTGGTCGATCGCGACCCGCATTAGCTCGGGCGCGTCCGTCTCGTCGGTGCCGGCATAAAGGACGAACAGCCCGGTGTCGGAATACGGCATGTGAAAGGCGCTGATCGTGTAGCAAAGGCCGCGCTTTTCGCGCACCTCCTGGAACAGCCGCGAGGACATGCCCCCGCCCAGAACGCTGCTGAATACCTGGAGGCTATAGAGCTGCTCGTCGCGGGTCGGGATGCCTTGCAGCGCCAAAGCGATATGCACCTGCTCGAGATCGCGGGTCTCGACGCGCGTGCCGCCACCGAATTTCGCAGGCTGCGGCGCAGGCGCGGCCGGCCCGATGAAGCTCGCAAAGCGTTTCTCGGCTTCGGCGACGATCGCCTTGTGCTCGATGGCGCCGGCCGCGGCCACCAGCATGTCAGGCGCGCGATAGTTGCGCGCCAGATAAGCGCGGATGCCCGCCGGATTGAACGAGCGCACGGTTTCCCGCGTGCCGAGGATCGAGCGGCCGAGCGGCTGCTTGGGAAACGCGGTCTCGTGCAGGCGCTCAAACACCAGATCGTCAGGCGCGTCTTCGGCGGCGCCGATTTCCTGCACAATGACATTCTGCTCGCGCCGCAGTTCTTCGGTATCGAAAGTCGATTCGGTCAGGATGTCCGACAACACGTCGAGCGCGAGCGGCACGTCGGCTTTGAGCACGCGGGCGAAATAGGCGGTCGATTCCGTGCTGGTGGCAGCATTGAGATCGCCGCCGACCGCCTCGATCTCCTCGGCGATCTGGCGCGATGTGCGCCGCTTGGTGCCCTTGAACGCCATATGTTCGAGCAGATGAGAAATGCCATGTTCATCGGGCATTTCATAGCGGCTGCCGGCGCCGACCCAGACCCCGAGCGAGGCGGATTCCAAATGCGGCATGCGGTCGGTCACCACCGAAAGGCCCGAAGGCAGCCGCGTTATTTCGACCGTCATGCCGCAGCTCCCTCGCGCGCGGCACGCGAGGCCTGCGCCACATAACGCTCGACCGCCGCCTGATCGGCCGGCAGCTTCGTAACGCGCTCCGCCCGCTTGGGCAGATCGGCAAGCCAATCCGGCAAAGCCGGCCTGGTTCCGCAGGCGGCGGCGACCGCGTCGGGAAACTTCGCCGGATGCGCGGTGGAGAGCACCACCATCGGCACCGACGGATCGCGCGCTTCCTTCTCGGCCACCGCCAGGCCGATCGCGGTATGCGGATCGACGCAATAGGCGGCCTCGCGCATCCAGGCGCGGATAGTGGCGGCGCTTTCCTGCTCGTCAGCGCGGTCGGCGGTAAACAGCGCACGCATTTGCTTGAGCGCCGGCGACGACACCTGGAAGCGGCGCGATTGCGCGAGCGATCCCATCAACGCGCGCACCGCGGCGGCGTCGCGGTCATAGGCGTCGAACAATAACCGCTCGAAATTCGACGAGACCTGGATGTCCATCGACGGCGAGGTGGTCGCCGTCACGTCGCGCGGTTCGTAGAGCGCCGGTCGCGAAGGTGCGCGCCAGGATGTCGTTGACGTTGGTCGCCACCACCAGCCGGTCGACGGGAAGCCCCATGCGGGTCGCGACATAGCCGGCATAGACGTCGCCGAAATTCCCCGTCGGCACGGTGAAGGCCACTTTGCGCTGTGGCGCGCCGAGCGCCACCGCGGCGGTGAAATAATAGACGGTCTGCGCCACGATGCGGGCCCAGTTGATCGAGTTGACGCCGGACAGCCGTACGCGGTCGCGGAAAGCATGATGATTGAACATCGCCTTCACCAGCGCCTGGCAGTCGTCGAAAGTGCCCTCGATGGCGAGCGCATGCACGTTGGTGTCCGGCACGGCGGTCATCATCCGGCGCTGCACTTCGGAAATGCGTCCCTGCGGAAACAGCACCACAACGTCCACCTGGGCGCGGCCGCGGAATGCTTCGACCGCGGCGCCCCCAGTGTCGCCCGAGGTCGCCACCACGACGGTGGTGCGCTCAGCCCGCGTCTGCAGCACATGGTCCATCAGCCGCGCCACCAGCTGCATCGCGAGATCCTTGAAGGCGAGCGTCGGACCGTGGAACAGCTCGAGCACGAACAGACCGGCGTCAAGCTCGACCAGCGGCGCCACCGCCGGATGGCGGAAAGTCCCGTAGGCTTCGCGCGCCATGCGGGCGAGATCGGCGTCCGCGATAGCGCCGCCGACGAACGGCTTGATCACCTCGACGGCGACTTCGGCGTAAGGCCGGCCGGCGAAACCGGCGATGGTGTCGTTCATGACCGTGGGCCATGTTTCCGGCACGTAAAGGCCGCCGTCGCGCGCCAGCCCCGCCAGCATGACTTCGACAAAATCGAGCGCGGGAGCCTCGCCCCGGGTTGAGACATAACGCATTGACTTAACTTTATTTTATGGTTCAGCCGCGGCCGTTCGAGGCACAGTAGCCTTGAGCGGGAGCTTTCACAAGAAAGCGCGTCAAACGCGCCGCCGCTGCCGGCCAGCCAGCCACGTCACGTAAACGCCGGCGAGGCCGAGCGCGAGGGCGAACCAGGTGAGCGCATATTGCAAATGGTCGTCCGGCAGGTTGACGGCGAGCTTGCCCGGCTTGGGCAGACCGCCGGGCGGCACCGGCGATTCTTGTTCGATATAAAACGGCGCAGCGGCGTCCCATTTCTTGGCCGCGGCCATGGCCTTGGGATCGCGCAGATACCAGACGTTGTTCTGCGGCTCGTCGTGCGGCGTGAAAGTGCCGCGCATTTCCGGCCAGCGCAGGACGCCGACGACCTCGATGGTCCCGGACGGCGCGCCTTGTGCACGAGTTGCAGGATCCTTGCGGTCGAGCGGTACGAAGCCGCGGTCGACGATGACGATGCTGCCGCCGGCAAGCCGCGCCGGCGCAAACACCCAGTAGCCCGGCCCGTGCACATCCGGCCGGAAGGCGGAGCCGGCGCTGTAGACCAGTGCCTCTTCGCCGGCCAAGAATTCGGCCGGGAATGTCACGCGGGTGAATTCATTGCCATCGGGCACGAGCCGCGGCCAGCTCTCGCGCGGTGGCAGATCCTCGGGCGCACGGGCGAGCCGCGTGTTCAGCGTGAGGATCAGATTTTCCTTCCAGACCTTGCGATCGAGTTGCCAGATGCCAAGCCCGATCAAGATCGCAACACCGGCAAACGCGAAGATCGTCGCCTCGATCAGTCCACCGCCGCGCTTCACCCGCCGCCCCGGTTTTCCTGGCGGCCTTCCGCCGCCTTATGATGATACTGCACCGCGATCAGCAGGCCCTTGATCGGGCGCAGCGGCGTCAGTGTCACGATCAGGATCAGCGGCAGCCACAATAACGCGTGCATCCAATATGGCGGCTGAAAGAGCACTTCCGTGATCAGCGCGGCGAACACGACGATCGCGCCGCCGACCAGGATCACGAACACCGCCGGGCCATCGCCGGCATCGGCGAAGTCAAAGTCGAGGCCACATCGGTCGCAAGACCCGCGCAAGGTCAGAAAGCCCTGGAACAGCCTGCCCTCGCCGCAGCGCGGACAACGCCCGCGCAGGCCTCTGGCGATCGGCAGCGGTTCCTCAGCCATGCTCTCGTTCTTTCCGAAATGCAAAGAGCGGCGCAATCGCGCCGCCCTTTGGAAACATCATCTCGCGATGGTCACTCGGGATGCGGCACGCCGGCGCCCCAGACATATATGCAGGCGAACAAGAACAGCCACACCACGTCGACGAAATGCCAGTACCAGGCGGCGAATTCGAATCCGAGATGCTGCTTCGGACTAAAATGGCCGGCGAGCGCGCGGATCAAGCACACGATCAAGAAGATCGAGCCAATGATCACATGGGCGCCATGGAACCCGGTCGCCATGAAGAAGGTGGCGCCGTAGATGTTGCCGCTGTAGTGGAACGCCGCGTGTGAATATTCGTAAGCTTGCACGCAGGTGAAGGTGAGACCGAGCAGGATGGTCAGCGCCAGGCCCCATTTCAGGCCCTGCCGGTCGTCTTCCAGGAGCGCGTGGTGCGCCCAGGTCACCGTGGTGCCGGAGGTCAGCAGGATCAGCGTGTTGAGCAGCGGCAAATGCCAGGGATCGAAGGTCTCGATGCCCTGCGGCGGCCAGACGCCATGGGTAAAGGCCAACCGGCCAACGTCGTTAGCCTCGCCGGGAAACAGCGCGGTGTTGAAATAGGCCCAGAACCAGGCGACGAAGAACATCACCTCGGAGGCGATGAACAGGATCATGCCGTAGCGGTGCGAGATCTGCACCACGCGGGTATGGAAGCCATCATGTTGCGCTTCGCGCACCACGTCGCGCCACCAGCCGAGGAACGTGTAAAGCGTGCCGATCACGCCGACGCCGAACACCAGTGGCGCCGCCGAGAACATATGATGCATCCAGGTGATGCCGCCGACCGCCATCACGAAGGCGGAGGTGGCGCCGACCGCCGGCCACGGGCTCGGATCGACCAGGTGATAGTCATGGTGCTTTGCGTGGGCGTCGGCCATCGTCGAAGTCTCCGTTACAGCTTGCTTGATTTTTTATCCGGCGTCTCCGCCACCGGCCGCTCCTGCTCGGACAACCGATAGAACGTATAGGACAGCGTGATGGTATCGAGCGTGTCTTGCTCGTGATCCTTGGCGATTGCCGGATCGACATAGAACACCACCGTCATCTCGCGCGTCTCGCCCGGCTTCATGGTTTGCTGGGTGAAGCAGAAGCAGTTGATCTTGTCGAAGTAAGCGCCGATCTGCGGCGGCGAGACATTGTAGGACGCCTGCGCCGTGATGGTGCGCGCGGCTTCATTGATGACCTTGTAATGCACGGTCGCCACTTCGCCGATGCGCAGCTTGATCTCATTCTGTTCCGGCTCGAATTTCCACGGCAACCCGGCCGCAACGTTGGAATCGAAGCGGATCGTGATGGTACGGCCAAGCACCTGCGCGGGCGCCTCATGCGCGACCTGGGTGGTGCCGGCAAAGCCGGTGGTGCGGCAAAACCAGTTGTACAGCGGCACCGCGGCATAGGCCGCGCCCACCATCGCCGCCACGAACACACCGCAGGCTGCCGCCGTCAGCATGTGACGCCGGAGCTTCTTGGGGTCGTTGCGCGAATCGTTCGTCATATCGGCCGGACCAGAACGATGGGGCCCTTCACCAAAGTGATCACGTAAAACAAGATCACAAGCGCCGCCAGCGACAGCGCGATGGCGATCGAACGCGAGCGCCGGGCGCGCTTTTGCGCCTCGGTGAGCACGATGCCGTCGTCTTTGCGGTTGTTCGTTCATCGCGATACCGCCGCTCACGCCGCCAACCGGACGATCAGCCCGCCCCATCCACGCTCGACCAGCAGCACGGCAAACAGCAGAAACAAATACAGGATCGAGAACGCAAAAAGGTGCTTGCAGGCACGGTCGGTCGGCAGGCGCTCGGTCAACACTTGAAGGGCCAGCGCCAGCATGATCGCGCCGGCAACGGCCGCGGTGAGCCCATAGAGCGGGCCGGCAAACCCGAGCGCCCAGGGCGCGATGCCGAGCGGGACCAAGATCAGCGTATAAATCAGGATGTGACGCCGCGTGCTGGTTTCGCCGGCGACCACCGGCAGCATCGGAATGCCGGCGCGGGCATAGTCCGCGGTGCGATAGAGCGCCAGCGCCCAGAAATGCGGCGGCGTCCAGAAGAAGATGATCATGAACAGCAGCACCGGCTCGAGCGACAGCGATCCGGTCGCCGCCGCCCAGCCGATCATCGGCGGAAAAGCGCCGGCGGCGCCGCCGATCACGATGTTTTGCGGCGTTGAGCGCTTGAGCCACACGGTATAGATCACGACGTAGAAAAAAATGGTGAAGGCGAGCAGCGCCGCGGCCAGGATGTTCACCAGCAGGCCGAGCACCACGATCGCGAACCCGGCAAGCGTCAGCCCGAAGGCCAGTGCCTCACCCGGCTGCACGCGGCCCATCGGCACCGGACGGCGCGCGGTCCGCGTCATGATGGCGTCGATGTCGGCGTCGTACCACATGTTGAGCGCGCCGGCGGCGCCGGCGCCGACCGCGATGCAAAGCAGCGCGGTGAAGCCGATCAGCGGATGCAGCGAGCCGGGCGCGACCGCCATGCCGACCAGCGCGGTGAACACCACCAGCGACATCACGCGCGGCTTCATCAGCGCGATGTAGTCGCCGACGCTGGCCATGCTCGGTTCGGCAAGGCTTTGCTCAACAAGCCGCGGTACGGCGGCTATCGGACCGCGGAAGTCTGTGCCTTCGCTGACGAGCGACATTATTTAATCCGCGGCAACGTCTCGAACTGATGGAACGGCGGCGGCGAGGACAGCGTCCATTCCAGCGTGGTGGCGCCGACGCCCCACGGATTATTGCCGGCCGCGCGCTTCTTGACGAAGGCTTCCGCCATGCCAAAGAAGAACACCAGCAAGCCGAAGCCTGCGATGTAGGAGCCGTAGGATGACACTTCGTTCCAGCCGTGGAACGCGTCCGGATAGTCGACGGTGCGGCGCGGCATCCCGGCGAGCCCGAGGAAGTGCTGCGGGAAGAAGATGATGTTGACGCCGATGAAGGTGATCCAGAAGTGCAGCTTGCCGATGGTCTCGTTGTACATGTAGCCGGTCATCTTCGGGAACCAGTAGTACCAGCCGCCGAAAATCGCGAACACCGCGCCGAGCGAGAGCACGTAATGGAAGTGCGCGATCACGTAATAAGTGTCGTGCAGCACGCGATCGACGCCGGCATTGGCCAGCACCACGCCGGTGACGCCGCCGACCGTGAACAGAAAGATGAAGCCGAGCGCCCACAGCATCGGCGTCTTGAACTCGATCGAACCGCCCCACATGGTCGCGATCCACGAGAAGATCTTCACGCCGGTCGGCACCGCGATCACCATGGTGGCGGCGATGAAGTAGGCCTGCGCGCCGGTCGACATGCCGACCGTGTACATATGATGGGCCCAGACCACGAAGCCGATGCCGCCGATGGCGACCATCGCGTAAGCCATGCCGAGATAGCCGAATACCGGCTTCTTCGAAAACGTCGCGACGATCTGGCTGATCATGCCGAAGCCCGGAACGATCAGGATGTACACTTCGGGGTGCCCGAAGAACCAGAACAGATGCTGGAACAGCAGCGGATCGCCGCCGCCCTCGGGCGCGAAGAACGTCGTGCCAAAATTACGGTCGGTGAGCAGCATGGTGATGGCGCCCGCCAGCACCGGCAACGCCAGCAACAACAGGAACACGGTCACCAATTGCGACCACACGAACAGCGGCATCTTGTGCAGCGTCATGCCGGGTGCGCGCATGTTGAAGATAGTGGTGATGAAGTTGATGGCGCCCAGGATCGACGAGGCGCCGGCCAGATGGATCGACAGGATGACGAAATCCACAGCGGGACCGGGATGGCCGCTGGTCGATAGCGGCGCGTAGAGCGTCCAGCCGGTTCCGGCGCCGAGCGCGCCCGGTTCGCCTTCGACGAACATCGAGCTGATCAGAAGCGCGAACGAGGCCGGTAGCAGCCAGAACGAGATGTTGTTCATGCGCGGGAACGCCATGTCGGGCGCTCCGATCATCAGCGGCACGAACCAGTTGCCGAAGCCGCCGATCATCGCCGGCATGACCATGAAGAAGATCATGATCAGCCCATGCGCGGTAGCGAACACGTTGTATTCGTGCGGCGTGGGGAAAATCTGCAAGCCGGGATTTTGCAGTTCGGCGCGGATGGCGATCGATAGACATGCGCCGATCACGCCGGCGATCAGCGCGAAGGTCAGGTACATGGTCCCGATGTCCTTATGGTTCGTCGAGTAGACGAACCGCCGCCATCCGGTCGGATGATCGTGAGCATCATGAGCGTCGTGCGCGCCGTGTGCTGCCGTGTTGCTAGCCATCGTTATTGTCCTTCGACTCTATCGTTCGTTATCGCCCGAGCTCCTGCGAGCCGCCGGCCGCGGCGACCGCGTTTGGTGGCGCGACGTTATCGTCGGCGTATTTCTTCTTCGCCTGATCGAGCCAGGCGGTGTAGTCCTTTTCGCTCACCACGTGCACGGCGATCGGCATGAAGGCGTGATCGCGGCCGCAAAGCTGCGAGCATTGTCCGTAATAAACGCCTTCGCGCTCGGCCTTGAACCAGGTTTCGTTTAGACGGCCTGGGATTGCGTCGATCTTGATGCCGAATGCCGGCACGGAGAACGAGTGGATGACGTCGGCGCCGATCACCTGCACGCGCACCACTTTGTTGACCGGCACCACCATGTCGTTGTCGACCGCCAGCAGCCGCGGCTGATCGGGCTTGCGGTCCTTGTCCTGCAACATCAGCGAGTCGAATTCGAACTTGGAATCCGGATAGCTGTAGCTCCAGAACCACTGCTTGCCGGTGACCTTCACCGTCAGATCGGCGGGCGGGACTTTCAATTGATAGAACAGCAGGCGAAACGACGGCACCGCGATCGTCACCAGGATGAGCACCGGCACCACGGTCCAGATGATTTCAATCATGGTGTTGTGGGTGGTACGCGACGGCACCGGATTGGCGCGCGCATTAAACTTGACCACAATGATCGCCAGCAGCACCAGCACGAACAACGTGATCGCGGCGGTCAGCCCGAGCAGGACGTTATGAAACCAGACGATGTCGTCCATGACCGAAGAGGCTGGCTGCTGTAGCCCCAGCTCCCAGGGCGAAGGCTGGCCGAGGCCGGCCCGCGCGACACCGCCGGCGGCGATGACGGTCACGCCCGTGACCACGAAAATGATCAACCGCTTGAGCACCAGCATCGTTCTATGCGCTCCCTCGACGAGAAATTCGGCCTTGACCAGGCCCCTTTTTGCCGCCCACCGCAGGCATGATGTCGGCTCGGCCCCGCTGAGCACGGCGTTTTGCCACGGGCGTGGCAGCTTTTGCGGTGCGGCGGGACGGGGGAAATCCCGGCCTCTCAAACCACAATTCCAGCCCTGCCGCAATGCGCCTTATCGCCCGGTTCCGCTCGCCAAACGGCTTGCCCCCAGTTGTGTTCGAGCGCCGCATTTAAGCCACGAGCGAGCGGCTTGGATTGACCCCGCCCAGGACGCTTTTAGCCTGCGGTCGCTTGCTTGACAGGACCTCGCGAGCATGACCCAACGGGAACGAATAAAATACGCACAGGGCAGCGATTCGACGGTCCTCGAGCGGGCCGGCCGCTGCGGGCCAAGGGATTGGATGATGAGCATTTTTGGGCATGGCGCGCATGCGCTTCGACGCCGGGCGTGGCTCGCATTGGCAGGACTAGCTGTGGCGCTCGTGGCCCTGCCGGCCGGACGCGCCGACGCCCAGGGCGCGGTCAAGTCGGTGCACAAGGACTGGCAGATCCGCTGCGATACTCCGCCGGGCGCCAAGAGCGAACAATGCGCCCTGATCCAGAGCGTGACAGCGGAAGACCGGGCCAATGTCGGCCTTACCGTTATCGTATTGAAAACCGCCGACGCCAAGAGCCGACTGATGCGAGTGGTGGCGCCGCTCGGCGTGCTGCTGCCATCAGGCCTCGGCTTGAAGATCGACCAGGCCGATATCGGCCGCGCCGGCTTCGTGCGCTGTCTGCCGAACGGCTGCATCGCCGAGGTGGTCATGGACGATGCGCTGATTGGCAAACTGCGCAACGGCAAGACCGCAACCTTCATCATCTTCCAGACGCCGGAGGAAGGCATCGGCTTTCCGTTGAGCCTCGACGGCTTCGGAGAGGGTTACGACAAGCTGCCCTAAACACGGCCGCCCTCGCCTCATCCATCATGCTCCTGATCAAAACCTATCTCGATAAGAGCCCGATCCACGGCATCGGCGTTTTTGCCGGCGAGTCGATTCCCAAAGGCAAGAAAATCTGGCGCTTCGTCATCGGCTTCGATCGCTATTATTCACGCAAGCGCCTCGCTAAATTGCCAAAAGCCGCCAAAGAACACATCAAATTGCACGGCTATCAGTGGGGCAAAGAAATTCTGCTCTCGATGGACTACGATACCTTCATGAACCACTCAGAAAATCCGAACACCTACTTCCACAACGGCTACGTCATTGCCCGCCGCAACATCCGCAAAGGCATGGAGATCACCAATGACTACCGGGCCTTCGAAGCGGCGTTTTGCGCGGCGTTTTTGAAGAAGAAATAACGCTCGGCGATAACAGCGGCCCGGCCGGCCCTCGCCAAATTGCCACAGAGCTCTTATCTGATGGTCAACTGGAGAACGTCATGGACCCCGCCGTTTCCTCGTTGATCGACCGCGCCGGACTCGACCGCAATACGGTCGCCAAAACCATTGCCCGCGGGCTGGACGGCGCCGACGACGGCGAATTGTTCCTGGAATATCGCCAGGCCGAGGTGCTGGTGTTCGACAATGGTCGTCTCAAGCAGGCGACCTATGACACCGCGCAAGGTTTCGGCCTGCGTGCGGTTAAAGATGAAGCGGTTGGCTACGCGCACGCGTCCGACATGTCGGAGGCAGCACTCGCCCGCGCCGCCGAGGCGGTGCGGGCGGTGAAAGGCGGGCATAGCGGCAAATATGCCGAGCCGCCCGGCCGCACCAACCGCAAGCTTTATGGCGACGAGAACCCGCTCGGTGAACAGCCCTTCGAGGCAAAGGTGAAATTGCTGGAGCAGATGGACGCCTATGCCCGCGCCAAAGATGCGCGCGTGCGGCAGGTGACCGCCAGCATCGCCGCCACCTGGCAGGTGGTGGAAATTTTACGTGCCGATGGCGAGACCTATCGCGACATCCGGCCGCTGGTACGGCTGAATGTTTCGGCGGTGGTCGGCGACGGCGACCGGCAGGAATCCGGCAGCTATGGCGTCGGCGGCCGCGAAGGCTATCAGCGCTTCATCGGAACACATTCATGGCAGAGCGCGGTCGACGAAGCCGTGCGCCAGGCGCTGGTCAATCTGAACGCGGTGGCGGCGCCGGCCGGCGAGATGGACGTGGTGCTCGGATCGGGCTGGCCAGGCGTGATGCTGCACGAAGCGGTCGGCCACGGCCTGGAAGGCGACTTCAATCGCAAGCAGACTTCGGCTTTTGCCGGGCTAATGGGCCAGCAGGTTGCCGCCAAGGGCGTGACTGTCGTCGACGACGGCACCATGCAGGATCGCCGCGGCTCATTGTCGATCGATGACGAAGGCACGCCGACCAATCGCACCGTGCTGATCGAGGACGGCATTCTGGTCGGCTACATGCAGGACCGGCAGAACGCGCGGCTGATGAGCATGAAGCCGACCGGCAACGGCCGGCGCGAGAGCCACGCCCACGTGCCGATGCCGCGCATGACCAACACTTACATGCTGGCCGGCAAGCACGACCCGAAAGAGATCATCGCCTCGGTGAAGAACGGCCTTTATGCGGTAAGCTTCGGCGGCGGCCAGGTCGACATCACCTCGGGCAAATACGTGTTCCAATGCACCGAGGCCTACAAAATCGAGAATGGCAAAGTAGGCGCGCCGGTGAAAGGCGCCATGCTGATCGGCAACGGTCCGACCGACCTGCATCGCATCAGCATGATCGGCAACGACTTCGCGCTCGATCCCGGCATCGGCACCTGCGGCAAGAACGGCCAGGGCGTGCCGGTCGGCGTCGGCCAGCCGAGCCTGCGCATGGATCGCATCACCGTGGGCGGGACGGCATAATGGCAACGGTGCCGCACAATGGAACGCCAGGCGTCCAGTCGCGTATTCGCGGCTGGACCAGAACCGTCTTCGATATCGCCGTCATTCTGCTGCTGGTGACGGCGGCGAAAACCGCCATCGCCGAGCCTTATTATGTGCCCTCCGGGTCGATGGAGCCGACGCTGCTGATCGGCGATGAATTGCTGGCGACGAAATTCCCATACGGCTACGGCTCGTCTTCGCTGCCGGCGTTTATCGATTTGCCGGCGACGCCGCACATCCTCGGCGCTTTGCCGCGGCGCGGCGATATCGTCGTGTTCCGCTGGCCGGGCGACCGCTCGCAAATCTGGGTCAAGCGCGTCATCGGCCTGCCGGGCGACCGCATCGCGTTGCGCGACGGCCGCGTATCGATCAACGGAACGCCGGTCGGCGTTCAACCGGACGGAACCGACCAAGCCGAGAACGAAGACGGCTCGCATGCGCCGGCCGCGCGCTTCATCGAAACGCTGCCGGGCCAGCGCAGGCACATGATCTTCAAGCTGACGCCATACAATCCGCTCGACAACATGGCGGAAGTCGTCGTGCCGCCCGATCATCTGTTCGTGATGGGCGACAACCGCGACAATTCGGCCGACAGCCGGGTGCCGCTGCGCCAGGGCGGCGTCGGACTATTGCCGGTGAGCAATCTGGTGGGGCGCGTCGACGGAATTGTCGGCTCGTGGGACCTCGGCATGAAAAGCCAGCCGGTGTGGACTTGGCCTTCCGGTCTGCGATTGGCGCGATTTTTCTCAGCGGTCCACTAGCATGTCGTGGCCGGGGGAAGCCCGGCCGTTACAAAAGCATCACCGCACGACGCCCGAAATGCAGCACGGCTTGTGGCGCGGCGGCTTGAGCTTTTCCTTGAGATAGCAACGCGCGCTCGTGCTGATGAAGCCGGGCCGGACATAGGTCCAGGCGCGGCAGCGGTTCTCGGCGTCACAAGCCGCCTTGCAGGCCGCGCCCTCGGCGTTGGGCGGCGTGTCGAAGTTGCGGTAGTCACCGCCGAAGCGGTCAATGGAGAATTCGATCGCGCTGTTGCGCGGTTCGATCACGCCGGCGCCGCGCACACCCGACACGCAGCATTTATCTTCCTGGCGCGGTGACACCTTATTTTTCAGCCAACAGGTGGCGATCACCGTGGCCGTGCGCGGATAGGAAAAGCTCCAGGCGCGACAGCGCGCGTCGCGCTCGCAGCGCGCGGCGCAGACCGCCGGATCGCCGTTGCGGATCTGGAAATTAAGGTAGTCGCCGCCACGGCGATCGAAACCGGTCTGCGCCTGCGCCGAGGCGGCCAGCGAGGCGGCCAGCAGCACACCGAGAAGAATGACACTAGACCGCATGCGCGCCCGCCCGGCTTTGGATTGCCGTCAGTCTAGCCGCAGCGCCGGATTAACGCACCCGCGAAAAAGAATGCGCCCGCCGGAGGGGCCGGCGGGCGCTTCAGATCCGGCCGCGAGAGGGGATGATCGCGGTTGTCGGATCGAGCGGCCGATGAGAGGGTTCGGCCGTTTGCGAAATTAAACTGTCTGGCGTGCCGGACGATCGGTCGCCGGACGATGGAAGCCGTCCTGCACCGGAGGCGTGCGCCGCGCGCGCGGCGTGCTCAATCGCCGTTCGATGGCGCGCTCGCGCAGCAGCGCGGTCGGGTCGTCCCAGAACGGCTGGGAAAACGCGTCGCGCAGATCGGAACGCGTGATGCCGATATCGGCCAGCATGTGGCGGTCGAGGCCGGCGAGCATGCGGGCCTCGCGCCGATGGCTGCGGGCGCGCGCAAGCTGTTTCAGCCAATAGGTCACGAGCGCCACAAGGGCGAACAGAGCGCGCAGCAAAGTGCCGCCGGCGATGGGCAAAACAGGGATATTTGCGTTCATTTTCAGTCTCCTTGCAGTCATTGCGTATGCCGCCAACATCGTCCTGGCCGCGTCACGCAACCACCCGAAAACCCCACCCGATTCCTCTGGCTGCGGAGCTTATATTGCACCGCGGGGATTGATTAGTGAAACGAATGTTTTTAATCTGACCATATCAGGATTGGTGATATGGTCCGGCCGCCCAAAAGGCCCGCGCCCAGCAAGGATAAAACCCATGACCGCGCTCATCGACGTCGATCAACTGCGCACCTTCATCGCCATCGCCGAAACCGGCAGCTTCACCAAGGCGGCCGAGGTGGTGAACAAAACCCAGTCCGCGGTGTCGATGCAGATGAAGCGGCTGGAGGAGCGGCTCGAGCGCCCGATCTTCGCGCGCGACGGCCGCGCCTCCAAGCTCACCGAAGACGGCCAGCGCCTGCTCGATTACGCGCGCCGCATCGTCAAGCTCAACGTCGAGACGCTGGCGGCTTTTTCCGACGCGGAATTGTCCGGCCGCGTGCGGCTTGGCGTGCCCGACGACTATGCCGACCGCTATCTGCCCGAGATCATGGCGCGCTTCTCGCGCGTCTATCCCGGCGTCGAACTCACCGTGATCTGCGAGCCGTCGGTCGACCTGCTCGATCGCATCGACGCCAACGAGATCGATCTCGCCATCGTCACCAATTGTGAATCCAAGCGTGCCTCGGAGACGTTCCGGCGCGAGCGGCTGCTGTGGGTGACCTCGAATCGGCATCCGACCCATCTGGAGGACCGTTTGCCGCTGGCGCTCGGCCGGCCGACCTGCTCGTGGCGGCGCATCGCCATCGAACGCATGGAAAAAGTCGCGCCGCCCCTTCCGCGTGCTCTATTCGAGCTCGAACGCCGGCGCGGTTCCGCCGCCGTGCTCGCAGGCCTCGCGGTATCGGTGTTGCCGGAGTCCGGATTGCGCCCCGGCATGCGCGTGCTGACCGCGGCGGAGGGCTTTCCGGAACTGCCGAGCTGCCGCATCGGCCTGGTGCGCAACGCGCATGAAGGCTCGACGCTGGCCGACGCGCTCGCCGAGCACATCATCTCCTCGCTCGACAACTTGTCGGAGCAGCAGGCGGCGGAATAATCCGCCTCATCCTGAGGAGCGCTCCGAAGGAGCGCGTCTCGAAGGAAGAGGCCGATAGAGGTCAGCAGGTGTCGCAGCTAATACGCATACTCGTCGAAAATCGGCTCGACCGAGCCCTTCCACACGCCGTTGAATTGCTCCAGCAATTCCTCGGCCGGCGTGAGGCCGCGCGCGACGCTCTCTTCCAACGGCCGCAAATAGCGCGTCTCGTCGCGGCCGTTGCGGTCGAGATATTTGCGCCGCGCCAGGCCGCGCGCGGCGAAGCGCAGCGTCTCCTGCGCCAGCGTCAGCATATTGCGGCCGCGGATCTCGGCATTGAAGCCAAGCCTCGGCACGTCGTCGCGCAGCTTCTGCCGCTCGGCCGCGCTCCAGCCTTTGACCAAATCCCAGCAGGCGGAGAGCGCGTCGTCGTCGTAAAGCAGCCCCACCCATAAAGCTGCCAGCGACGGCAAACGCTGCCAAGGCCCGCCATCGGCGCCGCGCATTTCGAGATAGCGCTTGAGCCGCACCTCGGGAAAAATCGTGCTCAGATGATTGGCCCAGTCGGAAATGGTCGGCCGCTCGCCCGGCAACTCGGCCAGCTTGCCGGCGAAGAAATCGCTTGAACGACTTGCCCGAGACGTCGATATATTTGTCGCCGCGCTTGACGAAATACATCGGCACGCCGAGCGCGTAGTCGACCCAGCGCTCGAAGCCCATGCCGTCCTCGAACGCCCACGGCAGCATGCCGGCGCGGTTATTGTCGGTGTCGGTCCAGATCTGCGAACGGAACGAGAGAAAGCCGTTCGGCTTGCCTTCGGTGAACGGCGAATTGGCGAACAGCGCGGTCGCCACCGGCTGCAACGCCAGCGCGACGCGCAGCTTCTTCACCATGTCGGCTTCGGACGAGAAGTCGAGGTTCGCCTGCACCGTGCAGGTGCGATACATCATGTCGAGGCCGAGCGTGCCGACTTTCGGCATGTAGTTCGTCATGATCTTGTAGCGGCCCTTCGGCATCATCGGCATGTCGGCGCGGCTCCAATTCGGCGTCATGCCCATGCCGAGGAAGCCGATTCCTAAGGGCTTCGCCACCTCATGCACCTGCGCCAGATGCGCCATCAACTCGGAAGCGGTCTGATGCACGTTTTCGACCGGCGCGCCGGACAGTTCGAACTGCCCGCCCGGCTCCAGCGAAATGGCGCCGCCGCCGGTGACGTCGAACAGGCCGATGATGTTGTCGCCCTCCATGATCGGCTCCCAGCCGAGCAGATCATGCATGCCGTCGAGCAGCGCGCGGATGCTGCGCTGGCCCGCGTAGGGCACCGGGCGGTGACCGTCGACGGTGAAGGCGAATTTCTCGTGCTCGGTGCCGACGCGGAATTGCGCCTTCGGCTTGCAGCCCGCTTCGAGCCAGGCGACGAGTTCGTCGCGCGTCTCGATGGGGGTCATGTCGATCTGGTCACGCGCCATGCAAGCGTACTTATTGTTTGCGCATGACCTTTTCCGAAAACCGGTATCCACTTTTCGGGGTCATGCGCGCAAAAAAGGTCGCGACCTTAAACATGGTGCGGTGCAAAGAGCAATCGAACAGGACGTGCGTTATCGCCCCTGTTCTTTGAAGGCGTGGGGTACGCCGGTGTCGCTTTTTTCTTCCCTCGAAAGAGGGAATGGAGCGCCGGGAGGCGCCAGGGCGCTGGCGAAGCGCCCTTTGGCGGGTTTGGCGAAACCCGCCGCGCGTCTGGCGAGACGCGCGAGCCCTTTGGCGCAAGGGCCCGGCGCCTCCCGACGCTCCACCGCGGCGCCCGTTGTCGTGGGCGCCGCCCCGGTCGGCCGAACCGGACGCGTCATGACGGCGCACGGTTCGACTAACGAGATATAGGAATATAATCTACACAGCCTTGGCCTGTCAAGGTTCATATTCTGTTCTTTTGCGTTTCGACACGATGCTCTATTGATCTGTCCATGACGCAGTTCTCCCCCATCCAGGATGACGCACTCAAAGCCGTCGCCGACTGGCTCAAAGCCAAGCCGGGCATCGAACGGCACGCCGCAGGTGTTCCGCCTGTTCGGCTATGCCGGCACCGGCAAGACCACGCTTGCGCGCCACCTCGCCGAGCATGCCGACGGCGAAGTGAAGTTCGCCGCCTTCACCGGCAAGGCGGCTTCCGTGATGCGCGGCAAGGGCTGCAAGGGCGCGTCGACGATTCACAGCCTGATCTACCGGGCGCGCGAGAGCGGCGAGGAAGTGCCGAGCTTCGATCTGTGGGATGACGCGCCCGCCTCCAAGGCCGAGCTCATCATCATCGACGAATGCTCGATGGTGGACGCCGAGCTTGGCCGCGACCTGCTGTCGTTCGGCGTGCCGCTGCTTAGTGCTCGGCGACCCGGCGCAGCTGCCGCCGATCCAGGGCGGCGGCTTTTTCACCGAGGCCGAGCCGGACGTGATGCTCACCGAAGTGCACCGGCAGGCCGAGGGCGATCCGATCATCCGGCTGTCGATGAACATTCGCGCCGGCGACTATCTCGAGCCCGGCCGCTACGGCGAGACCGAAGTCGTCGTCAAGGACGATCTCGATCCGCAGCGCGTGCTGGAGGCCGACCAGGTGCTGGTCGGGCGCAATGCCACGCGGCGCGCTTACAATATCCGGATGCGCGAGCGCCGCGGCTTCGACGACAAGATGCCGTCGGCCGGCGACAAACTGGTGTGCCTGCGCAACAACCGCAAGAAGGGCCTGTTCAACGGCGGGCTGTGGACGGTGAAGGAGCGCGGCGCGCGCCGCACCGGCATCATGACGATGCGGCTGATGCCGGACGACGACACCGGCATGCGCGGCGTGAAGGTGTCGGTGCGGCCGGAATGTTTTTCCGGCGGCATCGAGCAGATCGATTGGGCGCGCCGCAAGCCTTACGACGAATTCGACTACGGCTATGTGCTCACCGTGCACAAGGCGCAGGGCTCGCAATGGGACGACGTCGTGCTGTTCGACGAGAGCTTCGCGTTTCCCGGAAAGCCGCGAGCGCTGGCTTTACACCGGCGTGACGCGGGCGGCGAAGAAGCTGACGGTGGTGATGTAGGCTCGTCTGGTTCGTTATATTTGGATGTCATCACCCGCGAAGGCGGGTGATCCAGCGCTTGGGTGGCTACGCGACTTGGTAATAGAGATCGATCCAGTTCGGATTCTTTTCTTCGATTAAACGAATCTTCCACGCCCGATTCCAACTTTTCAATCTTTTTTCACGGCGAATAGCATTTTCTACATCGTCGAATTGCTCAAAATGAACAAGCCGATGAACTCCGTGCTTCTTTGTGAAGCCTTCGACCAAACCTTCTCGATGTTCATAGACACGACGCACCAGATCATTCGTTACGCCGGTATACAACGTACCGCCAAGTCGGCTGGCAAGAATATAGACCCAGAAATGCGATTCAGCGGCCATATAGCGCTGGATCGTCCGCCTTCGCGGACGATGACGTCAAGACCTGACCTACGCCGCTTCCTTCTTCTTCCCCGGCGCGAAACGGCCGTAGAACGTTTCGTCGTGCTCGGCCAAATCGATGAGCAGCTTGGAAGGCGCGAAGCGCGCGCCGTATTTCTTTTCGAACTTGCGGCACAGTTCGACGAACTTTTTCGTGCCCATCATGTCGATATAGGACAACACGCCGCCGGAATAAGGCGCGAAGCCCCAGCCGAGGATCGAGCCGACATCGGCTTCGCGCACGTCGGTCACCACTTTTTCCTCGAAGGTGCGCGCGGCTTCCACCGCCTGCACCACCAGGAAGCGCTGTTTGAGTTCCTCGACGTCGAGCGCTTCGACCTGTTCGCGCGTGAGCTGCTTTGGCAACAGACCGGCAAGGTCCGGCCATAGCCGTTTCGGCTTGCCCGGGGCATAGTCGTAAAAGCCCTTGCCGTTCTTGCGGCCCAAGCGGCCGTTTTTCTCGACCATGTCCTCCATGAGTTTCTTCTGCGCCGGATTGATCGCATCCTTGCCGAGATCGGCTTCGGCGGCGCGCACGATCTTCAAGCCAAGGTCGAGCGCGGTTTCGTCGTTGAGCGAGAGCGGCCCGACCGGCATGCCGGCCATGCGCGCGGTGTTCTCGACCATCGCCGCCGGGATGCCCTCCAGCAGCATCAGATGGCCTTCCTGGATGTAATTGAGCACGCAGCGATTGGCGTAGAAGCCGCGCGTGTCGTTGACGACAATCGGCGTCTTGCGGACCGCGCGCACGAAGTCGAGCGCCACCGCCAGCGCCTTGTCGCCGGTCTTTTTGCCGAGAATGATCTCGACCAGCATCATGCGGTCGACCGGCGAGAAGAAATGAATGCCGATGAAGCGCGGCTGGATCCTTGAACTCGGCTGGCGAGCGATGTGATCGGCAGCGTCGAGGTGTTGGAGGCAAACGTCGCGCCCTCGCCGATGACGGCTTGAATCTTTCCGATCACGTCGGACTTTACCTTTCTATCCTCGAACACCGCCTCGATCACCAGATCGCAATCCTTGAGTGCCGCGTAATCCGGCGTCGGCGTGATCAATGAGAGCAGCCCATCGCGCTCGGCGCTTTTCATGCGGCCCTTGGTGACGCGTTCGCTCAGCGCCTTGTGCAGACCGGCCTTGCCCTTGTCGGCGGTTTCCTGGTCGCGGTCGATCAGCACCACTTGCAGGCCCGCCGCGGCGCTCACCTGCGCGATGCCGGCGCCCATGAAGCCGGCGCCGACCACGCCGATTTTTTTCAGGTTCGTCGCCGGCACGTCGGCCGGCCGGCGCGCGCCCTTGTTGAGCTCCTGCATGGAGACGAACAGCGAGCGGATCATGGCGGCGGCTTCGGGCGAGCGCAGGATCTTGGCGAACCAGCGCGACTCGACGCGCAGCGCGGTGTCCATGTTCAGTTGCAGGCCCTCGTAGACCACCTGCAGGATGGCGCGCGCCGCCGGATAGTTGTCGTAGGTTTCGCGGCGGTAGATCGCGTTCGCCGCCGGGAACGTCATCATGCCGGCCTTGGAATAGACCTGGCCGCCGGGCAGGCGGAAACCCTGCACGTCCCACGGCGCTTGCGGCTTGCCGCCGGCCTTGATCCAGTCCTTCGCGGCTTTGATCAGGTCGGCTTGCGGCACGACGTTGTCGATCAGCTTCATCGCCTTGGCGCGATCGACTTTAAGCTGGTCGCCCTTGAGCAGGAACTGCAGCGCGTCGGCCGGCTGCAACATGCGCGCGACGCGCTGCGTGCCGCCGGCGCCGGGGAACAGACCAACCTTGATCTCGGGCAGGCCGAGCCGCGTCTTCGGATTGTCGGCGGCGATGCGGTGATGACAGGCGAGCGCAAGTTCGAAGCCGCCGCCCATCGCGGTGCCGTTGAGCGCGCAGACCCAGGGCTTGCCGCAGGTTTCCAGACGCCGGTAGAGCAGCGAGAGCTTGCGGCTTTCATCGAACACGAATTGCGCGGCGGCTTCCGCGCCCTGATTGCGGACCATATTGGCGTAAAGCGCACCCATGCGCTCCAGCATGGTCAGGTCAGCCCCGCCGCAGAAAGCGTCCTTGCCGGAGGTGATGACCGCGCCCTTGATGGCGGCGTCCCCGGCGACTTTTTCGACGTGCTTGCCCAGTTCCTCGATGACGTCGGCATTGATGACGTTCATCGAGCGGCCGGCCATGTCCCAGGTGACGAGCGCGATGCCGTCGGCATCGACGTCGAATTTGAAATTCGGCATGACCTTGAGCTCCTATGGCGGATACGGCTCGCCGTTGCGATGCAGATAACGGCGGCCTTTTTCGTCGCGTTCCATCACCAGATCGACATCGGGATAATGCACGCGTTCGGATTTGGCGCGGGTGCCGACCTCGAAATAAACCGCGTCGCGGTTGCTGCGGTTGATCAGGCGATGCGCATTGCCGCTGCCGGCTTTGAAACCGGCGGCGTCGCCGGGCTTGAGCGTCACCTCGCCGCCGTTTTCGGCCAGCACCAGTTCGCCTTCCAGCATGTAGATGAATTCGTCTTCCTGCTCGTGCCAGTGCCGCAACGCCGTGGCCGCTCCCGGCGAGATGCGCGTGATATTGACGCCGAACTGCGTGAGGCCAACGGCGTCGCCGATCGCCTGCTTGTGACGGCCGGCGCACTCGGCCTGGAATTCGGCCGGATAGAACGTGCCACTCTTCACCGGCACCTTGGCGATATCGACTTTCGGCATTGTCGCCCCCGTTTACACGCGCTCGATGATGGTCGCGGTGCCCATGCCGAGACCGATGCACAGCGTCACCAGCGCGGTCGACTTGCCGCTGCGCTCCAGTTCGTCGAGCACGGTGCCGAGGATCATGGCGCCGGTGGCACCGAGCGGATGGCCCATGGCGATGGCGCCGCCGTAGACGTTGATCTTGTCGTGCGGAATGTCGAGCGCCTGCATGTAGCGCAGCACCACCGAGGCGAAGGCCTCGTTGAGTTCGTACAGATCGATGTCGCCGATGCTCATGCCGGCTTTCGCCAGGACTTTCTTTGTCACGTCGATCGGCCCGGTCAGCATGATCGCCGGCTCGGAGCCGATATTGGCGAAGGCCTTGATGCGCGCGCGCGGCTTCAGGCCGGCGCGCTTGCCCGCCTCCTTGCTGCCGATCAGCACGGCGGCGGCGCCGTCGACGATGCCGGACGAATTGCCGGCGTGATGCACGTGATTGACCGCCTCGATTTCCGGATAGCGTTGCACAGCGACCGCGTCGAAGCCGGCCATCTCGCCCATCTGCACGAAAGACGGCTGTAGCGCGGCGAGCGTCTGCATCGTGGTCGACGGGCGCATGTGCTCGTCCTTGGCCAGGATGGTGAGGCCGTTGGGATCCTTCACCGTCATCACCGAATTCTTGAAACGCCCCTCCTCCCAGGATTTGGCGGCGCGCTTCTGGCTCTCGACCGCGTAGGCATCGACGTCGTCGCGCGAGAATCCGTATTTGGTGGCGATCAGATCGGCGGAAATGCCCTGCGGCAGGAAATAAGTTTTGACCGCGATCGTCGGATCGACCGGCCAGGCGCCGCCGGAGGCGCCGATGCCGACGCGGCTCATGGATTCGACGCCGCCACCGATCGTCATCTCGTGCTGGCCGGACATGATCTCGGCCGCGGCGAAATTCACCGCGTCCAGGCCCGAGGCGCAGAAGCGGTTGATCTGGATGCCCGGCACGCCGTCGCCGTAGCCCGCCACCAGCGCCGCCGCGCGCGCGATGTCGCCGCCGGCTTCGCCGACCGGATCGACGCAGCCCATCACCACGTCGTCGACCAGCGCCGGATCGAGCTTGTTGCGGTCCTTGACCGCGCCGAGCGCCTGGGCCGCGAGATTGAGCGCGGTCACCTCGTGCAGGGCCCCGTCGGCCTTGCCGCGGCCGCGCGGCGTGCGCACGTGGTCGTAGATGAATGCGTCGGACATCGGCGTTCTCCTGCGCAGATCAAAGACTGCGCGCGATCAGCAGCTTCATGATCTCGTTGGTGCCCGCATAGATACGCAGCACCCGCGCGTCGCGGTAGAGGCGCGAGATCGGGTATTCGTCCATATAGCCATAGCCGCCGAACAATTGCAGGCAGCGGTCGATCACATCCGCGAGGGTGTCGGTGAGCCGGTATTTGGCCATCGAGGCGGTCACGGTGTCGAGCTTGCCGGCGACGAGCTCGCCGATGCAATGGTCGAGGAACACCTTGGCGATGGTGGTGTCGGTCTTGCATTCGGCAAGCTCGAACTGGGTGTTCTGGAACTCGATGATCTTCTTGCCGAAAGCCTGACGCTGCTTGACGTAATCGATGGTGAGCGCGAGCGCCCGCTCCATCATCGCCACCGCGTGCACGGCGACGATCAGGCGCTCCTGCGGCAATTCCTTCATCAACTGATAGAAGCCCTGCCCCTCCTCGGTGCCGAGCAGGCTCGACGCCGGCAGTTGCACGTCTTCGAAGAACAATTCCGAGGTATCGGCGGAATCCATGCCGAGTTTCTTGAGCTTGCGGCCGCGCCGGAAGCCCTGCGCATCGTCGGTCTCCACCACCATGAGCGAGGTGCCCTTGGCGCCCGCTTTGGGATCGGTCTTGGCGACCACGATGATCAGATTGGCGTGCTGGCCGTTGGTGATGAAGGTCTTGGAGCCGTTGAGCAGATAGCCATTGCCGGATTTCTTGGCGGTGGCGCGCACGCCTTGCAGGTCGGAGCCGGTGCCGGGCTCGGTCATGGCGATGGCGCCGACCAATTCGCCGGTCGCGAGCTTGGGCAGCCAGCGTTTCTTCTGCTCCTCGGTGCCGTAATGCAGGATGTAGGGCGCGACGATGCCTGAGTGCAGAGGCGCGCCGAAAGTGTCGAAGCCGGCGAGTGAGAATTCGCGGTTGATCACCGCCTCATGCGCGAAGCTGCCGCCGGCGCCGCCATATTCTTCCGGCATGGCCGCGCATAGCAGACCGGCGCTGCCTGCCTTGGTCCAGACGTCGCGGTCGTACATGCCGGCTTCGTGCCAGCGGTCGAGATGGGGCACAAATTCTTGCGTGATGAAGCGCCGCGCCTGCTCCTCGAGCAGGACGAGGTCCTCGCTCATCCACGCCGGCCGCGGAACGTTGAGGGCATCCATGTAAGCGTTTCCCGGACGACTCGCTTTGCCGGTCACAATAGAGCCGGTTTCACGGTCGCGCGAGGGCCTAAGGCTTGGCCTTCGCCGGGTCCTTGACGCGCTCGATCTTGTCGAACTCGACGTTCTGGATCGCGCCGCCGACCTTCTCCACCCGCCGGATATAAACGTTCTGCACGATATCGCGCGTGTCCGGGTCGATAGAGATCGGACCACGCGGGCTTTCCCATGCCATACCTTTGGCGGCGGCAATCAACGCGTCGCCGTCGGTCTTGCCGCCGGTTTTCTTCAACGTCTCGTAAATGAGATGCATGCCGTCCCAGCCGCCGATCGAGAACACATCGGGGTGACGCTTGAACTCCGCCTGGTATGCCTTCACGAAGGCAGCGTTCTTCGCCGATTTGTGCTCCCAGCCGTAATGAAAGACAGTGCGGATACCGACGGCGCTGTCGCCGAGGCTTTTGAGGCCGTTGTCATCCATCGTGATCTCGCCTTGACCAAGAATCTTGCTGGCGACAAGGCCACGCTCCTGCATCGCTTTCATCAAGGCCGGTGGCTGCGCGCCGCCGGGGATGAAAATGAAGATGGCTTCCGGTGAAACGTCCTTCGCGCGCTGCACGAAGGCGGAAAAATCCGGATTGGCGACCGGCATACGCACGGAGCCGACAATCTCCCCTCCCGCCCCCTTGAACCCTTTGACGAACCAGGTTTCGGCGTCGATACCGGGACCGTAGTCGGAGACCATCGTGTAAACTTTGCGAATGCCGTTCTTGTAGGCCCATTGCCCGAACGTATTCTGAAGTTGCGGGATCGTCAGCGACGTGCGCGCCACATAAGGCGACTTGGTGGTAATGATCGACGTCGCCGCGTTCATCACGACCATGAACTTTTTCGCTTCCTCCGAGACAGAGGCGGCGCCAAGTGCTTCTGGCGTGAGCGTGAAGCCGGCAAGGATGTCGACCTTGTCGCGCACGACCAACTCCTGCGCCAGGCGTTTGGCGACGTCCGGATTGGGGCCGCCGGTATCCTTGCGGATGAATTCGATCTTCTTGCCCGCGACGGTGTCGCCATTCTGCTTCACATAGAGCTTGATGGCATTGTCCATCTGCGTAGCGGTGTCGGCGAACTGACCGGAATACGCCATGATCAAACCGATCTTGATGGTGTCCTGACCATACGCCGAGGATGCGGCAAACATTGCCGCGACGATGACGAGTATCGTTTTCCGCATGATATCGCTCCCAATAGCCGTTCAAAAAGATGGCTGTTTTCTCATTATGCTAGCGTTATTCGGGGTTTGCGTCACGAAGATGTACGGCGTGATGGACTTCGGCACGGCGACATCAGTTTCGATGATGCAACCCATTCGATCCGTTTGTTCACTCGCGAAGTGATGGGTATTTCTCGCAGCCGGATCAACGCCACCTAGATCGCAAACGCCAGCGGTGTTACGACCCGAGAGCAAAACCGGGTTTGTCTTCACCGTGACTCCAATCCATACCGCCGGCCTAGCCGAGCCGGATCCGACCGATTCCGCCAAAGCTTGGCTGCGTCTTGCTATCGCTGTGCTGGTGAGCACCATCGGCGGGGTTGGCATGTGGTCGGTGGTGGTGGCCCTGCCCGCGATCCAGGCAGATTTCGGCGTCGCCCGTGCCGACGCGTCGCTGCCCTATACGCTGACCATGCTCGGCTTTGGCGCCGGCGGCATCGTCACCGGCCGGCTCGCCGACCGCTTCGGCATCGCGGTGCCACTGGCCGTTGGCGCGCTGTCGCTTGCGCTCGGCTATATCGCGGTCGGACATGCCTCAACGCTTTGGCAGGTGGCAATCGCGCACGGCGTGCTGATCGGACTCGGCTGCTCGACCACCTTCGGGCCCATGATGGCCGATATGTCGCACTGGTTCGTGCGGCGGCGCGGCATCGCCGTCGCCGTCGTGGCGTCCGGCAATTATCTCGCCGGCACGATCTGGCCGCCGGTGGTGCAACACTTCATCGCAGCCGATGGATGGCGCGCGACCCATATCGGCATCGGCTTGTTCCTGCTCGTCACCATGTTGCCGCTCACTTATTTCCTGCGCGGGCGGGTGCATTCGCATCACACCGAGGCATCGACACAGTCGGCGGCGCGCCGACAGGCTGCCTTGCCGTTCTCAGGCGCCACGTTGCAAGTGCTGTTGTGCATCGCCGGGATCGCCTGCTGCGTGGCGATGTCGATGCCGCAAGTGCATATCGTCGCCTATTGCGGCGATCTCGGCTACGGCCCCGCGCGCGGCGCCGAGATGCTGTCGCTGATGATGGGCTTCGGCATTGTCAGCCGGGTGGCGTCCGGTTTTGTCGCCGATCGCATCGGCGGCGTGCGCACGCTGTTGCTCGGCTCGGTGCTGCAAGGAACGGCACTGTTCTTCTATCTGTTCTTTAACGGCCTGACGTCGCTTTACGTGATCTCGGCGATGTTCGGTCTGTTCCAGGGCGGCATCGTGCCGAGCTACGCCATCATCGTGCGCGAATATTTTTCGCCGCGCGAGGCCGGCACCCGCGTCGGCGTCGTGCTGATGGCGACGTTGATCGGCATGGCGCTGGGCGGCTGGCTATCGGGCGAGATCTTCGACGTCAGCGGTTCCTACCGGGCGGCGTTCCTCAACGGGCTCGGTTGGAATCTGATCAACGTATCGATCATGACCTGGCTGCTGCTGCGCTCGCGCGGACGCCACGCACCGATCACGCGCCTAGAACGCGCTCGTCGGGCAATTCCATCGTCGCAGCCTGCGCCCGACTGAATGCGGGCGACGTGCGCCGCCGTCTCCGGCAGCATGCGCTCCATGAAGAACCGCGCGGTGACGAGCTTGGCGCTCATGCGCGGCTCGGCGCCGTTGGATTTTTTGGCGAGCGCGGCTTCGGCGATCTTGCACCACATGTAGCCGAGCGCCACGAGGCCGAACATGTGCAGGTAATCGGTAGCCCCTGCACCGGCATTGTCGGGCTTGGTCATGGCATTTTGCATGAACCACATCGAGGCCTGTTGCAGATGGCCGAGCGAAACGCCGAGCGGCGTCACGAACGGCTTCATCGTCCCGTCGGCGCTCTTGTCCTTGATGAAGGAGCCGACCTCGTTGATGAACGCCATCAGCGCGCGGCCGCCGTCCTTGCCGAGCTTGCGGCCGACCAGATCGAGCGCCTGGATGCCGTTGGCGCCTTCGTAAATCTGCGCGATGCGCGCGTCGCGCACGAACTGCTCCATGCCGTGCTCGGCGATGTAGCCGTGGCCGCCGAACATTTGCTGCGCCATCACCGTGTTGGCGAAGCCGGTGTCGGTGAGCACGCCTTTGACGACCGGCGTGAGCAGGCCCATGAAATCGTCGGCGCCCTGGCGTTCCTTCTGGTCCTGCGAGCGATGGGCGATGTCGCCCTTGAGGGCGGTCCACAGCACCAGCGCGCGCGCCGCCTCATTGAAGGAGCGGATCGTCATCAGCGTGCGGCGCACGTCCGGATGCACGATGATCGGATCGGCCGGCTTGTCGGGATATTTGGCGCCACCGAGTGCGCGGCCTTGCAGGCGTTCCTTGGCGTAGATCGCGGCGTTTTGATAGGCTACTTCCGATTGCGCCAGGCCTTGCACGCCGACGCCGAGACGGGCTTCGTTCATCATCGTGAACATGGCGGGCAGCCCGCGGTTTTCTTCGCCCACCAGCCAGCCGACAGCGCCGTCGTAATTCATCACGCAGGTCGAGTTGCCGTGGATGCCCATCTTTTCTTCGAGCGAACCGCAGGTGACGCCGTTACGCTCGGCGAGCGAGCCGTCATCCTTGACCATGATCTTCGGCACCACGAACAGCGAGATGCCTTTGGTGCCGGCGGGCGCGCCTTCGATACGCGCCAGCACCAGATGGATGATGTTCGAGGCCAGGTCGTGTTCGCCGGCCGAGATGAAAATCTTGGTGCCGGTGATCTTGTAGCTGCCGTCGGCTTGCTTGACCGCCTTGGTGCGCAGCAGGCCGAGATCGGTGCCGCAATGCGGCTCGGTCAAATTCATTGTGCCGGTCCATTCCCCGGTCACCATCTTGGGCAGATATTTAGTCTTCAGCTCCGGCGAGGCGTGCACGAGCAACGCGGCGATGGCGCCCTGCGTGAGGCCCGGATACATGGCGAAAGCCATATTGGCCGAACAGAAAAGCTCATTGACCGCGACGGTCAGCGTCGCCGGCAGATCCTGTCCGCCGAATTCGGCCGGCACCGAGATGCCGATCCAACCGCCCTCGACCAATTGCTTGAAGGCGTCCTTGAAACCGGTTGGCGTGGTGACGCTGCCGTCGGCATGACGGGTGCAGCCTTCTTTGTCGCCGACGCGGTTGAGCGGGGTGAGTACTTCTTCGCTGAACTTCGCCGCCTCGCTCAGCACCGCCTCGATCAGATCGGGTGAAGCGTCGGCAAAGCCGGGCAGATTGCCGTAGCGGTCGATATGCAGCACATCGTTGAGCAGGAATAATGTGTCTTCGACGGGCGCTTTGTAGGTCGGCATCTGTCCCTCCGGGCGTCAAGCAGCGCGCCGTTAACGAATCGTTAACTATTGGACGATTGCGACCGGTTCAAGAACGGCCGTCGATTTCCCCAAGTGCCGCAGGCGCTCCTCGCAGTAGACCATGGCCTATTCGGCTTTCAGCCGCGTTAAGCAGACCGCCGACCATCACCGCCGACGAAAACCGCGCGCAAAATCCGACACTTCCGCCCAATCCTTAACCCGTTATTTACCGTGACAGGCAAAAAGTCGGGCAGAGGACTTTGGACCCGCGCCCGTATCCACCCGTCGTTAACGTGTGCCGGTTCCACGGAGAGCCCGACGGGCTCCTTCGCCTCCACCTCGAATGTGGGTGCGAGCAATGAAACTAGGCGTCCCGTGGAGCGTAAAAGGCATACGGCCGGAGGCCCGCGAGACGGCGGAGGAAGCCGCGCGGCGCTCGGGCGTTTCGCTGGGCGAATGGCTCAACGCCGTTATCGTCCAACAGGCCGAGGCAGAAGGCGTGCAAGCGCCTTCGCTCGATGACAAAGACGATGGCGATGCCATCGCGACGGTGCACGAGCGTCTCGATGAGATCGCGCAGCGTATCGAGCAGCTTAGCCGCAGCGGACCGGTGGCCTATGCGCCCAAACACATCCGAGATGAGCCCGATCAACTCGCCGAACTGATCGGCCGCCTCGATCGGCGCCTTGACCAATTCGCCAATGTATCGGCGCCACCTCCGCTACCGCCAATAGCGCCGGCAGCGATGTCGAGCACCCGTTTGCCTCCGAGCCTCGATCGCGCCGTCGCCGAAATCGCCGCCCGTCAGCACATGCTCAACGCCAGCGCGGCGCCGACGCCAATGGCGGCACCGGCTCCAGCGACTACACCGATGCCGGTGCAGGATCTCTCGGGCTTGGAAGATCAGCTCCGCAACATCACCAACCAGATCGAGGCGCTGCGCCAACCCGGCATCGAGCAGGCGATCAATGCCCTGCGCGACGAACTCGGCGAGATCGGCCGTGCGCTCAGCGACGCCATGCCGCGCCGCGCCCTCGAGGACATCGAAAAGCAGATCCACGGTCTCAATCAACGCATTGCCGAAGGCCGCCAGGCCGGCTTCGACCCCGCCGCACTGGGCGGTATCGAGCACGGGCTCGCCGAAGTGCGCGATGCTTTGCGCGGGCTGACGCCGGCGGAAAACCTGGTCGGCTTCAACGACGCGGTGGCGGGCCTCGCGCACAAGATCGATTTGATCGTTGCGCAGAGGGATCCGGCAACGCTGGCGCAACTCGAGCGCGCCATCACAACGCTGCGCGATATGAGCACCCATATCGCCTCCAACGAGACCGTGCGCAATCTTGCGTCTCAAGTGCAGTCGCTACGTGAGAAGGTTGAATTCATGGCCCACGGCGGGGCCGGTGGCGAAGCGCTCAGTCATCTTGAGCAGCGCATCGCCGCGCTTTCGGATGCCTTGACTGAGCGCGCGCAAAGCGGCGCCGCGGCGGCGCCGAGGCTGGAAGCACTGGTCGAGTCGCTCAGCGACAAGATCGAACAAGTCCAGCACTCGCGCGACAATGGCGATGCATTCGGCCATCTCGAAGACCGCATCCTCAAACTCGTGGAGAAGCTGGACGCGTCCGATTCGCGCCTCGGTCATCTGGAGGCGCTCGAACGCGGTCTCGCCGATCTTCTGATGCATGCCGAAGCGAATAGGGACAGCGGCCCGCGCGCGGACGCATCGCCCGGCGCCAATGATCTCAAGCACGATATCGCCCTCACGCAAGATGCGCTCGACGCCGTGCACGGCACACTCGGTCATGTCGTCGACCGGCTTGCCATGATCGAAAAAAATATTCGCGGCGAAGCGCGCCCGCACGCGCCGGACGAAAGCGAACTGCTGCTGAGCCATCCAGTCGATAGTCCACCACTCGCTGCCGCCATGCCGATGCCGGCGCCGCCGGCGGCCGCGGCCTCTCCAGAACCCGCGCTTCGCCGCATGCCCCCGGCAACGCAACTGCCGATCGATCCCGATCTGCCGCTCGAACCCGGCTCGGGGCGGCCGTTAATGCGCGCCAATCCTGCCGCGCGCATTGCCGCGTCGGAGGCCGCCCTCGGCGGCACGCGGCCGGCCGCCACGGCCGGTGAACAATCCGGCTTCATCGCGGCCGCCCGCCGCGCCGCCCAGGCGGCGGGACAAAAGCCGAGCACCCGCGGATCGCGCGCCGAACCGCCGGCGGGCCAAGAGCCCGGCCCCTCGCTGCGCTCGAAGATGATGAAGCGGGTCAAATCGTTGTTCATCGCGGCCAGTATCATTGCCATCGTGATCGGGTCGATCCAGATTGCCGGCAATGTTCTCAATCGTGGCAGCTCCGGAACACAAACCGCACAAGCGCCGGCCGCCAGTTCGAATCAAATCGAGACCGCGGTGCGCAGCGCAGCGCCAGAGCCGATAGCCGCCGTTCCGGCCAATCCACTCGCTCTGCCGAAGCTGTCGGCCACGACGCCGCTCGCACAGCCGTCCGGCAACATGTCGATCGCCATTGCGCCATCGTCCGGCACGACGACGCCGGCGATGCCGTCCTTGTTCAGTCCGCCGATGCTCGAGCCGAGCCGAGACATCACCGGATCGATTTCCCGCCCCGCCAGTGGTCAGCCGGCGCGACCGATAGCCCCGAAACAGCCAAGCCAGGATACCGCCGGCCAGCTGCCCGCCGCCATCGGCGGACCCCGCCTGCGCAGCGCGGCCGTCGCCGGCGATGGCGCCGCGGCTTACGAGGTAGCGATGCGCTACGCCGAGGGACGTGGCGTGCCAGTCAATATGGAAGAGGCAGCGCGCTGGTATGAACGCGCAGCGAACAAAGGCCTGGCGCCGGCGCAATTCCGCTATGCCAGCCTGTTGGAAAAGGGCCAGGGCGTGAAGAAGGATCTTCCGCAGGCCCGCCGGCTCTATGTTGCCGCCGCCGCCAAAGGCAACGGCAAGGCGATGCATAACCTCGCCGTGCTTTATGCCGAAGGTATCGACGGCAAGCCGGACTACAACAACGCGGTGCAATGGTTCCGCAAAGCTGCGCTGCATGGCATCGCCGACAGCCAATACAATCTCGGCGTCCTGTGCGCGCGCGGGCTGGGTACCGCCAAAAGCTATGCCGAAGCCTACAAATGGTTCGCGCTAGCCGCGGCCCAAGGCGACAAGGAATCCGCCAAGAAACGCGACGACACCGCGGCCCACATGGACGCGGCCGCGCTGGCCGCTGCCGAGGCCACGGTCAAGACCTTCGTGCCCGAGCCACAGCCGGAAGAGGCCACGGCGGTTGTCGAACCGGCCGGCGGCTGGGATCACGCCCCCGGCACGCCGCCACGTGCACGGGCGCGGACCGCCCGGCCCCTGGCGCTCGGCTCCTTCGAGGTGGGAAAACAGTGAACAAGCAGGCCCGAGCACGCAAAAGCGTGATCGCGCGCCGGTTCGCCGTTAAGATCGCCGAGACCTCTGGCCCAGAGTCGCTGCCGAGTCCGCAACCCGTGGTGTTGACCGCAAGGTGAACCCCGCGCTGGCGCGGACCGGTTAGCGGCGCATTGGCCGCCAATACCGGACGCCGCCGCTTGCAGATCTATCTTCCGATCGCCGACATGCCCGTGAACATCTTCCTCGTGCTGGGGATGGGGCTGGCGGTCGGCTTCATCTCTGGGATGTTCGGCATCGGCGGCGGCTTCCTGATGACGCCGCTGCTGATCTTCATCGGCGTCACGCCGGCGGTGGCGGTGGCGAGCGTCGCGAGTCACATCGCCGCTTCATCCTGTTCCGGCGCGATCAACTACTGGAACCGGCGCGCGATCGACGTCCCGTTGGCGCTGCTGTTGCTGAGTGCCGGCATTCTCGGCACCGCGACCGGCGTCTGGCTGTTCACCGAATTGCGCGCGCTCGATCAGCTCGATCTGATGATCGGGCTTTCCTATGTCACGCTGCTGACGATCGTCGGCGCCATGATGATCTATGAGAGCCTGCGCGCAGTGGTGCGAGCGCGCAAAGGCATGCCGGCGACGCTGCGCCGGCCGGGCAGTCATACCTGGCTGCACGGCTTACCGATCAAAGTGCGCTTCAAACGCTCGAAAATCTATGTGTCGGCAATTCCGGTCTGGGGAATCGGGTTCCTGATCGGCTTCGTCGGCGCGATCATGGGCATTGGCGGCGGATTTCTGCTGGTGCCGATGTTGATCTATTTTCTGCGGGTGCCGACCGCGACGGTGATCGGCACATCGATGGTATTGACGCTCGTCACCATGGCGTCGGCGACGGTGATGCATGCCGCGACCAACCATCTGGTCGACGCCGTGCTGGCCTTGATCCTGATGGTCGGCGGTGTGGTCGGCGCGCAATTCGGCGCGCGCACCGGGCAGAAGATGCGCGGCGAACGGCTGCGTCTGTTGCTTGGCGCCCTGGTTTTCGCGGTCGGCCTGCGCTTTGCCTATGAGTTGGTGGCGCAGCCGGACGATCTGTTCTCGATACGCCATATCGGGGTCGAATGATGCGGCGGATCGCACCCGCGCTCTTGATGCTGATGCTAATTTGCGGCGTCAGGCCCGCCGCGGCCGAGCGGCTGGTGGTGTCTCTGTCGAACCACCGGGTGGCGGTCACGTCAAGTTTCGTGGGGGAGGATTTGGTACTGTTCGGCACCATCGAGCCCGACGCCGGGAAGACCGCGCTGCGGCCAGCCTACGATCTTGTGGTGACCGTGACCGGGCCGCTGCAAACATTGCGCGCCCGGCGCAAGGAGCGCGTGCTCGGCATCTGGGTCAATGTCGCATCACGTGAATTCGTGCGCGTGCCATCTTATCTCGCCATTCTGAGCAACCGCCCGGTCGGTCAGATTGCCCCTTTGGACACCTTGCGGCGGTTGCAGGTCGGACTGGACAATTTTTTGCTGCCGCAACGCATCGGACCGGACGTTGCCGATACCGTGCGTGACGACCCGTTTCGCCTGGCGTTTGTGCGGCTGGAAGGTCAGCAAGCTTTGTACAGCGAAAGCGGCACGGCGGTGACTTTCCTCACGCCGACCGTGTTCCGCGCCGCGATTCCGTTGCCGTCCGATGTGCCGATCGGCAACTTCGCCATCGACGTCAAGCTTTTTGCTGACGGTGCGCAGGTGTCGCGGACCAGCTCGGCGCTGGATGTGATCAAGACGGGCTTCGAGCAATATGTCGCCGACGCCGCGCGCGACAATGGCCTGCTCTATGGCGTGGTGACGATGCTGATGGCGCTGCTTACCGGCTGGATCGCCAGCGTGGCCTTCCGCAGAGACTAATTTTCAACCCGGCAAGCAGCGCCTGGCCGCAAAGGCATAAAGCCTGCCCTCGCCCAACATGTGCGCGGTAAACGTGAGCGTGCCGAACAGGTCGGCGAAGGCGGCATCACGCACATTGAGCCCGCCGGTGTAGGCGCCGAAGGCCGGCATCACCATGCGTGTTTTATCCGCGGCGAAGCAGCGCCGGCTGACCGTGCGGCCGCGATGCGCGACGCGCGCCACCGGATGCAGATGGCCGGAAATTTCACCGGCCGCGCCGGTCGGCAAATGGCGGAAGATCAATGCCGCGATCTTCAAAGTCTCATGGAACGTGCCGCCGATATTGGAGGCGGGTTCCGGATCGTGATTGCCGGTGATCCATATCCAATCGCGTCCGCGCTGCAGGCCGCGTAAGTTGTCGCGGTCATCCTGGGCGAGCCGTTGCGGACCGCCGCCATCGTGAAAGCTGTCGCCCAACGCCACCACGACGCGCGGAGCGTAATGCGCGATCAGGCGCCCAAGCCGCGCCAAAGTTGCCGCCGTATCGTAGGGCGGTAAAAGCTGTCCGCGCGCGGCAAAACTCGAGCCCTTTTCCAGATGCAGATCGGCGACCGCTAGCAGACCTTGCTCGGGCCAGTACAGCGCGCCGGAGGGATCGGCGAGCAATGGAATGCCGGCAAGGACAAGAGATTGCCCGTGCTGTCCGCCGTCATTTTGCGCCGCCACGCTCACCGCATCGCCTCCTTCACCAATTCGTCCGCCGCCTCGGCCAACAGCGTGTCCGAGGCCTCGCCATAGACGGTCTCGCGGCCGATCTCCAGCATCACCGGAACCGCCAGCGGCGAGACATGATCGAGCGCTTTATGAACGATTCGGCCCTTGATACGCGAGAGCATTTCGCCGAGCCGCTTGATGTCCAAAAGTCCCGTGACGGCGTCCGCGCGCGCGGCGCGCAGCAAGATGTGATCGGCCTGATGTTTGCGCAGCACGTCATAAACCAGGTCGGTCGAAATCGTGAGTTGGCGGCGCGATTTCTCCTCGCCGGGGAAACGCCGCTCGATCAGCCCGGCAATGATGGCGCAGGATCGAAACGTGCGCTTCATCAATGCGGATTCGGCAAGCCAGGCCTCCAAGTCGTCGCCGAGCATGTCCTGATCGAACAATTTAGCGAGTGAGAATTCTCCGCGCTGGATATGCAAACCGAGATCGCCCAGACCCCAAACAGCCAACGCATATTCATTGGCGACAAAGCCGAGCGGTTTCATGCGGGCCCGCTCGAGTCGTCGCGTCAGCAGCATGCCGAGCGTCTGGTGCGCGAGCCGGCCTTCGAACGGGTAGCAAACCAGATAATATTTTGCCGCGCGCGGAAAGGTCTCGACCAGCAGATCGCCGGATTTCGGCAATAGCGAGCGCCACTGCTGGATTTCCAGCCACTCGCGCACTTGCTCCGGCAAAGCACGCCACGCTTGCGGTTCGGCCAGAATGCCGCGCACACGGGCGGCGAGATATGTCGAGAGCGGGAACTTGCCGCCCTCGTAGGACGGCACTTTCGGATCGGTGGCGGTAGAACGTGAGACATAGACTTCGTCTTCGACCAGCGCCTCGTATTTCAGGATTTGCCCTGCGAACACGAACGTGTCGCCGACCGCGAGCATCTCGATGAAATACTCCTCGACCTCGCCGAGCAGCCGCCCGCCGCGCGGAATGAAGGTGCCTGAGCGGCGCGAGCGTACCAGCCGCACCTTCAGCATGTCGGCTTCGACGATGGTGCCGACATTCATGCGGTAGCGCTGTGCCACGCGCGGATGGGTGATGCGCCAGCGGCCGTCCTTACTCTGACGGATTTTGGCGAAGCGCTCATAGGCTTTCAGCGCGTAGCCGCCGGTGGCGACGAAATCGACGGCAGCGTCGAAATCGGCGCGCGCCAACGTCGAATAAGGCGCCGCGGCACGCACCTCAGCGAACAATTCGTCGCTCAGGAATGGTTCGCCAACGGCACGGCCGAGGATGTGCTGCGCCAGAACGTCGAGAGCGCCGGTGCGCAAAGGCGGCGTGTCCTGCGCGTTCTCGACGACCGCGTCGATGGCGGCCCGGCACTCCAGCACCTCGAAGCGATTGGCCGGCACCAGCACGGCCTCCGACGGTTCGTCCAGCCGGTGATTGGAGCGGCCTATCCGTTGCAGCAGCCGCGAGCAGCCCTTGGGCGCGCCAACATTGATGACCAAATCGACGTCGCCCCAGTCGACGCCGAGGTCCAACGACGACGTGCACACCACCGCACGCAATTTTCCGGCCACCATGGCGTCCTCGACCTTGCGGCGCTGGGCGACGTCGAGCGAACCGTGATGCAGCGCGACCGCGAGATTGTCGTCGTTCACTCCCCACAATTCCTGGAACAAAAATTCGGCCTGGCTGCGGGTGTTGACGAAGATCAGCGTGGTCTTGTGCGTCTTAATCAGCCCGTAGATTTCGCCGAGCGCGTGGCGCGCCGAATGACCGGCCCAGGGCAGATGCTCGCTCAGTGTCGAGCATGGTGACGCGTGGCTGCGCGCCGGCTTGCGCCAACACCAGATCGGCGCGCGCCGCGCCGGCAAGTGGCTGCGGCACCAGAAAACGACAGAGATCGTCGGGTTCGGCGACGGTGGCCGACAGACCGACGGTGGTAAGCCTGGCGCCAGCGCGAACAGCCGCGCCAGGCCGAGCGATAAAAGATCGCCACGCTTGGACGTGACCAGCGAATGCAATTCGTCAAGCACGACACGCTTGAGCGTGCCGAAGAGATAAGGCGCGTCGGCCGACGCCAGCAGCAACGCGAGTTGCTCCGGCGTGGTGAGCAGGATATCGGGCGGATAACGGCGCTGACGCTGGCGCTTAGAGGCCGGCGTGTCGCCGGTGCGGGTTTCCAGCCGCACGTCGAGGCCCATCTCCTGCACCGGGATTTCCAGATTGCGCGCGATGTCCACCGCCAGCGCTTTCAGCGGCGAGATGTAGAGCGTGTGCAGGCCTTGCGAGCGACGAAGGTCGCGGCCGGTCGACACCAGCCGCCGTGGAGCGGCGGTCGTTTCGTACAGCTCCACCAGCGTCGGCAGGAAGCCGGCCAGCGTCTTGCCGCCACCGGTGGGCGCGATCAGCAGTACCGAGCGCCCGTCTCGTGCTTTGGCCAGCAACTCAAGTTGATGCGCGCGCGGCGCCCAGCCGCGGCTAGCAAACCAGCGGGCGAATACGTCCGGCAAAAGCGGGGCGTCGTCGGTCCGCTCAAAGGCGGTTGCGGGTTCCATCATGCGATTCTAAGGCATATCTGAGGGTGGCGCCTCAATTCATGCTAGGATCGCACGATTCCAACGGAGACCGAGATGCCAACCAGCAACGACACCACCACCCGGATTTTCGGCGGCTCGCCGCTGGCGGTGCTGGGACGCTTGATTCTGATTTCGGTCCTGGTCGGCGTCGTGCTAGCGGCGCTCGGCCTCGATCCATTCGACATCTTGCAGAGCATCGAGCGGCTGGTCCGCTCGATCTGGAACATGGGCTTCGACGCGTTCCGCTGGCTGTGGCGCTATTTCCTGCTCGGCGCGGTGATCGTGATCCCGATCTGGCTGATCATGCGCTTGGTCAATGCACCGCGCGGAAAATAAGAAATTTAGCCGGGCCAGCTCTCCGCCGTTATATCCGCCGCGTCCGAGCCAACCATCGAGGCCAGCGAGTTGCGATGGCCACGCTTGAGCGCCGCCAGCAGATCGGTCTTGATCTCCGACACCACGCCGAGGCCGCGGAACACCAGCCCGGTGTAAAGCTGCACCAGGCTCGCCCCGGCCTTGATCTTGGCGATGGCCGTGGGGCCTGAGTCGACGCCGCCGGCGCCGATCAGCGGAAACGCGCCCTCGGCCCGCACGAAGGTCTCCGCCAGCATGCGGGTTGCAAGCTTGAACAACGGGCGGCCGGACAGCCCACCCGTCTCGCTCGCCTTGTTGCGCTCGCGCAGCGAGCCCGGCCGCGCGATCGTGGTGTTGCCGACGATCATGCCGTCGACACGATGCTTGCGCGCGATGCCGACGGCGTCATCGAGATCGTTGAGCGCGAGGTCGGGCGCGATCTTGAGCAGCACCGGCACCGGGCCGCTACGCGGGCGCGCCTGTTCACGCGCATCGAGCACGCGGGCGAGCAGATCGTCGAGCGCCTTGGCCTGCTGCAAGTCGCGCAAGCCGGGCGTATTGGGCGAGGAAACGTTGACGGTGAAATAACTCGCAACCGGTGCGAAGCTTTCGACCAGCCGGGCATAGTCACCGGCCCGATCCGCGCTGCCACGATTGGCGCCGATATTGACGCCGACAATGCCGCTCTCGTTACCGCGCGCGGCCAGCCGCCTGAGCGCCACCGCCGCGCCCTCGCTGTTGAAGCCGAGCCTGTTGATTACGCCCTCATCGGATTCGAGTCGGAACAAGCGCGGGCGCGGATTGCCGGCCTGCGGCAGCGGGGTGACGGTGCCGACCTCCACGAAGCCGAAACCCAGTCGCAGCAATGCGTCCGGCACCTGCGCGTTCTTGTCGAAACCGGCCGCCAGACCGACCGGATTGGGGAAATTGAGCCCGAAAGCGCGCACCGCCAACTCACCCGGGTCGGCGGGCGGCCGCGGCACCGGCACGTAGCGCAGGGCCTTGATCGCCAAAGCATGCGCATCTTCAGGGTCTAGGGCCCGCATCAGGGGGCGGGACAGACGGTCGAAAAAACCGATCACCACAGTCGGCTCCGGCGTTGCATGGGACTGACCCTATCGACGAGGCATGGGCATGTTCAAGGCGGCCCATGAAGCTATTGCAGAAGGGGGGCGACTCAAGGCTATAATTCCTATATATTGGACTAGAATCTTAGATGGGCCCGCACGCATGTCGCTGACACATAACCAGATATGGACTGCTATCGACCGGCTGGCCGCCCGCGCCAAGCTGACGCCTTCCGGTCTCGCCAAAAAAGCGGGCCTCGACCCGACCACCTTCAACAAATCCAAGCGCATCACGCCTGAGGGTCGGCCGCGCTGGCCGTCCACCGAATCGGTGGCCAAGTCGCTCGCCGCCACCGGCACCAAGATCGACACCTTCGTCAGCCTGATCACCGACGGCGGCAAGGCCGCCATTTCGAATGTGCCGCTGATCGGCTTCGCGGAAGCCGGCACCGGCGGCTATTTCGACGACGGCGGCTTCCCGGTCGGAAAGGGCTGGGAGGAAATCGCCTTCCCTTCGGTCACCGACGAACACGCTTACGCGCTGGAAATCTCCGGGGATTCGATGAAGCCGGCCTATCGCGACGGCGACGTCATCGTGGTGTCGCCGGCGGCGCCGGTCCGCAAGGGCGACCGCGTCGTGGTCAAGACCAAGGACGACGAAGTCATGGTCAAGGAACTCAAGCGCAAGACCAGCAAGAGCATTGAGCTCAAATCGCTCAACGCCGAACACCGCGACCGCACGTTTCCAATGTCCGAGGTGGTGTGGGTCGCGCGTATCGTTTGGGCGAGCCAGTAGCGTTCTTATCCCTCCCCTCTTAGGGGAGGGTGGCTCCGAGCGAAGCGAGGAGCCGGGTGGGGTAATTTCTCCACCGGTGATATTCCCCCACCCGTCGGCTACGCCGACCACCCTCCCCCGCAAGCGGGGGAGGGATTAAGCGTCAAGCACTGCGCGCCAGCGCGCCGTCGATCATGTCGACGGTGTTCTGCAACCCGTAGACCGCGACGAACGAGCCGAAGCGCGGGCCCTTCTCCTGGCCGAGCAGCACCTGGTAGAGCATGTTGAACCAGTCGAGCGACGACGCCCGGCTTGCCGTCCTTGGCTTTCTTCTTTTGGTCGAGGAACGGCTCGCGCCGGCCGACCTCATAGACGACGTCCTGGATTTCCTCCGCCGACGCGGTACCCGGCAAATTCGACAGTGCATCGCGTAAATCGGTCAGCGCCTTGCGCTCCACATCGCTCGGCTGGCGGAATTTTTTCGCCGGTTGCACGAAGTCGCGGAAATAGTGAATAGCGTATTCCACCTGCGCGTTGAGCGTCGGATGCGTCTGCGGCGTCACCCCGGGCCGATAGCGGCCGATGAAGCCCCACAAAGTTTCTGCGTTTTCGGCATTGGACGAGGAGACCAGCGTGAGCAGCATCGAAAACGTGACCGGCATGTCGGCTTTCGGCGGATTGCCCGAGTGAATATGCCAGACCGGGTTCGACAGCCGCTGCTTGCCGTCTTGCCGCTGATAGCCATCGAGGAATTGCTGATATTCGTCGACGGTGCGGGGGATGACGTCGAAGTACAGGCGCTTGGCCGCCCTCGGCTCGCGGTACATGAAACAAGACAGGCTTTCCGGGCTGGCATAGCGCAGCCATTCGTCGATGGTGAGGCCGTTGCCCTTCGACTTGGAAATCTTCTGCCCGTTCTCGTCGAGGAACAGCTCGTAATTGAAACCTTCCGGCGCCCTGCCGCCGAGCGCGCGGCAGATTTCGCCAGACAGCTTGACCGAATTGATCAGGTCCTTGCCGGCCATTTCGTAATCGACGCCGAGCGCGACCCAGCGCATGGCCCAATCCGGCTTCCACTGCAGCTTGCAGCGGCCGCCGATGACCGGCGTAATGACCGGCGCCTTGGTGTCGGGGTCTTCGTAAGTAATGGTGCCAGCCTTGGCGTCGTGCGCGAGCACCGGCACCTGTAACACGATGCCGGTTTTGGGCGAGATCGGCAGAAACGGCGAATATGTCGCGGCACGTTCCTCGCGCAGTGACGGCAGCATGATCGCCATCACCTTATCGAAACGCTCCAGCACCTTGAGCAGCGCGGCATCGAAACGGCCCGAGGTGTAACACTGCGTCGAGGACAGAAATTCATATTCGAATCCGAAGTGATCGAGGAAGACGCGCAGACGCGCATTGTTGTGCTCGCCGAAACTCGGGTGCGTGCCGAACGGATCGGGCACCTTGGTCAGCGGCTTGCCGAGATGGCGCTCCAGCAATTCCTTGTTCGGCACATTGTCCGGCACCTTGCGCAAGCCGTCCATGTCGTCGGAGAAAGCAATCAGCCTCGTCTTGATCTTGTCGTCGGTGAGCACGCGAAAGGCGTGGCGCACCATGGTGGTGCGCGCGACCTCTCCGAAGGTGCCGATATGCGGCAAGCCGGACGGGCCATAGCCGGTCTCGAAGATCACTTCGTCTTTTGGATGCTGCCTGAGCCGCGCGACAATCTTGCGCGCTTCCTCGAACGGCCAGGCGTTCGATTGTTCGGCAAGATCGCGCAACGATGCGGCGGGTTCAGTTGCGGACATTAGAATCTCCGGCGCGAACAGTAAGAATCCCGCGTTCACAGGTCAAATTTGCGGCTCAAAACGGGCTGACCGGAAAATAGCGCAACCATAAATCGGTGAAGCGGCCTTTCTCCCACAGGCGGAACAGCGCCCAATTGAACGCCTGCCGCAGCAGGTCATTGCCGCGCTTGACCGCGATGCCGACGCCCTCGCCGAAGAAGCGGCTTTCCATGTAGGGCCCACCGCGGAATTCGCAGCAATTGCCGGAGTTGGTGCCGTTGAGCCAGAAAGCGAGCGAGATGCCATCGCCGAACAGAAGATCAACCTCGCCTTTTTTCAACGCATCGCGCGCAACTTCCGTGCTCGGATAAGGATGCAGCTCGGCTTCGGTGAATAAGGTCTTTAGATAGGCCTCGTGCGCGGTGCCGGCGACCACGGCGATCTTCTTGCCCTCGAGCGCCTCCGGCCGCTCGATGTTGAGATCGACGTCGCGCCGCGCCACGAAGCGCGCTGGCGTACGGTAATAGGGATCGCTGAAATCGAGCTGCTTACGCATGTCCGGCGTCTCGGCGATCGAGGCAATCACCGCGTCGCCGTTGTTGCTATTCAATGAGGCGATCAACGTGTCGTAACGCCGCTGCTGGATGGTGCAGGCGACCTTAATCTCCTCGCAGATCAGCCGCGCCAGATCGACGTTGAAGCCAGCAGGCGCGCCGTCCGAACCGGCATAGTTGAACGGTGGATAATCGGTTTCGGTGAGAAAGCGGATAATGCTGATGCGCGACAAATCGGGCCGTTCCGGCCGCCGGCGCGGATCCCAGAAACCGGGCACCGCCATCGGGTTATTGATGGTCTCCGTCGGCGCGGTGACGGGCGTCGGATTGTGTGCTTGCGCGTGCGCCGTGGCGACCATCGCCGTGGACAGCATGGCTGCGATGATGGCAATACTGCCGCCGCGCGCACAATGACCGCAAATTCCATTCATCCGCCAACCCCGGGCAAAAAGACGCGGCGACCATAGCATCGACATTGCGGCGGGCCAGCCAAAATTGGCGACATCAGTTGGTGCCGTCGAGCAGCCGGCGGGCGATGACCTGGGCCTGGATTTCAGCCGCGCCTTCGAAAATATTCAGGATGCGGGCGTCGCACAGTATGCGCGACACCGGGAATTCCAGCGAGAAGCCGTTGCCGCCGTGAATCTGCACTGCATTGTCGGCGTTGGCCCAAGCGATACGCGCCGCCAACAGCTTCGCCATGCCCGCTTCCAGGTCGCAGCGGCGGCCGGAATCCTTTTCGCGCGCCGCGAAATAAGTCAGTTGGCGCGCGGTCATTATTTCCGCCGCCATCATGGCAATCTTGTCGGCGACGCGCGGGAAGCTGACGATCGGAACACCGAATTGCGTACGATTCTGCGCGTAATCGAGCGCCCGCTCCATCGCTGCCTGCGCCACGCCAATCGCCCTGGCCGCGGTCTGAATGCGCGCCGATTCGAATGTCTGCATGAGCTGTTTGAAGCCCAACCCCTCAACGCCGCCGAGCAGGTTCTCCGCCTTCACCTCGAAGCCGTCGAAGGCGATCTCGTATTCTTTCATGCCGCGATAGCCGAGCACCTCGATCTCGGTGCCGGTCATTCCTCTCACCGGAAACGGATTGTTGTCGTCGCCGCGCGGCTTCTCGGCGAGCAGCATCGACAGACCGCGATGACCGGTCTCCTTCGGGTTGGTGCGCACCAAAAGCGTCATCAGGTCGGCGCGCACCGGATGGGTAATCCAGGTCTTGTTGCCGTAGACCTTGTAGGCATCGCCCTCGCGTACCGCCCGAGTCTTGATCGAGGCCAGATCCGAGCCGGTATTCGGCTCGGTGAATACGGCGGTCGGCAGCACCTCGCCGGAGGCAAGCTTCGGCAGCCATTTTTCCTTCTGTTCGATAGTGCCGCTACCGAGAATCAGTTCGGCGGCGATCTCCGAGCGCGTACCGAGCGAACCGACGCCGATATAGCCGCGCGACAATTCCTCAGATACTACGCACATGGATTCCTTGCCGAGACCCATGCCGCCGAACGCTTCCGGAATAGTGAGGCCGAATACACCGAGTTCCGACATCTGCCCGATGATCTTCATCGGAATGTAGCTGTTGGTGAGATGCCAGCTCTGCGCGTGGCCGATCACTTCGGTGTCGGCAAATTTGCGCATTTCTTCGCGGATCGTTTCCAGCGTTTCGTCGAGCCCGCATTGCCCTACCGTGGCATGATGGCTGGCAAGCATTAGCTCGACTAAACGGGCGCGACGCTCGGCGGTATTGCCGTTGGCGACCAGGCCTTCGATGCTTTGGTTGATGCGTGCGGCGACCTGCGCCGGGGAAAAGCCCAGGTCGCTCGGCCGCACCATCTCGCTTTGGCTCATCGGAATTCCGCCGACGATCTGCGCGATGTATTCGCCGAGCGCGATGAAAACGAGATTTTCCTCGATTTCGCCGAACGTGCCGGCGGCGGCCATGCGTTCGGTGTAGGCGGCGAGCTGGCGCACAGCCTCCACATAGGTGGCGAGCCAGGCCAGCCCGTGGGTGGCGCGCTGTTCGCGATCAAGCAGCTGGGCTGTGGCCTGGCCCTCGACCACCACGCGTTCTCGTACCTTGGCGATCGCATCGGCCAGCAAAGCGTCCAGTGCAGCGGTCGCCTCACGGCTGAGTTCGACCAGTTCGTGTCCGGCGGTGCGGCGGGGAGCAACGACTGGCATGAGATCCTCAGGGATAAGCGATGTCTTCGTTACCGGCTGCCCAATGACACTACGCGTGCAGTGCACAAAAGCAAACTGGCGCGGAATTGCGGCGTTTTCGGCGGTAATTACACGGCCTGATGGTGTCAATTGCTACAAAATTAACCATTTCACGCTTTCATTCGGTGATCCCTCGACGCTCTGCCCCCTGTCATTGGCGAGACGCGAACCGGTCCATGCGTTTCATCGATCTATCGTTTTTGGTCAATCGGCTGCACCGGTTGCTGACCTCGGTTTCGGTTCGCTCCCGCATCGTCGTGTTGGCGCTGATCCCGGTGATCGGATTCCTCGCCAATGGACTCACCTATGTGTCCGGCGAAGGCGACGTCGGCACCTCGTTCGAAACGGTCAAGCATTCCGCCAGTGCTCGCCGACGCCAGCCGCGATTTCAAAAGCGCGGTCGCGGCGATGCGGATCATCGTCAAGGACTTCAGCGCCAACCCCAGCGATAATCTGGTGGTGAGCTTCGAGCAGGCGCATGCAGTCGCGCTGCAAAGTCTCGACGCCATCGCGAGCTCGATCAATCGCCGCTATGCTGCAAATATCGAAAGCTTGCGCAAGGACGTCATGGTTCTGCGCGACACCTTCACTGAACTGGTGCGCGAGCAAAAGACGCTCGGCTTCGATGACAACTCGGGCTTGCGCGGCAATCTTCGCAAAGCCGGCAATGCGGTCGAACGCATCATCAATGAGAACATGACATGGCTGGCGGAAGCGGACGCCGGGAAATTGATGATGACGCTGCTGACGATGCGAACTTATGAAGCCGAATACCGACTCACTCAAAGCGAATTGACGCATCAGCAATTTTTCGCCGGCTACAAGAAATTCACGGACACGTTCGCCCAGATCGACGGCACGGAGGGCATGAAAGATTCTCTCGAGCGTGAGGTGAAAACCTATGCCGACACGTTCGCGCAATGGGCCGAGGGTTTCGACCGCGTGCATCCGCTGCGCGCGGTGATCGACATCGACAGCCAGCGAATGCTGCCGCGGGCGGACGAAATCATCGACCGGGCGCGGCTGACCGCGGAAGAAGCGTCAACCGGGCTGATCGCGTCGCAACGCAATACGCGCACGGGAATTATCATGGTCGGCATCGCCATGGTCGCGCTCGGCCTCGGATTCAGCTGGATGATCGGGCGCAGCATCACGCGCCCGCTCAATGGCCTGGCCGGCGTCATGCGGCAACTCGCCGATGGCGACACCAGCGCCCGCATCCCCGCCACCCAGGCACGCGACGAGATCGGCGAAATGGCGCGCACGGTGATCGTGTTCCGCGACAATATGATCGAGCGGGAAAAACTCGCTACGATCCAAGCCGACGCCAGCCTTACGCAGATGCAGCGTAACGATATGATCTCGCATACGATCGAACAGTTCAAGCAATCGGTCGAAAGCGCCTTAGGCAAGCTACGCGGAGCATCCATCAAGCTCGAAACGAGCTCGACCGATCTCAACAAGTCAGCCGATACCATGTCGGCCGAGGCGCGCACTGCCGAACAGCGCGTCGCCGCCGCATCCGACAATGTGACCACGGCCGCCGGTTCGGTCGAGGAATTGGCCACCTCGATCGGCGAGATCGCCTCGCAGGCCGCGAAATCGACCGACGTAGCCGGGCGCGCGGTATCGGAAGCCCAGCGCACCGTCACCACCATGTCGGAACTCGGCAACGCTGCCACCCGCATCGGCGAAGTGGTCGGGCTTATCCAGGCCATTGCCGGGCAAACCAATTTGCTCGCGCTCAACGCCACCATCGAGGCGGCCCGCGCCGGGGAATCCGGCAAGGGTTTCGCGGTGGTCGCCTCGGAAGTTAAATCGCTAGCCGGGCAGACCGCGAAAGCCACCGAGGAGATCGCCGAGCAAATCGGCTCAATCCAGTCGGCCACCGCGGACGCGGCGCGCGCGATCGAACAGGTCAACATGATCATCCGTGAAATGTCGGCGATCGCCACCACGGTGGCGGCGACCGTCGACCAGCAGAACTCCGCGGTGACCTCGATTGCGGAAGGCGTCAGCCGCGCCTCCGGCGAGGCGCGCAGCGGCGCCGAGGCGATGAGCAAGGTCGCCGGCGTCACCACCGATGCGCGCGCCACCGCCTCCGACGTCAAGGATCTCGCCGATGCCGTCGCGATCGAGGCGGAAAACCTGGAAGCGGAAGTGCGGCAGTTCCTGACCAACGTGCAGGCGGCTTAACCTTCTGCCCGCAGGCGGCCGCGCGCCCCTTGCAAACCATCCGGCGATAGCCGATCTCAAGACGACCGATATCGTGCGGGGCTGGGCGCTTTGCGCATTTTCAAACTCTCGCTGCGGATTGTAATCGAGTCGCTCCGGCAATTTCTTGCCGACGACGGATGGGCGATCGCGAGTCACATCGCGCTGTCCACCCTGATGGCGTTATTTCCTTTCCTAATCGTGGTCACCGCGCTAGCCGGCTTTTTCTTCGGCTCGAAGGAACTCGCCGACGAGGCCGCGCGCATCCTGCTGGAAGCGTGGCCGGAGCAAGTGGCCGCCCCGATCTCGCTGGACATCACCGGCGTGCTCACCAACACCCGCGGCGATGTGCTCACCCTCGGCGTGCTGTTCGCGTTGTATTTTGCCTCCAGCGGGGTGGAAAGCCTGCGCATCGGCCTCAACCGCGCTTATGACGCGGTCGAAGCGCGGCCCTGGTGGCTGCTGCGGCTCGAATCGATCGTTTATGTACTGATCGGCGCGGTGGCGATTCTGGCCTTCTCGTTTTTGGTGGTGTTCGCGCCCTTCATTTGGGACAGATTGGTGCATTACGTCCCGACGCTGGCGCCGTTCTATTTCCTAATCACCTTCGCCCGCTATGTCGTAGCGGCGGTGGTGTTGATCGTCGCGCTGTTGATTGTGCACAGCTGGCTGCCGGCGGGGCGGCGCTCATTTCTTCAGATCGCGCCGGGTATCGTCGCGACGCTACTGCTGTGGCTGGTCAGCGGCGCTGCCTTCGGCCGCTACCTCGCAGAATACGCCTTTGCCTACGTGTCGATGTATGCCGGACTGGCGTCCGCCATGATCGCGCTGGTGTTTCTTTACGTCTGCGCGTCGATATTTATTTTCGGCGGGGAATTAAATTCGGTCATCGCCAAGGAACGAAACAAGGCGCGCTAGACGCCAGCTGCTTCCTGCACGTCCTCGAACGTCTTCAAGCCCGGTCGCGGCGCATTGACCATTACCGCCATGTTGCCGGGCGGATGCTGGTTCTTCCACATTTTCATATGCGCGAGCGGGATTTTGTCCCATGCGAACACTTCGCTCATGCACGGGTCGATGCGGCGCTCGAGCACAAAGCGGTTGGCTTGGCTGGCCTGCTTCAAATGGGCGAAGTGCGAGCCTTGAATGCGCTTCTGCCGCATCCAGACGTAGCGCGCATCGAAAGTGATGTTGAAGCCGGTGGTGCCGGCGCAGAACACCACCATGCCACCGCGCTTGACCACCATCGATGATACCGGGAAGGTCTGCTCGCCCGGATGCTCGAACACGATGTCGACGTCGCGCTTTCCCGTGATGTCCCAGATCGCCTTGCCGAAGCGGCGCGCTTCCTTGCTCCAGTCGTTGTATTCGGCGGAGTTCACCTGAGGCAGCTGGCCCCAGCACTTGAACTCCTTGCGGTTGATCACGCCCTTGGCGCCCAGATTGAACACGTATTCGGCTTTCGAATCGTCGGAGATGACGCCGATTGCGTTGGCGCCGGACGCGGCAACCAGTTGCACGCCGAACACGCCGAGGCCGCCGGAGGCACCCCACACCAGCACGTTATCGCCGGGCTTGAGCGTGTGCGGGGGGTGACCGAACAGCATGCGATAGGCGGTGGCCAGCGTGAGCGTGTAGCAGGCGGATTCTTCCCAACTCAGATGCGCCGGCTTGATCATCAGCTGGCGCGACTGCACGCGACAGAATTGCGCGAAAGAGCCGTCGGGCGTCTCATAGCCCCAGATGCGTTGCGAGGGCGACAGCAGCGGATCGCCGCCATTGCAGTCCTCGTCGTCACCGTCGTCCTGATTGCAGTGGACGATGACCTCGTCGCCGACTTTCCAGCGCTGCACTTTGGCGCCGACCGCCCAGACCACGCCCGAGGCGTCGGAGCCGGCGATGTGATATGGCTGCTTGTGAATGTTAAACGGCGTGATCGGTTGCCCGAGGCCGGCCCAGATGCCGTTGTAGTTGACGCCTCCGGCCATCACCAAAATCAGCACTTCGTCTTCGCCGATGGCCCAAGTCGGCACCACTTCGAGCTGGAAGGATTTGTCCGGAGGGCCATGCCGGTCCTGACGGATGACCCAGGCATGCATCTTCTCGGGCACGTGCCCGAGCGGCGGAATTTCACCGATGCCATAGAGATCTTTGAGAGGAGCGACACTCCTCACCTTCGCGGCGGCCGGCATTTGGCACTCTCCTTGAGCCTCGAGTAGTCTGACGTAATTTATGTTGCAACGCAACAAGATCGATCTCAAAGACCTAAATTCAAAAGTTCAAATGGTTCCGGCGATGCCACATATTGGCTGGGCCAGATCCCAAAATAATCGCGCGTTAGCCATCGCCTTTTGAATGGCGTTAAGCAATGCACAGTACCGTGCCGCCAAATGACGGGATCACACGCGAACCGAGCGGAGGAATCAGCCGCATGGCGGCTGTTCTGCTACAACTGGGTCATGCTCGGCCTGATGGCGGCGGCGCTCGCCGCCGGCATGGCGATCGCCGGATTCTCCATCGCGCCGGCGAGCGCCGTAAAACCCTTTGCCGTCGTCGCCGTCTATGTCGGCTACACTCTTTACAAATACTACCGCCCGCAGCAGGGCGATCTGAAAGTCACCTTCATTCTCGGCTCAACCGGACAGCTTTTGCTCATTCCGGTGTTGATGACGCCGCTGACTTATATCGCCGCTTCCGCCAACCTACCGATGCAGGATGTCGCACTCAACGCGCTCGACCGCGCGCTCGGGCTCGACTGGATGGCCTATTTCAATTTCGCCTATAGCCGTTATGCGCTGCTGTACGCCACTTTGCTGGCCTATTCGGTAATCGGGATACTTGTGTTCGGCGTGCCGATTGCGCTGGGTCTGACCGGACGCAATCGGCGCATGCAGCAATTCACGTTGGCTTGCGGGATCGCGCTGGCAGTGACGACTGTCATTTCGGCACTGGTACCGGCGATGGGCACTTATGATCTGTTCAATTACATGCCCGATCCCAAAATCATCACTCTGAGTGCCTATCTCGAGCAATTGCACGATCTGCCGCTGGTGCGCGATGGCTCGTTGCGCGTTCTCGATTTCAACAAGCTCACCGGCATCATCACGTTCCCAAGTTTTCATGCAGCGGCGGCCGTGCTCTACCTCTGGGCGTTTTGGCCGGTGCGATGGATCGGGCCGCTCGCTTTGGTGACGAACATCGCGATGCTGCTCGCCACTCCGATTTGCGGCGGACATTATTTCGTCGACGTCTTTGCCGGCATCGCAATCGCCACAGCGTCCATCATGGCTGCCCGCTGGATTGGCGATTGGTTGACCCGTCCGGCGAAAGCAAGCGTCACGTACGTGCCAGAGTCCGCGGTCCCCGCAGAATAGCCGCGTGTCATATACACGTGACACCAGCGAAAAACCGCGGGCGCGTCAAACTTCCCCCGCCGCATAGGCGCGATTTTTGCACAGCCGGTTGCGATCCATATCGACGGCCTCCCCGCTTTGATATTCAATGATCCCGAACCGCGGCCCGCCATTGGGGGCATTGCCGCGGATTTGGGGAGACCGCCATGACACTCCAAGGTCTAATTATCCTGATCATCATCGGTGCGATCGCCGGCTGGCTGGCCGGGCAGATCATGAAGGGTGGCGGATTTGGTCTGATCGGCGACATCATCGTCGGCATCATCGGCGGCTTTATCGGCGGCTGGCTGTGGGGCGTGCTCCACCTGCCCGGCATCGGGCCCTGGTGGCTGACCTCGATCATCAGCGCGACCATTGGCGCCTGCATCCTGGTGTTCATCATCCGCCTGGTGAAGCGGGCCTAGCGCCCGCTCAACTGAATGATGCTCAACATCGCCGGGGATTAACATCGCCGGCGCAGCGCCGGCGTATGTTGCATTGCAACAAGAGACGGTCCAGACTGTCCCTGCAGGCGAGCGATGCGGGACAAACCTTGGATCTTTAGGACTTACGCCGGCCATTCGACCGCCGCGGACTCCAACGCGCTCTATCGCAAAAATTTAGCCAAGGGACAGACCGGGCTGTCGGTCGCCTTCGATCTGCCGACCCAGACCGGCTACGACAGTGACCACGTTCTGGCCAAAGGCGAGGTCGGCAAAGTCGGCGTGCCGGTCAATCATCTTGGCGACATGCGGGCTCTGTTCGAGGGTATCCCGCTCGGCACCATGAACACCTCGATGACCATCAACGCCACCGCGGCATGGCTGATGGCGCTCTACATCGCGGTGGCCGACGAACAGAACGCGCCGCGCGCCAGCCTGCAAGGCACCATCCAGAACGACATCATCAAGGAATATCTGTCGCGCGGCACCTACGTGTTTCCGCCGGCGCCGTCGATGCGGCTGATCAAGGACGTGGCGATCTTCACCACGACCGAACTGCCGAAGTGGAATCCGATGAACATCTGCTCCTATCACTTGCAGGAAGCAGGCGCGACGCCGGTACAGGAACTGGCCTTCGCACTCGCCACGGCCATCGCGGTGCTCGATACCGTGAAGGCCTCGGGCGAAGTGACCGACGAGAAATTCGGCGAAGTGGTCGGACGCATTTCGTTTTTCGTCAATGCCGGGCTCCGGTTCATCACCGAAATGTGCAAGATGCGCGCCTTCGTCGAATTGTGGGACGAGATTACGCGCGCGCGCTACGGCATCACCGACGCCAAGCAGCGGCTGTTCCGCTATGGCGTGCAGGTCAATTCGCTCGGTCTGACCGAGCAGCAAGCCGAGAATAACGTCGCGCGCATTCTCATCGAAATGCTGGCGGTGACGCTGTCGAAAAACGCGCGCGCCCGCGCTGTGCAATTGCCGGCCTGGAACGAGGCGCTCGGCCTGCCGCGGCCATGGGATCAGCAGTGGTCGCTGCGCATGCAGCAGATTCTCGCCTACGAGACCGACCTGCTCGACTACGGCGATATTTTCGACGGCTCCGCCGAGATCGAACGCAAAGTGGATGCGCTCAAGGCCGAGGCCAAAGAAGAGCTCAAACGCATCGACGACATGGGCGGCGCGGTGGCCGCGGTCGAAAGCGGCTACATGAAGCAGCAACTGGTCGAATCCAACACCGCGCGGCTGGAAGCGATCGAACGCGGCGAGCAGGTGGTCGTCGGCGTTAATCGCTATCTTGAGACCGAGGCTTCACCGCTGACCGGCGGCATCGATTCGATCATGACGGTGTCGGAAGACGCCGAGCGCGATCAGATCGACGGGGCTGAAAGCCTGGCGCGCGGCGCGCGATGCCAAAGCGGTGGCCGACGCTTTGAAGGAGTTAAAACGCGCCGCCACCAGCGGCGGCAACATCATGCCGGCCTCGATCGCCTGCGCCAAAGCCGGCGTCACCACCGGCGAGTGGGGCTGGACCTTGCGCGAGGCCTTCGGCGAATACCGCGCGCCGACCGGCGTCGGCCGCGCCATGCGCAACGACGTCGACGGGCTCGATGACATTGCGTGCCGATGTCGACCGCGTCTCCACAAATTCGGCCGACGACTTACGTTCCTGGTCGGCAAGCCCGGCCTCGACGGCCATTCCAACGGCGCCGAGCAGATCGCGGTGCGCGCGCGCGATGCCGGCATGCAGGTGGTCTATGAGGGCATCCGCTTGACGCCGGAGGAAATCGTCAATGCCGCGCGCAAAGAAAAAGCCCATGTCATCGGGCTTTCCGTGCTGTCCGGCAGCCATCTGCCGCTGGTGCAGGACGTGGTCGCGCGCATGAAGGTCGCCGGGATGACGATGCCGCTCGTGGTCGGCGGCATCATTCCGCCGGAGGACGCCGAGGCGCTGGAAAAATCCGGCGTCGCCGCCGTCTATACGCCGAAGGATTTCGAATTGAACCGCATCATGTCGGACGTGGTGCGGATCGTGGAGCGCGCGAACGGCGCGAGCAACGTCTGACGGCGGGGTGGCAATCAGCGGCGCTTTGACGAGCGGCACCAGCTGACGAGCGTCAGCCCTTTTGCGGCATCAAGCATCTGCCGCGGGCCAGGTTCGAGTCCGTGGCTGGCAAGCACGTCTTCCGGCGTTCGCGCAGGCACACCGGGAAACACCGCCCGCCCACCGGGCAGCCGAATATCCGGCGCGCGTGAGAGGTGGAAGACGTCGTAGCGGTCCAGGAACATCCCGAATACGCCGGTGCCGCCGATCACTCCCAAAATGCCGTTTGGCACGCCGCACGCGGCCCAGGCTTGCTCGAACGACGCACCGGCCGGATTCCAGAACAACGCCTTGTCATTCGAAGGGTCGGGCCCGATGGCCGGGATATGCCGCGTCAGGATTATACGGCGGCGCAAAGGCGAATGCGGCTGATGCTCATGCGAGTGGCGGCCATGCGCGACCACATCAACGCCGTCGAGCCCGCGCTCGAAGAAGCGTTGGTCGGCTTCAAACTTGAGCCGATCCGGCATGATGCCGGCAGCATTCGCGAGCATGCCGTCCTCGGAGACGATGGCATAACCCTCGATGCGACGAGGAAGAGATGGAATCATTGTATCCATCCTGTTTAGAGGCCTCTCGGCGTCAACGTCGCCAGCGCCTGAGCCAGTTTGCCGGGACTTACCGGCTTGCTGAAATAGAAATTCATGCCGGCGGCGCGCCCGGCGGCTTCATCGCTGGTCTCGGTGCGGCCGGAAATACCGATCACGGGCACCTGCCCCGCTTTGCCCGGCAGCGCGCGGATGCGGCGGGTGGCCTCGATGCCGTCGAGGCCGGACAGCGTGATATCCATCAGAACGGCGTCATAACCGCCGCGCGCGGCGGCCTGCACCGCCGCTTCGCCGCTCTTGACGAAGTCGACGCGATGGCCGAGCTCTCCCAGGATCGTGTTCATCACCACGCGGCCATAGGGGTTGTCCTCGGCGCAAAGGATCGACAACGCGCGCGCGGGCGCAGCCAGCGTTGAGCCGTCGCGTTCGGCGGGCGCCGGCGTATCGACGCGATCGACCGGCACGGTGAGGCGGAAGGTGGTGCCCCGGCCCTTTTTGCTGGTGACCTCAAGTCCGCCGCCCATCGCCTGTGCGATGCGCTTGATAAAGACCAGGCCAAGGCCGGCGCCGCCGTAGCTGCGTGTGATCGCTTCGCTCGCCTGCGCAAATGGACGAAACAGATTTTTGATCTCGCCGGACGCTATTCCAATGCCGGTATCGGCGACGGTGAATATGAGATGCACCCGCTTGCGGCCCACCGGCTTGGCGCCGACGGTGAAGACGACCGTACCCGCGCTGGTGAATTTGACCGCATTGTCGGCGAGGTTTTCCAGCGCCGCGCGCAGACGCAACACGTCGCCGGCCACCATCGCCGGCAGCTCGGCCGCCACGGCGATTTCGGTCTTGATGCCTTTATTGCCGGCGCGCGCGGTAAGCGCGTGGCCAACCGCTTCGGCCAGCCGGCGTGGCGAGAACGGCTCGTGACGCAAAGTAATACCGGCGGCGTCAGCCTTGACCGCATCGACGATCAGCGTGGTCAGCGTCGCCAGATGATCGGCGCCGCTCTTGATCGCGTTCGCCCATTCGCGCTCGCGCGTTCCGACGTCGGAGGTCGCCAGCAATTCGGCCAGGGCAACGATGCCGGTCAGCGGCGTACGAATGTCGTGTGCGACGCCGGCGAGCGCGGCTTCAACCGCGCGCGCGGCTGGCGCTGTGGAGAGGCGCGGGCGCGTTTTGCGTCCCTGGCGCCCTTGGCGCGGCCGTTTTCGCGTTTTGCGCTTAGCCATCCCTAACCCCGGGGCCAAGACTGCCACGGAAGCCGCGTTCAATCGAGCCCGACGAGCTTGCGGATGTCCGCTAAGTTGGCGCCGCCGGCACGCAGTTCCCGCAACCCGGTCGCGCGCGTCGATTTCGACAGCTTGTTGCCGTCGGCACCGAGGATCAGGCGGTGGTGGTGGTAAGTCGGCGCCGTCAGGCCGAGCAGAGCTTGCAACAGACGATGTACGCTTGTGGCGTGAAACAGGTCCTGCCCGCGCACCACGACGGACACGTCTTGCGCGGCATCGTCCACCACGACCGCCAGATGGTAGCTGGTCGGTGTTTCCTTACGCGCCAGAATGACATCGCCCCAGGCGGCGGGTTTGGCCGCGATACTGCCGGTTTCATAAGACGGTCCGATGCCCAATTCCGTCCAGGCGAGCGGGCCGGCGCGCACCAGCGCGGCGGCCATATCGAGGCGCAGTGCGTAAGGATCGCCGGCCTTCATGCGGCGCTTGCGCGTCGCGGCGGATAATTTTTTCGCATTGCCCGCATAAAGCGGTGTCCCGTCGGGATCTCGCGGCCAGGAGCGGCCCGACTCGCGCGCCGCGGCCAGGCGGGCGAGTTCGGCGCGGCTCTCGAAGCTCGGATAGATCAGCCCCATGGCGTCGAGCTTGGCGAGCGCGGCGCGGTAGTCCTCGTAATATTCGGATTGGCGGCGGATCGGCTGCTGCCATTCAATGCCGAGCCAAGCCAGATCCTCGAGGATCGCCGCCTCGAATTCGGGCCGGCAGCGGGTTTTGTCGATGTCCTCGATGCGCAGCAACAGGCGCCCGCCGGACGCCTTGGTCTGATCGGCATTGAGCAAGGCCGACAGCGCATGGCCGAGATGCAGATGGCCGTTGGGCGACGGCGCGAAGCGGAAAACGGCCGCCCCGTCACCCTTGGGCTTGGCCCGGGGATCCATCTTGCTTGCTTTCAGACTTGCCATACTGAATGGATTGCCTACTCAAGCCGGGTAATGACAAGAGAAAAATGACTCATTTCCTCCACAGCCAGGCCGATCTCGAAATCGCCTTGGTACAACTTATCCTCGCCGACCCGCGACTCAAGCCCGTTGCGGACAAAGCCGGTTCCTTCAGCCTGCGGCGGCGCGAAGGCGGCTTTGCCGGACTATGCGCCATTGTCTGTGGGCAGCAGCTCTCGACCGCGAGTGCCGCCGCGATTCGCAACCGGCTGTTTGCCGCCTTCGAGCCATTTCATCACGACACGGTGCGCCGCGCGCGCATCGACAAGCTCAAGCGACTCGGCCTGTCGGCGCCCAAGATCAAGTCGATCCGGGAAATCGGCAAAGCCGTCGCCCAGGGCCGCATCGATCTTAACAGCGTTGGCAATATGGACGCCGACATCGCGCACGCTGCGCTGACGGCATTGCACGGCGTTGGACCGTGGACCGCCGATATTTATCTGTTGTTCTGCCTCGGCCACGCCGACGCGTTTCCGGCCGGCGATCTCGCGGTGCAGGAGGCCGCGCGTATCGCCTTCGGTTTGCGCAAGCGTCCGGACGCCAAAGCGCTCACGAAACTGGCGCAAGCCTGGCGGCCTTGGCGGGGCGTGGCGGCGCATCTGCTATGGGCTTATTATCACGCGGTGAAAAAACGAGACGTGGTCCCCGTTCAGTCGGCAGCCCAAACAAAAAAGACTGCGAAAAAGACGACTGAAAAGGAAAAGGCTGAATGGCTGAACTCGACGGCCCGCGCATCGAGCCACTCTCGGGCAAGGCGAAGCAACTTGTCGTTTTTCTGCACGGTTACGGCGCCGACGGCAACGACCTGATCGACATCGGCCGTGCCTGGCAGGGCGTGCTGCCGGATGCCGCCTTCGCGTCGCCGCACGCGCCGCATCCGTGTGGACAGGCCCCCAGCGGTCGCGAATGGTTCCCGCTCACCATGCGCGATCCCGGCGAGCGCTGGACCGGCGTCAACGCCGCGGCGCCCGTGCTCAACAGCTTTCTCGATTTGGAATTGCAGCGTCGCCAGCTTGCGCCCCCGGCCCTGGCGCTGGTCGGTTTCTCTCAAGGCACCATGATGGCGCTGCATGTCGGATTGCGGCGCACCGTGCCGCCGGTCGCGATCGTCGGTTATTCCGGCATGCTGGTGGTGTCGGACGATGTGGACGCCGACAAATTCGCCGCTGAGATTCGCAGCAAGCCGCCGGTTCTGCTCATCCACGGCGACCAAGACCAGCTCATTCCGGTGCAAGCGCTGATGCACGCCGCGCAGGAGCTCGCCTCGCTCGACATCCCGACCGAGTGGCACATCTCGTCCGGCATCGGCCACGGCATCGACCAGGAGGGCCTGCGCCAGGGCGGCGAGTTTCTGGCCAGGCAGTTTACCGCGCGCAAATAAGGCGGGTGCGGGCAACTGTCCGTGCCGACTTCACAATCCCGTCACGCTGTCCTATTACTAGGCGGCAAGCTGCGTGGCGGCAGCCTTAAGGAGGTTAGAGGAGCCTCGCTTGAACGTGCACGTATCGGCCAGCGGTTTTCCGGCTCTGGTGCTCAACGCGGACTTTCGACCGCTGAGCTATTACCCCTTGTCGCTGTGGTCCTGGCAGGACGCGATCAAGGCGGTTTTCCTCGAACGCGTGAACATCGTCGCCAATTACGACCGCGCGGTGCGCAGCCCGAGCCTGGAAATCAAGCTGCCGAGCGTGGTGTCGCTCAAGACTTTCGTAAAACCGTCGACGCATCCGGCGTTCACGCGGTTCAACGTATTCTTGCGCGACCGCTTCTCCTGCCAATATTGCGGTGACCGCGAAGACCTCACCTTCGACCATCTGGTGCCGCGCTCGCGCGGCGGGCACACGACGTGGATCAACGTCGTCACCGCATGCTCGCCCTGCAATCTGCGCAAGGGCAACCTGACGCCGCCGGAAGCCAAGATGTGGCCCTCGCAGATGCCGTTCCAGCCCTCGGTGCAGCACCTGCACCGCAACGGGCGATCGTTTCCGCCGAACTATCTGCACGAAAGCTGGCTCGACTATCTCTATTGGGATACCGAGCTGGAGCCTTAAGTCGCGCGGCGGCCCGGCAACATCCGCTGCAGCACGCGGTCGCGGCGCCAGAAGTAATGATAAAGGCTAGCCGCGACGTGCAGACCGATCAGCGTCAACAACGCGTAATACGACAACAACATATGCACGTCGCCGGTCCAGCCGAAGCCGGGCTCGCGCGTCGCGATTAGCTTCGGCATATTGAACAAGCCGAACAGCGACACCGTGAAGCCGCGATATGATGCATTCATCCATCCCAGGATCGGAATGACGAATAGCAACGCATAGAGCAGCCAGTGCATGACGCGCGCGGACGTAGTCTGCCAGGGCGGCACGCCGTCAAGCGGCGTCGGCTCGCCTTGCACCGCGCGCCAGACTAGGCGGACGATGGCGACGAGCAGGATCAAGAGACCAAAAGAGAAATGCAGGTTGATCATCCGTTCCGGCACGGTGTCGCGGTGGATCTCCGGCATCGTCAGGGCGATGGAGAACTGCATGAACAGCAGAACGACAATCGTCCAATGCAGCAGCTTCGCCAGACCGCTATAGCCCGATGATTTTGCCATCGTGTTTTCTCAAGCCTTGAATCGGAGCAGACGACGCCTATTCGGCTTTTAACGGTGATGTCGAGCCGAGAGGCTTCGTCATCGAGCGGCCACAAAATGAAGCGGATGACGCCGGATGTACGCGCCCCTTTCGTTTCCGTGGTCGTCAGTTTTTAGCCTGTTACCCTCAGCCGTTCCTTGTCGTAACCCGCCACCCGCTTATAACTTTCCGACAGGGCGATGAGTTCCTCGCGGCTGATGACGTCGTCGATATGCTTGAACGGCTTGTCGCCGGTGCGGCGGTAGACCTCCTGCAAAATGGCGTCAGGCGGCGCCTTGCGATTGGCGAGCACGACGTCGCTGGTCGCGGGCCTGCGCTTGGCCTCGTAAGCCGCAAGCGCTGCAACCGGATCGGCGTTGGCTTTGAGCGCGTCCGCCAGTGCGCGGCAGTCGAGAATGGCCTGCGCCGCGCCGTTGGCGCCGCGCGGATACATCGGATGCGCAGCGTCGCCCAACAACGTGAGGCGGCCGAAGCTCCAGCGCGGCAGCGGATCCTGGTCGACCATGGGATATTCCAGGATGGCGTCGGCGCTGCTGATGAATTGCGGCACGTCGAGCCAATCGAAATGCCAGTCCTCCATGGCGGGGAGGAAATCCTCCAGCCGGCCGCGCTGGTTCCAGTCGTTCTTGTGGTATTGCGGCGTCTCGATGTCGCAGACCCAGTTGACCAGCTGGCGGCCCTCGGCGTCGATCTTGTCGCGGATCGGATAGATCAGCAGCTTGGCCGGATGATGCCAACCGATACGGATCATGCTGGCACCGGTCAAAAACGGTTTCCAGCGTGTGATGCCGCGCCACATGTTGATACCGGAATATTTCGGCGGCCCCTCGTTGGGGTATAGCTGTTTGCGCAGCACCGAATGAATTCCCTCGCAGCTGATGACCGCCGTGCCGCGCTGCGCCGGGAGCGGCTTGCCGTTGGCGTCCTCGAAATACGCGACCGCCTCTTTGCCCTCATAGTCGACTTGGCGACAGCGCTGGCCAAGGATCACCTTGTCGGCGCCCGCGCGCTTGATGAAAGCGTCGAGCAGCACCATTTGCAGATCGCCGCGATGGATGGAGAATTGCGGCACGTCGTAGCCGGCAAAGCGCCCGGCCGGCTCGCTGTAGATGTACTGGCCGAAGCGATTGTAGAAGCAATATTCGCGCGTGGTGATGGCGACCTTGGCCAGCGCATCCTCCAGACCGAGCCCGCACAACTCGCGCGAGGCATGCGGCAGGATGTTGATGCCGACGCCGACCGCCTTGAGCTCGGGTGCCGCCTCGAACACGCGGCAGGCGATGCCGGCGCGGTGCAGCATCAAGCCGAGCGTCAAACCGCCGATGCCGGCCCCGACGATGAGAACTTCCATGTGCGACTGACCCTGTGACTTCCGCGCTAGCTTAACTTGATCGCTTATGACGGGCGAGCGAAGCCAGCGCGCCCCAGGCGGCGACGCAGGCCAAGCCCAATGAGACCAATACGTTCCAGCCGGCCAGCGACAGACCCAGGAAACGCCAGGCCGCTTCGTCGCAGCGCACCACGTTGATGTGCTGCAATTGCTTGAGGACATCGCGCGCGGAGCCGAACTTCTCGATCGGGCCGCTGCAATCCTGCGGCCCCGTCCAGAATTTCCATTCGATGCCGGCGTGATAGACGCCGAGCCCGCTGTTCCAGAGCATGAAGGCGGCGATCACGGCAAAGCCCGCGATCATCACCTTGCTCGAGGCGCCGTTATTGATTCCGAGCAGCAACAAAGCCGCGAGCGGGACGCAGACATAATAGGCGGTGCGCTGCTCAAGGCAGAGCGGGCACGGCGGCAGCTCCATGACGTATTGAAAGAAGAAGAAACCGCCGATCGTCAGCGCGCCGACGACGGCGACGATGCCCGCGGCGGTCAGTTGCGGCTCTCGGCGGACTAAAGCGAGGTAATCCGTCGTCATGCGTCCTGCCTTACGCTCCACGCCATCTTATTGAGATTGGTGCCCTGGCCGGCATCGCATTGCACCAGTAATAGCTTGATATACTGAGTGAATTTTTGAAGTCAAGGAAGCCTGTGCCAACAAGAGTTACCAACAGGTTTTTGCACAAGCGCTGCGTGACTAAGACCAATCGCCGGCATGGACTTCGATCGCGCTTCATTGGCGAAGTTGAAGAAAAAGCAAAGACCCGCCGCAGGTTCGAGTTTCTATTCGGAGAGCATTCTCTTCACACCGGAGTCATAGGTTCAATCCCCATAGCGCCCACCACGCACTCGGCTAGTGCCGCACTCGGCAACTTAAAACAAAACGAACGCGAAGACGGCACGTCAACTCGTGGAGAATCCGTGGACTTTGTTCACGCAGCGTTCCGTGACCGAGAGCTGGCTTTGGGTCACGCGACCGTTAGGCAATAGTCATCTAAGTGCCAGACTGTTGTCGCTTTTAGCGGGCAAGCGTTTTAATCTGGATGGCTCCGAAAGGCACGCAAACCTGGAGCGCACCAGGGGGTCGGCTCCTTTGAGTTCGAGCGTGTACGGCAGCTCTGGTCCCGGCGACCGACGCCAAGCATCCGGCCGAAGAGAAACCGAAACCATGACCGTCGTGTCCGCTTTGGGTCATTAGCGGACAAACCGCCGCGAACTGAAATCCACCGTTGTTCGCTTTGGTCCGATAACGGACAAATGCCGTTGCGGCTGGATTGTCCGCTTCGTGCCGCATCCGGCGTCGAGCTGCACAAGTATTCATGCTTCTCTGCTATTTCAGGAGCTTGGAACGTTTAATGGCGTCGGTGGTTGTTCGTCTAACGCAATCAAATAGGAGCGTTTTATATACGTGCATATTTGAAGCAGATCGGTTTGGCAGCAGTCATGGCTTTGACTGTTGCAGGGGCGGCGCTCGTAACCGCAGGTTCAGCTCAGGCGCAGCATTGGCATCGCCACGGCGGCGGCGGATTTGGTCCGGGCTTTGTCGGCGGTCTTGCGGCAGGCGCGGTGATAGGCGGCGGATACTACGGCGGCTACTATGGTGGCCCGTACGCTTATTATGATGGCGGCCCATACGCTTATGGTGGCGGCTGCTATATTCAGCGGCAAGCGTTTATCAACCGCTTTGGCCACCGCGTCATACGACGCGTGCGGGTCTGCGATTGAGCCTCTAAATAAGAAAATAATGGATGTCCGTTTGGGTCACCGGACAAACTGTCACAGTAAGGATGCTGGAACACAGCCCTTACGTTTCGAAGTCGAAAGAAAAAGGGAATCTATCAGAGGAGACATCCAATGATTATTGTGCGAATCGCGACAGTGGCAACAGTTGTTCTTGGTCTGGCCGACATCGCATACGCGCAGCAAGCGATGAAGGGCAAAGTCGATTCGGTAGAACAAGGAACCGGAAAAATCGGTATCATTGTGGCAAGCGTCAGCGCCGAAGGTCCTCCTTCTCCCACCCAGTTTAAGGTACAGGACAGGCGCGCCTTGAATGCTTTAAAACCCGGCGATCAGGTTTCGTTTACGGCGCAAAACGTCGATAACGTGCTGATCATCGAAAAGATCACCAAAGAATGATCGTTTCGCGCCAACCCACCACACTTTTGCTTTGCAACGTCGCCGCCGGTTACTATTCAGGACTGCGCCGGATAAAACGCGCGCTCCCATCGAGCAGCTTTAGATTGTCAACGACAGTCGGATTGTTCGGATCGAGCTGCCTTGCCTTGAGAAATTTCCTGCGGGCGGCCTTAAGATCGCCACGCAGCATATACGAGTAGCCCTCGTTGTTGAGGATATCGACAGTCTCTCCCACCAGTTTGGTTGCCTGCGAATAGGCTCGGTCGGCCAGATCGAACCGGCCGATGCGATCGTAGCTGGCCGCCAGACCTATCCAGGCGGTGGCATCTCGCGGCGCCTTCTCTACTGCGTCCTGGAAGTAACGCTCCGCCACTCCGTAGTGGCCCGCGTTGAAATGTTGAATGGCAACGCCAAGAGGCTCATCGGAAGGATGATATTTGAGGTCCGCCGGTTCTTCAATCGTGGATGGAGAGTTGGCGGCAACAGGGTCCGGCACGGACACTGATCTACCGTCGGTGACGCAACCCGCCATACTGACTGCAAGGACTCCAGCCGTAACGGCACAAAGTGTTCGCACGCCCACACCACATAAGTACATAATTGCACGAACGTTACGGATTCCTTCGTTCTAGCATACGAGCGCGCCACTGAGAGTCAAACGTGCTAATCTCATGGAATTCGTTCTCAAAACTAAATGCACGCGGCGCGTTTTACCGTAGAACCGACGAAAGTTTGATCACGATCGGCAGCATTATAACCAGCAGAACTACCGGGAAGATAAATAAGCCAAGTGGCAGGACCATCTTGACCGAAAGCTTGTTGGCGGCCTCCTCGGCGCGCAATAACCGTTTTTCTCGCATCTCGTCGCTAAAAACACGTAATGCGTCACCGACGTCACTCCCAAATTCAATCGATTGCCGCATCATCGTTGTTAGCGATATGGCCTCATCCAAGCCGAGACGATCAGCAAGGGATTCTAGCGCTTGAATCAGGCTGCGTCCGGCGCGCATCTCTGCGCCCATCATCTCGAGGTGCATTCCGAGTTCGCGGTTCTGCCGCAGGACCTGGCCGGTAACGCGAGTGAATGCCGCTTCCAGGCTCAATCCCGCATCGACGCAAACGAGCAGAAGATCCAGAAAATCTGGGAAGATGAGGCGATAGCGCTGCGAAAGTGCGCGGTGTCGACGGGCGAGATAGGCCTCAGGGCCGGCCGCGGCAATTAACGCGCAAACAGCGACAAAGGAGACCTTGACCAGTAACGGTGCCTGGATCAGTAGCAGCTGCGAAGCTACGTACGCGGCCACCGGCAATACAACGATGAGCCCGATGCGCACAAAAATATAATAGTGTACGGCGTAAATGTCGAAGTAACCGGCCTTCAGTAACTCGCGTCGCAGCTTCTCGCGGCGCTCGGGTCCAAGCCGAAACCGCCGCTCATCAAAACGATGCGCGATGTATGCTCGCATGCCACGGGGTAGCTCGTCGCTCGGATTCCTGGCAGATGCCGCCTGTAATCGCCGCTGCGTCTGCGCTTCTGTCACGTAGTATTGGCCGAGTAAAAGGACGATCGCGCCCACGGCACCGAATACAAAAATGGGTATAAGGACTGTGGGGAGCATGACGTGTTAGAATTTAAAATTGACCATGCGGTACATTATGACATTGCCGACGACCAGCGAGATCAAGCCGTAAACCAGAGCTGGACCGACCAGCGGATGATTTCGCACCTCTGCAAAATATCTGGGAGCGATCAGCATAATTCCGGCAAATAGTATGAACGGCATGAGGGTAAGTACGAGCGCCGAGATGCGGCCTTCCGCACTTAACGCCCGGATTTTAAGTTGCAATTTGGTCCGGTTGCGAAGAAGGCGCGACAGTCTCGACAAGATCTCCGCAAGATTGCCCCCCGTCTGGGTTTGCACGTTGATTGCTACAATCAAAAACACCAAGTCTTCCAATCCGACCCTCCGATAGAGTCCCTCAACTGCGGTACGAATGTCCTGCCCAAATGAAATTTCGTCCGCTGTCGTCCCAAATTCAACGGCAATCGGGTCCGGCATCTCGCGCGCCACCAGATTTAGTGCGGCTGGCAGGGGATATCCGACTCGCACCGCACGCACGATTAGGTCGATGCTATCAGGTAGTTGCTCAGAAAAGCGTGCGATCCGGCGCTGTCTCAGCATACTAAAGAACGCAAAAATAATGACAAGCGTTGAGCTTATTGCCAACGCGAGCGCCACCAAGCCGCGACCGAAAATAGCTCCCGCGGCAAGGAATACGATTGCACTAAGCACGAACGATGCCAGCACCAACAGGTTACGATTGAGGTGTAAACCGGTCTGCGTAATCGAATCGTTCAAGCTACGAAGAATCGGATTATCGAATTCGGTGAGTCGGCGCTCGGTGCGTAGAGCGTTCATTGCCTCGCTGCGTCCGGTCAAGTCTACGCTTTCACCCAATCTGCGATTGGTGGATTTAGTTGCCCGACGCGAGCGGACGATGGGCCCGTATATCGCATGCACGCTTAACAAAGTGGCGGCAAATACGAGCGCGATGATAACCGAGAGTTCAGTCACACCTGCGTTGTCCTTTCTTTTCGCCAGTCTATTGGAATCCCGATCTGCGGTTACGAAGATACCGCACGCAAGAGCGCGCGGCCGCTATAGCGGTCGTGCCGGATCAAAATAACCTAACGGAACCTCTATCCCATATGCTTTGAGCTCCGTCAGAAAGTTCGGACGTATGCCAGTTGCTCTGAAGTCGCCATGAATATTTCCGCTATCGTCCGTGCGCTCCTTCACGAACCTGTAGATCTCCTGCATTTGGATAGCGTCACCGTCCATACCGGTAATCTCGCTTATGCTCGTAACCCGTCGCTTGCCATCTGGCAGCCGCTGCAAGTGAACAGCAAGGGTGATCGCTGACGCAATTTGGCTGCGGATGCTACCGGCGTTCATAGCCATTCCCGCCATAGCTACCATCTGTTCAAGACGTTTTAACGCCTCGCGTGGCGAGTTCGCATGCACGGTGCTCATTGAGCCTTCATGGCCCGTATTCATCGCTTGGAGCATGTCGAACGCCTCTTCGCCGCGACACTCACCAATAATAATGCGGTCTGGTCTCATCCGCAGCGCATTCTTGACCAGTTCGCGTTGGCGTATTTCTCCCTTGCCTTCGGCATTGGTCGGACGGGTCTCCAGTCGGCCCACGTGCGGCTGCTGTAGTTGTAGCTCAGCAGCATCCTCGATGGTTATGAGGCGCTCATGCGGCGGAATGTGCCGCGAGAGCGCGTTAAGCAGTGTCGTTTTCCCACTGCCGGTACCTCCACTAATGAGGATCGAAATTCGACCGCTGACCGCGGCCTTCAAAAGGTCCACCATCGGTTTTCGTATCGTTCCAACCTCGACGAGGCGTTCCATATCAAATGGCCGCTCAGAGAACTTGCGGATCGACACCAATGGTCCATCAATGGCAATCGGACGGATAGCGACATTGACACGCGTGCCATCAGGCAAGCGCGCGTCAACCATCGGGGAGGATTCATCTACACGCCGGCCCACGCCAGCAACGATCTTACCTATGATGCGCAGTAGATGTGCCTCATCCTTGAAATGAACCTTAGTCTCATGAAGCTTGCCAAATCTCTCCACGAAGCACAGCTTGTGGGTGTTGATAAGAATGTCGGTAACGGTTGGGTCCTTAAGCAAAGGCTCGATTGGGCCATAACCCGTCATCTCATCGATGATCTCGTCCGAAAAGATCTCAAGCTCTTTTTGATTTAGCGATATTTTTTCAGCGCGTACGTAATTGGCAACGTACGCGTGAACCTGTTTGACCAGCTCGGCAAGCGGCAATTTTTCTAGAACTGTGAGATTGAATTCGTCGATAATGCGTGCGTGAAGCTTGAGCTTTTCCTCTATCAGAGCGGGCCGCTGATCGATGAGGTCGCGATAAAACGTCTCTGGATCCGCGCTCGCCGCACCGACGACGCGGCCATTCGTGAAACCGTTGGCCTTTGCCACGGGACGCCGGTCCGGTACACGCGACGGAACAGTCGGCAAAAAACTCATCACATACCTCCTCCAACAACACGGCGGCTGAGGCGTACGCCGAAGCCGGCATCCGAGTTGGCTTGACTAAACTGCTAGAAAGGAAAGGCCTCGCACAGCCTCCAGAGGTTCCGGAGGCCGTGCGAGGTTTTGTCATCTCGAGGCGTTAGCGGCGATCGTGATCGCAGCGACCTCGCATGAATGTAGCGTCGTGATCATCACCTCCAGCCGCAATGACCGGCGCACCTTCGGCGATGCAATCGGCGACGCGTTCTTTCTTGCCGGTGACTACAAGAATGCACCCCGTAGCGCTGTTTCCGCCGGCGTTTGCGCAGACGTCTTCGGTCCCACCGATATTGCCTGGGATCGGAAAAAACGTTTTGTTAGTAACGCTGTCGGCCGCTACCGAATGGGCATTCTTGCCGGGCGGGCCTACCAAAATGGATGCATCAGCCGTCCGAGCTTCGGCGTCGATGATACCGAGCGCTTGGTCGCCACTCGCAGGTGCCGACCGCCCAAGGAAGTAGTGGTTGTTGCCCGGATTGAACCACACTTCATCCGCTCCGGATTCGTTCGCTACCGTCGCGCGGATGTGGCCATTGTGATCATTGATGATCACGGCCGAGTGAGTGGTTGAACCCGCTCCGTTGCAGCCGACCAAAATATCGTGGTCAGGACCGATCGCCATGCCCTGGGGGGTCGCGCAATTCGCCAGCGGAATGTCGAAGACCTTCTCAACCGACTTGGTATGCGGGTTGATCACGGCAACCACACCATGACCATTATCGGGACTTTCGATGCCGGGAACGGTAATATAGAAATTTCCCGTCCTCGAACTCCACTGGCACTGCTCGGCGCCATTGGTAGATTTCGGGGCGCCGTTCGTCCCGTCAAATGGAATCTGCCCAACGACCGTATAGCTTGTGGTCGAGATCAGGTTTCCGAATGGCGGATCGGCCGCATTGTTCGCCACCATCATCAGATTGTCGCGCGGATCATAGCACATCTCGTCGGCACGTTTATCCGTCGCCGCGGTATGGCCGGCCAAGGGACGTACGGTACTGATTGTATGCGTGGGCGTGGCGGTCTCGTCGCAGCCGGCAACGTCAAACACTTTGACGGAGCTATTGCCATCGCCAACCCAGACTTCCCTGTGGTCGCGGATCAGGACGCCATCGGGACCGGACGTGTCGTTGTTTCCGGTGGCACCCGTAAATGACCCATGGCCGCAGAAACCCAAAAACGCATTGCTGTCAGTATCGACAAAATCGACAGCGTTGTTAGTGCGGTCGCCAAGGGCATACAGGCCAATTGTCGGATCGACGAAGCTGATGTCGAACGATGCCAACGGGAGGGCTGTCACGCCGCCATGATTGGAGATCGTAACTGCTCCAGTGGCGGCGAATTTGTCGCTATCCGGGGGACCAGCGATCGCTGGGGTCAAAAGCCATGGAACAAATACACTTACGCTTGCGAAGGCCGCGAGAATCCTCGTGGCTTTTCTCATGGACGCCTCCCTGATTGTCGGGCTGTGAATTTTGAGTGCAATAATTAAGACGCGTTAACCAAATTGTGGTTCCAATGCGGCAGCATTTATTTCGGACAGCTTCGTTGTCCTATTGCTCCTGACGCGCTCAATAATTTTGCACAACGGCGCGGCGCTCCCTGGATAACCCAGCGGCCATCGTCGAGAGGCATTTAACGGAAAATATATTTGAGTGCCGCAAGCTACTTAAATGATTCAGCTCGGAAAATTGCAATTGGTCGGCCCCATGGCCGTATTTGTTGCGGTCGGCAGCGCCGAGGCCTCTGCAGGATTATTGACCCACTGGCCATCATCCGAAATATTGTGGCGAGCGAATTTGCAGTGGTTCCATGCGTTCCAGAAGAGCAGCTACGCACTTAGTGCATACACTGCCATAGCATACTCGCAGTTCCTAATTATCGCAGTTCCGTTGATCGTCATCGCTACTTGCGGCCTCGCTCTCAATCGACCTCTTCTTCTTGCCGCCGCTAGCAATCTCAGCTTTGTATACGCGCTGTTCGTGCTCTGCGCTGATCATCTATACGACCAATCATGGCGGGAGGCGTCGCTATCATTGACGGCTACCTCTTCCAGCCCCAACTCTCTCGTCTGTTTTTTTCTTGTCGCCGCTTCGTTCGTGTCCTTTGCTGTTTCACATCTGTATTACATTCGAGCAGTCCGTGGCGGTGTTCGATAACTTCTTCCTGTCTTATGTGGTCTTAGTAGCCACTGGGGCCGTCCTATTTTACGCAGCTTTTACCGACCTCAGAAACTTAACGATCTCCAATGATCTGATCGTTGCGCTGATTCTTCTGTTTGTTCTCTACACTGCAATTTCTGGCCGTTGGTTCGAACTACCCTGGACCATCGGCTTCGTGGCGCTGATTTTTCTAGTTCTGCTTTGGTTTTACACCAAAGGATGGATGGGCGGCGGCGACGTCAAACTCTTGACCGTGGCCCTGCTGTGGGCCGGAATTCATTGCGCCTTGGCTTTCGCCATTCTACTTGTTATTTTTTCAAGCTTACACACCGCTGCAATCACCCTAATGGGACGACGCAGGCGACACGTTCGTAGCGACGGCCGAACGCGTATAGCTTTCGCGCCTTCAGTAGCCGCTGCTCTCATAGGCATTTTCATGCTCGGTTGCGTGCAGCCAATTAGATGATTTTGGCAGGTCAGGCGACTGTGGTCCGGCGTGATTTCAGTTCAGCGCAAAATGTTGCCAAGGCTGCAATATCTTTACCGATGCGACGGTACGAGTTTGTAAGCGACATTGGCGCACCCGCGTTGACGCTCTGAAGCGCCATCGGCTCTTCGCCGACGTAGAACACGCGCTCATTTCCCAATACGGTTTCGACATGGCGTCGCCGTACAATGCTGCCGAGCACGTGTCGCTCACAGCGATTAACGGCAGCAGCGACTTGGGCGTCGGGACCCGCCGCTTCACGCACCGTGGCAATGGTTTCCACCGCCTGACGCAGTGAAGGTATGGTATTCTTCCCCACAACGACGATGCCGTCCGATACGGAGACGATTTGCGGGGTCCACGCAAACCAGGTCGGCGGCAGGTCGATAAGAATTAGATCGTAGCGCATGGACACCATGTCGAAGAAACGATCGAGAGCTGCAACATTCAGGTCGCAGGCATCGAACCTACTGCGCGGCGCGGCGAATACATGCAGCCCGCTAACATGCCGGCTAATGAAAATATCGAATAGATGCGCATCGAGGCGCTCTGGATTCGTTGATATTTCCTGGATCTGCAACCGCGGCTCGATGTCAAGATAGTCGCAGACATGACTTCCTTGAAAATCCAGGTCGACGATGCAGATGCTGCGGCTCCGCATCACCTTGGATGTCTTGAGATGAACACCGATTTCGACGGCAAGTGTCGCATTGCCGACGCCACCCGCGCACGGCACGAGTGAAGCCACGACCGCCTTGGTCGAGACTTCACCTTGCACACTGGAATCGCGCTCCGAGTTCGTTCGCATGACGATATCGAGTACTTCGGTCGCGTCAGCGATCGACGAAACCCAGTCAGCTCGCTCTGTGCGAAGAACCGCCTTGTATTCGGCGGCTGAGATCTCGTCACTCATTATGATAAAAAACGACCCATCATCGTGCCGCGACACGACATCGATGAATTTCTTTAGATAAGTAGCGTCCTCGGTCGGCGCGATGACAATAACGTGGTTCCGTTGACCCGTGTTTGGTGCCACGGTCCGCATCAAATCTTCTACGCGCTCGATCTTGACGATGCCGGGAATGGTTTCCCGAAGCCGTTTTTCGATCGTCGCGCCACGTTGCTGGTCAGCGCCTGCGTTTAGAATATAGATGGCCATATTGATGCCGCCTTGGTTAGAATATCGGTGCGGTTGAGGACAAATCCTCGCCTGTTATCGATGTGGTCAAAGCAGGAATTTGTAAATCGCCGAAGCCCATGACACCGCGCAGGAAGAAAAACTGAAACGGCAGGTGTTGCAGTGACAACGTTATCGTCGGCACAGGTCCGCCGGGCCGGCCAACGAACCCGAGCCCGGTTTGGCTATAAACGATGAGCACGTTGGCAGGCGTTATCCGCGGAAGGATATCGCACATTCCGGCATCGTAGGACGAGGTCGCATCCCCACACGAAGAGCTGCCGCGCCCAAAGACTATGGTATTCATAGCCTGCGCGTTGTAAGCGGCCCCAGCGGGGCAGACCTGGGACGGGCTGCAGACGCAAGATGCAGTACTTCCGTCGCACGTCACCATGAAATGCGGCATGGGGTCACCTGGTAGCGCCGACACTCCTGCGAAAGTGGTGCTCAACGTCCTGAGTCCGCCCGCTACGGGATCAGACGTCGCCGCGATCCGTGTCCCGACTTGAACCGCCTTAGCTGCCGCATTCCATTGATAGAATACGAATAAAAACTCGATCGAGCCGAGGATGAACACCAGCATGATCGTCATCATGACCGTCACTTCCACCAGGACGGCACCGTCGCAATCACGCCCGAGGTAAATGATCTTCATTATCAACCTGACCCAATCACGCGCTCAGTGTGCGAGAGAGATATGATCGGCGACGGCAGCCCTAGCAGACCGAAGAATCCTAGCGTTGGGTCTGTAAAGCGCGTGGACACGGTCACTAGGTAGATGACCGGGCCCCCGCGATACGGGCTCGGGCCCCTAGCCGGCGGTGAATTGTCAACTTGACTGCAATGCGACACGATCATCGTCGCATTCCAACCTTTCACGCGTGCGGCGCCGCCGCCAATCGAACCTGTCGCTGCCAGTGCTGTCGCATTTTCTTGTGCCACCGGCCACGCCGGTGAGCTGGGATCGCAAGAGTCGATTGATCGCGCCAGATAGCGCGCAGCATCACGGAGCCCTATGGAAATAACGTGCTGCTGATAGAAGAACCAGGAAAACTCGTAGACTCCCAATAAGAGCGCGATTAACACCGGTACAACGATAGCGCCTTCAACTAGTGCCGATCCATCATTGTCTCGCCGCAGCGACCATACGATGCGTACGACAATCGGCCATACTCGCGTCGCCAGGTTCATCGGTAAAGCTGGACCATATCGTGGTTCACACTATCGCCCGGTCGCACAAGGCCCACGGCTTCGACATAAAGATCAGTCTGGGACCGCTGCAAAGGCAGTGTCAGAAAAAATTTGCCAAACGCCGCAACCGGCACGTCAGATTGAGCCGAGCCGGCAAGCCCTAGGCTAAGGCAATTGATGATGGCAGCGTGGAGGATTCGGCGGTCTGGTAGGTCTGATATAGCACCGCCGGCGTAGCACGCGGGCGCTCCCGTTTCTCCACTGGGCGAGCGATCGGAGACAATCCCCTGCTCGATCTCGTATCGATAGACGCTGTACCGGCTGGGCGGATTGGCATTACTTGCAAGCGATCCATTGATGGTTGGGACTGTCCGTCCATCCGCGCCATGGTTGACCTGCCAGTAGGTTTCAAAATCCCAATTTCCTTGGCCCATACGGCCATCCATATAAGGCCATGTCCTGTCCAGTGGCAGACCCGTTGCTTGCTGAGGCGGACTACCGATCGGCCAGTTATTGGCGGGGTTAGACGTGCATGAGCCAGCACCCCCGCCGACATATCCTTTGCGCACATTTTGTGCCGGGGGGTAGTTGATGTCATTACGATAGCCAACCATCGAACGCTCGTAGATGTCGAACCTTACATTCATGGCTTCGCCCACTGTTGCTTCAAAGCCCGGTCGAAAATTGACACCCCGTTGCAGGAAACATACGCCCGGACGAACCTGCGCTAGGGCGTCCATTAAGTCCGATGGTTCGCTGCCCAGCGACGGCGGCAGCAAAAATCCATAATCGCCTGGCACGTATGGCTCTAGCGAATTTCCATACTGGCGAAGTCTGATCAGCCGGCGCCGAACGTCAGGATCATCAACTGACTGTTCTAAGGCCGTTGTCGCTTGCTCGTAGCCCATGCCGGGGACTTCATAAGGATTGCATACAAACAGAGGCGTAATCCGACATACCACCTGGTCGAAACCGGCAACCGCCGAAGCGCCGACAGTCAGTTGCCTGCGTCCACCGATTAAAACAGGCAGGATCGTCGGCAAGGTAAGTGGCCGCACCCCGACAGAGATGAAGCGAGCAGTCGTCGCATCATTTGCAAGAGTACCAGCCAATAGTGGCGTTGCATCGCTCGGCGGTAGCTGGCTAAGAAACTGGATCTGCGATGCTCTCACGGTTTGTTCAGCGCCGGAGCCAAATAGAGTCGAATTGACCACGAGATTATTGATAGCGTTGATCGCACGCACCTCAGCGTCCGGTAATCGGTCAAGTTCCGCTGCGCCGGCGAGCGCCAATGCGTCAGCGCCGTTTTGCAATTGTGTTTGAAGGCTCATGTATCGCGCGCCGTCAAGTGCCAGCAGCGCGACGCCCATAATCACGACGAGCATAACCGTGACATACGGCAGGATGATGCCGCTGCTGTCGTCACAGAACGTTTTGATGCAGAGAGCTATGCGTTTGACGGGATGGGGAGCTGAAGCCATTTTGCCATCACCAATTGCGCCGCACCGATCTGGCTTTATGGTTCAAAGAACGAGGGTAATTGATAGGCGACTAGCCGCCCGGCTCGGGTGTAATCGGGGCGATTGGGAAAAGTGCCGGAGCTCCAGTTGCTCCAGATGAGGATGCCCCGCCAGCCGGATTCGTTGAATTTCCGGACGGTTTACCCTTTGCGCTTCCCTCATAACGCTCGACAGCCCCGACTATGCGCGCGCCATTGCCCGGAATGCGGCGATCGCCAACGTAGCGCGGCCACGGGTCAATCGTTTGAACCGCCGAGTTGACATCCTGTGTATTGCTCGCGCCGAACGTAACTGTGTCTGTCCTCTGCACGTATGGGATCGCAGGGTTCTGATATACGGTATTGCACGCGGAAATTGTCACAGCGAGCCCCACTAGTAAGGCGGCGGCCAGAATGTTTCTCATATCAATCCCCCTTACACTAGCGCTTATCCGCAGGGACAGTCGCGTTCGGCTCGGCGCGAATAATATGGCCATAGGGACCATGCACATCGCCACCGCTGGCTACATAGTCCTCGTAAACCTTAGGCAGCTCCAATTGGCCGTTTAAAAAATAATCAACGTCGTTACTGGGAAGGCGCCGATCAAGCGGCGTCGCCAGCGTCTGGCCGGGCGCCGATGGCTGCACCAAGTGCGGCGTGACGATAACAACGAGATCCGTCTCATGCTTCAAGTAGCTCGCGCTGCTGAACAAGGTCCCTAGAACGGGAACCGAACCCAGCCAGGGAATCTGGTTGCGAGTGCGCAAGTCGTTCGCCTGTAATAGCCCTGCTATTGCAAAGCTCTGGCCATCGCGCAGTTCGACCGTTGTGACTGCGTCGCGCTTGACCAATGATGGGATGGTCGTTCCCGATATCGTGACAGCATTCGCAAAATCGAGTTCGCTTACTTCCGGCGCAATGCGCAAATTTATGACTCCATTTGCGAGCACGGTGGGAGTGAAAGATAACCGTACTCCGAAGGGCTTGAACTCGATCGTAGGAGTAACCAAGCCGTTGGCGGACGTTGCCGCGATTGGCACCGGAAATTCACCGCCCGCCAGGAACTGGGCTGTATCGCCGGACAGCGCCATGAGATTCGGTTCGGCAAGATTGCGCGCGAGTCCCTTATTTTCCAGCGCGGTCACCAACACGTCTATGTTCGTGCCACCATTGACCAAATGGGCAAGCACGACTCCAAACGGTTGCGAGCTGGTGCCCGCCAGCGTTCCCGCAGTCTGCGCCAAGAAGAGGCCGCCCGGCTGAGTATTATTCGGTGTATTGTTGGTGAAACCGCCTTGACCTGTGTTGATGCCGGCTGAACCCGACGAGTTGCCGGCGAACCAGTTTACCCCTAGCGCCCGGCCAGCGTCGCGCGAAGCCTCTATAAATCGGACTTTGAGCAGCACTTGCTGCGATGCTCCGATACTCATGGCATTGACAACGCCGTTCGGCGACAACGCCTTTGCCACGGCCACGGCGCGTTCAGCCGCAACGGCATTGGCGGCCGCACCGCTCAAGACAACTTGACCATTCATCGATGATACGTGAATCCCGCGACTGCCGGTACTCGAGATTATTTTTTGCTCTAAGTTTCTCGCGTCAACCGCAACCTCCACATCGACGATTCCGATTACCTTCATGCTTTGGTCATAAACAGAGACGTTGGTCGTGCCGATCTTCTTGCCCAGTATGTAGAATGAGTTGTCTGACAGCGGAAGAACATCGGCAATGTCCGGCGAGCCAACTACGGCCGTGGTGAATGGCTTGTCGAGATGAAACGTCTTGCTTTTGAAAAGCGTCAGTGAAACGTGTCGGACAGGCGCTGCTTCGACCTGCAAAGTCCGAGTGGATTGCGCATTAGCCGGAAGGGGGCGGAGCCCAAGCCCTAAACCAAATATCGCGACCAGCGAAAGTAAAGCGCCCGCTCGCCTCTTCCAAACTCCTACATAACGCTCAAAACACGCTGCCGCACGCGAAAGTCGACTGACGTGATTTCCTGTCAACATTTCACCCCCTCACACTTACTGAACGGCTTCCTGACTCGACCGATGATTTCTCACTGATCACTGCGAACTACCGCGTACTCCTCGCGCTTGAGATTGCGCACGATCGAAACGTTGACGGTCTTTGACCGCACCACAGGCGCAGCGACGGGCTCCGGCGGAGATGGCCGCACCGGCTCAACATTGCGGGCGATCCTACCGCCGAGATCTTGTTCGGTTACGCGCCGCGTTGGCGCCGTGGTGGCCTCGGCCGGGCGGCGCAGGATCAATGACAGCTTGCCAATGTTTGTCGCAAGAAGGACTTTCTGCGCCTGCTCTTGTGTGACCTCAAGCGTCACCGCCTTGGCGACTGTTGGTCGCTCCTGGCGCTCGCTCGCCAACTGATCCACTGCGAGCACTTTCACATGCTGCAGCAGGATTTCGGAGTAATTCTCGCGCCTGGCTGCGCTTACCTCAGCGATGAGGACAACATCGACGTAGTCACCGGGAAGAATAAATCCGGCCACACCACGCACGTCATCGACTCGTATGGCTACCGCGCGCAGCCCATTGTCCAGCAAAGATGATAAGGATCCGCGCTGCCCCGGCTCGGTGACTTTCGAGCGCAAGACTGGCTCGTCGCGCGCGAGCGGCGACAGAACGACGCGCTGGCCGCCCTTAAGAAGATCCTGCTTGGTGGCGAATCCGCCTTCGGGCAGCGTCCGCGTCGCCCACGGAAGCTCAGTTACGTCGTCTGCGCTCAACACCGCTCCGAATGAGAGCGGTTTGGCCGCCACGACGATACTACCAACATAGGGAGGCGCGGCAGCAATGCGCGCGTTGAGCCAACTTCGAGTGAGGAACGCTGCCGCGCTCGCCATCACAAGTGCGGCGATAAGAATGAGGATATTGCCCCTCCGCACGGACCGCCTCCAACCTTATAACCCTCGATCTCACGCGAGGCCTTCGAAAATGAGCGGCACGCGTGCATCGTAATATTCTTGGACGCGCCTGGGCTTCGCGCGCTCTAGATCTGTTTTCATAACGTGGCGCAACTAGTCAGTTCGCTGACAGCACTGTCCACAATGCCGTCCACTTCGCGCTCACCCAGCCGCCGACGAGACCGATTGTGGCGACAACTGCAACTAGCATGATGCCAAGCAGCACCGTGTATTCGACGAGCGCCGCACCTTCCGTGTCATGTGCGAGTTTTTTCACCCAACGAACCGCTCTATCCATAGGCGTCCCCTACGTTTGAGTGTCTTTTTGCTGCCGATCCCATCCGTTGCTAAATCCAGAAGCGACCCACGTGCCCGGGCTAAGGCTCGCGCGCGAGTTATGAATGGTTAAGCATTAGTTAATTGCCGACGCGGGTCAAGGTTCCCAAAGAACCGCGGCTTTATGGGCGTCCAACGCCCCGTCCCTTATTCGCGCCATAGATTCGGTCAGCCTAAGTCCCGGCTTCATAAAACATAACTCATGAGTGCCCCTCACATCCGCACGGCAAATTCGGGCTCCTGTAGCCTGCGCGGGGCTAACTTCCGTGTCCGCTTTCACATCAAAAATGGATTTTGAGCGGGATTGGCGGCTAACCCATGTCCACTTCCGGCCGTTCGCCGGTGAGCGCTACTTTCCGCCGCGCGTTTCTTGCGCGGCGCTGCACACAAACCTGAATTTCACGCGCTGCAGATCATTGAAGTACGCGACATCTAGTTACATGTGGCCGGCGCGCACCAGATGACCGGGCATCGCGCCGGTATGTGTACCCTGCTCGAAGATGGGCGAGCCAGCGACGAGAGTTGCTTCGTAGCCATCGACACGCTGGATGAAGCGGCGACCGCCCGCCGGCATGTCGTTCACGAGTTCGGGCTGGCGGAGCCGCAAGCGGTCAAAATCGATCAGGTTTAAGTCGGCGCGCTGGCCCGGTGTAATCCGGCCGCGGTCACGCAAGCCGAAGAACTCAGCAGTTTCGCTGGTCTGCCGCTTAACCAGGAGTTCAAGTGGCAGTCGCGGCCCGCGCCGGCGGTCGCGTCCCCAATGCGACAGCATAAAGCTCGGCATGCCGGCATCTACAATCGATGTGCAGTGCGCGCCGCCGTCGCTCAGACCCAATATGGTCCCCGCGTCGGTGAGCATTTCGAGTATCGGAGCGTGATCGCCTTCGACGTAGTTTACGACCGGGAAGTAAAGGTACTGGCCCTCGGCGTCCGTGATGTAGTCGTAAGCCACCTCGTCGGGCGAGCGGCCTTCGTGACTGGCGATCGCCGCGACGCTCTTCTCCGGGGCCGGCTCGTAGTCCGGCGGGTTGCCCATGATGAAGAACTTGTCCCAGCGCTTGGTGATTAGCTGGCGGAACTGCGCAAGCTTGGCAACTTCGGATTCGGACGGCTTCTCGGCGAGTATTTGCCGCCGCACCTCGGGATCACGCAGGCGTGTACGCTGCTCGGCAATGCTGAAGCGCTCGAACTGGCGATAGGTCGGCCGCACCGTGAACGGGTTTAGTGCGGTGCCGATACCCATCATGACGCCGATCGGCCGGCCCGCGATCTGCGCGGTCAGCGGCAGACCCTGGGCGCGCGCCTCGTGCACTGCCTTCAACAGACGCCGCCAGCGCGTCGGATCCTCGTAGCGGTCGGTGAGCAGAAACCAGACCGGACGGCCCGTCTCCTTGGCCAGCTTCGTCATCCAGGCTAACTCGTATTCCTCATCGTCAAAGTCGCTGTTCATGCCAAAGGCGCCGGAGCCGGTCACGCCAAGCGCCGACCCGATTCCCAAAAGCTCATCGGCGTCGGCATTGCGCGAGGGCACCATGTCGCCGACCGGGGTCTTGTGGGAATCCGTGCGCGAGGTGGTAAAACCGAAGGCGCCGGCACGCAGCGCTTCGATTGTCAGGCGGCGCATCTCCGCAATATCGTCGACATTTGCCGGCTCAAGCCGTATGGCGCGGTCGCCCATGACATAAACGCGCAGGGGCAGGTGCGCGATCTGGGCGGCGATGTCGATCGCGTGCGGCCGGCGCTCTAGTGCATCGAGAAAATCCGGAAAGCTTTCCCAGTCCCATATCAATCCATCGGCCAGCACGGCATTGGGAATTTCCTCGACGCCTTCCATCAGATCCATTAGCGCACCGCGATGATGCTTGTGCACCGGGGCAAAGCCCACGCCGCAGTTACCAAATATCGCCGTGGTGACGCCATGCCAGCACGACGGCGACAGCATCGGATCCCACATCGCCTGACCGTCATAGTGCGTGTGTGCATCGACCCAGCCGGGCGTGACTAAGAGGCCGTTGGCGCCTATTTCGCGCCGTGCCGGGCCTAACTTGCCGCCGACCGCCGCGATACTATTGCCGGTGATCGCCACGTCTCCGGTGAAGGAGGCCTTGCCGGTGCCATCGATAATGGTCCCACCGCGAATGACGATATCGTACATCAACGCTGCTCCCTCTGGATTGCGAGCAACTAACGATGCCCCCTCATCAAGAGCGGTGCAACGCCCATCTCCGGACGGCAACCAATCGGGACAAACGATAGGGCACTACGGGCAAAGGGCGTGCACCAGGCCGCCGCTATGAATAACTCAATGCTTACTGACGCTCGGCCATAAGCGAGCGTACGGGGTCAACCTGGAATTCGGTTTCGAATGCGAATTTAATTCCCTCAGGCGAGTTGTAAAAGCGCCCCTCTAGCGAGCGCTGCATCGGGCCATTGGCTAACAGGATGCTTGCGGCAAACGCGCATCTGTAGCCAGACTTCGTCTCAATTGGTCGGCAATCAGCTTTGCGGAAATTGTATATTTCGAAGCGATCGTTTCTGATCATGCGAACGCGTTCCGCCGCTTGAGGGCCTTCGCGATCGCCGATGAACGCCATAGTGTCCGCCACTTCAGCGGCTAAGCTGCGCTCAAATGCATTGCGCATTTGATTTTCTGTGGGCTCGTCAGTGTGCGCAAAAAATATTACGCCGGCGGCCACGAGGGGTAATATTAGAATTCGCATCTGTCGCTCGCTCGCTTCCCTTTTTGGGGCCCCTCGCCGGGCCGCGTTAGGCAACCATGACGTCAACACGCGGGCTCGATGTGCCGGCATAAATCGCCTCCGCCACTAGCGGCGCCGGCAACATGTAAGTCCGAGTTCTGATTGCAGGCACGACAAACGTAGGTGTGCCTCAACATTCTCGGAGCAACCGGATGAGGAGTAATAGCGACTTGCATCATGCCAGACTGACATTTTGGGCATCGCGCTGATGCGGCGCTTTCTTGTTGAACTTGCATTGCGCTTTCGTAACTCCGCCCAACAGATGCACCGATATCGAGAAATTCTAGACCTGCTGCAGAGATTGTTCGCCAGATAAGCCGGCAGAGCCGTGTCGAACTGCCGCTACCGAAAGCGGCTTCAAACTGCTTCGGCAGATCAATTGTATTTGGAATTTCAATTCGCGCCCCGCCAACGGTCAAATCGCGCACGACACCGTCGAAGAACGTAGACTTCGCCAGAACAAGCTTCGCACTTTTGAGCACACGCAGTCGGGGCCACTTTCGGCGTTCGTGCACATAAAACTCCCGTCGAACTGGACTCAAAATAAAAGATGAGAATAGGGAATGTCTTAAGCTGAACCGCTAAAGGACGACCCCCGTCGAAAAGAGTTTGTTAATCAAGAATGGTTGCGGCGAGCCGCGAGGGGCTGTGATCTTGGCGAACGCTTCCCGTTCAAATTGACGTGCTACCGCACCAGCCCAGTATTGCGCATCCGGTCATCACGTCGCTCGGCTTGAAACGAAAGAGGCAGCCAACTGGGGCGGCACAATGGGCGGCAGACCTTGGCCAATTTATACATCACGGACCAGAATAAATATCCAAAACGCGATCATACCAGCCAACGCCAGAAGCCAATTGTGGACAACGATTCCAAATATCGTCGTGTCATCTGTCATTAGCTTTAAGGCTGTATCCATGGGACCGGGTTGTACGCCCCGCGCCGAATAAAAATCTCATAGTTTTTCTCCGACGAGAGAATTGATCGGCGTTGCTGCTCGACCGAAGTTGTAAGAATGCGCGCTGCCTGTTCAAATTGAATGTTACCGCGCCAGCTTCGCAATACGTGTTCGGCCATGACCATTGCAACGAGGGCATCGAACCTCATCAAGCGCTATGCAGATCGGCGCGTTCGGATCACGACGTTTAAACGTCAAATCTAAGTGGTTCATCATGCCGCAGGAATTGCAACTATTAACCAGTGATATTTTTAAATCAGCGCCGCGGCTAACCCCGCGCGAGATGCCCGGGGCCTTCAAACTTTGCGTTGCCCGCGCTGAGCTTCGCCTTACATCCAGCGCCAACATCGCCGAATGTCCGCTGTTACCCCAATAGGCTCGGAACATGGCAAGGAAGAAGCACATATCAATCACTGAAACGCTTGCTGAAGCGGTTAGCGACGTTGCAAACGCCACGAGCGCGGCCGCAACCGGATCAGAGATTGGGATGTTGGAATTGGCGGTAGAGGACGAACTCAAGCCGACTCGGCCAAAGCGCTCGCGCAAGGTGAAGGCTGCTCAAAAAAAGAAAGGGGCAGCAAAGAGGTCAAGGAAGCCGACGAAAAGCAAACGTGCCGGAAAACGTCGCCAGCGATTATGAGCATTCGCCCAAAGACGTCTTTCGGGGCCGTGAGGAGATCTAGTTTCTTCAAGAGCTCGCCGGCGACCGCGCGGAATGTATTGCCGCTGCTCGCATTCTGTTTCTCGATCCGGCGCTGGATTGAAGAGTCGATCTTGTCGGCCAGCTTCTTCGCCGCGTCGCGCCATTCCACACGCTTTCTTCAAGGCGATCGTCGGATAGGTGCCGAGCGCCAATGATTTTTGCTTGCCGCCAAACCGGTAGGCGAGCCGCCATAGCTTGCTGCCGCTCGGCATGACCAACAGATAGAGGCCGCCGCCATCCGAGAGCTTGATCGGCCGAAAGCCGCCCTTGGCGTTGCGCACTGGGTGTCGTTGAGCATGTTGGCGGCATCGTCACGATACCAACAACGATATCAACAAAATGTGCGGTCACCAGCAAATCCGCGCGCATGGCGACAAACCGACCAATGCAAAAAGTGCCTTATTTTATTGGCTTAAATGAACATTGGCGAACAACGGCAAACAAACGCGAACGGTGGCGTGGTGCCCCTGGCCGGACTCGAACCAGCACACCTTGCGGTACCTGATTTTGAGTCAGGCGCGTCTACCAATTCCGCCACAGGGGCACTATGAATAACCTTATCCGAAAACCACTTGCCACTTGTCAACGGTGACCGCTTTTCGCGGCCAGATATAGGCACTTTCAGGGCCAGCCGGCGGCGCCTATGATCGAGGCTTGATGATTCATTTTTGTAGGAGCCCGCGATGAACGAAGAAGCGCTCAATATGTCGCTACGCAAATTTCTCAAGGTCGTGGGCGTGACCTCGCAGCAAGAGATTGAAAAGACGATCCGCGCCGCGGTCGCCGACGGCCGCCTCGCGGGCAACGAAAAGCTTGAAGCGCAGATGGTGCTCACCATCGGCAAGATCGGGCTCAGTCACAAGGTCGACGGTATCATCGAACTTAAGTAATTTCGATCAAAGCCCGGCCAGAGCCTTCCTGTAATAGGACGGATCGAGATATTTCTCGGGTGGGTTCGGCGTCTCGCCTTCGAACTCGGCGGACAATTTCAGAACGTTCTTAACGTCCTCCATGTCGATGGCGCCATGTCTTCCCGGAACGTCGTTATTATTTTATCGCTTCCACTATAATACCGTTTCGACCTTGGCATTCCGCCGGCCGAAGGCCGCTTCCATCTCGCGCCGCACTTTCACCGCGTTATCGTTCGGATCATGGACGACGTCCGCCCATTTGAGCGCGCCGCCTTCGGGGATGTCGTGCCTGAGCTTGACGTTGTGCGCCAGGCCGAGCGGCAGCAATTCCTGTTTCAGGGACACCTCGGCCGGCGTCTGCTTGCCCCAGACGCAGAAGCCGCCCTCGCCGTCGAGCATCTCGCCGGCCTTGAGGATGCGCTTGGCGGTCGCCACCACATCGGAGCGAAAGCCGGTGGGGGCGCCGGTCGGTTCATTGCGCAGCGCACAGCTTGCAACCGAAATGCCGAGCTCGAGCCCGATCATGTGGATCGGACGATAGAGCGCGGCGTATTTGCCACCTTTGTCGGGCAACATCGCGTATTCCTTGAAACAGCGGCGCGCGTAGTCGGTCTCGCCCTCGATGACCACGTAGGTGCCGAGCGCGAGATGATGCTGAACATCGCGCCCGTCGCGATAGACCGACGAGATCACCTCGGTGACGCCGGCTTTTTCCAGCGTTCCGCCGTCGCTTCTCGGGTTTACAGATGTCGGCAAGCTCAAAACGCGTCGCCGGCGGAAAGTGCAGGCCGTCGCTCTGCGGCACCAGTCCTGTGGCGTTGCACACCGCGGTCATCTCGATGCCGGATTTGGTGCCGTCGACGAAAGAATTGAACATTTTCGGGTTGATCGACTTGCGGTCGGAAATGTTCAGGTATTTGTCGAGAATGTCCCAGACATTGTCGGGATTGGACTTATGATAATGCGGCTCATAGCGCGTGCCCTTGCCGGCGCAAACGACCTTGAAACCGGCAGCGCGCGCCCAGTCGACGTGCTCGCAGATCAGCGCCGGCTGATCGCCCCAGGCCAGCGAATAGACCACGCCCGCCGCCTTGGCCTTGCGGGCCAGCAGCGGGCCCGCCACCGCATCGGCTTCCACGTTGACCATAACGATATGCTTGCCGTGGGCGACTGACGTCAGCGCGTGATGGATGCCCGCGCCGGGAACGCCGGTCGCCTCCACGATCACCTCGATGCGAGGATCGGCGATCAAGACCTCGGCGTTATCTGCGACCAAAGTGGTGCGCGCCTTGTGCGCGTCATCGAGCGACTTGGCGGCGTAAGCGCCATCAGGCCAGCCCGCGGTCTGGAGCTGGCTGCGGGCCCGCGCTACGTCGAGATCGGCGACACCCGCGACATGCATGCCGCGCGTCAGCCGCGCCTGCGACAGGAACATGGTGCCGAATTTTCCGGCCCCGATCACGCCGACCGTCACCGGTTTGCCGGCGGACTCGCGCTCGATCAGCTTGGAATGAAGATTCACGCCGCGCCCCGCTATTGGCGTGCAACGAAAACATAAGCACGAGACCGAGACAAGCGGCGGCGCTATTGGCAGAGTGCGCGGGAGACGAAAGTTTCAGCGTGGCAGCCCGGTCCGCTGTTGCGGCCGGAGAGATAGACTTGCGCCGGGCAAATCTCGGCGGTGGTCATGTCAACGCTCTTGCCGGATTCGAAGCCCTTCGTTTTACACATGGCATTTGCCGCGGCCAGGCAATCGGGCGCGCCATTCGGCGCGATCTGACATTTCTCGTGACCGCTGACTACGCGTGCCGCGGGGATTTTCACCACCGCATCGCCCACGCCCTTGGCGCCATCGACCGTCGACCTGGCGGCTACGCCGGCTTCGTGGCCGAAGTTTTCGACCTGCGAGCCGGCGCCCTTGAGATGGGAGCCGACGCTGGAACTCTGCCGGTCGAACCAATCCACGATGCTACCGAAGAAGCCGGGATCATTGGCCGACGCCCGCGCATTGTTATTAACGCCCTCTTGCGCGAGCGCCACTGCGGCGGTGAGCAGGATCACGCCGGCTCCAATGATTGCGAGCAGCGAGGGGACCGCCATTCGTCCGTTGTAATATTTCGAAATTCGATTGCTGCCCATGGCCGGTCAAATTGACTTCAGAGCCGCCGCCTTGCGGCATTGCCCAACGGCATTTGCGCCCGCGCACTTTCTAGGCCCAACAGGTGGCAAAAATGAGGAATGCCGATTCCCTTATATCAAGTATAGCGCAGCCACGATGCCGATAACGATTAGGGCAGCGCCAAGCAGCACCCACAATCCAAGGCGTTTTTCGATGATATGGCGCGCCTGCTCGCCGTAACGATGCAGCAGGAAGGCCAGCACGAAGAAGCGGGTGGCGCGCGCAATGATGGAAAATACGATGAAAAGCGCGAGATTGTAGCCGGCAAAGCCTGAGGTGATCGTGACAATCTTATAGGGGATCGGGGTGAGTCCCTTGAGCAAGATGATCCAGGCGCCCCATTGCGCATAGGCCGCGCGGAACGTCTCGACCTTGTCGCCGTAGTGGTAGAGCTGGATCAGCCAGGCGCCGACCGAGTCATAAAGCAGCGCGCCGATCGCATAGCCGAGCAGCCCGCCGGCGACCGAAGTCACCGTGCACCAAGCCGCCAGCACATAGGCACGTTGGGGGCGCGCCAGCGCCATCGGGATCAGCATCACGTCGGGTGGCACAGGAAAGAACGAGCTTTCGGCGAACGACACAGCGCCCATGATCCACAGCGCATGCGGCTTGTCGGCGGCGCCCAGGCACCAGTCGTACAGACGGCGAAGCAAAGAACGCGGCTCGGAAGCCTGAACTGTCATGGATACACTCAAAGAGGGGAAAGACGGCGGATCAGCGGCGCTTACGAATGCGCCTGCTTTCCAAGGCTACGACCTTACGTCTCGGCATGGGAGGCGCCACACCTTTTGCCATTTTCGGAAGTTTTTCGGCAATCCCAAACATATCTTCGCGTCGGCGCATTTCGGCCCAGACGTCATCGGGATGAACCCCGGCATGAACCCAGAGCACCACCAGATTGTAGATCAGGTCGGCGCTTTCGCGCACCACCGCTTCAGTCTGGCCGTGCATGGCGTCGATAACGACCTCGACCGCCTCTTCGGCGAGCTTCTTGGCCATTTTGGCGCGGCCGGCACGCAGAAGGCGCGCAGTCCGCGATTTCGTCGGGTCCGTGCCCCGAACGGCAATCACGGCGTCATAGAGCCGGGAGATCGAATCAGCCATCCGCGCATGATATCCGATCCGCGCGCCTAACCGGTTAACGGCCGGCGTCGCCAGACGGCAAAGTTAGTCATGTGGTCACACAAAAGCCTGTCACAGCGCGCTGTTATCTTGCTCTTTGGAGGGGCCTGTACTTTGCTGCATTGCAAGGATTGAACAGCTGTCGAGATGCGAATGCTACGAGATGGTGCGAGTGTAATGAACGCGCGACGCGCTGCGAGCCTGGCGTGCGTAATACTCCTCGCACCAATGTTGATCAGAGCCGAGGCCGCGGAAACCCCAATCAAATTCAGTCTCTTTCGATACGAAGGCCCGGCGGCGCCGTTCCTGGTGTCGCTCGACAAAGGCTACTACAAATCCGAAGGCCTCGATGTCAGCTTCGCCACGGCGCCCGGCTCGCTCGAACCGATCGATCGCGTCGCATCGGGCGACTTTGATATGGGCATTGCCGACATCAACACGCTTATCAAGCTCCGCGACGCCAATCCGGGCACACCGGTCAAGGCGGTGTTCATGGTCTACAATCGGCCGCCATTCGCGGTGATCGGCCGCAAGAGCCGCGGCATTAACACGCCGAAGGATCTGGAAGGCAAAAAGCTCGGCGCGCCGACGGCCGACGCCGCGTTTGCGCAATGGCCGATCTTCGTCCAGGCCAACGGCATCGACGCCTCGAAAGTGACGATCGAAAATGTCAGCTTTCCGGTGCGCGAGCCGATGCTGGCCGCCGGCCAGGTGGACGCCATCACCGGTTACTCGTTTTCCTCATTCGTCAATCTCAAGGACAAGGGCGTGCCGGTCAACGACCTCAGCGTCCTGCTGATGGCCGACTATGGCGTCAGTCTCTACGGCAATGCGATCATGGTGAACCTGAAATTCGCCGCCGAGCATCCCGATGCGGTCAAGGGCTTCCTGCGCGCCTTCGTAAAAGGCTTGAAGGAGTCGATAAAGTCGCCGGCAACCGCGGTCGACTCGGTGCTCAGGCGGAACGAAGCGGCCACCAAGAGCGTCGAACTCGAACGCCTCAAGATGGCGATCCGCGAAAACATCGTAACGCCGGAGGTGAAGGCGAACAGCTTGGGTAGCATCGATACCGCACGCTTCGAGCGCGCCATCGACCAGATTGCCCTCACCTACAAGTTCAAGGCGAAGCCGAAGGCTGATGACATTTTCGACGCATCTTATTTGCCGCCTGTCGCCGCTCGCAAAGTCAATTGAAGATACTATTTGATGCGTTCGAGGATGCTGACGTAATTCGCCACCGCCGTGCCGCCCATGTTGAAAATGCCGCCTAGGCGAGCGTTCTTGACTTGCAAATCACCGGCGCTGCCGGTGAGTTGCATGGCGGTGAGCGCATGCATCGACACGCCGGTGGCGCCGATCGGGTGACCTTTCGCCTTCAAGCCGCCCGAAGGATTGACCGGCAACTTGCCATCCTTTTGCGTCCAGCCTTCCTTGATGGCGCGGGCGCCCTCGCCTTGCGCAGTCAGGCCCATGGCCTCGTATTCGATCAACTCGGCGATTGTGAAGCAGTCGTGCGTTTCGACGAACGACAGATCGCCGAGATCGAGGCCGGCAGCCTTAAGCGCGCGCTGCCAAGCTTGCGAGCAGCCTTCGAATTGCAAGATGTCGCGCTTGGCCATCGGCAGGAAGTCCTGCACGTGTTCGGCGGCGCGGAAGGCGACCGCCCGCTCGAGCGAAAGCGCGGTTTCGACGTCGGCCAGCACCACGGCGGCGGCGCCGTCCGACACCAATGAGCAGTCGGTGCGCTTGAGCGGGCCGGCGACGAACGGATTTTTCTCGCTCTCGGTACGGCAGAATTCAAAGCCCAGATCCTTGCGCATCTGCGCGTAAGGATTACCGACGCCGTTCTTGTGGTTCTTGGCAGCGATCAAAGCCAGCGCGTCGGATTGATCGCCCCATTTCTGGAAATAGAGTCCGGCAATCTTGCCGAAAATTCCGGCGAAGCCACCGTCGATTTCGGCCTCCTCGCGCACATAGGATGCCTTGAGCAAATTGCTCCCGATCTCAGGTCCGGGCGTGGTCGTCATCTGCTCGACGCCGACGCAAAGCACGATGCGCGCCGAGCGCGCCTCGATCGACTTGATGCCCTGATGCACGGCGGCCGAACCGGTGGCGCAGGCATTCTCGACCCGCGTGGCACGCTTGAAACGAAGATCGGGCGAGGCCTGCAAAACCAGCGCGGCGGTGAAATCCTGCGCCGAAAAACCGGCGTTGAAATGACCGAGCACGATCTCGTCGACGTCCTTAGGTGCGACTCCGGCATGGCTGAGCGCCTCGCCGGCAACCTTCACGATAAGGCTTTCGACGCTCTCGCCATTAAGCTTACCGAAGAGGGTATGCGCCCAACCGACAATGCATGCGGTCATCGAAGTCTCCCATGATGCCCTCTTGCCGAATTTTAGTCGCAATAGTCGGCAATGCAGGCCAAGTCACCATGATTCCAAAGGGGGGCGCCGTCTTTGCCTCCCATTCGAAGCTTAGATAGCTTACTGTCACTGCCTGTGGAACCTAGTCCAGTCCGAGGCCCGAGGGAGCCGCGCTCAGTGCCGCATCGTCCGCGCCCCCGCCCCCTGATGCTTGGTCTTATCTTTGGCCTTGCCGCGGCCACTGCGCTCGCCGGCGCCACCCGCGCCAAAGCCGAAGCGCAACTATTGATCGAGGCGTCCACCGGCAAGGTGCTGCACGCGGAAAACGCCACCTATCCTTGGTACCCAGCCTCGGTCACCAAGTTGATGACCGCCTACACCACGCTGCGCGCCATTCGAGAAGGCCGCATTTCTTTCAATACCCTGCTGACCGTGTCGCGCAACGCGGCGGCCCAGCAGCCGACCAAGATGGGCTTCAAAGTCGGCACCCGGTCACCGTCGATAACGCCATGAAGATGCTGATGGTGAAATCGGCGAACGACATGGCGGTGACGATCGCCGAAGGCGTCGGCGGCTCGATCGCGGGTTTCGCCGACATGATGAACGCCAACGCGCGCCGGCTCGGCATGACGCAATCGAATTTCGTCAACCCGAACGGGCTGCCGGCGGAAAATCACGTCACCTCGGCGCGCGACCTCGGCATTCTGGCACGCGCGCTGATTAAGGAATTCCCAGAAGACGATTCTCTACTGGCACATCCACTCGATCCGCTACGGCAATCGCGTGATGCACAATTACAATTCGCTGATCGACCGCTATCCGGGCGCCGACGGCATGAAGACCGGCTTCATCTGCGCCTCCGGCTATAATGTTGTCGCCTCCGCCACCCGCAACGGCCGCCGCCTGATCGCGATCGTGCTCGGCGCCTATTCCGGCGCGGTGCGCTCGCAGAAGGCGGGGCAATTGCTCGAGCGCGGCTTCAACGGCGGCAGCCTGTCCTGGCTCACGCCGTCGCTCGGCACCGTCGACGCGCTGGCGCCGATCGACGCGCAGCCGCCCAATCTGCGCGAGGAAATGTGCGGCGGTCACCGGCGCAAGCCGCCGTCAGAGGACAATAACGAGGAAGAAGACGAATCGACCGTCGCCGGCGGTACGCCCGCGAGCGGCGATACCGGCTCGGCGCAGGCCTTCATGCTGTCGAGCCTGAAACCGGCCGCCGGCAAATTCGTGCTCGGCCCTCCGGTCGATACCGAGCCGCCGGTCGTGGTGTTCACCGGCCCGGCCGACAAGCCGGACGCGGTCCAGGTTGCCGCCCCGTCGGCAAAGAAAAAGAAAATCGCCAAACACGCCAAGGCGGCGAAACCGAAGGTCTCTTCGGCGGCGCAATGAGCGCGGCCGGCGACAACGCCGCGCGGCGGCGGCCGGCGGACCCGATCCCCTTGACCGTGCTCACCGGCTTTCTCGGCGCCGGCAAGACCACGCTGCTCAACCGCCTGCTCAAGGACGAGGCGCTGAGCCAGACCGCCGTCATCATCAACGAATTCGGCAACGTCGCGCTCGATCACCTGCTGGTCGAATATGTCGGCGACAACATGGTGCTGCTGCAAAGCGGCTGCCTGTGCTGCACCATGCGCGGCGACCTGGTCGACGCGCTGGAAACGTTGCTGCGCGATCTCGATAACCGGCGCTGCACATTCCGTCGCGTGCTGCTGGAAACAACCGGCCTCGCCGATCCGGCGCCGGTGCTGCATACCGCGATGGCGCATCCTTATCTGGTGCAGCGCTACCGGCTCGACGGCGTAGTGACGGTGGTCGATGCCGTCAACGGCGAAGCCACGCTCGACGCGCATGCCGAAGCGGTCAAACAGGCGGCGATGGCCGACCGCATCGTGTTGACCAAAACCGATCTGGCCGATGCCGAACAACGCGAGCGCATTGTGACGCGGTTGCGCGCGCTCAATCCGGCCGCGCCGATCCTCGATGCGGCCAAAGGCGAAGCGACCGCTGAGCGATTGCTTGGCAGCGGGCTGTACGATCCTGACCGCAAAATCCCCGACGTGAAAAAATGGCTGGCCGCCGAGGCCTATGCCGACGATCACCATCACCATCATCACGACGTCAACCGGCACGACGAGCATATCGGCTCATTCGTGCTGACCGCCGACGCCGCCATTCCGGCCGGCACGCTGGAGATGTTCCTCGAACTGTTGCGTGCGAATTACGGCGATAAGCTCCTGCGTCTCAAAGGCATCGTGAAGCTGGCCGAAATGCCGGAGACGCCGATGGTCGTGCACGGCGTGCAGCACGTCTTCCACCCGACCGCGCGGCTGGAACGCTGGCCGGACGACGATCACCGCACCCGGCTGGTGTTCATCACCCGCGACCTGCCCGAGCGCACGGTGCGCGAGCTGTTCGAAGCTTTCCTCGGCAGCGCCGGTGTCGACCGCCCCGACCGCGCTGCGCTGACCGACAATCCGCTGATCCCGTTCGGCGGGGTGGATCGTTAGCAAGCCGCCGCGCACTGACAGCCCTTGCGCGGCCTCTCGACTCGACCGATCCTCTGCCAACGCGCCGTCGAAATCGGCGGCAAGGGGAAACGCCATGGAACGGCCAATGGAACGGCCCTGGCTGCGGCACTATCCGCCAGGCGTGCCCGCCGAGATCGACGCCTCGCATATCCCCTCGCTGGTGACGGTGTTCGAGGAAAGCTTCCGCGCGCACTCAGCCGACGACGCCTGCATCTGCATGGGCAAGACTTTGACCTATGCCGGGCTCGACGAAGCTTCACGCGCTTTCGCCTCCTGGCTGCAAAGCAAGGATCTGCAACGCGGCGCCCGCATCGCCGTCATGATGCCGAACGTGCTGCAATATCCGGTGGCGATCGCCGCCATCCTGCGCGCCGGCATGACCGTCGTGAACGTCAATCCGCTGTACAAACCGCGCGAGCTGGAATTTCAGCTCAACGATTCCGGCGCCGAAGCCATCATCGTGCTGGAGAATTTCGCGTCGGTGCTGCAGGAGGCGCTGCCGCAAACAGGAGTGAAGCACGTAGTGGTCGCCAGCATGGGCGACATGCTCGGCACCATAAAGGGCGCGCTGGTCAATCTCGTGGTGCGGCGCGTCAAGAAAATGGTGCCGCCTTATGCATTGCCGGGTGCAACCAAATTCAACGACGTGCTTGAGCTCGGCCGCGCGCTGACTTTCGCGCAGCCCGACGGTCGGGCCCGACGATATCGCCTTCCTGCAATATACCGGCGGCACCACCGGCGTCGCCAAGGGCGCCATCCTGCTGCATCGCAATCTGGTCGCCAATGTCTTGCAGGTGGTTGCCTGGTACTCAGCCGCTGCTCGCGGTGCCGCCGCCGATCGAACAGGTGATCATCGTTACCGCGCTGCCGCTCTATCACATCTTCGCGCTCACGGCGCTGCTTCCTGTTCAGCGTGCATAGCGGCGGCGTTTGCATCTTGATCCCAAATCCGCGCGACATCGCCGGCCTGATCAAAGAGCTCGTCAAATACAAGGTAAATTTGTTCCCGGCGGTGAACACGCTCTACAACGCACTGCTCAATCATCCGGATTTCGGCAAGCTCGACTGGAGCATGCTGAAAGGCGCAATCGCCGGCGGCATGGCGGTGCAGCAGTCGGTCGCCGAGGCCTGGATGAAGGCGACCGGCCGCCCGATCATCGAGGGCTACGGCCTGTCGGAGACTTCGCCGGTGCTCACCTGCAATCGCGGCGACATCAGCGAATGGACCGGCACTATCGGCTTCCCGCTGCCGTCGACCGATATTTCCATCCGCGACGACGACAACAATGACGTGCCGGCCGGCGAACGCGGCGAGATTTGCGCGCGCGGGCCGCAGGTGATGCCCGGCTATTGGGAACGGCCGGACGAGACCGCGCAGGTGATGACCAAAGACGGTTTTTTCCGCACCGGCGACATCGGCGTGATGGACGATGGAGGGCCGCGTCAAAATCGTCGACCGCAAGAAGGACATGATCTCGGTTTCCGGCTTCAAGGTGTTTCCCAACGAGGTCGAGGACGTGGCGATGATGCAGGGCGGCGTGCTGGAATGCGCCGCCGTCGGCGTGCCGGACGCCCATTCCGGCGAAGCGGTCAAGCTGTTCGCGGTGAAGAAAGCACCCAACCTCACGGAACAGGATTTGCGCCGCTATATGCTCGGCCAACTCGCCGGCTACAAAGTGCCGAAGACACATCGAATTCCGCACCGAATTGCCGAAAACCAATGTCGGCAAAATCCTGCGCCGCGCGCTGCGGGACAATGCATGACGCAAGCCGCGCCGACGCCCGCCGACGTCATCGCGTTCTGGCGCGAGGCCGGACCCGAACGCTGGTTCAAGAAGGACGCCAAGTTCGACGACGACATCCGCCGGCGCTTCCTTGCGCTTCACGAGGCCGCCGCCGCCGGCAAGCTCACCGGCTGGGAAGCGAGCGCCGAGGGCGCGCTGGCGCTGCTCATTTTGCTCGATCAGTTCCCGCGCAACATGTTCCGCGGGCAGGCGCGCATCTTCGCAACCGATCCACTGGCACGCGCCATTGCCAGCCGCGCTATTCTCAATGGCTACGATGGCGCGTTTCCCGACCTGCGCAATTTTTTCTATTTGCCGTTCGAACATTCCGAGGATCTGACCGACCAGGAGCGCGCGCTGACGCTTTACAAGGCGGCCGGCGATGCCGACGGGCTGAAATGGGCGGAGTTGCACGCCGACATCATCCGCCGCTTCGGTCGGTTTCCACATCGCAATGCTGTGCTTGGCCGCGTCAGCACGCCGGAGGAACAGAAGTTCCTCAAGAACGGCGGCTTTGCCGGGTGAACTTATGAGCGACCTCCACGGCGTCTTTCCCTATCTGGTGTCGCCGATCGACGCGCAGGGGCACATCCTCACCGATGTGCTCGGACGGCTGGCGTCCGATCTCATCGAAGCCGGCGTGCACGGTCTGACGCCACTCGGCTCGACCGGCGAGTTCGCGTATTTGTCACGCGAGCAGCGCGAGACAGTTGTGCGCGCGACCATCGAAGCCGCATGCAAACGTGTTCCGGTGGTCGCGGGCGTGGCATCGACGTCGACCGCCGACGCCGTGACGCAGGCGAAAAGCTACCAGGCGCTCGGCGCCGACGGCATCCTCGCCATTCTCGAAGCGTATTTCCCACTCAAGGATGCGCAGATCGAGTCCTACTTTCGCGCCATCGCCGACGCGGTCGACATTCCGGTGGTGCTCTACACCAATCCGCAATTCCAGCGCAGCGATCTGACGCTCGACGTGATCGCGCGGCTCTCGACGCACCCGCGCATCCAGTACATCAAGGATGCCTCGACCAATACCGGACGGCTGCTGTCGATCATGAACCGCTGCCCCGACATGAAAGTATTCTCAGCCTCAGCGCATATTCCGGCGGCGGTCATGCTGATCGGCGGCGTCGGCTGGATGGCGGGGCCGGCCTGCATCGTGCCGCGTCAGAGCGTGAGGCTTTATGAGCTTTGTCGCGCTGGCCAATGGCCCGAGGCGATGAAGTTGCAACGCGAACTCTGGCGCATCAACGAGGCCTTCGCGCGTTTCAATCTGGCCGCCTGCATCAAGGCCGGCCTGCAGATCCAGGGCTACGCGGTCGGCGATCCGGTGCCGCCGCAGGCGGCGCTGACGGCGCGAGGAACGCAAGGCCGTCGAAGCCATTTTGGCCGACGTGGCGCGTCTCGGAAAGCCTTGATTCATCGGCACAAACGGCCCCGCCCAACCGATTCTTAACGGTTCCTTGCTAAGGGAACACGATGGCTTTGCCATCGCACGCAACCCGGCCGCAGCCGCCAGAAAGAGAACCCGTGGCGCTGGTCGATACCGAAAACGCCGCCACGCCACCGCCCACGTCGGCGGGCATTCTCGCGCGCATCAAGGCCATCCTCGCCGACCGCAGCGACAGCCGGCTGGCGCAGATGGTCGCCGGAAAGGTTTTTCTGGTGCGCGTCGGCAGCGCGCTGCTCGCGCTCGCCAGCCAGGTGTTGCTCGCGCGCTGGATGGGCAGTTTCGAGTTTGGCATCTACATTTATGTGTGGACCTGGGTGCTGATGATCGGCGCGCTCTCGGATTTCGGCCTGTCGTCGGCGGCGCGGCGTTTCATTCCGGAATATACCGAGCTCAAGTCGCTCGACCGCCTGCGCGGATTTCTGACCGGCAGCCGCTGGCTCGCCTTCGGCGTCGCCACCGCCATCGGACTTGTTGGCGCGATCGGCGTGACGCTGCTCGCTCCTTATCTCGATCATTTCGCGGTGGTGCCGCTCTATCTCGCCTGCGTCACGATTCCGGTTTACGGGCTGGTCCAGGTGCAGGCCGGCATCGCGCAATCCTATGACTGGCCCAATCTCGCGCTGATGCCGTTCTACATCTGGCGTCAGCTCACCATCACGGTGCTGATGGGCGCGGCCTATCTGTTCGGCGCGCCGACCGGCGCGGTGACCGCGATGATCGTCGCGGTCGTCACCACCTGGGCGGTGACCATTGCACAGCTCTTCCTGCTCGACCGCCGCCTCAAGGCCAAAGTGCCGGCCGGCCCGAAGCAGTACGAAACCAAGGCCTGGATCGCCACGTCGCTGCCGATCTTCGTGGTGGAAGGCTTCTACCTGCTGCTCACTTACGTCGACATCCTCGCGCTCGAGCACTTCCGCTCGCCCGACGAAGTCGCGGTCTATTATGCCGGCGCGCGGCTGCTGGCGATCGTCGCCTTCGTCTATTTCGCCATCGCCGGCGCCACCACCCACAAGTTCACGCAATATCATGTCAGCGGCGATCAGAAGCGACTGGCGTCGTTCTTCGCCGAGACCATCAAGTGGACATTCTGGCCTTCGCTCTTGGTCTGCGCGCTGATCCTCGCGCTCGGGCGGCCGCTGCTCGGCCTGTTCGGCGCCAATTTCGAGCGCGGCTATGAGGTGATGTTCATCCTGGCGATCGGCATGCTGTCACGCGCCGCGGTCGGACCAGCCGAGCGGCTGCTCAACATGCTGGGCGAGCGCAAGCAATGCGCCTTCATCTACGCCGCCGCCTTCGCGATCAATCTCGCGCTGTGCGTAGTCCTCATTCCGCGCATCGGCATCGAGGGCGCGGCGGTAGCGACCTCGAGCGCGCTGGTCGCGGAGTCGATCGCGCTCTATCTCGTGGCCAAGCGCCGCCTCGGCTTCCACGTGTTCATCGTGGGCGCCGGCGGCCAAACGCCTTAAGTCAAGCCCGCTCGCGCAACAGCCGTCTGATCACCTTGCCGGTCGTGGTCATCGGCATGTCGTCGATGAAGGCGACCTCGCGCGGATATTCGTGGCCCGAGAGCCGCGTCTTGACGAAATTCTGGATCTCGGCGGCGAGCGCGTCGGACGGCGCGTAGTCCTTCTTGAGCACGATGAAGGCCTTCACGATCTCGGTGCGCAGCGCGTCCGGCTTGCCGACCACGGCGGCAAGCGCCACCGCCGGATGGCGGATCAGGCAATCCTCGATTTCGCCCGGACCGATGCGGAAGCCGGCCGAGGTGATGACGTCGTCGTCGCGGCCGACGAAGCTGAAATAGCCATCCTCGTCCATCACGCCCTGGTCACCGGTCGTCATCCAGTCGCCGATGAACTTTTCGCGCGTGGCTTCCGGCTTGCCCCAGTATTGCAGGAACATCACCGGATCGGGGCGCTGCACCGCGATCTGCCCGACCTCGCCGGCTTTCAGCGGTTGGCCGTCGCCGCCGATTACCGCCACTTTGTGGCCGGGAATCGGCTTGCCGATCGCGCCGGGCCGCGACACGCCGAGCGCAGCGCAGGAGCCGAGCACCAGATTGCATTCGGTCTGGCCGTAGAATTCGTTGATCGTCGAGGCCGAACGCGGACTTGCCCCATTCCAGCGCTTCGACGCCAAGCGATTCGCCGCCCGAGGCTACGCTGCGCAGCTTGAGGCCGTAGCGGCCGCGCGGGCTCGGCGCTGCCCGCATCATGCGCAACGCCGTCGGCGGAATGAATGCGTTGCGCACGCCGGCCTTTTGCATCAACGCGAAGGCGTCATCCGGATCGAACTTGTCGAACTTGCGCGCGACCACCGGCACGCCGTGGTGCAGGCTCGGCAGCAGCACATCGAGCAGGCCGCCGGCCCAGGCCCAATCGGCCGGCGTCCAATAGCGATCGCCGGCTTGCGGAAATTCAAAATGCGGCATCTCAACGCCAGGCAGATGACCGATCAAAACACGATGGGCGTGCAGCGCGCCCTTTGGCTGTCCGGTGGTACCGGACGTGTAGATCATCATCGCCGGATCGTCGGCGCGCCGTATCGACGGACGTGAATTCCGCCGAAGCGCGCGCCAAGCAAGTCGGAAAGGCTGCGCGCGCCATCCGCGTCGCCGTCGAGCGACAGCACGCACGTCAGGTCCGGCGCATCAGAGCGAACCGTAGTGATCTTGGCGAGGCCTTGCGCATTGGTGAGCAGCGCCTTGGCGGCGGAATTCTGCAATCGGTAGGACAGTGCATCCGGCCCGAACAAGATTGCGATCGGCAACGCGACGGCACCGAGCTTGTAAATCGCGATATGGGCGGCGGCGACTTCTGGCGCCTGCGGCAGCAAAATGGCGACGCGGTCGCCGCGCGCGATGCCATGCGCGCGCAGCACATTGGCGAGCCGGTTGGAGGTCTCGCGCAGCCAGCCGTAGGTGATGGTGTCCTCGCGCCCGTCCGGCCGGACATGCAAGATGGCGAGCCGACCGGGCTCGGCGTCGGCCCAACGGTCGCAGACATCGACGCCAATATTGTAGCGCGCCGGCACCTGCCAGCGGAATTGGCGATAGTTCGCGTCGTAGTCGCGAGAGCTGGGCACCACCGGCATGCGGTGGTGAGGCTAGTCAGGAGCGCGTGTAAGGTCCAGAGCCGGCACGACTAACTCTTTTTGTCGTCCGGCTCGGCTAGGATCAATGCCCAATACACTTTGTATTTCGAGGCGGGCGTATAGATCGCGGCGATGCCGATGCGGGTGGCGCCCTTGAGCAGCATGTTGGCATTGTGCGGCGGAGAATCGCGCCAGCCCGAGAACGCCTCCGCCAGCGTGTGATAACCGGCGCCGATATTCTCCGCCGCAAATTTGGCGTCATAGCCGGAGCTCTTCAACCGGACGACAAACGGCTTGCCGGCGCTGTGATCGAGTTTGTCGCGCTTGGCCATGACCGCGGCCTGCGCCTCGGCCAGCCGGGTGAGCTCGGGATCGAGCGTCACCGCCGGCAGCCCGTTATTGGTGCGGTAGCCGGAGATCATCGAAGCGGCGGCGACCGCGTCGAGCTTCGCGCCGGGCTCGGCGAGGTTGCGATAGAAGCTCGGCTCGGCCTTCGGCACGTATTCGGCGGCGCAGCCGGCGAGCCCGCCGACTGCCAGCATCACAATGAGCGGACGAACCAGTTTCATCTGCAACGGCCTCCGAATCGAGCGCGACGGAACCTGACGGTCGAGAATGGCCGAACCATGGTGACGCGACATGCGCGATCAACTACCATTCGGCCCAACAATAATCGGTTAAACGCAACGCACAGGGAGAAACATCCTATGTCCAGCCAGCCCGCAGCGCGCACGCCTGGCGCCACCCGCGCAGCTTCCGGCCAATACGTCTTCGACCTCGCCAGCGTGTCGAAGATCATGGGCGGCCCCGCTTATTCCACCGCGCACGGGCCCTGCGTGGAGGGCGACCGCATGATCGTCGGCCTGATGCGCATGAACGCGGGAACCGGCGCCGAGCCGCATTCGCACCCGAACGAGCAGTGGATCTACATCCTGCAGGGCACGTTCCGCGCCAATATCGACGGCAAGGAGTTCGATGTGACGCCGGGCTCAGTGGTCTATATCCCGGCCAACACCATCCACGCCGGCAAGGCGACGCCTGAAGGTGACGTTCTATTCTTCACGGTCAAGGACGCCTCGCACAGCCTGCACGGCATCAAGGCCGCCTGAGCATCCACCGCTATTTCGGAGGACTCGCATGAAACGGCTCAGCGCAATCTTGCTGTCCGCCGCCGGCCTTTCCGGCTTGCTCATGCTCGGCATGTCCACAGCCTCGACGCAGGACAAATATCCGAACCGGACCGTCAAAGTGCTGGTACCTTACGCGCCAGGCGGCGCCACCGACATTACCGCGCGCATCGTCGGCGACGAAATCGGCAAGATCACCGGTCAGACGTTCGTGATCATCAACAAGCCCGGCGCCTTCGGCATGTTGGCGATCGATGAAATGGTGAAGGCCGAACCCGACGGTTACACGCTGATGATCGGCAACGTCTCGACCAATGCCATCACGCCGATCCTCTACCGCGCCAAGATGAACTTCGACTATGCCAAGAGCGTGACAGCGGTGACTAATCTGATAGACGTGCCGGCGTTCCTGGTGGTGACGACGGCCAATGATTTTCCGGTGAAGTCGGTGCCGGAGCTGATCGACTACGCCAGGAAAAATCCCGGCAAGCTGCATTACGGTACCGTCGGCGTCGGCTCCTATCCGCACTATGACATGGCCTATTTCGCCAAACGCGCCGGCGATCTCGACATGGTCGCGCTACCCAACAAGAACGGCGCCTCCGGCGTGATCCAGGATATGTTGCGCGGCGATGTGCAGGCCGCCTTCCTCAATGTCGCCAGCACCACCGGCATGGTGCAATCGGGCAAGTTCCGGCCGATCGCGGTGGTCAGCCACCAGCGTCTGCCGGACTATCCGAATGTTCCGACCATGAAAGAGGTCGGCTACCCCGACGTCGGCACCATCGCGTGGAACGGCTTGTTTGCGCCGGCGGCGACGCCGAAGCCGGTGCTTGATGCGCTACATCGGTTCACAATCAAGGCGCTGCAATCGCCCGAGGTGCAGGAAAAATTCGCCAAACAAAAGATGGCGATAGCGCCAAGCAAAACCGTCGCCGATGCCAAGGCCTGGCTCGACGGCGAAATCAAGCATTGGCACACCATTACCGCCTCGGTGAAGATCGACGTGGCGCCGTGACCGGCGTCAAGTCGCCGCTTGTAACGCGTGCCAGATGCGTTCTGGCGTCGCCGGCATGTCAAGCTGGGCACCTGCCGGCAACGCGTCCAGAATGGCATTGATCAGCGCCGGGGGAGCCGCGGTGGTGCCGGCCTCGCCAGTACCTTTCACGCCAAGCGGATTGGTGCGGCAGGCGACGGCGCGATGCTCGACCGTCATATCCGGCATCAAATCGGCGCGCGGCAGGGCGTAGTCCATGAACGAGCCGGACACGAGCTGGCCGGCACTGTCGTAAATCGTGTTCTCGGTCAACGCCTGGCCAAGCCCCTGCGCTACGCCGCCATGCATCTGACCCTCAACGATTGTCTCGTCCAGCACATTGCCGCAATCACCGACCGCCACATAGGACACGATCGAAACCGCGCCGGTCGACGGATCGATCTCGACCTCGGCGACGTGGCAGCCGTTCGGGAATGACGGCGGCACCTTGATGCCGGCCTGCGTGTCGAGGCTCTCCGGGATCACGCCGCTGCGCGCCAGTTCGGCGGCGCGCTCGGCCACCTCGAACAGAGACACTTCGCGCCCCGAGCCGCGCACGCTGAATTTGCCGTCGCGATAATCCACGTCGTCCTCGGCCGCTTGCAGCAGCATGGCGGCGGCGCGCTTACCCTTTTCCAGCACCAGGTCGGCGGTGCGCGCGATGGCGCCGCCCGCCATCATGGCCGAACGCGACGCGACGGCGCCGAAGCCTGGCACGTCGCGTGCGGAGTCGCCGGATGTGATCGTCACCGTTTCCGGCGCAACGCCGAGCCGCCGAGCCGCCACCCGGCCGAACACGGTGGCGTGCCCCTGCCCGCTCGCGCCGGCGCCGATGCTCACACCGACCTTGTTGCCGCCGGGAAATGTCATACGCGCGGCTTCTTCCGGGAACGCGCCGGCGATTTCCAGATAGCAGCCGATACCGATGCCGCGCAGCCGGCCGGCTTTCTTTGCCGCCTTCCGGCGCGCGGCAAAACCGTCGTAATCGGCAAGCGTCAGCGCGCGCTCGAAGGCGCCGGGAAAGTCGCCGCTGTCGTAGCTGTTGCCAAACGCGGTGGTGTAGGGAATTTTGTCGGGTTGAATCAGATTGCGCCGGCGCAATTCTGCGGCATCGATGCCGGTCTTGTCGGCCGCGGCGTCGATCAGCCGCTCCAGCAGATAGCTCGCTTCGGGCCGTCCGGCGCCGCGATAGGGCCCGGTCGGCAGTGTATTGGTGAGCACGCACCGCGAATTCACTTGCGCCAGCGGAATGTCATAGACCGTCGGCAGGCAGCCGGAGACATGCGTGGTGAAGACGAAGTGCGCCACGCCGGTGAAATAGGCGCCGACATTGCCGAGACATTCGACGCGCAAGGCGAGAAAACGACCGCGCTTGTTGAGCGCAAGCTCCGCGCGCCAGAACGAGTCGCGGCCTTGGTTGTCGCTGACGAAGGCTTCCGAGCGGGTCGAGACCCAATGGATCGTTCTGTTCAAGACGCGCGCGGCGTGCAGCATCGGAATGTATTCGGGATAGCACCATGCCTTCATGCCGAAGGCGCCGCCGAGATCCTCGGTGAGGATGCGCAGCTCCTCGGGCTTGATGCCCATGGCGCCGGCGATTTGGCCGCGCACGGCGGCGACACCCTGCGTGCCGCAGCGCAGAGTGAATTGGTTCTTGCCGGCGTCGTAGCTCGCGGTCGCCGTGCGTGGCTCGAGCGAGGCGACCACCAAACGCTGATTGATCAGTTCGACACGCGCTACGTGGGCCGCGTCCTTGAAGGCACGATCGAGCGCAGCCTGCTTCTTGCCGTCGGGATCTGGCGGCGCGGTCCAGTCGAAGCCTATATTGGCGGGTGCTTCCGGCCATAGTTGCGGCGCACCGAGCGCGATTGCCGCGCGTATATCGGTCACCGGCTTGAGCGGCTGGTAGTCGACATTGATCTTTTCGCCGGCGTCCTGTGCCGCCTGCGCGTTCACCGCGACCACCATCGCCACCGGCTCGCCGACATGCATCACGCGTTTTTCCGCCAGCGAGGGCCGATGTGGGGAGGCAGCCACCTTGCCGCCGCGGCCTGGCATCGGATGCGGATGCGAGATCGTATGGTATTGCGCCTCGGCCAGATCGGCGGCGGTCAGCACCGCGACCACGCTCGGCGCGCTTCTGGCGGCCACGACGTCGATATGCTCAATAGTGGCGAAGGCATGCGGCGAGCGCACGAAATAAGCGGCAAGCGCGCCTTCGGGCTTCACGTCGTCGCCGAAGCGCCCGGCACCGCGCAGCAGCGCGTCATCCTCGATGCGCCCGGCCCAGGCGGAGGGGCCGGCATTGCGAGCGGTCGATTCCATTGCGGTACTCCGGCAGGGCTAAATTCTAAAGCTTGCGGTCGGTGATGCCGGCCTTGGCGTAGAGCTCGTTGATGTGCTCCTTCACGCTCGCCTTCGGCTCGGCGGTGGACCTATGCGCCCAGCCGACTTTGGCGCGGGCATATTGCGCCATCTCCTCATCCTGTTGCGACGTGCCGCCGCTCACGCCATAGGCACCGACCATCTCGTCGCCGCGGAACACCGGCGCCGCGCCGCCGCTGGCCGCAATTTTGCCGTTGGTCATGGCGGCAAGGCTGACGAGCAATTGCGGATTGCGCTCCTTGAACCACTGCTGGATCACCAGTCCGTCGGGAAAACGAGGACTCATGGAGCGGAACGCCGCCACGGTATAAGCCTTGGCGATGGCGGTATCCGGGGTGATGAAGCCGGCATCGTCCATGCGCTCGACTGCGATCAGGTGCCCTTCCGGGCCAACCACGGCGACCGAGATCGGCACGCCCATTTCAGCGGCCTTTTCGACCACGGCCGCGATGAATTCGCGGCATTCGGCCGCGCGCAGCTTCGCCATTCCAGCGCCCTCCTCGACCGAGCCATTAACCTCTGATTAACCGCTCAATTAACTGCAAAACAACCGCTAGGGGAATAGCGTGCGGCGGATACGGACAAGACCATGAGCGATGATTCTTCCGCTTCGGAAAACTCGCACGACTGGCGCCTGATCGCGCTGATCGGCTGCGTCTGCTATCCGGCCAGCTTTGCACTGTTCCATTTTGCGCTGCCGGCCCGCGCTTGGGCCGCCGCGGCGCCCGAACTCCTGGTGTCGGCGTTTCCGGCCGGCCTGACGACGGCACTGGCAATCCTGCTCGCCGGCATTGTCCTCACGCGGCGCCTGCAAGTGAACAATAGGCGCATGCGGGTCGCGATCAATAACATGTCGCAGGGTCTGTGCATGTTCGACGGCAACGAGCGGCTGGTCGTCTGCAATCAGCGCTACAAGGATTTGTACAAACTCTCCGACGACATCGTGAGACCCGGCCGCACGCTCGCCGGCCTGCTGCAATACCGCATCGCCAATGGCAGCTTTGTCCGCGATCCCGATGCATACCGGCGCGAACTGGTCTCCGCCATGGAGCAGGGCAAGACCACCCACACGGAAGTCAAATCTGCCACCGGACGGGTGGTCTCGGTCATCAACCGGCCGATGGCCGGCGGCGGCTGGGTGGCGACCCATGAGGATATCTCGGAGCGGCGCGACGCCGAGCTCGAACGGGCCTCGATGCAGGAGCAGCAGCAAAGACGCGCCGCGATCGAGCAGGCCATCGCGACGTTTCGCCAGCGCGTTGAGGATCACCTGAGCACGGTCGCCGACGGCGCGATGGCCATGCGTTCGACCGCCACGACTTTGCTCGCCAGTTCCGGCGAAACCTCGCAGCGCGCCGATGGCGCGGTGTCGACCTCCAACGAATCGAGCAGCAACGTGGAAACCGCTGCGGTCGCGGCCGACGAATTGAGTCGTTCGATCGAGGAGATCAGCCGCCAGCTCGCCCAGACCACCACGATCGTGCGCTCGGCGGTCGAGGAAGCGCACGGCACCAATGCGCAAATTACCGCGTTGTCGGAGGCCGCCCAGAAGATCGGTGACGTGGTCAAGCTGATCCGCACCATTGCCGGCCAGACCAATTTGCTGGCGCTCAATGCCACCATCGAGGCAGCGCGCGCCGGCGAAGCCGGCAAAGGCTTCGCGGTCGTCGCCTCGGAGGTCAAATCGCTGGCGGTGCAAACCGCCAAGGCGACCGAAGACATTTCCAAGTTGATCGGCGCGGTGCAGAGCTCGACCGGGAGCGCGGTCGGCGCTATCGGCCGCATTTCGGGCCGCATGCGGGAAATCGACAGTTACGCCACCGCGGTCGCCGCCGCGGTACACGAGCAGAGCGCCGCGACCGCCGAGATTTCGCACAACGTCGCCAGTGCCGCCGACGGCGCCAAGCTGGTGGTGTCGGTATTCGGCGATGTCACCGGCGCGGCAACCGATACCCGGCAGTCGGCGGAGAGCGTGCTTTCAGCCTCGCAGGCGGTGGAAACCGCCGCCGCCGAGCTGCGCCGCGAGGTCGAGGGCTTCCTCGCCCGCGTCGCGGCCTAGTCAACCGATCAGGCCCGATACCCAGTAGAACAGCGCGGACAGCAGGCCCGCCGCTGGGATTGTCAGGATCCAGGCGGTCACAATTTCCTTGGCGACGGCCCAGCGCACCGCCGACACATTTTTCGCCGCGCCGACGCCGATGATCGAGCCGGTGATCGTGTGCGTCGTAGATACCGGAACGCCAAGGCTGGTCGCCGCGAACAACATGACCGAACCCGCGGTTTCCGCGCACACACCCTGCATCGGCGTCAGCCGCGTGATGCGCGACCCCATGGTGCGGACGATGCGCCAGCCACCGGCCAGCGTGCCGGCCGCCATGGCGACCTGGCAGGCTATCACCACCCAAAACGGCACGTAAAAATTCGGTCCGAGGCTTCCTTCCGAGAACAGCAGGACCGCGATGATCCCCATGGTCTTCTGCGCGTCGTTGCCGCCATGACCGAGCGCGTAACACGACGCCGACACGAATTGCACGCGGCGAAAAATATTGTCGACGCCAAAAGGGCTCGAGCGGATGAACACCCACGAGACGACCAGCATCAGGAACAATGCCAGCAGGCAGCCGAGGCCGGGCGACAGGAAAATCGCGGCGACCGTCTTGCCGACGCCGGACCAGACCACTGCGTGGATGCCCGCTTTGGTCAAGCCGGCTCCGACAAGGCCACCGATCAAGGCGTGCGAACTCGACGACGGAATCCCCAGCCGCTGCGTGATGATCTGCCAGACGATCGCGCCTGCCAGCGCCGCGAAGATCACGTGCGAATCGACGACGTTCGCCTCGACAATGCCGCGGCCGACGGTTTCCGCGACATGCAGCCCGAACACCAGGAAGGCGATAAAATTGAAAAATGCCGCCCAGGCGACGGCATATTGCGGTCGCAACACGCGCGTCGAGACGATGGTGGCTATCGAGTTGGCCGCGTCGTTCATGCCGTTAAGAAAATCGAACGCCAGCGCGACCGCGATCAGCGCGATCAAAAACGGCAGAGTGAGCGCTGCGGCGTTCATCGTCTTCCGGCTCCGGCGCGGCTAAGCATGCTCGATGACGATACCGTGCATGACGTTGGCCACGTCATCGAAGCGGTCGACGACTTTTTCCAGATGATCGTAGACTTCATTACCGACGAAGAAAGCCATCGAATTGGATTTGACGTTGGCCAGGTAAAGCGCCCTGAGGCCGACATCGTGCAGCTCGTCGGCGCGGCCTTCGAGCGCGGAAATTTGCGCGGTCAAGTCGCTGATGTGGGCGGCCTCCGAACCGATAGAACGCAGCAGCGGTACGGCCTCCTGCACCAGTTCGGCGCATTTCACGATCGCGTCGGCCATTTCCTTCATCTGCGGCGTGAACTCGGTAACGTCGAACAAGATGACGCCTTTGGCGGTCTTCTGCATCTGGTCGATGGTGTTGTCCATCGAGGTGATTAGGTCGCGGATGTTGCCGCGGTCGAACGGCGTGATGAAGGTGCGGCGCACCGCGATCAGCACGTCGCGGGTGACGTCGTCGGCGTCCTGCTCGCGATCCATGACGGTCTGATAGTTGCCCTGCACCGCCTGGCCGCCTTCGAGCATGGCGCGCAGCGCTTTCGCGCCGGCCAGCACGGCCCGTGAATGGTTCGCGAACATGTCGAAGAAACGCTCCTCCTTCGGCATCAAGGCATGAAACCAGCGCATCATGGCGGAACCCCGGTAAAGCTGGCCGAATCGGAACGGCCTTTTGCGACAACCTAGTCTTTTGCCGGCCGCTTCCGAAACAGCGTCATGGCCGGCTGTGGAACAGTGGGTACAACTCCGATTCCCGCCGCGGCGGTATCGTTTTACACACCGGTTTTAAGCCGGTTTTCGCCCTCTCAAAACGGCACGATCTTTTGCGAATACCGGTCCCACTTCCCGAAATCATGCGCTAGTTTGCGGCCGGTTCTTTGGCGGAGATGGAAATGCGGTTGGGCTACTTCACGATGCCGGTTCACCCGATCGGCCGGGATTGGTCGCAGACGCTGCGCGAGGACCGCGAGGCGATCATTCTCGCCGACCGGCTCGGCTTCCATGACGCCTTCATGGGCGAGCACCTGACCGACGCCTGCGAGAACGTCACCAACAGCATGCTGTTTCTGGCGACGCTCATCCACGACACCAAGACCATCAAGCTCGCGACCGGCACCACCAACCTCGCGCAGATGCATCCGGTGGTGATCGCGGTGAACGCGGCGATGTTCGATCATCTGGCGCAAGGCCGCTTCATCATGGGCGTTTCGCCCGGCGCGCTGACGTCGGATTGCGAGGCGATCGGGATTCTCGACCAGGACCGCAACAAGATTTTCGCCGAGGCGATCGACGTCATCCTGGCAGTGTGGGAGCGCGATCCGCCCTACGACATCGATTTTCCCGACAACCGCTTCAAGGTCGGCTTCGCGCGCACCGCCGCGCTCGACCTCGGCGTCGGCGTCTTGGCCAAGCCGTTTCAGAAGCCGCGGCCGGAAATCGTCGGCACCGTGGTGGCGCCGTTCTCGCCCGGCGTGGTGCTGATGGGCAAGCGCGACTTTCACCCGCTGTCGGCGAACTTTCTGTTGCCACACCACCTCAAATCGCATTGGACGAATTACGCCAAAGGCAAGGCCGAGGCCGGCGCCAAGGCCGACGTCGCCGATTGGCGCGTGGCGCGCACCGTCTTCGTCGCCGACGACGACAAGACCGCGCAGCGTTACGGCGGCGAGGACGCCAAGAGCCCCTATCGCCATTCTATTTCGAGCAAGATGCGCGCCAAGATGATCCGAGGCAACCGGCTCTATGTGTTCAAGAGCCACAAGGAACAGCCGGACGAGGAGATCACGCTCGATTACGTCATGGAGAACTGCGTGTTCACCGGCACCGTCAACAAAGTGGTCGATCAGATATTGGCGATGCGCGAGGAGACCGGCGATTTCGGCGAACTGGTCTATGCCGGCATGGACTGGGTCGACCCCAAGCTCGCTCGCCGCTCGATGCAATTGATGGCCGAGCAGGTGATGCCGCGCGTCAACGCGGCGATCGGCAAGCCGGCCAAGACCGCGGCGGAATAGCGCATGATCCCGAAAAGCGGGAGCCGGTTTTCGGGATCATGCGCACAAGATTAAGTCACACCGACAGCGGCTCGGTGCCCAATTCGGCATAGAGGCCGTGCTTGGCGCCTTGCGTGAACGAAGTGTCCTTGTCGAGCTCGATCGCCACCGAGCGCACGCGCTGCGCTTCCGGTTCGGTCGCCGGCACCGGCTTGCCTTCGGCCGCGGCCTTGGCGGCGCGCAGCATGATTTTGCGGGTCATGACAATGCCGGCGTCGGTCGCGCACAGGTGCTCGTTGGTGCGGTCCTGGATCGCGCCCATGCTTTCCTGGATCGAAGCGTCCTGCATCGCGATGCCGTCGACCCCGGTCGCGCTATGGCCATGGCGCTGCGCCTCGCGGTCCATCAGGTAGTTGTTCGACTTGTTGGCGAGCGGAATGAAAGTGCCCGGCACGTATTTGACGTGGATGCCCTCGCCGTCCTGCATCGCCGAGACTTCCGATTTCGTCAGCGCGCGCTTGGGATGATAATTGATGCTCCAGGCCCAGCAGGTCTCGTCGTCGATCGGCACCCAGGCGTGCGCGCCGAGCGGATGGCCGGCGCGCGGCGGGATGATCGAATACCAGGGCATGATCCAGGGCGTGATGCGCCAGTAATATTTTCCGGCGTCGGCATTGCGGCGCGCGCCGATCAGCAGGCCGCCGGCAAATTCCTCCACCTCGAACAGCGGCATGCGGTCTTGCTTATTGTATTCGTTGCCCTTGCTGCCCTTGAACAGCGGGTCCTTCTCGAGCTCGCTGCCGTGCAGCCAGGACACGTGGCTGGAATCGATGCCGCCTTCCATCGCCTGCAGGTAATTGCATTCCTGCAGCCGCTTGGAGACGAAGCGCTGCTCGGGCTTGACGTCGGTCCATTCCAGCGCCGGCGGCGGCGGCTGCAATTCCGGCGGCCCCATATAGGCCCAGATGATCCCGGCCTTTTCGATGCAGGGATAGGATTTCAATTTGATGTTCTTGCGGAAACCGGACTCCTCCGGCTCCGACGGCAGATCGACGCATTGGCCGGTGATGTCGTATTTCCAGCCGTGATAGTGGCAGCGGATGCCGCAGTCTTCGCCTCGCCGAACCACAGCGAGGCGCCGCGATGGGCGCAGAATTCGTCGATCAGGCCGACGCGCCCTTTGGTGTCGCGGAACGCGATCAGGCGCTCGCCCATCAGCTTGACCCGCACCGGCGGGCAGTCCGGTTCCGGGATTTCCGACGCCAGCAGGAATGGCGCCCAATAACGGCGCAGCAGCTTGCCCATCAGCGTGCCCGGACCGATACGGCTGAGCTGGTCGTTCTGTTCACGCGACATCATGGCGACGTTTCCTCGTACACTTGCTATTGTTGAACCCATTATAGGCACCCGCGTTACCTAAGGAAGAGAACTGCCATGCCGTTGCCGCGGATCGCCATTGCAACCGGAGACCCGGCCGGGATCGGCCCGGAAATCGCGTTCAAGGCCGCGCTCGATGCGCGCGTCAAAGCGCTGTGTCGGCCCTTGCTGGTCGGCGACCCGGCGGTGGTGGAACTGCATGCCAAAGCGGCCGGCCTCACGCCGCGCCTGCATGTCATCGCCAAAGCCGGCGATGCCGATTGGTCGAATGGCGCGGTCAACCTGCTCGATGCCAGCGAAGGAACCAATATGCCGGTGAAAATCGGCACTGTGGACGCAGCCTATGGGCGTGCCTCGCTCGCCGCCGCGCGCCGCGCGATTGATGCCGCACTCAAAGGCGACGTTGAGGCCGTGGTGGCAGCGCCGCAGACCGAGCGTTCGATCGCCGCGGCCGGTATCGCCTTCGACGGCTATCCTTCGTTCGTGGCGCGCGAAACCGGCACACCCGTCAACGACGTCTATCTGATGATCTGCTTCGACGACGTGCGCATCGCCCACGCCACGCTGCATATCAGTGTGCGCGAGGCCTTGGAATTGATCACAAAAGAAAGCGTCGAGCGGGTGATCCGCGTCACCGACGCCGCGCTCAAGAAACTTGGTATCGCGCGCCCGAAGATTTTCGTCAGCGGGCTCAATCCGCACGCCGGCGAAGAGGGCCTGTTCGGCTCGGAAGAAATCGACATCATCATCCCCGCCATCGCGCGCTCGGCGCAAAGCGGCATCGAGGTCTCCGGGCCGTTCGGCGCCGACACCATGTTCCGCAAGAAAGGCTGCGACGCCTTCATCGTCATGCTGCACGACCAGGGCCACATCGCCGCCAAGCTGCAGGCGTTCAACCGCACGGCGGGGCTGTCGATCGGCTCACCGATTTTGTTCTCTTCGGTGGCGCACGGCAGCGCGCACGACATCGCCGGCAAAGGCATCGCCGACCCCGGCGCGGTGATCGAGGCGGTCAGCCGGCTGGCGCAAGTCTCGGACGGTGAGACGCATGGCCGATAGTCCAAAGAAACGGCGCACGGTCCTCGTTCTGGAGGATGAGCCGTTCATCGCGATCATGCTTGAGGAGGAGTTGGAGGCGCTGGGCGTTCACGTGCTCGGCCCCGTCAATAATATGAAATCCGCGATCCTGCTTGCGGAAACGCCGGACCTCGACGGCGCCTTGCTCGATCTCAACATCAACGGCGCTTACGCCACCGAGGTCGCGGAAAAGCTGCATCGGCGCGGCGTTCCGTTCATCTTCGTCACGGGTCATGAGCCGCCGGCCGGGCTGCGCTATCGCGACGTGACGACACTGCGCAAGCCGTTCACCGAGATCGAGCTGCGCTCGGCCTTGCTCTCGCTGTGGGACCGATAACGTGGCGCGCTACGGCTTGAGCAGCGGGATGCTGTTGACGTCGGGCGGCTTCGGGACCGACTGCAAATAAGCGTAGATGTCTTCGAGATCGCCGTCGGACAGAATTTTTTCGCTGAACGGTGGCATCGCGCGGTTGGTCGAACGCACGAATGCATAAAATGTCTCCCATGGCAGCGGATTGGGCGCCAAGCGCTTGCCGCCGCTGGTCGCGATCGAGCCCTGCCCCATGGTGCCGTGACATTGCCAGCAGCCGTGCTGCATGAAGGCGATCTTGCCGTGCTCGGCGGAGGCGGCGTATGCGCCCTGCCCGACGCAGATGCTCGCCGCCAATGCCAAGCCCCACGCGCGAATGTGCATGATGCGAGCCCTCACCGCGGCTGCGTCACGACGTCGACCAGCGCGGGCTCGCCGGATTTAACCGCCTGCACCGCCTTCTTCAGCGCTGGCGCCAATTCGTTCGGATCGGTGATCGGACCGACCCCATACACGCCCATGGAACTCGCGAGCTTGGCATAGTCGATATTCGGATTTTCGATGCGCGTGCCCATCGGCCCCAGATCCTTGCCGAGATAGGCAACCCGGTTGCGCCGGTTTGACATGCGCTGCACGTGCATAACTTCCTGATGGTAGCCGCGGTTATTGTGCATCACCGACAGCAGCGGAATCTTGTGGCGCGCCGCAGTCCACAGCACGCCGGGCGAAAACATCATGTCGCCGTCGGGCTGAAAGTTGACCGAGAAGCGACCCTCCGCGCGGTTGGCGAGCGCGGCGCCGACCGCGGCCGGCGCGCCATAGCCGATGCCGTAGCCGCCCGGCCCGCCGATATGATGATAGTGCTTGTCCATCGGCCATAACCGGCTCGGCCAGCTCGACAACTGCCGGTCACCGCCGACCGACGACCAGTCAAGGTCCTTGATCTGCGCATAGACTTCCATCGCCATGCGCGCGGTGCTGATCGGGCTCGCGTCCCAGGCAAAGCTAGCCGCCGCGCGGGTGCGGTCGCGCGCCTCGCTCCAGGCCTTTTTCATGCCGTTGCCACGCGCCTCGATCGCCGCTTTGCGGTCGGACTGCAGCGCCTGCTTCACCGCCTCGATCAGCGCCGGCAGCGTGGCTTCGCCGTCGCCCGCCATCTCCACGTCGACCGCTTGGAAGCGCTGGAAATCCTGGTAGTTCGACTTGGTGTTGAGCACGATCGAGCTGATGCTGATTAGCTTGGCGTTCGGCTTGATGTGGGATTCCTGCAACCCGGCGCCTTCGTTCTCGCCATTATCGATGAAGCCATTCACCGTGCCCCAATAGTCCGACAGTTCGAGGCCGAGGATCACATCGGCTTCACCGAGCAGCGCGCGACCGCGCGAATTCTGTGAAAGATAGTGAGTGTTCGGGAAGTTCATCCGGCCTTTCTGGTCGATCACCGGCGCCTGCAAGAGTTCGGCGAGTTCGACCAGCAGCTTCACGCCATTTGCCGTGCGTGCGCATTTGTCGACAACGATTACCGGACGCTCGGCATTTGCCAGGAGCCGCGCCGCCTCGCGCACCGCGTTCATGTCGCCTTGCGGCGGCGCGGTCGGCACGTAGCGTGGGATTGCCAACTTGCTGCGGTCGCGCACCGTCTCTTCCTGCAGGCCGGTGTCGAGCGCGATCATCACCGGCTCGTGCGGCGGCGTCATCGCCAGCTTGTAGGCGCGCACGAATGACTGCGCGAAATGCGGCAACGATATCGGCTGATCATCCCATTTGGTGAAATCGCGTACCAATGCGTTGATATCCTGCGCCGAATGGAAGGTCGGCACGCCGGGCGGGCGCTTCGAGGCATCGAGATCGGTGCCGCCCATCACGATCACCGGAACGCGGTCGCACCACGCGTTGTAGATCGCCATCGCGGCGTGCTGCAGGCCGACGGTGCCGTGGCAGAGCACCAGCAGCGGCTTGCCGGCGATCTTGAAATAGCCGTGTGCCATCGCAACGGAAGCTTCCTCGTGCGTGCAGGTGAGAAATTCTGGTTTCTTGTTGCGGCCGTAGTTGATCAAAGATTCGTGCAGGCCGCGGAAGCTCTGCGCCGGATTGCACGGCAGGTAGTCGATATCGAGCGACTTGATGACATCGACCATGAAATCCGAGCCGGGCACGCCCTCGGCCTTCGCCATCGCAGGCGGCGTGGCGGTTTCGGTGGCGGCGACAGCGGCATTGGGGCGTAACGCGGAAGGGCGCGGACCCGCGCCGGGCGTCAGCGCGGTGGTCGCGGCTTTGGCAGCGGGCGGAGCCGCCGCGCCGGCTGCGCCGGCGATCGCCACGCCCGCCAGAAATTTACGCCGATTTAACCTGGTCTGCGAATCCGCACGCGCCATGTCCGCCTCTCATCGCTCGCCGCTTAGCTCCGGCTGATCGGCGGCGAACGGCTTTGAGAGCGATGTTAGTTCAGAGGCAGGTCGGGCGCTACCGGATGATTAGTGCGCCGGCGGCAGCGGCTGCGCGGAGACCGCGGTTCCGGAGCGCGGCGGCGGCGCCATCGGGTTTGCCGGTTCGGCGTTTTGCGGCGCGCCAGTATTGGCCACTGTCTCCGGCGGCTTGCCGGGAAGCACGACGACACGCGTGCCGACCTGCACGCGGCTATAGAGATCCTCGACGTCCTCGTTGAGCATGCCGACGCAGCCCGACGAAACATAGTGGCCGATGGTCGACGGCTGGTTGGTGCCGTGTATGCGGTAGAGCGTGTGGCCGAGATACATGGCGCGCGCGCCGAGCGGATTACCGTTCCCGCCCGCCATGATGCGCGGCAGATAAGGCTGGCGCTCGATCATCTCCGGCGGCGGGAACCAGTCCGGCCATTCCTTCATCTTGGAAATGCGCTCGGTGCCGGTCCAGGTGAAGCCTTCGCGGCCGACGCGCACGCCGTAGCGGATCGCCTTGCCGCCGCCGAGCACCAGATAGAGGTAGGTATTTGCGGTATCGACAACGATGGTGCCGGCCGGCTCTTTGGTGCTGAAGTCGACCAATTGCCTCTTCAGGTTGGCCGGCAGTTCCTTGGGCTGGCCTTGCTCGGGCTGATCTTCCGGCGGCAGCGAGGCCGTGCTGTAGGCCGGCGCCGTCTGCGGCGGCGCGCCCGGAGCCCCGGGTGCAGCGCTTGGCGCGGAGCCGATTGCGCCTGGCGGACGGATCGCATCGGGATCGTTATTAGCGCCGCGCGGCGGCGGACCAGCCGGCGGCTGCTGTTCGAGTTGATGTCCGTAAACCGGTGGCCCGCCAGGCGGGCGGCGCAAAGCCGGGAGGCGGCGGTGACGCGGCGTCGGCTTCATCGGGATAGGGCAGAATACGGCTGGGAGCGCCGGCCTGGCCCGGTGGATTTTGACTCATCTGCGGCGCGCGTCGCCCGCGCACCGGCTGATCGTCTTCATCGTCGTCGGCCCAGAAAGCGGGCGGCGACCGGTTGTCATAATAGCCGTTCGGCGGGGCGCCGCGGTAAGAGGGCGGCGATGAATAATACTGCGCGGCCGCGGGCGCAGCCATAGTGGCCGCCGCGACCGGCAGCGCCAGCAGAAAGAGACCAAAACGTCGGATCATCAGTTCACCATTGGCCGGGAACTGAAATACCCAGCCTTCCCAGGGCATTGATTGCCTTGGGATGAAGGCACATTCAAGACAAGAATACGGCTATCTCAATAACGTGATTCTGCCATGACGGCCCGGGTTTCGTCATGTTTTCTTGGCTTCCGCCGCCAAAACCTGCTTGGCCACGCGATGGCAGTCGACCGCGGCCGGAAAGCCGCAATAGATGGCGACCTGCCGCAGGATGGCGCTGAGTTCCTTGGGCGTGAGCCCGTTGCGCAGGGCACCGCGGAAATGCGCCTCGAATTCGTGCATGCGGCCGAGGCAGGCGATCATGCCGAGATTGAGCAGGCTGCGGTCGCGCGGCTTGAGGTCCTCGTCGGTCCACACCGCGCCCCAGGCAAATTCGTTGAGCAGATCCTGGAATTTGCGATTGAAATCGTCGGTATTGGCGATCGCCCGGTCGACATATTCGTCGCCCAGCACCTTGCGGCGCATCGCTATGCCCTTGTCGTAGAGTGCCTTGTCCATGGTGGTCGCGCCTTCCTTTTCGTTTGGCGGTGAATTCCGCCTTGATCGGCCCATGTTGACAGAAAGGAACCGATTTCGTCCATTCGCGAAGCCCGTTGACAAAGCGCGCCTGCCCTTGCCTTCGCAAGGAATAAAGGAGCGGACGGGCTGTTTCACGAGACGGACAAAGGCGGCCAATTTCAACGGGAGGAAACGCCATGAAACGCTTGTCGATGCGCACAATTCAATTCGCTGCCGGAGCCGCGGTCCTCAGCTTCGCCGCCTTCCACGCCTTGCAGCCGGCAACCGCGCAAGACGGCTGGGTCACATTGCTCGACGGCACCAGCATGAACGGGTGGAACGAGGTCGGCGGGTCGAATTGGCATGTTGCGGACGGGGCAGTCGTCGCCGATCAGATGAAGGACAAAAAGGAAGCCGGCTATCTGGTCAGCGCGAAGTCGTACAAGAACTTCATTGTGCGGGTTGAGTTCTGGCCGAGCCACGACGCCAATAGCGGCATTTATTTCCGCTGCCTCGATCCCAAGAAAATCACCGACCGGACCTGCTACGAAGCCAATATTTTCGACGAGCGCCCCGATCCGAGCTACGGCACCGGCGCGATCACCCGATACGTCGAAGTCAATCCGATGCCGAAGGCCGGCGAGAAATGGAACACCTTTGAGATCACCGTCAAAGGCCGAGACATCACGGTCGTGCTGAACGGCAAGGAGACGGCGAAACTGCGCAACGGCATGTTCGACGAGGGTCCGATCGCCCTGCAACACGGCCAAGGTGCGATCAAGTTCCGCAAGGTGCAGGTCAAGGAACTCTGACGCGCCGGGCCGGCAGACTGGCGAAAACGACATGAAAGTAGCCATCGTCGGCGGCGGCATTTGCGGGCTATCGCTCGCGCTCAATCTCAAGCAGCGCGGCATCGCAGCCTGCGTCTATGAGCGCGCTCCCGAGATCAAGCCGCTCGGCGTCGGCATCACGCTGCTGCCGCATGCGATGCGCGAATTCAGCGCGCTCGGCCTCGGCGATGAACTGCTCGCAGCTGGCATCGAGAACCGCGAGAGCGCGTTCTTCAACCGCTTCGGGCAACTGATCTACAAGGAGCCGCGCGGCAAGTTCGCCGGCTACGGCGTGCCCGAAGTCGGCATCCATCGCGGCCGGCTGCACGTGATCTTGTACGAGGCGGCGCGCACGCAGCTTGGGGCCGACGCCATCTTGCTCGACCACGATTGCACCGGCGTCACACAGGACGACGCACGGCGCCACCGTGCATTTCAACAAACGCGATGACGTGCGCGCCGACGTGGTGATCGCCTGCGACGGCATCAATTCGGCGCTGCGGCGAGCAATTCTATCCGGACGACAAGGTCGCCTTCGCCGGCATCAACACCTGGCGCGGGGTGACGCGGCGCAAGCCGATCTTCGATGGCCGCACCTATATGCGGGTCGGCTCCATCTTGACCGGCAAGATCGTGATCTATCCGATCGTCGACAGCATCGACGATGCACGGCAACCAGCTGATCAATTGGATGGCCGAGATCAAGCGCGACAGTTTCGAGCAAAACGACTGGAACAAGCCGGGCGATCTCAAGGACTTCTTCCCGCTCTATGAAAGCTGGCGCTTCGCCTGGCTCGACGTGGCGCAAATGATCCGCGACGCCGACCAGATCCTGGAATATCCGATGGTCGACAAGGACCCGATCGCGCGCTGGACCTTCGGCCGCGTCACGCTCGCCGGCGATGCCGCCCATCCGATGTATCCGCGCGGCTCGAATGGCGGCGCGCAAGCGGCGATCGATGCCCGCACGCTGGCCGATCTGCTGCGCAGCAACAGCGATCCGGCCGCGGCGCTCAAGGCTTACGAGGTCGCGCGGGCTGGGCCGGCCGCCAAGGTCGTGCACACCAACCGCGAACATCCGCCTGACTTCATCAATATCAAGGTCGAGGAACTGGTCGGCGACAAGCCGTTCGACGATCTCGACAAGTTCATCAGCCAGGACGAATTGCGCGCGCTATCGGAAAACTACAAACGCGTGGCAGGCTTTGCGCTCGCCGACGTGGCGCTCGGCCGCGACGGCTAAAGACGCCCCGCAGGTTGCTAAAACGCGGTAATTCAATAGGTTAAGCCGCTGAATGGCCAAGACTTATTCCCGGTTTCCCCGCTTTCCCGCCGGCACAGGATTCCGCAGGCTTGCGCGTTTAATGGACAGGCCAAGCGCTACAATGGACGGGTTTTCTCGATGGCGACCGCCCCCCTGCGATGGATGACAGCGACGAAGCGCTCATGGCCCGGGTTGCGCGCGGCGACGAGCAGGCGTTCCGCACGCTTGCCGGCCGTCACGTGCCGGCCATGCTCGGGGTCGCGCGCCGCATCCTCGGCAACGCCGCCGACGCCGAAGACGTGGCACAGGAAGCCATGCTACGGGTTTGGACCAACGCCCCGCGCTGGCAGCCGCTGGCGCAGTTCCGCACTTGGCTCACGCGCGTCGTGGTCAATCTCTGTCTCGACCGCAAGCGCCGCGCGCCCTGGGTCGCGCTCGAAGCGGCCGGCGACATCGTCGATCCCTCGCTTGGGCCCGGCGACAAGGCGGAAAGCGACGAGCGGGAGCGACTGGTCAAGGCCGCTATCGCCGAACTGCCCGCGCGCCAGCGTGCGGCCATCACGCTCTCTTACGGTGACGGCATGAGCAACGCGCAAGTGGCGGAGATTCTCGGCACTTCGGTGTCGGCGGTGGAGACATTACTGATCCGCGGCAAGCAGAACATGCGCCGCGCGCTCGACAGCGTGATCGATAAGGATGCGTAAGATGAACAAAGATGACTTTCTCGATGCCGCGCTCAAGCGCCACATCAAGGCACCACCGCCCGACGACGTGGCGGTCGAGCGCGTGCTCAAGCGCCTCGCCGGCCCGCTGCCGCGGCAAAAGCCACCGCTCTGGCGCCTGCCGAACGTGTTGCTCGACTGGCAATTCGCGCCGGCCTGGCCGCGCGTCGCCGCCTTGGCCTGCTGCGCGGCGCTCGGCTTTGTCATCGGAATTACCGGACTCGACCGCCGCATCGATACCGCGGACGCGGGCTTCACGGTCGCCAGCAGCGGCGATCTCGGCTCGCTGGTGTTCGAACCCGAAGCATTGACCGGAGCAAGCCCATGACCGTCGCTCATTACGCACCCGCGGTCGCACGCTTTTCTTCGCGCTGGCTGCTGCTTGGCTCGCTGGCGCTCAATCTATTCTTCGTCGGCGTCGCGCTGGCGATGGCGATCCGCGCGCCGTCCTCGCCGGCTTGGGACCGCAACGTGTTCGTGCGCGTCGAGCACATCGCCGACACCTTACCGCCGACCGATGCCGATTTGTTGCGCGGCCAGATCAACGCCAACCGTCAGCTGATCGACGATGCGCAGCGGCAGTACCACTCCGCGCAGGACCAGATCCACGAGACGCTGCGGCGCCAACCTTTCGACGTCGAGGCGATGAGTACTGCCATGGCTAAGACGCGCGCGGCACGGCAGAACTTCGACCAGGTCATCCAAGGCGTGTTCGCGTTCTCGGCCGCGCAAATGTCGCAGGCCGGCCGCAGCGCTTTGGCCGATTGGCCCCCGGGGCGCAAAATTACGAGCAATTCGCAATAAAACCGGCTAATTTCCCGCCCGACCGTGTTTCATTAGTTCTTGAAAGTCGTCGTTATGCTTCGCGGTAGCCAGGGCGGTGGGACGGGAAAGAAACGGCGTGCGCGGCCGGTTGTGGCCATGCTGCAAGGACTTTGCCTTATGCTGCCGCTCGGCGGCTGCCTGCTCACCGACAAGCCCGAACCGGGGCTGGATATTCCGCTGGCCTATGATCGCGCGCCCAAAAATCCAGCGCTGGCGGAAGCGGCGGTGCCGAAGCTCGACTGGTGGCGCGGTTTCCGCTCCAAGGAATTGACCGAGGTCATCGAAGAGGCGCGCGCCGCCAATCTCGACATCGCCGCGGCGATCGCGCGCATCGTGCAGGCCGACGCGCAGTCACGCGTCGCCGGCGCGCCGCTGTTGCCAAATGTCGCCGCCAACGGCAGCGCAACACATTTGCGCACTTCGCAGGCCACTGCGGCCGGCGGTACCACTGGTTCGCTTGGCGGCTCCGAACGCGACCTGTTATCGTCTTCGCTCACCGCCAGCTACGAGATCGACTTCTGGGGCAAGAACCGCTCGGCCCTGCGCGCGGCCGAGGAAACCGCGGTCGCCAGCCGCTACGACCGCGAGGTCGTGGGCCTGACCACCGTAGTCGCTACCGCCAACGCCTATTTCCAGGTTCTGGCGGCGCAGGACCGACTGCGGGTCGGGCGCGAGAACATCGCCAGCGCCACCCGCGTGCTCAATCTGATCAAGCAGCGGTTGGCGGCCGGCACCGCGTCCCTGCTCGACACGTCCCAGCAGGAGAGCCCTGCTCAACACCCAACGCGCGGCGATTCCGCCGCTCGAGCAGACGCTGACCGCAGAACCGCAACGCGCTCGCCGTGCTGATCGCGCGCCCGCCCGAAAGCGTGCGCATTCGCGGCGGCAGTTTGCGCAGCATCGCCACGCCGCGCGTCACGCCCGGCCTGCCTTCAGAACTGCTGGCGCAACGCCCCGACATCCGCGAGGCCGAGGCCAATCTCGCCGCCGCCGACGCCAATGTAGATTAATGCGCGCGCGCAGATGCTGCCGAGCATCACGCTCACTGGCGAAGGCGGCTACCAGAGCGCGGTTTTGAAAACATTGTTGCGGCCGGAATCGGCCTTCTACACTCTCACCGCCGGCCTGACCCAGCCGATTTTCGACGGCGGACGGCTGCAAGGCAATCTCGACCTGCAAAAGGGCAAACAGGACGAGCTCTTGCAGAATTACCGCAAGGCGGTGATCTCGGCGTTCTCCGACGTGGAAAACGCGCTCGACGGCATCCGTCAGACCGCGTTGCGGGCGCGGCTACAGCGCGAGGTGGTGACGAGTTCGCGCCGCGCCTTCGACATTTCCGAGCAACGTCTGCGCCAGGGCACCATCGATCTGGTTACCGTGCTGCAGACCCAGCAGACTCTTGTATCAGGCCGAGGATGCGCTGGCGCAGGCTCAGCTCGCGCATGTTCAGGCGGTCGTCGGTCTTTATCAAGCGCTCGGCGGCGGTTGGCTGCCGAAGCCACCGGTGGAAACCTCCGATGCACGGTGAACTGCCGAAACAGATCTGGGCGAAAACCAGCACGCGCAACCGCCGCGTGACGATTGCCTCGCTCGTCATCGTGATCGGCGCCGCGCTGTACTATGCGTTCAGCGGCTCGCCGCCGCCGCAGACTCGCAGCCGCTTCGGCGCCGAAAACGGGCCGGTGCCGGTGCTGGTCACACCCGCCGCCAAGGCGCGACGTGCCGGTCTATCTCGACGCCGTCGGCACCATCAAGGCGCTCAACACCGTGACGGTGCGCCCGCAGGTCGACGGCAAGCTGCTCAGCGTCGGCTTCAAGGAAGGCGACGACGTCAAGAAGGGCGACGTGCTGGCGCAGATCGACCCCACCACCTATCAGGCGCAACTCGATCAGGCGATCGCCAAGAAGGCGCAGGACGAAGCGCAGCTCGCCAACGCCAAGATCGATCTCGATCGCTATGAAAAACTGGCGGCCACCAACGCCATCAACCGCCAGCAGGCCGACACCCAAAAGGCGCTGGTCGCACAGGACGCGGCGCTGGTGCAATCCGACCAGGCCGCGATCGAGAACGCGCAGGCGACGCTGGGTTACACCACCATCGTCGCTCCGATCAACGGGCGCACCGGCATCCGCATGGTCGACGAGGGCAATATCGTGCACGCCTCCGATGCCACCTCCGCGGTCGTGGTGATCACCGAGATCAAGCCGATTTCGGTGCTGTTCAATCTGCCGCAGCAGGATATCGGCCAGGTCAACACGGCTTTCGCCAAGGGACCGCTCACGGTCGAGGCGCAGCAGCCCGACGACGACGCAGTGCTCGACCGCGGCGACCTTGCGCGTGGTGGACAACCAGGTCGATCAGACCACCGGCACCGTGAAGCTCAAGGCCGAGTTTCCCAATGCCGGTCTGGCGCTTTGGCCGGGCCAATTCGTCAACATCCGGCTGTTGATCGATACCTTGAAAGGCGTGCTGACAATCCCGACCGGCGCGGTGCAGCGCGGCCCGAACGGCACCTTCGTCTACGTGGTCAAGGACGACAACACCGCATCGATGCGCCCGATCGTCGTGCAGAAGCAGGATGAGACCCAGACCGTAGTCAAGAGTGGCGTTGCGGCGGGCGAGCGCGTGGTCACCACCGGCTTCGTGCGGCTCACCGACGGCAGCAAGGTCGCCATCGGCAGCAACGACGGCACGCCGGCAACGATCCCGGCGCGTCAGCGGGGCCAGCGCTCTGGCGGGAGGCCAAACCCGCCCCAATGAGCGTTTCCTCCCCCTTCATCCACCGACCGATCGCCACCTCTTTGCTTGGCATCGCGGTGATGCTGGGTGGCGCGCTCGGTTACTGGTGGCTGCCGGTGTCGGCGTTGCCACAGGTGGATTTCCCCACCATCCAGGTCACCACCCAGCTGCCCGGCGCCAGCCCCGACACCATCGCCGCGCTGGTGACCGCGCCGCTGGAACGGCAGTTCGGCCAGATTCCGGCCTTGCAGGTCATGACCTCGGCGAGTTCGTTCGGCATCAGCCAGGTGACGCTGCAATTCGATCTCAACCGCGACATCGATGCCGCCTCGCAGGATGTGCAATCGGCGATCAACGCCGCCGGCTCGACGCTGCCGCGCAACCTGCCCTACCCGCCGCTTTATTCGAAGGTGAATCCGGCCGACGCGCCGATCATCACCTTGGCGCTCACTTCGCAGACCATCGACCTGCGCGCGCTCAGCGACATGGCCGACACCATCATGGCGCCGCGGCTTTCGGAGGTGACCGGCGTCGGCCACGTCTCGGTGCAAGGCGGCATCCGCCCGGCGATCCGCATCCAGGCCGATCTGTCGCGGCTCGCTGCCTATGGCCTCGCGCTCGAGGATTTGCGCTCGGCCATCGTCAGCGCCAACGTCGCCGGCGCCAAGGGATCGCTCGACGGCGTGCATCAGTCCTACACCATCGCCGCCAACGACCAGATTACCGCCGCCGAAACCTATAAATCGGTGGTGGTGGCATTCCGCAACGGCGCACCGGTCAATATCAGCGACGTCGCCGACGTCGTCGACGGGCTGGAAAACACCAAGGTCGGCGCCTCCTACCGGGGCAAGCCGGCAATCGTGGTGGATGTGCAACGCCAGCCCGGCGCCAATGTGATCGACACCGTGCACCCGCGTGCGCGCCGAATTGCCGCGGCTGCGGCGCGCGATGCCGGCCGGCGCCAGTCTGACCATCGTCAACGACCGCACCGACACTATCCGCGCCTCGATCCACGACGTGCAATTCACGCTGCTGCTCAGCATCGTGCTGGTCGTGCTGGTGGTGCTGATCTTCCTGCGCACCATCCGCGCCACCATCATCGCCGGCGTGGCGCTGCCGCTGTCGCTGATCGCGACCTTCGGCGTGATGTGGTTCTGCGGATTTTCGCTCGACAACCTCTCTCTGATGGCGCTGACCATCGGCACCGGCTTTGTGGTCGACGACGCCATCGTGATGATCGAGAACATCGTCCGCCACATGGAGAACGGCGAAAAGCCGCTCGACGCGGCGCTGCGCGGCGCCAGCGAAATCGGCTTCACGGTGATATCGCTGACGCTGTCGCTGATCGCGGTGTTCATCCCGCTGCTGTTCATGACCGGCCTGGTCGGGCGCATGTTCCGCGAATTCGCGCTCACGCTGACCATCGCGGTGGTGGCCTCGGCCATCGTCTCGCTGACGCTGACGCCGATGATGTGCAGCCGTCTGCTGCGCGCGACTGAAGGCCCCGGCCGCCTGACCGACAACGCCGTGACGCGGTGGTTTTCCGGCTTGCTCGACCGGACGGTCGAGTTCTATCACCGCAGCCTGATTTGGGTGCTGCACCGCCAGTGGCAGACGTTGCTGGTGACGTTGGTGACGCTGGCCGCCACCATTTTCCTGTACGTCATCATCCCGAAGGGCTTCCTGCCGCTGCAGGACACCGGCCTGATCACCGCGGTGACCGAAGCCTCGACCGATGTGTCGTTCGATGAGATGCAGCGCCGCCAGAACGAGATCGAAGCGCTCATCCGCGCCGATGCCGACGTCACCAGCGTCGTGTCGGTGATCGGCGTCAGCCCGATCAACACCACGCCCAATGCCGGCCACCTCTCCATCACCTTGAAGCCGCAAAATCAGCGCAGCGCCCACGTCGATACCATCATCGCGCACCTCAAGGACGCGGTCGCCGCCGTTCCCGGCATGAAAGTGTATTTCCAGGCCACCCAGGACATCCAGATTTCCACGCGGGTCAGCCGCGCGCAGTATCAATACACGCTGGTCGGCACCGACTCCGACGAGGTTCTGAAATGGGCCGACTTGCTGGCGCGCCGGCTGCGCGGCGATCCGGCGCTGCGCGAGGTCGCCTCCGAAGCGCAGGAAGGCGGCCCGCGCGTCAATGTCGAAGTCGATCGCGAACAGGCCGGGCGACTCGGCGTTTCCATGCAGAGCATCACCGACACGCTCAACGACGCTTACGGCCAGCGGCAGATTTCGACCATCTACGGCCAGTCCAACCAGTATCGCGTCATCCTCGAAGCGCAACCGCGCTACCAGCAGGATCCCGGCTCGCTGTCCAAAATCTATGTCACCGGCGCCAGCACCTCGACCGGCACGGCGGCGACCGTCGCCAACACTGCGACCGGCAGCACCAATACCAACACCACCGCCACGCCCAACGCGGTTACCAGTTCGCAACCAGGTGCCGCTCTCGGCCTTCGCGCGTTTCGTCAATACCTCCGCATCGCTGTCGATCGCCCACCAGGAGCAATTCCCCTCCGTCACCATCTCCTTCGATCTCGCCCCCGGCTATGCGCTGAGCGACGCGGTCAGCCTCATCAGCAATGCGCAGCAGGAGATCGGCATGCCGTCGTCGGTGACCGGCAGCTATTCCGGCGACGCCGCCGAATTCGCCAAGTCGCTCACCGGCGAGCCCTGGCTGATCCTGGCCGCGGCCATCGTCATCTACATCGTGCTCGGCGTGCTGTACGAAAGCTTCATCCACCCACTCACAATTCTCTCCACACTTGCCCTCGGCCGGCGTCGGCGCGCTGCTGGCGCTGATGCTGTTCGGCTATGACCTTTCGGTGATCGCGCTGATCGGCATCGTGCTGTTGATGGGCATCGTGAAGAAGAACGCGATTCTGATGATCGACTTTGCGCTTGAGGCCGAGCGGCACGAAGGTCTGTCGCCCGAGGAGTCGATCGTGAAGGCCGCCCTGCTGCGATTCCGCCCGATCATGATGACGACGCTGGCGGCGCTGTTCGGCGCGCTGCCGCTGGCGCTTGAAGGCGGCACCGGCTCCGAGCTGCGCAATCCGCTCGGCGTGACCATCGTCGGCGGGTTGCTGCTCAGCCAGTTGCTCACGCTCTACACCACGCCGGTGATCTATCTCTACATGGAGCGGCTGCGGGCGCGGCTGGTGCCGGTGCGGCAGCCCCGATTGCCGGGAATAGCGCCCGGACCGGCGGAGTAGCGCATGAATTTCTCCTACCCGTTCATCCGCCGGCCGATCGGCACCACGCTGATGGCGATCGGACTGTTCCTGATGGGCGCGGTCGCCTACGTCTTCCTCCCGGTCGCCAGCCTGCCGAGCGTCGATTTTCCGACCATCAACGTCACCGCCAACCGGCCCGGCGCCGACCCCAACATCATGGCGGCGACCGTCGCCGCCCCGCTCGAGCGGCGGCTGGGCGAGATTTCCGGCGTCACCGAACTCACTTCGGTGACCTCGCTTGGCAATTCGCGCATCACCATACAGTTCGACCTCTCGCGCAGCATCGAGGGCGCCGCGCGCGACGTGCAGGCCGCGCTCAATGCCGCGCTCAGCGACCTGCCGGGCGACCTGCCGACGCTGCCGACCTTCCGCAAGGCCAATCCGGCGGCGGCGCCGATCCTGATCCTGGCGCTAACCTCCAAGACCATGCAGGCAAGCGATATCTATGACGCCGCCGACAGCGTGATCGTGCAGCGGCTCAGCCAGGTGGACGGCGTCGGCGAAGTGACCGTGGCCGGCTCCGAGCAGCCGGCGATCCGCGTGCGCGTCGATCCGGCGCGCATCGCCGCCATGGGCGTGAACATGGAGGACGTGCGCACGGCGATCGCCAATTCCAACGCGGTCGGCCCGATCGGCACCTTCGACGGCGCCAAGCGCGGCGTCACCATCGGCATCAACGACCAGCTGCGCTCCGCCAGCGATTACGACCCGTTGGTGGTGAAGACCGTCGACGGCACCGTAATCCGCCTGTCGACGATTGCCTCGATCCAGCCCAGCGTGCGCAATACGCTGTCCGCCGGCTGGTTCAACAAAGACCCTTCCGTCCTGCTGATCGTCACCAAGCAGGCCAATGCCAACGTGCTCGACACGGTGGATGCCATCTACGCGTTGCTGCCCGAGTTGCGGCAATGGGTACCGGCCGGTCTCGAGATTTCCGTTCTGGCCGACCGCACCCAAACCATCCGCGCCAGCGTGCACGACATGCAGCTCACGCTTGGCGCCACGGCGATCCTGGTGATGTTGGTGGTGGCGCTGTTCCTGCGCCGCACGGCGTCGACGCTGGCCGCCGGCGTCACCGTGCCGCTGTCGCTCGCCGGCACCTGCGCTGCGATGTGGGCGGCCGGGTTCTCGATCGACAATCTGTCGCTGATGGCGCTGGCGGTTTGCATCGGCTTCGTGGTGGACGACGCCATCGTGATGATCGAGAACATGTTCCGCTATCTGGAAATGGGCGACTCGCCGATGCGCGCGACGCTCAAGGGCGCCAAGCAAATCGGCTTCACCGTGGTGTCGATCAGCGTGTCGCTGATCGCCGCGTTCATTCCGCTGCTGTTCATGGGCGGCATCGTCGGGCGGCTGTTCCGCGAATTCTCGGTGACCCTGGCGTTCGCCATCATGGTCTCCACCGTGGTGTCGCTGTCGGTGACGCCGATGATCTGCGCCTATTTCGTACGCGCGGCGCCGAGCCATGACGGCACTTGGCTCGATCGCATGGTCGAGGGCACGCTGTCGCGCATGGTGCGCTTCTACGACCGCACGCTCACCTTCGTGCTCGACAACAACGCGCTGGCGCTGATCGTGTTCGTCGCCACCATCGCGCTCACCATCGGCCTCTATATCAAAACGCCGAAGGGCTATTTCCCGCAGGACGACACCGGGCTGATTTTCGGCGGCACGCAGGCCTCGACCGACGTGTCGTTCACGGCGATGGAGCAGTTGCAGCTCAGGGCGATGGACGTCGTGCTGGCGGATCCGGCGGTGGCGGGCCTAGGTTCCTCGGTCGGCGCCTCCGGCTTCAACGCCTCGGTCAATCGCGGCCGCTTGTTCATCAGCCTGAAACCGCTCGACCAGCGCGGCAATGTGAGCACGCAGCGCGTCGTCGCGCGGCTGCGCGACAAGCTCAACGCCATCCCCGGCATCCGCGTCTTCATGGTGCCGTCGCAGGATCTGCGCGTCGGCGGCCGCCAGAGCAATTCGCAATACCAGTTCACACTGTGGAGCCCCGATATCGAAGAACTGCAAAAGCTCGTGCCGCAGGTGCAGGACCGCGTGAAACAGGTCGCCGGCGTCACCGACGTCACCACCGACCGCGAGCAAGGCGGCTTGCAAGCCAATGTCACCATCGACCGTTCGGCGGCGGCGCGCCTCGGCGTGCATATCCAGGATATCGACAACGCGCTCAACGACGCGTTTTCGCAGCGGCAGATCTCGACGATCTATACCCAGCGCAACCAGTATCGCGTCATTCTGGAAGTCGACGGCAAATATACCCGCGATCCCAGCGACCTCACCCATGTCTATGTCACAGGCGCCGGCAATAAACAGGTGCCGCTATCGGAAGTGGCGCGTATCGAGCGCTCGATCGCGCCGCTGGTGGTGAACCATCAGGGTCAGTTCCCGTCAGTCACCATCACCTACAACATCCTGCCCAATTACACGATCCAGGACGTCACCGACAACATCGAGCGGGCGGTGGCGGACATGCACATTTCCGACAATGTCCATGCCGATTTCGCCGGCGACGTGAAGGCATTCAAGCAGACGGTAAGCGCGCAACCGTTGTTGCTGCTGGCGGCGCTGATCGCGGTCTATATCGTGCTCGGCGTGCTGTATGAGAGCCTGGCGCACCCGCTCACCATCATCTCGACGCTGCCGTCGGCGGGCCTCGGCGCGCTGCTGGCGTTGCAGATATCCGGCACCGACCTCACCGTGATCGCCTTCATCGGGATCATATTGCTGATCGGCATCGTGAAGAAGAACGGCATCATGATGGTGGACTTCGCGCTCGACGGAGAGCGACGCGGCGGGCTGCCGCCGCGCGAGGCCATCCATCAGGCGTGCCTGGCGCGCTTCCGGCCGATCCTGATGACCACTTTGGCGGCGGCGCTCGGCGCGCTGCCGCTGGTGATCGCGAGCGGCCCCGGCTCCGAACTGCGCCGGCCGCTCGGCATCACCATCATCGGCGGGCTGTTGGTGTCGCAGGCACTCACGCTCTACACGACGCCGGTGATCTACCTGTTACTCGACCGGTTGCATCGCCGGCTTGGCGGCCGCAGCTTCACCTTCATCCGCCGTGGCCCAGGCATCCAGCCGGCGGAGTGAACGAGGACGTGGATTCGCGAGCGGTCGAATGGCGCCGCTGACGTCCCGAGTAATGCGCGCTTTCAGACCCCCGAAACGGCATACACGACACGTGAGCGCACCGGCGGCTTAGACTTTAGCGAATGATCGTATTGTGCACTGCCAAATAAGAACCCTGCCGGCAGCATCCGCTCGCGTGAGCGAATTTTAATCTAAAAACGCTGGCTCGGCGGGGCTTTTGCGCGTTAAGGTAGCCGCCTAACGAGATAATTCAGTGGAAGAGGCAAAGATTTCATCTGGACGCGCCTCATCCAACTGAAATCAAACAGAGGAGGGACCCACGATGAGCACAACCAAACTTCCGCGTGTTACGAGACGCCGGTTCCTGAAGGAAACGGGTCTTACCATTGCCGCCGCCGGTGCGGCACCGATGCTCTCTGCGCCATTCGTGTCGAAGGCCTTGGCCGCCGACAAATCGCTTTCGATCGTGCAATGGGCCCACTTCGTCCCGGCGTACGACACCTGGTTCGACAAATTCGCCAAGGATTGGGGCGAGAAGAACAAGGTCTCGGTCACGGTCGATCACGTTCCCGTGCAGAACATTCCCGCGCGCGCGGCCGCGGAAGCGTCGGCACAGATCGGGACACGATCTTTTCGGCTTCAACGGCGCCGGCGGTGCCCATCTCTATCGCAAGTTCTTCATCGACGTCGCCGATCTCGTTAAGGAAACCGAGAAAAAATACGGCAAGGTTTCCGTCATCGGCAAGCAGCTCGGCTACAACCCGGATGGCACTTGGTCCGCCTTCCCCGATTTCTACATCAACTTCCCGGGCATGTATCAAAAGAGCCTATGGGACGAGATCGGCATGCTTCCCGACACATGGGACAATCTGCGCATCGGCGGCGCCAAGCTGAAGGCGAAAGGCCATCCCGTCGGCATCTCGCTCGGCCACAGCAACGACCCGAGCACGACCTGGCGCGGGCTGCTGTGGAGTTATGGCGGCGCCATCCAGGACGAGGCCGGCAAGAAGATCGTCCTCGACAGCAAGGCCTCGGTCGAGGCGGCGAAGTATGTTGCCGCGCTCTACAAGGAAGCGATGACCGGAGACGTGCTGTCGTGGAACGACTCGAGCAACAATCAGTACATTGTTTCGGGCGTCGCTTCGTACATCGTCAACCCGATCTCGGCTTACCGGACCGCGCAGCAGCAGAATAAGAAGCTGGCCGACGACATCCGCGTCATCGCGCCGCCCAAAGGCCCGGTGAAACAGATCATGGGTGCCGCCTCCGAGTTCTACGGCATCTGGAAATTCGCCAAGAACAAGGAAGCGGCGAAAGAGTTCCTCAGGTATTACGCCGCCAACTGGCCGGAAGCCTTCAAGGCGAGCGAGGGTTACAACAATCCCTGCTTCGCCGGTCTTGTTCCCAAGCCGATGCCGATCCTGTCGAACGATCCGACATCGACCCCGCCGACAAGTTTGCGGTGTTGCAGGACTCGGACCAGTGGTCCGCCATCCCGGGTTATCCCGGGCCGGCCACGCCCGCGATGGACGAGATTTACTACCAGTTCATCCTCAATGATATGATGACGAAGACGGCGACGGGTCAATCGAGCGCCGAAGATTCGGTCAAGTTTGCCACGCGGCAATGCGAAGCCATCATGAAGAAGTGGGCTGGCAAGGCCTGATCGCGTAATGCCGGGTCGCGCGAGCGCGCGCGGCCCGGACCTGCCGGCGCTGTGGGGCGCTGGCTTAAGGGGGTAGACAAAAAACAGATGCGCCGCCGAGAAATTGGCGGGTGAGTTTTTTGCTTTGAATTCTGGGAGGTTCAATGGCTGCTGTATCGACAAGGAACATCGTCAAGAAGTTTGGTGATGTTCCCGCCGTCAACGGCATTAGTCTGGAAGTGCCAAACGGCGAGTTCATGGTGTTGCTCGGACCGTCGGGCTGCGGCAAGACGACGTACCTGCGCATCATCTGCGGGTTGGAGCAGCAGACGAGCGGCGACCTCCTGATTGGCGGCAACATCGTCAACGACATTCCGCCGCGTGCCCGCGGCGTGGCCATGATGTTCCAGAGCTACGGTCTCTATCCGCATTTTACCGTGCGCAACAACATCGCCTTTCCGCTGAAGACGCAGAGCGTTCCCCGCGCCGAAATCGACAAGAAGGTCGAGTGGGCGTCGCAATTGCTCGGCATCGGCCATCTGCTCGACCGCAAGCCGCGTCAGCTCTCGGGCGGCGAACGCCAGCGTGTCGCGCTCGCTCGCGCCCTTGTGCGGGAGCCGACCGTGCTGCTGCTTGACGAGCCGCTGTCGAATCTCGACGCCAAACTGCGCGCGTCGGCGCGGCTGGAGATCAAGCAGTTCCAGCAGCGTGTCGGCATCACCACGATTTACGTGACCCACGACCAGGTCGAGGCTATGGGCATGGGCGATCGCATCGCCGTGATAGACCACGGCATTGTGCGCCAGGTGGGAACACCGACCGAAATTTATGATGACCCCGCCGACCGCTTCGTGGCGACCTTCGTCGGCACGCCGCCGATGAATATCGTCGCGAAGAATGGCGGCTATCTCGGCTTCCGGCCGGAGAATTTCCTGCCCAAGGAAATGATCAACGACGGGGCCTTCACCGAATTCAAGTTCCGCGTCGACCGTTCGGAGTATCTCGGCTCCGAGCGCATCGTTTACGGCGCGATGGAAGGCTTCGATCCCAACCAGGTGATTACCGCAAAACTTCCGCCGGCACACGTCGCCGACGAATGGATCCGGCCCGGCGAGTGGCATTCCTTCGCCATCCGCAACGGCGCACTGCGCAATTTCGACAAAGACGGCAAACGAGCCAGCCGCCACTAGGGTAGATATACCGATGGTCGCAATCGCTGATTCAGTTCCCAAACCAGCCTCGCGCTTTCGGTTCATCCTGGACCGGCGCGACGTGCTCGGCGCGATCTTCGTCTCGCCGGCTATCCTCTATGTGCTGTTGCTGGTCGGCGTGCCGTTCCTGATGGCCGTATATTATTCGGTCAGCGCCTACACGATCTATGATCCCTCATGGACCTTCGTCGGATTGCAGAATTTCGAAGATATCATCGAAGATCCCATGTTCCGGCAGACGCTTTACAATACCTTCATTTTCACCTTCGGATCGCAGATTCTCGGCCTCATCCTCGGCAAGTTCGGCGCATTGGTGCTATTGCGGCCGTTCCCCGGCCGCAAATTCGTCAGGGCGCTGGTCATCTTGCCCTGGGCGGTGCCGGTCGCGCTGGCGACGGTCGCCTGGCAGTGGATGTTCGATTCGCTCTACAGCGTCATCAACTGGTCGTTTATCGCGATGGGCTTGATCACCCGCGAGCAAGCGCCGAACTGGCTTGGCACCGCGGATCTGGCGATGTTTTCGGTGATCGTGGTCAACGCCTGGCGTTTCTTCCCGTTTGCCATCGTGATTTTCCTTGCCGGCATCACCGCCGTCCCGCAGGACGTGCTCGATGCGGCGACGGTCGACGGCGCCGGTTTCTGGCGCCGCAACTACCAGATCATCGTGCCGATGATCCTGCCGATCGTGGCCATCGGCCTGATCTTCGGCATCGTGTTCACGTTCACGGATCTGTCGATCGTCTTTCTGATGACCATGGGCGGTCCGGTGGGGGCGACCTCGGTGCTGGGCTTTGCAGGCTTCCAGACCGGCATCACCTCAGGTGACGTGTCGCACGGCGCCGCCATCTCACTCTTCATGCTGCCGGTGCTGCTTGTGGTGGTGATCTTCATGCTGCGCTTTATCCGGCGGCGGGAGATCTGACATGCCACGCGGTGTCGCCAACGCTCTGCGAGAGACCTCATTCTACGGTGCGGTCGCGTTTTTCGTCATACTCGCCGCGTTCCCGTTCTACTGGATGCTGATCACCTCGTTTAAGTCGAACGCAGATCTTTACAACGTCACCAACATTCCGTTCTGGTTCAATGATCCGCCCACGCTCGAGCACTTTCGCTATCTGTTCGAGAACACCTTGTTCGTGACCTGGCTGGTGAATTCCCTGGTCATCGGCCTCTGCGTCGTCGCCATCACCCTCGTCACCGCGCTGCCGGCCGCCTACAGCCTGGCGCGGATGACCGGCCGTAACGGCGAAGCGCTCGGCATCGGCATCTTTCTGACCTATCTCGTGCCGCCGACGCTCCTGTTCCTGCCGCTATCGCGGGTGATCGCCGAATTGGGCTTGCAGAATTCGATGTGGTCGCTGGTGCTGATCTATCCGACCTTCACGATCCCGTTCTGCACCTGGCTGTTGATGGGTTTCTTCAAGGCCATGCCGCCCGAAATCGAGGAGGCTGCGATCGTCGATGGCTGCAGCCTGTTCGGCGCCTTCATCAAGATGGCGCTCCCGCTATCGCTGCCGGGAATTCTGACGGTGGTGATTTTCACCTTTACGCTGACCTTGCAGGAGTTCGTCTACGCGCTGACCTTCATATCCGCGTCCGACCAAAAGCCGATCACGCTGGGCGTGGCGACCGATCTGATCCGCGGCGACGTCTTCTACTGGGGCGAGATCATGGCCGGCGCCTTGATCGCCAGCATCCCGGTCGCGATTGCCTATAACCTCTTTCTCGATCGCTTCATCGCCGGCATCACAGGCGGCGCGGTCAAATAGGCCGATCGTCCCACGGGTCCGAGGCACTACACTCTCAAACACCCAAATAGCGGTGCTGCACCTCGGGCGCGGCTGCGAGTTCGCGCGAGGCGCCGCTCCACACCACGCGGCCACGCTCGATCAGAAAATGGCGGTCGGCGACGCCGATGAGCGCGCCGACATTCTTATCGATCACCAATATGGCAAGCCCGCTGGCCTTGAGTGCCGCGAGGCAGCGCCAGATTTCGGCACGGATCAGCGGCGCCAGGCCTTCGGTCGCCTCATCCAGGATCAGCAGGCGCGGATTAGTCATCAGCGCGCGACCGATCGCCAGCATCTGCTGCTCTCCGCCGGAAAGCTGATTGCCCATGCTGGTATCGCGCTCGGACAGCCGCGGAAACAGCCCGTAGATTTTCTCCAGCGTCCAGTCGGCGCCGTTTCGCCTGACCGCGGTCGCGACCAGATTCTCGCGCACGCTAAGGTTCGGGAAAATCTGCCGGCCTTCCGGCACCAGGCCGATGCCCAGTTTGGCCACCTTGTAGGACGGCTCGCCGCGGATTTCGCTGCCGGCGAAGCGGATGACGCCGCTGCGCGCCGGCGTCAGCCCCATGATCGAGCGCACGGTGGTGGTCTTGCCCATGCCGTTGCGGCCCATCAGCGTCACCATTTCGCCGGGCGCGATGGCAAGCGACACGCCAAACAGCACCTGGCTCAAGCCGTAGCAGGTCTCGACGTCGCGCAACTCGAGGACGCTATCCATGCGCGGCCTCCTGCTCGCCCAAATAAGCGTCCCGCACGGCTGCGTTGGCGCGGATATCGGCGGGCGCGCCAGTGGCGATCACCCGGCCATAAACGAGGACGGTGATGCGGTCGGCGAGCGCGAACACCGCTTCCATGTCGTGCTCGACCAGCAAGATCGTAAGCTCGCGCTTCAGGGCCCGCAGCATTTCGACCATGCGCGCGGATTCCTCCGGCCCAAGGCCCGCCATCGGCTCGTCGAGCAGCAGCATGCGCGGGCTACCTGCCAGCGCCATGGCCAATTCGAGCTGGCGATGTTCGCCGTGGCTGAGCGCCGCCGCCGGCCAGTCTGCGCGTTCGCTCAAACCGACGCGCGCGAGCGCAGCGCGCGCCGGGTCGCGCAATTCCGGACTCGCTGCGCGCATTGCGCCAAAATCGAAACGAGTGCCCGGCATGCGCCTGCACCGCCAACGCCACGTTGTCGAGGACGCTGAGATCGAGAAACAGCGACGTGATCTGGAAGGAGCGCGCCAGCCCAAGCGCGCTGCGCCGATGCATCGGCAGTTGCGTGATGTCGTTGCCGGCAAAGCGGACATGCCCGGCGTCCGGCGTCAATTGGCCGCTGAGCTGTGCGATCAAGGTGGTCTTGCCGGCGCCGTTCGGCCCGATCACCGCGTGCAATTCACCGGCGGCGACGGTCAGCGTCAGATCGTCGCTGGCGACGATGCCGCCGAAGCGCTTGGCGAGACTGTCGACCTGCAACAAGGCCTCGTTCATCGGCGCACCTGTTTGAGCAAGCCGTCGATGCCGCCGCGCGCGAAGAGCACCACCAACAGCAGCAACGGCCCCAGGATGATCTGCCAATACTCGGTGATGCCGGACAGCACCTCCTCCAACAGCAGCAGCGCCACCGCGCCGATCAGCGGGCCGAACGGCGAGCGCCATGCCGCCGAGCACCACCATGATGATGAGGTCGCCCGAGCGCGTCCAATACATCGTCGCCGGGCTGACGAAGTCGGTGTGATTGGCGAGCAGCGCGCCGGCGAGCCCGCACAGCGTGCCGGCGATAACGAAGCAGACCAGCCTGTATCGATAGGTCGGAAATCCGATCGCCCGCATACGGGTATCGTTCGAGCGCGCGCCCTGAATGGCCAGCCCGAAGCGCGAATTGACGATGCGCCAGACCAGATAGATCGCTGCTAACAGCAGCGCCAGACAGACGTAATAGAATTGAACTTTGTTCGACAAATCGACCGGCGCCACGAACTGGCTGCGCTTGTAGATGGTCAGCCCGTCGTCGCCGCCGTAACGCGCCAGCCCGGCGCAGACGTAATAAGCCATTTGCGCGAAGGCCAAAGTGATCATGATGAAATAGACGCCGCGCGTGCGCAGGCTCAAGCGCGCCGATCACCAGCGCGAACAGCGCCGACGCCGCCAGCGCCACCGGCCATTGCACGAAGCCGCTGAATATGCCCTCATGCGCCAGCATGCCGACCGCATAGCCGCCGATGCCCAGATAGGCGGCGTGGCCGAAGCTCATCATGCCGCCATAGCCGAGGATGAGGTTGAGGCTGACGGCGGCGAGCGCCAGGATGACAATGCGGGTGAACAGCGTGAGCACGAAGCGGTTGCCGGCAAGCTCGGCATAGACCGGCAGCAGCAGCAGCGCGGCGACGAGCGCAATAACGACGATAGTGCGGAGGTTGAACGCCGGCGTCATTTATTGCCCGCCGAGAACAGGCCTTCCGGCTTCACCACCAGCACGATCGCCATCAAGAGATAAATCAGCATGGACGAAAGCGCCGGCGCCGCCGTCGCCGCCGCGTTCGTTGACAGCACCAAGCGCAGCAGATCGGGCAGATAGGAGCGCCCGACCGTGTCGATGAATCCGACCAGGATCGCCGCCACGAAAGCGCCGCGGATCGAACCGATGCCGCCGATCACCGTGACGACGAAGGCGAGAATGAGAATGTTCTCGCCCATGCCGATCTGCACGGTCAGGATCGGCGCCTGCATCAACCCGGCCAAGCCGGCGAGCGCGGCGCCCAGCCCGAACACCAGCGTGTAGAGCAGCTTGATGTTGACGCCGAGCGCGCCGACCATCTCACGGTTCGAGGCGCCGGCGCGGATCAGCATGCCGATGCGCGTGCGCATCACCAGCACATAGAGAAACACCGCGACGGCAACCGTGACCACGATGATGGACAGACGATAGGCGGAATACTGCACGCCCGGCAGCACCTGCACCGAGGTATTGAGCCAGGACGGCAGCGGCAGACTCATGCCCTCCGGACCCCAGATCAATCGGACCGCCTCGTCGAAAAACAAAATCAGCCCGAAGGTGCCGAGCACATGGTCGAGATGATCGCGGCCGTACAGCCTTCGCATGGCAATCACCTCCACCGCCATGCCGACCAGCAGCGTCGCGATCGAGCGCCAGCACCGCGCCGAGCACGAAGCTGCCGGTCCAGGCCGCGAAGGTGGCGGCAAAGTAAGCTCCGATCATGTAGAGCGAGCCGTGCGCGAGGTTGACCAGGTCCATGATGCCGAACACCAGCGTCAGCCCGGCGGCAAGCAAAAACAGCAGCAGGCCGAACTGCAATCCGTTCAGGCATTGCTCGATGAACAACGTCATGGAAATCGGCCGCCTTCACCCTTCGAGACGCTCGGGCTTTACCCTCGCTCCTCAGGGCGAGGCCGGATTTTGAGCCTCATCCTGAGGAGCCGCGCGCAGCGCGGCGTCTCGAAGGATGAGGCGGCACGCTCGCTTCACAAAACAAGACGGCAGAAACGTTTCCGCTTCTGCCGTCTCACATCACGTAATCTCCGATCACTTCATCGGGCACTTGCCGTGGAAATTATCCTGGCTGTCCTTGACGATGGTGGCGGCGGTCTTGAGCACGAAGTCGCCCTTGGCGTCCTTCACCACATCCTGAAGATAGAAATTCTGGATCGGAACGTGGTTGTTGCCGAACTTGAAGTTGCCGCGCACCGACTTGAAGTCGGCCTTCTCCAGCGCCTTCTGCACCGCGGCCTTGTCGCTGACATTGCCCTTCACCGCGGCGACGGCCGAGGCGATCAGGTTGGCCGCGTCATAGGATTGCGCGCCGTAGAACGACGGCTTGTGGCCGGGATATTTCTTCTCGAAGTCGGCGACGAATTTTTTGTTGGCCGCGTTCGGCAGATCGTTGACCCACTCCTGCGCGCCGGGCACGCCGAGCGCGAGATCTTTCTGCAACGGCAACGACAATTCGTCGATGGTGAAGGCGGTGTAGAGCGGGATGGTGCCCTTAAGGCCGGCTTGCGCGTACTGGGCCAGGAACTGCACGCCGGCCTTGCCGGGATAAAACACGAATATCGCGTCGGGCTTTGCGGCTTTGGCCTTTGCCAGTTCGGCGGAGAAATCGAGTTGCGCCGGCCAGGTGGTCAACTCCTGCCCGACCACCTTGCCCTTGAAGGTAGAGGCGACGCCAGCCAGCATGTCCTTACCGGCTGCGTAATTCGGGCCGATAAGGAACGCCGTCTTCACGCCCTTCTGGTTCATGTAGAGGCCCATGGCCTGCGGCGTCTGGTCGTTGTTCCACGAGGTCGAGAACACCGTCGGCGAGCACAGCTCGCCCGCGACCTGTGAGGGACCCGCATTGGCAATGACCAGGAAGGTTTTCGAGTCGACGATCGGCTTGAGCGAGGCCAGCAACACGTTCGACCAGATGTAGCCGGAGATGAAATCGACGTGGTCGGAATCGATCAGCTTCTGCGTCTTCTGCAATCCGACATCCGGCTTCAGCGTATCGTCTTCGTAGATCACCTCGACCGGCAGTCCGCCCATCTTGCGGCCCATATGGTCGAGCGCGAGTTCAAAGCTGTCGCGCATGTTGTTGCCGATGACCGCGGTCGGGCCGCTGAACGTGCTGACGAAACCGATCTTGATGGTTTTTTGCTGGGCCAATGCTGGATTTATGGCCGGTCCGGCCGCAAGCAACAGCGCCGCGCCCGCAGACAACAAAGTCTTACGCATATGATTTCCTCCCCGAGGCCGTTTTGGCCCTTGTACAGGACTTTAATGTAGCGGGATCGGCGCCAAAAGGTCCACCTTCGGCTGGCCGGCGCGCCGAAAAGGCCAGCAATTGCGGCCTATTGGCCATGCGCCGCCACCCGTTGACCGCACCCGCATGCGCCTTGCACTGTTGTCCCACCGGCCCGGATGGGCCGAAATATAATTCGGAAACCGCCCGCGATGTCCAAGGCGCTCGATAAAACCTATGACGGCATCATCATCGGCGCCGGCCATCATGGGCTGATCCTTGGCGCCTATCTGGCGCGCGCCGGTCTCGATATCTTGCTGGTGGAGCGGCGGCTTACTTACGGCGGCGGCTTGTGCACGCGCGAAGTCACCCTGCCTGGCTTCTATCACAACCTGCACTCGATCAATCACTTCCACATTTCCGAGACGCCGTGGTTCAAGGATTTGGGCTTAAGCGAGCGCGTCACTTACATCACGCCGCGCTACGAATTCGGCCAGGCGCATAATGACGGCAGCGCGCTGGTGCTCGGGCGCGATCTGGAAGAATCGGTCGCCAACATCGCGCGGTTTTCAAAAAAGGACGCGGCAACGTTCCGCGAATGGAATCGCAAGGCCGAAAAGATCACGCGCGACATATTCCTGCCCGAACGCTATGCCGAACCTCTCCCCAAACAAGAGCGGGAAACGCTGCTGTCGCGCACGGCGCTGGGCCGGGAATTCCTCGCAATGGCGAACCGTCAGCCGCTCGATGTGGTGCGCGAACTGTTCGAGAATGAGCATGTCCAATTGCTATTCTTGTTCAAGGTTTCGTTGTTCGGCACCTGGCTGACCGATACGCTGTCGAACACCTCGCCGATGGGCTCGGTGATCCGCGCCTTCGACCTGGAAAGCGGTTACCAGCTTTGCCAGGGCGGCTCGTTCAATCTGGCGCGCGGCCTGATGGAGGAATTCATTGCCGCCGGCGGCACCTACCAGCCGCAGGTGCGCATCGACAAAATCGTCGTCGAAAACGGCAAGGCCACCGGCATCGAGCTCGACGACGGCCGCACGGTGCGGGCGAAACAGTTCGTCGCCTCGACGCTCGACGTGCACCAGACCTTCGAGACGCTGGTCGGGCGCACGCAACTTCCTGCGGCGTTTCTAAAAAAACTCGACGCATTCCAATACACTGCCTGGAGCCTGTTCGGCCTGCATCTGGCGCTCAACGAAAGCCCGCGCTTCGCGGCGGAAAAGTTCGATCCCAACATCAACCGGTCGATGAAATGGAGCATAGGCGCCGAGACCATGGAGGATCTGTTCTCGGCGCATCAGGACGTGCAAGCCGGCCGCGTGCCCAAGCTCGTGCAATTCGGCTCCGGCCCGCTGAGCCTGCTCGACCCGACCCAAGCGCCTCCCGGCAAGCACACGACATATTGCTGGCACGTGATGCCGCTCAATCCCGAACTCGGCGGCAAAAGCTACGAGACCTTCAAGGAAGACTTCGCCGACAAGATCGAAGAGACCTTCGCGCGCTACTGCCCGAACATGACGCCGAAAAATATTCTCGGTCGTTACATCTATACCGGTCGCGAATACGTGCAGGAGATGATCAACATGCGCGGCGGCGACATCTTCATGGGCGCGTTCAACGCCGAGCAGGTGATGTATAATCATTTCGGCTACCGCTCGCCGGTCCCGAATTTGTACAGCGCCGGTTCTTCCGGCCATCCCGGCGGCGCGATCTCGGGCGGCGCTGGCTATATCACCGCCGCCGTCATCGCCGAGGACTTGGGCATCAAGCCGTGGTGGACGCCGTGGAACGCGCGCGCCGCGCTTGAACAATTACCGCGGCTGGAACGAGGCGCGGCGTGACCGACTTGCAGAATATCGTGTTCCCCGCGCTCAAGGACCGCGTCGTCATCATCACCGGCGCCGGACAAGGCATCGGCCGCGTCTTCGCCAAGGCCTTCGCAATGGCCGGCGCGCGCGTCGTGATCGCCGAGCGCAATGAAACAAGACCGCGGCCAGCGTCGCCGCGGAAATCCTCAAAGCGGACGGCCAGGCGCTGGCGGTGACCACCGATGTCGCCGACGAGGCCTCGATCAAGGAAATGATCGAGGTGGTCGAGGACGAATATGGCCGCATCGACGTGCTGATCAACAATGCCGGCATTTTCTCGACGCTGGAAATGCGGCCGTTCGACCAGATCCCGGTCGATGAATGGGAGCGCGTGTTGCGCGTCAATCTCACCGGACCGTTTCTGTGCGCCCGCGCCGTGCTGCCCGCCATGCGGCGCGCCAAATGGGGCCGCATCATCAATGTCGCGTCCGGCGCGGTGCGGCTGGGACGCCCGAATTATCTGCATTATATCGCCGCCAAGGCCGCGCTCGCCGGCATGAGCCTGTCGATGGCGCGCGAGTTGGGCGTCGACAACATTACCGTCAACGCCATCCTGCCGGGCGCGACTTTCACCGAAATCGAGCGCAAGACCGTGACGCCGGCGCAAAAGGAACGCATCATCGCCATGCAGGCCGTGCCGCGCGCCGAAGTGCCGGAAGACCTTGTCGGCGCGGCATTATTTCTCGCCTCCGACGCATCGGCCTTCGTCACCGGCCAGAGCATCAATCTCGACGGCGGCGTGACAGGATCATAAGGAACGAGAGCATGACCCCCATTGTCGCCCTCATCGCGCCCGGCAATATGGGCTCCGGCGTTGCCCAGCGCCTGACCGAGAACAACGTGAGGGTGCTGACCTCGCTCACCGGCCGCAGCGAGGCAAGCGCCAAACGCGCGCGCGCCGCCGGCATGACCGCGGTGGCCGACGCGCAACTGACCGAAGCGGATTTCCTGATGTCGATCGTGCCGCCGGGCGACGCGCTCGGTCTCGCCAAGCGCCTCGCCCCCGTGCTCACCGCCGCCAACAAGAAGCCGGTTTACGTCGAATGCAACGCGGTCAGCCCGCGCACCATGCTGGAGATCGCCGACGTGATCGGCGAAACCGGCTGTCCCTTCGTCGGCGCCGGCATCATCGGCCCGCCGCCCAAGCCCGGCTCGGCCAACACCAAAATCTACGCCTCCGGCCCGGCCGCGCCTCTGTTCGCCAAGCTCAACGATTACGGGCTGATCGTGCGCGTGCTGGATGGCCCGCTCACCGCCGCCTCGGCGCTCAAGATGTCCTACGCCGGCATCACCAAGGGCTTCACGGCGCTGGGCGCCGCCATGATGCTGGCCGCCGCCCGCGGCGGCTCGGCCGATGCGCTCAAGGCCGAACTCGCCGACAGCCGGCCTGATCTGCTGGGCTATCTCAGCAAGCAGGTGCCGAGCATGTATTCCAAGGCCTATCGCTGGGTGGCCGAGATGGAGGAGATTTCCGAATTCGTCGGCAAGGACCATCCCGAGAACGACATGATGATGGCCGCCGCCCGGCTCTACGAGCGCATCGCCGAGGATTTCGAGGGCAAGAAAGAAGAAACCGGCGCGATGGATAAATTTCTAAAGTCATGAGCGAGCCCTCCATTCTGGTCGAACGGCGCGACGGCTATCGCGTCATCACATTGAACCGGCCGGACCGGCTCAATGCGTTCAACGACGCGATGCATGTCGAGCTGCGCAAGGCGATCGAGGAGATCGAGGCCGACGACAAGCTGCCGCGCGTTGCTGATCACCGGCAGCGGCCGCGGCTTCTGCGCCGGCCAGGACCTCGCCGACCGGCTGGTGAAACCGGGTGAAAAGCCGGCGCCGAGCAATTCGCTGGAAGTCTATTACAATCCGCTGGTGCGCAAGCTGCGCGCCCTGCCCTTACCCGTCGTCGCGGCGGTCAACGGCGTCGCCGCCGGCGCCGGCTGCAACATCGCGCTCGCCTGCGACATCGTGATGGCCGCGCGCTCGGCGAGCTTCGTGCAATCTTTCGCGCGCATCGGATTGGTGCCGGATTCCGGCGGCACTTGGTTCTTGCCGCGTCTCGTCGGCGATGCGCGGGCGCGCGGGTTGGCGTTGTTGGCCGAGCCGCTGCCGGCGGAAAAGGCCGAACAATGGGGCCTGATCTGGAAATGCGTCGATGACGCTTCGCTGCTCGCCGAGGCGCAGAAATTGTGCGAGCACTTCGCCGCCGCGCCGACGCAAGGGCTGGCGCTGATCAAGCGCGCGCTCAATGCCTCGGCCGGCAACACGCTCGATGCCCAGCTCGATCTCGAGCGCGACCTGCAAAACGTGGCGCGCGAGACGCCGGATTACGCCGAGGGCGTGCGCGCCTTCATGGAAAAGCGCAAACCGAAATTCACCGGCCGCCGATGAGCAAGGCACAAGTCAGCGCGCTACGCAGCGTCGATCTCGGCTTTGCCGATCCCGACAAGGCGCTGCGATTTTTCACCGAGGTGTGGAATCTTGACCCCCGTCGGCGAAATCGCCGGCGTGCATTATCTGCGCGGCACCGGCGCTTTCCATCACATCGTCACCCTGCGCCGCACGGCAAAGCCGGCGATGATCCGCATGGTGCTCGACGCCGCCGACTGCGCCGCCGTCGACGTCCTGCACGCGCAAGTCGTCGCGCACGGCCTGAAATCCATCGATCCGCCCGCCAAACTGAAGCAGCCGCACGGCGCCTACGGTTTCGGCTTCAAGGACCCGGAGGGCCGCAACATCGCCATCGTCTGCGGCGTCGAGGACCACGCCGACGCCGCCGACCGGCCCGACCGGCCGCGCAAGCTGTCACACGTCAACATCAATGCCGGCGACAGCGATGCGACGCTCGCCTGCTATCGCGACGCGCTCGGCTTTACGCTCACCGACACCACGCGGCGGCTGCGCTTTCTGTCGTGCAACGCCGATCACCACAGCATGGTGCTCGGCTTTACCGGCGGACCGACGATCAATCATCTTGCCTTTGAAATGCCCGATCTTGAATCGGTGATGCGCGGCGCCGGCCGCATGCGCGACGACGGCCGCGGCCTCGAATGGGGTCCCGGCCGCCACGGCCCCGGCAACAATGTGTTCTGCTATTTTCTCGGCCCCGAGGACATGCCGATCGAATTGACCGCCGAAATGCAGCAGATCGACGCCAGCCACAGCGCCAAGACTCCGGAGCAATGGAAATGGCCGCCCGGTCGGCTGGATCATTGGGGCGTCAATGCCGGCCCGAGCGAGCGCATGGAGGTCGCCGGTTTGCGCTATAAATTCACTGACGACGGCTGGCGCCTCGACGAGTGGCGCTAAGGAGCATCGCATGGCGAACAAATCCTTGCGCGTCGGCCTGGCCGGTCTTGGCGCCGTCGGGCTGGAAGTGGCGAAGCGGCTGATCGATGGCGCCGTGCCCGGCCTGACGCTCACCGCCGTCGCCGTGCGCGATGCCGACAAGGCGCGCCGTAATCTGCCGCAGATCGGCGACATGATCGCGCTGCGCACGCCGGCCGCGCTGGCCGACGACTGCGACGTGGTGGTCGAGTGTCTGCCGCCGGCGCTGTTCCGCGATGTCGCGATCGCGGCCATCGACAGAGGCCGCATCTTCATGCCGCTCTCGGTCGCGCAACTTTTGGACAACTGGGATCTGGTCGAGCGCGCCAAGCAAAAAGGCGCGCGCATTTTGCCGCCGACCGGCGCGCTGATCGGGCTCGACGCCGTGCGCGCCGCCGCCGAAGGCGAGATCCGCTCGATCAAGATGATCACGCGCAAGCCGCCCGGCGGCCTCGAAGGCGCGCCTTATCTGCTGGAACACAAGATTTCGGTCGCCGGTCTCAAAGCGCCGCTGAAAGTTTTCGACGGCACGGCGCGCGAGGGCGCGCGCGGCTTCCCGGCCAATGTCAACGTCGCGGCGGCGCTCAGCCTCGCCGGCATCGGGCCGGACCGCACGCAACTGGAAATCTGGGCCGACCCGGCGCTCGACCCGCAACACCCACCGCATCGAGGTCGAGGCCGATGTCGCGCGCTTCACCATGACCATCGAGGGCGTGCCGTCGGCAAATCCGCGCACCGGCCGGATCGTGCCGCTGTCCACCATCGCCGCGCTGCGCGCGCTGGTGTCGGAGCTCAAAGTCGGCACTTGAACGCGCTAAGATTGAATGCAGCAAGGCCGCCCTCGCTTTCGCGGGGCGGCCTTTCTGTTCACGCACAGAGTTGGATTAGTTCTTCGCCTGCGGGTTCGCCTTGAGGTAATCCTGATAGGTCTGGCCGGCGTAGTTGGTGGGAGCGTCGGCTTGCGCGGCATCGGAGGAGCCGGCGACCGGCGCGCTGGCAGATTCCTTGGTGCACAGATCGGCGAACACAACCTCGCCCTCCGGGGTGTAGTTCTTGGTCAGGCAGGTGCAGGGGCCGGGTTGGACCGCGGTCTCGACGCCGCGCACCGCGTAACCGACCGGGCGGACCCAGAAGTGGTTGTGCCAGCGGACGAAGTGGCGGTGCTCGTGGAAGCGCCAGTGGACGTTGATGTGGCCGTTCGGATGACCGACGTTGACACGGCGGGAGATCATGGCGTCGGCACTACCCGACGAAAGGGCCGCGCCGGCAAGCGTGGCGGCGGCAACGAGGCTGAGGACGATCTTGCGGGACATGGCTCTCTCCTTGGGGGATCGTGGTTTCGATAGCCATTGGTCGCCCGCCCCACGAAAAGGTTCATGGCCTCCCGCCGGTTTGACAATCCGGGGGCGCGCTTTATCGTTTGCATACAAATATTTAGCCCCCTGTCGGTTTGCCGCATGAAGCCAGCGCCGTTCATTCGCCACGTGCCGCGCACGCTCGACGAGGCGCTGAAGATTTTGGGCGAAGTCGCGAGCCAAGACGGCCGCGTGCTGGCCGGCGGCCAGAGCCTGGTGCCGATCATGGCCTTCCGGCTGGCCAAGCCCGCGCATCTCGTCGACATCAACGAGGTCGCGGGACTCGACAAAATCGCAAGCGACGGAAAATTTTTGTCCATCGGCGCCTGCGTGCGCCACGCCGCGTTTCATAAATCCGTCGTCGACAATCCGCTCGGGAGACTTGCTGACATTTGTGGCGCGCCACATCGCGCATTATCCGATCCGCGTGCGCGGCACCTTCTGCGGCAGCCTGGCGCACGCCGATCCGGCGTCGGAATGGTGCCTGACCGCCGCCACGCTTGGCGCGATCATGGTGGCGAACAGCACGCGCGGCGAACGATCGATTGCCGCCAAGGATTTTTTCGAAGGCATCATGGCGACCGCGCTGGCCCAGGACGAATTGCTGGCCGAGGTCAAGCTGCCGCTGCTCGCGCCCGACGCCAAATTCGGTTTCAACGAATTCAGCCGCCGCGCCGGCGATTTCGCCATGGCCGCGGCGCTGGTCACCTATCGCCTGCAAGGCGGATTCATGACCGATGTTCACGTTGGCGTTGGCGGCGCCGAGGCGTCGCCGCGACGCATCCAGCAAGCCGAAGCCGCACTTAACGGCCAGGCGCCAAGCGACAAAGCTTTTCGTGCCGCAGCCGAAGCCGCGGCCAAGGCCATTGAGCCGTTGGTGGATCACCAGACCGGCGCCGACTACCGGCGCGATCTGGTGCGCGCGGTGGTGCGCCGTGCGCTGGAGCACAGCGCATGATCCCGAAAAATGGACACCGGTTTTCGGACAAGATCATGCGCAATGGAAAATTTTCATGAGCGCACCCACCAGAGGCTCCGGCACCAAATGGGTCGGCCGCGCCATCCGGCGGCTGGAAGATCCCGCGCTGGTCGGCGGGCACGGCCGCTTCACTGCCGATTTGCCGGCGGCGCATTGGGTGCGCTTCGCGCGCAGCGCCGTTGCGGCCGGGAAAATCATGAAAATCGACGTGCCGAAAGGCGCGATGGTGATCACCGCCGCCGATCTCAAGGGTGTGAAGCCGATCACGCCGATGCTGCACAAGTTCAATTACAAGGCGGTGGGTCAGCCGATTCTCGCGGCGGGCGTTGTCCGTTTCGTCGGCGAGCCGATGGCGGCCGTCGTTGCCGCCAGCGAAGAAGAAGCCGAGGATATCGCCGATCAAATCGAACTCTCGATCGACGAGGCCACGCCGGTGATCGACGCGCGTGCCGCGCTCGCACGCGCCGCGCCGCCGGTGCACGCGGAAGTGCCGGGCAATGTCATCGTCGAAGGCAATATCAAAACGCCCGGCTTCGACGCCGCCTGGGCAGGCGCGCACAAAACCATCAAGCTCGAGGCGCGCTCGCGCCGCCAGAACGCGACACCGATGGAAGCGCGCGCCGGCCACGCCGCCTACGACGCCGCGACCGGCCGCGTGACGCTGACCTGCACCACGCAAATGCCGCATCTGACGCGCACCGCTATCGCCGACGTGCTCGGCTTTCCGGAAGCCGACCTGCGCGTGATCGCGCCCGATGTTGGCGGTGGCTTCGGCCAGAAAATGTCGCTGGCGCCCGAATACGTGATGCTGGTGTGGCTGGCGCGAAAACTTAGGAGTTCGGTGGCCTGGACCGAAGACCGGCGAGAGAACCTGATCGCCGGCTATCACAGCCGCGATCAATACGTCACGCTGGAAGGGGCGTTCGACGAGAGCGCCAAACTGATCGCGCTCAAGGCCGATGTCGTGTGCAACGTCGGCGCCTATTCCTGCTTCCCCACCACCTGCGGCGTCGAGCCGCTGATGGCGATGGCGGAAATGCCGGGCCCCTATGACGTGCGGCACTATGAGTGTCGCGCGCGCGGGGTCTTGACCAATACCTGCACCATGGCGCCCTATCGCGGCGTATCGCGGCCGGTGATCACGTTCACGCTCGAACGCTTGATGGACAAGGCGGCGCGCACTTTCGCCATCGATCCGGTCGAGATCCGCCGCCGCAACCTGATCGACAAATTCCCCTACATCTCCGCCGCCGGCCTGGTGTTCGACGAGGCGAGCTACAAGCAGACCCTGGAAATGGCGGTGAAAGCCATCGACGTGCCCGCCTTCCGCGCGCGTCAGGAAAAGGCGCGGATACAAGGCCGCCATCTCGGCATCGGCTTTGCGACGTTTTCCGAACGCACCGGCTACGGCAGCGCGGCCTTCGCGGCGCGCGGCGCCGAGATCGTGCCCGGTTGGGAGACGGTTATTTTGAGCGTCGATCCGTCCGGCTTCGTCGAGGCGCGTATCGGCTCCTCACCGCACGGCCAAGGGCTGCGCACCACGCTGGCGCAGATCATCGCCGACGAGATCGGCGTCACGCCCGATTTGATCAAGGTCGTGCATGGCGACACCGACCGTGCGCCTTACGGCTGGGGCACTTTCGCCAGCCGCTCGCTGGTCATTTCCGGCGGCGCCACTTTGATCGCAGCGCAGAAAGTGCGCGCCAAGCTGGTCAAGATCGCCAGCCACATGCTGGAAGCCGCGCCCGACGACATCGTGTTGGCGGACGGCGAGGCCAAGGTCGCCGGCACCGATCGCTCGGTCACGATCGCGAGCATGGCGCGCATGGCCTACACCCAGACCCACCGCTTCAAAGGCGAGATCGAGCCGGGACTTACCGAGCAAGGCACTTACGATCCACCCGGCACTTTTTCCAACGCCTGCCACGTCGCGATCGTCGAGGTCGATATCGAGACCGGCCGCACCACGATCGAGAAATTCCTGGTCGCCGAAGACGCCGGGCGCATCATCAATCCGATGATCGCCGACGGCCAGGTACATGGCGGCATCGCGCACGGCGTCGGCAACGCGCTGCTGGAGGAGATCGTCTATGACGACGACGGCGGCATCCTGACCGCCAATCTCGCCGACTATATGCTTCCGACCGCGCGCGAAATTCCGCCGATCGAGCTGCACCATAGGGAGACGCCGAGCGTGAATTCGATCACTCATGCCAAGGGCCTCGGCGAAGGCGGCGGCATCGGCGCGCCGGCGGCGATCATCAACGCCATCAACGACGCGCTATCGCCGTTCGGCGTCGAGATCGACGAAATGCCAGCGACGCCGCAGCGCATTCGCGCGGCCTTGCGTACCAAGGAACGAGCCGCGTGAGCGCGAAAAGCGACATCACGCTGACGATCAACGGGCGCGCGCATGCAATTCATGTCGAGCCTCGGCGCACCTTGGCGGACGCGATCCGCGAGGACTGCGGGCAGACCGGCACCCATATCGGCTGCGAGCACGGCATCTGCGGCGCCTGCACGGTCATCGTCGACGGCGAGCCGGTGCGTTCGTGCCTGATGTTCGCGGTTCAGGCGGCGGGTAAAAAGATTCGTACCGTCGAGGGTCTCGCCAATGGCGACACGCTGCACCCGATGCAGCAGGCCTTCATGGACCACCACGGCCTGCAATGCGGCTTCTGCACGCCGGGCTTTCTGATGCTGGCGGTCGGCGTGCTGGAACGCGAGCCGGATATTTCCGACGACGATCTGCTCGACGTGCTGTCGTCGAACCTGTGCCGCTGCACCGGCTATCAGAACATCATCAAGGCCGTGCGCGCGGCGGCCAAAGAGATGCGCGGGAAATGACAACCAAATTCGTCGGACGTTCCGTCCCGCGACTCGAAGATCGGCCGCTGCTCAAGGGCGAAGGCCGCTTCGCCGCCGACATTTCGTTTCCCGGCCAATGGCACATGCGCGTGGTACGCTCGAACATCGCGCATGGAAAACTAAAATCGATCGACGCGAGCGCGGCGCTCAAGCTGCCCGGCGTGCACGCGGTGTGGACGCGCGCCGATGTCGCGCACATTCCGCCGATCCCGTTCCGGCTCACCGGCCTGAAAACTTTCGAGCCCTACCGCCAGCCGGTGCTGGCGAAAGATGTCGTGCGCTATGTCGGCGAGCCGGTCGCGGTGGTCTTTGCAGAAAACGCATATCTCGCGGAAGACGCGGCTGACTTGATCGAGCTCGACATCGAACAACGCCGAGCAACGATGCTCGCGACCGAGGAACCGGGTGTCTACGAGCATGACCACTCAACGGAAGCGGGAGTTCTGCAAAAAACATATGGCGATGTCGACGCCGCGTTCAAAAATGCGCATGCGGTTGTTTCGCTTGAGCTTTCCATCGGCCGCCATTCCGGCGTGCCGATGGAAACGCGCGGCGCCATCGCGCGATACGACGAAGCCAACGACATATTGGAAATGCATGGCGCCGCCAAAGTGCCGCACTGGAATCGCGACACACTGGCGCAAATGCTTGGACGGAAACGCGACTCCGTCCAGCTTTTCGAGGGTCATGTCGGCGGCGGCTTCGGCGTCCGCGGCGAAATTTATCCGGAAGACGTTCTGGTCTGCGCCGCCGCGCTGAAATTCCGCAGACCGATCAAATGGATCGAGGACCGGCGCGAACATCTGATCGCCGCCAATCATTCGCGCGAGCAGCAGCCACAAGATCCGCGCCGCCATCGACAGCAGACGGCCACATCCTTGCGATCGAAGACGAATTTTTCCACGACAACGGCGCTTACATGCGCACGCACGCCGCCACCGTGCCCGATCTCACCGCCGCGATGCTGCCCGGCCCCTATCGCGTGCCGGCCTATCGCGCCATCGGTCACATCCGTCTCACCAACAAAACGCCGTGCGGCACTTATCGCGCGCCTGGGCGCTACGAATCGACCTTTGTGCGCGAGCGGCTGCTTGACGCCATCGCCGCGAAAGTCGGCGTCGATAAAGTCGAAATCCGCCGCCGCAATCTGATCGTCAAAAGCGCGATGCCTTACGCGCTCGGGTTGGAAACGCTCGGCACGCACATCGTCTACGACTCGGGAGATTACACCGGCCTGCTCGACAAGGCGCTGGCATCTGCCGACTGGAAAAAACTGCAGGAGCAATTGCACGGACGCCGCGCCAACGGCGAAAAAGTCGGCGCCGGCGTCGCGATGTTCGTGGAAAAGAGCGGGCTTGGGCCGTTCGACACCGTGCGCGTCGACGTCACGCCGTCAGGCCGTATCGAGGTCGTCACCGGCGTCGCCTCCCTCGGCCAGGGCGTAGAAACCGCGATCGCGCAAATTTGCGCCGACGCGCTTGGCGTCGATTATACCAACGTCCGCGTTATCCACGGCCAAACCGACCGCATCGACAAAGGCATGGGCGCTTTTGCCTCGCGCGTCACCGTGATGTGCGGCGAAGCGACAAGGCTTGCCGCCGCCGCGCTGCGCAAAAAGGCGATCGCAAGCGCCGCGCAACTGATGCAGACCGGCGCCGATGGACTCGATATCGTGAATGGCGAGATCGTCCGCGCCGGCGGTGGCGGTCCTTCGATCAGCCTCGGCGACCTGGCCCGCTCGATACCCAACGGATTGAGCGCCGAGGACACGTTCGAGTCCGCCCATATGGTCTATCCTTACGGCGTCCATATCGCCGCCGTGCGCGTCGACGCCGGCACCGGTGGTGTCACCATCGAGCGCTATTCAATAACCTACGACATCGGCAAGGCGGTCAATCCGACGCTGGTGCAAGGCCAGATCGCCGGCGGTCTGGCGCAGGGCGTCGGCGGTGCGCTGTTTGAAGAGTTTCTTTATGACGAGAACGGCGAGCCGCTCTCCGTCACATTCGCCGACTATCTGATGCCGACGGCGCGAGAGATCCCCGAACTTTCTATCCTCATCACCGAGGATGCGCCGAGCCCGCTCAACCCGCTCGGCTTGAAAGGCGCCGGCGAAGGCGGCGCCAATCCGGTCGGGGCGGCGATCGCGTCGGCCATCGACGACGCGCTTCAGCAGCCCGGCGCGGTGACGCGCTTGCCGGTCTCGCCGCAGCGGCTGAAGGCGATCATGGTAGGCTAGAGTCATGGGGATCGTGCCGACGGGGCTAATAGGCGGACCGGACCGCCTGGCGGCCGGCCGGAAAGACTTGAGCCGCCCGCGCGCAACGCTTGCCGTTGCAGTGCAGCGACACATTCTCATTGACAACCAAGGACCTCCGGACCCAACTTTCAAGGGATAAAAATGCGTCTAAGCGCATCGCGTCGAGCGCGGCAAACCGCCGGCAAGACGCCACCCAGGGGAGGAAGTCCAATGTCTGCAATGCGTTTTTCGCCGCTGGTGCGCGGCTTGTTGTTTTGCACCGCCTTTGCCTTGGCGATGTCCGCGGCACAGGCGCAAACCCGTAAATTCACGTTCGGCTACGACCAGCCGCATTCGACTGCCTATGGCATCGCCGCCGACATGTTCAACGCCAAGCTCATGGAATTGAGCAAGGGCACGATGGGCATCGACCAGTTCCCGGGCGCCCAGCTCGGCCAGGAGCCGGTGATGTTGCAGAAAATCCGCACCGGCGACATCGACTTTATCATCACCTCGACCGCCAACGCCGCTTCGGTGGCGCCGCAGGCCGGCGTGTTCTCGGAGCACTTTATCTTCCGCGACAAGGATCATCTGATGAAGGTATTGGCCGATCCGGCCGTGACGAAGGAATTCGAGGCGATGATCGCCAACTCGGTGAAAGGTGCGCACGTGCTGGGTCTGATGACCATGGGCCTGCGCGACATGTACAGTAAAAAACCGATTCACTCGGTCGCCGACATCAAGGGCGAAAAGATTCGCGTCCAGGCCACCATGACCGAGGATGCGCATTTCCCGGCCTACGGCGCGCAGACCGTGCACATGCCGTTCGGCGAGGTCTATACCTCGCTGCAAACCGGCGTCGTGCAGATCGCCGAGAACGGCATCAACGTCTATATGGCGAACAAGCACTACGAAGTGGCGCCGGTACTTTCCATGACCGAGCACGAGGCCAACAACAACTGCATCTGGGTGTCCGACAAGACCTGGAACAGTCTCACGCCCGAACAGCAGAAGTGGGTGCAGAGTGCCGCCACCGAAGTCTCCCAGAAGGAGCCGGCCTTGGCCCTCAAGCTCGAAGACGACTCGGCTGCGAAGCTCAAGAAGATGGGCGTCACCATCAACGAGAAGGTCGACAAATCCGGCTTTATGGCCGATGCCAAGCCGATTCAGGACGACATTGCCAAGAAGTTGGGCCCGCACGCGGTCAAGCTGCTCGAACTCGTCCGCGACGTGAAGTAATCCTTTGAGCCGGGTCAAAGTCTGGCGGCGGCGCGAAAGCGCCGCCGCCCGTGGTTTACGATGGGCGGTATCGGCAAGGAGTCTTGATGAGCGTTTTGCTGGAAGGCACTCCCGCCAAGCCGCCGCTGGTGATCGCGCGTCATCGCCATCTGAAATGGAAGGCGCTCGATCCGCTTGAGCACGTCCTGATGGTGCTTTGCGGAATATCGATCATCGGCTTTACAACCTCGGTTTTTCTCGACGTCGTCACGCGTACGCTCCACTATCCCTTCCTCTGGCTGCAACTGGTGACCACGGGTTTTTTCGCCTGGGGCGTATTCATTGGTATGGCCACCGCGACGCGGCGCATGGATCATCTCAATCTAGTCGAAATCACCAAGGGGATGAGCGGCCCGAAGCGAACCTTCATGGAGACGTCCAACCGCCTCGTAATCCTTGCGGTCGGCGCGTGCATGCTGGTGTTCGGCATCCAGAACTTTTTCAACGATCTCGGCAGCTATCGCGCGCCATCGCTTATTCCGCTCGGCACCTATACGGCGAGCGTGCCGGTTGCCGGCGCGCTGATCGTGCTGTTCTGCGTCGAGCAATTGGCGAACGGCTGGCGCAAGGGCTTCGAAGGGCCGGAAGACGTCGACGATTTCGCGGGGGTTGTGAAATGACGCACGGGGAAATTCTCCTGCTCATGACCGCCCTGTTCCTGATCTTCGGATACATGGGTGTGCCCGTCGCTTTCGCGCTGATGGCGGGCGTGCTCACCGCCTGCATGCTCACGCCGATCAGCATGCAATCGATGATCGGGCAGATGTTTCACGGCATCGACACCGAAATTCTTTTGGCGGTGCCGTTCTTCCTGCTGGTCGGCGAACTGATGACCTCGGCCAATGTAACCAACAGAATGATCGCCCTGGCGCAGACCATGGTTGGGCACATGCGCGGCGGCCTCGCGCAGGTGGTTACGCTGTTCAGCATGTTCTTTGCCGGCATTTCCGGCTCTTCGACCGCCGATGTTGCGGTGCTCAGCCGCACTGTGGCGCCGGAGATGGCGAGGGAGGGTTATGACCGCGCCTTCACCGCGGCGCTGATCGCCTGTGCCTCGACCATGGCCAATCTCATCCCGCCCAGCATCATGGCGGTGGTTTATGGCGCCATTGGCAATGTCTCAATCGGGGGACTGTTTCTTGCCGGCATCGCACCTGGGATCGTGGTCGGCATCGGGCTGATGATCTATTCACATTTCTTTGGGCCAGTGGGGATGAAAAAGCCGCGCGCATCGTTGTGCGATTTTGCCGCAGCGGCACGGGCTTCAGTGCTGCCGATGATGATCCCGGTCATCATCATGGGCGGCATCCTGACCGGCTGGTTCACGCCGACCGAAGCCGGGATGATCGCGTCGGTGTATATCCTGCTGGTGATCGTGCCATTGCTCAACCCGAGCCACATCCGGCACTTGCCGCGCGATTTCGTCTATACCGGCCTGCTCTATTCCCTTCCGCTCGCGCTGGTCGCGGCTGCATCCGCGTTTGGCTGGATGCTTGCCTATCTGCGCGGCCCCGACATCGTCGCCGGCTGGATCGAGACTTATGCCGGTACCGACGGGCGCATGATCATGTTCCTGCTGGTGCTGTTGTTCATCATCATCGGCGATTTCATGGACGCGGTGCCGGCCATCATCATTTTCATGCCGATCATCATCAAGCTGAACGAGCTCGGCAACATCAATCCGCTGCACATGGGCGTGGTGATCATCACCACGCTGGTGTTCGGATCTGATCACGCCGCCCTACGGACTGTCATTGCTGGTGGCGTCGAAATTCGTCGGTGTGCAATTTAGCCGCGCCATGTATGCGTCATTGCCGATCTACGTCGTCTTCTTCTTCGCGATCGGGTTCACGGTGTTTTTTCCGGACGTCGTACTCTATCTCCCGAAACTGTTACTGCCGGAATCGGTCGGCTGCTTCAAAAGCCCGAGCGGGCGGGCTATATCTGTCCTCCCTGACCGCCAGCGAACGGAAATCCGCATGCCTCCTGCCAAGAGCGAACTGTTGCCGAAACTCAAGGCGCCCGCCGGCGCCTGCGACACGCATATGCACATTTACGATCACCGCTTTCCGAAAGCGCCGACCGCCAGAATTCTGGCGCCCGACGCATCGGTGGCGGATTACCTCAAGATGCGCGCCCGGCTCGGCATCGAGCGCACGGTGGTGGTGCAGCCGTCGGCCTACGGCAAGGACAACCGCTGCACGCTCGAGGCCATGGCGGCGATCGGACCGAGCGCGCGCGGCATCGCGGTGGTCGACGAGAGCGTGACCGACGCCGAGCTCGAGCGGCTGACCGGGCTCGGCATTCGCGGCATCCGGTTCTTCATGCTGGCAGGCGCGCCGCTGCCTTTGGAGATTCTGGAAACCATGTCGGCGCGCGTGGCGCCGTTCGGCTGGCACGTGGTGTTCCAGATGGACGGCCGCCATATCGCCGAGCACGAGGCTTTGCTCGGCCGGCTGACCAGCCCGCTGGTCATCGATCATGTCGGGAAATTTCTCGAGCCGGTGCGCGCCCGATCATCCCGGCTTTCGCGCCGATCTTGCGCCTGCTCGACAAGGGGCGCACCTGGGCCAAGCTGTCGGCGCCCTACGAAACATCGAAAGCGGGGCCGCCTTATTACGACGATGTCGGCAAGCTTGCCAAGGCGATGGCGAAGGCCGCGCCCGAGCGCATGTTATGGGCGAGCAACTGGCCGCATCCGACACCGGGCGTCACCGTGCCGGACGACGCGGTGCTGCTCGACATGCTGCTCGACTGGGTTCCCGACGAGGCGGCGCGGCGCAAAGCGTTGGCCGACAATCCGGCCGAGCTTTACGGATTCTAGCGGCGAGCGACCGATTATCCCGCCGGACGGTCGCGGAATTTGTCCATCAGCGCCTTGTCCTGGCCGCCGTCGATCTCGATCATGGTGCCGTTGACCATCGCCATCAAAGGCGACGCCAGCATGACGACCAGGTTCGCCACCTCTTCCACTTCGGCGATGCGGCCCATCGGAATCGAGGCCGGCGCCAATTTGTCGGCTTGCTCGCGCGGGATTTTCATGTCGCGCGCCATGGCATCGACCAATCCTGCCCAACGCTCGGTGCGCACCGGGCCCGGGTTGACCGCGACGAAGCTGATATTGTCGCGGCCATATTGTCCGGCGAGCGACAGCGTCAGGTTCTGCCCCGCCGCATTGGCGGCGCCCGGGCAGATTTCCCAGTATGACGGCTTCACGCCGTCATTGCCGATCAGGTTCACCACCCGGCCGCCACCTTGCTTGACCATGATCGGCAGCGCGTAACGCAGGCAGCGCACATAGCCCATGAATTTGAGCTGTAGTCCCTTTTCCCAGTCGTCTTCGGTCAGATGCTCGATCACGCCACCGGCGGCCGAGCCGGCATTATTGACCATGATGTCGATGCGTCCGAGCGCCTTGACGCCCTGCTCGATGAAATTTTTTGCGTCGGCGTCCTTGCGCAGATCGGCGGCGATGGCGACGATCTTGCGGCCGGTTTCTTTGGCGATCTCTTTCGCCGCGGCCTCGAGCGGCTCCTTGCGGCGCGCACAAATGGCGACATCGACGCCTTCGCGCGCCAGCGCCAGCGCGATGCCCTTGCCGATGCCTTCGCTGCCGCCGGTGACCAGCGCGGTCTTGCCCTTGAGCTTGAGGTCCATCGCTTTCCTCCCTTTATAAGTTTTTGTGCGCCATCCAGCGGCCTGCTTCGGCCGACGCGATCAATTCGGCGACCGCGGCATTGAATGCGGCCGGCTCCTCGCTGGTGATGGTATGGCCGGAACGCGGAATGACCTTAAGGCCGGCAGTCGGCACCGTGCGCTTGAGAAACACGCTGCCGTCGAGGCACCAGTCGTCTTCGTCGCCGACCAGGACCAGCAGCGGCACCGAAAACTTCTTCAAATCGGCTTCCATGTCCCACAGTGTCGGGCGCTTGGCCTGCAAATTCAGCATCGTCAGCGCGTGGCCTTGCGCGGAATGCTCGGTCAGCATCTTGACGAATTCGGCGTAGCCGCGCGGGTCCTTGTTCTTCTGGGTCTGGCGCGTCGGCGCCGTCGGCATAGCGCGCCGCCGCGGTGGCGAAATCCTCGGTCTCGAACATCTTGCCGGTTTCGCGCGACGCGGTGCGCATCTGCTCGACGACCTTCGGGTCGGGGCTCGAGCCATAGCCGCAGCCGGCGGCTGTTACCGAGATGCAGCGCTGCGGATAATGGATGCCGACATGCAACGCGGTCGCCGCGCCCATCGAATGCCCCACCACGTGCGCTCTCTCGATTTTGAGCGCATCCATCAGCGCGATTACATCGTCGCGCGCGATATCCTGACTGTATTGCGCGCCATCTTTCGGCACGTCGGAGGGCGGATAGCCGCGCTGGCTGTAGGTGACGCAGCGGTGTGCGCGCGAAAAGAACCGCATCTGCGGCTCCCAGGTGCGCCAATCGCCGGCATATTCATGCACGAAGACGACGGGCGTGCCCTCGCCCGCCTCCTCGTAATACAATCGAGTGCCATCGCGCGCGGCTATATGCGGCATCTCGTACTCCGGAAACCGGCGGCAATTATTTGCACGCTAGTGAACGCGGAGTACAGTCGTCAACGCCTGCTTATATCAAGCCGCGCAACGCTAGATGCGCGCCGAGCAGCAACAGGCCGACGAAAAAACACAGCCGGAATGTTTCCGCGCGTATCCGGCTCCGCACCAATTGGCCGAGCACCATGCCGAGGAGCGAGGCGCCGAGCGCGACCAGCGACGGCCAAATCAGCGAGGTCTTGACCGCGCCGCCATGGGCCAGCGCCGCCGCAAGCGCGACGGTGGAAACCGAAAACGACAGGCCGAGCGCCTGCACCATCCGGTCGCGCTCCATCGTCAGCGCCTGAATATAGGGCGCTCCCAGCGCAAAGATCCCGGTCGCCACCGAGATCGCGCCGTTCGCGACACCGATCAGCAATCCGGCCCAGACTTCGGCGTGCGCGCGGCACTGAGAAATGCACATTGAACAGACCGAGCGCGGCGTAGATCGCCAGCGCCACACCCAGCCAGACCGTCGCCTCGGCGGTGCCACCTCCCGGCAGCAGTATGGCGCCGATCCACGTTCCGAGGCATATGCCGACCAGCATCGGCCATAGCCGCCGCGCCAGCGCGAGCAAACCGCCGCCGACCGCGCCCTGCCAGACATTGGTGACCAGCGACGGGATCACCAAAATCGCCGCGGCCTGCGCCGGAGTCAGCAGCAGTCCGAGCAGGCCGATCGCCACCGTCGGCAGGCCGAGGCCGATCACGCCTTTGACGAAGCCCGCCAGCAAAAAGGCGCCGGCCACCGCGACAAGAACTGGAAGTGAGTCCACCCGCGCTCCTTAAGGCTCCGGCCGGACCATGCGCGATGCGCGCGCGGACGACAATGCGGCAGCGCGCAACCCTGCCTCCAGTTTCCGCGAAGCCCGTTGATTGCCGCAGGCGGCGGTTCGGTGCCATACTTTTGGAGTTCTCGGTCAAGCGGAGCCGCGTTGCATGCCGGATGTTTTCGTTGCCAAAGCCTCGCAGTTTCCCGATGGCGAGCGCCGCATCGTCAGCCATGGCGGACGCGAAATCGGTGTGTTCCATTGGCAGGGTCGGTTCTACGCTTATGAGAATCTGTGCGTGCATCAAGGCGGGCCGGCCTGCGAGGGCATCATGATGCACAAGGTCGAGGACGTGATCGGCCCCGACCGCACCTGGCAGGGGCAAAAGTTTTCAGAGCAGGAAATTCATTTTGTGTGCCCCTGGCACGGGTACGAATACGATCTCAAGACTGGCGAATGCGCCGCCGACCGCAAGCTGAAACTAAAAAGCTTCGAGGTCGTGAAGCGCGGGGAGGATATCTATGTCGTCGCAGGCTGACACCATCGCGCGCGCGGCCAAGAGAGCCCAGCGACGCCGAGATTCAAAGCATGCTGGCGCAGGCGGTACGTAGCTACGCCGCGCGCGCGGCGGAATCCGACGAAGCGTTGCCGGCGTTTCCGGCCGATGCGCAGATGACCGCCACCGAGGTGATGGTGACGGTGACCGCCATGCTCAAGGCGGTGAACCTGCAAGTGTTCGAGCTCGGCATGTGGCAGGCCTGGTCGGGAAGATACAATAATGGAACTGCCGCTCAGTCGATTTTCGCCGCATGGAGGTCGAGGAATTCGACACCGCCAAGCTGCTGGCGCACGCGTCGCAACAGGCGACCGAGCGCGGCTACAAGAGTTTTCCAATCGTCGACGTCGACTCGCATCACTACGAGAGCGAGGCGATCGGCGAAATTCTCGAATACATGGACGATCCGGTGCTGCAACAGCTGGCGCAAAGCGCGCGGCAGGCCAGCGCCAAGAGCGTCGGCATGCTGCCGGCCGGCGTCGGCTATCAGGACATGGGCGGGCGCGTCATGCGCTACGCGACGCGCGGCATGGAGAAGACCGCGCCCGGCCAGCAGCGCGACATCGCGCTGACCCGGCGCTGGATGGACGCCATCGGCATCGACGTCGCGGTGATGTTTCCGACGCCGATGCTGCAACTCGGCCTGCATCCGCAGGTCGAGGTCGAAGTCGCGCTGGCGCGCGCCTATAACCGCTGGCTGACCGAGCGCGTGCTGGCGCACGAGCCGCGCATCCGCTCGATGCTCTATCTGCCGTTCAACGACGCCGATGCGTCGTACCGCATGGTGCAGGAATTCGGCGCAGACCAAAGGCGTGGTCGGCTTCATGGTGACCTCGGCGCGCTACCGCCCGGTGCACCACAATTCCTACATGAAGACCTACGCGCTGATGGAGGAGATGGGCCTGCCGCTCGCCTTCCACGCCGGCTACAATTGGAACGACCAGACCGTCGGCATGATGAACCGCTTCATTTCCGTGCATGCGCTCGGCTTCGTGTTCTACAATATGGTCCATCTCGCCAACTGGATCACCAACGGCCTGCCGGAGCGGTTTCCGAAACTGAAGGTGCTCTGGGTCGAAAGCGGGCTGGCCTGGGTGCCGTTCATGATGCAGCGCTTCGACAACGAATACATGATGCGCTCGTCGGAGGCGCCGGCGCTCAAGAAACTGCCGAGCGACTATATGCGCGACATGTTCTTCTCCTCGCAGCCGATGGAAATGACCGACATGGCGGCGCTGGAGAACAATTTCCGCATGGTCAAGGCGGAAACCCAATTGCTCTACGCGTCGGACTATCCGCACTGGGATTTCGATCTGCCCTCGACGATCTACGACCTGCCGTTCCTGAACGAGCAGGCGAAACGAAACATTCTCGGCGGCAATGCGATGCGCCTGTTCAATCTCAAACTGCCGGCGCAAAAGCTGGCGAGCGTCGCGTAAGGAGCGAATGTGCGGAGGAGCTCTGGCGCTCAATTTCGGCGCTGCTGTTCGCGTCCGGCGCTTATGCGTCCAAGCTTTGGCACAAGACGCCGCGGCCAATTATCCCAACCGGCCGATCCGGATCATCGTCTGCGTGCCGGCCGGCGGCGGCGTCGATACCGTCACGCGCATCGTCGCCAACGGCCTGCAGAAGCAACTCGGCCAGCCGGTGGTGGTGGAAAACCGCGCCGGCGCCGGAGGCAATATCGGCGCGGAAGCGGTGTTTGGCGCCGATCCGGACGGCTACACGCTGCTGGCGGCGCAACCCTCGCCGCTCACGGTCAATCCGCTGCTCTACAGCAAGATGGCTTTCGATCCGGCGAAATTCGAGCCGGTCGCGATCATGACCACGGTGCCGAATGTGTTGCTGGTGCGGCCCGATTTCCCGGCCAAGACCGCGCAGGAATTCATCGCCTATGCCAAGGCCAATCCCGGCAAGATCAATTATGCCTCGCAGGGCATCGGCACCACCTCGCATCTGACCGCCGCGCTGTTCGAGAAGGTGACCGGCACCAGACTGGTGCATGTGCCCTACAAGGGCACCGCGCCGGCGCTCAACGATCTGATCGCCAGCCATGTCGACATGATCTTCATGGAGCTGGCCTCGGCCATCAAGCTGCACGAAGGCGGCCGTGCGCGTATTTTGGCGGTGGCGACCGCAAAGCGCATTCCGAACCTGCCCGACATCCCGACGCTCGACGAGGCCGGCGTGAAGGGATTCGAATCGGCCACCTGGAACGCCATCATGGCGCCGCCGAAGACCCCGCCGGCCATCGTCGCCAAGCTCAACAAGGCGATCAACGAGGTGCTTAAGGGCCCGGAAGCGCAGGACCACTTCGGCAAGATCAACCTGCGCGCCGCCGGCGGCACGCCCGCGGAGGCCAAGGCCTTCATCGCGAAAGAGACGCAGGTGTGGGGCGCGGTGATCAAAGAGGCGCATGTCGAGCCGCACTAAGCGCGCCGCGTGATTCAATTTTCAAACAGCCAAGTAATCTTTCTTATCCCTCCCCCGCGCGCGGGGAGGGAAGCCGCCACGCAAGTCGCATGTATGCGACTTGCGCGTTTCATAAGCCGAACTCGGGCAAGCCCGAGTTCGGTGGCGGTGGGTGGGGGCGCTTGCACAATCACCCGCCCCGGCGCTTCGCGCCGACTTCCCCTTTCAGGGGAGGGATAAGAAAGCAGGCGCGCGCCATCGTCCCTATTCTTTGCGGCGCGGGATACGCCGTCTTCCGCTTTCCCCCTTCGGCTCGACGCAGAGGGACTTTTTCCCTCGGCAAAGCCGAGGGGATGGAGCACCAAGCGGCGCACCAGGTCTTCAGTAGCCGCGTTCCCTTTCGAGAACGCGGGCGCCTCTCGGCGCTCCACAGCGGCGTTTTCCTTACGACGCCGGGCCGCGCTTTCGGTGCCGGATACTTGAGCCAGGGTCTTTCGGCTTGTCCGGCGCCGGCCCCCGGAGGGAAGCCTTAGCCTTGAAGCCTACTCGACCGGGCGACCCGGCCGCCGTCAGCCAGCTCCTGGCAGGGGACCGTAGTGTCCCCGGGCGGAGCCCCGGCGCCGCCCGGGTGCGGGGGGTACGTTTCGTCCCCCGCCCGCAGGCGCCGCACTTTGCTCCATCTTCGAAACGTCTCGCGAAGACGCCCTCAATGAGCAAAGCGGGGCGTATATAATCGTGATAGGAATAAAGTCAAGAATAATTTATAAGATAGTATCTTTACTATTCTCTCGGCCGCGCGAATAATATAGGCCTGTTCCTGGAGAGCCCGCAGCCATGGCACGCGCGATCCTACGGCAACCGGTGGCGATGAGCGGCGAGTTGACCGCGCGCATCATGTTCGCCGGCCGCTCGTCGTCCCTGTCGGCGCAAATTGTCGCCGACGTGCGCGACAACTTGTTCGCCAAGCGGCTCACGCCCGGCGATTTCCTCGGCACCGAAAAGGATCTGGCCGCGCGCTTCGGCACCAGCCGGATCGTGGCGCGCGACGCGCTGCGCACGCTGGAAGCCCTCGGCATCGTCGAAATCCGCATGGGCAAAGGCGGCGGCGCGCGTATTGCTCAGGGTAACCCGCGATTGTTCGCCGAAGCGCTGGCGGTGCAACTCGACCTCACCGGCGTGACCGCCGCCGAAATCATGGACGCGCAGCGCGCAATCGAAACGCTGGGCGCCGAACTCGCGGCGGAGAACGCCACCAAAGCCGACATCGTCCGACTGCGCACGCTACTGAGTGCCGCCGAGGCCGCGATCGGAGACCTCGATCAGTTCACCCGGCTGTCGCGCGATTTCCATCTGGCGGTCGCCGAGGCCTCGCATAACCGCGTGCTGGTCGTACAACTGATTTCGCTCGAGCACGTGTCCTGGCCGCGCCGCAACGTCACCGCGACGCCCAAGCTCGCGCGCCACATCCTCGACATCCACACCCAACTCACCGACCTCATCGAAATGCGCGACGCCGCGGCGGCCCGCATGCTGATGGACGACCACGTCAAGATGATCCGCGCCCGGCGCGTCGCCGAGCACGGCAAGAAAAACGCGAAACCGCAATCCTGCTGCTGAAAATCCAAGGAGACCAACATGGCGAAATTTCTGATCGAACCGCATTTCCGCCTGCAAGAATGGGTGGCGGAGGAAAAGGATTACTTCCGCAAGGAAGGTCTCGACTACGAATTCCGCGAACTGATGCGCGCGACCGACGGCAAGATCCACGACAAGGGCGACAAGGTCGGCGCCTATCAGTCGTTCGAGGCCGGCCGCAAATCGAACGTGAGTTGCGCCTGCCACTGGACCGTCAACGTCGCGGCCTCGAACGGCCACGGCAAGATGTACACCGACGTCTATTCGGTGGCGCCGGCCGGCGTTTTCGTGCCCGCCGAGTCGAAGGTCAAGGATCCGGCCGATCTCGCCGGCGTGCCGGTCTCGGTCGGCTATCAGTCCGGCAGCCACTATTCGACCTTGCAGGCGCTCGAGCAGTACCTCAAGCCGGAGCAGATCAACCTGGTTTATGCCGACGGCATGCTGTTCAAGCGCATGGAGCTGCTGTTCGAAGGCAAGGCGCCGGCGGTTCATCTGTTCGGCGGGCCGTATTACTTCGCCGAGCAGCTCGGCTTCCGCAAGGTGATCGACACCACCTTCATGATCGGCACCATGATCCACGGCGATCCCGATCCGGAAGACCTGCGCAAGTTCTTCCGGGCGTTGCGCAAGGCGCAGCGCGACATTGATCTGCGGCCCGAGCTCTACACGCACTATTACAAGAACGAATTCCCCGACCGCTTCCACGCCAAGATGGACACGCGGCGCTGGGGTCCGGGCGAGCGGCTGGTGTTCGAGCCCTACACCAAGGAAGTCTACGAGGAATCCTTCGAGTGGATCGCTGCCCACGGCATCTTCCCGGATGGCAAGATGGGCAACGGCCAATATGAGAAGGCGACCCTATCCCTGGTCTGATAATCCCCATTTGAGGCCGATCATTGGGGCCCCAACCATCCAATAAGGCGCCGCGAATGGGAATTCGCGGCGCTTTTCTTTGACGAAAAGGTCAGGCATTCTAGCCCCAATAAAAACAGCAAAATCCAAGGGGAGGAACGACCATGAAACGTCTATTGCTTGCGGGCGCTGCCTTGCTGGCGGCCAGCCTGATGCCGGCCGCCGGCCAGGCCCAGGAAACCATCAAGATCGGCATCGTCAGCTCCTATTCCGGTCAGTTCGCCGACACCGGCGCGCAGATCGACAACGGCATCAAGCTCTACATGAAGCAGCACGGCGACAAGGTCGCCGGCAAGAAGATCGAAATCATCCGCAAGGACACCGGCGGTCCGAACCCGGACGTCGCCAAGCGCCTGGCGCAGGAACTGGTGGTGCGCGACAAGGTCGACATCCTGGCCGGCTTCACGCTGACGCCGGAAGCGCTCGGCGCGGCAAGCGTCGCCACCGAAGCCAAGAAGTTCATGGTGGACATGAACGCCGCGACCTCGATCATAACCGAGAAGTCGCCCTACATCGTGCGCGTATCGCTCACGCTACCGCAGATTTCCGCGACGATCGGCCACTGGGCTGCGACGAAGGGCGGCGCCAAGAAGGCCTACACGATGGTTTCGGACTACGGCCCGGGCATCGATGGCGAGACTTGGTTCCAGAAGGCCTTCAAGGATGCCGGCGGCGAGATCGTCGGCTCGGTCCGCATGCCGGTCGCCAACGCGGACTTCTCGTCCTTCGTGCAGCGCGCCAAGGACCTTAACCCTGAAGCGATCTTCATTTTCGTGCCAGGCGGCGCGCAACCGGCGGCGCTCGGCAAGGCTTTCTCCGAACGCGGCATGGACGCCTCGAAAATTAAGATCTTCAGCACCGGCGAAGCGGTCGACGAAACCGCGCTCAAGGCGATGGGTGACATCGCGCTCGGCCGTCTCAGCGGCTGGCACTACGACTACACCCTGAAGTCCAAGACCAACGAGGCCTTCGTCAAGGCGTTCAATGCCGAGTTCAAGCGCAACCCCGACTTCTTCGCGGTCGGCGGCTATGACGGCATGCATCTGATCTACGAAGCGCTGAAAAAGACCGGCGGCAAGACCGACGGCGACGCGCTGGTCAACGCGGCCAAGGGCATGAAGTGGGAGAGCCCGCGCGGCCCGATCTCGATCGATCCCGCGACCCGCGACATCGTGCAAAATGTCTATATGCGGAAAGTCGAAAAGGTCGGCGGCAAGCTCATCAACGTCGTCATCGACACGGTCAAGGACGTCAAGGACCCGACGCACAAATAAGTCCTGCGTCCGCTCGGACTTTCAACGACATCCGGATGGGGCGATTGTCATGGTCGCCCCATCCGTGTTTAACGCCCGCCGCTTGACCTGTTATCGTGCCTCGGGGGTTCGTTCCCGCTAACCGGCCACGCCATGCTTCCTCCCGTCTTCGGTGTCCTGTTCGACGGCATTGCCTACGGCATGCTGCTGTTCGTGCTGTCGGTCGGGCTGTCGGTCACGCTCGGCCTGATGAATTTCGTCAATCTCGCGCACTGCGCCTTCGCCATGCTCGGCGGCTACGTCACCGCGACGCTGGTGAACGACTTCCACTGGCCGTTCCTGGCCACGCTGCCGATGGCCTTCCTGGCCGCGGCGGCCGTCAGCGTGCTGCTGGAACGCACGCTCTATCGCCGGCTCTACCGCGCCAGCGATCTCGATCAGGTGCTGCTCACCATCGGCATCGCCTTCATTTCCGTCGCGGTCGCCGCCTACATCTTCACCACCAACCAGCAGCCGATCGAGACCCCCGAATTCCTGCGCGGCTCGCTGGCGTTTTTCGGCCTTAGCCTCGGCAAGTACCGCATTTTCCTGATCGGCGTGGCGCTGTTGGTGACGCTGGCACTGGTCGCCGGGCTTGAATACACGCGCTTCGGCGCGCAGGTGCGCGCCTCGGTCGACAATCAGCGCATGGCGCGCGGGCTCGGCATCAATGTCGACCGGACCTTCGCCGCGACCTTCGCGCTCGGCTCGGGGCTCGCCGGTCTCGGCGGCGCGCTGGCGATCGAGATCGTCGGGCTCGATCCGAATTTCTCCTTCACGTTCCTGGTTTATGTGCTGATCGTGGTCTCGGTCGGGGGCTTAGGCTCGATCGCCGGCTCGTTCGCCGCCGCCATGCTGATCGGCGTCAGCGACATCGCCGGCAAATATTATTTTCCCGAACTCGGCGCCTTCCTGATCTATCTGGTGATGGTGGCGGTGCTGATGTGCCGGCCGACCGGCCTGTTCGGAAGGCGCTAGATAATGACAAACATTGCCCCCGTTTTGACGCCGCAAGCCTACTTGCAGGGATTGAGCCGCTGGCATCCGCTCGAGATCGCGTTCTGGCTGGCGACGCTGCTGCCCTTCGTGCTGTTTCCGAGCTATTTGTCGCTGGCGAGCCAGATCGCCATCACCGCCTTGTTCGCGCTCTCGCTCGACCTCATTCTCGGCTACGCCGGCGTGGTATCGCTCGGGCACGCGGCGTTTTTCGGCATCGGCGCCTATGGCGCGGGGCTGTTTTCCAAATTCGTCTGGGGCGAACCGTTTTCCGGCCTGCTGGTGGGCGCGGCACTCGCCGGCATCGCCGGCTATGCCACCAGTTTCATCATCTGCGCGCTTCCGGCACCTCACGCTGATCATGATCACGCTCGGCCTCGGGCTCTTGGCTGTTCGAAGTCGCCAATAGCGCGCATTGGCTGACCGGCGGCTCGGACGGCCTGCAGGGCGTCCACATCTTGCCGCTGTTCGGCGTGTTCAAATTCGATCTGTACGGCTACACCGCCTACAGCTATGCGCTGGCGGCGCTGTTCATCGTGTTTCTCGGCATGCGGCGGCTGGTCAATTCGCCGTTCGGGCTGGCGCTGCGCGGCATCCGCGAAAATCTCGTCCGCATGCCGGCGATCGGCGCGGCCAGCCGCGCGCATATCCGCAAGGCCTATACCATCGCCGCGATCATCGCCGGCATCGCCGGCGCGATCCTGACGCAGACCACCGAAACCGCCTCGCTTGAATCGATCAGCTTCCAGCGCTCCGCCGACGTGCTGGTGATGCTGGTGCTGGGCGGCGCCGGGCGGCTTTACGGCGGGCTTGATCGGCGCCATCATCTTTCTGATCGCGCGCGACCAGTTCTCCGGCATCGCGCCGCAATACTGGTATTTCTGGATCGGTATCCTGCTGGTCACGGTGGTGCTGGTGCTGCCGAACGGCATTCTCGGCGGCCTGTCGCACATCTATGCGCGCTGGAGATCGGGATGAGCACACCCGCCCTGTCAACACGTGGTCTCTCGAAAGCCTTCGGCTCGCTGCCGGTGGCGCGCGATATCGAATTGAGCCTGCCGGCCGGTGCGCGCTACGCGCTGATCGGGCCGAATGGCGCCGGCAAGACCACGCTGATCAATCTGATGACCGGCATGCTCACGCCCAATGCCGGGCGGATCATGCTCGGCGATGAAGACATCACCGCGCTCGAGCCGCAGGAACGCGTGCGGCGCGGGCTGGCGCGCACTTTCCAGATCAACACGCTGTTTCCCGGCCTCAACGCGCTGGAAGCGGTGACGCTTGCGGTGACGGAGCGGCGGCGGCTTGCCGGCCAATTCTGGCAGAGCATCGGCGCGCATGGCGAGACCATCGACGAGGCCTACGAAATCCTGCGCAAGCTGCGGCTCGGCGACGACTGCTATCAAGTCACGCGCGAACTGCCCTACGGCCGTCAACGGCTCTTGGAGATCGCGCTGGCGCTCGCCACCAAGCCGAAGGTGCTGCTGCTCGACGAGCCGGCCGCCGGCGTGCCGCAGGAAGAAAGCGGCGATATTTTCGAGGTGGTGGCGGGCCTGTCCGACGACCTCACTTTGTTGTTCATCGAACACGACATGCACGTGGTGTTCCGCTTTGCGACGCACATCATCGTGCTGGTGAGCGGCGCGATTTTCGCGCAAGGCTCGCCGGCCGAAATCGCGCCGATCCGGGCGTGCGCGAAGTCTATCTGGGCAAGCGCCACCATGGCTGAACCGCTGCTCAAACTCGACAATGTCACGGCCGGCTACGGCGCCGCCATGGTGCTGCACGGCATTTCGCTGGAATTGCCCGAGCACGGCAGCCTGGCGGTGCTCGGCCGCAACGGCGTCGGCAAATCGACGCTGCTGCTCACCATCATGGGCTACACGCAATTGCGCGGCGGCACGGTGCTGTGGCGCGGCGGCGATATCTCGCGCATGCCGCCGCACCGGCGCGCCGGCAACGGCATCGGCTGGGTGGCGCAGGAACGCGAAATCTTTCCCTCGCTCACGGTCGATGAAAATCTCACTGTCGCGGCGCGGCCGGGCGCCTGGGATATCGAGGCCGTGTTCAAGCTGTTCCCGCGGCTGGCCGAGCGCCGCCGCAACATGGGCAATCAACTGTCGGGCGGCGAGCAGCAGATGCTGGCGACGGCACGCGCGCTGATGACCAATCCGGCGCTGCTGCTGCTGGACGAGCCGTTCGAGGGCCTGGCGCCGGTGATCGTCGACGAATTGGTTGCCGCCATGCGGACCATGCTGGCCGATCGCAAGATCGCGATCATGCTGGTCGAGCAGCATACCGAGATCGCGCTGGAGCTGACCACCGAGGCCATCGTGCTGGAACGCGGCGCAGTGGCGCACCGCGCGCCGTCCGCCGAATTGCAGAAGGATACGGCCACGCTCGAACGCCTGGTCGGGTTGCGCGTCGCCGCGACGGCGTGAGAAAGTCACCGGCAAGGAAGACACGCATGCCCAATCCGATGATCCCCAAGGAACGCAGCGATTTTTCGGCGATCGTCGATCGTCCGCCGCTCAAGCTGCCGGGCGGCGCCCGCATCGTGTTCTGGACCATCGTCAATTACGAGGTCTGGGACATCGGCAAGCCGATGGCGCGGCAGCTGCTGCCCGCGCCGACCGGCGTGCCGCTGATGCCCGACGTGGTGCATTGGGGCTTCCACGAATACGGCATGCGCGTCGGCTGCTGGCGGTTTCACGAGCTGTTCAAGAAGCTCAAGATCAAGCCGACGCTCGCCGCCAATGCGCGCATCTGCGAGGACTATCCGCGCGTCGCCGAGCAGGCGCGCGCCGACGGCTGGGAATTCATGGGCCACGCCTACGAGCAGGGCCCGATCCACAAGGAGGCCGACCAGGCCGGCATGATCAACCGCACCATGGACATCATGCAGAAATTCACCGGCAAGCGGCCGGTCGGCTGGCTCGGCCCCGGCCTCACGCAAACGCTGGAAACGCCGGAATATCTCGCTGCCGCCGGCGTCAAATATATCGGCGACTGGGTCTATGACGACGAGCCGACGGTGATCAAAACCGCAAAGGGTCCGCTGGTCACTCTGCCCTACACCATCGAGCTCAACGACATCCCGATGATGCTGATCCAGCATCACGAGAGCGATTACTTGCTCAAACGCACGATCGATCAGTTCGACCGGCTTTATGCCGAGAGCAAGGATCGCGCGAAGTTCTGCGCGCTGGCGATTCATCCTTACATCAGCGGCCAGCCGCACCGGATCAAATATCTCGAGCAGATTTACGACTACGTGAACAAGCACGAGGGCGTGCTGCACTGGAACGGCGAGCAAATTTTCGACTGGTACAAAGGCATCGCCAAAGTCTGATTATTTCCGTTCGTGACCGCCGCGAAGAGCGCGGGCGGACGGGCCCAGTCCTGCGCTAAAGAACTGGATTCCCGCTTGCGCGGGAATGAACGGAGAGTGACGATGCGACCGGGCATGGGGAGGAAGCATAATGTGGATTAGTTCATTACAGCGAGCCGCCGCTGTTTCGGCCGCGCTATTGGGCTTGCTGTCGCCGGCCCCGGCGCAGGTGCCGGAAATCCGCCTCGCCCAGCAATTTTCCATGGGCTACCTGCAGCTCAACGTGATGGAGCACCAAAAGCTCATCGAGAAGCACGCCGCAGCGCTCGGCATGCCGAAGCGAAGGTGTCGTGGTTCAAATTGAACGGCCCGACCGGCGGTCAACGACGCGCTGATTTCCGGCAACATCGATATCGCCTCCGGCGGCGTGCCGGGCCTGCTGACGCTGTGGGCGCACACCAAAGGCACGCCGCAGGAAGTGCGCGGCATTTCCGCGCTGAGTTCGCAGCCCTTCCTGCTCAACTACGCGCAATCCCGACATCAAGACCGTCAAGGATTTCAAGGACAGCGATCGCATCGCCGTGCCGGCGGTGAAATCGTCGGTGCAGGCGCTGACGCTGCAGATGGAAGCGGCCAAGACTTTATGGCGCCAAGGACTTCGAAACGTTCGACCCGCTCACCGTGTCGATGACGCCGCCGGACGCCACCGTCGCGCTGCTCGAAGGGCGGCGCGCAGATCGACCGCGGCCTTCAGCGTGCCGCCGTTCCAGTATCATGCAGCTCGAGGACAAAGACATCCACACCGTGCTCAATTCGTTCGACGTGATGGGCGGCTCGCACACCTTCACCGCGATCTGGACCTCGACGAAATTCCGCGACGGCAATCCGATGCTGTACAAGGCCTTCATCGCGGCGCTGAAGGAAGCAACCGCCATCGTCGACAAGGACAACCCGCGCGCAGCGGCGGAATACTGGATCGAGGATTCCAAATCGAAGCTGTCGCTCGACATCGCCGCCAAGATCGTCGGCGGCACGCAGGTGCACTGGACCATGATGCCGGAGAACACCATGAAGTTCGCCGATTTCATGGCCGGCGTCGGCCGCTCAAGGTGAAAGCCGCGTCTTGGAAGGATTATTTCTTTCCGGACATCTACGACCTGAAGGGAAGCTGACGCTCCTCGTCATGGCCTGAGGCTTGTCCCGGCCATCCACGCCTCTGTTGTTTCGATGCAATAAAGACGTGGATGCCCGCGACAAGCGCGGGCATCGACGCGCACCTCAAATTGACGCACATCGTCGAGGATATCCCCCATGAACTTTCCCAAGCCCGCCGTCGGCATGCTGCCGAACGACCGCCTCGCTTATTCGCCGATCGCCACGCGCGCGCCGCTCAAGCTGCCGAAGGGCGCGCGCATGGTGGTGTGGACCGTCACCAATGTCGAGGAATGGGACCCGACCCAGACCATGCCGCGCACGGTGTTGACGCCGCCGGCCGGCGGCTCGCCGATGCCCGACATTCCGAACTGGTGCTGGCACGAATACGGCAATCGCGTCGGTTTCTGGCGGCTGCTCAAGGTCTATGACGAGTTCAAGATTCCCGGCGTCATGAACATCAACGGCGTCGCGGTCGAGGCCTATCCCGATATCGTGCGGGCATGCGTCGAGCGCAACTGGGAATTCGTCGGCCACGGCTACACCCAGCGCAACATGCAGAAGGTCGACAACGAGCGCGCCGACATCCGCAAAAGCGCGGAGGTGCTGCGCAAGGCGACCGGCAAACGCCCGCGCGGCTGGCTCGGCCCCGGCCTGACCGAAACCTGGGAGACGCCCGATATCCTGGCCGAGGAAGGCTACGATTACGTCGCCGATTGGGTGCTCGACGACCAGCCGGTCTGGCTCAAGACCCGCGGCAAGCCGATCCTCAACATTCCCTATACCCAGGAAGTCAACGACGTCGCCATGATGCTGATCCAGCACCACAAGGCGAATGAGTTCTATGAGCGCGCAATCGACCAGTTCGAGCAGATCTACAAGGACGCCAAGGGCTCGGCCCGGGTGATGGCGATTTCGGTGCATCCCTACATCATGGGGGCGGCGCACCGGGTCAAATATTTCCGAAAGATCTACGAGAAGATCCGCAAGAAGAAGGACGTTCTGTTCTGGACCGGCGCGCAGATCGCGGATTGGTACAAGAAGGTCGGCCCGGCCGCGCCGTAGTCCACACGCCGTCATGGCCGGGCTTGACCCGGCCATCCACGTCTTGCTTTATCGAAATAAGGCGTGGATGCCCGGCACAAGGCCGGGCATGACGGACGAGAGAGATGGCCGCAAAAATTACCGACCCAAAGACCATCGCCGAACAGACGGCGAAAATGTATCTCGATGTCGGCGCCGTCCGCTTCATGGAAGACAAGCCGTTCATCTTCACGTCGGGCTGGGCGAGCCCGGTCTATAACGACTCGCGCTGGCTGATCTCGTTCCCGCAGGTGCGTTCGGCGATGATGGATTTCGCGGTCACCACCATCGAGCGCGACGTTGGCCGCGGCAAATTCGACGCGGTGGCGGGCGGCGAGACCGCCGGCATTGCGTTTGCGGCCTGGGTGGCGGAGCGGCTGAATCTGCCGATGCAATATGTGCGCAAGAAGCCGAAGGGCTTCGGCCGCGGCGCGCAGATCGAAGGCGAACTCAAGCCCGGCCAGCGCGTGCTGCTGGTCGAAGACCTCGCCACCGACGGCCGCAGCAAGGTGAATTTCGTCAAGGCGATCCGCGAGGCCGGCGGCCTCTGCGAGCACTGTTTCGTTATTTTCTTTTACGACATCTATCCCGAAGGCAAAAAAATCCTGCGCCGATCTCGGCGTCACGCTGCATGCGCTCACCACCTGGTGGGACGTGCTGGCGGTCGCCAAGGCGAGCGGCAAGTTCGACGGCAAGATGCTGGCCGAGGTCGAGAAGTTCATGAACGATCCGGCCGGCTGGTCGAAGGCGCATGGCGGCGTCGCGACGGCGGCCGAGTGATCAGGCCAATTTCCGCTTGAGCCGCGTCACCGCCAGATCGAGCGCCGATAAAAACCGCGAAATATCCTGACGGCTGAGCGGCGCCGGCCCGCGCGTGGTGGCGCCCGCGCTGCGCAAATCCGTCAGCAGATCGCGCGTCGCCAAAGCCATGCCCATGGAATCATCGGTGAACGGCTTGCCGGTCGGGCCTACCACGGTGGCGCCCTTTTTCACGCATCGTCCCGCCAGCGGAATGTCGGCGGTGATGACGATGTCGCTGTCACCCGCGCGCTCGGCGATCCAGTTGTCGGCGATATCGGGGCCTTCCGGCACGATGACGCGTTCGATCATGTCGCTGCGCGGCACCGCCATGAAAGCGTTGGCCACCACATAGACCTTGAGGCCGTAACGCTCCGCCACGCGGTAGATTTCGGGCTTCACCGGACAGGCGTCGGCATCGACGAAGACGCGGATGGCCTGCGGTTTTGGCTCTTCCCTGGTTTCGGCCATCGTGATCCAATCGAGCAATTCAAAGGAGGCATCAATGGCCAAGGCACGACGGAAAGTCCAACGAAAAGCCAATGCGCGACGCCCCGCAAAATCGAAAGCCAAAGCGCGGCCAAAACACAAATTTACCTTCAGCCATCACCGCGAAGAAGATTTCGAGCAGGGTCTGCGCTCTTACGCCAAATACCGCGATCTCGGCATCGCGCCGGCGACCGGCGGCATGGTGCAGGCGCATGTCATCCGCATGCTGCCGCCGTTCCGCGCCGAGGAGGTTTCGACGCCGCATTATCACGACGTCGAGTTCCAGATGATCTATGTGCTCAAGGGCTGGATGCGGAGCGAGTTCGAAGGCCAAGGCGCGCACACCTTCCATGCCGGCTCGTGCTGGATCCAGCCGCCGAAGATCAAGCACACCGTGCTTGGCTATTCCGACGACTGCGAATTGCTCGAGATCGTGCTGCCGGCGGATTTCAAAACGGTGACGCTGGCTTAGCGCATGATCCCGAAAAGTGGGAACGGGCATCCCGCCTTCGCGAAGCCCGCTTCGGCGGGCGAAGGAAGGTCGGACAAGATCATGCGTAAATTAAAATGACCGCATCAGCAGCAAACCGCCGGTCACGACCACGAAGATCACAAGCGTGGTGCCGAGCACGGTGGTGATGTGCCGCCAGCCGAGCCCGATGATGGTCTTGATCGAGGTGCCCAGGCCCAGCGCGCCGATCGCCAGCAGCAGGCCCCAGGTCGAGGTTTCCACCAGCACGCTTTTGACCGGCGCATAGGCGGGCAGCAATGCCGGCGTCAGCGGGACCGCGCTGTTAAGCGCGCACAACACCAGGAACACGATGCCGAACACCGGCACCGGCACCCGCGCCTCGCCGTGCTTGAGGCCCATGCGGGTAAAATACCAGCCGACGCTCAGCACCACCGGCAGCAGCAGAAACACGCGGAACAGCTTGACGATCACCGCAGTATTGCCAACCGGCACGGACACCGCGTAACCGGCGCCGACCACTTGCGCGACGTCGTGAATGGTGCCGCCCAGCATCACGCCGGTGGTCTGCGGGTCGAAGCCGAGCAGGATGCACAGCGGCGGATAGACCAGCATGGCGAGCGTTGCGAGCGCGTTGACCGCCACCACGACAAAGGCGATGTCGGGCTGCTTGCCGGGATAGTTCGGCACCACGGTCGAGCACGCCAATGTCGCCGAGGCGCCGCACACGGCGGTTCCCACGCCAACCAGCGCGCCGAAGCCGGGCGCCTGCCCGCTGATGCGCGCGAGAACAAAGCCCGCGGCGACGGTCGCCGCCATCGACACCACGACGAGCGTCGCGGTCTGCGCCCCGAGCGCCGCGATATCGGCGAGCCCGACGCGCAGGCCCAGCAACGCCACCGCCCAGCGCAGCACCGTGCGCACGCAGAACGCCATGCCAGGCTGCATCGCCGGGCGCGCGGCCAGCGGGTTGAGCGCGATGCCGATGACCAGCGCAATCACCATGGCCGGAATGGGCAAGGCATGCGCGACATAAGGCGCGGCGGCATAGCCGATCACCGCGACCAAAGCCGACATGGCGACGCCGGGCGCCAATTCGGCTGCTCGTGAGTTTCGTGTGGTCAATGTTTCCATTCCGGCGCCGGCCAGGCGGCAGGCTGGCAAACGCTAGATCATTCCAACGTGGGCAACAATGTTGGGCAGCGTTTGCCACAGCCAAATCAATTGCCTTCGCAAACCGCCTGGCGCTAGTTTTGCACGTCCGCCGTTTATATGCGCGGCGGTTACAACCGCCACAATAAAACCGGCGGCTTTAAGTCCTGGGAGGACATCATGCGCAAGCACCGAATCGATCGACGCACGCTTTTGACCGCGACAACGGCGCTCGCCGCCGCGGCGATCTTGCCGCGTGAGGCGCCGGCGCAGGCGGCACGGGCCTCGTTGCCGGCGCGCGGCGAGTTCGTGGTGCGCGGTGCGCACGTCTTGTCGATGGATGATGCGGTCGGCGATCTGCCAAGCGGCGACGTGCACGTGCGCAATGGCGCGATCGTCGCGGTGGCGGCAAATGTGAACGCGCCGGACGCGCAGGTCATCGACGGCAAGGGCATGATCTGCATGCCGGGATTCGTCGACACCCATTGGCATCACTGGACCACGTTCCTGCGGCCGGTCATGCGCGCCGACGATCCGAATCGCACTTATTTCCCGGTCACCTTCGCGCTCGGTCTGTACTACACGCCCGAGGACAGCTACCGCGCCGTGCGCCTCGGCCTCGCCGAAGCGTTGAGCGCCGGCGTCACCACGACGCATAACTGGGCGCACAATGTACGCAGCCCGGCGCATGCCGATGCCGAGGTGCAGGCGATGCGCGACAGCGGACTGCGCGGGCGCTTCGCCTACGGGCCCTCGCTCGGCATGCCGAATGACAAGCCGATGGATATCGCCGATTGGGCGCGCATGAAGCGCGACCTCGGCAAGGACCCGATGATCACACTCGGCATCTGCTCGCGCAATATCGACGGCAACAACACCGCGCGCGGCGCCATCAACGCCGCCATGGCGAAGAAGGAATGGGGCGGCGCACGCGAGCTCGGTTTGCCGATTACCCTGCACACCAATGGCAGCGCATCGATCCAAATCCTCAATGAATCGGGCCTGCTCGGACCCGACGTCCAGCTTGTGCATCCGCTGAACACCGACGCCAAGGATTGGGAGGTGCTGGCCAAGCACGGCGTGCATTACAGCACTTCGCCTTTGGGCGAGGCGGGACGCTCCGGCGAGATGCAATTTATCGAAATGATGCAGGCGGGCGTGTTGACGACCATCTCAATCGACAACGTCACGGCGGAACGCTGCGACTGCTTCGCCTGCATGCACATGCTGCAGGCCGTCAACAAGCATCGGACCGGCGGCAAGTTCAAACTTACCACCAAGCGGCTGGTGCAGATGGCCACCATCGACGGCGCCCGCGATCTCGGCTTCGACAAGCTGACCGGCTCGCTGACCCCGGGCAAGCGGGCCGACCTGATCCTCGTGCGCACCACCGACGACAACATGGCGATGATGGACGATCCCTATGACGCGCTGGTGCAGCTGGCGCAGCCGTCGAACGTCGACACCGTGGTGGTGGACGGCCGCATTCTACGGCAGAAAAGCAAGTTCACCGCGCTCGACCATGAAAAGGTGGCACGCGACGCAATGGATGCGCTCGCCGGTCTCAAAGCACGTGCCAAATGGACGTGACGCGGCGGCCGTTCGGAAAAATTCCGCCAAACGGCGGTCGCTGAAGCGCACCCCGTGACCCTTGCCAATCCGCAAGCGCGATGATCGAGTAGCCGCGTTGCGCGAAGGACAGGGATAACGCATGGCGTCCGAATACCGTCTGGTGAGCTATGCGGACGACGGCCGCGCAACCCAGGCTGGCGTTCTGGTCGGCGAACGCGTGGTGCTGGTGACGTCGCTGCTGCAAGGGGTCGGCGGCGTCGATTGTTCATCGGTGCTCGGATTGCTGAGCGCCTGGGACCGGGCGCATCCCCTTCTCCACGCCGCGGCGCAGAAAGTGCAGCCGAGCGACGGCGTTGCCTTGGCGCAGGTCAGCTTGCTGGCGCCGATCCTTTATCCGGGCGCGCTGTACTGCGCCGGCGCCAATTACTGGGACCATCTCGAAGAGATGGCCGAGATCGCCAAGCGCGTCACCGGCAAGGCGCCGGCGATGACCAAGGGCAAGGATCCGTATTTCTTCATGAAGACCACGGCCGCCTCGATCATCGGCCACGGCACGCCGGCGCGACTGCCGTCGTTCTCAAAGCAGGTCGACTGGGAGGCCGAGCTCGGCGTGGTGATCGGCAGAAAGGTCCGCAACGTCGCCGAAGCGAATGCTTTCGACGCGGTCGCCGGCTATCTGATCGTCAACGATCTGTCGGCGCGCGACCTGATGAAGCGCGAGGGCACGCCGTTCGGCATGGACTGGGTCGGACAGAAATGCTTCGAGGACGCCGCGCCGATGGGGCCGTGGTTCACGCCCGCCGCCTATGTTGCCGACCCGAACAATCTGCCGATCAAGCTCTGGGTCAACGGCGTGCTCAAGCAGAATTCCAACACCAGCCGCCTGGTGCACGGCATCGCCGAGCAGATCGCCTATCTCAGCCGCCACTTCACGCTTTATCCGGGCGACGTGATCGCGACCGGCACGCCGTCCGGCGTCGGCATGCCGCGCGGCGAATTCCTCAAGGTGGGCGATGAGGTCAAGATCGAAGTGGGCGGCTGCGGCGTACTGACCAACACCATGGTCGCGGGGTGACAGAACGGCAGCTTTCCGTTAAAAAACAGCGAGAAAACGGCCCTCAAGAAGCCGGCAAAACACTGGGGAGGAAACCGATGTCTTTAGCGAAATTCATCCAGGCATTTGTCTTGGGCGCCGCCGTGGCGTTCGGAATGGGCAGCGCGCAAGCCGCCGATCCGATCGTGCTCAAGCTTTCGCATTTCGTGCCCCCGCAGCACGCCTTTCATAAATGGGTGGTCGGCTGGACCCAGAAGATCGAAAAGGAGTCGGGCGGCCGGCTGAAGTTCGAAATTTACCCGAACGGCCAACTGGTCGGCCCGCCGAACCGGCAATTCGACGCCGCGCGCAACGGCATCACCGACATCGCCTGGTGCCTGCATGGCGTGACGCCGGGCCGCTATCCGATGACCGAACTCGCCAATCTGCCGTTCACCTGGCCGTCCGACGGCGCGAATTTGCCCGAGATGGCCAAGCGCATGACCGAACTGGCGCCGAAATATCTCGCCGCCGAACACCAGGGGCTGCACATCCTGTTTATGAACATGGCGAACCCGGTGGTGATCTACAGCAAGACTCCGATCAACACGCTCGCCGACTTCAAGGGCAAGAAAATCCGCTACGCCTCGATCACCAACAAATTCATGCTCGAGGCGGTCGGCGCGGTGCCGATGCTGGTGCCGCCGCAGGAATCGCAGGACGCGCTGGCCAAGGGCGTCGTCGACGGCGCCGGGTTCCCGCACGAGGCCGGCTTTGCCTATGACCTCGTTTCGGTCTCGCCCTACGCGCTCGACCCACCGCTGGCCTCCGCGACCTTCGCGATGGTGATGAACCCGGCGAAATACAATTCATTGCCGCCGGATCTGCGCGCCATCCTCGATAAGGAATCGGGCGTCGCCGGCGCCATGAGCTTCGGCAAGGACTGGCAGGACTTCGAGAAGTTCGCGCGCGAGACCGAGATCAAGAAGGGCCTCAAGATCACCACGCTGTCGCCCGCCGACGTCGCCAAGATGAAGGAACTGGCGAAGCCGATCATCGAAAACGCGCTCGCCGCGCAGGAAAAGGCCGGCAAGCCGGCGCGCGAATTCTTCGCCGCCTATACCAAGTAAGCAAGGCGCGTGAAAAGCAACGGCTCCCCGGCGTTGCTTGAGCGGTTACGGGTCGCGCAGCTTCGGCTGGCGGCGGTGGCGTTGATCGCGATGATAGCGGTCACCGTTGCCGACGTGTTTCTGCGCTACGTGTTCAACAACCCGATCCGCTCGTCCTACGATCTGGTCGAGACGCTGCTGCTTGTTTTCGTCTTCAACGGCATGTCGACCGCGTTTCTGCAGCGCCGCAATATCGTGATCGATCTTATCGACTCGTTCGCGCCGCGCGCGGTCGTCACGCTGCTGATCCGCATTGCCGATCTCCTGGCGGTCGTCACGCTTTGCATCTACGCCTACGCCATGATCACGCCGGCGCTGCAGGCTTTCAGCTACGGCGACCGCAAGCTCGAGCTGCAATTGCCGATCTGGATCATGTGGGCTTTCGCGCTGGCCGGAATTGCGGGCGCGATTGTCTGCGCGATCGGCGCGCTGTTCATCGGCGGCGCCCGCCGTCACGACGAGCCGGCTTGATGAGCCCGTCGACCATCGGCGCCATCGGAGTTCTTTCGCTGTTCGCGATGCTGCTGCTGCGCGTGCCGGTGTGGATCGCGCTGACGCTGGTCGGCCTTATCGGCAACATCGTCATGTCGGGCTTCGCTCCGACGTTCGCGCTCGCCGGTACGGTACCGTTCGACGTCGGCTCGGCCTATACGCTGTCGGTGCTGCCGCTGTTCATCCTGATGGGCGAGGTCGCCTCGGTGACCGGACTGTCGTCCGATCTGTTCAAGGCCGCGCGCATCATATTCGCCGGCATGCGCGGCGGGCTGGCGGTCGGGACGCTGGGCGCCTCCGCCTGCTTCGGCGCGGTGTGCGGCTCCTCGGTCGCGACCGCCGCGACCATGACGCGGATCGCGCTGCCGGAAATGCGCAAGGCCGGCTACGACCCCGGTCTCGCCGCCGGCTCGCTGGCCGCCGGGGGTAGCATCGGAATCCTGGTGCCGCCGTCGATTATCCTGGTGCTCTATGCCGCGATCGCCGAGCAATCGGTGCCGCGCCTGTTCGCGGCCTGCCTCTTTCCGGGCCTTATCTTGACCGCGCTTTACATGGCGGTCGCCATCCTGGTCGCCAATATCCGCAAGGATTACGCGCCGGCCGGCGCCGGCGTGCCGATGCGCGAACGGCTCGCCGCCATGAAAGGTCCGTGGCAGTTTGTAACGCTTTTCCTGATAACGATTGGCGGCATCTATGCCGGCATTTTCAGCCCGACCGAGGCCGGATCGATCGGCGCCTTCGGCGCGATCGTGCTCGGAACGCTGGCGCGCCGGCTGACGTTTCGCTCGCTGCTGCATGCAATCGAAGCGACCGTCGCGGTCTGCGGCATGTTGTTCGTGATCGTGTTCGGCGCCAACCTGTTTTCGTTTTTCATGGTGCAGACGCAGCTGCCGCGGCTGATGGCCGAAGGCGCCCAGGCGCTGCATCTTTCCGGCATCGAAGTCATGATGCTGGTCATCTTCGCCTACATTGCGTTCGGCTGTTTCCTGGAGGCGATCGGCATGCTGCTGATCACGATTCCGGTGTTCCTGCCGCTGATCAAGCAGTTCGGTTACGACCCGGTCTGGTTCGGCATCATCGTCGTGATCGTGGTCGAAGTCGGCCTCATTCACCCGCCGATGGGATTGAACCTGTTCGTCATCCAGGCGAATGCGCCGGACTTGAAGATCGCGGCGCTCTACCGCGGCATCGTGCCGTTTTTATTCGCGCCGCTGATCCTGATCATTTTCATGTTTCTGTTTCCCCAGCTCGCGCTCTGGCTGCCGAAAGTTTTGTACGGCTAGCCGCCCCGGAATGACCCAAGCGGGTTACTTCATCATCTCTTCCGGCGGACCGGGGCCCCACAGATTGGAGGCGGACGGATCCTTGGCCCAGACTTTCGGGCGCTGCGGATTGTCGCGGTGCCACGGCCGCGGCTCGAAATAGCCGAGGTCCTCGTCCTTCATCTGGTCGAGCTCGGCGAACAACTCCGTGATCAATCCATTCGGGCTGCGGTGATAGGCGAACAGATTATGCCCGATGCCGTGGCGGCCGGGGCCCCACAGCGTCTTGTAGCCGTTGAGGCTGAGAAAATCGCAGGCCTCCTGCAACTGGCCCCAATTGCGCACCTCGAAGGCGGTATGGAAATGGCGGTTGCTGCCGGTGCCCATCAGATTGATGGTGTGGTGGTCCGGGCCGCAGCGCAGGAATACGAAGAAGTCCGCCATCCAATCCGACTCGCGGAAACCCAACACGTCGACATAGAACTTCGACACTTTCTTCACGTCTTCGCAGTGGAAAGCGACGTGGCCGAGCTTGTGCGGCACCACGCCCTTGCCTGAGAATTTCTGATGGGCGAAGTCGGCGCGCTTGAACACCTCGATTGTCGTGCCCTTCGGATCTTCGAACACCAGCATGTCCGAAATCGTCGGTTCGGGATCCTTTTTGCGCGACGTCTTGACACCATGCGCCTTGGTCTGTTTCTCGAACTCGTTGAGATCGGCATCGGGCGCGATCTGAAAGCCGACACGCGTACATTGCGCCGCGGCGCCCTTGCGCAGCACCACCGAATGGTGATCGACAGTATTCGCCAGATAGACCGCGTCCTTGTCCTTGGCGGTCAGCGTGAGACCGAGAATATCGGTGTAATATTCGACCTGCTTGTCGAGATCGGGCATCTCGTAGCTGGCATGGGCGATCTTGCGGACGCGGATCATTTTTTTCTCCCTGACTTTGATTTCTTCCGGGCCTTCTTGGCCTTGGCCTTTGATTTCTTTTTAGCGGCCTTTTTCTTCGCGCGCGGCATGGCGCCGATCACGTCGACCATGACGGCATTGTCGTGTTCGCCGAGTCCCATGGCGATGCAGCGCTCATAGAGCTCCACGGCCCGGTCGAGCAACGGCGTCGCGACGCCGGCGCGGTCGGCCATGTCGCCGATCAGCTCGAAATAATGCGACAGGCCCTTGGCGTCGCCCTGCGCCGGCAGGAACCGGCGCTGCGCCATCCAGGGCGCGCGGATGCCGAACTGGGTCGAGCCGCCGCTGCCGCCCGCCACCGCCTTGATCATCAAATCGACATCGACGCCGGCCTTCAGGCCCAGCGCCATCGCTTCGGCGGTGGCGGCGATGTGGATCGCCACCAGCAGATTGTTGATCAGCTTGACCTTGCTGGCGGCGCCGAAGGCGCCGAAATAATGGACGACATCGCTGACGCCGCGCATCACGCGCTCGGCTTTTTTAGCGGCCTCGGCATCGCCGGCGAGATAGACCACCGCCTTGCGCGCGCTGACCATGCCGGGCGTGCCGCCGACTTCGCCGTCGAGAAAGATCGCGCCCTTGGCGGCGAGCGGCGCGATCTGGCGCTCCTTGTCGGGCACCAGATGCGAGCCGAGTTCGACGATAATTTGTCCGGGCCGCGCCGCATGCACCAGGCCATCTTTGCCCTGGATCACCTCGTCGAGCGCCTTGGCCGACGGCAGGCAGGTGAGCACGATATCGGCCTGCGCGCCGACGTCGGCCGGCGAGCGCGCCGGAACACCGCCGATCTTCTCGAAATCGGTCATCGTGCTGCGCCGATAGCCGATGACGCGGTAGCCGCTTTTGATCAGATTTTCCGCGATCGGCAGGCCGATCTTGCCCAGCCCGATGAGACCAATCGTCTCCATAGCGATCCTCAATCGGCTATGCCGTAACGCTTCACGCCCAGCCCGCTCATGAAGCGCGCGCGAATCTGCACCGGATCGCGATCGGTGGTGCCGACGCCCGGCTTGTTGTCGATGCGCACGGCGATCAGGCTGGGCCCGCCCTTGAGCGCATCCGCAAACAGACGATCGAAGTCGTCTTCGTCCGCAGCCCAGGCGCTGTTGGCCAGACCCGAGCCGCGCGCGATGGCGACCAGGTCGGCGGCCGAGGCACTCGCGGTCGGCTGGCCGCCGGTGATCTGGTAGAGGCCGTTGTCCCACACCACCATGGTCAGATTGTCCGGCGCCCGCATGGCAACGGTGGCGAGACAACCGAGCTGCATCAGCAGCGAGCCGTCGCCCTCCAGCGCGATCACGTGCCGCTGCGGCTGCGCGATGGCGACGCCGAAGGCGATCGGGATCGTGAGCCCCATGCTGCCGAGCATATAAAAATTCTGCGGCCGCTGGCCGCTCGCCCACAGATCGAAATTGGCATTGCCGATACCGCCGACCACGGCTTCGTCGCGCTTGAGCTGGCCGACCAGCCGTTTGGTCAGCTCAAAACGGTTCATCACTTTAGCGTTGTGCGCGCCGAAAGCGCCGGTGGGCTTGTTGGTGGACTTGGCGGTCATGCTCACGCCTCGAACACTTTGCCGCCGGTCAACAGCGGCGACAGGATGAAGACGACCGGAGCCTGCGTCGCGACCGCCTGCTTGATCGAGCGGTCGACGATGAAGGCGAGTTCGTCGTGGCGCGTGATGGTATGGGTTTCGACGCCGAGCGAATCGAGCACCGGACGCATGGTCTTGCACACCATGGCCTGACCGAGATTGAACTCGCCGAGCGTGCCGCGTTCGGACACGAAGATAAGCGCCGGAATTTGAGACGGTACCACCAGCGACGCGAGCGCGTTCGGGATGGTGCCGAAACCGCTGGTCTGCATCAGCACCGCGCCGCGCAGCCCGCCCATCCAGGCACCGGTCACGATGCCGACGGCTTCTTCCTCGCGCGTGCAGGCGAAGGTGGTGAAGTAGGAATCCCCGTGCAGCGCCTTGATCAGCGGCGTGAACACCCGGTCGGGGACATAAGTGACGAGTTTGACATCGTTGCTCTTGAGCGTCGCCAGCACGATCTCGTGCCAAGTTTGCGTCCGCGTTGGCATGTCATTCATGAATTACGCAACCATACCAACGCCATTGCTCCAATGATCGCAAAAGCTTACCCTATTATCGAGGCCGGCGCTAACCAGAAAAAACATGGCTGCCATAAGGGGAGGATCATGAAAAAAGCACAAGGAAATTCGACGCCCTCACGGCGGCGTATCATCAAGGCGCGCCGGCATGCTGGCGGCGGGCATCGCCGCTCCGGCGTTTTTGCGCGTCCGCTCGGCTTATGCCGCGTATCCGGAGCGCCCGGTCAAGATCGTGGTGGCCAATTCGCCCGGCGGGCCGTCCGACATCGCCGCGCGCGTCGTTGCTGCCGCGTTGGAGCAAAATACCGGCAAAACCTTCATCGTGGAAAACCGCGGCGGCGCCGGTGGCAATATCGGATTCGGCTATGCCGCGAAGGCTGAACCTGACGGCTATACGATCCTGGAGATCACCAACTCTTTTTCCGTCAACGTCAACCTCTATCAAGAGCGGCCCTACAAGGTCGACGACTTCGTCCCCGTGAGCGAATTGGTGAGCTCGCCCAATACATTTACGGTGAAATCCGATCTGCCGGCGAAGACGATGAAGGAATTCGTCGCGCTCGCCCACGCCAATCCGGACAAGTACAATTGCTCAACTCCGCCGATCGGCACCTCGTCGCAATTGCAGCTTGAGTATTTGAAATACATCGAAAAGCTGCCGAAGTTGAGCGACGTCGTGTTCAAGGGCGGTGGCGATGCCATCACCGCGCTGCTCGGCGGCAACGTGCAGCTGAGCTCGGGCTCGCTGGCGCCGGCGCTGCCGCACATCAAGGCTGGCACGCTGCGTTGCCTTGCCGTCACCGGCGATCAGCGCTGGCCCGAGATGCCCGATGTACCGACCATGGTGGAGGCCGGCTACAAGAACTTCGTGTTCGGGGTCGATTGCGCGCTGCTGGCGCCGGCCAAGACGCCGACCGCGGTGGTCAAGTGGCTGGAAGCGGAAACTTTGAAGGTTCTCCAGAACAAGGACATCCAGGACAAACTGCATAAAGCCGGCTTCCTGGTGCGGCAGCAGGGCGCTGACGCCGCCTGGAAGCGGGTGCACAACGAAATCGATCTTGTTCAAGGACATCATCGACAAGGCGCACATCAAGAAAATGTAACGCCGATACTGGACCGGACGCGCCCGCTGTCACGCAATATTGACGGCGGGCGTAACTGCAAGAAAGAAACCGCCGTGCATATTAAGACGCTCGAGCCGATCGCGGTCAGCTTGCCGATGCTCAAGCCCGTCATCATGGCGGGCGAGGAAGTGCGGCGCGCCGACAACGTGCTGGTGCGGATCGAGGCCGACAATGGCCTCATCGGCTGGGGCGAAGCGGCTTCGGCTCCCATCATGACCGGCGATACGCTCGAAAGCCTCGTGTCGGCGGTGCATTATCTCGAGCCTGCGCTACGCGGCCGCGATCCGAGCGATATCGCCGGCGCGCTCGCCGCCATGGATGGCCGCATGTATGGCAATCACGGCGCCAAGGCGGCGATCGAAATCGCGCTGCACGATCTCGCCGGCCGCGCCGCCAACAAACCGGCGCATGCGTTGCTCGGCGACAAGCAGCGCAGCCGCATGCCGCTGCTGGCGGTGGTCGGCGGCGGCGATCTCGACGGCGACCTGCGCGATGCCGAAAAGAAGAAGGCAGCGGGTTTCACCGCCTACAAGATCAAGGTCGGCATCGACAGCGCCGCGAACGATGCCGCCCGTACCTGCGCGATCTGCGAACTGCTCGGCACCGGCCTGCTGATTTCGTCCGACGCCAACCAGGGCTACAGCACCGAACAAGCCATTGAATATGTGCGCGCGGTCAAAGGCTGCGGCCTCGATTTCTTCGAGCAGCCGGTCGAGGCCGACGATCTCGCCGGCATGGCGGCGGTCGCCGCGGCGGCGCCCGAGATCGCGATCGGCGCCGACGAAGGGCTCCATTCGCTCGCCGATATCAGCCGCCATCACAACGCCAAGGCGGCGCGCGGCGGCAGTCTGAAGGCAATCAAGCTCGGAGGCGCACGCGCAGTGGTGAGCGCAGCGAGGCTGTGCGACCGGCTCGGCATGAGCGTCAACATTTCCTGCAAGACCGGCGAATCCAGCATCGCCTGCGCAGCGGCGCTGCATGTTGCCACCGTCATTCCCAATATTGACTGGGGGCTGACCCTCACCCACCTCGCGCTCGCGGAGGACGTTACCGCGCGGCCGATTGCGACCGCGCGCGGCCATGCCGAGAGCATCGATCGCCCCGGCCTCGGCATCGAGGTCGACGAAGATCGCGTGCGCCGGCACCGCGTGCAGATCACCGCCCGCAACGTCGCTTAGACGGCCGTTGCACGGCACCGGGCAAACCCTGTTTCCCGGCCCCTTTATTGGCGGAATGGACGGTTGCCACGCCACCGTCCGGTGTTGGATGATGCCGGCATAACAATAAAGAAAATGCCGGATTTAACTGGGAGGACCCCGATGCCACAAAATCATCAGCGTTCATGGCGCTGGACGATCCTAGCCGCAGCCTTGACGATTCTGACGAATTCCACGACGGGCGCCGGGGCGGAAACCCGCACCGTTCGCATCGCCAAGCAGTACGGCATTTCCTACCTTCCGCTGACGATCATGCAGGAGAAAAAGCTCCTCGAGGCCGAAGGCAAGAAGCTCGGACTCGATCTGTCCACCGAATGGATAAAATTCACCGGCGGCCCGCCGATGAACGAGGCGCTGATCTCCGGCAATCTCGATTTCGCGTCCGGCGGCGTCGGGCCGCTGGTCACCATCTGGGCGCGCACGCAGAACAACCTGAAAGTCAAAGGCGTCGCTGCGCTCAATTCGATGCCGCTCTATCTCAACACCATCAAACCCGAGATCAAGATCGATCAAGGATTTCACCGACAAAGACCGCATCGCGCTGCCCGCCGTGCGCGTGTCGATCCAGGCCGTTGTTTTGCAGATGGCCGCGGAAAAAACCTTTGGCAAGGGCCAGGAGCACAAGCTCGACGCCTGGACGGTATCTCTCAGCCATCCCGACGGCCTGGCGCAGATGATGAGCGGCAAGTCGGAGATCACCGCCCACCTCAGTTCCGCACCGTTCCAGTACCAGGAGCTCGCGGACAAGCGCGTGCACAAGGTGCTCGACAGCTTCGAGGTGCTGGGCGGCCCGCACACCTTCAACATCGTCTATGCGACGACCAAGCTCTACACCGAAAATCCGAAGCTCATTAAGGCGTTCGTCGCCGCGCTCGGCGAGGCGATGAAGGAGATCAAGGACGATCCGGCCGCGGCAGCGGCGCTTTGGGTAAAAGCCGACAGATCCAAACTGCCGGTGGAAGAAGCGCTACGCATCATCAAGCTCAAGGAAAACAGGTGGACCATGACGCCGGAGAAGACCATGGTCTTCGCCGACTACATGGCGCGCGTCGGCATGGTTCCGGTGAAAGCAACGAGCTGGAAAGACATGTTCTTCGACTCCATCCACAACCTGCCCGGCAGCTGATGGCAAGAGTTGATCGCGAGAGTTGATGGCAAGACCAGGCTCATGACCGCCGCCCTGCTTGAGGTGAAGGGAGTAACGCTCCAGTACAAAACGCCGCGCCATTTGGTGACGGCGACGTACCAGGTCAATTTCACGGTGCATCAAGGCGACCGTTACGTGATCCTCGGGCCTTCCGGCTGCGGCAAATCCACGCTGCTCAAGGCGGTCGGCGGCTTCATGCCGCCGGTCGAGGGCTCGATCCGCATCCGCGGACGCGAGGTCGACGTGCCGGGCCCGGACCGCATGATGGTGTTCCAGGAGTTCGAGCAATTAATGCCGTGGAAAACCGTTTTCCAGAACGTGCTGTTCCCGATGAAGGTCACGAAGAAGTTTTCATCGCAAGAGGCCAAGGCGCGCGCCAACGCCGTGATCGAAAAGGTCAAGCTGACCGAATTCAAGGATGTCTATCCGCACATGCTGTCCGGCGGCATGAAAATGCGCGTTGCGATCGCGCGCGCCATGGCGCTCGAACCCGATATATTGCTGATGGACGAACCGTTCGCTGCGCTCGACGCGCTGACCCGGCGCGCGATGCAGCAAGAATTGCTGTCGCTGTGGGACCAGCTGCGTTTCACCGTCCTGTTCGTTACCCATTCTATCGAGGAGGCGATCATCGTCGGCTCGCGCATTCTGGTGCTGTCGCCTCACCCGGGACGGGTGCGCGCGGAGCTCGACGCCGGCAATATCGACTACACCAATATCGACAAGCCGGAATTCGGCGCGATGTCGAAGCGCATTCACGGACTGTTATTCGGCAATGAAGCCAGCCATGTGGCGGCAACCGGGGACGCCCGCGCGTGAGCGAGACTTTGCAAAAGCGTCCGGAATTCGAAAGCGAGCTGCTCGACTCCGGTGTCATCGGCGACGTCGAACGGCCGCTGTCGTTCGTCGAGCGCGTCGTCAACAACGAGAGCGTGCAGCGTCTCGCGATCCTGGTCGTGCTGGTCGTGATCTGGGAGCTTTATGCGCTCTGGCTAAACAACTCCCTGCTGTTCCCAACCTTCACCGAAACCGTGGCGACGTTCTGGCACGATATCCGCAACGGCGTGTTGATCGACCGCACCATGACCTCGCTGCGTACATTGGCGATCGGCTATGCCTGCGGGCTCGTGCTGGCGGGGCTGTTCACCACCTTCGCCGTCGCCAGTGGTATCGGCACCCGCATTCTTTCCACCCTCACCGCCATGTTCAATCCGCTGCCGGCCATTGCGCTGTTGCCGCTGGCTCTGATCTGGTTCGGCTTGGGCACGCCATCGCTGGTGTTCGTGATCGTCCATTCGGTGCTGTGGGCGGTGGCGCTCAATACGCTGAGCGGCTTCCGCAGCGTGCCGGAAACCTTGCGTATGAGCGGACGCAATGTCGGGCTGACCGGCGCGCGCTATGTGGGCCTGATCCTAATCCCGGCCGCGTTCCCCTCGATCCTGGCCGGCCTAAAGATCGGCTGGGCCTTCGCCTGGCGCACGCTGGTCGCGGCAGAACTGGTGTTCGGCGTGTCGTCGCGCTCCGGCGGCATCGGCTGGTACATCTTCGAGGCGCGCAACGACCTCGACACCGCAACGGTGTTTTCCGGCCTGCTGACCGTCATTCTGATCGGCCTGTTCGTCGAATCGGTGATCTTCCGCGCCATCGAGGCGCGCACGGTCAATCTGTGGGGCATGCAGCGATGACCGATGCCACGCTGCGGGTCGATGTCTGGCGCGGCACCGAGACCGGGCATTTTCAAGCCTTTGCCCTGCCGCGCCGCGAACATCAAACCGTGCTCGACGTGGTCACCGAAATCCAGCGCGAGCACGACGCCACGCTGTCCTATCGCTTCGCCTGCCGTGTCGGCATGTGCGGTTCCTGCGCCATGGTGGTGAACGGCCGCCCGCGCTGGACCTGCCGAACCCGCGTCAAAGACGTCATCGATGATAACGAACGGCTACGGCTTGAGCCGCTGCGCAATTTCGCCGTGGTCAAGGATCTCGCAGTTGAAATGACGCAGTTCTTCGACAAATGGAAAGACGCACAGGGCTATTTCGAGCCGGGGAAACAGCCGCAAGCCGATTTCGCCGTGGTGCCTCCGGCGGCCCCCGAACGCCAGGCCGCCGACGCCGGCATCGAATGCATCGGCTGCGGCGTCTGCTATTCGGCATGCGACGTGGTGGCCTGGGACCAAGACTATCTCGGGCCGGCCGCGCTCAATCGCGCCTGGACGCTGGTCAACGATGTTCGCGATGAGGGCCGCGATGCGCGGCTCGACGCGGTGTCCGCGAGCAATGGTTGTCAGGCCTGCCACACCCACATGAGCTGCACAAAATTTTGTCCGAAGGCGATTGCACCGACTTATTCGATCGCAGGCCTGAAGCGCGCGGTGCTGCGCCGCAGTCTGCGGGGCGTGCTGTGACGGCGGTTCTGTTCCTGGCGCAACGGGCGACCGCCTTCGTGCTGGCGTTGGCGGTCGCCATTCATCTCGGCACCATTCTCTACGCGGTGCGCGGCGGCCTGACCGCCGCCGAAATTCTCGGCCGCACCCACGGCAACGTCGCCTTCGCGCTGTTCTATGGCCTGTTCGTCATCGCGGTCGCGATTCACGCGCCGATCGGATTACGTAACGTCTTGCGCGAATGGACTCCATGGCGCGGACACTCGCTTGATCTCGCTTTGGCGCTGTTTTCGATTCTCTTACTCGTCCTCGGCCTCCGCGCCGTGTTCGCAGTCTACACATCATGATGCGCGCCTCGCACCAGCAGCGCGGCTTCGTCGCGGCGACGCTTCACCGCCTGTCCGGAATCGCGCTGGCGATTTTTCTGCCGCTGCACTTTCTGGCACTGGCGATCGCGCTCAACGGCGCCGATGCGCTCGACAATTTCCTGGCGTTGACGCGCCAGCCGCTGGTCATGTTTTCTGAATTCGGCATCGTCGTCGCGCTGGCGATCCACATGACGCTGGGCCTGCGCGTGCTCGCCATCGAATTCCTCGATTTCCGCGAAAAGACGCTCGCAGCACTGTCGGTTTGTATCGCGGCGGTGTTCGCCGTCGGGCTCATCTTTATGCTCCATCTGGGCTGACCGGATGCTGTTCGGTCTTCCGCTCGACACGCTTGCCATCTTGTGGCTCGGCGCGCTGCTGGGCGGTATCGCCGCCGGCGCCAGCGGTTTTGCTTTCGGACTCGCGGCCTCCGCGATCTGGCTGCATCGCATCGACCCGTTGCATTCCGCGATCCTGATCACCGGCTGCGGCATTCTGCTGCACACGAGCACGATCTGGCCGCAGCGCAAGCACGTGGATCTCAGCCGTGTCTGGCCGTTCGTGCTCGGCGGCGTGACGGGTGTTCCGATCGGCGTGCATTTCCTCGCCCATACCGATTCCGGTATCCTGAAGATCGCGCTCGGAATTTTCCTGGCGGTATTTGGAACCTACGCGCTGGTTGCGCCCAAGCTCCCCGCGATCACCGGCGGCGGCCGCGCGGCCGATATCGGCATAGGATTCATCGGCGGCATTCTCGGCGGCCTCGGCGGCTATTCCGGTGTCTTGCCGACGATCTGGACGCAATTGCGCGGTTGGCCGAAGGAAACAGCCCGTGGCGTCTACCAGCCCTACGTAATCGTCATGCAAGTCATAACGTTTGCGGGTATAATGTGGATTGCATTCGATCGCGCCGGCTTGACGCTGTTGCTGGTGGTCTTGCCGCCGCTCCTGGTTGGAACCTGGATCGGGTGGCAGCTTTACGGCAGGCTCGATGACCGGCGCTTTCGCCAGGCGCTAGCCGCCCTGCTGATTGCGTCGGGACTTACGCTCGTATTTTAGGAAATACCCATGCAGCTCGATATCAAAGAGGTCGAGGAGCTCAGCAAGACGCTCTACATCCGCGCGCTCAAGCTGCTGCCGGACGACATCAAGCAGGGCTTCGAGCGGCTGCTGATGGAGGAAACCGACGCCACCGGCAAGACCATCCTCGGCACCATGGTCGAGAACATCGCGGTAGCCGAGCGCACCAAGAACCTGCTGTGCCAGGACACCGGCATTCCGATCTATAATGTCGTCATCGGCCGCCACGTCGAATTCGACGGCGCGGCGATGAAGCAAGCGATCCGCCGCGGCTGCGAGCGCGCCACCAAGGAACACCCCTTGCGCTCCTCCGTCGTACATCCGGTGACGCGCAAGAACGAGCAGACCTCGTGCGGCATCGGCGTGCCGGTCATCAATATCGACTTCGACGAGCGCGAGGAGACCGTCGAGATCGAAATGATCCCGAAAGGCTCCGGCTCGGAGAACGGTTCGTTTCTGCAAATGTTGATTCCGGCCGATGGCGCAGCCGCGGTCAAGCGTTTTGTCATCGACAAGGTGATCGAATGCGGCGGCCGGGTCTGCCCGCCCACCATTGTCGGCGTCGGCGTCGGCGGCACATCGGACCTGTGCATGCATCTTGCCAAGATCGCCGCGACACGGCCACTCGGCACCACCTGCTCCGACGCTGAAGGCGCCAAGATCGAGGCGCAATTGAGCGAGGCGGTCAATCAACTCGGCATCGGCCCGCAGGGCCTCGGCGGACGCGCCACTTCGTTCCGCGTCCATGTCGAGGTCGCCGCCACCCACATCACCATGAATCCGGTGGCGGTGAACATCCAGTGCCATTCGGCGCGGCGCGCCAGCGCCGTCATCACGCCAGGCGACATCGCGTTCGAATAAGGCACGCCTAATGACCCACCACGTACTGGACATGCCGATCACCGATGCGCAAACGCGCGCGCTCAAGGTGGGCGACACCGTCACGCTGGAAAAAACTTTGTTCGGCATTCGCGATGCCACGCTGATCGAAATGTTCGATCGCGGGCGAACGACGCGCTTCAATCTCAAGGGCCACGCGGTCATCCATACTGCGCCCAATGTGCGCAAGGTCGACCCGCGCCCTGGCAACACCTCCGGCTACGAGCCGCTCTGCATCGGCACCACCACCTCCATGCGCATGGAACGCTTCACAAGCCTTTGATGCAGCGCGACGGCGTCAAGCTGATCATCGGCAAAGGCGGCATGGGGCAAGCAACGCTCGACGCCTTCCGCGAATTCGGCGGGGCCTATCTGGCCGTGGTCGGCGGCGCCGCCGCGCTGGAGACCACCTGGATCGAGGCGATCGAAGAGGTCGATCTCGACGATCTGCATCCCGAATCCTTGTGGAAATTCCGCATCAAGGGCTTCGGCCCGTTGCTGGTGACCATGGATTCGCACGGCGCTTCGCTGCACGCCAACGTCAACGCTGAGGCGGCGGCACGGCGCGCGGCGGTACTTGCCGGCATCGGCAGCGCGTAGACGTGCAGACGGTTGAGACCGACATTCTTATCCTCGGCGCCGGCGGCGCCGGCTTGTTCGCAGCGTTGCACGCAAAAAAAACCAATCCCGATCTCGACGTCACCATTGCCGTGAAGGGCCTGCTCGGCAAATGCGGCTGCACCCGCATGGTGCAAGGCGGCTATAATGTCGCGCTGTCGCCGGACGATTCGATCGAGCGCCATTTCATGGACACGATCGAAGGCGGCGGCTGGCTCAACGACCAGGATCTCGCGTGGCTGCTGGTTGAGACCGCACCCAAGCGCATCCGCGAACTGGAAACCGAACTCGGCTGCTTCTTCGACCGCAATCCGGACGGCACCGTGCATCAGAAGGCCTTCGCCGGGCAAACCTTCGACCGCACCGTGCACAAAGGCGATTTGACCGGCATCGAGATCATCAATCGGCTGGCCGAGCAGGTCTGGCGGCGCGACGTGCGCCGCATCGAGGACCACCGCGCGCTCGATCTCATTCCGACGGCGGACGGCGGCGAACTTGCCGGCGTGCTGATGCTCGATATGCGCTCGGGCGAGCCGCTGCTGGTGCGCGCCCGCGCGACGCTGCTGGCGACCGGCGGCGGCCCGACCATGTACCGCTATCACACGCCGTCGGGCGACAAATCCTGCGACGGGCTGGCGATGGCGCTGCGTGCCGGTTTGCCGCTGCGCGACATCGAGATGGTGCAGTTCCACCCGACCGGTCTGCTGGCCGGCGAAGGCACCCGCATGACCGGCACCGTGCTGGAAGAGGGCTTGCGCGGCTCCGGCGGCTATCTGACCGACACCCAGGGCGAGCGCTTCATGTTCGATTACGATGCGCGCGGCGAGCGCGCCACCCGCGACATCGTCAGCCGCTCGATCATGGACCGCGTCCGCAAGGGCTTCGCCAGCCCGCATGGCGGCGTCTATATCGAGATGGGCCATCTTGGCGCCCGAGCGCGTGCGGCGCGAATTCAAGGGCATGGTCGAGCGCTGCGAGGATTGCGGCTTCGATCTGGCCGCCGGCCGCGTCGAGGTGATCCCGACCGCGCATTACATGATGGGCGGCGTCGAGTTCAAGGCCGATTGCACGACGGAACTGCCGGGACTCTACGCGGCCGGCGAGGATACCGGCGGCGTGCACGGCGCCAACCGCCTGGGCGGCAACGGCGTGGCCAATTCGACGGTGTTCGGCGGCATCGCCGGCGACGTGATGGGCGCGCGCACGGCCCGCAGCGGGGCCCTGCCCGAGCCGGACAAGCGCGCGATTGACGCAGCCTATGAGCGCGCCTTCGCGCCGTTCGGCCGCAAAGCCGGCAATCTGCCGGAAATGCGTGAACGGCTTTACAGCATCATGTGGGACGACGTCGGCATTCTGCGCAGCGCGGAAAGCCTCGCGCGCGGCAAGACGGCGCTCGAAGCGCTGGCGCGCGATATCGCCGCGTGCGGCGTGTCGGATGCGAGCCGGCGTTACAACCTGACCTGGATGGATCGGCTTAATCTGGAAAATCTGACTCTGGTCAGCCGCGCCATTTGCGCCGCCGCCGACTTCCGCCGCGACAGCCGTGGCGCGCATTTCCGCGAGGATTTTCCGCAAGCCTCCGATCTCGACGCTTCGCGTTACACCAGCGTGCGCCTGCGCGGCGATCAGCCTGTCGTGAGCACGGAGCCGGTGAAGTTCACCCGCGTGCGGCCCGGGCAATCCCTGCTGGGCGCGGCTTAACGGCGGGGCAAGGTGGCGGAGGGAGTGGGATTCGAACCCACGTTACGGTTTCCCGTAAACACGCTTTCCAAGCGTGCGCCTTCAGCCACTCGGCCACCCCTCCGGCTGCGGGTAGTTCATGCCGCCGCAGGCAACCTTTTTCAAGGCGCAAGGACCATGGCCCGCTATAACTGCCTAATTATGTTCTTATTGGCTACCTTATTGTGGACCAAACCGGCCATGGCCTCTTGCCGATACCGTCCACCTCTACGCCGCCGGCAGCCTGCGCGGCGCCCTGACCGACGTGGCCAAGGCCTACGAAGCCAAAACCGGCAACAAAGTCGAGGCCAAATACGGGCCCTCGGGCCTGCTCAAAAACGAGATCGCTAGCGGCGCCAAGGCGGACATTTTTGCTTCCGCCAACATGGAGCATCCGCAGGCGCTTTACGACGACGACACCGGCGGCCCGGTCGCGCGGTTCGCGCGCAACAAATTATGCGCGCTGGTCAAGCCGGGGCTCGACGTCACCACGGCCAATCTGCTCGGCCGCATGCTCGATCCGAAAATAAAGCTCGCCATGTCGACGCCGCGCGCCGACCCGTCCGGCGATTACGCCTTCGAATTCTCGTCAAGGCCGAGGCGCTCAAGGTCGGCGCGCAAGACCTGTTGGAACAGAAGGCATTGAAGTTGACCGGCGGCAAGAACAGCGCGGTGCCGCCGGCCGGCCTCCCGGTCTATGGCTGGCACGTGGCGGAAGGCCGCGCCGACATTTTCCTCACTTATTGCACCAATGCTCTGGCGGCGCGCAAACAATATCCCGGACAGCAGATCGTCGACCTGCCGGAAGCCTTGTCGGTCGGCGCCGACTACGGCCTGACCGTGATCAATGGTGCGCCGGTCGCGGCGCAACTATTCGCCGAGTTCATTCTGTCGGCGGACGGGCAGAAGATTCTCACCGGCTACGGCTTCGCACCGGCGGAATGACAATAAAGAGGGGCGTGTCCCCGGTTGCGCGGGGACGATAACTGAGAGGCAATTGCATTTTATGCTCACCCGCCGCAGGCTGCTCGCCGCCGCCTCCGCCGCACTGATCGCGCCGCGCACGGCGCACGCCGGCACCGTCACCGACGATGCCGGGCGCGTTGTGACCGTGCCGGCCAAGATCCAGCGCGTCTATCCCGCCGGCCTGCCGGCCGCGATCCTGCTTTATATGCTGGCGCCCGAGCTGCTGCTGGGCTGGCCGCGCGCCAACACGCCACAAGCTTGCACCTATATGCTGCCGGACATCTGCTCCCGGCCCGAGGTCGGGCGCATCACCGGGCGCGGCGACACCGCCAGCCCCGAAAGCATCGCGGCGCTCAAGCCCGACCTCATTCTCGATGTCGGCTCGACCGGCCCGCGCTATAGTGCGCTGGCCGAACGAGTGCAGCAGCAGACCCAAATCCCCTACGCGTTGCTCAGCGGCGGCATCCTGTCGCTCTCGACCAGCTACGAGAAGCTCGGGCGGTTGATCGGCCATGAAGCGGCGGGGGCGGATTTCGGCGATTACTGCAACATGACGCTGGGCGCCATCACCAATCGCATCGCCTTCGTGCCGGCGGAAAAGCGGCCACGGGTTTATTCCGCGCGCGGGCCGCGCGGGCTGACGACCGCGCTGGGCGGATCGAGCCATGCGGAGCTCATCGAGCTTTTGGCGCGCAACGTCGCCGGCGGCAGCAAGGGCGAACTGGGCGAAGTGACGATCGATCAGGTCCGGCAATGGGACCCGGACGTCATCGTGACCATCAATTCGGACTTCGCGGCCGGCGTGCGCGGCGACCCGGACTGGGCTTCGATCAAGGCGGTGCGCGAGGGCCGCGTGCACCTGATGGCCGGGATTCCCTTCGGCTGGTTCGATGCCCCGCCATCGGGCAACCGGCTGATCGGCCTGTGGTGGCTGGGCAAGACCCTTTACCCCGATTTGTTCAAGGAAGATTTGCGCGAACTGACGCGCGATTTCTACGAAAAATTCTATCACGTCAAACCGACCGATCTGCGGCTCGACTACGTGCTGGCGGGCAGAAGTTAGCCGGGCGTCACTTCGTCGGCACCACCAGCGAATAGCGCTCGTCGGCGGCGAGACATTTGGCCTCCGGCACGCCGAGTTCCTTGCGCACGATATTGGTGCCGAGCACGATCGCGACCGCCTTGTAGAACGCGTGACGGCGGCTCATGCCCTCGCGGCCCATGCCGCAATCGGTGGAAACCATCAGCCGCTCGGCCGGGATGTGCTTGAGCGCGGCCCGGATCTGCGCGGCCACCTGCTCGGGCTGCTCGACCTGGAGCGTGTGATGGTCGATGACGCCGATGGAAATCTTCTTGTCGGTGATGATCTTGCCAATGGCTTCGAGGTCGATGCCGCCGGAGCTCGACATCTCGAAGGTGACAACGTCGGCGTCGATCTTGTTGTAGTTCTCCAGCGCGGCCTTGTAGCTCTGCACCTCCGCGAACATGCGCTGCTGCGACGGATTGCCCCAGCACGAGTGCGCCCACACCTCGGTCTTGGCGCGCAGGCCTTTGACGGTGCGATTGAATGCTTCCATCATCAATTCCTGATTGATGACCTTGTCCTGGATCTTGCGGATCGCAATCAGATGAAGCTGCGGCTCCTCGATCTGGATGACCGGACAGCCGGCATCGGCGAGTTCGTGGTATTCCGCGTTGAACGCGTCGGCGATCGCGAAAATGCGTTCCGGAATGCTCTTGTAGTGTTTGTCCTGCAGCGCGAAGGCGACGATCTCCGCCGACACCCCGCCGAACTTCACCGGCTTCTCGGTGAAGCGCTGCGCCGCCTTCCACATCGCGGTGTATTGCAGATTGCCGCGCCCGATCGGCCCGGTGATGACCGGCATGACGCGCGATTCCAGATAGTCGTGCAGGATGTGGCCGCGCGGAAACCAGATGCCGCCGCGCCCGGCCGGCGTCGGCACCGGATGCGCGATATCGAGGCCCGTCATGTGGTTCGGCGGATAGGCGGTCCAGCTCTGGCCGCCGACATCGTCATCGAAGCGGCAGTCGCCGTCGGTGACGATGTCGAGACCGGCCAGTTCCTGGTCGCGCAGATAGCAGGTCAGCGCGTCCTCGTATTGCTCGCGAAAGCGCCGCGACACCATCGCCTCGAGGAAATGCCGCGTGCCGAGATTTTCCGTGTACCAGCTCGGCCGCGGCAGCGAGCCGGTGATGGTGGTCGGCAGAATGATGTCCTTGGTGGCGCGAAACATATATCCCTCCCGAATTGCCATGCGAGCCGTTGGCGACCCGTCAACCTTGACCCCATATTAGAGCCACTGCGCCGCACATGGAAACTCAATCGTCGTGCCCACCGGCGTGGGCAATATTCGGCGGGATGAAAAGTCTGCTATAGTCGCGCTATGGATAAGAAAATCGACAGCTACATCGTCAAGCCCGACCCGGCCGATCCGCGGCTGACCGAGCGCGTCACCGGCATCGACCAGACCGGCGCCAAGATCGAGACCTCGGTGACGGTCGAGCGTGCGCTGACGATTTTCCTCAACTCACAGGAAATCGTCACGGCGATGACGATCAACGATTACCCGGAATATCTGGCGATCGGCTATCTGCTCAACCAGCACATGCTGTTGCCGGACGATGTCGTCACCGGCGTCGACTACGACGAGGAATTGTCGGTCGTCGTGGTGCGCACCAAGCGCAAGACCAATTACGAGAAGAAGCTCAAGAAGAAAGTACAGACCTCCGGCTGCGCGCAGGGCACCGTGTTCGGCGATCTGATGGAAGCGCTGGAGAACGTGTCGCTGCCCAAGGCGGAGCTGCGCACCTCGTGGCTCTATGCGCTGACCAACAAGATCAACACCACGCCGTCGCTTTATCTGGAAGCCGGCGCCATCCACGGCTGCGTGCTGGCCCGCGAAGATCAGCCGCTGGTTTACATGGAGGATGTCGGCCGCCACAACGCGGTCGACAAGATCGCCGGCTGGATGTTCAAGGAAAAAGTTTCGCCGGACGACAAGATTTTCTACACCACCGGGACGGCTGACCTCGGAAATGGTGATCAAGTGCGTGCGCATGGGCATTCCGATTTTGATTTCGCGCTCCGGCTTCACCGCCTGGGGCGTCGAGCTGGCGCGCAAGGCCAATCTGACACTGATCGGGCGCGCGCGGGGAAAACGTTTCGTCGCGCTCGCCGGCGAGGACCGCATCGTATTCGATCAGGACCTTAGCTTTGTGGAAGAAGAAAGCTCGAAGCACCGGCGCAAGGCGGCGGTGCACGACGAGTAATGACTGATACTCCGATTCCCCCTACCCTCGGCCTTGTTCTCGCCGGCGGCCTGGCGCGCCGCATGGGCGGCGGCGACAAGGCGCGCATCGCCATCGGCGGCATCAGCATCCTCGACCGCGTGCTGGCGACCCTGTCGGGCCAATGCACCGGCATGATCATCAACGCCAATGGCGACCCCAAACGCTTCGCCGACACCGAGCTCGAGGTCGTGCCGGACAACGTGCCGGACCATCCCGGTCCGCTGGCCGGTATTCTGGCCGGGCTCGACTGGCTGGCGGCGCAGAACAACGGCATCGAATGGCTGCTGAGCGTGCCGGGCGACTGCCCGTTTTTGCCGGACGATCTGGTGGAACGGCTGCATCAGGCGCGGCGCAAAATGGGCGCCGGCGTGCCGCTGGCCTGCGCGCGCTCCGGCGAATGGCGTCATCCCGTCGTCGGCCTATGGCCGCTGGCGCTGCGCGCGGACCTGCGCAAGGCGCTGGTCGAGGAGGATCTGCGCAAGATCGAGGTCTGGACCGCGCGGCATGGCGTCGCCATCGCCGAGTGGCCGGCCGAACCGGTCGATCCGTTCCTCAACGTCAACACGCCGGAAGATGCCGAACGCGCCGAGCGCATTGCGTTGCAGCATCACGGCATTTGAATTTTTGATTTCTGACCGACAACTTTCCGGCTCCATATCTGTTATAGTGAGTGGATACGGGGCGTCTCGGAGAGGAGCCAATTGCAATGAAAGCATTCATCATGGCCGTTGTAGCGGCCGTCATCATCGCGGTGATCGGCGGGGTCGCGCTCAATAGCGTACAGGAGCCGGTCGACAAGGCGTTCACGACGACGTCGGTTCGGCTGGGAGCGTAGTTTTTCCGTTTTCCGAGGCGTCCCCCGGAATGGGGCTAGGCCATGAGCGCCGCGTAAGACAAAAACCCGACGCGGTCGCCCGGCTCGATCGTCGTCACGTCTTCGGGAAATTCCAGCAAGCCATCGGTTTCCGTCAGCGACGTCAGAATGCCGGCGCCATCCTGCGGGTGCTTGACCGCCTCGAGTTCGCCGTCGGCGGCGCGGCGCAGCGCGACGCGCACATATTCGCGGCGATCTTTTTTCTTCTTGTAGGCGAAGGCGGCGCGCACCGGCAGCGGCAGCAGCGCTTGCGGCCGCGCGCCGGAGAGCCGCCGCAACAGCGGCTTCACCACCCGCACGAAGGTCACGAACACCGCTACCGGATTGCCCGGCAGGCCGACGAAGGCCGCGCTGTCTTGTCCACCACGGATCACGCCCATCGCCACCGGCCGGCCCGGCTTGATGGCGACGCGCCAGAACACCAGACTGCCGATGCGCTCGACCGCGCTGCGCACAAAATCGGCTTCGCCGGTCGAGACGCCGCCCGACGTGACGATGAGATCGTGGCCGCCGGCGGCGGCTTGCAGCGCGCGCATCAGCTCGCTCGGCTCATCGCTCAGAATGCCAAGTCGGTCACCTCGGCGCCGAGCCGCGCCAGCAATTCGCTCAGCAGATAGCGGTTGGCGTCGTAGATCGCTGCGCCGGCGCGGGCCGAACCGGGCTCGACCACTTCGTCGCCGGTGGAGAAAATCGCGACCTTCAGGCGCCGCCGCACCTCGATCTCGGTGATGCCGAGCGCGGCGGCAAGCGCGACATGCTGCGGCTCCAGCACCGTGCCGGCCGGCAGCACAACATTGCCTTTGGGAACGTCCTCGCCGGTGAGCCTGCGGTTGGCGCCGAGCTTCAGACCCTTCGGCACCGTCACGTTGCCGCCATCGACCGTCACGTCTTCCTGCATGAACACGGTATCGGCGCCGGCCGGCATCGCCGCGCCGGTGAAAATCCGGATCGCCTGGCCGGGCTTAAGCGCCACGTCGGCCTGGGCGCCGGCCGTGAGACGGCCGGCAATGGCGAGTTTGGTGTCGCCGTCACGCTTGAGATCGGCGTGGCGCACGGCATAGCCGTCGACCGCCGAATTATCGAACGGCGGCAGATCGACCGGCGCCGTGATGTCGGCGGCGGTGACGCGGCCATCGTGCGCCGCGCAGCGGCACGCGTTCGGTTTCGGACACCGGCGTGACGCGCTCGCCGATCAGCCGCTCCATGTCGCTCGAGCGGCAGCAGCGGGCCGGAAAAGGCGAAGCAATCGTCGGTGAGCTGGGCCATCAACCAGACCCCTGCATGATGGCCGGGCTTATCGGCACGGCATATTTGAGCAACACGTCGACCACCGCCTCGATGTCGTTGAGATCGACCACCGGGACCTGCGCTGCCGGCAACGTGCTGTCGCAGGCAATGGCGGCGATGCTCGGATCCTCCGGATACAGCAGCGGCTTGCCGTTGGCGACGCGGTGAATTTCCAGCTTCGGAATCAGGCGGTCGCGCTTGAAGCCCTCGACCAGAATGAGATCGACGTCCGATAACTTGGCGAGCAGGTCCGCCAGATTCCATTCCGGCGCGCCGCGCAATTCGTGCAGGATCGCCCAGCGGTTGGCCGAGGAAATGACGACCTCGGTGGCGCCGGCGGCGCGGTGCATGAAGGAATCCTTGCCGGGCGTGTCCAGATCGAAGCCGTGATGCGCGTGCTTGATCGTGGAAACGCGAACCCCGCGCGCGATCAGGCGCGGAATGGCCTTGGTAATCAGCGTGGTTTTGCCGGAGCCGCTCCAGCCGGCGAGACCGATGATGCGCATCATGGGCCCCTTATAGCAAAACGCCCGGCTGTGCAGCCGGGCGTCCTGATTTGTCCGATTTAGGGCCTCTTATTCGGCCGGCGTCGCCATGGGCTGACGCTTCGACTCGTTCGGCCCGACACGGGCCTTTTCCTGTTCCAGCCAGAGACTGTGGTGCTCCTTGGCCCAATTGACGTCGACGGTGCCCTCGCCCATGGCCTCGAAGGCGCCCTCCATGCCGATGGTGCCGATATAGATGTGCCCGAGCATGGCGGCGATGAACAGCATCGCGACCGTGGCGTGAACAACCTGGGCGCTTTCCATCGTCGCAATATCGGTGCCGTAGAACGGGAACATCAGCAGATAGCCGGTCGCGGCCACCGCGCCGCCGCCCAGCACGACGATCCAGTAGATCGCCTTCTGGCCGGCGTTGAAGCGGTAAGCCGGCGGATGATCGTGGCCAACGATGCCGCCGCCGCGCTTGAGCCATTCGACGTCGACTTTGTTCGGAATATTGCCGGCGATCCACATCAGAAAGATGAGAACGACGCCGAGGGTGAACGGGAAGCTCAGATAGTGATGACGTAGCCTCGCCCAATCCGACCAGGCGGTGAAAGCGTCAGGCCCGATCAACGGCAGCAGTAGCGGCCGCCCGAATGTGATGTTGAGGCCCGAGATCGCCAGGATGATAAAGCAGGTCGCGGTCATCCAGTGCACGAAGCGCTCGAACATGTTGAAACGAACAATCTTGCGGCCGGACCGCCCGCTTTCGATCTTCACCATCCCGCGCACGAGATAGAAAATAATCAGCACGGCCAGGATGCCGAGGATGGCGATGCCGCCGATCCAGCGCAGCGTCACAGTGCGGAATTCGCGCCAGTCGCGGCCGGCCGGATGCTCGAGCACGTAGGACTTGGTATCCGGGATGGTGCCGCGGCCCTCGATCTTCTTGAGCTGATCGAGCAGCTGCTGCTCCTTCACCACCGCACCGGTCGGATTGACCGAGTTCGGCTGCTGCGCCGCCGCCGGCATCGCCGTCGCAACGAAGAATGCGAGCGCCAGCGCGCCGGCGATCAAGCGCAACTGCGCAAAAACTTTCGCCATGCCATCTCTCCCTAAAACCAAACCTTCGTTCGAACGGCGTGCATGCCGCAACAATCAGGTTGCAATATTTTCGCGATAGGCGGTCTGCCAGCCCCAGGCGCCGGAGCCGTAGCCGCGCTTGGCTACTCGCTCCTTGTAGATCTGCGCGATGACGTCGCTGTCGCCGGCGAGCAGCGACTTGGTCGAGCACATCTCGGCGCACAGCGGCAGCTTGCCTTCGGCCAGCCGGTTGGCGCCGTATTTCTCGTACTCGGCCTTGCTGCTGTCTGGCTCCGGGCCACCGGCGCAGAAGGTGCACTTGTCCATCTTGCCGCGCGAGCCGAAGTTGCCGACCTTGGGATATTGCGGCGCGCCGAACGGACAGGCGTAGAAGCAATAACCGCAGCCGATGCAGATGTCCTTGGAGTGCAGGACGACCGCGTCAACGGTCGTGTAGAAGGCGTTGACCGGACAGACCGCCGCGCAGGGTGCGTCGGTGCAGTGCATGCAGGCCATGGAGACCGAGCGCTCGCCGGGCTTGCCATCATTGAGCGTGACGACGCGGCGACGGTTGATGCCCCAAGGCACCTCGTGCTCGTTCTTGCAGGCGGTGACGCAAGCGTTGCATTCGATGCAGCGATCGGCGTCGCAGAGGAATTTCATACGTGCCATGGTCGTTGCTCCTTACGCCGCTGTAATTTGGCAGAGGGTGACTTTGGGTTCCTGCATGCCGGTCGCCGGGTCATAGCCGTAGGTCGTGATCGTGTTCGCGCTTTCGCCGAGCACATAGGGATCGGTGCCCTGCGGATATTTGCTGCGCAGGTCATCGCCCTGGAACCAGCCGCCGAAGTGGAACGGCATCCAGGCGACGCCCTTGCCGACGCGCTCGGTGACCAAAGCTTTCACCTTGGCCTTCGAGGCGTTTTCGGCGCCGGTGACCCAGACCCAACCGCCGTCCTTGATGCCGCGGTCAGCGGCGTCGGACGTGTTGATCTCGATGAACATGTCCTGCTGCAACTCGGCCAGCCATTTGTTGGACCGGGTTTCCTCGCCACCGCCTTCGTATTCGACCAGCCGGCCGGAGGAGAGGATGATTGGGAACGATTTGGCAATTCCCTTGTCCACGGCGGCTTTCTGCACCGAGAAGCCGATATTCGGCAGCCGGAACTGCTTGGCGTCGGGCAAGGTCGGATATTTGGCGATCAGGTCGATGCGCGGCGAATAGATCGGCTCGCGGTGCACCGGTATCGGGTCCGGCAAGCCGAACGCATTCATGCGCGCCTTGCCGTTGCCGTACGGAATGCAGCCGTGTTTCAAGGCAACGCGCTGGATGCCGCCCGAAAGATCGAGCGACCACGACACCGCGTCCGGCGTAGTCGGATTGACCTTGTTGATCACCGCCATTTCGGCTTCGGTCAGGTCCTTGTCCCAGCCGAGCTTCTTGAGCACCGCCAACGTGAATTCGGGATAGCCGTCCTTGATCTCGGAGTCCTTGGAATAAGACCCGTCGGCGAGCAGGCTGACCTTCACGGTCGTTCCGTCCGGCCGCTTCTCCTCGCGTTCGAGGCCGAAGCGGGGGCGGAAGCAGCCGCCGCCGTCCATGGCGGCAAGGTTGGTGTTGTAGAGCAGCGGCGTTCCCGGATGCTTGACCTCCGGCGAACCCCAGCACGGCCACGGCAGGCCGTAATAGTCGCCTTTGTTCGGACCCGACGCCGCGCGTTGGGTGAGCATGTCGAAGTCGGCTTGGTGCGCCATGTGCGACTTCAGGCGTTCCGGCGACTGACCGCAATAACCGGTGGACCAGCTGCCGCGGTTGATTTCGCGGAGAATGTCCTCGGCGACCGGCAGGTTGTTCTCGACCTTGATGTTCTTGAACATCTGGTCGGCGAAGCCGAGCTTCTTGGCGATGAGGTACATGACTTCGAGATCGTCCTTCGATTCGAAGATCGGCTTGACGATCTGCTCGCCCCACTGCAGCGCGCGGTTGGAGGCGACGCGCGAGCCCTTGCATTCGAACTGGGTCGCGACCGGCAACAGGTACATGCCTTCCTTGCGGCCGGCTTGAACCGCGAGCGAAGCCCATGTGGTGGGGTGCGGATCGGCGACGACCAGAAGATCGAGCGCCTTGAGCCCTTTCATCGACTCCGGAATGCGGGTGATGCTGTTGCTGGCATGACCCTGCACGAACATCGCCCGCACGTTGTCCTTCTGGGCAACCTGATCCTTCGGCAAGATCGCCGCGTCGAACCAGCGCGTCAGCGGGATGCCGGGCGTCTCCATCATCTTCTTGTCATCGAAACGCGACACGACAGCCAGTCGTAGTCGGTCTCCCAGACGCGCGCCCAGTGCTTCCACGCACCTTCGGCGAGCCCGTAGTAGAACGGCAGCGTCACGATATCGAGACCGACATCGGTGGCGCCTTGCACGTTGTCATGGCCGCGGAAGATGTTGGCGCCGGTGCCCGGAGCGCCGACATTGCCGGTGAGCAGCAGCAAAATGCAGCTCGCGCGCACGTTGGCGGTGCCGACGGTGTGCTGGGTCTGGCCCATGCACCAGATCAGCGTCGAGGGCTTTTCGGTCGCGAACATCTTGGCGACGCGCTCGAGCTGCGCGCCGGGAACGCCGGAGACCCGCTCGACTTCCTCTGGGTTCCACTTTTCCATTTCCTTGCGCGTGTCGTCGAAGCCATAGACGCGCTGCTTGATGAATTCCTTGTCCTCCCAGCCGTTCTTGATGATGTGCCACATCATCCCGTAGAGCACCGGGATGTCGGTGCCAGGCCGCATACGGACGTATTCGGTGGCATGCGCGGCGGTGCGCGTCAGGCGCGGATCGATGACGATGAAGTTCGCCTTTTTGAGCTCCTTGCCTTCCAGCAAATGCTGCAGCGACACCGGATGCGCTTCCGCCGGATTGCCGCCCATGATGATCTGGGTCTTGGCATTGCGGATGTCGGTGTAGCTGTTGGTCATCGCGCCGTAGCCCCAGGTATTGGCCACGCCGGTCACGGTCGTCGAATGGCAGATGCGCGCCTGGTGGTCGGTGTTGTTGGTGCCCCAATACGCACCGAGCTTGCGGAACAGATATGAGCCTTCGTTGGTCATCTTGGCCGAGCCGAGCCAATAGACCGAATCGCGCCCGACTTCTCGCGGATCGCGGTCAGCTTGTCGCCGATTTCGTTGATGGCCTGGTCCCACTTGATGCGGGTCCACTGGCCGTTCGCGAGCTTCATCGGGTATTTCAGCCGGCGTTCGCCCATCACCAGTTCGCGCACCGAAGCGCCCTTGGCGCAATGCGAGCCGCGATTGATCGGCGAATCCCAACTCGGCTCCTGGCCGATCCAGACGCCGTTCGACACTTCGGCGGTGACCGTGCAGCCGACCGAGCAATGCGTACAAATGCTCTTGCGGATGGTGACCGCGGCGCCCTTGTCGGCCGGCGGGCCGGCTTTCGCCTGTCGCACGCTGGCGAGCGGCAAGGCGCCCAATGTCGCGAGGCCGCCGGCGGCGAGACCCGACCGGCGCAGGAAGCTGCGGCGATCAAGGCCACGATTGTTCTGACTGGCGAGGGCGGCGAGCGAGCCGCGGCGTGCCTGGCGTTCCGTTCTTTTGATCAGCACGGCGGCCTCCCTCAGCTCGGATAACGGTTGACGCGATAAAAGGTCTTCACTTCAGCGGAGTCGGCCTTGTAGCGGGCCTTGCGCTTTTCATCGTTGTTTTCCGAATCCGCTTTCGCTTCGGCCACAAGGACGGCGGGCGCTGCCGCGATACCGGCGCCGGCTCCGAGCGCGCGCAGAAAATTGCGGCGGGCAAGGTTGGCCTTGGGTTCTGCTTTCATCGCCAGTCCTCCTTGAAGACTTATGTTCATTCATCCGGAGACTTCAGCCCGATAACGCGAAAGCCCCCGATTCAATAACCGCAAAGACCCGGCCTAAGGTTCCAACGCGCCGGTAGAAATCCGCATTTTCGGCGCGCTCCAAGTCGTTGAAGAAGCGGCCGATCCAGGGCGCCAGGTGCTTTTCGAACAGCTGACGGTCCGTGCCCGCAGGTGCTGGAAATTGGCCGCCGGCGATGCCGGACATGATCTCGCACAGAATGGCGGCATGATCTTCCGACTCGTATTGACCCTCGGCGCGCTCGATGCCGAGAGCGGCTAAGTCGTCGCGCAGCCGCGCCAGCGGCCGCTCATGCAGGAATCCGGCGATGTAGTAGGAACCGTAGGGCATCAATTCGCCGCGGCCGACGCCGATGAACAGATTGAAAAACTCGCGCTCGACCCGCGTAGCGTCGATGCTGTCGGCCGCTTCCGCGAGACCGATATGCGCCATGCCGAGCGGTGTCGGATCGCCGCGCAGCGTTGCAAGGCGGCGCAGAAGTTCCGCGTCCGGCGCGCGTGCCAGCAACGCCGCCAACAGCGCGTATTCCTGCGCGCGAGCGAGATCGATCTCATCGACGCCGGTGGTTTGATTGTTCTCGCCGTACAGATCTGGCCGCAGAATAGCGCGCGCGACTCCGGTCAATGCCTCTACCGTCAGAACCCGTTCGGCCGGAACGCGCGACCAGTTCGACACCGACGGCTGGGAAATCCCAATACAGCGCGCCAACTCGGTGACGCCGCCGGCCGCACGAATCGCTTCCTGGAGTCCCCGGTCCGGCATGCCTTCTTGTTCCACCCTGTTGTTTTGTTTTTTGGGCGCGACCGGCTCGAAATGGCCAGTTCAGAATGTTTAAAAGTTAGGCTCACAGGGAACGTAGGGTCAATAGCCGGAGGCTATGACCTTGGTCACTATTTGGGGAGCGCGCCGCCGTGCCCGCGCGGACGAGACGGTGGGACGTCTTCCCGATCGTCTGAGCCATTTTGCGGTGCAGCATTGCCCTCGCGCTGCACGGATTCTTTTTCGGCAGCGGTGAGTTCTGGTTCTAGCGCCGGCTGATCGTGCGGCAACAGTGGCGCCGGCTCGGAAAGGATAGGGGGCGGCAACGGTTGCTCGGAATCGCCGGCAGCCGAGATTTGCTGCGGCGCGGCGGTTTCTTCGCGCGGTACGCCGATCACCCGCGCCAGCAGTTGGGCGACCTCGCTGGCATCGATCGGCCCAAAACCGGGCATTGCGGTGGGATCGTTGAAGTCCCACCCGTTCTCGACCAGGCCAATGAAGTCGCGAATCGCCGGATCGGAGGACCAGGCGCGGCGCAGAGCCGCACGCGAGAGGTCCGGCGGAACCCCCGGCTGCAAAAACGCGCGGATGTCCGATTCGGCCGTAATCGACTCGACCGGCGGCAGACTGGCGGGGTCAAACGCGGCTTCCGGCGCCTGCGGTTTCGCCTCGGCAGGCTCGGGCGCGGCATCGGCTTTGTTCGCCTCACCCGGCGCGGCCTCGTCCTCGCCATCGCGTTTGCGCCGCGACCATCGATCGAGGAAGTTTTCCGGATCGCTCATGGCTGCTCTTCATCCGGCGTTGGGTTACGCCGCCCGAGCGCTTCGGGATCGGCGCGATCACGTTGCCGTTTCGAGAATGCCCGATCGACATGGTGCTCGGCGACGAAATCCGCAACCGCCTGCAGGATCGCCTCCGGCATCGGCACGGTGTCGACCAGATCGTTGCCTGCCTCGGTCATGGCTTCGCCTTCGGCCGGATCGGCCGTCACCAGCAGCAAGGCATAGGGCATTTTTGCTTCACTCGGCCGCAACACGACCCACAGCAACGGCGCACCGCTCATCAAGTTGCCGCGATAGTTTTCGGTCTCAGTCCGATGCAATTCGATGTCGGCCACGCCGGCAAAAAATGTCGCTCGTTCGCCGTCGTCGGAAAGCTTGGTCCACGGCGGTGTCGCCGGCGCGCCAACGAGCGCGCTCGACCGGCCGCCAGAGGAAATCGCCCCACGGACTGGCGCTCTTGCTGCGCTCGACCACGACGCCGACCGAAATGGTTTGCAACGGAGCTGCGATGTTCAACCGACTGCCTCCAGATGCCTGATGGGAAGACCGGTGACGAGATTCTGCGGCTTCATGCGGATGGTTTTGTCGCCGGTCATCGATAGAATCAAATAGACCGGCTCGCCTCTGACCTTGTCGAGCATGATCGAGGGATCGCGAAAGGTAAGCGCGAACAGGCCGACCACCGCCGACATCGCCGCCTCGTCGATGTCATCGCCGTTCCACAACTTGTCGCCGATGCGTGTAGCGTCGGCGTCGAGCCCGACATACCAAGTGAGCGGCGCATCGCGCAGCGCGGTGAGCGGCTCGATCGTCACCTCGACGCCGAGCACATGCGCGATCCAACGCCGCATTGCCTCGGCCAACGCCACAAGCCCGGCGCGCCCGCCGGTGAGATCGAGCGCCATGTCGAAGCGGTCACTGCGCTCCCAATAACTGCCGGCATTCTCGTCGTTGAGAATATCGATCTGGGCTTCGGCCGGGATTCCCAGCATCGACACCAGCGGCGTCACCGGCGACGTATTGACGCCGCCGACGATTTCTTCGTCGGCGACGACGAGCGAGCCTTCATGCATGGTGGCGCGCTGGGTGCGGAAGAACATTTCGGCGGCGCGCACGACGCGCGCGTCGGTCACGCCGTCGAGCGCGTTGCGCAGGACGACATGCACGAGCTGGCTGACGAACAGCGGCGGCGTCTTGCCGAGGCCGTTGCGCACCAGATCGGCATAGGCGGCTTCCAGCGTCTTGTGCCGCAACAGATGATCGCGGAATTCGACCAGCATCTGCCAGTTCTCGCGCGCGTCGGCGTCGGCGATGGCCGCGATGTCGGACGCTAGCGACCGTCATGCGCGGATCGGCCAGCAGCGCGGCATGCAGCGTGCGCTCGACCGCGCAGGCTTCGGGCGGCGGGATCAGCTCCGGCCGCGCCAGATAGACTTTGAGAAATTCGTCGGTGACCTTGAGCCCGCCGCCGTCGTCGCGGTCGAGCAGATGGTGGCCGCAGGAGAGCCAGAAGTCGTTCATTTGCGCTCCCGCTCCGCCATGCCGATTAGATCGACGGTTTCACCAGGCTGCTCGTCTTCGCCCTCGACCTCAAGGAACGAGAAGGCGCGCGCCGGCTTCTGGCCGTTGCGCGGGCGCAGCGTGCGGAAGGTTTCACGCACCTCGCCGTTATCGAACGAGCGATGCACAGCCACCAGCGTGTCCTGCGGCTGGCTGCACAGCGTTTCGGCGAAGGTGACTTCCTCTTCCGCCGCGGCACGCGCGTCTTCGAGCGTCGGCGCGCCGAAATTCGCGACCAGTTGTCGCGCCAGCGTATCGACCACCGCTTGCCGATCGGCGTCGTTTGCCTCGACGATCTGCACCAGCGTCGACCAGCCCAGCGAAGCGACGCCAAGAAATCCCCCGCGAAACGCCGAGCGGGCCTTGCCCTCGAGCGCCGCGGCATCGCGGTCCCAGAACGCGAAGGCGCCGGGCACCGCCCATTCGCCGGGCTCGGCCGCTTTCTCGAACACGAAGGTGTCCGAGACGTCGAGCCGTATGGTGCGCAACAGCTTCACGCGTGCGGGCCTTTCGTGGCCGGATCGAACCACGATGGCGCGGCCAGTCTGGCCAAAAACTTCTGGCGCTCGATTTCCGTCTTGCCCATGCGGCGGATCAGGAGATCGCCGTTGTCGTCGATGTCGCGGCGCACGCCCTGCTCGGCCGGCAGCCGCTCCAGATAGCTGCGCGCCACCGCGCCGAAGCCGCGTTCTTGCCAGGCATCGAGCGCGACCATGAAATGGCGCGCAAAGCTTTCCACGACGTGATCGGACATGGCGTCGGTGAAACCTTCCTCCTCCAGCGCGGTGACCAGCGGATTCAAGCCCGGCTCGGCGCTCATCGACACCGTGCGGATCATGGCGCCGAACACCAGCCACGGCGGCGTCTCATCCTCGCGCGTGCCTTTCGGCCAGGCCAGACGGCCGCCGCCCACGACGCCGTGATTGACCGCAATCGAATCCGGCCAGTCGATGGTGATGACGGTTTCCGGCTGCGCATGCGCTGTGAGCGCATCGGCCAGCGCCGCCATGCCGGCGTAGAACGCGCGCCGCGCTTGCGCCAGCGGCTCATCCGGCTCCAGCACCACCGCGAATTCGGCAAGATCGAAGCGCCCGACATAGACCAGCGTGCCGGCACCCTGCTCGGCCGCGATCGACGCCGCATGCGCGAAGGCGTCGCCCAATTCGCGCAGACGCACCAGCGTGAACGGCGGCGGCAATATCAGTTCCGTAGCTAGCGCGCTTGCCCGCGTGTCCAGCGGCATTGCTCCTCGCTGTTATTTTCTCTTTAGAATACCTATAATTATAGCCTTGAGGGGTCCCAAGGCCCAGTCCCGCGGCCGCGGGGATTAGATGCGAAAGCGACGCAATCAGCGGGCCTTTCGCCGTCAAAACGCGGGCCAGCGAAGTAAAGGTTAAGTGAGCCGGATGGCCGAACGGCCGCGCAACATCCTGATCTGTTCCTGCGAAGACAGCATGCCGCTCAATGGCGAGGCGGTGCGCAAGGTCTGCCGCGGCGCCGATGTCATCGAAGGCCGCCAGCTGTGCCGCGCCGAACTCGAACGCTTTCGTAAAGCGGCAGCGCGAGGCGAACCGATGGTGGTGGCCTGCACGCAGGAAGCGCCGCTGTTCGAGGAAGCCGCCGCCACGATCAAAGACAGCGGCGCGATGACATTCGTGAATATCCGCGAGACCGCCGGCTGGTCGAAGGATGCCAAAGCGTCGGGCGCGAAAATGGCGGCGCTGATCGCCATGGCGGCGGAGCCGGTGTCGGACACCGCCTTCGTCCCGCTGACCAGCGAGGGCGTGACGCTCATTTACGGCAAGGATGAAAAGGCGATCGAAGCCGCCAACCTGCTCAAAGACCATCTCGACGTCACCGTGCTGATCAAGCCGCCCGGCGCGATGACGCCGCTGCGCGTCACCGATTTCCCGGTGGTGAAGGGCAACATTCGTCAAGCCAAAGGCTATCTCGGCGCCTTCGAATTGACCGTCGACGACTATGCCGCGCCGGCGCCGTCCTCGCGCGGCACGCTGGCGTTTGGGCCGGCGCGCAACGGCGCGACATCGCGCTGCGATATCGTTCTCGATCTTACCGGCGGCGCGCCATTGTTTCCAGCCGCCGATCTGCGCGATGGCTATCTGCGCGCCGATCCTGGCGATCCCGCCGCGGTGCTGCGCGCGGTGCTCAAGGCGCGCGATCTCACCGGCACCTTCGACAAGCCGCGCTACATTACGTTTACTGAGGATCTGTGCGCGCATTCGCGCAGCAAGATCGTCGGCTGCCGCCGTTGCCTCGACCTCTGCCCGACCGGCGCGATTTCGCCCGATGGCGATCACGTCGCGATCGATCCGCAGATTTGCGCCGGTTGCGGGCAATGCGCCGCCGCCTGCCCGACCGGCGCCGCGGCCTATGCGCTGCCGCCGTCCGATGCGCTGCTGAACAAATTGCGCGCGCTGCTTGGCGCTTACCGCGAAGCCGGCGGCAAACAGGCGGTGGTGATGTTCCACGACGCCGAGCACGGCAGCGAATTGATCGACGCGCTGGCGCGACACGGCGACGGTCTACCGGCCAATGTGCTGCCGGTGCAGGTCAACGAAGTCACGCAAGTCGGCCTGGAAGCGGTCGCGGCGTCGTTTGCCTATGGCGCCACGGCGGTGCGTTTCGTCAACCGCGCCAAGCCTCGGCACGATCTCAGCGGCCTCGCCAAGACCATCGCGCTGGCCGAGCCGATCCTGTCCGGCCTCGGCTTTGCCGGCGCGCGTGTCGCCACCATCGATACCGACGATCCGGATGCGCTGGGCGAAAGCTTGCGCGCCATCGCGCCGATGGACGGCGCGGCCAAGCCCGCGACGTTTGCCGCCGCCGGCCTCAAGCGCGACGTCATGCGGCATGCCCTGCGCGAACTGCATGCGGCGGCGCCGGCGCCGGCCGATATCGTCGCGCTGCCGCGGGGCGCGCCGTTCGGCACGCATCGAGGTCAATGTCGAGGGCTGCACGCTGTGCCTGTCATGCGTATCGGCCTGCCCGACCGGCGCACTGAGCGACGATCCGGAACGGCCGACGTTGCGCTTTGCCGAGGACGCCTGCGTGCAATGCGGGCTGTGCCAGGCGACCTGCCCGGAAAAAGTCATCACGCCTGAAGCCGCAGATCGACTTCCGCGCCGCGACCGCGATGAGCCCGCATCATCAAGCAGGAAGCGCCGTTCGAGTGCATCCGCTGCGGCAAGCCGTTCGGCGTCAAGAGCTCGGTCGAGCGCGTGGCCGCCAAGCTCGAAGGCAAGCACTGGATGTTCAAGGATTCCAAGAAGCGGCTCGACGTCGTCAAGATGTGCGCCGACTGCCGCGTCAACGTCATGGCGGAGGAGAATTTCGATCCGTTCGGCGCGCCGCAGCGCCCGAAAGTACGCACCACCGACGATTATCTGCGCGAGCGCGAGCAGAAGGGCGATACTTAAGTCACTTCTTCTTTGTCGCCTTTTCCAAAAACTCCACCAGCGCCTTGCGCTCTTCCGGCGAGCCGACCTTCTGCTCCGGCATCTTGGTGCCGGGCGTATAGGTCATCGGGCCGACCTCGAACATTTTCGCCACCGTGTCCGGCGTCCACACAATGTCCATGTGCTTGAGCGCGTCGGAATAATGATAGCCGGGCAGCGTCGCGATTCTGCGGCCAAAAATGCCGGCAAGGCTTGGGCCGGCTTTGTTGCCTTCATCGGGCGAGAGCGTGTGGCAGGCGACGCAGGCGCGGAACACCTGGGCGCCGGGATCGCCGGCATAAGCCGCCAGCGGATCGTCGGGCGCGCCGACCACCACCGCGCCGATCGGCTCGCCGCTGACCGCGTCCCAGCGTCGAATGGTGCGGTCGGCGCCGCCGGTCAATAAAGTACGATTGTCGGGAAAGAACGCCACCGACCAGACCGGCAGTCCGGGCCCGACCAGCGTATGTTCGACCTTGCGCGTCTTGCGTTCGATGATCGCCACCGAGCCGCGGATGCCGGCGGCGGCGACCAACGCGCCGTCGCGCGAGATCGTCAGGGCGATCACCGGCGTCGGCGAGGCCTGCACGTCGCCACGCAGTTCACCCTGCGGCGACAGGAAATAAACCTTGCCGTCGGCGCCGGCGGCGGCGATCTCGCCGTCGGGCGCGACCGCCACGGTGTTGAGCGGCGACGGCAAATTGTGAACGCTCGCAGAGCCGTCGCTGACGCGCCAGATGCGTAGCGTCGCGTCGTAACCGGCGCTCACCAGCTCATCTCCGCCGGGCGAGAACGCGACGCCGTTGACGTTCTGGCTGTTGCCTTCCAGAACACGCGGCGCGCCGCCGGCGAGCGGCCACAGGCGAACCGTGTGATCCCAAGACGCCGAGGCGAGCATCGTGCCGTCCGGCGACACCGCGAGCGCTGCAATCGGCCCGCGGTGGCCGTCGAGCACTTTGTCGGGTTCAGGGCTCCCCGGCGTCCAGATCGCGATATGCGCGTCGACGCCGCCGGTGACGATGCGGCCGTCCTTGAGCCAGACGACCGCGTTCACCGCGCCATCGTGGAAACGCATCACCTGCTCGGCGACGTTGCGCGATAACGACCAGCGGATCGCCGAGGTGTCGAAGCTGCCGGAAACGGCGTGCCTGCCGTCGGGCGAGATCGCCAGCGCGCGCACCGGCCCGCCGTGGCCGCGCAATTGCGCCTGCGCCGTGCGAATGCGAGCACCAGACGCGACGCGACAGAACGGTCCGATCGAGCAACATCGAGATCGTCGGAACGCGAACAAGGAAGAATCTAAGCCATCGACGGGCTGCATGCCGAGAGCGCGGATGCGCGCGCGCGTCGCGTCGGTCGCGCAACGCCGCGAGGAATGCCTGCACCGCCGGCCGTTCCATGCGGCTCTCAACCAGCAGAAAATCGTAATGTTCCGGCGACACCGGCAGAAAGCCGAGGCCGTAGAGTTTCGCCACCGGCTCGATGGCGAGGCCCCAATCGGCACGGCCTTGCGCGACGCTTGCTGCGACCGCGTTGTGCGATTTCGGCTGGTTGGCGTAGCCGGGCGGCCGCGCGCCGCCCAGCAACTTGTCGATCAGCACGCGCGTGCCGGCGCCGGCATTGCGGTTGACCATCAGCGCGGCTTTATCCGCCAGCGCCGTCTTCAGCGCGTCCTGCGCGCTGCGGCCCTCGAAGCGCTTGTCGCCGGGGCGGAACAGGATGCCCTGCATGCGCTGCCAGCCGCGCACCAGGCGCAAGCCGTCCGTCGCCAGATGCACATTGTATTCGCCACTCTCCGGATCGATCAGATGCACCGGCGCGACGTCGCATTCGCCGCGGCTCGCAGCCGCCACGCCGCCGAGGCTGCCGACAGCCAACGTGCGCGTCGAAATGCCGCGCTCGGCCAGCGCGCCGACCACGACATCGAGCGCGACGTCATGACTGCCCATGATCACCAGATCGGGCGCATGCGCCGCGCTGCCGATCAGCGTCACCTGCACTTTGCTGTCGGCATCGAGCGCGGAGGCCAGCGCGTCGATCTCGAGAAAACCGTCGGCCTGCGAGAAACTGGTGACCGAGCCGGAGCCCTTGCCGGTCGGGAACGCCACCGGGCCGTCCGCGCTGTCGATCAGCGACACCAGCACGAATTCCTTGCGGCCGAGCTCGGAGGCGATGCGCAGCGGCACGCGCGCGGTCAGCGTTTGCGCCGCTTCCGGCGGCAGCCCGGCGCGGGCGCGGATCACCGGCGCGACGAAAGCATGAAAGGTAAAGATCGCCGAGGTCGGGAAGCCGGGCAGCACCACGATCGGCTTGTCGCCGATGACGCCGAGGCAGAGCGGCTTGCCCGGCTTGAGCGCGACGCCGTGCACCAGAATGCCGGGCTTGCCGAGCCGCGAGACGACGCCGTGCGACAGATCGCCGGCGCCCTTCGAGGTGCCGCCCGAGAGCACCACCATGTCGCTTTGCGCCAGCGCCGCGCGCACGGCTTTTTCCAGCGCCGCCGCATCGTCGGGAAATGCGCCCAAGGCTAGCGGCTCGCCGCCGGCTTCGGTGACGGCGGCGGCGATGATCGCGCCATTGCTGTCGTAGACGCCGGCCGGTTTGAGCGGCTTGCCGGGCTCGACCAACTCGTCGCCGGTGGACAGCACCGCGACTTTCGGCCGCCGCACCACGTCGACTTGCGCCAGCCCGCACGCCGCCAGCATGCCGATTTCGCGCGAGCCAATGCGCGTGCCGCGCCGCAACAACGTTTCGCCGCGCGCGATGTCGGAGCCGGCGTAAGACATAAACTGCCCGGGCGCGGCGGCGCGACGCAGCTCGATGCTTGGTCGTCTGCGGCCCTCGGCGATCAGTTCGGTCTGCTCGATCATTACCACCGCGTCGGCGCCGCGCGGGATCACGCCGCCGGTGGCAATCGCGGTCGCGGTACCGGGTGCTACTTCCAGCTTCGGCGCATCGCCGCAGGCGATCACCTCGGCATTGAGGCGAAAGATTTTCGGGCTGGCATCGCCGGCGCCGACGGTGTCGGCCGCGCGCAGCGCGAAGCCGTCGACGTTGGAGCGGTCGAACGGCGGCGCATCGACCGCCGCCACTACATCGTGCGCCAGCACCCGCGTCAGCGCATCCGCCAGCGTGACGCTCTCAGCCGGCAAGCGGCGACAGATCGAGATACTTTTCGAATCGCGCGCGCGCCTCGTCCGCCGACACCACATCGAGAAATTGCTCCTGCCGCGCCGCCGCGCGCACGCGCGCCAGCAGATCCTCGCTCGATTTGGCTTTGCGCTGCTCGCTCACGGCCAGGCCCTCACCTGCACCGGCGTGCCGGCGGCAAAACCCTCGCTGTCGGCCGGAACCAGGATCCAGCCATCGGAACGCGCCAGCGACGACAGCGGCAGATATTTCGCCGCCAGCGGCTCAAGCTGACCGGCATTGCGCCGCACCGGCACCACTTCGGCCAAACCCACGGTTGACGTGACCTTGCGCGCCAGCGGCAAGGTCTCGCCGGTCTCGTGCTCATTCACCCTGGCAGCCGCCAGGCGATCGAGCATGCGCCGCCCGATTGTGAGCCAGACGGCCAGCGCCGCATCGAGCCGTCCCGGCAACAGCAGTACCGGCCGCGGCGCCTACAAATCCGAGCGCCGCGGTTTCGCCGGGCGTCAGCGCCATGCCGTGCACAGCGAGCGTACCTTCACGCGCCAGCGTGCGCACGCTGGAATCGTTACGGCCGCTGCCAGTGCCGCCGATGGCCACGATGGCGTCCGCGCTTTCCGCCGCCAGCACGCCGTCGAAATCGCAGCCACCCTCGTCAAGTTTTACCACGCCGCCGCGGCGTTCGATGTCGCTCGCCACCAACCGCGCGGCGGCGACGATCATGCCGCTACCGCGCAAGCGGCACCACGCGGATGCGCGGCTCGCGCACGGTGACGCGCGCGACGGCCGGCGCAAGCGAGCGCGGCGATGTCGGTGGCGCGCAGCCGCTCGCCGGCGTAGCGCAGCGGAATGCCCGGGTCGCTGTCGCCGCCGGCCGCCAGCACGCCGTCGCCGGGATTGACGGTGATGAGTGCTTCGGCGCGATCCTTGGTTACTTTCACCGCGTCGAGCGGCGCCACGCTGTCGGTGCCGGGCGGCATCGCCTGCCCCGCTTCGACGCGCTGCGGCGTGGTCATGAGTTGGACCGGCGCGTAGCCGCCGGCACCCAACGTGTCGTCGGCGGCAAGCGCCCAGCCATCCTGCAAAGCCATGGCCCAACTCGGACGCGCCGGCGCGGTCGCGTCGGAAGCAAGCGCGCGGCCGGCGGCGCCGGCCACGTCGAGCGTGCGCGGGGTGATGGGTTTCACCTCGGAGTCGACCGTGGCCAGCACCTCGGTCAGCGGCGTCAGCCGGATGATGGTCTGTATAGTGTCGGACGACGCGGCCATATTCGGGTGCTTGACCTTGTTGGGTTCAGAATATTCAGTCTACCCCAACGCAACGGCGGATATAACGAGGCTTTTCAAGCGATTATGACCGAAAAAACGATGAATCTGCGCGGTTTGAAATGCCCGCTGCCGGCGCTGCGGGTGCGCAAGATGCTGTCCGGTCTGAAGACCGGCGACCTGATCGTGGCGGAATGCACCGACCCGCTGACCGCGATCGATATTCCGAACTTGCTGCGGCAGACCGGCGACATGCTGGAAGGCAAGGCGGAGGCGGACGGCGTGCTCACCTTCCGCATCCGCAAGAAGTGAACCAAGAAGCTCGTCTCAGGCCACGCGCAACACCGCCCGCCCCGTCACCTGGCCGCGCTCGACCAGATCGTGGACGGCCTCGGCCTCCTGCAATGGCTTCAGCAACGGTGACCAGCGGCCACACTTTGCCGCGCGCCACCAGATCGCACGCATCCAGGATTTCGGCGCGCGTGACGTAGCGGCTGCCCAGGATCGACTGTTCCTTGGTCAGCATGTCGCGCGCCGGCGCCGTGAACGGCTGCGCCGCGCCGCCGAGAATGACCAGACGGCCGCGCTGGCCGAGCGCCTTCATGCCGGCTTCCTGCGTCGCCGTGGTGCAGACGTAATCGACCACCACGTCCACGCCCTTGCCATGCGTGAGATCGCGCAGCGCCTCGACCACGTCGCCGTCTTTCGGATTGACCACCTCGTCGGCACCGGCCTTACGGCAGGCATCGAACTTATCGGCGGCAATATCGACGGCGATCACGCGCGCGTTCGCCCATTTCGCCATCATCAATTGGTGGATGCCGATGCCGCCGCCGGCGCCGATCACCGCGACCGTCTCGCCGCCTTTGATCGACGCACGCCGCAGCACCTTGTACGGCGTCGCCAGCGCATCGGTGATGACGCCCATTTCGGCCGGATGTTTTTTGTAGTCGAGCCCGTCCGGATATTTGATGAAGATGTGCGCCGGCAGCTTGATGTATTCGGCATAGCCGCCGTCGCATTCCAGCCCGACATTGCCGCCGGAGTTCTCGCACAGCGGCTCATGCATGCGAGAGACAGCGACGGCAGTGGCCGCAGTTGAGATAGAAATACGATGTGACGCCGTCGCCCGGCTTGAGCGCGGTGACGCCGGCGCCGACCGCGACGATCTCGCCGGTGATCTCGTGGCCGATGATGCGCGGAAATTCGATTTTGCGACGACCGGCCTTGGCGTGCTGAATGGTCAGCCCGGCGCCACAGGTGATGACCTTGGCGACCGCCTCGCCCGGGCCCGGCGTCGGATCGGGCACCTGCATCATTTCGAACGCCGTGTTCGGCGCCCGCAAGATCATCGCTTTCATGCACAACACCCCTGCTCGCTAAGCCATCTTGTCATGTCACCTTGTTTGACTGACATTGGCAAGACACTTCGAAGCGCGAGCGCAACAATGATCAATGCCGCCATGGTGGGCCTGGGCCGCTGGGGCCAGACCGTTCTCGGTTCGATTCAAGGCAAGAGCACGCGCCTGCGCATTGTGCACGGCGTCACCAAGGAGCCCGATCTCGCACGCGAACTGGCGGCCAAACATGGCTTCCGGTTGTCCACCGACCTCAAGGACGCCATCGCCGACCCCGAGGTGCAGGCGATCCTACTGGCCACGCCGCATTCGTTGCATGTCGAGCAGGTGCGCCTGGTGGCGGCGGCCGGCAAACCGGTCTGGTGCGAGAAGCCGCTGGCGCTGACGCGCGCCGAGGCCGAGCGCGCGGTCGCCGCCGTGCGCGCGGCCGGCGTGCCGCTCGGCGCGGCAACAACAAGCGCTGCTTTGCCTCGATGCGCGAACTCAAGCGCGTGGTCGAGAGCGGCGAGATCGGCAAGGTGCTGCATATCGAGGGGCATTTTTCCAACGAGCACTCGACGCGCGTTTCCGGCGGCTGGCGCGACGACCCGGCGGAATCGCCGGGCGCCGGCATGACCGGCGCGGGCCTGCACGTGCTCGACGCTTTCGTCAATCTCGCCGGGCCGATCCGTTACGTCGATGCGCGCTCGATCGCCAAGAAGCCGCCGCCCGATCCGCGCGACGTGGTCGCCGTGCTGGTGGAGTTCGCGAGCGGCGCCACCGGCGTGCTCGGCACGGTGCGCGCGGCGCCGATGTTCTGGCGCTGCCATGTGTTCGGCACCGACGGATCGGCCGAGGCGCGCGGCGAGGACACGCTGATCGTTTCAAAAATCGCCGGACCGACCGAAGAACACACGTTCGAGCACGTCGATTCGCTGCGCACGCTGCTGGAAGCCTTTGCCGACGCCGTGCGAGGGCAAGGCGCCGTTTCCGGTACGACCCGAGCAGATGCTGGACGTGATCGGCGCCTTCGAGGCGACGATCACCTCGCTCGCCACGGCAAGCCGGTGAAACTGGCCGGCTAGGCGGCAGCCGCCAGCCGCCGCGCCACCTTCATGCGCTGCACGCTGTCGCCGGCGAGATGGCTCCAGATGATCGAATCGCGCACCAGTTTGTCGGTGTGGTGGTCCATCACGCAGCCCTGCACGCCGCGCACTTCCATGTAGAGCTCGGTCACTTCCTGCACCACGTCGGTCGAATAGTTCATCGCCAGGCCGGCGTTGCAGGAATGGATTTTCATGTCGTGCTCCCAGGCCACCCGCATCACGAACGAGCGCAGCGCCTCGGTCAGCATGAACATCTTGTTGATCTGGAGCTGGACGTTCTGCTGCGCGAACAGCACCTGGCCGCCCTGCTTGGTGGTCTTGGCGTAGCGCATCGCGGTTTCGCAGGCGTCGTCGCAAATGCCGAGCGCGTTGGCGCACAGTTCGAGATCGCCGAAAATATCGCCGCCGGTGGTGTCGCCGCCGCGCCCGCCGGTCTTGCGCACCGCGCCGCCGACGTCGCCGACCACATTGGCGTGCGGCACGCGCGCGTTCTCGAAAATCATCTCGCCGTTCTGATAGAAGCGCCAGCCGCTTTTGTTGAACACCTTGCCGATGCGGAAGCCCGGCGTGTCGCGCGGCACCAGGAACAACGTCGTGCCCTGCTTGAGCGGCACGGTCGCATCGGTGCGCGCGTCGATGAAGAACAGTTTGCCGATCGGCGCGTTGGCGATGAAGGCCTTCTCGCCGTTGAGGATCCACTCATCGCCCTTGCGCTCGGCCTTGAGCTTCAGCCCGGCCTTGATGTCGTCCGGCGGCAGGCGGTTGTCGGAGCCAGCGCTCGGCTCGGTGATGCCCTTGCCGAGCAGGAAGGTGTCGTCGGCGACGAAAGGCTTGAGGAAGCGCTCCTTCTGTTCCTCGGTGCAGGTCGCCGAAATCAGATGGCTCCATTTCCAGTTCTGGCTGAAGGCTTTGGAGATCGCGCTGTCGGCCTTGGCGAGCTCGGCCATCACCAGCGCCTGCGTCACGAAATCGGTGCCGTGGCCGCCCCATTCCTTCGGCACCGCCAAAGTGCGGAAGCCGAGCTTGGAGCCCTTCTTGATGATGTCCCAGTCGAAGGTCTCGGCCGCGGTCGGGACGGCGTCGCAACGAAGCGAGATCGGCCGGATCTCTTCCTCGGCGAATTTGCGCGCCGCCATCTGCCAGGAGCGCTGTTCGTTGCTCAGATTGAAGTCCATGGGAGGCATCCTCGTTTGAAATTGATTATTCGGCGGCCATCGCGCCGTTGCCGCGCGCCGGTAGCCGGCCAGCGCTTCGGCGATGCGCAGCTTGGCGTCGGTGACGCCGTCGCCCGAATGCAGGCAGACGCGGGCGTCGTGGACGTATTTCTGCAGCGGCATGTCGCGCATCACGCCCATGGCGCCAAACACTTCGGCAGCATCCTTGGTCGCCTTCAGCAGCGTTTCGGCGGTGAAGACCTGCGTCATGGTGGTGAGCGGCAAGTCCGACAGGCTGCGGTCGGCGACGGCTTCGGGATGATCGGAGGCCCAGGCCGCCTGCCAGATGGCGGCGCGTACGACTTCGAGCTTGATGGCGATTTCTGCAAGCTTGGTGGCGATGGCCTGATGTTCGATGATGGGGCGGCCGCCTTGCACGCGTAGGTGCGCGTAATCGAGCGCGGCTTCGTAGGCGGCGCGGCCGATACCGAGATTGAGCGCCTGAAACAGCGGATTGCCGCGGCCCGCAGCATCGGCACCTATCAACAAAGCGGCGGCTTCGCCGCCGAGCAGGTCGGCAGCCGGCACTTTGCAATCCTTGAACGTGACGTCGCCGCAGGCGCCGTGATGCCAGGCTTTGTCATGCGCCCGCACACTTACTCCTGGCGCGTCCGCCGGCACCAGCAGCACGCCGGCGCCCCGCCCCGCAATATCGGCCAGCACCGCGAACAATCCGGCGACCGGCGCGTTTGCGACGCCGTGTTTGACGCCATTGAGGATGTAATCGCCGCCCGATTTCACCGCGCTCGTTTTCACCGCTGCTTCGTTCACGGCCGGGCGATGATAATTAACGCCCAGGCGCGTGCCGGTTTCGTAGCCGGCGAAAGCGAGATGAAAGCGGTCATCATTCAGAAATTTCGGCAGGAATTGATCGCGCTGTGCCTCATTCAAAGCGCGGTCGAACAGCAGATGCGCCAGCCGCGAGGTCTCCGACAAGATGCCGGCGATGTCGGCGTCGCCCGCCGCCAGTTCCTCGGCCACGATGCAGGACGTCAGCGCGTCGGCGCCGGCGCTGCCGAGCGCCTCCGACAGCGCCAGCGCGCGCAGGCCGAGCTGCGAGGCCGCGTCGAGCTGCGCCGTCAACAGGCTGCGATCCTGCACATCGAGCCGGTCGGCCTTGAGCGCGGCCGGCTTGATTTCGCGCGTGACGAAGTCGCGCACGGTGTCACGGATTTCCAACTGTTCGGCGCTGAGATGAAGATTGTACATGACGCTTGCCCGTTTCCGTTTTGCGCGACTTATTGAAGCACCGCTTCCGCGATGGCATTTCCCATGTCCTGGGTGCTGGCTTTGCCGCCCAGGTCCTTGGTCAGATGCTTGCCTTGCGTGATGACCTTGTCGATCGCCGCTTGCATGAAGCCAGCGGCTGCGGTCGCCTTCGGTTCGTGATGCTTGCGGCCAAGGAAAGCCATCAGCATCTGCCCCGACACGATCATGGCGTAAGGATTGGCGATATTGCGCCCGGCGATGTCGGGCGCCGAGCCGTGGGTGGCTTGCGCCATCGCCTGCTTCTCGCCGACGCAGAGCCCGGGCGCCAGGCCCAGGCCACCAACAAGGCCTGCGCCGATATCGGTGAGGATGTCGCCGAACTGGTTGCTGGTGACGACCACGTCGTATTGCTGCGGCGCCATCACCAGTTTCATCGAAATGGTGTCGATCATCGCCTCTTCGAATGTCACATCCGGATACTCGCGCGCCACTTTGCGGCATTCCTCGGCGAACATGCCGCAGGCCAACCGATAGACCGGTTCCTTGTGCGCGGCGGTCACTTTCTTGCGCGGCCGCGTGCGCGCGATCTCGAAGGCCTCGCGCGCTACCCGGTTCGATCCTTTGCGGGTGATGACGCGCATCGCGACGGTGATATCGTCGTTCGGCCGGAACTCCGGCGCGCCGGCCACCACGGTTTCCGAATAGAGCATGCCCTCGGTGAGTTCGCGCACGAAGGCGATGTCGACATCTTTGTGAATCGAGTTGATATTCGGATAGGAGCGCGACGGGCGGACCGCGGCGAACAGCTCGAATTTCTTGCGCACCGCCGGCATCACCCAGGTCGGGTCGTTGCGTGGATAGGCGGCATGTCCGATCGGCCCCATGATCCAGCCGTCGAGGTTCCGCAAGGCTGCCTCGGTCATGGCCGGCAGCGTGTTGCCATGCTGCTCATGGCCGGCCTTGCCGATCGGTAATGTTTGCCAATCGATGGCGAGGCCGGACCGCGACGCCGCGGCCTTCATCACCTTGACGCATTCGGGCACGACTTCGTGCCCGATGTCGTCGCCCAGCAGTATTCCAACCTTCAAACCCACGCCTCCCGCCCGCCTTTATTGTGCGCATCGCAAGGCTAGCGCCGCGACGGTCCCAGGCGCAACCGCCGCCCGTGCGCCGCGCGTTTAGAGACATAAATTGCCAGCGCCGACCTATTTGCGGTTAAATGGGCGTCTGGCCGATCCGCCACCGCACACCAGATGCGTATCGGGCAGACCGGATAAAAGCTTCGACACGGCCTCCGGCCGGCAAGTCGAACACCGTGGGGCGACGTCATTGGGAGGAAGACATGGGTTCACGCCAATCGGCATGGGCAATCTCTAGATTATCGCTGATCGCGGCGCTGTTGGCCGGCACGCCCGCTTTTGCCGCGGACCTGACGCCGCAAGAAGCCAAGCTGGTCGACGCCGCGCGGCAGGAAGGCGCTGTGACAATCCTCAACCCGCAATTCAGCGACCACACCGGCCAGTTGCTCGGCGAGGGTTTCATCAAACGCTATAACCTTGGCCCCAATTTCAAATTCAACAATCTGCGCAAAGGCACCGGCGCGACGGTGGCGCAGACGCGTCAGGAAATTCAGGCCGGCAAGCACACCGCCGACATGCTGATCGTCAACGCGCCGGGATTTTTCGACGAAGCCGCCAATCGCGGCGCGTTCGAGGCGCTCGACAGCGGTTACTGGAAGGACCACGAGGAACTCGCCCGCAAGGCCGGGCAGTATTTCAAATATCCCTATGTCGTGGTGCCGTTTGCCTATTCGTTCCAGCCGATCTGGAACTCGTCGTGCCCCGGCATGGAGAACTTCAAGGTCAGATTCCTACGCCGACGTGCTCAAGCCCGAGCTCAAGGGCAAGACCATCGCGTCCGATCTCACCAAGAGCTTCACTTACGTCAACACCGCGCTGGCCTTGCAGGAATCCGGCATGAACCTCGACGACCTGTGGACCAAGCTCAAGGCGACCGATCCGCTGATCGAATTCCGCACCGAGCCGAAGATGCAGATGGTCGTCTCGTGCCAGCGTCCGCTCGACATGTGGAATCTGACCGGGCGCGCCTATCAGGACATCTTGAAAAAGCCCGATCTCATCAAGGTGCTGAAATTCGGCATCTACAAGGAAGGCCAGGTCCTGCTCGGCAACCAGGCCGCCGTCATCAAAGGCGCGCCGCACCCGAACGCCGCCAAGCTGTTCATGGAATACATGCTCAGCAAGGAAGGCGCCGACATCATGGTGGTCGGCGAGATGATGTTCACCTTCCTGAAGAACTACACGCCGCCGCCCGAGGCCGCGCATTATGTGTTCGACCTCAACAAAGTGAAACTGCTTGGCATGAAGGACTGGGTCGCCGCAGGCAAGAAGTTCAAGGAAACCCGCGAGGCGTGGCAGGCGAAGTTCCAGTAACGAGGTGCGATGAGCACGCAATCGTTGACGGACACCACGCCGCGGGCGCCGGCGACGACCCGCTGGCGGAGCCTTGTCACGCAGGAATCGGTCGCGACGGTGGTGGTGAGCATCATCGTCGCGGCCGCGGTGATCCTGCCGCTGCTGGTGCTGATCGTCAGCAGCTTCCAGGTACTCGATGCCGGCGGCTTCGATACCACCTGGGGTCTCGCCAACTACAAAACGCTGTTCACCGACCGCGTCATCCCGAAAGCCTTCGTCAATACACTACTGGTTTGCGCCGGCTCGACCGTGATTGCGACGTTCTTCGGCGTGTCGCTGGCCTGGATCAATGCCCGCACCAATTGTCCGGGGCGCAACCAGATCGAACCGTTCAATCTGATTCCTTTTTTCCTGAGTCCCTTCGTCGGCGCGATCGCGTGGCACAATCTGGCCGGCGGCAAGACCGGGCTGCTCAATAGCTGGGGACGCGACTATCTCGGCGTGCACGGCAATCTGATCAACGTCGACAATCTCTACGGCGTGATCTGGGTGACCGGCCTGTTTTTCGCGCCGCTGGTCTATCTGTTCGTGGTCGGCTCGCTGCGGCGCATGGACCCTTCGCTCGAGGACTCGGCGCGCACCACCGGCGCCGGGCTGGTGCGCACCGCCATGACGGTGACGCTGCCGCTGGTCGCGCCCGGCATCCTGTCGGGCGCGATCATCGTGTTCGTCACCACCGCCGGCGAGTTCGGCGTGCCGTTCAAGCTCTCCGCGCCCTACGGCTGGCAAACGCTCACCACCCAGATTTTTTCCAAGGCGGTCGGCGACGACGCCAATATCTATCTCGGCTCCGCCATGAGCATGGCGCTCGGCATCATCACCGTGCTGCTGATCTGGATCCAGCAGCGCTACATCGCGCCACGCTCGTTCACCACCGTGACCGGCAAGGGCTTCCGCCCCAACGTCGTCGATCTCGGCCGCTGGAAATGGGCGGCGCTCGCCTTCAACCTCGGCTTCATCCTGGTCGCCGTGGCGCTGCCGATCTTGTGCCTGTTCGTGGTGAGCCTGCATCCGGTTTGGCAATCGCGGATCATCCTCGCCGACCTCACGCTGCACAATTACGTGCGTACGTTGTTCTTCTGGGCGCCCGATCACATCGCCGCCGCCACCAACGGCATCTACAACAGCTTCATCCTGGCTTTCGCCGGCGCCACCATCGCCATGATCCTGTCGCTGGTGGTGAGCTACATGATCCACCGCACCAAGGGCTTCGGCGCGCGGCTGCTCGATTTCCTGTGCGTCGTTCCGGTCGGGTTCCCCGGTATCGTGCTGGCGATGGGCGTGCTGGTGACCTACATCAGGACACCGATCTACGCGACGCTATGGATCCTGCTGCTCGGCTACATCACGCGCTTCTTCCCTTACGGGCAGCGCAATATCTCCGCGGTGATGCTGGCGATTTCGGAAGAGCTCGACCAAAGCTCGCGCATGGCGGGCGCTTCCTGGTTCACCACGCTGCGGCGGATCACCATCCCGCTGCTCAAGCCCGGCATCTTTGCCGGTTGGGTGTTGTTGTTCATCATCTTCCTGCGCGAACTGTCGATTTCCATTATTCTCTATACGTCGGGCACCGAAACGCTGTCGGTCGGCGTCTACTATCTGAGCAATTATGAGAACGAAACGCTCACCTCGGCGCTGTCGATGACGCAGACGGTGGTTCTGCTTGCCTGCATCTATATCTTCCGGCGCGTCGCCGGACGTGAAGCATTAACGGCTTGACCGCGGGAAGCAGGATCGACGCAATGGAAAATAGCACCGCGTCCGGCCACTACGTCGACGTGCAAGGCCTGGTGAAGCTGTTCGGCAACGACCGGGCGGTGGACGACGTATCGTTCAGCGTGCCCAAGGGAAAATTCCTGACGCTGCTCGGCCCGTCCGGCTGCGGCAAGACCACCACGCTGATGAGCATCGCCGGCCTGCATCGCGATCGACGCCGGGCGAATCCGCGTCGGCGGCATGGTCTACACCGCCCCGGCCGAGGGCCTGTTTCTGCCGCCGGAAAAGCGCGACATCGGCATGGTGTTCCAGAGCTACGCGATCTGGCCGCATATGACGGTGGCGCAGAACGTCGCCTACCCGCTGGAAATCCGAAAAGTCGCGCGCGAGGAAATCGACGCCCGCGTCGCCGACGTGCTGAAGCTGGTCGGGCTGACGCGCATGGCCGACAAGCTGGCGACCCAGCTCTCGGGCGGTCAGCAGCAACGCGCGGCGCTGGCGCGCGCGATCGTGTCGCGGCCGCGCCTGCTGCTGTTCGACGAGCCTCTGTCCAACCTCGACCTCAAGCTGCGCGAGCAGATGCGGCTCGAACTCAAGCGCATCCAGAACGAAGTGGGCATCACGTCGATTTACGTCACGCACGATCAGGCCGAGGCGCTGGTGATGAGCGACGAGATCATCGTCATGAGCAAGGGCCGCATCCAACAGCGCGGCGTCCCGCGCGAGATTTACGGTCAGCCGGCCAACGCCTATGTCAGCAACTTCATCGGCGCCGCCAATCTGCTGAAAGGCCGCATCATCTCCGTGACCGCGCCCGGCCGTGGCGAGGTCGAAATCGTTGCCGGCTCCAGCAAGGCCCAGCTATCGTGCAAGCTCGGTGCCGGCATCGCGGCGGGCGCCGAGGCGGTGATTTCGGTGCGGCCGGAAAACGTCGAGGCCACGCGCCAAAATGGCGGCGGCCCCAGTCTGGAAGGCGAAGTGATCCAGACCATCTTCCTCGGCAATTGTGTCGATTGCCGCGTGCGCTGGGGCGAATTCGAATGGAAGGTGATGGCGCATCCGCGCACCGGGCTCAAAGCCGGCGAGAAAGTCTATCTGCGGCTCGATCCCGAACACACACTGGCGGTGCAGCCATGAGCGTCATGGTCGCGCTCGATCATCTGAGCAAGAATTTCGGCGCCGAGCTGGCGGTGAACGATGTCAGCCTCGCGGTCGAACAAGGAGAATTCGTCACGCTGCTGGGCCCGTCCGGCTGCGGCAAGACTACGACCTTGCGCTGCATTGCCGGGTTGGAGCGGCCGGATGGCGGCGAAATCCGCATCGGCGGCGACGTGGTCGCGGCGCCCCAGCGCGGCGTTTATCTCAACCCGGAAGACCGCAATATCGGCATGGTGTTCCAGAGCTACGCGGTCTGGCCGCACATGACCGTGTTCGACAATGTCGCCTACGGCCTGCGCGTGCGGCGCGCGCCGGCCGCCGAGATCAAGGAACGCACCACCAAAGCGCTCGAACTGGTCGGCCTGCCGCATTTCGCCGACCGCTACGCCACGAAACTGTCCGGCGGCCAGCGTCAGCGCGTGGCGCTCGCGCGCGCCATCGTCTACGAGCCGCGCGTGATTTTGTTCGACGAGCCGCTGTCCAATCTCGACGCCAAGCTGCGCGAACAGATGCGGGTCGAACTGGTGCGGCTGCAAAAGGAGGTCGGCATCACCTCGATCTATGTCACGCACGATCAGTCCGAGGCGCTGGTGATGAGCGACCGCGTGGTGGTGATGAACAACGGCGTGATCCAGCAAATCGGCGATCCGCAGACCATTTACGCGCGGCCGGCCAACACGTTCGTTGCCAATTTCATCGGCGTCGCCAATCTGATGCAGGGCGTCTTGCTCGGCCGCAGCGGCGCCTATTGCGACATTGAAATCGCGCTCGGCGAAGGACCGCGCGCCGCTGCGCCTGCAGGCCGCCGGCGGCGATGGCGCGGTGGCCGGACAGAAGGTCACGCTTTGCCTGCGGCCGGAGGATATCGACATCCAGTTCGAGAAGCCGGCCGACAACGGCAATCTGTTCGAGGGCGAGGTGACCGACACCGTCTATCTCGGCAGCCTGCTGGAATGCCGCGTCAAGGTCGGGCGCTATGACGTCGGCATCCAGATCGATCACTACGAGCAGGTCGCCCCACGGCAGAAGGTGTTTCTGTCGTTCAGCCCTGAGCATGGGCTGTGTCTGACCGAGTGATTAAATCGCGACCAGTCCACCGTCCAAGGGCAGCGTATGGCCGGTGATCGAGGCCGCGCCGGGGCTGGCGAGGAAAACAACGGCCGCGGCGACCTCCTCCGGCGTGATGAATTTGCCGCTCGGAATGCGGGCCAGCATGCGCTCGCGCGCCGCGGCATCGAGAAGTTTCTGCCGCAACTCGGTGAGCGCGGTAGCCGGCGCGATGGCGTTGACGCGGATGTCGTTGGCGGCCCATTCGATCGCCAGCATGCGCGTCATCTGGATAATGCCGCCCTTGGATATGCCGTAGACCGAGCGGCCGGCAAGCCCGGTGAGGCCGTGGGTCGAGGCGAGGCTGACGATGCTGCCACCGCGCTTGTGGTCGATGCAGTGCGCGGCGAAGGTGCGCGACAGAAAATAGGCGCCTTTGAGATTGATCGCGATGACGTCGTCCCATTCGGCCCAGGTAACGTCCGCCGCCGGCTTGATCAGCGTGCGGCCGGCATTGTTGACCAGTACATCGATGGCGCCAAACGCGCCCACCGCCGCGCCAAATGCTTGCGCGATATCGACTTCGACGCGCAGATCGAGCCGCACCGGCACGAGTTTGCGTCCCTGCATCGCCGGATCGCGTTTCAGTGCGTCGAACATATTCACGTCAAGATCGGCAACCGCGAGATCGTAACCCGCGCGCGCCAGGGCGCAGGCGATGGCGTAACCGAGACCGGTCGAGGCGCCGGTGACAAGCGCAGTGGGACTAGCCGGTGATGTCATCAAGTGTGATCCACTTTTGTTGTTCTGCGCTGCGGATGCAGGCTTCCGCCAGTTGAACGTCGCGGATGCCGGCGGAAAGATCGCAAGTCAGAGCCGCGCCCGCAACGACATGGCGGAGGAAATTCTCCCAGCCGACGCGATAGGGATTGATGTGAGCGCCGCTGCCTTCGACTTCCTTCCACTGCCCGCGATAGTCGGCGCCGATATCAACGTCGGGATTGAAGCGCCGGATAGGCGGCGTGTCGGCCGCGCTTTGCGTCCAGCAGCGATGCAGACCGGCGACCGCCGAACCGCCGGTGCCGTCGATTTGCAGCGTCATCAGATCGTCGCGGCGCACGCGCGTTGCCCATGAGCAGACGATGGCGCCGACCGCGCCGCTCGCCAACTCTGCGAGTGTCAGCGAGGTGTCGTCGACATCCACCGCATAGCGTTGGCCATCTTCATCGACACGCTCGGGAATCGCGGTCGCGGCCGCCGTCACCACGCGGCGGATCGGACCGAGCAGGCCCTCGATCATGTAGCGCCAATGCGGAACCATATCCATGATGAGTCCGCCGCCCGGCCGGTAATTCCAGCTCGGGCGCTGGCTCGGCCTCTCGCCGCCGTCGAAAATCCACCAGCCGAAATCGAGCCGAAAACCGGTGACGCGGCCAAAAAAGCCGGATTGCGCAAGCGCCGACAGTTTCTGCAAGCCCGGCAGATGAAGCTTGTCTTCGACCGCGGCATGTTTGAGCCCGCGCGCCTGCGCCGCGCGCAACAAAGCAAGGCCGTCGGCGACCGACGGCGCCACCGGCTTTTCGCTGTAGATGTGCTTGCCGGCCGCAATCGCCTTGGTCAGCGCCGAGACGCGCTGCTGTGGTCGCGGCGGCGTCGAAGAAGATCGGAAAATCCGGGCTCGGTCAGCGCCGCATCGAGATCGGTGGTCCAGTCGGGTCGATGCCGTGGTCCTGCGCAGACCGCCTTGAGCCGCGCGCTGTCACGCCCGACCAGCAGCAGCCGCGGCACGATGCGGTCGGCGCCCACGGCAAGCCACCTTCGGCGCGGATCGGCGCCAGCGCGTTGGCCAGGTGCTGGGTCGAACCGATGCGCCCGGTGGCGCCGTTGAAGATGATGCCGATTTCCTTGACCGCCATGACCTCTCTTACCCGTCATAGTATGATGCGATCCCGCAGCCCGGCGCAACGCAGGTATATCCACGTGCCCCGCCACATCGTTTGTCTCACGTTCGATTTCGACACCCAGTCCGGCTTCATCGCGCGCGGCATGACCACGCCGACGCCGCTGTCGCGCGGCGAGTTCGGCGCCATGGCGTCGCGGCGGATTCTCGATTTTCTCAAAGCTCGCGCGGCATCAAGGCGACCTGGTTCATCCCCGGCTTCACCATCGAAAGCTGGCCGCGCGAATGCGAGGCCGTGGTCAAAGGCGGCCATGAGGTCGCGCATCACAGCTGGGCGCATATTCCGCCGGCAACGCAAAGCCGCGCCGAGGAAGAAGCCGATCTGGTGCGCGCCAACGACGCGATTCAACGCTTGAGCGGGCGCAAGGCGCGCGGCTACCGCTCGCCGTCGTGGGATCTGAGCGAGCACACCATCGACCTGCTGCTCGCCCACGGCTTCCAATACGATTCGAGCCTGATGGGCGCCGACTACCTGCCCTATCGCGCCCGGCGCGGCGACGTCGCCAAGCTCGGCGAGCCGTTCCATTTCGGCAAAGAGACCTCGCTGATCGAGATGCCGATCAGTTGGTCGCTCGACGACTACCCGCATTTCGAATTCGTGCGCACCGCCTCCACCATTCTGCCGGGCCTGCAGCCGGCGCGCGCCGTGATGGAAAGCTGGCTCGACGAATTCCTCTACATGCAAAAGACCGTCGACTGGGGCGTGCTCACTTACACCATGCACCCGTTCGTGATCGGGCGCGGCTACCGCATGCTGGCGCTTGAGGGCCTGATCGACCGGCTCGGCAACGAAGGCGCGGTGTTCATGACCCTGGAAGACGCCGCGCGCGAGGCCGCGGCGCGGCTCTCGGGTGCGTCCTCATAAAGATTCAATGAGGCCACGTTCGCTTTCCTCCCGAAAGCAGATATCAATCGCCGCGATTCGCATGTCTGTTGTGGGCCATGAGCCGACATCGCGGTCACCTGTTTATAGTGATAATTGGCGACGGTAGAAGCCGCAAACTGCGCTGCCCCATGTACTACGTCGTAAACTCATAGCGTGGCGCGGAACCGGCATTCGGAAACTGTTGAAGCACAATGAATAACCCGTGGCTGACGATCCCTCTGGAAGACTATGAAGGTCACATGGCAATGCCGGAGGTGGGGCAAGCCAAGATGCTCGCCAACGAGTTCGAAGAGTTACTAAGGAATTACACCCCAACCTCGGCGGCGATCATCGGCTGTGCAGGGGGCAATGGCTTTGAAGAGGCTGCCAAAGCAGGAGTTACGCGCCTTGTCGGTATCGACATAAACTCGACATACATTGCAGATGCCAAGGCGCGCTATGCTGGTCAAATGATGGGCCTAGAACTCTATTGCGCCGATATCGAGGGGGACATGCCGGAGTTGCGGCTTGTCAACATGATCTACGGGGCTTTGGTTTTCGAGTATGTAGACATTGCCAAGGCGTTGAAGAATCTGCGGGGCATTTGCCTGCCTAATGGAATTCTTGCCGCACTTTTGCAGTTGCCAAAGGAAGGGACGGCAAACGTTTCACCCTCGCCTTTTGTGACGTTGAACGAGCTGAGTTCGATCATGCGGCTGGTGCCTCCGGATGATTTCCGAAAGGTCGCAGAAGGGCTGGGATTTGGCTTTCTATCCCAAAAGCTGATCACCCTTGAGTCCAAAAAGCAGTTTTCCTTGCAGCTCTTCAAGCTATCCGAGCCAGCAATTGACTGAGTGACTCGGTTCCGCCGCTGATGTCCGCTTTGGGTCACAAGCCGACATCACCGCCTCTTTGGGTCATGTCTGCTGTTCGCCCAATACCGGACTCTCGCCCGTTTATGAATTCACGCTCTAGCGCCCCGCCGCGTAGCCCTGCATGCCGCGCGGATTGGCGGCGGCACGGCGACGATTGCCAACGCGCGAGGCCGCCGTCAGCCGGCCTTCCGACCAGGCCGGCGCCGACCTCGACCTCGTGGCCGCGGCGGCGCAATTCCTTGATCGTCGCCTCGCCGACGCGGTCTTCGACCACCAGCACGCCCGGGCGCGCCTCGCGCGGCCAGAACGACGCCGCGAAGTGCTCCGAATGCCAGGCCGGCGCGTCGATCGCCTCCTGCAAGTTCATGCCGGCGTGGACGTGACGCAGAAAGAATTGCGCGATCCACTGGTCCTGCTGGTCGCCGCCGGGCGAGCCCCAGGCGAGATAGGGTTCGCCGTCGCGCAGCGCCATCGACGGCGTCAACGTCGTGCGCGGGCGTTTTCCCGGCGCGAGCGCGGAAGGATGCTCCGGATCGAGCCAGAACTGCTGCGCGCGCGTGCCGAGACAGAAGCCGAGCTCGGGGATCGTCGGCGAGGATTGCAGCCAGCCGCCCGACGGCGTCGACGACACCATATTGCCGGCCTGATCGATGATGTCGAAATGCACGGTGTCGCCGCGCATCGCGCCGGTCGCGTCGAGTTGCGCGTCCTCGACGTGGATGACGCCCGGATCGTGCTTGTCGTCATGCGTCCAGAGCTTGCCGACGGTCGGCTCGCCCGCGCCGGCGACCTTTTGCGTGCCGCCCGCGACGCGCACCGGAAGCTGCTTGCCGAAACCCTCGATCGTCCCCGGCCGCTGTTCGAGCGAGGCCTTCTCGCCGATGAGCTTCTTGCGCTCGGCGTTGTAGGCGTCGGAGAGCAACGTTTCGAGCGGCACCTCGACGAATTTCGGATCGCCATAGAACTTATCGCGGTCGGCGTAAGCAAGCTTCGAGCATTCGACCAGCGTGTGGATGAAATCCGCGCTGGTGGGGTCGATCTTGCCGAGATTGAACTGCTTCATCAATGCAAGCTGCTGGAGCATCGCCGGGCCCTGGCTCCAGACGCCGCATTTGCAGACCGTGTAGTTGCCGTATTCGAGCGTCGCCGGCGCTTCGATCGTCGGCTGCCAGCGCGCCATGTCGTCGCCGGTGAGCACGCCGCGATGGCGCTCGCCGCTGGTATCCATAACGTCCTGCGTCCGGCAGAACTTGTCGATCGCCTCGGCGACAAACCCCTGCGACCAGGTTTTGCGCGCGCGCTCGATCTGCTGCTCGCGGTCGCCGCCGGCGCTTTCGGCCTCGCGCAGGATGCGGTCATAGGTATCGGCGAGCGTGCGGTTGGTGAACATGGTGCCCGGCTGCGGCACTGTGCCGCCGGGTAAATAGACATTGGCCGACGTCGGCCAATGCGTGCGGAACAGGTCCTCGACCATCTCGATGGTCGCGGCTGCCCGCTCGACCAGCGGATGACCGTTGCGGGCATAGGAGATCGCCGGCGTCAACACGTCGGCAAGCTTCATCGTGCCGTAATCGCGCAGCAGCAGCATCCAGGTTTCGAACATGCCGGGCACGCAGACGGCCAGGAGCCCGGTGCCGGGCACGAGATCGAGGCCGAGGCCCTTGTAATGCGCAATGGTCGCTCCCGCCGGCGCCGGCCCCTGCCCGCAGATCACTTCGACCTTGCCCTTGCGCACGTCGTACACGATCACCGGCACGTCGCCGCCCGGCCCGTTGAGATGCGGCTCGACCACCTGCAGCGTGAAGGCGGTGGCGACGGCGGCGTCGAAGGCGTTGCCGCCCTTCTCCAGCGTCGCCATGCCGACGGCGGTCGCGATCCAGTGCGTCGAGGTGACGACGCCGAAGGTGCCCTCGATTTCGGGGCGCGTCGTGAAAGGGTTCGGATTTATCTTTGAAGCCATCGCTAAGTTTTCCGGAGGACGGGCGGGTTACACTAACGCAGGTGACAGGCAACCATTTGGCCCGGTTTGACCTCGCGCAGCAATGGCGTCTCCACCCGGCAGCGATCGACCGCATAAGGGCAGCGGGTGTGGAAGTGGCAGCCTGACGGCGGGTTGATCGGGCTCGGCACGTCGCCCTGCAGCACGCGCTTTTGGCGCTTCACGCGCGGATCGGGCACCGGAACCGCAAGCAGCAGCGACTCGGTGTAGGGATGCTGCGGCCGCGTAAACAGCGTGCGCTTGTCGGTATATTCGACGATGCGGCCGAGATACATGACGGCGATACGATGGCTGATGTGCTCGACCACCGCCAGGTTGTGCGAGATGAACAGATAAGCCAATCCCATCTCTTTTTGCAGATCCATCATCAGATTGAGCACCTGCGCCTGGATCGAGACGTCGAGCGCCGACACCGGCTCGTCGCCGATGATCAGTTTCGGCTGCAGCGCGAGCGCGCGCGCGATGCCGATGCGCTGGCGCTGACCGCCGGAAAACTGATGCGGATAGCTGTCCATCTGCGCCTTGCGCAGACCGACCCGCTCGAACAATTCGGCGACGCGCTTTTTCACGTCCTTGCCGCGCGACGGTGCGATGCACGCGCATCGGCTCGGCGACGATGTCGCCGGCCGACATGCGCGGATCGAGCGAGGAGAACGGATCCTGAAAAATGATCTGCATCTGCCGGCGGTAAGGCCGCAGCTCGGTCTTGCTCAAGCGCGTGATGTCGCGACCGTCGATCTTGATGCTGCCGCCGGTCGGCTCGATCAGCCGCAGGATGGTGCGCCCGACGGTCGACTTGCCGCAGCCGGATTCGCCGACCAGTCCGAGCGTCTCGCCCTGCGCGATCGAGAAGCTAACGCCGTCGACCGCGAACACGGTGCCGGCGGCGCGCTGCAACAGACCCTTGCGGATCGGAAAATGCTTTTTCAGGTCGCGCACGTCGAGCACGGCCGGACGGGAGGCGTATACGTCGCGCGCTTCAGCCATCGCTGCCCCCGAACAATTCGGCGGAGCGCCAGCAAGCCGCCCAATGCCGCGATCGCTTTTCCTCGTAAGCCGGATATTCGCGGCGGCAGCGATCCTCGGCATGCGCGCAGCGCGGCGCGAACACGCAGCCTTCCGGCAGGTTAGTCAAGGCCGGCACCATGCCGGGGATTTCCTGCAACCGACCGGATGCGCCCTCCGCCTCGCCGCGCATCAAATCGAGCCGCGGGATCGAGGCCATCAGCCCGTGCGTATAGGGATGCTGTGGCCGCGCGAACAACTCGTCGACCGGCGCTTCCTCGACCTTGCGGCCGGCGTACATCACGATGACGCGCTGCGCGGTCTCAGCCACCACGCCGAGGTCGTGGGTGATCAGAATGATCGCGGTGCCGAGCTTTCGTTGCAGGTCGAGAATAATGTCGAGGATCTGCGCCTGAATGGTGACGTCGAGCGCGGTGGTCGGCTCGTCGGCGATCAGCACTTTCGGATTGCAGGCCAACGCCATGGCGATCATGGCGCGCTGACGCATGCCGCCGGACAATTGGTGCGGATATTCCTTGGCGCGCTGCTCCGGCTCGGGGATACGGGCGAGGCGCAGCATGTCGACGGCTTTGTCGCAGCGCCTGCTGGCGATTGATCGGCTCGTGCAACAGCAAAACCTCGGCAATCTGGCTGCCGATAGTGAGCACCGGATTGAGCGAGGTCATCGGTTCCTGAAAGATCATCGCGATGTCCTTGCCGCGCACGCCGCGCATCGCCTCCGCGCTGAGCGCGAGCAGATCGACCCCGGCAAGCTTGACCGAGCCGCCGGCAATGCGGCCGGGCGGATCGGGCACAAGCCGCATAAGAGAGAGCGCGGTGATGCTCTTGCCGCAGCCGGATTCGCCGACGATCGCCAGCGTTTCATGCGGGCCGAGCGCAAAGCTGACGCCGTCCACCGCTTTGACAACGCCGTGACGCAGGTCGAAATAGGTACGCAATCCATCGACTTCCAGCAGCGGGACCATATTGCCTGGCTCCGAACTGCCGGCCGCACGCTCACCGGTTGTGGTCATGGCGCGCGACGATCTTTTTGATTACGCATGATCTTGTCCGAAAACCGGTGTGCACTTTTCGGGATCATGCGCTAATTGCGCAGCCGCGGGTCGAGGATGTCGCGCAGAGCGTCGCCGAACAGATTGGTGCCGAATACCGCAAGGCTGATGGCGAGACCGGGGAATACGACCAGCCACGGCGCGATGCGCACGTATTCGGCCGCCGACTCCGAAAGCATGCGGCCCCAGGAGGGATGCGGCTCGGGCACGCCCAACCCCAAGAACGACAGCGACGCCTCGGTCAGGATCGCCGCGCCGAGTTGCGCGGTCGCGATCACGATCAGCGGCGCCAGCGTATTGGGCAGCACATGGCGGACCGCGATGCGGAATTCGCTCATGCCGACGGCGCGCGCCGCCTCGACGAAGGGCTGTTCACGAAGCGTCAGCGTGTTGGAGCGGATGACGCGCGCGGTATAGGGGATCAGCGGGATCGCGATCGCGACGATGGTGTTGTCGAGCGCCGGCCCGAGCGCCGCCGCCATAACCAGCGCCAGCACCAACAGCGGCACCGCCTGCAGCACATCGACAATGCGCTGGATCACCAGATCGACCCAGCCGCCGAGATAGCCCGAGGTCAGTCCGAGCGCGACGCCGAATATGCAGCCGAGGAACGTCGAGCCTAGGCCCACGGCAAGCGAGATGCGCGCGCCGTAGACGATGCGGCTGTAGATGTCGCGGCCCATTTGATCGGCGCCAAGCATATGGCCGTGGCTCGGCGGCAATAGCGAGATCGCCGAATTGGTCGCTGATCGGGTTGTAGACCGTGATGAAATCGGCAAAGACGGCGGCGAATACGAACACCAGCATGATAATGGCGCCGACCACGCCGAGCGGATAGGCCGCGGCGTGATAGCGAATCTTCGACCACACGCTGTCGGCGCGGACGGTATCCACTGGCCCCGGAACGATGTCGATGCTCGCCATGCACTTTCCCTTTTGGGTCAGCCAGAATATTTGATGCGCGGATCGAGCACCGCGTAGAGCAGATCGACCAGGAAGTTGATCGAGACCGCAACCACGGCGATGAACATCACCAGGTTCTGCACGATCGGATAGTCGCGCCAGCGGATCGCCTCGACCAGAAAGCGCGCCACGCCGGGAATGTTGAACACCGTTTCGGTGACGATAAGTCCGCCCATCAGAAAGGCAGCCTCGATGCCGATCACAGTGACGACCGGCAGCACCGCGTTGCGCAAGGCGTGGTGATAATTGACATTGGGGTCGGAAGCCCCCTTGGCGCGCGCGGTCCGGATGTAGTCCTGCCGCAGCACCTCCAGCATCGAGGAGCGCGTCAGGCGCATCACCAGCGCCGACGAGCGAAAGCCAACCGCCGCCGCCGGGATGCTGAACAGCCATAACGAGTTCCAGAATCCTTTCGGCGGATCGGTGTAGATCGGAATCGTGCCGAAGTAGTGCACGAACGCCATCAGGATCAACAGGCCGAGCCAGAATGACGGCATCGACAGCCCGCTCAGGCTGACCACCCGCAGCACATAATCGAGACCGGAGTTCTGCTTGACCGCACTGATCACGCCGAGCGGCACGCCAAAGAGAATGGCAAAACTCAACGCCAGGCCGGCAAGCTTCGCGGTGATCGGAATGCGCGGCAGGATCTCGTCGATCGCCGGTTTCTCCGACACGTAGGAATAGCCGAGATCGCCGTGCGCCAGACCGCCGATCCATTGTACGTATTGCACGGCAATTGGCCGGTCGAGGCCCAGTTCCTTTTCCAGTTTGCCCTTCTCGGCGGTGTCGATCATGCCGGCCGAATCGAACAAGATGTCCGCAATGTTACCGGGCACCACCCGCAACATCGTGAACACCAGCACGGAAATTCCGAACAACGTCAGGAGCATCAAAAAGAAGCGCCTGATCAGATAACTCCCCACCATGGCCTCCCATCGTACGCGGGGAAACGCACGCCAAATCCGCCAAGATTTTGCCGCCCCTCGCGGCCAGGCGCGCCGGGTCTGGCGCTTATTTATCCAGCCAGATGTCCTCGTAGCGGTAGCTGTTGTAGGCGCTGTTGTTGCTGATCGTCACGTTCTTGACGAACGGCTTCCAGCAGGTGCCGGTGCGGGCATGGAACAGGATCGGCCGCGCCACGTCCTCCTGTAGCTTCTTGTCGATGTCCCACACCAGCTTCTTGCGCTTGTTGATATCGGTTTCGACCGACTGTGCGTCGAACAGCTTCTCAATATCCTTGTTGCAGTAGTGGGTGTAGTTGCGCTCCGAGCCGCAGGCGTAATTCTCGTAGAACGCCTGATCGGGATCGTCGATGCCGTTACCGGTCAAGTTGAGGCCGACCGAGTAGTCGTTTCGCGCGACCTTGGCGAACCAGGCGCCGGATTCCACCGGCTCCAGCTCGGCGTCGATATAGATTTCCTTGAGCTGATCGATCAGCACCACGGCCGGATCGCGATAGGTCGCGAGATTGCGCGTCGACACCTTGATCTTGAGCGGCTTGTCGGCGCTGTAGCCGAGCTTGGTCATGATCGCGCGGGCTTGCTCGCGGTCTTTCTTCACGTCGCCATAGCCCGGGATGGTCTTGAGTATGTCGGGCGGCAGACCCCAAACACCTTCCGGCGGCGGCAGCAGCGTGCCACCAACGTCGCCCTGCCCCTGCAAGATGATGTCGATGAACGCCTTGCGGTCGAGCGCCAGCGCCATCGCCTTGCGCAGTTCAAGATTATTGAAGGGCGGCGCTTCGCGATTGATGATGAGATTGGTGCTGACATTGATCGGCTTGATTTCGCAGATCGCGGTCGGGATCCTGCGACTTGATGTCCTTGATCAGCGCCGCCGTCATCTCGGTCGGGAAGGTCATATCCACCTTGCCGGCGACGAAGGCGAGCACCGCGGTCGCGCGATTCTTGATGATGGTGAATTCGATGCCGTCGAGATACGGCAGGCCTTTTTTCCAATAGTCCGGATTCTTCTCCAGCTTGATCGACTCGTTCTGCTTCATCTCGACGAACTTGAACGGCCCGGTGCCGATCGGATGCGTGCGCATCTGCGCCGCCGGAACGTGGCACGGATAGATCGGCGTGTAGCCGGACGCGAGCATGGCCAGCAGCGACGGCTGCGGCCGCTTCATATGGAAGGTCGCCTCGTAATCGCCGTTGACGCGTGACGTCGGCCACGAAGGCGTACCAATCCTTGCGCGGATTCTTGCGGAACTTGTCCTGCGCCTTGCCTTGCAGCAGGTCGAAGGTGCATTTCACGTCCTTGGCCGTGAACGGCTGGCCGTCGTGCCATTTGACGCCTTGGCGCAGCTTGAAGGTGAGCTCCATGGTTGTCCTTGCTCCAGGCCCAGCTGGTCGCCAGCTCGGGCACGATGGTGGCCATGCTGTTTTGCGGCTTGTGCTGATCGTAGATGACGAGATTGTTGAAGATGCCCATCGCCGGGACGTTGACCGAGAAGGTCGCCTCCTCATGGATCGAAAGGCTGGGCGGCGTTTCGCGGTGATAGATTTGCAGTATTCCGCCGTGCTTGGGCTCCGCCGCTTGCGCGGTCGCGAGCGACAGAGCGGCGAGAATAGCGGTCGCCAATGCGGCAAATTTTGTTCCCATTTGATCCTCCCCGGGAATGCACGGCTGCCGCTACCATCGCTGGCCGACAGCCTGTTTCTTGCTTTTTATGATGCCAACGCTACCCGGTATGGTAGCCCCGATCAACACGACAAAAGGTAGCCGCGGCCGGCCGTTCCGGCGCAAACCTGCTGCCGCTTGCCAATAGTCCGGCCGGACCGCACCATGGCCCCATTCGGGTGCCTACTAGTGAGTAAAAGGCCGGAGCGGCAATGATAACTGAGACGGACAATATCGTCGCCGAAACGGCGGCGCGGATATTTGCCGACCTTGCCGATCCTCAAACGATCAGTCGCGCACGTGACAGCCGCTGGAAAGAAAAATTGTGGCGCGCGTTGGCGGATGCGGGCCTAACGCTGGCCTGGGTGCCGGAAAAACAAGGCGGCGCCGGTGGCAGCCTCGCCGACGGCTTTGCGATTTTGGGCGCCGCCGGCCGCTATGCGCTGCCGGTGCCGCTCGCGGAAACGCTGTTGGCTGGATGGCTGCTGGCGCGCGCCGGCATTTCGGCGCCGGCCGGCGCGATGACGGTCGCCCCAGCCCGGCCGCGCGATCGGATCACATTGAATAAAGACGGCACCTTGAGCGGGCGCGCGAACGGAATTCCTTTTGCCAAGGATTCCGCACATATCGCGGTCGTGGCGACCGGCGACAAGGGTGCAAGCGTTGCCTTGGTCAAGATCGACGATTGCCGCGTCCGCGAAGGCCAAAATCTCGCCGGCGACGGGTCGGATAGCGTGACTTTCGATCGCACCAAAGCAATCAGCAGCGCGCCGGCTCCGTTCGACGCCTCCGCATTGATGCTGATGGGCGCGACCGTGCGCAGCGTGCAGGCGGCTGGCGCCATGGAGACGCTGCTGTCGCTCAGCGTCGACTATGCCAACGAGCGCGTGGCGTTCGAGCGCAAGATCGGGAAATTCCAGGCGGTGCAGCAAAATCTTGCGCGGCTTGCCGGCGAAACCGCCGCCGCGCTTGCCGCCGCTGGATCCGCCGCCGACACCATCGCGCACAGCGAGACGTTCGACGACACGGTGTTGCTCGAAACAGCGTCCGCGAAAATCCGCACCGGCGAGGCTGCCGCGGAAGGCTCTGCCATCGCGCATCAGGTGCATGGCGCGATCGGTTTCACCAACGAACACGTGCTGCATCGCTTCACGCTTCGCCTGCTGTCGTGGCGCGACGATTTCGGCAGCGAAAGCTATTGGGCGGCGGCGCTCGGCGACATGGTCGCGCGAGCGCGGCGCCAATCCAATTCTGGCCCATGCTGGCGTCGCGGTAAGGCCGACCGATGAGCACCGAACTCAACTTCGATCAAATCCGGCTGCCGCCCGAATGCGACAAGCTCCGCGACGAAGTGCGCGCCTTTCTCGCCGAAGAAGTCGCCGCCGGCACCTTCGTGCCGGACCGGCCCGGCCACGGCGACAGCCACAATCGCGCCTTCAGCCAACGCGTCGGCGCCAAGGGCTGGATCGGCATGACCTGGCCGAAAAAATACGGCGGCCACGAGCGCACATTTTCTCGAACGTTACGTGGTGACGGAGGAATTCCGCGTCGCCAATGCGCCGGTGCGCTTGCATTTCGTCGCCGACCGGCAGAGCGGGCCAATTTTGCTCAAATACGCGCCCGAGCACATCAAGCAGGACATTCTGCCGCGCATCTGCCGCGGCGAATTGTGCTTTGTCATCGGCATGAGCGAGCCGGGCTCGGGCTCTGATCTGTTCGCCGCCAAGACGAAGGCTACCAAGGCCGATGGCGGCTGGCGCATCAACGGCTCAAAAATCTGGACCAGCAATGCGCACATCGCCGACTACATGCTCGGCCTGTTCCGCACCTCGCCCGCGACAAAAGAAAACCGCCGCCATGGCCTCACGCAATTTCTTGTCGACATGAAGGCGCCGGGGATCACGGTCAATCCGATCATCCAGATGACCGGCCAGCATGATTTCAACGAAGTCGTGTTCGACGACGTGTTCATGACCGATGATCATGTGTTGGGCGAGATCGACGGCGCCTGGAAACAGGCGACCAGCGAGCTCGCCTATGAGCGCAGCGGCCCCGAGCGCTTCCTGGAGACTTATTACGTGCTGGGCGAGTTGGTGCGCGCGCTCGGTCCCGATCCCGATCGGCGCAGCGCCGAGGGCCTCGGCCGCCTGGTGGCGCAACTGCACACGCTGCGGAGAATGTCGATGTCGGTCGCCGGCATGTTGCAGGCCGGCAAGGAGCCGGTGGTAGAATCCTCGATCGTGAAGGATCTCGGCACCATCTGGGAGCAGAAGCTGCCCGAACGCGTGCGCGAACTCAGCGCCTTCCTGGAACCCGAAGCGGGCAATCGCGCGACGCTCGACGAGCAACTCGACTTCGCCTTCAAGGTCGCACCCAAGCTGACGATCCAGGGCGGCACCACCGAGATCCTGCGCGGCATCATCGCGCGCGGACTTGGTTTGCGATAACGGGGGACTGAGTGCCTGATATTGGAAAGCTGCTCTGGCCGAAAACGGTCGCGGTCGTCGGCGCCTCATCCGATACCAGCGGCCTGCGCGGGCGTATTCTGGAAATTATTTTGAGCCATCCCTTTGCCGGCAAGGTCTATCCGGTCAGCCGCAGCGCCGCGGAGGTGCAGGGCCTCAAGGCTTATGCTTCTATCGCCGACCTGCCGGAACCCGCCGATCTCGCGATCCTCATCATCCCCGCCGAATTCATCCCGGCCGAACTCGAACGCTGCGGCCGCGCCGGCGTCAAAGCTACCGTCATTCTCTCCTCCGGTTTCGCCGAAGAGCCTGGTGAGGCAGGCAGCCGCATGCAAGCCGAGATCGCCGCCATCGCGCGGCGCTACGACATGGCGGTGACCGGGCCCAACACCGAAGGCTTTGCCAATATCGCGGCGGCGCTGTGCCCGACTTTCAGCCCGGCCATGGACAAGAACGCCGGCGCCATCCGCCCGAAGCGCGCGCTCGGCAAAGGACAGGTGTCTGTAATCTCGCAGAGCGGCGGGCTTGGCTTTGCCTTTTTTGACCGCGCACGGCCGCGCAATCTCGCGTTCCGCCACATCGTCACTACCGGCAACGAGGCCGCGCTCGATGTCGCCGACGTGCTCGACTACATGCTCGGCGAAGGCGAGACCGATGTTTTCCTGTTGCTGCTGGAAGACGTGAAGTCGCCGGAGAAATTCAAGCGCGTCGCCGAAAGGGCGCTCAAAGCCGGCAAGCCGTTGATCGTCGGCAAGATCGGCCAGTCCGAGCCCGGCAGCCGCGCGGTGATGTCGCATACCGCGGCGCTGGCCGGTTCGGCCGCCGCCTATCGCGCGATTTTTGAACATTATGGGCTGATCGAAGGCCGCGACTTCGACGAGATGATCGACATCGCGGCCGGCTTTCTCGCCTGCGGCGACAAATTGCCGACCGGCAAGCGCGTCGCCATCTGCACCTCTTCCGGCGGCGCCGGCGTCTGGATGGCGGATGCCTGCGCAGCGGCGGGTCTCGACGTGCCGGTGCTCGACGACGAAACGCGGAAACAAATTGACGAGCATCTGCCGTCTTACGGCACCTCGCAGAACCCGGTCGATTCGACTGCGCAAGGCGTTCACAAAGTCGGCTACGCGGAATTCGCGCGGCTGTCCGGTCGCTCGCCTTTGATCGACGGCGTCATCGTGGTGGTGACGGCGCGGCGCTCGGCCTTTTTGGAAAACGATTTGCCGAAGCTTCAGGCCTTAGCGCGCGAATCGAAGAAGCCGGTGTTCATGTGGACCTATACGCTGCCGTCCGACCGCAGCGTCGAAATCCTCAACGAGGCCGGCTATCCGCTGTTCACCGGCGCCCATGGTTGCGCCCGCACGATGCGCGTGATGGCCGATTACCGTGCCGCGCGCGAACGACTGCTGCGCCCCATTGAGGGCGTGACGATCGCGGCAGTCTCGCGCGACAGTGTGCGTACCGACCTGGCGAAGTTTGGCCAAGTGTTGTGCGAATGGCATGCATGGCCCTTCCTGGCTTGTTACGGGATCGGACCTGACAAGCCTCCAGGCGCCTTGGTTCAATCGAGCAAGGATGCTGAAACGGCGGCGCAAACACTTGCCCGCCCAGTCGCACTGAAGGTTCAATCCGCCGATATCCCGCACAAGACCGAAGCCGGCGCATTGGCGCTCAATGTTTCCAGCGACGGCGCGCGTGCAGCCTATGAGCGCGTGCTGGCCGCCGCCAAGAAATATGCGCCGCATGCCCACATCGACGGCGTGCTGGTGCAGCCAATGGCGCCCCCCGGCCGCGAAGTCATCCTCGGCGTCAATCGCGATCCGACCTGGGGACCGCTGCTGATGGTCGGCCTCGGCGGCGTGCTGGTCGAGGCACTCGGCGACATCGCGCTGGCGCCGGTGCCGCTCGATCGCGCCGCGGCGCGACGCCCTGCTCGGCCGCCTCAAGGGCGCAAGCGTTCTCGGTGCCTATCGCGGCGCGCCGGAAGCCGACACCGACGCGCTGATCGAGTTGATGGTGCGGCTGTCGCATTTCGCCGCCGACCACGCCGACGAGATCGCGGAGATCGACCTCAATCCGGTGATCGTGCATGCCAAGGGGCAAGGCGTTTCGGTCGTCGACGCCTTGATCGTCAAGCAAACGCCGCGCACAGCGCAAGGCCGCGCCGCCGAATAAAGGAATGATGTGATGAGTCCGTTCAAGGATATCGGCGTCGAGACACCATGGCCATGTCGCGCTGATCGAAATCCGCCGCCCGCCGAATAATTTCTTCGACATCGCGCTGATCCAGGAAATCGCCGGCGCGCTCGAAGCGCTCGACGAGGACGCCGATTGCCGCGCCGTGGTGCTGGCCGCGCAGGGCAAGGCGTTCTGCGCCGGGGCCAATTTCGGCGACGGCTCGCATGCTCGACAAAGACGGCCAGCGCGTCGACCGCGATATCGCGGTCCAGCATCTTTATATCGAAGGCAACCGGCTGTTCCGCACCAAGAAAGCCGATCATCGCGGCGGTGCATGGCGCCGCCGTCGGCGGCGGGCTTGGGTCTCGCGATGGTGGCGGATTTCCGCGTCGCCTGCCCGGAGGCGCGCTTTGCCGCCAATTTCACCCGGCTCGGGTTTCATCCCGGCTTCGGGCTGACCGTGACGCTGCCGCTGGTCGTCGGCGCCACCAAGGCGGCGATGATGTTCTACACCAGCCGCCGCGTCACCGGCGAGGAAGCCTACGCCATGGGGCTCGCCGACGTGCTGGTGCCGCAGGATCAGGTGCGCGCGGCAGCGCATGAAGCTCGCGGCCGAGATCGCGGAGAATTCGCCGCTCGGCCTGATCTCGACGCGCACCACCATGCGCGACGATCTCGCCGACCGCGTGCGCGCCGCAACCGAGCACGAGCTCAAGGAACAAACCGCGCTGCGCAAGACCGACGACTTCAAGGAAGGCGTCAAGGCGACCGCCGAGCGCCGCGTGCCGAATTTCACCGGCCGCTAGACTGTTCCGCTAAATCGCGGCAACGACACACGCCGGGCGATGGATTACAACGCCCGCCTGTTGTAAGAAGGCGCACGCATTTCAACGGGACAGGCCGATGCTCGACAAAGCCGACAAATCAAAAAAATCCGGCCAGACGATTGCCGGCGGCCCGCCGCTCGATTTCCAGGAACATCTGCGCCGACTGGAAGCGCGCGGCCTGGTCACCCGCATCGACCACGCCATCGACAAGGACAGCGAACTGCATCCGCTGGTGCGCTGGCAGTTCCAGGGCGGGCTAGCCGAGGAACAGCGCCGCGCCTTTCTGTTCACCAACGTGGTCGACGGCTCCGGGCGGCGCTACGACATTCCGGTCGCGGTCGGCGCGCTCGGCGCCTCGCCGGAAATCTACGCCGTCGGCATGGGCAAGCCGGTCGAAGAGATCGGCGAAGCCTGGACGCATGCCGTGGCGCATCCGATTGCGCCGGTCGTTGTCACCTCTCCCGCCTGCCAGGAAGTCATCACCAAAGGCGACGATCTGCTGAAGCCCGGCGAAGGCCTTGCCCACCTGCCGGTGCCGATCTCGACGCCCGGCTTCGACTCCGCGCCTTACCTCACCGCGACTTTGTGCATCACGCGCGATCCGGAGACCGGCGTGCAGAACATGGGCACCTATCGCGGCGCGCTGAAAGCACAGGACCGGCTCGGCGTGCGCATGTCGTCGCGTCCGGGCGGCGCCGGCGGCTATCTGCACTGGCGCAAATACCAGAAACGCAAGGAACCGATGCCCTGCGCCATCGTCATCGGCTGCGCGCCGGTCGTGCTGTTCACCGGCCCGCAAAAGCTCGCCATCGATTTGGATGAAATGGCGGTCGCCGGCGGCCTCGCCGGCGCAGCCGATCCGCGTCGCCAAGGCGGCGACCGTCGATCTGCACGTGCCGGCCGACGCCGAGATCGTGATCGAGGGCCTGATCGACAGCGAATTGCTCGAGCCGGAAGGCCCGTTCGGCGAAAGCCACGGTCATGTCGCGCTGGAAGACTTCAATATGTCGATGCGGGTGACCGCGATCACGCACAAGAAAAAGCCGGTCTTCGTGTCGATCATCAGTCAGGTCACGCCCAGCGAATCGAGCGTAATGAAGAAGGTCGCTTTCGAGCCGATGTTCCTTTCTCACTTGCGTGATCAGCTCGGCGTCCGCGGCATCAAACGCGTGGCCATGCACGAGCCGTTCACAAACTTGCGGAAGGTTATCTTCCTGCAATTCGCGCGCGGCACCGCGCGCACCGAAGTCTGGCGCGGCCTGCAGGGCGCCTCGTCGTTGCGCGCCGACTGCGGCAAAATCTGCATCGCGGTCAGCGAAGACATCGATCCCGCCAATGCCGACGCCATCTTCTGGTCACTGGCCTACCGCTCCGATCCCGGCATCGACGTCAAGATCATGCCTTATCGCTCCGCCGGCCACGGACCGAAATCGAGCAAGCGCGAGGATTCCACCATCCTGATCGACGCTACGCTCAAGGGCGACATGCCGCCGCTGGCGCTGCCGAAGCAGGAATTCATGGAGCGCGCGCTCACGCTGTGGAAGGAACTCAACCTGCCGCCGATCACGCCGCAGGCGCCCTGGCACGGCTATTCGCTGGGCGACTGGGACGAGCATTACGACATCTACGCTCGCCGCGCGGTCGAAGGCCGCTGGGCCGAGAGCGGCAGCGAGACCATCAAGCGCCGGCGCGGCGGATTGATTCCCGAGACGCCGGCGCGCGATGTTGAAACGCCCAAGAAAAAAACCTGAACACCGGTCATGAACCGTCCGCTTGTCCTCCTGCTCGCCGCTTTCGCCGTCTTCGCGCAGCCCGCCCGCGCCGACGACTATCCGACGCGCCCCATCCGCCTCATCGTCGGCTTCGCCGCCGGATCAAGCGGCGACGTCATAGCGCGCATCGTCGCCCATAAGCTTGGCGATCTGCTCAACCAAAGCGTGATCGTGGAAGACAAGCCGGGCGCCAGCAGCATGGTGGCGGCCGACTATGTCGCGCGCAGCGCCAAGGACGGCTACGTGCTGATGTTCGCGACCATCGCGACCACCATCAACATGACGTTGATGCAGGGCAAGGCGCCCAATGTCGAAAAGGACATGACGCCAATCGCGCTCGTCGGATCGATCCCCAACATCGTGGTGGTCAACCCCAAGCTCGGCGTCGGCGACGTCAAGGGCCTGATCGCCCTCGCCAAGGCAGAAGCCGGACGAATTGTTCTACGGCGCTTCCGGGCTCGGCAGCGGCCCGCATGTGGCGACCGAATTGTTCAAGCAGATGGCTGGCGTCAAGATGACCGGCGTGCTCTACCCCGGCAGCGGGCAGACCGCGGTCGATCTGATCGCCGGCCGCATCCAGGTAATGTTCGCGCCGGCGCCGACCGTGCTCGGACTCATCAAGGACGGCCGCGTCAAGGCGCTGGCGACCACCGAAGCCAAGCGCTCGAGCGTCGCACCCGATCTGCCGACGATTGCCGAAGCGGGTGTGCCCGGCTACGCCGCCGGCCTCTGGTTCGGCATCCTCGGCCCCGGCGGGCTGCCGCAGCCGGTGATCGACACCTTATCCAAGGCGACCAATGCCGCGCTGAAGGACCCGCAGGTTCTGCATGAGTTGCAGAGCCAGGGCCTCAACGCCGCGGGCGGAAGCCCGGCCGATTTTGCCCATTTTATCGCCAGCGACACCGAACGCTGGGCCCGCGTCATCAAGTCCATGGACGCGGCGAAAAAAGCGGAAAGTCCCACCAACAACTGACGGAGCGCCATAGTGGGGGTTGCGCGGGGCTATCGTCGGCCACGTTGCCGGCATCTTCAAGAATAAGGTCTTCGAGGAATAATGTGCATGCGTAACGTGCCCGGCGCCTGGCCATGACGAGACCGGAATCCGGCTTCCGCTATATCGGCCAGCCTATCCCGCGCCACGAAGACGCGCGGCTGATCGCCGGCCAGGGCCGCTTCACCGACGACTTCGGTTTTCCGGGTCAAGCCTATGCGGCGATAGTACGCTCGCCGCATCCGCATGCGCGCATCGTTTCGATCGACAAGAGCCGTGTGCTGGCGCTGCCCGGCGTGCTCGGCGTTTTCACCGGCGCCGATTGCGCGGCCGACGGCCTTGGGGCCATCCAGCACGATCCGCTGCCGAAGACGCGCGACGACATGAAGCTTAGCGGCCCCGGCGGCGGCGAGGTGTTCATCGGCCCGCATCTGCTGCTGCCCGCCGACAAGGTCCGCCATGTCGGCGAGGCGGTCGCGATGGTGGTGGCCGAGACGCGCGCGCAGGCGCTCGACGCCGCCGAAGCGCTGCCGGTGGTCTACGACGAATTGCCGTTCGTGCTGCATTCCGAGGACGCCATGCTGCCCGGCGCCGCTACGGTCTGGGACGAAGTGCCCGGCAATATTCTCGTCGATACCCGCTTTGGCGATCACGCCGGCACCGAACGCGCCTTCGCGCAGGCCGCCAACGTGGTGGCGATGGATTTCAATATCGGCCGCGTCACCGGCGTGCCGATCGAGCCGCGTGCTTGCGTCGCCAATTACGACGCGGCCACAGGCCGCTACACGCTGCACGCCGGCAGCGGCGGCGCGGTGCGACAGAAGCGCGAACTCGCGAGCGTACTGAATATCGAGCCCGACACGTTGCGCGTGCTGTCGTTCGACGTCGGCGGCAACTTCGGCACCCGCAATCGGGTCTATCCGGAATACGGCCTGGTGCTGTGGGCATCGCGCAAGCTCGGCCGCCCGGTCAAATTCACCGCCTCGCGCTCGGAATGCTTCATCAGCGACTACCAGGGCCGCGATCTGGTGACGAAACTCGAACTGGCGCTCGACGCCAAAGGCCGCTTCCTGGCGCTACGCGCGACCAATATCAGCAATGCCGGCGCGCGCTGCGTCTCGCTCTCGCCGCTCAGCAAAGGCGCCGGGCTGATCACCGGCAATTACGCCATTCCGGTCGCCTCGCTGCGCGCCGTTTCCGTCTTCACCAATACGATCCCGACGCAGGCCTATCGCAGCTCCGGCCGCCCGGAGGTGACCTTTGCGATCGAACGATTGATCGACATCGCCGCCGCGAAGCTCGGTATCGACCGCGTCAGCCTGCGCCGGCGCAATCTGGTGCGGCCAAAAGCGATGCCCTACCGCAACGCCGTCGGCATGACCTATGACAGCGGCCGCTACGAGGGCAACATGGACCTCGCCATGCGCATCGCCGACTGGGACGGCTTCAACGCGCGGCGGCGCGAGGCCAAAAAGCGCGGGCGGTTGTTGGGGCTTGGGCTGGCCAACTACGTCGAGTCCTCGATCGGCGCGCCCAAGGAGCAGGCCCGCATCACCATCAAGCCCGACGGCGTCGACGTCGTCATCGGCACCCAGCCCGCGGGGCAAGGCCACGAGACCAGCTTCGCGCAGGTTGTCTCGGATCTGCTGCAGGTGCCGGTCGAAAGCATATTTATCATCTTGGGCGACACCGATGTGGTGCGTGCCGGCGGCGGCACGCACTCGGGGCGCTCGATGCGTCATGCGGCGACGGTGTTCTCGATGGCCGCGGCCACGCTGATCGCCAACGGCAAGCGCATCGCCGCGCATATCCTCGGCACATCAGCCGACCGCGTCGATTTCGACGACGGACGCTTTGCCGCGCGTGAAACCAACCGCAGTTTCGATTTTCTCGAACTGGCGCAGGAAATGACGCGGCACAAGCTTCCCGATGATCTCGCCAGGGGTCTTGCCGTCGTCACCGACAATGAGATGCACGACCCGGTGTTCCCGAACGGCTGCGCTATATGCGAAATCGAGATCGATCCCGACACCGGCAATCTCGACCTCACCCGCTACGCCTGCGTCGACGATGTCGGCCGCTGCATCAATCCGCTGATCGTTGACGGCCAGACCCATGGCGCGATCGTGCAGGGCATCGGCCAGGCGCTGTGGGAGCAATGCGTGGTCGAGGCCGGCTCCGGACAGCCGCTCACCGGCTCGCTGATGGATTACGGCATGCCGCGCGCGCATCTGCTGCCGTCATTTACGACCGAGATCGTCGAGGTGCTCTCTCCGACCAATCCGCTCGGCATCAAGGCCGGCGGCGAAGGCGGCACCACGGCCGCGCCGGCGGCGATCGTCAGCGCGCTTGTCGACGCGCTCAAGCCTTACGGCATTCTCAATCTGGAAATGCCCGCGACGCCCTATCGCATCTGGCAGGCGATCCAACAGACCAGGAGTTAAAGACTCCAACCGGCCGGCCGCAACCCGCTCTGTCTTGCATTGCCGCCCTATCCGGCCAACTCTAGTGCCTGAATTGTAAATTGCGTAGGTCCGAGATCCATGTCCCTGCCATTGATCGTTGGAATAAGCGGCGCCTCCGGCGCGATTTATGGCGTGCGGCTGTTGCAGGCCTTACAAAAAAATAAAATTCCAACGCATGTTGTCATCTCGAAGTCGGCCGCCATCACGCTCAAGGAAGAGATGGATATGTCGGTCGACGAAGTGCGCACTTTCGCAGACGCCGCCTATTCCAACAGCGACGTCGGCGCCGCGATTTCCAGCGGCTCGTTCAAGACGCGCGGCATGATGATCATTCCCTGCTCGATCCGCACCGTGTCCGACATCGCCTATGGCACCACCGACAATTTGCTCAGCCGCGCCGCCGACGTCATATCTGAAGGAGCGGCGGCGGCTGGTGCTGGTGGTACGCGAAACGCCGCTGCACGCCGGCCATCTTCGCAGCATGCTGGCCGCCACCGAAAACGGCGCCATCATCGTGCCGCCGGTGCCGGCGTTCTATCACCGGCCGAAAACCATCGACGACATCATCAACCAGACCATTGGCCGCTGCATGGATCTGTTCGACATCGACATCGGTCTGGTAAAGCGCTGGCCCTCGGGCTCGGCTTGATGGCCTCGCCGTTCTGGGATTTCTCCGTCGCGGTCTATGGCGCGAGCGCGGTCGAGGGCGAATGTCTCACGCTGCAAGATCAATTCGGCGTCGATGTGAATTTGATTCTTCTGTGCGCGTTTGCCGGCGCGGCCCACGGCGTCGCATTGACGCCGGACGACATTGCGTCGGTCCGCGCCCTCGTGACGCCATGGCACAAAGATATCGTGAGTTCATTGCGCGCCGTGCGCCGCCGTCTCAAGGCGATCGACACGCCCGGCGTGGATGCTACCAAGGCGGCGGATTTGCGGACACAGGTGAAAGCCGCCGAACTGGAATCCGAGCGCATTGAGCAGATGATACTCGAGCAATGGGCGAGCGCACGGCTCGCAGGACGGCCGCGCAGCAACCCGCGCGAGACGGTGCCGGCAAATTTGCAAGCGCTGCTCGCCGGCTACGGCATCGGGCCCGAACGGCTTACCGCCGCCGGCGCCCTGAAGCATCTCATCGCGGCGGCGCTTGTTTGCTAGTATCGGTTAACTTGTCAGGAATGCTTGTCTCTGAACTATCTTTCCGGCAGGCATGCGGCGATCCAATGGATAGAATGGCGCGATGACGCTCTGGCTGGTGTTTGCATTGATGACGGCGGCGGCGATTTTCGCCGTGCTGTGGCCGCTCAGCCGCCGCACGCCGCTGCGGCGCGGGAGCGATATCGCCGTGTACCGCGATCAACTTGAGGAAGTCAGCCGCGACCGGGCCGCCGGACTTGTTGGCGAAGCCGAAGCCGAAGCGGCGCGTGTCGAAGTGTCTCGTCGGCTGATTGCCGCCGCCGACGCCGCGGCCGACGAGGTTTCGGCGCCGGAAAGCTCGTCGCGCTGGCGCCGCCGCGCTACCGCCGTCGCCGCACTGGTCCTGTTACCGACAGGCGCAGTGCTACTTTATCTCGCGCTTGGTTCGCCGCAATTGCCCGGCGAACCGCTGACCATGCGCTTGCGCGCGCCGAACGGGAACCGCCCGATCGAAAGTCTGATTGCGCAAGTGGAAAATCATGTCGAGCAAAATCCCGATGACGGCCGCGGCTGGGAAGTGCTTGCGCCGGTTTACATGCGGCTCGGCCGTTTCGACGACGCGGTGCGCGCTTGGCGTAACGTCATCAGACTGAACGGCAGCAATGCTACGCGCGAGGCCGACTTCGGCGAGGCGCAGGTTGCTGCCGCCAATGGCGTCGTCACCGCCGACGCCAAAGCCGCGTTCGAGCGTGCATTGGCGCTCGACGGACAAAACGTCATGGCGCGTTTCTATATGGGGATGGCGGCCGATCAGGACGGCCGCCGCGCCGACGCCGACAAGATCTGGCGCGAGTTGCTCGCCAGCGCGCCGCCGGGCGCGCCCTGGATCGAGGTCGTCCGCCACGCCATCGCGCGCGATGCGCCCGGCATCGCGGCCAACGCACCGCCAGCGCCGAATGCTCCCGGTCCGAGCGCAGCCGACGTCGCCGCGGCGGGGCAGATGAATGCGCAGGACCGCGATCAGATGATCCGCGGCATGGTGACGCGGCTCGCCGATAAGCTCAAACAGGACGGCAGCGACATCGACGGATGGGAGCGGCTATTGCGCGCCTATATGGTGCTTGGCGAGCGCGACAAGGCGCATGCCGCCGCCGCCGATGCGCGCAAGGCGCTCGCCGCGATCCCGACAAACTCCGCCGCCTCGACGCAGTGATCAAGGGTCTCGGCGTCGAAGGCTGAGCGACACATCTGTGCGCACGCACGCGGCCGCGGCCCCCCGATTACAGGCTTCACCCCGTTGCCGGGGGTCGCGCCCCTGTACAATGAGCGATAAGCGCCAGCTTTAACCGGCGCAATCGGGGAGGAATACCATGGCGAAGAATCGCGAAGCGTCTTTGTCTCGCAAGCGGCAAGGCCGCCGGGACTTCCTTAAGGCCGCCGGTGGCGCGCTCGCCACCGGCGCATTCGCAGCGGTGCCACGCATCGGCCTGGCGGCGGAAACCGTCAACATCGGCGGGCTCTACCCCGTCACAGGAAGTTTCGCGCAAATCGGCCAGGCCTGCGTCAATGCGGCCAAGCTCGCGGTCGAAATGGTGAACGAGGCTGGCGGCATCAAGTCGCTCGGCGGCGCCAAGCTCAACTTGATTCTTTCCGACGTGCAAAGCGACACCACTGTCACGCGCACCGAGACCGATCGCCTGATCAGCGGCAATAAACTGTCCGCAATCCATGGCTGCTATGCCAGCGCATTGACGCTGATCGCGAGCGAAGTGGCGGAGCGCGCCAAAGTGGCGCTGATCACCGGGTCAAGCTCCGACATGCTCAACAAGAATCGTCACTATACTTTTACGCCGTTCGCGCGCGCGTCGCAGTTCGCCAAGGCGCAACTGCAAATGTCCAAGCTCGTCAACGACAAGCCGAAGGTCGCGGTGGTGTTCGAGAACACCGCGTTCGGTACCTCGACGTCGAACGGCCTGCGCGAGCTGGCGCCCGGCGAGGGCGTTGAGATCGTGTTGTTCGAGCCGTATTCGGCCGGCTTCGCCGATGCCGGACCGCTGATCAACAAGGTCAAGTCCTCCGGCGCCGACGCGTTGTTCTCGGTGTCGTACTTGAACGACCTCATTCTGATCGTGCGCACGGTCAAGCAAGTCGGCCTCAAAGTCGCTATCAATGGCGGCTCGGGCGGCTTCGTCGTTCCGGACTTCTACAAGAATGTCGGGACGCTCGCCGAAGGCCTGCAAGGCGTGGCGCACTGGAATCACGACTCGGACGCCAATGCGCAAAAATTGAGTGCGGAATACAAGAAGCGCTACGGAGAATTCCTGTTCGAGTATGGCGGCGGCCTCATCGCACAGACTTTCATGCTCGTCGACGCGATCGAACGGGCGAAGTCGGCGGACCCGCAAAAAGTGCGCGACGCGCTTGCCACGCTCGACGTCTCCTCGGGTTACGCCGCGATGGGCCCCGGCGGGAAAGTGAAATTCGGCCCTGACGGCAAGAATATTTACGGCCATCCGGTCGGGGTGCAATGGCAGCACGGCGACTTGGCCAGCATCTTCCCCAAAGAGGACGCACGCGCGCCGCTGATGAAAACCTGAGCGCCGTACAACGCAATGCTTGAAACAGTGGCTCAGGCCGTTATCAACGGCCTGCTCATCGGCGGTATCTACGCGCTGGTGAGCATCGGCGTCACGCTGATATTTGGCGTCGTGAAAATCGTGAACTTCGCGCAAGGCGAGTTCGTGATGATCGGGATGTATATCAGCTTCTTCCTGGCCACTTACTACGGCATCGACCCGTTGCTCTCGCTGGCGATCTCGATGCCGGTTCTTTTCGTGATCGGCGTGTTGTTGCAGCATTTCCTGATCCGCCGTGTCCTCGGACTTGGCGACATGCCGCAAATCTTCCTCACCTTTGCGCTTTCGCTGCTGTTGATGAATGTCGCCTTGCTGCTATTCACCGCCAATTACCGGACGGTGCACACCTGGTATTCGGACGAGGCGCTTCATCTCGGCCCGCTCTATGTCTCGACGGCAAAGCTGATCGCGTTTGTCCTTGCGATGGTGCTGAGCGGCATTCTCTGGATCTTCCTGCACACCACCGACATGGGCAAGGCGATGCGCGCCGCCGCGCAGAAGCCCGAGGTGGCGATGCTGATGGGCGTCAATCCCAATCGCGTGTTCTGCGTCGCGACCGGGGTGTCGCTGGCGCTCGCCGGCGCCGCCGGTTCGCTGCTGATGCCGTTCTATCCGGCCTCGCCCACGGCAGGCCAAGTGTTCGTCCTGATGGCCTTCGTCGCCGTCGTGCTTGGCACGCTGGGCAATATCAAAGGCGCGCTCATCGCCAGCCTGATGATGGGTGTCGCCGAGTCGCTCGGCATCCAATTTGTCGGCGCCGACTCCGGGCTGATCGTGGTGTTCGTGATGCTGCTGGCGACGCTGGCTTTCCGGCCGAGCGGCCTGGCCGGCGGGAGCGCCCGATAATGCCAAGCCTGCGCATGCCGGGGATGCTCTGGCTGGCCGTGCTGGCGGCGATACTTCTTGTGTTGCCTTTGGTAGTGACGAGCCACTTCGCGATCGACATATTTCATCCGCGTGCTGTTGTTCGCGTTTATCGGCGTCGCATGGAACCTAATGGGCGGCTACGCCAAGCAGCTTTCACTCGGACACGCCGCCTATTTTGGGCTCGGAGCCTACACCTCGACCATCCTGCAAATCGATTTCGGCATCTCGCCCTGGATCGGAATGCTGGCCGGCGGCGTGGTGGCAATGCTGGCGAGCCTGCCGATCGGCGCCTTGTGCTTCCGGCTACGCGGGCCGTATTTCGCGATCGCGACCATCGCCACGGCGCAAGTCCTGATGCTGCTGTTTCTCAAATTTCGCGATTTCGCCTGGGGCGCCGAGGGCACCACCATCCCCAATCTCGGAAGCGCGCCGCTGATGATGCAATTCGAAACCAAGGCGCCGTATTATTACATCGCGCTTGGCCTGCTGACGATCGGGCTTGCGATCACCTACCGGATCGAACGGTCGTGGATGGGATTTTATCTGGTCGCCATCGGCGAGGATGAAGATGCCGCCGAAGCGATCGGCGTCAATGCGCCGAAGGTCAAGCGCGACATTTATCTGATCAGCGCGTTTCTCACCGCCTTGGCCGGCACGTTTTACACGCAGTACATCTATTTCATCGATCCGAATACCGCGTTCAGCTTCAATATTTCGGTGGAGGCGGCGCTGGTGTCGATCGTCGGCGGGGTCGGAACGTTATGGGGTCCGGTGCTCGGTACGGTCTTGCTGGAGGCGACGTCGGCTTTGCTGCAAAGCTGGCTCGGCAGCGGCGTAGGCGGTATTCAGTTGACTGTTTACAGCCTGATCCTGATCGGCGTGATCCTGTGGCGGCCGACCGGACTGCTTGGCGTTCTGACCGAAATCTACCAGCGGATCGTGCGCGCGCCGCCGGCAAAAGAGGCGGCGCTCGATGGCTGAGGCGCTCGTCATCCAAAATCTCAGCAAGCGCTTCGGCGGCTTGCGCGCGGTCCAGGACCTGAGCTTTTCCGTTAAGGAAAGCGAGACCGTCGCGCTGATCGGACCGAACGGCGCCGGCAAGACGACGAGTTTCAATCTCATCACCGGCTTTTATCGGCCCGACACCGGTTCAGTGTCGGCCTTCGGCCGCGAGATCGTCGGCTTACGGCCGCATGACATCTGCGCGCACGGTCTGGCGCGCACGTTTCAGGTGGCCAAGCCTTTTGGCGCGATGACGGTGCTAGCCAACGTGATGACCGGAGCGTTCTTGCGCGACAAAAAACCCGACGGCGCGCGAACGCGGGCACGCGAGGCGATCGAATTCGTTGGGCTCACAGCCAAAGAGCACACTCCGGCGCGCGACCTGACCACCATCGACCAGCGCCGGCTCGAAATGGCGCGCGCGCTGGCGACCGATCCGAGGATATTGCTGCTCGACGAAGTCATGGCCGGGTTAAACCCTGCGGAGATCGATCAGGCCGTCGCGCTGGTTGGAAAACTGTCAAAGCGCGGATTGACCATCGTCATCGTCGAACACGTGATGCGCGCTATCATGGCGGTTGCGCGGCATATCGTGGTACTCGACCACGGCCAGAAGATCGCCGAGGGCAACCCGAACGAAATCGTTGCGAACCCGGATGTCATCCGCGCTTATTTGGGCACCAATTACGTGCATGTCGCGACGCCAGGAGCGACCTGAATGTTATCGCTTGCCGCAGTGAGCGCCAGTTACGGCTCGGTCCCGGCGGTTGCCGACGTTAGCATCGAGGTCGGCGAAGGCGAAGCCGTCGGCTTGCTGGGCGCCAATGGCGCCGGCAAAAGTACCACGCTGCGCGCGATCTCAGGCCTGGTGCGGCTGACTTCCGGCACGATCAGTTTTTTGGGAACCGACACCGCGTCACTGCCGCCCTACAAGATCACCGAACTGGGGATCGCCCACGTGCCGGAGGGCCGTCAGGTCTTCCCCGAAATGACCGTGCAGGAAAATCTCGAGATCGGCGCTTACGTGCCGAAGGCCAAGGCCGAGCGCAGCCGCACGCTCGAGCTCGTGTTCAATATTTTTCCCGTGCTGGCCGAGCGCCGCAAGCAATTCGCCGGCACCATGAGCGGCGGCGAACAGCAAATGCTTGCGGTCGGCCGCGGTCTGATGCTCAAGCCGCGTCTGCTGATGCTCGATGAGCCTTCATTGGGGCTGGCGCCGGTCGTGACCGATATCACCTTCCAGAAAATCCAGGAGATCCACGCCATGGGCACGGCGATTCTGTTGGTCGAACAGAACGTCAGCCGCGCGCTGTCGTTGGTGCAGCGGGCCTATGTGTTGGAAAGCGGCAAGGTGATCATGCACGGCACCAGCGCCGAACTGGCGAACAACAAGCAGGTCCAGGCGGCGTATCTGGGGATGTAGCGGCGCCGTCTTCGTCCTCAACTGGCTTGCCAGCCGAGGTTCCGAGGAGCGAAGGCTGGCGGAGAGGGAGGGATTCGAACCCCCGATACGGTTGCCCGTATGCCGCATTTCGAGTGCGGTGCATTCAACCGCTCTGCCACCTCTCCGGAGCCCGAAAAGAGCCTGAAAAAGCCCGATTTGGACGCTGCTATCTAACCAAGCAAACCAAGACAGACAAGGCTTTGACGGCGTATATTGTGCGTAGCCAGCAACCCCGGCCATCGGCCGCCATGAGCATGCTCAACACCCTGAAATTCGACCGCATCGGCAAGGAATTGCGCGGCCTCCTGTTGACGCTATGCATGGTCGCGGTCGTCACGACGCTGATTTACACGCTCATCATCGAAACCGGGCTCGGCCACGGCTCGGTGGTCTATCTGATCCCGGTGGTGATCGCGGCCACGCGCTGGGGCATCGTGCCGGCGATCTTCGCCGCGGTCTGCGGGGTGCTCGCTTCCGCGTTCTTCTTCTTCCCGCCGCTCTACACCTTCCGCATCACGGACCCGCACGAAGTCCTCAATCTGGCTTTGTTCATCTTCGTGGCGGTGGTGGTGAGCCATCTCGCGACCCGGCTCAAACGCCAATTGGAGGTGTCGCGCCAGCGCGAGATCGACCTGCGCGACCTTTACGCCTTCTCGCGCCGGCTGGCGGTGGCGTTCGACGTGTCCGACATTCACGCCGCGATCGAAGACCACCTCGCCACCGTCATGCAGCGCAAGGTCGTGCTGTTCGCCAGCGCGCGCGAGGCCGCCGCGAGCAGCGGGCGGCGCAGCGGCGTCACGGTGCCGGAGCAGGTCCTCGCCGAAGTCGCCGACGTCGCATCCGGTCGCCGCAACGCCAGGCGGCGTGACGGTGACCGCCGATAGCGGCGATATCTGGCTGATTCGCGCGGTGTCGCCCAAGAGCTCCGAGTTCGGCGTCATCGCGATCAATCTCGGCCGCGAGTCGCAGGAAAGTTCGGACGAGTTGCGCATCCGCGTCGACGCGGTGCTGTCCGACGCCACCGCCACGCTGGAGCGGCTGGGCGTCGCGCACGCCATCAGCGAGGCGCGCATGCGTTCGCAGACCGAACAGCTGCGCGAGGCGCTGATCGGCTCGGTCAGCCACGAATTGCGCACGCCGCTCGCCTCGATCCTCGGCGCCGCCACGGTGCTGAGCGCCGCGCCGGCGCTGCAAAACGAAAAGAAGCTCAAGGCGCTGGTGCACGACGTGCGCGACGAGGCCGAGCGCCTCAACAACGACATCCAGAACCTGCTCGACGCCAGCCGCATCAGCAGCGACGGCATCAAGCCGCATGTCGAATGGGCCGACCCCGCCGACATCGTCAATTCGGCGGTCGAGCGCTGTCGCCACCGCATGTCCAACCGCCGCATTCGTGCTGAATCTGCCGAACGACCTTCCGCTCATCCATGTCGATTCGGTGCTGGTACAGCAGGCGCTGGTGCAGATCTTCGACAACGCGGTGAAATACTCGGCCGCCGGCTCGCAAATTTCGGTGGCCGCGCGCGCGCGCGACGGCCGCATGATCGTGAGCGTCAGCGACGAAGGCGCCGGACTGACGGCGGCCGAGCAGACGCAAAATCTGGGACCGTTTCGCGCGCGGCGAACGCCATGCCGCGACCACCAGCGGTTCCGGCCTCGGCCTGTGGATCGCCACCGCCTTCATCGCCGCCAATGGCGGCAGGATAACAGCCGTCAGCGATGGTCCCGGTCTCGGCACCTCAATCGCGATCGAGCTGCCGGTGACGCAAGCCGTGGTCACGCAAATGGAAGGCGACGCCGATGAATGAACCATCCCCGATCGTGCTCGTCGTCGATGACGAGATTCAGATCCGCCGCTTCTTGCGCACCGGTTTCGAACTCAACGGCTTCGTGGTGCACGAGGCCGGCACCGGCACCGAGGCGATCCGCTCGGCCACGCTGCGGCCGATCGATCTGGTGATCGTCGATCTCGGCCTGCCCGACATGGACGGTTCAGAAGTGGTCGAGCGCATCCGCTCCTGGTCGACCGTGCCGATCATCGTGCTCTCGGTGCGCTCCACCGAGGCGCAGAAAGTGCATCTGCTCGAACTCGGCGCCGACGATTACGTGGTCAAGCCGTTCGGCATGGCGGAGTTGCTGGCACGCGTGCGCGTGGCGCTGCGCCGACAGATGCGCGCGGCCAGCGGCGAGCCGACCGTCAAGGCCGGTCCGCTCGTCATCGATCTTGCCGCCCGCGCCGTGACGCTCAATGGCGCCCGCCTCACATTGACGCCGAAGGAATACCGGCTGCTACAGGTGCTGGCGCAGCACGCCGGCAACGTGGTCACCCACCAGCATTTGCTCAAGGAAGTGTGGGGCTCGATCCACGTGCACGACACGCACTATCTGCGCATTTTCGTGCGCAAGCTGCGCCAGAAGATCGAGCCGCAGCCGGATTCGCCCAAGATTCTGGTCACCGAACTGGGCGTCGGCTATCGGCTGGCGCAGAACGAGAGTGAAAGTGGCAACGGCCACATGGCCGCCGCCGAGGCGCCCGCGAAAACCGAGACCTGAGGCGTTAACGATTTCCGCGCCGGCCGGGGGCCCGCCCCGGCCGGAACCGGCCAGCTTTTCTTGACAGGCCGCACTTTTCCCCGCCATAAGATGGCCAAACGCGGACCCTTGGGTCCGCGTGCGTTTTCAGGGCCCCTAAGCCCTTAAAAACACAACTAAATCCGACTGAAAGAAGCCGGTCCGGAATCCTCCGAGCACCGGGATCGAACACGAGGAAAGAACGATGTTCGCAGTCATCAGAGCCGGCGGCAAACAGTACCGGGTGGCCGCCGAAGACGTGATCCGGATCGACCGGGTCGACGGCGAGCCGGGCCAGATCGTCGAGTTCGGCGAAGTGCTGGTGCTTGGCGGCGACACGCCGCAGCTCGGCACCCCGACCGTCGCCGGTGCGACGGTGGCCGGCGAGGTGCTCCAGCACACGCGCGGCGACAAGGTGATCGCTTTCAAGAAGCGCCGGCGCAAGAATTCGCGCCGCAAGCGCGGCTATCGCCATGAATTCTCGGTGATCCGCATCACCGAGATCCTGACCGGCGGCGCCAAGCCCTCGAAAGAGGCAAAGCCCCGGCCCAATCGCGAGGCCAAGCCGAAAGCGGAAGCTGCGCCGGAAGGCGAAGCCAAGCCGGCCAAGGCCAAAGCCAAGAAACCGGCGGCCAAAAAGCCGGCGGCAAAGGGCAAGAAAAAGTGAGATGATTCCTTCACGGAATCGGTGTATATAGACTTCAGAATTCGAGAGAGCAGTTATGGCACACAAAAAGGCAGGCGGATCTTCACGCAACGGCCGCGACAGCGCGGGCCGGCGCCTTGGCTTGAAGAAGTCGGGCGGCGAGATCGTCGTCGCCGGCAATATCCTGGCGCGTCAGCGCGGTACCACGTGGCATGCCGGCCGCAATGTCGGCATCGGCATGGATCACACCCTGTTCGCACTCGTAAACGGAAAAGTTCAGTTCGCCACCAAAGCTAAAGGCCGCACCTACGTGTCGATCGTACCGATGACGGAGGCTGCGGAATAAAACGGTAGACCAAAAATCGAGGTCCGCCGGTCATTCAGTCGAACCGGCGGGGCCTTCCAGGGCTTCGAGAGGGGGAGACGGGTGACCGGCTCCCCCTCTTCGCATTTCAACCGCGTTGAAACCCTGGAGCCCGTGCCATGACACTGCTGGAACGCATACCGAGAGAGACCTTCCACGAAGGCTGTATCCCCGTCCTCGAGACCAAGCGGCTTGCTCTGCGCGCGCCGCGTCTCGGGGACGCTAAAATGGTAGCAGCGCTCGCCAACGACCGCCGCATCGCCGAAAACACGGCGCGCATTCCGCATCCTTATAAAATGTCGGATGCCGAGGGCTTCATTGCCGGCGCCAACAAAGCCGGCGGCGAGGCCGTATTCCTGATTACGCTGCGCGACGGCACGATCGTCGGCGCCTGCGGACTTGCCATGCAGGAGCAGACGCCGGAACTCGGCTTCTGGCTGGGCGTGCCGCATTGGGGCAAAGGCTACGCCACCGAGGCGCTACATGCGGTGATCGACTACGTCTTCACCGACCTCGGCCACGAGGCGCTGCAGGCCGGCGCACGCGTCACCAACCCCGGCTCGCGCCGGGTGCTGGAGAAATGCGGCTTCCAGTGGACCGGCGTCGGGCTCTACCGCATCAACTCGATCAAGTCGTCGGCGCCGATCGATCGCTTCCGGCTCGAACGCGGCATCTGGTCGGCACTCAAGGGCTGGGGACGGATGAAAAAGGTGATGTGATGGAACGCAAACTCGTTTCTTCCGGCTCGCCGTTCGAGCCGAAAATCGGCTTCTCGCGCGCGGTGCGCGTCGGACCGCATATTGCGGTTTCGGGCACCGCGCCGATCGCCGCGGCGGACGGCACCGCTTGTCCCGGCGATCTGTACGGTCAAACGAGGCGCTGCCTTGAGATCATCGAGAAGGCCATCAATGACGCCGGCGGCAAACGCGAACATATCGTGCGCACGCGCATGTTTCTGAAAGACATGAAAGGCTGGGAAGAAGCCGGTCGCGCCCACGGCGAGTTCTTCAAGGATATCCGCCCGGCCGCAACGATGATCCAGATCGTTCAGGCAATCGACCCGTCGTGGCTAATCGAAATCGAAGCCGACGCGATCGTTCCGTAGCCTTTGGGGTTAAAGTCATCGCGGGACGGCTGGCGCCAACCGCCGAGTTGCGCGAAACTGGGCCATGACATCTTCGCCAGGGAGGACCGCCATGGCCTACGACCTCGACCAATTCATCGCCGATTGCAAAACCACGCTCGCCCGCGATCCTGGCGTGCAGGGGCGCGAACAGGTGCGCGTCAATCTCGAGAAGCTGCTCGCCAATCCCAACTTCATCGCCAAATATGCCGGCGACGACGCGCCGCGCGGGCTCAAGGTTCTCTACGAAGACCCCAAGCTCGGCTTCCAGGTGCTCGCGCACATCAACGACAAGGCGCGCGTCTCGCCGCCGCACGATCACGGCGCCTCCTGGGCGATCTACGGCCAGGCCACCAAATACACCGACATGATCGAATGGGAGCGCGAGGATAACGGCGCCGATCCCAAGCACGCCAAGCTCAAGCCGGTGAAGAAATACCGGCTCACCCCCGGCAAGGCCGGCATCTACCAGGACGGCACGATCCACTCGATCGATTATCCCGACAACGCGCGCTTCATCCGCGTCACCGGCACCAATCTCGACAAGATCCCGCGCATCAAGATCGATCTGAAAACCGGCGAAGTCGCGCAGATGTACACGGGGACCTCGTCGTAATCCCGCACGAACCCCGGTCTAAAGCGATGCTTCGCCCGGTCAGTCCCGCCGCCGTCAAAGCCATGCTCGGCGACGGCGGTGAGCTGGCGCTGATCGATCTGCGCGAGGAACTCATCTTCTCGCAAAATCATCTGCTGTGGGCGCGCTCGGTGCCGCTGAGCCGGCTCGAACTGCGCTTTGCCCAGTTGGTGCCGCGCCGCGCCACCCGCATCGTGCTGATCGACGACAATGACGGCCTCAGCGCGCGCGCCGCCGACATTCTTGCGCGCGCCGGTTATAGCGACGTCTCGTATCTCGACGGCGGCGTCGCGGCCTGGGCCGCCGCCGGGTTCGAGCTGTTCTCCGGCGTGCATGTGCCGAGCAAGGCGTTCGGCGAATTCATCGAGCACGCGAGCCACACGCCCAGCGTCAGCGCCGACGAACTCAATGCGCTGATGCGCGCCAAGACCGACATGGTGGTGCTCGACAGCCGCCCCTACGACGAATATTCGCGCATCTCGATCCCGACCGGCATCAACGTGCCGGGCGCCGAGCTGGTGTTGCGCGTGCACGACATCGCGCCCTCGCCCGACACGCTGGTCGTGGTCAATTGCGCCGGCCGCACCCGCAGCATCATCGGCGCGCAATCGCTGATCAATGCCGGCGTGCCCAACAAAGTCGTGGCGCTGCGCAACGGCACCATGGGCTGGCATCTCGCCGGGCTGACCTGCGATCACGGCAAAGACGCGCGCGCGCCCGCGGTCAGCAGCGCAACGCTGGCCTGGGCGAAATCGAAAACCGCCGAGGTCGCGCGCCGCTTCGGCATCGAACGCATCGACCGCGCCACGCTCGCGCGCTGGCAGGGCGACACCACCCGCACGCTCTATATTTTCGACGTGCGCGATCCGGCCGAATACGCGCGCGGCCATTTTCCCGGCGCGCTGTCGGCGCCCGGCGGACAACTGGTGCAGGCGACCGATCTCTACGCCGGCACGCTTCGGCGCCCGCATCGTGCTCAGCGACGACAACGAGGTGCGCGCGGTGATGACCGCGTCCTGGCTCAAGCAGATGGGCTGGAAAGATGTGGCGGTGCTGCCCGAAGCCGGAAACGAAACCGGCACGCCGGCGAGCCCCCTGCTCGCCACGCCGCCCGCGGATGCCGCCATCGATGCCTCCAAGGTTCTCGAGATCGACGACGTGACCGTGATCGATCTGTCGCGCAGCCCGGACTACCGCAAGGGCCACATTCCCGGCGCCTGGTTCGCCATCCGCTCACGTCTCGCGCAGGCGTTGCCCAAGATCGCGCTCAACGGCACCATCGTGCTGACCTCCGAGGACGGCGTACTCGCCGGTCTCGCCGTCGCGGAAGCGCGCGCGCTCACGAAAAAGCCGGTGCACTGGCTCAAAGGCGGCAACGCCGCCTGGGCGGCGTTGGGCTTCCCGCTCTCGACCGACGCCAAAATGGCGGACGAGCCGCTCGACGTCTGGCTCAAGCCCTACGAGCGCGCCGGCGACCCCAAGGCCGCCATGAACGAATATCTGTCGTGGGAAATCGACCTGCTGTCGCGCATCGAGCGCGACGGCACGACGAATTTCACAGCCGGATAATTACTGCTTGAGCGCCGCCTCGAATTTATCGCCGAATTCCATCAGCTCGTCGGCATTGATGTCGCTGACCGCCCACAGATTGAGGCCATTGTCGCTCCAGCGCCGCACGTTGAAGCCTTGCAGGCTTTCCATCGCCGCGGCGCGGTGGCCGGAGCCGGGCGCCGGGGCGCAGAACAGATTGATGATGTGGACGCGGCGGCGATAGACGATGGCCGCCACCGGCTTGGCATCGACATAATCGAGCCGCCCGCCCAGCAGGGTGAAGCCCTGCGCGGTCAGGTCGGCCACTGGCGGAGCGACGTCGAGTCGGCCATTGAACCACGGCTTGACCGTGTGCTGGTCGCTCGATTCCACGTCGATCAGATGCTGGGCCTGCAACGAGCGCAGATGCGCCGACACCACCTCGCCCAGGACGCGCCGGTCGTCGTCCTTCCGCATCACCACCACCAGCACGCCGGACGCGGCCATCGCGCTGAGCGCAGCGCCACCCACGAATCCCTTGATGACCGAGCGCCGGCTGGCCGCCGCGCGGCGCCGGCAGCTTGCCTTCGATCCGGGCGCGCAGGCTCGCCGGCGCCGTATAGCGCAAGGCTCGCCGGCTTCATGCTCTTGCGCAGCTCCTGAAACTCCCGCAACTGCGCCGCGCAGCCGGCACAGCCCGCGATATGCGCCTCCAGCTCGCGCGCGTGCCCGGCATCGAGCTCGCCGTCGATCAGCGCGTGCAGCAGAATGCCGGCTTCGTCGCAATTCATTGCTCACTCCTGCCTTCGGCCGCGATCCAGGCGTCGCGCAACATGCCGCGCGCGCGCGCCAGCCGCGACATCACCGTGCCTATGGGCGCCTCGATGACCGTCGCGATATCGCGATAGGACAAATCGTTGATCTCGCGCAGCACGATCACCTCGCGGAATTCCGCCGGCAATTCGCCGATCAGCCGGCGCATGGTGTCGGAATCGTGCCGCCGCAGCATCGTCTGCTCCGGCGTGTCGATGTCCTCGCGCCAGATCGGTATCGCCTGCGCCGCGCCGGCGTCGATGTCATCCGCGGTGAACACCAGCCGCGCGCCGCCGGCGTAGCTGGCGTGGCAGACATTGCGCAGGATCGCGAACAGCCAGGGCTTGATCGGCCCGCCGCGGAACGTGTCGAAATGGCGGAACGCGCGCAGGTAACATTCCTGCACCGCGTCGTCGGCGTCGCTCGTGCTGCGCAGCAGATAGCGCGCCAGCGTGTAGATGTCGTCGAGATGCGGCAGCGCCAGCGCCTTGAAACGCTCGGCCTTGCCGCTGTCGCCGACATCCGCTGCGCCGCCCGCCATCATGACTGTCCCGGCCTCGCGTACGGGCAACGCAGTGTGCCCGGCGGCATTCATCGCCCGCTACTGTCCCGCCGCTTCGACCACAATCGTGCCGGTCATGTGCGGATGCAAGGAGCAAAAATACTCGTAACTGCCCGGTGTCGCGAATGTGAACGAGAACTTGTCGTCGGTGTCCATCGCCTTCGACCGGAACGCCATGGTCTTCGACGTCACGGTGTGCGGAATGTCGTCGTGGTTGACCCAGGTGACGGTGTCACCGGTCTTCACCGTCACCTGCTGCGCGTTGAAGGTGAAGTTGTCGATCTTCACCTCGATGTTCGCCGCCTGAACCGCGCTTGCGGTCACGCCAGCAACAAGCAGGGCCATCGCGCCCCGCGCGAGAATCTTCACGAATGTCATGGTGCTCAGCTCTTCAGCGGGGTGTCGATGATGGCGAGCTGCTTGTCGCCGCGCTTGAAGGTCACGCTCGCGGTGCCGAGCATGGTGCGCAATTTGTCGTCCGGCACTTTCATCGGACCGGCCGACGGCGCCGAGCCCGGCGCCGGCTGCGGGAACGCGGTCGAGCGCGCGGTGTGGAAGGTGACGTTGCCCTCGACCTTCTGCATCACCTGATGGATGTGGCCGTTGAGCACGGTCACCGAGCCGAAACGTTTCATGTAGCCGAGCGCCTGCGCGCTATCCTCGGTGCCCCAGCCCCATTGCGGATAGACCGCCCACAACGGGATATGCGCGAACACCACGATCGGCGTCGACGCCGAGCGGCCTTTGAGATCGTCCTCGATCCATTCGAGCTGCTCGTCGCCGAGGCTGCCCATGCCGCCGCCTTTGAGATTGGCGACATTGACCAGGCCCATGAAGTGCACGCCATTGGCGTCGAAGCTGATAATAGCCCGAGCCCTTGGTGCCGCGGCCGTAGCGCTCTTTGTAGATCTTGATGTCGGGATCGATGATGTCGTGCTCGCCCGGCACGTAATGCACGTCGAGCTTGGCCTGCGAGATGATCTTCTCGGCGTCGTCGAATTCCGACTCCTTCGACAGATGCGTGATGTCGCCGGTGTGGATCATGAAGGCGGGCTTTTTCGGAATCGCCTTGATGCGCCCGATCGCTTCTTCCAGCGTGCCCTTGGCGTTCGGATTGGCCGGCTTGTCGAAGCCCATATGGCTGTCGCTGATTTGCAGGAACGTGAGACCCTTGGCCTCGGCGGCCTTGGCCTCATCGACCAGCCCGAGCGAATGCGGCACCCCGCCGGAAATGGTCCACAGCACCCCGGTGCCGGCCCAGGTCATGCATTCCAGCACCTTGCGGCGGCTGGGGCCGTCGCCGTGGTCGTGGTCGTGCGCCGTCATGGGAAGTCTCCCTGCTAAATGCCTATTCAGGGGACTAGATCGGGCGCATGGGTCGATTTATTCCCGGTGCCTGTGGAATCGCGCCGGGCAAACCGCGATATACGCTAACACCATGAAATTCCTCGACGAAGCCAAGGTCTATGTGCACTCCGGCGCCGGCGGCAACGGCTGCATCGCGTTCCGGCGCGAGAAGTTCATCGAGTTCGGCGGGCCTTCCGGCGGCGACGGCGGCAAAGGCGGCGACGTCGTGATCGAGGCGGTCGACGGCCTCAACACGCTGATCGATTACCGCTACCAGCAGCACTTCAAGGCCAAGTCCGGCGGCAACGGCATGGGCAAGGACATGCACGGCGCCAACGGCAAGGACGTCGTGCTGAAAATTCCGGTCGGCACGCAGGTCTACGAGGAGGACGGCGAAACGCTGCTCGCCGATCTCACCAAGGCCGGCGAGCGCATCACGCTGATGAAGGGCGGCAATGGCGGCTTCGGCAACGCCTACTTCAAAAGCGCGACCAACCAGGCGCCGCGCAAGGCCAATCCCGGCCAGCCCGGCGAGGAACGCACCATCCGGCTGCGGCTGAAGCTGATCGCCGATGCCGGCATCATCGGCCTGCCCAATGCCGGCAAGTCCACCTTCCTCGCCGCCGTCAGCGCGGCCAAGCCGAAGATCGCCGACTATCCGTTCACCACGCTGCATCCGCAGCTCGGCGTGGTGCGCGTCGACGAGCGCGAATTCGTGCTGGCCGATCTGCCCGGCCTGATCGAAGGCGCGCACGAAGGCGTCGGACTGGGCGACCGCTTCCTCGGCCACACCGAACGCTGCCGTGTGTTGCTGCATCTGATCGACGGCACCGGCGAAGACGCCGGCGCGGACTACAAGACCGTGCGCACCGAGCTCGAAGCCTATGGCCAGGGCTTGACCGACAAGCCGGAGATCGTGGCGCTGACCAAGGTCGACGCTTGACGCCGGAAGCGATCAAGGCGCAGACCGCGAAACTGAAGAAGGCCTGCAAGAAGACGCCGCTGCTGTTGTCGTCGGCGTCGCGCCAAGGCGTACAGGACGTCCTGCGCGCGCTGTGGAAGGTGATCGCCACGGCGCGCGAGGGCGCCGAGCGAATCGAAACCAAAAGAAGCGGCCTGGCAGCCGTAAGAACTTTCGGGAGGATGTCATGAAAACCCGCGCCGCCGTCGCCTGGAAGGCCGGCGAGCCGCTCACCATCGAGACCATCGAGATCGAAGGCCCGCAAGGCGGGCGAGGTGCTGGTCGAGATCATGGCGACCGGCGTCTGCCACACCGACGCCTACACGCTGTCGGGCGCCGACCCGGAAGGCATCTTCCCGGCGATCCTGGGCCACGAAGGCGCCGGCATCGTGCGCGAGGTCGGCGCGCGGCGTCACCACGCTGAAAGCCGGCGACCACGTCATCCCGCTCTACACGCCGGAATGCCGGCAGTGCAAAACCTGCCTGTCGCGCCGCTCGAACCTGTGCACCGCCATCCGCGCCACGCAAGGCAAAGGCGTGATGCCGGACGGCACATCGCCGCTTCCGATGCGACGGCGACGCGGTGTTTCACTACATGGGCTGCTCGACCTTCGCGAATTTCACCGTGCTGCCGGAAATCGCGCTGGCAAAAGTGCGCGAGGACGCGCCGTTCGACAAGATTTGCTACATCGGCTGCGGCGTCACCACCGGCATCGGCGCCGTCATCAACACCGCCAAAGTGTGGCCCGGCGCCAATGTCGCGGTGTTCGGCCTCGGCGGCATCGGGCTCAACGTCATCCAGGGCGCGCGCATCGCCGGCGCCGACAAGATCATCGGCATCGATCTCAATCCGGGCCGCCGCGCCATCGCCGAAAAATTCGGCCTCACGCATTTCATCAATCCCGACGAAGTCGGAAAAGACAAGGTCGTGCAGGCGATCGTCGATCTGACCGGCGGCGGCGCCGACTTCTCGTTCGAATGCATCGGCAATGTCAACGTGATGCGCCAGGCGCTGGAATGCTGCCACCGCGGCTGGGGCGAGAGCATCATCATCGGCGTCGCCGGCTCCGGCCAGGAGATCGCCACGCGGCCGTTCCAACTGGTCACCGGCCGCGTCTGGCGCGGCACGGCGTTCGGCGGCGCGCGCGGCCGCACCGACGTGCCGAAAATCGTCGACTGGTACATGGACGGCAAGATCAATATCGACGACCTGATCACCCACACCATGCCGCTCGACAAGATCAACGACGCCTTCGACCTGATGCACGAAGGCAAGTCGATCCGCAGTGTGGTGATTTACTGAGAACGACGCCGCGTGCGCTTCAGTGCCACGGCCCGTAACTTCTGCCCTCGTAGCCGCTATAGTCATCAGGTCTTCCGATGACGATCAGGCGGCGGCCGCGCGCCGGCGGGGCATCGATATCTGTGTCATCGTCGTCCAGCGATTCAATGCTTCGCGACGCCCGCGGCCCGGCCTCCCGTAAGCGCGGCAACGCGATCCGCTCCGGCCGCGTGCCCTGCGCCGATCGCTGCGACGGCGGCGCGGTGCAAACGCGGCGCGCGCCTTCGAACGGCTGATAGGTGCAGTCCGACGCGCGGAACGAGGCGTAAGCGCTCGCGCAGGCCTGAACGTCGCAGCGGTTTGAAACGTGCTCGACCGCGCCCTGCGCCGGTTTCTGTGCGGATGGCTCCTCCGCCTTCGCCGATTGAGGTTTTTGCGCAGGCTGCGGCTCCGGCGCGGACCGCAGCGGAACGGCTCCGTCACCCGTCTTCGCCACGTCAGGTCTTGGCTCTGACTTGAGCTCTGGCTTGGGTTCAGATTTGGACTCGGCGGCGGGCGCTGCACCCGTGGTCTCCTTGGCGGCGGCGGTTTGATCGCTTGGCTGATTATTTGGCGGATAGACCACGCGCACGTCCTTGGCGCCGCCCGGGCTCGCCGGATAAAGCGGCGTCAACGGCCGGCTGAAGTCGCCTTCGGTATTTTCCGCGCGCAGATCGGCCTCGTGCTGCGCCAATTTGTTTGGTGCGCCGGTGAGTTGCGCAACAGGCTTTTGCGACAGCGTCATCAGGTCGACGCCCAGCAGCAAGGTGCCCGCGCCGACGATCAGAATGGCAAGAAATGGAAGGAACCGCATGACAGGCCTGTTTCTATTTGAGTCTAATTGAATCTTGGAGCCAACGCCGCACCGGCGCCTGCGTTCCGCGCGCGAGATGGAACTTTTGCCGCCCCAAATCGGTCGCGATTGGACTGCACAAGCGGAATGAACGAAGGGGCTTTCTCTTTCTCAATCCAACCTGCTCGCTCGCGAGTTCCAGCGCGGCCGAAATTTCGGGGGCCCAGACAACAATGCGGCATTTGTTTGTGCCTGCCTGTCTGTGCCTCGCGACGCTGTCCAGCTCGCTCGGTTCCAATCCGAAACTTTCGCTCACGGATTTTTCCAGCGCCTCGATCGTTAAAGAAAAGTCCGCCGACGCCGCACCCAGCGACAGCGACGAAAGCACGCGCGAGAAAGACAGCCCGCGTGACGCCGCGGAACTCTCTATGTTCTCGCTCGATGGCGGTGTGGCTACTCCCGACAGCCAGCCGGCGGATTTCGCGAACACGCCACCGCCGCTACCGCCGGTCCCCAAGCCGGTAGTCCAACGTTCGCGCGCCGAAATCTGCGATACGCTCACGCAGGCTGCGCAATCGAACGATGTGCCCGCAGCGTTCTTCATCCGGTTATTGTTCCAGGAAAGCGGCTTCCAAGCCCGGCGTCGTCAGTCCGGCCGGTGCGGAAGGCATCGCGCAATTCATGCCGGAGACTTCTGCCGACATGGGCCTCGACAATCCATTCGATCCGTTGCCGGCGATCCGCGCCTCGGCGCGTCTGCTGCGCGGACTGGTGCAGCACTTCGGCAATCTCGGGCTCGCCGCCGCCGCCTACAATGCTGGACCCAAGCGCATCGAGGATTGGCTCGCCAAGAAAGGCAAGCTGCCTCATGAGACCCAAGGCTATGTGAAATCCATCACTGGCCGGGCGGCGGAAAATTGGACCGTCGCCGAAGCCGGCAGCCCGGCGGTGAAATTGCCGCAACGCGCACCGTGCCAGGAAGCCGCCGGCCTGCTCGCCTGGAACGGGCCCGCGCGCATTCCGTTGCCGCCGACGCGCACGCCCGCCACGCCGGCTGGCAATACGATGATCGCCACGCGCGCGCATGTGAAAGTTACCACCCACGCCATCGCCGCGAAGGCGAAACTAGCCAAGGCTGCCGTGGCAGCCAAAACGTCCACGCCGGCAATTCAGGTCGCGGCGGTACATAAGCAAAAGCACCGGAAGCTGCAATTGTCGCAGCGTTAACCGAACATCACTTCTCGCACCGCCGGCGCGGACCGTCGAGCGGCTGGTAGGTGCAGTCGCTCGGATTGAACGAGCTGTAATGCTCGGCGCAGGCGCGAACATGGCAGTTCGCCGCCACCGGCTGAGCGCTGGCATTGGCCGCCGCGCTATCGTTGGCCGCCTCGCCTTTGGTGCAAAGCCGCCGTCCCGTGCTTGAATTATAAGTGCAGTCCGAGGCGCGGAACGTCCGGTAGGCGGCGGCGCAGGCGTCGATGTCGCATTGTGGCGCCTGCGTTTCCGCGACGGGCGGCGGCTCGGGCGGCGGCGCCGCCGCCTGCGCGGGCACGTTCACCGGCGGTGCGCTCGGTGTCGCCGCCGGCGACTGCACCACGGCCGGCGCCGGCGTCCGCGCTTCGCTGAGCGCATGCATGGCGCTCCGGCTCGCGGCCGACGGCTCGACCAGCGAATCCCATTCCAGCGCAACGCCGAAGACGGTGGCGATCAGGATGGCAGCGTAAACGATAAACGGCATCGTCGGGCCCCGAAGCTCATTCTACCCCGCAAGGCAACGCAAGTCCTCACCCAGGGTTCCACGCCCCGCGCCCCTGGTATAGCCTCACGCCGTGCCGACCATTTTGCTCACCCATATCCCGGACATGCTGGCGAATTATTACGGCGCGCGTGCGCTCGCGGCGTTGCGCGAGCTGGGCAAGGTGCGGCTTAACGACACCGGCAAAGTGCTCGACGCCAAGGCGCTGGCGCAAGCCGCGCGCGGCTGCGAAATCGTCGTGTCCGACCGGCAGACACCCGGTCCGGCGGAGTTTTTCGCCGGCGCGCCAGATCTCGTCGCCTTCCTGCGGGTCGCGGTCGACATCCGCAACATCGACGTCGCCGCCGCGAGCGCGCACGGCATCCTGGTCACCCAGGCCACGCCCGGCTTCACAGCCTCGGTCGCCGAGATGGCGATCGGCTTTATGATCGATTGTGGACGCTTCGTTACCGAATCGACTTCCGCCTACCACCAAGGCCGCGTGCCGCAGGCGCGCATGGGCCGCCAGATCAAGGGCGCGACCGCGGGCATCATTGGCTATGGCGTGATCGGCGAATATTTGGCCCCGCTCTGTGTCGCGCTCGGCATGACGGTGTTGATCTGCGACCCTTACAAGAAAGCCGGCTCGCCGGGGCTCACGCAAGTCGCGCTCCCCGAGCTGCTGGCAAAATCGGATTTCGTCGTCTGCCTCGCCATCGCTAACGAGGCGACTGAGAACCTGATGAACGCCGCGGCCTTCGCAGGCATGAAGCCGACGCGCTTATTTCATCAACCTGTCGCGCGGCAATCTGGTGGACGAGGCCGCCCTCGCCGCCGCGCTTGAGGCCAAGCAGATCGCCGGCGCCGCTCTCGACGTCGGCCGCGCGCAGGACCAGATGCCGTCGCTTGCGCTCGCCCGCCGCGCCGATGTGATCGCCACGCCGCATGTCGCGGGGCTTACGCCGGACGCAGCCGAGCATCAGGCCTTCGACACAGTCAATCAGGTCAAGGAGTTGCTCGCTGAGCGGATGCCGGAAGGCGCGGCGAATCCGCAAGCCGCGCACCGCCTGAGCCGACTCAAGCGCGCGTAAAAATGACCCCGGCCTTTCGAGCCGGGGTCCAGGTTCGCGACGGAAACCTTTGTCTTAGAACTTCCACTGCAATCCAGTTGAGATGCCGACGATCGTCGTGCCGGTCCAGCATTGCGGGCTGGCGAGAATGCCCCCCGACGCGCCAGCGGCATCGTGGCAATCGGTGGTGATATGGCCGCCGGCGCCGAGGTCGTAATGGGCGTCGGCATGGTTGAAGGTCGCTGCCACGTTGGTGTACCAGGTCAGGTTCTCCGAATACTTGTGCTTGTACGCGGCGGTCAGCATGTCGGCCGCGTTGTTGTTAGGCCCGAAAGTGGCGCCGCTGACGTCCGTCATCGTGGTGTCGTTGTGCTGGCCCGGGTTGCCGACCGAGGCAAACGCATGGGCCCAGCCGAAATGCACGCTGTCCTTCGGATTCAGTTCCTGGCTCACGACCACCCACGTGCCGTAACGCGAACGTTCGTTCTGGAAATCCAGTTCCGCCGGCGTGTAGCGATGCAGGCGTTCGCCGATGACGCCAACCGTGGTCTTGGTCGGGAAGTGATACATGATGCCAAGCTTCATGGCATCTTCGTTCGCGGTATCCTCATTGCAGAGACGCATCGCGGTGGGAGTCGGAAACGCCGAGCAGTCTTGCAACGCGCCCACAGAACCGACGCCAAAGGCGCCCGCAAGGTCGCTCGAGCGGTTGACGTTCTGGTGGAATTCATAGGCGGCCAGCATATAGAGCGGGCCGTGGGTGTAGGTGAGACTGGTGCTCACCGCATTGCTGAATGCGCCGTCGCTGCATGATACCAGCGTATTTCCGCCGCTGGTCGGATCGTTGCCGCCAGCGCAATCGGATTCACCCGCGGCAAGATTGCCGCTGTCATCCGCGCGGTTCTGGCCCGGCGCGAACAGGACATTGAACTTGAGGCCGTTCCAGTTCGGCGATTCATACCAGATCGCGTGGCTGAGCCGGGTGCCGAATTCGACGCGGTTGTCGCCGCCTGAATTGCCCATGATGACCGAGTAGTCGCCAAGCATGCCGGAGAATGGATTGAACTGCGCCGTCGAGTTCTTGTAGGGCGCATCCGACTTGCCGACCTTGATGGCGCCCCAGCTCGGCGAAGCCAAGCCGATGTAGCTGTTCCGGCTGAACAGACCGCCGTTAACCTGGTTGCTCAGGTTGCTGTTGGACTGCTTGATGCCAGGAGCGGCCGAAATGTCGAATCCGGCTTCGAACTGGTAGACGAAGTTAAAGGGCTGATCGCCGATCCGCTGGAAACCGCGGACGCCCACATACGAAATATTGGTCGAGATTTGGGGCATCCAGCCGAAATTGCCGACCGGCGTTCCCCCGGGCGCGGCGCCTACGGAATCGGCCGGAACGACCGGGGTCCCCTTGGCATCCTTGGTCGTCGCATCGATCGAAACGTCGAGTTGGCCATAGGCGGTAATCTCGCCGCCGGGCGTATAGAACGTCAGCGATTTGCCGGGTTTGCGTTCGAGGAAGGTGTGGCCGTAGGCGTCGAGCCCGCCCCACCCTGTCTTGACCGGCATCCCGGACTTCTTCGCCTCGGCCACGCTCGCTTTGGCCTGCGCCGCATTGGCGTCCGCCTGGCTCGCCTGCTTCTTGACGGCTTTGGTTTCAGCGGCAGTTTCCTTCTGCGCCGCCATCAACTGATTCACGGTCTTGGTGAGCTGCTCGATCTGGGCTTGCATCGCCTTGATCTGCGCTTCGCTGGCTTCCGCGTTGGCAGAACCATTTGCGCCCAGCATCATAATAGATGACAACGCAACTCCGGCGCACAAGCGCGCGCGCAGCGACGACCGTCCCATGGACTCCCCCTTGCTTCTGCCCGTTTAAACTTAGGCAATTGTTATCGAAATCTTGCACGGTGAAATTGGATTGGCGATTACACTCTAGTGTCGAGCGTCTACGCCTTTGTGGTGCTGCGCGAGCGGAATCGAAAAAATTGCGGCCATCGGCCGCGAGCGTGCAAAAAAGATGTCGTTTAATTTACGGTCTGACCGGCGCGAGCATAACGCTATGCTTGGCAGCGGTGTCGATGCACAACAGCAGATCGTTTTCACTGAAAGGCTTCACCAGATAGGCGGTCACGCCGGCGTTCAAGGCGCGAGCGCGGACGGCATCGTCGGGATAGGCGGTGATCAGGATGGTCGGGATCGGCGTGCCCGAGGCGACCAGGCTGCCGTAAAGCGCAAGCCCGCTCATCCCCGGCATCTGCACGTCCGCGATCAGACACGATGTAATGCGGATGCGGTTGGAATTGAGAAACTCGTCAGCCGATGGAAATCCCTTGGCAATAAAGCCGTTCGAGCGCAGCAGACCGATGGTCGCCTCGCGAACGGAATCGTCGTCTTCGACGACGGCAATCGACGGCTTGATCGACGGCTTGATCGACATCGCGGCGGACTTTTGATGAGTAGGCGTGGCGTAAAATAACCACAAGCAAGAAATGTATATCGAAAGCGGGGCCGTCTGGCGATTAGACTCAAGTTTCGGTCACTTACGCCTTTACGGTATGGCTCAGCAGGCTGTCAGCCATGCGGACCAGGTCGGCCAACGATTTGGCTTTCATTTTCTGCATGACATGGCCGCGATGCACCTTCACGGTGAACTCGCTGAGTTTGAGTTCGGCGGCGATTTGTTTATTGGGCCGCCCGCTAACGACTTGCCGCATGATCTCGCGCTCGCGTTGCGTCAGCGCGGCGAAGCGGCTGCGCAATTTCTCGGCGACGGCCGAGGCTTCCCGCTGCAAACGGTCGCTTTCGATGCCGACATGAATGGCATCGAGCAGATCCTGATCGCGAAACGGCTTGGTCAGAAATTCGATCGCACCGGCTTTGATCGCCTTGACCGACATCGGCACGTCGCCGTGCCCTGTAATGAAAATCACCGGCAGCCGGATATCCGATTTTGTCATTTCGTGCTGGAAGTCGAGCCCGCTGCGCCCCGGCAGCCGGACGTCGAGGACAATGCAGCCGGGCGCCTCCGGGCGCTTGCTGAGCAGGAATTCCTCGGTGGTGGCGAACGACTGCACATTGAGCGCGACCGAGCGAATGAGGCTGTCGAGCGCGTCCCTGACGGAAGGATCGTCGTCGATGACGAACACAACTGCGCTATCTTGCTTCATGATCGCCCCCTGCTCACGCAGTCGCGCCTTCGTCCACCGGCAAGGTGAATTGAAAGACCGCGCCGTGCGGTGAACCCTGCGTCGCCCAGATACGTCCGCCATGCGCCTCGACGATCGAACGGCTGATCGTCAGGCCCATGCCCATGCCCTCAGGCTTGGTAGTATAGAAGGCGTCGAACACGCGGTCGAGCCGCTCCGGCGGGAGTCCGGCGCCGGAATCCTGTACCGCGATGCGCACGGCTTGGGAATCCTCTTGCGCGGAACTCACCAGGAGTTCCCTGGGGCCATCGGGAGCGATGTTGACGGCTTCGATCGCGTTTAAAATGAGATTGAGGATGACCTGCTGGAGCTGCACCCCGTCGCCCAGGACCAGCGGCAAATCACCGGCCAGCCGGGTCTCTAACACGACGTAATTTCGCGCAATCTCGCGTTCGGTCAACATCACGGTGCCGAGGATGATGTCGTTCATGCTCACCCATTCCCGCTCGCGCGGCGCACTGCGCGTGAGCGCGCGCACCCGCGCCACCACGTCGCTCGCCCGGTTGGCGTCCTTCACGATGCGGTTGATGGCCTGGCGCGCCTCGTCGAGATTGGGCGGCGTATCGGCCAGCCAGCGCAAACTGGCATTGCCGTTGATCACCACCGCGGCGAGCGGCTGATTGACCTCGTGCGCGATCGAGGCGGTCATTTCGCCGAGCGTTGTCACCCGCACAACGTGGGCGAGTTGCGACTGCGCCTCGAACGCCGCCGCGCGCGCCGATTCGATCCGAAGACCGAGGTAAACCGTGGTGGCGATCGCCGACAGGCTGATGCCGGTATTGATCAGCCCGGCCTCGGTCGAGGCGGTGCTCGATGTCAAAACATCGCTTAACAAAGTGAGCGCGATGCACCCCAGGCCGACCAGAATGACGCCGCGCCTTTTGCAGACGCGCACCGACATCAGCACGACCGCGGTGTAGAACGCCGGCACCGCGAGTTCCAAATCCGTCAACGTGTCGATGACAAAAATGCTGGTCGCAAGCGTAATCGCGGCGAGCGGCAGCAGCGATTGGGTAGTGATGACTCGAAGATTCTGACGGTTCATTCGAGCGGGCCCCCGCACCGGTCAATGCGCGGCAAGAGTTGCGAACAATGGGGGTGAAGACAAGGGGCCGAAAGGCTGGGCATGAGCGACAGGACGCACAGCCTCAGGAAGCGTAAACACCAAAATCAAATCTTGATTTCAACCTACCCGTGTTCTAGAACAAATAGCGAACACGGGGGCGTGGTCATGTCAGTGCATTCGTTCGGAGGTGCGTGGACTGAACGCAAACTGTCGGTCGTTCGCCGCTATTTGGAAATGTACGCGCAAGCGCTGAAGAACCAGGCGTTTCAGCGCGTCTACATTGACGCATTCGCGGGGACAGGCGACCGAACTGATAAACGTCGCGAAGCGGTACCACTTCTTGACCTTCCCGAGTTTGAAGCTGTTGCGAAAGGATCGGCGCGTCTCGCCCTTGAGGTCGAGCCGCCGTTTCATCGTTATGTGTTTATCGAGCGCGCGTCACATCGGGCGAGCGAACTGACGGCGCTCAAGTCAGAATTCCCCGCTCGCAACATCGAAATCATCAATGCCGACGCGAACGATGCGATTGCAGCGCTGTGCAAAGCGACCGACTGGCACGGCACCCGCGGTGTCGTGTTTCTCGACCCATACGGTTTGCAGGTAACATGGGATACGCTTGTCGCCATCGCTCGCACTAAGGCGCTCGATGTGTGGGTTTTGTTTCCGTCCGGCATGGGCTTGAATCGTCTGTTAACGAAATCAGGCGACATTCCCCAGGAATGGCAAGAGACCTTGGATCGAAGCCTTGGCACTCCGGAATGGCGTCCGGCCTTTTATCGGAGCGAGCAGGAACCCGATCTTTTTGAGGGACCGCGCAGCAAGATCGTGAAGGACGCTGATCCGATGAAGCTCGAAAAGTTTTATCTCGATCGACTCCGAACGATTTTCCCGACAGTCATGAGCACCTGCGTCCGCCTGACCAACAGCAAGGACCAGACCATGTATCTTCTTTGCTTTGCCTGCGCCAATCCTTCGCCTAAGGCGAAGGCGCTTGTGAGCAGGCTGGCCGGCTCGGCCGCAAAGGCATAACCCAATGGCCGCATCCGACATCGAATGGACCGAGGCGACGTGGAATCCGATCGCCGGCTGCAAGGTGCTCTCGCCCGGCTGCACCAATTGCTACGCCATGCGGATGGCGGCGCGCTTGCAGGCCATGGGCATGACGAAATATGCCGGCACGACGCGTAAGTCCGGCAAGCGCCACGTCTGGACCGGGCGTGTGAACGTCGACAAGGCCGCGCTCGCCACGCCGCTTAATTGGAAAAAGCCGCAACGCATCTTCGTCAATTCCATGTCCGATCTGTTTCAAGACAAGGCCGATGAAGCGTTCATCGGCCAAGTATGGCGCGTGATGGAGCAGGCGCATTGGCATTCGTTCCAGGTGCTGACCAAGCGGCCCGAGCGCATGCTGGAAATCCTGTCCAAGCCCGAATTCCCGACGCTGCCCAACGTCTGGCTCGGCACGTCGGTCGAAAGCAAAGACTATCTCGATCGCATCGACCTGTTGCGCCACGTGCCAGCGCGCGTCCGCTTTATCTCGTTCGAGCCGCTGCTCGGGCCGATCGACAACCCGGATTTACGGGATATCCATTGGGCTATTGTTGGCGGCGAATCCGGCCCGCGCGCGCGGCCGATGGAAGCTTGGTGGGTGGAAGACTTGCGGGACACCTGCGAGCGGCAACGTGTCGCGTTTTTCTTCAAGCAGTGGGGCGGGAAGCGGAAAAAGAAGACGGGGCGGATGCTTGGGAATAGGACTTATGATGAGTATCCAAGCGTTTCGGCCGCATTGTAGCTGCAACTAAGTTCGCTCAATAAAACTGCGCAGTTCGAAACGTGGATTCTTTGGGGCACAGAAATGGCTGATCCCTTTACCATTCGCATTTTTGTTCCAGACGGTGACCCCGAAGGGCTTCGGATCATTGACCGGATGAACTGGACCGGCCTTGGCATCGTTTTTCCTCGTGAAGATTGGCCTGAAATCAAGCAACGATCCGATTTCTCCAGACCCGGCGTCTATATTCTTATTGGTTACGTGACGGATGATGATCTGCCCACACTTTATATTGGGCAGGGTGATGTGGTGCGTGCGCGTTTGGAGAGTCACGTCCAGAACAAAGACTTTTGGAGCAAGGCTGTAGTATTCGTATCGAGCGCGTCAAGTGGCGGGCTTAATCGCGCGCACGCAACTTGGTTGGAACATGCGTTGATAAATCGCGCCGTAACGGCGGATCGCAGCCATTTAGAAAACGGAACAGAGCCTCAGGCTCCACAATTGTCAGAAGCCGAGAAGGCGGACACACAAGCTTTCTTGCGCGAAATGCTACAAATTCTTCCGCTCGTTGGTCTCAACGCTTTCGAAACGCCGAAAGCCGTTGCCGAGCCAAAATCAAAATCGGTTGACGCCGCAGCGTCGAAAGTAATTGTCGGCGAAATTGATACAATCGTGGTCCCAGCTCAAAAAGATGGTTTTGAGCGGGTGTTTATCAACGACAATGCTTGGTGGGCAATTAGAATTTCGGGAGGCATGCTCTCGAAAATCAAGTATATAGCCGCATATCAAAGCCAGCCAATTTCAGCGATAACGCATGTCGCTCCTGTGGCACGCATCGAGCCTTACGGTGATAGCGGAAAATACAAGCTGATTTTTTCCGAACCAGCGAAGCCAATCGGACCAATTCCCTTCGCCGATGCCCCGTCTGGTTTCATGCAGGGACCGCGATATACAACGTACGACAAACTTCAGAAGGCGAAAAAGGTAACTGATATTGCATGACGTAAAGAAGGCGTGGATGGCCGGGACAAGCCCGGCCATGACGGGCTGAATTCCC
>CAWEKJ010000010.1:0-110931 GCA_963809675.1 uncultured Alphaproteobacteria bacterium
GGTTAATTCAACTCAGGTCAGCTCCCTCGGACGGTCTTTCCCGCCCCGGGCTCGACGCTTGATGCGTTGAGACTACCTCCGTCTTTCCTCAGCTTCATCTTGAACTGGCCGAACTTGCCGTCTTGAAGAGAGTGCCCGCCCGCTATCTCAGTTACGACGTGAAGTTCGCCGGGATTGCAATCATGAAGCCCGAAACGCGAATAAAACTGTAAAGCGCACTGTAAAACGTGCGCCGTTTGTTCAGACCACCCTCAAGCCAAGTTGTTGGAAAGATTGGTGGGCGCACCAGGGCTCGAACCTGGGACCCGCTGATTAAGAGTCAGCTGCTCTACCAACTGAGCTATGCGCCCGGATTGCCGTCGGCAGGGAACCCCGCCAAGCGCGCGTGGCTTAGCAAAGCGATCCCGCACTGTCCAGCCGCGTCGCAATAAACGAAAAGCCGCCGGGCGTACCCGGCGGCTTCTGGAGCCGGCGCTGACCGCAGTCAGCTAACCACCCCAACTACTCGTCGTGGGCCGCCTTACTGCGGCTGTGGCCGCGCTGGGTCCATCGGGCCGCGTTGCGAGCCATCTTGACCGCGGTGCATCCAGCCGCGCCGGCCATGCTCGTGTTCGCCGCGGTGTCCACCGAGCTTGGCGAGCATGACGAAGCGATGCTGCTGGCCCTCGTCCAGGCTCTTGTAGAGCGGGCCGGCGGCGTCGGCGAGTTTCTTGAGCGCCGCGCCGCGTTGCGTCATCGCCTCGGCGCGCAAGTTCAGCCGCTCGACCGGATCCTTCGGACGATCGGTGCTGGCGCGCGCGGCAAAGCGCTCGGAACGCTGTTTGGCGAGATCGCGCAGCGCGCTTTCCACCGCCGGCCAATTCTTCTCCTGCTCGGCGGTAAGCTTGAGCCCGGCGTGAATCGCCGCAATGCGCGCGTCACCGAACGCACTGATGTCCGCCGCGCTCGGCCGCCAGTGCCGCGCGTGGTCGCGTCCGCCCGGCGCCTGCTGCGCGTAGGCGAGCGTAGCACCGGCGATCGCAAGCGCGGTCGAACCGGCAAGAACAGACTTCCACATGGGATTCCTCCAAAGATATTTCCGATGGTGTAATAGTGGAATGCCGCCGCGGCTTTACAAGTTAAAGTTTTGACAGAGATTACGTGCGCGCAATCTAGATTTATAATTATTCATTTAGCCGGATTTATAATCATTCATCTGCCGGAAAAATTAATAAAGCATCCCGAGCGTGCGCGGCAGCCACAGCGATATTTCGGGAATGTAAGTGACCATCACCAAAAACACGAGCATCGTAAACAGCCACGGCAGCACCGAAACCGTAAGCTCCGCTATTCCCATTTTGGTGATGCCGGAAGCGACATAAAGATTGAGGCCGACCGGCGGATGGCAAAGACCGACTTCCATATTCACCGCCATCAAGATGCCGAGGTGCACCGGGTGCACGCCCAAGGCGGCGGCCATCGGAAACAAAATCGGCGCCATGATCAACGTGATTGCCGCCGGGTCCATGAAATTGCCGGCCGCCAGCAGCACGATGTTGGTCACCAGCAGGAACGCGACCTGACCGAATCCCTGCGCGGTCATCCACTCCGCCATCGATTGCGGAATCTGCTCGGAGGTCAGCAGCCACGAAAACACCGCGGCATTGGTAATGATGTAGAGGATCATCGCGCTCAATGAGGCGGCGCGCAGCAACACTTTCGGCACGTCGGTGAGCTTCAATTCCTTGTAGACGTAAACCGCGATGAAGAATGCGTAGGTCGCCGCGCAAGCGGCCGCCTCGGTCGGCGTGAACAATCCGCTATAGATGCCGCCGAGCACGAAGATGATCAGGAACAGGCCCCAGAAACTTTCACGGAAAGCGCGCAGGCACTCGCCCCAGCTGGCGCGTTGCATGCGCGGATAATCGTTGCGCCATGCGCGATAGAAGGTGGTGAGCCCCAGCAGAAACGCCAGCATCAGGCCGGGAACCAGCCCGGCGATGAACAGCTGGCCAACCGACGCCGAGTCGACGATGTGCCCGTCCAAGCCCTTGGGCTGCATGCCGCTGGTCGCGACGGCGTAGATCACGAGATTGATCGAGGGCGGGAACAGGATGCCGAGCGCGCCCGAGGTCGCGATCACGCCGGCGCCGAAGCGTTTCGGATAGCCGTGCTGAACCAGCGCGGGCAGGATGATGGTTCCGATGCCGACCACGGTCGCAACCGAGGAGCCGGAAATCGCCGCGAACAGAGCGCAGGCGACGACGCCGGCAAGACCCAGCCCGCCGTACCAATGCCCGATCATCGAGGTTGCGAAGTGGATCATACGTTTCGCCACCCCGCCGGAGGTGAGAAAATTTCCAGCGAGAATGAAGAACGGAATCGCCATGATCTCGAAGCGGTCGATACTGGTGAACAGCTTGAGGCCGACCATCTTCGGATCGACGCTGCTGAGAATGAACAGATAGGTCAGCACCGAAAGGCCGAGCGCGATCGAAATCGGCATGCCGCACGCCATCAGCGCCAGCAGCAGTGCGAACAGCAGTTCCGCGCGCACCGTTTGCGACAGATGGACGATCTCGAACCGACTGGCGACGCAAAGCAGCGTCAGCAGGATTGGAATCCCGATCAACAGCGTCGCCGAAATCTCGGAGGCGAATGGCCGCGGCGTGGAGCGGGTGCGGCTGGCGAACATCATACCGGCTCCAGCCCGACCGCCGGCGCGGCACCCGGCACGTGCTCCAGCGCGGGCGTATGGAAATCGTGCGGGTTGACGCCGGTGCGAAGAAAATTCCAGGTCACCTGCAGGAACCGGAAGCACATCAGATAAGAACCGAGCGGGATGCACAAATAGATCACCCAGCTCGGCCACTCGAGCTCGGGCGACACCTGATCGGCATCGAGCTCGTAGACATAGACCGCGCCCAGGCTGCCGATGACGCCGGTAAACAGCGCGCCGCAAAGCAATGCAAACACGATCACCGGCTTGCGCGCCGACGGGCGAAGCGTGTCGACGAACACGTCAACGCCGACGTGAATGCCGGTTCGCACGCCGAGCGCGGCGCCGAATTTCGCCATCCACACGAACATGTAGGTGGCGAGCTCCTGCGCCCAGGACAGATTGATCGAGGTGAGGCCCTCATAGACTCCGTCGGCGGCGACAAAGAGCCAGTGCCAACCGTGCGCCTTGGCCCAGTTCGCGAGCACGGCCGAGTTGCTGGCGCCGTAACGGTGAAGGACCGCAATAAATGTGATAACCGTCGCCGCCGCAATGAGCGAGACGATAATGATCTCCTCAAGCCGGTTGAGGATACGATTCAGCAAGGCGCCTTCCCCCACGGAAGTCCGGGTTCGCGCCCGGATTATTTTTAGGCCTTACGACAGCAGCCGCCCTTGCGAGCGGCTGCCGTTGATTTTGGTACCGGCCGTTCCCTTCAGAACGCCGGCGTAAAGCCGGAAGCCGCGTAGATTTTCTCGATGAATTCCTTGCCGAACCGCTTCTGCATTTCGACGTGAACCGGCATCAACTTGGCGATCCAAGCCTTCTTCTCCGCGGGAGTTTGGTCGTGGACCTGGATTTTGCCCGAGGCCCTGATCTTGGCCAACGCGTCGGCGTTGTCCTTGGCCGCCGTCTCGTTGAAGAAGACGGTGGTTTCCTTCACCGCTTTGTCCAATCCTGTGCGCACGTCCGGCGGCAGGCCTTTCCACCACTTCTCGTTGGTGATCAAGGCATAGGTCAGCCGGCCGTGATAAGACACGGTCAGATTTTTTTGCACCTCGTAGAACTTCTGCGTCAGGATATTGGACGGCACGTTGTCCTCGCCGTCCACGACGCCGGTCTGCAGCGCCTGATAAAGTTCGCCGAAGGCCATGATTTGCGGGATAGCGCCAAGTTCGCGTGCCACCGCGTCAAGCACCTTGGACCCCTGGATGCGCATCTTCAGGCCGCGGAAGTCTTCCGGCATGATGAGCGGTTTGTTGCAGGTATAGACGTGGGCGCCGTTGTCCCAATAGGCCAGCGGCTCGACGCCCTTGGCCTCAAGTTTTTTGTTGAGATCGGCCATCATCGGACTGGCAAACATCTGGCGCGCGCGCGTGTCATCGCTCAGCAAAAACGGCAGATCGAAAATGTCGAATTCCTTGACGCCGAGCGGACCGAACTTGGAAATCGACGGCGCCAGGATCTGCACCGATCCGAGCTGAAGCGCTTCGAGTTCTTCCTTGTCCTTGTAAAGCGAGGAATTCGGATAGACCTCAACCTTCACTTTACCGTCGGTGTATTTCTCGGCCAGCGTCTTGAAATACATCGCCGCCTTGCCCTTGGGCGCGTCCGGCGAGACGACGTGGCTGAATTTCACGATAATCGGGTCGGCCTTGACGATGGCCGGCGCCGCGATAACGGCAGCCGCGGCTGCCGCGAGAATCCACTTACGCATTGACGTTCCTCCCGATTTAAGCGTGTAAGAACCGCTCTTTGTTAGATTTTTTCTAGCGCTCAGGCTGCCATTAAACCGGATTTCCGGCAAGTAGACCTATAGCCAGCTTTGGTTAGGCCAGCAGACAGCGAAAACCGCAAAAAATGCCGCGCCCCGTGACAGGGCGCGGCATTCTGCAATGTGGAGCAAATGCTGGTGTCAACCGGCGTCGGTGGAGTGGATGCGGTTCTCGACGCCCGGCACCCGGTTGCGCTTGCTGGTCAGCTTGTTGAGGGCACCGAGATAGGCCTTGGCCGACGCTACCAAAGTGTCGGGGTCGGCGCCCTTGGCGGTAAAGGAACGGCCGTTCTCGGACAGCCGCACCGATACTTCAGCCTGCGCGTCGGTGCCCTCGGTGACCGCATGCACCTGGTAGAGTTCGAGCTTGGCCTCGTGCGGCACCAGTTCGCGGATCGCCTTGAAGATCGCATCGACCGGGCCGTTGCCGATCGATTGCGTGGTGATGTGCCTACCCTCGATATCGAGCGTGAGCGTGGCCGATTGCGGGCCCATGGTGCCGGCAATCACCGTAAGCGAGAGTACCTTAATGCGGTCGTGCGCGGTGGCGATTTCCTCGTCTACCAGCGCTTCGATGTCCTCGTCGTAGATCTGCTTTTTCTTGTCGGCCAGCGCCTTGAAGCGCACGAAGGCGTCTTCGAGCTGGTTGTTGGCCAACTGATAGCCGAGCTCTTCCAGCTTGTGCACGAAGGCATGCCGGCCGGAATGCTTGCCCATGACCAGCGAGGTCTGTTTCACGCCGACCGATTCCGGCGTCATGATCTCGTAGGTCTGCGCGTTCTTGAGCATGCCGTCCTGGTGGATGCCGCTCTCATGCGCAAACGCATTACGTCCGACGATCGCCTTGTTGTATTGCACCGGGAACGAGGTCGCCGCCGACACCAGCTTCGACGCGCGCATGAGCATGCTGGCATCGATCTTGGTGGGGAACGGCAGCACGTCGGCGCGGGTGCGAAGCGCCATCACGATTTCCTCGAGAGCGGCGTTACCGGCGCGCTCGCCGATGCCGTTGATGGTGCATTCGATCTGCCGCGCACCCGCTTTCACGCCGGCGAGCGAATTGGCCACCGCCATGCCGAGGTCGTTGTGACAATGGGTTGAGAAGCGCGCTTTGTCGGAATTGGGCACCCGCTCACGCAGCATCTTGAACAACGCGAAATATTCCTCCGGCACCGTATAGCCGACGGTGTCGGGGATGTTGATGGTGGTGGCGCCGGCATTGATGGCCGCTTCCACACAGCGACAAAGGAAGTCGTGCTCGGTGCGGGTGCCGTCCTCGGCCGACCATTCCACGTCGTCGGTGTGGCCGCGCGCGCGCGTCACCTGCGCGATCACCATCTCGTAGACCTCGTGCGGCTCCTTCTGGAGCTTGTATTTCATGTGCACCGGCGAGGTGGAGAGGAAGGTGTGGATGCGCTTGCGCTTGGCCGGCTTGATCGCTTCGGCGCAGCGGTCGATGTCCTTGAAGGCCGCGCGGGAGAGCCCGCAGATCACGGAATTCTTGGCGCGCTTGGCGATTTCGTGCACGGCGGCGAAGTCGCCGTCCGAAGCAATCGGAAAACCGGCCTCGATGATGTCCACACCCATGGTGTCGAGCAGCTCGGCGACCTCGAGCTTCTCTTCGTGGGTCATGGTGGCGCCCGGACATTGCTCGCCGTCGCGCAAGGTCGTGTCGAAGATAACGACGCGGTCCTTGTCGGACTGGGTCTTGGAGGTCATGGGATTAGTCCTTCTCGTCGAATGCGCCGTGGCGGCGCTTTAAGGGTGCTGATTTTCTGTCCGTCGACCCCCCGAGTGCCCAGGCGTGAAATGCCCAGCCGGCTCTCAGGGGCGGATAAGCAGAAGGAGCGTTCCCAGAATGAGGGCGGCCGCGGGTTCGGCCTGCGCCGCCCGCTCGATCGCGCAGATGGTCTGCCGCGTCGACATTGCCTTAAGACACCCTCGTATTCGACGGCCAAGATCGCGGATCAAGGTAAAGTCCGCGTTAACCGCATGCTCGATGCCAAGCTTCTAGCGGAAAGCGCCGGTGTGAATCAAGCGATCCAGGCGATAGGTCAGGTATGCTGTCGGTTCGACATAAACCATCAGCCGACGCCGCATTATGAGAATGCCAAACGAGGAAAAAGTGGCCACCGAAACGACCGATCCCAGACGCCACGCGCTGCTCCGATCGACCCTGTCGGTTTTGTTCCTGGGCATATTATTGTTCGTGCCGGCCGGCACGTTGCGCTACTGGCAAGCTTGGCTCTACGGCTTCGTCTTTGTCGCGGGTACAGCCGCGATCTCGGTCTATTTCCTGAAACACGATCCCAAGCTGGTCGAACGCCGCATGAAGGTCGGGCCCAGGGCCGAAACCGAGCCCACGCAAAAAATTATCATGACGATCATCGTTCGCCGGCTTCCTCCTGCTGATGATCTTTCCAGGCTTCGATCGTCGCTGGCACTGGTCCGGTGTTCCGACATGGTTGGTGCTCGTCGCCAATGGTCTTGTCGCCTTGAGCTTTGTCGCCTTTTTCATCGTGCTCAAACAGAACAGCTACGCGGCATCGACCATCACGGTCGAGCCGGACCAGCCGGTTGTCTCGACCGGCGTTTATGCGATCGTTCGCCATCCGTTGTATTCGGCCGCATTGCTACTCGTGATCTTCACGCCGCTGGCGCTCGGCTCGTACTGGGGCTTGATCGTTGTCGTCGCAACCTTGCCCGCGCTGATCTGGCGGCTGCTGGACGAGGAGCGTTTTCTCAAGATCAATTTGCCGGGTTATAGGGAATACTGCCTTAAGACGCGTTACCGGCTTATTCCGCCGCTCTGGTAAAAGCGCCGGCTATTTTTCAGCTTTCAGCGCTTTTTCCGCTTGTCTCAATTCCTTAAGCGCCTTGCCCTTGACCTTCGGATACTCGAGCTCGAGCGCTTGCATCGCCTGCACCAGAGCCGCCGCCACGACAACGCGCGTGAACCATTTGTGGTCGGCCGGCACCACGAACCACGGCGCTTCCGGCGTGCTGGTGTTGCGGATCATGTCTTCGAATACGGCCATGTATTTGGCCCAAAGCTCGCGCTCGACGACGTCGTTCATGGAGAATTTCCAGCGCTTGCCCGGCTCCTTGATGCGATCGAGGAAACGCTTGCGCTGCTCGTCCTTCGAAACGTTGAGGAAGAATTTCAGGATCACTGTGCCGTTGCGGGCGAGATGCCGTTCGAAAGCGCGAATATCCTCGAAACGCTGCCGCCAGATATCTTTGCCAGACAGCGCCCGCGGCAATTGTTTTTTCTCCAGCAGCTCCGGATGCACACGCACGACCAGCACGTCCTCATAGTGCGAGCGGTTAAAGATGCCGATACGGCCGCGCGCCGGCAACCGCATGCCGGCTCGCCACAGGAAATCGTGATTTAGCTCTTCGGCGCTTGGCTGCTTGAAGGGATGCACCTCGACTCCCTGCGGATTGAGTTCGGTCATCACGTGCTTGATCACGCTATCCTTGCCGGCGGCGTCCATCGCCTGCAGCACGATCAGGATCGACCAGCGGTCGGTGGCATAAAGCCGGCCCTGCAGTTCCGTCAGCCGCTCAATCCCCTCAGCCAGCATGGCCTTGGCTTCTTTTTTGTCGACGGTCAGTCCGCGGCATTCGGCGGGATCGTGATCGGCGAGGCGGAATTTGTCCGGCTTGTCGACGCGAAAGCGTTCGGCGATGTGGTCGAGCTTCATGATTAAAGCCTATCGCATGGTAAAGCGCTGCGCCAGAAACGCCGTGACGAAACGCGGCATCGCATCGGTGAAATCGCTCACGCTGCGCACAATATGAACGTCGGCAAGTTCCGGCTGTTTCTCGTGCACAAGATGATCGAGGATGCGCGCGCGCAACACCTCGGCACCCTCGCCGCTTTTCAGCACTTTTACCTGCATGACAAGCGAGCCGTCGAATACCGCCGTCCACCCGGGTTCCGCGGTAAATTCCGCGACGTCCAGTCCGGTTTCCTCTTTGAGTTCGCGTTGCGCGCTCAGATCGAGATCGACGCGCCCATCCACGATGTCGTCGCGGTCGGGAGTCCCGCAGGGGAAATAAATGCGGCCGGCTTGGGCTGTCTGCTCGCCCATGACGCCGAGCAATATCGCGCCATCGCCAGCGACAATGGCGGCGGCGCCAAAGCAGTCGTGCACGCCCGCGGGCGGACGGCCCCAAGCGCGCCAAGCAGCAAAACTCGCGTAATCGGTTTCCAGATATTCGCCGCTGAATACGGCATCGGCCAGCGACTGGCGATGCAGCAGCAGCACGCGACCGTTCCATACGGCCGGTACCTTGCGCTGGAGCGAGACAAAAAATTCGTCGATCGCGCCGCGCCGCTCCATCGCATAGGCCCATGGCTTCGGCGTGAAGGACAGCTCCAACCGGTCGAGATGCATCACGGACGGCGTTTCGCTCATGTGATCTTCTCAGCCTCGAACACGCGGCTCGGCTTGACGATCTCATCCTGCGCGGCGACCAACTGGATTTCGCGGCTGCCCGCCTCCGCGGTCTTGGCCAGCACGCCGAAAATCGCGGAGCCGGCGCGCGACAACGCCGCGTCGATTTTCCCGGCGCGCAGGTAATGCGCAAAGAACAACGCAGCGATGGCATCGCCTGCCCCGTTCACCGCCAAAGGCAGTTTCGGTGTGCGTAGCCGGAAGCAGCCGGTTTCGTCCGATGCCAGCAGATCGATGGCATCGTTCGGCGTCTCGTTGGTATGTAGCGACGTGACCAGAATGGCGCGCGGTCCGAGATCGTGCAGCGCCTTCACCGCGTCGCGCGCCTGCGCCAGGTCTTGCTCTCCGGTCCGGCTCAAATAGTCCAGCTCGAACTGGTTGGGCGTCACGATATCGGCCGCCGGCACCGCCTTGCCGCGCATGAATTCCGGAATGCCCTCGCGCACATAAACGCCGCGCCCGACGTCGCCGATCACCGGATCGCAGCAATAATGTGCCGCCGGATTGGCTCGCTTGACCGTCGCCACCGCGTCGAGGATGGCGCCGCCGATATCGGCGCCGCCCATATAGCCCGATAGCACGCCGTCGCACTCACCGAGCACGCCGCGCTTCTCGATGCCGCCGACGACTTCGCGGATCGATCCGAGCGTCGAATACGCGGCCCTGCCAGTCGCCGTAACCGGTGTGGTTGGAGAACTGCACGGTATGGATCGGCCACACCTCGACGCCCATGCGCTGGAGTGGAAACACCGCGGCGGAATTGCCGACATGGCCGTACGCGACATGGGATTGGATGGAGAGGATGTTCATTGCTTCGACAATAACAGACACGGCGGGGAAGTTCCCCGCCGTGTCTGCCGTTTTTCGTACTTCACGTGCCGCGGGAGGCTACTTCTTCCCCATCTTGTTTGCCGCATCGACAAAGGTGTTGGTGTAGGTCTTCGACAGATCGATATGCGCGTTCTTGATCTCCGCCGAGGACTGGCTGAAAACGTCAAGTACCGCCTGCGCGCCCTTCGGGTCCATGCGGCCAGTCTGCGAATACATCGGGATCGTATTCTTGAGCGCGGCGAGATACAGGGCTGGATCCTTGCCGACCATTTCCGGCGGCATCTTCGCTACGATCTCTTCGGCGGTATGTGAATGGATCCATTTCAGTGTCGCGACAATGGCGGTTGTCATTGCCTGCGTTTCTTTCTGGTGCGAAGTGATCCAGCCGGCCTTTGTATAGAGCGCGCCGCCAGGGTATTCGCCGCCGAACACGGCGAGCGTGTCTTTCTGGCTGCGGGTATCGCTCAATATCTTGAGGTCCTTGTATTTGCCGGCCAGCACCGTCACTGCCGGATCGAGCATGATGGCGGCGTCGATCTGTCCCTGCTCCATCGCAGCGACGGCCGAGCCGCCGAGGCCAACGCCAATCACCGCGGTCGAGTTCGGATCGACGCCATTCTTGCTCAGCATGTATTTGAGGAAGAAGTCGGTGGACGAGCCGGGCGCACTTACACCCACTTTCTTGCCGGCGAGGTCCTTGATCGATTTCACGGTGTCATTGTGCTTTGGTGAAACCACCAGCGCGAAGCCGGGAAAGCGGTCATAGACCACGAAAGCCTGCAGATCTTGTTTCTTGGGTGCAAGCTCGACGCAATGGTCGAAGTAACCAGACACGACGTCGGCGCTGCCGCCGATCACAGCCTTTAGCGCCTCCGAACCGCCCTTCAGCAGCACCATCTCGACCTTGACGCCGGCCTTGTCGAATTCGCCGAGCTGGTTGGCGAGCACGGTCGGCAAATAGCAAAGACAGCCGGCGCCGCCGATGGCGAGCGTCACCTTCGATTGCGCGAGCGCAAGGCCCGACGACAGCACCAGCGCGGCCAGCGACAACAACAGCCGGCGCATCATAATCCTCATGGCTTCCTCCCTCGTTTTTCTATTGGCCTGCACGATAAAGCAGCGCGCCGGCCCTGAGAAGCCCATCCACCCCTAGCCAGCCGCGCGGCTGCGCGCCTATCGTTAGCTTCACCAGAAAACAAAATCCGGGAGGTCTTCACGAATCGTACTTTATTCGTTACATCCATCGCTGTTGCTTCCGCCGCCATCGCGGGCAACACGAGATGGCGGCGGAAAACATCACCGCTCAGGTCATTCACATCCCCGAGCTCAACGGCGACGCGCTCGGCCCCGCCTCGGCCACCGGCTTTCGTTCCAAAATGTTCGTCTCCGCCGACGGCGCGACCATCTCGGTCCAAGACGGCAACGTGCCCAGGCACAAGCACCCCAACGCCAATGAGATTCAGTACATCCTCGAAGGCACCGGGACCGTCTGGCTCGGCGACAAGCAAGTGCACGTGAAGCCGGGTGACATGATCGTCATTCCGAAGGGCACGCCACACGCCGGTACCAAGCCGGAAGGCCGCACCTTCAAGGCGATCGCGATCAAGATCCCGCCGCAGGGCCCGACCGACACCGTGATGTTACCTGAATGGTGGAACGCTAGCCACGGCTTTCGGCCGCGACCGGCCTCCAGACGAGAAGGCGTCTTTCGACGACCGTCACTGCCATGTCTATGACAATGACAAAGGCGGCAAGCACGAACATGCCGGCGAACACACCGGCAACGTCGAAGATGCCTTCCGCCTGCTGGATCAGATAGCCGAGACCTGCCGCCGAACCGAGATATTCGCCCACCACCGCGCCGACCACGGCGAAGCCGACCGAGGTGTGCAGCGACGAAAACATCCAGGACAGCGCCGAGGGCCAATAGACGTGGCGCATCAACTGCCGCTCGCTCATGCCGAGCATGCGCGCATTGGCCAGCACCGTCGGGCTGACTTCCTTGACGCCCTGGTAGACGTTGAAGAACACGATGAAGAAAACCAGCGTCACGCCGAGCGCGACTTTCGACCAGATGCCGAGGCCGAGCCACAGGGTAAAGATCGGCGCCAGCACCACACGCGGCAATGCGTTGGCCATCTTCACATAAGGGTCGAACACCGCGGCGGTGAGCGGCTGGCGCGCGAACCAGAAGCCGACCAGCACGCCGCCGATCGAGCCAAGCACAAAGGCCAGCATCGATTCGATCAGCGTGACCCACAGATGTTTCCAGATCACGCCCGAAACAAACCAGGCGACGATCTGGCTCGCCACGTCCACGGGATTGGAAAAGAAAAACGGCGGCAGCAGCACGTGGCCGAACATCGGATAGGTAGAGAACACGTACCACGCTGCGATGAATACGACTGCGACAAAAATTTGCAACAGGAGGAGCGTCAATCGAGACACGATTCGAGCTCCTCCTGCTGCATCAAACGGCGGATTGTCAGTACGGATTCTTGAACAGGCCGATCATGCCGGTCGAACCCTTTACATGCCCCGCGAGCTTGTCGAATAGCTCCAGCTTGGTGAGGCCGGCCGGCAGGGCCTTCGGGTCGAGATCGGTCGCGATCAGCACGAAAGTATAGTGATGCGGTGATCCCGGCGGTGTGCAGGGACCCATATAGGTGTGTTGCTTTGCGGCGTCCATATCACCAGCAATGCTAGCGCAAAAAAATTCCCAATAGTACCCAGCGCCATCAGCTTCCTTCGCTCTGCGCGTAGCCTTTGATCACTTCGGCCTTGAGCATCTGCCAGATGTCCCGGTGCAGCTCGTGAAAAGCCGGGTCAAGCTTGACCTCGGAAATGTCGCGCGGCCGCGCGAGCGGAACCTTCCAGTCGCCGATGATACGGGCCGCCGGCCCCGCCGACATGATGACCACCCGGTCGGACAGCGCGATCGCTTCTTCGAGATCGTGGGTGACGAACAACACCGCCTTGCGGTCGGCGCTCCACAGATCGAGCAGCAGATTGCCCATGATCTGGCGAGTCTGCGCGTCGAGCGGGCCGAACGGCTCGTCCATCAGCAGAATTTTCGGATCGCGGATCAGCACCTGGGCCAAGCCCACGCGCTTGCGCTGACCGCCCGAAAGCATGTGCGGATAGCGGTCGCCGAACGAGCCAAGGCCGACGCGCGTCAGCCAGCTTTGCGCCCGCGCGCGCGCTTCGTCGGACCGGGTGCCCGCCGTCTCCAGGCCGATGGCGACGTTCTCCAGCGCGGTCTTCCACGGAAACAACGCGTCGGCCTGGAACAGATAGCCAGCCTGGCGGTTGAGCGCGGCGAGCGGGCTGCCAAAAATATCGACATGGCCGGCCGACGGCGCCGATCAACCCGGCGGCGACATTGAGCAGCGTGGATTTTCCGCAGCCGGTCGGCCCCACGATCGAGACGAATTCGCCGTCGGCCACATGAAGCGCCGTGCGTTCGACCGCGGTATAGACGCCGCCGCCGCTCAGCCGAAACGCGATCGAAACATCGCTCAGTACGACGGCGGACGCTGAAATCGATGTTGCTGTGGCGCGCTCGGACATCGGAGCCCCTGTTTCGCCGGGCAAGCTAGCGGCTTGCCGGGCCGTTGCAAACAGCCGGTTCCGTGCCGCGGTGCCACGTGCCATCATCGCGGCAATGACCTATGATGCCCGTCTTATCGAGGCCTTCGCGCGGCTGCCTGACTATCTCGGCAGCCACGTGCTGGTGAGCATCACCGCGCTGACCTTGGGGCTGGGCATCAGCCTGCCGCTGGCGATTGCCTCGCGGCAACGGCCGGTGCTGCGCGCCGCCTTGCTGACGATTGCCAGCGTGGTGCAGACCATTCCAGGCCTGGCGCTGCTGGCGCTATTTTATCCGATGCTGCTGGCGCTCGCCGGATTGTCCGAGCGGCTGTTCGGCCAAGGCTTCTCGGCGCTGGGCTTTTTGCCCTCGGTGTTGGCGCTGGCGCTCTATTCGATGCTGCCGGTGCTGCGCAACACCGTCATCGGACTCAACGGCGTCGATCGCTCACTGCTCGAGGCCGGACGTGTCATCGGCTCCAAGCCGGGCAAAGTGCTGCGCGATATCGAATTGCCGTTGGCCATGCCGGTGATCATGGCCGGCATCCGCACTTCGGCGGTGTGGGTGATCGGCACCGCAACGTTGTCCACACCGATCGGCCAGACCAGTCTGGGCAACTACATCTTTGCCGGACTGCAAACACAGAACTGGGTGTTCGTGTTGTTTGGCTGTGTGGCGGCGGCGGCGCTGGCGCTCATCGTCGATCAATTATTGGCGCTGATGGAGCGCGGCGTCGAGCAACACAGCCGCGGCATGATTATCACAGGCGGCATCGGCCTGATGCTGATCATTGTCGCGGCATTATTGCCCGCCTATGGCCGCACGCAAGGCGGCTATATCATCGGCGCCAAGCCTTTCACCGAGCAATATGTGCTGGCCGCGCTGATCGAGCAGCGGCTGGAGGCACGAGGACTGTCGGCGCAAGGCCGCAACGGACTCGGCTCCGGCGTCATCTTCAATGCGCTCGCCGCCAACGACATCGACGCCTATGTGGATTATTCCGGCACCATCTGGACCAACCAGATGCACCGCACCGACATCAAGCCGCGCGCGGAGGTGCTAGCCGAGGTTGCGCGCTGGCTCGAGACCACGCACGGCATCCGCATGCTCGGCTCGCTCGGCTTCGAGAACGCCTATGCGCTGGCGATGCCGCGCGAGCGAGCGCAAAAGCTCGGCATTCGCTCGATCGCCGATCTGGCGGCGCATGCTGGCGAGCTTTCTATCGCCGGCGATTACGAATTCTTCGAGCGCCCGGAATGGCAGGCGATCCGCGACGCCTATGGCCTGCGTTTCCGCGCCCAGCGCACCATGCAGTCCGACTTCATGTATCAGGCCGCGAAGGCCGGCGATGTCGACGTGGTGTCGGCCTACACCAGCGACGGCCGCGTCGCGCAATTCGATCTCGCCGTGCTCGACGACCCCAAGCACGCCATCCCGCCCTATGACGCGATCCTGCTGCTGGCGCCCAAACGCGCCCATGACGAGGCGCTGATCGCCGCGCTCCAGCCGCTGATCGGCGCCGTTCCCGTCGAGTTGATGCGCGCCGCTAATTTGCGCGCCTCGAAGGGCGATACGTCGCCGGCCGGAGTCGCCAACTGGCTTTGGGACAAAATCGAAAGCAAGTAGCCGCTAGTCGCGGTCCTCTTTGCCCGGTTTACCGGGCCCGGCGCCGCCGGTCGACAATTCCTCGGCACGGGCCTTGGTCATGTCACGCATGCAGGCCGCCGCGTTGATCCGCGCGATGGTCCCCTCGCCGGCTGCGTAATAGGCGCAATTGGCGTCACGGTACTTGATCCAGGCACGCTCGGCCTCGCGCAACTTGCTCGCGTTTTCCGCGGGACCGGCATCCTTCATCGCTCTGCTGATAAGCGATGGTCAGTGCGCTTGTCCCAATGCGCAGTGCTGGGCCATCAGGCAATCGACCATCTCGCGGCGTGAGCCGTCGCAATTCTGCTCGGGATCGCCTGCGTCGCCGGCAAACGCCAACGCGGCCGCTCCGATGAGAGCGGCCGCGGTGATGCAGACAAGACGCAACACGCGGATCAATTCTTGCTCTTGTCGACCAGCGCGCGCTGCTTGATCCACGGCATCATCTCGCGCAGCTTGGCGCCGACCTGCTCGATCGGATGCTCGGCGAGCTTGGCGCGGGTCGCCTTGAACGAGGTCTGATTGACCTTGTTCTCCAGCATCCAGTCGCGCGTGAAGCGGCCGGACTGGATGTCGCCGAGAATGCGCTTCATCTCGGCTTTGGTCGCGGCATTCACGACGCGCGGGCCGGAGACGTATTCGCCGTATTCCGCGGTGTTCGACACCGAGTAATTCATGTTGGCGATGCCGCCTTCGTAGATCAGGTCGACGATCAGCTTCACTTCGTGCACGCATTCGAAATAGGCCATTTCAGGCGCGTAGCCGGCCTCGACCAGCGTCTCGTAGCCGGCCTTCATCAACTCGACCAGGCCGCCGCACAGCACGGTCTGCTCGCCGAACAGATCGGTCTCGCATTCTTCCTTGAACGTGGTCTCGATGATGCCGGCGCGGCCACCGCCGATCGCCGAGGCATAAGACAGTCCGAGATCGTGGGCGTTGCCGGAGGCGTCCTTATGAATCGCGACCAGACACGGCACGCCGGCGCCGCGCTGATATTCCGAGCGCACGGTGTGACCGGGGCCTTTCGGCGCGATCATCAGCACGTCGAGATCGGCGCGCGGCTCGATCAGATTGAAATGCACGTTGAGGCCGTGCGCGAACATCAGCGCGGCGCCGTCTTTCATGTTCTTGGCGAGCGACTCGCGATAGATGTCGCCCTGCAATTCGTCGGGCGTGAGCATCATCATCACGTCGGCCCATTTGGCGGCCTCGGCGACTTCCATGACCTTGAATTTCTCGGTCTCGGCCTTCTTGACGCCGGCGGAGGTCTTGCGCAACGCGACCGCGACCTCCTTGACGCCGCTGTCGCGCAGATTGAGCGCGTGGGCGTGACCCTGGCTGCCGTAGCCGATGATGGCGACCTTCTTGCCTTTGATCAGGTTCAGGTCGGCGTCGCGATCGTAGTAAACACGCATGGTACCCTCGTTTGCGCTCTGAGAATGTCGGCCCTGCTTCTAGGACGCCGGACACGGGGCCACAAGACCCGGCGGTTTATTCATTCGCTGACGATCGGATAGATGCTGGCAACGAGCAGCAGCCCCATGCAGACGTTGAAAATCCGCGCGTGCACGGGATCGCGCAGAAAGCGCCGTAGCGCGACCCCAAAGCCGGCCCAGGTCGCGGTCGACAGCACTGTGGCGAGTCCGAACACCGCGAGCACGACGACGAAGTCCTCGCGCTCGTGGCCGGGCCGCATATAGACGGCGACGCCGCTGAGCGCCGCCACAAACGCTTTCGGATTGACCCATTGGAACGCCGCCGCCTGCAGAAACGTCATCGGCCGGCCCGGCGCATCGGCGTTGCCATCCACCGGCTTCGCGCTCGCCACCTTCCAGGCCAGCCACAGCATGTAGGCCGCGCCGGCGATCTTGAGCACGAGTTGCAAGGCCGGCAGCGCGGCAAAGATCAGGCCGAGGCCGGCGGCAAACACCGCCAGCAGAACGACAAAGCCGATATCGACGCCGAGCAGATGCGGCACCGTGCGCGCGAAGCCGAAGTTCACGCCCGATGCTGTCAGCAGGATGTTGTTGGGGCCCGGCGTGAACGCCATGACGAAGGCGAACACGGCAAGCGCAAGAAAAACGTCGATGGGCATTTCAGCGCGCGTCCATCCCCTCCGGCCCGCGCGCGATGGCCGCGATGCCGGTGCGCGAGACCTCGACCAGGCCGAGCGGCAGCATCAGCTCGACGAACTGGTCGATCTTGTCGCTTTTGCCGGTGATCTCGAACACGAAGCTTTCGGTGGTGGCGTCGATCACGCGGGCCCGGAAGGCATCGGCCAGGCGCAGCGCCTCGACCCGCTGCTCGCCTTTGCCCTTGACCTTGACCATGGCCAGTTCGCGCTCGATCGAGCGGCCGGTCAGCGTCATGTCCACGACGCGATGAACCGGCACCAGCCGGTCGAGCTGGTTCTTGATCTGCTCGATCACCATCGGCGTGCCGGTGGTGACCACCGTGATCAGCGACAGATGCTTGGCGTGCTCGGTCTCCGACACCGTCAGCGACTCGATATTGTAACCGCGGCCGGAGAACAGGCCGATGACGCGCGCCAGCACGCCCGGTTCGTTATCGACCAGCACCGACAACGTGTGCGATTCCGATTTCTGCGCCGTCGGCGCCGCCGGATAGTGACTCGTCGTAGGGGCGTTCATCAGACCATCACCTTGCCTTGCTTCGGTGATCGCGCTGTCGAGACTTTCAGCGGCGTCGCCGAGGATCATTTCATTGTGCGCGCGCCCCGACGGGATCATCGGGAAGCAGTTTTCTTTCGGATCGACCACGCAGTCGAACAGCACCGGCTTGTCGACGTCGATCATTTCCTTGATGGCGCGGTCGAGATCGCCCGGCTTTTCGCAGCGGATGCCGTGGGCGTGATAGGCCTCGGCCAGCTTGACGAAATCCGGCAGCGCTTCCGAATAGCTCTCGGAATAACGCCCGCCGTGCAGCAATTCCTGCCACTGCCGCACCATGCCCATGTAGCGGTTGTTGAGGATGAAAATTTTCACCGGCAGCCGGTACTGCACCGCGGTCGAAATCTCCTGCATGGTCATCAGCACCGAGGCCTCGCCGGCGATGTCGATCACCAGCGATTTCGGATGCGCGAGTTGCACGCCGACCGAGGCCGGCAGGCCGTAGCCCATGGTGCCGAGCCCGCCGGAGGTCATCCAGCGGTTGGGCTCCTGGAAATTATAGAACTGCGCCGCCCACATCTGATGCTGGCCGACTTCGGTTGTGATGTAGCAGTCGCGGTCTTTGGTCAGCTCGTAGAGCCGCTGGATGGCGTATTGCGGCTTGATCACCTCGTTGGATTGCCGGTAGGCCAGCGACTTGCGCGCGCGCCATTTATCGATCTGCTTCCACCAGTCGCCCAGCGTTTTCTTGTCGGGATGCTTGGCGCCGGTGCGCCACAGCCGCACCATGTCTTCCAGCACATGCGCGCAGTCGCCGACGATCGGCACGTCGACGCGGACGTTCTTGTTGATCGAGGAGGCGTCGATATCGACGTGGATCTTCTTCGAGCCGGGCGAGAAGGCGTCGATCCGTCCGGTGATGCGGTCGTCGAAACGCGCGCCGATGCAGATCATGACGTCGCAGTCGTGCATCGCCATGTTGGCTTCCAGCGTGCCGTGCATGCCGAGCATGCCCATCCATTGCGGATCGGCGGCCGGGAACGCGCCGAGCCCCATCAGCGTCGAGGTGATCGGGAAACCGGTGAGCTTGACCAGTTCGCGCAGCAGGTCGCTCGCGGCCTTGCCGGAATTGATCACGCCGCCGCCGGTATAGAACAGCGGACGCTTGGCGTGCGCCATCAGCTCGATCGCCTGCTTGATCTTCTCGATGTCGCCCTTGAGGCGGGGCTTGTAGCCGGTGTGCGGAAAATCCTTCGGCTTGGAATAGACGCCCTTGGCGAACTGGATGTCCTTCGGGATATCGACCACCACCGGGCCGGGCCGGCCGCTGGCGGCGATGTGGAACGCCTCGTGCAGCACGCGCGGCAGATCCTCGATGCGCTTGACCAGATAATTATGCTTGGTGCAGGGCCTTGTGATGCCGACGGTGTCGCATTCCTGGAACGCGTCGTTACCGATCAGGTGCGTCGGCACCTGGCCGGTGATGCACACGATCGGAATCGAGTCGCATAGCGCGTCGGTCAAACCCGTGACCGCGTTGGTGGCGCCGGGACCGGAGGTGACCAGAACGCAGCCGACCTTGCCGGTCGAGCGCGCATAGCCCTCCGCCGCATGCACCGCGCCCTGCTCGTGCCGCACCAGAATGTGCTGGACCGAGTTTTGCGCGAAGATCGCGTCATAAATCGGCAGCACCGCGCCGCCCGGATAGCCGAACAAATGCCTCACGTTCTGGTCGGCGAGCGCACGGATCACCATTTCGGCGCCGGTCATTTCCTCGGTCATCGTCGTCATCCTTCCCGCTTCGCTTAGGCGCAATAAAAAAGGCCCGTGAAGGGCCATGTCCGGACGCTTCCCTGGCCGCCTATTTCAAGGCCGAGGTGGCGTCCGAACCTGTACCAGTACGGTAATAATATTGCGCATCACTGTGCTCCGCCCGAACTTTCATTGCGCGGTTTTATAATGGCGCGGCGACGCCCGGTCAAGCCCAATTTGCGAGCCGCGTGAGGTCTTTAGCCGCCCGCCAGCTGCTTTTCGATGGCTTTTTGGGCTGATTCAGGCGCTTCCCACGGCCAATCCTTCATCTGATTGCGAAACCAGGTGAGCTGGCGTTTGGCGTAGCGGCGCGTGTCCATGACGGCGCCCGCCGCCGCCTCGTCGCGCGAGATCTCGCCCTTCAGATGCCGGATCAGCCAAGGCACGCCATGCGCCTTCATGACCGGCAGCAGCGGATCAAGCTGGCGAGCAGCGAGAACCCTGACCTCGTCGAGAGCGCCGGCGTCCAGCATGACGGCAAAGCGCGCCTCGATGCGCGCCACCAATTGTTTGCGCTCACAGGTGAGAAAGATTTTCGCCGCACGTGCGGGATCGACCAGCGCCGGCATACCTTCTTTGTGCCAATCGCTGAGCGGGCGCCCCGTCGCCTCGACCACCTCCAGCGCGCGGCAAATGCGCGAACGGTCGTTTGGCATCAGTCGATGTGCGGCCGCCGGATCGCGTAGCAACAAGTCGGCATAGAGCGGCGCTACACCCTCGTTCGCCAAGCGCGCACGCACCTGGACGCGGATCTCGGCCGGGATCTGCGGCACCACCGCCAGGCCGCCGGTCAGCGCCTTGAAATACAATCCAGTACCGCCGACCAGGATCGGCACGCGGCCCTGCGCGGCAATTTCGTTAAGCATATCCCCGACACCGCGGCACCAGCGGCCGACCGAATAATTTTCCGCAGCGTCGACGCAGCCATAAAGCCGGTGCGGCACACGCGCTTCTTCCTCCGGTGTTGGCCGCGCTGTGATCACCTGCAGATCGCGATAGACCTGCATGGAATCGGCATTGACGATCACGCCGCCAAGATTTTCGGCCAGCGTTAGCGCCAGCGCCGACTTGCCGCTGGCGGTCGGCCCTGCAATAAGCACCGCTCTGCCAGCTTTGTGCATCGCATGACTCATGTCGCAACCCTGATCGGGCCCAACGCGCTCGACGCTCTAAGGCGCGCGAGCGCGGTCTTCACTCGCGCCGGGGCACCCACGCTGCTGGGCCCCGACGCGGCCGACATACCCTTTATACCGGTTGACGGCATGGACCAACGTGCGGCTGTCGAAGCGCTGCGCGTGGCGTTCGGCACCCCCTTCGATATCGTTTTGCAGCCCACCGCCAACCGGCGCAAGAAGCTGTTTTTGGCCGATATGGATTCCACCATGATCGGCCAGGAATGCGTCGATGAACTCGCCGATTTTGTGGGCCTGAAGGCGCACGTGGCGGCGATCACCGAGCGCGCCATGCGCGGCGAGATTGCGTTCGAGCCGGCACTGCGCGAACGCGTCGCGTTACTGAAGGGCCTGCCGACCCGAATCATTGGCGAGGTCATTGCCAAGCGCATCACGCTGACGCCCGGCGCGCGGACGCTGGTCGCGACTATGCGCGCGAACGGCGCCTACACCTGCATGGTGTCCGGCGGCTTCACGCTGTTCACCCAACCGATCGCGGCGCTGATCGACTTTAACGAGAGCCGCGCCAACACGTTGGTGCTCGACGGCGCCTTACTGGCGGGCAGCGTCAGCGAGCCGATCTTCGGCCGCGCGCGCAAACGCGCGACCTTGATCGAACTGCGAACCCGCCTGAACCTTGCCAAGGATGCCACAATGGCGACCGGCGACGGCGCCAACGACATCGACATGATCACGGAGGCAGGACTTGGCATCGCCTACCATGCCAAGCCGAAAGTGGCTCAAGCAGCCGCCGCGCGTATCGATTACGCCGACCTCACCGCGCTGCTTTATGTGCAGGGCTACAAACGCGAAGAATTTGTCGCGGCTTAGCTCAGGGGTTTGAGTTTTCCGCCGCACCGGGCGGATCGAGACGCGCGCGGCCCATGTACATGATCCGCTTGCTGGAAAGCCGCCCGAAAGTGATGTCGAAATGCCTATTAATGCCACGAGGCCCTAGCCCTTCGAACGTCCTGTCGACGAAGCCTCGTTCGGCCAGCTTGGCGTCGAATTCCGCGATCGCGATGAACTTGGCGGGATCATGCGTGCCGCGCGGCAGCAGCCGCAAGATTAACTCGCCGCAAAACACGATGACGAACCGCGCGACCCAAGTCCGGTTGATCGTATCGAATAGAAGCAACCCGCCGGGCCGCAACACGCGGCAAATTTCGTCGAGAACATGATCAAGGCTTTGGACGTGTTCGAGCACGTCGACACACACGACGCAGTCGACGCAACCGCTCAGCAACGGCAGATCCTCGCCCGAGGCGACCAGATAACGAATCGCGAGTCCTCGGCTCGCGGCATGCTGTTCCGCGATCGCGATCGCGCCGCGTGACACATCGACGCCGATGACATCGGCCGCGCGCAACGCAAGAGCTTCCGACATGAAACCGCCGCCGCAGCCGAGGTCCAGAACCGTTCGCCCCGGCCAGACGGCCACTTGATCAAAATAAGCGAGCCGCGGCGGCACCAGATTTTGCAGGGCGCGCAGCCACTTTTGCGATCCATCCCACCAGTGATCGGCATATTTGTCGTAGAGCGACAGATCGTTTCGAACCGGTGGTGATCCGGGCAGCCATGGAACTGGAAGCCAATAAGGATGACGCGACCGGTAAATTTCGAACTCGCTGCCAAACAAGCGTGAGAAGCGCGCCTCCTTAAGCAGAGGCCCAATAAGACAATAGGCCGTAAGGACTATCGCCAGCACGAATTGATCCGGCGTCCACGTCGGCACCGTCCAGAGCGTGATCGCGAAGGCCACATAAATCGGCTGCCGACAGATACGAAACAGTCCGTCGACGGGCATGGGCGGATAGGCAGGCCGGCGATTTCTCAGGACCGCCCACCAGCCTAGCGATCCAGTCTGGAGAGCGATTCCGGCATCGAACATCGATTTCACGAGCAGGAGCCATCCTGCCGCGTAGAGGCTTGTCATGACCGCCAGCATCGGGCCGTGAGCCTGCCACCAGATCACCTCGCTCGGCGACCACAGTCCGAACAGGAGCAAGACCTGGACCGAGGCCACGATCACGTAACTGGTGCTCGAAAGATCGGAGCCAAATCCGGCGGGAGCCATGCCGCGTAAGACCACCCGCCCGCGTCCCGTCAGCAGGAATGAATGAGCAAGAGGGAATTGCAGGAGAAGGACGCCGTTGCCGATCCAGCTCCACGCCGCGTACAATGCACCCCACGACCGGCTCAGGCCGAAGAACATCTGGTAGATCATCACCGCGACGGCAAGTGCGAATAGTCCGTGACAGACGACGCCGTAGACCAGCGCCAGATGTCTGCGCCTGCTCGTCGTTACACGGAACTCTGTCGACGACATCGGCCGCGATCCTTGCCGCGCGAACGCCGGCCACCGCGCAAGCGCGAACTTATTGTAAACCGAGGGCCACGAAGGTCGGGTCGCCGTCCGGTGACACCACCAGCAGCACTACCGCCTTCTTGCCGTCCTTCTTGAGCTTGTCGATACGCTGCTGCAGTTCGGCGGCGGTGGCGACCGGCTGCTGCTGCACTTCGGCGATCACCATGCCGGGCATCAGGCGCTTTTCGGACGCCGGCGAATTCGGGTCGACGGCGGTGATCAGCACGCCCTTCACTTTGTCCTTGATGTTGTGTTTCTTGCGCAGCTCGGCGGTGAGATTGGCGAGATCGAGGCCGAGCGCCTTCTTGATCGCCGGCTTGTCGTCACCCGCGTCATCTTTCTTCGGCGTCACCTCGGCCTGCTTCTTCTCGTCTTCGAGCCGGCCGAGCTTGACCGTTTTCTTTTCTTCCTTACCTTTGCGGATGATCGTGACTTCGACATCCTTGCCGACTGGCGTCTCGGCGACGATCTTGGGCAGGTCGCGCATCTCCTTGATGTCTTGGCCGTCGAACTTGACGACGACGTCCCCCGGCTCGATGCCGGCGGGCTTGGCCGGGCCTTTGTCGTCGATGCCGGCGATCAGCGCGCCGCGCGGCGGCTTGATATTGAGGCTGTCGGCGATCTCGTCGGTCACCTGCTGGATGCGCACGCCCAGCCAGCCGCGCCGCACTTCCTTGAACTGGCGCAGTTGATCGATCACCGCCACCACGGTCTTCGACGGCACCGCAAAGCCAATGCCGATCGAGCCGCCCGACGGCGAGATGATGGCGGTGTTGACGCCGATCACCTGGCCATCGAGATTGAACAGCGGACCGCCAGAATTGCCGCGGTTGATCGCGGCGTCGGTCTGGATGTAATTGTCGTAGGGCCCGGAATTGATGTCGCGGTTGCGCGCCGAGACAATGCCGGCGGTGACGGTGCCGCCAAGGCTGAACGGATTGCCGATCGCGATCACCCATTCGCCGAGCCGCAACTTGTCGCTGTCGCCGAATTTGACTGCCTTGAGCGGCTTGTCCGATTTGACGCGCAGCAGCGCCAGATCGGTCTTGGTGTCGCGACCGACGATCTCGGCTTTGAGATTGGTGCTGTCATTCAAGATCACGGTGATCTCGTCGGAGTCGGCGATGACATGGTTGTTGGTAACCACCAAGCCCGACGCATCGATGATGAAACCGGAGCCGAGCGAATTGACGCGGCGCGGGGTTTGGCCGCCGCCCTGCCCACCCTGACCGCGGCGGTTCTTGAAAAACTCATCGAAGAATTCTTCGAACGGCGATCCCGGCGGCAGTTGCGGCATGGCGTTGTTGTTCATGTCCACGCTCTGCTTGGTGGAGATGTTGACCACCGCGTCGATCACGGCCTCCGCCACGTCGGAGATAGCGTCGGGGCCGCGCGGTACGGCATCGGCAGCCGGCAGCGGCCAAGCAATTGCCGCAGCGGTGAAAATCGCCAAACTCAGGCGGCCGGTACGATGCGTCATCTGTTCGAGGATAGCGCCCATGGGCGTCGATTCTCCTTAAGAAAACCGCGTTGAATTGCGACAGTGCCGCCGTATTCACGGCGTTTCAAGGGCACCAGCCTATCAAGAACACGTCATGTCCGGCTTTACGCCGTTAACTGCGCGCCAGCCACACCAGGATCAGGCCGATCATCGCCGAGCCGATGCCGATCGCACGCAATGAATTCTCCGGCGTCGCCATGACGCTCGCCATCGCCCGCTTGGCTTGCACCGGAAAAGCGGCAAACACCAAGCCTTCAATCACGAAGACCAGTCCGAGCGCGGCCAGGAAATCTTCCATTCCAAACGCGCGACGTTAACGAGCCGGCGCGGCGGGTACCGCCGCCTGGGCGCGCGCTTTGCCGGATGGATCGTTGAAGAAGCGGAAGAAGCTAGTGTCCGGCTTGAGCAAAAAGCGCGTGTCGGAATGCTTGAGGCCAGCCTCGTAAGCCTGCATCGAGCGATAGAAGGCGAAGAAGTCCGGGTCCTTGTTGAATGCGTCGGCGAAGATCTGGTTGCGGGTGGCGTCGCCCTCACCGCGGATCTGCTCGGACTTGGAGGTGGCGTCGGCCACCAGCACGGTCACCTCGCGGTCGGCGCGCGAGCGGATTTCCTGCGCGCGCTGGGCGCCTTGCGCGCGGAATTCGGCCGCCTCGCGCTGACGCTCGGTCTGCATGCGCTGATAGACCGCCTGGCTGTTTTGCTCCGGCAAGTCGGCGCGCCGGATACGCACGTCGACCACCTGGATGCCGTAGCCGGTCGCTTCATGATCGACCAGTTCGCGGATGCGCGACATCAACTCGGCGCGCTGGTCGCGCACGACGTGGGTGAAGGTCACCTCGCCGAGCACGCGGCGCAACGCCGAATTGAGCAAAATGGCGAGCTGCGAATTGGCGCCCTGGATCGAGCCGAGCGTCTGGTAGAATCGCAGCGGATCCTGGATTTTGTAACGCGCGAAGGCGTCGACCACCAGCCGCTTCTGGTCGGAGGCGATGACTTCCTGCGCCGGCGCCTCCAGGTCGAGGATGCGCTTGTCGATAGCTATCACGTTGTCGATGAACGGCACTTTGACGTGCAGTCCGGGCTCGCTGACCACGTGCACCGGCTGGCCGAGACGAACGACCAGCGCTTGCTGGGTCTGATAAACCGTAAATAGCGCGCTGTAGGCGACGATCAGCGCGGCGAAGGCGAGGACGGCGGCGACGCCGCCGATGAAATTGAGTTTCATCGCTGGCCTCCCGTCTGCGGCTGGCTGCGTGGCGCCGCCGCGGGCGCGAGGTCGCCGAGCGGAAGATACGGCACCACGCCCTGCGAACCCGGACTGGCGTCCATGATGATCTTGTTGGAGCCGCCAAGCACGCGCTCCATGGTTTCAAGATACATGCGCTCGCGGGTGACGTCGGGCGCCTTCTTGTACTGCTCGTAGATTTTTAAGAAGCGCGAGGTCTGGCCGGTAGCCTCCGCCACCGTCTGCGATTTGTAGGCTTCCGCGGCTTGCGTGATTTTGGCCACGTTGCCGCGCGCTTCCGGCACCACGCGGTTGGCATAGGTCTGCGACTCGTTGACCGCGCGCTCGAGGTCGGCGCGCGCCGCCTGCACGTCACGAAACGCGTCGATCACCTGCGCCGGTGGGTCGACCTTCTGCAATTGCACCTGCTGCACCAGGATGCCGGCGCCGTAGTGGTCAAGTGTCCTCTGCATCAGGTCCTGCACCGCGGTCTCGATGGTCTGCCGCGCGCCGGTCAGGATCGGCTGGATCTCGGAGCGGCCGACCACTTCGCGCATGGCACTTTCGGCAACGGCCTTCACGGTGCCTTCCGGATTCTGGATGTTGAACAAATATTCGCCGACGCCGGTCGGTTTGACCTTCCACAAAACGGAAAAGTCGACGTCAACGATGTTCTCATCGCCGGTCAGCATCAAGCTTTCCTCAGGCACATCGCGGGTCGCGGAACGCCGGCCGTCCTCGACCTGGCGCATGCCGATGTCGATCTTGTTGACGCGCAACGCCTTGGGCGTGAGTACTGTTTCGATCGGATAAGGCAGATGATAATTCAATCCGGGCTGCACCTCGCGCACGTCCTGTCCAAAGCGCAGGACGACGCCAAGTTCGTCGGGCTCGACCCGGAAGAAACCGGAGAAACCCCACAGCGCGATGGCCGCGAGCGCGAGCAGCGCGAAACCTTTGCCGCCGAGATTGCCGCCGGGCAGCACGCGCCTCAATTTGTCCTGGCCGCGGCGGAGGATTTCCTCCAAATCCGGCGGCGTCGAGCCCGGCGGTTGCGAGCCTGAGCCCCAGGGACCCTTGCCGCCCGAGCCCCAAGGGCCGCCGCCACCGCCGCCGCCCTGATTGGTCCATGGCATTGAAATGTTCTCCCGGCGCCGGCTTTTTGCCGGGCAGCCTTATGTTGGGAGGGGTTATAGGGGACGCAAGGCGGCGTTACAACGCGCGCAATTGCCGCTTATGGCGTCCCGCAACGACCGATCTTGAGCTCCTTGCACGGATCCCTGACCGAGCGAATGGAGCCAAGAACCTTGGTGCCGAGCTTGCCGTCCGGCTTGCGGATGACCTCCATCGCATGCTCGTCGTTCACGATGTCGCGCGTCGCCGGATCGATGCTGACGTGGCCGCGCGGACCATCGCCCGACCAGGTCTTGATCGCGTTGACGAATGAGTCGGCATCGAACTTGCCGTTGAGCTTCTTGATGGTGTGGAAGACGGCGTCTATCGCATCCCAAGTATTGGCCGATTCGAAATCGGGATAATTGTCGGCGCCGTAAGCCTCATGCCACGCCTTGACGAAGGCCTTGTTGGCGGGGTTGTCGAGGTCGTTGCTGTAGGAGCTCATCACGATGGTTCCGATTGCGATGTCCCCCATGGTCTGAAGATTGCTGTCGGGGATTACGTCTTTCGGCCCAATCAGCTTGATGCCGGATTGGCGCAGGCCGAGCTGGCCATAGGTTTTCATCACCGCCTTGGCATGCGAGCCGGACGGAATGAACACGAACAGGCAATCGGGTTTCTCATCCTTCACGCGCTGGAAGAACGGCGTCATATCGGGCACCTGCGCCGGATTGCCCATCGGGATGGAGTCGATCACCTTGCCGCCGGCCTTCTCGAAACTTGTCTTGAAGGCTTCGGTCGAATCTTTGCCGGGCGGGAAATCGGTGTAGGCGGTGGCCGCGGTCTTGCACTTGAGTTTATTCTCCGCATAGGTGCCCATCGCATAGCCGTCGTGCCACATACTGAATGAGAAGCGCACGATGTAGGGCGACAGCGTGGTGATCCACGCCGTCCCGGCATTGCTAATGATGAAAGGCACCTTGGCCTGCGTCATCACCGGCGCCATCGCAATCGCGGACGGCGAGTAGACGACACCGAAGATCATATTGACCTTATCGCGGGTGATAAGCTCGGTCGCCGCCGTCTTGGCATTGGCTCCCGAGGGCGGACCTTCGTCGCGCTTGATGAGTTCGACCGTGTGCGGAAGGATATCCTTGGCGTGCAGTTTCACGTAGAGGTCGAGCGCCTTGTCCGCCACATCGCCGAGATCGGCGTTGGCTCCGGAATAGGGAAACAAGACTCCGATTTTGATGTTTTCGGCGCGCGCCGCTCCGCACAGAAGCACGCCAAGCGCCACGCATCCCAGCAATTTCACGGTACTCATCGTTTCCCCCCATTCTTTGATTGACGGGAGGATAGCAAACTCGGTTGCCGCGCGCCTAGCGCCTTGAATAGGTGACGACGCTGAAATCTGCGTCGTCATCGGGCCCGGCCGAATGTTTCACGCGGGAAACCTCGGTCCACATTGTGGGATCGATGGGCGGAAACAGCGCATCGCCCTGCGGCGACGCATGGACGTGGGTGATTTCCAGCCGATCCGCCATCGGCATTGTGGCGGCGAAGACGTCGCTGCCGCCGATCACCATGATCTCATCAACTCCGCGCTTTTCGGCGTCCTTTCGTGCAATCTCGAAAGCTGCCTCCATGCTGGCGGCCGGCACCGTACCCGGCGCGCTCCAGCCGGCATCGCGGGTCAGCACAATATTGGTGCGGTCCTTGAGCGGCTTGCCGATCGATTCATAAGTCTTGCGCCCCATGATGACCGGCTTGCCGACGGTGAGCGCGCGGAAATGCGCGAGGTCGGATTTCAGCCGCCACGGCAAGTTGGCCGTCGCGGCCGATGACGTTGTTTTCGCCGATGGCGGCGACCAACACGATTTGCATCAGCGCGCGCCCTCGCCCGCGAAGCTGGCCAGCGCCTTTCCGCTCAAGCGGCAAATCCGCCATTCGTCCATGACCGTCGCGCCAATCGCCTGATAGAAATCGATCGACGGCTTATTCCAGTCGAGTACCGCCCATTCGATACGCGCCCAGCCTTCGTCGACGCACCGTTTCGCCAGCCGCGCCATCAGTGCCTTGCCTATGCCTTTGTTGCGAAACGACGGCCGCACGAAAATATCCTCGAGATAGATGCCGTGGCGGCCGCGGAAGGTCGAGAAATTGAGGAACCAGACCGCAAAGCCCGCCGGCTCGCCGTTCCATTCCGCGATGTCGCAGAACAAACGCGGCTGCGCCGAAAACAACGCCGCCGCGATCGCCTCCGGCGTCGCATCGACCTCGCCCGACAATTTTTCGTAATCGGCCAGTTCGCGCACCAGCGAAAAAACCAGCTCGCTGTCCGCTTTGACCGCCGCGCGGACGACGAGGCTCACACCGCCACCGCGGCTTTGATATGCGGATGCGCATCGTAGCCTTCGATCGTGAAGTCTTCGTAGCGGAAACCGAAAATATCCTTCACCGCCGGATTAATCTTCATGACCGGCAACGGCTTGGGCGACCGCGACAATTGCAACCGCGCCTGCTCCAGATGATTCGAATACAGATGCGCATCGCCGAACGTATGGATGAATTCGCCCGGCTTGAAGCCGGTCACCTGCGCCACCATCAGCGTGAGCAGCGCGTAGGATGCGATGTTGAACGGCACGCCGAGAAACACGTCGGCCGAGCGCTGGTAGAGCTGGCATGACAGCTTGCCATTGGCGACATAGAACTGGAACAGGCAATGACACGGCGGCAGCGCCATCTTGTCGACGTCGGCCGGATTCCACGCCGTGACGATCAGCCGGCGCGAATCCGGATTGCGCTTGATCATTGCGACCACGTTGGCGATCTGGTCGATCGTCTTGCCGTCCTGCGCCGGCCACGAGCGCCATTGCTGGCCGTAGACCGGGCCCGAGGTCGCCGCGCTCGTCGGCCCACTCGTCCCAGATGCGCACGCCGTGCTCGTTTAGATATTTGATGTTGGTGTCGCCGGCCAGGAACCAGAGCAATTCGTGCACGATCGATTTGACGTGCAGCTTCTTGGTGGTGAGCAGCGGGAAGCCGTCGGCGAGGTCGAAACGCATCTGATGGCCGAACACCGACAGCGTGCCGGTGCCGGTGCGGTCGTGCTTTTCCGCGCCGCGGCTCAGGATAAGTTCCATCAGATCGAGATATTGGCGCATGCGCGCACCGGCTCTCCGCGACTCGGAAGATGGGGAAGTTTACCCCTCCCGGCAACCGAGCGGCAGGCGCTTATCAACGGCAGAAAATAGCCCGGCCAGGCCATATCCGCCGGCATCGGGCTTTTTGCTAGTATCTCCTGACGACAGAGGGGGACACGTCCATGACCTTCGACCGCATTCTGCTCGCCCGCGTCCTGTTCACGGTGATGACTGCCGGCTGGGCCGTCGCCACGGTGTTGGCCGACTTCAACAAGACGCACGCTACCAATCCGAAATGGACGCCGCATGCGCGCTTCCATGTGGTCTGGCAGATTTCGAGCTATGTCGGCTTCGGCCTGCTCGCCTTCGCGCTGATCTGGTGGCCCGGCCCACTGGTCGTCGAGCGGCTCTATCTGGTCGCGATCATGGGCGCGATCGTCTACGCCGCCTTCTTCGCGGCATTGATCGCGATGCCAGTCTATGGCGGCGCCGCTTACGATCCCAACGGCTATAAGCCGTTCAAAGCGCCGATCCCGATCATCGCCAAAAAATGGGACGCCAACATCACCATCTTCTGCGTCCAGTTGCTGATCCTGGCAGCGGGAATTCTGTCGGTCGCCAGCGCGTCCAGCTAGAGCCAGCCGCTCAATCCCAGCAAGCCGCCGCACAGGAACATCCACAGCGGATTGACGCGCGTGAAAAACGCCACCGCCGCGGTCGCGGCGGTGATCAGGCCGGCGTAGACAGTGTGATCGGCTGAGCGCGCCAGCACGAAGGCGCTCGCCGCAATCAGCCCGATCGACAGCGGCACCATGCCGGCCTGGATCGCGATCCGCCAGCGCGCTTCTTTGAAGCGGTCCCAGACCCGCGCCACGAAAAATGCCAGCATGCAGGTCGGGCCGCACATCGCCGCGGTCGCGACCGCGCCGCCGGCAAAACCGGCGACGTGGTAGCCGATCAGCGCGACGATGATGACATTCGGCCCCGGCGACATCTGCGCGATCGCGTACATGTCGGCGAACTGGCGGTCGTTCATCCAATGCATCACGTTCGACCGCGACGCGGTGCATTTCCGGGATCGCCGCATTGGCGCCGCCGACCGCGAACAGCGACAGCAGCGCGAAATAACCGACGAGCGAGGTGAGCGGGTGATCGTTCATCGCTTGAACCACGCCAAGGCGATGCTGAACGGCGCCAGCCCGAGGAACACGTAAGGCAGCGGCCAATGCATGAGGGCGACGCCGGCAAAAGCGAGGATCGCGAACACCGGCGCCGAATCCCAGCGCTTGAGAAATATCGGCGCCGCCATCTTGATGACCACCGCGATCAACAGGCCGACGGCCGCGGCGGTGACGCCGGTGAGAATGCGGCTCAGCGTCGCGACGCCGCCGAACCGCTCGTACAAAATCGCCAGCACGGTGACGATCATCAACGGTGGGCCGAGCAGGCCGGCGAGCGCCACCGCGGCGCCGGCCGGTCCGCCGAAGCGTGAGCCGAACACCACCGAGAAATTGATCACATTCGGCCCCGGCAAAAATTGCGACAGCGCGAAGGTCTCATTGAATTCCTCGGCGGTCATCCAGCGCTTTTGCTCGACGATGGCACGGCGCGCCCATGGCAATGCACCGCCGAAGCCGGACATGGACACCAGCACGAAGGCGAGAAACAGTTCGGTGAGCGATGGTTGTATGGCGGCGGGCTGCGAATCGGACATCGCGAAAGAAGTACATCGCGGCAGCGCGGACGACCAGACGCGTCAATGCGGCCGCATGATGCGCCGCAGGAATGCCTGTCTCCGGCCGGCCAGCCGCAGCGGCGAGGGCTGGCGTGCAGCAGGAAATGCTGGTTTCATCGCACGCACGCCAATATGGCGTGAATTTTCCGCCGTAGGCTCCCGCCGCCATCGGCGATCTGTTCTTTCCGGAAAACGCGGCGCAGTAAGGCGACTGAGGACGTCCGCTTGGACACGTTTCGCATCGGCACCGGCGCAGGCTTCTCCTCCGACCGGCTCGACCCGGCCGTCGATCTGGTCGAGCGCGGCAACCTCGATTGCCTGGTGCTGGAATGCCTGGGCGAGCGCACGGTGGCGTTCGCCCACCGCGACCGCATGGCCGATCCGGCGCGTGGCTACAATTCGCATCTTGAACGGCGCATGCGCGCCCTGCTCCCGGCCTGCCGCAAGGTCGGCACCGTCATGATCACCAATATGGGCGCAGCCAATCCGCGCGCCGCCGCCGAACGCACGCTCGCGGTCGCGCGTGAGCTGGGACTTAAAGGACCTCAAAGTCGCATGCATCGAAGGCGACGATGTCTCGGCGCTGGTTCCAAAAGATCAGCCGCTCATGGACGAGCCCGGCACGCTCGTCCGACATCAACATGCCGGTGGTCGGCATGAATGCCTATCTTGGCGCCGACGCCATCATCTCCCGCGCTGGACGCCGGCGCCGACGTGATCATCGGCGGCCGGCTTGCCGACCCGTCGATGTTTCTGGCGCCGATCGCGCACGATTTCGGCTGGGATGCCGCGGACATGCCGCGCATGGGCGCCGGCACTTTGGTCGGACATTTGCTGGAATGCGGCATGCAGGTGACCGGCGGCTATTTCGCCGATCCGGGCGTCAAGGAGGTCGCCAACCTGGCGGAATGCGGCTATCCGATCGCCGAGGTGCAATCCGACGGCAGCGCCATCATCACCAAACTCGGCGACACCGGCGGCTGCGTCAGCACGCAGACGGTGAAAGAGCAGCTGCTGTACGAAGTGCACGATCCGGCGCGCTATCTGACGCCCGACGTCACCGCCGATTTCAGCCGTGTCGCTATCGCAGACGGCTGGCGATGACCGCGTCAAGGTCTCGAACGCCGGCGGCACGCACGCGGCCCGACACGCTGAAGGTCACGGTCGGTTTCGACGGCGGCTTCCAGGGCGAGGCCGGCGTCAGCTACGCGGGCCCGGCCGCGCAGGAGCGCGGGCGTCTCGCCGCCGAGATTGTCACCGAGCGCATGGCCCGCGTGCACGGCATCGAAGCCGATCTGCGCATCGATCTGATCGGCGTCAGTTCGCTGTTCGCCACCGCCGGCGTGTGCGCCGCCGACGCGCAGGACGTGCGGCTGCATGTCGACGCTGCGCTCGCGCAGCAAGGAACATGCCGAGTTGATGCTGTGGGAGGTGGAATTGCTGCTGTGCTGCGGCCCGGCCGGCGGCGGCGGCTATCGCGGCGCCATTACGCCGTGCGTGATGACGAAATCGGTCTTGATCGCGCGCGAGCGCGTCAAGCCGACTTTGGATATTTTGGTCGCATGAACGCGTCACGACGAAACGCGCGCCGCATCGTTCGTGACATCGCGCATGCGCGCGCCGGCGACAAAGGCAATACGTCGAATATCAATGTGTGGGCCTACGACGCCGCCGATTTCGAGCTGCTCAAGCGCACGCTCACGCCCGAGCGCATCAAGCGCGCCTTCCCTCACCTCATTCGCGGCAAGGTCGAGCGTTACGTAGCTCGAGCATCTGCACGGCCTCAATTTCGTCATGCAGGACGCGCTTGAGGGCGGCGTCAACGCCTCGCTCAATCTCGACTCGCACGGCAAATCCTGGAGCTATCTGATTCTCGGGCTCGAACTCGACGGCGCAACGAAAGTCGTAATCTGAGAAGCCCTGGAGACCGCCATGCGACGACGCGAATTTTCTGACGCTTCTTGTTCGCTCCTTGGCACCGCCGCCGACATGGCCGTTTGCGGCGCGCGCGCAAAACCGCGCAATGCCGGTGTTCGACTATCCCAACCATCCGATCACGCTGATCGTTCCCTACGCGCCCGGCGGCGGCAACGACGTGCTGGCGCGCGGCGTCGCCGAACCGATGAGCAAGACGCTCGGCCGGCAGATCGTGATCGAGAACCGCGGCGGCGCCGGCGGATCGCTCGGCACCCGCCAGGTCGCCAAGGCCGCGCCCGACGGCTACACGCTCGGGCTCGGCGGCACCGGCACGCTCGCCATCGACCCGACGCTTTATCCCAATGTCGGCTACGATCCGCGCAACGACTTTGCGCCGGTCGGGCTGATCGCCACCAGCCCGCTCATCGTTCTGGTCAACCCATCGCTGTCCGCGCACACCATTCAGGAGTTGATCGCGCTCGCCAAGGCGCAGCCCGGCAAGCTCAATTACGCTTCCGCCGGCACCGGCAGCGGCATTCACCTCGGCACCGTGCTGTTCGCCGAACGGGCCGGCATCGAGATCACGCACATTCCCTACAAAGGCTCGGGCCCCGCGCTCACCGATCTGCTCGGCAATCACGTGTCGATCTATTTCTCGTCGTTGCCGCCGGCCATCGGACTGGTGAAGGAAGGCAAGCTGCGCGCGCTCGGCGTCACCGGCCTGAAGCGTTCGCCGATATTTCCCGAGGTGCCGACGGTCGCCGAGCAGGGCATGCCTGGCTTCGAAGCGGTGCTGCACTACGGCATCGTGGCGCCCACCGGCACGCCGCGCCCGATCGTCGACAAGCTCAACGCGGCACTGCGCCAGGCGCTCGGCGCGGAAGAGGTACACAAGCGCATCGCCACCGAAGGCGCCGAGCCGCTGCCAACCACGCCGGATGAATATGCCGCCGACATCGACGCCGAAGAAACCAAATGGTCGGCGCTGGTGAAAAAGTCCGGCGCCAAGGTCAAGTGACGCAATCAGAATCTTTTTTGGAGACCAATCAATGCGCGCGTTCAATATCGTTCCAGCGTTTGTCATCGCCATCATGCTGGCAAGTTGCGGCCAGCCGGCGCCGGGCCCGCAAGGTCCGAAAGGTGATCCGGGCCCGAAAGGCGATACCGGCGCGCAAGGCCCTATCGGGCCTCCCGGCGCGCAAGGCCTGCAAGGACCGCCGGGCCCTCCCGGCGCTTCGTCCCAATTCCGTCTCGTCCGCACCCAATGCACGACCGCTGCCGCCTGCACGGCGACCTGCCGTGACGATGAAATCGTCATCGTCGCGTTTTGCGGCACGCAACGGGCGCGCGCGACTTACCTGACCGAGCGCTCCGTTTCTTGCGGAACCAGTCCGGATACGACCACCGGCCCGCTGATTGCAGTCTGTGGCAAATAGCGCACGCAGGTCCGCCGGATCACTGCAGCTTCGTGATATTGGCGGCCTTTATGACCTTTCCCCAGCGGGCGATTTCCTCGCCGATATAGGCCTTGGCGGCTTGCGTCGAGCCGCCGATCGGCTCTGCCGACAATTTGGCGAAGCGCTCCCGCACGTCGGGCGCGCGCAGCGCCTCGTTGATATCGGAATTAATTTTTTCGACCACCGCCTTCGGCGTCTTGGGCGGCGCCGCGATAGCGTACCAGGCTGACGACTCGAAGCCTGGCAGAGTCTCGGCCACCGTGGGCACGTCCGGAAGCGACGCCAATCGTTTGGCGGTCGCGGTGGCGATGAGCTTCAGCTTCCCGGCGCGCACCTGCGCGAGCGTGACGCCGAGATTATCGAACATGAAGTCGATATCGCCAGCCATCAGCGCTTGCATCGCCGGCGCCGATCCGCGGTAGGGCACGTTCTGCGCCTTGACCTGCGCCATCATCTGAAACATTTCCAGCGTCAGATGCGAGGTGGTGCCATTGCCCTGCGTGCCGCAATTCAACTTCATCGGATTGGCTTTCAGATAGGCGATAAATTCGGTGACCGTGTTGGCGGAAACCTTTGCCGGATTGACCAGTAGCGCGTTCGGAATCAGCGCCATGATCACGATCGGCTCGAATGCGAGTGGATCGAAATTGAGCTTGGCGTAAAGATTCTGGTTGATGGCGAGCGGCGGCGGGTGGCGCCGAGAACAAGGTGTAGCCGTCGGGCGGCGCGTTGTAGACCGCAGCGGCGCCGATATTGCCGCCGGCGCCGGTAATATTTTCGATCACCACCGGCTGACCCCATTTCTTCGACAGACATTCGGCGACGATGCGCGGCAGCACGTCGGCCGAACCGCCTGCCGGGAAAGGCACGACGATTTTGACGGTGCGGGCCGGAAATTCCTCCGCTCGCGCCACAGTGGCCGCGAGCAATGTCGCCAAAACGACCAGCGCTGGCATCAGCGCGGGGCGTAAAAACGCGCTTATTTGGTTTTTGTTGCGTTGCGACATTTGAATTCCCAGCCATCGCTCCCTGCTCGTCAGTGTCCTGAAGGAGCTTTGAAAATCAATCGTCATTGCGCCGGCACAGCGACCGGAACTTCCACCGGCTCCGTCGAGTTATCATGATGCCGGGATGAGTCATGACGCAAGACGCCGCAAGTCCAACCAGCCGTCAGATATATAAAGTCGCGCTGGCGAGCATCGTTGGTTCAGTGATCGAGCAATACGACTTCCTTATTACCGGCGTGATCGCGGCCACCATCTGGGGCGGCATGTTCTTCAAGCTGCCGGGCCTCGCCGCCGTTGCCGCGGCGATCAGCGTCTATGGTCTCGGCATCATTATTCGCCCGGTCGGCGCGTATATTTTCGGTCACCTCGCCGACCGTAAAGGGCGCAAGGACGCGCTGGTTTACGCGCTGGTGCTGATGGGCATCAGTACCTTGGCCATCGGCCTCACGCCAGCCTACGACAGCATCGGCGTCGCCGCGCCAGTGCTCCTGATCGTCTTCCGACTGTTGCAAGGCATCAGCTTCGGCGCCGAGTTCGGCACCGCCGCCACCTGGGTGGTCGAACAGGCGGCGCACTCGAAATATCGCGCTTTCTGGGGCGCCTGGGTCGGCTTCGCGATCCCGATCGGGCTGCTGCTCGGTTTCGGCTCGGTAATCGTCACCAAGTCGCTAATGACGCCGGAACACTTCACGGTCTGGGGCTGGCGCATCTTGTTTGTTGTCGGCTTCCTGGTGGCGATCGTCGGCATCTTCATCCGCCGCCGCACCGAAGACAGCTTCGTGTTCGAGCGGCACCGCGCTCAGCGCGCGGTGCTCGAAAGTCCGGCACGGCAGGTTTGGCGCGACATGCCGGGTACCATCCTGCGCACCTCGTTGGTCAACGCCATGTTCGGCGGCGCCTTCTTCCTCTACTTCGTTTTTGGCACCAGCTACATGAAGGCAGTCGGCTTCACCGGATCGACGCCTGAATATATCGGCCTGATCGCCGCGGCCTTCATGCTGGTCTTCATGATTATCGGCTCGCTGCTCGCCGACCTTATCAACCGCCGCGTCATCCTGCTGATCGCCGCGATCGTGTTTCTGATCTTCGCGATCCCGTATTTCTATCTGGTCAACACCGGCAGCTTCTGGCTCGCAACGCTCGCTGAGATCGTCGGTTTTGGCTTCGTGTTCGGCTTCGGTTACGGCGCGATCCCGACTTTCTATACCGAGAATTTCCCAACCCGCTACCGCGCCTCGGGCGCCAGCGCCGCCTATCAAATCGCACAGGTCTACGGCGGCGGGCTGATCCCGATTGTCGCCGGACTCATCCTGAAGTCCTACGGCATCAAGGAAGCCTATCTCTATATCGGCGGCCTGGTGATGGTTTACGGGCTACTGGCGATCTACGCGATCATTGTAACCCCCGAAACCAAGGGCTCCGATCTCGAAGGACTTGTCGCGGCCGAATAGCGTCAGCGCTCGACGCCGAGTTCCTTGAGAATCTCGCCATTATGCTGGCCGAGCGTGGGCGGCGGGGCATCGATGCGCGGGCCGCCATGCGCGAACGTGAAGGCAGCGAGCGGCACGCCGAATTTTCCTTCGATACCGGCACCGCCTTGATGGCGATGGATAATGCCGCGGCTCGCTAGTTGCGGATCGGCCACCGCCTCACCCATGCTGCGCACGCGCGCGGCCGGGACGTGGCGCGCTTGCAGGAACGCCTCCCACTCATCGGCCGTGCGCGTGCGCATGATCTCGGTGAGCAGCGCGGCCTCGCGTTCGCGATCGGCGTCGCGTTCGTCGTTGGTTTTCTTGATCATGTCGGGACGCTCAAGCAGCGTCCATAACCGACGCTGCTGGCGCAAATTACTGGCGCCCAGCATCACCATCCCGTCTTTGGTGGCATAGGCGCTGTTGGTGGCGTGCGGATGGCGGTTGCCGCTCGGCTTGGGATGCACACCATTGCGCAGATATCCCGTAAGGTGCGAGCTCATCAGGATCATCGCCACATCGAGCATCGCCATGTCGATGCGTTGGCCCTTGCCGGTGCGCTCGCGCTGATAGAGCGCGGCAGACAAAGCAAACGCACCTGTCATGCCGGTGGCGTAATCGACCGCCGGCGAGCCGAACTTGACCGGGTTGACCTCCGGCGTGCCGGTCATCGCCATGATGCCGGAAGTGGCCTGGATGACGTGGTCATACGCGGTCTGCGGCCCGCGCGGACCCTTCTGCCCGAAGGCCGAGAACGACGCGTAGATCAGCTTTGGATTGATTTTTGCGAGCGCTTCATAACCTAGGCCCAACGCCTCAAACGCGCCCGGCCGATAGTTCTCCACGAAGATATCGGCGGTCGCGACCAGTTTCTTCAGAATCTCGCGATCCTTCTCCTGCTTCAAGTCGAGCGTGATCGAGCGTTTGTTCGACGCCTGCGTCAGGAACGCGGTGCCCATTTTTTTGCGATTGAGTTCCTTGTCGGTGCCGACGCCGCGACTCTGGTCGGGATCATTTGGGTGCTCGACTTTGATGACGTCGGCGCCCAGCACGGCCAGTTGATAGGCCGCGAATGGCCCGGCCAGCACATGGGTGATATCGATCACCCGGATCCCCTCGAACGGCCGCATCGCGCCCTCCTCCCCAAAATTCACGCTGTCTATCGAACGATCGGCTCCAAGCCTTTGGCTTTATACAACGCCGCCGCCGATGGCGCCGCCAGCGCCGCGATGAAAGCCTGCGCAGCCTCGCACTGTTTCGAGCCGGCGGAAACTCCTGCCGCGAACTCCGTGTAGACCTGCAACGCGTCCGGCCACGGCCCCACGAAATCCGCGCCCTTGACTGGCACCAGTTCGGGCACCTGCTGCACCGCGAGTTCGCCCTCGCCGCGCGCGACCAGTTCGGCGATGCGGCCGGCCGGCCCGACGATGATCTTGTCGCGCATCGCCTCGGTAATGCCGAGCCGCTCCAACAGCGCCTCGAAGGATTTGCCACTGGCGCCGTCTTTGGACCGCACCACGGACTTCGCGTTTAGCAGTGCGCGCTTGAAGGCCTCAACCGTCCCGATGTCCGGCTTGGGCGCGCCCTTCTTCACCGATACACCCAGTCCGCAGCGGGCGAGATCGGCGCTGCCCTCGCGCAGGATCACGCCCTGCGCGGCTAGTTCGTCGACCGCCGCCCGCGTTATGATTGCGACATCGAACGCCGCGCCGCCATCGATCTCGCGCCTGATCGCCGCGGTCGGGTTGTAGCTGAACGACAATGTATGCCCGCTCGCCCGCTCAAACGCTGGAACGAGTTCGGCCAGAACTTCGACAACAGCATGCGTACTCAAGACTTTGATAGCGGACATGGCGGTCATGACTTTGCGAGCTTACAGGCGGAGAACGATACTACGCCACTGTTGCGTTGGCATTGATCCCGGCGCGCAATAGACTGACGGATGACAAGCAACGGGAGTTGACCATGCCGGCGGATGCTCAACATGAAGTCAAAATGTATTCGGACTTTAAAAGCCCCTATGCCTTTTTGGCCTTCGATCCCGCCTTTGCGCTTGAGGACAAATACAACATCCGCCTGAAATGGAAGCCGTTCCAGCTTCGGCTCAAGGGCAAGGGCCAGCGCAGCGTCTATTCCGAATACAAAATCAAATACTCCTACATGGACGCCCGGCGCTGGGCCAACATGAAGGGCGGACTGATGATCCGCGGCCCGCTCAAGATTTTCGACACCACGCCGGCGCTGATCGGCGGCCTATTCGCGGAAAAGCATGGCAAGATCCGCGACTACGGCAACAAGGTCTTCGAGTCTGTTCTTCAAGCGCGAACTCGCCGCCGACGAAGCCGACGCCGTAGCATCGGTGATCGCCGGCCTCGGCCTCCCGGAGCAAGGCTATCGAGACTATCTTGCAGGCGATGGCCCGGCCGATTACGAGCGCGCCCAGGAAGACGCCGTCGTCGACCAGGTGTTCGGCGTGCCGATGTTTTATTTCAACAACGAGCAGTTCTGGGGTTACGACCGCATGGGCCTGCTCGAACACCGGCTGACCGAAGCCGGGCTCAAGCGCGAACAGCCGCTCAAGCAGGCGATCTGAGAATGATCGACGTCTATTTCTGGACGACACCGAACGGCTACAAGGTCACCATCCTGCTCGAGGAGCTGGGCCTGAAGTACAACGTCATTCCCGGTGCACATCGGCAAAGGCGAGCAGTTCACGCCGGAATTTCTCAAGATCAGCCCGAACAACAAAATCCCGGCATTGGTCGATCACGACGCGCCCGACGGCAAGCCGCTCGCGCTATTCGAATCCGGCGCCATCATGATGTATCTCGCCGAGAAAAGCGGCTGGCGCTTCATGCCCGCCGATCTGCGCAAGCGCTACGATGTCATTCAGTGGCTGATGTTCCAGATGGGCGGCATCGGGCCGATGCTCGGCCAGGCGCATCATTTCCGCCGTTACGCCAAGGAGCAGATCCCCTACGCCATCGAGCGCTACACCAGCGAAGCCACGCGGCTCTACGGCGTGCTCGACCGGCGTCTGGGCGAAGCCGAATATCTTGCCGGCGATTATTCGATCGCCGACATGTCGGTCTATCCCTGGCTGCGACCCTATAAATGGCAGGGCCAGGACATCGCGGCCTGGCCCCATCTGCAGCGCTGGTACCATGCGGTGCGCGCGCGCCCTGCCGTGCAGCGCGGCCTCGCGGTATTGAGCGACAAGCTCGAGAGCAACGAAGAAAAGCCGTCAGGCCAATCGTGGGACGTGCTTTTCGGCAGCAAGCAATTCGAGAAGCGGTGAGCCATGAGTGAAAAGCTGCCAATGCTCAAAGGCTACCGCGTGCTCGACATCACGCAATTCGTCGCCGGCCCGACCGCCACGCGCATCTTGGCGGAAATGGGCGCCGAGGTGATTAAGCTCGAACTCGCGCCCACCGGCGACCGCGGCCGCTTCGCCGGCGACAAGCCGCGCGACCCGGCGTTGAAAAAAACCTCGCAAAGCACCTATTACTTTCAGCACAACCATTCGAAAAAAAGCTTCGCCGTCGACATCAAGCAACCGCGCGGGCTGGCGCTGATCCAGGCGCTCATTCCGAAAGTCGATGTGGTGGTGGAGAATTTCGCGCCCGGGGTCATGTCCCGCGCCGGCCTCGGCTATGAGGCGCTGCGCAAGATCAACCCCAAACTGGTGATGTGCTCGATTTCGCTCGCCGGCCAAAACGGCCCGCTCAGCCACGCGCCGGGTTACGATTACATGGCCGCGGCTTTTGCCGGTGTCACATCGGGCATCGGCGAAAGCGACCGCGGTCCGGCCCAGTTGCCGATCGCGATCGGCGACAGCGCCACCGGCGTCACCGCCGCCATGTCGATCGGCTTCGCGCTGCTGCATCGCGAGCGCACCGGCGAAGGGCAATATATCGAGTGCTCGCTGGTCGACACTTATTTCAACATGCACGAAGTGAATATTCCGAAGGCCTCACTGCGCGGCGCGGCCTATGAGCCCCAGCGCGCCGGTTCGCTGCACGCCGACGGCGGGCCGACCGGCGTGTTTCGCTATAAAGGCGACGAGTTCATCGCCATCATGGTGATGCCGCATCAATGGCCGCAAATGGTCAAGGCCATGAACCGACCGGAGCTGGCGGCCGATCCGCGCTTTCGCGATCCGCGCGCGCGCCGCGACAATAATGCCGCGCTCAAGGACCTCATCGAACAATGGCTCGCCGGCTTTGACAGCCGCGAGGCCGCCATCGCCGCGCTGGAGGCCGAGCGCGTGCCTTGCGCGCCGGTGCTCTCGCTGCAGGAGGCGATGGCGCATCCTCATTTGCGCGAGCGCGGCACCATCCGCCGCGTCAACGACAAAGAGATCGGCGAATTCGACATCCCCGGCATGGCGGCCAAATTCTCGGGCTGGGAAACGTCCGCCGACCTCGTGGCCGACCGCCTCGGCGAACACAACGAGGAAATCCTGCGCGATCTATTGTCGCTGAGCGACGACGACGTCGCCGCCCTTTATGCCGATAAGGTGATTGTGCGCGATCCGCTGTTGGCCGCCGAGCGGGCGCGTTAACCGGTCGCTATTCCGCGGCCTGTACCGTCTGTTGCAGCTTATCCTGCGCGGTAACGAGGCGCTGCATCACCTTCAGATCCTGTTCGCGCAGTTGCAGGCAGGTGTCGGCCCAGATCTGAACGATGCGGTCAAGCTCACCGAGCGTGAGCGGATTAACGTGCCGGCCGGCTTCAAATACCGCGCGAATTCCGTTGTGCCGGCGCTTGTTGCGCTGGATGTATTTGCGCACCTCCTCGATCCCCCGCCCGGGCTCGGCCAGAATGTGCACCAGGCCGAGGTCCAGCATCTCTGCCGCGGTGTAAGTGCGTCCGCTCAACATCATCTCCTCGGCGAATGCCGCGCCGATCTTCCGGGCAACCAGGTTATAGGCGCCCATGCCGGGGAACAGGCCGAACATGCTCTCCGGGAATCCGAACTTCGCGCCGCGCTCGGCGATAATCACATTGTGCGACAACAGCGACTCGAAGCCGCCGCCGAGAGCATCGCCCTGCGCCAGCCCGATCGTTACGAGCGGTAAGCCCAGCCCGTTCAGGTTGTTGTACAGGATGCGCACGCATGACTCGCCGTACGCAACCAGCGCTGGCCGGTCGTGCTCGCGAATCTTGGCCAAGAAATGATCGAGGTCGCCGCCGAGATTGAACACGCCGGGCGTGCGCGACCCTGTCACCAGATATCGCAGCTCCGACGGCCGGCCGGCAAACTCCGCGACGATGCCGCGCTGCCAAGCATGAAATTCTTCGAGCAGGTCCGGATTGTAGCTCGGCCGGCCGCGCGGACGCATGAAAGTCCATAGCGCGCCGGTTGCTTCTTCCCACGAGACTTCGATCTGTTCGAGATCGAACAAACGCCGCGCGTCGGCGCTCTTTTCATTTGAGGCGTCCGGAGTTTCCGTCGCTGCCTTCGCCACCGCCGGCATAGGCACACGCGATCCCGCGCGGGCCGCATTGCGGCTCGCGGAACGTGCGCTGATAGATGCGAAAGACGGCATGTGACGCACCAAGTTAACTGTTTTTTTACCCTAACAGACACCTCCAGTACGGCCAATCACACGTTTGTGCGCCGACAAGCGGACACATCCGCGCATTCGTTTCAGATGCGTAGTTATTCTTGCGAAATCGAAGAAAATCGCTCGCAACTCACGTTAACTATGATCGCCAATAGCGTCTACGAGCCGAGTTCCATTTTCACGAGCCACTCGCCAAATGACGGTCGGCAAGATGCTGATCGGCCGGCGAGATGTCGGCGCGCCTGGATTCCCGGCTTAAAAACCGTCGCGCCGGACGCGAATTGCAAAGCATTTCGTTAAAATTGGAGCTTTGTCCTTGTGCGCATGTTCAGCAGAAATGCCTGATAAACCGCGCGGTTTGCGTCCTGTTGAGCAACCGTGGGTACGATTGTGTCTTCGGAGGAAGCCGCGAAGGCCGAATGCTTTTAAGGAAGCTGATCCAAACCCGCACTGCGGACGCCGAGCTCCCGACGGAGATTCGCGCCGCGCTGGTCGAATCGCTGTTCGCGCCGATCGTCTCGCTGACCGTCGGCGCGGTCGCCTGCTCGATCGTCGGCGCGGCGGTCGCGCTGCGCATCGGCGATCAATGGATCATGGCCAATTCGGTCGCAATCTTCGCGGTCGGAATGCTGCGGGTCGCATCCGCGTTTTTCTACAAAAAATACAAAGCGATCGACAAACTCGTAGCCACCAAGTTGTGGGAGCGCGCCTACGAATACGGCGCCTGGGCGTTCGCCGCCCTCCTCGGCCTGTTGTCCTGGTTGACGATTATGCAGACCAGGGACGCGTCGCTCCAGCTCGCCGTCACCACCATGTCGGTAGGCTACGCGGCCGCAATCGCGGGCCGCAATGCCGGGCGGCCATTCATCGTGGTCGGTCAACTGACCTTTGCCACGCTTCCAATGGCGATCTCGCTGATGGTCTATCCCGAGTGGGTGCACAAGGTCGTTGGCTTCGTGGTGCTGATGTTCATCTACGGAATGATCGACATTACGCTGAGCATCCGGGAAATCATCATTCAGGCGCTGACGATGACGCGCAAGGAAGCGGCGCTCGCCGCCCGCTTCGAGGAACAAGCCAAACGCTTCGATATCGCGCTCAACAACATGTCGCACGGACTGTGCATGCTCGATCAGCAGGAACGCCTGCAGGTCTGGAACGAGCGCTTCCTGGAGTTGCTTCATCTGCAGAACGCGCCGATCCGTGTCGGCATGCGCGTCTCCCAATTGGTCCGCCACAGCATTCGCGCCGGCAATCACAAGACCCAGAGTGTAAAGGCGGTCTTCAACGACCTGTTGCGCAGCCTTCAGCGCGACACCTTCGACCAGATTCAAACTTCGCCCGACGGCGATCGGACCATCGCGGTGTCGCGCCGGATGATGGCCGGCGGCGGCTCCGTGATCATCCTTGAAGACATAACCGAACGCAAACGCGCGCAAGAGCGCATCGCGCATCTGGCCAAATATGACGAACTCACGGGACTGGCCAACCGCACCCAATTCCGCGAGCGAATCAACAACATGTTTGTAGGCGTGCGCAAACGCGATCGGCACCTCACAATTCATCTAATCGACCTCGACCGTTTCAAGTCCATCAACGACACGCTCGGCCACCCGATCGGCGACAAGCTGCTCAAGGAAGTTGCCGGCCGGCTCGGTACCGTCATCGGCCCAGGCGACATGATCACCCGCTTCGGCGGCGACGAGTTCGTCGTGCTGCAGGGCGCCACGGAGCGCCGCCAGGACGCCCAGTGGCTCGCTCAGCGTATCGTCAAGACGCTTGGCGATCCGTTCGAGATCGACGGCCATCGTATCGATATCGGCGCCTCGATCGGCATAGCCATGTCGCCCATGGATGCGACCGATGCCGACCATCTGCTGAAGAAAGCCGACATGGCGCTCTACGCCGCCAAGAAGCGCGGCGGCGGCAACCACTGTTTCTTCGCCGCCGAGATGGAGGAAGCGGCGCAAGAGCGGCGCGGCCTCGAGCTCGACCTGCGCGAAGCAATTGCCACAAGCCAGTTCAAATTGCATTTCCAGCCGCTGGTCGACCTGCGCACCGGCCGTGTCACGACCTGCGAGGCGCTGCTGCGCTGGAACCATCCCAGGCGCGGCGACGTGCCACCGGCCGTGTTCATCCCCATTGCCGAGGAAACCGGCTTGATTATCGAGCTCGGCGAGTGGGTATTGCAACGCGCCTGCGTCGAAGCGGCGACCTGGCCACATGGCATCAAAGTCGCGGTCAACCTGTCGCCGGTGCAATTCAAGGACCGCGGTCTCGCCTTGCACGTCGCGTCGGCGCTTGCGAAGTCGGGCCTTCATGCGCAACGGCTGGAAGTCGAGATCACCGAGCGCGTGCTGCTTGAAGAATCCGACGGCACCTTGACTGCGATGGATCAACTCAAGAGCCTGGGCGTTGGCATCTCGCTCGACGACTTCGGAACCGGCTACTCGTCGCTCAATTACCTGCGTAAATTCCCGTTCGACAAGATCAAGATCGATCAGTCGTTCATTCGTGACCTTGGCGGGGCGCGCGATGCCCAGCCTATCATCGCCGCCGTCGTCAGCCTCGGCTCCGGCCTCAATAAAATCGTGGTCGCCGAGGGCATCGAAACCGAAGAACAAATGAGGCTGGTACGCGCGCAGGGCTGCCACGAAGGACAGGGTTATTTCTTCGGCGTGCCAATGAGCGGGACCGACATCCGCGCCCGGCTGGAAGCGCGGACCTTCGAAGCGCAGCTTGTCGCGTAGGATGTCGGCAGGCGGCGGCAAGAAGGACTAGCCACGCCTTCACCGGCGCCGAGAAACGCCCGACGCGCGGCATGCTCGACCGTCGCATAGCCAGGATAAGAATTTTTTCCTGTTAAACATGGCCTTCTTTCGTCAACCTTTAGCGCCTATATTCAAAGTGCCGGCGCAAGCCGGATATGGCGATAAACGGCCGTCGTAATAAACCTTTCGGACCCGGGGGCAGTACCCGGCGCCTCCACCCAAACCCTGACCTTCGGTCATGAAGGAGGGCTTCGGCGGGGGCGAACTAGGATCGACGAGGGCGTAAAGGACGGACTTTTGCTCGGCATGGTACCGCCGTTATCGGGCCGTCTCATAGTTGCAAACGACAACTATGCTCCGGTTGCTCAGGCCGCGTAAGCGGTTTGAAAGACCGAACTGAAGCCCTGGCGGGTTAAGCTCCGTCAGGCGGGGTCCGGAGGCACCTGGCAACAGAAGCCTCCACTTTCGTGTCCGTTTTCCGATTCATGCGATAGCATCCGGCCCCGAGTCCCAACCGCAGCCCCGAACGCGCATGACCGACCACTTCCGCTACGATCTCCTGACCCAGCAGGCGCTGCGCGGCGTAGTGCGTAACGTGCTCAACGAAGTCGTCAAGAAGAAGGTCCTGCCGGGGGATCATCATTTCTACATTTCGTTCGACACCCAGGCCGATGGTGTGCGGATGTCGGATCGGTTACGCGCGCAGTATCCCGAACAGATGACGATCATTTTGCAGCATCAGTTCTGGGAACTCGCGGTGACCGAGCGCGGCTTTGAGGTCGGCCTGTCGTTTGGCGGCATTCCGGAAAAGCTCGGCATCCCGTTCGAGGCGATCAACGGCTTTTTCGACCCGTCGGTGCAGTTCGGCCTGCAATTCGAGGAAGTCATCGAGGGCCAGGATCGCCAAGCCCCCGCCAATGTCGGGGACAAGCCGGCCAAGAAGAAGCGCGCCACCACGCCCGCCATTGTCGCACCGGCGGCGAAGGCCGGCCTACCGGCCGCGGCGCCACCGCCTGAGCCTAAATCTGAGACCAAGTCAGATCCGAAGCCCGAGAAGCCGATCGGCAGCGGCGAGGTGGTCCGCCTCGACCGCTTCCGCAAGAAGAAATAGCGCGATTAGCGTCCTTTCGCCGGTCAAACGACGGGCCTACATTCGATCATGGCCAAAAAGCCCGGCAAACCTCGTCAAAAAACTCGTTCCGAAAGCGACGCCTTCGGGCCGCTCGATATCCCCGCCGACAAGCTTTGGGGCGCGCAGACCGAGCGCTCGCTGCATAATTTCCGCATCGGCAGCGAACGCATGCCGATCGAGATCGTACGCGCGCTCGGCCTGATCAAGCGCGCGGCGGCCGAGGTTAACCGCGATCTCGGCTCGCTCGACAACCGGCGCGCCAAAGCCATCGTCGCGGTGGCGCAAGATATCGCCGACGGCAAGCTCGATGAGCATTTTCCGCTGCTGGTGTGGCAGACCGGCTCCGGCACCCAGACCAATATGAATGTCAATGAGGTGATCGCCAACGCCGCCAATGTCGCGCTCGGCGGCGAACTCGGCTCGAAAAAGCCGGTGCATCCGAACGATCACGTCAATATGAGCCAGTCGTCCAACGATTCGATCCCGACCGCGATGCACATTGCCGCGGCGCTTGAGATTGCCGGCCATCTGTTGCCGGCGCTCAGGCTGTTGCAGAAAGCGCTCGACAAAAAGACCAGGGAATTCGCCAGGATCGTCAAGATCGGCCGCACCCACACCATGGATGCGACGCCGATGACCTTGGGCCAGGAATTTTCCGGCTACGCCGCCCAGGTTAAATCCGCAACCGCGCGCTTGGCCATCGCGCAGCGTGAGTTATATCCGCTGGCGCAAGGCGGCACCGCGGTCGGCACCGGCTTGAATTCCAAGCCGCAATTCGCCAAGGCTTTCGCCAAGCGCATCGCCAAGCTGACCAAGCTGCCATTCGTCAGCGCGCCCAACAAATTCGAGCACATGGCCGGCCACGACGCCTATGTATTCGTGCACGGCGCCCTCAGCGCAGCCGCCACCGCGCTGTTCAAGATCGCCAACGATATCCGTCTGCTCGGCTCCGGCCCGCGTTCGGGGCTCGGCGAGTTGATCCTGCCCAGCAACGAACTCGGCTCCTCGATCATGCCGGGCAAGACCAACCCGACCCAGTGCGAGGCGCTCACCATGGTCTGCTGTCAGGTGTTCGGCAATCAGACCGCCATCACGGTGGCCGGCAGCCAGGGCCATTTCGAACTCAACGTCTACAAGCCGGTCCTGGCTTATTGCATGCTGCAATCGATCCGGCTGTTGGGCGACGCGGTGAACTCGTTCACCGATAATTGCGTGATCGGCATCCGCGCCAACGAGCCGCGCATCCGTGAATTGATGCAGCGCTCGCTGATGCTGGTGACCGCGCTGTCGCCGCACATCGGCTACGACAAGGCCGCCCAGGTCGCCAAGGCGGCGCACGCCAACGGCACCACCTTGCGTGAGGAAGCGGTGCGGCTCGGTTTTGTCACCGGCGCCGAATTCGACCGCCTTGTGCGCCCGGAAAAAATGACCCGCCCGCACTAGGGCGGGTGCTCATAAAATAGACTGCATGTCCGCTCTTACCCCAAAAGCAGACAAACGCGTGCGCGTTTGGTTTATCCGTTAAGTGCCAGTAGCGGACATTCCCGCTGGCTTGCTTTAGCAGTTAGCCTTCTGGCAACCCTGCCGCTTTCCAAGCATCAGCTAGCGGCTCAAACACGCGCGGTTCAATTCCTACGGTCACAGAAAATTGCCTAACGCTAAAGCCGGGATCAAGTGCCAAAACACGCTGCGCCTCTGCTTTGGCGTCGGCCTTTCGATCCAATCCGACAAGCGCCGCCGTGAGAAAGGCCCGCGAAACGCTAAAGCGTGGGTTGAATTGAATCGACTTGCGCGCGGCCTCAAAGGCTCTCTCGTAATCACGCATATGGAAATATGCTAAAGCGAGAGCGTTATACGCAAGGTAATTTAGGAAATCGAATGGACTGAGCCGGATTGCGCTTGTCGCTCGCTCGATCGCGGTCTTCGGTTCACCAAGCCACGACAAGACGAGCGCACTACACGACAGCGCAAAGATGTTCGATGGACTCAGACTGAGCGCACGATCGAAAAGGCTCGTCGCGGTAGCATGATCATGCTCATCGAGTGAAATTACAAAACCCGCCATCCCGAGGGCGGTCGCGTCATCACCACCGACGATCGCTGCTCGGGCATGACGAACTGCCGCTAGCCGATCCTCTTCACGTAAGCCTGCGCGGCTAAAACGGAAATGATAGCACCAGGCCAACATTGCATGCGCTAGAGCGTAGTCCGGTTGGAGATCCAAAGCTTTGGTGAGGTGCGGAATAGCCAATAGCGCATCTTGTGCAATGTGGCTGTGGACGAGCGGCATTGCCTGCAGAACTAAATCATAGGCGTCCAAATTGTCCGGTCTCTTGCGCTTTACGCGCTCTATTTCCGCCTTCCGAAGACTAGGCTCGATGGCGCCAAGAACGCTCATCGTAATCTCGTCTTGCAGAACAAAAATATCCTGCAAATGTCTTTCGTAGCGTTCACCCCAGAGGTGACCTGCCGTTTCCGCCTCTATAAGTTGCGTGCTGACCCGGATACGGTCGCCCGCTTTTCGCACGGTCCCGTCGAGGACATATCGTACGCCCAGCTCGCGACCGACCTGAGTTACTCCAAGTCTCTTATCTTTGTACGCAAAGCTTGAATTGCGCGCGATCACGAACAACCAGCGAATGCGCGACAATCCGGTAATGATGTCATCCACCATGCCATCAGCAAAGTATTCCTGGTCAGCATCGCTGCTGAGGTTCTGAAATGGCAACACCGCGATAGATGGCTTTTCGGGGAGTGAAAGCGTTGCAGGGACTGATAATTGCTCGTGTTCTTTTGTGTTGATCTTCTGTGCGTTGCCAACAAAGCGCACACCCTTTCGTGGAAAGGTCTTGATCAGCCGTTGCGCGATGCCATCATCCGCGATTGCGGCGCGTGCGGCGTTTATACAGCTGGCGAGCGCTGACTCTGAGACAATCCGCCCCTCCCAAATCGATGCAATCAATTCATCCCTACTGACGACCTTGTCGTGATGCTCAAGAAGATAACTCAGGAGATCAAACACCTTCGGTTCAAGGTTGATCGCGGTCTGCCCCCGGCGAAGCTCACGCTGGTCGACGTCGAGCGTGTATTCCTCAAACGCAAAGATCACTTTGAATGTCCCCTGCACTGCAGCAGCTATAATACACAGGACGCACGTTAATCCCGATCCAATCCCAAGATAATCCGAGGAATTCCCAAAGTCTGGGCGAGGTCTTCCCAAAGCGAGAAGCCTGAATTTGAGCGACGCTGGCCTCATCGCAAACGATCGGAGGCCCCCATGAAAACGAGCCGCAGAACCCTACTGAAAGCCACAGCGGGAAGTCTTGCTCTTTATGCAATGCCAGCATTTTCAGCAGCGCCCCTTAAGATTGGTTTTGCCATGTCTTTGACGGGGCCTAATGCCGGAGCCGGAAAAATGTTTCTTCTGGCACGCGAAGTCTGGCGGGACGACATCAATGCCAAGGGCGGACTGCTCGGTAGACCGGTGGAGTTCGTCTGCTATGACGATCAAAGCAACCCTTCCGCGGTACCTGGAATTTACACCAAGCTGATCGATCTCGATCGGGTCGATCTGGTCGTCTCACCATATGGGACGAATCAAATTGCGCCCGCGATGCCGATCGTCATCGCGAAAAAAATGGTCTTCACGGCGCTCTTGGGCACCGGGGTCAACGACGTTTTTAAATACGACCGATACTTCCAGATATTGCCGAATGGTCCAGAGGGAAACCGCAGTCTGTCGCTCGGCTTCTTTGAGACCGCATTGACGATGCGGCCGGCGCCGCAAGGGGTTGCGCTTCTCGGAGAGGATAGCGAGTTCGGTCAAAACGTTCTGGCGGGTGCCCGCGCCAACGCCAAGAAATTAGGACTGCGTGTCGTCCACGAAGCTCGTTTTCCAATGAATACCGCGGATTTTGGCCCTGTCATTAGAGCGACCCAAGCAGCCGCGCCTGACGTTGTGTTCGTCGCAAGTTATCCTGGCAATTCTGTCGGCGTTGTACGCGCTGTACGCGAATTAAACTATACGCCACGCATGTTTGGCGGCGCCATGATCGGGCTGACCTTTACCTCACTCAAAGCTCAACTTGGAAATCTGCTCAACGGCATTGTGATCAATGAAAACTACGTGCCCGAACCCACGATGAAGTTTCCTGGAGTGGATGACGTCATCCGCCGCTATCAGAAAAAAGCTTCTGGCGCCGGCGTCGACCCGCTCGGGTTTTGGTCGCCAATGGCCTACGCGGAGCTCCAGATATTGGGGAACGCTGTCAATGCCGTCGGCAAAATCGACCAAAGGTTAATTGCGGAATACATTCACCGCACGACGTTTGATACTGTGATGGGCTCGGTAAAATTCGGACCGCTCGGCGAATGGGATAAATCGCGGATTTTGTTCGTGCAATTTCAGCACGTTCATTCCGGCGACATCGATCAGTTTCGCCACCCAGGTGTACAGGTGATCTTGTATCCGGCCGAGCTCAAATCCGGCCCGTTCATTCAACCTTTCGCGGCGGCGCGGACATGAGCAGCCTTCGTTCGACTCTGGGGCTACCCGACGCGCAGCCTGCGGCGTTTGAACCTGAATCCGCGGACGTCCATGCTCATCTTGCACAAATGGTGATGGCGATATGGCCAGCCCGCGCTATTTATGCAGCCGCCCAACTCGCCATTCCCGACCATCTAGCCCAAGGCGCACTTCACCTCGACGATCTCTCGCGGTTGACTGGGACCCACGCTCCCTCGCTCAGGCGTCTTCTCCGTGCATTGGCAAGCTGCGGTATTGTCAGCGAAGCGTCTTCGGAGCGTTTTAGTCTCACGCGGCTCGGGAGCTCTTTGCGAAGTGACTCGCCCGGCTCTACGAGGGCTCTCGTCATGACTATCGCCGGTGACTGGCAATGGAACGCATGGGCTAATTTTCTCTATAGCGTTAGGACTGGGCACAGTGGCCTGCTTAAATCTACCGGACATGATCTTTTCTCCTACCTCGCTGCCCATCCGGACGATCGTGTGTGCTTTAACCAAGCGATGATCGGCATCCACGGCGCAGAGCTATCAGCCGTCGCGACCGACTACGACTTCAATACCTTTGAGTCCATTGTTGATGTTGGTGGCGGTACAGGAACGCTCTTAAAGGAGATTCTCAAAACGGCGCCGCATACGCACGGTATTCTCTTCGACCTGCCAGAAACGGCGAAAGAAGCGCGCGAAGCCATGGCTGCGGAAGGGTTAAGCGACCGGTTCACTATTTCGGAGGGGGATTTCTTCAAAGCCATCCCGGAATCACACGATTGCTACATTCTCGCTCACGTATTGCACGATTGGACCGATGAGCCGGCACTAAAAATTCTTCAAAGCTGCCGCCGCGCAATATCTAGACACGGACGACTGCTCATCATCGAGGCCGTATTGCCTGAAGGAGATGCGCCTCACCACGGAAAACTGATGGACTTGCTGATGCTGACAGTGACGGGCGGCGTAGAACGCACCGAGCAGGAGTTTTCAAAGTTATTAAATGCATCGGGTTTCACGCTTGGGCGCGTTATTTCGACGAATACCCACCAAAGCATTATTGAGGCCACGCCAAATTATTAGCATGACGATGGCAAGATTTACTGAGCAATTGAACGATGTCCGCTTTGGGTCATTCGCGACCGATCGATCAGGAGCCAAAATCGACCTTTGTCCGCTGTTCCCCAAGAGCCGTATTTGGCTCGCCGTTTTATGAGTCCACGCACTAATCCGTGAATGTCGGTGGACAACACCGAGTTGTGCATAGGCAGATGCCTACTTAGGCGCGTCACACACGAGAGCAATGCCAAAGCTATATTCGATCCCCGGAATGTATTGACCGCCCGACGGGGGAAGTATCCCGGTACTATTGTGTCGAGGCTTTATGTCAAATCTCACATTGTGAGAGACGGATCGCAGAGTTTCCGATTGTCAACATCATGTTTCTTTGTAGTAGCTCTTGGTAGATGCGAGGTTATACCTTCGCAATCACTCCGGATTCTATAATTGCACCGCAAATGGCTAACAGTATTCGCTGAGACAAACTATAGCGCTCTATTGCTATCAACTAACCGTGTATTGAGTTCTCCTCCACAGTGCCCGCAGAATAATGGCCCAAGCCTATGGAGTCGTCCGCCATGATACTGGCGGCGACATCCGTCAAAACGTCAGCGATCTTTTGCGACCGACGCAGTGGCTTAAACTAGTCCCGACCGAATATGTACCGGGTTACCATCGAGACTCGGCATGGCTGAACTGATCAATCTTCGGGCGGCCCGCAAGCGTGCCAAGCAGCGGCAGCATGATGCGCGCGCCGACGCCAATCGTCTCCTGCATGGACAGCCCAAGCACCAGCATAAGCTTAGGACGGAGCAGCGGGCCAAAGCCGGCCGCGATCTCGACCAGCACCGGATCGACAAGGGGAAGGGCCGATGAAGTCGCCGGTCGTCAAACGCTCGATCGTGATCGCCGGTCACAAGACCAGCGTCAGCCTGGAAGACGCGTTCTGGACCTGCCTCAAGGAGATCGCCGCCGGCCGCGACATCACGCTGTCGGATCTGGTGGCCTCGATCGACACCGACCGCCGCGTCGGCAACTTGTCGTCGGCGATCCGCCTATTCGTTCTCGATTACTATCGCGCGCAATCAGGTGCACGCCCCGGCGGGGCATCGCGCGAGACCGGCGGCAGAGGCGCCTCATCAATTCTGTGAGCCGAGTGAAGGCTTGGGCTGCGCGTTCTCGATGTCGCGCAATTGCTTCGATTGATTGTCTATCGCCCGCAACGTCAGCCATCCGGTCAGCGCCGAGACGTCGATGCTGCGCGACGGCGCCGCCACCGGCCCCCGCAGGGCCATGAAGATGTCGGGCCGGGAGCCCGCGGCCTGACCCGATCCAGAAAGCACCAGCCGCGCGTCGATCGAGCCATCGGTGAGGTCGAGATTGCCGGCCAGCGACAACGCAGCGTCTTTGCTGTCGGCCCTGACGTTGCTCAACCGAAGCTGTCCGGCACTCACGGCTATGATTCCTTCGGCACGCCTGACCGTAAGCCGGCCGCTCTCCAAGGCCTTGTTCACCACATTGGAAATGCGCGCCGCGTCGATCGGCATTCCCTGATCCACCGCGCGGGTGACGACATCGAAGGTGCGCGGATCGAGGCCCGCGAGCTGCGCGTCGGTCAGGGTGATCTTTCCCGTCCCTTGCAGCGAGCCAATCAGCGCCACCGGGCTCATGCCAGCGCCATCGGCCTCGATCGAGAAGCCGAGCGCGCCGTTCACCGGCGGCCGCGCACCGGATGAAAGCATATCGGCCGCGTTGGCGCCGATGAGCGAGATTTTCGCATGCGCCTTCATGCCGCCATCGACAGATCGGAACGATACCTGACCGGCGAGACGCCCGCCAGCAACATCGCCGGACACATCGTCGAACGCAATTTCGTTGTCGCCCCAGCGGAAGGCCGCACGAAGCTCGCGCGCCGCCAGCCCCGGCAGCAGACCGGCGCGTCGCGCCTTCAGCATGATCTGGCCACCATAGTCGCCCAGCACGCCGGCAGCGAAGGGCTCGCTCGACCAGGCCCAGCTTGCGCCGCTACTGGCCGCGGAGGGCATGCCGATCGCCGCCATGACGAGGCTGGGCGCATCCAAAGTATCTGTCTCGATTTCGCCGTGCACGCGGCGCGGCGCCGGCAGCGTGAGCCCGAGTTTTCCGCGCAGGGTAGCGCCGGCGATGGTGGCGTTGATGTCGCTGAGCGTCACATCCTTGGCCGTCAGCGCGACGTTGCCGGCGAAAGTAACCGGCAAAGGTGCGCGCGCGCCGCCGCGCAGCGGGCCGGCGTCTGCGCGCAGGATCGTCAGGCGCAGCGCGGCTGAAGGAGTGTCGGTAAAAAGTTTTGCGCTGCCGGTGGCGCCAGCATCGAGGCCGCCGGCGGTCAATTTGCCATCGATTTTCAGCTCGCCGCGCGCCGGTCCGTTGGCCGTCAGCGTCAAGGCGCCGGGACCGGCGTCCACCGCCAGCACGGGATCGAGGCCAAGCATCGCGACCAATATCTTGCCGTCGTCCGCTTCCAATTTTCCTTCGAGCTTGATGTCACCGGCCGTAAACGCAATGGCGTCGGCATTAGCCTGTCCAGTCAGCGCGACGCGCACCTTGCCGAGATTGCCGTCGATGGCGAGCTTGGCGACCGCCGGCGCCGCGCCATCGATGGTGAGTTGCGCATGCAATTTGGTCGGCGCCATCGCCGCCGCGCCGCGACGCAGCGTTTGCGCAGTTTGCGGTGCAAAGCGCGCCAACAGCGCCATCACCGGCGTCATGTCCGGTGCGTCAAGATCGACCCGCATACTGCCTTGCGGCGAGGGCGCGGCGGTGACGATACGTCCGCTGGCCGAAAACGCGGCGCCGCCAAGGTCAGAGACCGACAACTTGTCGATCTGCAACCCCCCGGCGTCGATCTTCAGCCGCGCGCTGGCGTTGCGCGCGATGAAGCCCGCAATGCTGGCGCGGCCGATATCGATGGCGATAGTCATGTCGTGCGGCCGCTCGATCGCGGAGCCGGCGATAAGCGCATTGCCGAAGGAGAGCGCGGCGTCGATATCGAGTTCGGCGGCATTGAGCGCGGCATCGAGCTTGGCTGCCCTGTCGCCGGACGCGAACGCATAAGCAAGGCGGCCGGTAACGGTTTTGCCGTCGAACACAGCGCTAAGCCGGTCGGCGGCGAACCGGTCGCTGGCGAGCGTGAGATCGCCGCGCAGACGCAGTGGCCGCAGGTCGCCTTGCGCAACATCGGCGCGCCCTTCCAGCCAGGCCACCAGCACTTTCGGATCTCCGGCATCGACCTCAGCCGGCCCCGTGAAGCTGACGGCGTCTTTGCCGACGGCAAGATGCCCGCTCAGCCGCACCTGCGTATAGCCCGGCGCACGAAACTCGAAGCGGTCCAAATTCCATCCGCCGGCGCCGGTGCTGATGTCACCGCGCAAGTTCGCAACGGTGTTGCCGCCAAGCGTGACCTGGTCGATGCCGATGCCGATCTGGATCGGAATAGCCGGACGGAAGGCGCCTCCGGCCAATTCGGCGATCTTGCGGATGGCAGCAGCCGGCGACGGACCGATGCCGTCGCCACCGGAGAGCGCGCGGTCGAGATCGATCTGGCGGCCCGACAGCACGCCATCGAAACGCGGCTGCTTGCCGAATTTGAAATCGGCGACGCCGCTGAGCTTCAATCCCTGCTCCTGCGAACCGTACCGGAATTCAAACTGCGGCATCAGCGCCGAGGCCGCGGTCGCCTTGACCTTGCCGCTCACGCGCCAAGGCTGAGTGAGCCGGTCAGCGTTGCGCGCGGCGATGCCGACCGGCCGCGACAGGCTCAAGGTGCCGTCAAATTTCGGCTCGCTACCTGCCAGCGCCAGCATGCCGTCGGCCTCGATGCTGAGCGGATGATCGACCGGATCGACATTGACATGGAGCTTGAGCGCGCCGTCCTCGCTGTAGCGGCCGGCGGCGATACGGAACGGATAAAGCTCGCCGCCGATGGTGACCGCGCCCTCGCCCTTGAACGGGCCGAGCAGCGAGCGCGCTTCGCCGTTGAACCAGAGCTGACGAAGCGTGGTGCGGGCGCCGTTGGCGGCATCGGTGAGCGTCACCTGGCCGTCCTCGATGCTCAAACGGTCGATCGACAAAGTGTCGGGGCTGAACTTGATCGCCAGGTTCGGCGCCAGCACGTGGCCGGATGCGTCAAGCCCGAGGCTCAATCGCGGCCCCACGACATGCACCTCGGCGGCCCGCCATTCGCCGCGCATCAGCGGGACCGAGCGCGAATTCGAAGCCGAGTGCGCGCGCCCTTATCCGGTCCGCGTTGCCGTCGCCGATCTCGATGTCGTGCAACGTGAGCGACGGCGTCGGCAGCAGCCGCGCTTCAATGGCGCCGACAACGCGCACATCAACGCCGATCAAACGTGCTCGCCTCCGCCTCGAACAACGAGCGGTGGCCGCCCCAATCGATCAGCAGCGGACCGACCAGCGCCGCTACCAGCGCCAGAATGATCGCGATCGCCAATCCGAGCAGGGTGTTTTGCAACGCCGACTCCAGCGCCGACGTGCGCGCGTCGCGCTTTACGATTTTAATTTACGCTATTTTGCCGGTTTTTGGCGGCAAATCTATGTCGCGGATTACGACAGCGCGACGATCTTGCCCGGATTCATGATGTTTTGCGGGTCGAGCGCACGCTTGATCGAGGCCATGACGGCGAGCGCCGCCGCGCCGTGCTCGGCCAGAAGATATTTCATCTTGCCCTGCCCAACGCCGTGCTCGCCGGTGCAGGTGCCGTCCATGGCGAGCGCGCGCTCGACCAGCCGCTCGGACAGACCCTTGGCGCGCTCGACCTCGTCGGCATCGTCCATGTCCACCAGCAGCGTGAGATGGAAATTGCCGTCGCCGACATGGCCGACGATCGGCGCTACAATGCGGCTTTCCGCGATGTCGCGCTGCGTCTCGGTGACGCATTCGGCCAGTCGCGAAATCGGCACGCAGACATCGGTGGCGACCATCTGCGCGCCCGGCCGCAACGTGAAGTTCGACATCGCGGCGTGGTGACGCGCCTCCCAAAGCCGGGTGCGTTCTTCCTGCCGCGTCGCCCATTCGAACGGGCCGCCGCCGAATTCAGCCGCGATCTCGCCGAAGCGTTCGGATTGCTCGGCGACCGCTGGCTTCGGTGCCGTGGAATTCCAGGAACAGCATCGGCGTTTCCGGCAGGCCGAGCTTGGAATGCAGGTTGACGGCCTTGACCTGCAAGGCGTCGAGCAATTCGATGCGCGCCACCGGAATGCCGGACTGGATGCGTCTGGATGGCAGCGTTGCAGCAGGCTTCGACCGAAGGAAACGGGCAGACGCCGCCGGAAATCGCTTCCGGAATGCCGGACAGCTTTAGCGTCAGCTCGGTGATGACGCCGAGGGTGCCCTCGGAGCCGATCATCAGACGGGTGAGATCGTAGCCGGCCGCGGTCTTCTTCGCGCGCCGCGCGGTGTCATCACCTCGCCGTTCGCCATCACGACTTTGAGCGCGATGCACATTGTCCTTCATGGTGCCGTAGCGCACCGCATTGGTGCCCGAGCAGCGCGTCGCCGCCATGCCGCCGAGCGAGGCGTCGGCGCCGGGGTCGATCGGGAAGAACAATCCGCTGTCGCGCAATTGCTCGTTGAGCGTCTTGCGCGTGATGCCGGGCTGGATCACGCAGTCGAGATCCTCGGCGTGAACGGTCAGCACCTTGTTCATGTCGCGGAAATCGATCGAGACGCCGCCGAGCGGCGCGTTGACATGGCCCTCGAGCGAAGTACCGACGCCAAAAGGGATGATCGGCACGCCGTTTGCCGCGCAGATGCGCACGATCTGCTGCACGTCTTGCGTAGTCTGCGGAAACACCACCGCGTCGGGTGGCTGATTGGGGATCCAGGTGAGCGTATTGCCGTGCTGCTCGCGCACGGCCTTCGACGTGACCACGCGGTTGCCGAACGCCGCCGTCAGCGCGCGAACCGCGTTCCCGACTGCCGCCGGATCGCGGTGATATATTGGAGCGGCGGCTTCGGCCAGGGCCATTCGGCAATCCTCTGCTAAGTCCGGTGACGGACGTTAGCAGAGGATGCCGCGGGGAGAAAACCGCCCTAAGACGAGCGGCCGACGAAGGGGACGATCATCGCCACACGCCGGCGATATTCGCGGTATTGGTCGCCGAACACCGCGATTAAGTCGCGTTCCTCGAGCGCGATGCCGACGAAAATGTAGGTCGTGGTTACCGCCGCGAACAGCAGGTGACCTGCGGTCATCAACGGTGTCGCCCAGAACGCGATGATGAAACCGAGATAGATCGGATGACGCACCAGGTTGTAGTACAGCGGCGTCCGGAAACGTGCCGCCGGCATCGGCTTGCCCGTGAGATTACTGGCGACCTGGTGCAAACCGAACAGTTCGAAGTGATTGATCAGGAATGTGCTGGTAAGCACGATCAGCCAGCCGACCGCTTCCAATCCCATCAGCGCCATCGCGGCATTCGGATTGTTGACCTGCCAGATCACGGCCGGGATCGGCCGCCACTGCCAGAACAGCAAGACGAGGCAGAGGCTGGCCAGCAGCACATAAGTGCTACGCTCGACCGACTTCGGCACCAACCGCGTCCACCATGTGCTTGAATGCGGGCCGCGCCATCACGCTGTGCTGGATGGCGAACAGCGACATCAGCAGAATGTCGATCACGAGCGCTTCGCTGAGCGGCACCACGATGCCGTTGTCGATGGTCTTCGGCACGCCGATCGCGGCGACAAAACCGATGGCATAGAGAAAGGTCGCAAAGAACACGAGATAGGCAACGATGCCGTATAGGAATCCCAATAAGCGTCCCATGATTGTCTCCGTTTTGCCGCACGCATGGGCGCAAGATGCTCGGCAGGGCCGCTGAAAGGCTTTGACATACGCGTGATTTATCCATGAGATCGTCGTGATTATTGCGCGAGGGCGATACTGGACCCTATCGCCGCAAGGCCGTGTGGGGACGAAATTTGCTATATTCTTTCGAAGCCTATCTGCTCGATACCGACCGGCGCGAACTCAAGCGCGGGGCCGAGCCGATTGCGCTCGAGCCGCAGGTTTTCGATCTTCTGGTCTTCCTTATCGAGAACCGCGACCGGGTCGTGAGCAAAGACGACCTGATCGCGTCGGTCTGGCGGGGCCGCACCGTGTCGGACTCAACGCTGACCAGCCGCATCAACGCCGCGCGCAAGGCAATTGGCGATAGCGGCGAACAGCAAAGCCTGATTCGCACCGCCGCCCGCAAAGGCATCCGGTTTGTCGGCACCTTGCGCAATGAAACAGCCGCCTCGGCCGAGGCAGCCCGCTTTCCCCTGCCCGACCGTCCAGCCATCGCCGTGCTTCCCTTCACCAACATGAGCGGAGAACCGGAACAGGAATACTTCTCCGATGGCATCAGCGAAGACATTATCACCGCGCTGTCCAAGCTGCGCTGGTTCTTCGTGATCGCGCGCAACTCGTCCTTCATCTACAAGGGCAAAGCCGTGCACATGAAGCAGATCGCCGAGGAACTTGGCGTCGGCTACGTGGTGGAAGGCAGCGTGCGCAAGGCCGGCGACCGCGTACGCATCACCGCCCAGCTCAACGACGTCACCACCGGCAGCCATATCTGGGCCGAGCGCTACGACCGCAGCATCGCCGACGTGTTCGCTGTGCAGGACGAAATTACCGAGGCAATCGTCGCGGCGATCGAGCCTCAGCTCTATGCCGCGGAGAATTTCCGCGCCCAGCGCAAGCCGCCCGACAGTCTCGACGCCTGGGATCTCGTGATGCGGGCACTCTCGCATTACTGGCGGGTGACTCGGCAAGACAACGTGGTGGCGCAAGCGCTGCTCGAAAAAGCCATCAGCATCGACCCGAACTACGGCCAGGCCTTTGGTTTGCTGGCATCGAGCTACATGTTCAGCGCTCATATGGGCTGGGGCGACGACAACACGCCGGCTAATGCGGAATTCGCCGCGCTCGCCGCCATTCGCGCCGACAGCGAGGACCCGTGGGCGCATTACGCCCTCGGCAGCGTGTACCTGATAACGCGCCGGTTCGATGACTCGCTCGCCGAGTACGAGTTGGCGCTACGTCTCAATCCAAATTTCGCACTGGCGCAGGGCTACTACGGCGTCTCGCTGTCATATAGTGGCCGCTGGCAGGAAGGCGCCGAGGCCGCGCGCCGTGCCATACGGTTGAGCCCGCGCGATCCGTTCGCCGCGGTCTATTACGGGATTGCGTCTTACGCCCAGTTCGTCGGCCGCAACTACGCCGAAGCCATCCGCTTGTCGCGTGAAGCCGTCCGCCAACGTAGCGATTTCGTCGGCGCACATCGCGTGCTCACCGCCGCGGCCGCCATGGCCGGCGAAGATGAACTCGCGAAGCGTTCATTGCTGGAATTGCGCCGCGCGCAGCCGAATATTTCGCTCGCCTGGATCGCCTCCAACATGCCGATCCGGCACGCGACCGAACAAGCACATTACCTTGAAGCGTTCCGCAAGGCCGGGCTCGGCTGAGTTTTTCTAAAATGAAGGCCGCGGCGATTATGCGGCCGGTTAGATATTCCAGTTCCAAACAACCGGCTCGGCGTTCTGCGGTTGGGACGGCGCACTTTTGCCGGCCGACGCGGCCCAGGCCACGATCATCGCCGCGACAAAGAGCACGTAAGCCCCCTTCGCCACCCTGCCGAGCATAATCCGTCTCCCCTATTTTTTCTCAGCATAGCCAAGGCGGCTCGCGGCGTCACCCCATCGTTAATTTTTGGTTAATGCCGCCAAGCCCTTGATGCACAGGCCTTTGCGCGCCCCGCAGCAATGGACGGCCAAACCCCGCTGGCGTAGGTTTCGCCGGATTCCTTTTTGCTGAAACGTGGAGTTTTCGATGGCCGGCCCGGTAATTGCTGTCACCGATAGCGTCTTTCCCTCTCTTGATCCCGCCAAAGCAGCGCTCGCGAGGCTCAACCCGACCTTCCTGATGTCGAAGAGCGCCAATGCCGACGACATCCTTTCGGTGGCCAAGGATGCCGACGCTATTTTGGTAACCTACGCCAAGCTCACGCGCGAGATCCTGACTCAGCTCACCAAATGCAAGGCGATCGGCCGTTTCGGCCTCGGCGTCGACAATATCGATCTGCCCGCCGCCAAGGAGAAAGGCATCGCCGTCAATTACGTGCCGGACTATTGCATCCGCGAAGTCTCCGACCACGCCATGACGTTGCTGCTCGCACTGATCCGCAAGGTCCCGCTCTCCAACAAACTGGTACAGAGTGGTCGCTGGGAAATGCCGGCGGTGGTGCCGATCCGGCGCATCGAGGGCACCGTGCTGGGCCTGGTTGGCTTCGGCAATATTCCGCGGCTGGTGGCGCCCAAGGCGCAGGCCTTCGGCATCAAAGTGATCGCGTTCGATCCCTACGCCAAGCCGGACGTGTTCAAAGCGGCGAAAGTCGAAAGCGTCGATTTCGACACGCTGCTCAAAACCGCCGACTACATTTCGGTCCATGCGCCGCTGCTGCCGGCGACACGCGGCATGATGAATGCCGATGCCTTCGCCAAAATGAAAAAGGGCGCTTACCTGGTGAATACCGCACGCGGGCCGCTGATCGACGAGCCGGCGTTGATTGCCGCGCTCGATAGCGGGCAGATCGGCGGTGCCGGGCTCGACGTGGTGACGGCCGAGCCGCTGGCCAAGGATTCAAAGCTGCTCGGCCGCGACAATGTCATCATCTCCCCGCACACTGGATTTTATTCGATCGAGGCGCTCGACGAGCTGCAGACCAAATGCGCCGCCGACGTCGCGCGCGTGCTCAGCGGCGAGAAGGCGGTCTATCCGATCAGCGCCAGCACATGATCCGACATAACAGTGTCCCGAACTCGACCGGAGACGCGAACCGGTTTCCCGCCTTCGCGAAGCCCGCTGCCTACTCCGCCGAAGCAGCCGCTTCGGCTGCGAAGGCCGGATCGGCGGGCGAAGGAACGTCGGATCGGATCGCGCGCGTCAAATCGCGTCAGGCGCCAGAAGCACCACGCGCCGCGGCTCGACTGTCATATACATCTCGCGACCGGACGCCAGCGGCTCCATAGCCGCGCAGCGGGCGACGAGTCGTTGATCGCCCCAGCCGACTTGCACCTGGCTGAAGTCGCCTTGGAACACAGTCTTTTCGATGCGCACGGACCAGACATTCAACGTGCCGGCGGGCGGCTCCTCGCCGATCTGCAGGTGCACGGTCCGCACTGAAAAAACCAGATCGGCGCCAACCGGGCGTCCATAGGCCATGCCGTAGATCACTTGCCCGCCCGCTGTCTCCAGCGCGATCAGCCCCTCCTTGCCTAAATCCGGCCGATGACGGCCTCGGATAAGATTCGCCGACCCGATGAAATCCGCCACAAAAGCGCTCCGCGGCAGGCTGTAAATCTCGTCTGGCGTGCCGGTCTGTTCGATGAGTCCATCGCGCATCACGACAATGCGGTCCGACATCGCCAGCGCTTCTTCCAGGTCGTGCGTGACATAAACTGAGGTAATGCGAAGGCGGTGCTGAAGCTCTCGCAGCTCGATACGCATGTCGGCGCGCAATTTGGCGTCGAGATTTGACAGCGGCTCGTCGAACAGCAGCACTGTCGGCGAGAACACGAAGGCGCGCGCCAGCGCCACACGCTGCTGCTGACCGCCGGACAATTGCGAGGCCGAGCGCTTCGCGAAGGCGCTCATCTGCACCATGCCGAGCGCCTGCTCGACCTTCTCCTTGATATCATGCGCCGCCTTGCGACGTACCCGCAGGCCGTAGGCGACGTTGTCGAATACTGTCATATGCGGCCAGATCGCGTAGGACTGGAACACCATCGACAGGCCGCGCTTCTCGGCCGGGATATTGACCCGCCGCGAAGCGGAATAGACCGGCACGCCGTCGATGCGGATTTCCCCGCCAGCCGGCGTTTCGAGCCCGGCGATTGCGCGCAATGTGGTGGTCTTGCCGCAGCCCGAGGGGCCGAGAAGCGTCAACTGTTCGCCGGGCAGGACGTTGAAGCTCACGCCGCGAACGGCCGCCACGTCGCCATATTTGATTTCGAGATTGTCGACCTCGATATGCGGCTTCAGCGCGGGCATGTGGCGTTAATCCACCTGTTGCGCGCCGAGCCGACGCGTCACCGCCACCAGCACGACCATCGCCGCCGCCACGACCAAAGTCTGAATGAGCGCCAATGTCGCGGTCAATTCCGAGGCGGTACCGAACCAAGACTCGACGATCGACGGCGTGATCACCTTGGAATTCGGCCCCATCAGCAGGATCGATGCGCCGAGTTCGCGCACGCTGGCGATGAACAGCAGCACCCAGGCCGCGATCAGCCCCGGCCACAGCAACGGTATCGTCACGGTGCGGGTGCGGAAGGTCCAAGACGCGCCGCACATCTGCGCGCACTCCTCCAGGCTCTTGTCGATTTGCAGCATCACACCCGCGATGGTGCGCACGCCGAGCGGCAGGAACACCGTGAGATAGGCGATCAGCAGCAGCCACAGCGTGCCGTAGATCGGGATCGGGAACACCAGCCACGCCCACATCATGCCGAAGGCGAAGACAAGCCGCGGCACCGCCTGCGGAAACATGACGATATATTCGATCAGCCCGCTGCCGGGCAGCCGCGACCGGTAGATCAGCCAGGCCAAAAGGCCCATCAGCACAACGCCGATGTTCGCGGTGGCAAATCCGAGCAACAGGCTGTTGCCGAGCGCGGAGCGCACCGCATTCATCGACATCGCCGCACGGAAATTGTTGAGCGTGAAATTGTCGGCGGTAGGGAATGCGACGGCGATCTTCTGCACCGAGGCATAGAGCAGCGTGGCGATCGGCAGGGCCACGGCGGCGAGCAAGTACAGCACACAGACGCCGAACAGCACGTAACGCAGTCGCCCGACGTCCGCGACGCGCGGGCGGAACGCCTTGCCAGTAATCGTCACGTAACTTCCCGCCGACACGATACGCCGGTAGATGAACAGCATCGTGAACATCACCGCGAACAGCGCTACGCCCATTGCGGCGGCGACCTGAATCCTCGGCGGGTATTGCTGGACGAGCTGATAGATCGCCGTGGTGATGACGTAGTAGCGATTGGGCAGGCCGAGCACGAGCGCCACGGCGAAGGAGCCGAGCATCTCGGCAAACACGAAGATCGCCGCGCCGAGCACGCCGGGAATAACCAGCGGCAGCGTGACGCGCAGCATCGTGCGCAACCGGCTCGCTCCCATCACCTGCGAGGCCTCCTCGAGCGCGGGATCCATCGACTTCATCACAGCGGCGATCATCACGAAGGCCACCGAGCCCTCGAACAGCGCCATGACCCAGGCGATGCCGTAGGGCGTATTGATATCGATGATGTGTTCGCTGCCGCCGAGTGCGCGCCAAACCTGGTTGATGAAGCCGCTTTCCGGCGCGCCGAGCATGCTCCAGGCCAGCGCGCCGAGCAGCGGCGTCAAATAATATGGCACCGCCATCAACTGCTCGAAGGCGCGCCGCCCCGGCACGTTGGTGCGCGCGAGGATCCACGCCATCAGAAAACCGATCACCAGCGCCATCGCGGTCGCGGCAAACGAGACGGTCAGCGTGTTGAGCAGAATCTGCGGATATTGGAAAAGATTACCGAAATTGTCGAAACCGTAGGCGGTTGGCGGCCGCGTTTGCGGATCGCCAACGTCGAATGCGGCCTGCAACAGGTAGAAAACCGGGTAGAGGACCAGGACCGCGGCAATCGCGGCGACCCCATACCCGGCCAGTTTTTGCGCGGGGACAGCCCCTGCGGATGAGGCGGTGGCTGCGGTCACAGGCCAAGCATGCCGTTCCATTCCTTCAAGAACGCGTCGTGTTGCGACGCATACTCGTCCCAATCGGCGGGATAAAGCAGCTTGAAATCGCTAAGCTTGACGCCAGTCGGCATCGGCGGCGCGTCGATGCGCACCGACCCGTAATACAGGTTCGGATTGGTCTGGTACCAGGCCTGGCCACGCTTCGACATTGCCCAATCGACGAACAGCTTGGCGGCTTCCGGATGCGGGGCCTTGCTCACGGCGCCGACAACAAGCGGCGTCGCCACTAGACCGTCCGTCGGCGCGACGAACTCGACCTTGGCTCCCCGGCTTTTGAACAGGATGTAAGCCGGATATTCGCCGACCGCGGTGATCGCGTCGTCGCCTTTGGCAAGACGATCGAACAATTGCACGCGGGAATCGAAAGCGTGCGGCTGCAGCTTGGCGAATTCCCTCCAGAAGCCGTCGCCGTAGAGCTTGCGCAGCGCATACCACTGCACGAACTGCAAACCCGAAGCGGAGATCTTGCAGCTGATCTTGCCCTTGAAGTGCGGGTTGAGCAGGTCTTTCCAGTTTTTCGGCGCGTCCGAAGCGGCCATCTTTTCCATGTTATAGGCGATGCCGGCGGGATCGACCCCGGTCCAGAAGAAATATCCGTTCGGCGAACTGAGGTTGTCCTTCTTGTAGGCGGACGATTCCGGCGAGACGTAGTGCTCATAGCCGCCCTTTTTCTGGAAATCGAAAGCGGGCGAGAGATCGGAGAGTTGAATGACGTCGACATCGAAGCGACCCGCCGAGCGCTCGGAAAGAATTTTATTGTAGAGTGCGCCGGTCTGCGCGCGCACATAGCTCGTCTTGATCTCCGGGAAATCCTTGCGGAACCCTTCCATGATGCCGGCGGTGCCCGCCTCGTTTTCGTGGCAGTAGAACAAAAGTTGGCCTTCCTGCTTGGCCTTATCAACGTCGGCGTTGGTCATGAAGTCGAGCACTTTGGTTGGCGACTTCGAGCCGCCCTGCGCCAGCACGGCAGGCGCGGCAATGCCGACGAGCGGCGTGGCGGCGATGCCTTGCAGCAGAGCGCGGCGGGTAAAATTTCTGTTCTTACGGTCAGTCATGAATCGCTCCCTGAGTTTGATTTGTTTTTGGTCGCACGACGCTTTTTCAGCGCCTTCTCGAACCGTTGTCGCGTGGCCGCGATCCGGGGCTGCCAATCCTAGGCTGACGGCTTCGCGATTGACAACTGGCCGATTGAACCAATCATTGCCCAGTGGCCGGCAAGCCGTTTATGGTCTCGGACCCGCGCGAATAACACAATCAGGTGCAAACGAACGGTGATGTCCGTCAGGGAAATAGCGGCTCCGTTTTTGTCGTCGGTGATGAAAGTCGAGCCGCAATGGATCGACTACAACGGCCATCTCAACGTGGCCTATTACAACGTGTTGTTCGACCGCGCGGTCGACGAGGTTTATGAACTCCTCGGCCTCGGACCGGATTATCTCAAGCGGCACAAGCACTCGACCATGGTCGCCGAGGCGCATGTGCGGTACTTGCGCGAATTGCGCGAGGGCGACCCGGTCCGCGTCACCGTTCAATTGCTGGATTATGACGCCAAGCGCATCTATTTATTCGAGCAATTGTTGCACGCGGCCGAGAACTGGGTTTCGGCGACGTCCGAGAGCATGACTTTGCACGTCGACATGACGGCGAAGAAAGTCGCGCCGTTCCCCGACAGCGTCACGCGCGCACTTGAGCGCATGAAGACGGCGCACGCGCGATTGCCGCGGCCGGAAAGCGCCGGGCGTCGGATCGCGATGCCGGGAACGGATTAGTTGCGTCTGCAAGTCACGATTGGCGCAAAAGCGATGGGAAGATGCGGCAGGGCATGCTCGCGCCCCTCCCAATTGGCCCTTATGAGTGCCATCTTGAGCTGACAAGAATCGTTTTTGTGCATACGCCCCGCGCCGCCTGGAGCAGCATGGCCGAACCGAAAAAGCTGCCCATTCACAAAGACTTGGCGCCGCCGGCGCCCGGTGGCATTGCCGCGCGGGCCATGGGTGCGCGCGCCAGACATGACCTATCTTCGTCGAACTCAACCCCGAACAGCGCGAGGCGGTCGAGACCCTGGACGGCCCGGTGCTGGTGCTGGCCGGCGCGGGAACCGGAAAAACCCGTGTCCTGACAACGCGCATCGCCCACATCCTCAATCTGGGCCGGGCGCATCCGCGCGAAATCCTGGCCGTCACCTTCACCAACAAGGCCGCGCGCGAGATGAAGCTGCGCGTCGGCCAGATGGTCGGGCAAATAGTCGAGGGCATGCCGTGGCTTGGCACGTTCCATTCGATCGGCGTGAAAATCCTGCGCCGTCATGCCGAGCTGGTGGGCCTCAAAAACAACTTCACGATTCTGGACACCGACGACCAGATCCGCGTCGTCAAACAGCTGCTGGAAGCCGAGAAGCTCGACGAGAAACGATGGCCGGCCCGGGTGTTCGCGATGCTGCTCGACGGCTGGAAAAACCGCGGCCTGACCCCCGATCAGGTTCCCGCCGGCGAGGCGGCGGGCTTCGCCAACGGCAAGGGCAAGAAGCTCTACGCCGCCTACCAGGAGCGGCTCAAGACGCTCAACGCCGCCGACTTCGGCGACCTGCTGCTGGAGAACATCCGGCTGTTCCGGGCGCACCCGGACGTGCTCCGCCAGTACCAGCAGCGCTTCAAGTTCATTCTGGTGGACGAATACCAGGACACCAACGTGGCGCAGTATTTGTGGCTCAGGTTGTTGGCGCAGCCGTCTCCTCTCAGCTCTCCCCGCGCGCGGGGAGCAGCGTTCGAGACGCGTCGTCAAGTTCGCGTCGGGCGTGCAGAGGCGGACCCATCGACGATGCTCTCAGGATGATGTGGAGTAGTCGCCCCTCACCCTGACGTCCGCGCGCGAAGCGCTCGGAAGTCATCCTCTCCCCGCAAGGCGGGGACGACGCCGCGCGCGCAGAAAAACATCTGCTGCGTCGGCGATGACGACCAGTCGATCTATGGCTGGCGCGGCGCCGAGGTCGACAACATCCTGCGCTTCGATCACGATTTTCCCGGCGCCAAGGTCATCCGGCTGGAGCGCAATTACCGAAGCACCGGCCACATCCTCGCCGCCGCTTCGCATCTGATCGCCCACAACGAAGGCCGGCTCGGCAAGACGCTGCGCACCGAGGACGTGCTCGGCGAAAAGGTGCAGGTCACCGGCGGCTGGGACTCGGAGGAAGAAGCCCGCTCGATCGGCGAGGAGATCGAGCAGCTGCAGCGCGCCGCGCGCGACGAAGGCAAGGACCATCCGCTCGACGAGATCGCCATTCTGGTGCGCGCCTCGTTCCAGATGCGCGAATTCGAGGAGCGCTTCATCCAGCTCGGCCTGCCCTATCGCGTGATCGGCGGGCCCGCGGTTCTACGAGCGCGCCGAAATCCGCGACGCGCTGGCCTACCTGCGCGTCATCGCGCAGCCGGCCGACGATCTGGCCTTCGAGCGCATCGTCAACGTGCCCAAGCGCGGCCTCGGCGACGCCACCGTGCAGATGCTGCACGACCACGCGCGCAAGAAACGCATTCCGCTCTCCGAAGCGGCCACGGCGCTCAGCGCCACCGACGAGATGAAGCCGAAACCGCGCCTCGCGCTGCGCGACCTGATGGCCTCGTTCGAGCGCTGGCGCGCCAAGAAAGATTCGATGCCGCACACCGAACTGGCCGAGATCGTGCTCGACGAATCCGGCTACACGGCGATGTGGCAGGCCGACAAGAGCGCCGACGCCGCCGGCCGGCTGGAAAACCTCAAGGAGCTGGTGCGCTCGATGGAGGAATTCGAGAACCTGGCCGGCTTCCTCGAGCACATCTCGCTGGTGATGGACCGCGACAGCGCCGAGGGCGAGCAGGCGGTCAACATCATGACGCTGCATTCCGCCAAGGGGCTGGAATTCGACACCGTGTTCCTGCCCGGCTGGGAGGAAGGCCTGTTCCCGCATCAACGCTCGCTCGACGAGAGCGGCCGCGCCGGGCTGGAGGAGGAGCGCCGCCTCGCCCATGTCGGCCTGACGCGCGCGCGCAAGCAGGCCAAGATTTATTTCGCCACCAACCGGCGCATCCACGGCCTGTGGACCTCGACCATGCCGTCGCGCTTTCTCGACGAGCTGCCGGAGGCCCACGTCGACGTGAAAGAACCCGCCGGCGGCAGCGGCGGCTTCGGCATGTCGGGCTACGGCGCGTCGCGCTTCGACGAGATGAATTCCTTCGGCTCGAACTACACCACGCCCGGCTGGCAGCGCGCGCAGGAGCGCAAGGGCGCGGCGGGTTTTCCGAAAACGGCCAGCCACGATATGTGCCGGACGGCGTGTTCGATCAGTCCGATGACGGCGAGAATATCCCTCCCCGTAAGGGGAGGGTGGCCGGCGAAGCCGGCCGGGTGGGGAGCAACGCGCGCGGCCAATCCCCTGCCCGCGCCTCAAAACCGCTGATCATCGAAGGCGAACTGGTGGCGAAATCCACCGGCGCCGCGTCGCTTTTTGCCGTTGGCGAACGAGTCTTTCACCAGAAATTCGGCAACGGCAACGTCACCGCCGTGGACGGCAACAAGCTGACCATCAAGTTCGACAAGGCCGGCGAAAAGCGCGTGGTGGATAGTTTTGTGGAGAGGGTGTGAATACTCAAAATCTGCTGCCAAGCTTGAGTATGGCCGCCTCTGACCCTTCATCCAGATATGGCTGATACATTAAGTCCTACCCAACGTAGCGAGCGGATGGGACGCGTTCGCGGGAAAAACACCGGTCCCGAACTTCTTATCCGTCGCATGGTTCGCCGTCTGGGCTACCGGTACCCCCCGAACGACGAAGTCTGTGCTACCCTGCCCGCGCCATGATGAAAACCGAGAAATTTCCGGTCGCCCAAATCTACGTGCCGGTCAAGCGGCGGGCGACGCTGGTGCAGGCGCGCGTCGACGAACTCGCCGCCAGCATGCTCAAGGACGGCCAGCAGGTGCCGATCAAGGCGCGTGGCGAGGACCGAAGGTCCGAGCCGGGTGAGGGCCGCTTTCGATAAGCTCAGACGCGCGGTAAAGCCTACCAGCGCCCGCCGCGCCGCACGATGCGGATAATGATCAGCAGCAATATAGCGCCGATGGTGGCGTTCACGATTTCCCGCACCAGGCCCGCGCCCAGGGCGATGCCGAGCCGCGGAAACAGCCAGCTCGCGATGAAGGCGCCGACGATGCCGATGGCGAGGTCGCCGATCAGGCCGAAGCCCGTGCCCTGCACGAAGTGGCCGGCCAGCCAGCCGGCAATCAGGCCGACGAACAAAATGACGAGAATGCTTTCGCCCGACAAATACATAGCCCACGTCCTTTGGTTGCCCCAAACCGCGATGATCGCGCGCCGACGCGACCGGCGCAAGACGCCAAGGCGGGCTCGACGCGCTCGCCGCCAGTATGCTCTCGCGCCGCTTCTCTGCTACAGTCTCCGCGGGGCGACGCGAACCGTTGGAGTTTGTGTCGTGCGACCCATCACCGCTCTCGTCATTCCCGCCGGCGCGCTTGCGCTCTGCCTCGCGCTTTTCGCTGGCTGCGCCCGCGTCCGCCCGCGACCTCACGCTGCCTGAAAACCACCGCCGACCAGCTCAAGGCGGCCTGCGACAAGGCCGGCGGCAAGTTCTCGCAAGGCGACAATATCTACGGCTGCGGCACCGATTGCGCCGGCAAGCCCGGCACCGATTGCACCGTGAATTGCTCGGCCGACAAGAAATGCAGCGCCCAGGTGATCGGCGGCAGGCGTCCGCGCAGCATCGCCGACGCGCTGATGAAGCCGGGCCGGCATTAGCCGCGCGCCTCTCTTTGCCGGCGGCGCCCGCGGCCGTCGGCGTAACCTTAACGCCGACAACGCCGCTATTTGCGCGCTATTGGTGCGATTTCGGCGGACAACATGGCCTGGACATTTACCCTGTGACCGCCTGCCATGTTTCCGCCATGTTGCGCCGCCCTACCCATGCCCATTGCAAATCACTGAAGGGGGCGCATTCCATGAAGCCCGTAGGCCTCGGACTGCTCATCGGCCTTGCTACAATTCTTGCCACCACTCTTGCCACGCTCACCGCCGCGGACGCCGCCGGCTGGGGCTCGGTTCATAGATACGTCAAGCCGTCCGGCAATTGCGCGGGCCAGGAAGTGCTGGCGAGTTCGTATGCGTCGGGCCGGCGCACCGCCAGCGGCGAACGCTTCGACGCCAACGGCAACACCGCGGCGGCGCGCACCTGGCCGCTCGGCGCCACGCTGACCGTGACCAATCCGCACAACGGCCGTTCGGTCACGGTGCGGATCAACGACCGGGGACCGTGGGGCCTGTCCTACCGCATGGGCGCCCGGCTCGATCTGGCGCGCGGCGCGGCGCGGCGGCTCGGCATGCGCGGCTCGCAATACGTCTGCGTCGTGTGACGCGGAGCCTGACGATGAAACGCTCGACGCTTGCCCGGTTCTTGCGCTGGCCGGCGTGATTGCGCTGCTCGCCACCCCCGCCTCAGCGCTCGATATCAATTCCTTCCGCGCCCAGCACCATTTGCCGCCGCTGTCGCACAGCGCCATGCTGGCCGGCGCGGCCTATGCGCATGCCCACGACATGGCGCGGCGCAATCATCTCGACCACAACGGCTTCCGGGCGCGGCTCGGCGCTATCGCCTCGACCGCCGCCGAGAACGTCGCCTATGGCTGCGACACCGAGGACTGCGCCTTCCGCATGTGGGCGCGCTCGGCCGGGCACCGGCGCAACATGCTGATGCGCGGCGTCTCCAGCTACGGCCTCGCCTCGGCCCGGGGCGATAATGGCCGGCACTACTGGGTGCTGGAGCTGGGCAATTAGCTCCGCGTCCGGGGAACGCACCCTTCCCGCCAGCGGCGGCCGCGGTCTATAATCGCGACCGGACGACACTTTGGGGTTTTTGGGGGTCACGCCATGATGAAAACAGCCATCGCCGCCGGCCTGCTGCTGGCAGCTGCCGGCCACGCCGCGCTCGCGGCCGATCCGGCCTTCTGCACCAACTATTCCACCGCCGCCGTCCGGCAGGCGCACGTCGCGCATGTGACGCCGCCCTGCGCGCCAGGCGCAATCGGCGCGCGCTGGACCGAAAATTACCGCGTGCATTACGGCTGGTGCATCACCGCGCCCTATGCGGCGGTCAACGCCGAGCGCGCCATGCGCACGGCCTATCTGCGCTCCTGCCGCGGCTAGCGGCTCTCCTCTCCCCGCTTATGGGGAGAGTTAACGGAGACGCCGCCGCCATGATGAGAACCGAGAAGTTTCCGATCGCCGCGATCTACGTGCCGGTCAAGCGGCGCGCGACGCTGGTGCCGGCGCGCGTCGACGAAATCGCCGCCAGCATGCTCAAAGACGGCCAACAAGTGCCGATCAAGGTGCGGCCGGACGGCGACCGCTTCGTGCTGATCGAGGGCCTGCACCGGCTGGAAGCCGCCAAGGCGCTGGGCGAGACCACCATCGTCGGCTACCGGGTGGATGCCAGGAAGCATTAGCGAAGGCGCGCTGGCCGAGCGCTGCGGCGCGGAAGCTCAGGCGGTCGCCGGCCCACGCCTCCTCCTCTAGCGCGATCAGCAAGGCGAACTCGGTCTTGGCGCGGCCGAGGAATGTGCGGATGGCGCAGGCGCGCGAAAAGGTCGTAGCCGAAGGGAACGCGGCGGGTGCGGTGCGGGTTATCGACGACAGAGCTGTGCCGTAATCGGGCCCCGGAGCATGCCATGTACTGGAACTCGGGTTGCTCGGGAGGTCTGTCATGCGTCTGCGCCTTGCCGCCATCGCCGCCGCCTTTACGGCGGTCGTTTTCGTTGCGCCCGCCCGCGCCGACCTGCTGATCAAGGTCGACAAATCCATCCAGCAGATGACCGTCAGCGAAGACGGGCAGCAGCTTTACGTCTGGCCGGTATCGACCGGCGTCGCCGGCTACGACACGCCGGCCGGCGCCTATACGCCGTTCCGCAAGGAGAAGGAGCATTACAGCCGCGAGTGGGACGACGCGCCGATGCCCTATTCGATCTTCTTCACGATGAAGGGCCACGCCATCCACGGCACTAATCACACGGGCCTCGGCCACCCGGCCTCGCACGGCTGCGTGCGGCTGTCGGTGGCGCATGCCGCCACGCTGTGGGCGCTGGTCGCCAAGCACAAGATGGCCAACACCAAGGTGGTGCTCACCGGTGAGATTCCCGGCGGCGCGGGCCCGCCAGCAGTGGCGCGCGCCAGGCCGCAGCCCGGCGAGAACCGCAACGTCGCGCCTCAGGGCACCGACGGCGGCCAATACGTCAATCAGGGCGACAACCAATACGTCAATCAGGACCCCGACCAATACGGCACGGATCAGGACGACGACCAAGTCGTCACGGTGCCGTCGCGGCGACAGGTGTTCGGGCGCAACGGCTGGCAATATGACAATGATGATGCGCGGCCACGCGGTTATTACGACCGCGGACCCGATGACGCGCGCCCACGCGGCTTCTTCCCGTTCCCGTTCGGACGGTGAAGCATGATCCGCAAGCTCGCCAGCGGGAAATACCGGCTCTATTCGCGCAAGAAAAATCCGCGCACCGGCAAGCGCCGCAACCTCGGCACTTTCTCGAGCAAAAAAGCCGCGCAAAAGCACGAGCGTGAGGTTCAATATTTCAAGCGGCACTAGCGTTCGTCGTGGTAAGGCATGACGGCGGTTAGCCGTGATGCGCGACGCCGAGCGCGTCCTCGCCGCGGTCGAGGATCAGCGGCACGATCAGGTCTTCCTCGTCGTCGAGATGGCGGATCAGCCCCTTGAGCAGCGCGCCGCTGGCGGCCGCGTAATCGTCGCAGCAGCGTTTGATCGCATCGGTATCGCCAGACAACGCGCGCAACAGCGCATTGGCGCAGTCCGCGGTCGCCGCCATGTCGGCATGGATGGCGTGGTGATCGCCCTCCAGCACGTCGAAGCCGCGCGCCAGGCGTTCGTCGGCGGCGCGGAAAATCGGGAAATAATGCAGATCCTCGATCTGGTGGTGCACGCCGAGCTGCTGCAGCAAGAATTGCAGCCGCGGCACAAACTGGCGCGGGAAATTCGGCCGGCGCCAGCGTGCCGTCGCGGAATTGCGTCTCGATCGTCGCGGATCATGCCGGCGAGTTCGCGAAACATGTCGTGGCGCGACAGCCAGAAGCGCGCCATCTCGCCCAGATTGGCGTGGCCCTGCCATTGCTCGCGCGGGTAACGGGCAATCAGCACGCGCAGATCCTCCGGCCAGCCGCTGCGGCTAGCCAGCGCGAGCGCGTCCAGATCGGCATTATTGGGGGTTTCCACGGTCATTGTGGTTCTAGATAACCATTGCCAGCGGTTTAACCAACCGCTGTACACTACGGCCATGAGCTCCACCGTTGCCCGCCTGGCCTGCGACGAGTCGACCGCCCGGCGGCTGGCGGCACATCTCGGCGAAATTTTCGACGGCGACGATACCGTCTGTTCGGCGTTCGAGGATGATGGCGGGCAGTGGCAGGTGGCGATCCACTTCCGCGAACCGCCCGATGAAGCCGCCTTGCGCGCGCAGCTCGCGAACGCGGCTGGAGAAAAAGTTGCCGCCGCCCTCACGCTCGCTCCGGTGGCGGCAGCCGACTGGGTCAAGGAGAGCCTCGCCGGCTTGATGCCGGTGCGCGCCGGCCGCTTCATCGTGCACGGCGCGCACGATCGCGGCCGCATCAAGTCCAATGACATCGGCATCGAGATCGAGGCCGCGCTGGCTTTCGGCACCGGCCACCACGGCACCACCCGCGGCTGCCTGCTGGCGCTCGACGATTTGGTCAAGCGGCGGCGGGCGCGGCGTGTGCTCGATCTCGGCACCGGGTCCGGCGTGCTGGCGATCGCGGCGGCAAAAACTTTCCGCACGCGTATTATTGCGAGCGATATCGACCAAGTCGCGGTCGAGGCCGCGCGCGCCAATGCGCGGCTCAATCGCGCGGCGCCCGCAATTACATTCCTGCGCGCGACGGGCACCAACGCTCGCGCCATCGCGGCAGACGCGCCCTACGATCTGATCCTGGCCAATATTCTACTCGGACCGCTGCTGCGCCTCGCGGTGCCGCTGCGCCGGCTCACGGCCCCTGGCGGACGCCTCGTGCTTTCCGGCCTGTTGCCGGGCCATGCCAACGCGGTGCTTTCGATCTACCGCGCGCAGGAATTCTTGCTTGAGCGGCGCGTCCCGCTCGATGGCTGGGTCACGCTGGTGCTAAAACGAAACCGCCTCAGACAAGGAGCGCCGAGGCGGTTTTACCGGTGAAATGATTCAGATGCCTAGGCGCCGAACGGCATGTCGCCGGAGTCGGTTTTGATCAGCCGGTTGCTGCGCTCGTCGAGCGCGTGCGGCAGCCAGTTGATGTGCATCCTGATTTCGCGCTCGGCCTGCGCCAGGCGCGCCTCGGCCACTGCGTCGAAGAAACGAACGAACCAGCTTTTGCGCGGCGCGATCTTATCGACACGCCCAGCTTTCGGGGCGGCGGGAACGCGGGCAAGGCCATAAGTAACGGCAACCATTTTGTCTCTCCTTCTCGGCAGCAAAGCGCCAGCGAATTGCCCGGCGCTCTGCTCAATTGTTGCAATGCAACATAAGCTCAGCCGGCTCTGCGACCTATGCATGACAATGCATAGAAGCCCTGTAAATCCGGCATGATCTGATTAAGAACCGGGTAGCATCAGTGTCAGGAATGACGACGAAATTAATGCACTGCACAAAACTGATTCAGGGAGCCGTTTCATTGCAATTGATCGCCGCGGCGACGCATTTTTGCCGCGTGGCTGCATAGGGTTGGGGCTGACATTGCTTGGTCCGGCGCGCGGCGCATGCCTGCGTTGCTACGCCCGAAGAGCGCGTTACAGTGCCGTCTATGTTCGAGGCTCGATTTCAAACCTTCGATGATTCGCGCGAACACGCGGCGACGCCTGCGCACGTCGCCGCGCTGCGCGCCGAGCTCAAGCGCCGCGGGCTCGACGGATTCGTGGTGCCGCGCGCCGACCGTCAGCAGAACGAATATCTGCCGGCGAGCGAGGAGCGATTGGCCTGGCTCACCGGCTTCACCGGCTCGGCCGGCGCCGCCATCGTGCTGGCCGAGCGCGCCGCGCTGTTCGTCGACGGCCGCTACACCGTGCAAGCGAAGGCGCAGGTCGACGCCAAGCTTTTTTCCATCGAGCATCTGGTGGACAACCCGCCCGAGCAATGGCTCGAGCAAAATCTCAAAAGCGGCGCCAAGCTCGGCTACGATCCATGGCTGCACACGACCGAGAATGCCGAGAAGCTGAGCAAGGCCTGCGCCACCGCCGGCGCCGAACTGGTGGCGGTCGATGGCAATCCGATCGACGCGCTGTGGACCGACCGGCCGGCCCCGCCCAGCCGGCAAAGTGACGCTGCGCGACGTCAAATTCGCCGGCGAGAGCGCCGCCGACAAGCTCAAGCGCGTTCAAGCCGAACTTAAAAAGCTGCGCGCCGACACGCTGGTGGTGTCGGATCCGCAGAACGTCGCCTGGGCGTTCAATATTCGCGGCGCCGACGTGGCGCATACCCCGCTGGCGCTCGCCTTCGCGGTTATCCCGCGCGAGGGCAAACCGGCGCTCTATGTGCGACGGCGGCAAGCTCGACAACAAAACGCGGCAGGCGCTGGAGGAGATCGCCGCGGTGCGTGCGCCGGACGAGACTCGACGCGCGACCTCGGCCAGTTCAAGGACAAGACGCGTGCGGCTCGACAGGCGAGCGCCGCCGATGCGCTGACGCGTCTGGTGTCGGGCGGCGGCGGCAAGCCGGTGCGCGGCGCCGACCCGATCACGCTGATGAAGGCCGTGAAGAACCACGCCGAGATCGCAGGCATCGCGCGCCGCGCACACGCGCGACGGCGTGGCGATGGCGCGGTTTCTGGCCTGGCTCGATGGCGAAGCGCCGAAGGGCAAGCTCACCGAAATCGACGCGGTCGAAGCGCTGGAAAGCTTCCGCCGCGACACCGGCCTGTTGAAGGACATTTCGTTTCCGACCATCGCCGGTTCGGGGCCGAACGGCGCGATTGTGCATTACCGCGTCACGCGCGCCTCCAACCGCACGCTTGGGATGAATGAATTGTTTCTGGTCGATTCCGGCGCGCAATACGAGGACGGCACCACCGACATCACGCGCACCGTCGCGCTCGGCACGCCGAGCGAGGAAATGCGCGACCGCTTCACCCGCGTGCTGAAGGGCCATATCGCCATTGCCACCGCGGTGTTTCCGGAGGGCACCAGCGGCGCGCAACTCGATCCGCTGGCGCGCACCGCGCTGTGGCAGGCCGGGCTCGATTTCGACCACGGCACCGGCCACGGCGTCGGCAGCTATCTGTCGGTGCACGAGGGCCCGGCGCGCATTTCCAAGCTCGGCACGGTGGCGCTCAAGCGCGGCATGATCCTGTCGAACGAGCCGGGCTATTACAAAACCGGCGCCTACGGCATCCGGATCGAGAATCTGGTGCTGGTGACGTCGCGGCGCCCGAGCCGGCCGGGCGGCGAAAAGCCGCTCAATGCGTTCGAGACGCTGACGCTTGGCGCCGATCGACCGGCGGCTGATCGACAGCCGGCATGCTGACCGCCAAGGAGCGCAACTGGATCGACAGCTATCACGCGCACGTCCAGGAAGTGCTGAGCCCCCTGCTCGACGCGAAAACCCGCGCCTGGCTCGACGCGGCGACACGGCCGCTGTGAAATCCGTAATGGAATTAAAGGTCGGGCGAACTCCCTCTCCCGCGCAAGCGGGGAGAGGGAAAGCGCGATCTGTTGCGTGCCCTCAGTTCATCGATTCAATTGTCAAACAGCAGACGCGCCTCATCGCCCGAATTCTTTGTCGAGGCGCCGGGGTCGCCTGTCTTCCGCGTGCCCCTCGAAAAAGAGGGGACGGAGCACCGAGCGGCGCACCAGTCTTCCGTCTTGCCGCGTTCCTGTCACCAGGAACGCGGGCGCCTCTCGGCGCTCCATCGCGGCTTTTCTGTCCCCGGGGCCGTAACTTCCGGGCGCGAACGAGAGAGCCTCGCCCCCTCTGATCCGGCGGGCTTTCGCCCGCCTTCATCCGCGCCGCGTGCAGCCTCGAAAGGCAGCCCCACGTAGTTGGAGCGGACGGCTGCCCGGGGCCTCCCGGAGGCAGGCTTGCGAAGCCTGCCCGCGGGCGCCGCATCGCCGATGTCGGGTTTACCCGATATCGGCCATCGAAAGGCGGCTCCATCATTTAGACGCCTCTAGATGACGCCCTCACTGAGCCGGACGCCGATAGGAAAAAAGGCGGTCCGACCGATCCATGCACTTACAGCCTCCCTCCTATCAGACGACGATAGTGACATAGATGCCCGAGGCCCCGGAGATCGATGAGATGAAGTGGCCTAAAAACCTATTCCGCGAGAGAAAAACCGATGTGGGTTCTCATCCTACTTCTGGCGAACGGTAGCTTCGGCAATTCTGTCGCTACTATTCCAGGATTCGATTCCGGAGCAACGTGCGAAGCATCCGGGAAATATGCTTTGAGAGAATACAGCGCGGCCAGTCATAAAGGCGTCGTGACAAATTTCCTCTGCATCCCAGGACCTCAGGCGGACTTTCCGCAGCACTAAAGAGCCTTGATTTCAAACTGAGACGCTACCCAAGTCAGCCGCCGATCAGTTTCAGCCACTCGTCCTCGGTCAGCACCTGGACGCCGTGCTTCTTGGCTTCGGCGAGCTTGGAGCCGGCGCCGGGACCGGCGACCACGTAGTCGGTCTTCTTCGACACCGAGCCGGCCGCCTTGGCGCCGAGGCGTTCGGCCGTGGCCTTGGCCTCCTCGCGCGTCATCTTCTCCAGCGCGCCGGTGAACACCACGGTCTTGCCGGCGATCGGCCGAGTCGGTCTTCGGCTTCTCGGCGTCGAGGATTGTCACCTCTTTGGTCAGCCGCTCGACGATGCCCCGGTTGTGGCTCTCGCCGAAATAGGCCCGCGATCGCCGCGATCACGGTGTCGCCGATCTGGTCGAGCGCATCCATCTCGGCGATGGTCTCCTCGTCGCCTTTGGCGACCTTCAAACAGGCGTCGTGGAACGCCTTCCAGGAGCCGTAGCCGCGCGCCAGCGCCAGCGCCGTGGTTTCGCCGACCTGGCGGATGCCGAGCGCGTAGATGAAGCGCTCGAGCGAAATCTCGCGGCGCTGCTCGATGGCATCGAACAGGTTGCTTCACCGAGGTCTCGCCGTAGCCTTCCTCCTCCAGCAGCTCCTTCTTGTGCTTTCGCTCCAGCGTGAAGATGTCGGCCGGCTCCTTCACCCATTCCTTCTCGAAGAACAGTTCGATCTGCTTTTCGCCCAGGCCCTCGATGTCGAAGGCGCGGCGCGAGGCGAACAGCTTCAGGTGCTCGATCTTCTGGAACGGACAGGCGAATTCGCCGGTGCAGCGGGCGCGCGCGCCCTCCTCGCCGGTCGCGGTTTCCTCGCGCACGATGTCGGTGTGCAGATAGCACGGGCATTTTTTCGGGAAATGATACGGCTTGGCGTCCTTCGGCCGCTTGTCCAGCACCACGTCCACCACCTGCGGAATGACGTCGCCGGCGCGCTGGATGATGACGGTATCGCCGATGCGGATGTCGCGGCCCTCGCGCAACGGCTCGCCGTCGCCGCCGATGCCCTTGATGTAGTCCTCGTTGTGCAGCGTGACGTTCTGCACGATGACGCCGCCGACGCCGACCGGCTCGAGCTGCGCCGTCGGCGTGAGCGCGCCGGTGCGGCCGACCGTGATGGTTATTCCGCGCACGACCGTGGTGGCGCGCTCGGCCGGGAACTTGTGCGCGATCGCCCAGCGCGGCGAGCGCGACACGAAGCCGAGCCGCTCCTGCCAGTCGAGCCGGTCGACTTTGTAGACGACGCCGTCGATGTCGTAGTCGAGCTTGGCGCGGCCTTCCTCGATCTTGCGATGGAAAGCGATGCAGCTCGTCGGTCGAACGGCAAAGCTTGGTCAGCGGGTTGGTCTTGAAGCCGCAGGTCTCGAACCACTTGATCATGCCGGATTGGCTATCCGCCGGCATGTCGCTCATCTCGCCCCAGGCATAGGCGAAGAAGCCGAGCGGGCGCGAGGCGGTGATGGCCGGATCCTTCTGCCGCAACGAGCCGGCGGCGGTATTGCGCGGATTGACGTAGAGCTCGCCGCCCGCCGCTTTCTGACGCTCGTTCAGCTCAAGGAACGCCTGCTTGGTCATATAGACCTCGCCGCGCACCTCGCAGATTTTCGGCACGTGCTCTGCCCTTGAGGCGCTGCGGCACCTCCTTGATCGTCTTGATATTGGCGGTGACGTCCTCGCCTTCGGCGCCGTCGCCGCGGGTGGCGGCGGTGACGAGTTCGCCGTCCTCGTAGCGCAGCGACATCGACAGGCCGTCGATCTTCGGCTCGGCGCTGAAGGCGATCGGCTCATCGTCGCTTAGTTTCAGAAAGCGGCGGATGCGGGCGACGAAATCGACGACGTCCTGATCCGCGAAGGCGTTGTCGAGCGAGAGCATCGGCAGCGCGTGCCGGACTTTCTTGAACTTGCCGGTGGGCGCGGCGCCGACCTTGAGCGACAGCGATTCGAGCGTGCGCAAATCGGGGAAGCGCGCCTCGATGGCGTTGTAGCGCTTGCGCAGGTCGTCGTATTCGGCGTCCGAGACCGTCGGGCGGTCCTGCTGGTAATAACGCTTGTCGTGCTGGGTGATTTCGCTTTGCAGCCGCGCGTATTCGGCCTTCGCCTGTTTTTCGGTCAACAGATCGACCGGCGTTTTGTCGGTTCGGACTTTAGACTTGCTACCCTTCGCCATGGCGGACGACTACGACGCCGCCTTGATCAGGCGTTCGGCGGCGGCGCGGGCCTCGTTGGTGATTTCGGCGCCGGCCAGCATGCGGGCGATCTCTTCTCGTCGTTTCTCGGCGGCCACTTCGGTGACGCGGGTGGCGACCCGTTTGCCCTTTTCCAGCGCGTCCTTGCTGATGACGTAATGCCGGTCGGCCTGCGCCGCAACCTGCGGGCGCATGCGTCACCGCCAGCACCTGGACGCCGGTGGCGAGCCGGGCCAGCCGCACGCCGATGGCGTCGGCCACCGCGCCGCCGACGCCGGTGTCGATTTCGTCGAACACCAAAGTCGGCGCCGAGCCGCGGTCGGCCAGCACCACCTTGAGCGCCAGCAGGAAGCGCGCCAGTTCGCCGCCGGAGGCGACCTTCATCAGCGGCCCGGGCCGCGTGCCCGGATTGGTCTGCACCCAGAATTCGACGCGGTCGATGCCGTTGCGGCCCGGCGGCGGCGGCATCGCTGACGATTTCGGTCGAGAATTTCGCCCGCTCCAGCTTGAGCGGCTTGAGTTCACGGTTGACCGCCTTGTCGAGCGCGGCGGCAGCCTTGGCGCGCGCCTTGGACAGCGCATTGGCGGCTGTGCGGTAGGCGAACTCCGCCGCGCCGGCCGCCGTCTCCAGCTCCTTGAGCCGGTCCTCGCCGGCGTCGATCAGCGCGATATCGGATTTGTACTTGGCGGCGAGCGCGGCCAGTTCGTCCACCGGCACGTTGTATTTGCGGCCCGCCGCGCGCAGCGCGAACAGCCGCTCCTCGATGCGCTCCAGTTCGGCCGGATCGAAATCGGCGGTGCGCAGCGCGGCTTCGAGATGGCCGCGGGTTTCCTCCAGCGCGGTGAGCGCGGTATCGAGCGCCTTGACCGCCGGCTCGACCAGGCTCGGCGCCTGCGCGGAGCGCCGCTCCAGCCGGCGGATCACGCCGGCGAGCGCCGGCACGCTCGAACTGGCGCCGGCGATCACGTCATGCGCGTCGCGCAGATCCTCGGCCACCTTCTCGGCCTGCATCATGCCGGTGCGGCGTTCGGCCAGCGCGGTTTCCTCGCCGGATTGCGGCGCCAGTTTGCCAAGTTCGTCGACGGCGTGGCGCAGCCAGTCGCCTTCGCGCTTGGCGCGCTCGACCTCGGCGCGATGGGCTTGCGCCGCGTCTTGCAGCCGCGCGGCGCGCCTGCCAAAATCCGGCGACCTTGGCCGCGTCCGCTTCCAGCCCGGCGAAGGCATCGAGCAGGCGGCGGTGGGTGGCGGCATCGACCAGCGCGCGCTCGTCGTGCTGGCCGTGGATCTCGACCAGCGCGGTGCCGAGTTCCTTCATGACCTGCACGCTCACCGGCTGATCGTTGACAAAGGCGCGCGTGCGCCCGTCCGAGAACTGTACGCGGCGCAGAATGAGTTCGTCCTCGGCCGGGATATCGTTGGCCTTAAGCAGCGCGCGCGCCGGATGAGCGCGCCCCACTTCGAAAACCGCCGTCACCTGGCCCTGCTCGATCCCCTGCCGCACCAGCGCCTGGTCGCCGCGGGCGCCCAAAGCCAAGGCAAAGGCGTCGAGCAAAATCGACTTGCCGGCGCCGGTCTCGCCGGTGAGCACGGCAAGACCGTCGGCAAAATCGATGTCGAGCCGATCGATCAGGACGATGTCGCGGATTGAAAGTCGGGAGAGCATGGACCGGGCGAATCCAATGGGGTCATGCCATCATTAAAGACGACGACGGCCGGCACAAGGTCCATGCTCGGGCTGTGCCTCGGGCGAGAGGCTAGCCCAGCCCGACCTTGCTGAAAGCCCGGCTGATCCAGGAGCCCTTGTTTTCGACCGGCTCGCTACCGCCGGTTTTCACCAAAGTATAGGCGTGCTTGTACCAGACGCTGTCGGGGAAATTGTGCCCAAGCACGGCGGCCGCGGTCTGCGCTTCGTCGGCGATGCCGAGCGCCATATAGGCTTCGGTCAGCCGCATCAGCGCCTCTTCGACTTGGCGCGTGGTCTGGTATTTGGTGACCACGATTTTGAAGCGGTTGATGGCGCCGGTGTAGTCCTTCTTGTCCAGATAATAGCGCCCGATCTGCATTTCCTTGCCGGCGAGTTGGTCGTAGGCGACCTGCATCTTTTGCTTGGCGCTCAGCGCATATTCGCTGGTCGGATATTTGCGGCTCACTTCCTGCAGCGCGGCGAGCGCCTTTTCGGTGCGCGCCTGATCGCGGGTGATGTCCGGAATTTCGTCGAAATAGGATGCGCCGATCAGATATTGCGCGTAAGCGGCGTCCGCGCTGCCGGGGTGGAGCGTGATGTAGCGCTGAGCGCCGGCGACGCAATCGTCGTAATCGGCGGCTTGGTAATAGGCGTATGACGACATGATCAGCGCCTTGCGCGCCCATTCCGAATACGGGTGCTGGCGGTCGACTTCCTCGAATTTCTTGGCCGCATCCTGCGGTTTTTTCTGGACGTTGAGGAGATAGAGGCCCTCGTTGTAGAGCCGGTCGGCCGCTCATCGGGCGGCGTGTCGTCCTTGCTTCCGAACAGATGAAACCCGCTGCAAGCGCCCAAGCTCGCGGCCAGCAGCACCATCGCCACTGCGCGCGCGAAGCGGCGCCGGCCGACGCCAGCGGACATGACCGCCGAGTCCACGGGTGCGATTAGCTTTGGCACGGAATCTTTGGGCACAAACTCAAATCCCACACGTTCGTGTCCGGTCCCCCAAGGCCACGGCGCAAGCTTTGCGGCCCAGCCTTTATCCGCGTTTGGTGTAAACGAAAAAGCGCGGTTCCGCCAAGGGATTAAGCGGACATTCGGCCGGGATTAAGGCGGAGGGTTAAGCTTAAATCCTGAGGTTTTTCAGGACATTTCCGGCCCATAGGCCGCGGCCACCAGTCCGGCACCGACTTGCGCATGGCCGCGCGTGCGGCGGGCCGGTTCGGCGGCTTCGATCACCCGCCAGGCGGTCGGATCGGCCATCAGCGCGGACAGCACCGCGTGGTTGAGCTTGTGGCCGCCGCGGACGGTGCGATAGGCGGCAAGCAACGGATAGCCGGCTAAAGCGAGATCGCCGATGGCGTCGAGGATCTTGTGGCGCACGAACTCGTCGGCAAAGCGCAGGCCTTCCGGGTTGAGCACGCGATCTTCGGTGACCACCAAGGTATTGGCGAACGAGGCGCCGAGCGCGTAGCCGGCGCTCCACAGTTTCGCGACGTCCTTCATGAAACCGAAGGTGCGGGCCCGCGCGATCTCGCGGCGGAACGTATCCGGCTCGATGTCGAGCGACAGCGCCTGCTTGCCGATCAGCGGATGATCGAATTCGATTTCAGCCTCGACCCGGAAGCCATGTTCGTAAGGCCGAAGTTCGCCGTGCGCGCCGTCCTTGGACACACGCACCGGCTTGATGACTTCGATATAGCGGCGCGGAAGCGCACGCGTGGTGAGCCCGGCCTGATCGAGCGCGTCGACGAAGGCCGCGGCGCTGCCGTCCATGATCGGCACTTCCGGTCCGTCGATCTCGACCACCACGTTGTCGACATGCAGCCCGCGCAATGCGGCGAGCAGATGCTCGGCCGTCGAGCAGAGCGGGCCTTTGGCGTCGCCGAGCACGGTGGCAAATTCAGTGGCGGTGACCGCGCGCACGTCGGCGCGAATTTCGCGCTCGGTGGTGCCGTCGGCGGATACGCGCTGGAAAACGATGCCGGTGTCGTCGTCGGCGGGATGTAACGTCAGGGTGACGGGGCTGCCGGAATGCACGCCGATGCCGGAAACGGCAATGTGGTCGCGCAACGTTGTCTGCTTAGCACCCTTCATCGTACCCGTTTACGCCGGCTCGCAAGCCGTGCGTCCCATCCCAACCCCTATGAGGGGCCACATTTTAGCCTTCAAGTCAGCAGCTGCCTGCGGTCTGGAAGACGCCCCCAAGGATCGAAAAGTCCCTTTTGCGCCTGAAACTTAGGCCATTGGCGGGCCCTTCTCCAACTCACGTCTTCTTACCGACTGTTACTCTTTTTTGCCGCATTTGCGCAGCGAATGGCCCGTCCCGGACCGAGCTCCCCTTCAGGCATCGGCCTCACGGACGAGAGACAGCGCTTTTAGGAGCCCACACCAGATCTGGCCTCAGCAAACAAAGTCGTTATATTTCAATAAGTTAAAAAAACAGCAAAGGAAGCTATCGGAAAGCATGACGGCCCCCTCCGGGTTCGGAGAGGACCGTCATAGAGCCTTGCGGGTCGTCAGTTGGCCTGGCGGCGCAGGAAGGCCGGGATGTCCAACTGGTCCTCCTCGGCCGAATTATGCACAGGCGCAGGGCGGCCATGGGGGTCGAGCCCCTGGGGTGCCGAGCGCCGGGCATATTCCGATACCGGATCCTCCGGCCGGCCTTCCGGCTGGCGGGCGGTCGGCCGTACCGGCCGCTCGAATTGCGGCATCGCCTGCGCGGTGCGCGGCGCACGCGGTGCCTCCGCCTCCTCCGCGCGCCGGCCGAGACCAACCGAGGCCAACCGCTGCATCAGCGACATGCGGCGCTTCTCGGGGTGATCGTCAGCGAGTTCGCCGCGCTGTGCCTTGATTTCGTTCTGCGCCGGCAGCGGCAGTTCGTCGATGCGCGGCATGCGCGGCGCCCGCATCGCCCGATCGGGCGCCGGCGGGATGAACGTCTTCGGCATTGGCGGTTCGGCCTGCGCCGTCTCGCCCGCCGCCGGCTCGAACAGCGACGGCTTCATGGGCATCGGCCTGATCGAAACCTCCTCAGTCCCATTCGGAGCGAGCAGCGCGGCGGCGACTGCGGCGTGCGCGGCGGTTTCGATCGCCGCGGCGCTGGCAGCGGCCGGCTGCGGCGCCGGCGTGCGTTCAATGCGGTCAGCGGCGCGCACACTGCGCACCTTGCCGGCGAGTTCTTTGAGCGCGGCTTCAGGCTGCGACGGCTGGCGCTGCATGCCGGCATGATCGATGCCGGTCGCCACCACCGAGACGCGGATGATGCCTTCCAGGCTTTCGTCGAAGGTGGCGCCGACGATGATATTGGCGTCCTGATCGACCTCCTCGCGGATGCGGGTGGCGGCCTCGTCCACTTCGTACAGCGTGAGGTCCTTGCCGCCGGTGATCGAGATCAACAGGCCCTTGCGCGCCCTTCATCGAGGCGTCGTCGATCAGCGGATTGGCGATCGCGGCTTCGGCGGCGGTGAGCGCGCGCTTCTCGCCGGAGGCTTCGCCGGTGCCCATCATCGCCTTGCCCATCTCCTCATCACGGCGCGCACGTCGGCGAAGTCGAGATTGATCAGGCCTTCCTTGACCATCAGATCGGTGATGCAGGCGACGCCCGAATAGAGCACCTGGTCGGCCATCGCGAAGGCGTCGGCGAAGGTGGTCTTTTCGTTGGCGACCCGGAACAGGTTCTGGTTCGGGATGATCAGCAGGGTGTCGACCACCTTATGCAGTTCGACGATGCCGGCCTCCGCAAAACGCATGCGGCGCTGGCCCTCGAAGTGGAACGGCTTGGTGATCACCCCGACGGTAAGGATACCGAGCTCGCGCGCAGCCTTGGCGATGATCGGTGCTGCGCCGGTGCCGGTGCCGCCGCCCATGCCGGCGGTGACGAATACCATGTGCGCGCCGGTGAGATGATCGCGGATTTCGTCGATCACCTCTTCCGCTGCGGCGCGCCCGACGTCGGGCTGCGAGCCGGCGCCGAGACCCTCGGTCACCTGCGCGCCCATCTGAATGATGCGCTCGGCCTTGGACATCGTGAGCGCCTGCGCGTCGGTATTGGCGACGACGAAGTCGACGCCTTGCAGACCGGCCGAGATCATGTTGTTGACTGCATTGCCGCCGGCACCGCCGACGCCAAATACGGTGATTCGCGGCTTCATTTCGCGAATGTCTGGAATCTTCAGATTGATCGTCATGTTTGCCTCTTTGGTGCACGGGCAGCAGGCAACGCATTGCGCCCGCACGCCGTCGAACAGGACCGATCCGCCGCCGGTCCCTTCGTGGTTCCGTTGTTGTGGGTCAGAAGCTTTCGCGTAGCCATCGTCCAACCCGTGCCATGTAACCGCCCGTTCCTGTCATCAATTGCCGCGTTCGCCGCGGTTCGAAGTGTTCAAGATGCGCCGCTTGCGGGTAGACCAGCAGCCCCGCGGCCACGGCGAATGCCGGACCCTTGGCTGCTTCCGGCAGACCCGCCAACCCAAGTGGACGCCCGATACGCACCGGCCTACGCAAAATCCGCGCGGCAAGATCGGCGATGCCGGCAAGCTGGCTTGCGCCGCCCGTGAGCACCACGCGGGCACGCGGTTCGGCAGCGAACGGCGAAGCCTTGAGCCGGTCGCGAACCATTTCGAGGATTTCCTCGACCCGCGGCTTGATGATGCGCACGAGAGCCCCACGCGAAACGAATTGCGGCGGCTCGCGCTCATCATCTCCGACCGGAGGCACCGTGATCATGTCGCGTTCATCCGATCCGCCGGTCAAAACACTGCCATAAATCGCTTTGATTCGCTCAGCATCTGCGATCCGGGTGTTGAGACCGCGGGCGAGATCCATGGTGACGTGGTGGCCGCCGAGCGCAAAACCGTCGGCGTGCACGAATTTTCCACCGGAAAATACCGCCAGCGTGGTGGTTCCGGCGCCAAGATCGATGGTTGCGGCGCCGAGATCGGCTTCGTCGTCCGCCAGCACGGACAGGCCGGCCATATAGGGCGAGGCGACCATGGCCTCGACCGCCAGATGGCTGCGTTCGACCGCCAGCATCAGGTTCCGCACGGTCGCCACATCGCTGGTGACCATGTGCATGTCGACGCCGAAGCGGTGCCCAAGCATGCCGCGCGGTTCGCGAATGCCGCCGACCGCGTCGAGCGCATAGCCGATAGGCAGTGAGTGGAGTACGGCGCGACCGTCGCGCACCGAATGGCGGCTGGCCGCCGCCAGCACGCGGCCGATGTCGCCATCGGTCACGGCGCCGCCGGCCAGTTCGATATCGGCGATGAAGCGCTCGCTGCCGAGCCGGCCGCCGGACAGCGCGACCACCACGGATTCGAGCTGAACTTTAGCCATGCTTTCCGCGGTATCGATGGCCTGGCGCACCATGTCCTCGACCGCAATCAGGTCGACCACGCCGCCGGCCTTCATACCGCTCGCCGCGGTGTGGGCGAAACCGAGGATGCGTACGCCATGGCTGCGCCGGCGCAACACGTCCTGCGGCGCCTGCGGCTCGAGCCGCGCGATCAGGCAGGCAATCTTGCTGGTGCCGATATCGAGACCGGCGACGACCGCCGCGCGGCGCGGCGAAACCGGCTTCATCTTGGGCGTAAGGCCGAAGCGCAGCACGGTCATGCGTCGGTCCCCTTACTCTTGGCCTTCTTATTCTTTTCGGCTGCCTTGAGCGCGTCGTCGCGAGCCGCTGCGGCGACATCGGACTGGCGGACCGTAACGCGGTCGGGCAACCGCAGATCGATGGCGACGATATCCCGCGACAACAGCTTCTTGTCGCGATCGAGATCGACCAACGTGCGCAGCGCCTGCTCGGGGTCGCGTTCCGGCAGCAGCACCTCGAGCCCGCCTTTGAGATGCAGGTTCCAGCGCCGCTCGGCGACCAGCACCGCGGCTTCAACCGACTGCGCGACCGCCGGATAGCGCTTGAGCAGTCCGAGAAAATCCTGCGCCTCATGCTCGGCGCCGTCGCCGACCACCAGCGGCAGCGAGGCGAAACGCTGCGGCACGAAGGTTTCCAGCACGGCGCCGTCGGAGGCAATCAGATAAACGCGGCCTTCCTTCTGCCAGAGCGCGAAAGCCTTGCGCTCCTTGATCTCGATGCGCAGCCGGTCGGGATAAAGCTTGAGCACGGCGGCGTCCGCAATCCACGGATTGGTCATCAAGCGGATGCGCGTCTGCCCAGCATCGAGGAACAACAGGGACGAGCTGCCAGTCACGCCGGCAAGACCGAGGATGTCGTCGCGGCTGACTTCATGTTCGCCGGCGAGCGCGACTTCGGAAATGCGGAAGCCAACGCTGTTGGCGGCGGCATCGCAGATGTCTTGGATCTGCGTGGCGATCATCTGGCCGTGGCCACCTTTGACCACGCCGTAAAAAGTGCTGGCGAGCAGCAGCAGGGCGGCGGCCGATGGCGCCGGCGCCGCGCGGCACTTTTAATTCGACGAGAACCGAAATCCAGCGACGCGCGCAGCGCAACGCACGTGAGTCAGTTGCCGGCCAGGCAGGCGCGCGAAGCCGCCGGGCTGTCGCACGTCGCGTCGGTTTTTGCTTCAACGACTGAGCGAGGCGCCCTCGATCGTCCATCGAAAGACCAGTCCCCTTGTCCCCGTGAGGCCGCAGGCGACGGCATGTCCGCGCGCGCAAATCCCCGGCCGAGCGCGCAAAACGCCGCCAATGCCTAGTCTTCGGGCTATTTGGTAAACGATTGGTAAAGGTTTACGGATTGTGTGCACCCGACCTTAACGTAAGGCTTGGCGATGCAAAATCGACGCGTTTGGCGGGCGAATGCTCCGCCCTCACGGGAGGCCGCCGCAGCCCATAGGACGAAGGTTGGTCGCCGCCGGATGCACAGTGGAGTTTTTATTGACACTGGCGCCAAATAGATCGGTAGCGAATGACCCGTAACGGACAGGTCGGTCACTACCCGCTCGCCCTGACTCCTCGCGAGTATCCGGCATGTTCGGGCCGCTTCACTCCGGCAATCCCGCCATCCGCAACCCCTCCGCATATTTCGCGTAATCTTCGGGCCGCCGGAAGGCACCGATGCGGTCCTTCAGATTGGACAGGCGCATTTCGGGGTCGAGTTTGCGCGCGCGGGCGACGGCCTTGCGCGCCTCCTCGATCCGGCCGGCGAAAGCATTGCTAACGGCGGCGATCCGCAGCGTCGACAAGATGTTCGGATTCTGCCAAAACGCCTTTTCGGCCCAGGCCGAGGCCTCGTCGTAACGGCCGGCGAAAAAATGCGCGAAGGCCGTCACGCCCTGCATCGTATAGAGGAACGGATCGAGTGGGCTCAGCCGCATCGCGCGCGCTAGATGTTCGACCGCAACGTCAGGCTCGCCGCCACGAAAAGCTCGCACCGTACCGCTGGAATACCAGGCGGTCGCCAGATTCGGATTGAGCGCCAGGGCGCGGTCATTGAGCGCGACTGCACCCTCCAGATCGCCCACCACATAACCGAGCGCCAATCCCGCGAACGACAGCGCGACAGCGTCGTCCTTGCCCGCCTCGGCGGCACGCCGGGCCAACCGTTCGGCCTCGGCGATATCGGCCGCGGATGGGTTGCTCAGCCAGCCGTTCATTTTGCGGGAGACGTAACAGAATGCCGCCACGCCATGCGGCGAGGCGAAGTCGGGATCGATCTCGACCGCTCTGGCAAATAGCTGCAATGCCTCGGCGGTGGATTCCCGGGTGACGCGATGCACGCTGGCCAGCCCGCGAATACTTCATCCCGCTGCTGGATTGAGCAGCCGCGCGGAAAGACCGCACTGCGCCGGCTCCTCGAAACCGGGGGAGCACATCATCTCGCAGCAGCGATCAGAGTATGGATCAAGCCGCCCTAGCAGGGTTGCGCAACCGTTTCTCTATGATTTCGGTACGAAGTGCCTGCTCGATGCGCCTGAGGGCATTTTCAGCTTCGGTTGCCCGCATTTCAGCCGTTTTTGCGCGCTGCTCAGCAGCGGCTAGCTGAGCTTCGGTCGCCGCCATTCGGGAAACGGTTTGCTCCATCACTTTTTCTATTTCTTGTATTTTGACGGTCAACTTCGTTTCTACCTGATCGCTGAATTCCTTAATTTCGGCTTCGGCCGCGTGCCGCGCCGATTCTGCGGACCGAACGCGATCGTGCGCAATGTTCAACTTCTCGATTGCTTGTTTGGCAAGGGTCTCTGCGCGAGTTTGTCTTTCGGCAGCGTAATCATCCGCATGTCCGATGAGTTCGGCTGCTTGGTAGACAAGTTCCAGCGCTGTCGCGCCCGGATTTTTCGTAGAATTTAGCGGACTCAAAAAATTAAAGACGTTGTCTGTCGGTTCAGCCCTATTGGAGTTCGCGATGTGATTCCGCATGTGCTCTCGAAGCCAATTCGGGCTGCCCTTCAACATGTGGCTCTCCGTCGAAAGCTGAGTTGCCTGCCAAAGATTTAATGAATGACATTATTCCAGCAATATAGTTAACAAACTGCGTATAGCGGTGAACCCTTTTGCGACCCACCAACTCGAGGGTCAGGCTTTCAACATCTGTTTACGGAATGCGAGCAGTATTTTTCAACTCATGGAGGAGGTGCTGCTGTGGCCTCTGACAATTGGAAATCTGACGTTGAGAAAAAATCCAGTGATAACCGCCGCACCGGCCGCAGCAGACGGTCGGGGGTAGATATCTGATCGGAGGAAGAAAAGCGCGCAATTGGCGAGCGTCGAGCGAAGACAGATCGGCGCTCTGGGACGGATCGCCGCGCTCCAAGACCGACCCACACCATCAAGGCACAGCCCTAGCGAAATGCGTATTTTTCTTTTTGGCATAGTTCTTGGTGCGGCAGCGGTAGTCGATAACCTTTGGCTGGATGGCCGCTATAGTCATGCCCTGTGGCAGCAAGCCAATTACGACGGTCAGCAATTTAGAGATCAAGTGGCCCTGATTGTGGGGAAAGTCGTCGGTCGTTAAATCTGGACCGGAGGCATGCCGTTCGTTCTGACGAATGGCCACCATTGGCACAAAGCGTCGTTCGCCTCGGCGCGCCATTTTTCGTCGCGTTTGGAATAAAAGCAGACATCGCGCGTAAACGCGCTTACGGCTCACACTGTGCCGCGCCCGGGGCACATCGGACTCTCATCTATCCAACGACGCGTCCTCGATCATCCAGCGCACCAGGTCGTCAAAACCGATGCCGGCGTGCGTGGCTAACTCGGGCACCAGCGACACTTCGGTCATGCCGGGCTGGGTGTTCACCTCCAGACAGGCGAGGCCTTTGGTGCCGGCGAGGCTGTCGTCATAACGGAAATCGGCGCGGGTGACGCCGCGGCAGCCGAGCGCGCGATGCGCCAGCAGCGAAAGCCGGCGGCATTCCTCGTAAATTTCCGCCGGGACCGGCGCCGGCAGCAAATGTTTCGAGCCGCCCGGCGCGTATTTGGCTTCGTAGTCGTAGAATTTGGTGGCGGCGACGATCTCGATCACGCCCAGCGCTTTGTCGCCCATCACGGCGCAGGTCAATTCCTTGCCGGGGATATAGGGCTCGACCAGCACGCGGTCGCCGAAGCTCCAGTCGGGGCGCGTCAATTCCTGCGGCGGATGCTTCAAGTCCTCGCGCACGATGAAGACGCCGACGCTGGAGCCTTCCGCCACCGGCTTGATCACATAAGGCGGCGGCAGCAGATGTTTTTTCGCCGCCTCGGCGCGCGTCGCCACCAGGCCGCCCGGCACCGGTACGCCGGCCGCCTTGAGCACGGTCTTGGCGATGTCCTTCTGCATGGCGAGCGCGGAGGCCAGCACGCCGGAATGGGAATAAGGGATGCCGAGGATTTCAAGCAGGCCTTGCAACGTGCCGTCCTCGCCGGGACGGCCATGCAGCACGTTGAGCGCGACGTCGGGCTTGAGCGCGCGCAAGTTGGCGGCGACCTCGCGGTCGACATCGACGCGGCTGACGCGGAAGCCGGCGCGCTCAGCGGCGTCGGCGCAGGCTTTGCCGGAGCGCAACGAGACCTCGCGCTCGGCCGACCAGCCTCCCATCAAAACGGCGACGTGTTTCATTCCACCTTCGTCCTCAGCGTTGCTTCTTATCCCTCCCCTGACAGGGGAGGGTCGGACCGCGCAGCGGTCCGGGTGGGATCACACTACTCCAACTTCTGACCCCACCCGGTTTGCTTCGCAAACCGACCTCCCCCTTTTAGGAGGAGGTATTAAGAAGAAATGCCAATTCTCTTAATTTCCCATTCCAGCTCGACACCGGAATGCGTCTTCACACGTTCGCGCACCGTTTCGCCGAGCGTCTCGATGTCGGCGGCAGTCGCGCCGCCGAGATTGATGAGAAAATTGCAGTGCAACTCGGAGACCTGCGCCTGGCCGACCTTGAAGCCGCGGCAACCGGCGTCCGCGATCAGCTTCCAGGCGTTGTGGCCGGGCGGATTCTTGAACGTCGAGCCGCAGGTCTTGTTTTTGGGCTGAGTAGCCTCGCGCTTTTTCTTGATCTCGGCCATCTCGGCGGCGATCTGCTCGGGCTCGTCCGGGCGGCCCTGAAACAGCGCCTGGGTAAAAACGATATCGTCGGGCGCGCCGGAGCGGCGGTAACTGAAATTCATCTCGGCATTGCTGAGCGTGCGCAGGTTGCCCTGGCGGTCGATGGCGCGCGCCTCGATCAGCACATCCTTGGTCTCGCCGCCATAGGCGCCACCATTCATGCGCAGCGCGCCGCCGATCGAGCCGGGAATGCCGCTGAGAAACGCCAGGCCCGCGACGCCGGCCGGAAGCGCCGCGCGCGCGACATGAGCATCGAGCGCGGCGCTTCCCGCCCGCACGCGATGGCCCTCCTCGACCGCGATATCGTTGAAGCCGCGGCCGAGCCGGATCACCGCGCCGGACACGCCGCCATCGCGGATGATGAGATTGGAGCTGGCGCCGATCACGGTGATTGGAACGTCGGCCGGCGCGGCCTTGAGGAAATAACTCAGGTCGGCCTCGTCGGCCGGCATGAACAGCGCCTGGGCCGGCCCGCCGACGCGAAACCAGCTTTGGCTATCGAGCGACTGGTTGGCCAGCAGGCGCCCCCGCAGCTCGGGCATCTTGGTTTTCAGATCGGGAACGATATCGGAAAAGCTCATAGCGCCTTCAATTCGCCCGGCAGCGCATAGGCCCATTGCGTGATCGAGCCGGCGCCGAGGCAGACTACGTAATCGCCCGGCTTTGCCAGGCCTTTGACAATGCCGGCAAGCTTTTCGGGTCCATCGAGCGGGATCGCCTGCTTGTGGCCGTGCGCGCGCAGTCCCTGCACCAGCGCGTCGCGGTCGGCGCCGGCGATCGGCGCCTCGCCGGCCGGATAGACCGGCGCCACGATCACGGCGTCGGCGTCGTTGAAGCAGGTGCAGAACTGCTCGAACAGATCGTGCAGCCGCGTATAGCGATGCGGCTGCATCACCGCGATCACGTGGCCCTTGGCGCTTTCGCGCGCGGCGCGCAAAACGGCTGCGATCTCGACCGGATGATGGCCGTAGTCGTCGATGATGACGGCGCCGTTCCATGTCCCCACTTTGGTAAAGCGGCGCTTGACGCCGCCGAAGGCGCCAAGCGCCTTGCGGATCACCGCATCCTTGATGCCGAGCTCATGCGCCACTGCTACCGCCGCCGTTGCGTTGAGCGCGTTGTGGCGACCCGGCATCGGCAACATTAGCTTGTCGATGGTGTGGGCGGTCTTGCCCTCGCGGTCGCGGAATACGACCGAGAATTGAGACTCGCCGTTCTTATTGACGATGTCGGCCAGGCGAACGTCGGCCTGCGGGTTCTCGCCGTAGGTGAGAACCCGGCGGTCTTCCAGTCTGCCGACCAGCGTCTGCACGACGGTATGATCGGTGCACATCACGGCGAAGCCATAGAACGGAATGTTCTCGACGAAGGCGCGGAAGGCGTCCTGCACCGCGTCGAAGGTGTGGAAGTGATCGAGATGCTCGGGATCGATATTGGTGACGATGGCGATGTCGGCCGGCAGCTTGAGGAAGGTGCCGTCGGATTCGTCGGCCTCCACCACCATCCAGTCGCCGGCCCCGAGCCGCGCATTGGTGCCGTAGGCGTTGATGATGCCGCCGTTGATGACGGTCGGGTCGAGCCCGCCGGCGTCGAGCAGCGCCGCCACCATCGAGGTGGTCGTGGTCTTGCCGTGGGTGCCGGCGATGGCGACGCAGCTTTTGAGCCGCATCAGTTCGGCCAGCATCTCGGCGCGCCGCACCACCGGCAGGCGCAAGGCGCGCGCGGCGGCGAGTTCGGGATTGTCGCGCTTGATGGCGGAGGAGACCACCACCACGTCGGCGCCGTCGAGATTTTCCGCCTTGTGGCCGATGGCGACCTTGATGCCTTTGTCGCGCAGCCGCTTGACGTTGGCGCTGTCGGAAACGTCGGAGCCGGTGACGGTGTAGCCGAGATTGGCCAGCACCTCGGCGATGCCGCTCATGCCGATGCCGCCGATGCCGACGAAATGCACCGGACCGATGTCGCGCGGCAGTTTCATGGGTCGCCCCAACTCCTCGCTCGTCATGGCCGGGCTTGTCACCGAAAGTCGGGTTTACCCGACTTTCGGCTATTGACCCTGCGAAACTCGGGCAAGCCCGAGTTTCGTGCCATCCACGTCTATTCTGGCTGCATCGCTTAGAAGACGTGCATGCCCGGCACAAGGCCGGGCATGACGGAATAACTAATAACCCGCCACTTTCATGACCAAGTCCGCCAGCCGCTCGGCGGCATCGGTGCTGCCGGCCGATTTGGCGGCCTGCGCCATTCTGGCCAAGCGGCCGCGGTCGTCGGCGAGCGCCGCAATCTCCGACGCCAGGCGATCGGGCGTGAAATCGCGCTGCTCGATCCGGATCGCCCCGCCCGCCTCCGCCAGCACGCCGGCATTGACGAACTGATCCTGATCGAGCGCATGCGGCAGCGGCACCAGGATCGCGGGCCGGCCGATGGCCGAGAGCTCGGCCACCGTCGAGGCGCCCGAGCGCGCAGATCGCCAGATGGGCGGCGGCCATGCGCGCCGGCAGGTCTGAAAAAAACGATGCGGTTTCGGCGGCAACGCCAAGCCGGGCGTAGGTGGCGGAGACCGCATCGACGTCCTCGGGGCGCGCCTGCTGCACGATCGCCAAGCGCGTGCGCAGGCCGGCGGCGAGGCGTTCGATCGCGGCCGGCACGATCTCGGCCATGATGCGGGCGCCCTGGCTGCCGCCGAAAACGAGCAGCCGCAATTTTCCGTTAGCGTCCGGCGCGGCATAGGGCGTGGCCGCGGCGGCGATCACTTCGCCGCGCATCGGATTACCGGTGAAGGTCATCTTGCCCTGCCAGCGACGGATTTAAATTTTGTAAGCGTGCGAAAGCCGGTGGCGATCGCGGTCACGCGCCGGCCAGCAGGCGGTTGGCGCGGCCCATGACGCCGTTCTGCTCATGCAGCACGCTCGGCACGTTTCGCCAGCTTGCCGCCCACAGCGGCGGCACGCTCGGATAGCCGCCGAAACCGACGACCACGGCGGGCCGCAGCGCGGCCGAGCAGGAGCCAGGCCTTGACTGTACCGAGCGTGAGCAGCGCTAGCGGTACGGGCCAGCGCGAACGGATTGCACCCGCGCAAAGTCGCGCTCGGAATGAGTGCACGGCGCGTGCGGGAAACTTGAAATGCGCGGCGCGCGCGTCGGTGGCGAGTTCGACGACGGCGCCGCGTTTTTGCAAAGCATCGGCCAGCGCCTGCGCCGGAAACAAATGTCCGCCGGTCCGCCGGCCGCGAGGAGCAGCCCAGCGGCGCCGCGCCGGTGGACATCAGGCCGGCGCTCCCCTGCCGGCTCACCAAGGGTGCCGGGACGCACGTCAGCATCGCCGTGCGCGGCTGCTCGCGGGTCAGCGCCAGCAGCATGCCCATGGCATAAGCGAGCGAGATCATCGAGGAGCCGCCGTAGGAGATGAACGGCAGCGTCATGCCCTTGGCCGGGATGAGATGCAGGTTGACCGCCACGTTGATCGCCGACTGCGTACCGAACAAAATGGCGAGGCCGGCGGCGGCAAAGCGTGTGAAGGCGTCGTCGTTGCGCATGGCGCGCACCAGCGCGCGAATGACGATGAAGGCGAACAGCGCCACCAGCGCGAGACACAGCGCGACGCCGAATTCCTCCGCCGCCACCGCGAACACGAAGTCGGTGTGGCTCTCCGGCAGCAGCCGCTTGACGGTGCCCTCGCCCGGGCCTCTGCCGAACCAGCCGCCGCGCATGAAGCTCTCGGTGGCGATGTCGATATTGAACGTGTCGCCCGACGCCGGATTGAGAAACTTCTGGATGCGGCTCGCGACGTGCGGCACGGTGAAATAGGCCGCGGTCAGCCCGACGCCGGCGATGCCGGCGATGCCGAACACCCAGATCAGCCGCATGCCGGCCATGAAGAACAGCGCGCTCCACACCAGCACGACCAGCATGGTCTGGCCGAAGTCGGGCTGCATCACCAGGAGCGCGACCACCACCAGCAGCAGCGCCAGCGAAAACGCATTGGCCGGCATGTCGGCGCGCTTGGCGGATTCGCCGAACAGCCAGGCGACCAGGATGACGAAGGCGGGCTTGAGAAATTCCGAGGGCTGGATGTTGACGCCGAAGATGATCAGCCAGCGCCGCGCGCCTTTGATCTCGGCGCCGAAATACGGCGTCGCCGCCACCATGATCAGGCTGACCGCGAACACGATCAGCGCCAGGCGCCGGATCTGGCGCGGGTTGAGGAACGACACCGCCAGCATGATGGCGACGGTCGGGATCAGATAGAGAATGTGCCGGTTGACGAAATAGAACGGGTCGAGCCCGAGCCGGCCGGCCACCGGCGGGCTGGCGGCGAGCGAGAGCACCACGCCGGCCAGCATCAGCGCGCCGATGGCGGCGAGCGTCAGCCGGTCGACCGTCCACCACCATTCGCCGAAAGGCGTGCGTTGCGTGCGCGAAACCATGTCCCGTTCCCGCGCCCAAGCTGACGCGTCACGGTTTACGAAGCATTAATGGTGATATTTTTGATGCTCGTTGAGACCCAAGACCGTCACCCTGAGGAGCGAGCGAAGCGAGCCTCGAAGGGCGACGCCCGGGCCATTCATCCTTCGAGGCGCGCCTGCGGCGCGCACCTCAGGATGACGGTGCAGAGAACAGTAATCCCGGAGATAGCCAGAACCAAGTCGCAGAACGCCTTACCGCGCACCTCGAAATTCGGGTACTGGTCGAACGAGGCGCAGGCCGGCGACAGCAGCACCACCGGCTCCTTCAGGCCTGAGGCCGCGGCGTCGCGCGCGGCGGCATCGACGGCGCGCGGACAGCACGCCGGCGATTTTCGTAAGGCACCTTGCCGTCCAGCGTCCTGGCGAATTCGTCCGTCGCTTCGCCGATCAGATAGGCCTTGGCGATACGCGGGAAGAATTCGGCCAGGCTTTCAATGCCGCCGGTCTTGGGCTTGCCGCCGGCGATCCAGAAAATATCGTGGAAACTCGCCAATGCTTTAGCGGTGGAATCGGCATTGGTCGCTTTCGAATCGTTGACGAACAACACATTGCCTTTGCGCGCCGATCGGCTGCATGCGATGCGCGAGGCCGGGGAAAGTCCAAGCCCCGTCGATGGCATTCACCGGCAGGTCGAGGCCGAGCGCGACGCAAGCCGCGATCGCAGCACGCGGCGTTCTGCGCATTGTGCGCGCCGCGCAACGACTGCCGATGCCAGCGAGATCCGCAACTTCCTGCGCCTTGCCGTCGTCGGCGCGCACAATCGGCTGCCATCCGCGTAGTAAGCCGTCGGCAGCGGCGCCTCGACCGGACACGCGCACGACATTTTTGCCGGCGCGCGCGATGCGCGTCGGCCGCTGCGCGTGTCCAATCGTCGTCGACGCCGATCACCGCAGTATCGGCATTTGCGACCAGCCGCTCCTTGATGGCGGCGTAATTCTCCATCGTGCCATGGCGGTCGAGGTGATCTTCCGTCACGTTAAGCAGAATACCGACGGTGGGTTTCAGCGAGGGCGCGAGATCGATCTGGTAGGAGGAAACCTCCAACACGTAGGCGCGATCTTTCGCGAACGGCTCGAGCGCCAGTGCCGGCACGCCGATATTGCCGCCCATCTGCGCATCGCGGCCGGCGCTTTTGAGCAGGTGATTAACCAGCGCCGTGGTGGTCGATTTGCCGTTGGTGCCGGTGATGGCGATGAGCGGGCAAGCAGCGCCGGATTTGGCGCGCTCGCGGCAAAACAATTCAATGTCGCCGATGATCTCGACCTCGGCGGCGCGCGCCAACGCCGCGGCCCAATGCGGCTGCGGATGCGTGAGCGATACGCCGGGGGTAAGCACCAGCGCAGTATACTTTTGACCAATCGAGCGTGCGCAGATCCTGCGTATTCAGTCCGGCGGCTTTCGCTTCGGCCACGCTTTTTTCGTTGTCGTCATAGACGACGACCTCTGCGCGGCCTTTGACCAGCGCTTGCGCCGACAACAGCCCGGAGCTGCCGAGGCCGAAGACCGCGACTTGTCTGCCCGCGAAAACGGTGATCGGAATCATCGCAGCTTCAGCGTCGCCAACCCGGCAAGCGCCAGCACCACGGCGACGATCCAGAACCGGATCACGATCTGCGGCTCGGTCCAGCCGAGCTGCTCGTAATGGTGATGGATCGGCGCCATCCGGAACACGCGCTTGCCGGTGAGCTTGAACGACACCACCTGCACGATCACCGACACCGCTTCCAGCACGAACAGGCCGCCGACGATGGCCAGCACGATCTCGTGCTTGATCGCGACCGCGACCGCGCCGAGCATGCCGCCGAGCGCGAGCGAGCCGGTGTCGCCCATGAAGATCGAGGCCGGCGGCGCGTTAAACCACAGGAACCCAAGCGACGCCCCGATCACCGCCCCGCACAGCACCGCCAGCTCGCCGGTGCCGGCGACGTAATGGATCTGCAGGTATTCGGCGAACAGCGCGTTGCCGACCAGATACGAGATCAAGCCGAAGCTCGCCGCCGCGATCATCACCGGCACGATGGCAAGGCCGTCGAGGCCGTCGGTCAGGTTGACGGCATTGCCGGCGCCGACGATCACGAAGGCGCCGAGCAGCACAAAGGCCCAGCCCAGATTGATCACCAGCTCCTTGAAGAACGGAAACACCAGCGATGTCGCGATCGGCCCCTTACCGAGATGCGCGAACGCGGTGCAGGCAACGACCGCGACCAGCGCCTCGGCGCCCATCCGCGTGCGGCCGGCGAAACCGGCATTGGTCTGACGGGTGACCTTCAGATAGTCGTCATAAAATCCGATCAGGCCGAAGGCGAGCGTGACGCCGAGCACGATCCACACGTAGGGGCTGGTCGGGTTCGCCCACAGCAAAGTCGAGACCAGAAGCCCCGACAGGATCATCAGCCCGCCCATCGTCGGCGTGCCTTTCTTGGTGACCAGATGCGACGGCGGACCGTCGGCGCGGATCGGCTGGCCCTTGCCCTGCTTGAGGCGCAGCAGATCGATGATCGGGCCGCCGAACAGGAACACGAACACCAGCGCGGTGACGATGGCGCCGCCGGTGCGGAACGTGATGTAACGAAAGACGTTGAGGAACGTAAGCTTGTCGGAGAATTCGGTCAGCCAATAAAACATCGAAGTCGAACCTAGCTTTGTATCGGCGCCTGCTCGATCGCGGCCGGTCCGGCAAATTGCCGCTCCAGCGTCTTGACGATCGGCCCCATTTTCGAGCCCAGCGAGCCCTTCACCATCACCGCGTCGCCGTCGCGAATCGCGGCCAGCACGGCCGGCTCCAACGCCGCCGCGGTCTCGGCATAGCCGCCCCGGCGGCCGGTGGGAAGGGCCTCCCACAGCGCCTGCATCAGCGGTCCGCTGCAAAACACCAGGTCGACGCCGGCCCGCTCGATCGGCGCGGCCAGCGCGCGGTGCAGCGCGGCACCCTGCGCGCCCAATTCCAGCATGTCGCCCAGCACCGCGACGCGGCGGCCTTGCGCGCCGACCGGCGCCTGACCGAGCAGCGCGATCGCGGCCGCCATCGAGGCCGGGTTGGCGTTATAGCTTTCGTCGATCAGCAGCGCACTGCCGCCGGGCATCCGCAAGGTCGAGCGCGCGCCGCGCCCCGTGGCCGGTTTGAGATTGTCGAGCGCCAGCGCCGCCAGCGCCAGATCGGCGCCGGTGAGCGACACCGCCGCCAGCACGCCAAGCGAATTGAGCACCAGATGACGGCCGGGCGCGCCAAGCTTGTAGGTGACCGGCTGGCCCAGGATGTTGGCCTCCACGGTCGAGCATTCGGCATGCAGCGACTGCCGCAACAGGCGGGCGTCGGCTTTGCTGTTTTCGCCGAACGAGACGATGCGCGTTACGCCGGCAGCCTTGGCGGCGGCGGCCAGCCGGGCATATTGCGCGTTGTCGCGGTTGAGCACGGCGGCGCCGCCGGGCTCGAGCCCTGAAAATATTTCCGCCTTGGCGTCGGCGATCTTTTCCAGCGAACCGAAATATTCCAGATGCACCGGCTCGATCGCCGTGACGATCGCGACATGCGGACGCACCAGCTGGGTGAGCGGCGTGATCTCGCCCGCATGATTCATGCCGATCTCGAACACGGCGTATTTCGCGCCCGCCGGACAGCGCGCCAGCGACAACGGCACGCCCCAATGATTGTTGTAGGAGGCGGCCGAGACATGGGTCTCGCCGTCGGGCGAGAGCGCGAGCCGCAACGCTTCCTTGGTTCCGGTCTTGCCGACCGAACCGGTGACGGCAATCACTTTGGCGCCGACGCGCGCGCGCGCGGCGCGCGCGAGATCGCGCAAGGCCTCCAGCACGTCGGGCACGATCAACAACGGCGCGTCGGCGAATTGCTGGCGTTTAGCGCGCGCGATTACCGCAACGCCGGCGCCGGCTTTGAGCGCGGCCGCGACGAAATCATGGCCGTCGCGATTGTCGCCTTGGATGGCGAAGAACGCCTCGCCTTTGGCCAGGCCGCGGCTGTCGATCGACAGACCCGGCACGTCATTCGGCAGCACGCCGGATTTTTCCGCGCCCATCGCCTTGACCATGTCGTCGATGGTCCACAGCGCGGTCATGGGCGTTTTCGGCCTTGCTCTCCCGGATGCGATGTAGCGAAGTGGAGCGCGATCCGGGACCCGGTTGATAGCTTGAAGAAGGCAGGGTCCCGGGTCTACAGCGCGCCACCAAGCGGTGCTGCGCTGCGCCCCGGGAAAAGACGACAGAACATGCTCATACCACTTTTTCCTTCAGCGCCGCCGCTACCGCGTCGTGGTCGGAAAATTCAATCGTGCGGTCGGCGAGAATTTGCCCGGTCTCGTGGCCCTTGCCGGCGATCAGCAGCACGTCGCCTTTTTTCAATGCGGCGATGCCGGCGCGGATCGCTTGCGCGCGGTCGCCGATCTCGGTCGCGCCCGGCGCCGCGGTTAGAATGGCGGCGCGGATCGCGGCCGGCTGCTCGCTGCGCGGATTGTCGTCGGTGACGATGACACGGTCGGCGTTTTCCGCAGCAATGCGCCCCATGATCGGACGCTTGCCCGCGTCGCGGTCGCCGCCGGCGCCGAACACCACGACCAGTTTTCCGCTGGCATAAGGCCGCAGCGCTTCGAGCGCTTTCTTGAGCGCGTCCGGCTTGTGGGCGTAGTCGATAAAAATGGGAGCGCCGTTTTTGGCTCCGACATATTCGAGCCGGCCTTTGGCGCCGTTGAGGTGCTCCAGCGCGGCGAAGACGCGCGCCGGTTCGGAACCGGTTGCGATGGCGAGCCCCGCCGCGACCGCGGCGTTTTGAACCTGGAAGGCGCCGACCAGCGGCAACTTCACCTTATAGGTCTTGCCGGCATGCGCGATGGTAATGACCTGCGCGAAGCCGTCGATGGCGCCACCGGTCAGCTTGATGTCGTCGCCGCCGACGCCGACCGTCATGATCTTGAGGCCGCGCTTCCTGGCCGCCTCGACCACCTGCCCTGCGTAGCAATCGTCGACATCGATCACCGCGGTGCCCCGCGGCGCGATCAGGTCCTCGAACAGGCGCAGCTTGGCGGCAAGGTAAGCTTCGATGGTCGGATGATAATCGAGATGATCGCGCGATAAATTCGTGAAAGCGCCGGCGGCGATGCGTACGCCATCGAGCCGATGCTGGTCGAGTCCGTGCGAGGACGCCTCCAGCGCCAGATGCGTGACGCCCTCGCCTGCCAATTGATCGAGCGTGCGGTGTAGCTCGACCGGATCGGGCGTGGTCAGCGAGCCGTATTTTTCACTCCGGGGCGAAACGAGACCGATGGTGCCGATGCTGGCGGCCTGAGCACCGAGCGCGCTCCAGATCTGCCGCGTGAAGGCGACGACCGAGGTCTTGCCGCTGGTGCCGGTGACCGCTGCGATGGCACCGGGCTGACGCGGGAAGAATTTCGCCGCCGCCAGCGCCAGCGCCCGCCGCGCGTTCTCGACCTGAACGAAGGCGACGCTCGCGGGCAATCCCGGCGGCGGCTGTTCGGCCGCGACCGCGACGGCGCCTGCTGCGGCGGCTTGCTTGGCGAAATGCGCGCCGTCGGCTTTGGCGCCGGCGATGGCGAAAAACAGAAAACCCGGTTTGACCTTGCGGCTGTCGGCGGCAATACCGGCGATATCGAGCGCCGCGAAGCGCGGGTCGAGCGGGATATCCCTATAAAGATCGGCAAGCCTCATCCGTCACGGACTCCAATTCGTCATCCTGAGGTGCGAGCGAAGCGAGCCTCGAAGGATGAACGGCCAAAACCTTCAAAGCATTGGCCGTCGTCCACCGAACTCGGGTTTACCCGAGTTCGGAATATTAATACACAAGTCGGCTAAAGCCGACTTGTGACGGGCCGCGCATCAAACATGCCGATCTGGGGTGAACCCGAGATCGGTGCGCGGCCACCTCAGGGTGACGGCAATAGGGTACATCCGCTTCGACTGCGAGTCGTCAAGCGACTATCGGCTTTCGATCGCCTTAGCCAGGATCAACTGATCGGCCTTGGGCAGATCGAAGCGCGGTTCGATATCGAGCAGCGGCGCAATGCGCGCGATCACCTTGGCGGCCGTCGGCGCCGAATTCCAGCCGGCGGTGGCAAAGCCGTGGGTGCCTTCCACCGGCTGCGGCTCGTCGAGCATGATCATCATCAGATATTTCGGCTTGTCGGCCGGCAGCACCGCCATGAAATCGGTCAGCAGCTTGTGCTTGGAATAGTGGCCATTGACGACCTTCTCGGCGGTGCCGGTCTTGCCGCCGATATAGTAGCCGCCGACATTGGCTTTGGTAGCCGTGCCCTTCTCGGCATTGAGCCGCATCAGATAGCGCATGGCGCGGCTGGTCTCGGGTTTAAGCACCCGCTTGGCCAAAACCTTCGCCGCGCTCTCGCTGCGCTTGAGGAAAGTCGGCGGAATGAGCAGCCCGCCGTTGAGCGTGGCCGCGATGCCCATCACCGCTTGCAGCGGCGCCACCGACAGGCCATGGCCGAAGGCGATGGTAACGGTGTTGAGCTCGCCCCAGTGCTTGGGAACGATCGGCTCGGCGCTTTCCGGCAGTTCGGTGCGCAGCCGGTCGAGTTGGCCCATCTTTCTCAAGAACGCTTGGTGTCCTTCGACGCCGACGGCGAGCGCGATGCGCGCGGCGCCGATGTTCGACGAATAAGTGAAAATCTCCGGCACCGAAAGCGCGCGATGCATCGGCTCGTAATCGTGGATGGCGAAGCGGCCGTATTGCAGCGGATGGCTGGCGTCGAAGGTCGAGGCAAGCGTCGCCTTGCCGGAGTCCAATGCCATCGCCACGGTGAGCACCTTGAAGGTCGAGCCCATCTCGTAGACGCCGGTGGTAAGCCGGTTGATGCGCGTCGGATCGTTCGCCTCGCGCGGATTGTTGGGATCGTAGTCGGGCTCCGACACCAGCGCGACGATCTCGCCGGTGTTGACGTTGAGGATGACGCCGGATGACGCCTTGGCCTTGAACTTCTCGCGCGCGGCGATCAATTCGTCGCGCAGCGCGAATTGCACGCGCAGATCGAGCGCGAGCTGCACCGGCTGCTGCAACCGGTCGGTGGCAAGTCCCGCCATATGCAGCGCGGCGAGCCCCTGCCCGTCCAGCCACTTCTCCATGCCGGCGATGCCTTGGTTGTCGATATTGACGTGGCCGATCTCGTGCGACACCACCGGGCCGTTCGGATAGACGCGCTTGTTCTCGGTCAGGAAGCCGACGCCGGGAATGCCGAGCCGGTGAATCTCCTGCTGCTGCTTGGTACTGATCTCGCGCTTGAGCCAGACGAAGCCGCGCTTCGACGACAGGCGCTCGCGCACTTCGTTGGCGTCGAGATCGGGCAGCACCGCGGTCAGCAGTTCTTCGGCTTCGTCCACGTCGATGAGCTTGCGCGGTTCGGCGAACAGCGACGGCGTCTTGACGTCGGTGGCGAGAATCTGCCCGTTGCGGTCGAGAATGTCGGGGCGCGCGGTCGCCACCGCATCCTGGCCGACGCTGCGGCGGACGCCATGGCCGTCGCTGACGGCGGCAAACATCACCAGCCGTAACGCGATCACGCCGTAGATGGCGGTGAAAGCGACGATGGCCAGGCCGATCCGCGCCTTGGCCTTCACATTGCGATCGACGTCGCGGCCATAGAGGAACGAGCGCAGCCAGCGCTGCCAGCGGGTCTCCGGCGATTTGTTGAGGGTGGTCATGAGGTCACCGCGGCGCCGGCAAACTGCCGGTGGTGTCGGGCGGCGCCGGCGCCAGCATGGCGCCGATCGGATCCGGGGATGGCGGCTGCACGATCGCCGGCGGGCGCTCGGGCAGATGGTCGAGATTGTCGAATTGCGTCGACAGGATCGGCCGTAACGTCGAATGGCGGGAGGCCAAGCCCTGAATGCGGCCGGGAGTATCGAGCTTCGCCCATTCGGCGCGCAGCGTCGCGATGGCGTCGCGCTCGCGGCGCAATTCGCCGGCGACCTTGGCCACGCGTTCGGCCTGCAGCGTGGAATCGAACTTGATCTTGTAGACGAAGGACGCCGCCAGGATCAGCGCGCCGATCACCATGATATTGAGAAGGCGCATGCTCAGTGCCCCTTCATGACATCGGCCAAAGCCGGCAGACGCGGCAACAGATCGGCCACGTCGCCCTCACGCGCGGGCGCTTCGGCGCGTTCGGCGGCGCGCAGCTTGGCCGAGCGGGCGCGTGGATTATGGACGACCTCGCCCGCGTCGGCGACCACCGGCTTCTTGGTGAGCACGCGGAAGGTCGGCGCCGGCGCTTTGAGTTCGGGCGCGTGACGCGAGCCGGCGCGCCTCTCGCCGCGGCCGGCGAAGAACGTTTTCACGATGCGGTCCTCGAGCGAATGGAACGACACCGCGACCAGCCGGCCTTGGGGCTTGAGGATGCGCTCGGCCGCTCGCAGGCCTGCGACCAACTCGCCCAGTTCGTCGTTCACATAAATACGCAACGCCTGGAACGTACGGGTCGCCGGATGAATGTCGCCCGGCCGCGAACGCACCACGCGACCGACGATATCGGCCAATGCGCGGGTGGTTTCGATTGGCGCATCCGTGCGCGCCTTGACGATGGCGCGGGCGACGGCGCGCGAATAGCGCTCTTCGCCCAGCACGAAAATGATATTGGCGAGATCGCGCTCGGAGGCGGCGTTGACGACATTGGCCGCGCTTGCGCCCTCGCCACCCATGCGCATGTCGAGCGGGCCGTCGAGGCGGAACGAGAAGCCGCGTTCCGCCGTATCGAGCTGCATGGAGGAAACGCCGAGGTCGAGCACCACGCCGTCGACGGCGGTAAAGCCGGCAGCACGCGCCGCGGCGTCGAGATTGGAAAAGCGATCTTCGATCAGCGTCAGGCGGCCGTTCGCCGCCTGGACCAGCCTCTGGCCAAGCGCGAGCGCGTTCGGGTCGCGGTCGATACCGATCACCTTGCAATCGGCGGCGCCAAGGATCGCGCGCGCTGTAACCGCCGGCGCCGAAGGTGGCGTCGATATATGTCCCTCCGTCATGAACCCTGAGGAATTCCAGCGCGCGGCGGCCGAGCACGGGAATGTGGAGGGCTGATCCGCCAGCGACAGCCGCTAAGCCGTCGCCGCCCGCCGTCATTCCCGTGCTCCGAGCGCGTCGCGCGCCGCCGACTGGGAACCAAGCTGGGCCTTGAGCGCGCGCACCTTGTCGGTGGCCTCCGCGAGCTCGTTCTGGAACCGGCCGGGCTCCCAGATCTGAAACTTGTGGCCGAGGCCGACGAAGGTCACCGCCTCGGTGATACCCGCATGACGCTTGAGACTGTCGCTCAACACGATCCGCCCCTCGCCGTCGATCTTGAGCGTCTCGCTGGTGCCATAGAGTGCCAAGGCGAACTGCTGGTGCTCGTCGGAGAACGGAGCGAAACGCGCGATTACCGACTCGATGTTCAGCATCAACGCATTCCCCCCGGCGTCGATCGCCCCCCGATCGAGTGCCGGATAGCAATAAAGACCGTCGAAGCCGTCGCGGCCGAGAACTGCGCGGAAGGAAGCGGGAATCGAGACGCGCCCCTTGGAGTCGATCCGCAGCGTCGTGTTCGACACGAAGCGGTCCATATCCCGCACTCCACGCCGACTGGACGCAACGCCCGCGAGCCGTCCGGGGGATTGCCAGGCCGCCCGGTGGATTTGAGCGGTTCGCAATCCTCGATGAGAAATCGTGGGATATCATGGGATATTATGGGCGTCAATGAAATGATCCTGCCCCGGCGCCCCGCCATCGGGCGCCGGCGCAAATCACCGTCCGGGCAACATTAACGGCCCTTAAACTTAAGGATTTGTTGCTTGGGCAGCGTTCTTTCCGGTGGAGCGGCCGGTCGCCAGTTCCGGCGGAGCGAAGTTCAGCAAATTTTCTTGCACAGCAATTTCCCCAAGTTCCCGGAACAAGGATTTTCGCTGCCGAGTTGGACTAAGCGGGCGGCAAATCCCGTCCAAAGGAAAACCGAAAAATTCGCTCGCGCGAACAAGGAGGCGATCCATGACGAAAAAACTGATGATTGGCGTGGCCATTGGCGCGCTGATGGTGTCCGGGACCTTGGCGCAATCGCCAAATTTACCATCCAACCCCAGTTCAAGCCCGCCAGCGGCAACGCAAAGCCAAGCGGGCGGCGGCAAAGCGGACATCGTGACGGCGCAAAAGCCCGATCAATGGTTGGCGACCAAATTCAGGGGCACCGAGGTTGATGGCGCCGACAATCAGAAGATCGGCGCGATCACCGACATTCTGTTCGACAAGACCGGCAAAATTGAAGCCTTTGTCGTCAGTGTCGGCGGCCTGCTTGGCATCGGCGCCAAAGATGTCGCGCTGGCACCCACTTCCTTCGACGTGGTCCCCGGCCAGAACGGTGCAGCCGACAAGCTCAAGCTCTCGATGAGCCAGGACGAGATCAAGCAAGCGCAGAATTTCGCGCCCTATCAACCGCCGCGCGCGACCACGACCGGCTCAGGCGCTCCTGCCGGATTGAACGGTCTGCAGGGTGGTACGCGGCACCCGTCAAGCAATACGCCGCCGACCGGCAAGTAAGTCGGAGGCACGTAAGCCACCAAGACCGCCTGACATAACGCGGGAAATTCAACGCGGCGCCGATGATCATGCCATCCGCGCCGCGTCTTACTCTATGCCGTATTGCTTTTTCGCCTCCGCGCGGTGAATGATACGTCTTCCGCGCACCCGCAAACCAACTTGGCTCCGGCCCATGTCAGTATTTCCGCCGGATTCTTTCATCGTCGCCGATGTCGTGCCCTCGCCCAATCATGACGAACGCAAACAGGGCCGCCTACCCGACATAATCCTGCTGCACTACACCGGCATGGCCACCGGCGAAGCGGCGCTGACACGGCTCTGCACGGCCGAGAGCAAAGTATCGTCGCATTACGTCGTGTTCGAGGAAGGCCGCATCGTGCAATGCGTGCCGGAGGAATTGCGCGCCTGGCACGCCGGCGTGTCGTCCTGGGGCGGCGAAACCGACATCAATTCGTGCTCGATCGGCATCGAGATCGTCAATCCGGGTCACGAATTCGGCTATCCCAACTATCCGCTGCGGCAGATCGCGGCGGTGATCTCGCTCTGCCGCTCGATCCTGACGCGCCGCGGGCCGATCAATTCCAATCGCATCTTGGCTCATTCCGACGTGGCGCCGGGGCGCAAGCAGGATCCCGGTGAGAAGTTTCCCTGGGAGTTGCTGAGCGAATCCGGCATCGGCCACTGGGTGCGCCCGGCACCGCTCAATCTCGACGGCGTCTCGTTCAAGCCGGGCGAGCGCGGCGATGCGATCATGCGGCTGCAACGCGTGCTGCGCGGTTACGGTTACGGCATCGAGGAAACCGGCATCTACGACGACGCCATGCGCGACGTGATTGCGGCGTTCCAGCGCCATTTCCGGCAGGCCCGTGTCGATGGTGTCGCCGATGCGTCGACGCTGCTGACGCTGCGCGCGCTGGTGGAGACGCGGCCGGCGCCGCTGGCGTGAAAAGGCCGATTTAACGCTCTTATTGTCACGGCCTTGACGCCGCCGCCCTGTGGCCGCATGGCTATCCCTGTCAGTCGGCCGGACGGCCGCTCCGCGCCAATGCCGAAAGGCGGCCGGGGAGGAAAGTCCGGGCTCCATGGACGAACGGTGCCGGATAACATCCGGCGGAGTTGAACCCTTCGGGGCGAGGCTTCAGGGACAGTGCCACAGAGAACAGACCGCCGCGGCGCGTTGCGTTTAGCCGCGGCAAGGGTGAAACGGTGCGGTAAGAGCGCACCGCGTTTCCAGCGATGGAAACGGCACGGCAAACCCCACCGGGAGCAAGACCGAATAGGAACGACGTTGGGGCGAAAGCTCCGGGTCCGTCCGGGCCAGTCGTTCGGGTAGGTTGCTTGATGCGCCGGGTAACCGGCGTACCAGAGGAATGGCCGTCACGTTTGCGGGGCGAGCCCGCAGGCCTTACAGAACCCGGCTTATAGGCCGGCTGATATGTTCAAGGGGCGTCCGGCGGAGAACCCGCCGGGCGCCCCGCCATTTTTGGCATCGCCGCGGCAGGCTGATACAGAATGGCCGCCTGCCAACCGGGAAAGAAACGTCGCATGAAAAAACTACTGTTCGCCGCGGCTGTTGCTGAGCTCCTGCCGTTGAGCCCGGGCGCGATGGCCGCCGATTATCCGTCGCGACCGATCACCATGGTGGTGCCGCTCAGCGTCGGCGGCTCGACCGATGTGATCGGGCGCATCGTGGCGCAGGGTATGGGCGAGGCGCTCGGGCAAACCGTCATCGTGGAAAACACCACCGGCGCCGGCGGCACCATCGGCGAAGGTCGCATCTCGCGCGCCGCGCCGGACGGCTACACCATCGGCATCGGACAGTGGGGAACGAATGTCGCGACCGGCGCGATCTACAACTTGTCCTACGACCTGATGAAGGATTTCGAACCGGTCGGCCTTATTGCAACACAGCCCTTCTTTATCGTCGCGCGCAAAACCATGCCGGCCAACAATCTCAAGGAGCTGATCGCCTGGCTGCGCGAAAACGGCGACAAAGCCAACGAAGGCAATTCCGGCGTCGGTTCGCCCAGCCACGTCGGCGGCATCCTGTTCCAGCAGGCGGTCGGCGCGCCGCTCACCATGGTGCCCTACCGCGGCGCCGGCGATTCGACGACCGCGTTGCTGGCCGGGCAGATCGACGTGATGCTGAACACGCCGGCACTGTCGGTGGCGCAGATGCGCTCGGGGTCCATCAAGGTTTATGCCGTCACCGCCAAAGAACGGATCGCATCGGCGCCCGAAGTTCCGACCACCGACGAGGCCGGCTTGCCCGGCTTCTATTTCTCGTTCTGGCACGCCATCTGGGCGCCGAAAGGCACGCCGAAGGACATCGTCGCCAAACTCAACGGCGCATTGAAGAAAGCCCTGGCCAATGCCGCGACGCAAAAAGAAGCTGATCGATCTGGCGCAGGACATTTTCCCGCCCGATCAGCAGACGCCGGAAGCGCTGCGCACTTTCCAGCAGGCCGAGATCGACAAATGGTGGCCGATCATCAAAAAGGCCGG